>OW818640.1:0-262500 GCA_942492755.1 uncultured Alphaproteobacteria bacterium
CCACGCCCGTCGTCGGAACTCCCGCCACGATCGTGCCCGTCCCGGTGTAACCGTACAGCACTCCGCCCGACACCGCGTAGGAGACCGGCGCATCGTTCGACGTCAGCACCGGCAGCGCAGCCACCTTGGCCAGCGTCAGACCGAAGCTGCCAGGCTGGTCCGCACCAAACGACACCAGACCGGCCAGGTTGCCCTGCGCCACCAGCGTATCGCCCGCGCCGTCAGGATTGCCGCCCGTCAGCGCATCTTCCTGCACCGCGCCGCTCACCGCATCATCGGCCGGCGCCGGCAGATCGTCTTCCACCGTGATCACGAACGCATCGTCCAGCACCAGCTGGTCGCCATCCGCGTCGGTCGCCACGATCGCTGCCGAGAAGTCCAGCGTCAGGATCTGCTCGTCGCCCGTCCCGCTCGCCAGCACACCTTCATGGTCCAGCTGGTCCACCAGCGTGAACGTGTAATCACCGTCTGCTTCCACCGCCAACGTGAACACCACGCCCGTCGTCGGAACTCCCGCCACGATCGTGCCCGTCCCGGTGTAACCGTACAGCACTCCGCCCGACACCGCGTAGGAGACCGGCGCATCGTTCGACGTCAGCACCGGCAGCGCAGCCACATTGGCCAGCGTCAGACCGAAGCTGCCAGGCTGGTCCGCACCAAACGACACCAGACCGGCCAGGTTGCCCTGCGCCACCAGCGTATCGCCCGCGCCGTCAGGATTGCCGCCCGTCAGCGCATCTTCCTGCACCGCGCCGCTCACCGCATCATCGGCCGGCGCCGGCAGATCGTCTTCCACCGTGATCACGAACGCATCGTCCAGCACCAGCTGGTCGCCATCCGCGTCGGTCGCCACGATCGCTGCCGAGAAGTCCAGCGTCAGGATCTGCTCGTCGCCCGTCCCGCTCGCCAGCACACCTTCATGGTCCAGCTGGTCCACCAGCGTGAACGTGTAATCACCGTCTGCTTCCACCGCCAACGTGAACACCACGCCCGTCGTCGGAACTCCCGCCACGATCGTGCCCGTCCCGGTGTAACCGTACAGCACTCCGCCCGACACCGCGTAGGAGACCGGCGCATCGTTCGACGTCAGCACCGGCAGCGCAGCCACATTGGCCAGCGTCAGACCGAAGCTGCCAGGCTGGTCCGCACCAAACGACACCAGACCGGCCAGGTTGCCCTGCGCCACCAGCGTATCGCCCGCGCCGTCAGGATTGCCGCCCGTCAGCGCATCTTCCTGCACCGCGCCGCTCACCGCATCATCGGCCGGCGCCGGCAGATCGTCTTCCACCGTGATCACGAACGCATCGTCCAGCACCAGCTGGTCGCCATCCGCGTCGGTCGCCACGATCGCTGCCGAGAAGTCCAGCGTCAGGATCTGCTCGTCGCCCGTCCCGCTCGCCAGCACACCTTCATGGTCCAGCTGGTCCACCAGCGTGAACGTGTAATCACCGTCTGCTTCCACCGCCAACGTGAACACCACGCCCGTCGTCGGAACTCCCGCCACGATCGTGCCCGTCCCGGTGTAACCGTACAGCACTCCGCCCGACACCGCGTAGGAGACCGGCGCATCGTTCGACGTCAGCACCGGCAGCGCAGCCACATTGGCCAGCGTCAGACCGAAGCTGCCAGGCTGGTCCGCACCAAACGACACCAGACCGGCCAGGTTGCCCTGCGCCACCAGCGTATCGCCCGCGCCGTCAGGATTGCCGCCCGTCAGCGCATCTTCCTGCACCGCGCCGCTCACCGCATCATCGGCCGGCGCCGGCAGATCGTCTTCCACCGTGATCACGAACGCATCGTCCAGCACCAGCTGGTCGCCATCCGCGTCGGTCGCCACGATCGCTGCCGAGAAGTCCAGCGTCAGGATCTGCTCGTCGCCCGTCCCGCTCGCCAGCACACCTTCATGGTCCAGCTGGTCCACCAGCGTGAACGTGTAATCACCGTCTGCTTCCACCGCCAACGTGAACACCACGCCCGTCGTCGGAACTCCCGCCACGATCGTGCCCGTCCCGGTGTAACCGTACAGCACTCCGCCCGACACCGCGTAGGAGACCGGCGCATCGTTCGACGTCAGCACCGGCAGCGCAGCCACATTGGCCAGCGTCAGACCGAAGCTGCCAGGCTGGTCCGCACCAAACGACACCAGACCGGCCAGGTTGCCCTGCGCCACCAGCGTATCGCCCGCGCCGTCAGGATTGCCGCCCGTCAGCGCATCTTCCTGCACCGCGCCGCTCACCGCATCATCGGCCGGCGCCGGCAGATCGTCTTCCACCGTGATCACGAACGCATCGTCCAGCACCAGCTGGTCGCCATCCGCGTCGGTCGCCACGATCGCTGCCGAGAAGTCCAGCGTCAGGATCTGCTCGTCGCCCGTCCCGCTCGCCAGCACACCTTCATGGTCCAGCTGGTCCACCAGCGTGAACGTGTAATCACCGTCTGCTTCCACCGCCAACGTGAACACCACGCCCGTCGTCGGAACTCCCGCCACGATCGTGCCCGTCCCGGTGTAACCGTACAGCACTCCGCCCGACACCGCGTAGGAGACCGGCGCATCGTTCGACGTCAGCACCGGCAGCGCAGCCACATTGGCCAGCGTCAGACCGAAGCTGCCAGGCTGGTCCGCACCAAACGACACCAGACCGGCCAGGTTGCCCTGCGCCACCAGCGTATCGCCCGCGCCGTCAGGATTGCCGCCCGTCAGCGCATCTTCCTGCACCGCGCCGCTCACCGCATCATCGGCCGGCGCCGGCAGATCGTCTTCCACCGTGATCACGAACGCATCGTCCAGCACCAGCTGGTCGCCATCCGCGTCGGTCGCCACGATCGCTGCCGAGAAGTCCAGCGTCAGGATCTGCTCGTCGCCCGTCCCGCTCGCCAGCACACCTTCATGGTCCAGCTGGTCCACCAGCGTGAACGTGTAATCACCGTCTGCTTCCACCGCCAACGTGAACACCACGCCCGTCGTCGGAACTCCCGCCACGATCGTGCCCGTCCCGGTGTAACCGTACAGCACTCCGCCCGACACCGCGTAGGAGACCGGCGCATCGTTCGACGTCAGCACCGGCAGCGCAGCCACATTGGCCAGCGTCAGACCGAAGCTGCCAGGCTGGTCCGCACCAAACGACACCAGACCGGCCAGGTTGCCCTGCGCCACCAGCGTATCGCCCGCGCCGTCAGGATTGCCGCCCGTCAGCGCATCTTCCTGCACCGCGCCGCTCACCGCATCATCGGCCGGCGCCGGCAGATCGTCTTCCACCGTGATCACGAACGCATCGTCCAGCACCAGCTGGTCGCCATCCGCGTCGGTCGCCACGATCGCTGCCGAGAAGTCCAGCGTCAGGATCTGCTCGTCGCCCGTCCCGCTCGCCAGCACACCTTCATGGTCCAGCTGGTCCACCAGCGTGAACGTGTAATCACCGTCTGCTTCCACCGCCAACGTGAACACCACGCCCGTCGTCGGAACTCCCGCCACGATCGTGCCCGTCCCGGTGTAACCGTACAGCACTCCGCCCGACACCGCGTAGGAGACCGGCGCATCGTTCGACGTCAGCACCGGCAGCGCAGCCACATTGGCCAGCGTCAGACCGAAGCTGCCAGGCTGGTCCGCACCAAACGACACCAGACCGGCCAGGTTGCCCTGCGCCACCAGCGTATCGCCCGCGCCGTCAGGATTGCCGCCCGTCAGCGCATCTTCCTGCACCGCGCCGCTCACCGCATCATCGGCCGGCGCCGGCAGATCGTCTTCCACCGTGATCACGAACGCATCGTCCAGCACCAGCTGGTCGCCATCCGCGTCGGTCGCCACGATCGCTGCCGAGAAGTCCAGCGTCAGGATCTGCTCGTCGCCCGTCCCGCTCGCCAGCACACCTTCATGGTCCAGCTGGTCCACCAGCGTGAACGTGTAATCACCGTCTGCTTCCACCGCCAACGTGAACACCACGCCCGTCGTCGGAACTCCCGCCACGATCGTGCCCGTCCCGGTGTAACCGTACAGCACTCCGCCCGACACCGCGTAGGAGACCGGCGCATCGTTCGACGTCAGCACCGGCAGCGCAGCCACATTGGCCAGCGTCAGACCGAAGCTGCCAGGCTGGTCCGCACCAAACGACACCAGACCGGCCAGGTTGCCCTGCGCCACCAGCGTATCGCCCGCGCCGTCAGGATTGCCGCCCGTCAGCGCATCTTCCTGCACCGCGCCGCTCACCGCATCATCGGCCGGCGCCGGCAGATCGTCTTCCACCGTGATCACGAACGCATCGTCCAGCACCAGCTGGTCGCCATCCGCGTCGGTCGCCACGATCGCTGCCGAGAAGTCCAGCGTCAGGATCTGCTCGTCGCCCGTCCCGCTCGCCAGCACACCTTCATGGTCCAGCTGGTCCACCAGCGTGAACGTGTAATCACCGTCTGCTTCCACCGCCAACGTGAACACCACGCCCGTCGTCGGAACTCCCGCCACGATCGTGCCCGTCCCGGTGTAACCGTACAGCACTCCGCCCGACACCGCGTAGGAGACCGGCGCATCGTTCGACGTCAGCACCGGCAGCGCAGCCACATTGGCCAGCGTCAGACCGAAGCTGCCAGGCTGGTCCGCACCAAACGACACCAGACCGGCCAGGTTGCCCTGCGCCACCAGCGTATCGCCCGCGCCGTCAGGATTGCCGCCCGTCAGCGCATCTTCCTGCACCGCGCCGCTCACCGCATCATCGGCCGGCGCCGGCAGATCGTCTTCCACCGTGATCACGAACGCATCGTCCAGCACCAGCTGGTCGCCATCCGCGTCGGTCGCCACGATCGCTGCCGAGAAGTCCAGCGTCAGGATCTGCTCGTCGCCCGTCCCGCTCGCCAGCACACCTTCATGGTCCAGCTGGTCCACCAGCGTGAACGTGTAATCACCGTCTGCTTCCACCGCCAACGTGAACACCACGCCCGTCGTCGGAACTCCCGCCACGATCGTGCCCGTCCCGGTGTAACCGTACAGCACTCCGCCCGACACCGCGTAGGAGACCGGCGCATCGTTCGACGTCAGCACCGGCAGCGCAGCCACATTGGCCAGCGTCAGACCGAAGCTGCCAGGCTGGTCCGCACCAAACGACACCAGACCGGCCAGGTTGCCCTGCGCCACCAGCGTATCGCCCGCGCCGTCAGGATTGCCGCCCGTCAGCGCATCTTCCTGCACCGCGCCGCTCACCGCATCATCGGCCGGCGCCGGCAGATCGTCTTCCACCGTGATCACGAACGCATCGTCCAGCACCAGCTGGTCGCCATCCGCGTCGGTCGCCACGATCGCTGCCGAGAAGTCCAGCGTCAGGATCTGCTCGTCGCCCGTCCCGCTCGCCAGCACACCTTCATGGTCCAGCTGGTCCACCAGCGTGAACGTGTAATCACCGTCTGCTTCCACCGCCAACGTGAACACCACGCCCGTCGTCGGAACTCCCGCCACGATCGTGCCCGTCCCGGTGTAACCGTACAGCACTCCGCCCGACACCGCGTAGGAGACCGGCGCATCGTTCGACGTCAGCACCGGCAGCGCAGCCACATTGGCCAGCGTCAGACCGAAGCTGCCAGGCTGGTCCGCACCAAACGACACCAGACCGGCCAGGTTGCCCTGCGCCACCAGCGTATCGCCCGCGCCGTCAGGATTGCCGCCCGTCAGCGCATCTTCCTGCACCGCGCCGCTCACCGCATCATCGGCCGGCGCCGGCAGATCGTCTTCCACCGTGATCACGAACGCATCGTCCAGCACCAGCTGGTCGCCATCCGCGTCGGTCGCCACGATCGCTGCCGAGAAGTCCAGCGTCAGGATCTGCTCGTCGCCCGTCCCGCTCGCCAGCACACCTTCATGGTCCAGCTGGTCCACCAGCGTGAACGTGTAATCACCGTCTGCTTCCACCGCCAACGTGAACACCACGCCCGTCGTCGGAACTCCCGCCACGATCGTGCCCGTCCCGGTGTAACCGTACAGCACTCCGCCCGACACCGCGTAGGAGACCGGCGCATCGTTCGACGTCAGCACCGGCAGCGCAGCCACATTGGCCAGCGTCAGACCGAAGCTGCCAGGCTGGTCCGCACCAAACGACACCAGACCGGCCAGGTTGCCCTGCGCCACCAGCGTATCGCCCGCGCCGTCAGGATTGCCGCCCGTCAGCGCATCTTCCTGCACCGCGCCGCTCACCGCATCATCGGCCGGCGCCGGCAGATCGTCTTCCACCGTGATCACGAACGCATCGTCCAGCACCAGCTGGTCGCCATCCGCGTCGGTCGCCACGATCGCTGCCGAGAAGTCCAGCGTCAGGATCTGCTCGTCGCCCGTCCCGCTCGCCAGCACACCTTCATGGTCCAGCTGGTCCACCAGCGTGAACGTGTAATCACCGTCTGCTTCCACCGCCAACGTGAACACCACGCCCGTCGTCGGAACTCCCGCCACGATCGTGCCCGTCCCGGTGTAACCGTACAGCACTCCGCCCGACACCGCGTAGGAGACCGGCGCATCGTTCGACGTCAGCACCGGCAGCGCAGCCACATTGGCCAGCGTCAGACCGAAGCTGCCAGGCTGGTCCGCACCAAACGACACCAGACCGGCCAGGTTGCCCTGCGCCACCAGCGTATCGCCCGCGCCGTCAGGATTGCCGCCCGTCAGCGCATCTTCCTGCACCGCGCCGCTCACCGCATCATCGGCCGGCGCCGGCAGATCGTCTTCCACCGTGATCACGAACGCATCGTCCAGCACCAGCTGGTCGCCATCCGCGTCGGTCGCCACGATCGCTGCCGAGAAGTCCAGCGTCAGGATCTGCTCGTCGCCCGTCCCGCTCGCCAGCACACCTTCATGGTCCAGCTGGTCCACCAGCGTGAACGTGTAATCACCGTCTGCTTCCACCGCCAACGTGAACACCACGCCCGTCGTCGGAACTCCCGCCACGATCGTGCCCGTCCCGGTGTAACCGTACAGCACTCCGCCCGACACCGCGTAGGAGACCGGCGCATCGTTCGACGTCAGCACCGGCAGCGCAGCCACATTGGCCAGCGTCAGACCGAAGCTGCCAGGCTGGTCCGCACCAAACGACACCAGACCGGCCAGGTTGCCCTGCGCCACCAGCGTATCGCCCGCGCCGTCAGGATTGCCGCCCGTCAGCGCATCTTCCTGCACCGCGCCGCTCACCGCATCATCGGCCGGCGCCGGCAGATCGTCTTCCACCGTGATCACGAACGCATCGTCCAGCACCAGCTGGTCGCCATCCGCGTCGGTCGCCACGATCGCTGCCGAGAAGTCCAGCGTCAGGATCTGCTCGTCGCCCGTCCCGCTCGCCAGCACACCTTCATGGTCCAGCTGGTCCACCAGCGTGAACGTGTAATCACCGTCTGCTTCCACCGCCAACGTGAACACCACGCCCGTCGTCGGAACTCCCGCCACGATCGTGCCCGTCCCGGTGTAACCGTACAGCACTCCGCCCGACACCGCGTAGGAGACCGGCGCATCGTTCGACGTCAGCACCGGCAGCGCAGCCACATTGGCCAGCGTCAGACCGAAGCTGCCAGGCTGGTCCGCACCAAACGACACCAGACCGGCCAGGTTGCCCTGCGCCACCAGCGTATCGCCCGCGCCGTCAGGATTGCCGCCCGTCAGCGCATCTTCCTGCACCGCGCCGCTCACCGCATCATCGGCCGGCGCCGGCAGATCGTCTTCCACCGTGATCACGAACGCATCGTCCAGCACCAGCTGGTCGCCATCCGCGTCGGTCGCCACGATCGCTGCCGAGAAGTCCAGCGTCAGGATCTGCTCGTCGCCCGTCCCGCTCGCCAGCACACCTTCATGGTCCAGCTGGTCCACCAGCGTGAACGTGTAATCACCGTCTGCTTCCACCGCCAACGTGAACACCACGCCCGTCGTCGGAACTCCCGCCACGATCGTGCCCGTCCCGGTGTAACCGTACAGCACTCCGCCCGACACCGCGTAGGAGACCGGCGCATCGTTCGACGTCAGCACCGGCAGCGCAGCCACATTGGCCAGCGTCAGACCGAAGCTGCCAGGCTGGTCCGCACCAAACGACACCAGACCGGCCAGGTTGCCCTGCGCCACCAGCGTATCGCCCGCGCCGTCAGGATTGCCGCCCGTCAGCGCATCTTCCTGCACCGCGCCGCTCACCGCATCATCGGCCGGCGCCGGCAGATCGTCTTCCACCGTGATCACGAACGCATCGTCCAGCACCAGCTGGTCGCCATCCGCGTCGGTCGCCACGATCGCTGCCGAGAAGTCCAGCGTCAGGATCTGCTCGTCGCCCGTCCCGCTCGCCAGCACACCTTCATGGTCCAGCTGGTCCACCAGCGTGAACGTGTAATCACCGTCTGCTTCCACCGCCAACGTGAACACCACGCCCGTCGTCGGAACTCCCGCCACGATCGTGCCCGTCCCGGTGTAACCGTACAGCACTCCGCCCGACACCGCGTAGGAGACCGGCGCATCGTTCGACGTCAGCACCGGCAGCGCAGCCACATTGGCCAGCGTCAGACCGAAGCTGCCAGGCTGGTCCGCACCAAACGACACCAGACCGGCCAGGTTGCCCTGCGCCACCAGCGTATCGCCCGCGCCGTCAGGATTGCCGCCCGTCAGCGCATCTTCCTGCACCGCGCCGCTCACCGCATCATCGGCCGGCGCCGGCAGATCGTCTTCCACCGTGATCACGAACGCATCGTCCAGCACCAGCTGGTCGCCATCCGCGTCGGTCGCCACGATCGCTGCCGAGAAGTCCAGCGTCAGGATCTGCTCGTCGCCCGTCCCGCTCGCCAGCACACCTTCATGGTCCAGCTGGTCCACCAGCGTGAACGTGTAATCACCGTCTGCTTCCACCGCCAACGTGAACACCACGCCCGTCGTCGGAACTCCCGCCACGATCGTGCCCGTCCCGGTGTAACCGTACAGCACTCCGCCCGACACCGCGTAGGAGACCGGCGCATCGTTCGACGTCAGCACCGGCAGCGCAGCCACATTGGCCAGCGTCAGACCGAAGCTGCCAGGCTGGTCCGCACCAAACGACACCAGACCGGCCAGGTTGCCCTGCGCCACCAGCGTATCGCCCGCGCCGTCAGGATTGCCGCCCGTCAGCGCATCTTCCTGCACCGCGCCGCTCACCGCATCATCGGCCGGCGCCGGCAGATCGTCTTCCACCGTGATCACGAACGCATCGTCCAGCACCAGCTGGTCGCCATCCGCGTCGGTCGCCACGATCGCTGCCGAGAAGTCCAGCGTCAGGATCTGCTCGTCGCCCGTCCCGCTCGCCAGCACACCTTCATGGTCCAGCTGGTCCACCAGCGTGAACGTGTAATCACCGTCTGCTTCCACCGCCAACGTGAACACCACGCCCGTCGTCGGAACTCCCGCCACGATCGTGCCCGTCCCGGTGTAACCGTACAGCACTCCGCCCGACACCGCGTAGGAGACCGGCGCATCGTTCGACGTCAGCACCGGCAGCGCAGCCACATTGGCCAGCGTCAGACCGAAGCTGCCAGGCTGGTCCGCACCAAACGACACCAGACCGGCCAGGTTGCCCTGCGCCACCAGCGTATCGCCCGCGCCGTCAGGATTGCCGCCCGTCAGCGCATCTTCCTGCACCGCGCCGCTCACCGCATCATCGGCCGGCGCCGGCAGATCGTCTTCCACCGTGATCACGAACGCATCGTCCAGCACCAGCTGGTCGCCATCCGCGTCGGTCGCCACGATCGCTGCCGAGAAGTCCAGCGTCAGGATCTGCTCGTCGCCCGTCCCGCTCGCCAGCACACCTTCATGGTCCAGCTGGTCCACCAGCGTGAACGTGTAATCACCGTCTGCTTCCACCGCCAACGTGAACACCACGCCCGTCGTCGGAACTCCCGCCACGATCGTGCCCGTCCCGGTGTAACCGTACAGCACTCCGCCCGACACCGCGTAGGAGACCGGCGCATCGTTCGACGTCAGCACCGGCAGCGCAGCCACATTGGCCAGCGTCAGACCGAAGCTGCCAGGCTGGTCCGCACCAAACGACACCAGACCGGCCAGGTTGCCCTGCGCCACCAGCGTATCGCCCGCGCCGTCAGGATTGCCGCCCGTCAGCGCATCTTCCTGCACCGCGCCGCTCACCGCATCATCGGCCGGCGCCGGCAGATCGTCTTCCACCGTGATCACGAACGCATCGTCCAGCACCAGCTGGTCGCCATCCGCGTCGGTCGCCACGATCGCTGCCGAGAAGTCCAGCGTCAGGATCTGCTCGTCGCCCGTCCCGCTCGCCAGCACACCTTCATGGTCCAGCTGGTCCACCAGCGTGAACGTGTAATCACCGTCTGCTTCCACCGCCAACGTGAACACCACGCCCGTCGTCGGAACTCCCGCCACGATCGTGCCCGTCCCGGTGTAACCGTACAGCACTCCGCCCGACACCGCGTAGGAGACCGGCGCATCGTTCGACGTCAGCACCGGCAGCGCAGCCACATTGGCCAGCGTCAGACCGAAGCTGCCAGGCTGGTCCGCACCAAACGACACCAGACCGGCCAGGTTGCCCTGCGCCACCAGCGTATCGCCCGCGCCGTCAGGATTGCCGCCCGTCAGCGCATCTTCCTGCACCGCGCCGCTCACCGCATCATCGGCCGGCGCCGGCAGATCGTCTTCCACCGTGATCACGAACGCATCGTCCAGCACCAGCTGGTCGCCATCCGCGTCGGTCGCCACGATCGCTGCCGAGAAGTCCAGCGTCAGGATCTGCTCGTCGCCCGTCCCGCTCGCCAGCACACCTTCATGGTCCAGCTGGTCCACCAGCGTGAACGTGTAATCACCGTCTGCTTCCACCGCCAACGTGAACACCACGCCCGTCGTCGGAACTCCCGCCACGATCGTGCCCGTCCCGGTGTAACCGTACAGCACTCCGCCCGACACCGCGTAGGAGACCGGCGCATCGTTCGACGTCAGCACCGGCAGCGCAGCCACATTGGCCAGCGTCAGACCGAAGCTGCCAGGCTGGTCCGCACCAAACGACACCAGACCGGCCAGGTTGCCCTGCGCCACCAGCGTATCGCCCGCGCCGTCAGGATTGCCGCCCGTCAGCGCATCTTCCTGCACCGCGCCGCTCACCGCATCATCGGCCGGCGCCGGCAGATCGTCTTCCACCGTGATCACGAACGCATCGTCCAGCACCAGCTGGTCGCCATCCGCGTCGGTCGCCACGATCGCTGCCGAGAAGTCCAGCGTCAGGATCTGCTCGTCGCCCGTCCCGCTCGCCAGCACACCTTCATGGTCCAGCTGGTCCACCAGCGTGAACGTGTAATCACCGTCTGCTTCCACCGCCAACGTGAACACCACGCCCGTCGTCGGAACTCCCGCCACGATCGTGCCCGTCCCGGTGTAACCGTACAGCACTCCGCCCGACACCGCGTAGGAGACCGGCGCATCGTTCGACGTCAGCACCGGCAGCGCAGCCACATTGGCCAGCGTCAGACCGAAGCTGCCAGGCTGGTCCGCACCAAACGACACCAGACCGGCCAGGTTGCCCTGCGCCACCAGCGTATCGCCCGCGCCGTCAGGATTGCCGCCCGTCAGCGCATCTTCCTGCACCGCGCCGCTCACCGCATCATCGGCCGGCGCCGGCAGATCGTCTTCCACCGTGATCACGAACGCATCGTCCAGCACCAGCTGGTCGCCATCCGCGTCGGTCGCCACGATCGCTGCCGAGAAGTCCAGCGTCAGGATCTGCTCGTCGCCCGTCCCGCTCGCCAGCACACCTTCATGGTCCAGCTGGTCCACCAGCGTGAACGTGTAATCACCGTCTGCTTCCACCGCCAACGTGAACACCACGCCCGTCGTCGGAACTCCCGCCACGATCGTGCCCGTCCCGGTGTAACCGTACAGCACTCCGCCCGACACCGCGTAGGAGACCGGCGCATCGTTCGACGTCAGCACCGGCAGCGCAGCCACATTGGCCAGCGTCAGACCGAAGCTGCCAGGCTGGTCCGCACCAAACGACACCAGACCGGCCAGGTTGCCCTGCGCCACCAGCGTATCGCCCGCGCCGTCAGGATTGCCGCCCGTCAGCGCATCTTCCTGCACCGCGCCGCTCACCGCATCATCGGCCGGCGCCGGCAGATCGTCTTCCACCGTGATCACGAACGCATCGTCCAGCACCAGCTGGTCGCCATCCGCGTCGGTCGCCACGATCGCTGCCGAGAAGTCCAGCGTCAGGATCTGCTCGTCGCCCGTCCCGCTCGCCAGCACACCTTCATGGTCCAGCTGGTCCACCAGCGTGAACGTGTAATCACCGTCTGCTTCCACCGCCAACGTGAACACCACGCCCGTCGTCGGAACTCCCGCCACGATCGTGCCCGTCCCGGTGTAACCGTACAGCACTCCGCCCGACACCGCGTAGGAGACCGGCGCATCGTTCGACGTCAGCACCGGCAGCGCAGCCACATTGGCCAGCGTCAGACCGAAGCTGCCAGGCTGGTCCGCACCAAACGACACCAGACCGGCCAGGTTGCCCTGCGCCACCAGCGTATCGCCCGCGCCGTCAGGATTGCCGTCAGGGCTCAGCGCATCTTCCTGCACCGCACCGCTCACCGCATCTTCAGTCGACTGAGGCACGTCGTCGTGAATCACCACGTCGAAACTGCCCTGGGCCGTGTCGCCATCATCACCGTCGGTCACCTCGAAGGAGACACCGGTCAACGTCACGCTTGCTTCGCTATCGTCGCCTGCCGCCTGGTCCAGCGGCTGGGACAGGACTACTGAATAGCTGTAATCCACCTCGCCCGCGGTGGATCCTGCCGCCGCCCCGGTGAGCGTCAGGGTCAGCACGACTCCCAGACCGGTGGTGGAACCGACCAACTGGCCGCTGCCATTGAGCGCAAAAGTCACCGGCTCTCCGCCAGCACTCAGCTGCCCGTCAAGAGCACCGGCATTGACGAACGCAATCGAGCCCAGCAGCGGCGCCGATGGGACATCCGCTCCGAAATCAACGGTAACCGATCCACTCAGATCGCTCAGCGCCCCGCTGCCGGAGATTTCCAGCGGATCGGACTGGCCGTCATCCGCATTGGCGATATCAAAACCGTCCTCGTCAACGGCAAGATCGCTCGGGTTGCCGACCAAGGGTTCCGAGTCATCCTGCAGGGTGATCGTCACCGTTGCAGTCGCCACATCACCGTCACCATCGGTGATCGTGTAGTCGAACGTCACGTCCGCTTCTTCACCCGCCGCCGGTGTGTAGGTGAAAGTCCCGTTCCCGTTGTACACAAGCGAACCAGTACCGCCGGTCAGCGATCCGGCAACCACAGCAACGCCACTGACCAGGTCAACACCGTCGGCCCCAGCCTCGTCATTGGCGAACACGTCAACCACAACAGCGCTGTTCTCAGGCGACTGAGCCGCGCTGTCATCTTCCGCCGTCGGGACGTCGTCGACAATACGAATGACCAGCTGATCCTGCGCCACGTCACCATCAAGGTCTGTCACCACGATATCGAAGCTGACCGAGGTATCGTTCCCAGCCGTGTTGTCACCCAGCACGTACTGATAGGTTATCGTCCCAACGTCCGAGATAGGATCGTAGGTGTAGCCGGTAACAATCAGCGTGCCGGTGGCATCCTGCACAATCGTTTGCGGCAGGTTAGCAGGAACAATCGCAACGCCATTGATAGTCACCGATGCTACACCATCGGGCGAATTGAAGGTGATGGTGGATCCGGTCGCTTCGCTCGGGTCACTATTGTTATCAGGATTACTGTCTGCATTCTCGCCAGAGCCGACCGGCTCATCATCACGCGGAGGCAGGCCACCCTCGTCAACCTCGGTGCCTTCACCCACCACGGGAACGAACGTGATTGCGGCTGGGGAGTCTGCGATGGAAATTGTCAAGATGGCGCTCGAGGTGCTGCCATCCTGATCGACAATATTGTAGTTGAAGCTCTCCTGCACACCGCCCGGCGTGTTGGTATCGCGGAGGTAGCTGTAAGTGCCGTTCGCATTGATGGTCAGGACACCATAGGCACCCAGCAACGAGCCACCTGGCGCGGCCGAGTTGCTGCCTTGGCTAAACCCGGTAACGCCAGCGTTGACCGGAAAATTGTCAGCGCCGGAGATGTCGTTAGCAAGGACGTTGCCGGTAATCGGGAGATGTGAGGCAGCTGGCACGGTGCCAGCGTCATTCACACCGATCGGGCCATCGTCGACAATCTCAATACGCAGGGTAGCCGAGGCCGCGTCACCATCGGTATCGGTGATCGTCACGGCGAAGAAATCGAACTCGGCGCTCGTGGTGTTGTCCTGCAGGACATAATCGTAGCCGATCCGGCCCGCTTCGATGCTGGTAATGACGAGCCGGCCAAGATCGGTTGTGAAGGTTTGGCCGACGGCAGTTACTGTCACACCGTTGATGGAGATACTCTCCGTACCGTCAGGCGAATCAAAGTTGATGAAACCATAAGTCGCTTCGGAATCGGTTTGCGCCTCGGTGCCCTGAGGCTCACTACCTCGGATAGGCAGGCCGGCCTCATCAACCACGTCTTCCGCGTTGATCACGGATACACCGGAATCGTCGATTTCGATGTCGATCACCGGATCCCTGTCGAGCAGGCCGGGGATGATTTCCTGTTCCTCGACCAGCGGGCGCGAAAGCTCCGTATAGGGAAGCAGGTCACCAATATCGAAAGCGGACTGGATATCGCCCGGATCGGCTGCAAAGTTGCCGCCGGAGCTCTGCGGCGCACCGGCAGCAGGCTCAGGCTCGTTACCTACCAACAGGGCTGCAAGGTTGGCCGCCGGAACCGCGGTTTCACCGACTATCAGTTGCGGCAGGACAATGGCGCCATCGGGAACGACAATGCGCGTGCCATCCTGGAGGACGATAATAAGATCGCGGCCATCCGACAAAATCTGGTCGATGATCGCATCTGCCGGCAGGGTCACGGTGTTGCCCGGACCAACAATCGCTGTTCGGATGGCTTGCCCGAAAACTCCCGAAGGATCGCCCTGCAAATCATCTGCTAATCCGGCATCCTCGAAACCTGTCAGTAGCTTGTCGCCCTGCTGGCCAAGTGCATCGGTCATCGTAACGTCCTCTCCAAGCGAGGCCGCACACCGGATCACCAAAGATCATTCTTCCGAAGCGGGCGTGCCGGGTGGCAAACAGCGCCAGGATGGTCCTTGATGCGGGCGGACTCGAACCTGTCGATCAAACACCCGGGATGAGCTAAATTCAACTATGTTAACTATTGAGAACGTTTTTACAGTTACCCGTGTGATCGACGGGCAGAGCCCCATCATCCGGCCACAACGTTGTTTACAAATGAAATTATCGGGTAAACTTCGTTCAACGACACGCCATCGCACAGGGCCGCTTTCACACCTGCAGTACCAGTTCCGGACACTTGGTTCGGCGAAAGTTGCCTGAAATCCAACCTTTCCAACCGATTCGCACTTGGTTGCGGCCCTTAACGACTCGGATAAAAAAGTAATGGCCCGCACCTTTGACCAAAGGTTGCACGCGTCACCTTCGAAGGGATTTGTTAAGAATACTATGGGACTTTCCGGCCATTGCCATTCCGGAGCGCCCGATGTCCTTTCCCGCCACACTCACGGCCAGCCCCCATGCCGAGCGCCGAAACCACAACGCCCGGCACAAGCTGCACCTGCTGTCCGCCGTGAGTGCAGGCCAAAACGGCTCCCACGACGCCCAGGTGCTGGACATATCCGCGACCGGCCTGCTGCTGCAAACTGTCACCAGCCTGGCCATTGGCGAGCGGCTGCACATCAATCTGGATGCCGGAGGAACGTGCGACGCCACGATCATCTGGGCGAGCGGCAAGCTGTATGGCTGCCGGTTCGACACTCCGCTCAGCGCAGGCCAACTTGCTGCAGCAATCCTGCGGGGGGAATCCGTTTCCGCTGCCCTGCCTGCCAACGACGATCCGGCCGGACCGGACCAACTGCAACTGCCGCAGCATGGGGCTGCGGTGCTGGCCAGCCTGCGCCGGTCCCGGGGCCTCACCCAGCAGGAACTGGCAAATCTGGTCGGCGTGAGCAAGACCACGATCTGGAAATGGGAGAACGATGCCGCCAAACCGCGCCGGATGATGGCCGCCCGGCTGGAACAACTGCTGGGCACAAACGCGTTCGGCCCCGATCCGGTCGCCCCGCGCCAGAAGGCTGAACCAGCCAACCAGGGCGGCGCGAACCTTGAATCGGTCATCAGGTCAAGCAAGGAACGCATCGCCGCCGCTGCCGGTATCTCACCCGGCAGGATAACCGTGCAGATCCGCATTTGAACAACGCGCCATCCAGCGCGGCCTAGCGGTATTGCTCCAGATAGGAGCCTACCGCCACGACACCCTTCTCGGTCAGCTCTACCATGCCGCCACATTCGTCTGCTGTCGGTGCGGTCCGCCGCAGCAAGCCGGCCGCTTCGATCCGCTCGATGTGTTGGGCCACGGTCTCGGCAGGCATATTCAGCAAGGCGCTTAACGATGCAGCAGATACCCCCGCGCCCCCGGCAAACTGGATGAACAGCTGCAGGAGAATTTCCCAGCCGGGATTGCCGACCAGATCCTTCGGCATGAATTCGCGGCGTTTCTGCAACTTTAGATGAATTACATTGGCATCGAACGCCAGATTGGCCGCGTCCCGGCTGATCCGGGTATAGGCACCCGGCCAATGGAAGCCAGGCCGCGTTTGCGCGCCATCCCAATTCTGATCGATCGAATCCGCAACCCGCAGCAAAACAACCGCAAGGTCACGCATTTCCGAACTGGACAAGTCTTCGGTCACCTGACGAAGAAGTTCCTTCTTCTGGACCGGATCCACACTACCCAACGATAATCTCCTCATCCTCTTGGTGGCCGCTATTGCTGCGACCTGCCATTGTTTCACTTCACGCGCTGTTGATCTGTTCCACCTGCCAGGGCCACCCCCCGGTCAATGCCCCAACGGGTCCACCGCCTGGCCTTGTTCCCGCAGTTCGTAATGCAGGTGAGGCCCGGTCGATCGGCCGGTTGATCCGACCAGGCCAACCATGTCACCCCCGGCCAAGGCCTGGCCCAGGCGCACGCCCAAGCGGCTGAGGTGGGCATAGCGGGTCTGAAGGCCGTTGCCGTGGTCCAGCACCACCAACAAGCCGTAACTGCCGGCTGATCCGGCAAAGCTGACGACCCCGCCGGCAGTGGCAAACACCGGCGCACCGGCAGGCGCGGCAAGATCAACCCCGGCGTGCCGCTGCATCAATCCGGTCAACGGATTGCGCCTGGCCCCGAACCTGCTGGTGAGCCGCGCACTGGCCAAAGGCAATCCGGCAGGACGGCTGGCAACCAATGGATCAAGCCCGACACGCGGCCTGCTGCGCGAAAATTGCACGAGGCCCGATCCCGCGCCGCCGACCCTGGCCCCATAGCGGGCATCACCATCTGCGCCGGCATCAACAGCATCACTGCCGGTCGATACGCGCCCGACCGGCGCGGCGAGGAAAACCCGCGCCTGGGCGGCAGGTTCGCTGGCGATCTGGATAAGGGCAACGTCGGTTCCACCCTGGACGGACTGGACCGTGACGACATCCGCCGTGGCGGGAACGGCGGCCAGTATGCTGCCCGCACACGCCGCCACCAACACCCTGAACAGAAAACGCCCGCCTTGCACTTGGCCAAACCCCTTTCGCCAAGTGCCAAATAAACTTTATGGTTCAACCTGTCGAATCAAAGTTGAACCACTTAAGCGCGCAGTCCCGCCGGGCCAGTCGAATCCTAGCCTGTGTACTGACTGTTCCCCATGTTGCGGATTGCCCGCAATTCACGGCGGACGACTTGATAATGCATCACGTTAATCAGCATCTGGCGGCATACATTGGTGATCATCGGCTTGCTCCCTTGTATCCGACAATCATGAACAGGCATGGTTAACAAAAGTATAACCTGCCCTTCAATTATTAACCGCCCGGTTCAACTGCATCCGCTGCCCTATTGGTGCGATGCCGATAGGTCACGTTGACCCGTTCGGACAGCAGCAGGTACGGCAGCCACACCAGGATGCTGATCAGCACCTTGGTGATATTGCCATCCAGCAGGGCGGCCAGCGGCTCGGCCACTTGCGGCGGCACCCCGCCCATCTGGCCGATCTGGCGGGCGATCGCCATTTGCAGCATGATATCCAGCAGCCAGACAAACAGCAGCATGCGCGGGAACAGCGGGATGGCCCGCAACGCCATGACGAAGGCCACCGTGTACATGAAGCTGGTCAACACCAGGTCTGCCGCCATTAATGAAAACAGCGCCCGGCCCCAGGCGGGCGCATGGGCCCCCATTGCCGGAACAGCGGCATAAAATTCCATCGTGCGGATCACCACGTTCAACAACAGGCCCACCAGCAGCGATGCCATGAAGCCCACCGCGCCGAATACCGGCATCGCGCGGGCTTCTTCCGGGTGGAGATCACGCCACTTGCCCGGCCACGGCAGGCGAAACCTGGCCTGCGCGTGGAATGATGCGCTGCGGCTGGCCTGGCGCGCCACCATATAGCCCAGCACCGGCGCCAGCATGATCAGGCCATAGCCCGCCAGTTCCACATAGGCATCGCCCAGCTTGTGGATCGGTGCCGCCGGCGTGGCCAGGCGCATTGCGGAAAGCGCGGCGATGGCCAGCAACCAGACCGCGCCGATCCACCCCATGTTGTGTTGCAGGAAAGCGGTCACCGCGCGGCTCTTCACTTGCAGCGATGCGGCATAGCGGACAAGGAAGGGCGGAACTTCGGCCATTGTCGGCAGACTTAAGTGTTCCCTTGGGAAAACTCCAGCCGGATACTTGACCGCATTGCGAATCACCCCGCACGATTCGGAAAAATCCAAGGTTTTCATTGTAACCGGCGTGTCACAAGGTTTATGGAGTTAACTAGCTTTGTTAAACCTTCAGCGCACCAAGTTCCTGAAAAGTCGCGTTTTATATTATAGGTTATATTCTGTTTGACCAAAGGTGAAAGTTACACAAGAATCCAATCCATTCCGAGGGTCTTGTGTTGGATGGCCAAAGCGTCACCAATAACAACAAGGTCGCGCAAGGTTACCCACCAGACCTCGGAACTGGGCACCCGGAAATAGAGGCCGGACCCATGTTTTAAAGGAACGCCAGTGGCACGCGTATCATCCGTGCCTGGCGAAGTGGGGTAAGTAACATGACCAATTTTCTGAAGAACTTTATCGCTGATGAATCCGGCGCCTCGGCTGCCGAATACGCCCTGATCATCGCCGTTGTCGGCGTTGGCATCGGCGCTGCTGCTCTGGTGCTGGGGGCGAACGTCACCACCGCCGTCGGTAACGCAGCGAATGACGTCAATAACTGCAATGCAGCTACTGGTAAGGCTGGCGCGTGGAAATCGGGTGACGAATGCCCGGTTGCGCCTTAATTTTTGTCTGACTTATTTGAAGGGAGGCGTTTGGCGCGCCTCCCTTCATACCTGCTTTAAGTACCAATGAACTTCTTCGCATTGCGGAGACTGCCTTGGGGGGCATCAGCCGGTGGGCAACCGAAACGCGCTATTAATCGTCGCAGCCGTCGTGATCGGCCTGATCGCCGTAGTGCTGGCCAATGCCTATTTCAGTGGTGTTGAAGAGCGACAGGTAACCGTCGCTCAAGAACAGGGCCTGGTCCGCATCGTGGTTGCCTCGCAACCGCTCGAATTCGGCACCCCGCTCTCCACCGAAAATGTCCGCCTGCAGAATTTCCCCGCCAATTCGGTGCCCGAAGGCGCCTTCCGCACGATCGAGGATGCGCTGCGCGACAGCCGTGTTGCCTTGCGCCCGATCGTTCCCAATGAACCCGTGCTGGCCAGCAAGGTCAGCGGCACCGGCGGCCGCGCCGTCCTGTCCGCCAATCTGGCCGAAGGCATGCGCGCCGTGGCCATTTCCACCAATGCCGTGCAGGGGGTATCGGGCTTTGTCCGCCCCGGCGATGTGGTGGACATTTTCCTCACCCGCCAGATCCGCGGCGAAGGCGCCACCGAACAGGATCTGGTGACCGAGGTAGTACTGGAAAATATCAAGGTGCTGGCGATTGATCAGGTGGCCAACGAAGCCGCCACCGAGCCCGGCGTTGGCCGCACCGCCGTGATGGAAGTGGACCAGCGCGATGCGCAGAAGCTGGTGCTGGCCGGCCGGATCGGCACCCTCAGCCTGGCGCTGCGCAATGTGGAAGAACAGGATGCCTTTGGCCCCGGCGCGCTGGTGACCAACCGCGAATTCGCCAGTTCCCGCCTGTCCATCGCCGCCCGCCGCACTGCGGCCGAACCGGTCGCCGCGCAGGCCTTGCAGACATTGAACAACCTGGCCTCGGCAGTATCGGGGCGGCCCGCCATCATCGGGCCGAGCATGACCGTATATCGCGGTGTTGAGCCGACCGAGGAACCGGTCGGCAACCTGGGGGGAAGTTAAGATGTTTCGCGCCTCATGCGCAGCGGTCGCTCTCGGCCTGTCCACCCTGTCGCTGGTGCCGGCAACGGCCTCGGCTCAGACCAGCCTGCACGCCGGGGAGCTGGAAGTCCCCATCCACAAAAGCCAGGTCGTCACCAGCGATACCCCCATTGACCGCGCGCTGATCGGCAATCCGGCCATTGCCGATATTGTGCCGATCTCTGATCGGTCGGTCTATGTGCTGGGCAAGGGCCTGGGCACCACCAGCCTGACCCTGTATGATCGCAACAACCGCGTGATTGCCGTGATGGACGTGCTGGTCGGCCCCGATATTGACGGGCTGCGGCGCGAACTGTCCGAACTTCTGCCCGATGAAACGGTGGAAGCGCGCATTTCCAACGGTGCCATCGTGCTGCACGGCATGGCCAGCGATGCCGGGGCCGCCACCACGGCAGCCCGCATCGCGGCGGTCTATGGCGGCGAAAACGTCGTCAACCTGATGAGCCTGGGCGGCAGCCAGCAGGTAATGCTGGAAGTGCGCTTTGCCGAAGTGAACCGCACCATCGGTGAACAACTGGGCGCGGGCCTGTTTGCGGGCGATAACGATGGCGATTTCGGCGGGGCAATCGGCGGCGGTGCATCCATCGTCACCGGCCCCAACGGCACCAGCACGTTCGAACTGGGTGCAGTGACCAACGCCTTCGGCGTGTTCGGCGCACTGTTCAACATTGGCGATCTGAATATCGAGGCGTTCCTTGATGTGCTGGAGCGCCAGGGCCTGTCACGCACGCTGGCCGAACCCACCCTGGTGGCCCTGTCGGGTGAACGGGCATCGTTCCTGGCGGGTGGCGAATTTCCCATTCCGGTGGTGCAAGGCGGCGGGGGTGACAGCGCCATCACCATCCAGTTCAAGTCCTTTGGCGTCAGCCTGGCCTTCACCCCCACCGTTCTGGGCAACGGGGTCATCAACATGATCGTGGAGCCGGAAGTCAGCTCGATCGATCCGGCATCCTCCATCACCCTGAACGGCATCACCGTGCCCGGCCTGCAAACCCGCCGCGCCAGCACCACGCTGGAAATGCGCGACGGGGAAAGCTTCGCCATCGCCGGCCTGCTGCGCGATGAAACCCGCACCACCGTCAACCAGTTGCCGTTCTTCGGATCGCTGCCGGTGATCGGCTCGCTGTTCCGTTCCACCGAATACCAGAACGGCGAAACCGAACTGCTGATCGTGGTCACTCCGCGGCTGGTGCGCCCCGTGCGGCCCGATCAGGTGCGCCTGCCGACCGATCGGGTGGCCGATCCCGCTGTAATGGACGTGATGCTGAACGGCGATGTGTATCAGCCGGTGGAACTTCCCCCCGCTGCCCCGTCAGACGAGGAGACCGGCTATGACTTCTGATCGCCTGATGCGTCCCGCCCTCCTGCTCGCCGCGCCGCTGCTGCTGGCCGGCTGCGCCGCCACCCACAGCGCCTCTGTCGGCGAGATTGACCCGGCCGATTTTGGCGAGGCCAACCGCCAGACCTATGCCGCGATGGTCATCAACCCCGATCCGCAATATTCCGAACCGATGAGTACCAGTGCGGAACACGCCGCAGATGCCGCTGAACGTTACCGGACGGATAGTGTAAAGCAGCCCGAACAAGTCAGCAGCACCGAAGGCGTTTCGAACTAAGACTTATTGATGGACAGGAGCAATGCCGCGTTTTCTAGGACAGTACCGGAAGGACGAAAGCGGGGCGATTGCCGCCATGTACGCCCTGTCCCTGTTCGGTCTGGTGGCGATTGCCGGCGTCGGCTGGGACTATGGCCGCATGATGGCCATGGACAGCGAACTGCAAAACGCCGCGGACCAGGCCGCGCTGGCCGCCGCAACGCAGCTTGATGGGCGCGCCGGCGCAATCGCCCGCGCCCAGGCTGCCGCAACTGACTTCCTAGCCAGCGCAGACAGCGATTTCGTCAACATCACGCGGATGGCGAACGACGGCGATGGCAGGCCCATCACGGACCTGACCTTCACCTTCTTCGAAAGCTACGATTCCGCCACCGACACCTTCGGCCCTGAAACCGATGTCGATGCCGATGCCCAGGTGGTGCTGGCCACGGTCAACGGCCGAGAAGCCTTCTTCGCGCTGACCCCGATCGTGGGCCTGTTATCGTCGGGCGGTATTGCTGCCGATGCTGTGGCCGGTCTGGAAGCGGCCGCCTGCAACGTGCCGCCGCTGATGTTCTGCGCGCCCAGCGGCAACGCCAATTTCCCGACTGCTGCGGACATCGGATCGGCTCTCGATCTGCGGGAACGCAGCCAGCAGACCGACCTTTTCGCCCCCGGCAATTTCGACTTGCTTGAGATTGAATACGCGGGGCTTACGCAGAGTGAGGCAGGCCGGTCATTAGGCCTCAATTCCGATCTCCTCGGCTGCAGCGGGTCCGAGATCACGACGCGCCCGGGCAATAGAACGCCCGAAACTACCGCATTCAACACCCGCTTCGACGTTTACCCGCCCGGCAACAGCCCAAATTTCAGGTGCAACAATGCCGGAGATTTTTGTCCGGCGGACCTCATCCGCAGCAATTATGTGCGGGTAGTCTCGGTCAACGGGAACAATCAGGGGCCCAATGCCACAACTTGCGCAAATGCGACGAATTTCAATGTAATTCCAGCTTCAGAAGTTCCGGCTGATGTACCCATTGCCGACCAATCGCTGCCTCTCGATAGCTGCCAGTTGTCCGGCGGAAACTGCTTGAGCTTCGGCGATGGCAACTGGCCGATAGACCAGTACATGACCAATGTGCACGGGTTGACTGCGGCAACTGCGCCGGGCCTGGATGCCAATAACGACAGCACGATTACCCGCTACGAAGTCTATACTTGGGAGCGTGATCCGGCACATCCATCGCGGCGCGCATCGCGCCAGTTGGCAGAGGTTGCCGGATCGGGCAACCAGAGGACGCTGTATTGTTCGCATCCCACGCCCACTGTAGGCACGCCGGTAGTCCCCTCTCCCACGCAGAAGGACCGCCGCGTTGTTACCGTAGCCTCGGTCGACTGCACCAACCAGGGTGGACGTTTTCCAATCAATGCCATCCGCTACGTCGATCTCTTTATGCTGGGACCGACCGCAACCAATGGCAACGACACACAAATCCGTGCCGAAATCATCGGCCCGGCACAGCAGGCCGGCGGTGGCAGCGGCTTCCAGTTCTTCGGCCGCAACAAGCCGGTGCTGCTGCGATGATCCGGCGGCTCATTAAGGAAACCCGCGCTTCGGCGGCAACAGAGTTTGCCCTGTCGTTGCCGATGATGCTGGCGCTGATGTTTGTCGGCATGGAAGCGGGCCATTTCTTCTGGACCGAACACAAGCTGGTCAAGGCCGTGCGCGATGGTGCGCGGTTCGCCGCCCGGTCGGAGATCGACAGCCTGTGCAACACCGACGGTTCGATAAATATCAATTCCGATCTTGAGACGCAGATCAGGAACATCACCGTAACCGGACAAGTGGCCGACGGCGGAACTCCCAAGGTTCCCGGCTGGAGCGCCGATGATGTCGTTATCAGTCTTGGTGCAGATTGCCGGCAATTCGTGGCGACGGGCATCTATACCGATCTTGGCGCCAACGGCCCGCTGATCACCATTTCTTCGGGCGCAGTGGCCTATCCGGCGATTTTGAACGGTCTGGGCGTGCTGGACACCACGATCACCCTGGGCGCGGAATCGTCTGCCGCCGTGATGGGGATCTAGGCCATGATCCTGTCCCGCCTCGCCCGGTTTGCCCGCATTGCAGCAAGAAATACGCGCGCTGCCAGCGCCGCCGAATTTGCCATGGTCCTGCCACTGGCCCTGCTGCTGCTGTTCGGCATCATCGATGTCGGCCGCTATGCCTGGCAACTTAACGAATACGAAAAGGCGACCCAGATGGCCACCCGCATGGCCGTGGTGAACAATGTCGTATCGCTCGGGCTGATGACCGAGACCTATGTCAATAAAACCACCTGTAACGAGGGCGCGGCGCTCAACCCGGGCCAACGGATTTGCGCCGAAGCCCTTGGCACGATCATCTGCACCTCCACGGGTTGCACCTGCACCGGAAACTGCCCGACAGGCGCAAGTAACCGCGATGGCGATGCCTTCGATCGTATTGTCGCCCGGGTGCAGCGGTTCCAGCCACGTGTGGCTGCTTCGCAGGTTTCAGTCGAATACCGCGGCTCGGGTGTCGGCTTTGCCGGCGATCCCAACAAGCCTGAAATCGCCCCCGTTGTGACTGTAAGGGTGAACAACGCCCAATACGAAGCAATCACTCTTTCACCCATCGGTGGGACCGTTTCCCTACCAGATTTCTCCTATTCCCTGACCCTTGAGGACGGGGAAGGCGAACAGCCAGGGTAGATGGAACGATGAACAATACTTCAACAACATTCTCCAGGGGATACTCTTTGCCGTCTGCTCTCAGGAGTTTTGTAGTCGCCCGGCCTTCTGTTCTTGTTTCGCTGTCGGGCCAATCGGATACGGCGGTTAACCAACTTGTCGAATTGAGAGCCCTGGAAGCGGGAGAAGCCGTGCCGGGCGATATCCTGTCGGTGGCGCAATGCCTGTTCCTGGAAGTTGATCCGGAAACTCCCGGATCGATTGGCCGGATCGAAGCTGTGAAGCGCGTCCGGCCAGACCTGCCGGTGATCGCCCTAATCAACACGCCGGAATTTTCGCTCACGCGCACCCTGATCCGGCAGGGCGTACAGGATGTCATCAGCCTGCCCCTGCGCGGCGAAGACGTGATTTCCACCCTGATGGACGTGGGCGCCCGGATGGCCGGCAACCAGGTTAACCTGGCACCCGTCGTGGGAATTGCCAGCCCTACCGGCGGCGCGGGTGCGACAACCGTGATCACCCACCTGGGCAGTGCCTTGTCACGCGTTGCCCCAGATAAATCCTGCTGCATCATCGATCTGGATATCCAGTTCGGCGATGTGGCCAATTACTATGGCCTCACGCCCAAGACATCCGTGATCGACCTGCTCGAAGCAGGCGAGCGGATGGACAGCGTGATGGTGCGGGAAGCAGCGATCAAATCAGGTCATGGTCCGCATGTAATCACGGCCCCGGTAGAGATGCTGCCGATCGAAGACCTGTCGGGTGACGAATTGCAGCAGCTCCTGCGCATCTGCCGCACCGAATATGATATCGTGCTGCTCGATCTGCCCTCGAACTGGACCAACTGGGCGTTGTCGATGGTGGTGGGCTGCGACCATATCTTGCTGATGACCGAGGCATCGCTGCATTCCATCAGGCGTGCGCGACGCTGTATCGACCTGCTTGAGGCAGTCGGTATTTCTTCGTCGCAGACAAGTCTGGTCGTCAACCGTCACGAGCGCCGGTTCATGCGCGAAATCGACAGCAGCGATGTGGCCGACACGCTGCACCGCGAAATCCTGGCAACCTTGCCGCTGGAAAACCGACAGCTTACCAAAGCGCAGGACCAGGGCATGCTGATCCACGAACTTGCGCGCAAAACCGCCTTCGAAACAGCCATCGATGGGCTGGCCCACAGCCTCGCCCACAAGTTGCCGGAGTTTGTCCGATGAGGTGGTCGGTCACTCCGCGGGCGCCCGAAACCTTGGCAAACTCGGGCGATGCCGGCCCCGGCCCCGGTCCCGGCCCCGGGCCGCGTGAAACCATGCTCGACCCGGCGCCTTCGGACAGCGCCCAGCGCAATATCGAACGCAAGGTTTCAATCCACCACATCCTGCTCGACAAGCTGAACCTTTCTGCGCTCGACAAGGTCCCTCGCCCGCAGATCCGCGCCGAAATTGCGGAAATCGTGAACGAGTACCTGCAGCAGCAGAACGAAATCCTCAACAAGATCGAGCGCGAAGCGCTGGTTGAGGACGTGCTGGACGAACTACTTGGACTCGGCCCGCTCGAGCCTTTGCTCAAGGACGATTCCATTACCGACATCCTGGTCAACGGACCCAAGACGGTCTTTGTTGAACGGTCCGGTTTGCTGGAACGGGTCAGGACCGAATTCCAGGATGATCGGCACCTGATGCGGATCATCCAGAAGATCGTTAGCGCGGTTGGGCGCCGGATCGACGAATCCTCGCCGTTCGTCGATGCGCGCCTGCAGGATGGATCGCGCGTCAATGCCATCGTCCAGCCGCTGGCAGTTGATGGCGCGCTGCTCTCGATCCGCAAGTTCGCCAAGAAGCGGATCGGCGTGGACCGGCTGATCGAGCTCGACAGCTTCCCCCAGGATATGGCCAAGATCCTGGAGGCCGTTGTCAGGGCGCGCAAGAACGTGCTGATTTCAGGCGGCACCGGCTCGGGCAAGACCACTTTGCTCAACGCCATGTCATCCTACATCGGCAGCCGGGAACGCATCGTCACCATCGAAGATAGTGCCGAACTGCAGCTGCAACAGGAACACGTCGCGCGGCTGGAAACCCGCCCTGCAAACATCGAAGGCAAAGGCGAAGTCACGCAGCGCGAATTGGTAAAGAACGCCCTGCGCATGCGGCCCGATCGCATCATCGTGGGCGAAGTGCGCGCAGGTGAAGCGTTCGACATGCTCCAGGCGATGAACACAGGCCACGACGGGTCGATGACCACCGTCCACGCCAATACGCCGCGCGATGCCCTTTCCCGCATCGAACAAATGATCGGGATGAGCGGGATCGACATGCCGCCCCGTTCGGCACGCGCGCAAATTTGCTCGGCCATCAATGTCGTGATCCAGGTCGCCCGTCTGGCAGATGGCCGACGCAAGGTCGTCAGCCTGTCGGAACTTGTCGGCATGGAAGGCGAGACGATCTCGATGCAGGAAATCTATCGCTACAAGATCACCGGCCGGGACCATGAAAACAACGTGATTGGCCATTTCGAGGCTACCGGCATCCGTCCGAAATTCCTGGCCGATGCAGAAGCAAGCGGAGTCCACCTGTCGGCGGAACTGTTCAGGCCGCACCAGGTGCTCAACTGATGCTCGACGCACTTCTCCGCATCGGCATCCTGGTCGCGATCTTTGCCAGCGTGTTTGTTGTCGTCCAGATTTCGCTGAACGTGTTGTGGACCAGGCGTTCGCATACCCACGAGGTAAACCAGCGCCTCAGGCTGTTGCGCAAGGGCATGGCCCGCGAACAGGTTATCGTGGAGTTGCGCAAGAACGATGTGCAGCTCAATCCCAACCTGCCGATCTACCTCGCGCGTCCGCTGTTGGCGTTCGAACGCGCTGTGCGCGGTTCCGGGGTCAGCATTACGCCGCTGACCCTGCTGTTCCTGCTATCGGCGGCTTTCGTGGTCGTCGCGGCACTGATCCTGATCGGCGCCGCCATTGCCGGGATCGCCCTCACCTCCGGCACGGTGGTGATGGCCGGCATTTTTGCCGCCTGTGTAAGTTTTCTCCTGCCCATCATGGTGCTCAGCAGCATGGCCCAGCGTCGACGCAAGAAGATGGCCGAGCAGTTTCCCGTCGCGCTCGACATTTTCGTCCGCGCTTTGCGGGCCGGCCACCCGGTCGCATCGGCGATCGATCTTCTCACGCGGGAAATGGAAGATCCCATCGGCAGCGAATTCGGGCTGGTGAGCGACGAAATTTCCTATGGTGCCGAACTGACCGATTCTCTGGCGGCAATGGCCGAGCGGTGGGATTCTGACGACATGCGGATGTTTGTGGTTTCGCTGTCTGTGCAGAACGAAACCGGCGGCAACCTTGCCGAAATCCTGCAGAATCTGGCCGACGTAATCCGCGCTCGGGCCTCGCTGTACCTCAAGGTTCGTGCGCTGAGTTCCGAAGGACGGATGACGGGCTGGATGCTGACCATCCTGCCGATTGCGACCTTCGTTGGCCTGTTTCTGGTCAATCCTGAGTTCTACCTGTCCGTTGCGCAGGATTCGATGTTCATCATCGGGGCGATCGGCCTTGCCTTCATGTACCTGTGTGGGTTCGTGATGATCCGTAAGCTTGTGGACATCAAGGTATAGGCCATGTTTGAATTCCTGTTCGCCAGCGACGTAGCCCGCACCGCCACCCTGCTCGGCATTTTCGCCATCGTGGCGATTATCTCGTTTGTTGCGCTGGGCGCCGCCGCGCGTCGGCAAGATGTCAAGAAGGGGCTGGCGCAGATTGCGGAGGACAGTCCCGTGATCCTCGCCCGGGCCAATACGTCCTCCGCCTCGCGCAATTTGAGCTGGGCCAATCTCACGGCGTTTATCGAAAAGCACGGTCTCGACCTGGGCGACAGCAAGGAAGACAGGCTGCGCGAGAAGATGAGGGCAGCCGGCTTCTCCTCTCCGGCGGCCCCGCGCATCTTTACGCTTGTCCGACTGCTGCTGATCTTCCTGTTGCCGCTGGCCTATGTCGTCATCAGCTACTCTCGGGCCGAACCACCCGGGTTCTTCACCGTATACCTGGTTGGATCGTTCCTTGCCTTGCTCGGCCTCATGCTGCCCAATCTGTTCGTGCAGGCGAAGGCTGACCGGCGGAAGGAAGCTGTAATCAACGGCTTCCCCGATTGCCTTGATCTCCTGCTGGTCTGTGTCGAGGCAGGGCTCGGGATTGAGGCGGCAATGGACCGGGTGGGGCGCGAGATGGTCCATTCCCATCCGCTGGTCGCCACCCTGCTGTCAGCCACTACGCTGCACCTGCGGGCCGGGGCCAGCAAGGATCAGGCCTATCGCCGCATGGCCGACTTGTCGCATGTGGCAGAGATCCGTTCGTTCGCGACATTGCTGATCCAGTCCGACAAGTTGGGCACCAGCATATCGGCGACACTGCGCGTCTATGCCGAGGAAATGCGCGAGAAGCGGCGCATGCGGGCTGAAGAAAAGGCCCATCGCCTGCCCGTCCTCATTTCCATCCCACTTGTTGTATTCATGCTTCCGACAATGATCGGCGTTCTGATGTTACCGGCCAGCATCAGAATGGTACGCGAGGTGTTCCCATTGATGACCGGGGGGTAAAGCTAATGGCGACCAGATACATCAAAGCTATCGTATGCATATTGTCCATCGGTGGGCTGACTGCGTGCCAGAACATGTTCGCGCAACACCCTCGGATGGCTGCCGCCAGCATGGAAAACGTAGACCTGAGCAGCTATTTCGCGCAACGGCTCGCCGAGGGTCGGAACCACCTGCAGGCGAACCGTCCCGGCGCCGCAATCGTCGCCTATCGCCAGGCCTCTTATGATCCGGATCTTCGGCCCGCAGCCTATAATGGGATGGCTATCGCGTTCGACACCATCGGCCGCGCCGACCTGGCCCAGCAATACTTTATGGCCGCGATCGAACTGGCGCCGGAGAACGTCAGTTTTGCCAGCAACTTCCTCCATTTCACCCAGAGCCACACGCCGCAATCCGACGGAGCGACCGGCCTGGCCGAAAGTGAACTCCCCGCCTTGCCTGAAGTCCTTGCCGACTTGACGGACATGGTGCCTGAAAGCGGCGGCATCATGCGCCGTGTGTCCCAGCGCGACGTTCATATTGCCGCGTCTGGCGAACAGCAGGTGCGCGCAACTCCGCCGCAGGCTGCCACAATCACCGTCGAAAGCAGGGCCCGAACCGGCAATGTTCGGCCGACACAATATCCGGTCCGCTTTGCATTGGCAGATGTGGATCAGGAAGAAGTGAATGCCCAAGCCAATGTGACGGTTGAAAGCCGGCGCTCTGCACCAAGGCCACGGATGCGACGTCCTGCCGGACCGCCCAACAGGGCCTATCCGATCCGTGTCTACCTCGGCCAATCATAACGGCTGACCCTGCGGTATGGATATGTTCGACATGCTGGGGGCGGCCCTGGTCGTTATACTGGGCGGAATCGCGGCGTACCGAGATATAGTTGCGCGCACGATCCCCAACTGGTTGTGCCTCTTCACAGGTCTTGCCGGCCTGCTGGCTGCTGCCTACCCGTTTGATCTGTTGGGCTGGTCACTGCATCTGGCGCACCTGGCAGTTGCGCTGGCCATCGGGATGGGTCTTTTCGCCGCAGGCTGGTGGGGCGGAGGCGATGCCAAATTCTTCGCCGCAGCGGCCGCGTGGTTTCCGATTTCAGCCTTTTTCCAGCTGCTTTTGTGGACCTCCGCCGCGGGCCTGTTGCTGGTGCTTGGCGTATTCGCTGCACGCGGCGGCAAACTCAGGCGACGCGGCACTGAATCAAAAGGGCTGCCTTATGGCGTGGCGATAGCCGCTGGCATGATCGTGACTTTCGCTGCGGAGAAAATGTCTGCGTGAACCGCTTGTTGTTTGACGCAAGATGCCGTTGCTCAAACCCGGATCTCAAGCTGACTGGAATGCCGGGATCCGACGAAGCCGAGTGGCGACAAACATCGGAACAACCACCGAAGCGGCAATTCCGGCCAGCGAGCAAAAGCCGATCCACAGTGCCATGATCGACCCGCCCGCATGATACATTCCATACAAGACGGGCGCGGCCAAAATCAATCCACGCACCTCATTGAGCAAGAGGACCACGACGGTCGATTTCAAGACAATGTCTAGGATTCGTGAGGATCTGGTCATGCTTTTCGAATATCAAAGAATGCTTGATACTCGGTTAAGCTGGCCGTCTTGCCGCTCCATGAAATCATGTTGATGGATTGTTCTCGGGCGATTCAAGGTTACCAACATTGCATTAGCTGCCTGGTTCCAATCCCGGCTGGAGGAAGGCTGGGGGTCATGGCCGTCTCCCAATACCGCTTCGGTTCATCTTGATGCGTCGCTCTTTGAGGTTGCTCAAATGCCGTTTTGCGGTAACTTGTCCTGATGTCGGTTCTCGGGGGGACCGTACTCACATCTTCAGATGCGAGGATTTGCATTACGCCCTTCTTGAATCTCGTCGTTTGACCTGACTGGTTCAGGATCTGGACTAAAAACCTACGGGGACAAGGCTTGGCCGGTTCGGACATTTTCCTTTCCTATAGTCGGCAGGACCGGAGCAAGGCGCAACAGTTCGCGACATCGCTGATGCACGAGGGCTTTGCCGTCTGGTGGGACGATGCAATTCATTCCGGTGAAACCTTTGACGAAGTGATCGAGGACGAACTGCGTTCGGCCAAGGCAGTGGTGGTGCTGTGGTCACCTCGTTCAGCCGCCTCGCGCTGGGTTCGTGCTGAAGCCACCGTTGCCGATCGGCGGCACAAGCTGGTGCCAGCCATTATAGAGCCTTGTGACAGGCCGATCATCTTCGAACTGACCCACACAGTTGACCTGTCACACTGGGACGGTGACCACTCCGACCGGAGTTGGCAGATTTTCGTCAAGGATCTGCGCCGCCTTACCGGCACGGCCGTGCCGTTGAAAAGCGCTCCGATTCCGCCTCCACCGGTCACCCCGATGGTCGATGCCGATGACGATGACGACGAAGAATATAATCCAACTCAGGCGTCCAGCCGCATGGATGCGGCCGAATTCGCTGCCTCTGTCCCCGTACATTGCCTGGAAATCATCCAAGCTGGCGATGTCTCGATGCGCTTCCCGATCGACCCTGCCGGGACCCGCATCGGCAGAACCGTTCCTGCGGAGATCATTCTTTCGGACCCAAGAATCTCCCGCACCCACTGCAAAGTTGCACTGGTCGCAGGGGAACTGCAGGTAACAGACCTCAATTCCACCAACGGGACATACATTGATGGCACCAAGGTTGTCGGGGATGCGGTGCTGCCCGTCGGATCGACTTTGACCATCGGCGAATTCGCGCTGGTTCACCAGATCCGCACTCGCGCCGAAGTCTGAGGCTCGATCCGCTTGACCGGGCAGCACCCTCCCCTTCCCCGCCTCACGCTGAACATCGGCATCACTGGCCACAGGCTGAAGGGCATCCCCGAAGACATGCTGGAGCCTCTTCGCCACAAGCTGGACGAGGTATTCCGCCTTCTGAGGGTGGGCGTCACGGCACTCGAAGTTCGGCAACTGCCCTTCTATGACCGCGCGCCCGCCATATTGCGGTTGCATACACCACTCGCTTCAGGCGCGGACCAGATGGCCGCCACCAGCGCCCAGACCCATGATTACGAAATCCGGGCCCTGCTTCCGTTCGGTTCCTACGAATACAGCAAGGACTTTACCGAGGGGACAGAACACAACCAGTATCGCCACCTGCTCAAGGAATCAGACGAGATATTTTGCCTCCCCGGTTCGCGAGAGCGGGAAGAGGATGCCTATCTGACCGTCGGCAAAGCAGTGATCGCGGCGGCTGACGTGATCGTAGCGGTGTGGGACGGCGGTGAAGGCAACGGGCCTGGCGGCACTGCCCACGTGGTGGACCTGTCGTTGCGCGCGGGCGTGCCGGTTATTCACATTCCGCTCAATCGCGAAAATCGCCAAGTTGAAGACGTGCGCCTGCTGACTGGCGGCGATGCGGTGGAAACTGAATTTGTCCCCTTGGGCGAGGAGGCAGACTACATCAATCTGATCGACCGTTTGGTAGCACCCCACACCTTGGTCGAACGCGAACAATTGGTCGGCTATTTCCAGGAAACCGACCGGGTGGTGAACTGGCGGATCGAATATCCGCTGCTGTTGTCACTTTTGGGAGTTAAGAAGCTTCCGGCCAAGCCTTGGCGCCAAGCGCCTGTGGCGAGTGAACTGTATTCCAACTTGACCCTGGCCCCGGGCCTGCAATCCGAAAAGGACGCCGATCCGCGAGACCTGGCCTATGCTTGGGCTAATTTCCTTGCCATCCGCTACGCCCAGCTATTCCGCAGCGGGCACGTCACCAACTATTTCCTGTCAGCCTTTGCTGTGCTGGTGGCGCTGTTTGGACTGATCGCGCCAAGCATCAAGATTTACCTGGTGATGCTGGAACTGGCGACAATCGGGCTGCTGTACCTTAACACCTCCGCCGGGCGCAACGGCGAGTGGCACAGGCGCTGGCTGCAATACCGGCACCTGGCTGAATCGCTGCGGCTCCTGGAATATCTCAAGCAGACCGGTCTGGCAGGCCCGCCCTTTCGCAATAAATATGCCCCACGCTCGTTCGAGGAGGGCATCAATGCTGACTGGACCGGGTGGTACTGTGCGGCAATCTGGCGCGAAATGCGCTGTCCTGTAGGCTATATGTCGGTGGAACGGACAAAGGCGCTGGCGCAAAGCGTGATCAGGGATCAGATCTCCGACCAGGCCTCATACCACCGGGTCAACGCCAAGAGAATGCGCCACCTCGATCACCGGCTGCACGAACTGGGAACATTCCTGATGGGCACCGTGATCGGATCATGCTGCCTTTATATCCTGTTCTATTTCTTCCTGCACGACTTCATCAAGTCGTTGACCTATCCCTTCATCTTTGTGACCGCCGGATTTCCCGCACTGGGTGCCGCGGTATTCGGGATGCGCGGGCATGGCGAGCATCTGCTGACCGCCAGCCGGTCGATAAGCACAGCCGAAGCCCTGGAGGTGGATGTTGGGCGGCTGGAGGCGCTGGAAGATCCGGAAGACTTGGCGAAGGCGCTGGAACAGACCACGCAAGTGATCCTGTCGGACCTCAACCAATGGACGGTCAGCTATAGCGAAAAGTCGCTGGAAATCCCGGCCTAGTCCTGATCCCGGCCTAGTCCTGATCCCGGTTCGGATCATCGCCCGACCGGCCAAAGTGCTGCTCGCCCCAAAACTTTTCCATCACCAGATATGTGAAAGACGCTGTCAGGGCGATCAGGATAAGGCCGTTGAGCGCCTCCACGCCTGAAATCAGCCGCAGCGAACCGCGCGGCACAATATCGCCGATCCCGAGCGTGGTGTAGGATGCGATCGAGAAATACAGGTGGTCGGCAAACCAGTTGGACGCATGACCTACATCACCTGCCAACCTGCCATAGCCTGCCAGTTCGTGTAGCGAGAGCGCGACGGCATAAAGCAGAACGTCAAACAGGTGCAGGCCGAACAGAATAAGCAGGATCTTCAACAGTGGCCGGCGGACTTTGCGCTTACCGTTGATCATCACCCACAGCCGACGCATCACCAGGAAGTGGAGCCACATGCAGGCCGAAACCAGCACGGCGCAAGTCAGCAGGGCGGCCACCATGCTACACCCCCTATCGCAAAGTCGCGTTCGAGCCGTTGAGCAGCTGCTGCAAGTAACCCAGTGTCTGGTTCGCCTGTGCGGTCATCCTGTCCGCCTCGGCACTGCCTCGGACATTGACCAATGATGCTTCCAAGGTTTGCAGATAGGCCTGGTACTCGCGCGCGGTTTGCGCGTTTGCCTGGCGGATCCGGTACCCTTCCCTGTCCTGTTCGGATGCGTTTGATCCCGGACGGTCACGCCGCTCCAGCCTGATAACATCGCCTGCCACGTCGTCGGCCCGGTCGATGATCCGACTGATCTGCCGCCGCTGCGTGGTGGAAATCGCCGCCCCTGCGGGCGAACTTGCTGCGGGAGCCTGCGGTGCCGGGCCAGGTACGGCAGCAGCCGAAGGCATCGCCGTGGCCTGCGGGCTGGCAGTTGCCGCCGCCGCAGAGGTAGCTGTCGGCGTGGCTGTAGCGGATCGAACAGATGACAGGCCGGCAACGGCCACGCCCAGTGTACGCGATTGTTCCAGCGCTCGGCGTGCAGTCGCGATGGCGACGGATGGATCATCCGCGCCGCCTGCCGCAGTGCCTTCCTGTTGCAAGCCCTCCAGCGCGGTGCGCAGCTGTTGGGTCGCCTGACGCTGCGGCGCGGTCTGCGCCTGACTGGCGCCTGCCGGATTCGCCCACGGATAGGTGCGCGAAGCCCTGGCCACCTGCTCCTGTCCGGCCGTGACCAGAGCGGCAGTGAAATCCGCCGCCGCCTTAACCGCGGCCTGCATCACCTGGGTGGACAATTGCGTGCCTGGGGTGCCTTCGGGCAGTGCGTCAAGTTGAGCAATGTCAGCTTCGAGCAAGGCGATCTGGGTGTCCAACGCGTCGACTGTCTGGGAGCTTACGCCCGCCTCGCGTGCATCGGCAGCGAGGGTCTTCAATGCGGGGGCCAACCCGTCGAGAGCAATGGGGACAACCGGCGCTCGGGTGACGGCAGGGACAGGCTGGCTATCGCCCCCGCCGAACACCATCCAGCCGACACCGGCGGCAAGAACGAGTGCCCCGCCGAGCAGCAGGACCTTGCCCTTGCTGCTTGAGGTCGAAGGAGTGGTCACAACGCCCGTTGCGCCGCCTTTCGCACCGACTTTCACACCGGTCTTGGCATCGGCCTTGGCATCGGCAGCCTGAACCTTGCCCCTGGCCGGAGCAGGGCCCGGAACGGGGGTTGGAGCGGGGGGGGGAGCTGGGACCGGCTCAGGTTCTGTGGCGGGTTCAACCGGTGCCGCTACAGCTTGAGCGCGAGCAGGTTCTTCCTGCGCCGTATCCCGCACCGGCGGCTTGCGATTGGCAATCGCTTCAGCCGTCGCGACCTTTTTGCCGACATCGGTTTCGCCACCGGCCTTCTTGAATTGGGCGTCGTTCGGGTCGGTCGGGACGCTGGAGACCGGCAGGTCGCCTGCACCGAAGCCTGGCGGTGTCGGGGCGACAGGGACGATGGCAGCGGCAGTGGCATCAAATGACATGATGCGGGTGACGTCTTCGTCGAAATCATCGTTGTCTTCGCCGTCAAGTCGCGAGCCGCCCTGCGCGGTCTCCAGCAGCGGCAGCCACTCGGAGATCGAACGGGGCCGGTCCTCGGGGCGAACCATCATCGCCGTGTCGATGGCCGCCAGGAAGCCCTTGCTGTAGCCAGGCCAGCTACCTTCGGCCAGCGGCGCGCCGGCGTTGCCGTGCATGCGTTCAAGAACTTCCATCGGCTTGGTGCCGGTCACGCATTCGTACAGCACCACACCCAGCGCGTAGATGTCCGTCCATGGTCCCTGCTGGAAGGTCTTCACATACTGTTCGATCGCGGCATAGGGCGGCGTATGGAAGGTAACGGTGGTGCTGGTTGCTTCGCCAGATTCAAACCGGGCAGACCCGAAATCGATCAGTACCGAACGCCCGGAATTGTTGAGTATGATGTTGGGGGGCTTGATGTCGCGATGGAGTACACCGACGCGGTGCGCCCGCTCCAGCCCCTCGGCCATCGGGATGATCATTTCCTTCAGCGAGGATTCGTTGAAGCGAACGCCGTTCTTGAGCAGCTTGGAGAGCGAATTCCCGTCCTCGAAATCCATTACCATGTAGGCAGTGCCGTGGACCTCGAACAGGCTGCGCACGCTGACGATGTTGGGGTGACGCGAGGGCGAGGACAGATTCCACAGCAGCTTGGCTTCTTCGACGAACTTCTTGAGGCCTAGCGCATGGACTTCCTCGGCATCAGAATCGACCGGAACAACGGTCGCGTCATCATCACGCTCGCTTATGGCGCTGGGGAAATATTCTTTGATCGCAACCAGTTCATTGAAATAAATGCCATGCGCCTTGTAGACGATCCCGAAGCCGCCAACGCCCAGCACCTCTTCAAGCCGCCACTCCCGCAGTATCGTTCCACGGGGTAAAGCCTTGTTGCTGTATGCTTTGCTCATTGTGTAGATGCCCCCACACGTATATTGCAGTGCGGCAGACTTGCACGGACAAGAACAAATTTCCAGTACTGCTTTCAATGCCATGCAAATAGGGGGGCCCAATGCAGTTCCAGTGCGCAGCACAAACGCATATCGGTCTGCGCCGCAAACTGAACGAGGATTCTCTGCTCGATCGGACCGATATCGGCCTGTGGGCCGTTGCCGACGGGATGGGGGGGCACGAGTCCGGAGAGGTCGCCAGCGCAGCGGTTGTTACTGGTCTCCAGGCCCTGGCGCCGCAAGCCAGCAGCCATGAAATGGCCCGCTCGGCCATCCAGGCTCTTGAAACGGTCAACGAGGACCTGCTCATGTACGCCCGGTCGGATATGCAGCCTCGAACAGTCGGCAGCACCGTGGTCGGCCTGGCAGTGATGCCAGGCTCCTATGCGTGCTTCTGGGCCGGAGACAGCCGGGCCTATCGCGTGCGCAACCGCCAGATAGACCAGATCACCAGCGATCACAGTTTGGTGAATGATCTTGTCAGAGCCGGAATGATCACGGCCGATGAAGCCGACAGTCACCCCAGCGCCAATGTCATCACTCGCGCGATCGGCGTATCCCGCGAAGTGCAGATCGATTGCGTGACCGGTGATGCGGCGCTGGGTGATATCTTTATCCTCGCCAGCGACGGGATCACCAGGGTGATGTCCCCAGCCGAGATCATGAAGACCGCGCTGACAAGGAATCCCCTGCAGGCCGCAGAAGCAATGGTCGCCACCGTTTTGGAACGCGGTGCACCCGATAACCTGACCGTGATAATCGTCCGGATCGTCTGACGAGTGAGATTGCCAACCGCACTTTGACGGCGACCGGTCAGTCTTGCACGCGGGCCTTGTTCATGCGCTGGACCTTCTCGGCCAAACCACGATTGAAAGTGTGATCGAGCGCACGGGCAAGCTCCGGCAGTTGGGTTGACAGTCGCAGCAGGTCGCCCCGGTCAAACACGGCGATACGGGCGGCTTCAGGGACGGTGGCGGTAGCAGTCGCACGCTGGCCGGAAATCAGGCTCATCTCACCGATGAACTCACCGGCATGACAGGTTCCCAGTTCAACCCCGTCATGTTCAATCTTTGCCTCTCCCTGGGCCAGGTACACCAGCGGCGGCGCTCTCTGACCCTGCCACATCAGCACCTCGTCCGCCTTGGCATCGCGCCAGGTAATCGTCCCCAGCAAGTGCCGCTGCTGACCGGGATCCTGAATTTGCAAGACCGTTTCAATCAGTTCGCGTTGTTCGGGAGTCATGAAGTTGCGGCGCTGGCGATTGACTATTCGCGCCAGATGAAAAGCGTTGGCAAGCACGAATAATGCGGCCCAGATCACTCCTGCCGAACTTCCCGAACCAACAAAGGTTGCGGCCAGCAAGAGGCCCGCCAGGACTCCCAGAAGGTGGAGTGTCCGGCCGCCACCTGCCAGCGCCGCCAGCAGCAGCATTACCCCTGCCAGAATGGTGGGCAGCTGGCTCAGGTCGGTCAATTCGGGCACCAGCAGGTCCAGCGCCGGTGCATTCATGCTTCCGCCGCTGGTGCCAAGCTGTGCGGACAGATGCAAATGCCTGAAAAATTCCAACATCATCTTACCCCCACAATCCCACTGCCACATTATCACCCGAATGACGCGGACATGCCAACGCCATTTAGTGGCACCCAAGGCTGTCAGTGTAACCGCAATTCATCTTCGATTGGCAGCGCTTGATAAGCCGCAGGTCCGCCTGCTTGTCGCGGGTCTTGGTGACGTAGTTTTCCAGCGCCCAGCCTTCCTGGTCGACCGTGCGCCACAGGTAATGCATCTCGCCGCTGATCTTCACGCAGACCTCGTCGAGGTGCCAGTTCCGTTGGCGGCAACCCTTCATCCGGCTGACCCGCTGACGGCGGATGTCGATCCGGCGCTCGAACAGCACATCCTCAACGTAGCTTAGGCTCAGAGGGAAGCGGACATACATCATGACCGTAAGGCGGATGACCTCAGGCGATGAATCATAATAGCGGAACGGGCTGGCTGGTTTGCGAAGACGCGGCATCCCTGCACCCTACCCTGGTCCCGCCATTTGGCCGGCGGTGCGTTTGGTTCGACAGGAGTGTGCATTTGCTTTGACAAGATCACTGCGGGCAAGCGGCTTGCTCAATCCCGGGGCAATGAAGGCCCGGTCCGGGGCGGAGCGGCCGCCGGGCGATTTGCCGCCAGCCAGGTCATGTCCGCAGTGTCGAACCGCAGGGTCGTAACCGCGTCTCCCAGGCGCAAATAGGTGTCGTTTGCTGGCGACCAGGGCTGCCACGGCATCGCGTTGGTGTCAGGCGATCCGCTATTGGCCAGCGCAATCAGTGCATCCATCATCTGGCCGGACAGGGTACGGTCCCACGCGGTCCATTCGCGCGTCGGGCGCTGCCAGTTGTAGGCATCCTGCGTGCCGAACCAGTAAGGGATGTCGGCCGTGTGGTATGCTCCCACGGTAACCGGGTCCTGATCGGCAAAGGTCACGCCGGGCACATATGGGTGCTTGCGGGTATATTCGTCGATCCATGTCGGCACGCCGTGTTGGGCCAGATCCATCGCGCAATCGCGGGCATTGGCGGCAAAGCCTGCATCGCTTGCCGCGCGCCGTGCCGTGGTGCGCACCGCGTCTTCCGATGCTGGCGCATAACGGGCAAGGAACTCGGCGGCGGCATCGCCAAACATCGCCTGAGCTGCACTGCGGTATCCGGCCACTGTCGTGGCGGAGAGGAGCGGCTGGAAATCGAATGCAATGTCATCCGAATTGTACGATGCGATCACCGGTACATGTGCGAAATCGCCGCTCTGCAACAGGTCGCTGAACTGGGCCGGCAGGATTTGGCCATCAATGATCGGCCCGGAAAGCCGCACGCCTGCCACCGACAGGCCGAGCTGGTTTTCTGCTTGCGCCGCCAGGATGCGGTCAGCCGGTACGTTGCGCATGGCGGCAAGATCTGCCGCGCCCACGGCTTGCTGGAACTGCACGCCGACCTGTTCCGCCTGACCGAGCGTGGTGGCCGGAGAGCGCAGGTTGCATCCGCTCGACATTACCCCGGCGCGGAACAGCCCGCGCGCGGCCGGAGCAAACATCTGCGTCGCCACCGACCGGGCGCCGGCCGATTGCCCCATGATGACCACCTTGTCGGGGTCGCCGCCAAAGCTGGCGATATTGTCATGCAGCCATTGCAGCGCGGCGGTCTGGTCCATCGTGCCATAATTGCCCGATGTACCACCTTGTTCAGCGGTCAGATCCGGGTGCGCCAGAAAGCCGAGCGCGCCGACCCGGTAATTGAAATTGACGAACACCGCCCCGCGCTGCGCCATCTGCTCGCCGCTGTAATTGGCCATGCCCGATGCGCCGATGGTGAAGCCGCCGCCATAGATGAACACGATCACCGGCAGCCCGTCCTGCGGCCGGGCATTGGCCGGGGTCCAGATATTCAGCGACAGGCAATCCTCGCCCGAAGGCTGTTCGCCGAAATAGTGGTTGATGTCGTGCGGGCGCAGCACCTGGATGCATTCCGGGCCGAACCGGTCAGCGTTGAACACGCCGCTCCAGCTGGCCGGTTGCGGCGGCGCCCACCGCAGATCGCCCACCGGCGGCGCGGCAAACGGGATGCCAAGGTATGCCTTCACTCCCGAATCTAACCTGGTACCGGCCACCCGCCCGCTGGCCGTTGCCACCGGATCACCGGCGATCGGCTGCATGGCGCGGATTTCGGCCTTGAGCGGGGGGACCATAGCCGTGGCCATCAGCAGGACTGCAAGCAGCTTTTTCATCGCGGTGATCCTTTTGGTATCGCAGGTGTAATCGATCAGAAGTTCTTCGTGGCCACGTGCCAGCCATCAGCCGTGCACAATCCGCAGTCCGGCCCGGTGAACATCGCGCCCGGGATCCGCCTGCCCTTCAACTGCCAGTCCAGCCAATCGACGATGACCGGGGCAAACAGCCCGCCGTTTGCCATCCGATAATGGTCCGAATGGCCGGTTCCCTGGTGCCATGCCCACATGGCCGGAACACCCGATACGGCTGCAAAATCGGCTGCGGCGTTGGCGTGTGCCACATCGCTCTGGTCGCCGCTGATCCATGCGACAGGGCCGTGAAGCCGTTCCAGACTGGCCTTGGTGGCATCGCCAGTACCTGCCAGCGATGGAGACCCGTCGGGAAAAGTACCGCTATTGAGCACCAGCGTGGTATCCACCCGGGGATCGGCCGAGGCCGCAATGGCCTGCAACCCACCACAAGACTGGCCCATTACGGCGATTGCATCGGTATCCAGGCGCCCAGCCAGATCGCCGCCAGCACGCGCGTTCTCGGCAATCGCCCAGTCGATCGCATCGTTAAGCTGTGCTGCTGTGCTGGCGGGCGCTCTCTGGGTCGGTGGCGGGGCAGCGGGATCAGTCAGACTGACCATCCATTCGACATGCGGTGGCCCGACCGGGCCGGTGGCAATCACCAGGTATCCATGGCTGGCCACTTCGGTCAGCAAATAGCGATAGCGGTTGCCGATATTGGCGCAGGCTCCGTTGCCGAACACTACGATCGGCAGCCTGCCGCGCGCCATGGCGCCTTCCATGTCCGCCGGACGGTAGATCGTGTGGGTCGGCAAGCCGGGCTCGGTGGCCATCATGGCGGGGGTCGGGCCACTGCCGCCGCTGTCGGCTGCTGCCGTGGCGGCATTGACGCGCGCCGCATCCTCGGGCGCGGGAGTATGGTCCTGCGCGCCTGCCGGGCACGATACTGCCGCGACGATTGCCAAAGCCAATGCGGGGCCGAAGTATTGTCGATGCAAAATCATTTCAGACCCCCGATGGTTCGCGATAGGCGGATTGCGCGTTGAGCCTGATGGCGGCGTTGACCGCGCCGTAACCATCGTAGCCGCGGCGCTCGACCACTTCGAAAAACACCCGCTTGGCCACGGCGCGGGTATAGAACTGGAAATACTCTGCCTCGCCATCGCGATCGTACAGGATGTTCAATTCGGCCATGCTGGCCACCATGTCTGGCGGCAGGGCGAAGCGGGCGGCGATATCCTCATAGTAGTTTGGACCGATCGGCAAGTCGGGCAGGCCAGCGGCGCGGGCGTTGCGCGCGGCGGCAAAGATGTCGCCGGTGGCAAACGCGATGTGCTGCACGCCGGCTCCGAAATAGGACTTGATGAAGCGCGATGTCAGCGATTGTGCGGCGATTGATCCGTTGAGGGTAAAGCGGATCGTGCGGCCCTCGTTCTCCACCGCCTGGCTGTAGACCAGCCCCATCGGATCGGCGATTTCGAGCTGCTGGGTCTTCCTGACCGCCAGCAGCGCGCCATAGTACAGCTGCCATGAAAGGAATTCGGTATACTGCATCGCCTGGGCAATGTGATCGATCCGTGACAGGTCGGCGCGCGGGGCGGCATTGATGATCGGAACCGGGAACTCATCGGCCCACATTGCTTCGCGCGTAGCGTGTTCGACCAGGTAGAGCAGGCTGCCGCCCACCCCGCGGATGCTGGGTATCTCCCACTCGCCCGGCCCCACCGCCTGTTCGTGACGCGGGATGTCGAGCGCCTTGGCGCGGGCCAGTGCCGCCTGCTGATCGGGCACGGCAAGGCCGATAGCGCAGACCGATCCGCCGTGAACAATATCGAAACTGTGAGCGAGGCCTTCAGGCTCGGAATTGACCACCAGGCGAATATCGCCCTGCTGCCACAGGGTCACGTCCTTGCTATGGTGGCGCGCCACTGGGGCAAAGCCCAATGCGGCAAAAGTCTTGCCGAACTCTTCGGCCTCTTCCTGGTTGGCGGCGAATTCGATAAACTCCACTCCCACCGGATCGACCGGAGGTGGCATGGCCGGGGTGCGGCCCAGGGCGCGGGCAGTCATGTCATCAAGCAGGATCAGCGAACGCTTGCCATCACGCGCGTTCTGGCTGGCCGATCCGGCGCGGAAATTGTCGTTGAAGATCTCCAGGCTCCACCAGCCATCATAGCCGGTACGCGCAATCGCGGCGGCAAACTCGGTCAGCGGGAAAGCGCCCTGCCCCGGCATGCAACGGAAATGGCGCGACCAGTTGAGCAGGTCCATCTCCATCATCGGAGCATCCGCCAGCTGCACGATGAACAGCTTGTCGGGTCGGATATCGCCGATGCTGGCCGATGGCAGGCCGCGGGCAAGCGAATGGAAACTGTCGAGCACCAGCCCGATCGCAGGGTGATCGACATCGCGCACCAGTGCCCAGGCATCGCGGTGATCGTTGACATGGCGCCCCCAGGCCAGCGCCTCATATCCGACCCGCATCCCGCGCCCGGCGGCCAGTTCGCCCAATTGCGATAGGTCGTCCAGCATCTGCTGGCGGTCGCCGGAGGCTTGGGGCGAACAGTTGGAGCACAGCAGGATCAGGTCCGTGCCCAGTTGCTGCATCACATCGAACTTGCGCCGCATCCGTTCGAAGGCAGCGGTGCGCAGCGGCTCGGGCATGCCTTCCAGATCGCGGAACGGCTGGAACATGGTGCAGGCCAGCCCCAGGTCGCGCATGATCAAGCCGATTTCTGTCGCACTTTGCGGAGCGGAAAGCAGATCGTTTTCGAATACCTCGGCTCCGCCGAAACCGGCAGCGGCAATCGCGTGCAATTTCTCGACCAGTGGTCCGCTCAGCGAAACGGTGGCGATCGACTTCTTCATCGACCTGCCCGGACCGCGTACCGCAAATGGAGGGGATCTGGCCGTCGCAAGTTCAGGTCTCCAAACTGTTGGCGGAACCGACCGGACTGGAAGTTGCCGGAGCAGCGAAGGACTGCATCATCCGTTCGGGATCGGCTGTTCGTCCGGTCATGATGCGGAAGGCTTCGGCTGCCTGGTGGACGACCATGCGGCTGCCATCGAGCGTAGCGCAGCCCTTTGCGCGAGCCTGCTTCAGCAACTCGGTTTCAAGCGGGAAATAGACGATGTCGGCGACCCAGTGGGTCGGTTGGATCGCCGCTATCCCGATCGGCAGGCCGGGAAACCGGGCCATTCCGACCGGCGTGGCATTGACCAGTCCATCGCACGCAGCAAGATCGGCTTCGGGCGTGGTGCTGATGGCCACGCAATCGGCCCCATACCGCGCCGCCAGATGATCGCGCAACAGTTCCGCCCGCATGGCATCGACATCGTGCAACAACAGCGTACCGACCGCCAGGCTGCCGAGCAACGCATGGGCCACCGCCGCGCCGGCGCCGCCGCAGCCCAGCTGCAACACGCGGTCCAGCGCCACTCCTGGCAAGCCGCGCCGCATGCCTTCGGCAAAGCCGAACATGTCGGTGTTGAAACCGATCAACCGCCCATCGCGAAACGCCACCGTATTGACCGCGCCGATGCAGGCAGCATCTTCGGACAGTTCGTCGAGCAGCGGGATGATCGCCTGCTTGAACGGATATGTGACGTTGGTTCCGGCAAAGCCGGAATGCTGCATGTCTGCCAGTAGGCCGCCCAGAGCCATGCTATCCCAGCCCCGGTCGACAAAGTCGAACAGCATATATTCCAGGGCCATGCCCTGCGCGCGGGCTTCCTCCTCGTGTAGCCAGGGAGAACGCGACGCAAGGATCCCCTCGCCGATCAAGCCGGTGCGGATGGCCGTACCATTGCCTAGATCGCTATGTCCTGGTTCCGGCACCGATGTCCTCATTTCCATATGTTGGCTCCTGCGCCCCGGAAGGAGAGCGCCCGAGGCGCAGGAACCGATTGCCCGACGTAAGGGGTATGGCCGTCAGAACTTGGCCCGCAAGCCCAGCGACACGACGCGTCCGATCGGGCTGGCATTGAAGCCGTCATAACCACTCACACCACCGAAGTTTGCATTCACGAACGGCGGATCCTGGTCGAACAGGTTGCTGACATCGACAAAGGCGGTGACGTCACCCATTCCGGCAAGCTCCTCGAAGGTGTAGCTTACGTTGAGATCCACTGTGGTGAACGACGATACCGGATCGCCGCCCCCGATCGGCGTGCCCAGTGCATCGCGCTGCACCGGATTGCGTGACAGGTCCGAACCGAACAGGCCACGATTGGTATAGGGGCCGGTATAGTTGACGAACAGGTTGGCGTTGAGACCGCCCAGTTCCCATCCCAGATTGGCCCGACCGGACCACTTGATGGCCTGGAAGGTGGTAAACACACCTGCCGTGCCCAAAGCATCGAATGGCGTGCCGCCCGAGCCATTGAAACCATCAAACCTGGTCTTGGTGCTGAACGAGCCGCCAAGCGTGAACGTGCCCGCAGCTTCGGTGTCGAACTGGTAGCTGGCATCGAAATCGACACCTGTCACATCCAGGTTGACCACGTTGCCCTGCCGGAAATCAAAGGTGAAATAGACCGGCGTGGTGGGCAGCGGCGCGGTCTGCGGCAATGTGCCTACCAGGCTGGCGATCTGGGCGGGTGTTGCCCCTGTCGGATAGATCTGAAGCCGCGAGGCGAGATCGGCCGATGACAGGACCAGGCCCGTGCTGGGTGCCGTCACGCCCCCACGCAGGCTGGTGTTCCAATAGGTCAGGCTCAGCCGCAGGCCAGGTGCGAAGTTGGGCGCGAAATCGAAGCCTACGCTCCACGATTCGCCGGTCTGCGGGCCAAGGCCGGCAAACCCGCCATTGACCTGCACACCGGCAATCCCGCCCGATGCGTTGAACAAGCACGACGTGGCACTTGCAACGCATCCCGGCACTTGCGCCGCAGTGGGATAGAGCGAATAGGGCACGTTGAACGACCCGTTGCCAGCAAGGCCAAAGCTCGATTCCGCAGTCTGGCCAAACGCATTGGCACCCGAACTGGTGAGCGCCGGGGCCACAAACGACTGGCTCCAGTTACCGCGCACCCGCAGTCCGTCGATCACTTCCCAGTTGGCGGCGATCTTGGGATTGGTGGTTGAACCAAAGTCGCTGTATTCGTCGATCCGGCCCGACACGTTGAGCTCGAAGCTGTAGACCCCGGGGATGTCCATCTCCGGCCCGATGATCGGCACGAACAGTTCCGCATAGGCCGACTTTACATCGCGCGAATAGTCGAGATGGAGGAAGCGCGAGTTGGAACTGTGCGGCCCCAGGTTGGTTGGCGAAACCTGATCCTGCGAGATCGCATAGTCGATGTATTCGGCACCCACGGCAATTTGCACGGTACCGCCCGGCAGTTCGAACAGCTCGCCATTGATGCTGCCGTAGACATTGGTGATCTGCTGCAAGGTCTGGGTGAACTGGCGTGAATCCACCAGGCTGGCGAGGGTGGCAGCGGAAGTCCGCCCGCCGAACGGATCGAACGCATTGGCGGTGGTCAGCACCTGGGTGCGGGTGTTGGGCACACCATCGACCGTAGCCGAGGTTGTTCCGGTGACCGCGAGCCGCAGACAGGAATCGCACAGGTAGCCGATGTTCTCGACCCGCGAAGTGTCACGCCCGTAGACCGTCCCGACATTGAAGCTCCAGGCATCCGACAATTCGTAGTCGGCATCGGCATGGAAATAGAGGGTTTCCGCTGTGCCATCCTGATGGGCGCCCTGCCCCAGGATGCCGGTGGCATCGAAATTGAGCACGGCACTGGTGGCCGTCGAACCGGTCGGCGCGCGGAAGAACGGGTTGGCGTTGGTGATCGTCAAGTTGGTGGCCGTGCCACGCTGCACGTTGCGGCTGGTCACGCGGTTGGAATAGATCGCGTCGCCGGTCAGCGTCAGCCGGTCGCCCACTTCCTGCTGGATCGAAACCAGCACGTTGTGGCGCGTTTCCGAAGGCACCAGGTCGATGTTGGCGCGCGGATCGCAGTCGGCCGATTTGCCAGCCTGGTCAAGCGCGTTAGCGCGGGTGAGGCCGCTGCTGTACGGAGAGAAATAGTCCAGTCCGCCAGTCGTGATGACCGGGGTTTGACACTGGTTCAGGCTGATCTGGTTGGTGCCGCCAAGCGGACGGTGGTCATAGGCGGTATAATCGCGGTCCGATGCCACCAGGTTCGACCGGTCGGAATAATTGTAGGACACCAGCGCCGAGCCAGTGCTCCAGGTCTTGCCGAACAGCACGCCGGCATTGAGCGTGTCATAGGCATCCCCGAAACCGGCCTGGAAGCTTCCCTCGATCCCGTCGACATTGCGCCGGGTGATGAAGTTGATCACGCCCGCAACCGCGTCCGAGCCGTAAACCGATGATGCACCGTCAGCCAGCACCTCGACCCGTTCGAGTGCCAGCGGGGCGACGATATTCGGGTCGGCCAGCACGTGATTGACGCCACCGACCGGCAGGCGATGGCCGTTGAGCAGGATCAGCGTGGAGTTCGAAGCCGAAGCGCCCAGGCTGTGGATTGTCGGGGCATTGGTGCCGGCACCGTCGAAGCTGCCGAAGCCGCCCTGTGCCGCAGTATTGTTGCCGACGACCGCGGGGATCGAACGCAGGACCTGCTGCACCGTCTGTGCGCCGGTTGCCTCCAGATCGCCGCGATCGAGCGCTTGCACGTTCGAGCCCACCGGGGCCACATTGCGCAAGCTGGAACCAGTCACGATGATGACGTTCTCATCGCTCTCTGCATCGGTGGTGCGATCCTGGGCGTAGGCTGCAGGCGCGTGGGCGGCAGCCAGTGCCGCAAGCGAAACGCACGTAAATGCCCTTACTGATTTCCTCATTTTTACTCCCCCTAAATTGCGTCACCTCTTTCGGGCGACTCGTATGTATGAACTAGTTAGTTACAAAATATTCGAAACGTCGGTCAAGCCCGCTTCCTGTTCCGGGCATTAGCCTGGCCTTTCCCGTCCCTATCCTCGCGTCAGTCGATCGAGACCCGTTCGACCGGACCAAGGATAAAAATGTATGCGGCTGCACCGACCAGGCCGAGCGTGCCGACATAGGCCAGCGCGCCATAGAAGCTGCCGGTCGCGCCAACCATGAAGCCGATCACCAGTGGCGTAATGATACCAGCCAGGTTGGCGCAGAAATTGAACACGCCGCCGGTCAGGCCGATCATCGATTTGGGTGCGACATCGCTGATCAGCGTCCAGCCGAGATTGACCATGCCCTGTCCGAAGAACGCCACCGACATTACGGCGATGACCACCGCATTGGATTCCACATAGTTTGCCGCAATCATTACCGAGGTGAGCAGTAAGCCCACCACCACCGGCAACTTGCGACCCAGCGTGGCCGACCCGGTCCGGCGGATCAGGCGATCCGACAGCCAGCCGCCCATCAGCACACCGACAGAGGCAGCGATGTAAGGCAGCGAGGCTGCGAAGCCTGACTTCAGCCAGTCCATGCCGCGCTCCTCCGCCAAATAGCTGGGAAACCAGGTAAGGAAAAACACCAGCGTCGAATTGCCGCAGAACTGGCCGATAGAAGCACCCAGTATCTGACGCTTTCTCAGCAACTTGCCGACTGCCGACCAGGTAAACTTGATTGGTACCGCGCTGGCATCGGACAGGCCCCCGCCCGCCTCGATCAAGTCAAGTTCGGCCTGGTTGGCGCGGCTTTCGCGCGGTTCGCGGTACAAGGCATACCAGATGCCGGCGAACACGATGCCCGCCCCGCCGAACACCATGAACAACGCACGCCAGCCGAATTCCACGGTGATCCAGGTGAGCACCGGGATCATGAAACCCAGCCCCACGTACTGCCCCACCGAATAAACCCCGTTGGCCCGCGCTCGCTCCTGCTGGGGGAACCAGGTGGCCAGAATGCGGCTGTTGGCAGGGAAGCACGGCGCTTCTGCCAGGCCAAGCGCAAGGCGAGCACCGAGCAGGCCCGAAACACTGGCCATCAAACCGTGGGCCAGGGTGGCGGCTGACCACAAGGCCAGCGAAAGACAATAGGTCAGGCGGGTGCCCAACTTGTCGAGCAGGATTCCGCCCGGCACCTGGGCGAAGGCATATGTCCATGAAAAAGCTGAAAATATCAGACCCATTACTTCAGGCGTGATCTGCAGTTCCTCGACCAGGGCAGGCTTGGCCACGCCCATTACCGAACGATCGACATAGTTCAGCATGGTCGCGATCGTGATAAGGGCCAGAACCCCTACTCGCGCACGGGTCGGCTTCATTTGCCGCGCCCCTTCAGCCAGACGATGTGCCGCACGGCCGCGACATAGCCATCGATCCCCATTCCCGAAACGATCGCGGTGCAGACCTGGGTGTGGATCGACTTGGCCCGCCATTCGGCTTCGCGCCGGTGGATGTTCGACAGGTGGACTTCGATCACCGGGCAATCGGCAAGCTTGATGGCGTCGAGCACCGAATAGGCGGCATAGGTGAAGGCGGCCGGGTTGATCACGATTCCGGCCATACCGCGCCGCGCATCCTGCAGCCAGCCGACCATCTCGTGTTCGGAATTGGTCTGGCGGAAGTCGATCTCGAACCCGCTGCCGGCCACAGCTTCGCGGCACAGGCGTGCCACGTCGGCCAGCGTATCGTGGCCGTAGATTTCAGGTTCGCGTTCACCCAGCAGATTGAGGTTCGGGCCGTTCAGGACCACGATCGTACCATCCATCCGACGTCGACTCCCCACCTTTTTGCAGCCTCCTCAAACGGGACGCTTGCCTTGTCTGCACATTTTATGCACGAACTAGTACATAACACAAGGGAGGATTTGATGACCCGCTCAGCATGGCCTGCAATGGCGACGGTTCTGATGGCGCTGGCCACCGTATCGTGCGCCGGGATTTCGGCGGAAGCTGGCGGGATCGTGGCGGGCGACTGGCCCACCTACGGACACGACAAGGGTGGGCAGCGCCATTCTCCCCTGGCAGACATAACCCCGGCCAATGTGGACAGGCTCGCCCCCGCCTGGGTTTACCACATGCGCCCCACGCAAGCCGCAGCCGAGGAAGATCCCACACTAACCGCCCAACGCGAGGCAGAAGGCGCCGCCCGCTCCGTCCCGCAGCGCGAGTTCTTTTTTGGATCGCAGGCGACCCCCCTGGTGGTTGACGCACGAATGTTCGTCAGTACACCCTATGGCCAGGTCGTCGCCCTGAACCCGGCATCGGGCGAAGAATTGTGGTCGACGGCCATCCCGGGTCCGGGCCTGCCATCCTTGCGAGGGGTGGAATACTGGCCGGGCGATACCACAACTCCGCCGCGCATCGTCTTCGGCACCCGCGACGGCAGGCTCTATGCCCTCGATGCGGCGACAGGTGCGCCGGTCGAAAGCTTCGGCGCAGACGGTGTGGTCAACATGGCAACGCCCGAGGTGATGAACGGTACCGAGTCCCGGTTCTACGGCATGTCCTCGCCGCCAACGGTGTTTGAAAACCTGATCCTCACCGGATCGGCCGTGCAGGAATTTCCCCCGCTCGGCGTGGCGGGTGATGTGCGGGCGTGGGACGTGCGCACCGGCGAACTGGTATGGACTTTCCATTCCGTCCCGCGCGACGGCGAACCTGGGGCCGAGACCTGGGAATCCGGCAGTCGAGAGGGGCGATCGGGCGTCAACGCCTGGGGCTTCCTAACCGTCGATGAGGCGCGCGGAATTGTCTATATGCCGTTCGGCGCACCGTCGTTCGATCGTTATGGCGGGGATCGCAAGGGGGACAATCTGTACGGCACATCACTGGTAGCCGCCGATGCCCGGACCGGCGAATACCTGTGGCATTTCCAGGTCGTCCACCACGACATCTGGGACAATGACCTTCAGGCCCCGCCGCTGCTGTTCGATTTCCCGCTTCCTGGCGGCGTCACCCGTCCGGCGGTAGCGGTTGCGTCCAAGAACGGCCTTTTGTTCGTGCTGGACCGCGAGACTGGCGAGCCTCTCCTGCCGGTAGCCGAACAGCCATTCCCCGCCAGCGACGTGCCGGGCGAGGCGGCAGCGCCCACCCAGCCGATCCCGCTCGCCACCCCGCCGCTCGCGCGGACATCCTTCTCGCGTGACGAAGTAGCCGATCTGGTGCCCGAACTGCGCGATGGCTGCCTGGCCTATATGGACGAGCACGACATGGTCGCAGGCGGGCTGTACCAGCCGGTCCGCTATCAGCGGCCTACGATCAGCTTCCCCGGCCTGCAAGGCGGGGCAAACTGGGGCGGTGCCAGCTTCGATCCGGCCAGCGGGCTATTGGTGGTCAATACCAATGATCTTGGACAAGTGACCGAACTGGTCCCCGCGACCAGAGGCCCCTTGCCATATGAACGTGGGCGCGTCGGTGGCCGGTTCCAGCTTCCCGGCACCAACTGGCTGTGCCAGCAGCCACCGTGGGGCCGCCTCAGCGCGATCGACGTGGCGAGCGGCCACATCGCCTGGCAGGTCAATCTCGGTGTGACGGACAGCCTGCCCGAAGGTTTGCAGCAAACCGGGCGACCCAATGTTGGCGGGTCGATCACCACGGCCAGCGGCCTAACCTTTATTGGCGCGACCGACGATGGCCGCTTCCGCGCCTTTGCCACGCAAACCGGCGAGCTTTTGTGGGAAACCCGGCTGGCAGCTTCGGCCCATGCCACGCCGATCACCTACCGGGGATCAGATGGACGGCAGTTCGTGGCCGTGGTCGCCACCGGCGGAAGCTTCCTCAACAGCCCGCTCAGCGCCGATGACATTGTGGCCTTTACCTTGCCGACAGGAGAATGAAGATGCGCTTGCCTTATCGCGTGGCACTGGTCGCGCTGGTCCCGCTGTTCATGGCCTGCTCAGTGCAGTCGCAGGATGTGCCCGCGGCAACCCTAATTCAGCCCGCAGGTCCGCAGCCCGGCTATGCCGATCCTTATGCCGATGCCAAGCGGGTGCTGGTGATCGCCGACCTGTCCAGCGGCAACCAGTCGGCCCATATGGCGGTAAGCCATGCGATTGCAGTCATCGAGCAGTTAGGCCGCGAAAGCGGTGACTATGTGGCGTTCCTGCGCACCGATGCCGACTGGATTACCAAGCAGGAGACCTGGGGTACTGGCGCTTATGCCCAGGGCGGGCCGCGCCAGGCACGCGGCAAGAACCTCGACTATTTCGATGCCGTGGTGTTCTACACCAACGGCGAACTGGACCTCGATACCGAACAGCGCCAGGCCTTGCTCGATTTCGTGGCGGTCGATGGAAAGGGCTTCGTCGGCATCCACACTGCGGCTGCCACAGCCTATGAATGGCCCGAATATGGACAGATGCTTGGCGGGGTGTTCGACAACCACCCGTGGATGATCGCCGATGCCGAAATCATCGTGGAACGGCCCGATTTTCCCGCCATGGCCGACCTTCGCACCGGCATGACCTTGCGCGACGAACATTACCAGATGCGCCTGGAGCCCTATGATCGGGCAGATGTGGATGTGCTGGCCCGGATCGATCCGCGCAGCGTGGATCTGGCCGCGCCGATGGTCCACCGCACCGATGCCGATTTCCCGATTGCCTGGATCCGCAATCATGGCAATGGCCGGGTGTTCTATACCGGGCTGGGCCATACCGATGCGGCATGGGACGATCCGCGTCTGCGCACCATGATCCGCGAGGCGATCAACTGGGCAGTTGACGGGACCGAGGCGGGACGGCCGCACCCGATCCCGCCCTTGCCATAGGTCGCAGTCAATCCACTTGGTCGGCCTCGCCCAACACCCTGTGGAAGAAATCGAACGTGGCGTTGGTGGCTTGCACGGTGGCTGCCGTTGTCGTGCCGAGGTCGGCACCGATGAAGCTGTGATTGACGCCGGGAATATAGATCGCCTCGACCGGGACGCCTGCGCCCCGCAGCGCCTGTTCTGCCTGGTGCGACTGGGCCACCGGCACCACCACATCGTCATTGCCGTGGATCAGCAACATCGGCGGGTCGGCCGGATCGAGGTAGTGCAACGGGCTGGCCGAGGCATATTGCGCAGGGGTACAAGGCCCCGAACAGCCGAGCAACAAGCCCGCCGCGCCGTCTGATCCGCCGGGTCTGCCCGCTGCCAGCGACGCGAAATCGAACACTCCGTACCAGATCGCTGCTGCCTGTACGCATTCGCTGCCCGGCGCAAATTCCTGCCCAGGGACATCCAGCTCTCCCACGCCGCAGCTCAGCGCGGCCAAGGCCGCAAGGTGACCTCCAGCCGATCCGCCCCACACGCCTGCCCGCGCAGGATCGATGCCATAATGTGCCGCATTGGCCCGCAGGAAACGCAGGGCCGCGCGGGCATCCTGCACCTGGGCGGGAAACGCTGCCTCGCGGGCGAGCCGGTATTCAAGGCTGGCGACGACAAAGCCTTCCTGCGCCAACATGGCCAAGGCTGCTGGAAAGTCGCCCAGCGCGCCGGAGTGGCGGGTGTGCCCGCCGGTCCAGCCGCCGCCGTGGATGAACAGGATCAGCGGTTTTGGTCCGGCCTCGCGCGGGGGCATGTACACATCGACGATCATCGGGCGGTAACCGGTGATGGTGGAATAGACGACATCAGCCAGGCTGGTGACCCCGCCGGGCCATTGCTGCGACTGCCGGGGATAACGGTCTTCCAGCACCGCCCCGCCTTCGACCGGGAAATCCCGCTCTTGTGCGGCAACCGTTGTAGTACCTGCTGCCAGGGCCAGAAGCCCCGCCATCACGAATCGCATAACCCTCTCCACTGCCGTTTTGTTATGTACCATATAGTTCATAACAAAACGGCAGTGGCAAGCCTGTTGAAGCCCTGCCAAGGTGAAGCTGAGGGCTAGTCGGCCTTCACCCAGCGCATCACTGCCTGGATAATTTGCTCGCGTCGCCGGGCGCGGGTGGCGGGTGCCTTGAAATCCACGCCGAAGTTGGACAGGAAGGTGTGACGGTTCGACACGTTGTAGAAGCTCAGCGCCGAGATCGTGATGTGTAGATCCACCGGGTCGATGCCCGGCCTGAACACTCCAGCCACCAGCCCCTTGTCGATGATTGTGCGCAGCTGTTCGATCACTGATCGGTTACGTTCCTGCATGCTTTCAATCTGGGTGATGTATTCGCCGTGGTGCAGGTTCTCGTTCATCACCAGACGCACGAATTCCGGGTGGTCGTGGTGATAGTCGAAATTGTGTCCGATGATGGCCCGCAACGCTTCTTCTGGTTGCAGATCCTCGAAATGCGAGCTCTGCTCCTGCGTGCGAATCCGGGCATAGGCCCGTTCCAGTACGGCCTGGTACAGCCCTTCCTTGCCCCCAAAATAGTAATAGATCATCCGCTTGGAAGACGAAGTCCGTTCGGCGATCTCGTCAATCCTGGCCCCGGCAAGTCCCTTCTGTGCGAACTCTTCCATCGCCACATCGAGAATATTTTCCCGCGTCTGCTTTGCCGCCCGTCGCTTGACCTGCAACTTCGAGACTTCTTCAGACAAGCGAACCTCCGTCAAGCCGCCACCCGTCCTTCCCGATGTTGGATCGCGGTTCAAGCCAATGGTGCGCACATTCAGCGCATCGCGGCAATCGTCAAGCGGTTCCCGTCAGGCGTGCGGGCTGCGTTCCGGCCGCCGCCAACGGGATAATGGCTGGTCATGGTCGCCACGGTGGTGCCCATGACCGCTATGCCTGCTGCCTCCACGCCATGATCGTCGACCAGGAACACCAGCACCAGCAGGGCCAGGACCACAGCGGCCAGCGCGTTGCTGAAGGCAATCCGGGAGGTGCTGGGGGAGGAACGGAGGGAACTGGGCCGTAATTTCACGTGCCGTTTCAACTATCTGGATCAACTCTCATCGTTTCGGAAGTTGCCTCGATCAAGCTGCAGCCAGGAACGAGCACGTTCAGGCACAGATCGGGAACGAACCGGAGCAGGTCACAGATCGGCATCTGGTGTTGTCCGGGATGGCAAATGCGCTGTGGAGTGTGGGAGGGGGGGACTATTGCATCCGAATTCCGCTCAAGCCCATCGGCCTGATGTGATGCACTCGACGGATCAGCCTTCCAACAAGCGGCAGATCTCCTGGATAACGCGGTCTCGCTGCGAATTCCGCTTGGTATCTCTCCTGGTTACCATGAACCGCGTCCCTGCCGGCAGGGCGACCGGCAAACGAACCATCGCTCCCTGCGCGACGAGCGAGGCTGCATCATCATCGAACAGCAACCCGGCGGCACGTCCTGCCACGATCAGGTCGATCATTACCTCCATGAACTGCGTCCTGGCCGCGATGCGGATCGGCTCCATCGACGCACTGCGCAGCGTTTCGAGTTGCCAGGCTTCGGATGGGGTGCCCTTGTTCGACAGCACGATTGGCAGGGTAGCAAAGTCTTCCGGCACGCGGGTTACCGCCCGGGCCAGCGCCGGAGCCGCATAGAGACCAATCGACGCTTCGCGCAGGGGATGAAAGTCCAGCCCCGGTAAGGCAAACGCCATTCCGGTATAGAACGCGCAGTCCACCTCGCCTTCGCCCAGAAGACGCAGCAAGTCCTCGTGGTGCGCTGCCTGCACGAATTCGAGGTTCAAGGCATCCTGCGCCCCGAACAAGCGCCCCACGTTGGGCCGTATCCATCTATCCAACAGGTAACTGCCCGCCGCGATCCTGACCGATACTTCCGCTACGTCCTGCCTGGCCAGGCCCTTGTTCACCTTGTGCGCAGAGCGGAGCATGGCGCGGGCTTCGACCAGCATATCCTCACCCAAGGTCGATAAGCGCGCCCGTGACCCACGCTCGCGCACGAACAGCGCGCCCCCGGCATAGCGCTCAAGGAGCCGGATATGGCGGCTGATGGCGGGCTGGCTGACGTTGATCCGATCGGCCGTCCGGCGAAAATTCTGGTCCTTCGCCGCTTCGACGAAGACCTCGATCTGCCGCAGGGTGAATGCCATAGGTGATAACCTTTCCGACATCACTGATAGCCTGCCGACGCGTTGCTCTGCAATGCCGGACGCGAGAATGTAGGCGCAATCAATCGGGGAGAAAGCAACTTTGCCACAAGACGGGGCGGGGAAAAGCGAAGTGGCACTGGTACTGGCACTGCTACTGGCGCTGGCAGGCTGCTCCTCCGCGCCCGCCAGCGAAGGCCCACGCCCGGCTTTGGGGGAGGGCGCCGAGATCCCGGCCAATCCGCTCCGCAATGCCTATTTCGGTGATCTGCACCTGCATACCAGCTATTCGCTGGATGCGGCGGCTTCGGGAACCAACACCGTGCCTGACGATGCCTATCGCTATGCCCGCGGCTTGGCGGTCGATTACATGGGCCAGACAGTCCAGCGGCGCACTCCACTGGATTTCCTGGCGGTGACCGACCACGCTGAATATCTCGGCATGGTGCGGCTGGGGCGCGATCCGCAGGGCCGATATGCCGGTACGCGCTGGCCCGACCTGCTGAACGTGACCAGCTTTGCCGAGGTTTTCCCGATCATGCGGCAAGTGGTCAATCCCGCCCTGACGCGCGGGGCCGATTCCGATTTCAACGTGACTGCCGGCATCCGTGACAACTGGCGCGACGTGATCGACGCGGCCGAGGCCAACAATATGCCCGGCACCTTCACCACCTTTGCCGCGTTCGAGTGGTCGGCCACGCCCAATGACGGGCATCAGCACCGCAACGTGATCTTCGCCGGGCCGACATATCCTGACATGCCCTTCTCCACCGTCGATTCAATGCTGCCGGACGACCTGTGGACTTATGCCGAGGGCTGGCGGGCGCGCGGCGCCGATTCCATCCTCATCCCGCACAACTCCAACCTGTCCGAAGGCATGGCCTTCTCGATGAACCAGACCGGCGGCGCACCGATGACCCGCGCCTGGGCCGCGCGCCGCAACGCCAACGAACCGCTGGTCGAGATCAGCCAGAACAAGGGTTCCAGCGAAACCCGCCCCGAACTTTCGCCAGATGACGAGTTTTCCGGGTTCGAGCTGCTCGCCCCCGAGGGCGAGGACCTGGGAGGCGGCTATGTCCGCACCGGCCTGCAGCGCGGTATGCTGATCGAGCGTGAGCTAGGCATCAACCCGATGCAGTTCGGCATCATCGCGGCCAGCGATTTCCACTCGGGCGTTTCCTCCAGCGAGGAAGACAACTTCCCCGGCGGGCTCGGACTGGGCGATAGCCAGGCCGATCCCGAAGCCTTGCTCAACCAGATTTCCCCCATCCTCAACGCCCCGCTGACCACGCTCTCGGCAGGTGGAATCACCGGCGTCTGGGCTGAACGCAACACGCGCGAGGCGATCTTTGCCGCGCTGCGTCGGCGCGAAGTCTTCGCCACCAGCGGCCCGCGCATCAAGGTGCGGATGTTTGCCGGTTGGAGCTTGTCGGCCAGCCTGATCGAGCGCCACGGCTGGGTTGCCGAGGCCTATCGCCAGGGTGTGCCGATGGGCGGATCGTTGGGCCACAGGACTGCCGGGGGCGCGCCGCAGTTCTTGCTCGAGGCGGTCAAGGACCCTCTGTCGGGCAACCTCGACCGGGTGCAGGTGGTCAAACTGTGGATTGACCGGAACGGCGCGCATGAGCGGATTTACGACGTCGTCTGGTCAGGTGATCGGCGTCCCGACCCGCGCACCGGGCACGTGGGCCCGGTAGGCAATACGGTGGACGTAGCCAAGGCGACATATAGCAACACTATTGGCAGCGCCCAGCTGATCACCGGCTGGACCGATCCCAATTTCAACCCGGCCCAACCGGCGCTCTACTATGCCCGCGTGCTGGAAATCCCCACGCCGCGCTGGCCGGTTTATCTGGCACAGGCCAACAGGCTGCCTTTCCCCGCCGACCAGCCGGCCTGGCTGCAGGAACGGGCATGGACCTCGCCGATCTGGTACCGCCCGTGAAGCCCTTGCTGCGCCGCCTGCTGCAAGATCCGCTGGTCCATTTCCTGATCGCTGGCGCAGCCCTGTTCTGGTGGCTTCCGGCAGAAGCCGATCTGTCTTCGCAGCACATCACCGTGTCGCGCGCGCAGCTGATCGAATACATGCAGGGCAAGGCGCGGCTGTACGACGGGCGCAGTTTTGCCGACGCTTACACCAGCCTCTCACCAGCCCAGCGCCGCCAGCTGCTGGACGAATATGTGCGCCAGGAAGCGCTTTACCGCCAGGCCCGCGCAATCCGGCTGGACGAAGCCGACCCGCTGGTGCGCAGCCGGCTGGTGCAGCAGATGGACCTGATGCTGCGCGATGCCGCCTTGTCCGGCACCACCATCCCCGACGAGGAAGTGGCGGCCCATTTCCGTGCTCACGCCCAGGACTATGCACGCCAGGCCACAGCCACGTTTACCCACGTCTTTGTCGATGGTCAGCGCCGTGCGGATGCCGCGGCCTTCGCTGCCCGGGAACTGCAAACACTTCAGGACAGCAACGTGGCCCCGGAAGATGCCCTGGAGCGCGGCGACCGGTTTCCCTATCAGCGCAACTACTCGGCCATGACGCAGCCCGCGCTGGTGCCCGAGCTGGGCGAAGAGTTGGCAGCCGGAGTGTTTGCCGCCCCTGTCGGCAGGTGGGCCGGGCCATTTCGTTCACCGCTGGGTTTCCACCTGGTGCGGGTCGGCTCGCGCAGGGCGGCGCAGTCTCCGACGTTCGCACAGGTGCGCGATATTGTCACCCGCGATGCCTTGCAGGCCAGGCGCAACCGGCTGGGCGAGGCGGCCGTGCGGCAGGTTGTGGCGGCCTACTCGGTCGATCCAGCTGACGACATCGGTGAGCTGGCGGAACCGCCGCAGTGAGGTGGCTGCTGGCCTTGCTGCTGCTGGCCTTTGCAGCCCCGGCACAGGCCGACGAAGCGCGCCCGTTGTACATTGAGGCCCGGCAGACCGGCCCAGCCACCCTGGAGCTGGCCTGGCGCATCCCGCCCAGCCTTGCTCCTGCCGCCACGCCCAATCTGCAACTGCCGGACGATTGCACGGCCAACCCAGCCGCGCGCGAATGGACTGACGAGATCGGCCACCACCGGGCACAAGGGTTCACTTGCCGCCAGCCACTGGCCGGACGAAGCTTCACGATCGCCTATCCGCTGGGCAATCCCAACCTGCCCACGATCTATCGCTCGGTCCTGCCTTCGGGAGAGGCGACCATCGGCATGATGCTGCCGGGCCGCACCAGCGTGCCATTCCCCATTGCCGGTGACCAGCCTGAAAGTATCTTTGCCGATTACCTGAGGCTTGGCGTGGAACATATCTGGCTGGGCTTCGATCACTTGCTGTTCGTGGCATGCCTGGTGTGGATAGCGGGCACCTGGCGCCGCATCGCGGCTACAGTTACCGGCTTCACGCTGGGTCATTCGGTCACCCTCGCTGCCGCCGCGCTCGATCTGGTCAGCGTGCCGATCCGCGCGGTGGAAGTATTGATCGCACTCAGCATCGTGCTGCTGGCGGTGGAACTGGCGCGGGGCCGATCGGATACGATCACCTGGCGCTATCCGCTGGCCGTGGCCACCGGGTTCGGGCTGCTGCACGGCTTCGGCTTTGCTGCCGTGCTACGCGAAGTGGGCCTGCCGCAAGACGGGCTGCTGGGCGCGCTGCTGGCGTTCAACCTGGGCATCGAGATCGGTCAGTTGCTGTTCGTCGCCGCGCTGCTGGCACTGGCCGTCATGCTCACCCGCCCGGGCCGCCTGATCGCAGCTGCCCTGCCCCGCCTGCAGCAATCCGTGGTGCAGGCGGCCGCCCCGCGCGTGCTGGTTGCCTATATCGTTGGCATAACTGCTTCGTATTGGATGTTGCAGCGCGTGGCCTGAACGCCGCAGTTGCCAGGAGAGAAATAGTGCGCATCAAGACCGGTTTCCTACTCACCGCCATGGCTGCGCTGAGCGCTTGCCAGCAACAGGCCGCCAGCCCTTCGCTTCAGGCGGGCGATCCGGCCGCAGAACGACTTGCCGTGAACCCGGCGCAGGCGGGAGAACGCGTGCTGCTGTGGGGTGATACGCACTTGCATACCCGCGAATCCGCCGATGCATTCGAGAACGGCACCAACAACGCCGATCTCGACAGCGCCTATCGATTCGCCCGCGGCCTACCCGTGCGCCATAGCCGCACCGGCGAAGTCATCCGCATCGACGAGCCACTCGATTTCCTGGTGGTGGCCGACCATGCCGAGATGCTGGGCGTGCTGCCGCGCATGGTGGACGGCGATGCCGATGTGCTGGCCACCACCGGCGGCCGGCAGCTGGCGGAAGTCTATCGCAATGACCCGGACCGAGCGTTCAATGCCACCATGAAACTGGGCCCGCATGACCCGGTCAACGACATCATCACCTCGCTCCATACCCCGGAGGTCATTCGCACATCATGGGAACGGCACATCGATGCAGCCGAGCGGTATAACGAGCCGGGCAAGTTCACCGCACTGATCGGTTGGGAATGGAGTTCGACCCCCAACGGCATCAACCAGCACCGCGTGGTCTTCACTCCGGCAGATGGTGACGTGGCCCGCCAGTTTCTGCCGCTGAGCAATTACGATACGATGGCGCCCGAGGGCCTGTGGCGCTTCCTGCGCGAAACACGCGCGCGGACGGGGGCGGATTTCGTGGCAATTCCGCACAATTCCAATCTCTCGCAAGGCCAGATGTGGACGCAAGCGAACACCGAGGGCGAAATGTTCGACTCCGCCTATGCTCACGAGCGTCTGGAATGGGAGCGGGTTGTGGAGGTGACCCAGTACAAGGGCACCAGCGAAACCCACCCGTCACTTTCCACCAGTGACGAGTTCGCCGACTTCGAAATCCGCGAAACGATGTTTGGCGGCGAACCGGCTACACCGCACCCTGGCAGTTACGTGCGCACGGGACTGCTGGCCGGCCTGGCGGCCGAACGGCGAACCGGGGTCAATCCGTTCGCATTCGGCCTGATCGGCAGCACCGACAGCCATTCAGGCCTTTCGTCGCAGCGCGAGGATGAATTCTACGGCAAGTCTGGTGCTGACCTTCTCCCGCAGGAACGCGCCGCCGCCGTGGCGGGCGCGATGAGCTCGTGGGTCGTCTCTGCCGGGGGACTGGCGGCGGTGTGGGCCGATAACAATGATCGTCGCTCGATCTACGAAGCGTTCCGGCGGCGCGAGGTTTACGGCACCTCCGGCCCGCGCATTGCTTTGCGGGTGTTCGGCGGCTTCGCTTTCACGCCAGCCGATGCGGAAACAGGCGATTTTGCCGGCACCGGCTATCGCAAGGGCGTGCCGATGGGCGGCGAATTGCAGCGCCCCTCACGCGCGGTGGCACCGGCACTTCTGATCCAGGCGGCCAAGGCGCACAACGGTGCCAACCTTGACAGGGTGCAGGTAATCAAGGGCTGGCACGATGCCTCGGGCGACCTGCGCGAGAAGGTCTACAATGTCGTGTGGAGCGGGGCCGGGCGGCAGCGAGCCAATGGCGATCTGGCGCCCGTAGGCAACACCGTAGACCTGTGGAGCGGCCGCTATCGCAACACTATCGGCGCCACCGAACTAGTCACCTTGTGGCGCGATCCTCATTTCGATCCCGCGCTCCAAGCATTCTATTACGTCCGGGTGCTGGAAATCCCCACCCCGCGTCATCAGCTGTTCGACGCACTGGCGCTGGGGATGGACCCGGCCAGCATCGATCTGCCGCTGACCCTGCAGGAACGCGCCTGGTCATCGCCGATCTGGTATCGGCCTTGATAGAGAGGATGCTGGCACCCTGACCGCAACTCGTCTCCAATTGGCAGAGCTGTCCCCAGCCCGCCGTCGGTTCAGGCCCTAAGGGTTTGCCACTCGGCCAGGGCGGCCGAGTGGCGGGTCTTGTAGGTCTGTCTGTCGATCAGGCGGCGTTCGAGATTGCCCGGTTCCCGCATTGTTGCAGGGCACGATCGCGGACCGTCGGTAACGATTGTCTCGGCACTGCCATGCCGCTTCAGTGCCTTCTTCATGAACACCAAAGCCACAGTGCTATCCCGCTTTTTCTTGACGAAGCTCTCGAGAGTCTCGCCCTCGTGATCGACAGCACGCCAGAAATTGACCATCTCGCCGTTTAGCCTGACGTACATCTCGTCGAGGTGCCAGCGCCCTACCCTGGTTCTGCCATTTGGCCAGCGGTGCGTTTGTTTTGACACGGCCATCCCGAGCCTAGATTTCGTTGGCCCGGGCAAACCTGACGATATGCTCTGCCGCGCGGAATGCCAGCGCCTCGATCGTGTGGGTGGGTTGACCGCGCGTTGAGGTCGGCAGGCTTGAACCGTCGCACAGGAACAGGTTCGGAACATCGTGCGTGCGATGGTACTTGTCGATCACCGAATTTCCTGGATTATCGCCCATCCGACATGTGCCGAGCAGGTGGACGCCGCCGCTGGCCTCGCCAACGTGGCCCGGCTCAATCTGCACCGCGCCTGCCGCGTCCATTATTTCCACCGCGCGATCGACCATGAACTGGGCGTGCTTCATGTCGTCAGGATGGTCCTTGTAGGTAACCCGCATGGCGGGGACGCCCCAGTCGTCCTTCAGGTCCGGATCGATGTCGATGCGGTTGGTCGGCTGGGCCAACGAGGTGCCGTGGCCCGCGCAGTTCATCCAGTGGGTATAGCTTTCCAGGTAATCCTTGAAGCCTGGTCCCCAGGTCGGCGTGCCTTCGGGCACGGTCTGCCCCCAGGTCAGCGGCCCGCCGGACCGGGCGGTGAACCCGCCCCCGCCATAGAAGCCGCGCGCTGGATCGGAATTGTAGAAATCGTGCAACATCATGGTGACGTTGGCACCCTTGTATTCGTTGAGCGGGTGTTCGAACCGCGCCGCCGCGCCGCCGCCCTTGTTCAGCATGAGGTTGCGGCCGACCATGTCGCTGGAATTGGCGAGGCCGGTGGGCTGTGCATTGGTGGCCGAATTGAGTAGCAGCTTGGGTGTTTCGGAGCCGTTGGCGCAGACCACCACGGCGCGGGCGTTCTGGAATTGCTCCACCCGGTCACCATCGAAATAATGTACGCCGGTGGCGCGGCCGGCATCGTTCATGCCGATCTGGAACACGTAGCTGTTGGGGCGCACCTCGCAGTTGCCGCTGGCTTCGGCTTCGGGGATGACGGTCCAGACCGAAGAATTCTTTGCTTTAACCTCGCAGGCAAATCCCCCGCACAGCCCGCATTGCACGCAGGCCGGGCGACCCCGGTACACTGTTGAATTGATCGCCATCGGTGACGGAAAGGGATGCAGTCCCAGCGCCCGCGCGCCGCGTTCGAACAGCACGCCCGACGATTTGATCGGCAGGTGCGGCATGGGGTAGGGCCGGGAGTGGAACGATGCGAACGGGCTCGCCCCTGCCAGACCCGATACACCGACCTCCCATTCCACCTTGCAGTAATAGGGTTCCAGTTCGGCATAGGTGATCGGCCAGTCGACCAGATCTGCGCCCTCGATCGGGCCAAGAACGCTGCGCTCGATGAAGTCGATCTCGTGCAGGCGCCAGAAGTTGGCGTTGAAGTGCGAGCTGCTACCACCAACGACGCGGGCGTAGGTCATCGAATTGCGGCGCACCGCCGTCTCGCTCTCGTCGCGGCGGAAGGTCTGCGGATTGGTCGCGGGGTTGTTGGTGATACCCGACAGGTGGCGGTATTTCAGCTCGTCATGCTCGAATTCGTGGGCATCGAGGCGCGGACCCTGTTCCATGACGACCACGCTGTTGCCGGCTAGTGCCAGTTCGCGGGCCACAATACCGCCTGCCGAGCCGGACCCGACAACGATGAAATCGACTGTCTCGCTGGTCGTGAATGTCTTGCGTTCCATGGGGGCGCTCCGTCAGGCGGTGAAGGGCTGGGTGCCGGGATAGGGGACGAAGCCAGCGTAACCCTGGTCGTAGTATCCAAACGGCGCTGTCCAGAAGTGGCGGTTTTCCACGCCGAGCAGGTTCCAGCCGGCATATTCGTGGTTGCCGCCGTACTTCGGCAAGGCGATCAGGCCGAGAATAGTCAGGCGCCTTACGGCCATGAAGAACGGAGTTTCGTCGACCTGTTCCAGCCACGCGATCTGCTGCGCGTCGGGTGCTGCGGAGAATGGCGTCGTGGTGCCAGAGTGCGCTGCATAGGCCGCCTGGAATTCAGCCAGGCCTTCGCGAAACTCCGGCAGTTGTGCCGCAAAGAAGCTGCCAAGCGCATTGTCGATGAAGTAGAGGACTCGGGCATCGCGTGCGCCGGGCTTGGTACCGCCGGGCACAACCTGGTTCATGATTGCATCGATTTCGGCTGCTTCGCCACTGTTCAAGGTGGTAAGCACGGACGTCGGGGCCGGTTCCCCGTGGGCCGCATGGTCTGTCTGTTGGGCAGCGACCGCGATCTGCGGCCAGTTCATGGTGATCCAGCCTGCGCTGGCCAAGTTGCCTATTGCTGTAAGGAATTGGCGACGCGAAGATGAAGATGTTGAGTGCTGCACAGTTGACTCCAGTCCGGCCGGAAAGCCACCCAAACCAGCGCTGCAAACCCCCATGAGTGAATACGTCAAACGCCCCATTGACGAGGATCGCCGGGCGCATCGGTTGCTGCGGCCTGTTCTCCGATTGCGGAGCCGTGATCGAGACCGCCAAGGGCGGCACGGCCCACGGCGGCTCGGCCCTCACCGAGCGGAGCCGGAAAGTGCTGGCCGCCTATCGCAGGCTCGACGCTGAGATGCAGCCGGCCGCCGAAGTTCACGGTGCGGCCCTGCTGCGTCTGGCCGGTCAGGAATAAGCCAAATAGCGTATGCCCTTGCTGCCCGCCCCCGCCGAGGATGCCGGAGCCGCCCGATAAGATCTGCCGCCTAACCAGGCAGACCAGGGCCACGGCTAAGGACGGGCGCATGACAGACACACCGCAATTCGCCATGAACAAGCGCGAACTGCTTTCGCTTATAGGGAAGTCCGCCGGGGCCGGCGCAATGCTGATGGCCATGGCTCCGCTCAACCAGGCTCATGCCTCCACTTTCACCGGGCCGATCAGGCTGGAAGGCGGGTCGAAAGGCAAATCGGTGCTGGTGCTGGGCGCAGGCGTGGCCGGGATGGTGGCGGCGCTGGAACTGAGCCGCGCCGGTTACGAGGTCAAAGTCCTTGAATACAACCCCCGCGTCGGCGGGCGGGCCTGGACGATCAAGGGCGGCGATACCTTCACCGAACTGGGCGGCGCGACGCAGACCTGTGAGTTTGCGGAAGGCAGCTACATCAACCCCGGCCCCTGGCGCATCCCGACAGAGCACGGTGGGCTGATCCACTATTGCCAGGAACTGGGCGTGGCGTTGGAACCGTTCCAGCAGAACAATTACAACGCCTACCTGCACTCCACCTCGGCCTTCGGCGGGCAACCGCAGCGCTACAAGACCATCCAGGCTGACTACTACGGTCATGTTTCCGAACTGCTGGCAAAAGCGGTCAACCAGAACGCGCTGAGCGACACGGTGACAGCCGAGGATGCCGAAATGCTGCTGGAATCGCTGCGTTCATGGGGCGCGCTCGACAACAACATGCGTTATGTCAAAAGCTCGGCGTCGGCGGGGCGGCGCGGATGGACCAAGGGCCCGGGCGGCGGGCTGACGGCAGAACCGATCCCGTCCGAACCGCTCGACATTTCCACCGTGCTCAAATCGGGCATGTGGCGCAACATCGGCACCCACCTCAGCAACGAACACCAGCACGCGATCTTCCAGCCGGTGGGCGGCATGGGCCAGATCGCCGCCGGGTTCGAGCGGGCAGTGGGCCAGATGATCCGCCTCAATTCCAAGGTTACCGCGATCAGCCAGGACGAGAGCGGCGTCAGCGTCGACTATATGGACACGCGGACGGAGGAACGGCTGAGCGCGCGGGCAGACTATTGCATCTGCACCATCCCTCTGTCGGTGCTGGCGCAAATTCCGCTCAATGTAAACGCGCCGCTGGCCGCCGCCATCAAGGCTGTACCCTATCGGCCCAGCGTCAAGATCGGGCTGGAATTCAAGCGCCGCTTCTGGGAACAGGACGAACAGATCTATGGCGGCATCACCAGCACCAACCTGCCGATCAGCCAGATTTCCTACCCCAGCTACGGCTATGGCTCGCGCGGGCCGGGCGTATTGCTGGGGGCCTACACCGGCGGAGCCATATCCTATGAACTGACCGCGCAATCGCCTGCGCAGCGCGTGCAGCGCGCGGTCGACTGGGGGGCGCAGATCCACCCGCAGTACCGCGAGGAGTTCATGAACGGCGTTGCCGTGGGGTGGCACCGCGTGCCGTGGACCCTGGGCTGCTTCGGCATGTGGAGCGACGAGAGCCGCGCCACGCATTACCGCAACCTGTGCGAGATGGATGGCAGGTTCATGGTGGCCGGCGAGCACGCATCGTACATCGGCGGCTGGATCGAAGGCGCCATCACCTCCTCGCTCGACGCGATCGAGCGACTCCACCAACGCGTCCAGGCAGGATAACCGCTATGACCGCCAAGACTTCGCTTGCCGCACTTGCTGCCGCCACCCTGGCGCTGAGCGGCACCCTCGTTGCCGGCGCGGGCGCACAGACAGCACCTGCCCCGGCCAGCGCCTCGCCGGTAGGAGCCGATGCCGACAGCACCGCAGCTCCGTCAGGTATCAGCGGTCCTACGGGAGCGGAAATCTATGCCACTGTCTGCGCTGCCTGCCATATGCCCGATGCCATGGGCGCTGTGGGGGCAGGGTTCTATCCGGCGCTCGCCAACAACCCACGCCTGCTGGGCAGCCGCTATCCGGCCTACATCGTGGTCAAGGGAATGAATGGAATGCCCCCCATGGCCGACATGCTGAGCGACGAACAGATCGCCGACGTGGTCAACTATGTGCGGACCAATTTCGGCAACGACTATTCCGGCCCCGTCTCGGCCACGGAAATCGCCGCGCTGCGCTAGGTCTTCCAAAAGAGTGACTGACCGGGAAAAAGGGGATCGCGGTTCGCGGTCCCCTTTTTCATCCGGCTTGGTCCAGTTTCAGAAATCCGCGATCAGGGCCAGGCTGGCATGGCGGCGGGGCCGATACTGGAAGGCACCGCTGGACGAGACATTCCAGCTGTAAGTGTTGGTGATGTTGTTCACCTGCGCCCGCAACAGGGCATCGGCGAACCCCAGATCGAAGCGATAGCGCATCCCCAGGTCGATGACGTTGCTGCCCGGCGCCAGCAAGGTCCCGGCAGCATTGCCCACTTGCGAGGACAGGCTGTTCACGCTGATGTCGAATGACAGCGGGCTGTTCCCGCCGTCCAGCCGCCAGTCGGCATCGAAGATGATGCGGCGGCGCGATGTGCCAACCGGCCTGCTGCCGATTTGCCCGCTGTCCACCAGCAGGCCGCTGATACGCGAATCAAGCAGCACCGCGCCCGCCACGATGTTGAGCCCCGGCAGGACTTGCCCGGCCAGGCTCATCTCCGCCCCGCGGTTGGTGTTGGATCCCAGTTCGCGGAAGACCTGCGCAGGATCGAGATTGAAGTAGGGCTTGTCGATGGAAAACAGGCCCGCCACCAGCCGCATATCGCCTGTCAGGTCATAGCGCAGTCCCACGTCCGTCTGGCGCGTGCGCAGCGCTGGCGGCGCGTCACCCTGGTTGATGGCGATATCCGGAGCCACCACGGCGTCCTCGAACCCGCGCACATGGCCGCCGTAAAGCACCAGGCCAGGGGTCAGGAACAGCGAACCGGTGAGGCTGGCGGTAAGTGGCGCGTCGCGGATTGCCACGTCCTCGCGCGCGGGGGCAGCGAAATCCACTTCCTTGCGGTAGGTCGATTGCGTGACCGACGCATCGAGCGAGAAGCGACCAGGCGTGGTGGCGCTCCAGGCGATGCCGATGCTGCCCTGCCGCACGCGATCAATGTTCTCTGCTCCCAGAACGATGGCGGGCCTGTCGCGAATGTCGCGCTCCAGCAACGTGCTCTCGCCCAGGTTGATCCGCTGCTGTCCGCCGAATGCGCGCTCTCCCTGCCGGCCCCGCGCGCTCACCATCAGCTTGTGTGCCACCCGGCCGGTGACCATGCTGCGCGTCAGCCGCAGTTCGCCCGACGTAACATCATCGTGGTTGTTGCCGTCGGCCACAATGATGCGGGCAGGAGTGGTGCCATCGGGGCGCAGGCGGGTAAAAAGGTCGGAATAGGTTTCCGGAATGTCGCGGCCGGACAGGAACAACCCGCCATCCACCCGCCAATCGCCGAAGGGAAGCTGCGCAACCGCGCCAAACAGCTGGTTGGTGTTGTCGCGCAGCGCCCAGGGCTGCGAGAGCAATTCACGCCGCCGGTACTGTGGCGGCACAAAATCGCCATCGGGGAAAACAACTGGTGCAGCAGGATCCTCCCAGAAGCGGAATTCCGAGGCGAAGGCGATGATCTGTGCACCCTCCCAGGGCCGGTAAGCCAGTGTTGCGCCAAATCCCGTATTCTGGGCCCTGCCGCCTTCGTGCCGTTCCTGCTCGCGCAGGTTGATCGAGAAGGTCATGCCGGCATCCTGGCCCAAGGGCACCTGGCCATCGATAAGGGCGATCGGCGAACCGTACTGGCCATATTCCAGCCTTGCGCTGGCACCCAGTTCGCCGAAATTCTTGTACAGGCTGTAATCGACAATCCCCGTGGGTGCAGGGAACGGATACCCCTGGGCCGACAGCCCCACGCGGATCATGTTGCCCGATATGGCCCGGCCGCCGGGTCCCGAAGCCTGCACGAAGTACAGCCCCTCGATCCGCCCGTTGCCTGCTTCAACCGGGGAGAACCCGCGAACATCGTCGGCGCCATAGAGCCCCCCGCGCTCGTTACCGACGGACTGGCCGAACGCATCATCGGCATTGACGACAGCGTTATCATCGGTCCTGCTGGCCTGCGCCGACACCGGTTGGGTAAGCAGCAGCACCAGCGGCATCAGGCAACAGATGGCTGTGCACAATGAACGCCTCCCCGGCAGGCGGGCAGGATCGAAAGAAGGTGTCATGCTGATCCTGTCAGGGCAAAGCCCCCGAAGCCGGTAAAAATCCGCTGCGCCTGGTGTTGTTCAGGTTGGCGCTCAGGGCGCGACGGCAGCAATCGCCTCGATCTCGACATACATCGTCGGCCGCCCGAGAGCGGCGATCTGGATGGTCGAACGGGTCGGCCGGTTGGGCTGTTCGGCGGTGCCGAAGAACGTGGCGAACACCTCGTTCATGGCCGCCGAATCCATGCGACCGTCGAGCTCGGGCACGCCGACAAGGAAGACCGTCATCTTGACGATGTCGCCCATCCCCATCCCCTGCGCTTCCAGCGCAGCCTTGATGCGGTTGAGCACAGACAGGGTCTGCGTGCGAGTGTCACCCATATCATCCGGGTTGGCGGGATCGAGCGGTGCCGGCGTAGTGCCCGAGACGAACACGATCTGGCTGCCCGGAGGAACCATCGCCATGCTGGCGATCCGCGCCGTGGGGCTGCCATAGACCCGCTCGACTGCGGGCGCTTCATCCTGCGCGGTGGCGCATCCGGTCGAAAGCGTGAGGGCGGCCGGAAGGGCAGCAAGGGCGAGAACTTTGCGCATGGATGCGGCTCCTGTTGGTTTAAGAATTCAGGTGTCCAGGCGGGGATGGTGGCCACCCCCGCCTGATCATTGTCAGAAGCTCACCGAAACGCGGGCGTAGTAGTAGCCGCCGTTGCTGCCGTAAGGTCCGAAGTTGAGCGGAGTGTTGTGCGAGCCGTTGTTGTTGATGTACGGCGAGCGCCCGGCCAGCCACCCGGCAGCAGGATTGGCCGGATCGTAATCGGCCACGAAATCAGGCACTTCAGGCCGCTTGTCCAACAGGTTGTTGGCACCGACGGCCAGCGTGATGAAATCGGTGATATCATAGTCGAGCTCGACATCGAAGATCGCTGCCGCGCCTACGGACGCTTCGTAATATCGGCCATCGACCGGACGCGGGGTTGTGGAGAAGGCGTTCGGCTGCACCAGCTGCGTGGTCTTGGCATAGTAGTTCATACGCAGGTTGGCGCTGAACGGCCCGGTCTCGAACAGGGCCCCCAGATTGGCCCGGAAGCTGGGGCTGGCGTTTTCGATCACATCTTCTGCCGTCACCGTCCACAAGGTGCCCAGCGCCGAACTGTCGGTTACCGTGGTCTCGTTGTAGTTGGCGCTGGCGGTCAGATCGAGTGATCCAAACGACAGGTCGACCGGGTAGCGGGCCGAGAATTCGGCACCCAGGGTCCGGGTGTCGATGCCGTTGGTGAAGGTCTGGATCGCCAGGCTGCCATATTGCAGCACGGTCGGATCAAGCGCCTTGCCGCTGGCGAGGATGGCATTCTGCACCAGCTGGTATGGCGTCAGTCCGTTGATCAGCGGGGTGAGCACAGCCACGCCGCCCTGTGTCCCGGTGACCGAGTTGATGTTGGAGGAGCCGACCGGCACCGCCTGCTGACCCTGGATACCACCCGAAGACACGATCCGGTCGTTGATCTTGATGTAGTAGCCATCCAGCGTCACCACCAGCCGGTCGATCGGGCGCAGCACCATGCCGGCCGAGAAGTTGATCGATTCTTCCGGCCCAAGCGCGCTGAACCCGGCACTGGCCGCGCCCGGCGAACTGGGCGCAAGTTGCAGGGTGGCCGCTGTCGGACCCACGTTGGTGGCGGAATAGCCTGATTCCTGCAGCGACGGTGCCCGGAAGCCGGTGCTGGCCGTGGCGCGCAGGGCGAAGGCGGGAGTGAAATCGTAGCGCGTGGTGATCTTGCCGATCACCGTGCTGCCGAAATCGCTGTAGTCTTCGAAGCGGCCCGCCAGATCGACCGTCCAGTCATCTACCGGATTGGCGATAAGGTTGAGATAGACCGACTTGGCGTTGCGATCGATTACCCCGGCGTCGGTTGCGGAATAGCCCGGGAAGGACTGGCCGCCCTCAACGTACAGCGATCCTGCATCACCCTGGAAGATCTCGTAGGATTCGTGGCGGAATTCACCACCGAAAGCCACGGTGATCGGGCCACCGGACAGGCCGATGTCGAATTCGCGATCGATGTCGAGCGTGGTGACGAACTGGTTGAACTGGAACGCGCCGTCATAGAAGTCGGTCGGCGTGAAGCCGGTCGCCACGAACAGCGAGGCATTGGCCGATTGTGTGGTGTAGACCTTGGAAACGTCCTCGGCATAGGTGCCCGACAGATCCCAGTTCCAGCCCCCTTCGGTCTCGCCACGGATACCGCCGGTGAACGAGAACTCGTCCTGGAACACCTCGATATGCGGGACCAGGCCGAACTGGGCTGTATCGGCGAAGCAGCGCGTCGGATCGTTCGTCTGGGCAGTACCGGCATCGGTGCGGCACAGGCGGTTGGGCACGCGATAGCCCTGCAGCGCATCACCGGCGCGGTAAGAGATATTGCCGAACGAATAGACCTCGAAATCATCGAAATCATAGCCGAAGTTGTAGAAGCCCAGGGTCAGCTTGGAGGCCGGTTGGCCGCCGTTGATCCCGTTCAGCGTGTCGTTGTCGGCCAGCGCCTGGTAAAGCGGGCGGAATGCGACCGGCGTGCTCTGGTTGATCGTACCGTTGAGGTTCGAGACCGAGAACTGGCCTTCGCCAATCGTGGTCACCTCGTTGCGGCGGTGGAACAAGCTGAGGTCGAGGAAGCCGGCATCGCCCACTTCCATCCCGAAGTTGCCGCTGATACTGTAGGTCCGACCTTCGCCATCAAAATATTCGCCCGCCGTGGCGCGCAGAGTGCCGCCCTGCGTATCGCTTTTCAGGATGATGTTGATCACGCCTGCGATCGCGTCCGAACCATAGACGGCGGCGGCGCCATCTTGCAGGATTTCGATGCGCTGGACGATATCCGGCGGGATCAGGTCGATGCTTGGCGCGGCCGAACCGCCGAATGCGCCGTTGATGACCTGGAGGATCGAGTTGCCGTGGCGGCGCTTGCCGTTGACCAGTACCAGCGTGTGGTTGGGGCTGGTGCCGCGCAGGCGGGCCGACAGCGAGAAGCTAGCCATGTCGGTGCCCTGCGTCTGGGCCTGGAAGCTGGGGACCAGCTGGGTCAGCGCCTGGTTCAGGTTAGGCTGGCCGACCCGGCTGAGCGCATCGTCGGACAGGAGAAGAACGGGTGCCGCGCTGTCCGCGGTGTTGGTTCCGGCAGCACGTGTGCCGGTCACGATAATGAGATCGCCTTCGACTTCGGCGGCGCTCGGCTCCGCATCTTGTGCGAGGGCGGGATTGGCCAGGACTGTGGAGAGTGCCGTGGTGGCGGCGAAAGTGACTGCAAGTGACTTCGAGAAGCGCGACATAGGAACCCCCTTATCTTGTCGTCCTCCCCCGGACCGGTTTGTCCGGCTTTGGGTGAGCCGCCTTCCCCGAGCCCATGCAGTCGGGGAAGGCGGCTGCCCGCCGGTTGTTGACTATCGGCACCTTCCAGCGGGAGGAGCCAAACCGGACTCGTTGTTCCGACCCCCACAATCGAGAGCATTGGCGCCCCGATGCACATACGTCGTTTGGCGTAGAGAGCGCGGGTTCCGGCCGATGCTAGCCTTCGGCATCGCTGACTATCGATGATGGCGCGGGCCTGGCCCGCGCCGGACCCGATCCTGATCCGGAGATTGTCCCATGGCCCGCCTGTTCCCCCTCCCCGCCGCCATCATCGCCTGCGTTGCCGGAGGCCTGCTGGCTGCTCCCGCCGCAGCGACAGGTGAAGTGATCCGCATCCAACGCAATCCGAATGCGATCATCCTAGAAGCAGCGCGGGTGAACGCCGGGGCAGACGTGATCTACGTTTCGGGCCAGCTGCCCTCGCCGCTTGATCCGGCCATGCCGATGAGCGAGGTGACCAGCCTGGAGCAGATGGGCGATACCCGCGCACAAACCATTTCCACCCTGGCCAAGATCGCCGATGTTCTCGCCACCCAGGGCTTCACCATGGGTGACGTGGTGAAACTGCAACTGTACGTGGTGGCCGACCCGGCAACCGGGATGATGGACTTTGCCGGGATAAATGCGGGTTTCCGCGAGTTCTTCGGAACCGAGGAAAATCCGCTCACCACAGCGCGTTCCACCTTCGAGGTGGCCGGGCTTGTTGGCCCCCATTTCCTTATCGAGATCGATGCGATTGCTGCCAGGCCTCCGCAGGATTGATCTGCATTACGACCATTGCTGCCAGTTCCCACCCCGCGATTTCGCAGTTTTCTGCCGATAGCGGTGCATTTTTTCGCTGGGTTCCTGCTGCGTTGCAGCAGCAATTTGCATCGATGATAGTCGCGCCAGGAATATAATCCCAAGCTCATGGTCGCCAAGTCGCGCAGGTGCTTTCGCACGTCCGGATACGCCATTTGGCGTATTTGCGCCGCTGATGCCAATTCCAGCGCCCGAGGCCGCCCTCTGTTTAAGATAGATATCTGGACCTTTTCGTTTCATTTTTCAGTATCGGACGAACAAATCTGATACAAATACGAATATATCTGGCTTGTATATTGAATCTTTTGATTCTATTGTGACAAAGCGTAAGTCTTCATCGAACATATTCCGATGTCATATCGTGGTAATTACGCAGTTGCAGCATGCATAACCCTCAATTCCCGTGGACTTTTTCACCAGAATGCCTTGCGCGACTGCCAAGGCAGGACTAATTGGGCATCAGCGCATAAGACGCATCCAGGCCGGTCGGACACAACAGCTCGCACCAGCCTGAAAAAATAGTCCCGTACGTTCAAAACAAGAGTGTTCCAGGAGAGAACCCATGAAACTGATGTTACCGCTGCTCGCGGCGGGCTTGCTCGTCGGCGCCACGGCCGCAACGGCTGCCGACCGCGAGGCCGTTTCCGTCCGGATAAACGCTTCCGCCGTGAACTTCTCCGATCCTGAAAGCATTGCCGCGTTCCGCCGCGACATCGCCCGCCAGATCGAGGAAGTCTGCAATCCGGGCGACCGGCTCGATGCCGACATGGCACCGGACTTCCGTTGCCGCCAGGAAATGGCCGCCGACCTTGAACCGGTCGTCGCCCAGCTCATCGCGCGCGCAACCGACCGGAAGCTCGCTTCGATCGGCTAAGCTGCAGACAAGATGGCAATGGCGGGTCGGGCGATTGTGTCGGGCCCGCCATTTTCATGTCATTGCTCGGTAACCCGGATGGCGATGGCGGCAGCCGAAGACCGCGTTTCGACACCCAGTTTCACGAACACGTTTTCCAGGTGCTTCTGCACGGTGCGCCGGCTGATATTGAGCATGTCGCTGATATCGCGCGTGGTCTTGCCATAGCTGACCCACAACAAAACCTCGGCTTCCCGCGCGGTCAATCCCAGTGCGGACCCGAGTTGCTGGACATTCTTCTGCGGGCTGAGTTCGTTGAGGCGGATCAGCACCTCGTTATCGCGGTAATGGCTGACCATGACCAATTCCAGCGAGCCTTCGTCCGAGCCCTGTTCAACTCGCGCGCTGCCGCCGATCTCGTTGCGCGATAGCAGGCGCTCGACCGGCACGCGCAATTCGGGCGGCAGGGTATCGCGTTTGGTCCAGGCGGGAACAGTGCGCAGGATGGCAGCCTCGGCCCGCGGGGTACACCACAGCAAGTTGCCCGTGGCATCGGTGGCCAGCATCATCCGGCCGGTCGCATCGAGGCTGGCGGCACTGGCCTGGACAGCCCGGCCCTGGTTCATATGGACCCGCACCCGCGCCAGCAGTTCGTTGATGTTCACCGGCTTCTTCACATAGTCCACCCCGCCCACTTCGAAGGCTTCGACCACGTGCTCGCTTTCGGTCAGGCCGGTCATGAAGATCACCGGGATATTTGCCAGCCGCGGATTGCGCTTGATGCGGACAGTGGTTTCGAACCCGTCCACTTCGGGCATTACCGCGTCGACTATGATGAGATCGGGCAGTATCCGGTCGAGAAGTTCGATGGCGGCTGGCCCGGACGTGGTAACCAGCACCGAGATGTCAGCGCTTTCAAGCGCGTCGATAATCAGGCTGAGCGTGCTCGGTTCGTCATCGATGACCAGTACGGTGTCGGAATGGCCAGGGGTTCGGGTGCTCATGTACGCTCCAGCAGTTTGGCCATCCCGGCAAGGTCGAATTCGTCGAGCGCCGCATAGAGCGCCGTGACCAGCCGGCCGTGGCCGGGCGCGGTCTCGGCCAGCATGGCGATCTCGGCTTCGATGCCACGGACGTGGCCGATAAGGATTCGTTCGCGCAGACTTTCGACATGCGGCAAGGCAGCGGGCGGCAGTCCGCCGGGCGCGGGGGCACGATCTGTCGCCGTATCGCCCGATGCTTCCCACTTCCACGACAGCCCAAGCAGGGCGGCAATGGCCTCGGCCATCTCATCCAGCCGGTAGGGCTTCACCAGGAAATGGTCGTGGGTCGGCTGGTGATATTCGGGCCGGTGGAATTCCTGCGCATTGGCAGAAGCCATGACGATGACAATTTCCTGGCCTAGCCGGCTGCGGATCCGTGCCGCCGTTTCCCAGCCCGATATGCCGGGTAGCGAAATATCAAGGACTGCCAGATCGAACGTGCGGCTGCCGCACAGCGTTTCCGCCGTCTCGCCGTTTGGCAGCGAGACAACTTCGAAACCGCAGGCTCCAAGGAAGCGCTGGAGGAAATCGCGCTGGTCCGGATCGTCATCAACAATCAGGATCGAACGCTGCGGCCCTTCGTGGCCCACAATGCGGCGCGATGGCGCTTCGGGGGCCAACGCATTGGCCGGTTCAGACAGCATGAGCGTAACACGGAAGGTGGTGCCGTGCCCCGGCGCGCTTTCCAGTTCCAGCTTGCCGCCCAGGATCTCGATGATCGCCTTGGTGATCGGCAGGCCCAGCCCCACCCCTTTGCCCTCGTGACCCTCTGCCCCTGTCACCTGCTCATAAGGATCGAAGATGCGATCGAAATCTTCGGGCGCGATCCCCGGGCCGGTATCGATGACGTCCAGCGTGGCCACCTGTCCGCGATATCTCACCCGCAGGATGACACCGCCGCTTTCGGTAAACTTGATCGCATTGCCGATCAGGTTCAACAGGGCCTGGCGCAGCCGGGAATGGTCGGTGCGGACGAATTCCGGCATGCGCGCCGGCAGTTCCAGCGTGAGCGACAAACCCTTGGCCTCGGCAGCGGGCCGCATCATCCAGACGAGCTGGTCGAGGAAATCGGGCAGCCGGATAATCTCGCTGCGCACACGCAACAATCCATTCTCGAGGCGCGAGATATCGAGCAGGCTTTCGACCAAAGTCGTCATGTGTTCGGCACAACGGCGAATGACCCGCGCGGCATCCTTGGGCGGAACATCCGCTTCCTGTTCGATCAGCTGGGCATAACCGTAGATGGCGTTAAGCGGCGAGCGGATCTCATGGCTCACATTGGCGAGATAGCGCGCCTTGTTGTGGTTGGCCGCCTCGGCCGCCTGCTGGGCCTGCAGGGCTGTTTCAAGCTGGCCGGAAAGCTGCGCGAGCTGCGTGATCCTGTGGTGCAGCAGGCGATAGCTGGCCACGACCGCGATGATGACGGCCAGCAGCCCGAACAGGGTGAACCGGTGCTCGCTCCAGTGTCCCCCGCCCCACCATATCTCCAGCAGCAGCAGGACGGCTTCGAACAGTGTGGCCAGGACGATCAGGCCAAAGGCCATGGGCAGCAGCGAGATATGGTCGCGCAGACGGGGCAGGGAAAACGGCAGCACACTTTTTCCGGGCAAGGCTGGCAGAACAGGATTGCCGGACGAAGCAGTCAAGGCCGGTACCTCCCGCCTGCTACGCAGTCTGCTAACGGCGCATGCTGCCCGCCCGGAAAGGAAGATTGTACCTGTTCGTTCATGTGACCCTTTGGCGCCCCTGGGGCATGCCTTATTATTCTCATCCGATGGTGCATCGCAAAATGATATGTTGCAAGGCAACATAAGTTTCGGAGCTCGCTGTGGCTTTTTCACATCGGTTGTGTGTCCGGCAGCTGCAGGCCAAATCGCCTCGCCTCGCAAGTTTTTCGTCTTTTCAATCAGCTAGGAGACTTCTCCAAAAGTAGTGGTAGGGAAGGTCGAATGATCACACAGGGCCACCCGATACCGGGGGTCGAGCCAAACTCCGGGACCATCTCGCTACGGCTATGGTGCGGTGCGTCATAATCTGGACGAATCGGCTTCAGCCCGCGGGTGGCAAGGCATCGAAATCGATACGTCCGAGGCCTGCTGCGTCAGGTGAAAGCGGGCGGCTGCCGGCCGGGGCTCCGTTGGCCCGCAGGATGAAAGCGATCAGGGCGGCGTTGTCCTCGCCTGTCAGCGTGCCGGGCGCGTTCTGCGGCATTGCCCGGCCCAGATAGGCAAACAGGTTGCCCACTGGCCGCCCCGCCCAGTTGGCCACGAACTTTCCGATCAGCCCGGGGGTCTCCACCGTACCTTCAAGTCGCGCCCCGTGGCACATGGCACAGCGCGCGGCATAGACCCGCGCGCCCTGGTCTGCCTGCTCCGCAGTATAGACCCCGCCTTGCGTGCCGCGACTGGTCGCCGGGCTGGCCGCTGCGATCGCCAACCCGCCCGCAACAGCGATCACCAGTGTCCGGCGGATCATGCCGCGCCCCGCTGGTCCGGAGGCAGGAAGAAGCGCGACAGGCCGGCCATCGCCTGTTCGACCGGCGCGCGGTTGGGCAGTTCCATACTGTCGCCCACGCCCAACATGTCACCAAGATCCGGATTGTTGTTCATGATGACGATCCCGTCGCCTTTGGCCATGGCCGACATGTTGCTGGAGCGGATGGAGTAATTGACCCCTGGTTGCGGCACCAGCCAGCCGGTCTGGCCCCGGACGGGGATCACCGTATGGTCCTGCCACAGGTCGCGCGCGGCATAGCCGGTGGCGTGGATCACGACCCGTTCGGGCAAGTCGCCTACATCGGACGGGCTGTGGAAATTGCGCATCTCGTAGCGGCCACCACGCGCCAGGAACTCGCTCATCAGCAGGTGGCTGTAGGCGGGAAAGTTGAAATACATTTGCGACGACCTTGTGGCGTAGGGCGTTCCGAATGGATTCTCCCCCAGTGCAAGTGGAACCGATTGCGGCACGATGTCCCTGATGCGCGTATCCAGGTGGGCGAATTCGGCATTCTGGTGCGGCAGGCCGGTTGTCTCGTAGCTGGCGGTAATGGCGGGATCGGCCGGCCAGGTGCGCCGTTCGATCGGGTTTTCCGACAGCGCATAGCTGTCCCCAAACGCCACCGGATCACCCGGCAAACCCAGCATGGTGCGAAACATCTTCCAGGATTGACGTGCCATCTGTTCCCACAGGTCGGGGAATTGTGGGCCAGCCGGACCTGAAAGGGCAATGCGTGATCCGGGCGTGAATGAACCGCTCGCCCGGAATGAACGGGTGCGCTGGATCGGGTCGCGGGCATAGATGGTTACGCCAAGCCCGGCGCGCTGGGCAACGATGGCCGAAGTCAGGCCGATGATGCCACAGCCGATAACGGCGATCCGTTGCGGCAGGACAGACAGCGCCTTGCCCACCGCCACTTCGGCCGATCCCCACGACAGCGACCAGCCACTGCCCCCGTGGCCATAATTATGGATCACCAGCCGTTCGCGGACCATCTCCGTGCCCAGGTTCGGCCCCGCTGCGCGCAGGGGGCGGATGCAGCACTTGAGGTCGATCAGCTGGTCCGGCGACAGGCGCATCGGGACCAACGCAGGGGCCGGGCCAAGCAGTGTCTGGGCACGCAGGTTGCCCGGCATGGCCAGTCCTCCTGCCACAGCCAAGGCCCCGCGTATCAGCCCGCGGCGGTTGTGCAGGCGATCTTTCGCCGGATACAAAGGCGGGTATATCAAAACCGTGTCCCCCTGCCGGTCGGCTTCGGGAAAAAGCAGCCCAGCGGATATTGCGCAAATTGCGTATTGCATGGCAGGACGGCGGATGGTGCTGTCAGTCTAACCGCAATTTGTCTCCGATTGGCGGAGTTTGCGCTCACCCAGCATCGATTCAGGCCATGAGCAGCTGTCACTCAGCCAGCGGGGCGGTGCGTTTGCTTTGACAGGACCGTGCGAACGGCACAGTCAGAGCGGCCTGAATTCGAGACGCACGAAATTGGGATCGCTGACCGTTCAGAACGGCGCAGCGAGCCGGTGCAGGGCGGCGCTAAGCGCTCCTCCAACCTTGTCGGGGCCCGCTCCCTCCAACTGCATCTTCCCCACCGAGACGCTGCTTTCAACCACATCGCGACACCGCTCGAACCGGCGAGTCTCGTACGCGATCAGCGCTTCCTCGGCGTTCGCTGCCCGCTCCAATTCCTGAACCAGCACGATCGCACTTTCGACTGCCATGCCGGCGCCGGATGCAAGGTGTGGCGTGGTAGCGTGGACCGAATCGCCCAGCAGGACGATGCGCCCGTTCGACCACGGGCCGGGTTGCAGCTTTGCCGCAAGCGGCCGGTAATTGATCCAGTGATCGCGCGTCATGTTATCGCGGATCCAACCGGCGCTGCCGCCGAAGTCGGCGAGGTTGGCTTTCATCTGGTCGTACAGCTCTTGCTCGTCGAAATGCTTTTCGCGCCGCTCGTGCCGGGTCAACATCCACATGTAGACGGCATCTTCTCCGCAACGGGTGATTCCTGCCGTGAACCTGGGGTGCCCGAAATAGAACTCTCCGCGCTCCAGGCCGGGCGGACATTCAATCGAGATGCGCCAGCACCCCTGTCCCGTCCGTTCGGGCTCGGACATGTGCGGGAAGGCGAGCTTGCGCACGGTCGAATGAACGCTGTCGGCGCCCACCACAAGGTCATAGCGGCCGCTCGAACCGTCGGAAAACGTAACGTCCACGCCACCCACCTGGTTATCGAGCGCCGTCACCGTCAGTCCCAGACGGACCGGCAGGCCCAGCGCCTCGATCCGCTCCTGCATGATCCGGTGCAGCACGGGCCGCATGATGCCACCGGTTGCCGGCAGATCTGCCTCGATCGCGGGCTCATCGAAATCATGCAGGTGCACGCCATCGAAGCGGAACACGCGCGAACCGTTGGTAATCGCGCCGCGGGTGGCAATGTCATCCACCATGCCGAGGTGCTTGTAAGCCCGCAGAGTTGGGCCGGTGATCGTGATGCCGGCACCGTAAACGCGCCATTCGGGATCGAGGTCGATCAGGTCAACCACAACACCGCTCTCGGCCAGGCGGATGGCCGTGGCCATGCCACCGATGCCCCCACCCACGACAAGGGCGTTGGAAATAGCCGTGATCATGCTGTCTTCTCCCGAAAATACGGGGTGCGGTATGCCGCATTGGGCATTGCCGCCAAATCGGTAATATCGATCTGCCGCTATCGACGGCGCTGACGGTCCCGTCTGGCGGATAAACTTCTATCCACACAATCGGCGCACGGAATTAGCCCCCAACGTCTAACCGCTGGACGCAACATGGCCGGAGTCAGAAGTGGCGACCGGCCACTTCCCAGTGCTCCACTTGCGGCGGCGAGACGAAGAATGGACCTGCCAGTTCACGCCAGCGGGCAAACCCCGGGGATTCGCGAAAGGTTACCATATGCGCTTCCACGCTGTCCCACTCCACCGCCAGCCGGTACTGCGCGGGGTCTTCCACCACCCGCTCCAGCCGCATACCGTGGCAGCCTTGGGCGGACCGGAAGTGCGGTGCGGCCGCAGCAACGGCGGCTTCGAATTCGGCGGCGCGCGCCGGATCGATGGTGATGCGGGCAATTTCAGTAATCATGCGATCCTGATGGCAATTCGCAGGGCGGGAGACAAGCAATGAAAATCGTCATGACCGGAGCAGGAGGCTTTGTCGGCCGACATCTTGCACGGGCGCTGGTCGCCCGCGGCGACAGCGTGACCGGGCTGGACAATGTGGTTGACGGGATCCCTCAAGGCGTGCGCGCCATCGCCGGCGACCTGGGCGACCGATCCATCCGAAGCGCTGCGCTTGCAGGCGGCTGCGACGCACTGGTTCACCTGGCAACAGTGCCCGGCGGCGCGGCGGAAGCCAATCCCGCCGCCAGCCGCCGGATCAACATCGATGCCATGTATGACCTGCTGGAGGAAGCCGCCGCGACGGGTAACCGGCCTCGCGTGGTCTACGCCAGTTCCATCGCCGTGCTGGGAGAACATCTGCCGCCTGCCGGGGTGGACGATACGACCCCGCTCTCCCCGCAACTGGTCTATGGCGGGCACAAGGCAATGATGGAAGTTGCCGCCGCGCTGCTGTCCAATCGCGGCGCGATCGATGCCGTGACCGTGCGCCTGCCCGGCATTCTGGCGCGTCCCAAGGGCCCTTCGGGGATGAAGTCCGCGTTCATGAGCGACCTGTTCCACGCATTGAAGGCGGGTGAGGCCTTTACCTGCCCGGTATCGCCAGCTGCCACTATCTGGGCCCAGTCGGTAAGCCAATGTGCGGCCAATTTCGTCCATGCGATCGATTGTGACAGCGCGCTGCTGCCGCCTACCCGCGCTGTCACCTTGCCCGCGCGGCTGATCCGCATGGGCGACCTGGCGGCTGAAATCGCCCGCCAGTGCGGCACCGATCCAGCGCTGATTACCTACCAGCCGGATCCCGCACTCGAGGCAGCGTTCGGCAATTACCCGCCGCTCGCTACGCCGGCTGCGGAACATGCGGGCTTTGCGCCTGACGCGAGTCTCGCTAGTCTCGTGGCGAGCGCACTAAGGACGCTCGAATAAGAGGAGGGAGAATTCGTCGTGCGGTACCAGCGCCTCGACCTAAATCTGCTGGTGGCGCTGGACATCCTGCTCGAGGAGCGCAGTGTCTCGCTTGCCGCCGATCGGCTGTGCCTCTCGCAATCGGCGACATCCAGTGCGCTCGGTCGCCTGCGTGATTATTTCGAAGATGATCTTCTGGTCCTGAAGGGCCGGCAGATGATCCTGACGCCGCGCGCCGAGGAACTGATCGATCCGGTCCGCTCGGTGCTCGAACAGATTCGCACGACGATTGCAGTCGCCCCCGAATTCGAACCCGAAACTTGCGACCGGCAGATCCGCATCATGGCATCGGACTATACGACAGAGGTCCTGCTGGCCGATGTCCTTGCCCGGTTGGAACACACGGCACCGCTGATGCGGTTTGAAATCCAGACCATGGACAGCACCCCGATCGACTCCCTCGAGCGCGGAATGATCGACCTGCTTGTCAGCGTGGACTTTGCGTTGTCCTCGGAGCATCCCAGCGAATTGCTGTTCGAAGATGGGTATGTGATCGTCGGCGATCCCGCGAATCCTGATTTGCTGGCCGGGATCGACAGCGAGAAATACTTCGAACTGAAGCACGTCACCACCCGCTTCGGCCGATCGCGCGTCCCGGCGTTCGAAGACTGGTTCCTCAAACGCCAGAAGCGCGGCCGCAAGATCGACGTGGTCGCACCGACGTTCCTTTCGGTCCCCGGGCTGTTGATGGGCACCCAGCGCATCGCCACGATGCATCGCAAGCTCGCCGCGCGGATCTGTCGCAACCTGCCACTGGCGACCTGCCCGGTACCGTTCGATATCCCGCCGATCCGCGAGGCGGTGCAGTGGCATGTAACATCGAAGAACGATTTTGCGATTCAGTGGATGATCGGCCAGTTGCGTGAGGTGGCTCAGGATCTTTACGGCACCAACCACCAGTCGAACGCCAGCGCTTCGGCCCAAATCGGGGTCCAGTTCCAGGCCAACGACGAAAGCATCTGACCCGGCCCGAGGCTGGTTTCAGGCGCCTTCGTCGAAAGTCCTGCGGGCGGCTTCGATCAATCCGCCCCTCTGACCGATCCATTCGATCAGGCGCCGCGCTTCCGCGTGCAATTCCTGCCCAAGTGGCGTCAGCGAATAGCTGACGCGAGGCGGCACGTCGTTGGTGGCGTGCCGTGCAACCAGCCCTTCGCGTTCCAAGCTGCGAAGCTTCAGGGTCAGCACCCGCTGAGAAATGGCCTGTTCCGACGACAGGCGCGCCGTGGTGCGGCGCAAGTCTGCATGGCGCCATTCGCCGGTTGCCAAAACCAGCAGGATCAGCGTGGACCAGCGATCGCCGAGCAAGCCCATGATGCTGCGCACAGGATCGTCCCGCTCGCCGCCATTGCGCTGCATTTCCTCGCCCAGCGCTGCCACACGCGCCGCGATGGCGGGATCTATCTCGTCCTTCGTAGGCAAAAGCACCACTCCCCGGGCACATAAAAGTGCCGTCTTCACCCCCTTGTGCCGTCATCCTATGCCTCTGCCAAGACGGGGCCGATGCGATCCCGCGATGGGAGAAGGCGCATGGCAGTCGATGCAATCAGGCTGGACGGCAAGACAGCGATCATCACGGGCGGAGTAGGCGGGATCGGCTTTGCCACGGCCAGGTTGATGACCATGCGCGGGGCGCGCGTCGCCTTGGCCGATATTGCCGTTGACCGGGCGACCGAACTGGCAGCCCAATTGCCCGGCGCGATCGCCATTCCGCTCGACCTCGAAAACGAGGCCTCGATCGAGGCGATGGTGGCCCAAGCCGTCACCTCGTTCGGGCGGCTCGACATCCTCAACAACACCGCCGCCCTGCTGGATTCCGCGCTGGCCCCGCTGGATGGCGACGTTGAGCACATGGGCACCGACCTGTGGGACCGGGTCATGGCGGTCAACCTTCGCGGCACGATGATCGCCTGCCGCGCCGCCCTGCCGCACTTGCGCGCAACGCGGGGGAATATCGTCAACACGGTCAGCAATCTCGCATTGCAGGGACACATGATCCAGGCGGCCTATTCCAGCAGCAAGGCCGCGCTGATCCAGCTGACCCGCGCGATTGCCGCCAGCCACGGCAAGGCCGGCGTACGCTGCAATGCTGTCGCGCCCGGCATGACCATGACCGCAGCGCTTAAAATTGCCTTCCCCCCGCCCCTGCGCGAGGCAGTCGAGGCCGAAACCCTGCGCGACCAGCTGGGCGAGCCGGAAGACATCGCCGAGGCCATTGCCTTCCTCGCCAGCGACGCAGCCCGCAACATCACCGGCCACGTGCTGGTCAGCGACGGCGGCTGCGCCAGCCACGTCCCCGGCATCGCCCAATTCCGCAGCTTTTTCGGAGACCACACATGAGCAATCCCGATATCGTCGTCATGGGTGCCGGCCATAACCAGCTTGGCGCTGCGGCCTACCTGGCCAAGGCGGGCAAGAAGGTGCTGGTGCTGGAGATGAAGGACTTCATCGGCGGCGGCGCCGTTACGCTGGAACGCACCGTGCCGGGTTTCTTCCACAACAAGCATTCGGCCATGCACGGCATGATCCAGGCCAACCCCTTGCTGGTGAATGACGAGCTGGGGCTGAAATCCAGATACGGCCTCGATTACTTTTACCCCGAAGCGCCGATGGGTCTGCTGCTGAAGGATTTCCGCCATTTCCTGACCTATGTGGACGTGGACAAAACCTGCCAGGAAATCGCCAGATATTCCGAGAAGGATGCCGACGCCTACCGCGAATTCGTCAACTGGGGCGCGCGCATGATGCCGATGCTGCTGCAGGGCATGTTCAACGTGCCGATCGGCATGGGCCCGTTCATGGCGATGATGGAATCGAACGAGGACGGGCGCCGGATGCTCGACCTGATGTTCCGCAGCCCGCTGCAGATCGTCGATGAACTGTTCGAAACCGACATCCTGAAGATCCACCTGCTGAAATGGGTATCGGAAGGCATCCTGCAGTTCCCCGATGATATGGGCACCGGCTTCGGCCTGATCATCATGATCCTGCTGGTGCATTTCTACCCGGTGGGCTTCCCGACCAAGGGCAGCGGTTCATTGAGCCAGGCATTGGCCGACTGCATCACGGATTATGGCGGCGAAGTGCGCTGTAACACCAAGATCGACAGCGTGATCGTGGAGAGTGGTCGTGCGGTCGGCCTGCGCTCGGTCGATGGCGAGGAATTCCGCGCGAAGGACGCGGTGATCGCCGGGATACACCCTGCGCGGCTGGGGGCATTCGTGTCCGGACTCGACGCCGACATGCTGGCACGTGCTTCCCGCGTTAAGAATGCGCCCTACACCCTGTTCAAGGTCGACGCTGCGCTCGATCGGTCGGTTGAGGAGCTGTCCTCGAAAATCCCGGTCGAACTCGCTCATTCCGCCGCCAACTGCATTACCGCGACCACGCTGCAAGGGTTCCTCGACAGCTTCGAACCGCTGCGCCGGGGCCAGCCGGGGATCGAGAATCCGCTCCATGGCGGCGGCATTGTCGGCTTCCCCGGCCTGCAACCCGAGGGCAAGAGCCAGCTCTACCTGACCAGCTACCAGCCCTACAGCCTCGACCGGAAAGGCCCGGCCCGATGGGACGAAATCAAGGAAGACGTGGCCGACAAGCTGATAGCCAGCCTGTCGCACTTCTTCCCCGGCCTGTCCGAAAGCATCATCGCGCGCGAGGTGGACAGCCCGCTGGACATGGAGCGCTGGTCGCCCAATTCCTTCGTCAACGGCGAGGTCCATGGCGCCGGGCTGCAACTGTTCCAGACGATGGGGTTCCGCCCCACCCCCGAACTGGCGCGCTACAACGTGCCGGGCGTCGAGCGGCTGTACCTGTGCGGCCCGTTCATGCACCCCGGCGGGGCTATCTTCGGCGTTGGTCGACCTACCGCGATCAAGGTGATGGATGACCTGGGGATCGATTTCGACAAGGTGATGAAGGCATGAAAATCTACGACGCCACCGATCAGGAGCTGATGACCGTGCGCGAACTGGTGCGCGAGGGGGACAACTTGGTAATCCGCGGCAAGATCTTCGGTGCGATGCCGATGGCGGCCAAACTCACCCCCAAGGAAGCCCGAGCGGCGTTGAAGCTCCTCGACTTCAAGACCGTGCTGTTCCTGCTGACGCTGATCTTCCGCAAGTAACGCCTTCGGTTTTGCGGATGGCTTGCCGCCCGATCAATCAATGCCCCCGATTTGCGCCAGATCAAGCCTATGACGCGGCCACCACGGCAATTTCTTCGCCACCAAAAGACGGAGAATTGTCATGGCGATCATCGGGATCAGAAGGCTCACATGGTGCGTGGACGACCTCGCGCCGTGCGTGGCATTTTTCAAGGACTTCAACCTCGAACTGATCGAGGAGAGCGAAGGCCAGGCGCTGTTCGAGGCAGCAGACGGATCGCAGACCCTGCTGCTGCTGCGCGGCCACCCCCGCTTGCCGGCAAACACCGTGCAGACAGGCAAGGGCGTCTACGAATGCGTGTGGGCAGTCGATAACGCGCTGGGCATGGAACGGCTGCTGGCCCGGCTCACCCCCGATCACGATCTGGTCACCGATGATGAAGGCATCGTCCATTTCATCACTCCATTCGGCCAAGCCATCGCCGTGCAGGTGTGGCAACCGCGCGCCGTGTTTGGTGCGCCCACACCGCAAAACACTGTGGGCCGGGTCGAACGCCTGAACCAGCCGCGCAAGTGGATCGATCGCGCCTTGCCCAAGCGCACGCACCACTGCGTGTGGACATTCCCCGATGTGCAGCAGGCGGTCGAATATTATCGCGACCGGCTTGGCTTCCGCATCACTGACATGCAGAAAGGCTTCGGCGTCTACATGCGCGCCGATGGCTGCGTGGAGCATCACAACGTGTTCCTCGCCAATGCCCACGCACCGATGCCCGGCTTCAACGGCACGCTGAAGTTCCACCACGCCAACTGGGAAGTGGAGGACATCGACGAGTTGATGGTGGCCAAGAACTACCTCGACCGCAAAGGATATGATTTCGGTGCCTGGAACTGGGGCTTCGGCCGCCACCGGCTGACCAGCGCGGCGTTCCTCTATGTCCCCTGCCCCGCAGGCGGCGATGCTGAATATGGCGCCGACTGCGATTGCGTGGATGACAGCTGGAAGCCGCGCATCTGGGACGGCGCCTTCGGCACGGCGATCTACATGACCAACCTGCCCGAGTTCATGAAAGCGGAACCGAACTGGGACGTTGCCTACGCACGCGCCGACCAGTTGCACTATCACCCGGCAGCCCCTGCTCCCGTAGCTGAAACTGCCGAATAGAGAGGACAGGACGATGACGAAGAAAGTCTGCATCATCGGCGGCGGCGTCGCCGGCCTCGCAGTGGCCATCGGGCTGCACCACCAGGGCATCGCGGTCGAAGTGGTCGAAAAAGATGCGAGCTGGAGCGTCTATCACGTTGGCATCATCGTACAGGCCAATTTCGTGAGCGCTCTCGACCGGCTTGGCCTTGGCAAGGAAGCGGTGGCGGCGGGCCATCCCTATAATGGCGTGCGCTTCATGACCCCGACGGGTGACCTGATCGCCGAGCTTCCTGCGACCAGCCGGGTTGACGGCCTGCCGGGAGACCTGGGCCTGACCCGGCCCGCGCTGCATGATGTGCTGACCACCCGCGTTAGGGAACTGGGCATCCCGGTAAAGCTGGGCGTCACATTTGAAAGCTTCATCGATACCGGCGACGGGGTGGATGTCGCCTTCACCGACGGCACAAGTGGCTCCTATGACCTGCTGATCGGCTGTGACGGCAACTATTCGGCCGTGCGCAAGGTGCTGTGGCCCGATGCTGCGCCTGCCTACACCGGCCAGGCGGTCTGGCGTTACAACGTGCCTCGCCCTGCCGATCTGGAATGGTCGGACATCTACCTCGGCGTTGACAACGGCTTCAACGGCAAGGCCGGCTATTGCCCGCTATCACCTGCGGAGATGTACATTTTCGCGGTGATAGAGGAGCCCGGCAAGCCACGCTTCGCGCCTGAAACACTTGCTGATGAAATGCGCAGGCGCCTTGCCGGCTATGGCGGGATCATGGGTGAGGCGGCCAAGCACGTCACTGACCCGACGCTTGTGGTCTATCGCCCGCTCGAAGCCTGCATCATGCCCGACCCCTGGTATCAGGGGCGCGTTGTGCTGATCGGCGATGCCGCCCATTCGGCCACCCCGCATCTGGGCCAGGGCGCCGCGATGGCAGTTGAAGATGCGGTGGTGCTGTCCGAGGAACTCGCCAGCGACCAGCCGGTCGAAGCCGCGCTGCGCGCCTTTATGGACCGCCGGTTCGAGCGCGCCAAACTGGTAGGCACCAGTTCGATCATGCTCGGCGAGTGGGAAATGCATCCCGACCAAGCCGGTGATCCTGTCGAGATGACCGATCGCATCCGCCGCGCATTGGCTGAGCCGGTGTGATTCCAGCCATGGCCATTAGCGCTTTCGATAGGAACCTTGCGGAACAACGGGTTTCATCCCCTTCCTGACACGCGGCATAGCCACATCCAACGTGTCAGGAGGTATCTGTATGGGTGTAGTGGGTATCGAGTCCGTCGTCTTCGGCGTGACCGATCTGGCCGAAACCACCCGGTTCTGGACCGATTTCGGCCTGCCGCTGGAAAGCGCGAGCGATAGCGAGGCCGTGTTCCGTGTCGCTTCGGGCAGCAGGGTAGTGCTGTATCGCCATGGCGATGCGCGCCTGCCAGCGCCCGATCCGTTCCCCGGAGATGGCTTGAAAGAGACGGTGTGGGGCGTTGACGAGCAGGCGGACCTCGATCGCATCGCCGCCAGCCTTGCCACCGAGGTCGCTGTGACAACCGCCGATGATGGCACCGTGCGCGCGGCTTGCCCCGATGGCCAGCCAATCGCCGTGCGCTTGTTCACCAAGCGGCATTTCGTATCCGAGGCCAGCCCGGTCAACACGCCCACCAGCTATCCGCGCTTCAACCAGCACCGCATCTGGCGCCACAAATGCGTGCCCAAGACCATAAACCATGTGGTCTTCTTCAGCCCCGATTACGTCGCCAGCTTCGAATTCTACGACCGCCACCTTGGCTTTCGCTATACCGATCATTCCAAGGGCACCGGCATCTTTGCCCGCGCACCCGGCACTTACGAGCATCACAGCATATTCTGGGTCAATTGCGACCTGCCGATCGCGCCCGACCACTTCAAATTCATGCACATCGCCTTTGGCTGCGACGATATTGACGAGGTGATGCTGGGTGCGAACATCATGGAGGCCAGGGGCTGGAAGAACCAGTCAATGAACTCCAGCGGCGGGATTAGCCGCCACCGCGCCACCAGCGCGATCTATTACTATTGCGACATCCCCGGCAAATCGGGCGAAGCCGAGTACCATGCCGATAGCGATTACCTGGATGACAACTGGGTGCCGCGAGCATGGGATTTCCGCTTTGGATCGCTGCTGTGGTCGAACAACGCCCCGCCGATCTTTCGCGGCGACAACATCCCGTGGGACATGACCTTCGACCTCAATCGCGCCAGCTTTGAACCCTATCGCAAGTCCGGCCCCGGCAAGCTGCCGGTCACCGGCAAGCTGGCCGACCTGACCGACGAAGACGAGCACGCGCTCTAGCGACGGCACGCGTCGTTTTCGGCATCAGGCATGGCGACAAAAGCGATCGACAGCGCCGGAAGTTCGATAGCGGAATGAACTGGAATCGATGAAAGCCCGGCGATGGATCCATCTTCGGCAATGTCGGGCTCAATGCCGTTTACGCTGACGGACCCATCGTCCATATTATCAGCCTGCATAACCCAGGCCAGGCCGTTGCCTTGCAGTTGCAGCGAGCTGCTGGTGCTGTGCGGGTTGAGCAGCAGCAACCCGACGCCGCCCTCATTTCCCGGCAGGCAATGCGCAAACAGCCTTACTCCATCGGAACGCGTCACAGAAGGTTCCAGAACAACCTGACCCATCGTGCGCTGCCACAGGACCGATGCCCAGTAATTGGGCCGCGGGTTCATGGTTTCGGCATCGATCAAGCCGTATTCCGATGCATTCAGCGTGTTGTGCATCACCACACTCACACCATGTCGGGCAAGCTGGCCGAGCTGGTTGAGATAGCGGAATGTATCGCGAAATCCTGCCGCCCAAGGACTGCCGCCACAAGCAGCCTGCGCCGTCTCGGTGAGCCACAGCGGCTTCCCCGAAGCATGCTGGTCGCGCAACCGTGCCATAGCGTCATATTCGATCAATGTCCGGTCCAGCCATTCATCGGACAAGGCTGCGTCAGCCGACGTGATCCCCTCGCCGCCGCCGCATCGCGGTGACACTCCGCCATAGAAGTGCCACGAAACCCCATCGAGACCAGCGGCGGTCTCGGCCAGAAGGCGCTCTGTCGCCATCGCTCCGCCGGGCGCCATGAGATTTTCAGCAACTCCGGCATCGACGGTCTCTTCGCCGAGATTCCCGGGTCCAAGCAGCATCATATCGGGTGCGCTGCTCCTCGCCCATCGCGCGAAAATGGCAAAATCACGGCCAAAGGTGGAACTGTCGTAGTCGTCAGGCAAACCACCTGCCCGGATTAGTGACGGCTCGTTCAAGAACTCTGCGGCATGGATTTTGCCGCCGGCCTCGCGGGTCAAGTTCAACAGGCGACCGGCTTGATCCGTCGTCCAGACGCCCTGGGCATCGCGTGCTCCCTCGCTTGCGGCGAAGCTGGTGACAATCGGCGCATCGAGCGCGCGGGCAAAATTGACCAGGCCCTCCCACTGCGACCGGGACAGAACCTGGCCGAAGCCGGGCGGTGGCCGAGTGGCGCGCTCGCCCGCATGCTCGACATAAGTGGTGTTGGCCCATGTCCCGCTAACTCGGATGAATGCAGGTGAGAGATGCCTCGCCATGGCCATCAGGCGCGGATCAGAAAAATCCGTTGGGGGCCGATAGCGGTATCGATCGGCAGTTGGCGCACCATACGGTGCCCAGAAGCGCCCGCCGGTAACTTGCACCATTTCAATATTGTACGACAGGAACCGGCGGTCAACCTCGGCGATCTGCGGCAAGTTGGAAACGGTGATGAAGCCGGCTTCCTGCGGGTATACCGTGGTTGTGCAGGCGCTGGCAAACAGCGCCACAACGGGCACAAAGATTGCCGCTGTCGACGCTTTCACAGTTTGGCGTTCCCCGCGCTCCATTTCACCGTCAGTTCGATCCCCTGCCCCACCGGCAACAGCGCCGTCTGCAAGTCAGGCTTGGCCTGCACCGCAGCGCGATAGGCGCGCGCGCTGGGGCGGGCGCTGGCAGGCTCGATCATATTGTCAGAACAGATCACCGCTTCTTCGGAAAGCTGCGGATACAGCGCCTCGAAGCAGGGCAGGTAGAGATCCTTCCAGATGTCGAGCAGCACGAAATCCCACTGGCCCTTGTCCGCAGCCAGCAGTTCCAGCGCATCCCCGCAGCGAAACTCCACCCACTCGGCAAGCCCCGCCTGTTCAAGCATGGCGCGGGCGTGGTCTTGTTTGTAATCCGCCAGTTCCATTGTCACCACCCTGGCGCCCACTGTGCGCGCAGCGTGGGCCAGAAACAGCGTGGAATAGCCGTAACTGGTCCCCAGTTCGAGGATCCGCGCAGGTCGACGTGCCACCACCAGTGCGTGAAGGAACCAGCCGGCATCCGCGCCGACCGGCAAAAGGAATTCATCGCGCCGGGCAAAGCCTTCCGCGCCGAGTTGGCGCATAGTTTCTGCATCGGCCACCAGCCGCTCTTCGAAGCGTTCGAATACGGCGTGGACGCGGGGATCGGGAAATTTCATGGTTGCTTTTGCTCCAATACGGCCTGGGCCGCAGCTTCTCGGCGGAGGGCCCGGACCAGCGCCGGATGCGCCTCGTTGCGGGCGCGCCAGCCGGCAATGCCCGCAAACGGGGCCAGATCGAAACCACCGATCTCGGCGTTGATGCAGGCCCACCACAGGTAAGTGTCGATAATCGACCACTGGCTACCATACCACCAGTCCTGCCCGTCCAGCCGCTGTTCCAGCTGGCGCAGCACGCCCGAGACCAGTTCCGTTCCCCGTTCCCGCACCGGCGCATGATCGCCAGTTGTCCACATGAACGGCACTTTGACCGCGCGGACATAGGGATGCCAGCCTGACGAGACCCACAGGAGGTCCGACAATTGCCGCGCCGTCTCAAGTTCGCTGCTGACCTGCGGAAACAGTCCGGCCGATGGATACTCGGCGTTGAGCCAGCGCAGGATGGCACCGTTTTCGGTCAACAGGCGACCGTCGATCAACAGTGCCGGGACCTTGCCGTGCGGATTGATGGCTAGATATTCGGCGCTGCGATGCTCGCCCTTGGCCATATCCAGCAAGTGATCGTCATAAGGCGCGCCAGCTTGCTCAAGAGCCGTGAGCGTGACCCGGGTACATGCGGTAAAGGCATGAAAAAGCTTGAGATCATGCGCCATTGGCGTTGCTCCTGGCCATGGCAGCCTGCTCGCGCGCAAGGGCTCGCTGGAAAGCAGGCTGCGCCTCCACCCGCGCGCGGTGGGCGAGAATGCCGCTCATATCGCTAAAGTCGAAACCACCCTCAAGCGCGGCGGTGCAGTTCCAGTAGAAGTACGTATCGCAAATCGACCAATCGTCGCCGAACCACCAGTCCTGCCCGGCCAACCGCCGGTCCATCGCCGCCGCGGGACCCGCCAGCAACTGCCTGCCGCGCTCCTTGACAGGGGCGGGATCGCCGGTCGTCCAGCGCACCGGCATGCGCATGGCCCTGACCGAGGGATGCCAGAAGCTCGCCAGCCAGAACAGGTCGGCCAGTATTTGCGCTCCCTCCAGCGTGTCGGTCGCTTGCGGCAGCAAGCCTGCTTCGGGCCAACGCATATGGAGGTAGCTGAGGATCGCGGCGTTCTCCGCCAGCAGTTCGCCATCGACCAGCAAGGCAGGGATCTTGCCGCGCGGATTGACCGCAAGGTAGCCGGGCGAATGCTGCTCGCCTTTCATCAGGTTGACCATGTGGTCGTCGTAAGCCACGCCGACATGCTCGAGCGCGGTCAAAGTCACCCGCGAGCAGGCACCCGGAAGGTGGAACAAAGTCAGGTCAGTCATAGGGCTCCTCGACGAATTCGATCAGGTTGCCCGCACAGTCGCGGATAAAGCAGCCCTTTCCGAAAGCTTGGCGCACGACAAAGGCAATGTCGGCCCCCTTGCCGGTCATTTCTTCGAGGAAAACATCGAGATCGTCGATCCGAAATGCGACATGCTTGTTGCCGTGCGTCTTCAGGTCGCGATCCGGGGTGCGCCGGTCCTGGGGTAGTGGTGCGGCGTCCTCCACCTCGAACAGTTCGAAGCGCAAGGTGCCCTTGCGGATGAAAGCGACCTGGGCCTTGGCTGGAGGAATGGCAAAGCGCCGCTCTTCGGCAAATCCCAGCACACTGCCGTACCATGCAATCGCTGCGTCAAGATCGGGCACAGAAACGCCGCCGTGATGGAAGGTGAAGTCAGCCATGTGCCTTGCGCTCCTCCTCGATCAGCTTTTCCAGCAACCTTCTGGCACGTGTGCCGCCTTGGTCAATCCCCAGCGACAGCGGCTTCTCGCCCCAGAAATCCCGCCCCTTGACGTTGGCATAGGCCGCCTCGATCAGTGGCTTGTCCTCCTCGTCGAAGGCCTGCCTGAACAGTTCCAGCAGCATGGCATCCATCTCCGGCTCAGAGCCTTCAACGGGGCGGCTGGTGGACCAGAAGTAGTGCGTCTGATGTTCGTTCGCCGGGGTCAAAATATGCGCCTGCGGCACTTCGAACCCGGCTTCGCGCGAGGCATCGTGCGGGCATACCCCGACATTGAGCCGCATGGATGCCGGTGCGTTCCAGCGCATATCCAGCCAGTGGTCTACTCGGGCATCGGGCGGGAACGCGCCCTGGGCCACCGAAGGCGGGCTTATATCGGCCATCCACCAGTTGGAATGCAGGGTTTCCCCTTCCAGCCTTACCGAATGCTCGCCGGCAAAGATCACTCCCTGCCCTGCAAAGCTGCCCTTATGGACGAATTCGATGTGGCTGAGATCGAGCAGGTTGTCGGTCCCGTACTGATAATTGGCGTCCATTAGAGTGTAGCCGGTCAGTGTGCGCCACTCCGGCTGATCGGGCACAAAGGGAAACGCCGGGATCAGCACCGGGTCAGCCTCATCCCGCGCCCCGCCCCACAGCCATACGATGCCGTCCTGCTCGACCACGGCAAAGGTTGTAACGGTCGCCCCGGCCGGAATCCGTGCCGAGAAAGGATTGCGCACGCAGCTGCCGTCAGGACCGAAAGCAAGCCCGTGATAGGGGCACACCAGCGTATCCCCTTCGCGCGTGCCGAGCGAGAGAGGGGCAAAACGGTGCGGGCAGCGGTCAAGGATCGCGGCGGGTGAGCCGTCCTGAAGCCGATAGACATAGATGCGGCGACCGCAGATCTCCCGTGTGAAACCGGCAACGCCCAATTCACTCGCCCAGCCCGCCATGTACCAGCAATGCTTGAGGTATGTTTCCACCCGGCTCTCCCTTCCGGTTAAGTTCTAACGGAAGCTAGTCCTCGAAGATTGCCACGGCCCGGGTCCACCCGGCGCTCGCTCCCTTGATCTTGTGCGGGAAGCACGAGATCATGAAGCCGGTGGCGGGGATCGCTTCAAGATTGTGCATCTTCTCAATGTGACAATAGCCGATGTCCACACCGGCGCGGTGTCCTTCCCAGATCAACTTGGCATTGCCGCTTTCCAGCACCTTGGCCTTGGTGTGGACGAACGGCGCATCCCAGCTCCATGCGTCAATCCCGGTTACCCGCACACCGCGTTCCAGCAGATACATGGTCCCTTCGTAACCCACGCCCGCACCGCGGCTGACATATTTGGGATCGCGGTTCTTCAGCGCCATCCCGGCAGACGTGTTGACCACCACAATATCGAACGGCTTAAGGTCGTGGCCGATGCGGTCCAGCTCCTGCTCGATGTCCTTGGCAGTGATCAGGTAGCCATCTTCCTTGGCGGTGAAATCCAGCTTCACGCCGGGGTTGAAAAACCATTCAAGCGGCATCTCGTCGATCGTCATCGCCGCACGGCTGCCGCCGGGCAGGCTGGCATCCTGCGTGGGATGGTAATGCCACGGCGCATCGACGTGCGTGCCGCTGTGCGTGGTCAGGCGCACCCATTCGGCAGCGCAGAACGGCTCGCCGCCGTGAATTCCGTCGATGTCCGCGCCGGGAAAGAACTGTTCCAGCTCGTGCCGGGTGTCAGCGTGGACTTCGTATTCAATCTTGGGCGCGAGGAACGGCGGATCGCTGATTACGTCGTTTTCCAGCGTCATCGACAAGTCGATATAGCGGCGGGTCATGGCTCTTCTCCTCAAGCAGGGATCAACTGCACCGGCAATTCAGCCAATGCATAAAGTGTATTGTTAAGGCGGCGACGGGGCGGACCCGTCAATTCGATGCTCGCAACCTGTTCGACCAGGGCTCCAAGAACAGCTTCGGCCTCCAGCCGGGCAATCATCTGTCCCAGACACTGATGGATTCCGAAACCAAAGCCGACATGGCCGCCAGCATTGCGGGTTACATCGAAGCGGTCTGGATCAGTCCACTTGCGCGGATCACGGTTTGCAGCGGCCAGGAACAGCAGCACCTTGCTGCCTTCCGGGAGCGATGTTTCACCGATCTGCACCTGGCGGCTGGTTGTCCGGAAGAAGGTCTGCACCACGCCGCCCCAACGCAGCGATTCCTCGATAGCCCGCTTGGCGAGCGATGGATCGGCGCGGAGCTTCTGCCATTCAGCGGGATTTTGCGCAAAGGCGAGCACAAGGTTGGCGATGCCGTTGACCGTTGTATCAACCCCGGCGGTGAGAAAACTGCGCACCAACCGTTCAGCCTCGTCATGCGAGCATTCGCCGCGATCGGCGGCCTCGTAAACCGCCATGCCCCAGCCGCCCGGCTTCAGCCTTTCACGCTTGCAGCTTTCGGCAACCCAGGCGATGGCATCGACGGCACCGGCCAGAGATTCCTCCAGCAAGCGATTGCGCGGCCCGAAGCCATTGAAGGCCACGGTGCCATAGGGGATCAGGTGTTCGCGCCCATCCTCGCGCAGGCCGATCAAATCCGGAAAGACCCGCAAGGGGAAGGCTTCGGCAAGATCGGCCACTGCATCGATGCGGCCTTGCAGGACATTTTCCGCCACCAGCGCTTCCGCCTTCTGGCGCCATTCAGGCATCAAGGCCCGCAATCCTGTCAGCGAGGCAACCTTGTTCATCAGGCCACGCGTTCGATCATGGAGCGGAGGATCAGCTTCAAGCAGCAGCGAAGGCGGACGCCACGGCTCCTCCCTCGCAAAATCGGCAAGACCCACTCCGCGCCCGGAAATGAACGTTTCCCAATCTTTCAAGGCAGGCTGGACATCAGCAAAGCGCGCCATGGCATAGCAGTGGTATTTCTCTAGCCAGACCACCGGTCCGGCTTGGCGCAATGCATCGTGATGCGCGTAGGGATCGGCCAGAAAGCCTTCGTGGAAGGGATCGAGAGCAAGGATCGGACAGTCGGTCATTCAGCGGTCCAGCCGCCATCGATGATCATGCTTGTCCCGGTCATCAGCGACGAGGCGTCGGAGGCGAGGAACACCACTGCCCCCATCAGGTCTTCCACGGTGCCGAGCCGTCCCAGCTTGATCTTGGCAAGGACGCTGGCCTTGAACCCGGCGTCCTCGAAATAGGGTTTTGTCAGCGGCGTCTCGATGAAGGTGGGCGCGATAGTGTTGGACCGGATTCCGTGCGGTGCAAGGTCCAGCGCGAAGCTCTTGCTCATGCCTTCCAGCGCCCATTTGCTGGCACAATAGAGGCTGCGGTTGGGGCCGCCAACATGGCCCATCTGGCTGCCAACATGGATCAGCGAGCCCTTGGTTCCGCTCTCGATCATCCGCCGGGCGCAGGCCTGCGCAACAAAGAACGCGCTTTTGACGTTGAGATCGAGCACCGCGTCATAGTCGGCTTCGGTCACGTCCCACATGGGCTTGGGCCGATTGGTGCCGGCGTTGTTGACCAGCACGTGGAACGGTTCAGCCTGGGCGAAAAACGCCGCCACCGCAGCAAGATCGGACACGTCGAGCACCGCCGAACTGGCCTTGCCGCCTGCCTCGCGGATTGCTTCTGCGCCCGCCTCGATTTCAGCAGCCGAACGCGCCACCAGAGTGACCTCTGCGCCCACCTGCGCCAGCGCCGCTGCCATCGCCAGCCCGATCCCCCGCCCAGCGCCGGTCACCAACGCGCGGCGGCCGTCCAGGCGGAACGAAGGGGTCTGCGGCAGGGCGGTCATCCAATCAGGCCCGCGTCAGTTCGCTCGGCTCAACCTGCCCGGCATAAGGCACGTTGCGGCCGCCGAAGCGGCGCACGCGGATGTTTGCCTGCTCGCCATGGCCGGCAAAGCCTTCCAGGGCGCACAATCGGCTGCAATATTCGCCCACCAGCGCGCTCGCCTCGTCGGTCAACACGCGCTGATAGGTGCAGGTCTTCAGGAACTTGCCGACCCACAGCCCGCCGGTATATCTCGCCGCCTTCTTCGTCGGCAGCGTGTGGTTGGTGCCAATGACCTTATCCCCGAACGACACATTGGTGCGGTTTCCCAGGAAAAGCGCCCCGTAATTGCGCATGTTGGCGAGGAAATAGTCGGGATCCACCGTCATCACCTGCACATGCTCGCTGGCGATCTCGTCGGCAATGGCGACCATTTCCTCATAGCTGTCGGCCACGATCACTTCGCCGAACGTGTCCCACGCCTTGCGGGCATGATCGGCTGTGGGGAGGATTTCGAGCAGCCGCTCGATTTCAGCCATCGTTGCGCGGGCAAACTTCTCGCTGTTGGTCAGCAGCACGCCGGGCGAATCCGGGCCGTGCTCGACCTGGCCGAGAATGTCTGTGGCAGCGATTTCGGGATCACAACCAATCTCGTCGGCGATGATCAGCGTTTCGGTCGGACCGGCAAACAGGTCAATCCCCACGCGGCCGAACAACTGGCGCTTGGCTTCGGCCACATAGGCATTGCCCGGGCCCACAAGGATATCGACCGGATCGATGCTCTGCGTCCCAATCGCCATGGCGCCCACCGCCTGGATACCGCCCAGCGCATAGATCGCATCGGCCCCGGCCATGGCTTGCGCCGCGACGATGGCCCGCGCCGGCTGGCCGTTGAACGGTGGAGCACACGTGATCACCCGCCCCACGCCGGCCACCTTGGCGGTGATGACCGACATGTGCGCCGAAGCCAGCAGCGGATACTTGCCGCCGGGCACATAACACCCTGCACTACCCAGCGGGATGTTCTTGTGGCCCAGCACCACGCCCGGCAGCGTTTCCACCTCGACATCGGTCATGCTGGCGCGCTGTATCTGCGCGAAGTTGCGCACCTGCGTCTGGGCAAATTCGATGTCCTTGCGCTCTTGCGGGGTCAGGCTGTTCACGCAGGCGTCGATCTCGGCCTGGCTGAGCCGGTAATCGTCACGGTCCCAGCCATCGAACCTGTTCGACATCTCGCGCAAGGCCACGTCGCCGCGCGCCTCGATGTCTGCCAGGGCGGCCTCTACAATGTCGCGCACCTTGCGGTCACTGTCGGCCTTGGCCTGGGCCGTGGCACCGCGCTTGAGCCAGATGGCCATCTTGCGACTTCTCCTGCATCCGAAACTGATCTGCCTCGGCCATTGCCTGCTGCTGTGTCTGGCGACCAATGCAATTCGTGGATGGCTAGCTATCGACCCAAACCCGTTGTCGGCGCATGATGGCCGCCATAGGCCTGCATTAACGAGACTTGCGCTGAGGAGAGGATTGCCCATGCGGCTGGCGACTATCGACAATGGCACAGCTGATGGAAGGCTGGTGATCGTGGCTCCCGATGCCACGTATTACGCGCTGGCCCCGGTGGAAACGCTGCAACAGGCGCTGGAAGATTGGGATGCGGCGGAACCGGCTCTGCGCGCAGTCCAGGATTTCGACTTGCCACTGGCCGAAGCCACCCTGCGCGCCCCGCTGCCGCGCGCTTGGCAGTGGCTCGATGGATCGGTCTATGCCAGCCACGGCGCGCTGATGGACAAGGTGATCGGGATCGACAAGGCGCCGGTGCCATGGCCGCTGATGTACCAGGGCGTATCCAGCAAGTTCTACGGCCCGACCGAGGACGTGGTGATGGCCGATGAAAGCCTCGGCATCGATTTCGAAGGCGAATTCGCCATCCTGACCGACAAGGTGCCGATGGGCACCAACGCTGCCGATGCGCCGCGCCATATCAAGCTGGTGGCTCAGCTCAACGACTGGTCGTTACGCACCCTGGCCGGGCCGGAAATGAAGACCGGCTTCGGCTGGATCCAGGCCAAGCCACCGTGCTCGATGGCGCCCTTTGCCGTCACTCCCGATGAACTGGGCGATGCGTGGGCTGACAACCAGCCCAACATGAACCTCACCGTCCACTGGAACGGCCAGCAGTTTGGCAATGCCCACGGCAAGGCCATGGGCCACGGCTTCGATGCGCTGGTCGCTCACGCCGCACGGACGCGCGAGCTGGTGGCGGGCACAGTGATCGGTTCGGGCACGGTCTCGAACGAGAATTACCGCGAAGTCGGCTCATCGTGCATTGCCGAGCGGCGCGGGATCGAGATCGTCGATACCGGCGCGCCGATCACGGATTTCATGAAGTACGGCGATACCGTGCGGATGGAAGCGCGCACCGCAGATGGAGCCACCCCGTTTGGCGCAATCGATCAGAAGGTAGTGCGGCCGTGAGCGATCCTGCCCTGCCCCCGATCCAGCGCGTTGTCACAGGTCACAATGCAGAAGGCCGCGCCTGTTTCGTTTCGGAGGACGTAAAGGAGCCGCAGCCGGTGCCCACCGGCGATGCCAACTTCCTGCTGCTGTGGACCACCGAGACGGTCCCGGCAGACAACAACGACGAGACTGACGGACGTACGCGCGATGTCGGCACCACGCTGAAGGGCGGAAGTGCCTTTCGCATCGTGGACATGCTAAAGGGCGGAGAAAGCCCGTTCCACCGCACCAACTCGATCGATTACGGGATCGTCCTCGAAGGTGAGGTAGAGCTGGAACTGGAAGACGGCCGCAAGAAAACCGTCGGCAAGCACGGCGTGATCATCCAGCGCGGCACCAACCATTTGTGGCGCAATACCAGCGACCGGATCTGCCGCATCGCCTTTATCCTGATCGAAGCACCGGCCTATCTGCACCAGGGCCAGCCGCTGGACGAATACAAGCCGGAACAGGTCGATGACCGCTACCAGGGTCATCGCATACCATAAGCGCAACACGCGCAAGGGGAGAGGGTGATGAACGATACCGGAGGCGGCTATCCGCCAGCTGGCAAGGCGTGGCTATCGACCGTCATCATCTTCGTGCTGACCGCCATCGCGCTGGCCGACCGCATGGCGATCTCGATGCTGATCGGCCCGATCAAACAGGATTTCGGCATCGGGGACTTTCAAGCGAGCCTGCTGATCGGCCTGTCATTCACGCTGTTCTATGTGCTGTTTCTGCTGCCGATAGGGATTGCTGCAGACCGGTTCAGCCGCCGCCGGGTGCTGGCCGTGTGCCTGTTCATCTGGTCGCTGGCGACGGTTGCCTGCGGGTTCACCGTGGGCTTCCTCAGCCTGTTCATCACCCGCATGATCATGGGTGCAGGAGAAGCCGGGATCGGCCCTTGTTCACACGGCATCATCGGGGCGAGTTTCCCACGTGAACGGTTGTCGAAACCGCTGGCACTGCAAGGGATCGGTTTCCAGGTTGGCCCGGCGGTGGGCGTGGCGGCGGCGGGGGCCATACTTGGCGCGGGCACGATGGGCGCCTTTGAGGGGCTGCCGCTGCTGGGCGAAATGGCACCATGGCGCGTCGCCTTCATCCTGATCGGCCTGCCCGGCTTGCTGGCCCTGTTCCTGATCCCTTTCCTGACCGATCCCGACGAACAGCGCCGCGCCGCCGCCAACTCTCCGGCAGGTCCCGCCATCAGCGTCATCCCGTTCCTCAAGGACAATCGCAAGCTGATGGGGCTGATGCTGCTGGCCTCGGGCATTTCGGCGATGGCATCGGGAACGATCACCGGCTGGGTGCCTGAATATCTGCAACGCTCGCTGGGCGTCTCGCCTGCTGCGGCAGGATCGATGCTGGGCGCGATCATGCTGATTACCGCGTTCCTTGGTCAGGGACTGTACGCCATCGTGGTGGACTGGTTCGCCGCGCGCGGCATGCTGGATGCGCCGATCCGCGTCGGGCTGTTCCCGGTGGCGCTGGCTGTGCCGCTGTCGTGGCTGGCATTCGAGGCTGACAGCACCGCAGCGTTCTATCCTCTGCTGTTCGTCTTTGCCGCCAGCATCGCGCCGTTCAACGCCATCAACAATACCGTCGGCCAGCAGATCGCCCCGCCGCAATTGCGCAGCCGCATCTCGGCCTTGTTCATCTTTTCGATCAGCATCATCGGCTTTGCCCTGGGACCGGCGCTGGTTGGTTGGCTGAGCGAATTCGTGTTCGGTGAGGACCGGCTGGGCGATGCCATGCAACTGGTGACGACAGCGGCCATGGCGGTAACCTTCGTGCTGCTTTTCCTGTCGCGTCGGCCTTTGCTCGATTGCATGGATGCCAAGGCAAAGGCCGCGTGAGCGCGCTGTTTGACCTGTCCGGAAAGCGGGCCATCGTCACCGGTTCCACTCGCGGGATCGGCCGTGCAATTGCCGAAGCGATGATCGCGGCAGGTGCCAAGGTGATGATATCGAGCGAGAATGCAGAGGATACTGTGCGCACGTCAGCTGAACTGGGCCAACCCGGCATCTGTTGCGATGTGGCGGACGATCTGGCACTGGAGAAACTGGTGGTGGGCACCCTCAGGGCGCTTGGCGGCATAGACGTGCTGGTGTGCAATGCCGGCATCACCGGCAAACACGGTCCATTTTCCGGCATCAAGATGGACGATTACGCGCGCGTAATGGCCATCAACCTGCGTAGTCAGGTGGTACTGGCCAACCTTGCGCTGCCGCATATCGCCAAGGGCGATAATGGCTCGATCATCCTCATCTCCAGCCTGTCTGCCCTGCGCGGGAATGGCGCGATCAACGCTTATGCGCTGGCCAAGGCGGGAGTATCCCAACTGGCGCGCAACCTGGCGGTGGAATGGGGGCCCAAAGGCGTTCGCGCCAATGCCATCGCGCCCGGCTTCATCGCCACCGACCTGGCCAAGCCGTTGCTGGAAGATCCGGGCTTCATGGCCCGGCGGATGCAGATGACGCCGCTGCGCCGCCCCGGCACGGTAGAGGAAGTGGCAGGCGCTGCGGTGTTCCTCGCCAGCAAGGCGGGTGGGTTCGTTACCGGGCAGACGCTGGTGGTCGATGGCGGGACACTGGTAACCGACGGCAGCTGAACTCAGCGAAAATCGTAGGTCGCTTCGGACAGCGGCTCGATCGTGTCCCACTTTTCCGCGATCAGGCCGTTCTCGTCAAAGCGGAAGATTTCCACCACCGCGTCACCGATCTTGATCCCGCCCGGCGTGCCGAAGACGGTGGTGAACTGCTCCCCCACGCCCATGCCCTGCACGAAGGCCTGGACGACCACCAGGTCACCCTCCTCCACTATCCGGTGAACGGTATAACGCGGGGTTGGGCCCGGTGGGGCAGACGGCGCACCGCCCGCCTCAAGTTCGGGAAACGACCCACGCTGCCAATAGGTCAGCCGCGCCTCGCGCAGTCGGCCTTCGTTCCACGCAGTGTACAGATAGGCCAGTGCGGTTCGCTTGTTCGGGGTGTCGGCCAGGCTGAAATCGTGGCGCTGCAACAAGCCCGCTTCCATCGCAGAACCGCCGGTTCGTTCCGTTCCTCCTGCCGTCTGGCAACCCGCCAGCAGCATAGCACCCAGGATCACTGCGAACCTCACCACGCGGTCGCTCCGGCATCCACCGCAATATCCGCACCGGTGACATAGCGCGCCTCATCGCTCGCCAGCCAGGTGGCGCAATGCGCGATGTCGACTGGCTCGCCCAGCCGCTTGAGCATGTTCTTGGCCAGCACCTGCCGCTCCAGTGCCGGGTCGGTGGCAAGATGGCGCTCGGTCGCTGCGGTGCGGATGAAACCGGGGCTGATCGTGTTGGCGCGAATGTTGTGGGTCGCGCCTTCCATCGCCAGTTGCCGGGTCATGGCCAGCACCCCGCCCTTGCCGGCACAATGTGCCAGTGCGGGCGAACCTTCCAGCGCGTGGGCGGCGTTGGCCGATGCGAAGTTTATCACGCTGGCCGCTCCGCTCGCTTTCAATCCCGGCCAGGCAGCACGGGTGGGCAGGAACACGATGTCCAGTTCACCGGTCAGCGTGCGCTTCCAGTCAGCGTAGGAGAGCTGCTCGATCCAGCCGAACACAGCAAACGCGGCGGCATTCACCAGCACGTCGATCCGCCCGTATTCGCAGACAATCCAGCGAAACCGCGCGCCTACCTCGTGTTCGTCGGTCAGGTCGCAGACGAGATCGCCTTCATCCAGATCAATCGAGATGACCTCGGCCCCTTCGGCGCGGAACATGTCCGCGCAGCCCTTGCCGATGCCGCTGGCCGCGCCGGTAACCACCGCCAGTTTTCCCGCCAGCCGGTCAGCCATGGGCTGGCTCCATGACCGGAGCGTCAACTCCACGCCGGAACTTGCCCAAAGTGGCTAGCACCAGGCCAAAGGCCGCCATCCCGCTCATCGCCATGAAGGCAGGGATCAGCCCGCCCAGTTGCTGATCGAAAAGCGTCACCACGATCGGGCTGAGAAACTGGCCAAAGGTAAAGGCCCCCGTCCACATCCCCGCACCGCGGCTGCGAATGGCAAAGGGCAGGATCGACATCGCCCACACCAGCAAGGTTGGCAGGAGCAGACCGGCACCCAGCTGGTTGATGAAACAGCCGATCAGGAACTGTGTGGGCGAGGCGGCACTGCCCATGATTGCAAAGCCTGATGCCAGCAGCGCAAACTCGCACAGCAGAAGTTGCTTAACCGGCCATTGCACTACCCGCGAGAACACATAAGTGCCCAGCACCACCCCGATCGAGGCCACCGAGGTCCAGAAGCCGGTCTTGGCCGGATCAGACCAGCCCAACGCGGTCAGGCCGTTGGGAGCCTGAATCTGCACGGTATAGAACAGCACGCTGCCATAAATGGTGATGCCGATGATGGCCGCCATGCGCGCCCACGGAAAACCCTGCCAGCTGGATGAGGTCTTCTCCGGTTCTCTGGGCTGCGTGCTCTCGCCCTTTGGCTCCCAGGTGAAGGCCATGACCAGAGCCAGCATGACCAGCGCCGAGAGATAGACCCAGAACGGCGCGCGCCAGCCGAACTGGCCAAGTTGTCCGCCCAGGTTGAAGAACACCAGCGCCGACAGGGATGCCACGGCGGTCTGTGCCGCCAGCCACTTGTCGCGCGCCGCGCCCTTGAAGTAGTCACCGATCAGCGTGGTCGACAGGACCATGATCATGGCTTCGGAAATGCCCACGCCGATGCGGCTGGCGATTATGGCGGTCAGGTCGGTAAGGAACACCGGCATCACACCAAGCGCGGCATAGGCCACAAATGACCACAGCAGCAGCTTTCGGCGCCCAAAGGCATCGCCCAGCATTCCCGCCAGCGGCGAAAAGATCGCCACGCACAACGCGGGAACCGTCAGGATCATGGGTACCCAATATTCATGATTGGGCACCTGGCTGAATTCGACCAACAGTAACGGCAGGATCGGCGCGAGCAGCACGATCGCCATGACTGACAAGGTGATCGACACCAGCAGGGATACGCCGGTCATGAAGCCCGGCTGGCGATCGTCAGTCATCTTGTCTCCCGTCCGCTTGCTGCGGATTCCTCATTCCGGTTTCATCCGCCCCGGCGAGTTAGCGGGCAATCAGAAAGCCTCGCTAGGGTCGTTGCGGTTTGGTGGATGGATCAGACGATGGCGAGCCACGAGGAATGGACCAAATCTATAGGTTGCCATCCAAAGGCTCGGGTTAAGCGCAGACTCCGATGCAGCTAGAAGCCTGTGCCAGAGGGCGTTTGCCGCCGGACTGTCCGCGCGACTGGCCTTGTGGCACGCCTGTTCAACCATTGCCGCAGTGGGCAACCGCCCCAGCCGCGCCGATCAAGGATCATCCATGAGCCGAGTCACCGATATCCGCTATGTCGGCTATGCCGTTCCCGACCTGGCGGCAGAACGCGCGTTCTACCGCGAGGTGTGGCAGCTGAAGGAAGTGCGCGACGAGAACGGCCTCGTCTACTTCGCCACGCACGGACACGATGAATTGTATGTCGTACGGCTACGCCAATCGGACATCAAGCGGGTGGACGTGGTGGCATTGGCCGCAGACAGCCGCGCCGATGTCGATGCCTTGCATGACAAGGTGGCTGCCTCCGGCTGCCGGATCATCTTTACTCCGCGCGAGCTGGCCACGTTCGGCGGCGGCTATGGCTTCCGCTTCTTCAATCCCGATGGCATCGAGATGGAGATCTCTGCCGAGGTGGCGCGCGGTACCGCCCGACTGCTCGAACAGCGCGAGGCAATTCCGGCCAAGATCAGCCATGTCGTGTTCCATTCCCCGCAGCACAAGGAAATCACCCAGTGGTTCATCGATGTGCTGGGCTTCCGCCTGTCCGACTGGATCGGCGATTTCATGAGCCTGATCCGCTGCAACACCGCCCACCACCGGATCGCTTTCCTCCCCGGCCCGCCGTGCCTCAACCACGTGGCCTATGACATGCCCGACCTGAACGAGATGATGCGTGGGCTGAAGCGCCTGCGCCGCGAAGGGTTCGACACCGTCTGGGGCCCCGGGCGCCATACGGCTGGCGACAACACCTTCAGCTATTTCGTCACCCCGGCAGGCTTCACGGTGGAATACACCGCCGAGCTGGAAGAGGTCGATTTCGACACGTGGGAAGCACGCACCTTCGCCCCCGCCCCCGACATCATGGACCAGTGGGGCACCGGCACCGGCGGCCCGCAAACCATGCCCCGCGCCGAGGCCGATGCCGGCCTGTTCCAGCCTTCAGGAGTTTAAGCAGATGGCCTTGTTCGAGCCCTTCCCCAATTACGTCTGGAACCTGGGCGTTTCGATCGCGCTCGAGAACGGCGGCAAGATCGGCGAGATCGTGGACATCATCAAGCCACTGATGGCCAAGGCCGAAGCAGGCGAGGATGCCAATACGCAGGACTTCATGGCCGAATGGGTCAAGATGGCCGACAAGCTGTCCGAACTGGCCGAGGAAGACCTGGCCAAGGGCCGCGAATTTTCCGCCGGCAACAAGCTGAAGCGCACTGCGATCTACTACCAGACCGGCGAGCGGATGCAGGCGCACGGTTCGCCCGGCCGGATGGAAACCTACCAGAAGGCGGTCGGCAATTTCCTGCGCGGGGTGCAACTGGCGGGCGACCCGGTCACCCATGTGACGATCCCGTATGAAGGCAAGGAAATCTCCGGCCTGTTCCATCGCGCGCCGGTGGATGGTCCGGCGCCATGCGTGGTCTATTGTAACGGGCTCGACAGCATGAAGGAGATGCTGTGGATGGGCGGCCTGCCCTATGCCCTGGCCAAGCGCGGCATCCACACCCTTTGCATAGACCAGCCGGGAACGGGCGATGCGCTGCGGCTGCACAATCTGCCCGCCACGCCTTATGCCGAAAGGTGGGCGTCGAAGTGGGTCGACTGGCTGGAAGCGCAGGACTGCGTGAAGAACGATGCAATCGGCATGACGGGCATTTCGCTGGGCGGTCACTTTGCGCCGCGTGCCGTCGCATACGAGCCGCGTTTCGCCAGCGGCGCCGCCTGGGGTGCCAACCACAATTGGCACGAAGTACAATACAAGCGCATGAAGCGCGAAGGCGAGAACCCCGTGCCGCATTACTGGCAGCACGTGTTCTGGGTGTTCGGCGCCAGCGACATGGACGATTTCCTCGCCAAGACCAAGGACATGGATCTGAACGGCCACATGGACAGGATCACGGTGCCCTTCCTCGTCACCCACGGTGTGGCCGACCGGCAGATTTCGCCGGACTACGCCAACCAGACTTACGATCAGTTGGTCAATTCGCCGCGCAGGGAGTTGAAATGGTTTACCCCGCGTGAAGGCGGTGTCGAGCATGTCGGGGCAGACAACCACGCTTTCGCCATCGATTACATTGCTGACTGGTTTGCCGAGACGCTCGGCGGAAAGACCAAGAGCTGATGGCCCCGCCACATCGCCCGCCGCCGCGTGTGCTGCAAGTCATGGCAAAGCAGCAGATCTCGCCCAACATGCTCCGTGTGCGACTGGGCGGGCCGGGACTGGCTGATTTCCCGGCCGGCGCCGAAGGTGGCTATGTCAAGCTGATGCTGGCGGGCGCGCAAGCCGGTGCGCGCCCGGTCGTCAGAACCTATACCGTACGCCACCAGACACCCGACGCGATCGATGTGGACTTTGCCCTTCATCAGGACGGTACGGGTGAGCACGGGCCTGCAACAGCCTGGGCGCTGGCCGCCCAACCAGGTGAAACCATCGCAGTAGGCGGTCCGGGGCCAGCAAAGCCGCTTCCCGGCGGGCGTGGCTTCTACCTGGTGGCCGGGGATATGACCGCGCTGCCCGCGATTGCCGTCAACCTTGCGGCCCTACCGGCAGATGCCCGAGGCGTGGTGGTGATCGAGGTGAATTCCGCAGACGATCGGCAATATCTCGCGCGTCCCGTGGGGGTCTCGCTGGATTACATTGTCAACCCTGCGCCCGGCACCGATCCGCAAGCCTTGGCGCAAGCGCTGGCTGCACAGGATCCCGGCGGTGACGGTGTTTATGCCTGGGTGGCGTGTGAGTTTTCCGCGATGCGCGCGCTGCGCGAATACCTGCGCGGGCAGCGCGGGCTCGGACCAGAGCGGCTGTACATCTCCAGCTATTGGAAGCAGGGCGCGACAGAGGAGGCGCACAAAGTGGTCAAGCGCGAGGATGCCGAACTGGCGGGCTAGACCCCGTTGGCCCGGACAATTCCTTCGTAGACCACCGCGCTCAGCTTGGGCGTGCGACGGAACGTGACAGGGTCGACGCTGTGCAGGCCCAGCTTGGGACCATAGCCAAAGATCCACTCGAAGTTGTCGATCAGTGACCAATGGCAATAGCCGGTAACGGGAATCCCCTCGGCCATCACATCGCGCAAGCCACGCAGGGCTTCGGGGATCAGCCAGGCGCGCAAGGCATCGTCCTCGGTATTTACGCCGTGTTCGGTGACCATGACCGGCACTTGCGCGCGGCCATGAGCATAGCGCACCGTGTTGGCGAGCGAGAGAGCGTCGATTTCCTGCCCCGTCTGGCCGCGCGGGGCGCTCTCGGGCGCGGGAACCCGGCCATCGGTGCCCCAGATGCGCCGTTCGTAATTCTGCACGCCAACAAAATCGTCATCGCGGGCCACGGCCAGCCACGGATCATACAACTGCGCCCGCGTTGCATCGCGCCGGGCCTCTCCGCCCGGCAGCGCCTGCTCGTCGATGATGGCCAGCGAGAGGCCGACCGGCAAATCACCACGAACCGCCTTGATCGCTTCGCGCGCGCGGACGTGGCCGATCATCATGTTGGCTTCGATGGCAGCGCCATCCTCGGGCCGTACGACATTGCCCGCCACGAAATGGGCAGAGCCGGTGGCCGCACCCGCCGCATCCAGTGTGGCACGCTCCAGTGCATGGATTTCGGGCGGCAGAATGCCTTCGATCAGCCGGAAAAGGTTGGGTTCGTTGAAGGTCACGGCATGATCGATGCCGTCGCCCATGGCGCGGATCACGCGCTCGCACTGGGCGGCGAACAGATCAGGCGCATCGGCCGCCGTCCAGCCACCGGCGGCGGCAAACCAGCGCGGGGCGGTAAAGTGGCTGAGCGTGACGATCGGCTTCAATCCGCGCTGGTGGCAGCCTTCAATCATACGCTTGTAGTGATCAAGCATGGCTTGCGAAACCAGGCCGCGTTCGGGTTCGATCCGCGACCACTCGACACTGAAACGATAGGCATCGAGACCCATGGCCACACTCAGGTCCAGATCGACCGGCCAAAGATTGAAACTGTTGGCCGCATCACGCACCGGTTCGCGGAACACGGTCGGGCTGACCGTTCCCAGCAACCAGGTGTCCGAAGCAGTGTCATTGCCCTCCACCTGATGGCCCGCCGTGGCCGCACCCCAGATGAAGCCATCGGGGAACATGCGCCGACGGGGTGATTGGGCCAGTGACTGGGCCAAGGACGGGGCCGCCGTCAGCGCTGCTGCAGCAGCAGCCCCGGTAAGGATGGTGCGACGATCGATCACGGCAAGCTCTCCAGGCAATCAGGCAAAGTGCAGAGAGGCAGGGACGCTGTTGCGTTCACCTGCCTCTCCATGGTGACCCCAGGGCACGAAAGCCCGGGCTTGTCCTAGTATTCGAAGCCCAGACGGACACCCACGACGCGCGCCGTCAGGCCAGCCACCGGCCAGGCGCGAATGCCGCCGTCGGTCTGCCCGGCGAATGTGTTGGCGAGGTAAGCGGTCGGCTCGCGTTCCTTGGTCAGGTTGCGCACGAACACGCTGGCCGTCCAGCCACCATCTGCATCGCGGATGCCGAAGCCCCCATTGATGATTTCATGCGCCGGATAACGGTACCGGGGGTCAGCGCGCGAGGCGAGCAGGACGCTGCTCTTGTAAACCACGTTGGCGTTCAGGAAGAACTCCATGTCGTTGCTCACCGGGAAGCCATAGTCGCCCGAAAGGGTGAACTTGTGCTTGGGCGCATTGAGGAACTGGGTTCCGCCCAGATTGCCGCCATCATCGCCCACATAGCCGGCAGGGAAGGTGATGTCGTTGTACTGGTAACCGGCATTGATGTTCAGGCCCGGAGCAACCTCGCCAAAGGCGTTGAATTCGATACCCTTGGACGTAACCTGCGGGATGTTAAGCGGCTGCGAAATCAGTGCCGTGCCCACGAACACGCTGGTCTGGCTCTGGAAATTGGCCAGTTCGCTGTAGAACGCATTGGCGCTCAACTGCAGGCCGCTGAGGTCATACTTCACGCCCAGTTCGAATGCGTCGGTGGTTTCCGGTGCCAGTTCGAACAAGGTGCCCGCCGCGTTGGTGCCAACTGCGGGCGGCTTGTATCCGCGCGAGTAGGAACCGAACAGGTTGAAATCAGGATTGGGCATGAAGCTGATGCCGATGCGACCCGATACGTTGGTGTCCTTGGTCAGCCGGGTCTGCAGCGCTCCTGCAGTGGTGCGGAAAATCTGCACCTCTGTGATATTTCGGTAATCGTCATATCGCAGACCACCGAACAGATCGACCTTGTCGGTCAGGGCAAAGGTCGCATCGGTGAACAGCGCCATCGTGCGGTTTTCGGTGTCTTCATCGGTAAAGCTGGTCGGCACGGGGCAAAACGCACCGCTGAACGCACAGACGGAAAAGCCGACGCGATTGCCGGGGGTATTGATCCCATACCCCAACGGCACCAGCCCGATCGGATCGCGGTTGAAGCCGAAATCAGTGTAATAGGCGCCGCCCACCAGATCGATGCCGTCACCCGCATAGGTCAGGCGCAGTTCCTGGCTGAACCCGTGCGAGTTTTCCTGCGTCCGCTCCTGCCGCGCGGCCGGGGCACCGGTGATGCGCGAGAAATCGCGGCTGGCCTGCTTGAACACGCGATCGCGATAACCGCTGACCGAGGTCAGGCTAAGCGTGTCGCTTAGTTCCATATCGATCACTGCCGAAAGGCTGGTGGCTTCCAGCGTCATGTAAGTCGGCGCGTCCTCGCAATACCATTCGGCGCGCTCGTCGATCACCGGCAATGCGCAACCCGTGGGATTGAGGTAGGCGCCGGTCGAAACCCCGCCTAGCGTGCCGCCGGGAGGGCCGAACGGCGTGGTCGAATTTGGCGCAATGGCGATAGCAAAGAAGGTCTGCCCGTCGCTACGCTCCTTGCCCGATTCCACGCTCAGGTTGATCGAGACAGTATCGCTGGGCTCCAGCCGCAGCCGGCCGCGCATGGCGAAATCGGTTATCCGGTTGTCTTCGCCGGTCGTGGCGCTGCGCTGCAGGCCGGTCTCGCGCTTCCACTGGCCAGCCAGGCGGAAGGCCGCGCTATCGCTGATCGGCAAGTTGACCCCGGCGTTGAACACCAGTTCGCCCACTTCCGATCCGGCGGTGCCCTTGTCGGCAAAGTCCACGCTGCCGTTCAGGGATACGGCGTCGAATTCAGGCGCGCGGGTAGTGATATTCAGCACGCCCGCCGATGCGCCCTGGCCAAACAGGGTGCCCTGCGGCCCGCGCAGCACTTCGACCTGCGCCATATCGTACAGCAGCGGGAAATTGAGGTTGCCCACCGGCACCTGATCAATCACCAGCGCAACCGACGATGCCACCGAAGGGTTGAACACGCCCGTACCCAGGCCGCGCAGGCGACCGCCGCCATTGGTTTCGCCGCCCGAGGTCTGGCTGATTTCCAGCGCCGGAGCGACGCGCTGCAGGTCGTTGACGTTATAGATCTGGTCACGTGCCAGCTGCTCGCGCGTGGCAACGGTGATCGCCAGGGGAACCTCCACGAGGTTCTCCTCGCGTTTGCGGGCCGTGACCAGGATCACGCCAGAGTCATCCTCCGCTTCGGCTGTGGTGGCATCCTGTGCCGCAACGGTGCCCGGCATCACGATGGCCAGCGCCACCAGCGCCAGCGCCGACGACGCCATCAAGTTTGCAGTTCTACGCATCGCATTCCCTCCCAAAATCTCGTGTGTGATCCGCCCCTGACTGGTGGATCGCCGCAAGCTATTCGTTGGTGGCTGGCTGATGCAGTTTGCCCGCGCTGTAAAACCGTCATTCTGTATAGCTGACTATTGACCAAATCGCTACATTAAATCATTATATTTCAATTGCTTATTATGATGGAAACCGGTCCTATCAACCCAGCAGGACGCAAGGGTGCATCCGGTCGATAGGTGGGTGCAGCGGTAAATGTGACAGGTTCTGCGCCCTCCTGCCGATCACCGATCAGGCGGTTGACCCAAAGATTGGCCACGCGGACTTCAAGGGAGTTGATTCCGGGCCGCACCAGTGACCCGATTTCGACCCGATCCGGGGCCAGCCAGGTGATGCCGGCGGACTGTCCGTTGACCAGTACTTCGGCCACATCGCCGACCGTTCCAAGGTCCAGCCACATTGCGCCCGATGGCACTTGCGGCAGCTCAAAACTGGTTGACCAGGTCGCGACCCCCGAGAAGTGGCGAACCCCGAAGTTGTCATGTTCATTAAGGGGCATCAAACCGGCCAGCTCGATCGAAGCTGGCGCGCCACGCCCCGGCTGGAATGAGACTGACCATTGGCCACCCAGGGTGGTCGCCACGTTCTCGACCGGTGGGGGCACGATGCGCGATGCCGCCTGGGTTGGCTGCCGGAAAATCACGAACCGGCAATCTTCCGCAGCCAGTTCAAGGGGAACCACAGTCTGCTCGCCGTCAAATCGATAGCTTAGCGGCCGCGCGGTACCCGTGACCGCATCCCACAGCTCAGGTGCGAGGCCGGTGGTGCGGAACCGTGCCTCGATCTGCTGCGGCAGGGCCGAACGGTTGTTGATGAAATAGATTTCGCTGCCATCGGCCAGCCGCCGATGGACGAAAAGAACCTCTGCACCAGCGGATGCGCCGGAGTAGGAAAAATCGGGCACAAGGCCAAGACTGGCCAGCACCGCTTCAGCATCCTGCCGGGCGATCACGTTTGGCAGGGCCCAGGTGGCATTGGCCAGCCGGGTGAATTCTGCCGGATCGTCGGCCAGCGATGGCGAACCTTCCGGGCGCTGGCCAATGATGGTGGCGCCCTGCGCGGCCATCTGCGCCACGCGGCGCAAGGTCGGCAGCGTCATCAGGCGGCTGGATCCGCCAAGTTGCAACGCACGGTAGCGGGTGCCACCGGTTGAAACGATCATTCCCTGATCAACCCCCAAGGCATCGCTCAACATGTCGGCATTGACGAAATCATACGCATATTCGCGCGGCAGGCCCGCTGGTGTCCCGCTGGCATATTGCGCCGTCAGCGGCGCTTCCTCGCCCATGAACAGGGCGATATCGGCATGGAAAGTGCCTTGTTGCAGCAGGTAGGAACTGCGGCTGAGGTAATCGATCCACGGCCGCGCCATGCCCGCCCAAGTCTCGTGCCGGTTGAAATACTGGCCGAAGATCAGCAGCGACAGGCCCGGTTGCAGCGTGTCACTTGGCTGGTGGACAGAGGTATGGATCACGGGGCGATTGATGCCGTTGGCAAATTCCAGATCGATAATGCGCCGCAGGTCGCGCGGGGCAAAAGCCCACGGCGAATTGGCCGAGGTCATGCTTTCCGCAGCGACAAAGGGCCGGCCATAGACATGCGCCACCGATGCCGCACCGCGCATGTCGCCAAGGAAAGTGGGGCGCGCGCTCATGCCATCCTGCCATGCCCACAAGGCTGCCATCGGCACATCGGCGTGGCTGCGCATGGCCAGGTCATCACCCAGCAGCGGCCGCCTGTCCTCCAGCGCCTCGCCATACACGACAAGGTCGTTCTCGTGGGCGACCTGAGCCACAGTGGCATAGTGGGCATCGGCGACCAGTTCGCCCAAAGTATCGCGCCAATCGTACAGGAATGCTTCGGTCTGGGCGGCAGAACCGATCACCACGCCGGTCAAGGCGGGCAGCCACGGGCGCAGGGCATAGCCGCGCCGTGCGGCGAATTCGGCCTCCATGCGCGGAGTCCAGTTGGCCAGGCCCACTTCGATGCTGTCAGTCAGGATCGCGTCGATCCCGCTGGCGCCGGTCTGGTCGTACATGGCCAGATAGGTTTCGAGATAGGCCCGCACCGCCTCGGCATCGAACTTGTCAACTTCCAGCCCGGTTGCTTCAGGCGGCGCAGGGTGGTTGACCTTACCGGTCAACGACCAGCCAAAGCTCAGCACGCGCCAGTCGCGCCCGGCCGGCGGAGTCCAGTCAAGCGTGCCGTCGGCGCCGACACGGCCCGTCAGGTCGATCACATCTTCAGGTGCAAACGTGGGATCGTCGCCCGCGCCGGTAATCGCGTGGTAATCGAGCACGGTCTGGAACCCGGCCTTTTCTTCGACCCGGTTGGTCCGTGCCTCGGCCGAAAAGGTGGCGGCGGTCAGCGCCACGCTGGACATGTCGCCAAGCGCAAAGATGTCGATTTCCAGCGCGCCCGGCGCTCCGGCCAGATCGGACAAGTTGACAGGTGGAGCGGCCACGATGCGAAGACGAAAATCGCGCGCGGTTACTGGCGCGAACGATACGGTAGTCGGCACGGCGCTAAGCGGAACGTCACTTACCAATTGCCAGGCCCCGTCGATCCGCGCTTCCAGCACGGGAGCAACCGGCACGCCGCGGAATGGCAACTTCAGGCCGGGGAAAAAGACCTGCATCGACCGCACGGTCTGGGCATGGGCAAAAGTGGCGCGCATTTCACCCGACAGATCGGCGGCAAGTGGGATGCGAACCCCGCTTTCGATATCGGCATCGCCCAGCACACCTGCATCGAGCGCCGAGCCATCTGCCAGGGTGAACACGGGTGTCGGCAGGGGCGCGGCGGTGACCGGCACGGCCAGCACTGCCACCCTGCCGCTTGCCGCAAAGTGAGCAGCCTCATCGAGCAATCCCCCCATTTCCTCGCGGAAAATGGCGGTCTGGTAAGGCCCGGTTACGCCGGGCGGAGCAACTAGCGAGCCGACGAAACGGGTTCCCCCGGCCAGCAGCGTTTCGCCCCAGACAAGCTTTTTCATTCCATCTTCTGGCGCAACCCAAGGTCCGCCGGTTTCCGACCAGCCGGGCGACGCTGCAATCGCCAGTTCCAGCCCGTAACGCTCGGCTTCGGCATCGGCAAAGGCAAACGCCTCGCGCCAGCCCGGCGTCATATAGACCAGCCGCTCATCAACGATCTGCGGGGTGTCGAGCGCGGCATCAAAGGTTTGCACTCCGCCCATGCCCACTGACGACAGCCATGCAAGATCGGCCGCGATCCCGGCTTGCGTAACATTGCCGTTCATCCAGTGCCACCAGGTGCGCGGGCGGGCGGACATTGGCGGGGTCTCGAAGCCTTCCAGCAAGGGATCGGACGCAGCTTGCGGTGACGTCTGCGGGGCAACCCCGGTCGTGGCGCAGCCGGCCAGCGCCAGCGCGGATACGACGGACAACAGCCCGGACTTGGCCAACCTGCTCATCTACTCTCCCCTTACCGTCTAGTGCGGCTTTAAACGATCCCTGCGCCCAACCCTACGGGCTTGCGGTGCTGGGCCTTGCGCTGCCGGTATTGGCTGGCGCGATAAGTGCCGAGCCAGTCGATCGCTCCGCCTTGCTCCATCCGCGCCATGGCCAAGATCGGTCCGACATCGGTTTCATAAGCAGCGCGCAGCGTGCGGAAGGCGAGCATCACGTCATTGGCTTCCTGCGCTGCATGAAGCGCCGCGCGATCGACCAGCGCTGCGCGGGCGTGGCAGCCGGCAATGGCCTCGGCGCTCGACAGCATGGATTCGATCGGGTCGGTCACGTTGTGCGACTGGTCGATCATGTAGGCCGGGTCGAAGCCCGCACGTGGCGAGGCTTCGGCCTCGGCCAGTTCGTTGAACACCAGGAAAAGCTGGTGCGGATTGATCGAGCCGGAATCCAGATCATCGTCACCGTACTTGCTGTCGTTGAAATGGAACCCGCCCAGCTTGCCTGCCCGATGCAGCCGGGCCACGATCTGCTCGATATTGGCGTTGGGTGCGTGATGGCCCAGATCGACCAGGCACTGGCACTTGTCGCCCAGTTCCATCGCCGCCATCAGTGAGCTGCCCCAGTCGGCAATGACTGACGAGTAGAACGCCGGCTCGAACATCTTGTGCTCCAGCATCATGCGCCAGCCTTCGGGCAAAGCCGCATAAACTTCGGCAGCGGCGTCCAGATAGCGGTCAAAACTGCGGCCCAGATCCTGCTGGCCGGGGAAGTTGGTGCCGTCTCCCACCCACACCGTCAGAGCGGTGGAGCCAAGCTGGCGACCGATCTCGATGCAATCAATATTGTGCTGCACGGCCTGCGCACGGGTCGCCGCGACAGTGCTGGACAGCGACCCGGTGGCATAGGAGTGCGGCTGGTCTGGCCGGTCCTGGAAAGTGTTGGAATTGACCGCATCGAAACCGAGACCAAGGCTGGCCGCTTCCGCGCGCAGGGCCCCGTAATCGGCAACGCAATCCCACGGGAAATGCGGCGACACGCGCGGCGTGGTTCGGCCCAGTTGCTGGATGACGGCGCAGTCTTCCAGCTTCTCGTGAATATTGGTCGGCTCTCCCGCCAACGGGAACTTGGCAAACCGTGTGCCGCCCCGCCCTGCGCCCCAACTGGGCACGGCGACTGACCATGCTTTTGCACGGTCCTTGATGTCCTCGATTTCGACCCCGCGCCGTTCCAGCTTGCGGCCCAGCGCAGCAAAATCGTCTTCCAGCGCAGGGCGCGCGGCGGCGTTGTGGTCTGCGATCAGGTCAAGTGAAATTGGCAAGGTCATTGCGCGATCTCGGGAGCAAGAAAGCCTTCGGCCGCCAGCCACAACACGAATTGATCGAGCACGCCCGTGGAGGTGGTGCCCGCTAGGCCAAGGCCGAAGCCGTGTCCGCCACCTTGGTAAGCATGCAGCTCTACCGCATGGCCAGCTTCCTGCCAGGCCCCGACGATGGGAAAGCCCCTGGCCGGGAACAACGGATCATCAAGCGCAATGGCATCGAACAGTGCCGGAGCCTGCGCGGGTATGGCAGGCGGAACATCCTGCGGGCCATAGATGTACCCCAGGAAGGCCGGACCTTGGCCCGCACCAGCTGCAAGGGCGGTATTGAGTGATGTCATCGCCCCAGCGGAAAAGCCGATCATGCCAATGCGCGCAGGATCCACGCCCCATTGGCCTGCATGGGCGCGCACCAGCGCCAGCGCGGCAAGGCCGTCCTCGGTCGTCTGCGGATTGCCAATGCGCGGCGGCTGGTTGGCATTGCTGCTGGCTGCTTCGGCCATCGTCCGACCGATGAACGCCATTGCCTCTGCCTCGTCGGCGGGGGTTGGCAGCAAGCGGTACTTCAGCACGAAGGCGGCGATCCCGCGGGCGTTGAGCGCGCGCGCCACGTCCCAGCCTTCATGGCTCATCGCCAGACCCATGAACGCCCCGCCCGGCGCCACGACCACCGCCGCACCGGTGGCAATTGCCGGATCGGGCAGGAACGGGGTGAGCGTGGGATAAGTGACATTGCGCAGGAAATAACTGCTCGGCCCCATCCGGCCCCAGTTTTCAGTCGCCGGATCGCCGGGATTGCTGGCGCCGTAGAGCGGCAGGGCACCCGGTTCAGCAGGAGCTTCGGCGGCCGTAGGGGTGGGCACGCCGGATTGCGCGGCCAGCGGTGACGCCAGAAGGGCAAGACCAGCTGCCAGCAATTTCGCCATTCGCATTATTCGGCTCCTCAAACCCTCGTCACACAGCCTTATCTTGAGAAGGCTTGTGCGTTGCCTGCATCCACGTTGATCATGTTACCAGTCGATTTGGCCGATGCATCGCTAGCGAGCCAACAGGCGGCTTCGGCGACATCTTCGGGCAGTACATCGCGCTTCAACATCGAGCGCAGGCGATAGTGTTCCTCCAGCTCGGAACCCGCGTCTATCCCGTGCGCTCCGGCACGTTCCTGACGCCATTCGCCATCCCAGATGCGGCTGCCACGGATGACGGCGTCAGGATTGACCACATTCACGCGGATGCCGTGATCGGCCCCTTCCAGCGCCAGACACCGGGCCAGGTGGTTGGCTGCTGCCTTCGCGCTGGCATAGGCAGAGGCGTTCTTGGCCGCCGCGACCGCGTTCTTGCTGCCGATGAACACTATACTGGCACCGCCTTGCGCGGCCATGCCCTTGAGCAGCGGCCAGGCATGCTTGGCGGTGAGGAAATAGCCTTGCGCCAGCACGTCGAAATTGCGGTTCCACAGGTCGACCGTGGTGTCCTCGATCGCCGCGCTGGAGGCGATCCCGGCGTTGGCGACGAGGATGTCGAGCCCGCCGAATTCACGCGCACAGGCGGTAAAGGCGGCGGCAACCTGCGCCTCGTCGGTCACGTCGCAGGTGACGGCGCGCACAACGTCCTTGCCGAACTGACCCGCGAAGCCCGCGCGCACCTGCTCCACAGCCGCACCGTCGCGGTCAGCCAGCATCACGCAGGCCCCATCCTTGAGCAGCCGCGCCGCCGTCGCCGCACCGATCCCGCCCGCGCCGCCGGTGACGAGCGCGATCCGACCCGCTAGCGGTTTGGGTGCAGGCATCCGCTGCAGCTTGGCTTCTTCCAGCAGCCAGTATTCGATGTCGAAAGCTTCCTGCTCGTCCAGCGCGATGTAGTCGCCAATGGCCTCGGCCCCGCGCATAACGTTGATGGCGTTGAGGTAGAATTCGCCGGCAATCCGTGCGGTGGCCTTGTCGGCAGCGAAGGTCATGCGACCCACGCCCGGCACCAGCACGACCACCGGGTTGGCATCACGCATGGCGGGTGAGTTGGCGCGTTTGCAGCGGCTGTAGTAGGCAGCATAGAGCGAGCGATATTTGGTCAGCTGCTCTGCCAGATAGGCCTCGTCATCAAGTCGCGCGGGGTCGAGCACCAGCGGGGCAATCTTGGTGCGCAGGAAGTGATCGGGGCACGACGTGCCCAGTGCGGCGAGCCTTGCAAGGTCTGCCGAATTGACGAATTCCAGCGTCTCGGCGTCAGACGCGAAATGGCCGACCTTGCGGCGTTCTCCCGTCATCAGGCTGCGCAGACGCGGCATCAGGCGCGACGCGGTGGCGATGCGGTCAAAAGAGGGAAAGCTGACCGTGCCGCCAAAGGCCGGTTTCCCGGCAAGCTTGTTGTTCAGGTATTCAGCCGCCTGGGCGATCAGGCGCACAGTCTGTTCGTAACAGCCACGCGAAGTATCGGCCCAACAGATGATACCGTGCCCTGCCAGCATCGCCCCTTTCGCCTGCGGATTGGCACGAGCGAAGTCACGGATCATCACGCCGAGGGTAAAGCCCGGGCGCTTCCAGGGGAGCCAGCCGATCTCGTCGCCCCAGATTGCCTTAGTGGCCGCCTCGCCTTCGCTGCTGGCGGCCAGGGCGATGATTGCATCGGGGTGCACGTGGTCGACGTGGGCGAACGGCAGCAGCGAGTGCAGCGGGGTATCGATGCTGGCCGCACGGCCGTTCAAGTTGAAAGTGCAATGCGGCAGGAAGCCAACCATCTTGTCGTCGTCATCCGGCCCCGCATAATGGCTTTCGAGCGCCAACAGCTTTTCCTGATACAGGGTCGCGAAGCCATCGAGCTTCATTGAACCGATGTCACCGCCCGATCCCTTGACCCACAGGACTTTCACTGGCGCGTCAGTCAGTGGATCGCGCTCAATGATCTTGGCCGAAGTGTTCCCGCCTCCGAAATTGGTTACGGTCAGGTCTGATCCGAGCAGGTTGGATCGGTAGAGCAGCAGTTCCGCCTCGCTCAGCCGGGCGGCATGGGCCTGATCCCAGCGCCCTTGCGGGAGGGCAAAGGGAATGGCGTGATCGGTCAGGGTCGATTGCTGGGTCATGACAGGAGAATCGGATAACATCGGCTCTTTTCATAAGCAATCATTTTCGCTAACGATCAATCATAATTGCGCGGAACGGCGCATCCGGGAGTAGAGAGTGTCGCACGGATTCGCCCTCGTCGTGGATATCGGGAAGACCATAACCAAGGTCAGCCTGTGGTCGCGCGATGGCCGGATGATTGACCGCCTCACCCGCGCCAATGCTTTGGTCGAAGTGGATGGCCTGCGCCGGCTCGATGCGGTTGGCATCGCTGATTTCCTGCTTGCTGCCTTGGCGCGCCTGGGTGGCCCGGATGTCGAGTATATCATCCCGGTCGCGCACGGCGCAGGCGTGGCCGCCGTTTGCGGCGATGCGCTGGTTATCCTGCCGCTCGACTACGAACAGGACCTCCCGCCGGACCTGCTGTCGCAATACCGAAGGCGGCGCGATCCGTTTGCCGTTACCGGATCGCCGCCCCTGCCCCAAGGGTTGAACACGGGCGCCCAGCTGCACTCGCTCGATGAATACTATCCACATGAAATGGAGCGCGCCACGTTGTTGCCTTGGGCCCAATATTGGGCATGGTGGCTGTCTGGAGAGGCGCGCAGCGAGGTCACCAGTCTCGGGTGCCATTCTGACCTGTGGAACCCCACAACTGGTGAATTTTCGGCACTGGCCGACAGCTCAGGTTGGTCCCAACGGTTCGCGCCGATAGCCTTCGCAGGCGAGATTGTCGGCACTCTTCGGCCCGGCATCGCAGCTCAGACCGGCCTTTCCCCCAGAGTCAAAGTGCTGGCAGGCCTGCACGATTCCAATGCTGCCCTGCTGGCTGCGCGCGGCTTTGCAGGAATAGCCGGGCGCGAAGCGACGGCCCTGTCCACTGGCACATGGTTTGTCGCCATGCGGCTGGAGCAAGAGGCCTTCGACCTCGCCTCCGTGCCAGAAGCGCGTGATTGCCTTGTCAATGTCGATCCGTTCGGTCGGCCGGTTCTCTCGGCGCGGTTCATGGGCGGCCGCGAACTCGAGTTACTGACCGAGGACGACAGCCAACGCGTCGACATCGCGGCTGACCAGCCACTCCTGCTGTCAACCATCGGCAGCGTGCTCGACATGAAGTCGATGGTCCTGCCTACGCTGATGCCAGGCACCGGACCCTTTCCGGATCGACTCGGAGGTTGGATGAATCGTCCGGCAGACGGGCCTGCACAGCGAACAGCAGCCTGCCTTTATGCCGCACTCATCACTGACACGATGCTCGACGTCATTGGCGCGCGCGAGCGTCTGCTGGTCGAGGGCCGTTTCGCCCAGGCGACGGTCTTCGTCCGCGCCTTGGCCACGCTGCGACCCGGGACTCTGGTTTACACCACCGATGCCGGCACCGATGTGAGCTTCGGAGCTTTGCGCCTGATCGACCCGGAGCTTGTACCACGTGGCGAACTCGCGCCCGTCGTGCCGCTCAGCGAAGATTTTGGCAGCTACCGCGCCTTATGGCGCACGCGGGTCGCAGCCGGCGCATGACACAGGATAAGACTACGACAATCCGGAGGGGATCCCGCACCATGATCAACACAGACACAGCCGGCACAACATTGCCAGAGAAGGACAACTGGAAGAACACCATCCTGGCGGGCCTGGCCAACTATATCGATGCCGGCTCGATCGTGGCGGGCGCGGCGGCGCTGGCGCTGTGGCGGGAGCAATACGAGCTCTCGAACGATTTCGTCGGCCTGATCGCCGCGTTTGGCCCCAATGCCATCGGCGCCGGGCTTGGCGCGCTGGTCGGCGGCTGGCTGTGCGACAAGCTGGGCCGCAAGCGCATCTACCAATATGACATGCTGGTTTATGCGGCAGGCATGGCAATGCTGGTCTTTGCTGTGGCACCGTGGATGATCGTTGTCGGATTCCTGATCGTGGGTCTCGCGGTCGGGGCCGACATTCCCGCCAGCTGGTCGCTGATCGCGGAGGAAGCGCCCGACACCCGCCGCGGCAAGCATTCGGGCGTGGCGCAAGTGCTGTGGTATCTTGGCCCGGTTGTGGTGCTGCTGATGAGCCTGGCGCTGACCGACCTTGGCATCCTGGGCGCCCGGATCGTGTTTGCCCATCTGATGATCATATCGCTTGGCCTGATGCTGCTGCGCCGCAAGATGCGCGAGAGCCGCCGGTGGGAAGAAACCCAGCAGGAAGATTTCAAGCGCCCCGCAGTCTCTTCCCTGTTCAAGGGCCGCTACCTCACGTCGATCCTGGGCCTGGTCGGCATGTACGGATTCTGGAACTTGTGGGCCGGAACCAACGGGTTCTTCTTCCCCTATATCCTGACCACGCTGGGGACAACCGATCAGGCCGGCAGCGTCGCGATCCAGGCAGTCAGCTTTGCTATCGGCATGGCTTCGATCTACTTCATCTTCATGCGGTTTGCCGACCGGGTAAACCAGCGCCACCTGTTCATTGCCAGCGCCGGGATCCAGGTGGTGGGCATGTCTTTGCTGGCCCTGTTCGACCTCACCGTAATTGTCGCGCTGCTGTATGTCTTCCTGCTCCAGCTGGGCGGCGGGTTCGGGGCGCAAAGCTTTTTCCAGTTGTGGAGCGCCGAGATGTTTCCCACGGCGCTGCGGGCCACGGCACAGGGTCTCTGCTTTGCCGTGGTGCGGATCGCCCTTGGCTTCTTCAGCTTCTTCGTTCCGGCACTGACAGCCACAGGGTTTACCACTCTGGCATGGATTCTTGTGGGCTTCCTTGCCATGAGCGGGCTAATCGGGGCCTTCTGGGCACCGCGCAACGAGGGCAAGTCGCTGGAGCAAATCCAGCGGGAACAGGTGTCAGGCTGACATGCACGCAAGCGAACGCGAGGAGGTAATTCTGGCCGCATTGAGCCCGACCGGCTTCGTGTCCTACCGCGACCTCGAGGCAAGTCTTGGCGCTTCCCCTGCCACCATCCGGCGCGATCTCGCCCGGCTGGAGAGCGAAGGCCGGATCAGCCGGGTCCACGGCGGCGCGCGGGCAGTCGTCGAAAGCGATGACGCGGGCCTTGTGCTGTCACTCAAAGGCACGCCGTTCGACAAGTCTCTGGCGCACAACCTGTCGGCCAAGCGTGCCATCGGCAAGGCGGCCGCCGCGCTTTGCGAACCAGGCGAAGGGGTGATCATCGACGGTGGCACCACCACTTACCAGATGTGCGACCACCTGGCTGGCAAGCGCTTGCAGGTGCTGACCAATTCGCTTCACATCGTCAACGCCTTGCTGCCGCAGGAAGACACCGGCATCCTGGTGCCTTCGGGTGCCGTGTTTCGGGAACAAAACATCATCCTGGCACCGGGCGGCGAGGAGAGCATGCCGCAGTTCTTTGCCAGCAAGCTGTTCATGGGGGCAGCATCAGTCAGCAAGTACGGGATCATGCAACACGATGCAGTACTGGTCGCCAGCCAGCGACGGCTGATCGAACGTGCCGAACATCTGATCCTGCTAGTCGATTCCAGCAAGTTCAACAGTTCGTCCGGCGCAATCGTCTGCCCGCTGGAGCAGATCGATACGATCATCACCGACCAAGGTCTGGACGATGCGACCCGGGCGATGCTGGGTCAGGCAGGAATCACTGTACATCTTGCCACCGGCAGCGGTCACTAGCCACGTCGTGCGCCGACAAGGCCAGTGGCTTGAATGACCCGGCCAGAGCAGCCGAGCGGCGAAGCTTGTACGTCTGTCGATCGACGAGATGGCGCCGCTTGCCAATGATCTTCACGAACCCCTCGTCGAGGTGCCACATCCACTGCCGGAAGCCCTTCATCCGGCTCACCCGTTGCCGCCGGATGTCGGCTGCGAACATCGGACCGAAGCGGCTCCGCCACAAACGCACGGCTTCGTGGCAGATGTCGATCGCCCGCTCGAACAGCAGATATTCAACGTTCCGCAAGCGCAACGGAAACCGGACGTACATCATCACAACCAGGCGGATGATCTCGGGCGAAGAGTTGAACTAGCGGAATGGGCTGGCCGGTTTGCGAGGACGTGGCATGACCTCGCCCTGCCCTGACTGCCCCGGATTTCCAGCAGGTGCAGCAGCTTTGACATGACCGGCAGGGGCAAACCGCGCGGAACCGCGCGACAAACGGCGTTTTACCGCGCGTGGCTTGGTCAGAGACAGACTGGGTGGCGGTGGTGTCAGTCCAATCGCAACTTGTCTCCGATTGGCGAAGTTCGCCCTCTCCCAGCGTCAGTTCAGGCCATGAGGTTCTGCCACTCGGCCAGTGCGGCCGAGCGGCGGGTCTTGTAAGTCTGGCGATCAACGAGATGACGTTCGAGATTGAAGTGGTTATGGATGTTGGCGTGGACCGAAGCGAATTTCTGTAGCGACTTCATCTGTCGGAACCGCAACATTGCCCGCTCTCTTCGTCGGAATGGAAGGTGTGAATTCTCGGCCCGATTATTCAACCAGCGGCCCATCTCGCGTCGGTCCAGATTGCCCAGCTCGCGCATCGCTGCGGGGTACGATCGCAGACCGTCGGTGACTATTTCCTCAGCCCGGCCATGGCGCTTTAGCGCCTTCTTCAGGAACACCAAAGCCGCAGATCTATCCCGCTTTTTTGTGATGTAGCTCTCGAGGATCTCGCCCTCGCGATCGACGGTGCGCCACAGGTAGACCATTTCGCCATTGAGCTTCACGTACATCTCGTCCAGGTGCCAGCGCCAGTGACGGAAGCCAGACACCCGGCTCACGCGTCGTCTGCGAATTTCCGCGGCGAACATCGGTCCGAAGCGGTTCCACCAGAACCTCACCGTCTCATGGCAAATGTCGATCCCATACCCCGAAAGCAGATCTTCAACGTTGCGGAGTGACAGCGGGTAGCGGATGTACAGCATTACTGCTGCGCGGATCACTTCCGGCGACGAGTTGAAGTACCGGAACGGATTCCTGTTTTTGGCCATGAATCTTTCAACGACTGCTCGAAAAACTGCCGGGCGGCAGCTTCGTCACGTGTTGGGGTGCTTTAGAAATCGAGCAATTCTCCATCTGCACCCACCGCCTTCCACATGAAGGCAGGCTGCCCTTTCAGCTTGACGGGCTGAACTTCAAGCCGCCAGTCTTGGATAATCGCCTTGCCCATTCCCACAGCTAACACCCATCCACAGGTCAGGTAATTTTAGTCTGACAGATCCGTTCATGGAGTCAGGGCGATCTTCAGCACGCCATCGCGCTGGTTGGCGAACAGGTCATAGGCAGCCTCGATGTCGTCGAGCTTGAACCGGTGCGTCACCAGCGGGCGGGTATCGAGCCGCTGCGAGGCGATCACGTCCATCAGCCGGCCCATCCTCTCCTTGCCACCGGGACACAGGGTGGTGACAATGGTGTGGTCGCCCAGGCCGGCGGCAAAGGCATCGAGCGGGATCGACAGGTCGCCCGAATAGACACCCAGCGACGACAGCGTGCCGCCGGGGCGCAAGACGCGCAACGCTGAGCTGAACGTCTGCTGGAGGCCCAGCGCCTCGATCGCGACATCGACGCCTCTCCCGTCGGTCAGTCGCATGATCTCGGCCACCGGATCACACTTGGAGAAATCAACCACGTGGTCAGCCCCCATCGCCCGCGCGATCTCCATGCGGGCCGGGATGGAATCGACCGCGATGATCGTGGTCGCGCCCATCAGCCTTGCACCGGCAGTGGCGCACAGGCCGATAGGGCCTTGCGCAAAGACCGCCACCGTGTCGCCGATCCGCACCTTGCCGCGTTCTGCACCCGAAAAGCCGGTCGACATGATATCGGGGCACATCAGCACCTGCTCGTCCGTCAGTCCGTCGGGTATCGGCGCGAGGTTGGTCATGGCGTCGGGCACCAGCAGATATTCGGCCTGGGCGCCGTCAATCGTGTTGCCGAAGCGCCAGCCGCCCATCGCCTTGAAGCCGTGCTTTGTGCCCGCGCCGTCCTGCGAATGCTGGCCGCACAGGCAGGCGGCACTGTGGCCGCTGGGCGTGATGGCCCCGGCAATCACCCGCTGGCCCTCGCGATAGCCCTGCACCGCCGATCCCAGCTTCTCGATGATCCCGACCGGTTCGTGACCCACGGTCAGGCCCCTGGCGACCGGGTATTCGCCTTTCAGGATATGCACGTCGGTGCCGCAGATCGTGGTCGTGGTAATCCTGATCAGCGCGTCGAGCGGACCCACGTCCGGCACCGGCTTGTCATCGAGCACGATGCGGTTGGGTTCTGCAAAAATGGCGGCTCTCATCATCTGCGGCATGGCTCAGGCTCCTGATGGCGAGCAGCAAGCATAGCAGGCTTTTTCCATCCGCTATTGGATCGACGTCAATTCGGGCCAGTTGTCTGCAAACCCGCTGCTTTTTGACGCTCAGGGCTTGCGGAGCGAGCAAGGTGGGCAGGTGGTTGGCTAGGCGGAACCAAACGGCCTGGCGGTTTCCGAAAGCACGTTCTTGCGCACCCGCCGCAAGGATGCCTTCCTTGCCCCGCAGATCGTTACGCTGAAGGGTGTCGGCGAGCTGCCGGTTTATCGCAAGCCGCCGCCTAGCGACGGTGGCTGAGGACGCCGTTGAAAACACGTTCGCAAAGCCCCACATCAGCTTAATGGAAGTCCAGTGTCCTATCCGGCTGCGTGAGCCCCAGCTTTTGATGATCGGCACTTAGCCGGACGCGCGCATCGCCAGCGTTCGTCCGGTGAGAGTGGCATCAGAGTGCCCCGGACCTTTTCGTCCAAATACACCAAATCTTTCGATGCCAGGCCAAGCCCCTCTCTGCGTGAGAGGCTCTGCTCCCTTCGGGGCGCTTGTTTTGCTATGCAAGGAAGTCCGATGGCAAGCATGCCGCATTCTCGTTCACACGGCCTTTCAGAAGGCGCACAACAGGCTCTCAATCTCCTGGAGCGCTATCCAAATATTAGCGACCAAGAGCTGGCGGACCTGATCGGCGCCTTCAAAAGGTTTCCCCTTCTTGATTTTGGTATACTGGCCGCTGACGAACACTTGGCCGAAAAGCTGGATGCGTTCCAAACCGATCATGGGGGAAAACTCGGCCCGTCCCTTTCGGAACGGGTCGGTGCCATTGCGCTCACGGTCCTGATCCTTGGGCTTGCCAGCGCTGTTATGATCGGGGCCTGATTAGACGGGCACCGAGCTGCACGAACCGATCTCCGACAAATTCAACAAAATGACCGCCTTCGCCTTTTGCGAAGGGAGGAGGAACTGTGAATATCGTACTTAGCGACACGACGCTCGCAACCATCACTCAGTCCAGGCAGTTGCTGCAAGGCCACCGCCAACACCTGTCCAATGCAATGAGACGCTATCTTGCGCGCTGGAATTCCGCTGACATAACCCCAATGCTCTTTGACATGCTGCTCGATCATACCTCGGCTCGACCCGAAGGTGTCCCGGCACATGAGATCGCCGAGACCGCTCGTCGTCATGCACTGGTGGGCATCACATCTAACAACTACTCCACCTTCGGAGATGGCCTCGGCGCGGTGATGAAGGATGTGCTCGGAGGAAAAAGCACCGCTGGCATGGTGGCAGCCTGGGGCGACGCTTACTGGGCGATCGTCCGGTCTCTTCGGGCAAGCGCGAAATAATTGCGACGTATCGACGCACTTCCTGGCGGGCCGAAACGACTGGTTCCGGCCCGCTGGTCTGATCGCGAGTCCAACCCGTGTTTCCCTAGGCGACAGTTCGCGCATCCGCGCCGAACGGAAGAGCGGGTTCAGCGACAAGATCGTAGTTTCATCCCTGCGTGACCTCGATGATACGCAACGGCCGCTCTTCGCCAACCCGGTTGGGCCAGGAGATCGACTGACCGGATCGCAAGCCGAGTAATCCAGCTCCGACCAGGGACATGATGGAGATGCGACCGGCTTCGATATCTGCATCATGCGGATAGACCAGTTGCAATGTCCGTTCGACACCGCTCGCATCATCGACAAATGTAACGGTAGATTGCATCGCCACCACGTCTGGAGGGAGGCGGGCATCGTCCACCAGCTTGGCACGGCTGATCTCTGCGAGAAGCAGGTCGGCGACTCCCGGCATGTGTTCATTCCTGTCGAGCACAAAATTGCTGATCCTTTCAGCATCGGTTTCGCGGATCTGGATGGGCGGCCGTGCACGGCCCTTGCGGTTGGTAGTCATTTGGAAAACTCCGTCGGCACCGAACACGCGGTGCAATGCGCAAGAATTGCGCTAGGAAATTTGGAATGTGAAATGATTGCCCCGGACAGCGCCGGTCGAGAAGTCGTTGCCCGGGGCTAGGTGCCCACGAGAAGCGAGTTTCCATGGCAGCAATACCGCTGCTGGTTGGCAAACCTGAACATTGTTCGCTGATGGCCCTTATCTGATAGCAAGTCAAAGGCAGGCATCAACGCTGCTCGATTCAGTGCGCAAGTGCTCTCTGAAGCCCCAACGCAACGCAGTGCGAATGTTTGTCAGCCACTGACACATTCAGTCCCGTCGCATCTGCAACAGCCTTGCCGACCAGTCCAATGGCCGCACTGCCGCCGGTTAGGATAATCCCGGAACCGTGAATGTCTCGGCTCAATTCCGGGGTGATCCGCGCCAGCAGATTGACGACCATGTCGGCGATCGCGGCAATCTGCTTTTCAACAACAGGGACCAACTCATAGGCAGAAATGGCCATTGCCCCCGGAAGCCCAGTGACCAAGCTCCGTCCCTTAAGCGGAATTTCAACGCTTGCGCTCATCCCGTTCTCCAGGATGCTGACCAGGTCGCATTTGACCTGCTCTGCCGTGTTCGCGCCCACGAGGAACTTGTGCCTGATATGGAGATAATCGGAAATCGCCGCGTCAAGGGCATTCCCGCCCCCGCGAATTGATGCAGCTTCGCATATACCACCGAGCGATATAATGGCGGCTTCAGTGACACCCGCACCGCACTCGATGATCATGCAACCCTGCGGTCGGTCAATCGAAAGCCCAGCACCAATGGCGGCTGCGAGCGGTTCGGCCACCAATTCAATCGATCCCAGACCCGCGTCCCTTGCCGCCGTCAGCAACGCGCCGCGTTCAGCACCCGTCGCGTCAGCCGGTACGCCGATGATGGCGCGGAATGATCGTAATCGACGCTGGCCCACACTCGACCGCACGGCGTAAGCCAGATAGTCGCGAGCCGCTGCAATATCGCTGAGGACCCCGCGATGGAGGGGCCTGACAATCCTCAGTATACCTGAAGTCCGGTTGACCATGGATCTGACCGTCGTTCCGGCAGCAATGAGTTCGCCCCCTGATATGTCACCCGCAAAACAGCAGAGTGATGGCTCGTCGAACAGCACCCCGCCACCTGACGTCACCACACGGGTATTCGCCGTTCCGAAATCAATCGCCAGATCGGCTTTGCCGACCCCCATCAATAATCTTCTCATGGCGGTCCGGTAGCAGGCGTAGATTGGAATGTCTCCTGCACCCGATAAGGGGGCTACACTCGCCGCACTTGTCGTGCGACCAAGGCTCAACGGAATCCCGAAACCTTTCGGCCCGCCCGGTCGGCCGGGCCGATCCAGAACCTATATGACTCCAAAAGCTGTCATGGCAGCAGCTACACGCTCAGGGAGGTGCGAATTTTCCACCCGGTTGTTGTCGCGCAACCGACCGGGTTTGTGACGGTCCTGGCAACTCAGAATCTTCAACGCGGCCTTGTACGAAGCGAGGCCATCGGTCACGATTTCGTCCGGCACGTAACCTTGATTCTTGAGCAGTTTCCTGAGGAGTTTCAGCGCTGAAGCCTTGTTCCTGCGCTTCTGCACGAGAATGTCGAGAACCTCGCCTTCCTTGTCGGCGGCCCGCCACATGAACATGCGAACGCCATTGATGCGCACGACCATTTCGTCGAGATGCCAGACGCGATCGGCCGCCCCGCGGCGCCTGCGGATGTTGGCGGCGATCGCCGGACCGAACTTGTTGGCCCAGCATCGAACGGTCTCATACGTGACGTCGATCCCGCGTTCGGCGAGCATCTCCTCGACGTCGCGCAGGCTCGTCGTGAAGCGGAAATAGAGCCACACCGCCAGTCGGATCGTGTCGGGCGGAAACCGGTGGCGCTTGAAGGATATGGGGTTCATTCTCGTCTCTCTATGCGACGAACGGCCGCAAGCGGAGACAAGTTAGCGTTTGCCTGACAGCACCGCTGTGAGCCCCGCGAGAGCGCTGGGCCAATCCGTGACGGGATGGCAGGAAGAGTCCCTGCAGGCAAGCGGAAGGTTCCTTATATGTTCCAATTCCTCGAACCTGTCCACAGCGGCGGTAGCCAAATCGGGCAGGTTTCCTGTCGACCCTCCCTGCCGTATTACCGTTAGCCTGATCGCAATCTATTGGCTGTTATCCCTACGGGCAGGAGGCAGCCATGAAGTTTGAAGTCAGCCAGCGTATTGTTACCGACCGCAGCGAAGCGGAGGTGCTCGATCACGCCGTGATCCAATTCAGGAAGGTGGCCGACAGCGCAAAATTGAACAAGGATGGCAATCTGGTTGTCAAATCGATTGAAGCCACTTTCGGTGCCATCAATCGCAAGGACACTACAGTCGTTGAGGTTAGAAAATCAGATGACGGCGTCCTGATTGTTGCCGACGTACACTATCGCCCCTCGTTCTCGTTCTGGATTCTCCTCGTGCTCCTAGCTTTCACTTGGATCGGGTGGATCCTGCCGATCATCTTCTATCTGGTGCACAAGTCGACAGTCCGGAAGGCCGTCGAATCCTGCCTCCACCGGGTGGACAACGAATGCAGTCGGTCGGTCCGCAACCCCGGGCCGGCGATCGAGGCGAAGCCATCGGCAGTGGACGAACTGGTAAAGCTGGCGGAGCTGAAAGACCGCGGCTTCGTCACGGACGAGGAATTCACCTATAAAAAGCTGCAACTGCTGAGATCCCGTTGAGCCGTGAAGGCCCACGCTGCGGCTGACCTCGCGCGGTTCGACGCCGCGGTCGCGATGCTGCCGCAGATCGTCGAGTCCTTGCACGTGAGCGGCGCATTCGATTACCTGCTGAAGGTAGTGGCGACGGACCTGGCGGAATGGAACCGGATCACCGAGGAGCTAGCAGGGGGAGATGTCGGAGCCAATCGGATCAACACGCACGTGCTTTTGCGCAAGCCGAAGGTCTTCGTCGGATATCCGATAAGCGCTCGCTAGCGGCTATTTCTCGGGCCGGCGCTCGCGCGACTTTGGGACAATACTGACAGGGGTACTCGATCTCATCGCCAGCTGGGTTTCCACCAGGAACGATACAAGCGCTCCGAATACCGCCAACATCGCCGCGATCCAGCAAAGGGCCACAGCGCTCCCGATCGCAGGTCGAACGAAGGCGCTGACAAAAGTCAGGCCGACGACCATGCAGATGAACAATCCCCCGCCGGTGCTGAGATTGAGGGCCATGTGCGCGAATTTACGTCTCTGCCGCAACCGCGGCAGGGCCTTTGAGCAGACGGTGTCGGTCTCGGTTTCCAAAGTGTGAACCCGATCGACTATCCAGGTAAGCCGTTGGTTTATGACGTTAAGAAAGGCGCCCAGCGCTGCGAGCAGAAACACGGGTGTCAGCGATCTCTGGACCATCTGCTGCACACGGGCAGTATTCGACGTTCCTTCGAGAAGCTGGCTCGCCATGCTGGCGGCTGAGTTGAGGATTTCCATGTTTTGTCTCAAGTGTCGCTCCGCTAGCCCGCGAACGTCGAGGGGTGCCGTTGCAGAGCTGGGGCTGAGTGGGGCGAATCGAATGTCGCTCGTTACGGCGCGAGCCAGATGACAGCTAACAGGCAGGCTGCAATCGCAGTCAGGAAGATCCCTGCGCGAATGAAATCGCTGGCTCTGAAGGGGTCGACGTGATCGGTCCGATACTTCCTGTAACCGGCCCGGATCGCTTCGTTGCTTGCCATCATCGCGACGTCGTAGGCCGATGCTTCCTGGTCAAACCAGTGCACCAGGTCGTCGATATCGCCGACCGGAATGTCGGGGTAATCCGCAATCAGCGCCTCGATATGCGCCCATCGCGCCGCCGACGTGTTGCTTCCATAGGTTATACTCTGTTGCATCGAATCCTCGGTGTTTTTCAAAGGCTCGCCCGACACATGGCGGCACGCGGTTCCTGAGGGCATCAATTCATGCCGACGGCTCGATTGGCCAATGGGGGCTGCGCGGCCCAAAGCCGCTGGCTGTCAGGTAGCGCTGGTAATCCAAGTAAGGAGGACAACGCCGACCATCAGCACAGCGATCACGGCATAGCTGCCGGCGGGACTTCCGAGCCACGGTCGATGGTCGTTGCAGAAGGCTCTGAACTGCTGCCCGAGATCTTCGTCGACCATCGCCAGAGCGATTTCAGGCGCAGCCATGCGCTGGACGATGTCGATCAAGTCTGCGAGTTCATGCTCATTGAGCTGAGGATAGCGGCGAAGCAGGTCGGCGCCCTTGGCAGACGTGCCCCAGCGCGACCGGCCGGTGCAGGAGTACGCTAAAGATAAGCGGTGATTTGGCTCTGACACGAACTCGTCCTCCGGTTGGGGGCGAGCCAAGATGAACCCATCCTCGCCAGCGCTCAAAGGTGCCAGCAGCTCGAATGGGAATTTTTGCCCTGAGCCAAGTGCGGCTCGCGGAAATCAACCCGGCCCAGGGCCGGATATTCGTGCCGTGCTGTTGCCAGGATGAAAGGTTATGGGACGACGCATGACTTCCATATGGAGGACGGTTCAAAAAATTCAACCTGTTCCGGGTCCTGCCGGGCGTCTACTTGAATCGCTCCTCGCTGTTTGCGCTGTCAACTGCCCGGACGGCACTGTCAAAGCTAATGCTCCGGCGCTTCCCAGATTGGTTATGCTTGAACTGCAGGCAAACTAATTGACATTTTGTTCGTGCTTTGAGCTACAAAAGTCCATGTTATGATACGCGACGTTGCGGCTAAACGTGGGGGTCTTTGCCGCCACGAACCAAAGTGCGGTTAGTCTGACAGCACCGTAGTCGATCACCGCCTCGAGCTTGGGCCTGCCGGCCGCCGACCGGCGCTTGGTCAGGCTTTCGCTTGGCGAGCGCACCTCTATCCTCGCAGGAAAAAGGTTGGTGACGCCGTCGAGCCCGCCACCCAGATAGATCTGGTTCTTCTCGTTGTCCTGTCTGGTTGACAGGTGCTTCACGTAAGCCGTGCGCACGCCCTGACCGCGCAGGATCTCCAGCAGCTGTTCAAGTGATGCAATGCCCGTCATCCGCGCAGGGGTATTGCACGATCATCGATGTGGAAAGATGCGATCACGCCGGCCGCATGTGCAGGCGTGGGGGGAACAGCTCAGGTGGTCTTTTTGGGGCGACCGCGGCGCTGGCCGGGCTGGCGGCCAAGGCCTATCTTCTTCGCCAGCTCGCGCCGCTTCTCGGCGTAGTCGGGCGCCACCATCGGGTAGTCGGCGGGCAGACCCCAGCGCGCGCGATATTCATCGGGGGTCATGTTGTAGCTGGTCATCAGATGCCGCTTGAGCATCTTCATCTTCTTCCCGTCCTCAAGGCAGACAATGTGGTCGGGCTTGACCGACGAGCGGATGGAGACCGCAGGTTCGGGCCGGACCGGTTCGGCCGTCGCGGTGCCGAGGCCTGACAGCGCAGCATGAACATCCCGGATGAGAACGGGAATGTCATCTGCATCCACCTGGTTGTTGCTGACGTGTGAAACGACAATATCGGTGGTGAGCGAGATGAGCATTTCGCTGTCGATTGATTGCGCAGACACTTCGGTACTTCCTGTTCTGATTTCTGCCGCGATTTGGACTTCATCCGCATCTGGAGTGATTCCTGCCACGGCGCAAGCGCCCGGGCTATTCGTCTGCGCCTCAGATCGTCGCGTTCATCTCGACGAATAGGCATCTCTGGGCGCGAGTGGCGGCAAAAGCCCCGGAAAACTCCGTCTAATCGCATGATGCGATACATTTAATGTCAACAACGGCTAGATTGTCGGAACAAGCCTCGCACGATTTGGATACCAATCGCGGAAATTGATCATCATTCTCCATTCTATTGTAATGCTATTGACAAAAAATGTGACGCACGTCGAATTTATAGATCCCCTCCTTAAAATGTTTCTTGCGTCGCGTGCGCGCCTGAAGTATTCGGATCAAACCTCGAGGCATCCTCGGCAGCAAACGCTGCCAGAAGCAGACAGGCAACACCAACCGGTCACGCAAAGGCGCGACGGGCTTGGCCAGTTGTCCGCTTTGCGCCGATGCCTTGGCCAGCCCCCAATCCTTTGCTGACCTCGATAGAGGCAAGCAACATGAAACTATCTCCCCGCGCCCGAACGAGGCCCAGCGCGCTCCCGGGCAAGATTGAAGCGCTGAACAGGATCGGCCCGATCGAGCACGTTCCGATCGATCAGCTGAAGAACTACAAGACCAACCCGCGCAAGCATCCCGAAAAGCAGCTCATCAAGCTGATGGCGTCCATCGACGAACATGGTGTCGCCGTCCCCGTTCTGGTCGACGCGGACTTCACCATCATCGCCGGCGAAGCGGTAACAGAGGCGGCGCGGCGGCTCGGGCTCACCGAGGTTCCCGTAATCGTCGCGCGCGGATGGAGCCCGGCGCGCGTTCAGGGCTATCGGCTGAACGCGAGTCCCATAGCATCCTTTCACAGGCTCGAACGTGCCCATGTCCTTTCGCAAGCATCGACCCGGGACCACGTCCGCGTCCATTGGCATATGCTGATGTGGGGTTTGCGCCAACGCAAGCCGCGGGAGGTAATTGGTCAAATTCTGCGGATTATTGGGGCTTCAACAAAGACCGTCCTGGGGCTGGTGCCCACCGGGAACACGGGTGGGGCGAATGTTAGCCCATTCAAGACTTTGCCTGTCTCTGAGGATCTTGCTCTTATCCTCTCACGCTCGGCGGGAATCCCTACTGACGAAGGTGAGCATTAGAGTCATCACTTGCAGTGGCAACTTTTGGGCCGGTTGCGGCTGGTCCGGTTTCAGACGAAGAAGATGCAATAGCTAACATTCGCTGAGAAAGACGACGATCGACTGCGCCTGCTTCCGCCCCCTGTCCTCTTTCAAGAGGACAGGCGTCCGCGCTGTCCGGTGCGACACCTGCGATCAAGGGAGGATAACTCAGCCATGGCCAACTACAGCAGTGCGCGCGGCGACGCCGCAGCAATTCCCGGCGGCCCCGAGGGCATGTGGCCGATCGTGACCATATGCACGCTCGTCTACCTGCTTGATGGGCTAGTGCATTCGATCCTGGGCCCGGTTGCACCGCAGATGGCTGCCGCGCTGGCGCTGACTCCGCCGCAATTGGGCACGATCTTTTCGGCCAACCTGATCGGCCAGTCGATCGGGCTGGTTCTCTTTCCGGTCCTCGCCACGCGCTTGGGCAATCGTGCCGTTGTGCTGATCACCTCGGCGGGGTTCGGCGTCTTCGAACTGGCTTCGGGTTTCGTGCAGGACGGGGACACCATGTTCGCCATCCGGCTGCTGACCGGGTTCTTCCTGGGAGGAGCTCTGCCCACCTGCCTAGCCATCGTTTCCGCCGTCGCGCCGCCCGCTCGGCGCGGGATTATTACCATGATCCTGTTCACCGGTTATGGTGGGGGCGCCACCCTGGCGGGCCTTGCCGTGCCTGTGTTTGGCGAAGACGGCTGGCGCAGCGCGTTGATCTTCGTCGGCGCATGCTGTCTTGTCACCGCCGCGTGCGTGTGGATCTGGCTGCGCCCGCCAGAGGACGCGAAACCCGCAGCGTCGGACATTGCCGGGGTCGCGGCGCGCAATCCATTAGCTATCTTTGGCCCGCGCCTGCTGCTGGGCACGATCATGCTGTGGGTGCTGTTCATCGCCATGCTGACCATCAGCTATTGCCTGAATTCGTGGCTGCCTACTCTGCTGGTCGAAGTGGGCCATGACCAGTCGGTCGCCTCGCTGGCAATCACAACATTTTCGCTTGGCGGTATCATTGCTGCTTTGGGTGTCGGCGTGCTGATCGATCGCTTCGGCGCGACGGTGATCCTGACCACCTTCCTCACCATTGCAGCTCTGCTGCTGGCCTTCGTCGGGCAGATCCTGGCGACCACCAATCCCACCACCTTGCTGGTAATGCTGGGCATCTGCGGGTTCTTCGTGCTGGGCGCCTATGGCGGGGTCAATGTAATCCTGGCAGGCTATTTCCCTGCCCCGGTCCGCGCCATCGGCATCGGCTGGACCAAGAGCGTCAGCCGCGTGGGAACGATCATTGCCCCAATCCTGATCGGCTATGCCTTGGCCAACGGCATGCCGGGAACCGCGGTGATGAGCCTGTTCGCCGTGCCTGCCGTGCTGGCGGCGCTGGCGGTACTCGGCGTCGGCTGGGTGGCGAAAAGGATCGCCCGAACCGACGCGGAATCGATGACCGAAGGGTAAGGCTTCAGATCCCGAACCGCGCGCGCGCCTCGTCCACCGTCGCCGGGCGCATGCCGAACAGTGCGCCGATCTCTGCCGCCTTTTGGACCATGTCCGCATTATCCTGCGCAACGCTGCCATCGGGCAGGTGAATGCTATCCTCGAACCCGACCCGCACCAAGTCGCATTGCATCGACAGGCCCAGCGTGATCATCTTGAACATATCGCGACCGGTCGACGTAATGCCGAAAATCGCCTGCGGGAAATAGCGCAACCCTTCTTCAATGTTGAACAGCAAGTTGCGAGCAATCGCAGGAACCGCACCATAGCCGCCGCCGTGTAGCAGCCAAATATTGCTGCGGTGGCGGTCGAACAGCCCTTCCTCGGCGTACCGCAGCAAGCGGTGGATCACGCTGGCTTCGACCACTTCGTATTCAAGGGCAGAACCGCGAGCATAGACTTCCTGGATCGTCGAGCGCAGGAATTCGGGCGAGTTCACGTAGGGCGTTTCCTTGTGATAGCCGCCTTCGGGATGATAGAAATCGGCCGATCCGCCAGCCACTCCGAATACGTCAGGGCGCGGCTCGATGTTGAGCAGGCCGAGCCGCTCCTCGTCGCTCGGCCAGATGAACCCGCCGGTCTTTGGGTCGCGCCGCACACCAATGCCGTTGGTGGTCTGGACCAGCACCGGACAGCGCGCCCGGATCTCGCGAATGATCTCGGCATAAATCGCCGTATCGCCGCTATTGCGGCCTTCCGCATCGCGGGCGTGGACGTGGATCAGAGAAGCACCCGCTTCCCAGCAACGCGCCGCCGCCTCGCCCAACTCGACAGGCTGCTTGGGGACGATGGCGCCATCACGATCGTGCTGCATCCCGCCATTCAGTGCCGCAGTAATAATGAACTTCTTATCCGGAAGCATCCGCTACCCTTTCCTCGCTGCGCGCTGGTGACCTGGACGGGACTGCCGTAGCCCGAACACCGTGCAGGTCCGGCACTTTTGCACGTGACAAGCGGCTTCTCGCGGATGCAGTCTGCGCTGACTGTCCTCTTTGAAGATGACAGGATGCGCGCCACGAGCGTGAAAGAGCACCCGGGGAACACGGGACGTGCCGATCGAGGGGAGAGAGTCGCTATGGCCGACATCAGGCAAATCAATGATTGGCGCAATCCTGCCAGCGCGGCTTACGAGCGATTGCTGGGCACCATCGGCACCGAGGAGTTCGGCTCCACCGTCCGCGATTGCATTTATGAACAAACCGCCGGCGCACGCCGGGTGTTCCTGTTCGAAACCACGGGAAGAAGCCACAGTACGCTGCAGTACTGTTCTGTAGAGCCCGGCATCGATGCGCTGCTGCCCGCCTACCTCGAACGCTACCTTCCGATAGACCCGATGTGGGATGCCTACCGCGCCGCCCCGGCCGAAAACGACATGGCCCTGCTGCGGGTTCGCCCGGGCGATATTTCCTCGGCCGGTTTCCGCCGCATCTTCTTCGAAAAACCCGGCATTGCCGAGCGGGTTTCAGTGATCCAACGCGGCGCCAGCGAGTGGCGTGTCATGAACGTGGCGCGCCACGAGACCCACGGCTGCTTCAGCGACCGCGAACTCCAGGCGCTGGTCGCGCTGGCTGCGCTTGCCCTGCCAATGTTGCCGCACAATCGCATGCAGCGCACCACCGCACCGCAATTGACGGTGGCGCAGTTGGAAGAACGCTTTGCCCGCCGGTTCGCCAGCCTGACCGAACGGGAACGCGAAGTCTGCGCTCGCGCCGCGATCGGTATGAGCGTGGAAGCTACGGCACTCGACCTCCAAATTGCCAAGACCTCGGTGCTGACCTATCGTCGGCGCGCATACCATCGTCTGGCAGTGACAAGCCCGTATGAGTTGTGCTCGCTGGTCACGCAGTGAATGGCAGGGCAAGGGAGACAGAGGATTGATCGACTGCTTTTGGGCCGATTGCGGTCAGTCAGCATTTGGCCGAGCCGACAATCAATCCTGCCTGTCAGCTAACGACCTCTAATCGGTCATGCAAGGTGATGCAGCGATCTGTTTGAAGGAAAGGCGAACAAACGATGACGCCGCTTCAACCATTAGCGTGGAACATCATCAGCATCGCCCATGGGGTGAACGAGCGCACATTGGCCTACAATTCTTCCATCAACCAATTCGATACGGCGCTGGCATTGGGCAGCAATATTTTCGTCATGGGTGGAGATCAAGAAACTGGTCTTCGTCATCTCGTTTATCCTGCGGATCAACACCATCACCTTGTCGGCTGACTCGCGATCGAGATTCCCGGTTGGTTCGTCGGCAAGAACCAGTGCAGGCTCGTTAATCAAGGACCTCGCGACCGCAACGCGCTGGCGTTGTCCACCGGACAATGCTGCGGGGCGATAATCCCTGCGGTCAGCCAGACCCACGGCATCCAGCAATTCGGTAGCTTTTGCGCGCATTGCCTTGGTTTCACGTCCAGCAGCGGAAGCAGCCGGCATCGTCACGTTCTCGAGCGCGGTCAGATCGGGCAAGAGATGGTGGAACTGGAAGACGAAGCCAAGATGACGGCTCCGGAATTCCGTACGCTGCTTCTCACTGGCATTCATCAGGTCGATCCCCAGCATCTCGTGGCTCCCGCCGCTTGCGCGCATGAGCGTGCCCAGGATGGTGAGCAACGTGCTTTTGCCGGAACCTGATGGGCCAAGGAGAGCCGCAATTTCTCCATGGCTGATCTCGAGGTCAATTCCCTTGAGTACTTTGGCCATGGCATCACCCTCGCCAAAGTTCTTGGTCAGATCCTTTACTGTAAGAAGGGCGCCCTCAATCACGATCCGATTGCCTCTACTGGATCGATCCGGGCTGCTCGCCGTGCAGGCAAGACAGAGGCGAGTGCAGCTGCGATGGTAGTCAGAATTATCGCCAACAGGAAGTCGCCCTGCCCCTGATCGATCGGCAGGCCGCCGCTCTGAACTTCACTGACGGGAGGCAAGGGCGCGAGGGCAAGCCACGCCAGGACGGCGCCCGCGATTGCGCCCACCAAGCCGATCAACGTGCCTTCCAGGACGAAAATCGAAACCACCAGTGACTTGCTTGCCCCCATTGCCCGCATGATGCCGATTTCCGATTGCCGTCTAACTATGGAAAGCAACATGGCACTGGCAATTCCGATCACAATCGTGATGAGCGCAAAGGCCTTGATTATGGTCCCCGTGCGAGCCTGAGCATCAAGACCTTCAAACAGTTGTGCGTTGTCCTCGGTCCAGGCTGTCGCCTTTAGCCCCGTGGAACGTCTCAGTTCGTCTGCTATATTCGGCGCGTTTATGGCTGGTTCAACCTTGATCTCGATCCTGGAAATTCCGGTCGGAAGATCAAACAGCGCCCTAGCCGCGGTGAAATTCATGTAGACGACTTGCCGATCAGCACTGGCAATACCCAGTTCAAAGATTCCTCCGATCCTGAAACTGCGTTCGCGGCCCCGATCCGAACTGAGCCGCACAACCTGGCCTACAACAAGGCCCAGATCCTTGGCCAACCGGCTGCCGATGAGAATGCTGTCAGGCGGCAAGCTGCTGATCCCTTCGACGATGGCGCCATCGATATCCGCTATGGACGATAGCTTGCCCGGTTCGACGCCAATGATCCCAACGGATGCGACTGCCTGACCGCGCTCCAGAAACGCCGACCCCCTGATCTGTGGCGAAAAAGCCGTAACGCCGCGTGTCTGGCCGATGATCGGAATCACCGGCTGCCAGATGGAAATTTGCTCTCTCCGGCTAAGATCCTTTTGCGTAATCACCTGGACGTTTGGCAAATCAGACAAGATGGCTGGATCCTGGTCGGGTCTTTCCAGCACGATGTGCGGGATGCTGCCCACTGTGCGCAGTGTCAGCAGGGATGCTAAACCACCGATAAGCGCACTCATGAAGATGAATACGGTCACACCCAGCGCCACACCGGTGACCAGCAGTGCTGTCTGTCCCGGATGCGAAAGCAGATGGCGAAGTGCCAACTTGGCAGCATATGGGGTCATCTAATCAACGACCTTGACGGCCTCGCCGGGCAGGGCCGCATCGGGATCGAGGAGGATGCGGTCTCCAGCCTCAAGCCCATCCAGCACAATGACTTGTTCAGCCGGCCAGTCCACGAAAGAGATCGTCTGCTCGCGTACGACGCCCCCGGAATCGACCAAGCGAACCACTTGCCTGCCATTGACCTCAAGGATCATCTGGCGAGGTATGCTGATGGCTTGGGCAAGCTCTTCGATCACGAGATTGACGGTTACAGTGAGGCCCGCGGGAACGCCGTTGCCAGAGTTGTTGATGGCGATACGGACATCGCGGGCGCCAGTTGCAGGATCGACCAGGGGTTCGATATGTATGACTTCACCCCTGATGGCATCCTGCATCCCCGGCAGGCTGACAAGTGCGGTCATGCCAGGCCGGATCTCCGTTGCATAAATCTCGTCAACTTCCGCGCTGACCTCGGGACTGGTCAGATCGGCAAGCCGGTAGATAACGCTGTCAGGACTTACCGTCTGCCCAGGATCCACAGGACGATCCAGGATCACTCCTGAAAACGGGGCTCTCAAGACACGCCGGGCGCGTAATTCGCTGACTTGCCTTACGTTGGCCTGGCGACGATTGAGCTCTCGGGCGCCTTCTTCAACTGCGAGACGGCGCTGCTCAACGTCTCTCCGGCTGACAAATTCGCCGAGCGCCTCGAACCGTTCCAGATCGCGCCGCGCTTGGGCCAGGACTGCCTGTTGCGCCTGAACGGCGGCATTCGCCTCTGTAATAGCCGCAATCTCAGGAGCATCGTCGATCCTGGCCAGGATTGTTCCCTGTGTAATCCTGTCCCCGACGTCATAAGGCAAGGCAATCAACTCACCGCCCAGCGAAGCGCGGATATCGACCTGGAGGCGTGGTCGTATACGGCCGTTGACCGCAAGCACCCGCTCCGCTGGCGCTGCCGCCACGGTCAACACCATAACCTCTTTATCCCGGGGTGCGAAATTCAGGTAAATAACGACCGCGAAAACCGCAAACAAAGCGGCCCAAAGCAGGTACTTGTGAGCCTTCTTCATCATTGCCTCAACAGCCCATCAAACCACCTTCACATGTCTGACCATAGGGTTACGTTGGACTTTCGACCACCGGTAATAGGGAAGGCCTGAGACGAGTTTCGGTAAAGTCGCGAGAAGGGTAATAGCCGTTGGGCAAACTGTGCATGCGCCGTCGCGTTTGGATGCGATGAAATCTGGACTTAAATCGACCAATTGCAGGTTTATGATCTTGGATGGTGGTGTCATTCCAATCGCAACTCGTCTCCGATTGGCAAAGTTCGCCCGAACCATGCCCCGGTTCAGGCCATGAGGTTCTGCCACTCAGCCAGGGCGGCCGAGCGGCGGGTCTTGTAGGTCTGGCGATCAACGAGATGGCGTTCGAGGTTAAAGTGGTTGTGGACATTGGCGTGGACAGAGGCGAATTTCTGTAAGCTCTTCATCTGCCGAAATCGCAACATTGCCCGCTCTCTTCGTCGAAACGGCAGATGCGAGTTTTCAGCCCGGTTGTTCAGCCAGCGGCCCATTTCACGGCGATCCAGATTCCCCAGTTCTCGCATTGCTGCAGTGTACGATCGCAGACCGTCGGTGACGATTTGCTCGGCGCTGCCATGCCGTTTCAGCGCTTTCTTCAGGAACACCAAAGGCGCAGATTTATCCCGCTTTTTCGTGATGTAGCTCTCGAGGATCTCGCCTTCGTGATCAACCGCGCGCCACAGGTAGACCATCTCGCCGTTCAACTTCACATACATCTCATCCAAGTGCCAGCGCCAGTGACGGAAGCCCTTCATCCGGCCGCCCGCGTTCGCATATCAGATCCCGCGATCACGTCGCCAATCTTGATCTTGACCAGATCGCAGCCACGCAACTTGCTGTCGATCGCTAGGTCGAAGAGCGCACGATCTCTAAGACGTGCCTCCCTATCCAGAAAGAAGCGGATCGCCCAGATCTGCTTCTGAGTGAAAGGACGCTTTGTGCCGACGGACATTCCAGCATTCCAGGCCGCACGGCCCTGTGTCGCTGGATCGTATTGTGAATATCCCATTTTCGTTCTCCTCGGCCGGGAGTGGCCAAGCGAGAAACGATGCTGGTGACCGCTATTGGGCCGGAAGAAGACTGTCGTCTTTTTGGCCCAGAATCATCAAAGCGGACATCGGGCAATTGGCACGCCATTGATCGTTCAGCACCTAGTTAGGATCAGGCCTCGCCGAGCCCGAGAATTGTCATGGTCTGATAGCCATCGCCATCCAGCATGCGCAGCGTGAAGCTGTCGTTTGGCGAGGGAATTCGTTCATCCGGATACCGAATGGTTGCTATGCACTAAGAAGACCCTCAGGGTTCGCGAACGCAACTGGGTAGGTTCTTATGTTCAAGAATGTCTTCATACCGATCGACCTTGATGAACCGACATCGTGGTTGAAAGCACTACCTGCAGCTGTCGCCATGGCACAGAGTTCAAATGCATCGCTGACCCTTGGAACCGTTATTCCCGATAACGAAGCGGCGATCCACGCACAGTGGTCTCCGCAGGCTTATCGCGAGATGCACGAATTGGCCCGAATCCGGCTGGACAAGATTGCCGACCATTGCGGGTATGCTCTGCATAATGTGGTTGTCGGCGGCGGATCAGTGTCGGGAGGTATTGTGGACCTCGCGGATCGCGCTGAAGCCGACCTGATCGTTCTGGCTTCGCATCGGCCCGGCCCAAAGGATTATCTGATCGGTGCCCATGCCTTGCATGTCGTGCGCCATGCACGGTGTTCCGTCTTTGTGGTGAGAAGCTAAGATCCGCGGGTCGGGGATGTCGGGGTCATGAAGCGCGCCCTGCCAGAGGATCGCGCGGACTTGCTCCGCTTGGCTCCGGCTGACGGGCTCGACGATGCAGCCGTTGACGCTGCGCGGCTGCATTTCGGAAGTAACCTGATCGCTGAACAGCCCCCGGGAACCCTCATCAAGCTCATTCGCGACACGGCCGCGGACCCCATGATCTGGTTTCTTGTGGCCACCAGCGGCATATTTGGCCTGATCGGCCAATACACCGACATGGCGATCCTGCTGCTCGCGATCCTGCCGTTGTTCGGAATGGACTTCTATCTGCATCGCCGGGCCCAGGCTTCGATCGAGGGATTGCGAAGCATCCTCGCGTCGAGCGCAAATGTCCTGAGAAGCGGGATAAATTTGAGTGTCCCCGCGCAGGATATATTTCCCGGTGATCTGGTGTTTGTAGCGCCCGGAGAGACCATTCCTGCCGATGGGATAATTGTCTCAGGAAGCCAGCTCCAAGCCGAAGAATCCTCGCTGACCGGGGAGGCGTATCCCGTTCTCAAGCAACCCTTTGAACCTTCAACTCTCCCTGGCGAAACTTCATGGGCCTTTGCAGGCACTCGGCTGCTGACGGGAAATGCAGGCATTCGGGTGATCTTCACTGGCGCGGACACAATATTCGGGGAGATAGTTGAATCCGCCATTGGCGGCCCGGCAGGGCCCACAAGCCTGCAAACCCAGGTCACCCGGCTGGTAAAGTCCTTGCTGCTTATCGCGACCGCCTTCTGCATCTTGTTGGCAGGGGTCAGGCTTTGGCAGGGCTTTGGCATCGTCGATGCATTTCTGACCGCCGCCACGCTGGCTGTCGCTGCGATACCGGAAGAATTCCCGGTAGTCCTGACACTGTTTCTCGGGGTAGGCGTTTACCGTCTCGGGCGAGCCGGGGTACTGGTCAGGCGCGCTGTCGCGGTCGAGAACATCGGCCGGGTCTCGGTAATTTGCAGCGACAAGACGGGCACAATCACCGAGGGGCAACTGGCCTTTCGCGAATCCCTGCCCGCCGAAGGTGTGAGCGAAGCCAGATTGATGGAACTGGCTGGCTTTGCCTCGAGATCCGATTCCGGCGACCCGCTCGATGCGGCCATCCTGCGCGTGGCGGGTTCTGCCGCGGAAGGCTGGTCAAGAAATCAGCTTTTTCCCTTCACCGAAGGACGCAGGCGGGAAACCAGCTTGTGGCAAGATCCTGGCGGCACCTTTCTGGTCGCAACCAAAGGCGCTCCCGAGACGATACTGGCGCTCTGCAAGCTCGATGAAGCGGAAAAAGACGGTTGGGCCCGCAAGGTAAGCGATTTGTCCAGTCAGGGCGAAAAGGTCATTGCCTGCGCCTGGCAGGAGTTGAAGTGCGATCCGCAGGCAGAGCCTGTGGCGGACTACCGGTTGGCCGGCCTGATCGGGATCAGCGATCCGGTTCGCGTTGGCGTCAGGGAGGCGATCACCGAAGCCCAGAATGCAGGCATCCAGGTTGTCATGGTCACCGGAGATCACGCCGAAACTGCCTCTGCCATTGCCAGGGAAGCCGGGATTCCGGCCGATGCACTGATTATCCTTGGTGACGATCTCGCGACTCGCCTCAAGCAAATGACGGAAGAGGAACTGAAGACACTCGGTATCGTCGCGCGCGCCACGCCCGCACAAAAGGTGCTGCTGGTCGACGCGTTCAAGCGATTGCGCAGGGTGGTTGCGGTGACGGGAGATGGGGTTAACGACGCACCCGCCTTGAGAGCGGCCGATGTAGGCATTGCCATGGGGCTACGCGGCACCCGCAGCGCGCGAGAAGTCAGCGCCATGGTGCTGATGGACGATAATTTCAGGACTATTGTCTCTGCGATAAGCGAGGGGCGCCAACTGTTCCGCAATCTGCGCAAGAGCTTCGCATTCCTGCTGATGGTGCATCTGCCGCTGGTCTCGACAGCAGCGTTGATACCTCTATTTGGCTTTCCGCTGCTCTATCTGCCGATCCATATCGTCTGGCTCGAGCTCCTGATTCACCCGGCGGCGATACTCGGATTTCAACAGTCTGCGGATCGCGGTTCGCTGAGGAATGCCGATGAAAGCCACGCATCCTTCTTCTCCCGGAAGGATTGGCTGGTGATTCTGGCAACCGGCTCGGCGATTGCTGCGGCGGTGCTCGGTCTGTTTGTCTTTTCGCTTGATGCAGGCGATCCAGTTGGCCAGGCCCGCGCAATGGCCATGGTTAGCCTGATCTCCAGTCTCGCGCTCCTGCTCCTTGCGGTCGCTGGCAGCTTTTCAAAAAAGGTTGCCGCACTTGCGGCAGCAGCACTCGTCAGCACTTTGCTCGTCACCAGGTTCGAACAGATTGCCATCCTCTTTCACCTGCAATCGCTAAGCTGGACCGAATGGCTGTTGGCAGTCGGCATTGGCAGCATTTCCGCGATCGGCGGCCGGTTCTTCCGCGCCCAGCCCTGAGGGGATGCCTTGCGCATCAGTCATCGTCACCTTCCCGCCCTTCGCCTTCGCTCGATTCCTCGTCAGCGCTCCTGTGGCAGCGGACGCAGTTCTCGATGTTGCCGATGCCTTCCTCACGGTGCTCGGCAATGATTTGCGCCGGCTGGTGTTCATGGCAACCGTAGCACGTGTAGCGCTGATAATTGCCGCCCACGTGACAGGTCGTACAGGCGGCGTTGTGATCGCGGTCGAGCAGGAAATAGCGGTCGTGAGCGAACGTGGCCGGCTTCCAACTGGCGGTCTGGTGACATGTTGCGCAGCGCAAATCCTCGCCGCGATGCAGGTCGTCACGGGGCGGCGTGTGGCAAGACTGGCAGTCGCCGCGCAAATCGCCCTTCAGCAGCGCGTGATCAAACCTGGTGACGCTTGTCTGCGCAAGTTGTGGCCGCGCGTGGTCGCTGTGGCAGGCCATGCAATCGGGCTCGGCCAGCGCCTGATGGAAGGGTGTCCGTTCTTCCGATGGCGGGATTTCCGCGCCCTCGGTTGTGAGCCGGCCTATTTCTGCGACGACATGGCAAGATGTGCAGCGTTCGGCTGATGCTCCAAGGAATGGTGTATGGCAGGCGAAGCAATCGTTCTGGATCGCGGAGTGCGCAGGGATCACGTCGCCGGGGCTGACCATCTGATGTGGCCGGACGAAGCTTAGGGTAATGATCAACGCCAACACCAGCGAAACCGCAATCCACAGCGAGCGCGTCATTTCCACCCCCAGAATAGGAATGTGGCGAGGATATGGGCGGTGGCAAGCACCGCAAAGACCAGAGCGATCGGCAGATGGATGGCCCGCCACTTGCGCACCATGCTGGCGGCCAGGCTATCCCAGAATAACTGTTGCTCGATCTCGCTCTCGCTATGCCCGTCCTCGCGGAGGTCTGCTTTAGCCTGCTTCACCCATCGCTGCGAGCGCACCACGAGATATTTTCCAGTAAGGCCGCTGGTAATGTTCACCGCCATGGCGGCGACCGCAAGCCATGCGAGTACCGAGTTGAAGTGAATCCCGGCGTGAACGAGGACAAGCGTTGAGCCGATCCAAGCCAGCCATTCGTGCAGCCGCAGCAGGCGCACCGGATTCGAGCTCTTGATGATCCCGCGCTTGCGCAGCGAATGACCGAACGAAAGCAGGATCAGAAGCACGCCGGGAATACCCAGATAGCGGCCGATCCACACCATATCCGACAAATGGAGAATGAGATCGATCAATAAGGTTACAGCGGCGAGGACGATCAACCTGATGTAGAAGGGAAAAATTTCACGAAACAGAAGGCGGATGTCCACTTTACTCGTCCTTGCGCAGTACATGGATTGAGGTCGAGTAGCTCATGCTGCTGACTTTAAGCTGCCAACGGCGATGGAGCCATGATCCCTGTCAAAGATATATTCGAAGAGAAATGACCTATGCGACAGTCGTTCCAAAAATCGCTCCGAAACCCGCTGTTAAGGCTATCGCGAGAGCGCCCCAGAACATTACCCGGTGTCCGTCGTCAGAACATTCGGCACAACTCGCGATGTAAATTAGCGGAGTGTGGGCCTCGCTTGGGAGGTTGATGTTAGGCGGAGAGTTTGCGGGGTTGCAATCGCCGATGTCCGCTTTCGGGATTGCCGGCACCGCGCTCGAATGACCGAAATGAGGGCGCAAAGCGGACGTTGCAAATCTCATCCGATTTCAATTTGCCTTTTGCCCTGCGACCATAATGTCGAAAGTAAACCAAGCGGCTTCGCCATGATCATAAAGTTGCACGCGCTGGTCCGTAACTTCAGCCGTGTACGCACTTGCCGACGCCCGATCAAAGCCTTGCGCGGTCGCGCCATCGATATCCATCGATACGAAGCTTCGCGTGCCGTTGTCATACAGTTCGGGCAGTTGCCCGCCAAATCCTACAGAGCGATCACCGTCATAGCCTTGCACATGATTGCCTCGACTTTCCGCGCCTATCCTCAAATCTTTGCCTGACGAGTGATCATGCATCCCTGCGACCTTCTTGCCGGCGATGAAGGCAAAAGCGGCGGCTGCAATAACGGCGCGGGTTTGGGGTTCCATTTGCACTTCTGGCACCATCGCAAGAGCAAGATCAAGTCGCATCGCCTGGGTATCGTACCACCCACCAGTCCGGCCACTTGACCTTGTGCGGGGTGCGCGTCGCGTTCCAAACCTCGCGCTGATCATCCTCACTGAGGCGCTGATTGCCAAGCCGCGCCAGCGCCGCCTCGACGATCCACGGATTGAGCTCCCAGCGCACCCGGACTTCATCGGTCGGGTATTTGAGCCTTGCGATCCCAAGCGGTGCGATGATCGCGTCAGCCCCGTTGGCGATCGACCGGACCACGATTATCATGGTGTCGGGAAGATCGTCCTTTCGCGCTGCCCTCGCCGCCTCGATCGCTTCAAGCGAGGCGCGGGCCGCGGCGCTGTCCCCGGCGAGACCTTTCTGGGTGAGTTGCAGCAGGAACGCTTCTGCAGCGGTGACCCTGCGCTCGCGCCCATCCTCGCGGATCGTCACCATCTGGCCCAGTACCGCGTCATACGGGATTTCACGATGACGGTTCCTTGGCCGGCCGCGCGGATTGCCGGACTGGCCCTTGCGGAACTTCGTGGCCTGTGGCGGCTGCTTGTAGCCCGCCTCCTCCGGCTCCTTCTCGCTCACGCGTTACGCCCCCGCGGCCAGCGCAGCGACTCGGAGTCCGAGGTGAAGAACTTGATTTCCTTTATGTCCCTCTCGGTGAACTTGCGGTTCCCCGGTCGGCTGAGCGCAGCCTGCGTCGCCCAGGTGTGCAGTTTCCAGCGGACCGGGAAATTCGGCTCGGGCTCGGCAATGCCGAGGATTTGCATCGCCTCGTTGGCATTGTCCGCAAAACAATGGTGCTCCACCGTGACGGGCCAGGGGCGCCCGGTCGTGTTCTTTTTTGCCAGCGCCACTTCTCGCTTCTCGATCATCTTGAGCACCTTGCGGATCGCCAGCCGCTTGCCGGCCAGCGCATCACGCAGGGTTTGCTGCTGCAGAACCTCCTCGATCGTCAGCTCGCGCTCCTTCCCGCCGATGGTGGCGGTCATGCGTTTGTCGAGCACGATCTCAAACGCCGAGACATCGGGACGCCGAGGCTTGCGCGGACGTCCCCCGGGATTGCCGGACTGGCCGGGCTGGAAGCGGCCGCCGCTCATGCCGCAGCCTCGGCGCCGGCCTCGCGGTGAACAAGCTCGGGCTCCCTGCCGGTGAGATCGGACCAGCGGGTCATCGCCAGGTCGACATAGGCCGGATCGATGTCGAGCCCGCGGAAGTGCCGCCCCACCCGCTCGGCCGCGATCAGGCTGGTGCCCGAGCCAAGGAAGATGTCGAGCACCAGCTCGCCCTGCCGGGTGACGTCGCAGATCGCATCGGCGACCATGGCAACCGGCTTGACCGTGGGATGGAGCGCGAGGTCCTCGCGCCGGCTGCCGCGCATCGAGTTGACCGACGGATAGTCCCACACGTTGGTGCGGTTTCGACCGTGGCGGCCGAGCTCGACATTGTTGGTGTGGGGCTCGTCACCGACCTTGTAGACGAACACCATCTCGTGCTTTGACCGATATGCCTGGCAGAAGAGCCCGCTGAGCCAGCGAGCTCGGGAAGATGCTCGGCAGACGGAGTTGATCCGGCAGGCCTGGAACGACAGCGGCAAGGTCTATGGCTACCGCAAGCTGCACGATGATCTACTCGATCAGGGCGAGACATCCTGTCCGAACCGCATCGGCCGCCTGACCAGACTGGCGGGTATCAAGGCGCAGATCGGCTACAAACGCAGGCCGGGCAGCTATGGCGGTAAACCGTCCCTGGCAGTCGATAACACGCTGGATCGCCAGTTTGATGTGGCTGCGCCAGATCGGGCCTGGGTGACCGACATCACCTACATCCGCACCTTGGAAGGTTTTGCCTATCTAGCCGTTGTGATCGATCTCTATTCCCGCCGGGTGGTGGGTTGGTCGATGCAAAGCCGGCAGACCACCGACGTGGTGCTGCAGGCGTTGCACATGGCGGTATGGCGGCGCAAACCAAAGCAACGGGTGTTGATCCACTCGGACCAGGGCTCGCAGTTCACCAGCATGGACTGGGCTGCGTTCATCCGGGCTCACAATCTTGAGCACTCGATGAGCCGACGCGGCAACTGCCACGACAATGCCGTGGCCGAGAGCTTCTTCTCCTCGCTCAAGCGTGAGCGCATCCGGCGCCGGACCTACAAAACACGCGAGGAAGCCCGTCAGGACGTGTTCGATTACATCGAGATGTTCTACAATCCGATGCGCAAGCAGGTCAGGAACGGGATGCTGTCACCCGTCGAGTTCGAACGGCAGCAGATTTTGAAAGCGGAAGGCGTCTAGAAAACTAGGGGCTATTCAGTTGGTTTATCCGCCCCAACCCAGCGGAATGGTGAAGCTTGGAGCATCGTAAAGGGTCGAACGCTCGATTTTAACGGTCAAGCCTCCTTTGGTAAGGTCCTTCATCATTGTCTCCGCATCCTGCTGGGACAGTCGTGGATCTACGACAACCCCGCGGAGGCGAGTATTTGGGTGGAATGGAAAGGGCCGCACGCCATTCAAACCAGTCTTCGTTTCGAGATCGCAAAAAAGCAGGCGAACTTCGGCCTCATGGGCAAACGCTTCACGTTTAATGCACATCAATTCGGCGAAGCGATCATTCTGACCGCCGATTGCGAGATTTCCAAAATCTAGCGTGGCCATATGATTGCGGATTTCGTTCTCGGTCCAGTAGAGTACTCGCCCTGCGAACGCCTGCAGAGATGGGTGGGTAACGGATTGCGCCAGGTCATCTAGCAGATCGCCCAGACGGACAGCCACCTTGATGCCATCATTCTGGGCGCTGTAGATTCGCCAAAGGGCGTCACTCTCCTCATTGAACGTCCAGCACTGCCCATACCAGTCCTCAGCTAGGTTCTGCAGGCTGATTGCTGATCCATTGGCTTCCCTGACAATGGTCCGAGTGAGGAGGAAATTCTCAAAGGGATCCTCCCATTTTGTGGGGTGAACGAGACCATTGTTATTGCTTGCCAACAGATCTTCGAAACGAGATCGGCTAAAGGTTCGGTAAACGATCCGCTCAAGGTCGCGAGTTTCGAGGTTAATGAGCTTCGCGCCGCTCGGCGTGCCAACGGTGGTGATGGTCTTAGTCATAACATCAGTTCCTAGCTAAGAGGCGATCAAACAGACAATCAACAATGTTGTCAGAGCGGTAGCGCACGAGCCCATCTTTGCCCTGCTATCGCCCAATCTGTCAGAGGCCGCTTCGCGTGCGCATTTACAAATCCCGACTGCCCTTACCTTGGGTTCACCCCAATCTCCATCCGACAGTATTTTTCAAAAGGTATGGGATCAGAAGACATAAGAAACCTGACAAATCAGACGCTCCGTGGACCTAATCTTGGCCTCGGAAGGTTTAGGTGAAAAGAGACAAAAGCCGATCAGAGACCGATTTCGGCGTGCCTGGCAGTCTCTTGGGTTTAGGCGCCAACAGCAAAACCGCGCGGAAGCTGGGGATTTTTTGGCCCCGGAATACCCATCTCATTGATTCGCATTGAGATGTTGGCGGAGCGGGTGTCCGTATAACAAATCTTCTATAATATTGAAAAATGTTGATTGTTTTTCAAACTTTGGCGCTTGCTACCACATTTTTTACCACATATGTCCGTAGCGCGCAGGAATCGGGCAAGAGTGCGGCAGTTCAGCTAGTCACTTCGATTGGCAATATTAATGGGCGGGGGAGCGCCCCCCGCCCGTACCAATCAACCCGCTGCAAGCCTTTTAGGCTGGAACGCGGCAATAGCTGCCGTTGCGTTCTTTGCTGGCAATTGGCCCTGCTTCACCTTGGTCTCGAGATATGTGGGGAATTTGGTGGGCAAATATACCTCGCGAGTCCATTTCCGAAACTCGCCGAGCGCATCATCTGGGTAACAGTAAGCGGGTTGCGGGTTGGAAAGCGCCTGAGGGAAATAGCTCGGATAGTTGTGCTCGTATTGAATGCGAGGTCCGTAGACTACCTCCAGGTTCTCAGCCTTCCAGAACTTGGCCCACGCTTGCCCAACGCTAATGTCGGGGATGAAGTCCTTTCCAAGCCCTGCGCCTTCGCGGATCAAAGTCACCAACATGTCGGCGATTTCCTTGAAGATGCTGAAGTGACCGTCTGGCACCGTGTGATAGGACAGACCCACACGGTCATGAAACTGCTGCCAAGCTATATTGGCACTGCCAGTGGGGTTGTAGCCAACCTGCGCGAAGATGAAGTCGTTGAAGCCCTTTCGCGCTAGCAGGCGGTAGCTCTGTGCAGCCTCTTCGTTGTCGGTTCGCGCTTCGAACGCGTAGTACTCGAGAATGGCCATACATACCGCTGAAGGGATTGCATGGTGGATGTTTCCATCCCTGTTGATGGCGATAAACGCGACACTATCGTCCGCCCCCTGAGCGCGAACCAACTCCCGGATTTTCTTCTCGCGGGCCTTCAGGGGGGTTGCAATCCAGTCACCAGTAATACGGACGATCAAGGAGTGATCAACACCGCACATCCTCGCGAGGCCGCGAATATTCAGGAACGGTGTGCCGTCGCTAAGGACACCCATTCCGATTCCGTCTACTTCCCGCTCGACCTCGATCTTCAGATCGAGCCTGAGTTGTTCGGGGGTGGTGGCGGGGAGGTTAGCATCTGCCATTTTATATAGCCTTTTCATACAGTTGATGTGGTGCTCAACTAGGCTAGACGCTCACTTGCCCTTGCAGTAGCAAGGGGTTGCACAGAGGGCGGCTCAGCCGAGCTAAGGTTCCGGGAGTGAATTTTTCTTCCGGAACCGCCCATATTAGATCATCCGCTCGCCAATTCGAAGGTATCCCAAGGGTTTTCTGCGGGGATAAGTCCTACACTGCCGCGACAGCGGCGAAGGGTACTTCCACTGAGGCGACGGCAAGGGTGATTAGGACCCTTGTTGTTCGGCAGGGTATCGAATTTCCATAACCAGCTCGCTCAGCAGGAAATTGGGGTTTGAATTCCCGTGGTGGTAACTACCCGGTCCGAATTCATCGACCCGTGGTCCTGCCACGCCCCCCCGCTCGCTGCGCAACTACGCGCGCGCGTATTGGTCCGATTTGCGCGCTCACGGACGTTTGAAGCCCCGATAGACCCATCTGGTCGTTAGCCCAATAGCGGCCAACAGAATTGCGGGAAGCAAGGCCCAGAGAATGGAATCGAAAAAGACGTTCACGGGCCTTCGGTCGCAACTTACGTTATACTCGCCTTCGTTGTAGCCTGGCATCACACGTGTCGTGGGAAGAATACAGCCTCGCAACTCCCGACGGTTTCGCTGTGCGCTCCAGTAACCTTCATCGATCCATTCTTGACCCGAAAGTGTCGCCATCGCCGGGGTCGCGGGGACTGTGACGAAGGCATAGGAGTTTGCATCTGCCGCAATTAAATAGGTGGGGATTGCGAGTAGGGCGGAAACGACAAGCCAAAGCCTACGCCATCCGCTTAAGGGCTTTCGATCTGCCCTCTCTTGTTTGCGCGTCACCTTGGCCGCTTTGGCCGCCTCTTTGGCCACGCGTTCGCGCCTGCGGGCCTCAAATGCTCGCTCATCGGCCTTGCGTCTTGTATCGGCGCGTTCTGCGGGGGTCTTCCGCAGCCAAGCGTCAAAATCGTTGATCCAACCTAAGATGGCGGTGAGAACGGTTGGAATTATCACGATTAGCCAAATCGCCTTATCCCAGTCGAACAGCTTGAAGGGACTAGTTCCATCGGCACCGAGAAAGTTCCAGAACGACTCCGTGTGGTAGCTTCCAATCGTGGCTAGCGACCAAAGCCCTTTCGCGACCCCAGAGACACCCAGCCCGACTGAGGCCACAAGACCTATGACGACCGCAATGACAACGTAGGTCAGCGCTTGTTCCCAACGTTGCAATGACGCGTTTTGATTGTCGGTTTCATCCATCGCGAATTGGCCCCTACGCAGAGAGGTTCCGCGCCCTCTCCCCTACATTCTGCGACCAACCGCATCGCTTGCCAAGGATCAATCCGCCCTCGCCAGATCGGCCAAGCTCCAGGCCTTCGCCAACGTCCCGGCTGGCACCTTTCAGCACATAGGACAGGACCGCCGCCAAGTTCACCCGATAGTACTCGCCGCCGTTTTCCGCCGTTATTAAAGCGCCGCCAATGGATCGGACCCGGCTCACTCTTACCGTAATCTTACCCCCTGCCAGCCGAACCCATTTGCCCGTCAGCCCGCTCAAGGATAGCCCGGCCGGGACGTACATCAGGATATGGACGTGGCCGCCTTTGCCTTCACCGTTTTCGCGAACCCAGATTCCCGTAAACTTACCGTATTTTCGGGCAGCGTAGTCCCGGACCAGCTTCAGTAAACGCCCTATAAATTGCACGGCTTCAGCCTCGGCAATGCCCGCTCGCTCATAATGGACGGTCCAGTGTCGGTTAAACGGGTGGCCAATCACCTCGGCATGGCGTGCGGCCGCCAGTAAGCCCTCGCATTGTCGCTGCGACAGGTGCCAGCTTCGCCGGTCCCGCCGATTGCGAGCACCGCCCCAGCCGGTCAGGCGCGGAGTGGAGCCACCACTTGGAATAACATCTATAATCGCAAGCGCCGTGCCAGTTTCGGCAACAGGCGGCTTTCCGCCCGTTTGTTTATCCGATAGCTTCCGGCGCGGCTGGTCCAGATCGGCCATGGCGCGCAAGTTTCAAGTTTGAGGGGGAGGGAGGTGGCGCGCGCCCGCCAATGAAGGCAGGCGCGCGCCGGGATTGCCCTAGGACCAGTTTTCCAGCGCCTCAGGCGGTTCTAGGCCATGGTGGGCCATCAGGCTTGCCGTAAGGCTTGCCAGCGACTCCAGCGGCATTGTGCAGCCTTCCCGCGACGGCTTCAGTTCGCCCCCGTCGCTGACATACCACTTGCGCCAGTTGGCAAAGTTGCGACCCCGGAAGCTTTGCACCTCCAGCCGCCACACGTGGCCCCGGTGTCGGTGCTCGAATATCGCCGCGCCGTTCATGACGCATTCCGCGCGCGCGAACCGTTCCCTGTTTCCCCCTGTATTAACAGCGAGCCGGGAGTGTGGAGGGTATAACGGGCATGGCGGTAATCCCCCTCCAGCGCCGTCTCGATCACAAGCCCGGCGCGCCGCAGGACATGGATGCTCGCCCCCAGCCGGGTGTGCCATGGCAAGCAATCCCATTGCGTCACCCCCTGGCCCATTGTTGCCAGCATTTGCAGCACGCGCCCGCGCTTGCCCGTGTAAGCCCAAATCCGCCCCATGGAGCCGCGAAAGGTTACGGGAGCACCCCTTGGCGGCCTCGCCCGCCTCACAGTTTCCCGCGCCCCTTTTTCCGGTTGCGGAAAACCCGGCTGGAATGTCCTGTTGCCGCGCTTGATCCTATCCTTGCCAGCCCCCTGCGTAGGCGTGTAAGACAGTGTTGCATTTGCTCCCAAAGCGATGCTCGCCCCCTCGGTCGCTCCAACGGCCGGGGGGCATTTCTTTTTGCACCTGCTCATGGGTTGCCTCCCATGATGACCGGGAGCCGCTTGGCCCATTCCTCTGCATCGATCCGGGCGATGCGAGTTGCGCTACCAAACTTGCGAAGCCGGATGCGGTTGGCGGCCACCTCGCGATAGAGGCTCGTTTTTCCTACAGAGTATCGGGCGCAAAACTGCGCCACTGTCAGAAGTTCTGGAACGTCAACCATATGCTTACCCTTTGCCTTCGTCCGATGCGCCGGACTTGCGGCCTCCAGCGAACGCCGGGGCAGCGCTAGGGATAAGAGATGCGGGCTTCAAAAATCCAATGAATGACGGTGCCAAGTCTAATCTGTGTCTGGCACTAAGCGACCATCGTTCGTAATTTTGAATCCGGGATATAGCGGTCCAAAATCAAGACCGGACTCAGCATCTATTTTTTCGTTCTCCAACCTATCTAAGCGAACGTATTTTAAACAGCGGAATATATCTCTGCGCGATGCACCGAAATCTTGCTCCGCTTGTGCAACCGCAGATTCTTGCTTCATTCCTCCCGCCACCGCTTTGTCTATCTGGTCGGCAATTTCGTATGCACGCTGGTTCGCTTCTTGCTTAAGGATTTTTGCTGGCTTCTTGTATTCGGCTAATACCTTCACGGACACTTTCATGTTTTTGTGTCGTTCGTCGAGCGCCGTCGCCAATGCCCACAGCATATCATAATGTCGATCTGGCAGATCGGTTTCCAGCAGGAGCACGAGGATGGCTCCCCTCAAACCCTTTTGATCAAAGGTGTTGTGATCAAAGAAGCCTTCGCTGCGACCAGCGTGATTCATTCGAATAATTGCACTTTTGGGTGGGTCTAAATGCCACTCCTCGATCACCGGGCCAGCCGAACGACGTTGCCGCCCTTCGCTCCCTCGCAATACTGCCCCCAGAGCTGCAACAGATCGGCGCGCTTATCGCGGTGATCGGTGTGCAGGTAGGAGGCTTCCACCTTGTTCTGATTGACGTGCGCCAGCGCCGCCTCGGCAACCTCGCCGGGGAAGCTGGTCTTTTCCGCCGCCCATGTGCGGAACGTTGACCGGAAACCGTGCGCCGTGGCCACCTTGCGTTGCACCGGGTCCAGATAGCCCGCCCGCCCCGCTTTCACTTCCGCGCCGTGCATATCCCGGACAACCTTTGTAAGCGTCATGTCGGACAGTTCCTTGCCCTTGGACGTGCCGGGAAAAACGAGGTCGCTGTTCTCGCGCTTGTGCTTCTTTGCCCGCTTGAACAGCGCCACGGCCGCATCGGACAGGGTGATGACGTGCTCCAGTCCGCCTTTCATCCGCCCGGCTGGGACGGTCCAAAGTTGCGCCTCCAGATCAATCTCGGACCAGCGCGCGCCGCGCACCTCGCCTGACCGCGCAGCCGTGAGGATTGCAGCCTCCAGCGCCAGCCGCCCCATGGTTTCCTTTGCCCGCAATTCAGCAAGGAACGCCGGGAGGGTGGCATACGAAAGCGAAGGGTGATGCTTCACCTTGGTGCGCTGCTTGGGCAAGGCTTTGTCGATCACCGGCCACGGGAGCGAAGCTTCGCGGTATCCCTTCGCCACGGACCAATCGATCACCGTGCGGATACGTTGCCGCAACCGGCGCGCGGTTTCGCCCTTGGTCAGCCAGATTGCCGCTAAGGCATCGCGCACCGCTCCCGAATCGACCAGCGCCACCGACACGTCCCCAAATTCGGGAAAAGCATATGCCTCCAGGGTGGAAAGCCATTGCTTCTGATGCTTCCCGTTGCTCCAGCCTTTCAGGTGCTCGGCATGGACCAGCGCCGCCGACTCGCGGAACGTGGGAATGCCAGCCGCCTTGCGCCGCTCGGCTATCGGGTCAATTCCCGCTTCGATTTGCGCCCGCACCAGCACCGCACGTTCGCGCGCCAACTTCAGCGAAACCTTGCTTTCACTGCCCAAACCAATATCGCGCCGCTTCTTGTCCTTCTGGACTCGGACTACCCAGCTTCGAGAGCCGGTCTTGCCCACGAGCAGGCAAAGCCCCTCACCATCCACGTAACGCCCCGGTGCCAACTTCTTCGCCAGCGCGGTTGCCGTGAGCTTACCCATACCACCTGCTCCCACATTATTTCCCACACCGTAACGCGGCTGGCAGGGAACGGCAAGGGCCGCGCGGGAACGTGAAAGCCTCTATTTACGCCTACTTTAGTGGAGAGTGAGGGTCTGAGGGGAATGCCCAAAAACGGGCAATTGGCGGAGCGGGTGGGATTCGAACCCACGATAGGCTTTTGACCTATACACACTTTCCAGGCGTGCGCCTTCGACCACTCGGCCACCGCTCCGCATGCCTGTCTTGGCAGAGGCGCGCTCCTAGCTGTAGCGGGGGCGGATGACAAGCGGCGTGGTGCGCCCTATCTGCAGGGCATGACACGAACTTTTGGCGAGGCGCCCGACGCCGACCAGATCGCAGCGCTTGCCCGCGGCACCATCGCCCGCCTGCCAGCAGAATTCCGCGCGCACCTGACCGATCTGGTGTTGCTGGTGGAAGACTTCGCCGATGACGAACTGCTGGCCGAACTGGGCATCGAAGACCCGTTCGACCTGACCGGGGTTTATGAAGGCTTCCCGGTGGGCGAACGCAGCATCGACCACAGCGGCACCATGCCCGACCGCGTGCGCCTGTTCCGCCGCCCGATCCTCGATGAATGGGTGGCGCGGGGCGACGAAACGCTGGAGCATCTGGTGGCGCACGTGACGATCCACGAGGTGGGACACCACTTCGGCCTCAGCGACGAGGCGATGCATGCGCTGGAGGAGATGGCGGGGTAGGATTTCAACTTCGTCATTGCGAGGAGCGCAGCGACGAAGCAATCTGGGGTCGCGCGGCCCGGCCCTGGATTGCTTCGCTTCGCTCGCAATGACGAAGGAATTAAGATGCGTTGCCTTGCGCCTTTTCTCGCCCTGCCGCTGGCTCTCGCCCTGCCCGCCACCGCGCAGGAGGCCGAGCCGCCCACCCCTGCCTCGATTGTCGAAGCTGCCGATCCGGCCGAATGGGTGGCGATTGCGCCTGAAGACCTGCTGGTGATGGACCTTGCGCCTGATGCGGCGGGCCGCGCACGGCAGGTGGTGATCCAGCTGATGCCGCCGCCGTTCAGCCAGCCGTGGGTGGAAAACGTGCGCACCCTCGCCCGCGCTCATTGGTGGGACGGGACCAGCGTTTACCGCGTGGTCGACAACTGGGTGGCGCAATGGGGAGATGTGAGCGAGGAAAGGCCTCTGCCGGAGGGGGTCGTGTCGCCGGTGGCGGGATATGAAACTGGATACTTCGAGTTCGGCCATCTGCCTTTCACCAACCATCCTCCTTACCGAGTTGACGACCCATATGCGCTAGCAGCTTGGTGGGCGTTAGGCTGGCCTCTGGCCTACGATTTCCGAACGGCCTGGCCCCTCCACTGCTACGCCCACGTCGGCGTCGCCCGCGACCTGGCGCCCGATGCCGGCACCGGGGCGGAACTGTACGCCGTGATCGGCCACGCGCCGCGCCAGCTCGATCGCAATATTGCGGTCATTGGCCGGGTTATTTCGGGGATCGAGCATCTGTCCACCCTGCCGCGCGGCACGGGCGATGCGGGGGTGTACGAAACCCGCGCCGAGGATACGCCGATTGTCTCAGTCCGGCTAGGCGATGAAATGCCCGAGCAGACGCACTTTGAATATCTGTCCACGGAAAGCGACAGCTTCGCCCGCTATGTCGCCAGCCGCGCCAATCGCAACGACGCGTTCTACAGCGTGCCTGCGGGCGGGGTAGATATTTGCAACGTGCAGGTGCCGATCAGGCCGGTGGCGCTGTGATGGACAGCGAAGTTCTCACCGTCAGCGGCACCCTGCTCGGCTGGCGCAACGATGGCGGGCTGCTGGCGACCTACCTCAGGATCGAGGGCGATGCGGCCAACCAGATTTCCGCGCACGAGCTTCATTCGCGCATCACGCGCGGCAAGCGGCGCGGGTTCGGCTCGGTCAAGGTCAACGTGCGGTGCGGCGGCAGCGCATGGTCCACCAGCGTGTTCCCGCAGGACTATGGCTGGTTCCTGCCGGTCAAGGCCGCGGTGCGCCGCGCCGAAGGGCTGGAGGAAGGCGGTTGGGCCGAAGTGGAGCTGGAACTGCTCTAAACCCGCTCCGCCTCAGCCACGCTGTCGCTCGCTCTGAGTGAACTGATAATGCGCGTAATATGCGCCAGATCCTGCACTTCCAGATCCACCTCGTAAGTGTGGAACGGATCGTCGCGCTGGGTGAGTTCCAGGTTCATCACGTTGGCGTTGTTACGGGCGAATGTACCGGCCATCTCGGCCAGAGTGCCGGGGCGGTTGTACAAGGTCACGTGCAGGCGGCCTACCGCGCCGCGCGAATGTTCGCCCCATGACAGGTCCACCCAGTCGGCATCCTGTCCGCTGGCCAGTTCCATGCAATCAATCGCGTGGACTTCCACCCCTTGCCCCTTGCGGCGCAGGCCCACAATCCGGTCACCCGGCAGGGGGTGGCAGCATTCGGCCAGGGTAAAGCCCACGCCCGGCGTCAGCCCCTTGATGCTGATGGCGCGGCCTTGCTGCGGCTCATCCGGCAGATCCGCGGTGGAGCCGGGGACCAGCGCTTCCATCACTTCGCGATCGGTCAGCTTGGCCGTGCCGATGGCGACCATCAGGTCTTCCTCGTCATCCAGTTCCAGCCGCTCGACCGCTGCCTTTATCGCCTTCTTGCCGACCTTGGCAGGCAGGCGCTCCACGATCTCGGCAAACAGCATGGCCCCGATCTCGGCAATTTCAGCGCGTTCCTTCTGCCGCACCGAGCGGCGGATGGAGGCGCGGGCCTTGCCGGTGACCACAAAGCCCAGCCACGAAAGCTGCGGCACGGCGTTGGGGCTCTTGATCAGTTCCACCACATCGCCATTGCCCAGCGGGGTGCGCAGCGGCATGTGGCGGCCGTTGATCTTGGCCCCCACGGTCTGCGCGCCCAGATCGGTGTGGACGGCAAAGGCAAAATCCACCGCAGTGGCCCCGCGCGGCAACTGGAACAGCGCGCCCTTGGGGGTGAAGGCGAAAATGCGATCCTGGTAGATCGCCAGCTTGGTATGTTCGAGCAGTTCCTCGGCGTCGTGGCTGGCATCGACGATCTCGATCAGGTCGCGCAGCCAGCCCACCTGCCCGTCGGGCCGTTCTTCCTGCTTGTAGGCCCAGTGCGCGGCATAGCCGAATTCGTTGGTGCGGTGCATCTCGCGCGTGCGGATCTGCACTTCCACCCGCATCGATCCCGAATGGATCAGCGTGGTGTGCAAGGACCGGTAGCCGTTGGATTTGGGCGTGGAGATGAAGTCCTTGAACCGGCCCGGCACCATTTGCCAAGCGGTGTGCAGCACGCCCAATGCGCGATAGCAGTCCTCCACATTGTGGGTCAGCACGCGGAAGGCCATGATATCGGTGATCTGTTCGAAGGAAACGTGCCGTTCGGCCATCTTCTTCCAGATCGAATAGGGATGCTTTTCGCGGCCCCACACTTCCACCTGCAAGCCCGCTTCGGCCAACGCCTGCTTGATCTTCAGCGCAATGGCATCGACCTGCCCGCCTTCGGATGAACGGATCTGTTCCAACCGGCCGGTAATGGTGGCGTAGGCTTCGGGCTCAAGCTGTTCGAACGCCAGCATTTGCATCTCGCGCATGTATTCATACATGCCCACCCGCTCGGCCAGCGGGGCATAGATTTCCATCGTCTCGCGCGAGATGCGGCGGCGCTTTTCGGGATCCTTGATGAAATGCAGCGTGCGCATATTGTGCAGGCGGTCAGCCAGCTTCACCAGCAGCACGCGCAGGTCTTCGGACATGGCGAGCAGGAACTTGCGCAGGTTTTCCGCCGCCCGCTCGTCCTCGGGCATCTGCTCGATCTTGGACAGCTTGGTCACCCCGTCCACCAGACGGGCGATGTCGGGGCCGAAGTTCTTCTCGATATCCTCGATGGTGGCCAGGGTATCTTCCACCGTATCGTGCAGCAGAGCGCAGATGATGGTCTCCTGGTCCAGCTTCAGGTCGGTCATCAGGCCCGCCACTTCGACCGGGTGGCTGAAATAGGGATCGCCGCTGGCGCGCTTCTGGCTGCCGTGCTTCTGCACCGTATAGACATAGGCGCGGTTGAGCAGCGCCTCATCGGCATCAGGATCATAGGCTTTCACCCGTTCCACAAGTTCATATTGGCGCAGCATTCTGTCCAAGATAGTGCGGCAAGCGGCGGAAAACATCCATCATCTTTCCCACGTGGCCGTAATGTCGCACCAGTGTTGCAGAGGAACCATCGCGCCGCCCGGCGATTGCAGCGGAATGGGCAGCAAGGCCTTCCTGTCTTCCTTCGTCGAGGATTGATGACAGTTCAGCGGCGAGGCTCTGGCAGGACTGGTCGCCGTGTGGCAGGTGGGTTGCGAAAGGATCACAAGATGCCCGCCTTACGTTTCGCAGCCATGGTCATGGCCACTGTTGTTGTCGTCTTTGGCGCACCCGTGGCCGCGCAGACGCGGGACGAAATCCTGGTAACCGGCGAAAAGGAAGCGGGCGAAGTCGACCCCGGCGACGTACGCGAACAGGCCCGCGCCATCACCCCGCGCGGCACCGTGGTAGGCGAACCGCTGGCCCGCTTCACCGATCCGATCTGCCCCGGCGTATGGGGCTTGTCGGGGGAAAGCGCGCAGTACATCATCGACCGGATCTACTACAACGCCGAGGCCGCCGGGCTGGAACTGGACGAGACCACCGGCTGCGGGGCCAATGTCATCGTCGCTTTCGTGGATGATCCGCATGGCGAATTTGCCGAAATGATCGCGTACGACCACCGGCTGGTCGCCCCGCTGTCATTCTGGGATCGCAAGCGCGTGACCGAAACAACAGGCCCGGTTCTGGCGTGGAACGTGGTCACCACGCTCACCCGTGACGGACAGGCGCGCGATGGCCGCCCGCCGGTGTTCGATTCCACTGAAATCTCGCGCCTCAATTCCGGCACCCGGCGCGATATGCAGCTGTCGGTGATCATGCTCGACACCGATCTGCTGGAGGATCTGGATGGCCTGGCGCTGGCCGATTACGCCACCATGCGCACGCTGGCCCGCACCGTTCCGGTGGATCAGGGCGAAGCGGCCTATGGCACGATCCTGTCGCTGTTTGCCGATCCGGTCAACGCCCCGCAATCGATGACCAGCTTCGATCGCGCCTACCTCGCCAGCCTCTATGCCGGCCGGGCCAACCAGCCGGGCCAGATGGCTTTGCGCGACATGGACGAGCGGATGGAAGAGGCGGCGGACGAGTAGCTGACCGTCAATCGGCGTACCAGTCCCCCGGATCGACCCCATCCGCGGTCTGACCTGCAATCACCTGCACAATCACCGGCGAATGATCTGTGCAATCGACCGATTGCCCGCAGGTAATGAACTGGGTGTAGAACGCCTGCCGCCCAGGCTGGTCCCCGGTCTGCGACCACACCGTATAGCGGCCCTCGGCAAGGTCCATTCGATATGTGGCCCCTGTCTTTTCCGCATCGCAGAACTGTTCGGCACTATCCACGTCACGGGCGCACACCTGCATGTCTTCGGGCAGGTAGTCGCTGGGAAAACTCAGCGATCCGGTGATCGTGCCGACAACCGGATCCTCAGTTATGGCAGGTGTCGTTGCGGGTTCGCCCGCAGGTTCGTCTGTTGCAGGGCTGCCGCAGGCAGACAGCGCCAGCAGTGCGGCCGCGCACCCGCCCAACGCCACGCCGCGCAGGCGCAGCGTCAGCTCCATGTCGCTTCTGGCGGCAGGCTCATCAGGATCGCTTCGATATTGCCGCCGGTCTTGAGGCCGAACAGCGTACCCCGGTCGTACACCAGGTTGAATTCGGCATAGCGGCCGCGCCATTCCAGTTGCTGCTGCTTGTCTGCGGCCGAAAACTCCATGCCCATGCGCCCTCGCACGATCTTCGGGTACACATCCAGGAACGCCTCGCCCACATCGCGGGTGAAGGCGAAGTGGCGGGCAAATGCGGCCTCATCCTCGCATTCCAGGTGATCGTAGAAAATCCCGCCCACGCCGCGGTGCACATTACGGTGGGGGATGAAGAAATAATCGTCTGCCCACTGCTTGAAGCGGTCGTAATAGGTGGGATTGTGCGCGGCGCAGGCGGCGCGGAAGCGGGCATGGAAGGCCTCGGTATCCTCCTCATACGGCAGCGGCGGATTGAGGTCCGCGCCGCCGCCGAACCATGCAGCCTGCGTGGTGAGGAAGCGGGTGTTCATGTGCACGGCGGGCACGTGCGGGTTGGCCATATGGGCCACCAGCGAAATTCCCGTGGCAGTAAAGCCGGGGTTATCGGTGCTGGCGCCGTTGATTGTGCCGGCGAACTGCGGGGCAAATTCGCCCGACACGGTGGAGACGTTGACGCCCACCTTTTCGAACACCTTGCCCTTCATCACCCCGCGCACGCCGCCGCCGCCGTGGCTGCCATCATCGGTGTCGCGGTCCCAGGCGAGGTATTCGAAACTGGCGTCCGATCCTGCCTCACGCTCGATCGCCTCGAACTCGGCACAGATCCTGTCGCGCAGGCTCTCGAACCAGGTGCGGGCTTCGGTGGTTTGCTGTGTCCATTCCATGGGAAAGACCCTTGCCAAAGCCGAAGGGGCGCGGCAAGTGGCAGGGGATGGTTCCTGTTTCGTTCGCCTTTGATTTTTGCGGGGAGGAGTTCCGCCTGGCAGGTGCCCGCGCGCTGTTCTGGCCGCGTGAGAATGCCTTGCTGGTGGCAGACCTGCACCTGGAAAAGGCGAGCTTTTATGCCCGGACAGGCCAGATGCTGCCACCCTATGACAGCCGCGCCACGCTGGAAATGCTGGCCGGACTGGTCAAGGAAACCGGCGCGCGGCGGGTCTACACGCTGGGCGATAATTTCCACGATGGCGAAGGCGCGCTGCGGCTGGAACCCCATGCAGCAGGCATGCTGGATGCGCTGACCCGCGCGCTCGACATGGTGTGGATCACGGGCAACCATGACAGCAAGCACCATGACCATGCGCCTGCCACCGTGGGCGGCACCTTTGTTGACGAGCTGGAACTGGCCGGTCTGATCCTGCGCCACCATGCGCAGCCGGGCGAGACACGGCCAGAGCTTTCCGGCCACTTCCATCCGCGACTGCAACTGAAGGTGCGCCAGCGCAATATCCGCCGCCCCTGCACAGTGGTAAGTACAGCGGCCAATGGAACAGGCCGGATGATCCTGCCCGCCTTCGGCTCGCTGACGGGCGGGATGGACGCGGCCGATCCGGCGATCCTTGCCGCCATGCAGCCTGCGCAATCCATCGATGCGGTGGTTCCGGCGGGTCAGCGGCTGGCGCGGTTCCCGCTGTGGCGGGCGGCCTAGAGAATTAGCGGCTCGCGCAAATAGGGCACCTCGCCCTCGCCCGCATAGTGCGCGCCATCCGGAAAGCGCAGTTCCACCCCTGCAAGATCACCGTCTTCGGCCAGCCGCAGGTTGACACCGGTCACCACGTCGCCGTGTTTGGCCCGGGCGACGGGCGTCAGGCGGAAATGGGTGACGGTGCCGCAGGTGGCGCAGAAATGCAGTTCGGCCGAGGCATCATCCTTGTCGGTGCGGACAAAGGTGGCGGTCGGGCCTTCCACGGTCACTTCGGCGGGCGCGAAATAGCCCCAGCGCGCGCCGGACTTGCGGCACAATGCGCAGTTGCACTCGTTCAGGTAATCGGGAAGCTTGGCGGTGTGGAGGCGGACTTGGCCGCACAGGCAGGTGATACTTGTCATGGCCGCTCGCTAGCACAGCGGGCGCAGCGGGGAAACGCGGCGCTTTCCTACAGGGAACGCGGGGCGGTAGGCACAAGGAATGACTGCTGCGCGCCCTTGCCTGTTGTTCGCCCGCGTTTCTCCCGGCGGGGTGTCACCTTGTCACCATTCAAGCAAGTTACCGAAAATAAGGTATTTTATTGCCAGAATGCAAGGTGACACGGTGTCACTTGTGTCACCTTGGCGCGGTGCTCTGCGGGCAATGGCCCTTGCCAGCTACGCGCCGCTGTTGTGCCGGTGCCACGCTGGCAGCCCTGACCGCCTCGCCCATATCTCTCCACTAGCGCTTTGCCCTGTTTCTCACTACATAGCGCGCTCCAATCGCAATTGCAGGAGCACACCCATACCTCGTCCACCCCGCCGCATGATGGCGCCGCCGGTCAAATCCGGCCCCCGTTTCGACACGCTCATCCAGTCCGACAAAGTTCGCGTCATTGACGAGAACGGCGAAAATATCGGCGTCATGTACACCAATGAAGCGATCGAGCAGGCAGCCTCTGTGGGGCTGAACCTGGTCGAAGTCTCGCCCAACGCGGACCCGCCGGTGTGCAAGTTCCTCGATGTCGGCAAGTTCCGGTATGAGGCGCAAAAGAAGGCCAACCTCGCCCGCAAGAGCCAGAAGACGCAGGAGATCAAGGAGATCAAGGTGCGTCCGAATATCGACGATCACGACTATGACGTGAAGTTGAAGGCGATGACCAAGTTCATCGAGCACGGCGACAAGGTCAAGGTCACGCTGCGTTTCCGTGGCCGCGAAATGGCGCACCAGCACCTGGGCATGGACCTGCTCAAGCGGGTGCAGGAAGATATGGGCGAGATCACCAAGGTGGAAAGCTTCCCGCGGCTCGAAGGCCGCCAGATGGTGATGGTCATCGCGCCCAAGTAAGCGAGTCTATAAGGGGCGGGGCATGAGGTTAGCCAGGCAATGGTCAGCATGCGCAGCAGCGCTGGCCCTGGCGATCCCGTCTCCCGCCCTTTCGCAACAGGTTGCACAGGAACCTGCGATTTCGCCCGATCAGTGGCAGGCAATCAACCTGGCCTCCTACAACGGCCAGTACCGGCAACTGCTGGATCTGCTGGAGCAGATCGATGTTAGCGCGCTGACACCGCAGGAACGGTCGATGATCGCGCAGATGCGCCCGATCTTCGACGGCTTCGTAATGGTCGACCCGGCTCGCGGGCGCAGTCCTCGCGCCGGTGATGCCGAGGAACTGGTCCGGATGGCTGCGGGTGAACCGCGCGATGCAGTTGCCGCCATTGTCGAACGGGCCCGCGAAACCCGGGTCGTTATCGTCAACGAAACACATGACAACCCGCGCGACCGGGCTTTCGTGCGGGCCCTGGCAGAGGCGCTGCGCCCCCTTGGCTACACGCACTATGCTGCCGAAACGCTGAGTTCCTGCTGCACGCCTGACGAAGCCGCCGCACGCATGGCCGACCTGGCCGCCCGCGGCTATCCGGTGGCGGGCGACGGAGCTTATTCGAACGACCCGATGTTCGGCTTCCTGCTGCGGCGGGTGGTGGCACTGGGATTCCAGCCGGTCGCATACGAGTGGGTACCGGACTTGTCGCAGCCGATCCCGCAAGGCATCGAGACGGTCGCAGTTCGCGAGGCAGCGCAGGCCGAGAACCTCGCCCAAGCCATTGCCGCGGCTGGACCGGACGCACGGTTCCTGATCCACGTGGGCTACAGCCACGCCGCCGAACAGCCCATCGCGATGTCCTACGGCAACCAGGAATGGATGGCAGCGCAACTGAAGCGGCTGACCGGGATCGATCCCCTGACCATCGACCAGACCGGCTTGTCAGAATTCGACCGCCCTTACCTCCACGCCGGACTGGCCCATCTGGCACTTGGGGGAGCGGTGATCCTGTTCAACGGTGAGCAGCCGCTCGCAGCGGGCAGCAATGCCGCGCTGATGGACCTGCAGGTGCTCCATCCCACGATCACGGCCATTGGCGGAAGGCCCGACTGGCTGGCCCGCACGGGTCGCCGAGCGGTGCCGGTTCCTGCCGCCCTGATGCCGCAGGATGGCAACGCCCTGGTGCAGGTCTTCGCCGCCGATGATGGCGAAGATGCCGTGCCGATCGACCAGGTGGTGATCCCTGCGGGGCAGGAGCCGCCGCTGCTCTACGTGCCGATAGCTGGGGACATCCGCTGGCAATCGCTGTGACCCATGCCAGCACTTGCCCCCTTCCCCTCGCCCGCTAGGATAGCGACAGAGGGGAGACGCAATCGCATGACAGCCAGCCGCATCGGCTTCTGGATCGGCCTGGCCGGTTTCGCCACCACGCTGATCCTGCCCGCGCCCGGTGCCATGCCGGCGCAGGCGTGGATCGTGGCCGGACTGGTGGTGTGGATGGCCGCCTGGTGGATGACCGAGGCGGTCCCTCTGACGGCCACCGCGCTGATCCCGTTCGTGGTCCTGCCCTTTGCCGGCATCGCCACGGCGGCCGAAACGGCATCGACCTACTATTCAGACATCCTGTTCCTGATCCTGGGCGGCGCGTTCCTGGCGCTGGCAATCGAGCGGACCGGCCTGCACCGGCGGCTGTCGCTGGCGATCCTGCGCTGGGTCGACCGGCCGGGAAGCGCGGCCACAGAAGGCGTATTGGGCGGCAGCGGTACGCGGCTGCTGCTCGCCTTCATGGCCAGCGCGGCGTTGCTGTCGATGCTCATCTCGAACACCTCGACCGCGCTGATCATGATGCCAATGGCGCTGGCGGTGCTGGCGGGCGGGGGACTGGGCGATCCCGAGTGCAAGACCGGTCTGTCGGGCGCCCTGCCCATCGGCATCGCCTTTGCTGCGTCGATCGGCGGGCTTGGCACCATTGTCGGTTCGCCCACCAACGCCATTGCGGTGGGGCTGCTGGACCAGACCATCGGCCTCAGGATCAGCTTTGCCGAATGGACGATGTTCGGCCTGCCTGTCGTGATCCTCGGCGTGCCGCTGGCCGCATTCATCATCCTCAAGGTCTGCCGCGTGGGCGAGCATCCGTTCGACCTGGCCGCGGCGCGCGCTGCCATCGATACGCACAGCGCCTGGACCACGCCCGAACGGCGACTGGTGCCGCTGGTGGCGCTGACCTTCATGGCCTGGCTGCTTCAGCCGCTGCTGGTGCCACTGCTGCCGGCCGGGTCGCTGACCGATGGCACGATTGCCGTGCTCGCAGGCCTCGCGCTGTTCCTGATGCCCGATGGCACCGGGCGGCGGATGCTGGTGTGGAAGGAAGCCGATCGCGCACCGTGGGCGGTAATCATGATGTTCGGCGGCGGGCTGGCGCTGGCCGGGGGCATGACCAAGAGCGGGCTGGCCGACTGGCTGGGCCAGGCCCTACTGCCGCTGGCGGGCGTGCCGATGTTCGTGGTGGCGCTGGCGCTGGTCGCGCTGGTGGTGCTGGTAACCGAATTTGCCAGCAACGTGGCCACGGCCAGCGGCATCATGCCGGTGGTTGCCAGCCTGGCGCTGGCGCTGGGTGGTGATCCGCTGCTCTTGGCCATGCCGGCAGCCCTGGCGGCGAGCTGGGGCTTCATGCTGCCGGCCGGAACCGGACCCAATGCCATCGCCTGGTCGACCGGCCGTGTCCCGCTGGCCAGCATGGTGCGCGCCGGGCTGCTGCTGGACCTGGCGGGCGTGTTCCTGATTGTCAGCGTGTGCTGGCTGGTGGCCGGGCTCTAGGCCGCCGCCGCCAACCGCAACTTGCCGGTTTGGGGCGAGGAAAGTTCCCGCACAGGCAGGTGCACGGTGAACACGGTCCCGCTGCCCTGCCGCGAGGCCACATCGATCCGCCCGTCCATCAGGCCGACCAGCTGGCGGCAGATCGCCAGACCCAGCCCCGATCCGCCATGACTACGCGCCACGCTGCAATCGGCCTGCTGGTAACGGTCGAATATCCGCCCCAGCGCATCGGCGGCAATGCCCACACCGGTATCGGCCACTTCGATCACGAGGTGGGTGGACATGGGCCCGCGCGTAGCATGCACCCGCAAGTCCACGCTGCCGCTGTCGGTGAATTTCACGGCATTGCCGACCAGGTTGAGCAGCACCTGCCGCAACCGCAGCGAATCGCCGACAATACGGGGAGGCACTTGCGGATCGATCAGGCAGCGGATGGCGATGCCCTTTTCGGCCGCACGCGGCTGGAACATGGCGGCGCAGTAGGCCAGCTCGTCATGCAGCGCGACCGCGCCGCGCTCCAGTTCGAGCCTTCCGGCCTCGGCGCGCGAGAAATCGAGAATGTTGTTGAGCAGGCGCACCATGGTCTGCCCGCTGGTCGCAATGTGATCGACGCTGGCGCGCTGGGCGGCGGTCAGCCGACCCTGCTGACGCAGCAGATCGGCAAACCCCAGCACCCCGTTCATCGGCGTGCGGATGTCGTGGCTCATGCTGGCGAGGAACTGTGCCTGGGCGCTGGCCTGGCGGCGCAACCGCGCAATTACCAGGCCGAGCGGAATGCCCGCTGCCGCGATCCCGGCAACAAACAGCACCAGTGCTGGCAGCATATCAAGCGACATTCCGGGCAGGCCCCCAAAGGATTTCAGGGCGCCATGCTAAACAATCGTGGCGAACAGGGTGCCAACCGGCCCCTGCGGGAATTCCCCTAGCCTTTCCATTCGCGCCGTTCTTCGCCCTGGCGCAACACTTCATAGGCCAGCTGGCAGGCCTGGAATGCCTTGGCTGCCGCCTCGTCGCCCGGTCGCACATCGGGGTGCAGCTCCTTGGCCCGCGCGCGCCACGCCTTCTTCACATCATCGAACGTGGCATCGGTTTCAAGGCCCAGCACTTCCAGCGCGCGCATTTCGTCCCGGCTGCGCGTGCCATCGCCGCTGCCGCCCCAGCCATAGTGCTGGGCTTCGGAATATCCGGCATTGTCGCGTTGTTCGGCGCGCGCGCGTTCCTCGGCCTCTTCCTTGTCGAGGCCTTCGAAATAGTCCCAGTTGCGGTTGTATTCGGCTGCGTGCTTCTGGCAGAAATACCAGCGGTCCTTGCTGTTCGGGCTTTTGGGCGCGGGACAATCGCCCTTGTCGGTGCACAGGTGGCGGTCGCAGATGCGCACCTCCACCGCGTCACGCCCGGTGCCGTAGCCGCGCCAGCGCGGAAAACCCCAATCGGACGAGCGCGCCATCAGTTCAACAATTCCTTGAGCATTGGCGGGCTATAGGCGCTGCGGCCCAAGGTGGGAACCGGCGTTTGCGAAGGGCGACCCTGCCCCTTGGTCCCTGTTACAATTGCTTACCCGATGCTGCATTGCAAAATGATCAGGCGGACCTATCTGCCGGTTACATCTTCAACCAGTGGATACCGTGATGAGCAAGCAACTGGCCATTTCTGCCGCTTTCAGCGTGTTCGCGATGGCCGCCTTCGTGCTCTCGGCCACGCCCGACTATAACGCAGCGGGCGCGCAGACCGAAGTCCACGCGCCCGCCGGTTTTGAAGTCTACGCGGCTATGGCCGACTGATCACTGGATCATTACCGTGACCGCCCGGCGGTTGCGGGCCCAGGCCAGATCGTTCGAACCGGTGGCAGCAGGGCGTTCCTCACCATAGCTGATCACCCGCACGCGGGCATCGGGCACGCCCAGGCTGACCAGATAGTTCTTGGCCGCGGTGGCGCGGCGTTCACCCAGCGCCAGATTGTATTCACGGGTGCCGCGCTCATCGGCATGGCCTTCCACGGTGGCGCGGGCAGCGGTGTGCTGCAGCAGGTATTCGGCCTGCGTGCGCAGGGCGGCCGCATCCTCGCTGTCGATGTTGAAGCGGTCGGTATCGAACAGGATCACATCACGCCCTGCCATAGCGGCCGAGAAGTGCGCCTGCGAGCCTGCCACCGGTCCGGTCGCGGTAGGCATGGGTGCAGGAGTGGAAACGGGTCCGGGAGCCGAGGTTTCCTGCACCGGCGGCAATTCCGCCGGCGCTTCCTTGGAGCAGGCGGCGAGAGCCAGCATGCTGGCGGCGGCTCCGATTACTGCAAGCTTCTTCATCTCAGTCTCCTCTGTTTTTCTTCAATCCTGACGAACTTTACGAAATCTAATGCGGCAATAGAACGAAATTAGGGCAGAACCGGTCCCCAGGCCGGATCGGATGCGCCAACAGGGGTATTCAGGCGGCGCTCGTTGCTGCCTGTCAGGTCCACCTGCCAGATCGACGTGTCACCTGAATTGCGCTCCGTGCGGAAGAACTGCACGATGCGGCCGTTGGGTGCCCAGGTCGGGGCTTCATCCTGCCAGCCATTGGTCAGCGTGCGCATATTGCGGCCGCCGGTATCCATCACCGCGATGTGGAAGTCGCCGACGATGTGGGTAAAGGCGATCTGGTCTCCGCGCGGCGACCATTCCGGCGTGGCACAGCGCCCGCCGAAAAAGCTGATGCGCCGCTGGTTCGAACCATCCGCATTCATGATGTAGCACTGCTGGGTGCCCGACTGGTCGCTTTCGAACACGATCTGGCTGCCATCGGGCGAATAGGATCCGCCCACCTCGATCGTCGGCGCACTGGTAAGGCGCAGCGGTGTGCCGCCCGCAGCGGGCACGCGATAGATGTCGGTATTGCCCGCAGTAGCCATCGAATACAGGATATAGCGCCCGTCCGGGCTCCAGCGCGGGGCGAAGGTCGGACCGCCGCCTTCCGCCACCAGCGATTGCCGCCCGCTGTCGATATCGTAGACATAGATGCGCGGATTTCCGTCGGTGTACGAAAGATAAGCGATACGCGAATAATCGGGCGAATAGCGCGGGGTCAGCGCGGTCGACTGGCCATTGGTGATGAAGCGGTGGTTGGCCCCGTCACTATCCATGATGGCCAGGCGCTTCACGCGGTTTTCCTTCGGGCCGGTTTCGGCGATATAGGCGATGCGGCTGTCGAAGAACGGGCTCTCACCCGACAGGCGCGAATAGACCATATCGGCGCAGCGGTGTGCGGCGCGGCGCCAGTCTGCCGGCGCCACCACCCAGCCATCGCGCACCAGTTCGTCTTCCAGCACCACGTCATACAGGTAGCAGCCGACAGTCAGCCGCCCATCCGGATTGGGGCGGACATAGCCCTGCACCAGCATTTCCGCACTGCGCCCGCGCCAGGTGGGCCAGGCGGGGCTGGTGATTTGCGGATAATCCGGGCGCGGCAGGGCATCGGGGCCGACCGGGCGGAACAGGCCGTTGTTGCGCAGATCGTTGTAAACCACGCGCGCCAGTTCATGCCCCAGCGCAGCGGTGCCGCTGGCATTGGCGGCAGTGGCGGTATCCTGGTTGGTGGCGAAGCTGGCAATGGCGATGCCGAGGTCGTTCCACGCATCGGCGGTTACGGTGACCGTGGTGCCTTCGCTCTCCTCCGCCACAACATCAGCCGGCTGCTCTGCCGGCAGGGTGATCTGCTGGGCATAAACCGGCGCGGCCGCAAAAAGGCTGCAACCGGCAATAGTAATGAAAAGAGCGGTTCTGATCGTCATTGGGCCAGCCTGTTGTCAAAGTTGGAAGTTACCACGCTCCAGCCAGAATAGAAGCGCTCCGGCAGATTAAAGGGCGCGGCCAGGCGCACGGCGCGGATGGCCTGTTCCTGATGGCGCGAGACCTGCGCCCGATTGGCATCGCTTTGTCCGGTCGTGCGAAGGACTTCGGGTGTTCCGTTGAGCGAACCATCGCGATTGAGGCGGAACCGCACCACTGTGACCAGCCGTTCCACTTCCACGCCGGAAGGCGGGCTCCAGTGGGGCTTGAGCAGGCGGATAATGGCCGCGTCGATACTCGCCTGTTGCTGCGCGCTGGGGCGATCGCCGGGCGAACCGCTGTCGCCGGTCGCGTCGCTCATCCCCTGCATGAAGTTCTCGTTCACCCGGCTGCCGCCCGAACGCGTGGGCGAGGCACTGGGCGCAGGAGTGGGGCGCGCCTGGGTAGGACGCGGTGTGGGCGTGGCAGTGGGGCGGGCAGATGCGGTGGGCCGGGGCGTCGGCGAAGCGCGGCGGGTCGGTGTGGGCTGCGGGCGGGCCGCTTGAGTAGGCCGGGCGGTGGGGCGAGGCTCGGGCGGCGGGGCCTCGAACGCTTCGGGTGCCAATTCCGGGGCCATCGCGGCGGCGGGATCGGCCGAGGGATCAGGCGAAGTGGTATCCAGCGCCACATCCTCTGCCAGGCTCACCGTGATGCGTTGCGGCGGGGCAATCGGCTCGCGCGCGCTGTCCTGCAGCACCAGCACCAGCGCCAGCGCGACATGCGCCGCGCCCGCCACCAGCAAGCCCAGGCGCTCTTCGCGGGAGAGTCCGGCTTCGCGAGAGAGGTTAGCGAACGCTTCCATCGTATCGGGCTATGGCGCTTCGGATGAACCGCTGGTGACCAGCGAGATCGAATTGAAACCGGCGTTGTTGAGTTCGCCCATCACCGCCATCACGCGGCCATAGTCCAGCCCGCGATCGGCCCGCAGCGTCACCAGCGGGGGCTCGCCCTGCGCGGCAATGCTGGCCAGTGCGGTGGCCAGGCCGCCATCATCGACTGGCGCATCATCGAGATAGATTGCCCCGCCGCCATCGATTGCCACGGTGATCTGGTCAGTCTCCTGCTCCAGCGCATTGGCGCGGCTTTCCGGCAGTTCCAGCGGCACTCCGCTGGTCAGCAAGGGTGCGGTGACCATGAAGATGATCAGCAGCACCAGCATCACATCGACAAACGGCGTGACGTTGATCTCGGCCATCGGCGTGCGTCGCTTGCTGCGTCCGCGCCGCCTGCCCGTGTTGAGGCCCATGGCCATCAGGCGGCCTCCATCTCGCGGCTGACCTGGGACTGGACCTTGTCGGCAAACCGGCCAAGCCGCGCTTCGAACCCGTCGACGCTGGCGGAAAAGCGGTTGTAGGCGATCACCGCCGGGATGGCGGCAAACAGCCCGATGGCGGTGGCAAACAGCGCCTCGGAGATACCCGGCGCCACCACGGCAAGGCTGGAATTGTTCTGCAAGCCGATCTGGAAGAAGCTGTTCATGATGCCCCAAACCGTGCCGAACAGCCCCACAAATGGCGCCACCGCGCCGGTAGTGGCAAGGAAGTTCAGCCGTTCGGACAGCTTGTCGGCCTCGGTTGCCACCTGTCCGTCCATCGCCTGACCGATCCGCGCCAGAGTGCTGGCCGGGTTCTTGATGCCCTTCTTGGTGGAGCGGCGGAATTCGCCCAGCCCCGCGCCCGCCACCCGGCCCGAGGGGTTATCCGCCTTGGACCGCGCGATCAACGCCTCGGGATCGTCATGCTGCCAGAATTCGGCCTCGAACGCGGCCGAAGCACGGCGCACCTTGCCCATGCGGAGCGAGAACGACACGATGATCGTCCACACCCAGATCGAAGCCATCAGCAGCCCGACGATAACCGCCTGCACCACGATGTCGGCATGCAGGAACAGCTCTACCGGATCGAGCCCGGTGGGGGCAATGGCTCCGGCGGCGGAGAGAATATCGAGCGTCATGCAGGTTCTTTCGAATTGGGTTCTGGCTGATAGAATTGTTCAAAGGCGGCGCGCCAGGCTTCGGGTTGGCGGCGTGGGCGGCCGTTGGGGGCGATAAAGCCTACCCGGATGGCAAGTTCCACCAGCAGTTCCTCCCCCCGGACAACGCGCTGCACCAGCCGGACACTGGCGCTGCGCAGTTCAGCAAGGCTTGTTTGAACGACAAGTGAATCATCCAGCCGCGCGGGCGCCGCCCAGCGAATTTTTGCGTCGGCCACGGCATAGGTGCCCTCGCCCGCTTCGTGCGCGGTGCGCTGGTCGATGCCCAGCACGCGCAACAGGTCTGACCGGGCCCGTTCGCAATATTTCAGGTAGTTGGCGTGATAGACGATGCCGGAAAGGTCCGTATCCTCGTAATAGACGCGGATCGGAAAGAGGTGGCACTGGCCCTCGAATATTCCCGAAGCTGGTTGCGGCATGCTGTCCATCGCTGCCAGCCTTAGCGGGCGGCAGACTCGGCGGGCAACCCCTTATCCGGCAATCATCCGCCCCAGCGATTTCCCGCCGAACAGGTGGACATGCAGGTGTGGCACCTCCTGCCCGCCATCTGCCCCCAGATTGGCCAGCAGGCGATAGCCCGGTTGCACCAGCCCCAGCTGCCGCGCCACCGTGCCCACCGCGCGCACGAAGCCGGCAATCTCGCCCTCGGTGGCGGAAGCGGAAAAATCATCCCAGCTGACCCATGCCCCCTTGGGGATCACCAGCACGTGGACTGGAGCCTGCGGGGCAATATCGTGAAAGGCCAGCGCGTGCTCGTCCTCGTATACCCGGTTGCACGGAATCTCGCCGCGCAGGATCCGGGCGAAGATGTTGCCTGGATCATACGCCAGGGTGGGGTCGATGGCCATTATTCCCCCCTCGCCGCTTTTTCGGTCAGGCCGGAAACACCCTCGCGTCGCGCCAGTTCGGCCCGCACTTCGGCCAGGCCGAGGCCGCGGGCATTCAGCGCCACCAGCAGGTGGAACACGATGTCGGCCGCTTCGCCCACCAGCTCCTCGTCGCTGCCGGTCAGCAGCGCGATGGCAGCTTCCACGCCTTCCTCGCCCAACTTGCGGGCAATCAGCGGCAGGCCGCGGGCGTGGAGCTTGGCCACATAGCTGTCTTCGGGTGAAACGGTGCGCCGCTGGGCGATCACCTGTTCGAGCTGGTCGAGAATATCCATCGGCAGGGGATGCTTCCGCCACGCCGCAAGGTCAAGCCGCTCAATCGCGGGTATCGTCCTTCTTGCGCATCGAGAAACGACGGCCGAGGAACAGGCCGGCCAGACCCAGTGCGAACAGCGTAAGACTGGACCCCTCTGGCACCTGCGCGCTGCTGGCAGCGGCATTGGCCGGCGCGGCCAGCAAGACAAGACTGAAGGTGAGGACGAGGAGGATGCGGGCAATCATGCCATTGCCTTGGCCACCACGCGGCGATTCCCGCAATCGACCAAGTCTGAACGTCCCGCCATGGGACTGCTTGGGAATATTATCTAAACCATTTCAACTGCGTGCAGGCAGCCCGGCGGCCCGCAGCGCGGCATGCGCCTGGGCAATGGTGTGGGTACCGAAATGGAAAATGCTGGCCGCCAGTACGGCGCTGGCATGGCCTTCGATTACGCCATCGACCAGGTGTTGCAGGTTGCCCACGCCGCCACTTGCCACCACCGGCACGCTGACCGCATCGGCAATGGTGCGGGTGAGTTTCAGGTCATAGCCCTTTTGCGTGCCATCGCCGTCCATGCTGGTCACCAGCAATTCGCCCGCGCCCAGTTTTGCCAGCCTGATCGCGTGTTCCACCGCATCGATTCCGGTTTCGCGCCTGCCGCCGTGGGTGAAGATTTCCCAGTGATCATGCACCCAGCGCGCATCCACGCTGGCGACAACACATTGGCTGCCCATTTTCTGGGCGATATCGTCCACCACTTCGGGGCGTGATACGGCGGCGGAATTGACCGCCACCTTGTCCGCGCCCGCCAGCAGCAGCGCGCGGGCATCTTCCACCGTGCGCACTCCGCCGCCCACGGTCAGCGGCATGAAGCACACTTCCGCCGTGCGGCGCACGATATCGAGCAGGGTGCCGCGCCCTTCGTGGCTGGCGGAAATATCGAGGAAGCACAATTCATCCGCGCCCGCCGCGTCATAGGCCTGCGCTTGTTCAACCGGATCGCCGGCATCCTTCAGGTCGACAAAGTTTACGCCCTTGACCACGCGCCCATCGCGCACGTCCAAGCAGGGGATGACGCGGATGCGGACGGTCACTTAACGATGCCTGCCTGCGGCAGCATCTATTTCCCATTGCGCGTCCTCTGCCGCGCTTTCTGCATCTAGCCCTAGGTCTTTTTCCATCATGATTGTAGCCATCCGCACTTGCTTCACTAAGGCAACTAGTAAGATGCGTTGAGCAGCTAACTGAAAAATAATGACCGCCAAGCCGATGATTATAAGGATGTTCGCCATCACAGCCCCTCTACCAACACGTTATAATTGTCATCACACCCGCCCCGCCATCGCAATCGCGGTCGCCAGGTCCAGCTTGCCTTCGTAGATCGCGCGGCCGGTAATCACGCCTTCGATGCCCCCCTTGGAAGAATTGGCGCCCGAATGCAGCGCCAGCATGCGGATATCGTCCAGCCCCTTCACGCCGCCGCTGGCGATCACTGGAATGTCCACCCGGCGGGCAAGGTCCACCGTCGCTTCGATGTTGACGCCCTTCAACAGGCCGTCGCGGCCAATGTCAGTGAACAGCAGGGCGGCAACGCCCGCATCCTCGAACCTGCGGGCGAGGTCGACCACTTCCACGTCGGACACCTCGGCCCAGCCTTCTGTCGCCACCATGCCATCCTTGGCATCCACCGCCACCACGATGCCGCCTTCGTATTCGCGCGCCATGTCTTTCACAAATTCGGGGTCTTTCAGTGCAGCGCTGCCCATCACGACGCGCGCGACGCCCAAATCGAACCAGCCTTCCACCGCCGCGCGCGTGCGGATGCCGCCGCCGAGCTGCACATAGCCGGGAAAGGCCGCCACGATGGCCTCCACCGCCTCGCGGTTCTCCGCCCGTCCGGCAAAGCTGCCATCCAGATCGACCACATGCAGATGCTGCGCCCCGGCCTCGGCAAACAGCAGCGCCTGGGCGGCGGGATTGTCGCCATAGACGGTGGCACGGGCCATATCGCCTTCGGACAGGCGGACGACCTGGCCAGCCTTCAAATCGATTGCGGGGAAGACGATCATTTCGGATCCCATTCAAGGAAGCGGGTAAGCAATTCCAGCCCATAGGCCTGGCTCTTTTCCGGATGGAACTGCACGCCCAGCAGGTTGTCGCGCGCCACCGCCGCCACCAGCCCGCCGCCGTGATCGGTCATCGCGGCGATGTCGCGGCCATTATCGGGCGCGAAGTGATAGGAATGGAGGAAATAGGCCTCGCCCGCTTCCAGCAATTCGGCGCCATCATGGTGCGGGGTTGGCGCGACATCGTTCCAGCCCATGTGCGGAATCTTGATGGCCGGGTCCGTGCGTTCGATCAGCTTCACATCGCCCGCGATCCAGCCCAGGCCGCGCGTCTCGCCATGCTCCAGCCCGCGTGTGGCCATCAGTTGCATGCCCACGCAAATGCCAAGGAACGGCACGCCATCACGCATCACCCGTTGCTCCAGCGCCTCGGCCATGCCGGGAATGCCGAACAGCCCCGCCGCGCAAGCTCCGAACGCGCCGACACCCGGCAGCACAATCCGCTGCGCGCCCAGCACAAGATCGGGATCGGCGGTAACGGCAACCCGCTCCGCCCCGGCAGCCATCAGCGCATTATGGACCGAATGGAGATTGCCTGCGCCGTAATCGATGAGCGCAATGGCCTCAGCCACCCAACTGCCCCTTGGTGCTGGGCACGGCCCCGCCCTTGCGCGGGTCGAGTTCGACCGCCTGGCGCATGGCCCGGGCGAAGCCCTTGTACAGCGCTTCGCAGATGTGGTGGTTGTTCTGGCCATACAATAGCTGGCAGTGGAGCGTGAGGCCTGCCGCCTGGCCGACTGAGTGGAACCAGTGCTCGATCAGCTCGGTATCCCATTCGCCCAGCTTTTCCTGGGTGAAACGGGCTTTCCATACCAGGTAGGGGCGACCGGAAATGTCCAGCACGACGCGCGCCAGCGTTTCGTCCATCGGCGAATGCGCTTCGCCGTAACGGCCGATGCCGGCCTTGTCGCCCAGTGCCTGCGCAAGCGCCTGGCCCAGCGCGATACCGCTGTCCTCTGTCGTGTGGTGCTGATCGACATGCAGGTCGCCGCGCACTTTCAGCGTCACGTCGATCAGCGAGTGGCGCGAAAACTGTTCGATCATGTGATCCAGGAAACCGATCCCGGTGGCCACGTCATAGCGGCCCGATCCGTCGAGATTTACTTCGACAAGGATGTCGGTTTCGGCTGTCTTGCGCTCTATCCGGCCAAGTCTCATCGGGCTGCTCATGGCCCTGCCTATAAGACGAGACACGCGCCGTGCAAGGATTCGCGGTGGAACATCTTCGCTTTGCTCCTTGACCAACGGCCCTGCGATAGTCACCTAGCCATCATATGAGCCAGGATAACCCAGACAGCCTGATCCCTTACGACGAGATCGTGCAGGAAGCCTTGCGCGCCGTTGTCGGCCGCGTGCTGGGCGAGGTCGAGGCATCCGGCGGCATGTTGCCGGGCACGCATCACTTCTACATCACCTTCAAGACCACCGCACCGGGCGTGCAATTGCGGGCGGACCTGCGCGAGCGGTTCCCCGACGAGATGACGATCGTGCTGCAGAACAAGTTCTGGGGCCTGAAAGTGGGCGAAACCGGCTTTTCGGTCGGCTTGTCGTTCAACCAGCGCCCGGCTGAACTGATCATCCCCTTCGCCGCGATTACCGCCTTCGTCGATCCGGCAGTGGATTTTGGCCTGCAATTCCAGGCAGCCGACAGCGATGTCGAGCCGACCGAACATGATAATCCGGAAAATGACGGCCCCGGCGCAAAGGGCGATCCGGTAGTTACTGCCGATGATGGATCGAATGTCGTCACCGTGGATTTCGGAAGGAAGAAGTAGCAACTGGTAAGGACGCAAAGCATGGCGCGACGCAGAAAGCCGAAGACCGGCAAAGGTGCAGCAGCCGTGGGTGTTCCCGGTGCGACCGACAATCCTGCCACCAACCTGCTGCTGGCCGACATCATGATCCGCACCGGATCCTATGTGCTGCGTCGCATGGTTGAACGCGGGTTCCTCAAACAGCGTTATGGCAAGCAGACTGCACGCGCCATCGTGCAGAACCGCTCGCTGGCCCAGACGCTGACTTCAGTCGTGGTATCGCGCCTTGCCACCCGCTCGTTGCCCGGTGCAGCGATTGTGGGAACCGGCGTGCTCGCCAAGATCCTCTACGAACGCAGCAAGTCACGCCACTCCGCCCAAAGACAGGGCGATGCCGAGCTGCTGGACATGGCAGAGGATTGATCGGCCCGGCAGGTCGAAGTCATCGGCAGACTTGAAACATACCCTGTTGCTGGTGCAGTAGCGGGCATGGCCGACTCCGCACAATTGCCCCGCCGCGGGCTGATGTTCATCCTGTCCTCGCCATCGGGCGCAGGCAAGACCACGATCGCCCGCAAACTGCTGCAGGAAGTGGACGGCATCGGCATGTCGGTTTCGGTCACCACGCGTCCGATGCGGCCGGGCGAAGTGGCGGGCAAGGACTATCTGTTCACCGACCAGCAGGGCTTTGACCGGATGGTCGAGGACGGCGACTTCCTGGAATGGGCGCGGGTGTTCGGCAACAGTTACGGAACGCCCAAGGCCCAGATCAAGGCGGGCCTGAAGGAAGGGCGCGATTTCCTGTTCGATATTGACTGGCAGGGTACGCAGCAGCTTTACCAGCGGATGGAAACAGATGTGGTGCGGGTGTTCCTGCTGCCCCCCAGCCTGGCCGAGCTGGAACACCGGCTGAGCTCGCGCGGGACCGACAGTGCCGAAGTCGTTGCCGGCCGCATGGCCCGCGCCAAGGACGAGATCAGCCACTGGGACGGATATGACTACGTCGTGGTCAACGATTCAATCGAGGATTGTTTCGCCAAGGTCCGCATCATCCTGGAAGCCGAACGGATGAAGCGTGCCCGCCAGACCGGGCTGGTCGATTTCGTGCGTCACCTGATGGCCTGACGGGCTGGCCTAGAAACCCCGGCTCCACTGCAGTGCCACGCCGGTATCGTCGGGCATATCGGCCAGGTGCCCCGGATCGCGCCGCCAGTACAGGCTGGCCGCCGCACTGCCGCCCCACAGCGATCCGCGCCAGGCCAGTTCGGCATCCAGCTCGCGCCCCGATGGGGCCAGGGCCAGCCATTGCAGGCTGCTGGTCGCCCGCAACGTTGCGTAATCCCACGCTGTCGGCAGTGACAGGCCGAGCGAGCCACCTTCAACCCGCAAGGGCTGCGACACCCGCAGGGCCAGCGCATCGCTGGCACCAAACACGCCGCGCCGTTCCAGATCCAAGGCAAAGCCGCGCGTCGTCAGGCGCGATCGGGCTGCCACCACCCGGCTCGGGCGCGCAGTGGTGTGCCCCTGCCGCAAGCTGGCGCCCAGCTGCCAGCCCGGAGCCATCTTCCAGCGCGCAGTGGCATCGAGGAACAGGCTGTCTGCCCCTGCCACGCCCAGTCCCGGCTGGAAGAATGCGCCCAGCACGCTCTCGTCCTCGCCCATCCACGTGACGCCAAGCGTGGTGGCGACAGCACCCATGCGCCGGTCAAGTGCCAGGCCCATGCTGGCCACGCCCTCACTGCGCTGTACCCCGCGCAGCGCGGCAGCCCGTCGGTCAGTGGAAGAAGACCACGTTTGACCACTCCCGGCACTCACCGTCAGTCCCCAGGGACCGAACTTGTGGCGCAGTGCAAAGGCCATATCGCTGCCCTGCACCATTCCGGCATCGCCTGCTGGCGAACCCGCGATCATGAAGGCTGGCTGGTCAAGCCCCTGCAACTGGGCCTGCAAGCCGTCCGCGCTCTGGGCATAGGAAAAGCCAAGCTGCGTATGCGGCGAGAGCTGCAGCGCCACCCGCGCGGCCAGCACCCGCGCCTGCTCCGCCTCGCCCGAGGTCAGCCGCAAGCTGTCCGGGTGTCCGCTGGCATCGACCGTGAGGGCGACCGAGGCTTGGCCGTTGCCGCCACCAAGCTGGCGCTGCTGCCCCGCCAATGCGGTGTGGAGCGGGCTGCGCTGACGGGCCGGCTGGAACGATCCGGCCAGCGTGGCATCGAACGCGCGGGCATATTGGTCGAGCACTACGGTGGTAAGGCCCGCGCCTGCCAGCGAGTCACCCATCGCCGGAGACAGGGTGCCGCTCGCCTCGCCCAGTGACAGCAACCCGATGCCGCCCGCCACCAAGGTAGCGCCGATCGGCTTGAATGCCGCATTCACATCAAGGATGCCGCGCCCGAATACCGCATCGTTCCCGCTGGCGCCGGCATCAAAAGCGCTGCGCAGCAGGATATCGGCGATCTGCTGGCCGGTCAGGTTGGGAAAGGCCTGGGCCAGCAGGGCTGCCGCACCCGCCACTTGCGGCGCGGCAAAGCTTGTACCCGAGACGATGAAGGCGAAGCCCTCGTCGTCGATGAACAGCTCTCCGTTTTCATAGACGCAGCACACACCATCGCCCCGGGCGGCCATGTAGAACTGGGTGTCGGCTCCTGCGCGGTTGGAGAAATCGGCCATCTGGTACGCCTCATCGACCGCCCCCACCACGATCACCGCGCCATTACCGGCCGAGATCATCTGCTGGCCGAAATCGTCGAGGCCCGCGGCTCCGTCGTTGCCCGATGCCACGATCACCAGCACGCCCGCTGCCGCAGCATCGCGCACCGCCTGCTGCAAGGCGGCGTTGGCCCCGCCCTCACCCCCAAGGGACACATTGATCACCCTCGCACCGTTGGCCACCGCATGGTCCACCCCGCGCGCGATGTCAGCATCCAGGAACGAACAATCTGCCGCCGAACCGCCCGCATTGTTGGCCGTGCAGGATCCCGGCTCATCGGCCCGGATCGCCATCACACTGGCACCCCAGGCCATGCCCAGAACGCCTGTTCCATTGCGCGCTGCCGCGGCAACTAGGGCCACCAGCGTGCCGTGATCATCCACTCCATTGATCGAATTGCGCGTGGAATAAAGATCGACAGAATTGGTCGACAGGCGTCCGGCAAATTCAGGGCTGTCGCTATCGATGCCGGTATCGATCACGGCAATAGTCACGCCCGCCCCGGTATGGCCCGCTGCCCAGGCAACATGGGCATTGTGCTGGCGCGGCCCATCGGATTCGCGGAATTCTGCGGTGTTGAAGGTGGCAGGAACAGTCGCCAGCGGAAAGCCGGTGGGGACTGGAGTGGGAGTGGGAGTGGGAGTTGGAATGGGCGTGGGCGAAGGTGTCGGTGTCGGCGCAGGCGTCGGACTGGGTGGGGGCGGTAGGGTGGTCGATGGGCCGCTGCCCCCACACCCCGCCATCAGCGCGCAGCTGGCCAGCAGAATGGCCGTGCGCAACGCCAGGGAGAACGGGAGGGGAATGGACTTGGGGGAACGCATCAATCAGTTTCCTGCTGCAACACCGCATATGTCCGCATTTTCGTGGCCTTGTCCATGCGCGCGGTTGCGTGTCTGGCCGGTGCAAGCTAGCGCCTGCATCAATCGTGAATATGAGGGAACGGGCCATGAGCGGCGATCTGGAACAAGCCATCGAACAGGCGTGGGACGCACGCGACAGGGTTACCCCGGCCAGCACTGCAGTGCGCGAGGTGGTGGAAGCCGCGCTCGAACTGCTCGACAGCGGCAAGGCCCGCGTGGCCGAACCCGATGGCCAGGGCGGCTGGCAGGTCAATCAGTGGCTCAAGAAGGCGGTCCTGCTGTCGTTCCGCCTGAATGACAACGTCGTGGTCGATGGCGGTTCAGCCGGCGCTCCGGCGTTCGACAAGGTGCCGAGCAAGTTTGCCGGATGGGGCGAGGACCGCTTCCGCGAAGCCGGCTTCCGCATCGTTCCCGGCGCAGTGGTGCGGCGCGGCAGCCATATCGGCCGGGGTGTGGTGGTAATGCCCAGCTTCGTCAACATCGGCGCGAATATCGGTGATGGCTCGATGGTCGATACCTGGGCCACGGTGGGATCCTGCGCCCAGATCGGCAAAAACGTCCACCTGTCGGGCGGGGTCGGCATCGGCGGCGTGCTTGAACCGCTGCAGGCCGGGCCGGTCGTGATCGAGGATGGCTGCTTCATCGGCGCGCGCAGTGAAGTGGTCGAAGGTGTGCGGGTGTGCGAGGGCGCGGTGCTTTCAATGGGCGTGTTCATCGGCGCGTCGACCAAGATCGTCGATCGGACCACGGGCGAGATCCACATCGGCCGCGTTCCCGCCTATTCGGTGGTGGTTCCCGGCGCCATGCCGGGCAAGCCGCTGCCCGATGGCTCGCCCGGCCCCAGCCTCTATTGCGCGGTCATCGTCAAGACCGTGGATGCACAGACGCGCTCCAAGACCGGCATCAACGAACTGCTGCGCGACTGACAGGAGCCGACCGGAGGAACAAATCGCCGGGCTGGCCGTAGATTCCCCATTGGCAACCACGCCATGCAAGGGATCGACAATGGAACGCCACGGCGAAGAAGTTCACACCGGGACGGATGATGCACGCGCCGGATCCACTCCCGGCGTGGTGCGCTATGTCCTGGGTATCAGCCTGACGCTGGCGGTGATCGCCATGTCGGCGGTATGGATCATCCCCTCGCTGTCGCAGGGCGACACAGTGGATGACAGCAACCGGGCCGATACGACTGCTCCGGCCAGCCAGGACTAGGTTCCTGTCCCGGCCTAATTTTCAATTGGTGTTTCAATCGGTGCCATGCCTGCCTGACTGGCGGCATAGGCCTCGGCCTCGCGCAGCACGCGCATCATGTTGCGGCTGGCGATCTGTTCAAGGTCGCGCCGCGAATAGCCGCGCCGTGCCAGTTCGGCGAACAGGTTGGGATAGCCCGAAACGTCCTCCATCCCCACTGGCCCGATAGCCATCCCGTCATAATCCCCGCCGATGCCGATATGGTTGATCCCGGCCACGGCCCGGATGTGATCGATATGGTCGGCCATGTCGGACAATGTGGCCTGGGGTTCAGGGTTGGCCCGGTCCCATTCTGCAATGCGGGTGGCGATCTGTTCCGGCTGGCCGTTGAACAGGTTGCCCAGGCGGGCCTGTTCAGCCGCGCGATTGGCACCGCGCTGGCGCAGGGGTTCGCTCAGATAGTTGGGCAATCCCACCACCATCACGATCCCGCCCTCCTGCGGCAGGCGTTCCAGCACGCTATCTGGCACGTTGCGCGGATGGCCGTTGACGGCCCGCGCACCCGAATGGCTGAAAATCACCGGTGCGCCGGTGGCGTCCATCGCATCGTGCATCGTCTCCTCGCTGACATGGCTAAGATCGACCATCATGCCCAGCCGGGCCATTTCCTGCACCACCTGCACCCCGAACGGGGCGAGACCGCCATGGCGCGGGGTATCGGTGGCGCTGTCGGCCCAGTCTGTCGTGGCGGAGTGGGTCAGCGTGAGGTAGCGCGCGCCCAATGCATGCATCTGGCGCAGCACCGCAAGGCTATCGGCAATCGAATTGCCGCCTTCCATGCCGATCAGCGAAGCGATGTGACCTCGCCGCTGGGCCGCTTCAACCCCGTCGGCCGTGGTGACAAATTCCAGCTGGTCGGGATAGCGGGCGATCAACCGCTTCATCACGTCGATCTGTTCCATCGTCGTTACTGCGGCCTGTGGCCCGGGCAGGCTGGCCGAGACATAGACCGACCAGAACTGGGCCCCAACACGGCCTTCGCGCAGGCGCGGCAGATCAGTGTGCATCGAGGCGCTGCCCCACGGGCTGGGGGGCACGGCGAAGCCATCGTTGAAATCGAAACTGCCGATGACGTTGCCGTACCGGTCCCGCAATTGCTCCGGCACATCGTTGTGACCGTCGAAAACCGGCGCGTTATCGAGCGCGGCGGCAGCGGTTGCTTCGGGCGATTGGGCCAGCGCGGGATGGGCAACCAGGGCGAACGCAACAAGCGGAAGGAGGTATTTCACGGCGGGGCCCCTTTCACGCAGGCGCGAATTGCTGCGTTGCGGCGAACATGGCCGATTTTTGCCGGTCTGAAAAGCAGATCGGCGGCCCTCCGAGGAGGACCGCCGACCGTTTATTGCTGTACTGTATCCGGAAAGGATCAGAACTTGATGCTGGCGCCTACGCCGCCACCAACTGCGTCTTCCGAGAAGCCGACGTTCGCACCCAGGCCGAAGCCGCTTTCGGTGACGAACTGGGCACGGATTGCACCGGCCTGTTCACCCTCGAAGGTACCGACGCCGAACGACATGCCGCTTTCGCCATTGGCGAGGTTAAGCGGAGCCGCATTCATCGCGAAGCCCATGGCAACACCCTGGAACGCCTGTGCGCTGCGGCCTTCCAGGTCGGTGACCCGGAGGTTGGTCGCATCGATACGCGAGTTCAGAGTGGTAACCGCACCGGTCAGCTGACCGAGGTTGACAACGTCGGTAGCAGCAACGCCGGCCGACACGCCGGTGATACGACCGGTCGAGCTGTCGAGACGGATCGTGCCAGCTGCCACATCACCGGTCACGGTGACAATGTCGCCGCTGGTGGTGCGGATGTTGCCGCTGGTGGTCGAGATGTTGCCGGCCACAGTCAGGGTGGTGCCGATGGTGGCTGCACCCGAAACTGCCAGGTCGCCGCCGATCAGGGCGTCGCCGCCCGAGATCAGGTCACGATCAGCGATCACGTCGCCACCGGCGCGGATGTTGTTCACCGCGTTGATGTCGTCGCCAGCGTACAGATCGTTGTCGGCAATGATGTCGCCACCGGCGCGGATGTTGTTCACCGCGTTGATGTCGTCACCAGCATACAGATCGTTGTCGGCAATGATGTCGCCACCGGCGCGGATGTTGTTCACCGCGTTGATGTCGTCACCGGCATACAGATCGTTGTCGGCAATGATGTCGCCACCGGCGCGGATGTTGTTCACCGCGTTGATGTCGTCACCAGCGTTCACATCACCCGAAGCGTTGACAGTCACAGCATTCACCGTGGTCGAGTTGACCGTGGCGATGTTGCCAGTGGTCGCATTGACAGTGGTGATGTTGCCGGTCGTGGCGTTCACTGTGGTCGAATTGACCGTGGTGATGTTGCCCACGCCGCCGGTGATCGTGCCGGTGCCGGCATTGATCGGACCGTTGTTGGTCACCACGCCGCCGTTGGCAGTCAGTACGCCCTGAACAGTGGCCGAACCGTTGACCAGCAGGGTGTCGGTTTCGATCTGGCCGGTGTTGTCCATGCCGTTGGTGGTGACAAAGCCGCTGAAGTTCGAGGCACCATCAACCTGCAGGGCATCGGTGTCGAGCAGGCCGGTGTTGTCGATGCCGTTGCTGACAATCAGACCGTCGAAGTTCGACGCGCCGTTAACGTCCAGCGTATCGGTTTCGAGGCCGCCGGTGTTGTCCACGCCATTGGTGGTGGTGAAGCCGCCAACGTTCAGGTTGTTGGTGACAGCAGCGTTACCGGCATTGTCGACGTTGAAGGTCGTGCCGATGATCGAATCGCTGACGTTGAAGCCGGCGTTGCTGGTGGTCACGGTGGTGGACATGTCGCCACCGTGGATTACCACGTTGTCGGCATTGACCGTCACGTAGCTTGCGCCGCCACCCGAAACGGTGACCGGAGCAGTGCCCGACACGCCGTTCGTGTTGAAAGTGGTGGTGTTCGGACCGGCGGCGGAGGTGAAGCCGTAGGCGTTCTGTGCGGTCGAGCTCGAGGTACCAGCAACCGAGTCATACACGCCAACGGTGTTGCCGTTGACGTCCTGCGTGGCGGTGGAGCCAGCAGTGGCCGTGTAGGTCACATCACCCGTAACCGGATCGAAGGTCGAGGTACCGGTGGTTTCCGACCAGCTCGAAGCGCCCGAAGTCTGATAGTTGGTGGTCTGGTTGCCAGTGCCGGTCGTGCCGCCATCACCGCCATCATCAACGTGGGTCGTCTGATAGTAGTGGGTCTGGTCGAAGGTCTGCAGCGTACCATCATACGAATAGTCGGTAACAGCTTCCGAACCGGCAACGACCGATACGGCGTTGGTCGGTCCACCGACGGGAACAGCCGGATCGACCGTCACGTCATAAACCTGCGACTGCTCGGTCACGGTGTCGTAGCTCGAATTTGCATCGCCGAGCTCAGCGCTCCAGCCGAAATCGGTGTTGCTAGGAGCCGCACCGTTGATGTTCGTGAACGCTTCAGGATCAAACGCATCGTTGGTGCTGAAGTTCTGCGTCACGTCCTGGTTGGTGCAGACCACGGTGGTGGTGTTGCCAACAGCAGGCGTGTCAGCAAGGACATAACCGGGGTCAAACGGATCGCCGTTGGCATCGTCAGTAGCGCAGACCGTGCCGCCGTTGTCCACCGCAACCGGTGCGCCATTGATGGCAATGTTGTTCGATTGCGCCAGTGCCGGCGTGGCCGTGAGCGCGAAAGACACGCCCAGCAGTAGTTTTGCCCTGTTATTCATACAAACTTCTCCATTATATTGACCGATCGAGCCGGATGGGCGACGTTCATTTGCAAGAAAACGGAGACACAACAACCGCCGCCCAAGACGGTGATGGTTATGTCTGAAAGCCGATCTTCGTGCAAAATCCCCCACCCTACCCCAAAAGTCACTGAGACATTCAATGCACCGCCCGTAAGCCAAGTGCCCGATAATCTGCAATGCCACATTGGAGTTATAAGGCGAGCCGCCGTCAGTCAAGCGCGGAAGATCGCCCATCAGGTTATTTTGCGACGGACTGTTGCCGAACGGATGCATTTGATTTCGCTGGGCGGGGGCCATATGAAGTGGCCTGCCGCCGGTTATTTTTCCAGGTGGATGGCCAAGTGGATGGATGGTGCGCCAGACAACGGTCGGGTCAGTCCAAACGCACCTGCCCGCCTGGTCGCAATTCACCCTGATTCACAATCGGTTCAGGCGGTTGCTGCGGAATACTGGCCGACTAAGTATTAACTGCGCGGATGCGATGGGATATGCAAACATGATCAGGTTGTGGAAACGGTTCGCCTTGGGTGGAATGATTGCCGCCATGGCGATGACCCTGCCCGGCCCCGCCGCGGCCGAGGGGTTCATCAATACCCGCAACGGTTGGCTGGCCTTAACGGCCGAGGGCAAGGCCGCCTATGTCCAGGGCCTCAACGACAGTCTCAACTACTTCTATGTCGACGACACGCTGACCGAAGCCTTGGCCAAGCGCGGGCGCACGCAGTGCCTGGTGGAACAGCGGATTACCGCCGCCGTACTATCGGCCCAGATCACTGCCGCTTATGAGGATGCGCAGTTCAGCCGGTTTTCGCCAGTGGCGGTCTATATCCTCAAGATCGGTGAACTGTGCCGCCCCTATATCAACCGCGAGCGGGCGGAATTCGGCCTGGGTCCGCAGTAATGGGGCCGCAGTAAGGGGTCTGCTGTGAGCGGACCGGCAACTGCTGCACGGCAGATCATCGAGCAGCTCGGCTTGCAGCCGCACCCTGAAGGCGGCTGGTATCGCGAGACCTGGCGCGGCCCTGTGGCTGCCGATGGCCGTGAAACCGCCACCGCCATCCACTTCCTGCTCGAGAGCCACCAGTCGAGCCACTGGCACAGGGTCGATGCCGCCGAAGCGTGGCTGTGGCACGCAGGCGATCCGCTGGTATTGTCGCTCGCCGCAGGGGACCACGGCCCGGTGCGCGAGGTATTGCTTGGCGGTGATGTGCTGGCCGGCCAGCAGGTCCAGCATGTGGTCCAGCCCGGTGAGTGGCAGGCCGCCGCGCCGGAGGGCACCGGACCGGACGCGGCGCACGGCTATACGCTGGTATCCTGCGTGGTCGCGCCCGCCTTCCGCTTTGAAGGCTTTACGCTGGCCCCGCCTGGCTGGAAACCTGGCACATGATCCGCACGATCCTGCGCCTGCTGCTGGCGGCGTTCTATGGCTATGCCGGATATGCCCACATTGCCCGGCCCGATCCGTTCCTGCAGATCATGCCGCCGATGGTGCCGTGGCCTGAACAGGTGGTTCTGCTTACCGGGATTGCCGAACTGCTGGGGGCCATCGCGCTGGCCCAGCCGTTATCGCCCCGCCTGCGGCGTGCGGGCGGTATCGGGCTGGCGCTGTATGCACTGTGCGTGTGGCCGGCCAATATCCATCACATGATGCTGGACCTCGCCTCGGCCGATGGAGGTTTGGGCATGGCCTATCACGGGCCACGCATGCTGGCGCAACCGCCGATCATCTGGCTGGCACTGTGGTGTGGCAGTGTCACTGACTGGCCATTCACTCGCCGCCGCTGATCGCCGCGCTAACAGGCATGGCAATTCGCGGCATGTCCTGTTAGGGGCGCGCGCATGCTGACCATCTCGGACCTGACCGTGCGCCTTGGCGGACGCACCATCATCGATCGCGCCAGCGCGTCGTTGCCGCCGGGCAGCCGCGTGGGTCTGATCGGCCGCAATGGCGCGGGCAAGTCCACCGTGATGAAAGCCCTGATCGGCGAGATCGACCCCGATGACGGCGTGATCGCCATGCCGCGCCGCACCCGGCTGGGCTATATCGCGCAGGAAGCGCCGCACGGCACCACCACTCCGCTTGAATCCGTATTGTCCGCCGATGTCGAACGGCTGGAACTGCTGGCCCGGGCCGAGGAAGCCGCCGATCCCGAACTGCTGGGCGACATCTACGAACGGCTGATCGCGATCGACGCCTATACCGCCCCCACCCGCGCCGCCGTGATCCTGACCGGGTTGGGGTTCGACGAGGAGATGCAGAACCGCCCGCTCGACAGTTTCTCGGGTGGCTGGAAAATGCGCGTGGCGCTGGGTTCGCTGCTGTTTTCGCAGCCCGATGTGCTGCTGCTGGATGAACCGTCGAACCATCTGGACCTTGAAGCCACGCTGTGGCTGGAGAACTTCCTCAAAAGCTATCCCGCCACGCTGGTGGTGATCAGCCATGAACGCGATCTGCTGAACAACGTGGTGGATCATATCCTGCATCTGCAGGGCGGCAAGCTGACCCTGTATGCCGGCGGTTACGACAGTTTCGAACGCCAGCGGGCCGAACGGGCCAGCCAGATCGCCGCCGCAATGGCCGCCCAGGATGCCCAGCGCGCGCGGCTGCAGGATTATGTGGCGCGCAATTCGGCCCGCGCTTCCACCGCCAAGCAGGCGCAGAGCCGGGCCAAGATGCTGGCCAAGATGCAGCCGATCGCCGCGCTGATCGACGATCCCAGCCTCAGCTTCGATTTCCCCAGCCCGACCGAATTGCGCCCGCCGCTGGTTACGCTGGACATGGCGGCAGTGGGTTATGGCGATACCCCGATCCTCAAGCGGCTGATGCTGCGGATCGACCCGGATGACCGGATTGCGCTGCTGGGCCGCAACGGCAACGGCAAAACCACGCTGGCTCGCCTGCTGGCCGCGCAATTGCCTGCCATGGAAGGCGCGATGTCCGCTTCGGGGCAGATGAAGGTCGGCTATTTCACCCAGTACCAGGTGGAAGAGCTGGCCGGCGGCGATACTCCGCTGGAACACATGACCCGGGCGATGAAGGACAAGACGCCCGGCGCGGTGCGCGCGCAACTTGGCCGGTTCGGCTTTTCCGGCGCGCGGGCGACGCAGGAAGTCGGCAAGCTGTCGGGCGGCGAGCGCGCGCGCTTGGCGCTGGCGCTGATCACCTATGAAGCGCCGCACATGCTGATCCTGGACGAGCCGACCAACCACCTTGATGTCGATGCACGCGAAGCGCTGGTGCAGGCGCTCAACGCCTATTCGGGCGCGGTCATCCTGATCAGCCATGATCGCCATATGGTGGAACTGACCGCCGACCGGCTGGTGCTGGTCGATGATGGCACCGCGCGCGAATATGATGGCAGCATGGAAGACTACATCGATTTCGTGCTGGGCCGGAACCAGCCGAAGGGTGATGCGGCATCGCGCAGCGGCAAGAAGGACAAGAAGGCGCGCGAGCAGGACCGCGAGGAACTGCGTGCGCTGAAGGACCGGCTCTCCCTGGCCGAACGCGATCAGGCCAAGTTGCAAAAGCAGCTCGCGGCGATCGATGCCGCGCTTGCTAACCCTGCCAACCGCCAGTCGGATCTCAAGCGCTTGTCGATGGAAGAACTGGCCCAGCGCCGCGCCTCGGTGGCCGAAGCACTCGACATGGCCGAAGCACTGTGGCTGGACCTGGGCGAACAGGTCGAGGCTTTGGCTTAACCGGGGGCACTAACCCACCGGATCTGCCTCCACCGAGTAATTGATCGCCGCGTTCCGGGTTTTCTGGAATTCGGGCACGGTCATGCCCTTCATCGCGGCATAGACATCGATATTGCCCAGCCCCACCACCGGCGCCAGCTTCTCCAGATTGAAGAAGATCACACCATAATGGATCATGCCGATCCAGTTGAGGTCGCGGATCAGGGTCTTTTCCTCGTCGGTCAGCGCATATTCGTCGGCCAGAGCCTCGAAGTCGGTCTTGAAGCGGGCGCGGAACGCGGGGTCCACGATGGTATGGAGGAACTGGTTGATGCGCCACGCCTTGGCACTGCGCGTGATGGTGAACGGATAGGTACCCTCCAGGTCCAGCGCGGGTGCCACGTCCCAATAAATGCGCTTGGCATAGTCTTCCATGCTCTCGGGCGAAGGATCGGGTTCGGCATCCTCGAACACCATGCTGGCAATGCTGGTCATGCTGGGCAGGAAGAAGCTGCGGTGCAATTCGTTCACCTTTGGCGCCAGCGCGCCGCGCATCAGCAGCCACATCACGATTTCGGCGCCTTCCATGCCGCCCAGCTTCACCAGTTCGCCTACCGGAATATCCAGCAGGCCTTCAGGGTCCTTTGCCAGCCGGTCCATGAATTCATGGTCCCATGCCACGTTGTTGAACCCGCACCGCTCGCCGTGCACCTGGTGGCTGAGACCGCCGGTGCCGGCGATCGCCACTTTGATGTCGGCCGGGTAGTTCTGGATCGCGCGGCGCAAGCTGCGACCGAAGTTCCAGAACCGGCGCGCCTTGGGGATCGGCAGCTCCAGCACGCCGCATTGCAGCGGCACGATCTTGCACGGCCAGCCATCCGCATCCGAATGAGGCAACAGCACGGATAGCGGCGAAAATGCGCCGTGATCCAGCCCCATGCCCTGCCAGTAGCTGAGGTCGAAATCATCGGCCACCATCCCGAATGCCAGGTGCTGGGCAAAATCGGGATCGCCCTTGATCGGCGGGATATGGCGCGGCCCGCCGCCTTCGTCAGCGGCGGCGTATTCCTCACCGATGCCGATGGCAAAGTGGCTGTAATGCTGCATCCAGAAGCTGGTCATGTGATCGTTGTAGACATAGACGATCACATCGGGCTTCACTTCGGCCAGCCAGTCCTTGACCGGCTGGAAACCGTCGAAAATCGGCTTCCACACCGGATCGTCCTGCTTGCCTGCGTCCTGCGCAAAGGCAATTGTGGGGGTGTGGGAAACGGCGAAACCGCCGACTATGCGTGCCATGTGCGCTCTCCTGCGGGCCGACCCCGCGGGCAGACCTTTCTCCGCCGTGCTAGGAGGGGCGCGGCAGGCATTCTTTGCGGAAAATCAAACGCGGCATTTCACCCGCCATTCCAGGCCCGCAGGAACGGCTCCATCTGCTGGCGATAGGGTGCTGCCGCGCCGATGGCGGTGCGGCTGATCGGCTGCCGCACCTGCATGGCGCTGGCTGTCAGCACGCTGCGCTGGTGCAGGTGCGGGGTGAACACCTGCGGTTCTTCCGCCAGTCCGCAATGCGCCAGGATGCGGCGGGTTTCGCTCTCGGGTTTGCCGGCAAGGTCTTCATACCGCACCAGCAGCAAGCGATCCCCCAGAATATCCTGCCAGCGGGCCAGCAAGTCCTGTTCGACCCGAAAATGACAGGCGATGTCCTCCAGGTCATAGGACCACGGCAAGGTGACCGGGAAATAGGTGCGCAAGCACGACCAGGCGCAGTCCAGCGGATCGCGTGTCAGCCACACGATCGGTGCCTGCGGCAACAGGCTGGCGATGATCCCCAGATGACGCGAGGTATGGAGCGACTTGTCGACCACGCGCCCCTGGGCAGGAAAGCGCTCTGCCACCAAATGCTCCCACAACTGCGCAATGCTGCCTGCCCCGCGCCCGGTGATATGGGCGCGCACCGATGCCAGGCCTTGCCCGCCAATCTCGCGGGCCAGCAAGGGCAGCCGGTTGATTTCCGCACCCCCTGCCACTGCGCTGTGGCTGGCGAGGATATGTTCGATCAGGGTCGTGCCTGAACGGGGCAGGCCGCTGACAAAGATCGTCCGGTCGGTCGGCTGGTCCTGGGTCCGGGCGATCTGGGCAATGGCTCCGGCGGTGTATCCGGCCACCGATGCCTGCGCCTCACGCAGGTCCGCCGCGCGGTCATAAGGGGCGAGCGAACGCGCCGCCCGGGCCCCTTGCGCGAAGGCGGCAAAGGCGGCGGCGTGATCTCCCCGGTCGGCATGGACCTTGCCCAGGGCATAGCTGTACGGCGCCAAGGTGGCTGCGGGCGCCTGGGCAAAGGCCGGCGCTGCCGCGATGATGCGGTCACCCAGCACGTTATCTTGTGCCAGGTTGGCGGACATGGCCAGCAGTTGCCAAGCCGGGCCATTGCCGGGCTGGAGCTGTGCCGCAAGACCAAGCTGTTCGCGCGCCTCGTCCACCTCGCCCACGAACAGCGCTACCATTCCCCGGCTGAAGGCGTGGCTGGCACGATCGGGCACAGTGGCAGGCACCTGCTGCAGGACGGCGCGCGTCTCTGCCGTCAAGCCGGCCTGCTCCAGCATGGCGGCTAGGCGATAGCGGGCCAGCGGCGCGCCGCCGTGGTGATCCACGAACAGGTCCATCGCGCGCCGAGCCAGCGTGGTTTCGCCATTGTGCAGGGCGATGCCGGCCAGTGCCTCCCACTGGTCGCCCATCGGCGCGGGAAGCGCGACGAGGCGCTTGATCGCCTGCACCTGCCGCGCACGATCACCCTGCTGCAGCGCAGGTTGCAGGTCATCAGACAGCAAGCGGATCGCTGCTGCCTCGATGGAACTTGGATTGTGCGCCCCGGGGGGGAGGGTCACGGTCTGGCCTTGAAGTGCGAAAGGGGGATAGGCGGGCAGAACTCCCTGCCATCCCCCCGGCGGGGATCAAGCCCCGGCCTGTCGCATTTTGTAACGGATGGGGTAAGCTTGGGGCGGCCTGCCATCAAACCGGCAGAGACCGCCCTTCCGGACTTACTTCTCTTTGCCAGCCACGCCGTAGTTGATCGCGGCGTTGCGGGTCTTCTGGAATTCGGGGACCGACAGTCCCTTCATCGCTGCATAGATGTCGATGTTGCCGATGCCCGTTACCGCGCCCAGCTTTTCCAGCATGAAGAAGATCACGCCATAGTGGATCATGCCGATCCAGTCGCGGTCCCGCACCAGGCGCTTTTCCTCGTCGGTCAGGCCGCCCTCGGCATAAGCTGCCTCTTCGTCCTCGCGGAACAGCTTGCGCATGTCGGGTTGGGTCAGCGAATGGAGGAAATGGTTGAGGCGGAAGCCCTTGACCGCGCGTTCGATGGTGAAGGGATAGGTTCCTTCCATCTCCTCTGCGCCTACATAATCGCGGTTGGCGCGGGCGCGGGTGACGGCGGGATCTTCCACCGGCGCATCGTTGCTGCGTTCTTCCATGATCATCGTAGCGATCGGGCACATGCTCGGCAGGAAATAGGTCTTGTGGGTGCACTCCACCTCGGTCGATAGCGCCCCGCGCATCATCAGCCACATCACCACTTCGGCGCCTTCCCAGCCGCCGCGCCGGGCCAGTTCGGCCACGGTCATGTCCAGCAGGCTTTCGGGATCCTTTTCCAGCCGCTCCATGAATTCGGCATCCCATTCAGGATTGTTGAACCCGCAGCCCTCGCCGTGGACCTGGTGCGACAGGCCGCCGGTGCCAGCGATGGCCACCTTGATGTCTTCAGGGTACGACAGGATCGCCTGGCGCAGGCTTTGGCCGAACTTCCAGAACCGGCGGGCTGAAGGCAGCGGCACGGTCAACACGCCGCAGACCACCGGCAGCAGCTTGACCGCCCAGCCGTTATCCTTGTCATGATCGACCATCACCGACAGCGGGCTGAACGCACCGTGGTCCAGCCCCTTGCCCTGGAAATAGCTGAGGTCGAATTCGTTGGCGACCATCACCCGGGCGACGTGCTCAGCAAATTTGGGATCGCCCATGATGGCGGGAATATCGCGCGGCCCGCCGCCTTCATCGGCCGCTTCGAACTTCTCGCCCACGCCCAGCGCGAAGTGGCTGTAGTGATCGAAGAACGAGGTCATGTGATCGTTGTAGATGTAGATCAGCACATCGGGCTTCTTGGCGCGGAACCAGTCCTGCACCGGCTTGTAGCCATCGAAAATGGGCTTCCACACCGGATCGTCCTGCTTGCCGCCATCCTTGGCAAACGCGATAGTGGGGGTATGCGACGTGGCGACGCCGCCGACGATGGTTGCCATGTGTCTGATCCTGTCCTCTCGCGCGCCGGGCCGTGCCCTGCGCACTGTGTCATGTGATGAGGCCGATTGTGCCAGCCTAGCAGGGGCGCGGCAACAGGGTTTTACAGGTGGGTGAAGTTTTCACATGGGTGAAGTGTGGGAGTGTCTCCGCTTACCCCAAGGTCCGGCTAACTTTGGTTCATCCAAGGTGCGATAACGGACCTCATGCCAAGATCAATCCTGCTGTTCGCCGCTACCCTGACCTGTGCTTTTGCCACCCCTGCCTTTGCCCAGGGCGGCGCTCCACCACAGAAGGACACTGTTACCGTCGGCCTTGGGATTGGGGTAACCTCGTCTTACGATGGAGCCGACGAATACAAGCTTATCCCGGGAGGAACCCTGCGCGGAACAGTGCGCGGGCATGATTTTCAGCTTAACGGCCCGCAACTGTTCATCGACGCGATTCCCAACCAGCCTGCCGCGCGCGTGCAACTGGAACTGGGGCCGGTGGCCGGCCTGCGTTCCAACCGGAGCGGCAAAGTGGCTGATCCGCAGGTCAATGCGCTGGGAGAACTCGATACCGCCGTTGAGTTGGGCCTGCGCGGCGGGATCGGCCTTGGCGGCATTGCCAACCGGACGGACCGGCTTTCGCTGACTGCCAGTGTGGTGTGGGATGTGGCGGGCGCGCATGACAGTTACCGCATCAGCCCTGCAATCCAGTATTCGACGCTGGTGGGCAGCCGCACATTAGTCACCGCATCCTTGACCGCCAGTTTCGCGCCCGATGCCTATGCCAGGTACTATTTCGGCATCACCCCTGCCGGAAGCACGGCAAGCGGACTGGCCGCATTCGATCCTGATGGCGGGCTGGAGAGTATTGGCACCAATGTTCTGGCGGCCTATTCGCTATCGGGCAAACGCACCGGATGGGCGCTGTTCGGCATAGCCAGCTACAGTCGGCTGCAAGGAGATTTCGCCGCCAGCCCGATTGTGCGCGATGTTGGCTCGGCAAACCAGTTCTTTGGTTCGGCAGGGCTGGCTTATACCTTCTGAGCCAGACAAAACGGGCGGGAAGCTTGTCGCTTCCCGCCCGCCTGTATTCTCAACGCCGCGAAAGGCGAACGAGATGACTTAGCTCAGGTGCTTCGACACCGCAGCGGTCATCTTGAACATCGAGATCTGGTCCTTGCCGATCACCGCGGCCAGCTTGGCATCGGGGTTGATCTGGCGCTTGTCCTTGGAATCCTGCAGGTCGTTGGCCTTGATATAGACCCACACCTTGCTGGTCACTTCGGCGCGCGTCATCGGGCCCTTGCCGATCACGTTCTCCAGGTCGCCCGACAGGGTCACCGGCTTGTTCAGCGCGTTGTTCTTGGCAGCCATAGTATTTTCCTTCCCTACTAAAAAGTTCACCCAAGCCGGCGGTTGCAACCCAACCTACCGGCCCAATCCTCAATCCTCGTCATCATCCCCGAAATCGTAGTCACCGCCTTCTTCCCGGGCATAGGTTCCGGTCAGCAGAGCTACGGAGGTAACATGGCCACGAATGGCCTCCACCAGTTCATCGCGGCTGGCCCCGGGCATCAGAGTGAGCGGCAGGTCAAGCGCGAAGAGCTGGAATACGTAATCATGCGGGTCTGCCCCGGTGGGCGGATCGGGCAGCAGCCATTCGGAATTGCCGAACGCATTCTTGCCCACGCGCGGCGGAATCTCGCCTTCAAGCAGTTTGCCACGCTGGGCGGGCAGGCCCCACACGGCCCAGTGACAGAAGGGCTTGTCGCCCGCCTTGCCGGTTGACGCATCGGGATCTTCGACGATCAGCACCAGCTCGTGATTGCCGGGCGGCGGCGCGGTCCATTCCAGTGGCGGGGCGACCGAATCTTCCTCGTCAGCGGTAAAGCTGGGGTCCAGCGCCTCACCATTGGCAAAGGCCGCGCTGGTCAGCTTCAAACCGCCCTTGCCCAGCATGCCTTCGGTCACCTGACCGGCCGCAGCCAATTGTGCCACTACCAGCCCGGCGTGGCCGGGACGCGGGTTGTGCAGCGCCTTGGCGAGCCATTGAGGCACAACATCGGACATCGGACTGCGCGGTTCCTTCAGCAGGCCCTGTTTCAGGGCGTAAACGATTCAGTCCTTCCCCCAAAGGACTGCGGTGCGCCGATGTGCCTCGCAAGACGCGCCTTGGCAAGGGTGTCGGGGCTTTGTCCTGTCGATCAATCGCCATTGGGCCCGACTTTTCAGCAGATTGGGCGATCCACGCGGCTTGCCAGCGGCCGACCGCACCGATAGCCTTGACCCCTGACGGCGTATCCGGCCGCATGGAGAGAACCAGCCCGCCATGAAAGCCTCGCACTTCGTCCTGACCCTCGCCTGCGCGGCAATGGTGGCATCCTGCGGCGGTTCGACTACGCCCACCGGCGGCACCGGCCCCACCCCGGCGCCAACGCCCACGCCCACGCCTTCGTCAAGTACCGCCACCTGCTCATTGTCGGCGCGGCAGGACTGGGTGCTGGCCCAGATGCAGGAATGGTATCTGTTCCCCGATCTGCTGGCGGCAGGCGTCAACAAAGCCGCCCACACCGAACTGCAAAGCTATATCGATGCGTTGGTGGCCCCCGCCCGCGCCCAGTCGCGTGACCGGTATTTCACCTACATCACTTCGATCAAGGAGGAGAACGCCTTCTTCGAACAGGGCGAGACTGCCGGCTTCGGGTTCCGCCTGGGCTATGACACAGGCGCGCGCCAGGTTTTTGTGATCGAGGCGTTCGAAGCCACGGCGGCGCTGCAGCAAGGGCTTGATCGCGGGACCGAACTGCTCGCGATCGGACTCAGCCAGGGCAGCCTGCAGACGGTCAATTCGCTGATGGCCACGCAAGGCCCCGCGGGCGTGATCCAGGCGATGGGTCCGGATACGCCAGGCACCAACCGCGTGTTCCGCGTGCTTGACCCCAGCGGGGTTGAACGCATTGTCAGCATGGACAAGACCAACTACGCGCTCGATCCGGTGTCGAACCGCTATGGCTTCTCGATCATCCCCGATGGCGGACGGCAGGTCGGCTATGTCAACCTGCGGACCTTCATCGATACTGCCGAGACGGACCTTCGCAGCGCCTACCTTGCCATGCGCGATGCCGGGGTGACCGAACTGGTGATCGACCTGCGTTACAACGGCGGCGGACTTATCTCCATTGCCGAACTGATGGGAGATCTGATGGGCCGCAACCTGTCGGGCCAGGTGTTCGATTACATCACTTTCCGCCCATCAAAGGCGGCGGAAAATTCGACCTATCGCTTCCAGCCCCAGCCGCAATCGATCCAGCCCACCCGCATCGCCTTCATCACCAGCGCGGGCACCGCCAGTGCCAGCGAGATGATCATCAATTCGATGCAGCCCTACCTGCCCGATACCGAACTGGCGATCGTGGGCGAGAACACCTATGGCAAACCGGTCGGCCAGATCGCGCTGGATCAGGCCGCCTGCGATGACCGGCTGCGCGTGGTGGCCTTGCGGGTGGAAAATTCGGCCCGCAACGGCGATTATTACACCGGCCTGGCCAGCACCGTTCCCAACACCTGCCGGGCCGGTGACGACATCAGCTTCCAGCTGGGTGACAGGCGCGAGGAAATGCTGTCGGTGGCGCTGGATTTCGTCGGCGGGCGCGGCTGCACGCCGTTCGGAGCAACCGCCACCACCCAGCGCAGCAGCGGGCGCGAACTGTTGCAGCCCGCGCGGCCCGATACGGTGCAGCAAAACGTGCCGGGGATCTTCTGACCTCCGCCACCCCTGCCCGGCGGCCGGTGGCGCTGACCGGCTTCCGCGCCTTTCCCGGCGTGCCCGACAACCCGACCCAGGCCCTGGTGGACCATTTTCGCTGCAATCCGGGCCTGCTGCCAGATTCCGCGTTGCTCGCCCTGCTCGATGTCGATTACCGCACTGTCGGCCCGGCAATCGATGCCCTGCTGGACCATGCCCCCGCTGCGCTGATGCTGACCGGCTATTCGGGCCGCGCCGAAGGTATCACGCTGGAAGCGCAGGCCAGCGCGCTGTGCGCTGCAGACCAACCCGATGCGGCAGGTTTCGTAGCCTTGCCCCCGCCCGCGCCAATACTGTCCACCGCGATTGACCTGGTCCGCTTGCAAAGCGTGATCGCCTGCCACGCCCCTTGCACCCTGTCGCAGGATGCCGGGCAGTACCTGTGCAATTTCTCCTATCGCCACGCGCTGGACCGGGTGGCCGCACTGCGCCTGCCAACGCAGGTCTTGTTTGTCCATGTGCCAGCCATCAGCGGCACCCCGCTGGCCGAGACCGCCGCCGCCAGCCTGCCACTGGACCAGATGGCCGCCGCGCTGGCCCGGATCACGCGTGAACTGGCAGACGAGATCTAGCCTTCTTCCGCGGCAGCAGCTTCAGCATCGGGATTGGTGGTCAACAGGTCGATCAGTTCCTGCCCGGCATCGTCACCAAGGTTGCCTTGCCCGATCCGGTCGAGCACCACGGCCGCCTGTGCGGCCATCGGCCCGCCGTGCGGGCTGAAGGCGATCGGCTGCAGCGCCGGACCGGCTTCGACAAAGGCACCTGCCCGCAAGTGCATCATCACCGCTTCCATCCGCAGGCTGAAATCGAACGGGGCAATCTCCAGCGCGCGCACCAGGCCCGCGCGCGCACTGTTGCCCGGCTTGCGGCCCGATTGGGTGAAGCTGCGATAGTAATACAGTAGCGGCAGAGGATGCTCGTTCTCCAGCGCGTTCAGGGCCAGGAATGGTTCGGCCGCCGCCCTGTACCCCGCCACCCGGGCTGGCTGATCGTCCTCGATCGCGGCGGCCATGCGCATCAGCGCATATCCTTTCTGGATATGGGCATTCACGTTGGCCGGGTCGGCCGCCAGGGCAGCATCGGCCGCGGCAATCGCTGCCGCGTCGTTGCCGGCATCGAATTCGGCCTCGGCCACCGCCGCCTGCACAAATGCATCGGCGGGATAGGAGGCACCGAAGGGGCGGATTTCCGCCACCAATTCGGCCGCCTGTTCGGAATTCACCCCACGCCGTGAACGCATCACCAGTTCCATCACCGCTGCCGGGCCAGTCCCCAATGGCGCAATGCTGATCGGGCCGGTTTCCAGTTGCGCGGCCGCGAACCGCATCGACATCATGCGCGGCGCCCGCATGTAGCTGATCAGCTGGTTTTCCAGTTGGCCAAGGTCTCCGAACGCCGCCTCGGCTGCCGCGCGCTGTGGTGTGCCCCGCGCCAAGGCCGCAATGTAGGCTCCCAGCTGTCCGCGCCGATCAGGATCGAAGGTCAGGTAATGGAACAGCAGCCAGCTCTTGCCGTAAAAGCTGGTGAAGCCGCGCCGGGGGCTGCGTTCCAGAACGGCAGGGTCGAGCAGGGCTTCGGCCGGCACGTTTTCAGCATAGCGGAATTCGTTGTAGCGCAGTTCGTTGGGCAGTCCGATCGACAGGCCCCCGTCGTCCTCGAACCTAGCCGAGGCAAAGAATTCAGCCGACCCTTCGCCATACCACTGGGGCGGGCTGAAATTGCCGTTGGAAAGCAGGAAGTGGTGGGCATATTCATGCAGCAGGATGGCCAGCGACACCTCGCCATTTAAGCCCGTGGTCGAAAGCCGCGGCACAAACGCCGCCGAACTTCCAGCGCGACCGATATAGAACCCGGCAACAGACGAATTGGCATCGCCGAACAGGCGCCGGATCTCGCGTTCATTGCGGGCGACATAAACGGTGACACGGTTGGAAGGGCTGGGATCGGGCAGGTCGAGGCCGGTGATGATCTCCAGCGCGACGTGGTAGCGTTCCAGCCGCTCGGTAAACCGCGTCAGATCACGCTCGCTGTCATCGGCATAGACCACGAAGTGCGCCGATTCGGCTTTCAGCCAGGCGGCCTGCGCGGGAATGGCGGGCCACAGGGTGATGGCCAGCAGGGCCGCAAGAAGTTGCCTGAGCCCGTCCATCCGCTTGCCCCCCTTGTCGACCGCCCGTACCTTCCCCAGGCAGAATATCGATCACGCCGGATATGACAAGGCATCGACACGGCGCACTATTCGCCGCCGGTATAGCTTTCTCGCTCGCTCCAGCCGCAGCCGTTTAACTGCTGGTCGCCCAGGCCCACCGTGGCGGCATAGGGATAGGTCCGGTCACTCATTCCGTCCGAACAGGGTGCGGGTGTGATCGCGATGTCGAGCTGGCGACCATCAAGCTCGCCGCTGAACGACAGTCCCCCGCGCCCGGCGAAGCGGGTAACCGGGATGCGTTGGCCCGTATTGTCTCCGGCATTTTCTCCGGCGCTGTTCTCGGGCGTGGACCAGGTGAGCATGCCGTGTGAAATCTCGCCGCCCCAGAACGGCTCGGTCCCCACGATATGGATAGTCTCGTCCTCGCCGATCGCGGCAAATGGCCGGGCGTCCTCGGCATTGCCGGGCAACTCCGCATCGGTCGCCTGGGTGCAGGCACTGAGCAGGAGTGCGGCAGCGATGGCCAGTGGTCGCAGGGCCAGCTTCGGAAAGATGAGTGTTTGCATGGTCCTGCCTTACCTCCGGTCGGCCTTGCGCGCCATATCGCTTTCAATCGCGGCCCCGGGAATGGTAAGCCGCAGGCGACAAGGGAGCACACATGATTGACCAGTTGGCAGTCGCCACGCTGATGGTATTGCTTACCGTGGCGCTGCACGGTGCGGGGTTGTTGGGGCTGGCGCGCCTGCTCAATGTGGAATCGCGCGAGGAGCGAGAGGCGCATCTTTCGCCCACTTCCCTGCGCGGACTGGTGACAACGCTGGGCATGGTGCTGGGGCTGTTCACGCTGCACGGGTTGGAGATATGGCTGTACGCCCTGCTCTATCGCCTGCTGGGTGCCCTGCCTGATATCGAGACCGCGGTATATTTCTCGACCATCACCTATGGCACGGTCGGCTATCATGATGCCGGGATGGCGCACAGCTGGCGGCTCGTCGCCGCGATCGAAGGGATGAACGGCGTGTTGCTGATGGGCTGGTCGACCGCGTTCTTCGTGGCGCTGGTCGCGCGGCTGCGGCGTGTTTAGGCGCCTGCTGCCGCTTATTCGGCCCTATGCGCCTGCCGCCGCTTATTCGGCAGCGTGGCTGTAGTGTTCGATGTTGATCGCCTGTTCCATCGCCAGTTCGTCGGCCTTGCGGGCCAGGCGTTCGACTTCGGCGCGGGCGCGGTCGGATTCAACCTTCAGCGCCTTGTCGGCCATGGTGCGCCAGGTGATGGCGGAGCGCATGGCGCGTTCGCGCACGTTGTCGAGGGTGGCGCGGCCAGCCTCTGCCTCGGCCTCGCGAGCGCGGGTGTCGAGGAATGTGAAGGACTGGTTCATTGCAGCTGCTCCTTGGTGCGATCCCCGCCTGGTAGACGGAGCCGCGAGGGAATTGCCGGGCGCGACAGCATGCCGCGCCCGGCAGTCAGCTGAAATCAGTCGGCCGACGACAGGTTGACGGCGCTTTCCTTGCCGTTGCGGCCCTGCTCGATCTCGTAGTTAAGGCGCTGGTCCTTATCGAGCGAGGTCATGCCGGCAGCCTGCACGGCCGAGATGTGGACGAAGCTGTCGGCCGAGCCGTCGTCGGGCTGGATAAAGCCATAGCCCTTGTCCGAGTTGAAGAATTTGACGGTGCCAGTCTTGGCCATGATGAGTTCCTTTCGAGAACGGTAGGTTATTATGGCCACCCGCGAGGGCGGCCAGGGTCGTGCGTCAGTTCGTCCAGAGAAAGGAAGTCGTCGTCTAATTTGCGCCGTGAGGCGGTCGTCAAAAGCCGAAGTCCGTCGCAATATTCGACGTCAGCGATCGCGCTATAGCACGGTTCGCCCCGAAAACCTAACGATCGCTTCCCAGCGCCCGGGTTTGCTGCCATGCGCGCCCCGGTAAATGCCGGTGCCAATTCAGAGGGGAAAGCGCGATGGCCGACGAAGACTATGTCTATGACGAGGATAGCGGCGAGTGGCTGCCGGCATCCGAACTGGCGGCCAAGCGGCAGGCCGAGGACACCATCGAAGTGCGTGACGCGGTCGGCAATCTGCTGGCCGATGGCGACGCTGTGACCCTGATCAAGGACCTCACCGTCAAGGGCGCTGGGCAGACGCTGAAGCAGGGCACCGTGATCCCGTCGATCCGCCTGACCGGTGACGCGCAGGAGATCGACTGCCGCTATCCCGGCATCAAGGGCCTGGTGCTGCGGGCCGAATTCGTCCGCAAGCGCTGAGCCTTTGCCTACCCTCACCATCCTGGTCGATGCCGATGCCTGCCCGGTGAAGGAGGAGATCTACCGCGTGGCCAGCCGCCACAAGGTGCCGGTCAAGGTCGTCAGCAATTCGCCGTTCCGCATTCCCGACAGCCCGCTGGTCAGCCGCGTAGTCGTCAGCGGCAGCTTCGACGCGGCGGACGACTGGATCGCGGAAGCAGCCGGCCGGGCATCCGTGGTCATCACCGCCGACATCCTGCTGGCCGACCGCTGCCTGAAGGCGGGCGCGACCGTCATCGGCAACAACGGCAAGCCGTTCACCCAAGGCTCCATCGGCGGTGCCATCGCCAACCGCGCCATCATGGCCGACCTGCGCGCCGCGGCCGATGGCATCACGGGCGGCCCCGCGCCGTTCAGCAAAGCGGACCGATCGCGCTTCCTGCAGGAACTGGATACCGCGCTGGTCAAACTGGCCCGCCTCGTTTGAACCTCGCAGAATTTGATGCCGCGTTTCAGCCGCCCTGGCCTATAAGCACCTGCAAGGCATCCCGCCTGTGATTGGAAGCGTTATGGCCAAGGGTCAGAAGAAGTCGAACAAGGAAGTGCGCAAACCCAAGGCGGCCAAGGCCAAGACCAACGCCGCGCTCGCCCCGCTGGCCCCCACCGGGTCGGTCAAGGGGCTGGAGAATATGCGGAACTCCTAAGCTTTTGGTGCCGCCTTGCCCGCCGCAACCTTGGCCTTGTGTTCGGCCAGCTGCCGGTCGAGTTCATCGATCCGCATCCGTTCCGGCGTGCCGCGCGCCAGGCCCTTCAGGCGGCAGGTGGCCCACAGCTGCTTGCGCTCTGATTCCAGCGCCTTGAGATAGAGATCGGCCATTGTCGGGTTCCTGTTGGTGTAATTGCGAAGTTCAATCGGCCAGTTCGTCGGGCGGGTCCATGCGCATCACCCATTGCGGATAGCCATCTTCCGACAGCACCACATCGTGGGTGTGGACCATGTCGCCGCCGGTTTCGATCCACCCGCGCCCCTCGCACAGATCGCACATCGCGCGCTTGGATCGCTGGCTGACCAGATCGATCTCGGCATTCCACTGCCCGCGCCCGGCACATTGGGGGCACAGCGCGTCCAGATCGCCATGGCGCGGCTGGATCGCAATGCCGTGCAGGGCATGGGGATCGAGTGGGCCGGAACAATGCACAAGGCGCGTTTCGTGGGCGATGACAGCGGCTTTCGGCTGGTTGCGGGTTATCGGCGGGCATTACGGTCAGCAGTGGACCTTGGCAATCGGTGCCGGGTCCGGTGGTGAGAGAAGGTGACACAAGTGACAGGGTGTCACCTTTGCATTGGGCATAGAAACGGCGGTTTTCTGCGGGTTTGCGGGTGCGTGGACAAAGTGACACCTGGGCGGGAGAGGTGCAGGTCCACTCCCCTGCCCGCCCCCAACCCCTCCCACCGGGAGGGGAGCAAGAGGGAACAGCGCTGAAACCCCCATCCCGTGGGGAGGCGCAGACGTGGCGCAGCCACAGCGGCTGGGGGCGGGCAGTCTGCGCACAAATGCCCCCTCACTCCGCACACTCCTCCTCATCCTCCACCTCGGCCCACCGCTCATCCCCGCAGGCCACGCGCTGCACCAGAGCCTCGAAATCATCGGGCGCGATGGTGTATTGTTCGGCGTGGCGATCGGGCGGGATGGGGGTGAGGCGGTGCTGCAGGGCGAGCATGGCCACGGTCAGAGTTTCGTTGAACACCCGATGCGTGCCGACCAGCTCGCCTTTGTAGTAATGCGGCACCTCCACGCCGTTCAGCGCCCGGTCCAGCGCCGCCTCGGCCAGGGCATCATACTGCCGACGAAACGCGCAGGCCCATGCCACATCGAACGGCTGGCCCTTCAACCGGTTGCGCAGGCGATAGGCCGATTGCCGCGCCATCCCGACCGACCGCGCCGCCGTGCTGACGCAGTGGCTGGCAGCAAGCTGGCGCAGAAACTCCGCCTGCTTCTCGCGCGTCCATTCGCGCTGGTGGGCAATGCGGGTGAGGCTGGTGTTGGGGGTTGCGACGGGGTGCTGCGGCACGGCGGTGGTGGGGAGCGGGGCGATGGGGAGGTTCTGCTGGGTCATGCGAGGGAGCCGAGCATGGTTTGGGGGGTGTAGGAAAGTGATTAGAACAGGACACCTTCAGTAATCTAAAGATGTTGAGTGATCACTCCCACCAGGTTTGGCACACTCGATGCTATGTTCATCCGCTCGCATTGCTTAAAATACTCAGTCTTAAGATTGTTCGGCACACCTCGAGACCAAAGCCAATCTTTTGTCCCCGGTGCGGCAGTTCGCAGTTCGTGCGACACAAGTTGCGGTAGCCCGGTATGGTATTCCTCCCTTATCCGTGCCTGAGACTCCGCCCTCTGCTGCGCATTCATCAATGACCAAAGCAAAGAAGCTGCATCGTCACCTTCGTAAAGGAATTCCAATGGGAAAAAGCAATTCTGCTCGGAAATATGAAATCTTTGAAGAAACGACAAAAATTCTTCCGTAGGAGGGACGCAAAATGCCGTAATGCAATCAGTCACAGCCGCCGGAACTGAGTAGTTCTGATTTCCAACCAGATTCGCGAACGCAGCACGACCCGCTCCGTCAAAATCGAATAGGAATACGGTCTTATTTTTTGACAAACTCCCCCCATCAACAAATATCTTTTTCAAAAGTTCTGATGTTGTCGAAGGTGTTCCACGAAGTTTTCGAACTTTCGCATGAGGCGCCAGATTACGAATGCTAGGCGTTAAGGCTGTCACCTCGCTCTCGCCTTCAACAAAAAGGCACGGGCTATTTATCGCTTCCAACTGGTTTCTTAACTCTTGAGCTTCTCGCATCAGAGACGACTTGTCCGCCTGTAGCGTTGCTAGTTTGCGAATTACATAGGGCAACTCATGAAGGCTAGCATCGCCCATCACACTTTCCGCTAAATCGACCGTATCGATTGCGCGGATAGACTGAGGGGGAACAACGGTTCCGTCAATGAGACCTTGCTTGGAAACGAACCATCGCCTGGTAAGTGAAGCATCACCTTCGGAACCAGCGAGATAGAATGCCGGGGAATGACTGGTAATGAAAATCTGCGTGTCGTTCCTCTGGGAAAAATCAACAAATCGTGATGCCTCGGCAACGGCAGCACCCAAATCAAGTGAATTCTCGGGCTCTTCAAAACCCCAAATAAAGCTCCTGACCGACTTTTCATTTTCGTTTATATACCGAAGAAGCTCTGGTATATGACGAGCCTTTATTCCGTCACCCTTCTGAAGAAGTAACGAGTGATTGTCATCTCCATGACTGAAATCGAGCGACTTGAATAAGTCCCCCATGTCATTGGGAGCCGCAAGTTGAGTAACCGTCCCAAGCGTTGCTCCTAGCGATTCCGAAAGTCCGTGCGTCGCTGCACGGATGCTTTCGATAAAGTTTCCTGTCGCTATCTCTAGAGCCCGACTTTCGGCGGCTGCGTCATACATTCTCCTAACAAGCCGGCTAAAAGTCTCGGCATCCTTAATAGCGGGAATATATGTGTAATCAACCGTCGAGAGAAATTTCGTGAGCTGTATTTTAGATCCCTTTGTTAGATCGCGCGGGTATGTATCGGTAACCTCTCCACTACGATTCCATTGGCGCTTCACCCAAACCGTTCTCCCCAACGATTTGCGGTAATTCAAAGGGACTTTGAAATGAACTCGGACGCTGAAAAACTGCCTGCTAGCACCTCGCTGTGCCTCAATCTTCCGAGTATCACTTAAGTCGATGTCGAAATCTGGCTCTCGCTCCAAATCTGTCTCGTAATTAAAAAAAAGATTCAGCGCCCTTAGAAAATTTGATTTTCCACTGTCGTTTCTTCCAAATAGAATATTTAGATCGCCAGCGTTATCTAACTGCCCTTTATATAAGGAGCGAAAATAATTTATCTCTACTTTTTCAATCAAACGCATCTGACAACATCCCTTGCCTTGAGGCATAACCGATGCGAATAGATTTTCAATCGGGAATTGTTGGGCTCGCAAACATTAAGGAACAACCCAACAAAAAAGGGCAGGCCCTCCACGGACCCGCCCTCTCCTGTTCCCGCAGCCCTAAAGCCGCGGACAAATCACGCCAAAATCATTCCGGCATCAGCACCGTGTCGATCACGTGGATCACGCCGTTGTCGGCGTCCACGTCGGTCATGGTCACCATGGCCATGCCGCCGGCGGCGTCGGTCAGCTGGACGGAGCCGTCCACCAGCTTGGCGTTCAGCGTGCCGCCGTTGACGGTGGTGATGGTATAGCCATCAGCCCCCGCGGCCTCGATCGCGGCCAGCAGGTCTGCCGCCATCACTTCGCCGCTCACCACGTGATAGGTGAGGATGCCGCCCAGGGCTTCGGTCTCGGTGGTGGTGAGGGTTTCCACCGTGCCATCGGGCAGCTTTTCAAACGCGGCGTTGGTAGGGGCGAACACGGTGAAGGGGCCGGGGCCGCTGAGGGTTTCGGCCAGGCTGGCGGCCTGTACGGCGGCGACCAGGGTGCCGAAATCGGGGTTGCCGCTGGCCACATCAACAATGGTGTTGGTTTCGGCCATGGCGGTGGCATCGGCCATGGCGCCATCGTCAACCACGGGTTCGGCCGGCTCGCTGCTGCAGGCCGAAAGGGTCAGGGCGGTGCCCAGCATCAGGGGCAGGATAAAGCGCTTGGTCATATGTGATCCTTTGAGACAGGTGTGTTGGGGGGATTCCCGTCATCAACGCACATGGCGCGATGATGGGGCCGCGGCCACCTGTCCAAAGGTGCAGGGTATGGGCTTGTCCGGTCAGCTCCGCTGGCGGCGGATCGTTTCTGTCAGCCGCGCCACGGTGATGCCGAAGCGGCGGATGCGCATGACGTTCTCCGCGCTCTGCCCGCCGGGGTTCACCGTCACCACCTGATGGACATTCAGGTTGTTATCCAGCGTATAGGTGAGCGTCAGCGCGTCGCCCGCGACCGATCCCGTCACCGGCCCGGCATCGGTGATCGTGCCGGCAAAGCGGCCCGGCGTGGTTTCGCGCAGGCGCCAGGTGCGGTGGCGGGTGGGCTGGTCGCCGATGGTTACCTGCTGCTGCAATTCCATGTCCCCCGGCGCGCGCAGGGTGCCAAAGGTGGTGACATTGGTTGCCTTGTCACTGGCGAAGATCTGCGTCAGCGTGCCCTGGCTGACCGTGCGACCGGTGAAGAAGGCGGCGGGATCGAAGGTGGCGGCGCGGGGTGTCGACTGGGCATGAAGCCCGGCCGATCCCAGCAGGGCAAACACGGCGACGGTCATCTTCATGGCCTTGCGACGGAAGAAAGTGGGTCGCATGGTCAATCGTGCTCCCTGTCGCCGGCCCCGATATACAGCTCGCGCCCGCCTTCGTTGTACACGCGGCTCATCTCCTCCATGCCCTTCTCGGCTTCCTCTGCCGCCACGAAGGTTTCGATGCCGGCGTTTTGTTTCGCGGCAAAGTCACGCACTTCCTGGGTGATCTTCATGCTGCAGAACTTGGGGCCGCACATGGAACAGAAGTGCGCGGTTTTTGCGCCTTCGGCCGGCAGGGTCTGGTCGTGGTATTGTTCGGCTGTTTCCGGGTCCAACGACAGGTTGAACTGGTCGCGCCAGCGGAATTCGAACCGCGCACGGCTCAACGCATCGTCCCGCACCTTGGCGGCGGGGTGGCCCTTGGCCAGGTCGGCCGCGTGGGCCGCCAGCTTGTAAGTCACCACGCCCACCTTCACATCGTCGCGGTCGGGCAGGCCCAGGTGTTCCTTGGGCGTGACGTAGCAGAGCATGGCCGTGCCATACCACCCGATCATCGCCGCGCCGATGCCGCTGGTGATGTGGTCATAGCCGGGCGCAATGTCGGTGACGAGCGGTCCGAGGGTGTAGAACGGAGCCTCACCGCAGGCGGCCAGCTGCTTGTCCATGTTCTCCTTGATCTTGTGCATCGGCACGTGGCCGGGGCCTTCGATCATCACCTGCACGTCCTGCTCCCAGGCGCGCTTGGTCAGCTCGCCCAGGGTGTACAGTTCGGCAAACTGCGCCTCGTCATTGGCATCGGCGATGGAGCCGGGGCGCAGGCCGTCGCCCAGCGAATAGGCGATGTCATAGGCTTTGCAGATCTCGGTGATGTCGTCAAAATGCTCGTACAGGAAGCTCTCCTTGTGGTGGGAGAGGCACCATTTCGCCATGATGGAGCCGCCGCGCGAGACGATGCCGGTCACGCGCTTGGCGGTCATCGGGATGTACGGCAGGCGCACGCCGGCATGGATGGTGAAATAGTCCACGCCCTGTTCGGCCTGTTCGATCAGGGTATCGCGGAAGATTTCCCACGTGAGGTCTTCGGCCACCCCGCCGACCTTTTCCAGCGCCTGGTAGATCGGCACGGTACCGATGGGCACGGGGCTGTTGCGGATGATCCATTCGCGGGTGTCGTGGATGTTGCGACCGGTGGACAGGTCCATCACCGTGTCCGCGCCCCAGCGGATCGACCAGACCATCTTGTCCACTTCGTTGGCCACGTCGCTGGCAACAGCGGAGTTGCCGATGTTGGCGTTGATCTTGACCAGGAAGTTGCGCCCGATGGCCATCGGTTCGGCTTCGGGGTGGTTGACGTTGCTGGGGATGATCGCCCGCCCCCGCGCCACTTCATCGCGCACAAATTCGGGCGTGACGTAATCGGGGATGCTCGCGCCAAAGTCCTGCCCGTCACGAATATGGGCGCGCACCATTTCCCGCCCGATATTCTCGCGCACCGCCACATATTCCATCTCGGGCGTGATGATCCCGCGGCGGGCATAGTGCATCTGCGACAGGTTCATGCCCGGTTTGGCGCGCAGCACGCGCTTGTGGACATTGGGGAACGGCGCAACGCCACCGCTGCGATCCGGGCCGAGTTGGCCGTTATCTTCCGGCCGGGTCTCGCGCGCAGAGTATTCCTCCACATCGCCGCGCGCCAATTGCCATTCGCGGCGCAACTGGTGCAGCCCCTTGGCGATGTCGATCTGCACGTTGGTATCGGTATAGGGGCCGGAGGTGTCATACACCCGCACCGGCGGTTCGCCGCTCGACGGCTCGAGCGAAATCTCGCGCATCGCCACCTTCAATGGCCCCACGTGAACCTTGGCGGAACCGCGGATCGGCCCGGTGGTAACGCCTATTTCGAGCTTGGAGTTGATGTCGGCCATTGTGATCCGTCTTTCTTGTTGAAACAGCAAATATCTAGAAACGCAGCAGGGCCACGCAGACCAGCACCAGCCCCATGCCGGAGGCCAGCAGGGCCCAGACGCGGTTGACCTGCCCCAGCAGCAGCGATGCGAAATGCAGGAACGGGCGGCCCCAGCCCAGGATCACCACGCCTTCCAGCACCATGCCCGCGCCGATCAGGGTGACCAGCACGCTCAGCCAGTCGGCCGGGTTCCAGGGATTGACGAGGTAGATCGTGGCCCCCAGCGCCAGCACTACGATGCCGGTCAGGAACCGCAGGCCCTCGCCCTTCTCGAAATCGTCGAGCATGGAGGCCCAGCTTCCCGGGCTACGCAGCTCGCCCACGGCCGCACCCACCGCATAAAGCCCCATGAACAGGGCGATCCAGGCGGAAATATCGGAACCTTGGGCCATGCGCTCTCTCTCCTGCGGTGGGCGGGCGAGGGTTCTGCGGCATGCGGGCCGGCCCTCCCTCCGCCCGTGCTAACGGGTTCAGGTTCGACGGGTCGGGCGGTGCCATCCGCCCCTCTCAGCGCAGGCGCGCTCCCCGGGGATGGAAAGGGGATAGGTCAGCGGCGGGGATGAGTCCAGCCGCTGTGTCTTGCTCCCGCCCGCCTTTCGCGCCATCCCCGCCCGCCAATGACCATGCTCTACCGCCTCGATGCCCCCGCAGCGCAGATCGCTCGCACCTTTGCGGCGCGCGTTGGTGATGATCCGTGGGCGGGCGGCTATATCGCGCCGGGGCAGTTTGCGCCGATCATCACGGCTGGACGCGAGTTTGTAGCGGGTGCGCGCAAGGAACGTGGCCCGCGGCGGATGGTGCCGCGGCTGTGGGGCGTGCCGCCGCCGCCCTCGGCCCACGATGCCAACCGCGCCATCACCAGCGTGCGCAATACCGACAGCCCGTTCTGGATCGGCAACCTGCGCAACAGCGAATTCCGCTGCCTGGTGCCGGCCACCTGCTTCATTGAATGGGGCACGGGCGTGGACGTTGAGGGGCGGCGCGAGCGGTTCCGCATTGCCTGTCCGGATGCACCGATCCTGGCCATTGCCGGGGTGTGGAAGGACAGCGAAGTGCCCAGCTTTGCCATTGTAACCTGCCCCGCCAACGCCCTGCTGAGAAGCCTTGGGCGCGAGCGGATGCCGGTGATCCTGCCGCCGACCAGCACCGCACTGGACACCTGGCTCCACGCTGGATGGGACCGGGCGCAAGCGCTGGTCGCGCCGCTGCCGGCTGATGCGACCCATGCCGAACTGCTGGACCCTTTTGCCTGAAGCCCACCTTGTGATATAGCTGTGGCCGAGGGGATGAACGAACAGGAGAATGGACCATGCAACGGCCCGTTACCATCATGCTCGCCGCCGCAGCCGTGTCGCTACCGCTCGCCGCTTTCGCCCATCACGGCTGGGGCTGGACCCAGGATGCCGAAAGCCGTCTGGCGGGCGAGATCGTGTCGATCACCTTTACCAACCCGCACATGCACCTGCAGTTGCGCGATACCATGGGCATGATGTGGGAAGTGGACCTGTCACCGCCCATCGTGGCCGCCGCATCGGGCTTCGGGGCGGAACATGCCGCTGCGGGTGACCGGGCGACGATCACCGGCCACCGCGCGCGCGACACCGATCTGCGCGGTTTCAAGGGTGAGACGATCACCGTGCGCGGGCGCACCTTCGACGTTTATCCGCAGCGCGAAAAGACCCTGTCCAACTCGCGCTGATCGGATTGGCAGCGGGTCAGCCCACCTGCCCTAGGCTGCCTGCCATTGGGCAACGGCATCGATCGGGTAGAGCAGCATCAGCACGTTCAGGGACAGGTTGTCGCGCATCACCGCCAGTGCCAGCAGTTCAAGGAACAGGCCCAGCGCCACGCTGGCCCAACCGGGCAGGCGCAGGGCGAGCAGGAAGCCCAGTGTCATCCAGCCGATATCGCTGGCCGAATTGACGATCGAATCGCCGGTATAGCCCAGGCTGATCGTCGCCTCGCGATAGCGGTTGATGACCAGGGGGGTGTTTTCGGCGATCTCCCATGCGGCTTCCACCGCCACCGCGATGGGCAGTGCCCAGGCGGCGGGACGGCCGCCAAACAGCTTCCACTTGCGCCACAACAGCAGCGCCGCACCCGCCATCAGCAGGCCGTGGGTGAAGTGGCTGGGGGCATACCAGTCAGTAATGTGCTGGCTGTTTTCCGAACTCTGCACCACCCCGTGCCACAGCTTGATCGTTCCGCAGGAACACATCAGCGGCCGGTCCATCGCCACCAGGATGGCAATCGCCACCACGAATACGATGAACGCGGCGATCCACGCCTTGCGCTGTGGCCACAATGACCTGCCCTGCTTCATGCAACCCTCCGACCCCGATAAGGCGGCAGCTTGTTCCCTGTTCGCAGCCGCTTGGCAAGCCGCTGCAAACCATCCCGGTCGATACCGTCTTGCGCCCATGATTGCGCTGGTCGCCCAATAGGCTAGGGATCGCGGCATGACTGGGCAGACATGCGACATGGCGATTGCGGGTGGCGGGCTGGCCGGCGGGCTGATCGCGCTGGCCGTGTCCCGCGCGCGCCCGGACATGACCGTGCGGCTGATCGAAGCCGGGCCGGTGCTGGGCGGCAATCACCGCTGGAGCCTGTTTGCCAGCGACCTGACCGACGCAGGCCGCGCGCTGCTGTCGCCCATTGCGCAGAGCAGCTGGGCGGGCGGGAACGACGTGATCTTCCCGCGCCACCGCCGCCGCCTCGGCACGCCCTATTGCTCGATCGGATCGGCCGATTTCGCCCAGGCGCTGGAGCGCGACCTGCCGCAGGGCACCATCATGACCGGCAGCAGGATTGCGGCGCTGGATGCAGGCGGGTTCTCGCTGGCCGACGGGACACGGATCGACGCCCGCCGGGTGATCGATGCGCGCGGCTTTGTGCCGACGCCGTACCTGACAGGCGGCTGGCAGGTGTTCATGGGCCGCCACTTGCGCACGCATAAACCTCACGGGGTCGAACGCCCGATCATCATGGATGCCAGTGTCGAGCAACTGGGCGGCTACCGTTTCGTCTATGTCCTGCCGCTGGGTGCCAGCGAGCTGTTTGTCGAGGACACCTATTACCAGGACACGCCTGACCTGGACCACGCAACACTGGCGCAGCGGATCGACAGCTATTGCCACGCGGCAGGCTGGCATGGCGATGTACTGGGCGCAGTGCTGGGCGAGGAAACCGGCGTGCTGCCGGTCATTACCGGCGGCGATCCTGCGGCCTACCTTGCTGCCATCCGCACCCCCGGCGTGGCTTTGGCGGGCGCGCGCGGCTTGTTCAGCCATCCGCTGACCAGCTACACCCTGCCCTTTGCGGTCCAGACTGCCCTGGCCATCGCGGCCGATGCTGGCCTGCCCGCCGCAGACCTTGCGGCAAAAATGGAAGCCCGCAGCCGCGCCCACTGGGATGCCACGGGGTTCTATCGCCTGTTGGGTAACATGCTGTTCGGCGCTGCCGAGCCGGACAGGCGGGTGGGCATTTTCGAACGCTTCTACCGCCTGAACGAACCCCTGATCGAACGGTTCTATACCGGTCGATCGACCCTGGCGGACAAGGCGCGGATCCTTGTCGGCAAGCCACCCGTTCCCATCATGCGGGCCGTGCATGCGCTTGCCAGCTCGCGCCCGACCCTTGATCTCTCCTGCGAAAGCGAAAACCGATGACCAGTCCAGCCCCCGCCCCTGCCCGCAGCGCCTGCGTCATCGGGGCCGGCTTTGGCGGCCTCGCGCTGGCCATCCGGCTGCAGAGCGCAGGCGTTGCCACCACCGTGATCGAAAGCCGCGACAAGCCCGGCGGGCGCGGATACTTCTGGCAGAAGGACGGCTTCACGTTCGATGCCGGTCCCACCGTGGTGACCGATCCGGCCTGCCTGCGCGAACTGTGGGAACTGTCGGGCGCCGACATGGCCAAGGACGTGGAACTGATGCCGGTGATGCCGTTCTACCGGCTCAACTGGCCCGATGGCACCAACTTCGACTATTCGAATGACGAGGTGGGCCTGCGCAAGGAGATAGAGAAGCTCGATCCCGCCGATGTGGCCGGATACGATGCCTTCCTGCGCTATGCCGCCGGCGTATACGAGGAAGGCTATGTCAAACTGGGCACGGTGCCGTTCCTCGATTTCAAGTCGATGATCAAGGCGGCCCCGGCGCTGATGAAATACCAGGCCTGGCGTTCGGTCTATTCGATGGTGTCAAAGTTCATCCGCAATGAAAAGCTGCGCGAGGCATTGTCCTTCCACACCCTGCTGGTGGGCGGCAATCCGATGAAGACCAGCGCGCTCTATGCCCTGATCCACAAGTTGGAAAAGGATGGCGGCGTGTGGTGGACACGCGGCGGCACCAACCGCCTGATCGCGGGCATGGTGCGCCATTTTGAACGGCTGGGCGGTGTGGTGCGGCTGGGCGACGGAGTGGAAAAGGTCGAAACGCTGGGCAACCGCGCCACCGGCGTGCGCACCAAAAGCGGCTGGAGCGGCACGTTCGATGCCGTGGCCAGCAATGCCGACATCATGCATTCCTATCGCGATCTTCTGGGTGACAACTATCGCGGGCAATCGCAGGCCAAAAGCCTCGCGCGCAAGACCTTCTCGCCCAGCCTGTTCGTGGTCCATTTCGGGATCGAGGGCACCTGGCCCGGCATTCCGCACCACATGATCCTGTTCGGCCCGCGCTACAAAGGCCTACTGGACGACATCTACAGCCATGGCGTGCTGCCGGAGGATTTCTCGATCTACCTGCACCACCCCACGGTGACCGATCCCGGCATGGCGCCCGAAGGCAAAAGCACGTTCTATGCGCTGGTCCCGGTGGCGCACCTGGGCAAGCTCAACATCGATTGGGACGTGGTCGGCCCGCAACTGGAAAAGCGCATCCTGGACGAGGTCGGCCGCCGCCTGATCCCCGATATCCATGACCGCGTGGTGACCAGCTTCCACTATAGCCCCAAGGACTTCAGCCAGGACCTGAACGCCCATCTGGGCAGCGCCTTCAGCCTTGAACCCGTCCTCACCCAAAGCGCCTGGTTCCGCGGCCACAACCGCGATGATGTAATCGGCAATTTCTACCTGGTGGGCGCAGGCACGCACCCCGGCGCCGGCATCCCCGGCGTAGTCGGCAGCGCCAAGGCAACGGCGGGGTTGATGATCGCGGACCTGCTTGGATGAAGCGCCTCGCTGTCTATTGCGGGTCTGCCACGCCGGCTGACCAGCGCTATATCGAACTGGCGCGCGACGTGGGTGCAACGCTGGCGCAACGCGGGATCGGCGTGGTCTATGGCGGGGGCAAGGTGGGGCTGATGGGGGCCATGGCCGATGCCGCGCTGGCGGCGGGCGGCGAGGTGATCGGGGTGATCCCCGAGGCGCTGGCGGGCCACGAGTTGTCCAACCACGCCTGCACCCAACTGCATGTCGTGCCCGGCATGCACGAACGCAAGCGCATGTTTACCGACCTGTCGGACGGCTTCGTCACCCTGCCCGGCGGGGTCGGCACGATGGATGAGTTATGGGAAGCGGTATCCTGGTCGCAGCTTGGCTATCACGCCAAGCCGGTCGGCCTGCTCAACGCCTTCGGGTTCTATGATGGCCTGCTGGAATTCAACCGCAAGATGGGCGAGGTGGGCTTTGTGCGACAGGCCCATCGCGGCATCATCATCGATGCCGGAACGATCGGCAGCCTGCTGGACAAGATGGACACTTTCACCCCGGTTACCAATGTCCTGCAAATCCGCGCCGACGACCTGTGACGGGAGAACGAACTCTCGTCCCCTCGCTCCATGTGCGTGAGACGCCGCGCCAGCCGGGCGGGTGGCATGACCGGGCCGAACTGGTGGAACAATCACGCCAGTCGATTGCGCTGGGCTCCAAGAGCTTTGCTGCTGCCTCACTGCTGTTCGACAAGACCACCCGCGAACGGGCGCACCTGCTGTATGCCTGGTGCCGCCGGTGCGATGATATTGCCGACGGGCAGGAGCATGGCGGCGAACTGTCGCAGGCCGATGGCGCAGGGGTGGAGCGGGTGCAGGCGATCCGCGCCCTTAGCCACCGCGCGCTGGAAGGCCAGCCGACGGCCGATATTGCCTTCGATGCGTTGGGTCAGGTGGCTGACGAATGCGGCCTGACCCGCGAACAGGCCGATGATGTGATCGACGGCTTCGCACTCGATGCCGCCGACTGGCGCCCGCGCACCGAGGGTGACCTGATGCGCTATTGCTTCCATGTGGCAGGCGCAGTGGGGGTGATGATGGCCCGCGTCATGGGCGTTGCGGCCAATGATCACGACACGCTGGACCGGGCGTGCGACCTGGGTCTGGCTTTCCAGCTCAACAATATCGCCCGCGATGTATGGGAAGATGATGCCGGCGGGCGCTGTTACCTGCCGGTCGAATGGTTGGTGGAAGCCGACATCCCGCCCGGCCAGCACATGAAGCCGCGCTATCGCACCGAACTGGTGGCGATGGTCCGGCGGCTGGTCGACATGGCCGAGGAGCACGAGGCCGCCGCCCGGGTGGGCGCGGCGCAGCTTCCGTTCCGCAGCCGCTGGGCCGTGCTGTCCGCCGCCAACATCTATGGGGCGATCGGGCGCGAGGTGCGGGAACGCGGGACTGCAGCGTGGGACCACCGGGTCCACACGTCCAGACTGGCCAAACTGGGCCACGTGGCACGGGCGTTCGGGCAGGCCTTGCGTTCGCCGCCGCCAATCGAGGCACTACCACGCTGGAGCCGGGGAGACCTGATGGCGATGGCCCGGATGGAGGGCGAACCCGCGCCGATCCCCGATACCCCGTTGCGCGATGAAGGCGTGTGGCCGGCGGGTTAACCGCCCATGTAGTCCTTCAGCGCAGCCTGCTGGCCCTCGTCCATGTGCAGGCCCAGCTTGGTCCGCCGCCACAGCACGTCGTCTGCCGTCACCGCCCATTCTACTTCGCGCAGGTGCCGCACTTCGGCTTCGCTCAAACCGCACCCGAAATCGCGGCCCAGGTCTGCCCGCGTCCTGGCCGAGCCCAACCAAACCACCGCATCAAGCCCATAGGCCCGCGCCAGCCGGGTGGCCTCGGGCTTGTCGAGGAACGGGTATTCGGCCAACAATTCGGCCACCAGCAGGCTGGCCGCATCGCGCGGAAAATCGCCGCCGGGTAGGGGTTCGTCAGCTGTCCAGTGATCCCCCGCCAACACCGGCAGGCGGGTTGCCAGCAGGTCCACCGCCTCCTGCGCCACATGGCGATAACTGGTCAGCTTGCCGCCATAGATGCCGAGCATCGGCGCACCTTCTTCCGCCGCGCTCAACACCAGCCGGTAGCCGCGCGTGGCCGCTTCCGGCCGGCGCCCTTCGCCATTTGGCCCAAAATCCACCAGCGCCCGCACTCCGGCATAGCGCGAGACGATGTCGGCAGGCGTGATGTTCTTAACAAAATAGCGGTTCACCGCATCGCACAGATAGCGCACTTCCTCGGCATCGGGCTCCACCTTGTCGAGCGGTCCCTTGTGATCGGCGTCGGTCGTGCCGATCAGCGTGAATTCGCCTTCATAGGGGATGGCGAAGCAGATCCGCGTGTCGGGCTGCTGGAAGATATAGGCGTAATCGTGGTCGAACAGCCTGGGCACCACGATGTGCGATCCGCGCACCCGGCGCACGGCATATTTGGGCGCGGTCCCGGCCAGCCTCGCCAGGTCGTCCACCGCCGGACCTGCGGCGTTGACCAAGGCGCGGGCGCTGAACACCTCGGCACCGGCGGTCACCTGCCACATTTCCCCATCGCGAGTGATCGCGCTGACCGGCGCGCGGGTGCGGACCTTGGCCCCGTGCCGTGCCGCATCGACCGCGTTCAGTACCACCAGCCGCGCATCATCCACCCAGGCGTCCGAATATTCGAAGCCCGACACGATCTCGGCATACAGCGGCTCACCCGCCGGATGGTCGTCCAGCGAAATTGCCTCGCTGCCCGGCAGACTGCGCTGGCCACCGATATGGTCATACAGGAACAGGCCGGCGCGCAGCTTCCAGTGCGCCCGCATGGCCTTGTTGACCGGCAGGACAAAGCGCATCGGGCGCACGATGTGGGGTGCAATCCTCCACAGCACCTCACGCTCTGCCAGGGCTTCGCGCACCAGGCCGAATTCGCCGTGTTCGAGATAGCGCAGGCCCCCATGGACCAGCTTGGTACTTTTGCTGGACGTGCCGCTGGCAAGGTCGGCCGCTTCCAGCAGCAGCACCGCAGCGCCCCGCCCGGCAGCATCGCGCGCGACGCCCGCACCGTTGACCCCGCCGCCGATGACGATGAGGTCGTAAGTCTGGGTCACGGTATGATACGCTCCTTGGGTGGTCTCACGTTCAGGCGGCGGAACAGCACGCCTTTTTCGCTATACAGCACGAAACACAGCGCCAGGGTAGAACAGATCAGCAAGGCCAGCGCAAAGGGCCGCGCGGTGCCATCGTAGAACTGGCCGATCAGCAGGCCTACCATCGCTGCACCAAACATCCGGAAGAACGCCTGCACGCTGCTGGCCGCCCCCGCGATAGTGGCAAAAGGCTGCATCGCGATGGAGCCGAAATTGGCCCCCAGGAAACCCAGCAGCCCCAGGTTCAGCGCCATCAGCGGCAGGAACCATTCGATCTGGCCAGGCCGATATACGCTCGCCCAGACCTGCATGGCGCTGACCGCGATAAAAATGAAAATGCCGGTGTGGCTCACCCGCCGCGCGCCGAACCGCATCACGATCCGCGAATTGGTGATGTTGGCCACCGCCATCATGGCCGCCGTGGCGCCGAACAGCATGGGGAAGGTCTGGTCGCTCACCCCGAAATGTTCGGTGTAGAGCTGCTGGGCGATGTTCACATATCCGAACACCCCGGCCATCACCAACAGCGTGCCAATGACATAGCCGATCGACTGCCGGTTGATCAGGGCCGCGTGCATGTTGCGAGCGATCACGGGCAGGTTGATGTCCTGCCGGTTCTCGGGCGAGAGCGTCTCGTCCAGCCGGTAATACACCCATACCGCCGCCAGCGCGCCGATGGCCGCCTGGGTTACGAAAATCCAGCGCCAGCCAGCCACCAGCAGGACCGCCTGCCCCAGGCTTGGCGCGATCACCGGCACGGTGATGAACACGGCGGCCACGATGCTCATCAGGCGGGCCATGCGGTCGCCTTCGTACAGGTCGCGCACGATAGCCATCGGGGCTACCATCAGACCCGCCGCCAGCACCCCGCCAACCGCGCGGGCCAGCAGCACCATCTCGAAATCCTGCAGCACCGAAACCAGCAGCGCAAAGCCGACATAGCAGCCCAGCGCCAGCAGCAGGATCGGCCGGCGGCCATAACGGTCGGCATAGGCGCCGGGCACCAGGCACCCGATCCCCATGGCGATCGAATAGACCGCCACCACCAGCTGGCGGCGATTGCCATCCAGCGCGCCCAGTTCCGTTGCCATCTCGTCCAGTGCGGGAAGCATGGCATCGATGGCCAGGCCGTTGAGGCTCATCAGCAGGGCCAACAGCACGATCAGTTCGCGCTTGCCCATGGGTTGCCGGGGAGCTGGCTTGTCGGCAGACTCGGGAAGGATTGTGGTTTCTGGCATCATGCGCGCTTAGACAATGGTGCAAGCCCTGCAAAGTGCCCTAAAGTGCCACAATGCCCAGTGCCGAGCCGATCGACGAAGATGACGACGAGGCCGTGATCGGCCTCAGGAAGATCATCCATGTCGATATGGATGCCTTTTTCGCCAGCGTGGAACAGCGCGACAACCCGGATCTGCGCGGCAAACCGGTGGCCGTGGGGGGCGCGGGCGGACGCGGCGTGGTGGCGGCGGCGAGTTACGAGGCGCGGGCCTTCGGAGTAAAAAGCGCCATGCCATCGGTCACCGCGCAGCGGCAGTGCCCGGACCTCATTTTCTGCAAGCCCCGGTTCGATGTCTACCAGCAGGTATCGGCCCAGATCCGCGCGATCTTCCGCAGTTTCACGCCCCATGTCGAGCCGCTGAGCCTGGATGAAGCCTATCTCGATGTCACCGATGACATCCGCGGCGTGGGCAGCGCCACCCGCATTGCCGAACTGATCCGGGCGGAAATCCGCAGCGAAACCGGACTCACCGCCAGCGCCGGAGTGTCCTACAACAAATTCCTCGCCAAGCTGGCGAGTGACCAGAACAAGCCCGATGGCCTGTGCGTGATCCGTCCGGGACAAGGGGCGGCTTTCGTACAAAGCCTGCCGGTGCGGCGCTTCCACGGCGTGGGACCGCGCGGAACGGAAAAGCTGGCCAACCTCGGCATCGTCAGCGGCGCAGACCTGGCCGCAAAGGATGCCGCATGGCTGCGGTCGCATTTTGGCAGCTTTGGCGATTACCTGTTCCGCGCAGCCCGCGGGATCGACCTGCGGCCCGTGCGGTCCAACCGCGTGCGCAAGTCCATCGGCGGCGAGCGGACGTTCTTCGAGGACATTTCCGCGCCCGAGGAACTGCGCGAGACGCTGGAACGGATCATCACGATCGTGTGGGACCGGATTGCGGACAAGCAGGCCAATGGTCCAGTTGGCGGGCGCACCGTAGTGCTCAAGCTCAAATACACAGATTTCCAGCTCGCCACCCGCTCGCGCACGCTAGCGCAACCGGTGACAGACCGGCAGGCCTTCGCCGCAATCGCCCGCGCCTTGCTGGAGGACGAATTGCCCCTGCCGCGTCCGATCCGGCTGATGGGGTTAACGCTGGGCAATCTGGACAGCGACAAGGCCCGCGAACCCCCGCGCAACGACGCGCAGTTATCCCTGCTTTGAATCCAGCAAGGCCAGCCGCACCGCCACCATGCGCACCCGATCTGGCGGCAGGTCATCCAGCGCGAAGAACTGCGCTTCCACGATCTCGCGCATATCGGGCCGGGGTTCGCCATCGATTACCCCGGTGAACACGTGGGCCTCGTGACGGGCGCCGTGGTAGGTTTCCTCGAGCGTCGCAAGGTGGCGCATTCCGGCCAGACCGCAACGCAGTTCCTCGGCAAACTCGCGGCAAGCCCCCGCCAGCGCATCTTCGCTGTGGCCAAGCCCTCCACCCGGCAGGCTCCACAGGCCGGAACCATAGGAATGGCGCACCAGCAACACCCGGCCTTCCCCGTCGCGCGCGATAATCGAGCAGCCGCGCACTTCGCCGCCCCTCAGCCGCAGCCAGCGTTTGCGGCCCCAGTGCGCCAGCCGGTACAGCTTGCGGTGGAGCGGAGCCGGGATCAGGTGAAGCATGTCACCGGCGCGTCGCAGGCCGCCAGCAGCCGCGCCACGGGCAGGTCGTGCTCGCCGCGCATCGCCGCTTCGAACACTGCTCGCTTATCCTCGCCGCGGATCACGAACATCACTTCGCCACTGTAGATCAGCGCAGGAATGGTCAGCGTAATCCGGTCGAACGGGGCTTCGGGCGGCAGCGGGTCCGGCGTCAGGCGACGAACCCATTTGCTGTCATCGGGCGCGGGATCGGTGTTGGGGAACAGGCTGGCCACGTGGCCATCGGCCCCCATCCCCAGCCACACGAGCGTGAACCACGGCAGGCTGGCGCCGCGATCGGTCAATCGCACGCCTTCCAGCCCGCACACATCGGCCCCCAGCGGTTCCAGCAGGGCGCGCAGCTTGCCGGTATTGCTGGCCGGGTGATCCTGCGGCACCAGCCGGTCATCGGTGGGGAATACCACCACCCGGTCCCATTCGATGTCGCGCGCGGTGAGCAGGGCGAGGATCGGAAACGGGGTGGCCCCGCCGGGCAAGGCCAGCGCCACCGTGCCATCGGTCTGCGCCAGCGCGGTCCGCAACTGGGCTTCGACCCAGTCGGCGATGGCGGTATCGGTGGCATCGGGAACCAGGGTGATGGTGCTCATCATTGCGCCTTAAACCAAAGGCCGCCGGGACGCGATGGTCTCCGACGGCCTCCGTTTACGTGCCCGTGAAGGGGGCTTCCGGGCACGCGGGGGGTGAGGATATTAGTCCAGCAGACTGGACAGGAACCACACGCGTTCTTCCGCCATGTCGGTCCAACCGTCGATCAGCCCTTCGGTGGCGTTGTCGCCTGCGCCTGTGGCGTGCTCCTTCAGCGCTTTCAGGCTCTCGACCAATGCGGCGTTGTCGTCACGCAGTTCGGCGACCATATTGTCGGCGGACAGTGCGTTGTCGTCCTGGTCGGCAACCTGCGTGGCCTTGGCGATCGAGCCGATCGAGGTCAGCGTCTTGGCGCCGTTCTTGCGCACCCGTTCGGCAATCAGGTCTACCTGGCCAAAGATCGCGATTGCCTGCTCGTCGAACATCAGGTGCAGTTCGCGGAACCGGCTGCCGGTGACATGCCAGTGAAAGTTCTTGGTCTTGAAATACAGCGCCATGTGATCTGCCAGCAGGCCATTAAGCCCGTCGATCAGCGCGGTTTTCGAATTGTTACCCTTGGTGGACATGGTCTGCCTTCTGGTTCTGTACTTGTCAGTCCCCCTTATAACCGCGCAGCCGCCAGAAAGTTTCACGCAGCCTTGTCGTCAGGCTAATCGACTCAGTCGATCATCAGATTAGGCCACGTGCGAGAAGTCCGATCACCAACGCGGCCAGCAACAGCGCCGCCGCCACCCCCAGCGCAAGCGGGCGCAGCGGAATGCGTTGTTCCCACCCGGCCCCCACCAGCGCCGCAACGGTCAGGGCCAGGCCGCTGCCAAAGGCGCCGCCCGTGGCAGCCAGCCATACATCCCCGGTCGCCAGCGCAACGGCCAGCACCAGCAGGCGCGCACTGTCGGTCAACTGGGCCGCCAACAGCACGATCAGAATTGCTCCGGTCGACCGGGTCGGCTCGGCAGGCGCAGGCGGAGCGCGCCGCACCAGCAGTTCGAACGCAGCCAGCGCCAGCACCAGCGCCACGAACATGCGCCGCACCGCAGGGGGCAGCCCCGGGTCCAGAAACGCGGCCACCGACGCCACTGCCACGCTGGACGCGATCGCGCTCAGCCATATCGCCGCCAGCAGCCCCGGGCCCGGTCCAAGCACCGCCGCCAGCCGCGCCACGCGCACCTGGTCACGCCCGGCGGCGACCAGCAACAGGCAGGCAAGGAAGGAGAGGAACATGGCGGGCATCGTGGCCCGGACCTAACGCGCGGCCGGGGCCGGGTAAAGGTTATGCGACTGGCCGGGGAATGCGCTTGCCTTTGGTTCGGCTGGTCAGGTGAAACTTCCCGCACCGATCACAGCGATAGCTGCGCAGCACCAGCCCCGACCGCGCCGCCGCAGCAAGCGCGTCCTCCTGCGACACAAACCGGATCTTGCGGGAACAGATGCTGAGCCGGGTGCGCATGCCAGCGCCTTACCCCACAGGCAGGCGAAATCCGAGCGGCAATCCAAGGTCGCACTGCTGGGTATGGGCCGGGTCCTGCATCAGCGACGCCAGATCAGGAACTGCCTGAGGTGGAGCGGGTGAGGGGAATCGAACCCCCGTCGTCAGCTTGGGAAGCTGCTGCTCTACCATTGAGCTACACCCGCAAGGGTCTGATTTTTCGCGACTTCATAAATCGCCGCGGAATAGTTTGCAGGTCGGTTTACAGCCCGTCCCGCAGACGGCTGCCGATTGCCATAACAATCTGCTGCTGGTCAACATAAGAACGCCGGATCCCGCAGACCTGGACAAGCGGCCATGCCATCAACCATTGCTTGTCCGGCGGGGCTAGACACTCGCCCCCACCAATCCGCCGATGCCTGCTGTCAGCCCCATGGCCAGCGCGCCCCAGAACACGACCCGAACCACCGGCCTCAATGGACGCGCTCCGCCAGCAATGGCCCCCACTGCCCCCAGCAGGGCAAGAAACAGGATCGAGCCTGCTGCCTCGCCGGGGACCATCACGGTCAGCGGCAGGACCGCCGCCAGCAACAGGGGAAGCGCAGCGCCCACCGTGAACGTGCCAGCGGAGGTAAAGGCGGCAAGGACCGGTCTGGCTGCGGTAACTTCGGTGATCTGCAACTCGTCCCTGGCGTGGGTGGCCAGGGCGTCGAACGCGGTCATCTGTTCCGCCACAATTTTCGCCGTTGCCGGGTCAACCCCGCGCGACACATAGATCGAGCTGAGCTCCTTCAATTCGGCATCTGGCGCGGTTGCCAGTTCCTGCCGTTCCCGTGCCAGGTCCGATTGTTCGGTATCGGTCTGCGAACTGACAGAGACATATTCGCCCGCGGCCATCGACATCGCCCCGGCCACCAGCCCCGCCGTTCCGGCAACCAGCAAGGCTGCCCGGTCAGCGCCGGACGCGGCAACACCGATAATCAGGCTTGCAGTCGAGACGATCCCGTCATTGGCACCAAGGACTGCTGCCCTCAGCCAGCCGATGCGGGCCACCAGGTGTTCTTCCCTATGAGGTCTCATAATGTGGATTCCTGTGGACGGGTGTCGCTTGCCGGCTTGCCGACTCTACACGCCTAGCGCGCTGGTCTAATCCCGCAACCAAAGTTCATGGCTGTCAATCCTGAGCTTGGTGATCGCTCGCAGCGCTTCGGTGCGGGCGATGGCCTCGGCGCGGAAGGCATCGTGGACCAGCCGTTCGCCCTGCAACAGGTCTGCCAGGTCGATCTCGCCCAGCTCATTCCCCCGGCGCAGACGCCCCAGGGCTGCCATCTGGGCATCAAGTCCTTCGCGCGCCCGCTGCCAGCTGCGGATACGATAGTCCGCTTCGGAAAAGTCAGCATCCGCCACTTCGCGGACGTTGTAGCGGACCAGTGCCGCTTCGGATTGCGCCGAGGAGGATCGAGCAACAGCCTGGTCCGCCAGGGCCGCGCGGTGGCCGCCGCCCAGTGGCATCGAGAAGACCAGCCCTGCACCGCGCTCCTCGCCGCCACGTTCGGAGAACAGGCGCAGGCCCACGGAAGGATCGGCGGTCCGCTCACGCGCGGCGCGGTCTGCGGTGGTGGCCATGCGGCTGGCAAAGGCATCGGCGGCGGCGATTTCGTGGCTGTTGGCCAGCACCAGTTCGCGCAGCGGCTCCAGCCCGCCCTGCGGCAATTCGGGCGAAGGCATGTCGGGAGCTTGCGTGGGCAAGGCCAGAGCAGGGAAATGGGCTTCAAGCCGACCGCGCGCCACTTGTTCGCGCCCGGCTGATTGTTCTGCCAGTGTGCGGGCGCTGGCCAGCGCGGCAGTGCTTTGATCGGCATCGAGCTCGGCGGCATCGCGCAGTTCGACCCGGCGGCGGATCGAGGCCAGCGCGGTTTCGTAATTCGCCACCGCCTGCGCATCGACCCGAGCCTCGGACGCAGCACCCAGCCAGTCGAACCAGTGGCCCATCAGTACGAGCGCGGCCTGATGGCGGGTATCCTCGGCCAGGTTCTCCGCCTCGATCACCCCGAACTCGCCGATTTCCCGGTCCAACCGGCCCTTGCCGGGCAGGCGGACCGGGCGGGTGAGCGACACGTCGAACTCGTCGAATTGGCCGGCCAGGTCGATGCTGCGCCTTGTGTAGCTGCCCGAGAAGGTCATTTCGTGCGGCCCGATGGCCCCGGCTCGCGCTTCGGCCCGCGCCGCTTCCACCCGCGCCCGTGCGGCAACCACGCTGGGATGGTCGGACAGCGCCGCCAGCACTGCCGCCTCGTCCGGCAGGCCGGGTTCCGCAGCCAGCGGCGCGGCGACAAGCGCCATGAGTGGCAGGAGAAAGTGCCGGTAGCGCATCCTAGGTCTCCATCGCCGGATGGTTACGGTCGCCTGCATCCCGCTCGGCCGCGCTTTCACCGAAGCGTTCGTACAGGATCGGCAGCAGGACCAGTGTCAGCAGGGTTGCCGTGACCAGTCCGCCGATCACCACGATGGCCAGCGGCTTCTGGATTTCCGATCCGGGGCCGGTGGCGAACAACAGCGGAACCAAGCCGAAGGCGGCAATGCTGGCGGTCATCAGCACGGGCCTAAGGCGCCGCTCTGCCCCGCGACGGACGGCTTCGGCCAGTTCCAGCCCTTCTTCGCGCAACTGGCGAATGTAGCTCACCATCACCAGTCCGTTGAGCACGGCAATGCCCAGCAGGGCGATGAAGCCGACCGAGGCCGGAACCGACAGATATTCGCCAGACAGCGCCAGCGCGACCATGCCGCCAACCATCGCGAAAGGGATATTGGTGAGGATGAGCAGCGACGCGCGGACCGAGCCGATGGTCATGTAAAGTATGGCGAAGATCAACAGGATCGAGATCGGCAGCACCACCATCAGCCGCGCGCTGGCGCGTTGCTGGTTCTCGAACTGGCCGCCCCACACGATCCGGTAACCCTGCGGCAACGGGACATTGGCCTCGATGTCGATGCGCGCTTCCTCGACATAGCCGACCAGATCGCGCCCGGTGACGAAGGCCTGCACCATGGCGAAGCGCGAGCCGTTCTCGTGCTCCAGCTTGACCGGACCCTCGACCCGGTTGGCTGCTGCCACGTCGCTCAACCTGACCAGCTGCCCTGATGGTGCGCGGTAAAGCTGGTCGGCAAAGGCCTGCGCCGATTGGGTGGTGCCGCCATCGGCGCGCACCACGATGGGGATGCGGCGGTTGTCCTGCGCCACCACACCGGCGCGCACGCCTTCAACCCCGGCACGCATCATGTCCTGCAGATCGTTGGTCGGCATGCCCAGCCGCCCCGCTGCCAGCCGGTCAATATCCAGCTGCAGGTAATCGACCTGGTCATTGGCCACAGTCATGGCTTCGCTGGTGCCCTCGATCGCTTCCAGCCGGGCCTGGATCGCCCCGGACAGGCGGGACAGTTCCGCCAGGTCCGGGCCGAAGATCTTGAGGGCAAGATCACCGCGCGCGCCGGTCAGCATTTCGGAAGTGCGCATCTCGATAGGCTGGGTGAAGCTGGGTTCGATGCCGGGGAAGCGGGCCAGCACGGCGCGCAACTGTTCCACCAGCCAATCCTTGTCGGCCACGCGCCATTGGTCGCGCGGGGCAAGCTGGAGGAAAGCATCGCTTTCATTCAGGCCCATGGGATCAAGGCCCAGTTCATCCGACCCGACGCGGGCAATGATCGCCTCGACTTCGGGCACGTCCGCCATGATCGCCCGTTCGATCTCGATGTCGCGCGCAATCGAGTGATCAAGCGAGACCGATGGCAGCTTGGCCAGTTGCATCACCACCGAACCTTCATCCATCGTCGGCAGGAAGGTCTTGCCGGTCATGGAATAGGCAATTCCACTCAGCACCAGCGATGCTCCTGCCAGGGCAAACACCACTCTGCGACGGGCAAAGGCCAGGCTCAGCAGCGCCGCATAACGCGGCGACAGCTGCCGCATCAGCCACGGCTCGTGATGGCCGGGCTTCACCTTGAGCAGGTAGAAGGCCAGCACCGGCACCAGCGTAAGCGACAGCACCAGCGCCGAAGCCAGCGCCAGCACGATGGTCAGCGCCACCGGCGAGAACAGCTTGCCTTCCAGTCCTTCCAGCGTGAGCAGGGGGAGGAACACGATGGCGATGATGGCGAGGCCCGAGGCGACCGGCTTGGTGACTTCGCCAGTGGCAATGAAGATCGCATGCAGTTTGGAAGCCTTGGCGTGACGGGGATCGGCCAGCCGCTCCACCACGTTTTCCACCACCACCACCGCGCCATCGACCAGGATACCAACCGCGATGGCCAGACCGCCAAGGCTCATCAGGTTGGCGGTAAGGCCGATCGAGCGCATGAAGATGAAGGTCAGCAATGCCGCCATCGGCAGCGCCAGAGCGACGATGATCGAGGCGCGCAGGTCTCCCAGGAACAGCAGCAGCAGGATAACGACGAGCACGGTAGCCTCGAGCAGCGCCCGTTCGACGGTGCCAACGGCGCGGCCGATCAGTTCCGACCGGTCATAGAACACGTCTATCGTCATGCCTTCGGGCAAGCTCGGCTCGATTTCGACCAGCCGCTGCTTCACGCCATCGACTACCAGGCTGGCATCCGCCCCGCGCAGGCCGATCACCAGACCCTGCACCGCCTCGCCTTCGCCGTCACGGGTTACCGCACCATAGCGGGTCAGGCTGCCCATCCGCACCCGCGCCACATCGCCCAGCCGCACAACGCCGCCGGCCTCGGCCCGCACCACGGTGTTGGCCAGATCATCGAGCGAACGGATCGCGCCGGTTGCGCGCACGATCAGCGCTTCTTCTCCTGTCGTCAGGCGACCCGCCCCGTCGTTGCGGTTGGACACTTCGATGGTGGCGGCAATGTCTGCCGTCGATAAGCCTGCGGATGCCAAAGCGGCATTGTCCGGCGCCACCTCGAACGTTTCCGACAGGCCGCCCAGCGAATTGACATCGGCCACCCCGGGCACGGTGCGCAGGGCCGGTCGCACGATCCAGTCCAGCACCCGGCGCTTTTCGGCCAGCGACTGCGGCCCTTCCAGGGTGAACATGTACATGTCCGACAGCGGGGTGGAAATCGGCGCGAGGCCGCCTTCGATGGTCACCGGGAGATCGCCCATCACGGCATTCAGCCGTTCGGTCACCTGGGTGCGCGCCCAATAGATGTCGGTGCCATCCTCGAAATCGATGGTGATATCGGCAATGGCGTATTTGGCGACCGAGCGCAGCACCCGCTGGTCCGGAATGCCGAGCATTTCCATCTCGATCGGCGTGATGACCCGGCTCTCGACTTCCTCGGGAGTCATGCCGGGGGCCTTGAGGATTATCTTCACCTGGGTGGAACTGATGTCCGGAAACGCGTCGATCGGCAGGTTGGCGAACGACCAGCCGCCTATTAGCGCCAGGATGGCAGCCAGGCCCAGCACGGCAAGGCGGAGCTGGAGCGCTCGTTCGACCAGGCGGCGCAGCATCGGCCTATTCCGCCGCCATGGCCTTCAGCTCGGCAATGGCACTGGTCGCCACCACTTCGCCGGGTTCCAGGCCAACCGAAATAACTGCACGACCGCCTGCCTCGGCCACCACGGTGACCGGGCGGGGTACATAAGCTTGCCCGTCCTGCACGAACACGTGATCGGCATCGCCAATTCGCGTGAGGGCAGACGCCGGTACGGAGACCCCGCTGCCGTCCTGCGCTCCGCGGATCGTAACCATCACGTTCTGTCCCGGCACCAGACCGGGGGCTGCGCCGATACTGGCTTTGGCCAAGACGGACCGGGTGGCGGGATCGATCGAAGGCGAAACCGACAGGATCGATCCACCAACAATCAGCGGCTCTGCGCCTTGCATAGGCAGCGTGATTTCCACCGCCATCCCGGGACGGACGGAACGCGCCATCCGCTCGGGCAGTTGCAGGTCGATCCGGTAGGCCGATGCATTCTCGATCACGAACGGCGCGCTCATCCCGTCAACCGGGCCGCCGGTCTCCACTGCAACGTGCTGCACGCGTCCGGAAATCGGCGCAGCCAGCGTCATCAGGCCATCGGCTGAGGCTCCGGACAGCGAAATCAACCGCCGGTTCTCCTCCACCCCTGCGCGTGCCTGCTGCAACTGCGCCTGTGCCTCGTCAGCCCGCGCACCGGCGATCACACCTTCGTCGGCCAACTGCTGCAAGCGGGCTGCGCGGGATTCGGCCAGGCCAAGTTCGGCCTGCGACCGGGCGAGATCACCGCGGATCTGCACCGGCTCGGCCGCACGGACCAGCGCCAGCGCTTGCCCGCGCCGCACTTCCTGGCCTTCGATTACAAATATCCGGACCACTGCCCCCGGGAAGGCCGAGGTTACCGCTACGCGCGCTTCTGGGGGCAAGGTAATAACCCCCGGAACAGTCCCCAGGGGCAGTTCCTCCTCCCGCTCTGCGGCTGCTGTCTGGATGGCCAGTGCAGCGAGGGGGTCGCTGGATTCACCGGCTGTCGTGCCATCTTCGCTGTCCGGCTCGGGCGTGAGGGGGCCGGAGCAGGCGGGCAGCATGGCCAGAACCGCAAGGGGGGTGAGCGGGAGGAGAAGGCGCAATCTCATACCGGCGAGATGCGACCCGAAACTGACAACAACTTGTCAGTTTGGCAGCAAGTTGTCAGTTTCACACAATATCGCTCCAGGCCAGGCGATGGAGGCCCGACATGCGGTTGCTGCTGGTAGAAGACGAACCCGAACTTGGCCGCAGACTGTCCGAACGGCTGCGCGGGGCGGATTTTGCCGTCGATCTGGCGACGACAGCGGACGAAGCGGAAAGCTGGCCCGATCTCGACAAGATGGCCGCCATCATTCTCGACCTCGGTCTGCCCGATGGCGAAGGGCTGGATCTGCTGCGGCAATGGCGGGCCGCGCGGGTGAATTGCCCGATCCTGATCCTTACCGCGCGGGGCAGCTGGCAGGACAAGGTCGAAGGGCTCAATGCCGGGGCCGACGATTTCGTGGTCAAGCCGGCCCGGTTCGAGGAACTGCTGGCCCGGCTCAACGCCCAGTTCCGCCGCCATGCCGGGCGGCGCGATAATGTGATGGTATCAGGAAACCTCCGGCTCGATCCGTTGACCCACGAAGTCTGGCTCGATGACGCGCCACTGGCACTCAGCCGGCAGGAATACCGTTTGCTCCACCTGTTCCTGCGTCGCCCCAGGCAGTTGCTATCCCAGGCCGCGATCCTGGAAGATCTGTATGATCTGGATACCGAACGTGAGCTCAATACCGTGGAAGTGCTGATTGGCCGCTTGCGCCGCAAGATCGGCAAGGACCGGATCACCACCCAGCGCGGACTGGGCTACAGGCTGGAACAATGATCGCCGAGGAGCCCCCTTTCTCTGCCCCTTCGGGCAGCCTCCGGCTACGTTTCCTGCTGGCCATCGTGCTGTGGGTCATGCTGGGCATCGGCGGCATCTGGCTTTCGGCCACGCGCCTGTTTGCCGATCATGTGGAGCAAAGCTACCACGAGGAACTGGAAGTCCATGTTCACGAACTGGCGAACCTGCTGCGTATCGATGCCCGGGGAAACCCTGTCCTGTCCCGCCCGTTGTCCGACCCGCGGTACGATGTCCCGCTATCGGGTTTCTATTGGCAGGTCACAGCGACCGGTGCCGAGCCGCTGCGTTCAGGCTCGATGACGACTGGCTCGCTGGATGACAGCATCGCCTTTTCACCCCACGTGGCGCATATGGTGGAGGACGGACCAACCGGACCGACCATTACCTATGGCATGCTGCGCCGCCACCCTGATGGTAGCGCGGTCCACCTGGTGATCGCGACCGACGAAGCCGAACTCAACCGGTTGATAGACAGCTTCACGCGCGAGCTGACCTGGTGGCTGGCAGCTCTGGGCGCATTGTTGCTGGCAACGGGAATCGCCATCATCGGGTTTGGCCTGAAGCCGCTGGACCGTCTGGCACTGGCCATCGCGCGCCTGCGGCAGGGTGCATCGACCAGGCTGGAGGGTCGCTACCCGGTGGAAATCTCGCCGCTGGTATCCGACCTTAACGCCTATGTCCGGCAGAACGGCGAGATGCTTAAACGGGCGCGTGTGCAGGCGGGCAATCTGGCGCATTCGCTGCGCACTCCGCTGGCAGTGCTGACCGACGAAGCCGAGCGGCTGGCGGGCGGCGATAGCACCAGCGCTTCTGCCCATGTGCTACTTGACCAGACCCGGCTGATGCAGCAGCAGATCGACTATCAGCTGGCTAGGGCACGCTCTTCGGCCGGGGGGCACACCCCCGGGGTCGCCAGCCATCTGGCCAAAGTGCTCGCGCCGATCCTGCGAGCCATGCGCCGCCTGCACCCGGATCGCGCGTTCACCATTGTCGACCACGGCTTGAGCGACACCGTGGTCCCGGTCGATCCGGTGGATCTGGCCGAACTGGTCTCCATCCTGCTCGACAACGCTGGCAAATGGTCCCGGCAGGAGGTTACCCTTTCGCTGGATCGGCAGGAGGATGGGCGGATGATCATCACCATTTGCGATGACGGCCCCGGCATGACCGATTACCAGATCGCCCACGCCTTCGAGATCGGAACCCGCTTCGATCCTGCCATGCCCGGTTCAGGGCTTGGTCTACCCATCGCGCAGGATATTGCCGCGTCGATGGATGCCGAATTGCTGGTGGAACGCGGGAGCGCGGGCCTGGCAGCCCGGATCACGCTGCCCGCCGCCCCTGACATTTGAACAGGCACCAGACGCTGCGGCCACGTTTTTGAACGAGTGGATATTGCATGGCCTGAGCCGGCCCTGCCCGCGGCGGGGCTGCGGTGGGCAAGCAAGCCACCACGATGCAAACACTGTTACAATCGCTTACAACTTTGCTTGGCAAGCACCTGTTATCCAGCTTGGCAAAGCCCCCCATCCGTTGCACATTCCCGGCCAAATAGAACATGCGGGACTCAAAGTCTCGACGGAGAGGATAATAATCATGCGCAAACGGCTTGGCCTGTTGCTTTCAGCCACGTTTCTTCCTGCGACCATGTTGCTAGGTGCGGGGTCTGGCGTTGCTGCCCAGGAAAGCCACAATCATTCAGATGCAGGTGCCGACACGGCTGCGCGTCCTGCAGCGGTCAGGACCATGCTGTGGTCAGATCCTGCCACTTGGCCTGAAGGAAGGGTGCCCGGCCAGGGCGATGCCGTAATGATCGCGCGCGACATGGATGTCGTGCTCGATGTCGATCCGCCAGCCTTGCGCAGCCTGACGATCGACGGGAAGCTCACCTTCTCGAACGAGATCGATATCAGGCTGGACACCGAGTGGATTTATCTGCGGCGCGGCGAACTGCACATCGGCAGCGAGACCGATCCCTATACCCGCAATGCCACGATCACGCTGACCAACAATGTCCCCGGTGAAGACATCAATACCATGGGTGACCGCGGGATCATGCTGATGGGCGGGACGCTCAGCCTGCATGGCGACCGGGAACACACGTGGAGCAAGCTGGCCGAGACTGCCGCAGCCGGCAGCAGCAGGATCGAAGTGCTCGATGCCAGCGGCTGGCGGGTGGGTGACGAGATCGTCCTCGCCTCGACCGACTTCAATCCCCGCCAGGCCGAAAAGCGCACGATCGCCGCCATCCGGGGCAACGCCATCACGCTCGATCGCCCGCTGGAATACATGCACTTCGGCGAGATCACCTTCGGCGTGGACGAGCGCGGCGAAGTGGGCCTGCTGACGCGCAATATCCGCATCCAGGCTTCGGAAGATGCCGAGGACAACTACTTCGGTGGGCACATCATGGCGATGTTGCAGCCCGACGTGCGGATTTCCGGCGTCGAACTGACCCGCATGGGGCAGCACATGAACCTGGCCCGCTACCCGATGCACTGGCACCTGGTGGGTGAAGGGCAGGGTCAGTATATCCAGAACTCGGCCATCCACCACACCTACAGCCGCTGCGTGACGGTGCACGGTACCAACAATGTGCGGGTGGAAAACAATGTGACCTTCGATACCGTGGGCCACTGCTTCTTCCTGGAAGACGCGGTAGAAACGGGCAACCAGTTCATCAGCAACCTCGGCATCCAGACCAAGTGCCATCCGACCCTGCCGTGCCAGCCAACCCATCTTGGCCCAGCCGGCCTGGCAACCTCCGGCGGCGGCGCGGCGGGCCAGCGGTCGGACCAGATCCTGCTGCCTTCGGACAACACGGCATCGACCTTCTGGATCACCAATCCGGACAACGTCTACCGCAACAACGTGGCCGCAGGGTCCGACATGGTGGGCTTCTGGTTCGCCCTGCCGATCCATCCCAACGGCCAGTTCCTGGGAACTGAAACCAGCGCGAATACGTGGCCCCGGCGGACCAGGGTGCGCGAATTCAGCGGCAACACCGCCCATTCCAATTTCGATGGCCTGATGTTCGATCGCGGACCCAACCCCGATAACACCTTCAGCGTGGGCGGCAGCAACTACCATTTCCCAACAGCCGATCCGGCAGACCCGGACAGCGAACCGCTGGTATCGCACTTTGCCGATTTCACCAGCTACAAGAACCGCAATGGCGCGGTGTGGGGCCGGGGCGAACTGCACCTGTTCACCAACCTGCGCGTGGCCGACAACGCGATCGGCTTCACCCATGCGGCATCGGCAGTCGGCCGCGCGGCCTATACCTCGCGGGTCGTCGATTCCATTTTCGTGGGCGAGAGCGACAATGTGGGCAACCCCTCCACTCCGGCGGAAATAGCCTATGGCCGCAGCAGGCCGAACGAAATCGTCGACTTCCCGATCCGTGGCTATGAATACTACGACATGCGCCACGATGTGGAGAACACCACGTTCATCAACTTCCAGCCCAACGACACGCGCGATGCCGGTGCATTGTCCTACCTGATGTACACCAGTTTCGGGATGAGCACCGGGAACGCCATCGAAGGCGCGACATTCGTCAATTCCAAGCCGGTCAGCTTCCCGCCCTATGTTCGCCGGTGGGCTTCAGACCTTGGCCGTGGCAATGCCTGGCGGGGCGCCTCGATCCTCGACAAGGACGGTTCGGTCGGCGGGGTGCCGGGCGCCTTCATCGTGCTCGACAACGGCATCGCGTCGGATGACCAGGCCTGCGAGATCAGGCCCACATGGGGCGCTGCGATTTGCCAGGGTGATTTCGGCCTGTTCAACCTTGGCGGGAACATGGGCTTCGGCAGTGCTCCCATTGTCGATCCCGTTATGCTCAGCCGCAACGGCAGGCGCTGGGAATACACCGGGCAGACCACGATCCGTAGCGGAGCCGACGTAAGGGTCGAGACGGGCAGGGATTCGCTGTCACTGTCGATCAGCGAGATGGAAGACGGATCCTGGGTCGTGTTCGAGCTGCCCGGCTTCTCCACCCCCGCTGCCGGCGTTGAACAGGCCAGCCTGGATGCCCTGCGCGAGGCGGACGAGACCGCCTGGTTCAAGGATGGCGAAACCCTGTGGGTCAAGCTGGTGGTCGACAACTCGGCGGGCCAGACAGTGACCATCGGCCGGCTCGGTGCCGGGGTGAGCACTGTCGGCCCGCGGGCAGACGGCGCGTTCGACGCGGGCGCCACCCTTGCTGTCAGCAGATAGGTTCAGCCGCGCTGGTCCAGCTCCTGCTTGACCATGATGAGGTGGCGCCGGGCGAGATAGATCACGGCTGTAAAAGCCGGCCCGGCCCCGCGTCGATGACGGTTCGGTGGATTGGATCGTTCACACCGGGCCAGGGGTGAAGCGGCCGGAAATGGTCCCTTTGCCCGGTCAGGGCTGGGCAATCCCGTCACCGATCGGCCACCCGCCCAGATCCTGCTCTGGCGGGAACAGGCGCATGTAGGCTTCCACCGCGTGGATCTGCCCATCGTAGATCTTGAACATCTCCCACGCGGTCAGCCGGTCGGAGCCGGGGCCGCTGCGGTTCCACGACAGGCGCATGATCACGATGCCAAGGCGCTCGTCCACCACGATGTCGCGCACCGTCACCCTGCCAAGCTGGTTGAACACCGCCAGCGACTGGTTGCCAATATCGGCGCAGCCCGGAATGATCACGCAGCCCGGTCCGGCCATGTAGGCGCCGTTCTCAACGCGATAGGCATCGGCGGCAAAGGGAGTGCCGACCGCGTTGAAGGTCTGCGCGTTGCTGAGGCCGCGCGGGTAATGCATGGCGATTTCTATCGCCCGTTCGCGTGTCTCCAGCTGTTCGCGCCCCGGCGCCACGTTCATGGCCCTTGCCGCCGCGCCGCTATAGGCATCGATCGCGAACAGCATGCCATCGGTGCGGCTGCGCGTGGCCACCAGTTCAATCTCGCTCAGCCGGAGCTGGCTGTCCACTTGCACCCGCACCACCAGGATGATCGGCGCGCCCGATTCCTCGACCATGACACCGGCCACCGCCACTCCGGCGCGCTCGTCGATGATGTCCTGCCGATAGCCGCGCAGCTTCGTTACCGACCGGATCAGGCCAATCTGGGCCAGCGGCTTTTCCACCGCATCTTCGGTGACACGCAAATCCGGCGCAACATCCAGCGCGCTGACATCATCTTCCACCAGCGCGTAAAGTACTTCGGTGATCTTGCCGCGCAGGCATTCCCGGTCACAGACTGGCGCGGGGCCTGGCGCAGGCTGCTGGGCAAGACCTGCGGATGACGTAAGGATCAGGCACAGCGCAAGTATAAGTCTCATGGTTTTCTCTCCCCAACCCGGGTGAGTTTAGCGCGGAACCGGGCCCTGTACAGTGCAGCCGGAACATCGAGGTGGCGCAGCAGAGCTGAGGGAATAGTTGGCCTCAGCGGGCCGATCACTCCCGGATGCCAGCGTCCGTAAACTGCCCAAGCTCCAACGCCAAAGTGGTAGCCTCGGCCTGATCAGGCTGCCAGGATGAGGGGACCAGGCCGGTCGCCCCGAACACCTGCAAGATCATGTCGTAACCGGCACCCATGGTCCACGCATGGGCTAAAGCTGCAGCCAAGGGATCGTCGACCTCGCGGTCAATACCTCGCACGTGCCGCAGCCACGCCGCAAGCCCGGCGAAAATCGCGGGCGATGCCAGCCCCGCCGCTTTGCGCTCTGCCAGCACGGCCAGCCAGCGCTGGGGAATCTTCTGGCTGCCATCCATCGCGATCTGCGCCAGCCGGTGAGCGAGTGCCGGGTTCTCGAACCGCTCGAGCAGTTGCGCGGCATAGGCAGGCAGATCCTGCCCCGGTGCCGCAGCCACCGTGGGCGCGGCCTCGTGCAGCATCAGCTGCTCTACCAGCGGCCGGATCGCCGGATCGGCTATCGCCTGGTGGACAAACTCATGCCCCGCCTCCAGCCCGCAATAGGCAAGCAGCGAATGCGCACCGTTGAGCATGCGCAGCTTGGCCGCCTCATATGGTGCGACATCGGCCACCAACTGCGCGCCGTGATCCTCCCAGCGTGGACGCAGTCCGGCGAAGTTGTCCTCGATCACCCACTGGCTGAACACCTCGGTGAACACAGCCCCTTCGTCGCGAAAGCCATCAAGTCTGCGCTGGAGGACATCGAGATCGGCAGGCGTCGTCGCGGGAACGATCCGGTCGACCATCGTGCATGGGCAGGTGCATTCGTTGGCGAACCACTGTGCCAAGTCAGGTGCCTTGGCGCTTAGATACTCGCCCATCAACCGTTCAAGCTGGCGACCATTATCGGCCAGATTGTCGCAGCTAAGCAGGGTCAGGCCTGCCAGACCATCATCCCGGCGGCGGGCCAGCGCTTCGGTCAGCAGCGGATAGAAGCCTGCCTCTGCCAGTGCAAAATCGAGCGTCGATTCAGAATTCCGGCAATATCCCTTTTCGGTGATGGTGAAGCTGACGATGTGGCATGCTGGCGCGGCAATGCGGTCGACAATTGTCCGGGAATGACGGTCTGCCACCAGCACTTCGCGGATCGCCCCGATCAACCTTGTGGCAGCCTTCGAGCCACTGCGCTCGGTGACGGTGTAGAGACCACGCTGCGGATTGAGTTGGGCCAAGGCTTTGGGAGAGCGCAGCGACACCCCCGAAATCATCCAGTTGCGTTCGCCCCTGGCCATGCAACGATCAGTGTACCAGGCCTGATGCGCGCGGTGAAACGCTCCGGCCCCAAAGTGAACGATGCCGACTTTTTGCTCATCCCGAGCATAGTTGAATACCGAGCATTCCATACTTCTGGCCAGGCACTGCACCGACGTATCACTGATCCGCCTCACAGCCGGTAAGCCTGCTTCGCCAGCCGATACGCCAGGTCCACTGCCAGTTCGGCTGCTTCGTCCTTCTCCAGCCGGTGCTCGCACACCAGTTCTGCCAGGAACCCGCAATCGATCCGCCGGGCCAGATCGTGCCGCGCGGGGATCGACAGGAAGGCGCGGGTATCGTCATTAAAGCCGACGGTATTGTAGAAGCCCGCAGTCTCGGTGGTCATCCTGCGATAGCGGCGCATGCCTTCCGGGCTGTCGTGGAACCACCAGGCGGGGCCCAACTTCAGCGCCGGATAGTGGCCGGCCAGCGGGGCCAGTTCGCGCGAATAGGCGGTCTCGTCCAGCGTGAACACGATCAGCGACAGGCGCGGATCGTTGCCATATTTCGCCAATAGCGGGCGCAGGGCAGAAACGTATTCCGTCTGCATCGGAATATCTGCGCCCTTGTCGCGGCCGAAGCGCGCGAACAGCAGCGGGTTGTGGTTGCGGTATGATCCCGGGTGGATCTGCATCACCAGCCCGTCGTCCAGGCTCATCCCCGCCATTTCGGTCAGCATCTGGGCGCGGAACAGTTCCGCGTCGGCGGCGCTGACCTTGCCCGAAGTCACCCGGCCGAACAGCGCGCGCGCCTCGGCTTCGCCCAGATCGGCGGTGCGGGCAGTCGGGTGGCCGTGGTCGGTCGAGGTGGCACCCATCGCCTTGAAGAATGCGCGGCGCTGGCGGTGGGCGGCAAGATAGCCGGACCAGTAAAAGCAGTCTTCTCCGGTCAGATCCGATAGCGCGGCAAGGTTATCGCGAAAGCCTTCGAATTCGGGATCGATCACCGGATCGGGGCGGTAGGCAGTGATGACGCGGCCATTCCAGCCGCTGTCGGCAATAGTCCGGTGATGCTCCAGCGTATCGAGCGGGCCTTCTGTGGTGGCGATCACCTCGATATTGAACCGGTCGAATAGTGCGCGCGGGCGGCAGGCCTCGGTCGCCAGAGCTTCGGTGATCCGGTCATAGTAAAGGTCCGATGTTGCGCCGCTCAGCCGCATGTCCAGCCCGAAGACCTCGGCAAACACCCAGTCTAGCCAGATGTTCGATGGCGTGCCGCGGAACAGGTGGTAGTTATGTGCCAGCAGCCGCCATGCCTCGCGCGGATCGGCAGAGCTTGTGCGGCCCACCGGGGCCACACCCAGCGCCTCCAGCGGCACACCTTGCGAATAGAGCATGCGCAGCACGTAGTGGTCGGGCACCAGCAACAATTCGGTCGCATTGCCGAAGTTCCGGTTGCCGGCGAACCACGCCGGATCGGTATGCCCGTGCGGGCTGATGATCGGCAGCTTCTCGACGCTGGCATGGAGTTCGCGCGCCACATCCCGCACTGCCGGATCGGCAGGAAACAGCCGGTCAGGATGAAGCTTGAGCCGGGGCATTTTTGCAGAGCTCCTCTCAGGCTGCCCTGCGCGAACACGGGTCGTGCGCGAAGACTTGCCAGACTCCAAAAGCTGGCAGACCGAGTTGCCGCCGTCAACAAACCCAAGAGCGGCAAATGCCGACTTTCTGGTGGAATCGCATGATGATTCAAACCCCTGTCGGGATTGTAAGCTGCTGCAGGCGTTGCTTCCGCGCCGCTTTGCCATATTCTTGGCACCAACGGCCCGGACGGTGGAGTAAATGGTGCGGATTCGACTGATGGCGACCTTGATGATGCTAGCCCCCGGCGCGGCCTGCATGGCCGGTCCGGCGGCGGCGCAGGATGCGCCTGTAAATCCGCCAGTCCGGGTCGAAGCGGTGCCGGGCGAGGTCGCCCCTGTCACGCCAGCCACAGCTTCTACCCCGCCACGCCGCGTATCCACGGTGGCGCAATCGCTGGTCGACCGGGGTATCCGGCTGCTCGGCCAAAACCCGGAAGAGGCGGTGGCGGAGTTTGACGCGGCCATCGCGATAGACCCCGGTATTGTGGCGGCCTGGTCCAATCGCGGGTTGGCGCTGGTCCACCTGAATCGCGCAGGCGAAGCGCTGGAATCCTTTAACCGCGCCGACGCCATTTCCCCCGATCATGTAGTGACGCTGCGCGGCCGCGGGGTGATGGCGATGAATGATAACCAGATCGACATCGCCCGCGATCTGCTGACCCGGTCGCTCGAGATCGAGCCTGGAGACGCCTATTCCTTGCACCACCGCGCGGGGGCAAATTTCCTGACCGGCAATCCCGAACAGGCACTGATTGATAACGCGGCGGCTATTCAGGACGCGCCAAGCTGGCCCCTGCCATATCAGGCGCGGATAATGATGCTGAGCAATCTGGGCCGCACGGACGAGGCATTGGCGGCGGTCGATACGATGCTGGAAGCCATCCCTGACACGCCCTATGTGCTGGCCGCGGCCAGCCAGTTCCTGGCATCGATGGGTCAGGAAGATCGCGCCGAGGCGCTGCTTGCCACCAGCTTGGAAACGGGGGAAACCCCGCTGGCGCTGTTCGCTTCTGCCCAGCGCCGCCCGATCGGCGAAACGGACCTGAAGCTGGATGAACTGGATCGCGCGATCGAACTTGCACCGCAATTTGTCCCCGCCCTGATGCTGCGCGGCGAGACGCTGTGGATGGAATACGAATTCACTCGTGCACTGGCCGATGCCCGCAGGGTGATCGAGATCGTGCCCGACCAGCCGGAAGGTTATGGCCTGGCCGGGCGCGTGCTGGTGGAACTCAACCGGCGCACCGAAGCGCGCAGGATGGCCGAGGATCTGGTGACCAGACTGCCCGACAATCCCGGCGCCCTGATGGCTGCATCGCAGGTTTACCGCCTGCTGGAAAGCCATGCCCGGGCCGATGAACTGCTAACCCGGGGTGTGGAACTGGCACGCAATCAGCCCCAGGGCGTGCAGCAGTTGCTACAGCGGCTGCAGAACCGGGCGTGGGACGATGTGGAGGGGCGATCGGAAGATGTGGCGGCCGTACTGGCCATCGATCCCGATAACATCCCTGCGCTCTATACCCGCGCCTCGGTCGAAGCGCAGCGCGACCAGTATCCTGCTGCGGTCGCAACCTTCCGCCAGATCATCGCGCTGGAGGGCAATCGGCCGGTGAACACCAACAGCCTGGGCATCGCCCTGACAAAGGCGAACCTGCCCGCCGAAGCCGAGGCGGCGTTCGATCAGGCGCGGGCCCTGGCGACGACCGCCAACGACCTCAATTCGATCTGCTGGAACAAGGTCACCACCAATGTCGCGATTGCGCGGGCCCTGGAGGAATGCCGGGCTTCGCTGGCGCTGGTCGATCATACGGCCACCCGCGACAGCCTGGCCATGGCACTGCTGCGAAACGGCGAACTGGAGGCAGCGCTGGCGGAATTTGACACGGTGCTGGCAGCGCAGCAGTTGCCGACCTCGCAGTTCGCCCGCAGCATCATCCGCGCGCGATTGGGCGATATTGCCGGCGCCAGGGCCGATGCCGCTGCGGCCAGGAGCTCATGGCCCGAGGCAGACAGCGTGTTCGGCCAATGGGGGTTCGACATTCCGGCCTCCATCGCGGCCCAGCAAAGTCCCTGATTGTCGCAGTAGAACCAATTTTCGCGCCCTGTTGTCAACGGTCCGGACAAAATCATCCTGAAACACTGCCGCATGGCCTATTCACGGGTGGCGGGGTGGGCCGAGTCTGGTTATGGAGCCGAGTCGAAAGACCGCGTGCTGGGGAGCTTGGGCAGGTCTTGTGAACTTTGAAGGAGCATCGACATGCCGTTGGTCAACATGAAACCGCTTCTGCGCCATGCAATGGATAACCATTACGCCGTGGCCGCATTCAACCTGGTGGATTACAGTTCCACCAAGGCGATGGTGAAGGCCGCCGAGGAGTTGAACGCTCCGGTGATCTGCCAGACCTCGTCGAAAACCATCAAGTATTTCAGCCACAAGGAAATCGTTTCCTGGGTCCGCACCGTGGCCGAGGATTCGCCGGTGCCCGTGGTGCTGCATCTGGATCATTGCCATGACTTCGACATGATCGAGGAATGCGCAAAAAGCGGCTGGACCTCGATCATGATCGACGCTTCGGAATTCCCGTTCGAGGAAAACCTCGCCCGCTCGCTCAAGGTCCGCGCCATTGCCGAAAAGTACGGCGTGGGCATGGAAGCCGAACTGGGCCAGATCATGGGCGTGGAAGATGACATGGTGGTGGACGCCGCTGACAGCGTGCTGACCGATCCCGAAGATGCCAAGCGGTTCTGCGATGCGCTGGACCTGTCGGCCTTCGCCTGCGCCGTCGGCACCGCCCACGGCTATTACAAGGGTGAACCGGTAGTCGATTTTGAACGGATCGCCGCGATCAATGCCCTTACCCGCACGCCGATGGCGCTGCACGGCGGCACCGGCCTGTCGGATGAGACGTTCGCCATGGCGATTGCGCGCGGCGCGGCCAAGATCAACATCTCGACTAACCTCAAGCACGTGTTCGTGCAGAGCTTCATCGATTACCACACCGCCAATCCCAAGGATTACGAGCCGCTGCGCGTGCTTGATGCGCAGTACCAGGCGATCAAGACGATGTTCCACGGCTTCATCGAGAAGTTCGGCGGCACCGGCCAGGGCACGGCCTTCCTCCAGAGCCAGCGTGAAATGGCTTGAGTGGAGCGACCGGACAGATGATCAAGGCCCTGATTTTCGATTGTGACGGCGTGCTGGTGGATACCGAGCGCGACGCCCACCGGGTTGGCTTCAACCTGGCCTTTGCCCAGGCCGGGATCGATGCCGAATGGAGCGTGGAACTGTACGCCCGCCTGCTGCTGACAGCCGGCGGCAAGGAACGGATGCGGGTCTATTTCGATGAATTCGGCTGGCCCGATGGCATCGATACCGAAGATGCCAAAGACGCGCTGATCCTCGACCTGCACCAGACCAAAACACAACTGACATCGGACATCGTGGCCGACCTGCCGGTGCGCGCAGGCATCCTGCGCATCATCGACGAGGCCCGCGCGGCCGGCGTGCGGCTTGGGGTGTGCACCACGTCCAACCCCAAGTTCATCGATGCCGTGCTCGACCTGTTCGGGCCGGAACGCAAAGCAGCATTCGAATTCGTCCATGCCGGCGATGTCGTGGCCAAGAAGAAGCCGGCGCCCGACATCTATCTGTTGGCGCTGGAAACGCTGGGCCTGCCCGCATCCGATTGCATGGTAATCGAAGACAGCCGTAACGGCCTGCTCGCCGCCACCCGCGCGGGCATCCCCACACTCATCACCACCAGCACCTATACTGCCGAAGAAGATTTTACCGAAGCAGCCAGGGTCGTTCCCGAACTGGGCGATGCGCCCGATATCATCATCACCATCGAAGACCTGAATGCGCTGAATGCGGCGGCGACCGCAGCAGCGTAAGGGGGAGGAACAATGTCTAGTTTGAATGTTGCGCAAATCGAAAACGCTCTGGATGTCACCTGCGATACGGTAATCCGGAACGAAAAATACTTCTCGGACCTCGACGGCCTGGCCGGTGACGGCGATTTCGGCACCTCGCTGGCGACCGGCTTCCGCGTCATCAAGGCAGAACTGCCCGCCATCGACAAGAGCGCGATCGGCGCCATGCTGCTCAAGCTGTCGATGCTGTGTTCCAAGCATGTCGGCGGCTCGTCCGGCCCGATCTGGGGCACCGGCTTCATGCGTGCAGGCATGGTGTCCAAAGGCCTGGACGAAGTCGATTACGCACAGCTGACCGCCATGGTCGGCTCGGCTGTTGAAGGCATCATGGCCCGCGGTGGCGCGGTGCGCGGTGACAAGACGCTGCTCGATGCGCTGATCCCGATCCATGAAAAGATGCAGGAAATGGACGGCTCGGACATGGCCGCCGTGCTCGCCGCCGTCACCCAGGTGGCGGACCAGGCGATCGACGTGACCCGTTCGATGATCGCCCATCGTGGCCGTGCCAGCCAGGTTGGCGCACGCAGTGCCGACACGCCGGATCCGGGCATCGTGGGCGTGGCCACCATCCTGTATGACTGGTGCCAGCATTACGGGGTGGATTACACGCCCCAGGCTGCCGAACTGAAGCGCTGAACCGACCGCTTTTAAATACCCAAGTTCCACGGAGAGGAATGACCCATGAAGAAATTTGTCAACGATCCCGCCAATTTCGTGCCTGAATTCATGGCCGGTGTGCTGGCCGCCAACCCCGGCCTGCTGGAAGGCGATGCCGAATTCCAGATGATCAAGCGCACCGATCGCCCGTCGCCCAACCACGTGTCGATCGTGCAGGGTTCGGGTTCGGGCCATGAACCCGCGCACGTCTGCGCAGTCGGCCCGGGCATGCTGTCCGCCGCCTGCCAGGGCCCGGTGTTCGCCGCCCCCCCGGTCGATGCCTGCTATGAAACCATCAAGGCTGTTGCCACCGATGCCGGCGTGCTGGTGCTGGTCAACAACTATCAGGGCGATCGCATGGCGTGGGACATGGCCTGCGAGATGGCCGAAGCCGAAGGCATCCGCCTGAAGCAGTTCATCATCAACGATGACGTGGCCGTGCAGGACAGCACCTGGACCGTCGGCCGCCGCGGCGTGGCCGGCAACTTCTTCGTGATGAAGGCCTGCGGCGCAGCCGCCGAAGCGGGTGCCAGCCTGGATGAAGTCTATGCCATCGCCGACAAGGTGAACAACAATGTCCGCACCATGGGCGTGGGCCTGACCAGCTGCATCCCGCCGGCCAAGGGCGACGTGATCTTCGATATCGGCGATGACGAGATGGAAGTCGGCGTGGGCATCCACGGTGAACCGGGCCGCAGCCGCGAAAAGATCCGTCCGGCAGATTCGATCACCGAAACGCTGTTCGACGCCGTGCAGACCGACCTGCCCTATAACCCGGGTGACCGCGTTGCTCTGATGATCAACGGCCTGGGCGGCACTCCGCCGGCTGAACTCTATGTGGTCTATGCCAAGGCGCACGCTTTGGCCGAAGCCAAGGGCCTGGTGATCGCGCGCAACTATGTGGGCGAATATTGCACCGCGCTGGACATGGTCGGCTGCTCGCTCACCATGCTGAAGCTCGATGCCCAGCTGGAAGAACTGCTGGCAGCCCCGGCCGAATGCGCCGTGCGCGTATTCTGATCTGCTGATTGCCGCATACGAAAAGGCCCGGCCCCTCGCCTGAGGGACCGGGCCTTTTTCATGGGCGGCCTGTTTTCAGGGGCAGCCTGTTTCATTAATCGTCGGTTAGCGCCCGCTATCGCGCGCCGCGTTGATGTCGACCACTTTGGGGGTGGCAGCGAACAGTTCGGTGAAGGGATCGTCAAGGTCGAGGCTGCGCGGCTCGGTTCCTTCGCGCACGGTGGTGCGGCGCATATCGCGCTTTTCGGCCGTGTAATCGTATTCGCCGCCCTTGTGCATCGAACACAGGTTGTCCCAGATCACCAGGTCGCCCGCGTTCCAGCTCACACTGAAGATGTACTTGTCCTGCGTGCAATGGGCGATCAAATCCTGGATCAGCTGGCGGCCTTCCGCCTTGTCCATCCCCTTCACGTCCATCGTGTGCGCGGCAATGAACAGCGCCTTGCGGCCCGACCCTGCGTGGGTGTGGACCAGCGGATGTTCGGCCTTGAAGCGCGCGTCGATCTCTTCTTCCGGGATGGCGGCACCTGCCAGCATGCGGCTCCACCACAGCGAATTGATGCCGATCTTGTCCTCCAGGAAATGCTTCATGTGGTCGGGCAGGTCGTCATAAGCGGTGCGGGTATCGGCAAACCAGGTCTGCCCGCCTTTGCCGGGCACCGAATGGGCCAGCAGCAATGAATAGCTGGTCCGCTTGGTCATGAAGGCGCTGTCGGTGTGCCACAGCCGGTCACCCTTGCGATACTGGATCGCGGCTTCATCCTGCGTGATCTCGCCCTCGGCGTTGAGATTGCTGGCATCGAACAGTTCGCGGAACGGCAGGCGGTATGTTCCACCCTCGCGCAGCGGCACCCGCTCCAGATAGCCGAAGTTGCGGCTGAATTCGACGTGCTGCTCGTCGTTCATGCCGGTGTTGCGCCACACGGTAACGCCCCACTTGTCCATTGCATCGGTCACCTGTGTGACCTCGTCTGCGGACAGCGGGCGGGTGAGATCGAGGCCCGAGCAATATGCTCCGAACTGCGGCAGGATGGGTTCGACGTGAAGGGCCATGGTATCCTCTGTTTGACTTTGTCCGCCGCTATACCAGCGGTCCATCGACAATGCGAGAGGGCGCGCTAGGATGATGCGATCAGGAGAGATACAATGAAGATGATAGCGATTCTGGGAACGGGGGCCGCCCTGCTGCTGGGCGGTTGCGCCACTACCCCGGCTGGCGAACTGCCGGTGCGCGAACTGGCCGGTGCGTGCGACGCAACGGGCATGGATGCGCATATCGGCCACCGCGCCAGCGCCGAATCGGGCCAGGCGCTGCTGCGGCTGACCGGCGCGACCACCCTGCGCTGGGTTCCGCCGCGCACCGCCGTAACGATGGACTTCCGGCCCGACCGGCTGACAGTATCCTATGACGACAATATGGTGATCGAGAGGATTTCCTGTGGCTGAAGGCATCGGGCCATTCGACGGCCGTCAACGCATCCCGCCGCTTGGCGCGTTCGAGGAAAGCGCCAAGTTCACCCGCGCCATCCGCGTGGATGAACGGATCATCGTGGCCGGCAACATCGGGGTTGAGGCCGACGGCTCGATCAGCCCCGATGCCGGGCGGCAGGCGGAACGCTGCTTCGAACAGATCATCGACTATATCCAGCAGCTTGGCGGCCGCTCGGACGATATTGTGCGCGTGCGCATGTTCGTGACCGACATTGCCGATGCGATGGTGGTCACCAATGCCTTCACCGCCGCCTGCGGCCACGCCCGGCCCGCCGGAACGCTGGTGGCGATTTCCGCGCTGGCAGGTCCGGCCTTCAAGGTGGAGATCGAGGCCGAGGCGATCGTGGGCGCGGGGCAATAGGGTTGGATACCGTGCCGGAAGTCCAGTTCCGCCGCCACGGCGGGGCCGCCACCATCACCCTCAACCGCCCTCTTGCGCTGCATTCGTTGAACCACGGCATGTGCGAGTCGATAAGCGCGGCGCTGCTTGAATGGCGGAGCGATCCGGCGGTGCAGGCGGTCTTGATCGAACACGCGGGCGAGCGGGGGTTTTGCGCAGGCGGCGATGTGGTTTCCGCCCGGCGCAGCGTGCTGGAGGATGCCGGCGTGGCGGCGCGCGCCTTCTTCATGGCCGAATATCGCCTCAACCACCTGCTGTTCACCTACCCCAAGCCGGTGATCGCCTTCATGGATGGGGTGACGATGGGCGGCGGGGTGGGCATTGCCCTGCCCGCGACATATCGCGTGGCGACAGAGAACACCCTGCTCGCCATGCCCGAAGGGGCTATCGGGCTGTTTCCCGATGTCGGCGCGGGGCATTACCTCGCGCAGCTCCCCGGCCAGCTTGGCAAGTTCCTCGCCCTCACCGCTGCGCGACTGGATGGGGCGGAATGCCAGTGGGCCGGGCTGGCGACGCATTACCTCAAGGCCGAAGACCTGGCCGAAGCCAAGGACACTATCGCGCGCGAGCCTGGCGCGGCCGACGATATCCTCAAAGACCTGTCTTCCCTGCCCCCACCCGCCCGGCTGCAGCGCAACGCGGCAAAGATCGACCGATTGTTCGCCCCCGGCACGCTGGAGGGGATCATCGCCGCGCTTGCCGCCGATCCGTCCGACTGGGCGGGCAAGGAACTGAAAGCCGTTGCTACCAAGTGCCCTGCTTCCGCCAAGGTGGCATTGCGCCAGCTGGCGGCAAAGCCAGCCGATTTCGCTGCCGAGATGGAACTTGAATACCGCCTCGCTGTCCGCATGATTATGCGCCCCGATTTTGCCGAGGGCGTGCGGGCCGTGCTGGTGGACAAGGACAACACCCCGCACTGGCAACCCGCCGCGCCTGAAGGCGTGACCCAAGCCATGCTCGATGCGATTTTCGCGCCTTTGCATGATGAGGCATGCTGGACGCCGTTTGCGCCGGACGCATGACGCAGATGGCCGATTGACGTGCTGAAAGAATTTCTCGCAGGCGATTTGCTGCGCAATGCGCCAAGAGCCATCCTATCATGAAGAGCCTTACCCATCTCCAGCGGCTTGAGGCCGAAAGCATCCACATCATGCGCGAGGTTGCGTCCGAAGCGCAAAAGCCCGTCATGCTCTATTCGATTGGCAAGGACAGCGCGGTGATGCTGCACCTGGCGAAGAAGGCGTTCTACCCCTCGCCCCCGCCGTTTCCGCTGCTCCATGTCGATACCACGTGGAAATTCCAGGACATGTATGCCCTGCGCGAAAAGGCCGCCAAGGCTGCGGGAATGGAACTGCTGGTCTATCAGAACCCCGAGGCGGAACAGCGCGGGATCAACCCGTTCGATCATGGTCCGCTGCATACCGATATGTGGAAGACCGAAGGGCTGAAGCAGGCGCTCGACCTTTACGGCTTCGATGCGGCCTTCGGCGGCGCACGCCGGGACGAGGAAAAGAGCCGCGCGAAGGAGCGCATCTTCAGCTTCCGCACCGCCAGCCACGGGTGGGATCCCAAGAACCAGCGGCCCGAGCTGTGGAACGTCTACAACACCCGCAAAGCCAAGGGTGAGAGCATCCGGGTTTTCCCGATCTCCAACTGGACCGAGCTGGACATCTGGCAATACATCATGGCCGAGGGCATCGAGATCGTGCCGCTGTATTTCGCGGCCCAGCGCCCGACCTATGAATACGAGGGCGGGCTATTCATGGCCGACGATATTGATCGGCTGGAAAAGGTCATGGGCAAGAAGCCCGACATCACCATGAGATCCATCCGCTTCCGCACGCTGGGCTGTTCGCCGCTGACCGGTGCGGTGGAAAGCACGGCTGCCACGCTGTCGGAAGTGGTGCAGGAAATGCTGCTCACCACCACCAGCGAACGGCAGGGCCGCGTGATTGACAAGGACGCCGGTGACGGGTCGATGGAAAAGAAGAAGCAGGAGGGGTATTTCTGATGACCGATGCCCCCGCCACTCCATCCGCCTACCAGACCGATACCCTCATCGCCGAGGACATCGATGCCTATCTGGCGCAGCACCAGAACAAGACCCTGCTGCGCTTCATCACCTGCGGCAGCGTGGACGATGGCAAGAGCACGCTGATCGGTCGCCTGCTGTATGACAGCAAGATGATCTTCGAAGACCAGCTGGCCGCACTGGAGGCCGACAGCAAGCGCGTGGGCACGCAAGGGCAGGAGATCGATTTCGCCCTGCTGGTCGATGGCCTGACTGCCGAGCGAGAACAGGGCATCACCATCGATGTCGCCTATCGCTTCTTCAGCACGGAAAAGCGCAAGTTCATCGTCGCCGATACGCCGGGGCATGAACAGTACACCCGCAACATGGTGACCGGCGCGAGCACGGCGGACCTGGCGGTGATCCTGATCGATGCGCGCAAGGGCGTGCTGGTGCAGACGCGGCGGCACAGCTTCCTGGCCCACCTGGTCGGCATCCGGCACATCGTTCTGGCGGTGAACAAGATGGACCTGGTGGATTATGACCAGGCGGTTTTCGACAGCATCGTGGCCGATTACCGCGCGTTTGCGGCCGAGATCGGGATTACCGAATTCACCGCCATCCCGCTGAGCGGGTTCAAGGGCGATAATATTACCACAGCGCCATCGGACAATACGCCGTGGTATGCCGGCCCCAGCCTGATCGAACATCTGGAAACGGTCGAGATCGACAATGAGGCAGCGCAGGCGCAGCCCTTCCGCATGCCGGTGCAATGGGTCAACCGGCCCAATCTCGATTTCCGGGGCTTTGCCGGGCTGATTACCGCTGGCACAATAAAGCCGGGCGATGCGGTGCGGATCGTACCTTCGGGCAAGACCAGCACGGTGGCCTCGATTGTCACGCTCAATGGCAATCTGGCCGAGGCGGTGGCGGGCGAAGCGGTCACCATAACCCTGGCCGATGAAGTGGATGTAAGCCGGGGCAGCGTGATTGCGGCAGCAGACTCGCCGCCCGAATGTGCCGACCAGTTCGAAGCCAACATCGTGTGGATGAGTGACGAAGACCTGATCCCCGGTCGCGGCTATTGGCTGAAGCTGGCCAGCCAGACGGTGACCGCAACCGTGGCCCAGCCCAAGTACGAGATCGACATCAACAGCCTCGAACATCTGGCGGCCAAGACACTGCACCTGAACGGCATCGGCGTGGCCGAGGTCACCACCGACAAGCCGATCACGTTCGAAGCCTATGCCACCAGCCGCGCGCTGGGCGGGTTTATCCTGATCGACAAGCTGACCAATGCCACCGTGGGTGCAGGCACGATCAACTTCAGCCTGCGCCGCGCACAGAATGTCCACTGGCAGGCGCTGGAAATCACCCGCGAACAGCACGCCAGCATGAAGAACCAGAAGCCCGCCGTGTTGTGGTTCACCGGCCTGTCGGGCAGCGGCAAATCGACCATCGCCAACGTGGTGGAAAAGAAGCTGCACCGAATGAACCGGCACACCTTCCTGCTGGATGGTGACAACGTGCGCCACGGGCTCAACAAGGATCTGGGCTTTACTGAAACCGACCGGATCGAGAATATCCGCCGCGTGGGCGAAGTGGCGCGGCTGATGGCCGATGCGGGCCTGATCGTGATCACCGCCTTCATCAGCCCGTTCCGCGCCGAACGCCAGATGGTGCGCGAGATGCTGCCCGAGGGCGAGTTTATCGAGGTCCACGTCGATACGCCGTTGGCCGTGGCCGAAGCGCGCGATGTGAAGGGCCTGTACAAGAAGGCCCGCGCCGGAGACCTGAAGAACTTCACCGGCATCGACAGCCCCTATGAGGAACCCGAAGCGCCCGAAATCCGCATCGACACCACCGCGATGACCGTGGAGCAGGCGGCCGACATCATCATTGACCGGCTCCTGGGCTGATGGTCATGACCGACGCCGAACTGGCTGCACATTTGGCCGAGGTTGCAGGTCGCATCCTGCTGCAGGTGCGCGACAGCGGCATGTTCGAAGGCAAATCGCTCGGCAAGGCAGGAGACCAGACGGCCAACCAGTTCCTGGTCCACGCTCTGCGCCAGCAACGGCCGGACGATGGCCTGCTGTCCGAAGAAAGCAAGGACACGGCAGAGCGCCTGGGCAAAAGCCGCGTGTGGATTGTCGATCCGGTCGATGGCACCCGCGAATATGGCGAAGCGCGCGCAGACTGGGCTGTTCACGTGGGACTGGCGATTGATGGCGTGGCCACGGTGGGCGCTGTCGCGCTGCCCGGCATGGCTGGCGGCCTGGTGCTGCGGACAGACCAGCCGCGTCCTCTGCCCGCCGGGACCATTCCGCCGCGCCTGGTAGTCAGCCGCACCCGTCCCGCCGCCGAAGCGCTGGCCGTGGCAGAGGTGCTGGGCGGAAAACTGGTGCCAATGGGCAGTGCCGGGGCGAAAGCCATGGCAGTGGTGCTGGGTGATGCGGACATCTACCTCCATTCGGGCGGCCAGTACGAATGGGATAGCTGCGCGCCGGTGGCCGTGGCGCTGGCCCATGGCCTGCACTGCAGCCGGATCGATGGCAGCCCGATGGTCTACAATCAGGCCGATACCTGGCTGCCCGACCTGTTGATCTGCCGCCCGGAATGGGCCGAACCGGTGCTGGCGCATTTGCGCAGCATGGCTGTGGTCGGCTGACCTTGATGGGTGAGTTCAACCTCGCCTACTCCATCGCGGGCGCATTTGTCGGCTTCCTGGTGGGATTGACCGGCGTTGGCGGCGGTTCGCTGATGGCGCCGATCCTGATCCTGTTCTTCGGCTTTAATCCGGCCGTGGCCGTGGGCACTGACCTGTGGTTTGCTGCCATCACCAAGGCTGTAGGCGGCGGCATCCATCACAAGATTGGCTCGCCCGACTGGCAGATAGTAAAGCGGCTGGCGCTGGGCAGCTTGCCCGCCGCCGTGCTCACGCTGCTGTGGTTGGCGCTGTTCCACCAGGGCAAGATGGAATCGGCCTCGCTGATGAAGTTGCTGGGCGGCGCGCTGTTGCTGACTGCCGTGCTGATGCTGGCCAAGACCCGGCTGACCGCACCATTGCGCAAGTTCCACCGCCTGGTGAGCGAGCAGACCCTGCGCCGCCAGCTTGTCGCCACGGTTATCGGCGGCGCGCTCGTCGGCGTGCTGGTCACACTCACTTCGGTCGGCGCGGGTGCGCTGGTGGCGGTGCTGCTGGCGGTGGTCTATCCGCTGCGGCTGGGTGCCAAAACCATTGTTGGCACCGACATCATCCACGCCGTTCCGCTTACGCTGGTGGCAGCGTTGGGGCATAGCTGGCTGGGCAATGTCGACCTGTGGCTACTGGTCAGCCTGCTGATCGGATCGGTGCCGGGCATCGTCTTTGGCTCACTGGTAGCGGGCCGGGTGAACGACAACCTGGTGCGCTATGCACTGGCCGGGATGCTGGTTGTTTCCGGCATCAAGATGATCACATCCTGATCGCTTACAGCCAGGCCCAAGGTCCGGTGATTGCCAGCGTCCGCGTGGGGCTGAACACGTTGACAAACAGCGTGCGTCCATCGGGCGAGAAGCAGGCTCCGGCGGTTTCACTGGTCACCCGCACGCGGGCAAAGGCATAGGATGTGCCAGCGGGGGTGACACCGCGCAGGTGGTTGACCGCGCCTTGCGTGTACTGGTCCTCGCACACGATCAGGTGGCCATCGGGCGCAATGGTGATGTTGTCACCAAAGCTGTAATCCTCGGCCGCGGTGCTTTCGTAGAACAGGTCCAGCACATCGGGACCGTGCATGCTGGGCTTGAGGCGGAAGATCTGCCCCTGTCCCGCCGCGCCGCCCGATGTGGCGGTAAAAAACAACTCGCCATCGCCCATCCAGATCCCTTCGCCGCGGGCAAACAGCGTCGCCCCCGCCGACGCGCCGCGCTTGCGCAGGTCATCATCGGGAGCCTCGGGATTGTCGAGTGTGATCCAGCGTCCCGTAACCAGTTGTCCCGGCGCCATGGCAACCGACCCGTTGCGGTTGCGGGTATCGCTGATGCCATCCAGCACCAGCGCCTGCAGTGTCCCACCCTCGGCCAGCCGGCCGGGATAGGTCGGCACAAAGCGATAGAGCAGGCTGTCGTCGCGGTCCTCTGTCAGATAGACCAGACCGCTCGCCGGATCGACACAGGCGGCCTCGTGGTTGAAGCGGCCCATCGCGGTCAGCGGCACCGGCTCCACCTGCCGTTCGGCATTTGCGGGCACTTCGAACACCCAGCCATGATCGCGGTTGGCGGTGCGGCCATCGGCCTTGGTGACATTCTCCTCGCAAGTCAGCCACGATCCCCACGGCGTGATCCCCCCAGCGCAATTGCGGATCGTTCCGGCCAGGCTGCGGTACTGGCGCTTGACGCCCAGCGTTGCTGCATCGAGCACGATCGTGGTGGTCCCGCCGGGCAAGGGTATCAGGCTACGCGCCACGGTATCGAATGCCGGTCCGCTGGCCCCGCCGCTGTCCTGCTGCGGCGAAAGTTCGTGATTGCGGACCAGCGCCAGTTCACCATTGCCAAGGTCGAAGCAGCCCATGCCGTCAGCATAGTCTGGCACGGTGCCGCCATCGGTCATCGCATCGCCCAGCGCGGACAGCACACGATAGGAAAAGCCCTGCGGCAGGTCGAGCAGTTCGGCCGGATCGGACACCAGCCCGCCATAGCCACCGGTTACCGGCAGGCCCGCCAATCCGCCGCTGCCGCGTGCGGCGCAAGCCGAAGCGGCAAGCGCGGCAAAGGCGCTGCCGGTGGCACGAAGGAATAGGCGGCGGTCGGCGTGCATGTCGTGCTCCTGCAAAACTCTGTTGGTCATCGCTAGAAGATTTTTGCGACAGTTGCATGTCCCCTTGTGCTGGCGCGGCGCAATGTGCTGTTATCGTTATCAAAGGAGAATGGGATGAAAACCGCGAAATTGTTGCTGGCCGCGACCGCCCTGGCATTTGGCGCAATGGGCGCATCGGGCGCTATGGCGCAGGACCAGCCCGCGATCATGGCGGCCGACACCAGTGGTTCTCCCGACGAGCGCGCCGCCACCATGCTGTCCCAGATGACGCTGGCCGAGCGCGCCGGTTTGCTGATGGGCTATTTCGGGGCCGACTTCGCACCCACCCAATATACCATGGTCGATGGCGCACGACCGGGATCGGCAGGCTATGTGCCGGGCATCGCGCGGCTTGGCATTCCGGGCCAGTGGCAGACCGATGCAGGCATCGGCGTGGCAACACAAGGCGGCGCGCCGGACAAGCGCGGGCGCACGGCGCTGCCATCGGGCCTCGCCACCGCTGCAACCTGGGACCGCGAGTTGGCCTTTGCGGGTGGAGCGATGATCGGGCGCGAGGCGCGCGCCGATGGCTTCAACGTGCTGCTGGGCGGCGGGGTCAATCTGCTGCGCGAACCGCGCAACGGCCGCAATTTCGAATATGGCGGGGAAGATCCGCTGCTGGCCGGGGCGATTGTGGGCGCGCAGATCGCCGGGGTGCAATCAAACAACATCATTGCCACGTCCAAACACTATGCTGTGAACGATCAGGAGACCGATCGCGGTGCGGGCAATTCGGTCATCGATGAAGCTGCCCTGCGGCTGAGCGACCTGCTGGCGTTCCAGTTCGCGCACGAGGCGGGCAATCCCGGATCGGTGATGTGCGCCTATAACCGGGTAAACGGGCCATATGCCTGCGAGCATCCGTTCCTGCTGACCCAGGTCTTGCGCCATGAATGGGGCTGGCCGGGCTATGTCATGTCGGATTGGGGCGCGGTCCATTCCACCGCACCTTCCATCGATGCCGGGCTCGACCAGGAATCGGGCTTCGGCTTACAGACCGCCGCCTGGCTGCGGGCGGATCGCTTGCAGGCCGCACTTGAAGCAGGCGAAATCGACCAGGCGCAAATTGACCAAGCGGCCTTCCGTATCCTGCGATCGATGTTCGCCCACGGCGTGGTCGATTATCCGGTCGAGGCCGGGCAGTTCATCGATTTCGACACCAACCGCGCGGTCAGCCAGGCCGATGCCGAGAGCGCTATCGTGTTGCTGAAGAACGAAGGCGGAATTCTGCCGCTGGCCGCCAGCGCCCGGCGCATCGTGGTAATCGGCGGCAATGCCGATCGCGGAGTGCTGTCCGGCGGCGGATCAAGCCAAGTCTATCCCGGCAGCGGCCCCGATGGCGAGAACGCAGTGCCGGGCATTGCCCCCACCAGTTGGCCGGGACCGGTGGTCTATTACCCGTCCAGCCCGCTGGAGGAATTGCGCGCCCTGCTGCCCGAAGCGCAGATAACCTATCTTGATGGGCGCGATCACGAGGCGGCTGCCGCAGCAGCCAATGTGGCCGATCTGGCCATCGTCTTTGCCACCCAATGGGCCAGCGAAAGCATCGATGTGCCGCTGCATGTGGAAGATGACACGCTGGTGGAATCGGTCGCCCTCAACCAGCCCAATACAGTGGTGGTGCTGCAAACCGGCGGGCCGGTGTTGATGCCCTGGGCAGGCAGCGTGCCCGCCATCGTGCAGGCGTGGTATCCCGGGCGCATGGGCGGCGCGGCGATTGCGCGCGTGCTGACAGGCGTGGTCAATCCATCTGGCCACCTGCCGGTAACCTTCCCGCGCAGCCTCGATCAATTGCCCCATCCCGGCGATCCCCAGGCAGGCGATGTGGTCTATTCGGAAGGCGCCACGGTGGGTTACAAATGGTTCGATGCCAATGGCCTGGAGCCGTTGTTCCCGTTCGGCCACGGCCTCAGCTACACCGGCTTTGCCTATTCCGGCCTGTCGGTCAGCCGGGCCGGCGAAGGGCTGGTGGCGACGTTTACCGTAACCAATACGGGCCAGCGGGCCGGGGCCGATGCCGCGCAGGTCTATGTGTCAGGCGCAGGGTGGGAAGCCCCGCAGCGGCTGGGCGGGTTCGCCAAAATCATGCTGCAGCCGGGCGAAACACGCATGCTGAGCGTAGGGGTGGATCCGCGCCTGCTCGCCACCTGGGACAATGCCAATCCCGGCTGGTCCCGCAACGCGGGCACCTATCGGGTGAGCCTGGGGGAAAGTTCGCGCGCGATGGTGGCCAGCGAGGAGATCACCCTCCCCGCCAGCCACCTGTCACCGCAATGGCGTCCGCAGTAAGTCAGTCGAGACCCAGCGCCGCCACGACATCGGCCCAGCTCACCAGCTTGAAGTTCTGCGCGGCCGGCGCGTTGATGCCGTCCTGCGCCACGAACAATCCGGCAGGGAACTGCGGCCCGAAATCGCCCAGCACCAGGTCGATCCCGTCGGTTTCCTGCGTGGCGCCAAAGGCACCTGCGCCGATGCTGAACCGCCCGACCGGAGTGATCCCCGGAAGCGCGAACACGGCATAGGCATTGTCGCCCTGGCTTGATGCCACCAGGTATCCGCCATCCGTTCCGGCAGGCGCAATAGCCAGGCCTTCCAGATCGGCCACCAGGTACTGGTTGTCGATCGGCGCCACCAGATCGCCCGTCGTGCTGCCCGCGGCAAAGCGCCACAATCCGCCGGTTTCCTCGCCCACATAAAGCGTGCCGTTGCGATCATCGACCACGCAGCCTTCGGGCTGGGTGGCGACCGTCAGCGTGCGTTCCATGGTGAAGCCGGGCGCGGCACCCGCAAGATCGATCCGCACCTCGTGCGTGCGGCCTTCTTTGAGCACCGAGTAGGCGCGCAGCTGGCCGCCGAACGTGCCGAGACACAGGCCATAGCCCTCGCCCGCACCGCCCGGGCCATTGCCGAGCAGTTCGAGAGTGGCACTGGCGGTATCAAGCCGATAGACCTGCAACACGGCTTGGGTCAGGTCATTGCGATCGCTGGCCACCACGATCACGCCGCGCAATCCCAGGTCTACCAGGTCGACATTGTTGACCATGCCGCTGTCGGTGAAGCTGCGCACCGCGCCGTCCAGCCCATAGACATAGAGCCCGGCCTTCTTGTCGGTCGCCACGATCAGGCTGCCCGCCGGGCTGGCGGGGTTGCGCCAGATCGCGGGATCATCGGCCGCATCCTGGCTGGCAGTGCCCACCGGCACGGTCTCGGCCAGCGCCGCTACCGCAACCGGGGGCAAACCCTTGATCGGAGTGGTGCAGGCGGCAAGGACCAAAATCCCGGCCGCCGCGAACATCCGCTGTGCAACCATCAGAATGCGTACCGCGCGATCAGCTGGACCACCGGTCCGGCTTGTTCGCTCTCTAGCTCGTATTCATCGAAATCGCGGCCAATCTGGTCGGCCACGGTGGTGAACTTGTTGAATTCCTCGTCCTTGGTTGAATCCAGCAGGTTCGATGCCACTGCGCGGATGGTGAAGCTGTCGCCGAAGCTCTTCTCCACGAACACCTCGAGATCAGCCCCGTAAGTGGTGGTCACTTCCTCGCCGATGACCCGGCCATAAGCGGCACCCTGCTTGCGATAGGTTACGCCGAAGGCTGCGTTGAGGGTGGTGAAATCGTGGATGAAGCCCATGTTGTAGACATACTTCGACTGGTCGTTGAACCGCCGGGTGCCAAACACATCGTCAATCGAGCTGTCGATCAGGCCCAGGTTGCCGAAAATGCCGGTGTCGGGCAGACCAAGGAAGGCCAGGCTGGTCGAAAGGTCGAATTCGATACCATAGACCTCGCCATCGCCCGTGTTGCGCGGCTGGAATACGAAAGTGCCTTCGCCTTCAGAACCTTCGAGCCCGGTGTTGGCAACCTCCACCAGGTTCTGCACATCGCGGTAGAACAGGTTGACCCCGAGCACGCCGGTGCGGCCAATGCGGTGCTCGTAACCAAGATCGCCGCCCCAGGCAGTTTCTGGCAGCAATTGCGGATTGCCGAGGAGGTCGTTGTCACCCAATTCGGCTTCCAGCAGCACCGGGTTGATGAAATCGAACCGCGGACGGCGCACCGTGCGCGCACCCGAGATAGTGATCCGGCCATCACCCACCGCGATCCGCGCCGAGGCAGAAGGGAGGAAGTAATCGAAGCTGTTCTCGATTGCCCCGATGGTCACATCGGTGTTTTCCCAGCGGACACCGGCCTCGAAGGTCACGGAGCCAGCCTCGCCTTCGATCAGCGCGAACACATCGCGGCGATCTTCCTCGATGATGGACATGGCAACCGGCGGAAGCGTGAACGGGGTAACGAACTGCTCGGGCGTCTCGCCGAACTGGTCGTACCCTTCCCGGTCTGCGGCGGTGAGGTTGAAGCGATTACGGACCGAACGGATATCGGAATCGCGATCCTTGTTCTGCGCAAAGCCGCCGATTACCAAGTCAAGGCCATCGGACAGTTGGAACTGGTGGTCGATCTCGAAGACAAACTCCTCGTCCCGGATGTCGAGGAGCGAAAGATCGCCGGTGAAGCGCGGCGCGCTGCGGTCGAAATCGACTTCGTATTCGAACTCATCCTGGAAATCGTCGAACCGCGAGAATGACACGCGCAGCGAGGTCTCGCCGGCGGACCATTCCTGTTCCAGGTTGGCACTGGCGGACCAGCTTTCCTGCGTGATGTCGTTGACGTTGATGTTGTCGGTCAACAGGTTGCCGGGGCTGGTGGTGCGAACCGGGCCGGTGATAGCCGTCGGATCATTATACTCGAACGAGCGCTCGCTTTCGGTGCGGTCGGTGCGGACATAGTTGCCCGACACTTCGAAAAAGGTGCTGGCGTTGTCGTAGATCCAGCTACCGTTGAACGCATAATCGGTGCCGTCGCGGGTGTCGGTCTGGTCTTCGCGATTGTCGAAATCGTCGCTGAAGAAATCAGGATTGTTCTCAGGCGAATCGCCGAAGCGGAAGCTGGACTTGAGCTTGGGGTTGTAGCGCCCCTGGACGTTGGCGCCGACCAGTACGCGGCCCGGCCCGAGTTCGCCGCCGTAGTACAGGCCAGCGCTCGGCTTGATCTCACCATCGTTGAACCGCAGCGCCCCGCCGCGGATGTAACCGCCATCGAGCGAGAAGCCATCACGAAGTTCGATGTTGATGGTCCCTGCCACCGCATCACCTGTGCGACGGGCCGAGGAAGAGCGGACAATTTCGACCCGCTCGATCAGTTCGGCAGGCACGCGGTCGAGGAAGAACGAGCGGTCGGCGTTGGAGCCGGGCACACGGTCACCATTGATCAGGATCTGGGTGTAGCCCGGATCGAGGCCGCGCAGGCGGGCGCCGTCGCTCTCCAGAACGTCGGACAGAAACGTGACCGAGGGCACGCGGCGCAGGGCATCGCCAGCGGTGAGCGGCTCGAACCGCTGGAAGAACTGTTCGTCATACTGCAATGTGGGAACGGCATCTTCGCTGCGATCGCGGAAGCCGATTTCCCCCAGTACCACGATGGTGTTGGCAGACTGGATTGTGTCATCTGCAGCCGGAGCGCTCTGTTGGGCCAGCGCCGGGCTGGCCAGCGTCATGGCGATTGCAGCAGCACAGGTGGAAAGCGAAAGGTAGGAGCGGGTCATTGCAAACGTCCGGTTCTGTTGAAGTCGGACGGCCCCTGACGGCGCGATATGTCGCTGCTGCGTCAGAATTGTTGCGGTTGCATGTCAATCCGGATGGTGACTGATCGGCCACACACCTGGCTGACCGCACTACAAGCAAGGCAGGATTCAGGACAAAAAAATAGCCGCTCCTTGCGGAACGGCTGGCGTGCGGAGTGTAATCGGGAATGGTTGGTTGCGGGGGTTGGATTTGAACCAACGACCTTCAGGTTATGAGCCTGACGAGCTACCGGGCTGCTCCACCCCGCGAAACCTCCAGCGTAAACGCTGAGTGACCAAGCGGAACCAAGCGGTTCCGTGGCCTTGGCACCAATTCAGCATCATCTGCGGAAAAGACGCCAAGAGGGCCATCCCTGTACGGGACAGCCCTTTGACTGTGAATGGGTTATACCCCTGCCTACTCGCCGGCTACAATGCCTGGCGGCGTCCTACTCTTCCAACGCTTGAGCGTTAGTACCATCGGCGCTGTCTGGTTTCACGGCCGAGTTCGAGATGGGATCGGGTGGGTCACAGACGCTAAGACCACCAAGCAATGAAGCCGGCGTGCAAGCAGGGTTTTTAAATCGATGTTTGTTGTCTTGAGGCATCATCGTGCTGAAGATATCCTCCACAATGCGCACGCCTTTGCAGGCCTGACATTGATGGTGGGATCAACAAGCGCGAACAGAACTATTAGGACCGGTTAGCTCCACACATTACTGCGCTTCCACACCCGGCCTATCAACGTGATGGTCTATCACGGTTCGATGATTGCTTATCTTGAGGGAGGCTTCCCGCTTAGATGCTTTCAGCGGTTATCCCGTCCATACATAGCTACCCTGCTGCACTCCTGGCGGAATGACAGGTACACCAGAGGTATGTTCACCCCGGTCCTCTCGTACTAGGGGCAACTCCTCTCAACAATCGACGCCCACGGCAGATAGGGACCAAACTGTCTCGCGACGTTCTGAACCCAGCTCACGTACCACTTTAATTGGCGAACAGCCAAACCCTTGGGACCTGCTCCAGCCCCAGGATGTGATGAGCCGACATCGAGGTGCCAAACACTGCCGTCGATATGAGCTCTTGGGCAGTATCAGCCTGTTATCCCCGGCGTACCTTTTATCCGTTGAGCGATGGCCCTTCCACGAGGGACCACCGGATCACTATGACCGACTTTCGTCTCTGCTCGACTCGTCAGTCTCGCAGTCAGGCAGGCTTATGCCATTGCACTCTAACAGCCGGTTTCCAACCGGCCTGAGCCTACCATCGCGCGCCTCCGTTACTCTTTAGGAGGCGACCGCCCCAGTCAAACTACCCGCCACAGAGGGTCCCTACACCGGATTACGGTGCGAGGTTAGACATCAGAAAACAGCAGGGTGGTATTTCAAAGGTTGGCTCCACTCGGACTGGCGCCCAAGTTTCAAAGCCTCCCACCTATGCTACACAACTCTTTCCTAATGCCACTCTGAAGCTGCAGTAAAGGTGCACGGGGTCTTTCCGTCTAACCGCGGGTATCCCGCATCTTCACGGGAACTTCAATTTCGCTGAGCATATCCTGGAGACAGTGGGGAAGTCGTTACGCCATTCGTGCAGGTCGGAACTTACCCGACAAGGAATTTCGCTACCTTAGGACCGTTATAGTTACGGCCGCCGTTTACTGGGGCTTCAATTCGGAGCTTGCACCCCTCCTCTTAACCTTCCAGCACCGGGCAGGCGTCAGACCCTATACGTCGTCTTGAAGCCGACTTAGCAGAGTCCTGTGTTTTTGATAAACAGTCGCTACCCCCTGGCCTGTGCCCCCTGAAAAGAGTTGCCTCGATTCAGGGCCTCCTTCTTCCGAAGGTACGGAGGCAATTTGCCGAGTTCCTTCAGGATACTTCACTCAAGCGCCTTGGTATACTCTACCTGACCACCTGTGTCGGTTTCGGGTACGGTCTATACGGTGGGGCTATTTCCTGGAACAACTTGGCTGCCGAACCAATCCGATAAGGATCGACAACTTCCATCATCCGTCACACACCACCAGGCCCACGAATATTAACGTGGTTCCCATCGACTACCCCCTTCGGGCTCGTCTTAGGGGCCGGCTCACCCTGCGCCGATTAGCGTTGCGCAGGAACCCTTGGTCTTTCGGCGAGAGGGCATCTCACCCTCTTTATCGCTACTCATGTCAGCATTCTCACTTCCGATACCTCCACGACCCATTACCAGATCGCTTCACAGGCTTACGGAACGCTCCGCTACCGCGTGATCCGAAGATCACACCCTAAGCTTCGGTGCATCACTTTAGCCCCGTTACATCTTCGCCGCAGGAACCCTTATTTAGACCAGTGAGCTGTTACGCTTTCTTTAAAGGATGGCTGCTTCTAAGCCAACCTCCTGGTTGTTTTGGGATTCCCACATGCTTTCCCACTTAGTGATGACTTGGGGACCTTAGCTGTAGGTTAGGGCTGTTTCCCTTTCGACGACGGACCTTAGCACCCGCCGTCTGTCTGCCAGATAAGACTCGTTGGTATTCGGAGTTTGGTTAGGTTTGGTAGATCTCGCGACCCCCTAGCCCATCCAGTGCTCTACCCCCAACGGCATACGTCTGACGCACTACCTCAATAGTTTTCGCGGAGAACCAGCTATTTCCCGGCTTGATTGGCCTTTCACCCCTAAACACAGCTCATCCGATAACTTTTCAACGTTAAACGGTTCGGTCCTCCAGTGCATGTTACTGCACCTTCAACCTGGCCATGCCTAGATCGCCGGGGTTCGGGTCTAATTCATCGAACTCAGTCGCCCTATTCAGACTCGCTTTCGCTGCGCCTACACCTAACGGCTTAAGCTTGCTCGATAAATTAAGTCACTGACCCATTATACAAGAGGTACGCTGTCACTCCTCAAGGGAGCTCCAACTGATTGTAAGCAATCGGTTTCAGGTACTGTTTCACTCCCCTAATCGGGGTGCTTTTCACCTTTCCCTCACGGTACTTGTTCGCTATCGGTCATGTACGAGTATTTAGGCTTGGAGGGTGGTCCCCCCATGTTCAGACAGGATTTCACGTGTCCCGCCCTACTCGAGTCCCTCATCATCACTTTCGCATACGGGGCTGTCACCCGCTATGGCCACTCTTTCCAAAGTGTTCTGCTAGTTGAAATGAAGGCACTGGCCTGGTCCCGGTTCGCTCGCCACTACTACGGGAATCTCTGTTGATGTCTTTTCCTCCAGGTACTGAGATGTTTCAGTTCCCCGGGTTCGCTTCACCAAACCTATTTTATTCAGTCTGATGATACCTTATCCACCTCTTCTATGCCCCCCGAAGGAAACACAGAGGAAATGGTGAAGGTGGGTTTCCCCATTCGGAAATCGCCGGATCAAAGTTTGCTCACAACTCCCCGACGCTTATCGCAGCGTGCCACGTCCTT
>OW818640.1:265000-3287455 GCA_942492755.1 uncultured Alphaproteobacteria bacterium
CGTTCAGTGTTGGCGACCGGGTCGTTGGAGGCGGTTGAAACCGTCTGCGCCGCCCCGGTGAGAGGGCATATATGGGCGGGTCTGAGTCGGGTCAACGCCTTTTTGCATTTTTCTTACAATAGCCCAGAAAATGGCGGTTTTCTGCGGTTTCTGAGGTGCTCATCGAGCTTGGCGGCATGCTTGCGCCCGATCTGGCCCCCGCTCTGGACGGGTCAATCGGCACCTTCGAACCACCTCGATCACCCCCTTGTTACCATATATGTCCGTGCGCGCGCGAGGAGGTCCGGTGAATCATGCCGATTCACGCGGCCCGATTCAGGCGGCAAAGCTCCAGCTCGAATCGCGACCGGCACGTTTCAGGGATTGTTGGCGGTCGGCGGGGGTTAAGAGACCAGCGCCCCACTGCCCCGCCGGCCAAGGCGTTGACCCGATGTTTACGCCGCCTGCGCTAGGCGCGGGGGATGACTAGGACACTAACCGGGCCAGAGATGGGCGTGAGCGAGAACACCATGCCGGTGGCTGTGCCCCCCAACGTGCCCGCCAGCGCGCCCTCCAGCGTAACCCTCAGTGTGGCCATGAGCGTCTATAACGCCGAGCGCTTCCTGGCAGCCGCGATCGAGAGCGTGCTGGCCCAGACCTTCACCGAATTCGAATTCCTGATCCTCGACGATGGCTCGACCGATGGCACCGCCGCAATCATCCAGTCCTATGCCGCCAGGGATTCGCGCATCCGCCCGATCATGCGCGAGAACCGCGGCCTGGTCGCCAGCCTCAACCAGCTGTTGGCCGAAGCGCGGGCGCCGCTGGTGGCGCGCATGGATGGTGACGACATCGCCCGCCCCGATCGATTTGCTACCCAGCTCGCCTTCCTGGCCGAGCATCCCGATCACGGCGTGGTCGGCTGCTGGAGCGAGGACATGGACGAGGATGGCGGCCCTTACGTCAGCGTGATGCGCGAACATCCGGTCCACGATGCCGAGTTCCAGCATAATGTCCGCCACGGCGGCCCTTTGTTGTGCCACCCCTCCGTGATCTACCGGCGCGATCTGGTGCTGGCACAGGGCGGCTACCATGCCGCTTTCCGCCATTGCGAAGACTTCGACCTTTGGCTGCGGCTCGCCTCGGTCACCCGGATTGCCAACATCCCCCAGCGGCTGATCCGCTATCGCCATTACCTGGGCCAGGTGTCCAAACGCTACGCGACCGAGCAGCAGGTTGGTGCAGCCATCGCTTATGAGGCGTGGAAGCGGCGCGATGCCGGACTACCCGACCCTACCGAACATGCCGCCAGCCTGCCGCCGCTCGACCAGCTGGATACGTTCTTCGGTGAGCCAGGCGTGACCCGCCGCGTGCGTGCGGCGGTAACCGGTGGCATCCTGCATTCACCCATGTCCCTGCGGGACGAAGGGTTCGCTATCCTGCTGCGCCATGTGCATGACGGAGGTTCGCGCAAGGGACTGTGGCGCACCGTGCTGCGCCTGGCCAAGCTGGGTGAGCCGGTGCGCGCGCTGCGACTGCTAGCGGCCTTGATTCCCGCCGTGGCCCGGACCTAGGACCGCCGCATGTCTACCGGCCTCCCCCCAGAACTGCCAGCTATGCTCCCGGCTGCACCTATAGCGCGCGAGCCGGCAGCGATGAGCGTGCGCGGCGCAGCAGTGTGGGCCATGGCCAGCCAGTACGGCGCGTTCGTGATCCAGTTCGCCACCTCGGTGATTATCAGCCGCTATTTCCTGGCGCCTGACGAGGTCGGCCTGTTCTCGATCGCGCTGGCCGCCGCCATGCTGGTGGCGGTGCTGCAGGATTTCGGGCTGTCGCGCTATATCTCGGGCCTGGCCGATCTGACGGCAGAGGAGGTCAACCGCTGCTCGTCTGTCGCCTTCATGTTCTCGCTGCTGATCACGGCGGCCATTGCGGCGCTCGCCTGGCCACTGGCGGCCTTCTATGGCCTGCCGCAGCTGGCCCCGCTGCTGGTGATCATCGCCGGATCATACCTGTTCCTGCCGATGTCGGTGGTGCCGCTGGCCCTGATGGCCCGATCGATGCGGTTCACCGGCCACTTTGCGGTCAACGTCGGCGCAGCGGTGGTGCATGCCGTGGTGGCCTTGAGCCTGGCCTGGCTGGGTTACAGCGCCTTTGCATTGGCCTGGGCCGTACTGGCAGCCGGGCTGGCGCGCGGCGTGATCGCGCAGGTGTTCCAGCCGGCCAAGACCTTTCCGCTGCGGCTCGATGGCTTGCGCCCTGTGCTGACTTTCGGGGGCAAGGCTTCGACCCTGTATATGACCGGCGCCCTGGGCTCGCGTTCACCCGACCTTATCGTGGGCCGCCTGGTGGATCTGTTCGCGGTCGGCCTGTTTAGCCGCGCATCGAGCCTGGCCGAGCAGTTCCGCGCACTGATCGCAGGCGCCATCGGCGGGGTGTTCTACCCGGCATTTGCCCGGCTGCGCGATAACGGCGAACCACTGGCCCCGGCCTATCTTCGGGTGGTGGCGGGCTATACCGCGATTGTCTGGCCCGGCATGGCGGGCCTGGCGCTGGCCGCCTGGCCGCTGGTCATGCTGCTATATGGCGAAGTGTGGATCGATACCGCCCCGCTGCTGACGATGATCGCGCTGCAATCGGCCCTGATGATGGCCCTGCCGCTGGTCACCGACCTGCCGATCCTGCTGGGCCGGATGAACCGGCTGCTGGTGCTCAACGTGATCGAGACGCTGCTTTCGATCGCGCTGCTGGTGGCGGGATCGCTGTGGGCCGGGGCTTGGGGCGCGGCGGCTTCGCGCCTGCCCTATGCCTTGTGCTATATGGCGATCTATCTGGGATTCATTCGCGGACTGATCGACCTGTCGCTGCGGCAATGGCTGCTGACCCTGGCCAAGAGCGTGGCGGTGACGCTGGCCACCTTGGCCCCGCTGGTCGCCATCTACCTGTTCTGGCAGGGGCCGACCGAGATCACCTTGCCGGTCCTGTTCCTGGCCACTGCACTGGGCGGCGTTGCCTGGCTGGGCAGCATGTTCGCCGTGCGCCACCCGGCGATCGACGACATTTGCCGCATGGCCGCCCCCTTGGTCGCGCTGGTCCTGCCGCGCGTGGGCGCATGGCTGGCGGGCGAGCAGCGATTGTTCGGCCGGGCGATCTGATAGACTACCCCTCAAGGTCCAGTTTGGGTGACCGCCAGGTTCATGGTAATATGGTTTCCTGAGACCGGGTATTGTCCCGGCCCTTCAAAGAACACAACGGAGAGGTTCGCATGGGCTGGATCCACATCGCAGGCAGGATGGCGCTGGCTTCAGTCGCCCTGGCGTCAATCAGCGGCGCAGCACTCGCCCAGACTGAAAGCGTCACTGCACAAGCCGAAATCGCCGTGGCAACGGGCGAAGCGGTGGCCGAAGTGCTGCAATTGCAGGACGAACGCTTTCAGCGGATGACTGTGCCGGTGATGATCAACGGCCAAGGGCCGTACCAGTTCATGGTCGATACCGGCGCGCAGGCGAGCGTGCTCAGCCATACCCTGGCCGATGCCCTGCAACTGACCAACCGGTCCACCGCCACTCTGGTGGGCATGGCAAGCGAGCGGCAGGTCGTGACCGCACAGATCGGCGAACTGTCGTTTGGCAGCGGCAGCTTCCGCGATGGCACTGCTGCCTTGGTGGAAGGCGAGCATATCGGCGGGGCGGATGGCATCTTGGGGCTCGACAGCCTGCAGAACCGGCGCATCCTGCTGGATTTCGAGAACCGGGTGATGGAAGTGGCCCATCCCGATGAGCGCGCGCGCAACCGCGGCTTCGACATCGTGGTCCGCGCCCGGCAGATCCACGGCCAGCTGATCATCGCCCGCGCAGTGATAGATGGCGTGCGCACGGCGGTGATCGTGGATACCGGGGCGCAAGGCTCGATCGGCAATCCCGCACTGCTGCGCCGCCTGCGCAATTCCCGCCAGCAGGCCGATACCGAAATGACCGACATCAACGGCGTGCAGCAGACCGGCCTGGTGCGGATCGCGCGATCGCTGCAGATGGACCGGGCCAGTATCAGCAACTTTCCCGTCACCTTTGCCCCCTCGCCCACTTTTGCCGCGATGGGACTGGATGACGAGCCTGCCATGATCCTGGGGATGACCGAACTCAGGCTGTTCCGCCGGGTGGCGATCGACTTTGCCAGCCGCCGCGTGCTGTTCGACCTGCCGGAAGGGGTAAGGCTGACCGATACGGCAGGCTTGGGCCGGCTTTAGGCTTTCTCCCTTGCGGCAAGCCGGTCGAAGCGCCACTTCGGCCCGCATGAGCCAAAGCGAAATCAAGGAAGCGGAACTGATCGAGCAGGCGGGCTGGGGCACCGTCCGCCGCTTCCTGCCCTATCTGTGGCCGAGAGACCGCCCGGACCTGCGCTGGCGGATCGCGGTGGCGGCGCTGCTGGTGCTGGCGGCCAAGGTGGTCGTGCTCACCCTGCCCTTTGCCTATGCCGGCGCGGTCGAAGCGATGGCTGCGGATGGCGATCCGGCGCTGGCTTTGGCGCTGGGCCTGGTGCTAGCCTATGCAGCGGGGCGCTTTGCCACCACGGCGTTCGACCAGACGCGCAACATGGTGTTCAACCGCGTGGGACAGGATGCCGTGCGCGACCTGTCGGAGGACGTGTTCGCCCGGCTCCACCAGCTGTCCCTGCGGTTCCACCTGGGCCGCCGCACTGGCGAACTGACCCGGGTGATCGAACGCGGGACCAAGTCGATCAGCTCGATGATCTATTTCCTGCTGTTCAACATCGCCCCCACCATCGTGGAACTGGCCGTGGTGGCGGTGATCTTCTATACCCTGTTCGGGTGGGAAATCGTGGCCGCCACGGCAGTCACCATCACGGCCTTCATCTGGATCACCCAGGCGATCACCGAATGGCGCACCAAGCTGCGCGCCAAGATGAACGCACTGGATGGCCAGGCCATGTCGCGCGCGGTCGATTCGCTGCTGAATTACGAGACGGTGAAGTATTTCGGCGCCGAAACGCGCGAGAAGCGCCGCTTTGCCAGCGCCACCGGGGCCTATGCCGAAGCGGCTATCAAGACAGACAACTCTCTGGCCGTCCTCAATATCGTGCAGGCATTGATCCTGCAGCTGATGATGGGCGGGGCGATGGCCTGGACTGTGTGGCGGTGGAGCCAGGGGCAGCTATCGGTGGGCGATCTGGTGCTGGTGAACACCTATCTGCAGCAGCTGTTCCGCCCGCTCGATATGCTCGGCTGGGTCTATCGCACGATCCGCCAGGGGCTGGTCGACATGGCCGAGATGTTCCGCCTGATGGATACCAATGTCGAAGTGACCGATGCCCCCGGCGCGCCCGCGCTGGTGGTGCGTCGGCCCAGTCTGGTGTTCGATAATGTCCGCTTTGGCTATGATCGGGACCGCGAGATCCTGAAGGGCCTGTCGTTCGAGGTGCCGGCCGGGGCGCACGTGGCGATGGTCGGACCTTCGGGTACGGGCAAGAGCACGATCGGCCGCCTGCTGTTCCGCTTCTACGATCCGTGGGAGGGCCGCATCCTGATCGACGGGCAGGACATCCGCGAGGTTACCCAGCTGTCGCTACGCAGCGCGATCGGCATCGTGCCGCAGGATTCGGTGCTGTTCAACGATACGCTGGCCTACAACATCGCCTATGGCCGGGAACATGCCGACGATGCCGAGATCGAGCAGGCGGCGCGCGACGCGGCGATCTGGCCGTTCATCCAGAAGCTGCCGCTAGGCTTGGCAACCGAAGTGGGCGAGCGCGGGCTGAAGCTGTCGGGCGGCGAAAAGCAGCGCGTGGCGATTGCCCGCACCCTGTTGAAGAACCCGCCGATCCTGCTGCTGGATGAAGCTACCAGCGCGCTCGATTCGCGGACCGAGCAGGAAATCCTTGATACGCTGCGCCGGGTCGCTGCCGGACGCACCACCGTGGCCATCGCCCACCGCCTGTCCACCATCGCCGATGCCGATTTGATCCACGTCATTCAGGACGGCATGGTAGTGGAGCAGGGTAGCCATGCGCAATTGCTGCGCCACGACGGCCTTTACGCCGATATGTGGAACCGGCAGTTGCGCGAAGAGGCGGAACTGTCCGATGTGGAGGCAGAGGCCGCACAATAGGAGGATCGCCGTGATACGCCCCATGTTTGCCCGCCCGCTGTTCGTGCTGGTCCCGCTCGCCCTGGCCGCCTGCGTGACCCCCGCCGCCACGCAGGATGCACCATCGGCTTCCGCGCAGCTCGATGTGCGCCACGTGATGCAGGCCGAGATCAATCCGGCGATCGTGGCGATCTGGGACGTAGGCAACAATGCTGCGGACGAGAATGGCGGGCTGGATGGCGCGCAGATGACGCCCGACAGCTGGGCCTCGCTGGCGAGCGCGGCAGCCGACCTGGCCGTTGCCAGTGACCGCATGGCCACCGCAACAGATATTCGTGCCGCCTCGCCCGGCAACATGGCGACCGAAGACTACGAAGTGCCGATGGCGCAGGTGCAGACCTATCTCGATGCCGATCGCCAGGGTTTCCGCGATCTGGCCGCCAGCTTTGCCACGCTGTCCCGCACGCTGGAAAGTGCCGCTCAAGCCCGCGATGCCACAGCAGCCGGCGAGATCGTGGCGCGGATGGATACCGAATGCTCGGTCTGCCACGCGCGTTTCTGGTACGCCGAGGCGGAGTAAGGCCTAGCGCAGGCCCGCCTGCGACAAGTCCAGTTCGGCCAGCGGGATCACCTCGGCATCGGGGCGGATTTTGCGCAGGTCGTCGATGAAGGCGGCGGCATTGCCCACGATTACCAGCGTGATGGCTGCAGGGTCGAAATAGCGACCAGCCGCCGCCGATGCCGCATCGGAGCTGACCGCATCGAGCCGCGCGGCATAGCGCGAGGCTTCCGCAGGATCGATGCCCAAGGCCAGCAGTTCGAGCATGGTTCCGGCATAGCCCGAGCTGGTTTCCAGCGCCCGCGCCTCGCCGCCGGAAAGAAACAGGCGGCGGCGCTGCAACAGGTCTTCCGGCAAAGGCTCGCTTCCCATCCGGCCGAATTGCTCCAGCATCACGGCAACCACCTCGTCCACCGTCTCGTTGGCGGTCTGTGCGCTGGCGGCCAGCAAGGGATCGTCACGCATCGCGCCGGTCGACGAATAGGCCCCGTATGACAGGCTGCGGCGGTTGCGCACTTCTTCGAACAGGCGGCCATTGGACCCGCCGCCGAGCACGGCATTGGCCAGTTCCAGCGGGAAATAGGCGGCATCGCTGCGTTCCGGCCCGCGCCCGCCCAGATAGACCGCTGCTTGCCCTGCTTCGGGCATGTCGATCACCAGCGTACGCACCGGCAGCGGCGGGCCCGCCGGGGCAGCAGGCGCGACGGGCGGCGCGGTACCAACGCTCCAATCGCCAAACAGCTGGCCCAGCAGGGTGAATGCGTCGGCCGGAGCAATCCCGCCGGTTACCACCACCTGCGCCGCCGCCGGATGCCACCAGGTGGCGGCGTGCGCGGCAAGATCGGCCTCGGACAGCGCGGCCAGGCTATCGGGCGTTCCGCCGGTAACGTTGCCATAGGGCGCTGCGCCATAGATCGCCGGGCGCAGGGCCATCGAGGCGAGGCTGCCCGGGTCGTTGTAGGCGGCGCCCAGGGCGTCCACCGAACGGGTCCGTTCCCGCGCCACCTCGTCTGCCGGAAAGGTCGGGTGGCGGATCACATCGGCCATGATGGCGCCCGCTGCGGCCAGGTTGGCAACCGGCGCGCTGAGGGAAAACACCGTGCCATCGCTGCGGGCCGAAGCGCTCATGCTGGCGCCCAGGCTTTCCAGCTGCGCGGCGATCTCCTCGGCGCTGCGGGTCGTTGTCCCGCGATTGGCCAGTTCGGCGGCCAGATTGGCCAGGCCCGCCTGCGCCCGGGGATCGCTGGCGCTGCCGCCGGGGAACAGGATCGACAGCGTGGCCACCGGCACATCGCCGGTCTGTGCGGCAATCGCCTGGATGCCGTTGGCGAACATATGGCGCTGCAGCCGGGGGGCGACAACCTGCGGCCGAACGCCGGGGCCGGGAGGAGCCTGCCGGTCGGCTTCGGCCAGCACCGCACGCGGCTCGCCGGTGGCTGGCGGTAGGGTGGCGAAGGTCGGCATGGGGACCGGATTGGCGTATTCTGCGGGGTCATGCTCGCCGCGCTCGTAGGTCAGATCCACCCGCCCCTCGGGAGCCAGCAAAGTCTGCGCCACACGCTGCACATCGGCCGCAGTAACATTGGTGATGGCCGCCAGCCGCAGGTCTGCCGCCTGCGGATCGCCGGTCATCACCAGCCATTCGCCCAGTTCAAACGCCCGACCGCGCGCGGTCTCACGATCCCGCAAGGCGGACGCGACAAGTTCGTTCTTGGCTTCGGCCAGTTCAGCCGCAGTCACCGGCTGGTTGCGCAAACGGACGATCTCGGCATCGAGCAGCCCCTGCACTTCGGCCAGGTCTCCGGTCGGGCTGATGATGGCGAAGTGGCCGAACATGCCGCCCTCTTCCGAAAAATCGACCACCTGCTCCACCTCGACCGCCTTGCCGCTGCGGATCAGGGCGGTGTTGAACCGGCTGTTCTCGCCGCCATCCATAATCGCGGCGATCACTTCCAGCACCGCCAGGTCCGGGTGGCCGGCTTCCGGAACCTGCCAGATCGTGCCTGCCAGCGGCAGCGGTACATTGGGCGCATGGCTGGTCACTGTGCGCGGAGCCGTGCGCGGGGTTTCGCGCGTGGCCACGGCCACATCGACCGGCGCTGCGCGGGGCGGAATATCGCCGAAGTATTCGTCCACCAGGCCGCGCAGGTTGGCCAAGTCGAAATTGCCCGCCACGATCAGCGTGGCAGTGTCCGGGCCATAGAACGCCTGATGGAACGCGCGCGCATCATCCAGCGTGGCGGCATCCAGTTCCTCGATCGAACCGATGCCGGGGCGGCGCTGGGGCAGTATGTCGAACGCCACTTCGGGCAATACGAAGCGGTTGAAGATGCCATAAGGCGGAGCCAGCACGCGGGTCCGCAGTTCTTCCTTCACCACCCCGCGCTCGGTCTCGAACACTTCGGTATCGACCACCGGAAAGGCCATCCGTTCGCGGTGAGTCCACAGCATGGTTTCGAGGTATTCGGCCGGCACGGTCTCGAAATAGTTGGTCCGGTCGGTGCCGTTCGAGGCATTGCGCGTGCCGCCAATATCCTCGGTCAGGCGGTTGATCATGTTGTAGGGCATGTTCACCGTCTTGCGGCTGAGGATGTGCTCGAACAGGTGGGCAAAACCCGAGCGGCCTTCAGGGTCCAGCTTTGCGCCGATTTCGTACCACAGGCTGGTGGTGACCGTGGCGGTCGTATCATCCTGCACCGCGATCACGGTGAGGCCGTTATCCAGCTGCCAGCGGGTGAATTCGATCGGCGGGGCGACCAGCGCAGTGGCAGACTGGTCCTGCGCCGCCAGCGGGGCGGCGAGCAAAATGGACAGGGCACAGGCGGCAAACAGCTTCGATTTCATGGTAACCAGTTTCCCGCCCAAGCGCTTGATGGTTTCAACGTAAACCAGCCTGCAGCCTTCCTGCAAGAGGTGCCTTGCTTGCCAGCGCGCGCCCACGGCGATAGGGACGGGCCATTCTTGCTGCATTGCACAAAGCAGCGTTGTAAAACGGATCACCACCCATGTTCGATACCGCCACACTCAGGCGCGACTGGCTGGCCAATCCGCGCAAGGACGTGCTGGCCGGGATCGTCGTCGCCCTCGCCCTGATCCCCGAAGCCATCGGCTTTTCGATAATCGCGGGCGTCGATCCGCGCGTCGGCCTCTATGCCTCGATCGCGATTGCCATGGTAATTGCCTTTACCGGCGGGCGTACCGGCATGATCAGCGCCGCCACCGCTGCCGTGGCCGTGCTGGTGGTGCCTCTGGTGCGCGATCATGGCGTGGAATACCTGTTTGCCGCCACCATCCTGATGGGCATTTTCCAGATGATCGCGGCCGTGCTGCGATTGGACCTGTTGATGCAGTTCGTCAGCCGCTCGGTCATCACCGGCTTCGTCAACGCGCTGGCGATCCTGATTTTCATGACTCAGCTGCCGCAACTGATCGATGTGCCGTGGATTACCTATCCGCTGGTGGCAGGCGCTTTGGCGATCATCTACCTGTTGCCGCGCCTGACCACCGCGGTCCCCTCGCCGCTTGTCGCCATCGTTGTGCTGGGCGCGATCACCATCGGGCTGGATATCGAAGTCAACACTGTCAGCGACATGGGCGCTCTGCCCGAAGGCTTGCCCTACCTGATCTGGCCCGACGTTCCGCTTACGTGGGAAACGCTGCGTATCATCGCGCCCTATTCGCTGACGATGGCGGCGGTCGGCCTGCTGGAATCGCTGCTGACCGCGCAGATCGTGGACGACATGACCCACACCGACAGCAACAAGCAGCTCGAATGCGCGGGCCAGGGTTCGGCCAATATCGTGGCGGCGTTTTTCGGCGGCATGGGCGGCTGCGCGATGATCGGCCAGTCGGTGATCAATGTCACCAGCGGCGGGCGCGGGCGGTTGTCCACCTTCACCGCCGGCCTCGTGCTGCTGGTGTTGCTCGCCGCGCTTGGGCCGATCGTGGGCCAGATCCCGATGGCCAGCCTGGTGGCGGTGATGATCATGGTGTCCATCGGCACATTCAGCTGGAATTCGATCCCCAACCTCAAGCATCACCCCTGGCCATCCAGCGTGGTGATGGTGACAACCGTGGTGGTCGTGGTCGCCACGCACAACCTGGCGCTGGGCGTGCTGGCCGGCGTGTTGCTGTCCGGCATCTTCTTCACCGGCAAGGTGCGGCAGATGTTCGCCGTTGTCCGCACGCGTGAGGGCGAGCAGGCTGTCTATACAGTGACCGGGCAGATCTTCTTTGCCAGCGTTGATCTGTTCGAGCGGCGGCTTGGCCCCGAAAGCGCCGCCCCCGATCCCGCCGACCATGTGGTGATCGACGTTACCACCGCGCATTTCTGGGATATTTCGGCCACTGCCGCGCTCGACAAGGTGGTGGAGCGCATGCGTCGCAACGGCCGCAGCGTAACCGTGCGCGGGCTGAACGAGGCGAGCGCGGACCTGGTCGACAAGTTCGCCCTGACCGACAAGACCGGCGTGGAAATTGGCCTCGCCCCACATCCATAGCCAGCATCCATAGTGGGGCGTGGACAATGCCGCTGGCAGTGATATCCACGCTGCGGGGATGATGGATGCACTCGCCTGGATGGAGCAGACGGCTCCGAGCATTTTCATGCGCGAGGATTTCTATGCCTATTTCGTGGCTTTGATCTTGCACGCCTGGGGCATGGCGCTGCTGGTGGGCGGCGGGGTAGCGGTGTCCTTGCGGGTGTTGGGCGTGGCGCGGCAGACCCGGCTGGATCGGTGGCGCGCGCTGTTCCCCGTCATGCGCGTTGGCGCGGTGCTGGCGCTGGTCTCGGGCCTTGGCCTGTTGGCGGGCTATCCCGCCAAAGCACTGACCAACTGGGTGTTCGCCCTTAAATTCGCCTGCCTGCTGGGCGCGGCCTGGCTGGTGTTCAACATGGCGCGGGTCAGCTTTGCCAAGGGGATTGAACCGGTCGGGCTGGTCAAGCTGCAGGCGGGGCTGGCCCTGCTGCTGTGGCTGGGGGCAGTCGCGGCGGGCAAGCTGCTGCTTTACACCAATATCATGCTGACAACGGCGGACGTGGCCCCGTGGTGAACGATCCCGTTCTTGACCCTGTCGCCATCGTCGAATTCTCGATCGACACCGGCCTGTTCGACATCGCGTATTCCGCCTGGGGCTGGCCGATTGCTGAGATCATGCATTTCACCGGCCTGTGCCTGCTGCTGGGCACGGTGGGCGTGGTCGACCTCAGGATGTTGGGCATGTTGCGCGGGCTGTCGCTGGCGGGGCTGCACAAGCTGATCCCCTATGGCGTGCTTGGCTTTGCGCTGAATGTGCTGAGCGGGGCGGTGTTCGTCACCTCCTCGCCCGACCAGTACCTGTACAACCCGGCATTCCAGATCAAGATGGGCCTGATCGCGCTGGCGGGCGTGAACATGGCGCTCTTCTATCTGACCACCGCCCGCAAGCTGGCCGCGCTGGGGCCGAACGACCTTGCGCCCCGGGCAGCGCGGGTGTTTGCCGGGGTCAGCCTGGCAAGCTGGCTGTTGGTGATCGCCGCAGGCCGCGTGATCACCGCCTTCCGCCCGCCCGCGTGGTTCTGGTGCGGGTGGTGTAGCTAGAGGATATACTTCGACAGGTCGGTATTGCCGGCCAGGCCGGCCAGCTTGTCGCGCACGTATTGTGCGTCGATCGTCACGCTGTCGCCCGTGCGATCCTCGGCGGTGAAGCTTAGTTCCTCGAACAGGCGCTCCATCACCGTCTGCAGGCGGCGGGCGCCGATGTTCTCGACGCTTTCGTTCACCTGGGCGGCGATCTTGGCCACTTCGGCTACGGCGTCGTCGGTCATGGTGACGGTCAGTTGTTCGGTGGCGAGCAGGGCCTGGTACTGGCTGACGAGGTTGGCGCGTGTTTCGCTTAGGATGCGCACGAAATCGGCCTCGGTCAGGCTGCGCAGTTCGACGCGGATCGGCAGGCGGCCCTGCAATTCGGGCAAAAGATCGCTCGGCTTGGCGACATGGAACGCGCCGCTGGCGATGAACAGCACGTGATCGGTTTTCATCGGGCCATATTTGGTGGCCACCGTGGTGCCTTCGATCAGCGGCAGCAAATCGCGCTGCACGCCTTCGCGCGACACCGAACCGCCGCGCACATCGGACACGGCGATCTTGTCGATCTCGTCCAGAAACACGATGCCGTTGGTTTCCGCATTGGCCAGCGCCACGCGGGCAACATCATCCTGGTCCATGCGCTTTTCGGCTTCTTCATCCACCAGCCGATCCCACGCTTCGGGCACCTTCAGCTTACGGCGCTTTTTCGGCGGGCCGCCGAAGGCCTTGCCCATCATCTCGCTCAGGTTGATCATGGTCGCGCCGCCGGGCATGCCGGGGATGTCCATCGAAGGTCCTGCGGTGTCGACCACCTCGATCTCGACCTCGGTGTCGTTCATGGCGTTTTCGACCACCCGCTGGCGGAAGCTTTCGCGCGTGGCGTTGCTGGCGCTTTCGCCGACCAGCGCATTGAGCAGGCGTTCCATCGCGGCCCCGCTGGCAGCTTCGCGCACGGCTTCACGACGGCGGTCCTTTTCCAGCCGGATCGCTTCTTCCACCAGGTCCCGCGCGATCTGTTCCACGTCGCGGCCGACATAGCCGACTTCGGTGAACTTGGTCGCCTCCACCTTCACGAACGGCGCTTCGGCCAGCTTGGCCAGGCGGCGGCTAATCTCGGTCTTGCCGCAGCCGGTGGGTCCGATCATCAGGATGTTCTTGGGCGTCACCTCGTCGCGCAGCTCAGGATCGAGGCGCTGGCGGCGCCAGCGGTTGCGTAGCGCCACGGCCACCGCACGCTTGGCATCGGCCTGGCCGATGATGTGTTCGTCCAATGCGGCGACGATCGCTTTCGGAGTCAGGTTGTCCATAAATCTCTTCAGATGGTCTCGACCGTCACGCGGTCATTGGTGAAGACGCACAGGTCGGCTGCCACAGCCATGGCGCGGCGGGCGATCTTTTCGGGGTCATCCTCGTAATCGACCAGTGCGCGGGCCGCGGACAGGGCGAAGTTGCCGCCCGATCCGATCGCGGCGATCACCGTGTCGTTGCGGGCTTCGGGTTCCAGCACATCGCCATTGCCGGTCAGCACCAGCATTACCTCGGCATCGGCCACGATCATCAGGGCTTCGAGGTTGCGCAGGTACTTGTCGGTTCGCCAGTCCTTGGCCAGTTCCACCGCCGCGCGCAGCAGTTGCCCGGCGTGGGCTTCCAGCTTCTTTTCCAGCCGTTCGAACAGGGTGAAGGCATCTGCGGTGGCTCCGGCGAAACCGGCGATCACATTGCCGTCTTTGCCCAGCCGCCGCACCTTGCGGGCGTTGGGCTTCATCACCGTGTTGCCCATCGAGACCTGGCCATCGCCCGCGATCACGGTGACGCCGCCCCGGCGTACGCCGACGATGGTGGTGGAATGCCACTGCACAAGGCCGTGGTTGTTGCTGTTATCGCTCATGCGGAACGATATGGGGCGACCATCGGCCCGCTGCAAGCAATCGAGCGCGCTGGTTGAGTGTTACGCAGCAGTTACGTGTTACTGGCCGCCAGCCCCGCCGCCCGGACCGCCACCCTGGCCACCCAGCCCGGCCGCGCCGACCTGGCCGATATTGCCGAACAGATCCTGCAGCAGCGAACGGTTGCGACCCAGCGTGGGGGTTTCGGAGCCATCGGGATCGAGCTGGACAACCCGTTCCATCCCGGTGCGATCTGCCACCAGCACATTGCCCGCCGGATCGAAGTGGATCGCCAGCACAGTCTGCGCGGAAATGCGCGGACGGGTGAACGGCGCCTGCTGCGTGCGGCTGGAAACATAGTACCACACAGGATCACCGAACTGGCTGGTCAGCGTGGGGCGACCAAGCGTGGCCTGCACCGATTCGCGGTTGTCGATACCCGGCTGCACCGAAGCCACCAGCACCTCGTCCACCAGATAGCCGCGCTGGTTCTGGATCGAGGAACAGCCCGACGCCAAGGCCAGCAGGCCGAGACCAGACAGGATCCGCAAACCGGTCCGAACAGTGGGATACATCGTGTGGCCGTCCTTTAACTCTTGCACGTAACTGGCAACTCTTGCGCGTGACTGACCGGCCCTGCATTGCGGGACGGGCCACGCGCCCTATATCGTCTGGCGAGAGCCTTACGGGCTGGTGCGTGCCCATGCAATCCCGCCTGCGCAATCCTGCCTGCAACGCGCTTGCCCACAATGCATTGAACCCGCGCTTAACGATTCTGAACGATCCTTGCGCCCAACAAACGGAACCGCCGCCTTGTTCTTTCTTTCCCGCCTGCTTGGCACCCAGTCCGATCCGCGCGACCAGGTGCGCCCGCTGTGGCACCGGGTGGTGGAATTGAGCCGTGAGCCTTCGCTCTATTCCCGCCACGGCGTGGCCGACAGCGTGGATGGCCGGTTCGACATGATCGTCCACGTGCTCAGCCTGGCCATGCTGCGGATGGAAGCCAGCAACGACATCGCCCCGTTGACCGCCCGACTGACCGAACTGTTCGTGGAAGACATGGACGGACAGTTGCGCGAAAGCGGAGTGGGTGATGTGGTGGTGGGCAAGCACGTGGGCAAGCTGATGGGCGCACTGGGCGGCCGGATCGGCGCGCTGCGGCGGGTGCTTGCCGCCAACGCACCTGCCGGCGACGATCCGGCGCTGACCGAGCTGCTCACCCGCAATGTCCATTGGAGCGATGCGCCCGACCCTGCAGGTCTTGGCACCGCACTGAAGGCCTTGGCGGCCGATTTCGCCGGGCGGAGCGACGAGGACGTGCTGGCGGGAAGGATCGGCTGATGTCAGCTCCTGTATCCAATGTCCCCGAATTCAGCCGCATGATCGATCGGCGACACCTGAAGACCGCGCCGATGGAACTGGTGGCGACCGAGGCCGAGTGCGCCGCGCTGGCCGAACGGTTCGCAGTGGTGCGGATCGACAGCCTTGCCGCCACGCTGGACCTGGTCGCCGATGGCGAGGCGGTGGACGTGACCGGCACCCTGCGCGCCGACATTATCCAGCCCTGCGCCGTTTCGGGCGAGGACCTGGCGGTGAAAATCCGCGAGGATGTGACCTTCCGGTTTGTGCCCGAACTGGCCGAGGGTTCGCCCGAAGAAGAGATTACCCTCGACAGCCCGATCCTCGACGAGATCGAATATTCCGGGCTCACCTTCGATCTGGGCGAGGCGGTGGCGCAAAGCCTGGCATTGGCGATCGATCCCTTCCTGGTGGGACCGGATGCCGAAGCGGCGCGGGTGAAGCACGGGTTGGCCGACGAAGGGCCAAAGGGTGCGCTGGCTCAGGCGCTGGCGGCGCTGAAGAAGTAGGCTTCGATCAGACCTCGACGAACGGATTGAAGAACAGGTCCTCCACCGCCACCCCGAAGTATGCCGCCAGACGATAGGCCATCGGCAGGCTCGGATCGTACTTGTCGGCTTCCATCGCGATGATCGTCTGGCGCGAAACCTCGATCGCATCGGCCAGTTCGGCCTGGCTGAGGCCGCGGGCCTTGCGCAGGTCGCGCAGACAGTTCTTCACTCTGCTGCTCCCCGCTGGCGCCACATCCACACTGCCCAGAAGACAAAGAAGCCGACCGCTTGACCAATGAACAGGGCAAGCGCCCCCTGCACCTGCGGGCTGGGCATGCCGAGCGCCGCGATCAGCCAAATGAGCGCCACCAGCCCACCGGCCATGCCGCCCCAGTACCAACTGATCATGTGGCCGTGCCGTTGCATGTCATCCATCGTCCGCCACCACGGGAGGCAGGCCCAGAATGTGGCCGTAACGACCAGCAGGCCCCCGATCAGCACGACCCAGAATTGCTCTCCGGGCACTACGAAGTGCAGCATGAAACTTGTCGGCAGCGCGATCGCGATCGGCAGCAGGAACGCCAGCAGCGTGTTCTTACGCAGGCGCCGGGAATAATTGGTCTGGGCCATCTTCACACCTCCTCGATGTAAAGACATTTGTACATTCCGCGAAGAAATGTCAAGAGGTCTGTACATTCGACAAAATCGCCCTTTCCTACACCACCACGAAGCGCGCACGAAAAAGCCGGAGGCTACCCGCCCCCGGCTCTTTCAAATCGTCGATCCTGCCCGAAGTTTTCCCCGGGGGTCTGTCACCTTGTTCGCAAGGCGATCTTCCAGTCTAAATTCATGTTATCGCTGATTATTTTTGGCAGACAGCAAGGTGACACCGTGTAACTTGTGTCACCTTTGTCCGGCACCTTCAGATCAGAACGGAATATCGTCGTCCAGATCGTCGCCGAAGTTCGACGCGCCGCCGCCTGCGCTGCCGCCAGCCGAACCGCCACCCTGGTTCCAGCCGCCACCCGAACCACCGCCCGAACTGCCGCCGCGTGATCCGCCGCCCGATCCGCCACCGCCGGAACCGTAATCGTCCCCGCCGCCGCTGCCGCTGCCGCCGCGCGAGCCACCACCACCGCCGCCGCCCTGTGCGCCGTCAAGCATGGTCAGCGAACCGCCCACGCCGACCGAAACCTCGGTCGAATAGCGATCGGCGCCGTTGGCATCCTGCCACTTGCGGGTGCGCAGCTGGCCTTCGATGTAGACCTTGGAACCCTTGCGCAAATAGCGTTCGGCCACGCCGACCAGCCCTTCAGACTGCAAGACAACCGTGTGCCATTCGGTCCGCTCCTTGCGCTCGCCGGTGGCCTTGTCCTTCCAGTTTTCGCTTGTGGCAATGCGCAGGTTGCAGATCCGCCCGCCGTTCTGGAATGACTTTACCTCGGGGTCCTGCCCCAGATTGCCGATCAAGATCACCTTGTTGACGCTACCGGCCATCGAATCGATTCCCTTTGATTGTGTGGCGCATGGCCTAGCCAATCGGGAGGGGGAGCGCCAAGGGGTGTGCCGAGTTTATCCCTACCCCAGCCCCAGCCAGACGGCGGTCCAGTAGGTCAGCCCGGCAAACACATAGGCCATGGCAAACAGATAGCCGAGCATGACCAGCGGCCATTTCCAGCCGTTGGTCTCGCGCCGGGCCACCGCGATGGTGGACAGGCACTGCGGCGCGAACACGAACCACGCCAGGAAGGCCAGCGCGGTGGCCAGGCTCCAATCGGCGGCAAGGCGCGGGCCGAGCGCTTCGGCTGCGGCCTCGTCATCCGCCGCGTCCACGGCATAGGTCGTTGCGAGCGCGGACACGGCCACCTCGCGCGCGGCCATCGCGGGGATCAACGAAAGCGCGATCTCGTGGTTGAAGCCGATCGGTGCGACCAACACTTCAAGCCCGCTGGCGATGTGGCCGGCGATGCTGGCTTCGGACTGGCTCTCGCCCGGGCCGGCCTTGGGGAAGCTGAGCAACAGCCACAGCACCACGGTAACCGTAAAGATGATGGTACCCGCGCGCCGCAGGAACACCCAGGCGCGCTGCCACAGGCCAATCGCCAGATCGCGCAGGGGCGGCAACTGGTAACGCGGCATCTCCATGATGAAGCCCGATGCCGCGCCCTTGGTGGCGGTGCGACGCAGCACCAGCGCCGCCAGCATCGCGCCGATGATGCCTGCCATATACAGCGCGAACAGCACCAGCCCTTGCAGTCCGATCACCGCAAACCCGGCCGGGCCGACCTTGATCGGCGGAATGAAGGCGGCAATCATCAGGCCATAGACCGGCAGCCGCGCCGAACAGGTCATCAGCGGGGCGATCAGGATGGTGGTCAGCCGGTCCTTGGGATCGGAGATCGACCGGGTCGCCATGATGCCGGGGATAGCGCAGGCAAAGCTGGACAACAGCGGGATGAAGCTGCGGCCCGACAGCCCGACATAGGCCATCAGCCGGTCCATGATGAAGGCGGCGCGGGCCATATAGCCGGATTGCTCCATTGCCAGGATGAAGGCAAACAGGATCACGATCTGCGGCAGGAACACCACCACCGATCCGACCCCGCTGAGCACGCCCTGGGTAATGAAATCGCGCACAAAGCCTGCAGGTATGGCGGCGTTGGCCAGATCGATCAGCGCGCCGATCCCGGCCTCGATCCCGTCGGCAAACGGCGTGGCCCAGGCAAACACCGCCTGGAAGATCACGAACAGCAGGCCAAACAGGATCACCGGCCCGGCCCACGGATGGAGCAGGACCTGGTCCAGCTTGGCATGGAGCTGGCGGGTAGCGCTCTCCGCCAGGATCGCACCGGCCGTGATATTGTGCGCCGCCAGCCGCCGTTCGGGCAAGGTCAGGCGGGCAACCTGGTGGCGCAGCGCCATGTCCTGGCCGTGCGCATTTTCGATCGCGGCCACCAGTTCATCCAGGCCGCGCCGTCGGACCGCCACAGTCGGCACCACCGGCACGCCCAGCGCGGCTTCAAGCGCGGCGGGGTCCAGTATCAGGCCATCGCGTTCGGCCAGATCGACCATGTTGAGCGCCACGACGGTGGGCTGCCCAAGGCCAATCAGTTCCTGCGCGAATACCAGGTGCTGTTCAAGGTTGGCGGCGTCGATCACGATCACCAGCACATCCGGCCGCGCCTCGCCCGCGAAATCGCCCATGACCACGCTGCGGGTCACTTCCTCATCCGGGCTGGAGGGATCGAGCGAATATGAGCCGGGCAGGTCGATCAGTTCGATCGGTGCGCCTGATGGCAGGACCAATCGGCCCGCCTTCCGCTCTACCGTGACGCCGGGATAGTTAGCGATCTTCTGCCGCGCGCCGGTCAGCGCGTTGAACAGCGCGCTTTTGCCCGCGTTGGGATTGCCGACCAGTGCGGCCCGGCTGATGGTGATGGAAACAGGCGCGTTCACAGCACGCGTACCGTCATCGCGCGGGCATGGACCCGGCGCAGCGCCACGGTCATCCGGCCGATGATGATCGCGAGCGGATCCTTGCCGATGAAGATCCCGCGATGGGCGATCGAAACCTGCGCCCCCTCGTCGATGCCCAGCGCGCGCAGGCGCTTGGCTTCTTCCGGTGCGAGGGCAGCCCAGTCGACGCCGGTGATTTCCGCCCGGGTCAGGGGCGCCAGGGAATCGAGAGTGAGGGTGTCAAATGTCATGGCCATAGTCTCTGTCGGCGCGGTGCCAGAGACTCGCCCTAATTGCAACTGGTTCGCATTATAATGCGCTGGATCAAGTTTGCGGGTAGCGCAGCCGACCCAGGAACCGCGCCACATCGAAATGCTCGCCCCCGGTGAACAGTTGGGCCTTGGCTTTTTCGAACTTCATCACCCCGTCAATCCGCCGGTCAAGGAAGGCGGCGGCATCGGCCTTGCCTTCGCTCTCGTCGTTAACATAGACCGCCAGGCTGGCGGCATAAATGCCCGCCAGGATAGCCCGCTTGCTATAGTGGTTGTAATCGGTCGCCACATCGCCGGCCAGCCGCCACATGGCATCCGCACTGGACCAGCCGAGCTTGAGCGTGCGCACCGCATTCTGCGGCATGGCCTGGATGGCCAGCGCGCGGCTGATCGCTTCCTCCAGCCCGCGCGACTGTTCGAGCCGGAACCAGACCAGTTGCCGAATCCGTTCGCGGATCTTCATCGTCTCGAGCGAGCCATCGGCGAAGCGCTCGCGCATGGCATCGTCCACGCTTTCGATGAAGGCCGCGATCATGTCCATCGCACCGTCCGGGAACGCCAGCCTTGCCACGGCCGGATCGACCCCCTGCCCCTGGGCAGCAGACACCAGCGCCGCATCACTCCACCCGTCAAACACGGCGGCCCGGGCAATGGCTGGACCAAGTGCGCGGCGCAGACCGGCCAGCGACACGTCGGCTGCAGCGGACGCCATCAGAACCGCGGTCCGTAGCTGGTACCGGCACTGGCACGCTCACCCACCGGGCGGGCATAGCGGTCAATCGCGCCGACAGTCACATCGGTTTCGCCGCGCAGCCGCGCATAATCGCGCGCGGAACGGCCGGAATTGTCGAACCGGTCGGGATCAGCCCCGGCTTCGAGCAGGACGCGCATCAGTTCGGTGTTGCGGGCATGGACCGAATACATCAGCGGGGTTTCGCCCGAATTGTTGGTCACGTCCACCCGCGCGCCATGCGCCAAAAGCTTGGCCACGCCTTCGGTAAAGCCCAGCTGCACAGCCAGCATCAACGGGGTCATGCCGGTGTTGTCGGCAATGTTGACGTTGGCACCCTGCTGGTAAAGGAAATCGACCCACACGCTGTCGCGCCGGGCCACCGCGATATGCATGGCGCTGCGCCCGGTCCCCAGATCGCGCGCGTTGACCACGGTGGAGCCGGGCACGTCGAGCATTTCGGTGACCTTGGCCCCGTCGCGATCCTCGACCGCTTGCAGGAACTGGTAGCCTTCCGACTGGAACTGCGCGGCAGCCGGTGCCGCCATACCCAGGGCCGCTGCTGCGGCTCCCAGCGTCAGTAGTGTCTTGTAAAGAGCGCCCATGGCTGCCTCTCATGCTCCTGCAACTAGAAATCTCGGGGTCAGCCCGCCTGCCTTCGCAGGATTCGCCCTTGCCGCTTTCGCGTTAGCAGAGCATGAACCGCCCTGTCATGTCCAAGCTCCGATTTGTCCGTTTGCTGGCCCTCTTGGCCCTGCCCCTCGCCATCGCTTCGTGCGGCAACCCGCCACCGTCAGAACCACCCCCGCTGGAAGGCGCGGCGATCGGCGGGCCGTTCACCCTGGTCGACGAGACCGGCGCCACGGTGCGCTGGAGCGATTATGACGGAAAATGGCGGATGGTCTATTTCGGCTATACCTGGTGCCCCGACGTGTGTCCGTTCGACCTCAACCGCATGATGGCCGGATACCGGCTGTGGGCCGACGAACATCCTGATCTGGCGGGCGAAGTGCAACCGCTGTTCATCACCATCGACCCCGAGCGCGACACGCCCGAAAAGCTGACTGAATTCACCGCCAACTTCGGCGACGAACTGGTGGGCCTGACCGGCAGCCCCGAAGCGATCCGCGAAGCCGCAACCAATTTTTCCGTATTTTATGAGCGCGGGCCTGATGATGCCAATGTCGGCTATCTGATGCAGCATTCCAACGCCGGTTACCTGATGGACCGCCAAGGTAATCCGATTGCCCTGTTGCCGGTGGATGAAAGCGGCGAAGGCGTGGCCGACCAGCTGGAAATGTGGATCAGGTGATGCAGCCATGAGACCCCGCTTCTGGGAACTTCCGATCGAGACGCTGACGCGCGACGAATGGGAAGCCCTGTGCGACGGTTGCGGCCGTTGCTGCTTGCACAAGCTGGAGGACGAGGACACCGGCGAGGTGGCCGAAACCAATGTTGCTTGCCGCCTGCTCGATACGCAAACCGCCCGCTGTTCCAACTATCGCCACCGCAAGGCGTTCGTGCCCGATTGCCTGCGGCTGACGCTGCAACTGGTCAAGAAAGTGCCGTGGCTGCCGCCCAGCTGCGCTTATCGCCGCCGCGCCGATGGTGATCCGCTGCCCGATTGGCATCCGCTGCTGACGGGCGATGACAGCGCCATGCGCGAGGCGGGTGCCAGCGTGGCCGGACGGGTGATCAGCGAGGCTGATGCAGGGCCGATTGAGCACCACCTGGTCGAGTGGCCGAAATGAGCCCCTCGCGATGAGCCTGGACTGGTTGCGGCGCGGAATGCGGGATGCCGGGGCCGATCCGGTGCTCGAACTGTCCGGGCAGACCCTGCCGATAACCCTGCGCCGCCATGCCCGCGCCACCCGGCTGACCATGCGGCTGGCACCCGATGGCAGCGAGTTGAGGATTACCCTGCCGCGCTGGGGCAGCACGCGCGATGCGCTGGCCTTTGCGCAGGATCGTGCGCCCTGGGTGGAAGCGCAGCTGGCCCGCATACCGCAGGCTGTGGCGGTAGAGCCGGGCAGCCCGGTGCCGTTTCGCGGGAATGGCCTGCTGCTCGATTGGCAGGAGAAGGCCCCGCGCCGCCCAAAAGTGGTGCATGATGCGGGCGGAGGCCGGGTGGTGCTGGGCGGACCGCGCGACAACCTTGGTCCCCGCCTGCAGCGCTGGCTGGAACGCGAAGCACTGGCGCATCTTGCGACCGACCTGGCGTTCTATTGCGATCGCGCGGACGAAGCGCAGCCGGAGCTTCGGCTCAGCCGGGCGCAGCGGCGCTGGGGCAGCTGCACCGGCGAGCGCAGCAGCGGACGGTGCATCCGCATCAACTGGCGGCTGATCATGGCCCCTGATCATGTGCGCCGTTCGGTGGTGGCGCACGAGGTGGCGCACCTGGTCCACTTTGACCACTCGCCTTCATTCCACGCCCTGCTGGGCGAATTGTACGATGGCGATCTGGCCAGCGCCGACCTGTGGCTGAAGCGCGAAGGACGCAGGCTCTACGCCGCGTTTGGCTGAACTGGCCACTGGCGCTGAACGCGTGCAGCCCCTATCTGGGCGGACATGAAGGAATTCCTGCGCAATATCTCGCCCCGCAAGGCAGTGCGAGACCTGCTCGAAGTGTGGGGCGAGCCGAACAAGCATCGCTGGCCGGTGCTGGGGGTGGCGCTGGCGATCACCTTTGCCATGTTCATGCTGTTTATTCCCGAAAGCTACCGCACCCCACTAGACGAGCCCGAGATTATCTACATCTCGACCTGGGAAGATGGCCGCACTGAGCGTGAGATCATCGCCTCCAACTGCCGCAACCAGGAGCTGAAAGACGCACTGCAGGCCCGGCTCGATGCGCGGGCCGAACTGCGGCAGAGCCTGTATGTGGCAATGGGGCGCGCCACCTTCCTCGATGTGGACAAGATGGTGGCCGAGGCCGAGGCCTCCCGCGCCGCCGAAGCGGCCGAGGCTGCGGCCAATACCCCGCCGCCCACCGCCGACCAGCTTGTCACCGTCGAGGAATACTGCGCCCGTGCCCTCGGGTAACACCGGGGGGGCCGATGCGCGGTGGCTGGCCGCAGCGGCAAGTCTGGCCTCGCGTGGCCGTCCACACAGCGCCCCCAATCCCGCCGTTGCCGCCATCTTGGTCAAGCGCGGCATAGTACTGGGACGCGGCGTGACTGCGCCGGGCGGGCGGCCCCATGCCGAAGCGCTGGCGTTGGAGCAAGCTGGAGCAACGGCCAGCGGAGCCACGCTCTATGTCACGCTGGAACCCTGCGCCCACTCCTCTGCGCGCGGCCCCGATTGTACCGGCCTGGTGGCACGAGCCGGACTGGCGCGGGTGGTGGTGGGCTGCGCCGATCCCGATCCGCGCACCAATGGCGTGGGCATGGCCCGGCTGCGGGCAGCGGGGATAACAGTGGTCCTGGCCGATGATCCCGCCTGCCGCGCCAGCCTAGCGGGGTTTCTCACCCGCCAGCAGTTGGGCCGCCCGCATGTGACGCTGAAGCTGGCGGTGAGCCGTGACGGCTTCATTGCTCCGCTGTCGGGCGAACCTGTTACCATCACCGGCCCGGTCGCCCGCGCCCATGTCCACCGCCAACGGGCCATGGCCGAGGCGATTCTGGTGGGGGGCGGCACCCTGCGCCGCGACAGCCCCCGGCTCGACGTGCGGCTGGCGGGGCTGGAGCAGAGCTCTCCCCGCCGCTTCGTGCTGACTTCGGGCGAGGTACCGGAGGGGTGGGAGAAGCTGGCTAACCCGTCCGATGTGGCCAGCCTGTTGCCGCTGCAATATCTTTATGTCGAAGGCGGCGCAGCCACGGCGGCGGCATTTATCGAGGCGGGCCTGGTGGACCTGCTGCAGGTTTACTGCGCCCCGCATGATCTGGGCGAGGGCATACCCGCCTATGGCTCGCTCGGCCCGGCCCCCGATGGCAGCGCGCCCGCCGGCTTCACCTGCGTTGACCGGCGACGCATTGGCGGCGATATGCTGCTGACTTATCTGCCGGACTGAGGGGATCAGCCATGTTTACCGGTATCGTCACCGCCATCGGGACGATCGACAGTATCGAACAGCGGGGAGACCTGCGGGTGGTTATTGCCTGCACGTTCGATCCGGCGGCGATTGCCATCGGCGCGTCGATCGCCTGTTCGGGCGTGTGCCTTACCGTGGTGCAGAAGGGAGGCGAGCCGGGGGCCAGCTGGTTCGCGGTCGATGTTTCGGCCGAAACGGTCAGCCGCACGGCCAGGGGGATGTGGCGCGAAGGCCAGACGATCAACCTGGAACACTCGCTCAAACTGGGTGACGAGATGGGCGGCCACATCGTGACCGGGCATGTCGATGCGGTGGGCAGAGTGGAAGACTGGCGGCCCGATGGCGATTCGCTGCGCGCCACGATCGGGGCGCCGAAAGAACTGGCCCCGTTCATTGCTGCCAAGGGCTCGATCACGGTCGACGGCGTGTCGTTGACGGTCAATTCTGTGCAGGACCGGCCAGACGGATCGGTCTACTTCGGCCTCAACGTGATCCCCCACACCGCTGAAGTCACCACCCTGGGCGAACTGATGCAGGGCGGCGAAGTGAACCTGGAGATCGACACCGTGGCGCGTTACCTGCAGCGCATGGCGAGCCTCAAAGGGTAGCCAGCGGTCCTGCGGCAAAGCTGGCGCGGTCGATCTGGTAGACCACGTGGACCACCTCTCCGTGAGGGGTTTCGACCAGCGCCACCTCGTGTCGCAGCAGGCCGCCGATTTTTTCCATCGCCCGGCGCGAGATGACATTGTCCTCGCCAACTTGAAACAACACGCGCTCCACGAAGCGCAGGGCATGACCCAGCATCAGTCGCTTCATCTCGGCATTGTAGCCGCTGCCCCAATACTTGCGCGCAAGAAAGGTCCAGCCGATTTCCACGCTGCCACCATCGGCGCTGTCATGGCCCTGGTAGCGCGAGGAGCCGATCACCGCGCCAGTGGCGCGCTCGATCACGGCCAGAGCCCCGCCTTGCGCCAGGGCATCAGCGAAGAAGGCGCGGAACACCGGTTCCTGCCAACGATCATGCATCGGGTGGCGCGCCCACAACTGCGGATCGCTGGCGACGGCATAGAGCGCGTCCCAATCGTCTTCCTGCAGCGGCCTAAGAACCAGCCGCTCCCCTTGAAGGACCGGCTGGCGATCCATCCTAGGCGGTGACCGCCGCCAGCGCGCTGACGAACTTGTCGATGTTGCCCATGGTCAGCCCAGCGATGTTGATGCGGCCGGAACCTGCCATGTAGACCGCGTGATCGGCGCGCAGGGCGGCAATCTGGTCCTTGTTCAGCGGCAGCATGGCGAACATGCCCTGCTGGTGGCCCAACGGCGCAAGGTTGACCGCGCCGGCATTGCTCGATGCCGCCAGCTTCTGGCGCACCTGCTGGATGCGAGCGCGCATCGAATCGAGTTCGGCCACCCACTGCGCGGTCATCGCCGGATCAGTCAGCACCAGGCGGACTGCCGAAGCGCCGTGATCTGGCGGCATCGACCAGTTGGCGCGGGCCAGCGCATGGCCGTTCGACAGAGCGGCAGTGGTCTGAGCGGCATCACGGGTCAGCGCATAAAAGGCACCCACGCGATCGCGATAGAGGCCGAAGTTCTTGTCGCAGCTATAGGCGATCAGCGCTTCGGGCAGGCGGGCGACCACGGCGCGGGTGCCATAGGCATCCTCGTCCATGCCCTTGCCAAGGCCCTGATAGGCCAGGTCGATGATCGGCAGGACGCCGGTTTCTGCCAGCAGGTCGACAATCTCGTCCCACTGGGCAGGCGAGTAATCGATGCCTGAAGGATTGTGGCAGCAGCCATGCAGCAGCACCGCTTCACCCGGACCGGCAGAGCGCAGCGCAGTGCGCAGGGCTGCCAGATCGGCCGAGCCATCGGCTGCGGAATGGTTGAAACCGACCAGTTCCACCCCGGTATCGGCCATGATCTGCGCGTGATTGGGCCAGCTTGGCGTGCCCATGTGCAGGCGGGTAATGCCGGCCTTGCGGGCCATTGCCACCGCGATGCGCACTGCGCCGGTGCCGCCTGGCGTCTGCATGCCTTCTATCCGCCCGCCGTGCGAGGGATCGGCGACGCCGAAGATATGCGGCATCAGCGCGTGGACAAAGCCCATGTCGCCTTCCGGGCCGAGGTAGGCCTTGGTGTCCTGTTCGGCTACCAGCTTGGCCTCCGCCGCCTTGATGCAGGCGAACACCGGAGTGCCGCCATCCGCGGTGCGATAAACGCCCACGCCAAGGTCGATCTTGTCAGACCGCGGGTCCGCTTCGAAAAGCTTGATCAGCGCCAGCAGCGCATCGGCGGGTTGTTGTTCGAGTTTGTCCAGCATGATGGCGCGCTCCTTGCCGCCGCCATCGGGCTATCGCAAGGGCAATTCAAGCGGGGCGGCAGGTTTTTTGCGCCACCGATTGCGTCACCGATTGCGTGCGGCTCAGAATGGCAGCCAGCGCTGTTCGTGGCTGAACCGCATATAGCCCGCGTTCACGCCCAGCCGCAGCCCGGCCCCCACGCGAATGGGGATCAGCACTGTATTGCCGCGCCGCAGGTAGCTGGCGGTGAACCCGCCCACCAGATAGGCCTGCCCCTCACCCGCCGGATAGCGCCGGTACAAGTCCTCGCTGTCATCAAGGTTATAGACCAGCACGAAGGTGTTGCCCGCGTTGGCCCCTGCATCCAGCCCGATCGAAGGACCGGTCCAGTAAACCGGCATATTGCCTTCCACCCGGTGGAACAGCGTGCCCGAACCATACCGCACACCCACGATGAAAGCGCCGCCGCCTTCGCGCCCGACGATATAGGCATTGGGCTCGCCCTGTTCTTCCAGGATGCCCTGGATCAGCCGGGCAAGGCCCTCGGCCCCTTTGCCGAACAACCCTTCGGCCGCGCCGATCAGGTCATCCTGGGCATAGGTGGTGGCAGGATCGACCGTGGTCACCATGCCCCCGCCGGTGCTGGCTGCCGGGGCGTTTGACGGGGCGCCAACTGGTGCGGCTGCGCCCGGTGCCGGATAGGTTTCGGGCGGCAGGTCCAGCGTGGCGTCGGCATAACGCGGCGCGGGTTCGCCGTACCGCACCGATGCCTGGGCGGCCTCCGGGGTAGCCGCAGGCGCGCTGGGACGGGCCAGGTCAGCATCGATCGCGGCGTCAGGATCGATCCGTTCGATCGACTGTGCGGCCAGCGGAACTGCGGCCAGACCGGCCAGCAGCGCGGCGGCCATGCCCAGCCCGTGCTTGCGGCAGACAGCGGCGATGCGGATAAGCATAAGAGTAACCCTCCCTGGTCCAACACGGACCGGTACAGCGGCCAACAGAATCCTTTACGCGTGAAGCGGCAATGAACGGGCGGCGACCCGAGTCCGTTTTGCGGTGAATCGAATCATCTGCCGCGACGAAGCGGGCAAGCGGGAGCGTTTGTGCGGCCAATTTGCGGAAATCTTCCGCCGCGCTTGCGGCCGCGCTTGCTCCCGCCCGATACCCCCGTTATAGCGCGCCCGCCGCAGCGATCCGGAGACGTGGGTGAGTGGCTGAAACCAGTTCCCTGCTAAGGAACCATACTCCTACCGGGGTATCGAGGGTTCGAATCCCTCCGTCTCCGCCACCTATGCCATCCCAAGACATCCCAGAAAGTCCCTGAAACCCGCAGAAATCTGCGGTTTTTAGCTCTTGCATCAGGAATGTCTGTTCTTATTTTGTTCCAGTCACTCCCACAATTTCTACCACACATTGTGGGAGCAATTGTGGGAGCGGAATGAGGATGGATGGCTATGGGAAAACTAACCGCCGCACAGGTCCGAAATCTCAAGACGCCCGGGCGCTACATGGATGGCGACGGACTGGCCTTGGTCATTACAGCGCCGCAAAAGGGCTATTGGGTCCTCCGGGCAACAGTAAACGGCCGCCGCCGGGATATCGGACTGGGTTCTCTGGACCTCGTTAGGCTCGCCGAAGCGCGCGAGGCAGCAATCGACATGCGTCGTGACATCCAACGTGGCATTGACCCTGTTGCGGAACGAAAGCGTCAGAAGATTGAAATCCCAAGCTTCAAGGCCGCAGCCAAGAAGTTTCATGCCGAACAGACGGCAAGCTGGAAGAACGGCAAGCACCAGGATCAGTGGCTGAACACGCTGGAATCCTACGCATTCCCCAAGCTAGGCGACCGACTCGTGAACGATATCGAAGGGCCGCTCATTCGTGAGGTACTCCTCGGGATATGGCTTTCGAAGCCGGAAACAGCGCGACGGGTCAAACAGCGAATCGGCGTAGTGCTGGACTGGGCTTATGCGAATGGGATGCGATCCACGGAAGCGCCTATGCGCTCGCTAAATCGAGCCTTGCCGCGTCAACCCAAGAAGGACGGGCATTTCGCCGCGATGCCCTACGAAGACGTACCGGCTTTCATCCAGCATCTCCGCAAGCGCAACAGCGTCACGCGGTTGGCACTAGAATTCCTGATATTGACTGCTGCCCGGTCAGGCGAGGTGCGCGGAGCCAAATGGTCCGAGATCGATCTTGAAAGCAAGTTGTGGACAGTGCCCGCAGACCGCATGAAGGTTGGGAAAAAGCACACCGTGCCATTAACTGCTGCTGCGCTTGACGTTCTTGAGCAGGCACGTCCCTTTTATGCCGAATGTAGCGACCTGGTATTCCCAGGTCGAAATGTCCTACGCCCGCTGTCGGACATGACGCTGCTCAAGGTGATGCGATGTGCCGAGTTGCCGTTCACGGTGCATGGCTTTCGCTCTTCGTTCCGTGACTGGGCTGCAGAACGGTCAAGCTTCCCCGGCGAGGTGGCTGAGGCAGCACTCGCGCACACGGTCGCCAACAGGGTTGAGGCCGCATATCGTCGCACTGACTACCTCGACAAGCGTAAGTTGCTCATGAAAGACTGGGCAGATTTTTTGATGCTGGGGTGATCGTCTTTGAATAGCCCCTAGAATTCTGAACGCCTTCGATCCTAATTTTGAGGACAAGAGGCGATGATGGGGAAGCCCAATTTCAGTGATGAATTCGAGCATGATACGGTGGTGCAGATTAACGAACGTGGTTATCCGATAGCGAAGGTACCACAGCGGCTCGGCGTTAGTCCTCATTTGCTGCATGCTTGGAAGCGGCCGCTCACGCAGCTGGTGTCCGGCCACGCTAGCCAGGTTGCCGAATCCAGGCATTTGAACCGCAGTAGGACGTGTTCGATTACATCGAGAGGTTCTACAACCCGAAACGCAAGCACGTCTTGAACGGGATGCCGTCGCCCGTAGGGTTCGAACGGCAGCCAGCAATGATACATGAGGGCGTTGAGAGAACTAAGGACTAATCAAACTTCGCGCTTCTCTTGACGATCCGCCGACAGATCAGCCCCGCCTTCGGGTTCTAAGGCTCGACGCCGCTGCAAGGCCCGTGCCGTCAGCGAGCAGAGGATGGCCCAAGCGCTACCCACGCACCAACCGGCAATAACGTCGGTCGGCCAATGCACGCCCAAATATACTCGCGACGAGCCGATAGTCAGGGTCAGGACCACCGCCAAGCAAATGAGGTAGATACGGATCGATCGGTCCTTTTGCGTGCGTGCAAGCAAGGCACCCAATGTTAGGTAAGTCACCGCTGAGTTCGTCGCATGCCCGCTCGGGAAACTGGTGTTCGCCACATCAACAAAGTGCTGCACCAAGTCTGGCCTCGCTCGTGAGAACAATTGTTTTAGGAGCACGCCGGCCATCGCCCCGCCCGTCACCGCCAGTACCACGAAAAGCGCGGTACTCGCGCGTTTGGCGACAAGAAGATATCCCGTGACGGCGATGGTAACCAGCGTCAGTACCGCCGTGCCTCCAAGGGCGGTGATGTCGACCATTGCTCCACGCAGCCAAGATGGCCCAAGCGGAATAGCCGGATTGGCCGGATCTCGCAGCGCCCGGAGCAGCCAGCCGTCGAATGCAAAGATCTCGCCTTCTCGAACTTCTTCTCCCAGCATCAAAAACGCCGTGATCCCGAGCGCAAAAACAAGGAACAGAAGCAACAGGTAACTGTCGGTGTGGCGACGCGCGAACACTGCGAGCAATCTGGCCCGGTTCACCAGCCCGCTCCAGCGGTGACCAGCGGCAACTCCCGCCCTCACCGATCATGCCCCAGGTGCCCATGGCGACCCTGACAGAGAGGCTTATCGGCCCCTTGCTCTCGTGTTTCCAGTCGTGGTTGCCTTTCGCCACATGACCCTCGTGCCGGGCCTCCGTCATACCTTTGCGGTCCGCAGCCGTAGCGAGTTTAGCACCACCGAAATTGACGAAGCGCTCATCGCGAAGGCGGCGAACATCGGGCTGATAAGGATGCCAAAGAAAGGAAAAAGTACGCCTGCGGCAATTGGCACCCCGGCGGTATTGTAGATCAACGCGAAGAATAGGTTTTGCCGGATATTCCCCATGGTTGCGCGGGCAAGCCGCCGCGCGCGAACGATGCCGTCGAGATTGCCTTTGACCAGCGTGATACCCGCGCTCTCAATGGCAACATCAGCCCCGGTGCCCATGGCGATGCCGACATCGGCCTGGGCCAAAGCCGGGGCATCGTTCACCCCGTCGCCCGCCATGGCTACTTTCGCGCCTTCTGCCTGTAGCTCGCGGATGATTCGGGCCTTGTCCTCAGGCAGGACATCGGCGCGGATTTCATCAATGCCAAGGCGCGCGGCGACAGCCTTGGCGGTGCGCTCATTATCGCCCGTTGCCATGATGATCCGCAGACCGAGCGCATGCAGTTCCTTGAGCGCGGCAGGGGTGGTCTCTTTGATCGGATCGGCGACGCTGACCAGGCCCGCCACCTTTCCGCCGAGCATCACGAACATCACCGTCTCGCCATCATCGCGCCGGGCATTGGCCCTGCCTGTCAGCGCTTCTGCCTCAAGCCCAAGATCGCGGACCAAGGCGATGTTGCCGAGCGCCACTGCCTGGCCGCCCACTGTGCCTTTCACGCCTTTGCCGGTAATCGCCTCGAAGTCGCTCGCCTCGTCTATCACCACACCGCGCTCTTCGGCCCCGCGCACGATGGCTTCCGCCAGCGGATGTTCCGACCCGCGTTCGAGCGAAGCGGCCAAACGCAGGACTTCGGCCTCGTCAAAGCCATCCTCGGGCATCACCGCGACCAGCCGCGGTTTGCCTTCGGTCAGGGTGCCGGTCTTGTCGATGATGAGAGTGTCGATTTTCTCGAACCGTTCGAGCGCCTCGGCATTCTTGATCAGCACGCCGACCTGCGCACCGCGCCCCGTGGCGGTCATGATCGACATGGGCGTCGCCAGACCAAGCGCACAGGGGCAGGCGATGATGAGCACCGCCACCGCCGCCACCAGTGCGTAGGACAGCGCCGGCGCCGGTCCCCAGATTGCCCAACCAGTGAAGGCGAGCATGGCAATACCAATCACGACCGGGACAAACACGCCCGCAACCTTGTCGGCATATTTCTGGATCGGCGCGCGCGATCGCTGGGCTGCTGCCACCATGCCGACAATCTGCGCAAGCATGGTCTCGGAACCCACCCGGGTCGCATCGATGATCAGAGAGCCCGTCCCGTTGATCGTCGCTCCGATCACTTGATCACCCGCGACTTTTTCGACCGGTACAGGCTCGCCACTGATCATGCTTTCATCGACCGACGAGCGGCCGTCTTGCACCACGCCGTCAACCGGCACCTTGTCACCGGGGCGAACCCGCAGCCGGTCTCCGACGACAACATCTTCGAGTGCAATTTCTTCCTCGGAGCCGTCCGCCCGGATGATCCGCGCGCTTTTTGCCGCCAGATCGAGCAGGGCGCGGATCGCCTTGCCGGTTCCTTCGCGCGCCCGCAATTCCATGACCTGACCAAGCAGGACCAGAGTCACGATTACCGCTGCAGCTTCGAAATAGACGCCGACATTGCCTTGCGCATCACGGAATCCATCGGGGAAGGTGTCGGGCGCAAGGATCGCCACGACACTGAATAGCCAGGCGGCTATCACCCCCATCCCGATCAGCGAGAACATGTTGAGGTTCATCGTCCGGAACGAATTCCACCCGCGCACGAGGAACGGCCAGCCGCACCACAGGACCACGGGCGTGCCCAGCGCAAATTCGATCCACAATGTGGTGCGCTCGCCAATTATTTCGCGAATGCCAAGGCCGAAATACGGCCCCATTGTCAGGATCAGCAGCGGGATCGTGAGTACGGTTCCGACCCAGAACCGCCGTGTAAAATCGATCAGCTCTGGATTGGGCCCGTCTTCGGCCATGTGGGCGGATTCCAGCTCCAGGCCCATGCCGCAGATCGGGCAGGAGCCCATTTTGGTCTGCCGGACCTGCGGATGCATCGGACAGGTATATACCGTCCCGTCATAGCCGGGCGGAACGCCGTCATATTCGCCGGTGTCCGAGCTTTTCTGTTGATGCCCGTCTTCGCCGTGGCAGCACGCGTGCTCGCCCGAGGCCTCATCAGCCTCGCTTTGCAGCACGAGGTTCATGCCGCATTTGGGGCATTTGCCCGGCTTGTCCTGCTGAATTTCAGGATGCATCGGACAGGTATAGATGCTCATGATTTGTGACCTTCGCCAAACAGATAATAGAGCGGCACGGCAAGCAGCGCGAAATACGACCGGCGAGATGACAGTCTCTGCTCTTGGTTGGGGTGCGGACAGCTTGTGTTCTCACCTTTCAGCAACGCTAACGCGTCGCAACCGATTACGGGTATCTCGCAAAGACAGCCTGCCCCTCGGCTCCGAACGCTATCACGGCATAGGGCTGGACGTTGCCGCCTGCCTCCATGCCGGGAGACCCCATTGGCATGCCCGGAACAGCCAGGCCGGTTACCCCTTCCGGCCGCTCGCGCAGCAACCTGACAATTGCTTCGGCAGGAACGTGGCCTTCAATGACATAGCCGTCGACAACCATCGTGTGACATGAGCGCAGCTCTTGCGGCACGCCGTTCTCTGCCTTCATTTTGGCCATATCAGGACTGTCGACCGTCGTAACTTCTGCCTCCATGCTCTGCTCAATATGCGCAGCCCAAGCTTCGCAGCAGCCGCAGTCAGGATCGCGAAACATGGTGTAAGTGACTGCTTGGGCCACATTCGAACATGCCGCGAGCAGGGCGACAAGAATGGTAGCGGAGGATTTGACAGCAAACCGTCGAAAGCTATCCCTTGTCATTTCGAAGCTCCTTATGGTCATCCACTATTGCCAAAAAATAGGATGTCTTTGTTATACACCGAACGAATGGCTCAACGCCCGGCCGGGGCGATAACGGAATGAACCGGGCAAAAGGCACCCCCTCCTCTCAGTTACGTGCTGGGCAGCCTCGTCCCTCAAAATAATTGAGGGATCGGATGGAATTGTGCGTAAGGGTAACGAGGAGCCATCTTGATGACCAAGCAAAACAAGCCCGATTTTGACGCATCGTTTGCGGCACTGGCCAGGGCCGCAGAAACTGCGCCTTCCGATGGGTTTTCTTACGGTATCTGGCAAAGAGCCGGACAACTTCAGGAACGAGCTGACCGGCGCCAGCGACTTGCGCTGTTTTGCGGCCTGTTCGTTATCGGGCTAGGTGCAGGTTTTGGAACCAACGGGACCGGTATTCTGGCCAATCCGGCTTCGTTGCAGATTTCCTCGGCGGATCGTTTGGCTCCGTCAGCGTTGCTGCACGTCGCGCCATGAAGCTCGCGAATTATCAGATCGTCATTGCGATATTGCTCGCAGGCCTTGCGGGGTTCCTGGGAGCGGTTGCTGCCGACAGGTGGAGGCAGGAATCGGCCTCTGGCGGCTTGCATGATTTCGTCCACCATGAACTCCAGCTATCCATCTCGCAGGATGCGAGCCTGGAAGAACTCGAAGAGTCCTTTGCAGCGGAGAATGCGCGGCTCGAGCTTGCCTTGCGCGGTGCCAATGGACAACTTGCTCAGGCGATGGACCGGGAGCATGCATACGGTCCCGAAGTAGCAGCAGCCATCGATCAGGTTCATGCCCGGATGGGGGACATGCAAAAAGCGACGGTGCAACATGTTTTTGCCATGCGGGGCATTCTCAATGCTGAACAGCAGCGCGAATTTGACCGGCAGGTTTCCGCCGCCTTGACCCGCGATCCGCGCGAATGATCGGGAGTGTCGGAGGGCAATGCCAATTCTGACCGGATCCTGGTCGAACGCGTCAGAGCAGGTAATCAATCTGCTTTCGGGCCTCTTATCGCGCCGCACAGCGCGCGGCTGCTAACACTTGCGGCGCGTATGCTGAGCTCCAGCGCCGAGGCTGAGGAAGCGGTGCAGGATGCTCTCGCTTCTGTATGGATTGCTCGACGGAGGCTGGACCCCGTGCGAGCGGTCGGCCCGTATCTAACCACGGTCACCCTCAACAAGTGCAGGGACCGGCTCCGCCGCCGCAAATTGGCCAGCCTGATCGGTATCACTCCTATCCTCGATGGATGGGACCTCCCCGATATGATGCCTGACCCAGAAACAGCTGCAATCAGCCGGGATGCGCTGGCGAGATTGCGTCTCGGAATAGAGAGGTTGCCCATTCGCTTGCGCGAAGCGCTCGTGCTCGTCGCAATTGACGGGCGGAGCCTGCTGGAAGCAGCCGAACTTCTGGAGATTTCCGAAAAGGCCGTGGAAACACGCGTCTATCGCGCGCGAAAACAATTAAGAGAAAAATTCGCGTATTTTGAGGGCTGAACGGTTCGCGTGCGTAATAGCAGCATGGATCAAAGAGACCGAAAGCCGCACATGCCGATCATAAACCGCAGGAATTTTCTGGGCACCAGTGCTGGCATGTTCGGAATGGCCGGACTGGCAGCGAGCATGCCTGCTTGGGCGCAGGGGCACAGCATCCATAGTGGCAGCCTGCCGCGCGGCAATTCGCTGATCCCTGCGGGCTTTGACGAGGTATCGGGTGAGGAGATCAATCTCTCCATCGGCAGCGGCCACCGGATTGTGGAGGGCAGGCGAGGCCCCGGCATTGCGGTCAACGGCAGTGTGCCCGGCCCGCTGATCCGCCTTACCGAAGGGCAGAATGTTTGCCTCAATGTCACCAACACGCTCGACGTGGACAGTTCGGTCCACTGGCACGGCCTGCTGCTGCCATTCCAGTATGACGGTGTGCCCGGCATCAGTTTCCCCGGCATCAAGCCGGGTGAGACTTTCGCCTATGAGTTCCCGATCCGGCAGGCGGGCACCTATTGGTATCACAGCCATTCGGGCTTGCAGGAACAATCGGGCCATTACGGGCCGATGATTATCGAGCCACGCGGGGGCGATCGGATCGTTGCTGATCGCGATTACATCCTGCTGGTGAGTGATTTCACCACGCTCGATCCGCATTTCATCATGAATCGGCTGCGCACCGGCGGAGGCTATTTCAACCGCCAGCAGACCACCTGGACCGACGATTACGCGATGTCGAGCGAGGAACGGCGAATGTGGGCCGAGATGCGGATGATGCCGACGGACATTGCCGATATTGGCGCCCCAACCTACACTTTCCTCGCCAACGGTCGCGGCCCAAACGAGGGGTTGGAATATCTGTTCCGCGCGGGCGAGCGAGTCCGGCTGCGGATCATCAACGGATCGGCGCAGACTTTCTTCAACATCCGCATTCCCGGCCTCGCCATGAGCGTGGTGGCGACCGACGGACAGGCGGTGCGCCCGGTCGAGGTCGATGAATTGCAGATCGGCACCGCCGAGACCTATGATGTGATCGTCGAGCCAGGTGCGGCATCCGCCTACAGCATCGTAGCCGAATCGACCGACCGCTCTGGCATGGCGCTGGCTACTTTGGCGAGCACCCCCGGCGCGCGCGCCGAGGTGCCTGCCTTGCGCGATCCCCCGCTGCTGACGATGGGCGACATGGGCATGAGCCATGAGAGTGGCGGCGGAATGGCGATGGCCGGGATGGACCACAGCGCGATGGGCCAAGGTGCCATGCCTGCTGGAGATGCGCCACCACAGGATTCCATGTCCGGCATGAATATGCGCGACACCTCGCTACTGCCGCCCGATGTAGAGATCGGTCCGGGCATCGACATGGTCGCCATGACTCCGGTCGACAAGATGGGTGACCCCGGCCTCGGCCTGCGCGACGTGGAGCATCGCGTGCTCAATTACCGGATGCTGGTGGCGCGCGACGCCAATACTGACACGCGCGAGCCTTCACGGCTGCTCGAACTGCATCTGACCGGCAATATGGAACGCTATATGTGGTCGTTCGACGGGCGCATGTATTCCGCTGTCACCGATGTGCCGATCCACTTTGCCTGGAACGAGCGGGTGCGGGTGAAGCTGATTAACAACACGATGATGGCCCATCCCATCCATCTGCACGGGATGTTCTTCGAGATGGTCAATGGGCAGTCGGCGGCGCTGCAACCGCGGAAGAACACGATGGTCGTGCAGCCGGGGGCCAGTGCCCAATTCGATCTGACTGCAAACGAGCCGGGCGACTGGGCATTCCACTGCCACCTTCTCTACCACATGCATGGCGGGATGATGCAGGCTGTCACCGTCGCCGGACCGGAGGCCGCGGCATGATGCGCCTGCACACCGCTAGTCTGCCGTTGCTCGCGCTGGCCTTGTTGGCTGCTCCGGCAGCGGCACAGGATCACTCTGCGCATCAGGCTCAGGCCGCCCCAGCGCCCACGCCAGCGCCCACGCCCACGCCAGCGCCTGCGGACCCTCATGCCGGGCATGCCATGCCCATGGCCGACCCACCGCCGGGCCACCCGGAGGCGATGGAGGGCATGGACCATAGCACGATGGACCATTCAGCAGCCGCGTCGCCGTCGCCGGGACCGGAAATGGAGACACCGCCGCCGCCCGAAGCCGGCAGAGGCCCGCCGCGCGCCGCCGACGCGATCTGGGGCGCCGATGCTATGCGCGCTTCGCGCGGGGACCTGCGGCATCATGGCGATTTTCCGCTATTCTGGTTTCAGGCCGATCGCGCCGAGTTTCAGGCCCGCGAGGGTGCGGACGGCTATCTGTGGGACGTTCAGGGGTATTACGGCGGACCCACCAGCCGGTTCTGGTTCAAGAGCGAGGGTGAAGGCAGCTTCGGCGAACGCGTTGAGGATGCAGAAATCCAGGCGCTCTATTCGCGGGCAATCGGGCCATTTTTCGATCTTCAGGCAGGCGTCCGGCAAGACCTTGCTGGGCCCGAAACAACTCATGCCGTTCTGGGTATTCAGGGGTTGGCTCCGTACATGTTTGAGGTCGACGCTGCGGTATTCCTGTCGCACCGGGGCGACCTGACCGCGCGGTTCGAAGCCGAACTGGATCAGCGGATCACCCAGCGGCTAATCCTTCAGCCGCGTGCCGAATTCAATCTGGCGGCGCAGGACGTGCCCCAACTTGGCATCGGCGCGGGGCTGGACACGGTCGAGGTCGGCATCCGCCTGCGCTACGAAATCATCCGCGAATTTGCGCCCTATATCGGCATCGAACAAAGCTGGCGGGTCGGCAACAGCGCCGATTATGCGCGCGCGGCTGGCGAAGATCCCAGTGTCACCAGTTTCGTCGCCGGTATTCGTTTCTGGTTTTGAAGAAGGAAATAGTCATGCATTTTCGTTCAATTATGGCCGCCATTGCCATCAGCCTGACCACGCTCGCCATGCCAACTGTCGCAACGGCTCATACCCGCGTGGTCGCCTCCACTCCCGCGCAAGGGGCAACGGTAGCGCGTCCGCGCGTTGTAACGCTCACCTTCAACGAAGCCCTGCTCCCTCCGACAGCCGCCACGTCAATCATCATGACCGCTATGCCAGGCATGGCGAACCATACCCCGACCGCAATTCGCAATTTCACAACGGCGTGGTCAAACGGCAACAAGACGCTCACTCTCACACTCCGGCAACCGCTACGCGCCGGGTCTTACGAAGTTCGCTGGCAGGCTGCCGGGGTGGACGGGCACCGCATGAACGGCACGGTCAGCTTTACGGTCAGTTGAACAGGCCGTGGAGGATTTGCTGCAACCAGGGTTGCGATTTCTCCATTATGCTTTGCTCATGGGCCTGTTCGGCCTGTCCGCATTCCGCGAATTTGGATTGCGGCAGATTGCGTTAGGGGCAGACGCCGGCCGGGGCCGCGCTCTTGTTGTCGCTGCGGTAACCGCTCCGCTGGTATCAGTGGCATTGATGCTGGACGGCATTGCAACGATGATGGGGCAGTCGGTGTGGAGGCTCGACTGGGCAACCATCGAAGCGATCACGATGTCGACCAGCATGGGCTGGGCCTTCATCGCACGTATTGCGCTGCTGACTTCGGCACTGCTGACAATCATTCTTTGGCCATCACCACGCCGATTATCGACGTCAGTCCTATTTTACGGCTTTGCCCTGCTGACCCTGGCGTGGAGTGGCCATGCAGCCGCAACCGAAGGTTGGCCGGGGCTCGGCCACCGGCTGAACAACGGGCTGCATCTGCTGGCCGCTGCACTGTGGGTCGGAGCCCTCGGTTGGTTCCTTCATTTGACTCTCGCGGCGCACCGAAATCCAGACAGCCATATGGTCTTGCCATTGCTTGGGGCCATGCACCGCTTCGCGCCGCTGGGTATTGCCCTGGTCGCGATTGTCGCCGCCACCGGACTAATCAACGCGCACCTTATTTTCGGGCTGGGCAAAAGCGCCGAGGTAATGGGCACGACCTACGGATGGCTGCTGATCGCTAAACTTGCATTGGTCGCCGCCATGCTTTTGTGCGCAGCGCGCAACGCCGCGATCAGCAGAAACGAGTCCCGAACAGCCGATATGGCATCCAACAGCAGCGCAAAAGCTTTCGCTTCATTGCGCGGCAGCCTGGCAACCGAGATGTCGCTGGCCATCGGCGTTTTGGCGCTCGTCGCCTTCGTTGGAATGGCATCGCCGATGGGCTGACAAGCTGGCTAGGCCGAGATTGAGAGCGAACCTGAGCCTTTGTGAGGCCGCTCGCGGGGGACCCGCCGACTTGCCGGAACTCTCTCATGTTCATTCCGTTCAAGTAAAATGCCTATGCCGGAAAATACTCGTGAGTACCTAAAAAACTAAAAAGGAAATGGAAATGAAAAATATTATTATCGCAACGGCACTCGTCGCAGTTCTCGCCGCTTCACCCGCTTTGGCGCAGCAGGCGCAACACCAGCACGGGGCGGCTTCTGCCGAAACAGGCCAGCCTGATCAGGGTGCTGGGATGACGATGGGCTCCGACGCGATGCAGCAGCACAGGCAAAATATGGAGGAAATGCGCGCGCTTATGCAACAGGCCCATGCTGCTACCGATCCTGCCGAGCGCCAGCGCTTGATGGGTGAGCACCACCAGATGATGCAGGCACGGATGGCCAGTATGATGCAAGGCCACAACTCCGCCATGATGCAGGCGTGTCAGGAACAGATGGCGATGATGCACGACATGATGGGTCAGATGGCCGCACATCACGAAATGATGCCGTCAAATCAGTAAACTCGGAATCGGGCGGCCATGGTTACGTGCCAGGGTCGCCCCGCCTCATGGCTCCTTGAAAGGAAGCTCGAATGGATCAGTATCGAGACGGTGCACTGTCGCGGTGGGACGATGAGGGCGGTGCGACCCCGTGCGGACCTCAGGAGAACCTCGCGGCGGCATGCGATGAATGGGACATTCCAGCGCCTTCGAAGGCCGAACTGATCCAATTGCGCATTCGGGTAATTGCCCTGGAAAACGTCGTATTGAGCCTTCTGTCCGCTGCTTCTGACAAGCAGCTTGAACTGGTTGCGGAGATGGCGGAGTTTATCAAACCGCGACCTGATGCCCGACAGCATTCCCTGACAATCCATGCCGCGACACAAATGACCCAGCTTGTGGAGCGATCAAGGCATTTTCGTTCCTGAATCCGGTGCATGGATCAACAGCATGGGCTCAAACGAAAGCTGGACGACACGGCGATGGCTGATGTCCGGTCCGGTTCAACGGCGATAAGGCGAACTGATATGAATATTGGGCGTGAGCCAAGCATTGTTGCCCTGCGAGCCAACGCAGCGTGTTTTTGCATCACGCTTGACCGGGAAGAGCTTGCGCAAAAGCTCGACGCCGAGACCGGCTCCAAAGGATTTGGCATCAGACTCGCCGCCTCACACCCTTATCTATTTGCAAACTCGCCGGTCTTTCTCGCAACCGAAACCATGATCGCGATGAAGACGGTTGTCGCGGCAGTTGAGACGGCTGCCGCGCTGTCGCCGTTTCGTGCCGCTGTGCTCGAGTGGGCGCCTACCATCGCCGCTGCGGATTTCGGTCCGGCAGGCGCGTTGATGGGCTACGACTTTCACCTGACCGAAGCCGGCCCTGTTCTGATCGAGGTCAATACCAATGCTGGCGGTGCGTTCCTTAACGCCTCGCTCGCCAGCGCACAGCGCGCCTGCTGTTTCGAAACGGCTACGGCCACCTATCCCGATCATACCGTCCACGATTTTGAGCTTGGCATCGTCGCCATGTTTACAAGCGAGTGGCATCGTCAGCGCCGCGCCGGAAAGCCGGCAGTCATCGCGATTGTCGACGACGAGCCTGATGCACAATATCTTCACCCCGAGTTTCTGCTCGCCAAGGCGGTTCTCGAACGGCACGGCATACGAGCCTTGGTGGTCGACCCTAAGGCACTGAAAGGGTCCGCTGCCGGACTGTCGTTTGACCGGCTTCATATTGATCTGGTCTATAACCGGCTGGTCGACTTCGCGTTTGAGGAGCCCGATCATGCAGGCTTGCGAAGCGCTTATCTGCAGGATCTGGTCGTCGTCACGCCAAACCCCCATGTCCATGCGCTGTATGCCGACAAGCGCAATCTTTCACTATTGTCCGATACAGAGCTGCTCACCCGATGGGGCCTGCCCATAGACACAGTAAGAGTTCTCCAAGCCGCCATTCCGCGGACAGTACTCGTCAGCACGGAGAATGCAGACGCGCTCTGGGCCGATCGCCGCAATCTCTTCTTCAAACCCGCCCGCGGTTACGGCAGCAAGGCTGCCTATAGCGGGGCAAAGCTGACGCGTAAGGTCTGGGAGCACATCACTGCCGGAGACTATATCGCGCAAAGCTTTGCGCCTCCAAGCATCCGACGTATCGAGCGCGATGGCGAGGTGCTGGATCTGAAGGCAGACTTCAGGCTGTATACCTACGATGGAGCGGTCCTTCTGACGGCGGCGCGACTGTACCGGGGACAGACGACCAACATGCGCACACCGGGGGGCGGATTTGCCCCGGTGCTGGAAATCGCGCGCTGAGGACAAGTTGTCCGTCGTAAGAACACTCGGCGCAACTCGTGGCGTAGATCGCGGAGAGCGGAGAGCTTGGGGTGTTGCGAGCGAAGTTGCTCGTTGGACTGTCGCTCAATTATCTCTCGCCGGCCATCAATGCCGCGGAAGATCGCGGTCGCACCATCAGCACAACCCTTCGGCCATCTCGATCACCACCACCAAGGGCTTACCGGCGGTGAGCGTGCCGGTTTTATCGACCACCAACCTATAAACCCCTTTCCCCTCGGCATTCTTAAGGAGGATATCTGCCTGCGCGCCTCGCCCGACCCCGACCGTGATCGAAAGCGGGGTGGCGAGGCCGTGTGCGCTGGGACAGGCGATGACCAGTACCGCGACCGTGATTACCGCACGCATGAACTAGCCTACACCATATCGACAGGCTGCGGGATTGGCGCCCGGCTGTGCTGCGCTCCGCGACGTTCTGGACAAAGTGCGCGAGCATGTGAAGCGCCCGATCTTTTCGGCGAGCTCTAAGAGATCGCCGGTCTGTTTCGTGCGACCGATCAGCTTCGACGCTGCGGCAGATTCTGTCGAGAGAGTTTTACAAAGACAGAAGCGGCGGTGCCCTCGGCGTGAGCAAAAAGTCTATCAAAACTCGGTTCTACCGCATGCGGCGACAGCTTGCGGAATGTCTCGCCACAAAAATTTGAGGGGCAGCGACCGGCGGCGCGTATCAGTCAATAATGCAACTTGATCGATTGGACTTTCGCAACCATGACACGCCTTGATGGCCGCGCATTTCTGGGCGCAACGTCGGTCGTGAGTGGAACGAGGGCGGGTGAATGAAGGCGCTCAGGCTGCTTTTTCTGGCTCTCGCTCTGATCTTCGGCACTGCCCCCCTGTGCGCCGGGCAGGCTGCGCCGCCTATTGTAAAAGCAATGGCAGATTGTTCCGACCTGACAGGGGAAGGCCAGGCCCAACACGAGGGACATGGGGATCCCCGCTCGCTTGCCTGCCATTCCTGCGTTCTTTCACTCGGAAAGTTATCAGCACTTCAAAAGCCAGGACCTCAGCTGACCTCTAGTCCTGCTGCGCGCGCCGTCACCCATCTTACAAGCGCCTTGATTGAGCCACCCACGCCGCCTCCGCGAGCGGCGGTTTCCAACTCGATCACAACCAACAAACGGAGATAAATGATGAAGACCACATATCTGCTGGGTGCCCTTGCCCTCACCATGTCCAGTGCCGCGTTCGCGCATGAAACAGCCACCACTCCCGAGCATGAGTGCTGCTGTTGCAAGGAAGGCGAACACGGCGAAATGGATTGCTGTGCCGAGGAAGGCGCTCAGCCCGAAAGCGACCATACCGATCATGCCGGCCACAGCGAGGGCGGCGCGAACTAGCATCGACCAAGGTGCGCGGGGGGCAAAAGCTGTCCTCCGCGCATTGCCTTACCGGAGCGATGTCGATGCCCGACGTCCCAGAATACACTTCCGCAGCTGGCAGATTTCTACCGACCCGTGCTTGGCGGGAATCGACGATGTAACGCCGACCGTAACTGTAATTTACCTATCGCTGCATCAATCACTCCTCATAAGCGTGACTAAGTAAGCCAATTCGCTGGGGGGAAACCGAGCGCAGGAAGGAACCCATGCAAGCCGAAAACCCCTCAGTCGGGTCTCGACAATTCCCGGAGCATATCGCAGACCAGCTCATCCTGGCTGCTGAGGCAGTGGTTCGATACAGGACCGCCACCTATCGTGATCGCTTCAGGATGACCGAACTGCAGTACCGAATGATGATGCATGTGGCCAGGAATGCGCCGATCTCTGTCGGCAAGTTGGCAGCACTGGTGAACCGGGACAATGCGCAAGTCAGCCGGACAGTAAAGTCACTTGTAGAGACCGGCTTGATGATCAGCAGAAAGTCGCGCGGTTCGGTTGCTAAATCGCTCGTGCTTTCGCCTGAAGGTGAGGCAGTCTATCTGCAGATGGCGTTAGTTGGTGAGGAATGGGGGAGCGCCATATCGGGCGCCATACCTTCGGAAAAAATCGCCCTCGTGTCGCAGGCGATGGAAGGACTCAACCAAGCCTCTTGTCGAATGCTCGAACGCTATGAAGTCGACGCAATACCCAAAATCCCTTCTGTTGGCACCGATCGCCTCAAGTCCGACGCGCTGGTTGACATGACTCCTTGATTTGCAAGCACGCTTGATTGGAGCCGCCGTTGGCGAGGGGATAGAGCGATCAAGCGAATGCAATTTTCTGTAGCGCACACTGTCGGTCGTTCAGATAATCCTTTAAATATCTTTTTTATCAATGCCTTATCAAAAGCAATACCGTTGATTTAGGCGCGATGTAACCGTTACATCGAAAGCAATAACCGTAATTTACCTATTGCTGCCACGTGAACACATCCATCCGCTTTCGCATTGGGGGGATGCTCTTGGTCCTGCCTGTATGACTGAGGATCAATCGAATGCGTCCGTACACTTTCCGTCTAGGTGGCGTCTCCCTAGCTGCAATCTCCATGGCCATGTCCGCCCCTCTTGTCGCGCAGGACAATGCAGCGGAGGAAGATAGCATTCTTGTTACCGCCGAACGCGAGCAGACGCTGACGCAGGAAAGCCCTACCGGCAGCCGCCTTGGCCTGACGCTCCTGGAAACGCCCGCCACGGTCAGCGTCGTCACGGGTGACGATCTACGCGCTCGCGGCGATATGTCGATCCTGGATGCCGCAACCCGCGCGCCGGGCATCACCAATGATGGCAACCCCGGCAATGCTGGTTTGTCCTTCGCCATGCGCGGGTTCAGCGGGCAGGGATCGGTGTTGCAGCTGTATAACGGCGTCCGGCTGTTCCCCAATAACGGTTCGATCTCGTTCCCGTCCGATCCGTGGAATGTGGAGCGGATCGAAGTGCTGAGCGGGCCTTCGTCGGTGCTGTTCGGTCAGGGCGCGATGGGCGGCGTGGTCAATGTCATCCCTCGTTCGCCTAATTCCGAAAGGTTCGAATTCGACGCCGAGGTCGGCTTTGGGTCGCAGGACACAGCCCACCTTGCCGCCGGAGTCGGCGGGCCGATCAGCCAGACCCTCTCGTTCCGCGCCGATGCCAGCTATCGCCAGTCCGACGGTTTTGTGGATCGCGGTGATAGTGACAATCTGGCGCTTTCGGGTGCGCTGGAATTCGCGCCAACCGAGAATTTCACCCTGACCCTGCGCAATGATTACGGCCTGACACATCCCACGCAGTATTTCGGCACGCCGCTGATCAATTCGCAGCTCGACACCTCGATCCGGCATGAGAACTACAATGTCGGCGATGCTACCATGCGTTTTCGCGATAACCGGCTGGCGCTGACGGCGGACTGGCAAGCGAACGATAACATTGCCTTTTCCAACACCGCATACTGGCTGACCAGCGATCGCAAGTGGCGCAATCTGGAAACCTATTGCTGGATCGCTGCCGATGGCGATTGTCCCAATGGCATTGGCTATGGGACGCCGGGCAATATCTACCGCGCCGACAATTACGGCATCATCCATGATGTCGACCAGTATGGCGATCAGGGATATGTAACCTTGGCCAGCGAGCTTGGCGGAGCGATGAGCAACGACCTGCTGGTTGGCTTCGATGTCAGCCGGGTCACGCTCAACTACTCACACCAGTTTGATAGCGACTATCAGGAGGACGAGGTTGCCCTCACCGGCTTCAATCCGGGACTGTTCCTCGACACTGTCGGGCTGCTGCCGCGCTATCACACCCGCACCACCACGTGGGCGCTCTATGCCGAAGATCGGCTGGCGCTGAGCGAGCAGTTCTCGCTTGTCGGCGGCCTGCGCCATGAGGAAAACAAGGTCGGGCGTTGGAACTGGGTCTACACAGGTGGCGTCATCACCGGCGATAGCCCTGCGCTCAACGGCGGGGCGACGGCCTACAAGAAACTGAACAGCACCACATGGCGCGTAGGCGCGGTGTATCAGCCGAGCGAGAACCTGTCGCTTTATGCCCAATATGCCACGGCAGTTGATCCATTGGGCACGCTGACCACTTTTTCCGGTTCCGCCAGCCAGTTCCAGCTGACCTATGCCGATGGCTTTCAGTATGAGGCCGGTGTGAAGGGCCTGTTCATGGACGGCAATGGCAGCTTCACGCTGGCGGCATACCGCCTGGTCAAGCAGAACCTCTTCACGCAAACCGTGACCGGCGGCGCGATTGATCAGGTGGGGCAACGCTCCTCGCAAGGGATCGAGGCGAGCCTGGACCTGACCTTACCCGCAGGCTTCGGCTTTTCGGCCAATGGCACAGTGCTGGATGCCAATTTTGACGAGTTCGCCGGGTTCGAGGACAAGACCCCGCCGGGCGTTCCGGAAACCGCCGCCAATGTCGAACTGCGCTGGAGCGATTCTGATCGCATCTCGGCCCGCGCCAATCTGCGCTATGTCGGGCGCCGGTTCACCGACAATGCAAATGATTTCCGCGTCCCGGCCTATACCGTGGTGGACCTTGGCGCGAGCTACGCCCTGACGGACAACGTTGCGCTCGACCTGCGGCTCTACAATCTGTTCGACGCAGACTATGCGGTTTCGACCTATGCCGACGAGCAGTGGATTCTGGGGCGTCCGCGATCGGTGGACGTGACGCTGCGCGCGAGCTTCTGACCGGCAGCGGGCGGTGGGCTGGCACCAAATCAAACGCTGGCTGTATCTGACCCATCGCTGGGTTGGCATCGCCACCTGCCTGCTGTTCGTCCTGTGGTTCGCCTCGGGTCTGGTGATGGTGTATGTGCCGTTCCCGTCGCTGGACGAGGACGAGCAATTGGCCGGCCTTGCTCCCATCGCCTGGGAACACGTGGCGCATAGTCCAGTTATTTCCAGCGGCACCCGCGAAGTGGCGCTGGAGATGCGCGGGGACCGGCCCGTGTGGCGGGTCAGCCCGTGGGATGGCCAACCCTTCACGCTATGGGCAAGTAGCGGGCTTAAGGCGGGGACTGCGGATCGGGCAGAGGCCGCTGCCATTGCCGCTGGCTTTGCCAAGACACCTGTCGCAGCGATCCGTGCAATCCACTCCGATCAGTGGACCGTTGGAGAGGGATACGATGCCCACCGTCCGCTATGGAAGGTGGAACTGGCAGGCGACCTTGGCCAGGTGCTCTATGTCTCCTCCACCAGTGGTGAAGTCGTCCTCGACACATTCCAGCGGGAACGGTTCTGGAACTGGCTCGGCTCGGTCCCACACTGGCTCTATCCGCGCGCTTTGCGTGAACATCAGCCAGTGTGGCGGCAGGTGGTAATGTGGGCGTCCGGCCCATGCATCCTTGGGGCCATTACCGGCATCTGGATTGGACTGATGCGCATTCGCCCGGGTCGCAAACGGTTCAAGGGTGGTCGGATGACGCCCTATCGCGGATGGATGAAGTGGCACCATGTATCCGGTCTGATCGCCAGTCTGTTTCTGGTGCTGTGGATTTTCTCCGGCTGGCTCTCGGTCGATCCCTTCCGGCTGTTCGCCAGCGAAGGGATCAGTTCAGAGGCAGTTCGGGCCTATGCCGGAGATGCCCCCCTGCCAGCACCCGACCTAACGCAGTTGGCGCAAAACCAGCCTCGCGCGCATCGGCTGGTGCTGATGGCTGCCGCTGATTCGCCAATCATGCGCGTGCAGCGGCCAGGCGCAGATGACCGGTTGCTCGATGCCCGCACACTCCTGCCGGTCCAACCAGATGCGGAACGAATCCAGCGGGCGGCAACACGTCTGGTCCCCAGTGCACCCATCGTTGCCATCGACACACTAACCGAGCCGGATGCCTATTGGTATGCCGTCCATGGCGAAGCGCTGCTGCCCGTTCTGCGGGTCCGATATGGTGATGAGGCAGCCACCTGGGTCCACATCGACCCTGCAACGGGCGAGCTACTGGGTGAAAGCGACGCCCGCCGCCGCACCTATCGCTGGTTGTTCGATCTCTTCCATCGCTGGGATCTGAACCTGCTGCTTGCAGCCAGCCCCGCGCGCGAATTGCTGATCTGGCTGATGTCGCTTGCCGGACTGATCAGCTCGGTGACGGCGGTCTACTTGGGCTGGCTCCGGCTGAGACGACCGCACCGTTTGTGAATGTTCTCAAGGGTGGCGCTAGTCCCAGCAAAAAATAGCAGCACTTCGCGGTGAGCAGCGTGCCGCAATCGCTCACCGGAAGCCGCGAAAATGTAGGACGTTACACAACCCGAAGGCGACCATGCTAATCATGTCGGCCACAGCGAGGGCGGCGCGAATTAGCCTTAGCGCGTGGTTTCGTCGCCTGAAGGAGCAACATCCAAAAGATCCTCGATAAACAGCGAAACCAACATCGCTTGGCTGCTGACGCCAGCCTTCCCGTAAATCTGGCTAAGTTGGGACCGTATCGTGCCAGCAGCTGCACCGCGAAGCAGCGCTATTTCGGCGACATCGCAGCCCTTCAAAGCAAACAAGGCTACTTCGGCCTCGCCGGGTGTCAGCCCCCATTTCTGAAACTGGTGGGCGATATGTTCCGCCAGCGCGCCTCTTGCACTGGCCAGCGCTTGCTCTTGACGAAGCATTTCGCGATTCACCCGAAGGATATAGCGCAGACTGACGATGACCCCGGCCAGCAGAGCAACCGCAATGAGGCATTCCATCAGCAAGTCGAGACTGAAGCCCTGGCTTGCTAGAGCGAACTGGTCTTCGATTCCGTCAGCAACGAAAAATATGGCTGCAAGCAGTTGCAACAACATGATCGAAACCGGAACCACCATTCGTCGATCGGCCAGTTTTCGCGCTCTGTCGGAATTCTCAGATCGAACTCTCTGCATAGATTTTCGCTTATTTAAGCTGATTTGAGCGCCTGCTTATAGTCAGGTCTTCGCGCCGGGCCTAGCCGCCACAAGGTGCTTGTTGTCGTGGAGAAGAGCCGTGAAAGACGAACTGAAATCGACCCTGGCCAAGGTTCCAGCGGTATCGCTGGGCTTCTGGATCATCAAGATTCTGGCGACCACATTTGGCGAAACCGCAGGCGACAGCGTTTCTATGTCGTGGCTCGGCGAGACCACAGCCCAGGCTCCGGCTTCCTTCTGGCAAGGTGGCTATTTCGTCGGCACCTTGATTTTTGCGTCCATCCTCGCCGTGCTTGTGTTCGTGCAAATCCGCGCGAAGCATTTCAATCCCTGGCTTTACTGGATAACGATCATCGCCTCGACCACCGCAGGCACCACTATGGCGGACTTTGCCACGCGATCGCTCGGCATCGGATATCCCGGCGGATCGATGTTGCTGCTGGGATCGGTGTTGCTGTCGCTGCTCGTCTGGCACCGCTCGCTGGGTACGATATCGGTCAACTCGGTGCATGAGCCCAAGGCCGAGCTCTACTATTGGCTGACCATCACTTTTTCACAAACGCTCGGGACCGCGCTTGGTGACTGGATTGCCGACGGCCCCCTTGGTTATCTGGGATCTGCCTTGATTTTTGGCGGACTATTGGCGCTGATCGCTCTGGGCTACTATCGCACGGCTATCAGCCGCGTGGCGTTGTTTTGGGCCGCGTTTATCCTGACTCGCCCGCTTGGTGCAGTGGTCGGCGATTTCCTCGACAAGCCGCTGGCGAATGGCGGACTAGAACTAAGCCGGGTCGGGGCGTCACTGGTACTGGGGCTCGCCATCGCCGCTCTCATTTTGACGATTCGCCAGCAGGCTGCCCCTTCCCAGACCATTCATGAGGTCTGACTTGTTGTGATCTGCTTTTCGCGCGGCGATTTAAGACTTGCTTCGCCTTCCTCGCTCCTCGCCCGAGAAAACCCGCCCTCCCTTACCGATGAGCGGGAGCAGGCTAAGATCGGCCAACGTGAATTCTAGACATCCACGGCCTGCGCTGGTGCTCCTATCTGCCGGTTACCAGCCAATCACTCCACTGCTGGTGTCAGCGACCGATCGTGCTCGCCGGATGGATCGAAAATCTTCGATCCCGTCATTGCGCCGGACGCGTCGAGCGTCAGCTGAACCCGATCCAACGTCCGGTTCTGCCAATACCAGCCGTGAATGCCGGTGAATGGTGCAACATACCGGCCTCCGAGATGGTCTGCACTTTCGATGCTGTAGCTTTCCGTCAGTTCCGTCCCGCCTTCGAATGGGTGCGCGTGCATGTCATAATCGAGCGGGCCATTTGCCGACCAGAAGAAGGTCATTGGCTGGCCTTGCGCGACCACATATTTGAGCTCGATCCCCTCGAAGGGACCAAGCTCGAACTCCCAGTGATCGCTGGCACCGGGCTCGGGTGTCGGCGCGGTATCGCTCACTGTGAAAACACCCTGCCGCAAAAGTCCCTTGGCGAGGTAGGGGTTGCCCACCGGGTTAGCGATTTCCGTAAGACCGGTGGCTTTTCCGAAGCCGGTCGGGTCGATGCCGAATTCGGCAGGAAGAACGGCAACCACGATCAGTACAGCGCCAGCGACAAGTGCTGCTGTCGTTCCGATCAGGATGCTGCGCTTAGATGGGCGGACGTGTGCGATGGGAGCAATAGCATCAGTCATGACGCGAAGTACCTCGTAAGCTGATAGCCGGTCAGAAACAGCCCGGCGACGATCAGGGCCATGTTGGCTGAGAAGGCGCCGCGCACGAAGCTGGCGCTGCCGCGCCACAAATTGAGGAGCGAGACCACCAGGAACAGCACAATGACCTGTCCGACCTCGACCCCGATGTTAAACCCGATGAGGTTTCCGAGCAGTCCGTTCCTGGACATCGACAGGTCCTGCAGCTTCGTCGCCAAGCCCATGCCGTGGCACAGGCCGAACAGCAGCACGGCAAGTTTGGTGTTGATGTTGATACCGAGCTTCTTGAAGCCACCAACATTCTCGAAGCCCTTGTAGACCACCGAGAGACCGATGATCGCATCGACCAGGTACGAGTTCGCGCCCCAATCGAAATATGTTCCGAGGAGCAGCGTCGTCGAATGCCCGATGGTGAACATCGAGACGTAGAGGACCACGTCCTTCAACCGGTAGAGGAAGAATACCACACCAATCAGGAACAGGATGTGATCGTACCCCGTGACCATATGCTTGGCGCCAAGATACATGAAGGGAATGAAAGCCGGACCGTCGATCGACTGGACGAAGGCCTTGTCGCCTTCCGCCACGTCGTGGGCGGCCGCCGCGAATGACCAGAAGAAGAGTGATGCTGCAAGCAGCAGGCTCTGTGCGCGTGCGGTGAGTTGCATCATGCCGCTGCTCCGTTCGACGGGCTAGCTTCGGGCGCTTCTCCAGCGGCAGCTGGGTTGGCTTGGTGGCAGGCCGAGCAGACGCTGTAGATGGTCCCTCCGACTTCGAAGACTTCGTCCACGTTCTTGTGCTGTGCAGCGACTTCCGCCTGCTTGGCAACATCGATGAGCCCTTGGGCAAACTGATTCCAGTCCTCGCCGCGCCCCTCGGTATAGGGCTCTGTCATCAACAGCTCGCCCATCCTTTGCAAGTCCACCGCGGCCATCCGGGTCTTCTCCCAGTCTGCGTCCGTTTCCGGCAGGAAATCGTGAGAGCCTGTTTCGTCGCTGACAAACCGGACTGAATCCCAATAGTTCTGCGCAGTCGGCTGGACCTGATTGGCCATCAGTTCCTTGATCCCGACTGGTGGCGGTCCTTGGTCGCACCCGGAGAGCAGCGCGGCTCCGAAGAGCGCTGCGGCAAGCTTCATTTTCATTGCTATCTCCGTGGTCAAGGTGTGGTCTGTGTTGGCCCTTAGACCAGTGTAATCTAGGTTAATTACGGTTATCGCTGACGTTACATCGTCGCCGTCCGCCCGAAGGGGCGTGAAGCCGCTCAGCGATCCGGCCAACGTGGATGAAGGTCATCAATCACAAATGCGTGTCCTGGCGAGCCGTTTGTGTGTTCGTTCACGAGATGCGGATGATCGGCCGGCAAATCATCGTGGCTGTGTTCAACCAGATCGATGTCGGCGGCGGGCCAAATCAGCAACGCGATAATCGTGCCAGCTGCAGCCAACACTGCGCTCACGGCAAAGGCTGCTCCAAATCCCGCCAATGCGCCAACCTGCCCGGCCAGCGGATAGGCAATCAACCAGCACACGTGGCTGAGGGCGAACTGGGCGGCAAAAAGAGCCGGCCGGTTTTCACTACCGGATGATTTTCTCAACAATCGTCCACCGGGCGTGACGGTGGCGGAATAGCCGATACCCAGCAGTAACCACGCAGCCAGCATGAAGACCCAGAAATTGGGCTCGGTATGCATGCCCCAGAATGCGGCAAGCAATACCAGGACCAGCAACAGCAGTGCCGCGCCCGCCAGCATGATCTTTCGGTCGGAAACCCGGTCAAGCAAACGAGGCAACGCCAACGCGCAGAGCATCGAGCCACCGCCAAAGGCCGCTAGCGTCAGCGCAACCTCGCGTTGACCGAGACCCAGTGCGGCCCGCACCAGCACGGGGGTGTTGACGATCACCATCGCACTGGCTGCCGCTGCCGCGAGGGTAATGGCCAGCAACCCTCGCAAGCGCGGCGTCTTGAGGTAAATACGCGCGCCGATCGTGGTCCGGGCCCAGATGCCGCCCACTGGAGCCACAGCAGTCGAACGTGGCAAGGCAACCGAAATTACCAACAAGGCGGAAACAGCAAAGCCAACAGATGTTCCGCCAAACAGCCAGTGGAAGTTGACCAGCGTGAGCAATGCGGCGGCGAGCATCGGGCTAAGCAGGCTTTCCAGATCATAGGCCAGCCGCGAGAGCGAAAGCGCTCTCGTGTAATCCTTTTCCTCGGGCAGGATATCGGGGATCGTCGCCTGGAATGTCGGAGTGAAACCCGCTGAGGCTGACTGAAGCACAAATATCAGTACGTAAATCTGCCAGACCTGATCGACGAACGGCAATGCCAGCGCGACCAGTCCGCGAACCACATCCATCGCGACCAAAAACGCCCGCCGTGGCAGCCGCGAGGCATAGGCGCCAACCACCGGCGCAACGCCGATATAGGCAATCATTTTGATCGCCATTGCGGTGCCCAAAACCGCGCCGCTGTCTGCCCCGGCAATGTCGAATGCCAGCAACCCCAGCGCTACGGTTGCGAGGCCGGTGCCGATAAGGGCAATGACTTGCGCCAGGAACAGGTGGCGATAGGTGCGATTGGCAAGAATTGTGAACATGTGCGTCAGACCACCCGGCGCAGTTCGCTGAACGCCCCATCGACGCGCAGCGTTACGGTGACGGTCCCCGCCGAGCGGTTGCGCCAGAACCAGCCATGATGGCCGTCAAAGGCGGCAACCAGTTCGCCTTGCTGGCCGGTCGATTGCTGGCCCTTGCCATACCCATGATACGAGATCCCTGGCGCGTCGGCGTGGGTATCATAATTGACATGGCCACCTGCCACCGACCAGTCGAAGTTCACGCTGGCACCTTCCTCCATCACCGCCTTGATCTCCGCACCTTCGCCAGGAGCCAAGGTCAATTGCATGGTTTCGGATTGCCCTGCCGGTGCCGGTGTATCGGGCCGCGCCTGAGCGACGACAACAGCTTCAACGGGGGCAGGAGCGGCGGCAACGGCAGCCGCGTCAATCGCGGCTTCCTCAGCCAGTTGATCCTTGATCTCGCCCATCTGCGTCAGGCCGAACGCGCGGCCTACGCCCGTGGGATCAACCCCATATTCGGACGGTAAGACGATCGTGGTCAGGATTACGGCAGAGGCAGCCACGGCAAACACGGTAGCGCCGAGCAATTGGCGGGTGGTGGGCAGGTCTTCAAGCTGCGGACGTTGGGAATTGAACATGGGTAGCTCCTTCGAATTGGGGATTAGCTGGCGGCAAAACCGGCCGCTTGGTAACCGACCAGCACGAACCCGGCGGTCATCAGCAGGGTGTTGGCGGCGAAGGCATGGCGCATGAAACTGGGGGTGCGCCGCCAGAAGCCCATCACGATCAGTATCGCAGCCAGCGCGAGCAATTGCCCGATCTCAACCCCGATGTTGAACGCGAGCAGATTGGGGATCAGGCCATCCCGCGCGATCTGGAACTCGAGGATCTTGGTCGCGAGACCAAACCCGTGGAAGAATCCGAACACCAGTGTGGCCGCCTTCGTGTTCGGCTGGAACCCGAACCAGCGCTGGAACGCACCGAGATTGTCGAGCGCCTTGTAAACCACCGACAGGCCGATGATCGCATCGATCACGAACGCATTGGCGCTGATCCCGGTCAGCACGCCAAAAAGCATGGTGGTGGAATGGCCGATGGCGAACAGCGTGACGTAAATGCCAATGTCCTTCATCCGGTAAAGGAAGAAGATCACTCCGAACAGGAACAGCAGATGGTCGTATCCGGTGACCATATGTTTGGCCCCCAGATATACGAACGGGAAGAACAGCACTCCGCTGCTTTCCTGGATATAGCCCTTGTCTCCTTCGGCGACATTATGGGCATAGGCGTCCACCGATGCGAGCATCAGCAGCGCCAGGCAGGTCAACGCAAGAATGGCCCATCGCTTCAAGGCCGGAGAAGGTCGCGAAAATTTACCCAGCATGGTCTGGTTTCCTCATAACTGCGGGGCGGGACGGCGGCGAAACCGGGCCAGCCAGCCGACGCGCGGATTAGAGTCTGCGGCCGTCTGTGGGCCGTTCTTTTGGCGGTGGATCAGGCCGTAAAGCGCAGGCAGCACCACCAGCGTCAGGATGGTGGACGAGACAATCCCGCCGATCACCACGCTGGCCAACGGCCGCTGCACTTCGGAACCGATCCCCACATTGAGCGCCATCGGCACAAAGCCGAGCGAGGCCACCAGCGCAGTCATCAGCACTGGCCGCAACCGGGTAAGCGCGCCTTCGCGGACAGCGTCCTCGATGGTCCGGCCTTCCTCTCGCAATTGCTTGATGAAGCTGAGCATCACCACCCCGTTGAGCACCGCCACGCCCGAGAGCGCGATGAAGCCCACCCCGGCCGAGATCGAGAACGGAATCCCGCGCAGCAGCAATGCCGCCACCCCTCCAGTTAGCGCCAGCGGCACGCCGGAAAACACGATGATCGCATCACGCATCGAACCGAACAACACGAACAGCAGCGCAAGGATCAGCCCCAATGTGAGCGGGACAACGATCTGCAACCGCTGCGTGGCCGACTCCAGTTGCTCGAACGTGCCGCCGTATTCGATCCAGTAGCCTTCGGGCAGTTCGGCATCGCGGGCGACGGTGTCCTGCACTTCGGCAATGAACGATCCCAGATCGCGCTCGCGCACATTGACCGTGACCACGGCACGCCGCTTGCCGTTCTCGCGGCTGATCTGGTTGGGGCCGGTAATGTCCGAGATGGTAGCCACTTCAGACAGCGGCACGGTCTGCACCATGCCGAAGCCCATATCGCCCCCACCGCCGGGCAGCGGGATCGGCAGGCGTTCGAGCACCGTCCGGTCTTGCCGCAATTCTTCCGACAGGCGCACGACAATATCGAACCGCCGATCACCTTCAAACACTTGCCCGGCATTGGCACCGGCAGTGGCCGCTGCGACCACTTCCTGAACCGCACTGACGTTCAGGCCAAGCTGGCTCAGCCGCGCGCGATCAGGAATGATCTCCACGAACGGTAGGCCGGTGACCTGTTCGGCCTGCACATCCTGCGCGCCGTCGATCTGCGACACGATCCCCACCACCCGGTCCGCCGCTGCCGCCAGTTCATCTAGATCATCGCCAACAATCTTGATCGCCACATCCGAGCGGACACCTGCGATCAACTCGTTGAAGCGCATCTGGATCGGCTGAATAAACTCGTAGCGCGACCCCGGCACGTCGCGCTGGATCGCCTCGTTCATTTCAGCCACCAATTGCGCCTTTGGCTTGCGTGGATCGGGCCATGCGTCGCGCGGTTTCATGATGATAAACGTATCGGCGACGCTTGGCGGCACTGCATCCGTCGCAACATCGGCGGTGCCGATCTTGGCGAACACCAGATTGACTTCGGGGAATTGCTTGATCCGGTTTTCCAGCGCCGCCTGCATCTGCACCGCCTGTGTCAGACTGGTGCCGGGAATGCGCAAAGCGTGCAGCGCAATGTCGCCTTCATCAAGGTTGGGGATGAACTCCGAACCGAGCCGCGTTGCCGCCACCCCGCTTAGCACGACCAGCGCACCTGCCAGCACCAGCACGGTAACGCGCGCACGCAAAGCCCAATTGAGCAATGGAGCATAGGCGCGGTTGGCCGCGCGCATCGCCCGGCTTTCCTTCTCCTCGACCTTGCCGGTGACGAACGTTGCCACCGCAGCGGGCACAAGCGTGAGCGACAGCAAGGCCGCAGCGGTGAGCGCCAGAACCACCGTGATTGCCATCGGGTGGAAGGTTTTGCCTTCAACTCCGGTAAGCGCGAAGATCGGCAGATAAACGATGGTGATGATCGCGATGCCGAATAAGCTTGGCCTTACCACTTCCGCCGAAGCCTTGGCCGCCAGCTTGAACCGTTCCTCGCGGTTTAGCAGCCTACCCAAGGCGTGCTGAGACTCCCCAAAGCGCCTAAGGCAATTCTCCACGATAATGACCGCGCCATCGACAATCAGGCCGAAATCGAGCGCGCCAAGGCTCATGAGATTGCCCGACAGGTCGGCTTCAACCATCCCGGTAATCGTCATCAGGAACGTGATCGGAATGACCGCCGCGGTAATCAGCGCCGCGCGGATATTGCCGAGCAGCAGGAACAGCACCACGATCACCAGCAGCGCGCCTTCGGCGAGGTTCTTTTCGACCGTGCCGATGGTCGCTTCGACCAGCACCGAGCGGTCATAGACCGTCACTGCCGATACCCCGGTTGGAAGCGACTGGTTTACCGTGGCCAGTTGTTCGGCCACCGCCACGCTGACATTGCGCGGGTTTTCGCCGACCAGCATATAGATCGTGCCAAGCACCACCTCGCGCCCATCCTTGGTGGCAGCGCCCTGGCGGATTTCGGAGCCGATCGACACGTCCGCCACGTCGGCAATCCGCACCGGCGTGCCCGCGCGGTAAGCGACGATGATGCCCGCAAGGTCCGCTTCGCCGGTCGCATTGCCCGGAACGCGAATGACCGATTGCGAGCCTGAGCGCTCGACGTAGCCAGCACCGACGCTGGCATTGTTGCTCTCCAGCGCCTGCGTCAGATCAGCCACGGTCAATCCGAAGCCCGAAAGTCGCGCGGGGATTGGCGAAATCACATATTGGCGGCGATACCCGCCGACTGAGTTGACCTCGGTAACACCGGGCACATTGCGCAATTGCGGGCGCACCACCCAGTCGTGCAAAGTGCGCAAATCCTCGGCGGTATAGGGAGCGCCATCATCCTTCAGCGCGCCGGGTGTCGCCTCCAGCGTATACATGAAGATTTCGCCTAGCCCGGTGGCAATCGGGCCAAGGGCGGATTCCATGCCGGGGGGCAGATTGGCGCGAACGCCTTGCAGACGTTCGTTCACCAGTTGCCGGGCGAAATATATATCGGTCCCATCGTCGAATACCACGGTGACCTGGCTTAGCCCCGCGCGTGAGACCGAGCGGGTGTAATCGAGGCCCGGCAGGCCCGCCAACGCAGTTTCAATCGGGAGCGTGATCCTCTGCTCCGCCTCCAACGGCGAAAAGCCCGGCGCAGGGGTGTTTACCTGCACCTGCACGTTCGTAATATCGGGGACAGCGTCGATCTTGAGTCGCCCGAAATTGTATACGCCCAAGCCTGCCAGCAGGAGCGCAGCCACAATCACTGTCCACCGCTGCCGGATCGACAGCTTGATGATATTCTCAAGCATGGTGTCGCTCCTCAATGGTCATGGCTTGCGCCAGCTTTTTCAATGTCGGCTTTGATGACGTAGCTGCCCGCCGTGACATAGGCTTGGGCCGGCTTGATCCCGCCCAGCACCTCGGTCCATTCCGGCCCGCGCGTGCCCAGTTCGAGCATCCGCACTTCATAAGTGTTGCCGACCTGCGCGAACACGACGGTGAAATCGCGGAACGCCTGCAAGGCCTCGGTCCGCACTGCCAGCGGCACCTGCCTGCTCTGGATGGTGACCACCCCGCGCACCCGCATTCCGGGCCGCCAGAATCCGTCGCGATTGGGGAGCGCCGCGCGCGCTAGCAGCGCGCCGGTTGCCTGATCGGCACCGGGGAGGAAGTTGGCAATACGCGAAGTAACCGAGCGATCACCTTCGAGCAGGCCAAGCTGGATTTCCTGTCCGGCCCGCACCCTCTCCATATCGCGCGGGAAGATCGGGAACACCGCACGGGTCCGGTTGGGGTCGGAAATCACATAGATCGGACCTGCCCCGGCAACATCACCGACATTGGTGAGCCTTTCGGTTATCACCCCGCTGACGGGCGCAGTGATCGCATATATCTGCATGCTCTCGCTGCTTTCGACCCGCGCCAGCACTTGGCCTGCGCGCACGAAATCACCGACATTCGGCCCGGCACTAACGACGCGGCCGGGAAATCTCGCGCCGACATTCGATGTGGCGGAAGGCTCCAGTTCGACATAGCCGATAATTTCGATAGTTTCGGACAGGCTGGCCGGGCCGACGCGTTCGACCTTGATGCCCGCTGCTTCAGCAGCTTCTGCCGGGAAGGTAACGCGGCCTTCGTAGGAGGCAAACTCCCAACGGTGCCGCCGCCCACCCTCGGTGGCGGCAACGGTAACGTCGAAGCTGTGCGGCTCGATCACCACCCCGTCGCCGCGCAGATAGCCTTCCTGCGCTGCGAACCGGAAATTGTTCACCTCGCCATCCAGCCGCTTCAACTGGACTCTGAGTTCCACTTCGCCCGGCGATATTGGCTGGTCATCCCGGTAAGCATACATCCGGTATTCCGGCGGCACGCCATCTTCAAAAATGGTCACTTCAATCGCGAAATCACCATCGCGCAGCATCCGCCCATTATGCGGCCCGCGCTCGTAATCCGCTGCGGGAGCGCCTTCGGCGGCGGCTTCACCCTCAGCAGGCGCATCGCCGCCCCCACAGGCGGCAAGAGGCACGAGGAACAGCGCGGCAAGCGCCAGTTGCATAGTTTTCATTGGGAAGCCTCCTGGGCCAAAGCGGTGAAACGGCCAGTCAGGCGGTCCAGTTCAACCGTTGCTTCATGGTATTCGCGGGCCGCATCAACTGTGCGCGATGCGGCATTGGTGACGGCGGTTTGCGCTGCGGCAACATCGGCAAAGCTGAAGAAGCCGCGATCATAGCCGATCCGCACTTCGCGCAAGGCCTGTTCAGCGCCGGGCAGCACCCGTTCCTGGATCGCTTCAGCCTCGTGACGGGCTTGCTCGACCTTCTCCGCTGCCAGCGCCAGCGCCCGGCGCAACTGGAACAATTGCACCTCTCGCTCGGCATCCACCCGCCGCCTCTCTGCCTGCGCCTGTCGGACACGCGCTTCGTTCAACCGCCTTCCGCCCAGTGGCACGGATACCCCCGCCACGAGGCCGAAATCGCCGCTGCCGATTACGCGCGGTCCGCCAGAGATTGTCAGGTCGCGGGTGGAATTGGCCTGCTCTACCGCAATGGCCGCATCAGCCTGCGCGCCTCTCGCCTGATAGATGCCAACATCTGCTGCCGCTGGCTCGACCGGGCCTGCCACCGGCGCAAAATTCAGGAACATGCCCAGTGGCACGACCACACCTTCTGCCGGTCCGCCCCACCACAGGCTTAGCCGCACCAGCGCCGCATCACGCGCGTGAACGGCAAGTTCAAGATCGACCTCGGCTTCGGCCACGGCGTTGCTGGCGCGGGTTCCGGCGAAGATCGGATCGCGCGCTGATGCCACGCGGCGGGCAACTTCGGTTTCAAAATCGCGCGCGGTCGCAAGGCGGCGCTGCATGACCGCGATTTCTGCCTCTGCTGCCTGCACTTCGACATAGGCCAGTTGCACCCCGGCAATGAGATCGAGCCGCTGGGTAAGTGACTGCGCCCCCACCACATCAATCTGGCGTTCCGCCAGCGCGATTCGGGCGTCGCGTTTGCCGCCACGTTCGATCTGCTGGCTATACGTCGCGGTGATCTGGAACTGATCGTAGAGATCGCCAATCGGAGGGCCGAAATTTTCGGTCATCACCTCAATATTGGGCCGCGGCCGCAAGCCGACAGCATCGCGATTGGCCTCAAGCGCTTCCATTTGCGCGGCGACCGCAGCGGTTTGGGGGGCGGCGTCAAGCACTCGGCGGATTGCATCGTCCAGGGTTAATTCCTGAGCAAATGCGGGCTGCGCCATCAAAGCGGCTGTGGCTGCCTGCAAGAGCATTATCTTGCGGGCAGCGCGCGCGCCGAAGCATGCGCGGATATAGGAAAACATGACGAAAAGCCTCGCTGGCAAGCGTGGTACTACCCCCGCACATGCGCAGCAGTGCGGGAGGCTCAGGCGGTCAGGATAGCCAGCTTGGGAGGGCGTTCGGGGCCGGGCACAGCAACGCCGACCACAGCCTGTTCCCGCGGCGGCGCGCGCATACCAGCGTAATAGGCGAAACGTGGCAAAGCATCTGCCAAAGGCTGGATCAGGCTCGGTCCGGTGTCACTGTGATGATGGTGCCCACCGGCGTCAGGTTGATCTGGCTGCACGGTATCTGTATCTTCAGCGTCTGCATCATCCGCATGATGATCGTCCGCCCCGACCATCGCCCAGCCATCGCTGAAAACCAGATGGTCGTGATGGTCTGTTTGCGTCCCGGAATGCTGGACTTGGTCAGCCAATTGCGACGTCAGCGCTCCTGCATAAACAAGCGCCAACGCCATGCACAGCATGGCGCAAAAGCGGCTTATCCGAAATGCAGCGAATGACGGCATGGTCGGGGTTTACGGGTGCGACAGGATTAGCGCAACCCGATACCTTGTTCCTGAGTCTGGCCCATGCCCGGATCGAGATCGCCGTCTGGGTGAAAGACTACAACCGGGAGAGGCCGCACTCATCCCTTCGCCGCGCAATACCGGCGGCGTTCGCTGCCGTACTGGATAAGCAATGGCCTGCTTCAACCGCGCTGCTGAATGTCTAGACGGGCGACGCAGTTGAATCGATCGCTTCGGTTCAGCAGTTGGTCCAACCAGTGCCGGGCCTCGCCCGACTGGCGGGAAGCAGTGTCCGAAAATTGTCGGGGCGCCAGTTCTAGGATTTCCAATCCGACGCAGACGAGCCTGGGTCGTGCGCCGGTTTGAATGTCCAAAACAGCAAGAGCGCGTTGATGGTCACGAGAATCGTCGCGCCAGTGTCCGCAATGATCGCCGTCCACAAATTGGTGATGCCGAAAATGGCAAGGACAAGAAAAACCAGCTTCAGCCCTACCGCGAGAACGATATTGATGATGATCGTGCGGCGGGTCTGGCGCGCCAGCCGGATCGCATCCGGGACTCCCAGCAGTCTGTCTCTAAGCAGACCAACGTCGGCAGTTTCGATGGCCACGTCCGTTCCGCCGCCCATCGCCAGCCCGAGCGAGGCTGTCGCCAGCGCAGGCGCATCGTTGACCCCGTCGCCAACCATCAGGATCGGTGCTTCAGCCTTCAATGCCGCGATCCGGGCAAGTTTGTCGGCAGGCATGAGTTCGCCTTCGGCCACCATTCCGAGCGGAGCAGCCACCGCTGACGCAGTGCGCTGATTGTCGCCGCTAAGCATCAGCGTTTTGATGCCGAGTGCCGCAAGTGCCGCGATAGCAGGCTTGGCATCGGTTCGCGGTTCGTCACGGCTGGCAATGGTACCGACGTATTTGTCGTCAGCGAACAGGACGGCAATGGTCTTGCCCTCCCGTTCGAGGGCGTCAATCAGGGCGAGAGATTCGGGTGTGAGCAATTTAGACGCGCGCGGGCTAAGCAGCGCGATCCTCACACCCTCAACCGTGCCTTCGACGCCTTCGCCCTGGCGGATGGACACATCGGTGGCTCCGGGAATTGCAATACCCCTGGCCACAGCTTCGGAAACGATGCCCCGCGCGACGGGATGGGACAGACCCGTTTCGACCGCTGCCGCGAGCCTCAGAACTTGGCTCGCATCGCCGTCAACATCAGTGACAACCGGATGCCCCAAGGTCAGTGTTCCGGTCTTGTCGAACGCCGCAATCTGGATTTTGGCGAGCATTTCAAGCGCTGCGCCGCTCTTGATCAGAATCCCGTAACGAGCCGCTGTCGCGATGCCGGTTGCGATAGCAGCAGGCGTCGAGAGGACCAGCGCACAAGGACAGGCAATCAACAGCACCGTAAGCGCGCGGTAGACCCAGGTCGGCCATTCTCCGCCCATCAGCAAGGGCGGCACCACCGCAATAAGGGCAGCAATCACTATGGCCGCCGGTGTGTAATAGGCGCTGAAGCTGTCGATGAAACGCGCGGTAGGGGCTGTGCTGGCCTGCGCCTGTGCGACCAGTTCACCAATCCGGGCAACGACGCTGTTGCTGGCGTCTTTGGTGACCGTCACCTTGAGCTGGCCGTCACCATTGATACTGCCAGCAAACACAGGATCGCCGATGGCTTTGTCTACCGCTGAGGATTCCCCGGTGATCGCGGCTTCGTTCAGGTCAGAGCGCCCGTCAAGGATCGTTCCGTCCGCGGCGAGCCGTTCGCCGGGGGTGACCAGCATCACCATACCGATGGTCAAAGATGTAACAGGAACCGTCCGGCGTTTGCCGTTCTCTTCAATCGTTGCCTCGGATGGCAATAATTCGGCCAGCGCGGTAAGTCCCGAACGCGCGCGCGCGGCAGCGAAGCCTTCCAACAGCTCGCCAAGCGAAAACAGCGCCACGACCACCACAGCTTCTGCGCCAGCATCGATAGGCAAGGCGCCGACAACGGCAATCGTCACGAGCGTTTCGATGCTGAATGGTGTGCCCGCTAGCGCTTTCTTGAGTGCTGTCCGCGCAAATGGCAAAACGGCAACAAGAGCGGCAACAGCATATGCCCAATCACCCCAAAGCGGGAAAAACACTCCGACCAGATAGGCCAGCACAGCGCAAACACACGCAAGAACGAATATCCGGAGCCCATCCTCCGAACCATGTTCGTGACCATCATGGTTGGCAGTGGCGTCAGCGACCGATTCAGATTGAGACACATGCAGTCCTTCCAATAACCTTCTCGCCCGACCTATGGCCGCAGGTGATCACTCCACTTCGGCTTGGCCAAACCCTGCCAAGCTTGTGAGGCCGGTTCGCATTGGAATCCGGCCTCACATCGCGGTTGTTTGCTGCACTCAAACCGGCGCAGCACCCTTCTCGTCATCGCTTTCAAACCGGCGCTCACCGAGCGCCGTTACATCGCTGTATTCGCCAACCACATGCTGCTTGTGCCGACCACGAAGCAGCAGATGGCTGATCGCGGGCAGTACGAACAAGGTCAGCAAGGTCGAGGTTATCAACCCACCGATCACAACGATGGCGAGCGGTTTCTGCACCTCTGCACCGGTGCCGGTGGCAATCGCCATCGGCACAAAGCCAATGGCCGGGACGATCCCGGTCATCAGCACCGCGCGCACCCGTTCCATCGTGCCTTCCGCGATGGCGCGATCAACCACCATTCCGGCATCGAGCCGCTGGTTGATACTCGACATCACCACCAGACCGTTGAGCACGGTCACGCCGGACAGCACGATGAAGCCAACCGCCGCAGACACCGAGAACGGCAAGCCCGTCAACATCAACGCAAAGATGCCTCCAGCCAGTGCCAACGGGATGGCCGAATAGACCGCAATCGACTGCCGGACCCCGCCCAATGCGAGAAACAGGATTCCGAATATGGCGACAAAGATGATCGGAATGACCAGCGAGAGGCGCTGTGATGCTGCTTGCAGATTTTCGAACTGCCCGCCCCATTCGACATAGCTGCCCGCCGGAATTTCGACCTGCTCCCGCACCTTGGCCTGAGCCTCCGCCACGAATGAGCCGAGATCGTTACCCCGGACGTTGGCCTGCACGACGACCCGACGCTGGCCGTTTTCGCGGCTGACTTGATTCAACCCTTCAGAAAAGTTGAACCGGACCAGTTCGCGCAAGGGCACCGATGCACGGCCTGCGCCTTCACCGGGCAAAAGCACCGGCAAGGCCCCGACAGCATCCAGGTCGCTGCGCGTCATGTTGTCCAGCCGGACAACAATATCGTAACGCCTGTCGCCTTCGAACACGAAGCCCGCTTCGCGCCCACCCATTGCCGCTGCGACGGTGTCGCTGACATCCTCAAGGCTTAACCCATAGCGGGCGATGGCATCACGATCGAACTGGAGATCGAGCACCGGGAAGCCTGCTGTCTGCTCAACCTTCACGTCGGCGGCGCCCGGCACCGTGTTCAACACAGCGGCAATCTGCTGTGCCGTCCGGCCCATTTCTTCCAGATCATCGCCGTAAACCTTGATGGCAATGTCGCCCCGGACACCGGCAATCAGTTCATTGAACCGCAACTGGATCGGCTGGCTGATTTCAAAAGCATTGCCGACCAGCGGATCAAGCGCGGCCTCGACCCGTTCAATCACGTCGTCTTTGGTCTCAACACCCTCAGGCCACTCATCGCGCGGCCTCAGCATGATGAACGTGTCCGACGCGTTGGGCGGCATGGGATCACTGGCGACTTCAGCCGTGCCGGTCTTGGAAAATACAAATGACACTTCGGGGAGTTCGCCAACAGCACGTTCGACACGCTGTTGCATTTCAGTCGATTGAGCCAGCGATGTGGAGGGGATGCGAAGCGCCTGCATGGCAAGGTTGCCCTCACCAAGCACCGGCAGGAATTCGCTGCCGAGCATGGTGAACACGAGCGCAGCGGCACCAAAAGTGCCCGCACCCGCACCGATCCACGGCCAAGGCCGCGCGATGATCCGATCAAGCACCGGAGCGTAGCGGGTCTTGACCCAGCCGATCGCCGGCACTTCCTTTTCCGACACCTTGCCGCGCAGCAGCAGGGCAACCATAGCCGGAACGAAGGTCAGCGAAGCGACAAACGCCCCCGCCAGTGCGAGCATGACCGTGATCGCCATCGGCGAAAAGGTCTTGCCCTCGACCCCGGTGAAAGTGAGCAACGGAACGAACACGAGGAAGATGATGGCCTGGCCGTAAAGCGTCGGCTTGACCATTTCGCGTGATGCTTCGAACACCTCGTGCAGTCGCTCGTTCAAGGTGAGCAGGCGGCCTTCGGTGTGTTGTCGGTGCGCGAGCCGTTGCAGGCAGTTCTCGATGATGATGATTGATCCATCGACGATCAGCCCGAAATCGAGCGCACCCAGGCTCATCAGATTGCCCGATGTGCCGGTGATGTTCATCCCGGTGCCCATCACCAGAAACGAGATGGGGATGACCAGCGTGGCGATCAGCGCCGCACGAAAATTGCCGAGTAGCCAAAACAATACGGCGATGACCAGCAGGGCGCCTTCAACCAGATTGGTCTCAACTGTGCCGATGGTGGCATCCACGAGATCCGAGCGATCCAGAACGGTGGTAACGGTAACGCCTGGGGGCAGGCTGTCGGCGACGGTTTCCAGCCGTTCTGCCACGTCGGAAGCAACGATGCGGCTATTGCCGCCAGCCAGCATAAGGGCCGTGCCGATTACGATCTCGTGACCATCACGAGTAGCCGAGCCAGTCCTCAGGTCACCGCCGACTACCACGGTCGCGATGTCGCGGACCGCGACGGCAACACCGCCGCGTGTCGCAACTGTGGCGCGAGCTATTTCGTCCAAGGTGCGAATGCGACCATCGGCCCGAACGAGGAACGCCTCACCACCACGCTCGACGAAATTAGCGCCTACCGAAATATTGGCCCGTTCAAGCGCATCGGCGAGTTCCGAGAACGAAATTCCGTATGTTGCCATCTTGGCAGCGTCGGGTTGCACCACGAACTGCTTTTCATAGCCGCCGATGGAATCGATCCCGGCAACGCCTGACACAGAGCGCAGTTGTGGCCGGATCACCCAATCCTGCACCGAGCGCAAATAGCCCTCCTTGGCTACGTCGTCGGTCAGCATCTCGCCCGCCGGGGTCATATACGATCCGTCAGGCTGGAACCCTGGACGGCCTGCGACCACCGGATTGTTTTCCGATCCAGGCTCCGCGAAATCGACCACATACATCAGCACTTCGCCAAGGCCTGTCGAAACTGGACCCATCGATGGCTCGACCCCATCGGGCAAACTGCCCTTGGCCTGATTGAGCCGCTCGGCCACTTGCTGGCGGGCGAAATAGAGGTCGGTGTGGTCTTCAAACACCACGGTGACCTGGCTGAAACCATTGCGTGAAATCGAACGCGAGCTTTCGAGGCCGGGAATGCCGGCCATTGCTGTCTCAACCGGGAAAGTGACCAAGCGCTCCATATCGAGCGGTCCGAGATTGGGGGCAACAGTGTTGATCTGGACCTGTTTGTTGGTGATGTCGGGAACGGCGTCGATGGGCAGTTTCATCAACTGAAACACACCATAGGCCGAGATGATAAGGGTGAGGATCACCACTCCCCAGCGGAAGCGGATCGATGCATCCAGCAGTTTATCGATCATCTCAGTGCTCCGCTTCGCTGGCGCCGAGTTCGGACTTGAGCAGGAACGCGCCGCGTGTGGCTACCGTCATCCCTGCTTCCAGCCCTTCGATGATTTCAATGCGTCCGCCGCTCCGCTGGCCGGTCACGACATTGGTCGCCTGAAATCCGGTCGCGGTCCTGACGAAGACAACCTCTCGGCCCTCGAACGACTGGACGGACTCTTCAGGCAGACTGATCGTCCCGATCGCCACCGCTCCGCTGGGCCGCAAGCGAACCCGCAGGCCCTGACCCGGTGTCAGGTCAGAAGTGTTCTCGGCTTGCAGCAGGACTGTGGCAGTCCGGCTCTCGGCGTCGACGCTTGGCGTAACCGAACGCACCCGTGCATTGCGGATCTCCCCGCCCGGCAATTCGATCGTCGCCAGGCTTCCCGGCAGAATCCGGCGGGCATCGGCGGGCAGCACCGATGCCTCGATCTGCACGCGGCGCGGATCGGCGACACGGAACAATTCGGTCCCAGCGGTGACGTAAGCGCCAAGGTGTGCTTCGCTACTGGTAATACGCCCGGAAATCAGGCTGACCACGGTCAATGAGCGACCGTTGCTCGACACGCCGGATGCAGCATATGCCGCTTGCGCCCGCCGCGCCTCAGCCTCGGCCTCGCGCAGGGCCGCCTGTGCCCCCTCCAGGTCCTGTCGCGCGGTTACGCGGGCATCGAACAGGCGCTGCTCACGCTCGAACGATGATTGCGCCAGCGCCAGACGGGCATTTGCCGAACTGCGTTCGGAAGCAAGCGCAGCAGCTTCTCGGCTCTCGATCGTGGCAACGGATTCGCCGGCCCGCACATAGTCGCCAAGCCGTCGGCGGATCGACGTAATCGCGCCATCAGCCCGCGCGGTGAGGATTGCCTCGCCGTCCGGCGTTGCGGCAACCATCGCCTGGGCAAGTATCTCGGAGCCAAGGCCGCCGTTTTGCGTGACTTCGGTCACGATCCCTGCGGTAGTCGCTTGCGCAGCGTCCATCGCGACCGCGCCTTCATCGCCGTGTTCTTCCGCCTCCTCCTCATGCTCGGCAGGGGCGCTGGCGGTTGTCGACGGCGCCAGCAAGGTGCGTCCCAACAAAATCCCGCCACCACCAAGAGCCAAAGCTGCGACAGCCGTTAAAGCCAAAGTGCGCTTCGACGTGTTGTTGTTCTCAAAATCCATGTTCTTGTCCTTCACTGCGCTGTGGCGCGCGTGAGCGCAGCCAGGGCACGGGCACGGTCGAGCCGCGCGTCGATGAGAGCTTGCTGAGCTGAAGTCAGCGCCGATTGGGCATCAAGCAGTTCGACCAGCGTGAAACGTCCGGAGTTGTATCCGATCGTCGCCAGCCGCAGAGCCTCTTCCGCCTGCTGCAAGTTTGGTCCAGCCAGCACTGCCAGCCGCGCATCGGCGGCCTGAAGTGCGATCGAGGCGTCGTAAATGCTGCGGTTCGCGTCAATTCTGGCGATGAGTAATTCCGATTCCGCAGCCAGCTCCTCCGCCTGTGCTGCCTCGATCCCGTCCCGGTTGCGATTGTGGATCGGTATCGGCATCGACAGGCCAACAATGAAACCGGCGTCTCGTCCGTCGGAAAATTGCCGGACACCTCCGCTCGCGGTAATGTCGGGCACCGCATCCGCGCGAGCCTGGTCTACCCGTGCGCGAGCAGCTGCGACGCTGGCCTCGGCGATCCGCACGTCAAGCGTCGGCAACTGACCAGTAGCTGGAATTGGCGAGACCGCATTCTCGTCGGCCACTGCCGACAGCTCATTGTCTTCATTGCCAGTGAGCACCTGAAGCAGACGGCGCGCAGACAGCAGTTGGCCGAAACTGCGGGCAGACTCGGCATTGGCCTCTGCCAGTAGTGCTTCTGCCCGAAGCTGGCGCAGCGGCGGATCGCGCCCCACATCCACCAGAACCGTTGCGGTCTGGACAAACTGCTCGGCCCGAGCTGCGTTTTCGCGAGCAAGCACCGCGCGATCCTCCGCCGCCCTAAGTTCAGCAAACGCCGTTCCGATGTCTAGCGCAAGGGTGGCGCGTGTTCGTGTCAGTTCGAGTATCGCCAGATCGCGCTGCGCTGCTGCCAGCGCCCGCCGTGCGCTGCGTTTGCCGCCGCGCTCGACCTGCTGGCTGAACCCGAGCGTAACCTCCGACGCGCTGAGGCCCGAGTAGGGACCGGTGCCGGCAAAGTTCTCGACTTCGATGCTCGCCTCAGGATTGGGCCGCAATCCAGCCTGCCGTGCGAGAGCTTCTGCCGCGCGAACCCTCGCTTCGGAGACCGCGATCCTGGGAGACGTGGCGTTGGCCTGATCGAGGGCGGCCGCCAAGGTAATTGGCTCGGCCAATGCGCCCGTGGTGAGCATGGCCAGCGTTCCAGCCATAAAGGCCGCACGCATTGAAATTTTCATGGGAAATGAACTCCTGATCCGAAATCGGGGCAGCAACGCGACTGGCGTTGCTGCAGCGACAGGATCAGGCTGAAGGCGGCTCTAGCAGGGGATCGTCGCTACGCGAGGAAAGCGCGCGATGCATACCTTCGGAAAATATGGGCATACTCCAGGAGATCGACTCCAAGACAGAGTCGGTACTGGGTGTTGCCGCATTCGAGCAATGATGATGACAAATGCATGCACACCCCTGGCCCTTCCCGCCCCCACTCTCTTGATCGTGGTTGGCATCGCTAGCCTGACTCTCAGCGGTAGAATGTGTCTCGCCTGGATACGCAGCAGCCTCCACATGCAGGCTGGTTGCCAGCAGAGTGAGTACAATACCAAAAAGGAACAGCATTTGACGCATCGGAAGGCGAGCTAACACTTACCGAGGACTGCGGCAATCCATCTTTGGATAGCAGCCGCGTGCCCTCTTAACCAGCCTCGGTATTCGGGGATCATTTCTCAGTTCTCCGCCCGTTTTTCATGCAAGCGCGGTTCGGGCTGTCCTCAGGGGAAGGATATAGAACTCGCTGCAAATCTTCAGGAATTGGCATTGGTTTGAAAGCGCTAACCGATGCGCGTCCAGTATTCCCGATCGGGATGCGTCCCAGAAGCCAGCCGAGCGGCGCAAGAAATAGTCGAAACACCTGCCCCAATGCTTCGTGCCATTCCCGGCACACAACGGAAAAGACGAGCATGAGCACGTGAGCATGGAGGTGAAGCCGCAAGACTGACTGCGACAGGATATGAGCCCGCTCCAGAAGCTGCCACGCCTGCGCAAAATCCCTGTCCGCACGTGCCTGGCGGAACTTTTGGACTTCCGCCCGATATGCCGCCTGCAAGCACGTCATGATTGCGCCTGACAGCCGGCCAGTTCAACGCGGGCCTGCCGAACTACCTGCCAACCACCCTGAATTCCGAGCAATGCCATGATGAGCGCAACAAAGAGATCAGGGAGGCCGCTGCCGGTCCACAGCACAACGACACCAGCGCCGATCACAAGCAAATTGTTGATCGCGTCGTTGCGCGAGCAGATCCAGACTGATCGCATGTTGGCGTCGCCCGACCGGAAACGATAGAGCAGTAGCGCCACCGAGATATTCGTCACCAGCGCGAGTGCGCCGATGCCTGTCATAGCCCAGGGATCAGGCTGGGTTCCGGCGATGATGCCCGATATCGCCGAGACCATCACACCGATTGCAAATGCGAGAATGGTCAGGCCCTTGACCAGCGCGGTCCGCGCCCGCCAGACCAGCGCCATTCCGGCAACACCGAGGCTGATGGCATAGTTTGCGGCATCACCCAGAAAATCGAGCGCGTCAGCCTGGAGCGAGCGGGATCCCGATGCGGCACCCGCAATGATCTCGACGAAAAACATCACGCCATTGACGACTAGCGCGATCCACAGCGCCCTTCGCCAAGCGGGATCAATGGACGCGCTGTCGTTATTGCTGGAACTGGCGCAGCAACCGTCCGCCATGGCCAAAACTCCTTGGTTCGCTCGAGTCGGCCACCTATATGCACCCTGTAGCAACTACAGGGTCAAGAGATGAAAATCGGTGAACTTGCGGCCGCCACCGCAACAAAGGTCGAAACTGTTCGGTTCTACGAGAAATCCGGCCTTTTGCCGCCACCTGCGCGTACCAGCGGCAACTATCGCAGCTATGGCGATGACCATCTCCAGCGATTGTCGTTCATCCGCCGGGCGCGGGATCTCGGCTTTTCGCTCGACGACGTCCGTGATTTGCTTGCCCTTGCCGATGATCGTGACACACATTGCGGCGCGGTCGATATGATCGCCAGTGGTCATCTTGCGGCTGTCGAGCGCAAGATCGCTGACCTGACCGGGATGCGCGACGAGTTAAGGCGCGTGATCGGAAGCTGCCGACAGGGCACGGTCGGCGACTGCAAGATCATCGAGACGCTTGGGCCGCGAATGTCATAGATGGTGGAAGCCGGGCGAGACCTTCGGCGAGCTATCATTCACCTGGCAGGCACCCGGACAGTTGCAGGATGCCGCCTGCTTTCGGCGCCGAATGACAAGCGACCAAGCGGCCAGGAAGAGCAATCCCATAAATATCGCGCTGCAGAGCAAGGCATCCGTCGAAAGGGTGGCCCACGCCGCGACAAGTCCGGACCCGCCAATCAGTGGGAGGAGCAACGGCGCGCAGCAAAGAGCACAGGCAGCGCCGATACCCAGGAAAGAGAGACCGAATTTCATGACTATTTCTCCATGCGAGGACTGGTTCGTCCTTCTCTACAAGTTCAAGTAGCTTTAAGAGCAAGCGCATAGGAGGAGCCGTCATCATGCCCATGACCATAAGCGAACTGGCGCGAAAAACCGGCTGCACCTCGCCAACAATCCGGTACTATGAAAACATCGGGCTGCTGGCACCGGCTGCACGAACGGCTGGAGGGCGGCGTAGCTTCGGCGGTCCCGATGTCTCGAGACTTCAGTTCATCCGCCGCGCTCGCGCTTTCGGCATGTCCATCGATCAGGTTCGCGAATTACTTGTTGCTGCTGCGAGCCCTGTTGAAGGCTGCGGCACGGCGCGTGATCTCGTCCGGCAGAGGCTGGATGAAGTTCGCGCCCGGAAGGTGGAACTTGCGAAGCTTGAAACCTCGCTCCGGATCATGGCGGAACGCTGCGTCAGTAGTTGCGGCGCGGGTAACGCCGAACCTTGCACTATCTTCGATGATCTGGCGGCCGTCTCCCGATGAAGATGTGGCTCATTTATGGTGGAGCTGCTCTGTGCGAAATCGCGGGCTGCTTCGCGTTCTGGTTGTGGCTGCGCGAGGACAAGGCCAGCTGGCTATTGCTACCCGGCATTGCGTCGCTGGTCGCATTTGCCTGGCTGCTAACGTTGGTAGAGGTCCCTCATGCAGGACGCGCGTTCGCGGCCTATGGCGGTGTTTACATCGTCGCGTCGCTGGTGTGGTTGTGGACCGTGGAAGGCGTCCGGCCTGACCGCTGGGATGTGCTAGGTGGCGCGATATGTCTGGCAGGGGCGGGGCTGATTTTATTGGGGCCTGGCCGGTCGACTTGATTGGGAAACGAGAAATGGAGAACAATCAAACCGCACACTGGGAGAATGTCTATGCAACCAAGGAGCCCGGACAGGTAAGTTGGTTCGAAGAGTCTCCGGCATTGTCGCTCGAATTGATCGAAGCAGCCTATCTTGGCCGCGGCGGCGTGATCGACATAGGGGGCGGCGCATCGCGACTGGCGGGTGCGCTATTGGCGGCCGGTTATGCACCGGTCACCGTGCTTGATCTGTCGGCCAATGCACTTGCGGTTGCGAAGGCATATCTGGGCATGCGCGCCGACGCTGTCGAATGGATCGTTGCCGACGTGACCGAATGGCGCTCCGCGAAGCGATATGATGTCTGGCACGATCGCGCCGCTTTTCATTTCCTGACCGATCTGGCGCAGCAACGTGCCTATGCTGAGGCGTTGCGCTCTGCCCTCGATCCGGGCGGCATTGCAATAATTGGAACATTCGCCCCAGACGGTCCGGAGCGGTGCAGCGGATTGCCCGTATCAAGACATGACGCAGCCAGCATTTCCGCCCTTCTTGGCAATGGTTTTCAGCTTGTACGTGAACGGCGGCACGAACATGTCACTCCCGGTGGTTCGGTGCAGAAGTTCCAGTTCAGTACCTTCAGGCGCATGGCGGCCAAAACTGGGTAGGGTGCCGTTGTCCATCGGGATTGTTGCATCCACGACAGGCGTATTTCCTTCAATATGGAAACAGGGTTCGGAACTCAGGCGATCCGCTGTGAAACCCAGCGGTCGATATCCTCAAGCACCCAGGCAACGGAATGGCCTCCCAATCGAACGGGTTTGGGAAAGTTTCCTTCTGCCATCCAGCGATAGATGGTCGAGCGGCCGAGGCCGACGCGGTTCTGGACTTCCTTTAGACGAATAAGCCGCGTGGGTGGGTGAGCCTGACGGAACTCCACTTCTGTACCTTCACGCATGTGCCCCTCCCTGATCTCCGGCGAAGAAATTGCCGAGGAATGCATCCTTGCGCTCAAGTTCGATGATATTGGTACCTGCCCGGGACTTTCCTGGGACTGAAAGCCACGCCGCCCTCCCATTGCCGCCTGCTCGCAGGGTGAGGGAGGACGACCATGCAAACCGAATTCGCACACGCACAGGCGCAGAGATACCTCGCCCAGCGCAACCGGCTCGTCGCCACCTGCGCTGTGCTTGGCACAATCAGCGTCCTGGCGCTGGGTGCTGCAATCACCCGCGACGAGCAGGTGGTGCTGGTACCAGTCACCTCGGAGACCCTGACGGTCTCGAGCGGCGGGATCGACGCGCACTATCTCGAGCTCGTCGCCCGCGACACCGCACTGATGTTGCTCAACCGTTCGCCTGAGAGCCTTGACTACTGGATGGAGCAGATCCTGAAGGTGGCCGATCCCGCCGCGCATGGCAGTCTCAAGGCCGAGCTCGTCGCAATCGTCGACGAACAGCGTGGCTCGGACATTGCCCAGGCATTTGTGATCTCGGGCCTCGCAATCGACACCGACAGGCTCACCGCAACGGTCAGCGGCACGCTCAAGACCTTTGTCGGCGCGCAGGTGATCGCGAGCCAGGAGCGGTCTTTCCGCTTTGCCTGGGCGCGGCGCGGCCTTTCGCTCGGCCTCACCGGCTTCGAACAGATTTCCACTCCCGAACAGGATCAGGACCAATGACTTTCCTGCCATCTCCCATTTGCGCAGCGCTGGCGGCGAGCGGGCTCGCGCTTGCCAACCACGGAGCCTTGCGGCGGCCCGATCCGGGCTACCGCTTGACCGGGATCGCCGTCATCGCCCTCGCTTTTGCGCCGGTGCCTGCCCAGGCCGACCAGTTTGTCGAGGCAGCTGACAATGCGACGATCGACTGCGAGCTGTCACGCGGCGAACTCACGCGCATCGCGCTCGTCGATGATGGCTTTGCCAATGTCTCGAAGATTGCCAGCGGCTATGAAGGCCGTATATCGGTTGGCAAACAAGGCTCAGAGTGACTCCCCATCAAGCGCCGCCAGCTCTTCCAGAGCCTTGCTGCGCTTGGCGTTGCGCGCACGCTTGTAAGCGAACAGGGTTTCAGCCTTGATCCGGCGATGCCGCCCGACCAGTTCGTGCTCAATCTCTCCCTTGTCGAGCAGAGAAATCAGGAAAGGTCGCGAGACATTGAGAATATCGGCCGCCTGCTGTGTCGACAGCATCTGGCTGACAGGCACAAGCGTCACCGCATTGCCGCTGCCGACGTGGCGCAAAAGCTCGGTCAAGAGCTTCGACAGGCCCGGGGTCAAGGTGATCTCCGAAGGAATCCTGGTCTCTTCATCGAGAATGCGCAGCGTGGTCTCGCCAGACGCATGCGATGCGAGAATCTGGCGCAACTGGTTGGCAGCCGCCCGCTCCAGCGCGGACGGCAGGCGACCGCCGAGCTCCTCGGCAAAGGCTGGAATCGTCATGTTTGGGCTCTCCGTGTCAGAACCATTATCTAGTACATATTCGCAATAAACGCAACATACGAATTATTCGCAAAATCCTTAGAGCAAGGCTTGGTCATGGCCGGCACAGCTTCGCCAACGTGTCCACCGCAGTGTTGATCGGCACGAACAGGCGCGTCTGGTAACGGATTATCTCGGTGAAGCAGCCTTGCGCCTTGTACCAGTCGAGGCGGTCCGCGCTCCATCCGGTGAGTTCGAGGCGCTGGCTGCCGTTGACCAGGCTGCGTTTCACCATCATCGGCTCGCGCGAGCCGAGTTCCATCGCCCGCCCGGTCGCGAGAACCGACTGAACAATGTCGTCAGCCGACAGCGTCTGCTCGCGTTCAAGTCCGAGGGCCTTGCACAGCTCCGGCAAGCAATGGGCGGGCAGTTCGCGACCGAGCAACGAGCGTCCGTCGCTCGCCGATATTCGGCTCACCCGCACGAAATCGGAAGGAAGCTTGTCCCAGACCGGTAGGAGCAGGCCGGTCGCGAGATAGAGCCGTTCACGCTTGTGGCTGCTTCGCGCCTCATCGACCTCGGCGGTCCACGCTTTGCGGAAGGCCTCAACGCGCATGGGCTCCCAATTGCTCTCGGCCAATTGATCCGCAGTGATGTGGCTGCGTTTCAATGGGCGCAGCAGTTCGAAGCGGGCGATACGCGTGCCATCGTCGGCCAACAGGCTGCGCGCAGGGACCAGCAAGGAAACTCGGCCTGACCGGCTGTTGCGCATGGGCCGCTGGTGCTGGCCACCGATGCCATGAAGCTCCTCGAGGCGGTCGAAGGTCAGCGGCTTCAGCGCACGCGCAATTTCGATCTCGAGCAGGTGCGTCGTCGCACCGGAGAGCGCATCGGTACGCAGCAGCGTGTCCGACAGCACGGTGAAGTCCTCGACCGCAAGGGTTTCGAGCCCAAGGTCGAGTGTCCCCGCCTGCCGGGCCGCATCAACCCGTGCCTCGACCAGCCCCAGGTATTCGTCGAAGATGGCGTTTTGCAGGTCGATGGGCAGCGCCAGGATGCGGTTGAGCCAGCGCTGGATCGTCGGCAGGTCATCGACCATCGAACCATCGGGCGCCTCGATTGTGAGACCCGACAGTTCCTGGAAGCGCGCAAGGCTGACAGCTTCGAGCTTGCCGGTGAACAGCAGTCCAAACCAGCGAGTGAGCGCCTCCTTGGCATAGATGCTCTCGAGGTTGTCATCTGGATCGAACAGGTTCTGGCCACCGGTCTGCCGCTGACCGCGCGTAAGTGCCCCGAGGCTGTCCAATCGTCTGGCAATCGTCGAGATGAACCGCCGTTCGCCGCGCACGTCGGTGGTCACCGGCCGGAACAGCGGCGCCGAGGCCTGGTTCGTGCGATTGGTCCGGCCCAGCCCCTGGATCGCAGCATCGGCCCGCCAGCCCGGTTCGAGCAGGAAGTGAACCCGGCGCGCCTGGTTCTTCGCTGCGAGGTCAGCATGGTAACTACGGCCTGTTCCGCCCGCATCGGAGAACACCAGAATGCGCTTGGTCCCATCCATAAACGCCTGCGTCTCTGCAAGATTCGCGCGGGCAGAACGCGTATGCAGCTTTTGGTGCCCGTCACGTCCGATGATCAGGCGACGGGTCCTACCTGTGACCTCGGCCACCTGATCGACACCGAAGCGTTCGATGATCGCATCAAGCGCGATCGCGATCGGCGGCAAGGCGCAGAGCTGTTCGATCATCCGGTCACGCGCTGCCAAAGCCGAGCGGCACAGCACGGGTGCCCCGTGTTCATCGCTCATGGGTTCGGAGCGGGGATTACCGTTCTCGTCGGTAAAGACAACCATCAGGCGGACCGGAAAGCTTCTCACGAGATAGTCGATGACATATTCTCGCGGGGACAGGTCGATCTTGAGCGCCTCGCGCTCGTCAGCCGACAAGTCGGCCAGGCGACGATCAAGCATGGCTTCGCCAGTTGAGACAAGCTGGACGACCACTGCGTGACCATCGGCAATCGCAGCGTCGACAGCGGGCAAAAGGCTTGGCAGCTTCATCGACAACAGCAGTTGGGCAAAGAAGCGCTGCTTGGTCCCCTCGAACACCGACAAGGCGGCCGCCTTGGCGCCGGTATTGAGCGTGCCGCCGGTATCGGCATCGACGATCCGGGTGGCTTCGAGTGCTTCGCGCAAGTTGGCATGAATGATTGACCAAGCTTCCGCATAGGCATCATAGACGGCGATCTGGGCCTGTGTCAGGCAATGCTCGAGGATCTCGCACTCAACCCCGGCGAAGGACAAAGCCCGGGCCGTGTAGAGCCCGAGCGATTTGAGATCACGCGCGACCAGTTCCATTGCTGCGATACCGCCGTCACGGATGTCAGCGACAAAGGCCTCGCGATTGGCAAAAGCAGTCTCGGGACCCCAAAGGCCGAGCCGTGTGGCATAAGCCAAATTATTGACGTCGGATGCCCCTGTCGCCGAGGCATAAAGCACACGGGCACGTGGTAGCAGGTTCTGCAACCGCACGCCGGCCACGCCCTGCTCCGAACCCTTCACCTTACCGCGCGATCCTTCGCCGCCCGCCGCATTTGCCATGGCATGGGCCTCGTCGAACACGATGACGCCGTCGAAGTCCTCGCCTGCCCAGGCGAGGATCTGTTCGAGACGGGTCGCGTCGCCCCGTCCTGACCGCAGTGTTGGGTAGGTGACGAACAGGATGCCGTCGCGCATGGCAATGGGCGTTCCGAGCTTCCAACTCGCAAGCGGCTGCACATCGATCGGCAGGCCGCCCAGCGCGGACCAGTCGCGCCGGGCATCCTCCAAGAGCGCCTCGTTCTTCGAGATCCAGATATGGCGGCGTTCGCCGCGCACCCAGCGATCGAGGATCACACTAGCAACCTGACGCCCCTTGCCCGCACCCGTGCCGTCTCCAAGGAAGTAACCCTGGCGGTAGACCTGCCCCTCTGCCGATGGCCTGAGCGAGCACCCTTTGTCTTCGGCTTCATAGCGCCCGGGAAGATCCCTCTCGTGGGCGCTTGCAGCATAGATCAGCGTTTCGACCTGGGCGGCAGAAAGCAGACCCTTGGAGACAAGTCCTTCAGGAAGTTGAGGGACGGCGTGTGGGACAGGAGCTGCGATCGAACCCATGGCAACGGACTCGACCAGCGGCGTCGGATGCTCTGCGGCATCTGCGATCACGATGCGGCTAGGCCGGTAGGGCAGGTAGTGTCCGACCTGCGCCTCGATGGGCGCAGGGGTGTCGAGGCGCTGGTAAGCCAGCGGCATGATGGCTTGCGGTGCCGTCGCAGGTTTGATTGCAGCAGGAAGCGGACGATTTGCGGTCGCGACCAGTCGGAATGGTGCGCGCGTCGGGATGCGCGAAGGCTCATACCGGACTTTGGCTGAAGCACGGGCCGGCAAGGCATCGATCAGTGCCGTGATCTCGAAGAAGTCATTCGACCTGGCAACGACCGGTTCGGTCGTTGCCTTGATCTTGTCGAGGACCAGCAAGCGGGCGGTAATGGCGGTGCCTTGGCTGACGAAAGCACGCTCGATGGCAACGTTGAGCTGCAGCGCGACCGGTCCATTGATGCTTGCGAGGAACTTGGGACTATCGAACCATTCGGGCATGATCGCCACGAGCCGACCGCCGTCAGTGAGCCGGTTCCACGCCGATCGCAGATGGCGCGCGCCCGTGCGACCATCGTGGCCGCGCTCAATCCCGTGCGAATAGGGTGGGTTCATCAGGACCAGGCTCGGGGCAACGGCGGCATCGAGTAACTCGTCGATCAATTCCGCGTCGTAGCCGGTCAGCTGGGATTGCGGGAACACGGCAGCGAGGCAATCGCGCCGCAGCGGCGAGATCTCGTTGAGCGCGAGGACTGCGCCTGCCTTTTCGGCCCAGAGTGCCAGCATCCCCGTTCCGGCCGAAGGCTCAAGGACGTGATCGCCTTTCGAGAAGGCGCAGGCACGTGCCGCGAGCCAGGCAAAGCGCGGCGGTGTGGCAAACTGCTGCCACGCGATCTGCTCTTCACTGCGGTTGGCTTGGCCGGGGACCAGAGCTTCCAGCGAGGAGAACAGGGCATCAGCCTCGGCTGCGAGCGCAGTCAGGCCGAACGCGTCGACCGCTTGCAGGTATATGACCTGCGCCAGTTCAAGCGCGGCATGGGCATCTCGGACGGACCAGCGCCCTTCAGCATCGCTGCCACCAAAGTATTGGCATAGAGTGTGGGTAATATGGGCACGCGACACCACAGTGCCGGATGAAAGCGTTGCGGCAATAGAGCGCGCGGCAGAAAAGACGATCGGCGGGACAGCTTCTTCAAACGAGAACGCAGGTGACGAAGTGGGCATGGCAAACCTCCTGACGAGGCAATGGCATGTCCACCGGCCTCATCTGGCCAGGGCCCACTTTCCTCTGTCGCGGTGGTCAAGGCTTCTCCGCTTGGCGGGCGAGTAGCTCGTCATTCCAGTCAAATCCTGCGGACGCCGGCACATGGATGACAATGCGCCGGTCCCCTTGGGCATAGGCACGACGCGCTCGCTTCTCGGCCAGTTGACCACCCGCATCGTGATCAAGGAACAAGTGGAGCTCGCGCACACTCTCGGGGATCGAGATCAGACCGAAACGTTCGTTCCCAAGCGTCGCCCAGCACGGTATGCCGAAGAGCATGGTGGCCGACAGCGCAGTCTCAATGCCTTCGGCCAAGCCCAGTTGGCCGTCCACGGCAAGTGCAAGCCTGACCGCGCCAATTCCAAGACTTCCCAAGGCGCGCCGTGGTCGCTCGAAGCTCGCCAGCTTACGCTTGGCCGGATCGAAGAATGTGCGGTGCACAGCAACGATGCCGACATCGGTGCAAACTGCTGCCAGCATGGCCGGAAGGAATTGAACCTGCTCGCGAGGTCCGAGCGGTGTCCGGGCGAGGAAGCGCAATTGGTCTGAATGGTGGCGGATCCCCCGTTGGACGAGGTGGTCCTCGGCGGGCGTGCCAACCAGGGGGCAAGCCGCCTGCCACAAGCGGCGTGCATTGCCGCCCGAACGATCCGGCGCTTCGCGTGCTACCAGCGGTGCGCCTGCCCCACTGAACAGCTCGCGGGCACCAACTCCGTGCCGTCGCAGCGCGGTGATGATTTCGTCGTTGGTGCATCCGGCGAAGCAATGCAGCAGGATCGCCTTGCGACCCAAGCTGACACTGAGCGAGGGTGTTCGGTCGTCATGCGCCGGACAACAGCACATGCCCTTGCCTCGGCGCCAGGTTCCGCGAAGGCTTTCGACGATTTCTCGGGCGCGGCGTTCGAGTGGCTCAGTTCCAAAAGTCTGGGGCATGCATCTACTCCGGTTGGGATGCCCTCCCCAGCGCAGCCTCCGCTCTGCGCCGTCATCAATCGCATTTCCTACAGTAAATGTTCTATATATGTTCCATCGCGATTTGACTAGCAAAGGATCGAGATATGACACTGAAAACCAGCCTGATCGGAGGAATTGCGGCCGTGCTCTGGGTAGCAGCACCGGCATTTGCGCAGTCGCCGCCCGCCCTCGAAAGCGGCACGGGCGAAGCGCGTGAGCCAGCGGCAGCGGAAGGGTCGAGCGGATTTCGGTTGCTCGAACACGGCACCTGGCAGCGAGCGCCAGACGCTGCGTCTCCTGTCCCCTCGAAAAGCGAAGGCGGTCGGGTTCTCCTCCCCTATCATTACCCGCCGATCAGCCACAGCGGACCTTCTGGGTTTCGTCGTGCAACCTACCTGCCACACGTTCAGGCCGCAGAAATGCGATATGCCTTGCCGCCCGGGCTCCTAGATGCCTTGGTCTGGACTGAATCGCGCTACAACCCCGTTGCAGTCAGCAAGGCTGGAGCCGCGGGCCTTGGACAGCTTATGCCGGGCACGGCTCGCGATCTGGGTGTGATAAACAGGTTTGACCCAGTGGCCAATTTGAACGGCGCCGCCAACTATCTGCGTCAGATGCTAAACAAGTTCGGCCAAGTTCACCTTGCTCTTGCAGCGTACAATGCCGGCCCCGGAGCCGTGGAACGGGCTCGCGGCATCCCACGCAATCGAGAGACTCCTGCTTATGTTCGCAACGTGCTGCGGCATTGGCGTCAATCGTGAGCTAGCAGCATTTCGGAATGTATCCCTCGCACAGGCGACCTCACCAAGTGTGCCCCCGATTTGCATGTCGTCGAGCACAACAATATTGAGATTCCGATGCAGGCGACCCCATCCCCGTTTGGATGGGCAGGATCGGCATTCCACAACCCCCAATGAATTTCTCGGGTGTAGAATTTGGACGGTCCCCCGAAGGAACAACGCCATTATCGTGTGCCAAAAATGTGAGCAAAATGGGAGTGTGGTAGCGACTGTGGGAGCGAGACATTTGAGCCGACTATTTTAGGTAGCTTATTCAGTTCATTAGAGATTTTCGCTTGCAACCTCCGTCTCCGCCAGATCCCAATGCGCCCCTTGCCTCAGCTTGATTGAGCAAGGGGCCGCAATTGGCTCGCGGCCCCATTTTCGTCATATGCGAGTCACATCGACGTGGCACCTGCGCCGTTCAAACGGCAGGGATTTCATCGATGAACCGCGTCAGTATTGTGACCACCGACGGGACGGCAGCGCGGTTTGACCGCTTTTCCAACGGCGAGGCAGACTTCTCGTTCGGCTTGCTGACCCCTGAAGGCCCGCAGAAGCTGGTCGAAGGCCAGGTCTGGGCGTTTGTCGACTGGGTGATGGATGACCTGTCGGGCCTCGAAATGTGCCGCCGGTTACGCGCCGATCCACGGCTGGGCGATGCCCATGTCACAATCGTGCTGGAAGCCGATGATCCGGATGACCGCCGCCGGGCCCTGAAGGCCGGGGCCGACGATTATGCCGTGGGTCCGCTTGACCGGCAGGCCATGCTCGACCGGGTGCTCGCCCTCCACGCCAACGGGTCACGCCCGGCGTTGCGCCAGATTGTCGATGCGGGCGACCTGCAGATCAATGTGGCGGGCGAACAGGCGCGCTGGAAGGGCGCGCTGGTACCCCTGCGACCCAATGAATTTCGCGTGCTGCGGTTCATGGCCGAAAATTCCAACCGCATCCTGACCCGGCAGGAACTGGTCGATGCGCTGGGCAAAGCCGGTGATCCGGAATACCTGCGTACGGTTGATGTGTGGATCAAGCGGCTCAGGTTCGGGCTGCGCGAAGCGGGCGCCGGACAGATGCTGCGCACTGTCCACGGCAAGGGCTATGTGCTCGACCTGCCCTGAGCAGAGTATTCGTCCGGCCAAATGAAGAGGCCCCCGTCCATTAACCGGACGGGGGCCTTTCTTGTCTCATGCCGGACAGTGCTGACCGGTCAGAAATCCACCGACAGCGAGGCCGAGATAGTCGTGCCCACGGCGTAGGAACTGATTTCCACCCGCTGCGTGCCGTTGGTCTGGTACTCGAAGTTATCGCGCCCCAGGATGTTGCGCGCTTCAAGCTTCAGTTCGCTTTCGAGGCCCATCAGATTCAGACCCTGGCGCATCACCAGATCAAGCGTGAGGCCGGGGTTCTCGACAATGTCGGGCAGCCCGGCGGTACCGCGGCTGGTCACCCGCTCGCTGGCATAGTTCACCAGCACGGTGACCTGCTGCAACCGATCAACATCTTCCAGGCTGATCTGCAGATTGGCCAGATGGTCACTCTGCCCGGTCAACGGAACACCATCGCGGAAGAAGTTGGTGGCCGGCGCATCGGCGCTAGGGAATACCCGGGTCACGTCATCCGGCCCGACCTGGATCTCAGACTGGGTCCAGGTGTAGTTGGCAAACACCAGCAGTTCCTTGGATTCAAAGAAGCCGCCCATGTCCATCAGATCAAAGCGGTGCTGCAGGTCCAGTTCCACGCCGTACAGCGTGGCGCTGGGCGCGTTGGCAAAGCGGGTCAGCTGGCTGTTATCGGAAAAGCTGGAAAAGGCCTCGATCGGGTTTGCGATATCCTTGTAGAAGCCGGCCACGGAAACCGTGCTGCCACGCCCCGGATAGTATTCTCCGCGCAGCTCGAAGTTGGTCAGCTGGCTGTCCACCAGGAACGGGTTGCCGTTGTACTGGCGGTTGGTCTCCGGATCGTAATAGGTCTGAAAAATCAGCTCCCGGAACTGCGGGCGGGCGATGGTCTTGGACGCATTGGCCCGCAATTGCAGCTGGTCGCTCACTTCCCAGGTGATCGTGGCACCGGGCAGCCAGTAATCGTTCTGCAGCAGGGTGGAGCTGCCCGAATTGGTCGGCACGGTGAACACCTGCGCCGGAACTACCGATTGCTCGGCTTCCTCATAGCGCACGCCAATGTCGAGCGAGACGCTGTCGAGTGGTTCGACCTGCAGCTTACCGTAGATGCCGTTGATCGTCAGCGCGGCTTCGAACGCCGGATCGGACTGCGTCGATTCGATCAGGCCGATACCGTAATAGTCGATGATCGCATCGCCCAGCAGCAGATCGGGCCGCAGCATGCCCACGCCATCGGGGAAATCATTGTTGGCGTTGAACAGGAATTCGCGCCGTTCCGAATAGCGTTCGGTATCGGTATGCGAATACCCCACCGCGCCGCTGACCCAGTCCGCAATCGGGAACGTGATGTCGATCCCGCCATAGATCAGGTCTTCCGCCAGGTCCGAGAAGATCACCGAAGCGCTGCCGGTCTGGCGATCCAGCAGGTTGATGAACTGGTCACCGAACGGACCGGTGGAATTTTCCCGCACATAGGTAAATTCGTATTCAAACGGTGCCTCGCGCTCGGTCCGGGCAATGCCGCCGCGCAGGTCTATGCCCAGGTCACCAAACTGCAGCTCCGCCACGATCTGGCTGTTGATCAGCTGGCGTTCCTGCCAGGTAGTGCGCTGTTGCTGGATGTCGTCATCGTCCGCCAGGTCGGTGCCTTGCGATAGCGTGGCCTGCTTCACCGAATCGCGGATGAACAGGTTGGTCCAGCGGAACGTATGGTCGCCCACTTCCAGCCCGAAGCCGAGCAGTCCGTTCACCAGGATCCGGTTGTCAGTCACGATGTCGCGGAAATCGGAATTCAGCGTGAAATCGGCCAATACGCTTTGCGACACGATGTCGCGGGTGCGCCACTTGTTGCTGATGGAAGCCGTGGCGATCACGCCGAACCGGCCATCGGAAAACACATCGGTGGCGGTGCCCGCGGTCAGCCCGGCGGACCAGTTGGCGGGCATTTCGCCGATCTTCTGCAACAGGATCAGGTTGGGATTGCCAAGCTGCTTGGCAATCGCCTGCTGGTCGACGCCCTGGTCCGAAAGTCGCAGGCCGCTGTCGAAGAAATCCTGCAAGGCAGGGGGCGTATCGCGCGTGCCATCGTCGAACCCGAACCAGTCAAAGTCCGAACCATAGAACGACAGGCCGTTGTGGAACGTGGTTTCCGTATCGGCCGAGATCCCGCCGCTGACCGACAGGAAGCTCTCTTCGGGGATCGCGCGGGTGGTGAGGTTGATCACGCCACCGCCGAATTCGCCGGGGAAATTGGCCGAGTAGGTCTTCTGCACCAGGCTGGAGGCAACGATGTTGGTCGGGAAAATATCCAGCGGCACCACGCGGCTGAGCGGCTGCGGCGACGGCAGCGGCAGGCCGTTCAACAGGGCCAGCGAATAGCGGTCACCCAGGCCGCGCACGAACACGAACCCCTGGCCTTGCACCGAAAGGCCGGTCACCCGGCCCAGCGCGCCGGCAATATCGCCCTCGCCGGTCCGCGCGATCTGCTCGCTGGACAGGACGCTGACGACCTGGGTGCTGGCGCGGGTGGGATCGCGGTTGATGCGCCCGGTCACGATGATGGTATTGCTGCCCGACAGCGAGACATCGAGGTCTTCACCGCCTTCATTGGTCCCATCTTCGGTAAGGTCGGCCTCCGGATCGATGCCTTCGTCCTGTGCAAAAACCGTGGCCGGGAAAGCCAGCGCAGTGCTGAGCAGCAGCAGTGCGCCAAGACGCCTGCCGGTTTTCGATTGGTGCATGTCCCTCATGTGTCTGTCCGGAAGTTTGGGGCCGCGCTGGCCCTGAAATATAAGGAAAGGGAGGCGCGCGCCGGCTGGGCTGCCGACTGCGCGCCTCCCTCGATACTTAGGCTGCGGGAAAAACCGGCAGTCGCAGGCAGGAGCCGGTATTGCCGCCGAAGCTGACTGCCGCCGAATCGCAGGTCCAGCCTTGCGTCCAGTTGGCAGTGCTCGACACCGCACCGATAAAGGTCGTGGCGGCAAAGAAGCTCGACAGTGCGGTAACATTGAAGATCGGCGTGTAGCCGGTCTCGCTCGCCCCGCCGAGGTAACCGGCAGTCAGGGTGCTGGTATAGCTCAGGTTGTTGCCCGTGCCGCCGGTGAGGAGTGCTTCGGCCTGGGCAACGGTTGCACCGCCATTGCTGCCGGCGCGGGTGTCGGTGGCGCACTGTAGCGCGAACGAGGCAAACACCGGCGGGCCGACATCGTCGAGGCCGGCATTGGCAGCACGGATGGTCTCGTCATCGTCGATCCGCAGGCAGGGGATACCGGCCGACTGGTCGACAAGCAGCGAGTTGACGATGGTGTAATCATGGCCACCACGAATGCGGATGGCCTGATCACCGGTGTTGCGGTGGATGAAGGTGGCGTTGGAGATCTTCACGTTAGAGCGCGGGGTCTGATCTTCCAGGCCGTTCGACGAATCGGCTTCGATCGTCGCATCGCCGATGCCCGGGCGCTGGGCCACCAGAACATACTGCATCTGCGCCTTGACGCCGGTGTCGGTATCGAGGCCATCATCTTCTGCGCCAGCCACGATCAGGTTCTTGATGTTCACAACGCCGCCGAACAGTTCGATGCCGTCGTCCGAGCTGTTGACCGACTGGATGTTGTTGATCGTGGTGCCCGAACCCGCGCCGCCGGTGGTCAGCGACTGCAATTCGTTGTTGCCCGACAGGACGAAGCCCGAATAGCGGATCTGGACGTAGCTGAGCGTGCCCGAGTTGTCGGCCGTCTGTGTGCCGCCGAACAAGGCCGGATCGACCGCGCCTTCAACCTGGCGTTCGCAGGCGTTGGTGCCCGGCGTGGCGCCCGGTGCGATACAGTCGGTCACCGGAGCGCGGCCCGACAGCACGATGCCGCCCCACTGGCCCGACGAGTTGGCGCTGTTGAGGCCAAGCACGTTGTCGCGGCTGGTGAACACAATCGGCAGGGCCGAGGTGCCGGCCGCATTGATGCGGTTGCCGCGGTTGACGTTGAGGAACGAAGCACCACTGGCGTAAACGATCACGCCCGGCTGGACGGTCAGGGTGACGGCGGTGTTGGTGGAAGCAGCACCCTGGTCGGTGCCGACATCGACGCGGCCGGGCATGCGATAAAGCAGGCCGGGGACCCGGCTGAGCGTGCTGGAGGTGTTGAAGCGCGCCGGCAGGGCGCAAACGCGCCAGCTGCCTTCGGGGCCGGTAATCGTGCCTTCATCGACCAGGCCCTGCGGATCGGAGATCGTCGGGCATCCATTGGCCGCAGTTACCAGCGACGATGTCGCAGTGGGGGTCGGCGTTGGTGCAGGTGTCGGGGCAGGATTGTTGATGATCACGTTGCCGCCGGTGCCGGGCGAGGCGATTTCCTCGGGCCCGCAGGCGGAAAGCGCCAGCATTGAGCAGCCAAGTACAAGCGAACGGGAAAGGTTGGTCACAGCGAGCGGTCCCCTGATTGAGCCGGGTTTCGGCAGGAATGGCAGTGCGACTTTAGGTGTCGCGAATCGCCAGCTAGGGCCGCCGTGTGACAGTTTGCGGTCTATGTTACGGTTATCGGGCACTATCCACAGGCAAGCCTCGTGGCAGCGCGGTGACCGACTCGGGTCCGCGAACGGTCAGGCCGTATATTGCAATTTTATGACACTGTTACGGTTTTGTTGCGGTCCCGCCGCAAGCGCTGCATTCTGCCAGGCAACAATAGATCAAAGGAGAGTTGTGATGCTGGCCAATCTTGTATTCGGGGCATTGATGTTCGCACAGGCTGGATCGCTGGCGGTGATCGACGAACCGGCAACCGAGCAGCGCGAGGTCGCCTATGATGCGCTGGCTAGCGGCGAAGCACGTGCAGCCATCGCGGCGCTGGAAGCTCTGCGGGAGGAAAATCCGGGCGATCCCGCGTTGCTGATCAATCTGGGCAGTGCCTATGCCGCACTGGGCGACACGGCTCGGGCCGAGGCCAGCTATCGCGAGGCCGCTTCAAGCGACATCCGCTACCAGCTCGAACTGGCCGACGGCAGCTGGACTGATTCCCGCCGCGCCGCGCGCACCGCACTGCGGGCTCTGGAGCAGGCGCGGCTGGCAATGAACTGAACCTGCTTTTGCAGGACAGGTTGGAGGATTGGTGCCACAAAAGGGCCCGGTGGTATTGCCGCCGGGCCCTTTTTGCTGATGTCCCAAGCCCATCTGATGACAATCGGTCCCTTTTTGGTCATCCACTGTCACGCCGCTGTCATTTGTTGTAAGCATTGGCCGGGGCTTGGAGGCTTGGTTTTCGGTGATTCTTCGGCGTATCCTTTGTGTTGCAATCGTGCTGGCTGGTGTGTCGGGTACCCCTGCGCGTGCAGATGTGCTGGAGATCGGCGAAAGCGGTGAGCAGCGGTGGGTCTCCGGACCGGGCATGCTGGCCGAAGCCGCGCAGCTCGCCGCCTCGCACACCCTTGCCGACGTGCCGCTGGCGGCGCAGGCCGTGCCCGAACACGCCGTGGCCGATACTGCGCGCCATGCCGGCGGAGTGCCCTTGCGCTATGTCCAGGCTGTGGCCCAGCTCGCCGCCCGCTATGATCTGTCGCCCGCGCTGATTGAAGCGCTGGTCTGGCAGGAAAGCCGCTGGCGCGAGAACGCGGTATCATCCGCCGGCGCACGCGGGCTGGCCCAGCTGATGCCCGGCACCGCACGCGATCTGGGCGTCAATCCGGACGATCCGTTTGCCAACCTCGAAGGCGGCGCGCGCTACTTGCGCGAACAGTTGAACCGCTTCGATGGCGACCTTGAACGCGCGCTCGCTGCTTATAATGCCGGCCCCGGCCGCGTTATCAGCGCCGGGGGCATTCCCCGCATCCGTGAAACACAGGCCTATGTCGCGTCGATCATGCGCCGCCTCGCCAGCCATTCCGCCCCTTCATCTGTGAGTAGTCAGTAGCCATGTCCCGCATTCCAGTCCGCCTTGCAGCAATCGCCGCCCTGTTCCTGCCTTCGGTCGCGCAGGCGCAATCGACCGCCGGGTCCGGCCCGATCGAAGCGGCGCTGTACTGGATCCAGGGCACCATGCTGGGCAATGTCGCCACCGCCGTTGCGGTGATGGCAGTGGCCGCGGTGGGCTTCCTGATGCTGACGGGCCGCATGAACTGGCGCTTTGGCGCAACGGTGATCATCGGCTGCTTCATCATTTTCGGGGCCGCCACGATCGTGGCCGGAATCCAGAGCGCAGCGGCAGTAGGCTGAGGCAATGCAACTGGTTCGCCATCCCGTACACCGCGCCCTTACCCGCCCGCAGATGTTTGCCGGGGTGACGATGAACTATTTCATCATCAACGGCCTGGTGACGACCGAAGCGTTCCTGATCCTCAAAAGCCTGTGGATCATCCCCATCCCTTTCGTGATGCACGCCATCGGCTATTTCGCATGCCTGCGCGAACCGCGCATCTTCGACCTGTGGATCACCAAGGTCAGCAAATGCCCACGGGTGCGCAATTTCAAGCGCTGGGGCTGCAACAGTTACACCGCCTGATGGGCGTGCAAGATTGGCCATAGGAGCCTGACGATGAGCAAGAAGTGGCTGGGAGCCGCCGCCTGGAGCGCCAGGGAAGCGCAGGCTGGCGATCGCCTGCCCTATGCTACGCTGGTCGATGCCGATATCGTGCTGCTGCGCGATGGTTCGCTGATGGGCGCGCTGCAAGTGCCTGGCCTGCTGTTCGAGACCGAAGACACCGACGCACTGAACGCCCAAGCCGCCACGCGCGAAGTGATGCTGCGGTCCAACCTGGATGCACGCTTCGTGCTGTATCACCATGTCATCCGGCGCCGCGTGGAAGTGGAACTGGATGCTACTTTCGACGATCCGTTGTCGGCCCATATCGATGCCCGCTGGCGTGAACGGTTGTCCTCCGGGTCGCTGTTCGTCAACGACCAGTTCGTCACGCTGGTGCGTCGTCCGGCGCGCGGAAAGGCGGGCTGGGGCGAACGGCTGGGCAAGCTGTTCAAGGGCAAAGCAACCGAGGCCGAGGAAGTCGATCCGCGCGACTTGCGCACCTTGCGGGCCGCGTTGCAGGCGCTGGCCGCTTCGCTGGGTGACTACGGCGCCCAGCCGCTGGGTGATTACACCGGCGCCAGCGGGCAAGTGAACAACGAACTGCTCGAACTGCTGTCAGCCCTCTACAATGGCGAGATGCGCCCGGTGCGCCGCCCGGACGATGCCACCGACATCGGCTTCATGCTGCCCTATCGCCGGGCCAGCTTCGGCCTTGATGCGATGGAACTGCGCGGTGCGGCAGGGGCCGATTGCGCGGCCATTCTCAGCCTCAAGGATTATCCGGACGCCACCAGCCCTGGCCTACTCGATGCGATGCTGCGCATGCCGCACGAAATGGTTGTGACCGAAAGCTTCGCCCCGCAGGAACGGCAAAGCGCACGCGAGCGGATCGACCTGGCCTTGCGCCGCCTGCGCAGTGCCGACGAGGATGCCCAGTCCGAACGGGCCGACATGTTTGCCGCGCGCGATGAACTGGGGGCCGGTTCGGTCTCGTTCGGGGACCACCACCTGACCGTGCTGGTGCGCGAACAATCGCTCGCCAAACTGGATGATGCCACCGCGCGCGTGGCGGCCGCGCTGGCCGATATCGGTGCCATTGCGGTGCGCGAAGACACCAATCTCGAACCGGCGTTCTGGGGCCAATTTCCCGGTAACGAAAGCTACCTCGTGCGCCGCGCGCTGATCTCCACCGCCAATATGGCCAGCTTCGGCAGCCTCCACGGCTTCGCGCTGGGGCAGGCCGACGGTAATCACTGGGGGCAGGCTGTCACCCTGCTGCAGACCACCAGCTCTACGCCGTTCTTCTTCAACTTCCACCACGGCGACCTGGGCAATTTCAGCGTCATCGGGCCATCGGGGTCCGGCAAGACCGTGGTGATGAACTTCCTGGCCGCACAGGCGCAGAAGTTTTCGCCCCGCACGATCCTGTTCGACAAGGATCGCGGCGCGGAATTGTTCATCCGCGGCATCGGCGGCAGTTATGACCGGGTGCGCTCGGGCGAGCCTTCGGGCTTCAACCCGCTCGCTCTGCCGGACACTCCCGCCAACCGCGCCTTCCTGCGCGATTGGCTGGGCGTATTGCTGAAGGCCGAAGGTTCCGAGGAACTGCAGACCATCACCGCCGCAGTCGATGCCGCCTATGCCAACGACCCATCGTTGCGCCGCCTGCGCCACTTCAAGGAACTGGTTTCGGGCAGCCGCCGCCCGCAGCCCGGCGACATGGCCGATCGCCTGTCGGCCTGGATCGAGGACGGCGAGAACGGCTGGCTGTTCGATAACGCGGTCGACAAGCTCGATCTCACCACCCGGGTGATGGGCTTCGACATGACAGCGCTGCTGGAAAATCCGCGCCTACGCACACCGGTGATGATGTACCTGTTCCACCGGATCGACGAGCGGCTGGATGGCGATCCCACGATGATCCTGATCGACGAGGGCTGGAAGGCGCTGGATGACGAGGTGTTCGCCGCACGCATCCGGGATTGGTTGAAAACGCTGCGCAAACGCAATGCGCTGGTCGGTTTCGCCACCCAAAGCGCGCGCGATGCGCTCGACAGCCGCATTTCCACCGCATTGGTCGAACAGACTGCAACCATGATCTTCATGCCCAACGCCCGGGCCCGCGCCGAAGACTATTGCGACGGGTTCGGCCTGACCGAGCACGAACTGGCGCTGATCCGCAGCCTGCCGGCGCACAGCCGCTGCTTCCTGGTGCGCCAGCCCGATGCCAGCGTCGTGGTGCGGCTCGACCTGTCGAACGCGCCCGAAGTGCTGACCATATTATCCGGACGCGAAAGTACCGTGCGGCGGCTCGACCTGCTGCGCGAAGCGGTGGGTGAGGATCCCGCACAATGGTTCCCCGCGCTCACCGGCCGCCGCTGGCCCGGGAATACTGCGGCAGCCGATGACACCGCGGATGCGTGGGAAGCCGCCGAGTGAACGCGGCTCCGCCCCCTGCTGCCGGAATTGACCAGTGCCAGTCCGCGCTCGAAGGCGTTGGCGCAGGCATCGGTGCGAGCCTGCGGGCGATCGACTGCGCTGCCAATGCAATGTCCCAAGCCGCGTTCAGCCGGATTTTCGGGCCTGATGGTGCGTTCCTGCTACCGCTGCAGATCCTGCTGACGATTTTCGTCGCGCTGCTGGGTTATGGCCTGATCACCGGGCGGCTGCGCATCGGCCTGTCCGCGCTCGCCCCGCAGTTGATCACGCTGGGTATCGTGCTGACGCTGGCGACCAGCTGGATCGCATTCCAGTCTGTCTTCTGGAATGTGCTGGTGGGCGGACCGGACGAAATCGCCGGCGTGCTGATGGGCACCGATGGCTCTGCCAGCACCATCTTTGCCGACAAGCTGGACGTGGTGATGTATTCGCTGATGGAGGCATCGGGGGGCGCGGCAGCGGAAACCACCTCGATTTTCTCGCCGCCGGGCCTGTTGTGGGCGGGCGGAACCATGCTGCTACTGGGCACCGTCGGCGTGCTCGCCACCTGCAAGATCGCGCTGGCAGTGCTGCTGGGGCTGGGTCCGATCTTCATCGTGATGGCCTTGTTCAAGGGTACCCGCGGGCTATTTGCCGGTTGGCTGAAAGCCGCTGTGCTGATGGCCCTGGCGCCGCTGTTTGCCGTGTTGGCGGGCACGCTGATGCTGGAGCTGGCTACGCCGGTGCTGTCCTCGATGATGGCTACGCCAGGCGAGATCGATGTGCGCCCGGCGATGGCCTTCTTCATGATCGGCGCGGTTCACCTGGCGCTGATGGCGATGGTGATGAAAGTCACCAGCACGATGGTGGCGGGTTGGAGCGTGTTCGGCTTCGCCAGTCCCGCCGACCGCAATGACGAGCGGCAGGATCGCCCGCCTTCTGCCGATCGTTCGGTCGCGATCCCTGCGCCAGCCGGCACCGCTCTGGCCGGAGCGGCCGGCATGTCCGCCGCGCCAGCGCGCGACATCCGGCTGGCTGCCACTATGCCGATCCCCGCCAATGACAGCGGCGGTTCGCGCAGCACCAGCCGCGAAACCCGCGTCATCACCGGGAGCGCAACGCCCGGTGCCCGCGGACCTGTCGACAGCACTGCGCCTTCGCGCGCTCGCGGCATCGGCAGCCGTTTCAAATCTGCTTCGGCGCCATCTGCGGCCCGATCTTCGGAGAAAACCAAGCCATGACCCGCGCCCTTGTTATCGCGGCCCTGCTCGCCACCCAGGCATTCGCCTTGCCCGCCGTGGCGCAGAGCGATCCCCGGCTGGTCGTGCGCGAATATTCCGCCACCGAGGTGGTTCGCGTCCAGGGCCAGGTGAACGTCCAGGCCACCATCCGCTTTGCCGAAGGCGAGCAGATCCAGAACGTCGCCATCGGCGATTCGCAATCGTGGCAGGTCACCCCCAGCCGCAGCGCCAACCTGCTGTTCATCAAGCCCCTGTCGGCGCGCGCCAGCACCAATATGACCGTGGTGACCGACCGGCGGGTCTACCTGTTCGACCTGGTCGCCAGCCCGGCCAATCGCAATCCGCTGTATGTGCTGAGCTTCACCTATGCCGACGAGATCGTGCCCGAGGCCGAACTGGCCGAAAACGGCACGCCGGCAGAGCGCGCCAGCGCCGACGAGATGACTGCCGCGACCGATGACTTTGCGATAATCGATCCCGCCACACTCAACTTCGCCTGGACCACCGAAGGCGCGCCCGCGCTTTTGCCCGAGACAATCTATGACAACGGCGAGGCCACTTTTCTTGCTTGGCCGGTGGGGGGCGCAATGCCCGCCATCCTGGTAAAGGACGAACAGGGTCTGGAAGGCCCGGTCAACTTTGCTGTGCGGGGCGATGTCATCGTGATCGATGCCGTGCCAGCCGAAATCATCCTGCGATCGGGCGACAATTCCGCCCGCCTCGTCAACCAGGGCGCGCCAGCCCTCGCCGGAGCCTAGAGCCATGAAACTTGCCATGCGCCTGCCCGAAAAGAACTCTTCCGCCGCCAACGATCGCGATCCGCGCGAGGATGCAACGACCGAGATCATCGATCTTGCCAGCCGCACATCCTATCCGGCAGTGGCCAACCGCAAGGGCCATTCGGATGCCCTGGGCCTTGCCGCCGGGATCGGTTTTGTCACCCTGCTGGGGGCCGCCACCCTGTGGGGGCTCAACGCCAGCCGCATGCCCGAAGACAATGCAGCGTCACCCGCCGTTGCAGCCGCCGTGCCGCCCGCACAATCCGCCGTCGCCACTCCGCCGCCGGACATCAATGCCCTGCCATCCGCCAATGCCGGAGCCGTGCAGCCGGTGGCGCAAGAAGGCTATGCCGGGCCGGTGCTCGCCCAGCCGTCCTATGCCGACTATGCCCAGCAGCCGCAGATGAACCCCTATGGCTCACCGGTGCTGGTGTTCGATGCAGGCGCTGCCCCCGGGACCGCACTGGCCGCCGCCGGACAGCCGAGCGGTTCGTTCGATGGCAGCGTGATCGCCGGATCGGGCAGCGCAGGAGACTTTGCGGCCCGGATCGGCGGGATTGGCGGCGGTCCGGCCCAGGCCCAGCAGAGCTTCGACCCCGCGACCACGATCAGCCAGGGGACCATGATCCCGGCAATCCTGGAGACTGCCATCAACACCGATGTGCCAGGCTATGTCCGCGCCGTGGTGAGCCAGGACGTGCGCAGCTTCGATGGCGCGCGGGTACTGGTGCCCCGGTCAAGCAGGCTGGTTGGTCAATACCAGAGCGGTCTGCAGGCGGGCCAACGCCGCGCCTATGTGATCTGGACCACGCTGATCCGGCCCGATGGCGTCTCGGTCAACCTGGCCAGCCCGGCCACCGGCTTCGACGGAACCACGGGGCTGGCAGGAGAGGTCGACAGCCACTTCTTCGACCGGTTCGGTTCGGCCATGCTGCTGTCGGTGATCGGCGGGTTGACCACGATTGCCAGCGGCGGGGCATCGGTGATCCTGGGCGGCGGACAAACAGCCGCATCCACCGCCTTGCAGCAGGATGGCCAGCGATCGCCCACCGTACGCGTTCGGCAGGGTGAACCGATCCGCGTATTCACCTCGCGCCACCTCGATTTCAGCCGCGCCCCGCGGTTGTAACGTAAGGCTTCGTCAATGCCCGCCGAGATACACCGCCTGGGTGATGACCCCAAACCCGAGCTTCCCGTGACCGAGGCAGCTGCACCTTCTGCCAGCGGCTCGGTCTATCTTGATGCCTACCTCGCGCCGTTCCGCCAGTGGCTGGACCGCGACACGGTGACGGAAATACTCGTCAACCGGCCCGGCGAAATCTGGATCGAGGATGCGGCCCAACCCGGCATGCAGCGGGTGGCAGCGCCGCAAGTGGATGACAAGCTGGTCCAGCGGCTGGCTGAACAGGTGGCGCGCGTCAGCCACCAGGGCATCAACCGCGAACATCCGCTGCTGGGCGCAACCCTGCCAGACGGCGCGCGCGTGCAGTTCTGCGGCCCGCCCGCAACGCGCAAGCACTGGGCGATGGCAATCCGCCGCCACCGTCGGCTGGACCTGCCGCTCGATGCCTATGATGCCGGCCCGCTGGCCAGCAGACTGGAACCCGACCTGCCCGATCCGGGACAGGAGCCGGTGGCCTTCCTGCGCGCGGCCATCAAGGCGCGACTGACGATCCTTATTTCCGGCGGCACCAGCACCGGCAAGACCACTTTCCTCAACGCCATGTTGGGCGAAATCCCGCGCGAGGAACGCGTGGTGCTGGTAGAAGATACTCCTGAACTGAAGCTGCCAGGGGCCAATGGCGTGGGGCTGGTGGCGGTTAAGGGAGAGCTGGGCGAGGCCAAGGTCACCGCCAACGAGCTATTGCAATCGGCCCTCAGGCTGCGGCCGGACCGCATCGTGCTGGGCGAGTTGCGCGGCGCGGAGAGCGTATCGTTCCTGCGCGCGATCAACACCGGCCATCCGGGCAGTTTTTCCACCATCCACGCCAACAGCCTGCGCGGCGCGCTGGAACAGTTGTCGCTGATGGTTATGCAGACCGGCATCGGCCTGACCCGCAGCGATACCCTGGCCTATGCCTCCAGCGTGATCGACGTGATCGTGCAACTGGATCGCAGCAACGGCAAACGCGGCATCAGCGCCATCGCGCGGGCCAAGGATCTGGTGTGATGGCATGACCACGCTCGAGGACCATCCTGCAGTCGATCGGACCAGTCCGGAAAATCGCTATTTCAACCGCGAGATGAGCTGGCTGTCGTTCAACGAGCGGGTGCTGGCAGAGGCGTGCAACACCGCCTATCCGCTGCTCGAGCGGCTGCGCTTCCTGTCGATTGCGGGCAGCAACATGGATGAATTCGCCATGATCCGCATGGCAGGCCTGGTGGGGCAGGTGCGTAGCGGGGTCACCACCCTGTCGATTGATGGCAAGACCCCCGGCCAGCAGCTCGCCGCCATCGCCGCACGGTTGCGCCAGCTTGAAACAATGCAGCAATCCGCGCTGGATGAACTGCGTCCGCTGCTTGGTGCCCAAGGCCTGCATATAAAGGGCGGCGACCTGGCGGACGAGCGGGCCGAAGCATGGCTTAAGCAGTACTTCCTCGACCATATCGTGCCTGTATTGACCCCGCAGGCGATCGATCCGGCGCACCCCTTCCCCTTTGTGGCCAACCAGGGGATTGGCGCGCTGTTCAATCTTGAGCGCAAGGAAGATGGCAGCCGCCTGGTCGAAATGGTGCTGATCCCCAATGCCCTTCCGCGTTTCATCCGCGTGCCCGAAGAGGCGCGCGGCGACGGGGTGATCTATGTCGCGACCGAACGGCTGGTGGTGCGCTTTGCCCCGCTGATGTTCCCCGGCTTCACCATCCGCGGCGACGGGGTATTCCGCGTGCTGCGCGACAGCGATATCGAGGTGGAGGAAGAGGCCGAGGACCTGGTACGCGAATTCCGCAGCGCCATCCAGCGGCGGCGGCGCGGACAGGTCATCATGCTCGAGCTGGACCAGAGCTTCGATGCCGAGGCCGAGGAACTGCTGCGCGATAAGCTGGGGCTGGACCAGGCCTTCGTAACCAAGACGCTGGGCATGATCGGCATTGCCGGACTTGCTGCCGTAGTGGGCGAGGACCGGCCCGATCTCAAATTTACCCCCTATGCCCCGCGCTATCCCGAACGGGTAATGGAACACGACGGCGATTGCTTCGCCGCCATCCGCGAGAAGGACATCGTGATCCACCACCCCTACGAAAGTTTCGAGGTGGTGGTCGATTTCCTGCGCCAGGCAGCCGCCGATCCGGCAGTGGTCTCGATCAAGCAGACGTTGTACCGGGCAGGCAACCAGTCCCCTGTCATCAGCGCACTGACTGCCGCGGCAGAGGCCGGCAAGTCCGTTACTGCGGTGGTCGAACTCAAAGCCCGCTTCGATGAAGAGCAGAACCTGAAATGGGCCGGCGAACTGGAGCGCGCCGGGGTCCAGGTGATCTATGGCTTCATCGACTGGAAGACCCACGCCAAGATCAGCATGGTCGTGCGCGCAGAAGACGGCGGCTACCGCACCTATTGCCATTTCGGGACCGGCAATTACCACCCGGTGACCACGCGCATCTACACCGACCTGTCGTTCTTTACCGCCGATCCCGCCTTCGGGCGCGATGCCGGGCGCTTGTTCAACTTCATCACCGGCTACGTCGAACCGCAAGGGATGGAGCGGCTGGCGATCTCGCCACTCAATCTGCGCGAACGACTGTATGAACTGATCGACCGGGAAATCGCCAATGCCCGCGAGGGGAAACCGGCGGCGATTTGGGTCAAGCTCAATTCGGTGACCGAAAAGGGCATGATCGACCGGCTTTATGATGCGAGCCAGGCGGGTGTGCGGATCGTGCTGGTGGTGCGCGGGATTTGCTGCCTGCGCCCTGGCGTGCCCGGCCTGTCGGATAACATCACGGTCAAATCGATCATTGGCCGGTTCCTTGAACACAGCCGCATCTGGGCCTTCGGCAACGGTGCTCCGCTGCCCGGAGACCAGGCAGCGATCTATATTTCCAGCGCCGATGCGATGAGCCGCAACCTCAACCGCCGGGTGGAAACGCTGGTGCCGATCACCAATGCCACGGTGCACGACCAGGTGCTGGAGCAGGTGCTGCTGGCCAATCTGCTGGATACCGAACAATCGTGGCTGCTCGACGGTGAAACGGGGGAATACCACCGCATCGAGGATGACGGCGAGCCGTTCAACTGCCACGAATATTTCATGACCAACCCATCGCTTTCCGGCCGTGGTGGCGCCTTGAAGGACAGCCGCGTTCCGCGCCTTACCCTGCGCAAGGGCGGGACGTGACGGACACCCCCCTGTGATGCGGAAATCCAGCGGCCGCAGCCGCGCGCTCGGGGTCGATTGGCCTGATCGGGCAGTGATCGACATCGGCTCGAACACTGTCCGTATGGTGGTCTATACCGGCTCACCCCGCGCACCGACCGTGTGGCTGAACGAGAAGGTAACCGCCCGGCTGGGGCGCGAACTGGCTTCCACCGGCAAACTGCCCAACAAGGCGATGGATCTGGCGCTGACCGGCCTGGCCCGCTTTGCCATGATCCTTGACGATCTCGAAGTGGCCGACGTGCAATGCGTCGCCACCGCAGCGGTGCGTGATGCGGCCAACGGCAGCGATTTTCTTGCTCGCGTCACAGCGCTGGGCCTTCAGCCGCGCTTGCTGTCGGGCGCGGAAGAAGCGCATTTTGCGGCGATGGGGGTAATCGGTGCCTTTCCCAAGGGCGATGGGCTGGTGGCCGATCTTGGCGGTGGCAGCCTTGAACTGGTGGCGATCGGTCAGGGCATCGTACACGGCGGCGCAAGCCTGCCGCTTGGCACCCTGCGCCTGCCGCCACTGCGGGTGAAGGGCGAAGGTGAATTTCGCGATGCGGTAACCCGCGAGCTGCAGGCAACCGGTCTGGTCGGCCAGACCGGCAGACCGCTGTTCCTGGTGGGTGGCACGTGGCGCGCCCTGGCGACCTACGCCATGCACCGCGACAAGTATCCGCTGAGCGATCCCCACGCTTTCCGGCTGGATAACGAGGAGGCGCTCAAGCTGGCGCGCAAGCTTGCTGCCCTGCCTGCCGAGGAACCGCAATCGCTCGATGGCGTGCCTTCCAGCCGCGCGGCCGGCCTGCCCGCTGCCGCTGCGATGCTGCAGATCATGATCGAGACCCTGGGCACAGACGGCATTATCATATCTGCCTGGGGGCTGCGCGAAGGCTTGCTGTTCGAACGGCTGGAGCCTGCCGCCCGTGAGGCCGATCCCCTGCTGGCGGCAATCACCCATTTCACGACCCCGCGTGGTGGCTCGCTCAGCGGGGCAACTATGATGGCAGGCTGGACTTCCAGCATTGTCTCCTCGCTTGGCAACGGCAGCGAACGGTTGCGGCTGGCTGCTGCCATGCTGACCAAGGCCCAGACGCGGCTGGAACCCAACATGCGGCTGAAACACTCGATCGACTGGGCACTGGACAAGCGCTGGATCGGTATCGACCATCGCGGGCGGGCACTGATCGCCGCAGCCCTGCGCGGTGCCTGCGCGCGCCCCGAACCGACCGCCGATCTGCTGCGGCTGGCAAGCGCGGAAGAACTGCGCGAGGCCGCCGCATGGGGCCTGGCTTTCCGTCTGTGCCGCCGGATCGGGGCCGGCAGCCGCGCCTCGATGCTGACCAGCCGCCTGCTGCGCGAAGATGGCAAGCTGATCCTGTGGCTCGATGAAAGCCGCCAGCAGCTCGCCTCGGATTCGGTCATTGCCGATCTTGGCAAACTCGCCGCCTGGCTTGGCTGCGCGCCGGAACTGCAGATCGGTTCACGCGAGCTGGCGGGCACCTGAGCGGAGCAAATCTGACCGCCATGTGACGCGGTGCGCGATGTACTTGCAGCCCATTGCCGAAAGCCGTTGGGTGTTGTCCACCATCCGCAAGGACACGCCAGCGATGAAAATGCCTCCGGAAACCTCTGGGCCGCCAGAATCACCCATCGCAGCGCCTACGACACCACCGGTCGATCAGGACACTCTGGACATCAAGGAATTGGCCCGGGCCGTACTGGCCCGCAGCGTCAGGCCGCGCGCGGCCTCTGTCCGCCGGTTGGCAGAAGCCGTTCTGGCCAAGGGCGCGCACAAAGCCAAAAAGCGCAAGAAGGCGGACAAGAAGGGCAAATCCAAAGCGCGCAAGCTGGCCACAATTCCCGGCCAGAAGGACCGGATCGAGGGCTAGAACGGATCCCCCGTCTGCTCGTCGAACGGGCGCGTATCGGCTGGCGGCATGGTGTAGGGCGGGCGCTGCGGCAGGGTGCGTTCGCCCTTCCACGGGATCTGGTCGGTCTGGGTCCAGGCATTGACGGTGAGGCGCCAGAACTTCCACCGGCCATCTTCGCGGATCAAGCGGTCATCGCGGGTGCCGATGCCGAACACGAAGTTGTTGTTGTAGTCGGCATTCCACTGCAGGATCTGGAAGAAACACCGGACCCGGGCCCCTTCTGGATGGGGGTCCATGATGAAGTGGTTCATCATGTGCTGGCGGCCATACCACCAGTGTTGCCGATCGTACCACAGCTTGCGCAAGTTGGCGCGGATCGCATCGTGGCCCCGCACCTTGCCCTGCCACAGGTGATCGAATTCGGCATCGCGGGCGAAGGTGGCGATGGCCTGTTCCTCGTCGGCCAGGTCGATGCCCCAGGCATAGCGGGCGTATAGCTCGGTAATCTCGCCGCGATCATCGGCCGGCATGATCTGCGGCACACCGTCCGGCCAGCAAGGCCCAGGGCTGGTATCGCTCATGTTCGTTTGTCTCCCGTCAATTGCCCGCTTGATCTGCCAGCTTAATGCCTCACATTGACCCTAACAAAAGGGAGAGCGCAATGCCGGAAGTTTTTCACCCCTTCGCCAGCTTCGGGCTGCAGAAGCGGACCACCATGCGGTTCGAGGCCGATGTCTTCGAATGCGAGGTCGAAGGCGAAATTCCGGAAGCGCTGCGCAACGGTGCCTATTACCGCACCGGGGGTGACCGCTTGTTCCCGACCATGGAGGACGACATCATCCTCAATGGCGACGGCATGTTCTCCATGTTCAAGTTCGAGGACGGCCACGTCTCCTATCGCAGCCGTTATGTGAAGACCGAACGGCTGAAGGCCGAAATGGCGGCGCGGCGGCGATTGTACGGCGCCTATCGCAACAAGCATACCGACGATGAGAGCGTGTCCAACCTGCCCAACCGCGACAACACCGGCAATACCTATGCCTTCGCCCATCACGGCGAGCTGTACGCCCTGCGCGAGGATTCGCGACCCTACCGGCTCGATCCCGACACGCTCGACACGCTGGAAGTGGGCGAATTCGGCGCGCTGAAAAGCACCGCGCTGACCGCCCATCCCAAGATCGATCCGCTGACCGGCGAATGGTGGAGCTACGGCGTGTTTGCCGCGGGCGAGCCTACCACCGATGCCAGCCTCCATGTGTTCGACAAGGACGGCGTGCTGATCCGCGAACAATGGTTCCACACACCTTACCCCGGCCTCAGCCATGATTGGGGCATCACCCGCGAACACATCGTCCTGCCGATCATGCCGCTGGTGGCAAGCGAGGCGCGGTTGCGCAGCGGCGGGGCCTATTACGAATATGACCCCGACCTGCCGAGCAAGTGGGGCGTGATGCCGCGCGATGGCGATCCGGCGCGCGACATGCGCTGGTTCGACATTCCCGGCATCGTGATGGGCCACGTGATGAACGCCTATACCGAAGGCACCAAGGTGATCATCGACACGCCCTGTTCTCCGGGCAACTGCTTCAGCTTCTTCAAGGACAAGCGCGGCAATTTCCCCACCCCGCCCGAAACCGTGACCCAGATCACCCGGATCACCTTCGACCTGTCGAAACCCGATGCCGAAGCGGTGACAATGGAACCGCTGAACGGCGCGCTGGGCGACATGCCCAAGATCGACGACCGTTTCGCCATGCAGAAATATCGTATCGGTTATTTCTGTCACCGCGATTTCCCGCAGATGGGGATCGGCCAGATCGACTGGGAGACGGGCGAGATTCGGTTCCACCAGCTGCAAGCTGCAGCCAGCCAGGAACCAGTGTTCGTCCCCCGCACGCCCGATGCTCCCGAAGGTGACGGTTACCTGCTGGTCGCCGTGGACCGCCTGGCGGAAAAGCGCATGGACCTCGTTATCCTTGACGGAAACGACGTATCGCGCCCGCCACTTGCCACCATCAAATTGCCGTTCGGCCAGCCGATGTGTTTCCACGGCTGCTGGGTTCCTGCTTGAGGAGTATTATAGAAATGGCTGATCACGCTGCTGCCAAAGCCCGTCTCGAAGCCCAGTTGGCCGAGTTGCAGGGCCGCCTCGCCAATCTGGAGCGGGATATTGCCGAACCGTCCGATCCCGATTCGGAGGAACGGGCCGTGCAACAGGAAGATGACGAGGCTCTGGAAGGGCAGGCTGCGATCGCCAGCAATACGCTCGCCTCGATCATGCGTGCGCTGGAACGCATCGCAGAGGGGACTTACGGCGAATGTGTAAGCTGCGGCGCGGACATTTCGCCCGGTCGCCTAGAGGCGCGGCCGGAAGCCGCATTGTGCATTGATTGCGCGAGCCGGGATTAGATCCCGGCCCGCGCCATCACTGGATTATTCGGCCGCTTCGGGCTGGCTGGCGTCGGCTTCCTCGACACCGATGACCGGCACGTCGATCGTGCGCTCTTCCGTGCCGACAACGACTTCGGCCGCATCGACGTCATACTCAGGCAGGTTTCCGCCCTCGACCGAGACATCGGGCATTTCGCCTTCTTCGGTCTGCTCGACGTCGCAGGCGGCAAGTCCGAATGCCGCAATACCAATCGCGGCCAGGGTAGCAAATTTGCGCAATGTCTTTCTCCTCACTGGTTCAGATGAGGGAACGTACGTCAGCCCGCCCTGTTCCCGACACATTTGAACTTGCGCGCTCTATCCCGCCACCCGGCGCACGAAACCGGCCACCATTCGCTCCACTTCCCGCTGGTCGGACCCCACGCTGAGGGCCGGCGAGAGATGGTTGTGCCCTGAAAGGAAATGCATTTCCGGAAAGCGGCCCTTGGCCTGCGTCCATTGCGTGACGACCTGCGCGGCCTGGCGGTGAAAATCATCAGGATCGAACTCGGCAACCGAGAACTGGATCGGAACCTCGCTCGCCAGCAGGCCGGCCATGCAGCTGGCCGGTCCCCAACCCTTGCGGTCCGCCCCGTAATAGGCCTCGGCAAAGCTGTTGGGTTCGGCCGTCATGGTGTCGAAAATGCCGCTCATCAGCACCGCGCCTGCCACGCCTGCGGAATGATCGCGCCTGTGCGCGAGGTAGCCTGCCACGTGCGTCGCCCCCGCCGACTGGCCGGCAATGACAATGCGGGCAGGATCCCCGCCGTGGTCCGCCACGTTGGCGCGCAACCAGTCGACCACCAGTGCCAGATCATCGGGGCCGGAGGGAAACTGGTTGGCAGGGGCAAGCCGATAGGTAATCGTGATCCCGACCATGCCGTGGCGCGCCGCGAAATCGCCCATGTTGGAATAGAACGGCGAGCCTTCGGTGTGCTTGTCGCCCATCACGAACCCGCCGCCGTGAACAAATACAAACACTGGCGCGCCGCTCAGACCATCGCGGTTGAACAGATCGAGCCGGTGGCGCGCATCGGGGCCATAGGAAATGTCGCGCTGCACCTTGGTTGCAGCCGCCATGCCCCGGCTCATGCTGGCCATCAGCGCCTGTGTGCCGCCCAGCATGGCTGGCGAAAGCGTAGGGCCGAAGCTTTCCAGCGCGCTGCGTATATCGGGGGTCATCGGGTATTCTCCATCAACAGCACCGGCTTGATCGCGCGGCCCGCATGGGCATCGGCGAAAGCCCGGTCGATTTCGGCAAAGGGGTAGAAGCTCAGCATCCGGTCGAACGGAAGGCGGCCCTGCCGCCAATATTCGGCCAGCAAGGGCAGGAAGGTCTGCGGGTTCGCATCGCCGCCCAGAATGCCGCGCAACTGCTTGCCGCCTGCCAGCATCGGGAACATCGGCGGCGAGAATGGCCCGAGCGGCGCGGCGACGAAACCGGCAGTGCCGTTCATCGCCAGTACTTCCAGCGCCAGGCTGTGCACGGCAGGAACATTGGTGGTGTTGAAGGTGAACCCCACCCCGCGCCCGGTAATCCCACGGATCTTTGCTGTGATGTCGTCCTCGTCACCCATGATGCAATCGGTCGCGCCGAATTCACGCGCCAGTTCCAGCCGGGCGGGATCAAGATCGATCGCCACAATCCGCCTGGCCCCGACCAGCCGCGCCGCCATCACGGCCGACAGCCCCACGCCGCCGGTGCCGAAGATAGCGATGGTGTCACCAAAGCCGACCTTCAGTGCCTCGATCACCCCGCCCGCACCGGTCACCACGCCGCAACCCAGCGGCCCCAGCATCTCCAGCGGCAGGCTCTTGTCCATCTTCACCGCCGTGCGCTGCGGCACGATCGAATGCGTGGCAAAACTCGATTGACCGAAGAAGTGCGAATGGACCGCGCCGCCTTCTCCGCACAGCGCAGTGGACCCATCAAGCCGCTTGCCGCCAAAGCACAACGGCATGGCAAGATCGCAATAGGTTGGCCGACCCGCCAGGCAGCTGGGACATTTGCCGCAGCTGTTGCCGGACAGGATCACGTGGTCCCCCACCTCGAACCCGGTCACCCCTTCACCCAGCGTGTCCACCACGCCCGCGCCTTCGTGCCCCAGCACGATGGGTTGCGGGGCATGGCGGCCAGGATGTTCATGCAGATCGGTGTGGCAGATGCCGGTGGCGACCAGCCGGATGCGCATTTCGCCGGCGCGTGGTTCCTCCTGCTCCAGTTCGACCAGTGTGGGCGCGTTGCCGCCGCGACCGCTGAGTGCTGCGGTGATCTTCATGTCGCAGATCCCAGATGGTGGTCATCCTGGATGTCGGCCACCGGTCCGGTCTGAGTCAGCAAGCTCTTGCGGCGGAGGAACCGGCGAATGCTTTCCGGTCCAATCCGCGGGGCTCCATAGCCCGACCAGCCGAAGCTGTCCGAACCGAACGTGCGCATCTTGGCAAAGGTCAGAAAGGTATCCTGCATGAAAATGCCGCCGGCATTGATGCGCCTGCCGATGGCCTTGGCCTCCTCAGCCGTGCCGGCAATCACGCTGGCGGTGAGACCGAAATGCGTATCGTTGGCCAGGCGGATCGCCTGTTCGGAATCGTCATAAGCCATCACGGGGATGCACGGACCGAAGGTTTCGTCCTGCATGATCTCCATGTCATGGGTCACGCCGGTCAGCACCGTGGGGCGCAGGTACAGTCCGCCGCCGATATTCTCCACTTCGCCGCCGGTCAGCACCTTGGCGCCCCTGGCCTTCGCATCCTGGATATGGCGCAGCACGATGTCTGCCTGCGCGGCAAAAGTGAACGGGCCGATATGCCCGGCGCGCGGATTGTCGGAATTGAGGCGCACAGCCTTGGCCTTGTCCACCAGCAGCGCCACGAATGCATCGTGCACGCTGTGGTGCACATAGACCCGCTCGACCGAATAGCACACCTGCCCGGTGGCATAGACCGCGCCGCGCAGCACCGCGGTGGCGGCACGCTCCAGATCGGCCGTTTCTGTGACGATGCACGGATCCTTGCCGCCCAGTTCCAGGTTGCACGGGATCAGCCGTTCGGCGCAGGCCACCGCTACCTTGCGTCCGGTGGGAACAGAGCCGGTGAAGCAGATCGTATCGGCCTGGCCGATCACCGCCTGCCCCACATCGCCTGCACCCGCAACGTAATCGAACACGGCAGCCAGTTCGGGCACTGCACGGACCGTCTCGAACAAGGTCTCGATCACCCGCGGCGTCACTTCGCTGGGCTTCAGCAGTACGGCGGAACCGGCAAACAGCGCGGGGACAGCATCCAGCAGGGCCAGCATCAATGGCGCATTCCACGGCGAGATCACGCCCACCAGCGGATAAGCGACGACTTGCGATTCCACTTCGACCGTGGGCATCGAACTGCTCATGCCGTTCCATTCAAGCGCGGCGAAGGCCTTTGGCGCATCCTCCAGCCAGCCGCCGATATTGCCCATGGTGATGAACCCCTGGACATAGCTGGTGTGGCACCCGCCTGTATCTGTTGCATCGGCCTCGCCAATGGCCATGGCCTGCGCCTTTACCGCGCCCAGCCAACGCGCCATCACGGCACACCGCCCGCCAACACCCAGCGCTCCCCAGCCCACCTGTGCCGCACGCAAGCGCGCAGCCTTGGCGGCCACATCCTCTGCCGTGGCCAGCGTAATCGTGTGATCTGTCTTGCCTGTGCGCGGATTGCGCACAGGCAGAACGGCGGCGGATGATGCCATCAGTCTCTCCCTTGTTGCAGCAAGGTGATAGAGGCTGGAGCGATGCCTGCAAGCGGGCTTTCGGCCCCCTTGCAGGTCTGCCGCCTAGAACCCGTAGCGCAGACCAAGCCAGAAGGTCTGCGGCACACCCAGGTCCATCGATCCGCCCTGGTTGCGGGTGATGATTGTCGCATCAAACAGGTTCTCGGCCCGGGCCACGGCAGACAGGCGGCCCACAATCGGCATTTGCGCGAACAGGTCCACAGTGGTGGCAGCTTTCACCAGGTCGCTTTCCAGATCGTCTTCGAACTGGCCCGATACATGGCGCAGCGTGGCGGCAAAGCGCATGCCATCCTGGCCGGTATAGCTGGCGCCAATGTTGCCCGAAAAGCTGGGCGTCTGCGATGGGCGGTTGCCATCCAGTGCGGCGGCAGTCCCGGTGCTGCGCACCTGGGAGTCGGTCAGCGCCAGGCTGGCATCCACGCCCCACGGGCCGCGCTGCAAGGCACTGCTGAATTCAACCCCGCGCGATTGCACTGCATCGACATTGCGCCGTTCACGCAGGTTGGTGCCGATAGTGACGTTGGCGATGGCGTTGTTCACCTGGTTGTCGAACGCGGTGACACTGAACCGCAGCCCTTCATCCACCGCAAAATCGATCCCCGCTTCATAGCCTTCCAGTTTCTCGGGCAGCAGCGCGGCATTGGCCCGCGTGGTGACGGGGAACACGGCGAAGGGGCGGTACAGTTCGTTCAGCGTTGGCAGACGCAAGCCGGTATAGGCCGCTGCGCGGAAGCTCACCACGTCGTTGGCCCGGACCAGGGCACCCGCGCGCCAGGTCACTTCCCACTCGCTGCGTTCTGCATAGCTATCGTTCTGGATCACGGTGCCCGCCCCGTTTACGGCCCGGTAGTAGCCGTTCTGGATGCTGTAGCGGTCGGCCCGCAGGCCGCCCGTCAGGGTCAGCGCGCCCAGTTCAAGATCGTTTTCGGCATAGAAGCCAAGGTTGGTGTTTTCGCCGCCGGCAAAGCGCTCCTGCGTCCGTACGCCGGTTGCAGCGTTATAGGCGTCCTCGAACAGGCGGCCTTCGCTGCGGCGGTAATCGGCGCCCAGCCGCAAGGTCATGTCCTCGCCCACTGGAGGACGGACCTCGATCTTGCCGCCCTGTCCTTCGGCCGGAGTGTTTTTCTGGTCCAAGGTGCGGGTGAACAGAGTGGAGGAAATCACCACATTGGAAAAATTGCGCCACTGGGCATAGGCCAGGGCATCCACCTGCCAGGGACCGCGGCTGACCACCCGCAGGCTGACATCCTGCCCTTCGCTGGTGTTGTCCGCCCCGGCAAAGCGCAGGGTGCGCTCGTCATCGAAGGCAAGGCCGCGCAGCTGCACTTCCAGTCCGCCAAGCTGCTGCACCAGCCGCCCGCTGGCCGACCACGATTCGTAACCCGCGCGCACGCTGGCTGGTACCCGCTGGTCCACCGGTGTGGTGAAGAAGCCCTGCCCCCGGTCCCACCGTCCACTGAACGAGGCAAAGCCGTTACCCAGACGCGGGGTGAGGCTGGCGGACATTTCGGTCTCGTTACGCTGGTTGGCCAGCACCTGGCCGGTGAACAGGCCAAGCTGGTTCGCGCCCGCGCTTTCAAGTTCGATCGTGCCTGCCAGCGCGCCAGAGCCGAACGGCCCCGAACCGCCGCCGCGCGTGACCCGGATCGATCCAAGTCGCTCGGGCGACAGGGCGCTGAGCGGAACGTGGCCGAAGAACGGATCGAGCATCGGCACCCCATCGAGGAGCACCAGCGCGCGGCTGGAGGCATTGCCGCCCAGCGCCCGCAACGTCACACCCTGCGCCGTGGGGTTGGCGCTGCGGCTGTCCGACCGGCGGAACTGCTGGAAACCGGCCACTCGGCCAAGGGCATCTTCAAGCCGCCCCGATGCCGTGGCAACCAGATCGTCGCGGGTGATCTCCACGGTGGAATAGGCGGGCGTTGCCGGAGTATTTTCGAGGCCCTGGCCAAGTACCAGGATCGTGCTCTCGTCGCTGGGAATTACCTCCTGCGCTGCGACAGGAACGGCAGCCAACACGGAAGCCAGCAAAGGGGTACAGCTGGCGAGCAGGACGATTTTCATGGGCATTGTTCCGCTGAAGTTGACTTTGTCCGGCGCGCCATAGCGAGTTCGGCTTGCCCTGTCACCCCGCCTTTGGCAGGTAGGGGCCGAGAGGGAGAAATTCATGCGCTATCTGACAGCATTAGCCGCTGCCATGCTGCTTGCAGGCTGCAACGCCGTCGATGAAGCACCTGACGACCAGGCCACTGCCACCCCAGCCGGAGAGACCACCATGCCCGACCAGACCGGCGCCGTCACAGCGCCGTCCGTCCCCGCCGACCACGCCCCGCTGCTGGCCAGCAGCGATGCGCGCCTGGCGGCCAACAAGCGGTTGGTCTATGATATGTACCGCATAGTGCTGCAGGCTGGCCTGGCCGACCGCGCCGGCGAATTCATCCGCCAGGACTATATCCAGCACAACCCGATGGCGGCCCAGGGGCTGGCAGGCGTGCAGGACTACATCCGCAACACCCGGCCCGAGCGCGACATTCTCGACAAGCTCGAACTGCCGATGGTCAACATCATGGCCGAGGGCGATTACGTGACCATCGCTTTCGTGCGCCCCGAAACCGGTCCTGATGGCGCAACCTACTATTCCACCTGGTTCGACATGTTCCGCATCCAGGACGGAAAGATCGCCGAACATTGGGATCCGATGCTGAAAACCGACACCCCGATCGATCCCAATTCCAAGCGGATCGACAACTAAGTGCGCAGTTTGGCCACTCGCAATGGCGAGGGCATGGATGAGAGGAGCGACATGAGGATCAGCAACGGGGCAGTGAAGCTTGCGCTCGGCATTGCATTGGGGGCGATGGCGGTTTCACAGGCCTTGGCCCAAACCTCCACCGATTTCGCACCTGTCACCGATGCCGAAATCCAGCAGCCCGATCCTGCCGACTGGCTGAGCTGGCGGCGTACGCTGGATAGTTGGGGCCATTCACCGCTGGCGCAGATCACCACGGGCAATGTCGGCTCCCTGCGCATGGTGTGGGCGCGGCCACTCCCTCCAGGCCACCAGGAAGGCACGCCGCTGGTTCACGACGGGGTGATCTATTTCCCCGGTCCGGCCGACGTGATCGAGGCGATCGATGCCGCCAGCGGGCAACTGATCTGGCAATACCGCCGCACCCTGCCCGAGGATATCGGCCAGTATTTGCCGGTGTACGATACCAATCGCAATCTGGCGATCTATGGCCAGCTGATCATCGGGCAATCGGCCGACAATTTTCTTTATGCCCTGGATGCCCGCACTGGCGAGCTGGCGTGGGAAACCCGGATCGACGAATACCAGTCCGGCGCCAAGATCAGTTCCGGCCCGATCATCGCCGATGGCCTGGCCATTACCGGCCGGTCGTGCGAGCCGGAAGGCGGCCCAGATGCCTGCGTGATCGTGGCCCACGATGCCGTGACAGGTGAGGAACGGTGGCGCACCAGCATCATCGCGCGCGGTGACGATCCCAACGACGCAAGCTGGGGCGGTCTGCCGCTGGAAGACCGCCAGCAGGTCGGCGCGTGGATGATCGCCAGCTATGATCCGGAATTGAAGCTGATCTACATGGGCACCAGCGTAACCGCGCCCGCGCCCAAGATTTCGCTGGCCGGGACAGAGCATGATTACCTGTACCACAACTCCACCCTTGCGCTCGATGTCACCACCGGGCGGATCGTGTGGCATTACCAGCACATGGTCGATCACTGGGATCTGGATCACACCTTTGCGAGAATCCTGGTCGATCAGGAAGTCGCGCCCGATCCGGCAGCCGTTGCCTGGATGGCCCCCGATATTGAACCGGGGCGGACCTATCGCACGCTGACCGGCGTGCCCGGCAAGCCCGGCATCGTCACCACCCTGGACCGCGAGACCGGGCGCTTCCTGTGGGCCCGTCCCACAGTGCGCCAGACTGTGATCGAGAGCATCGACGGGGTCACGGGCCGCGCCACGCTCAATCCCGCCTCGATCCCGCACGAATACGGCAGCGTGCACGAGGTCTGCCCCGGCCCTACCGGCGGCGCGAACTACATGACCGGTAGCTACAGCCCCGACAGCGGCACGCTGTTCCTACCGCTGCAGAACCTGTGCGCCCAGATGACCGCACTCGACCCGGCGGATAATCCGGGGGTCTATGGAATGTCGCAACAGATCGGCATCGCAGAGGAAGCTGCGGGCCTGCTCGGCAGCCTGTTTGCGGTCGATGCGGTCACCGGGATTACCCGCTGGGAACATCGCCAGCGGGCCGGTATGCAGTCGCTCATCACCACCGGGGGAGGGCTGGTGTTTGCCGGCGATGCGGACGGGCGCTTCATGGCGCTGGACCAGGCAACCGGCGAGGAACTGTGGGCGATGAGCCTTGGCTCTACCGTCAGCGGCTATCCGGCCAGCTTTGCGGTGAATGGCCAGCAATATGTCGCGGCATCCACCGGGCGCTGGCTGTCGGATGCGTTCACACCCGAACTGACCCACGGCACGCAGAACACGCTGTTCGTGTTCGCCCTGCCTGAAACGGGCATCGGCGCACGCGGGCCGGCGCGCGAATTCCGCAGCAATGCGCGCGGCACCGGGTTCGATGATCCGGCGCTGGCGCAGGGCTTCTCGCGCACGACGGCAGCCGGCGTATTCAGCGCGGCGCAGGCGCTGGAGGGGCGCGGTGTCTATACCCGCGCCTGTGCCGCGTGCCACGGGGCGGACTTCCAGCCGGCCGCAGGCTCCCCAGTTCTGAAAGGCGCAGCCTTCCTGGCCAACTGGCGCGGCAAATCGGTGGGTGAGCTATACGCCTATACCCGCCAAGCCATGCCGGTGGGCGCTGGCAGATCATTGCCCGACGCGCAGTACCTGGCGCTAATCGCCTACTTGCTCAGCGAAAACGGCTTCCCGGCTGGCGAAACGCCGCTCGATCCGGACGAGGCGATCTTGCGCAGCGTGGGGATCGAATAGGGTGCTCCTGCTTCGGTCAAAAGTGACCGAAGCAGGAGCGGGGGGATTGTTAGCGGCGGATCAGAACCGTGCGCGGGCGCCGATGGTAAAGTAGCGACCAACCGTGTCGAAGTAGACCGGATTAGTCGGGAACTGGAATTCCGGAACGATCGGCGGATCCTTGTCAAACAGGTTGGTCACCCGGAAGAACAGTTCCGCCCCGTTGCCGTTTTCCCAATCCGGACCCAGCTTGAAGGTGCCGAACAGGTTGACATAGAGCCGGGCAGGCACTGAATTGTCGTTGATCGAATTGACCGTGGTGGTGCTGTAACCCGGATCGCTCGGATCGATATACAGCGCGTCGAGCTTGCCCGAAGCGATATAGCGGCCCTGCAGGGTGGCGGTGAAGCGCGGGTTGATGAATGTCAGGAACCCGTTGGCGGTGAAATCGGCCGCCGACAGGCTGCCCGCAATGCCGGTCTGGCCCGCACGATCGATCGTCTGTCCGAACGCCGTGGTGGTCAGGTCGTTCACGATCGTGGCCAGCCCGCGCAGCATCAGCTGGTTATCGCCCCCAAGGTCGAACCGGTAATCGGCTTCGATGTCGAAGCCGCTGGTGGTCAGGCTTTCCAGGTTGAGCGAGACGTTGCGCACCTCGGTGATGATCGTGCCGGTCGTGACATTGCCATCATTGATCAGCTCGCAGGCCGCTGCCCGCCCACCGAAGCATTCATTGATGATGTTCTGAGTGCCGCCCGGAGGTGCGCCGATGTAATCGTTCACCTGGATGTCGAAATAGTCGACCGACAACCGCAGGCCTTCAAGCGCGCCGCCCGGTGTCAGGATCACGCCCGCCCCCCAGGTGTCGGCCTTTTCCGGGCGCAGGAATGGACTGCCGCCGCTCAACAGTGACGGGTTGGTGGTTTGTGCCGGGTTGAACGGATTGACCACCGAGGTGAAGGCGCTGGCCGAGGACAAGAAGAGTTCGGCGAAATTGGGGGCACGAATATCGCGCGAGCGGCTGCCGCGCACGCGCATCCAGTCGGTCACCTCCCAGTTCACGCTGACTTTCCAGGCCGTGGTATCGAAGCTGTTTTCCACCTGCTGGCGCAAATAACTGCCGAAACCGGAAACAGTGTAATGCGCCTGCCGCAGCGCCGCGTTGAGCGACAGGCTTTCGGCCAGAACAGAATCCGCCAGCAGCGGAACCTCAACCTCGACATAGCCTTCGACCACTTCGGTCTTGCCATCATAGTCAGCGCCGAAGTTCTGGAAATAGGCGTACAGGTTGGAGATGTCGTCGTGCACCACGTCGATCGCGTCCACGCGGTATTCGCCGCCCACTGCCAGACCGACTTCGCCCGCAGGCAATGCGAACAGGCTGCCACGCAGGTTGGCCGCCGCCACATGTTGCGACAGGTCGATCTGCTCGATCAGGTTGCCATAGATATAATCGCGGGCAGCAGGATCATAGTTGTTCGATCCGAACAGGTTGACCGGCACGCAGCCTGCCGCAGCCGCACGCAAGGCCGGATCAGTGCTGAGCAATGCGCGGCATGTCGGCTGGCCGGTGGCCGGATTGATCACGGCATCGGCCGCGAAGTAGAAGTTGGCATTGCTGCGCGCGATGGTAGCCGGATTGTTGACCGAGAAGACAGCGGCCCCGACAATCAGGTTGTCCTCCACCACCTGGAGCCGGTCGGTGCTGGAATACTGGTAATAGGTGTCCCATTCCCAAGTGCCGAGCGTTCCGTCGAGCCCAGCTGCCACCCGCCAGGTTTCGGCTTCGGACGTGCTGTAGCCACGGGCAAAATCGTCGAACTGGCGAGCCATGGAAAGCCGCCCGGTTGCAGGGCGCGACAGGGAGGCTGGCCCGGTCGGCTGGGCCTGGTCGGCGGGCGCGAACGTGGCCCGAACCTGGGCCGGGATATACGGGTTGTCGGCAAAAATCGGAATGTTGGTGCTGAAGAAAGATGTCTGCAGCAACTGTCCATCGACCTTGCCCCAGGTTCCGGTGACGAAGGCCGAGATGTCGTCCGTCACGTCATAGTTGAGGTTGGCATTGAACGACAGGCGCTCGACCGGGACGGTGATGTTGGCGTTGTTGTAAGCCGGCAGAATGTCGCCACCCACCTGGAACAGCGCGAAGGCCGGAGAGCCGGTGCGGAAGGCCACCGGCTGGCCATTGTCATCGAATGTGATGCCGCCGGTACCGAAAAGATTGGTCGCCCCGCCATAGATCACGCCGGCATTGTTGAACCGCAGGCCGGCGTTGTCATTGCTGCGCACCAGGTTGGGCATCCCGTTGCCGCCGCCTGCCGCATAACCGAGGTTGGTCACCACCGCGCCCGGGGTGCACCAGTCGCGCTCGAAGCAATTGCCGATGCCCCGCTGGTCGGCCCATTCGGCACCGACAACCAGGTGCCCACGGTCGCCCAGTGCGGTCCCGAAGGCCGCCGCCGCGTGATAGCGCCCGCCATCGCCGCGCTCGGAAATGCCATAGTCGGCTTCCAGCTTGAGGCCTTCAAGGTCATCATTGAGGATCACGTTGATCACGCCGGTGATTGCGTCCGAACCGTAAGCGGCAGATGCGCCGCCAGTGACGATTTCGGTCCGCTCGACCAGGATCGATGGAATGAAGTTGAGATCGACCGACCCCTCGCGGGTGGACGGAGCGAACCGGCGGCCATCGACCAGGATCAGGTTGCGGGTCACGCCAAGGCCGCGCAAATTGACGATGCGCGCACCAACGTTGAAGCTGCCGAATCCCTGGGTTTGCGGGCCAGTGGTATCCCGGAAACTCGGCAATTCGGTAATCGCTTCGGCGATGTTGGTCACGCCGCGCCGCTGCAGGTCGTCGGCGTTCAGGGTGGTGACGGGCGCGGGGGCATCGAAGGTAGTGCGCGACAGGCGCGAGCCGGTGACGATGATTGTGCCGTCGTCCTCTTCGGAAGCGGCATCCTGGCCCTGTGCGAAAGCTGGCACGGCAAACAACAGACCCAGCACGCTGGCACCTGCCAGCATGCGATGCGCACGGTTGTTACGGAATCTCACTCGCTCTCTCCCCCATCGTGATGGTGCTTCCCGGGTCAAAAAGGAGCCGGCTGCACCTTGTCGGACGAGATTCAGACTTTAAGTTGCGTAAGTCAAGCATCTGATTGAGCAGTCAACTCGCACTGCCGCGACTGACCCCGCCATTCTGGCTTCAAAATCATCGAATTGCGGCTATTTTCGTCTACCGTCCGGTTAGATGGCCGTGAGGAATCCGCCAAAATTCGCAAGAATTACGTTTGACTTTATCAAACGACCGAACCATCTGGTCAGCTATCAACTGCGGGAATCTGGCGAATGATCATGCGAAAGGGTTTTCTGGCAGGCATCGCACTGGTGATGTTGCCACTCTATGGCGGTGCCGCACAGGACGGCGACCAGGTGCCCGGGCGCGCAGGCGAGTGGGCGGATGCCGGGTCGGCCTATGGCGCATTGGCCCGCCTGCCGCGGTTCGAAGGCGTGTGGCAGGCTGATCGCGCCTCGGTCACCCGGCTGCGCGCCACCGAAGCCGAGGCGCCGTTCACTCCTGCGGCGCGGGCGCAGCGCGACGCCTTCATGCAGGCGCGCGAAAATGGCGAGAACCTGCAGACAGAAGGGGCCAACTGCATGCCGGTCGGACTGCCGGGATCGATGCGCTACCCCTATCCAATCGAGATCATCTACTCGCCCCACAAGGTCAACATCATGATCGAAACGCACAGCCAGTTGCGCCAGATCTTCACCGATGGCCGCTCGCAGCCGCTCGATCCCGATCCGTTGTTCAACGGCAATTCGATTGGCCGGTGGGATGGCGGCACGCTCACTATCGAAACAGTGGGGCTGACCCCCCAGATCAGCCTGATGGAAGGCATCCACCCCACTGCTGACACCCGGATCGATGAACGCATGTGGCTCGATGGGGTGGACCGCCTGATGGTGCAAACCACCATCACCGATCCAGCACTGTTCACCACGCCTTACACCACCGTGATGACCTATCGCCTGGAGCCTGACTGGACCCTGCGCGAATACGTCTGCCAGGAAAACAACCGCGACGCAGCGGACGAAGATGGTCGCCCCAGCATGGACCTGGGGTTCGATGATCTTGGTCCCGCACTGCCCAATTGAACAGGAATCCTGCCATGAAAAAGTTGCTTGCCGTGATCGCGGCCAGTCTGGCCTTGTCGGCCATCGTTCCGGCCTCGCAGGCCCATCATTCCACCGCCATGTTCGAATGGGGCGCGGAGCAACGCCTGGTCAGCATGACGATCGAGCGGTGGGAATGGACCAATCCGCACACCTTCATTTATGCCCGCGATGCCCAGGGCAACCGCTGGGCGCTGGAAGGGATGAGCCCCAACCACCTCGCCCGCACCGGTTGGTCGCGCCGCTCGCTCGCCGTGGGCGACCGGGTCACGCTGACCTATTACCCGCTCCGCGACGGGCGCCGCGGCGGCTTTAACGTGAGCGTGGTGTTTCCCGATGGGCGCGAGCTCTACCAGTTCGAGAATTTGCGCCCGCGCTGACCGCTATAGTGGGGGAATGCCACCGTCAGCCCTTTGGCTCATGCGGACAGCATTGGCGATCAAGCGGTCGAAATAGCCTTGCAGGCGCTCGCGCTGGCGTGGATTGAGATCGGCCAGGATGCGGCGGCCACGCTCGCGGGCGTTGTCCAGCAGAACCTCGTGCACAACGCTGCCCTGGTCGGTCATGGCGAAGCGGACCGGCTGCCCCGGCCCGCTCCGGTCGCGTGACAGAACGCCAGCCACCACCAGGCTGTCGAGCGAACGGTGGACCTGCGCCTTGTCGCTGCCAATCAGCTCCACCAGATCGCTGAACGCGATGCCCGGTCTGCCGGCTACGTTGGCCAGTACCCGCCATTCGTGTGACGACAGGCCGGTATCGCGCTTGTAGGCGACATTGGCCGAGCGCATGATCATGGTGGCCAGGCTGGAGATCGTCGGGTGTACCAGCCCGGGGAATTCGACCGTAGTGACGCGCGCCACCCCCTCGGCCGGGAGATCGCCGGGCGCACCGGTGCTTTCCAGCTCCCGCGCCAGTTCCTCGGCTGCGCAGCCCTGCATGCGGGACAGGATCCCGCCCAGTTCAAACATTTCCTGCAGATCGAAGCCGCGGTCCAGTTCCCGTTCGCGCGCCAGGGCGATCACCTCGAGGGTGCGCCCGAGTTCTGCTCCCGAAGCCGTCAGCTGATAAGGCTCGCGCGGGCCATTGCGCTCGACCAGCGCGCAATCGGCCAGCGCCCGCAAAGCCCGGCTAACCTGCGCAATGTCGTTGCCCAGGAGATCGGCCAGCTGCGATACCCGACCCTGTCCGATCCGGTCGAGCGAGAGAACAATCCGCCGTTCCATCTGGTTGCGCGGCTCAAAGTTCGCAAAATCGACCCTCGCACTACGCCGCAGCAGCCTGTTCAGCAGCAGCAGGTGCGCCCCGACGAGCTCGCGCTGCGAACCTGCCAGCATACTGGGGGGAAATTCGCCATCCATCTTGCGGTCTGCGACCATCGCGTGCCTCGCCCCCCTTGCGCAGGATCACAGCATCACCCGCGCAGGGGGATAATGGCCGCTCCGACGCCAGATGCCAACTGCCGCGCCCTGGTCCCGGGATTTGTCACCGGTCCATCTGTCACCGGACCGGGGCGCGAAAGGTTCAGGCTGGTGCCCCGTCAAGCAGGATGGTTTTTGTCTCGGTATAGGCCCATACGCCTTCATCCCCGCCTTCACGGCCGATGCCCGATTTCTTGAACCCGCCGAACGGCGCGGTCCATTCCATGCGCATGCCGTTCTGCCCGACCACGCCGGTCCGTACCCGGCGGGCGATGTCATAGGCAGCCTGCGGATCGCTGGTGAGCACGCTGCCATTCAACCCGAAATCGCTTTGATTGGCGATGCGGATGGCGTCTTCCTCGTCTTCCGCCGGGATCAGGCACAGCACGGGTCCGAAGATTTCTTCCTGCGCGATGCGGCTGGTGTTGTCGACATTGGCGAACAGCGTGGGCTCGATGTAATAGCCCTTGTTCATGTGCGCCGGACGGTTGCCGCCGGTGACGAGATCGGCGGTCTTGCGGCCCTCGGCGATATACATCTCCACCCGGTCAAGCTGGCGCTTCATGGCCAGCGGGCCAAGCTGGGTGGCGGGGTCTTCGGGATGGCCGATCTTCACGCCCTGCATCACGCGGGCGATTGCTTCGGCCAGTTCATCATGCCGCGCCCGGGGGACAATGGCCCGCGACAGCATGGCGCAGACCTGCCCGCTCATCACGGTAATAGTGTTGCCCAGGATGGCGGCGGCCGCCTCGATCGGGAAATCGTCGCGGATGATCGCTGCCGATTTGCCGCCCAGTTCCAGCGTGCAGCGGGTCAGCTTGGCGCCGCATACGCTGGCAATGTGCATGCCCGCAGCGCTGGAGCCGGTGAAGGTGACCTTGTCGATGTCCTTGCTGTGGACCAGGTGATCGGCGGCTTCGCGGTCACTCGGCACCAGGTTCACGGTGCCCGGGGGCATGCCTGCAGCCTGGGCCGCTTCGGCCAGGATATATGCTTCCAACGGGGTTTCGGGGCTCGGCTTCATGATCACCGTGCAGCCCGAGACCAGAGCATAGAACACCTTGTTGGCCATGATGGCGAACGGCCCGTTCCACGGCGCGATGGCCGCTACCACGCCCACCGGCTCGCGCAGGATGCATACGGTATCCACCGCCATGCCGGGCCGGCGTTCTTCCCACTGGAACCGTTCACCCAGTGACGCGATGCCGCGCAGGCCCATCACCGCGCCGCCGTGCATAGGGCCGGATGCAGTAGCCAGGCCGCCGATCTGGGCGGTCCAGGCCGTGGCCAGTTCGGGCACGCGCTTTTCCAGCTCGTCGACATACTGCATCAGCTTGGCCATGCGTTGCAGCGGCGGAGTGCTGGGCCAGGGGCCGTTGTCGAACGCCGAGCGGGCAGCGGCCACGGCGCGGTCCATATCGACAGTATCGGCATGAGCCACGCGGGCGATCACCTCTTCGCTGGCCGGGTTCACCACTTCGATCTGCTCGGTGCCATGCGGCTGGACCCATTCGCCGCCGATGAACAGCTTGTCGGGATGGGCGATGTTTACGCCTTCGGGGGTCATGGTGTCTCTCCTTAGAAATTCGACAATATGGTCAAAGACTGGGTATCCAGCGGCAAGCCGCGGCGCTGCAGTTCAAGTTCGCGCCGCCGCACCTGGCTTTGCGTATCGATCAGGAAGGCATGGATCGCCTTCACCTGATCGGCATTGAGCCGGTCATCCCAGCGCGGCATTCCGCGTGGCACAAGCAGGCCGCCCAGCACGATCTGGCTGAACCCGGCATGCACCCCTTCGCTCATCCGCCGCAAGTCCGGCAGCGGAGCGCGCGGCTGGTTTGAATGGCAGATGCTGCAGTTCTCGGTGAACAGTCCGCTGCCTTGCGCAATCATCTGCGGTGTAACGTCGGCATATTGCGCGGGCGGTGCGGGCGCGGGTTCCAGCGCGGGCAAGTCCGCCGGGATCGGCACTTCGCCGCCACCCAGCCGGAACACCAGCAGGCGGTTGGCATTGCCCTTCGAATAGGCGGCTGCATAGCCTGGCACAAAGCCCCAGCCTCCACCGCCCCAGCCGGTCTGCACGGCGACATATTGCACCCCGTCAACTTCGTAGGTCATCGGTGCGGCCATGATGCTGGAGCCGGTTTCCACCCGCCACAATTCCTCGCCGGTATCGGCATCCCGCGCGAACAGCGTGCCCGCCAGGTTGCCGTGGAACACGATCCCGCTTTGCGTGGCAAGTGCGCCGTGGCGGTCCTGCCAGCCAAGCGATGACACGGCCCACTTGGTTTCGCCGGTCATCGGGTCGATCGCCCGCAGTTCGCTGGTGAACGGCTGGTCCACTACCCATTGCCACTGCGGATGGCCTTGCGCCGCATCGCGCACCGGCGGCGGCAAGCTGGGGGCGGCTGCCTGCAGATCGGGAGTGAAGATGATCGCCGCGCCCGCATTCAGAAAGTTCGGCTGGCGCGCCACGTTGTCCACCGGACCCGGCAGCCACAGCAGGTTGCCCATATCCAGCACGTGGGCGAAGTAGGTGTTGCGGCCCGGATCGTAGGCTGCAGGATACCAGTTCCTTGCCCCAGGTGAACCGGGGAACACGATCTTTGCACCAGTGGTATAGTCGGCTTCGTCCATCATCAGGTTGGGCCGCTGGGTTTCCAGGTTCCAGCTTGATGCCCAGTTGGTCCGCACGATCGGATTGGCCGCAACCGCACGGCCGGTTTCGCGGTCGATCACGAAGAAGAAGCCGTTCTTGGGCGTGTGGAGGATAACCGGGCGGCTTTCCCCGTTCACGTCCATCTGCGCCAGCGTCATCGGCTGGGTGGCGGTGAGATCCCAGTTGTCCTGCGGGGTTTCCTGGAAATACCAGTTCATCCGCCCGGTTGTGCGATCCAGCGCGACGAGCGAATTCAGGTACAGGTTGTCACCCCCGCCGGGGGAACGGATCGCCTGCGGATAGGGTCCGCCGTTGCCGGTGCCGATGATGACCTGGTCGAACACCGGATCATAATTGATCGCATCCCACACCGTGCCGCCGCCGCCAATATCCCAGCGGGTATCCTCGCTCCAGGTTTCCAGCGCGGCATCCAATTCGGCGTGTTCCTGCGGGCCGTCTGCCGGATCGTGCGGCACGGTCCAGAAGCGCCAGGCCTGCGCGCCATCGGCAATCGAGTAGGCGGTGACATAACCGCGGGTATCGTATTCGGCCCCGGCATTGCCGATCACCACCAGGTCGCCCGCTACTTCGGGCGCGCCGGTAACGGTATAGGCGCGGGTCTTGTCGGTGATGGTATCGACCGACCATTCGACCGCGCCGGTTTCCGCGTTCAAGGCATAAAGCTGCCCGTCGATTGCTGCGACCAGCACTTTACCCTGCGATACGGCCAGCCCGCGATTGGCCCAGTCGCAACACACCGAGCGGGCGATCTGCATGTCCATCTCGGGCGTAAAGGTCCACAGTTCCTCGCCCGTGGCAGCGTTCAGCGCATAGACCCGGCCCAGGTTGCCACTGGCATACATCACCCCGTCGATCACCACGGGGGTCGATTCCTGCACCCGCGCGGTGCCAAGGTCATATTCCCACGCCAGGCCGAGTTCGCCGACATTGTCGGGCCTGAGGCCTTCCAGCCGCGAGAAATGGCTGCCTGCCCAATCGCCGCCGGTCGCCGTCCAGTCGGCACCGGCGCCATAGGTGGAGGTATCGATTTCGGGCGCGGCTTCCCCGCAGGCGCAGAGCGCCAGCGCGGCCAAACCGATAACCAGGTGCCGGATCATTGCGGCCATGTGTGCTGGAACTGCTCGAACACGCTGCGCAGGCTGCGCGGCTTCTTGCCGGTGATGGTTTCGACATCCTGGCTGAGCACGTCGAAATAGCCTTCGCGGATCGACTGGCCGAAAGTGACCATGCCCTCGCTGGCCCAGGGGATCGGGCCATCGGGCACCACGTCCGAAGCCTTGCGCGGTACGCCCAGCGAATCGAAATAGAGGTACATGCCCTCGTCATCGACATGCTGCAGCTCGATCGGCTTGCCCGCCATTTCGGAAATCAACGCCACGGCCTCTGGCACCGACCACAGGTCAGGCCCGGTCACGTCATAGGCCTTGTTGCGGTGGCCGTCCTGCGTCAGCACGCCCACTGCGGCTGCCACGCAATCATCGCGGCTGACGATGGCGACCTTGCCGTGGCCGGCGTTGTCGGGCTTGGTGCCCGCCAGCAGCGCCGGGATCGCCATCGCCGTGGCCACGGCTTCGGCATACAGGCTGTTGCGCAGGAACGTATGATCTGCCCCCGACTGGAGGATGAGCTGTTCGGTATCGTAGTGATCCTTCTGCTCCACGCCCGGATGATCGGCCAGTCCGCCGCCCACGACCGAGGTGTAGACAATATGGTCCACGCCATTTGCCCGCGCCGCTTCGATGGCATTGCGGTGCTGCTCCACCCGCGTGCCCACGCGCAGGGTGGAGATCAGCAGCATCTTTTCGCCGCCCTGCATTGCCGCTGCCAGCGAAGCGGGATCGTCAAAATCGGCATAGCGCACGCTCGCCCCGCGTGCCGCCAGGTCGGCCAGCTTTTCAGGCGAGCGGCTGAGGCAAACCACGTCTTGCGGGTTGCAGATGTCCAGCAGTTGCTCTGCCGCCGCATGGCCGAATTGTCCGGACGCGCCGGTCACGATGATCTTGCCCAAGAATCCCTCTCCTCTTCTTGGCGGCGATCTTAACGAGTGTTACGATTGAGGCAACATGTGAGGGAGAGAATGATATGCGACTTTCTGCCGATGACCGGTTTGGCTTGCAGGATCTCATTGCGGATTACAGCTGGGCGCTGGATACCGGCGACGTGGAGGGGCTGGTCGCCTGCTTCACCGAAGATTGCCTGATGAGCGAAGAAGTGTTCGACGATCCCGACATCTGGAACGGGCACGATGGCATTCGCGGACTGATGGCGCACTATGCCAACGCCCCCGGTTTTCCCGGCCGCCAGCACCACGTGACGCAGGTGAAGTATTTCCCGCAGGCCGATGGTTCAGTAAAAATCAACAGCTTTGCATTCGTCACCGAATGTGATGGCGAGCCGCCATACGAACTGCGCTTCTGCGGCTGGTATGATGATCACGCGGTCAAGGGCGCGGATGGCAAATGGCGGTTCCAGACCCGCATCGTGCGGTTGTGGGATGGCGCGGTGCTGAAAAACTTCCCCGATCGCGGCCAGTGGGTGCCGAGGAAGCGGCCCGATTCGCTGATCATCAAGCGCTAGCTTGCACCTCCCTGCCGGGGTGGGCAAAAGGGTGCAAACAGGGAGAGACTGCATGCACCTTAAATCCATCCTCGCCATTGGCGGTTCGCTCGCCGCGCTTGCAATGTCCACCCCGGCCCTGGCCGCGTGCGAGGACATGGCGGGTATGCAGTTGGATGGCGGGCGGGTTGATTCAGCCCAAGTGGTGAATGCGGGCGGCTTTACCCCGCCCGCTGGCGGCATGGGCCCGCCGCCGGGCGTGGCGGCATCGCCCTATGCCGATGTGCCAGCCTTCTGCCGGGTGCGCCTGACCCTCACCCCCTCCAGCGATTCCGACATCAAGAGCGAGGTCTGGCTGCCGCTGACGGGGTGGAACGGCAAGTATGTGGGTGTGGGCAACGGAATCTGGGCAGGAACGCTGTCGTTCACCGAAATGGGCCGCAACGTGGTGCGCAACTATGCCACGGCGGCTACCGATACCGGCCACACCGGCAGCGGGATGACTGCCGAATGGGCCATTGGCCATCCGGAAAAGCTGGTCGATTTCGGGCACCGTGCGGTCCATGTCACCACTGTCGCCGCCAAGGCCGTGGTGGAGGAATTTTACGGTCGCGCACCCGAACGGTCATACTGGAATTCCTGCTCTACCGGGGGCCGGCAGGGGCTGATGGCAGCCTATCGCTACCCGAACGATTTTGACGCGATCAGCGCGATGGCACCGGCCAATCCGATGACTGACCTGATGACGCAAAGCATGTGGCAGGGATGGCAGCCGCAGCGCTTCGGCGTGCAGATGAGCCCGGCGGTCCTGGGCCTGGTCAATGCGGCAGTCACCCGCCAGTGCGATGCGTTGGACGGGGTGGCCGATGGCCTGATCGCCAATCCGCTGCGCTGCAGCTTCAGCCCCGCCAGCCTGCAATGCGCGCCCGGCCAGACCGAGGGCTGCCTCAGCACCGGCCAGGTACAGGCGGTGGCCAATATCTATGGCGGGGTGCGCGCGAACGATGGCACGCTGCTGCTGCCGGGCTGGCCCTATGGCAGCGAGATGCAACTGGCGGCGCTGGTGATGGGGCAGGAACCGTTCCCCGTGGCGATGAGCTATTTCCGCGATCTGGCCTATGCCGGGCGCGAGGGGTGGGACTGGCGGACCACCGACTACCGCGATTACACCGAGGCTGGCCGCGCATACGGGGCCGACATCCTCAACGTGCCGAGCGACGGGATGGACGCCTTTTTCGCGCACGGCGGCAAGCTGTTGCTCAGCCACGGCTGGGCTGACGGGCTGATCCCGGCGACCAATACGTTGGCCTTCCACCACGGCCTGTACAACGCGCTGCCTGCAGCCCAGGCGCAGGAACAGCTGCGATTGTTCTTCGCACCCGGCATGGGACACTGTTCAGGCGGTGACGGGCCGAGCGAATTCGATACTCTGGGCACGATTGACGCCTGGGCCACCACTGGCATCGCGCCCAGCCGGATCGTGGCCACGCGGCCCACGCAAGGCGGCGGCGGCTTCGGCGGCCCGCCCCCTGCTCCGCGCGCCCCGATGGAACGCCCGCTGTGCGCCTGGCCGTCAGAAGCGGTCTATAACGGCACCGGCGATACTGCCGTGGCAGCCAGCTTCCAGTGCCGTGCAGGGCCGGCCACCAGCAGGTCCTGACAGTTAACCGCGCGGGACCAGCAGCCAGCCCAGAGCCAGATCCCGGTCGGTGAACCAGCCGGGAGAACTGGCCTGCGGCACGGCAGTGCCCTGCGGGTTGGCGGCCCAGGTAGCGAAAGCTTCGGCCCACAGCCCGCCGGCGCCCACCGCCAAGCGGGTAAGCGCCACGAAGCTGCCATCGCAACTGTTGCCGGTGCAGCCTGACGCATCACCGCGCAGTTCGGCTGCCAGCACATAGCCCGCCTCTGCCGCGACTTCGGCGATCAGCAGCGCATCTGCATGGCGCGTCACGCCAGCGATCAACGCCGGGCGCGTGGCGACAAGGTCACGGGCAAAGCGGATGGTATCGCCGTGCACTTGCACGCTGGGCCGGCCCGCGGCTGCCCCGGCAATGGCAAAGCGGGTGCCAGCGGCCAGGCTGGCATCATGCACCAGCCCGGTATGGCTGCCATGCTGCCAGCGCCAGCGGGCAAGCCCTGCCACCGTGGGCACTGCCATGGCCCCTGCGATCATGGCCCTGCGCGAGACTTTCATCGTGCACCACCTGCAGCGGCCGGATGCGGCCCGGCCGCCAGGTAATCCGCGATGGACTGCAACTGCTCGTCAGTCACCTCACCGCGCGGAATGGCGGGCATGTTGCCGATGCCGTTACGGGCGGCGGCGATATAGAACTGCGCAGGCAGTCCGCTGCGCATTTCCAGCAGCGGCTCGGGTCGTCCGGCGCGCGCCAGCAGGCCGGTGCCCATGCCGTTGGGTTCATGGCACATCATGCAGTATTCAATGTACAGCGCTTCACCGCCCGAGGCGTTGGGACGATGGGCCATGGTGATCGGCTGCGGCATGCCGGGGCGCGGCGCGGGGGCTGCGGCAGCAGCGGGCGCGGCATCCTGCCCGGCACTTTGCGCCACGGCGACCCCGGCGCATCCCGCCAGCAGCAGCCCCGCCACAGCGGCGATTGCGATAGCCTTGCTCATTGTCCGCGCTCCTGTGCATAGGCTTGGCCCCAGATGCCGCTTTTGCCCGGGGCGATGATACCGTTGGGATCGAGCGCGTTCTTCACCTTTTCGTTCAACCGCCGCATCGCGCCATTGTTGAAATCATAGCTGTCCGCGACAAGGTCCATATAGTCCAGATGGGTGCGGTATTCGCCATAGCCGTGCTGTTTGGCATCGGCCACCAGCGTGCGGAAGAACGGATCGATCCGCCCCATCATGGCCGGATCGTCCTTGTTGAACACCATCGCGTTCACGTTGGTCAGGTGCCGTTCGCCAAAGGCAAAGCTGCCCTGGTAATCCATGCCGTATTCCTGATAGCGGGCATAGGTGCGGTTGAACTGGGCCAGCGCGGCATCGCCATTCTGCGGGATGATCGGCGAGAAGCCGATATGCCCGCCGCGCCCGCCATACCAGTTCACATTCTGCATCGGGAAGGTCATCGGCGTGCCGGTCCAGCCCGAATACTCCATCGGCTCGCCCCGCTTCCAAGTGGTCGGCTTGATCGCCATCGGCCCGGCATTGCCCATCGCGGTCTCGAGGATCTTGTAGGCCGCCTTGTTCACGTCCTCGCGCCCGTACAATCGCAACGATACGCCCCACCAGCCGATGTTGAAGCGGGTGCGGATGGCATCGATCACATCGTCGGTGATGGCGCCGGGGCGGTCGGTCCAGTCGGTCCGGCGGGTCAGCACGGCGGCGGCCCGCATCCAGTTGCCGATGCTGGGGCTTTGCGTCAGCACCCGTTCGCGCCGCAGCGGAGCAATGGTGTCGATCATCACCTTCAGGTCTTCGGGACGGTCGAATTCCACGTCCATGCCCATCAGGCTTTCGGGCTCGGGCATCAGCCACATGCCCATCTTTGTCACGATGCCGAAGTTGGATTGCACGAACATCTGGTCCCACCCCGGCCCGAAGCCGAACGGATAGGCCTGCCAGGTTGGCGCATTGCTGAAAGCGCCCATGCCGGTGCGCACCAGGTCACCATCGGCCAGCACCACTTCCATGCCGCAGATGTTCTTCACATGCTCGCCATAGGGCGTGTAGCCGACCCCGCGATCAAGCGCGTTGCCCATCACGCTGCCCCAGCTGTTGCCCGGCGTGGACAGCCAGTAAGGCAGGTTGTTGCGCTGGATATAGTCGTACAGGTCATAGAACCCCACGCCCGGCTCCAGCACCACAGTGCCCAGCTCCTCGTCGAATTCGATCCGTTTCATCCGGCTCATGTCGAGCACGATGCTGCCGGCCAGCACAGGCGCAGACCCGCCATATCCCAGGTTCTTCCCCCGGCTGATCGGGAACAGCGGCAAGCGGTACTGGTTGGCGATCCGCACCACCGCCTGCACTTCTTCCACGCTTTCCACCGCCACCGCGCCTGACGGATGGTGGGCGGCATCGTTCACCGAGAACTTGTCACGATAGGAAATGCGATCAAGGTCGTCGAAGAACACCTTCCCGGTGCCCAGCACGGCTTCCAGCGCGCGGCGCGCCTGATCCATCTTCTGCAGCGTGAAATCGGGGGGAAGCGGAATATCGGCCATCGTGATCAATCCTTACTGGCCAGAGGCCCATTGCGTGCGGGCCGGCGGACGGGCCCCGCCATCAAGGCGCAGCACTTCGCCGTTCACCAGCGTGGTGCGGATGAGAAAATCTACGGCAGCAGCAAAATCCTCGCCCGTGCCGGCGCGCTTGGGGAATTCCACATCGCGCAGCAATTCGGCCACGAAATCGGGCGGCAGCATGGCCACCATCGGCGTGGCCATGAAACCGGGCGCAACCCCGTTCACGCGGATGGCATACCGCGACAGATCGCGCGCCCACACCAGCGTCAGTTCCTTAAGGGCAGACTTGGCTGCAGTGTAGGCACCCATCCCTTCCTGCCCTTCGAAGCTGGCGATCGAGCAGGTGTTGATGATCACCCCGCGCTCGCCATCCGGGCCGATGGGATCGTTGCCGATCATGCGGTGCGCCACTTCGGCCGCCACAGTGACCGCGCCCAGCAGGTTGACTTCAATCACGCGGCGGAACGCGGCCAGATCGCCCGGTCCATCGGCAGTGGCAATCGGCCCGATCCCGCCGATCCCGGCGTTGTTGATCAGGATATGAATGGCCCCGAAGCGAACCGAAACCTGCTCCACCGCACCTTTGACCGATGCCGGATCGCTGACATCACAATGGATCAACTGCGCGCCTGCAGGTACGTCGCCCGACACATCGAGGCTGACGACCTGCGCCCCATCGGCCAGCAGCCGACGCACCGCGCCCTCGCCCAATCCGGAATTGCCGCCGGTGACGACAGCCAGTTTTCCCTGCGGATCCATGCCCTCTCCCAACGTGCCTTGTGGCGCGCGATTCTGTTCGCGACTTTAACGAACGTTACTTTTGAGGTAGCAGCCGATCAAGTCAAGCCGGACGACGCTTGAAGAGGGAGGGGATCTTGGCAACTCGCGATGAGCTTTATGCGGTTCTGGACGCATATCTGGCGGCCCTGGAAGCGCACGACATAGTCGCAGCGCCGCTGGCAGCGCGCGTATTCAATACCGAAAACAACGTGGTGCTGATGCCGGGTGACGGCTGCTGGAACACGGTTACCGCGCTCGATCCATACCGCTTGCGGATTGCCGAGCCTGCGGCGGGCCAGGTGGCGGTGTTCACCGCCATCATGGAAACAGATGCGCTCAATCCGTGCTGCATCCGGCTGGAAGTGGGTGCCGATGGCCTGATCACCGGGGTGGAAACCGTGGTGGCGCGCAACAAGGATGAAGGCTTCCCGTTCGGGCCGCAGTTCTTCCATACCAAGCCGGTAATGGAAGCGCTGATCCCCGCCGCGGACCGCGCCACCCGCGAGGAGCTGGTGCAGGTGGCCAATGGCTATTTCGAAACCATCGAGCGCAATGACGGCACCATTGCCACCAAATTCTGGCCGCAGTGCAACCGGGTGGAAAACGGCGTGCAAACGACCAACAACGCCGATTTTCCGCTGCCGATCGCGAAACTGGGCTGCGAGGAACAGTTCGCCCTGGGTTGGTATCGCTATGACGACGAGCTGCGTGGCCGCCGCTATCCGCTGGTGGATGTGGAGCGAGGCATCGTGCTGGCCTATGGCTTCATCGACCATTCGGGCCGGCTGGGCGACTATACGCTGACCGATGGCACGCCCGCCCGCAGCCCGGTGCGCCGCCCACACAGCTATTATCTTGCGGAAGCCTTCCGGATCAGGGACCATGCGATCGAACAGGTCGAGGCGGATTTCCTGACCGTACCCTATCGCATGCCAAGCCCTTGGGAGGGGAAAGCTGGATGATCACTTCGCGCAACATGGTGGCGCTGGCCCTGCTGGCAGGCGTGTTCATCATGGAGGGGTTCGATATTGCGGCAATGTCGATCGCGGTGCCGCGGCTCGATGCGGCGCTGGGCCTTGAACCCGCCAGCTTCGGCTGGGTGTTTACCGCGCTGCTGATCGGGCTTGGCGCGGGCGGAGCATTGATCGCGCCACTGGGCGACCGGTTCGGGCGGCGCGCGCTGATCGTGGCAGGCTGCCTGGCCACCGGCCTGTGCACGCTGGGAACGGCGACTGCAACCAGCATTACCGAATTCCTCATCTGGCGGCTGCTGACCGGCCTGGCGCTGGGGGCCTGCCTGCCCAATGTCAGCGCCTTGTCGAGCGAGTTGGCCCCAGCGGGCATGCGGGCAACGATCATGGCGGTGGTTTCGGCCGGCATTCCTGTTGGTCTGGCGCTGGCCGGGCTGATGGCTCCGCTGCTGATCGGGGCCACTGGCTGGCCGGGGCTGTTCTATACCCCGGGCATATTCGCCGTGGTGCTGGCGGGTGGCCTGTGGCTGATGCTGGATGGCGGTGCGCCCATCCGCGCAGCGTCCGAGGCTCAGAAGTCAGTCGCGGCAAGGCTGCCGCAATTCATGCTGTTCGCCCGGCCCTGGGCGTTCCCCTTCGCCGTATTCTCCACCATGCTCGCGCTCAATGCGCTCAACCTGTACCTGCTCAATTCGTGGCTGCCGACGATCCTGCCGCAGGCCGGGCTGTCGCTCGATGTGGCGGCACAGGTGGCCGGCGTGGCCAACCTGGCCGGGCTTGGCATCGGCATTGGCGCCAGCCTGCTGATGGACCGCTGGCGCAAGGGTGCCACGCTGATGATCATGTTCGGTGCAATGGCGGCAAGCTTTGCCGTGATCGGCCTGACCGCGCCCGATACCACGCGCTGGACGCTGATGCTGATGGTCGGCGTGGGCGGAGCGAACGCGGGCGGCATGGTGCTGCCGGGCCTGGCCGCCTACCTGTTCCCCGCGCGCCTGCTGTCCAGCGCTGTTGGCATGGGCGTGCTGGTTGCGCGGCTGGGCGCGTTTGCCGGACCGCCGCTGGGTGCCGCGATGATCGCGGCCGACGTACCCGCGCAGACGTTCCTTGGCGTGGCGACCTTCCCGGCGCTGGCCTGCGTGTTGGTGGCGCTGCTGGTTGGCGGTGCGCTGAAGGTGAAAGGCCGCGAGGAACAAAAGGCCCAGGCCGAAGCGGTGTTCGATTAAGGCCTGAACTTTATGGCCTGAAGTCCAGACCGCCCACGCGCTCCTTGAAGCGCCAGCCGTCCGCCGTGCGCACACACAGATCGGTGAAGGTGCCGATCAACGGGCTTTTGGCATCCTGCACCGGTAGCCCGCCATCATCGGCGGCATCGCCCATATACAGCACGATAACGCTAAAAGCGCGCGCGGTATCGGCATCGATCACGTCAACCACCGTGTTGGCGATCACGTGCCGCTGGGCCCGCGCCGGACGGGCCAGGAATGCCGCCAGGATGGCCTCGCGACCCTGCACCGGATCGCCCCCGCTGGGGCGGCGGAGGCTTCCGTCGCGGGTGTAAAGCGCGGCCACTGCGGCCCAATCGCCCGCATCGTTGAGGTTTACATACTGGTTGATCAGGCGGGACACGTCCCATTCAATCGCGCGGCGCACATCTGCGGTCATGCCGATCAGTCCCCTTCCGGACGGGTCACTTCAAGGAATACCGAGCGACCGCTGTCGTCCTTGTCCTCCAGCCGCACGGTCAGCTTGGTGACCAGCGCGGCCAGGGTATCCAGGTCTCCCTCGTCCAGTCCGTCGAACAGATAGTCGGCCACTTTGGCGCTTTGCGGGCGCATGGCTTCGTACAAGCGCTGGCCCTCCTCGGTCAGCGTCAGCCACTTGCGGCGGCGGTTGCTTTCATCGCGCACCACTTCCACCCGGCCATGCCGCTGCAAGGTGGCGACCGCCCGGCTGACGCTCATCACGTTGACGCCGGTAATCTCGGCCACTTCATGGCTGGCGGTGCGGCCCAGCGCGCCGATGGTCATCAGCAGGCGAAATTCGTTGAGGCTGATGCGATAGCGGTGCGACAAGTGGGTGCTGAACGGCGCCATCAGCCGGTTGGTCAGCTTCAGCATATCGTGCAGCAGCGCTGTGCGCCCCGTCATGTCCGCCTGGGCCCTGTCCGCCCGTACCCGTGCTGCCGCGTGTTTCACCCAATCCCCCTGCTGATCCTGACCGATCATATTTGGCCTGCTGCATTTGGCCAATCGTTCTTTGCGCTAACCGTAACACCTGATAGCGTTATTGACGAGGAATCACACGAGAGGACAAGAGGGCCATGACCGCCTTTCCGCAGACCATTCATTTTATCGGCACCAACACCCCCAGGCGATTGGAAATGTCAGTCCGCAACCTGGCGGTGGAAGGCACGATCCCGGCCGATGTCGCAGGCGCGTTCTTCCGTGCCGTGCCCGACAATGCCCACGCCCCGATGTTCGATGATGATATCGCGCTCAACGCCGATGGCATGATCGCCAAGTTCGATTTTTCGGGCGGTGCGGTGGATTTCGCGATCCGCTATGTCGAGACCGAGCGTTACAAGCTGGAGCGGGATGCGCGCCGCGCCCTGTTCGGCCAGTACCGCAACCCGTTCACCGATGATCCGCTGGCCGAAGGCAAGGACCGCACGCTGGCCAACACCACCCCGGTCTGGCACGCTGGCCGCCTGTTCATGACCAAGGAAGACGGGCGGGGCTATGAGGTGAACCCCCACACGCTGGAGACGGTCGGCAAGTGGGATTATGAAGGAAAGCTGCGCAGCCAGACCTTTACCGCACATCCCCGGGTGGACAATGTCACCGGCGAACTGTTCTTCTTTGGATACGAAGCCGGCGGCCTGTGTGATCCCAACGTGGCCTATTGCATTGCCGACAAGGACGGCAACCTGGTAAAGGAACAGTGGTTCGAGCAGCCATACCTTTCCACCATCCACGATTTCGTGATCACCGAGAAATATGCCATCTGGCCGATCTTCCCCACGCTGGCCGATCTTGACCGGATCAAGGCTGGCGGCGCGCACTGGGCGCACCGGCAGGATCTGCCGAGCTATATCGGCATCATGCCCCGCTATGGCGACGTGTCCGAAATGAAGTGGATCGAAGGGCCGGTAGGCGTGTCGTGCTTCCACGAAGTCAACGCCTATGACGCCAATGACTCTGGGGCGGACATGGTCCACATCGACCTGTGCCTGACCGATACCAATGCCTTCGGCTTCATGCGCGAAGCGGGCGGCATCCATCGCGACCAGCGCGAGATCCAGGGTGCGCTGACCCGTTGGACAATCGACATGGCGAAAGATGCGCCGACCATCGAACAACGCCCGCTCGGCCCTCCGGGCGATCTGTGCCGCCTGGCCGATGCCGATCAGGGCCGTCCTTATAACCGCGCGTGGTATCTCAGCATGAACCCGCAGGCCAAAGGCCCGCCGATGCTGGGCGGGCCGGTGGGTGCCAACTTCAACGCGCTGCTCAGGATCGAGCCGGGCAATGGCCGGGTAACAATGATGGAAGTGCCACCAGGTGCAGGGATCAGCGAACCGGCGCATGTGCCATCCAGCGAGCCCGGTCATGGCGGCTGGCTGCTGACCGTGGTGGACGTACCCAACAGCCCCAACCCGGCGGACTATTCCAGCGAGCTCTGGATTGTGGAAGCCGATGCGGTTGAAAACGGACCGGTGGCCAAGGTGAAAACCGGCCTCGCACTGCGCAGCCAGGTCCACGGGACATGGGTGAGCCGGGCAAAGCTGGATGCCAGCGTAATGCAATAGGCTGCCAGCATCGCTTGCCACGGGGCATACCTCGGGCATAGTCTGGCGGTTGAGGGGAGAGATGCGATGAACAAGCGAGGAATCGCGGCCGCAATCTGTTTGGCGCTGGCTGTTCCGGCGGTGCCGCTGCTGGCGCAGGAAACGGCTGCCGAGGGTCTTACTATCGAGCAACAGATGGCGGCGCGGTTCCAGCCGCCGCCGCCTGGCTGGACCATGCCGCGCACCGCTTGGGGCGATCCAGATCTGCGCGGCAAGTGGCCGGTCGATTACCTTGGCCAGACCCCGCGAGAACGCGCAGCATCGTCCGGCACCCGCGCATTCTTCTCCGACGAGGAATACAACGCCGCCTTCCGCGATGCACAGGAACAGCTCGACCGCTATGACGAGGAGGTCGAGGTCGGCGTGATGAGCATGGGCCACTGGGCCGAACGCGGCCACCCGTTGCGGCAAAATTCGATGGTGGTGGAACCGGCCAACGGCCGCTACCCGCCGCTCACGGCCACCGGCCAGCGATGGCGGGCCGAAGAACGGACCAGCTGGAACACCGAGGTGTTCGAGGACATGGATGATTTCGGCATCTTCGACCGCTGCCTGACGCGCGGCATGCCATCATCGATGCTGCCGGGTGCCTACAACGGCGGAATCCAGATCTTCCAGTCGCCCGGCCTGGTGGTGATCAGCCTGGAAATGATCCACGAGACGCGGATGGTTCACCTGGATGGCCGCGCCCCGCCGCCGGCCGACGTGCAGTTCGATCTGGGGTATTCGGTCGGCCACTGGGAAAGCGATACGCTGGTGATCGAAACAACCAACTTCCGTCCCGGCATGTCGATGGGCCCGGCCCCCAATTCGGACCAGTTGCGCGTGGTCGAACGCCTCACCCTGATGAACCCGGACCAGGTTCGCTATGAAGCCTGGGTAACCGATCCGGTGGTGATGGAAGGGCATTACAAGCTGGACCTGCCGTGGTTGCGCGATCCGGGTTACGGCATGTTCGAATATGCCTGCCATGAAGGCAACGTGCAGGTGCGCGGCTATATCATGTCCACCAGCCCGCGCTTCGCCGCCGAACGTGAAGCGACTTGGGCAGCGCAACAGACCGGGGCAGCGCAACAGACCGGGGCAGCACAAGGGGCGGGGCAATGACCGACAACAAGCAAATCCCCGACGAACTGCCGGGTCCGACAATCAAGTGGATCTATCACCTCAGCCGGATCATCTTCGGCGGGTGGTGGCTGTATTCGGGGGCCATGCCGTTCATCAATCCCGCGTGGCAGCCGCTGGGGCAGGAACAGCCTGCCATTGATTTCAGCCTGGCCATGATCGCCAGCGGGCTGATGGTGTGGGTGAAAGTAGCGGAGATCGCGCTGGGCCTGCTGATCCTGGCCAACCGCATGATGCCACTGGCCGCAATCGCCATCATTCCGATCAATTTCGTGATCATCTATTGGAACTTCGTGCTGGACGAAGGGATCGTGGAATGGACCTTCGGCGGACTGACGATCCTGTTCAACCTCATCCTGCTGTGGCCGTGGCGGCGTTATTACTGGCGGTTGCTGAGCTGGCAGGGCCGCCCCGATTTCTCGCTGGCTCCCGGAATCCAGGACTGATGCCCTCTGTCATTATGGTCGGGCTGACCCATTTCGTACGGCTGTTTACCGCCGCCTGGATGCTTTACGCGGGGCTCAACTTCTTCCTGTATCCCGACAACCAGCGGCTGGGCCTGGTGCCCGCCAGCCACGATTTCACCGTGGCGCTGATTGCCAGCGGACTTTTTACCTGGATCAAAGCAATCGAGGTTGCAGCAGGCCTATGCTTGCTGATGAACCGCTTCATGCCGCTCGCGATTATCACGCTGGTGCCGATCAATTTCGTGATCGTCTATTACAACTGGGTGCTTGAACCGCACCGCGGAACCTTCATCGCGGGTGGCCTGACGCTGCTGTTCACCGCCTGGCTGGTGTGGGCCTGGCGGGCGCATTTCTGGCCGCTGCTGGCTTTTCGCGCCACGCCGCACCACGATCTCAAGCCGCGTTTCACAGCGGCTCGATTTAACGGAGAGACTGAATGATGAAGTCGATAACTGCGGGCCTGCTGGCTGCCTCCGCGCTCACCCTGGCCATTCCTGCTGCAGCACAGGCGCAATCATGCGACCGTGCCTGCCTTATCGCGCTGGCTGATACCTATGCCCAGGCGTTGATCGATGACGCGCCGGGCGCGGTGCGGTGGGCGGGAAATGCAGTGGTAATGGAAAACCTCAGCCGCAGCCGTGCGGGCGAAGGCGCCTTCGACACGATCACCGGCGATGGCACGGATACCTATGCCGTCCACGTGCCCGATCCCGTCAGCCAGCAGGTGGGGCTGTTGAAGATGATGATGGAAGGCGATGCGCCCGTGCTGGTGGGCATCCGCCTGAAGCTGGATGCCAGCGGCGCGATTGTCGAGGCCGAGCACCTGGTGGCGAGCAATCTGTCCGAAGGCCAGCTGACCAACCTGCAGGCTCCGCGAGTGCAGATCGCCATGCCGGTGCCCGAAGCCTATGCCGACAGTCGCGGCCGGATGCTGTGGCTCGGCCGGTCCTATTATGACGCGCTCGACCTCAACAACTCACGCTATTCGAACATGGCGGACGATTGCGTGCGCCATGAGAACGGCTTCCAGACCGCGCGCAACAGCTTCACCCGGCCGGGCCAGGTATTCAGCGACAGCGAGTTCGCCTATCTCGGCGGGCTTGGCTGCGCGGCGCAGATGGACACACTGATGTGGGACTACATCGACACGATCGAAAACCGCCGGGTGGAAATTGCCGATCCGGTCACCGGACTGGTCTGGGGGATGAGCCATTTTCATCACGACATGGCCGAAGATAGCACCCCGCTGCTGGGCGTGCCGTGGTTTACCAGCCGCGATATGAGCCGGTTCAACGAATTCGATATGCCCGCGATCCACATTTACAAGGTGTGGGGCGGCGCAATTCACGAGATCGAAGCGCTGGGCATCGTGATGCCGTACCAATCACCCCACAGCTTCACCGAGTAGCCTCGCGCTGGCAATGAAAAGGGGCGGGAAAGCGTGCTGCTTTCCCGCCCCTTTCGCTAGCCACAAGCCAGGCTGATCAGGCCTACTTGGTAATCGCGTTGGCGAGCTTCTCGGATACAAGGCCGAACACCGCGCCGATCACGACCGAAACGATTGTCGGCACCAGAGCGCCCATCGGATCCATACCCTCGTCACCGGCCATCAGGAACGTTGCCCCGGCAACCGCCGCGAAGCCATAGACGCTGGCGGGAATGACCGACAGCATCGGAGCCTTGCTGGCAAGGCAGATGACGAAGGCACCAAGGCCGACCGCTACCGGTCCGGCAAAATCGCCCAGCCCGGCAAGCGGACCCATCAGCCCCATGATCGCCACCATGCCGACCACCGCGCCAAAGCTCATCCCGACGATCGCCGTGGTCATGCCTTTGGTGCCTGCGCCCGAATGGAAGTGGCAACCCCAGGCGATAAAGCTGACCCACACCAGGCCCGGCAGAAAGGCCGCCAGCGGAACGCCGAACAGCCAAGTATCAAGAACGGCGAGCAAGCCCACCGAAACTGCAAGCGCAAGATATGCCGACATAAAGTAATCCCTCCCGAAACGATTATCTGTTCGTTTATCCGCTCCGGCTCCCCCCGGATGCAGGGGCTGGAGCCTAGATCAGGTCTGGCATGCCGACAATAGCGTCAGTGGATAAATCCTGCGACACAGGATAATTGCGATAACTACCTGATTTCTAAATGGATGTCTCCATGCCAATCCAGTGCAACAAGGCCTTCGCAAGCTCCTTGCGCTGGTGTAGCCTGCGCGCGGGGTACGAACCGGAGAGGAAAATTCCATCATGAAGCTTGCCCACTTGCTGGTGCCGCTGGCCGCGCTGTCGTTGGCCGCTTGCGGCGATGTCGAAGTTACCGCCGAAGCCGATGCCTCGACCGAGGCGGTGATCGACCGCATCGCCATCGAGGACTTGGTGGTAGAATACTACGCCAATCTCGGCGGCAGCGATGCCCATGCCTTCGATGCCTATTTCACCGAGGATGCGATATTCGACGTGAACGGTATCGTCGCCAACGGGCGCGAGGAAATCGCCGGCATCTATGAAGGTCTGGGCGAGGACGAGACCAGCGCGGGCAATGGTGAAGGCCCGTTCCGCATGATCCTGTCGAACCCGGTCATCAAGGTCGATGGCGATACGGCCACCGCCAGCTTCATCTGGACCGGCATCCGCAACCCCACGATCGATGGCCCGCCGGTGTTCGTCGAACAGGGCCGCGAGTATGACCTGCTGGTCAGGGAAGACGGCGCATGGAAGTTCGCTCACCGCGTGGTCGTAGCCGACAGCGGCCTTCCCGCCAGCCACATGGCGACCTGGGAACGGCGCGAGGATTTCGAGTTCGAGAAACCAGCTCCGGTAGAGTGAGCCGCGCTCAGGTCAGCGCATAATACCTGAGGCAGTTGCCATCGCTGCGCCGTTCGCCCACGCCGATGAACACGTGGCGGGTCAGCCAGTCATGTTTGCCCACTGCGCATTCGAACGTGGGATTGCCGCGCAGGTAATAGTCTTCGTGCGGCACCGGCGCACCGCCGTTGAACGCCCAGTCACGCAGGCGGGCCATTGTATCGGGTTTGCGACCCCACAGAAACCCCTTGTTATTCAACAGGATAACCGTTCCATCGTCTTCCTCCAGCAAATAGCGGGCATCGAACACGGCGGTATCGTCGGGCCGGAAATAGGCATAGTCGCCACCCGATCCCGGTATCGCGCGCCCCTTGAGGTGCGGGCCTTCGAAAGTGCCGCCCTGCACCAGCACGGCGCTGCGCATGCCGCCGTTGGGGTGCGGGGCCATGGTATAGACCTCGGGGAAAGTTAGCCGCACTTCCATCACGAATTCCAGGCGCGGGTTATCGACCTGCGAGAATGGCGCGGTAAACGGGGTGGTGTCGTGGAATTGGGTCATGTCAGCTCAACTCGATCAGTCCGCCATCGACCAGAAGGTCGGTGCCGGTAATGAAACTTGCGTCGTCACTGGCGAGGAACAGGACAGCCTTGGCCACCTCGTCACTCTCGCCCATGCGGTGCATCGGGATATTGGCGATCATCATGTCCTTCAGCCGCGCCACATCGTCCGGCCCCATGCCCGGGTTGCGGTGGAGCAGCGGGGTGTCGATCGGACCGGGGCTGACCATGTTGAGGCGGATCTTGCGCGGCAGCAATTCCTTGGCGAACACTTTCATCGCCATCGCCAGGCCGGCCTTGGCGGCGGCATAGGTGCCGTTGCCTTCCAGTGGGCCATGCGCGCCGATGGAGCCTGTCACCACGATGGCCCCGCCCTCGCCCATGATCCGCACGGCTTTTTGCAGCGCGAACACGCAACCTTTCAGGTTGATCGCATGGACATGGTCCCAATCATCCTCGGTAATGCCTTCCAGCGGGGCGAACCCGCCGACGCCGGCATTGATATAGAGTACATCGATCCGGCCCGAAGCCTGCTCGACAGCGTGCACCACGGCTTCGCTGGCAGCTATATCGGCTATGTCGGCGGAATAGCCGGTGGCGCCGGGAATGCTGGCCACTGCCTCGTCAATAGTGGTCTGGTTGCGCCCGGTAAGGTGGACCGTGGCACCCTCGGCCGCAAAGGCCTGCGCCGCTGCCAGCCCCATGCCGCTGTTGCCGCCCAGCACCAGCACGATCTTGTCCGTAAATCTCACACGCTTCTCCCTAAGAACGCCCTAAAACGGTGAGGCGGGATTAGGTCCGCCTTCCACGACGTCTTGCATCACGTCCCAGTGTTCGGCGATCATGCCATGCTCGACGCGGAAAATGTCGATCACCGCCCAGCCCAGATCATCCGGCCAGCGGCGCACGTGGTAATGCACCGTCACATGATCGCCGTCGACAAAGGCGCGCTTCACATCGTGCACGGCTTGCGGGGTCGCCTGGCGGATCATGTCGAGGAAGCGCTTCAGCCCCTCGCGGCCCGGTTCAGCGGCCTGGTTGTGCTGGATGTAGCCGGGCGCGATGAACCGGTCGACCGCGGCGGAATCCATCGGATTGAGGACATGCGCAAACATATCCAGCACCAGCGCCAGGTTGGCTTCCTCTTGCGGCGTACGGCTCATGCTGCGGCCAATTCGTCGGCGGGCAACTGCTGTCCGCGCATCATGTCGGCCGCTTTTTCGGCCAGCATGGTGACTGGCAGGGCGGTATTGCCGCCCGGGACCGTGGGCATCACGCTGGCATCGACCACGCGCAGGCCTTCAACCCCGATGACCCGGCACTGTTCATCCACCACACTGCGAGCACCCATCGCCATGGCGCAGGTGCTGGTGGGATGCATGCCGACATAGCAGGTGGCGCGGATCAGCGCGTCGAGCTCGTCATCGGTCTCGGCTCCGGCACTCGGCGCACGCTCGGCACCGATCAGGCTGGCCATCGGCTCGGTGCGATAGATCTTGCGGGCGGCCCGGATCGCCCGGCGCATCTGCACCAGGTCAGCTTCTTCCGACATGATGTTGAGCGTGACTGCGGCCACCTCCTTCGGATCGGCGCTCTTCAGCTCCACCCAGCCACGGCTTTCGGGGTGCAGCTGGACGATGCCGGCCCAGAATACGTGGTCCTGTTCGGCCCTGATCCCGGGGAACCACGGCGCGGCATCGAAGCGGATCGGGTTGACCATGATCTGCATGTCGGGCCGATCGAGGTGGTCGGCGGTACGCACCACCACATTGCAGCTGTTCAACTGGCTGGCCATCGGGCCAGTGCCGGTCAGCGCCCAGCGCGCGGTGTTGAACAGGATGCGGTCCCACCGCAGCTGGCGCAGGAAGGTGACCTTCCGGGTCGCTTCGAATTCCAGGCTGGCAGTGGGATGTTCCTGCAGGTTGCGGCCCACGCCGGGTGAATCGTGCACCACCGCGATCCCGTGATCCTTCAGGTGGGCGGCAGGCCCCACGCCCGACAGCATCAGCAGGTGCGGCGAGTTGTATGCCCCGCCCGACAACACCACTTCGCGCCGCGCGCGGATCACCTGCGGACCGTCTGGCGTGTCCACTTCCACGCCCACAGCACGTTTGCCTTCAAACACCACGCGGCGCACCAGCACGCCCTGGCGCACATCGAGATTCTGGCGGCCGAGCGCGGGCTTGATATAGGCACTGGCCGAACTGACCCGGCGACCCCGCTCGTCCACCGTCTGCTCGCCCCGGGCAAAGCCTTCTGGCACGGACCCGCCCAGATCCTCGGTGGTGGCGAAACCCGCATTGACGGCGGTGGCCATCATCTCTTCGTGGAGCAAGTAGGGGCTGTCGATCGGGCGGATCTTCACCGGGCCACCAGTGCCGTGGTACTGGCTCTCGCCGCGCCAGCTGTCTTCCATCTTGCGGAAATAGGGCAGGCAATCGGCATAGGACCAGCCGCGCGCGCCCATCTGCGCCCACTGATCGTAATCCGCCGGGTGGCCGCGCATGGCGAACATGCCGTTGATGCTGCCCGATCCGCCCATCACGCGCCCACGCGGCAAGGGCATGCGGCGGCCATCGAGGTGTGGCTCCGGCTCGGTCCAGTAGGTCCAGTTGAGCGATGGCAGGGTCATGGCCCGCAGGAAGCCCAGCGGCATGCGGATATAGGGATGGTCGTCATTGCCGCCCGCTTCCAGCAGCAGGACATTGTCCTTGCCGTCTTCGCTCAGCCGCGCGGCCATCACGCAGCCCGCGCTGCCGCCACCCACCACGATGTAATCGAATTGCGCTTCGCTCATGTTGGCAAACCTCTCCTTGCCGCATTGCTAACGAACGTTACAATTGCATGCAAGGATAGGGAGCCCTTTCGATGACCCGCGAAGATTATGAACGCTATGTCGCTGCCTTCAATGCACGTGATTATGATGCGGTGTTTGATTTCTATGCCGAAGCGCCGCGCATGGCCTTCTTCGGCATCGAGATCACCACGCGCGACCAGCTCAAGGCGTTCTATGCCTTCCTCCATTCCTATGTCACCGAAACGGTCACGATCGAGAAGTTCGCGGGATCGGACGAACTGGCGGCGGTGGAAGGGATCATCCGCATCGAGGCCTTTCGCGACCTGACCCGCGAGGACCTTGATACCAACGGGATGGAACAATTCTTCCCCATCGCCAAAGGCGAAGTGCAGGAGATGCGGCAGTACATCCACTACCACCTGACTGGCGGCAAGATTGCATCGGTCGGCTGCGCTGTGGTGCCGTAACCGCTTTCATACTTGCGTTAATTTCGCATATCTGAAAGAACGCCGCTGGATATTGAAGGGCGTTCCAATTGATCGAAACTACTCACGTCGGCAGCCTTCCCCGGGGGCCCGAACTTGTCCCGCTGCTGCTCGCGCGCGACCGCGGCGACACCTATGACGAAGCCGAATTCGACCGCGTAGTCCAGGCTGCGATTGATGAAGCCGTGCGTCACCAGGTGGCAGCAGGCGTGTCCATCGTATCCGATGGCGAACTGGGCAAGGTTGGCTATTCGACCTATATTATCGAACGTTTATCAGGCTTTGGTGGCCACACCCCGCGCAAGCCGGCGCAGGATCTGGCCGCCGTGCCCGATCTGGCCAAGAAGCTGGCTCATATCATGGGCGCGCAGGAATTCACCCGCGCCAGCGCCATCGGCAAGGTCGAACTGGTCAACCTGCAGCCGCTGCATGACGATATTCGCCGGTTCCGCAATGCGCTGGACGATCATGGCGTGAAGGACGGCAAACGGGTGCGCGCGTTTCTCAACACCGCTTCGCCCGGCCTGATCACGGCCTTCCAGCCCAACCAGTATTACCCCAGCCACGAAGCCTATCTGGCCGATCTGGTCACCGCGATGAGCCCGGAATACCACGCTATTGTGGACGCCGGGTTCGAAGTGCAGTTCGATTGCCCCGACCTGGCGATGAGCCGCCACACCGGCTACCAGGATATGACCGAGGCCGAATTCCTCGCCACGATCCGCGCCAATGTCGATGCCCTGAACCAGGCGACCGCCGATATTCCGCCCGAAGCCATGCGGATGCATGTGTGCTGGGGCAATTATGAAGGCCCGCACGATTTCGACATCCCGCTCGAACGGATCATCGACGTGGTGCTGTCTGCCCGCCCGGCCACGATCCTGTTCGAACACGCCAACCCGCGCCATGAACACGAATGGAAGGTGTGGCGCGATGCTGCCCAAAGCGGCGGTCTGGACGGCAAGATCCTGGCGCCCGGCTTCATCGACAGCTGCTCCAACTATCTGGAGACGGCCGAACTGATCGCCCAGAGGATTGAACGGTTTGCCGAATTCGTCGGCAAGGAGCGGGTTATCGCCAGCAGCGATTGCGGATTCGGCACTTTCGCCGGCTATGGCAAGATCGACCCCGCAGTGGCGTGGAAGAAACTTGCCGCGCTGCGCGAAGGCGCGGACATCGCCGACAAGCGGATCGGCTGACGCAATGGAGCTGGGCAACCTTGGGGGCAACCCGGCAGCGAATTCGCAGGTCAAGTCGGCCACGCGGACGCTCGACATCATTGAATACGTAGTGGCCGCCGGACGCCCGCTGGTGGCGCAGGAAATCGCCACCGCGCTAGGCATCCCCGTTTCCAGCCTGTCCTATCTGCTGTCCACCCTGGTGGAACGGCATTACCTGATGCGCGAAGGCCGCCGTTATTCCGCCGGACCAGGTCTCGCGCGGCTGCAAACGTCCAGCGCTAGCTTCACCCTGGCCGACCGCGCCGCGCCGCTGGTCCGCACCTTGCGTGTCCAGCTTGATGAAACCACCAGCTTCTTCGTGCGCGAAGGCTGGGAAATCGAAGCGATCGTCACCGAATCAAGCGAACAGGCATTGCGCTATTCGGTGCCGCAGGGCCGCCGCTTGCCGATGCACGCGCTGGCTTCGGGCAAGGCCTTGCTGGCCGCGCTCAGCCCCGAGGAGATCGATCGTTATTTCGTCGAGAGCGAGCGCCGCCGCTTTTCCGAAGCCACCATCATCGAGGAAGCGCCGCTGCGCCGCCAGCTCGACGAGGCGCGCCGGACCGGCTTTGCCATGACCGATGAGGAGTTTTCGCTCGGCATCGTGGGTATCGCCCGGCTGATCACCATCGGCGGGGTGCCGGTCGGATCGATGAGCGTGGCAGTCCCCAAGGTCCGGTTTGACGATGACCTGCATTCGCGCGTGGCCGACCTGCTCGATCGTGCGGCGGACCTGCTCGACGGGGCCTGACCCCCCGCCGGATCAATCACAACCCGTCGAGGAAATCGGCCTCGACGCGCGGGACAGCCGATGCTGGCTCCGTTGGCGCGGCATCCTCGCCCGGTTGCGGCACAGGTGCTGGTTGCGCAGCGGGCCGCGCCAGCGACTGGCCGGCAAGTTCGAAATCAATCCCCGGCGTCACGCGCTCAAGCCGCCCGCTGGGCCGGGCCTGCGCCACGACGCGGCTATAGATGCGGGCCGCATCCCACGGCCCCATCCGTTCCCCCTCGGCCGCCCGCACCATGGCATAGGGTGCCAGCGGAGTGCCGACATAGATCATCTCGGCGCTGTCCGGCCCGGTCTGGCGGAAGCGGAAAATATCGGGAATAGCGCCAGGGCGCGGATCGTCGAACCCCAGTTCGACCGCATCGCCCACTGCAATCCCGGTCATGCTGGAGGTATTCTTCACGCCGCCGCGGATGTTGTAGAACGCGTTGCCATCCGAATTGAAGGTTTCGGGCCGCAGCCATCGGCCCCGCCATTCACCATCTGCTGCCTGCTCGATCTCGAACCGGAACACTGTGGTGGCATCGAGCCGCAGATCCCATGCGCCTGCCAACTGCTGGCCAGCAGCGGGAGACACGGCCTCGGGAGATGTGGCCGCGGGTGATTGCGCGTGCGCCGCCAGTGGCAGCAACACGGCAACAATGGCGAGGAGCAGGCGGCGCAGGATCATCGCGCGGTCTTCTGCCGACCCGATCCTGAACGCAAGCAAAAGGGGCGACCAATCGCTTGGCCGCCCCTTCCGCTTCTCTCCCGAAGAAAGACGCTTAGCTGTTGGTGCCGACACCGGTGGCGCGCCACGAATCCGCATAGGCGGTGCGGGCGACGTTGGAATAGGGCACGGGGCTGATCACGGCCTTGATCTGGGTCTGGACGTGCGGCTCGACGGTCGGCTTGGAGGTTCCACCGTTGGGCTCGCCCCATACCAGCGAGACTTCCTTGCCCATTTCCACTTCGGCCGGATCGATCATCGCCAGCGTCAGCATCTTGCCTTCGTTGGACGAGTAACCAACCCAGGTCGAAACGCCGATCACCTTGCCATCTGCATTCCGCACTTCATCAAACGGGTGCATCGCATAGACTGCGCTGGGGAATTCGAAGTACTTGGCACGCTCGCCATTGGCATAAAGCGACGACAGCACGCGCAGCATGTCTTCGTTGTCGAGTGCCAGCGTGACCTTCTGCTTGTGGGTCTGGGTGGCCATCTTTTCGAGCGCTTCACGGCCCACGAAATCATGGTCGAACTTCACGATGTGGCCATAACCGATGTCCCACGGCGTGAGGTAGTAGCCCTCGATGCTGTCGGGAACGTAGCTGCCACCGATCGAGCAGGTGCCGGCATAGCTGTCGGCCCCGGCCCAGGCGCGGAAGTCCTTCATCATCTGGCTGTCGCCAGTGAAGAAAGCGGGCAGCGGCGAAGGCAGCCAGCCGGATTCCAGCGTGTTCGACGAATAGGCGCGGCCACCGACCAGCGTCAGGCCATCGTTCTTGCCGGCTTCGACCAGCGCGGCGTGAACGGCAGCATAGTCAGCCCACGGGCCGAACAGTTCGTAGCCCGGCTGGCCTGCCATGCCGTGACGCAGTGCGATCACATCCTTGCCGGCAATGTCGACGTGGGCCATGTTGAAGAACTTCAGATCGGGGGCATCGGTGCCCATCGCGATGCTGAGGATCTTCATCGCGTTCGGGCCTTGCAGCTGGAAGCGATAGTTCTTGCGGACACCGTCGGTGCGCTTGGCGGTGCGTTCGCAACGCTCGATCGTCACGTTCCACTTGCTGCCGTCAGCCTTGGGATACTGGGCGTGGAATTCGACCCATTCGATCGCCGGTGCGCGGCCGACCAGCGAGAACTCTTCTTCTGCCAGATAGAACAGGATCACGTCGCCGATGACATAGCCTTCGGGCGTGACGGGCACATACTGCTTGGCCTTGTTGACGGCGAAGCCCTTGAAGCTGTTGATGGCGGTATAGGCGAGCAGTGCTTCGGCTTCCGGGCCGCGCACATACAGTTCGACCATGTGATAGCTCTGGTTGAACAGCACGGCGCTCTTGGCCCAGGCGGCCTGCTCGTTGCGCCAGTTGGTGTATTCTGCCGGTACGCCGGGATAGGCGTTCGGGCCGACCTGCTGGTTGCGCAGGAAGTCTACGACGTTGGACTGGGCGTCCAGTTTCTGTTGCAGCGTGTCACTCATGGTCTTTCCTCTCCTCGAGGTTTTGCGGGGTTGGTCAGGATGCCGGCGTTGCAAGCCAGCGGTTGATTGCTTCGTTGACCGCTACGGGCGCTTCGAACTGGACCATGTGGCCAGCACCCGGAACAATAACGAGTTGCGAATTGGGAATGGCGGCGGCGATCTGTTCGTGCTGCGCGGGCGGTGCCCAGCCATCCAGTTCTCCGGTCATCACCAGCGTGGGGCAGGCGATCTGTCCCAGCAGGTCGTCCACCGCAGGGCGGGTGACCAGCGCGTTGATCTGCGCATCGAACGTGGCCTGGTCCATCGACAGGCACATCTCGCGCAGAGGCTGATAGATCACCGGATCGGCGCGGTGCGCATCGGCCACCATCGGCGGGAGCCAGTTGTCGACCAGCGCGGCAAACCCCTGCTGGTGACCGACCGCCTTCAAGGCTTCGCGTTTGGCGGGTTCGTCCGCGCCCAGCGGGTGCACCCCGGTGGAAACCAGCGCCAGCCGCCGCACACGGGCAGGAGCAAGGCGGAACACTTCGAGCGCCACGCGGCCGCCCATCGAATGCCCGAACAGGTCGAATGTATCTGCCCCGATGCGATCCGCTTCGGCCAGGGCAATGTGCGCCATCTGCACCAGCGAATCGGCTGAACCATACGAATCCACGGTGTGCGAATCCGCAAAGGACGCGGTTTGCGGCGCATAGATGCGCGCATCGCAGATCAACCCTGGCAGAAACAGCAGCATGGGAAGGAGGGGTCTCTCACCTTGTTCGCTCTTATGAAAATTTCGTCTATACGAATAAAGCACCCTGCGCTAGGGGCTTTGTGATGCGGCGCGAAAGGCCTAAAGGCGCGCGTGAGAGTGAGCTCGAGAGGAGAAACCTACGATGTCCTATGCTGCGATTCACCCGAACTGGGAAAAGAACCCCGACAATATGGTGGACGGCTATTCGCTCGAAATGACGGCGAAGGAAATCGAAGGCCTGCGCGAAGCCGCCCCGCTGATTCGCCCCGGCACGCAGGTTGCCGTGACCTTCCTTCCCGGTGAAGAACTGGAACAGCGGGTGCAAGCCGCCGTGCTGGTGCGCGAACTGGGCTTCGAACCCATTGTCCACCTTTCGGCCCGCCGCATCGAATCGGCCGAACAGCTCGATTGGTACCTGGGTGAAATCACCAGCAAGGCCCAGGTGAAGCGCGTTTTCATCATCGCTGGTGACCCGCCCGAGGCAGAAGGCCCCTATTCCGATTCGCTGCAGATCATCGAAAGCGGCCTGCTGGAAAAGCACGGCATCGAGATCGTCGGCGTTGGCGGACACCCCGAAGGCCACCCGAACAATTCGCCCGCCGAACTGTGGATCTGGATGGAAAAGAAGATCGCCGCCGTCCGCGCCCACGGCATGACCCCGCTGGTCGTCACCCAGTTCGCGTTTGACGATGATGCGATTGTCGCGTGGCTGGCCGAAATGCGCGCCCGCGGGATCGACGTTCCGGTGCGCCTCGGCGTCCCCGGCCCGGCCGGCATCAAGCGCCTGCTCGGCTTTGCCAAGCGGTGCGGCGTTGGCGCTTCAGCCAGCGTGATGAAGAAGTACGGCGTATCGATCACCAACCTGATCGGCAGTGCTGGCCCGGACAAGCTGGTCAATTCGCTGAACAAGAAGCTGACCCCGGAACATGGCCGCGTACGGTTGCACTTCTATCCGTTCGGCGCGCTGACCGCGTCGGCCGACTGGATCAACGCCTACAACGCCAAGAATTCCTGACATGGCAGCAGTGATCGACGGCAAGGCAGTTGCCAACCGGCTTGACGACAAGTCCAAGGCGCAGGTCGACGAGATGATCGCTGCAGGCCTGCAGCGCCCCGGTCTCGCCGTGATCCTGGTGGGCGACGATGGCGCAAGCCAGGTCTATGTCCGCCGCAAGATCAAGGCCTGCGAAAAGGTCGGCGTGACCAGCATCGAACGGCGCTTGCCGGCCGATACCACGCAGGACGCGTTGCTGGCGGTGATCGCCGAACTGAACGCCGACGATACGGTGCATGGCATCCTGTGCCAGGTGCCGCTGCCCGAGCATATCGATACGCGGCTGGTGCTTCGCTCGATCAGCCCGGACAAGGATGTCGACGGGTTCCACCCGGTCAATGTCGGCCGCTTGTCGACCGGCACCGGCGGCATCGTGCCGTGCACCCCGCTTGGCATCATGATCCTGCTGCAAAGCGTGATCGACGATTTCAAGGGCAAGGACGCGGTGGTGATCGGCAAGTCCAACATCGTGGGCAAGCCGGTGGCCAACCTGCTGCTGGATGCCGAATGCACCGTCACCGTGACCCACATCTACACCGCCAACCTGCCCGAGATCTGCCGCAAGGCAGATATCATCGTGGCCGCTGCGGGCGCGCCGCAACTGGTCAAGGGTGACTGGGTGAAGCCCGGCGCGGTGATCATCGATGTCGGCATCACCCGCGTGATGGGCGACAACGGCAAGGAAAAGCTGCTAGGCGATGTTGCGTTCGATGAATGCCAGCACGCCGCTGCCATCACTCCGGTGCCCGGCGGTGTTGGCCCGATGACCATCGCTTGCCTGATCGCCAATACGGTACAGGCGGCCAAGGCACTGCAATCTGCCAATGGCGCGGCCAATGATTATGACGATGCGCCGGACCGCAGCATGTTCAAGTAAGTGACAGGGTGGGCAACTGATGCTGCCCACCCTGCACCACTGACTTAGACCTTGCGGAACTGTCCGATTTAGAGCCTTCGTGCCCACGATGACAGACCGCCCCCTGACAGGATTCTTCAAGCGCCTCGGCCCCGGCCTGGTTACCGGCGCGGCAGACGATGATCCCAGCGGGATCGGCACGCATAGCCAGGTCGGCGCGCAATTCGGCTACGGCCTTGCCTGGACCTTCGTCTTCAGTTTCCCCCTGATGGTGGTGATCCAGGAGATTGCCGCCGAAATCGGCCGCGTGACCGGCGCGGGGATCGCCCGCAACCTGCGCAGGCATTATCCGCGAGCCATGTTGTGGGCCATGGTCAGCCTGCTGTTGATCGCCAACATCGTCAATCTGGGGGCCGATTTGAGCGCCATGGGTGCGGCGCTGGTCCTGTTGATTGGCGGCAACCCGGCGCTTTACACGCTGGGGTTCGGTGTCCTGTGCGTGGTGATCGAAGTGGCGCTCAGCTATCCGCGCTATGCCTCTGTGTTGAAATGGACGACGCTGACCCTGTTCACCTATGTTGCTGTGGTGATGGTGGCCGAAGTGCCCTGGGGCCGCGCGTTGACCGCGCTGGTCGTGCCCGAACTGCAGTGGAATGCCGCCTATATGACTGCCGTCGTGGCAATCCTGGGCACCACGATCAGCCCCTACCTGTTCTTCTGGCAAGCGGGGCAGGAAGTCGAGGAACAGCATCGCCAGCGGGCCAAGCCCCTGTGTATCACCCCCAAGGAGGCCGGGCCGGAGCTGGCCCGGATCCGCCTGGACACGCTGGTGGGAATGGCATTCAGTTCGATCATTTCGCTGGCTATCGTGTTTGCCACTGCCGCCACGCTCAACGCCAACGGGATCACTGATATCGAGACCTCAGCCCAGGCGGCCGAAGCCTTGCGCCCGATCGCCGGCAATTTCGCTTTTGCGCTGTTTGCCCTGGGAATCATCGGCACGGGTATGCTGGCGGTCCCGGTGCTGGCCGGATCGGCTGCCTATGCCCTTACGGAGATGGTTGGATCAGCGGGCAGCCTGAATTCCAAGCTGCTCGATGCGCGGCTGTTCTATGGCACCATCGCGGTAACGACCTTGCTGGGTGTGATGCTGAATTTCGTCGGCATCGATCCGGCCCGCGCGCTCTATTGGGCGGCCGTCGTCAATGGCGTGCTGGCAGCGCCCCTGATGGCTGCGATGATGCTGATTGCCCGCAATCCCCGGGCGATGGGGCGGCTGACGCTATCGCGCCGCGCAACGATCCTTGGCTGGATTGCCACTATCGTCATGGCAGTTGCGTCGGCGGTCTTCTTTGCCTTCACCCTGGGCGTGCTCTGACCGTTCAGACCCAGCCGATCCGCCGGAAGCGCCAGAACAGCAGGCTGCAGATCAGTGCGATCGCGCCCAGCACAATGAAATAGCCGTAGCGCCAGGTAAGCTCGGGCATGAAGTCAAAGTTCATGCCATAAATCCCGGCAATGGCGGTTGGCACGGCCAGGATCGCCGCCCAGGCCGCCAGCTGGCGCGTGGTCGCTCCCTGTCGGCTCATTTCCAGCAGCCCGGCAACCTCGATAATGTTGCCCAGCGTATCGAGCAGGCCATGCACCCGGTAGACCACCCGGCGGGCATGGTCATAGACATCGCGGAAATAGGGCCGGGCGCGCAGATCGATCGCCGGCTGCTCCAGATCGGCCAGCTTGTCGGACATCTCCTCCATTCGCCGGGCCGTGCCTTCAAGTCGGCGGAGCACACGGCGGAGGCGGAAAATACGGCGGATATGCTCCTGGTCGGGGAACACGTCGATCGCCCCGTCCTCCATTTCCTCGGCCGTCTGCTCCAGCGTGTCGAGCACGGGATCATATCCCGCGACGATAAAATCGAGCAGCGCATGGAGGACAAAATCCGGCCCTTCGCCAAGGCGCTCGGGATGGGCTTCAAGCTGGGTCCGCAAGTCCGTGTGCGCCCGGGCGCTGCCCTGGCGCACGGTGACGATGAAATTCGTGCCGAGGAAAATCGCCGTCTGGCCATAGGAGATGGCATCGTCATCCCCTTGCGCGGCAGTGCGGGCGATCACGAACAGCTGGTCGCCATAGGCTTCGGCCTTGGGCGGGTGCCGCGGGGTCAGCGCATCCTCCACCGCCAGCGGGTGAAGGCCGAATCGCGCCGCCAGCAGGGTCATGTCGTCACCCGTCGGCTCGACCACGCCGACCCAGTCGAACTCTCCCTCACCCGCCACCGTATCGGCGACCAGGGCATTGCCATCCAGTGCTTTTCCCTGCCGGTAGCGGCGTGCGGCGACGATAGTCATGGATCGCAGGTGACACGGGCCGCTGCGGCTGGCAATCATCTATCATGGGCGAGCCGATAGACGTGCTGATCGTGGGGGCAGGTATCGCGGGCATTTCGATGGCCGCGCATCTCCAGGACCTGTGCCCCGAACGCAGCTTTGCCATGATCGAACGGCGCGAGCGGCTGGGCGGGACGTGGGATCTGTTCCGCTATCCCGGGGTGCGCTCCGATTCGGACATGCAGACGCTGGGCTTCGTGTTCGAGCCGTGGGACAATGACGCGGCGATCGCGCCGGGCGGGGCGATCCTCGACTATCTCGACACGGTGGCGGCCAAGCGCGGTATCGCGCCCTTCATCCGCTATTCCACCACGGTGCTGACTGCCGATTGGGACAGTGCGAGTGGCCTGTGGCAGGTGACCATGCGTGGTCCCGAAGGCGACTATGCGCAGGCCGCGCGCTGGCTGTACCTGTCGACCGGCTATTACGATTATGACCGGCCCTATGATGCGCAGATCAAGGGGCTGGACAGCTTTGCGGGACCGGTGCTGCACCCGCAGTCCTGGCCAGCAGACCATGACTATGCCGGCCAGCGGGTGGTGGTGATCGGATCGGGCGCCACCGCCGTCACGCTGGTGCCCGCCCTGGCGACCAGCGCCGCGCATGTGACTATGCTCCAGCGCACGCCCACGTGGATGGCAGCCAAGCCCTCGCGGGACAGGCTGGCCAATGCGCTGCGCCGCGTGCTGCCTCGGCGGTGGGCCTACTGGCTGGCCCGGCAGCGCAATATCCGCGTGTTCGACCTGTTGTACAAACTGGCGCGGCGAAACCCGCACAAAGCCGCCAGCCAGCTTTCGGGCATGGTCGCCAAGGAGCTGGGTCCGCTCTATTCGGCGCGTGATTTTACCCCGCCCTATAATCCGTGGGAACAGCGATTGTGTCTGGTGCCGGACAGCGATTTCTTCGCCGCGATGCGGGCGGGCAAGGCCTCTGTCGTCACCGCCGAAATCGCCCAGGTGGAGGCGGACGGTGTGCGGCTGGATGACGGCAACCTTCTTCCCGCCGACCTGCTGGTCACCGCCACCGGATTGCAGCTGAGCCTGGGCGGCAAGATCGCCGTCAGCATCGATGGGCGCCCGGTCACCTGGGGGCAGGAATGGTTCTATCGCGGCTGCATGATTTCCAATGTGCCCAACACCACGTTCGTGTTCGGCTACCTCAATGCCAGCTTCACGCTGCGGGCCGACAATACCGCCGCTTTCAGTTGCCGCGTGCTTAACCACTTGCGCCAGTCCGGCACGCAGGTGGCCATCCCCCGCCCGCCCGCCGAGGGGCTGGTCGAAGGCGCGCCGTTCCCCTTCAGCGCGGGCTACCTGATGCGCGAGGTGCACCAGGTGCCGCGCAGCACCGACAGCCTGCCGTGGCGGCTCAACCATGATTACCTCGCCGACAGCCGCGATTTCCGCCGTAACCCGGTGGCTGACGGACACCTGCGGTTCGAACAGCTGGCACCCGACACCGCCGCCGACACCGCCCAAAGTCCGGTGGCGCGGGCCGGTGAATTGGCCTAACCCGCGCCCATGACTATTGGCACCCGCATCTATACCGCCGGCATGGTGGTGATCGGCGACGAGATCCTCTCGGGCCGCACGCATGACAAGAACATCGCCCAGGTGGCGAGCTGGCTGCAGGTGCAGGGGATCCGCCTGACCGAAGTGCGCGTGGTGGCCGATGACATGGATGCCATCGCCGCTGCGGTGAACGTGCTGCGTACTGCCTACGATTACCTGTTCACCACCGGCGGCATCGGCCCGACGCATGATGACATCACTGTCGATGCCGTGGCGCAAGCGCTGGGGGTGCCGGTGATCCTGCATCCCGAAGCCCATGCGATCCTGGCCGACTACTACAAGGACAAGGAGGGCGGCCTGACCGAAGCCCGCCTGCGCATGGCGCGCACTCCCGATGGCGCCAGCCTGATCCCCAACCGCATGTCGGGCGCGCCGGGTATCAGGATCGACAACGTATTCCTGATGGCAGGCGTGCCGGGCATTACCGCGCAGATGCTCGACGCGCTGACCGGTACGCTGGAGGGCGGCCTGCCCCTGCTGACCGACACCGTCGGCGGGTGGATCAAGGAAAGCGAAGTGGCCGACCTTCTGCGCCAGACCGAGAAATCCCACCTGGGCTGCCAGATCGGATCCTACCCCTTCTTCCGCGAGGGGCGCACGGGCGCAAACTTCGTGATCCGGTCAACCGATGCGGCCGCGCTGGCCGCCTGTATGGATGCCCTGTGCGACGGGTTGGCGGCGCGCGAACTGGCGTTTACCCGCGGCGGGGTCTGAGCTAGCTCCACCACGTCTGCCGCCTGCGCCTGCAACCGGTTCCAGATATCCAACGCGGCGATCTTGTAGCCTTCAGCCAGCGTGGGATAATTGAAGCTGTTCTCCACGAAATAATCGACCGTGCCGCCAAGGTTGAGCACGGCCTGCCCGATGTGGATCAGTTCGCTCGCCCCTTCGCCGATGATGTGGACGCCCAGCAGCTTGCGGCTGTCGCGTGCGCAGATCATTTTCAGCACGCCGTAATCCATGCCCATGATGTGCCCGCGGCTGGTCTCGCGAAACCGCGCTACGCCGCATTCATAGGGAATGCCGGCCTCGCGCACCTGCTCCTCCGACATGCCCACGGCGGACAGTTCCGGCACTGAATAGACGCCGTAGGGGTTCGACTGGCCTTCGGTCGAATAGGGCGCATCGAAGGCATGGCAGGCAGCCGAACGGCCCTGTTCCATCGACACCGAGGCCAGGCACGGAAAGCCCACCACATCGCCCGCCGCGTAAATGCCCGGCACGCTGGTCTGGAACGTGGTGCGGTCCACCTCCAGATAGCCGCGCCGGTCCACCTCCAGCCCGACCGAATCAAGATTGAGCGAACCTGTCGCGCCAGATCGTCCGGCGGTAAACAGCACCACCTCGGTGCACACCTGCCGCCCGTCCTCCAGCATGCACACCGGGTTGCCATTGGCGGCAAAGCGGATCTTGTCGACCATGCCGCCCAGTCGCAGGGTCATGCCGTTGTCGCGCATCAGGTGGACCAGGTTGTCCACGATCTCGCCATCAAGGAATTCCAGCAGCCGCTGGCGCGGGTCGATCAGGGTGACGGGTACGTCGAGGGCGGAGAAAATCGTGGCATATTCCACCCCGATCACCCCGCCGCCCACCACCGCCAGACTGCGCGGCAATCGCGGCCGGGCGATGAAGCTGTCGCTGTCGAACACATTGGTATCGTTGAACGGGATGTGGCGGGGCCGGTGCGGCGCGGTGCCCACCGCGATCAGCACCTTGCCCGCTTCGATCGCTTCCTCGAAATGGCGGCCTTCCTCGGTGCGTTCCACCACCACCCGGTGCTCGCCGCGGCTGCCCTGCCCGTCAAACCGGCCGCGCCCGATCATGGTTTTCACCCCGTTGCGGGCGAACTGGTGTTCCAGCACGGCGACTTCGTATTCGCAGGTGCGCGCCATGCGCATCGACAGGTCAGCCGATACGATCTCGCCCCGCGCCCGGTAACTGCGGCCATAGAACCCGCGCTCGCGCCAACCGGACAGGTTCAAGGCGGTTTCGCGCAAGGTCTTGCTGGGGATGGTGCCGGTGTGGACCGACACGCCGCCCACCTTGCTGCGATCGTCGACCACCAGCACGCTCTTGCCCAGCTTGGCCGCCTGGATCGCGGCCCGCCGCCCGGCAGGCCCGCTGCCCAACACCACGAAATCGAAACGCGCCATATGCCCATGCTCCCTTGCAGGTAGAGAACGGGAGGGGGACGGGGAGCTTAACCTGCGGACGAATACCCAGGGCAAAGGTGACACAAGTGACAGGGTGTCACCTTTGTTTCGGGCGTAAAAATGGCGCATTTGTGCGGGCCTGAAGCGTGCGGTGACAGGGTGACACCTGCCCGGGAGAAACGCGCTGGAGGGGTGGTTGGTGGCCATAGGCCGGGGGTGGCACGGCGGGGTGGCTGTAGGAAAGTGCGGCCCGCCTCCATGGCCACCAACCGCTCGCCACCAACCGTCATCCTGAACTTGTTTCAGGATCCATCGGGCAGCGTCACACGGACGGCGCGGGAAAGGCGCGCGTTGATCGGTTTGGTTTTGCGGAACCACGCTCCGCGCTGGGCGGAAACATGGATCCTGAAACAAGTTCAGGATGACGAGCGGGGGAAGGATGGCGGTGCTCGCGAACAGACCGCTAACGACCCCATTGCGAACGTTTGGCTCGGCTCTTATCGCTCCACGATGGATGTTATTCCACAAGTCATGCTCTGGGTCTTTATCGCCGCATGGTGCGTAGCTGTGGTCGCCCATATCTATGCGACGAGGTATTTCATTCCTCGTTGGGCAGCGGGCTTTCGAAAGCGTCCCGAACATGAAGGTTATGGGCGGAAGATACTTCTCGGCTATGGGGTCTTTATCGCTGCAATTCTCGTCGCACTCGCGGCTGGTGGTATTGCTGAGCTTGCAGGTGGCTGGGAATAGGGCATCATGCGCTAATCACCCATCCCATCCACCAGCGAACAAACAAAAAGGCCGGCAGGATCGCTCCCGCCGGCCTCTTGTCTAATCCCGAAGGAAAGCGCGCTTACGCGCCTTCGACTTCGGCCAGGTCCAGCTTCAGGCCCGGGCCCATCGACGAGGTGATCGACACCTTGCGGACGTACTTGCCCTTCGAGCCCGAGGGCTTGGCCTTGACCACGGCCTGCGTCAGCGCGGTGAAGTTCGCCTTCAGCGCAGCGTCGTCAAACGACAGCTTGCCGATGCCGGAATGGATGATGCCCTGCTTTTCCACGCGGAATTCGACCTGGCCGCCCTTGGCGTCCTTCACGGCCTGCGCCACGTTGGGGGTAACAGTGCCCAGCTTGGGGTTCGGCATCAGGCCCTTGGGGCCCAGCGTCTTGCCCAGGCGGCCAACCACGCCCATCATGTCCGGCGAAGCAATCACGCGGTCATAATCGAGGTTACCGGCCAGCATGTCTTCCATCAGGTCTTCCGCGCCAACCTTGTCGGCCCCGGCAGCCAGCGCCTTTTCGGCGTTTTCGCCACGGGCGAACACGGCAACCTTCACGTCCTTGCCGGTGCCCGCAGGCAGCGACACCATGCCGCGGACCATCTGGTCAGCGTGGCGCGGATCGACGCCCAGGTTCATCGCCACTTCGACGGTTTCGTCGAACTTGGCGGCGTGGGTGCGCAGCAGGGCGATGGCTTCATCAACCGAATAGAGCTTCTCGCGATCGAGGGTGGAGAGGACCTTGGTCTTCTTGGTCAGCTTTACCATGTTCTTAGCCCTCCACCACATCGAGACCCATCGAACGGGCAGTGCCTTCGATGATCTTCATGGCCTGGTCGATCGAGTTCGCGTTCAGGTTGACCATCTTGGTCTCGGCGATTTCGCGCACCTGGGCACGGGTGACCGTGCCGGCCGAGATCTTGCTCGGCTCCTTGGAACCGGACTTCAGACCGGCAGCCTTCTTAAGCAGGTAGCTGGCAGGCGGGGTCTTGGTGATGAAGGTGAAGCTGCGATCGCCGTAGACGGTGATCTTCACCGGGATCGGCATGCCCTTTTCAAGGTCGCCAGTGGCGGCATTGAAGGCCTTGCAGAATTCCATGATGTTGACGCCGCGCTGGCCCAGGGCCGGGCCGATCGGCGGCGACGGAGTGGCAGAGCCCGCGGGCACCTGCAGGTTGATGTAACCTTCAATCTTCTTGGCCATGTGGCCGCTCCTTTTTCTCACTGTCGGGCGCTGTTGCCAGCACCCTCATGGTAAGCGGTCAAACGGTCCGTTGCCGGACCTCCCGCATGGGTTTCCCTTTCGGGCCACCTTGATGGCCTGTCGGGAATGCGCGCGCCTAGTGCAAGACTGCGCGAAACTCAAGCCAATTACTTGGTGAGCTCGACCTCGTCGAAGCCCAGTTCCACCGGAGTGGCGCGGCCGAAGATGGACACGGCCACCTTGACCCGGCTCTTTTCGAAATCGAGTTCTTCCACCACGCCGTTGAAGCTGGCGAAGGGGCCGGCGTTGACCTTGACGCTGTCGCCGATCTCGTAATCGATGGTGATTTCGCGCTTGGGCGCGGCCTGGGCAGCGGCAACGCCGCCGAAATAGCGCGAGGCTTCCTTTTCGGAAATCGGCTGCGGCTTGCTGCCCGATCCCAAAAATCCGGTGACCTTGGGGGTGTTCTTGACCAAGTGATAGACATCATCGGTCAATTGCAGCTTGGCCAGCACATAGCCGGGCATGAACTTGCGTTCGACCTGGACCTTCTTGCCGCGCTTGATCTCGGTCACGGTTTCGGTCGGCACTTCGACCGCTTCCACGCCATCGGACAGGCCCAGCCGTTCCGCTTCGGACAGGATCGAATCGCGCACCTTGTTCTCGAAGCCGGAATAGGCGTGGATGATGTACCAGCGGGCCATAAGTGTCTTTCGTGTCTGGAACCGGATTGTAGGGCGAAAAGCGATCAGGCGAGCGAGAGCAGCCATTTGACGACGTTACCGAACACCGTATCGACGCCAAGGAAGAACAGCGACAGGATCACCATAAGGATGAACACGAAGATCGCGGTGCGGATCGTTTCCTCGCGGCTGGGCCATGAAACCTTCGAGGTTTCGGCCTTCACCTGCTTGAAAAAGTCGCCCGGGCTGGTTCTGCCGTCCTTGGCCATCGCATTCGCCTTTTCGTCATCCCGCCGGAAACCCGGCCGATACTGCATTACGCCTTTTGCCATAGGACCATCGCCGCCCCGGTCAATATGACCGGGAGGGGCGTTGATGCTCCAATGTCGGGAGGCGAACGGCTATTTAGGGCGATGTGGGCCGATTGGCAAGACTGCCTCGGCAGTGGCCGGATTGTGGCCAGGCTGGTTGCATTTGCAAACAACAAGGCTGGTCAGCGCGGCCCGTTGCAGATAGCCTGACAGCAACAGCTTTATCTCGGCAGGGTCATTTCAGGGGGAATACGCGGTTGGCACAGGCAGGACCATTGGCACCACAAGTTCCACCGGCAGAACCGACGGTCACATTCCTCGACCAGGTCACCAACATTTCCGATTTCATCTGGGCCGGTTTGTGGAACGGAGCCGAAGTGGTGCCCTTCCCGCCGATGGTGATCGTGCTGTTCGGGATCGGCATCTGGATGATGATCGGCCTCCGGTTCTATCCCGTGGTCAAGCTAGGCGCGGCTTTTGCCGGACTGTTCAAGGGCCGCAAGGGCCAGGGCGCGGGCGAGATCAGCCCCTTTGCCGCGCTGTCCACCGCGCTGTCGGGACAAGTGGGCACGGGTAACCTGGCCGGGGTGGCGACCGCCATCACGCTGGGCGGGCCGGGTGCGATATTCTGGATGTGGATCACCGCGCTGATCGGCATGGCGCTGGCCTTTGCCGAAGGTGCACTGGCGATCCGTTATCGCGAACGCGCCAGCGATGGCACGTGGCGCGGCGGGCCGATGAGTTACATCATGATGGGACTTGGCCCCAAGTGGACCTGGCTGGCGCTGGTGTTCTGCCTGGGCACGCTGTTTTCCGCGCTGGTCACCGGCAATGCCGTGCAATCCAACGCCGTGGCCGACGGGATGTTCGAACTGTTCGGGCTGGCCGAATGGATCGGCGGCCTGATCACTGCCGTGCTGGTGTTCGTGGTGATCATCGGCGGCATCAAGTCGATCGGCAATGTGGCCGAAAAGATCGTTCCGTTCATGGCCGCAGCCTATGTGGTGCTGGCCCTGATCGCGATCCTGCTCGACATCCAGGACATCCCTGAAACGTTCGGCCGCATTTTTGACGGCGCGTTCAACCCGCAGGCAGCCACCGGCGGCTTTGCCGGGGCGGCGATCATCATGGCGATTCGCGCCGGTGTGGCGCGCGGCCTGTTCTCCAACGAAGCGGGCCAGGGCTCGACCCCGATCGCTCACGCCGTGGCGCAGACCGATGATCCCGAACAGCAGGGCCGCATGGCCATGCTGGGCACCTTCATCGATACCATCGTGATCTGCACCATGACCGCACTGGTGATCCTGACCGTGGAAGGCAACTTCACCGCATCCGGCATCAGCGTGGAACACGCCTGGCAATCGGACCTGACCGGCTTTGCCATGACCAGTGGCGCATTTGGTGCAGCTTTCCCGCTGTCGCTTGGCGGGGTTTCGGTGGGCACGCTGGTGGCCAGCGTGGCGCTGATCCTGTTCGTGTTCACCACCCTGATCACCTGGTCATACTATGGCGAGCGGGCGCTGACGTTCATCTATGACCGGGTGCCCGGATCGACCTTGCGCGGCGAAAAGATGCTGCATTATGGCTGGCGGGTAATCTGGTGCCTGGCCATCTTCATCGGCGCGAGTCGCCCGTCGGAGGAAGTGTGGCGGCTGGGCGATATTTCCAACGCCGCGATGGCACTGCCCAACCTGATCGCGCTGGCGCTGCTATCTGGCGTGGTGTTCAAGCTGGCGCGCGGCGATCGCAAGGCCGGGCCGGACCACCACCGCGATACGCCGGAAGAACCGGACGAATACTGATTCGCTCAGCGCGGGTTGAACAGCCGGGCGAACAGGCCCGGCCGCTCCATCGGCAGGATCGGGGCCGGCACCATCGAGCGGAGCTCCGCCTCGCTGGACGAACGCGGCAGGATTGCGCCGTGGCGCCGTGAACTACGCAATATACGCAGCATACCAATTCTCCTGTTTTCCCTGTTCATGCCCACAGGATCAACCGGCAGACAGGCGGGAGGTTCCGGTTGTTTGCTTTTCGAAGGCGCATCCGCGCCTTCGTCCTCGGCGCTGATCCCTACACTGCGTTCCGGGGCGCCTGCGGGCGGGCGGTCGCCCTATGGTTCGGCTTGTCGCCGAACAGGCGGCCTATCATCGAAACGCTGGGACGGGCCGCAGGCCCGCAAGCGCAAACGCGCGCCCGCAGCGAAGGGAGGCGAAGCCGACCGAAAGCGAGGAAATCGCGGGCCCGGATGGGCCTGTGCTAAAAAAACTGGCAGGGGTGTGCGGACTCGAACCGCAGGCCCTCGGTTTTGGAGACCGATGCTCTACCAACTGAGCTACACCCCTGCAGGCTGGCGCGCCTCTATAATGGCTTGGCGCCGATGGCAAGCCACCTGCACCAAGTGATCTGCGCGTGATCTGCGCATGGCTGGCGCGCGGTGTGCATGCTAGGGCGGTGCGATGCACGGCACCCAGCCCCCTTCGGCGCCAGATCTGTTGCCGCCCGAACTGCTGCTGCAGGCCTATCGCGGCGGAGTATTCCCGATGGCCGATTCGCGCGTGGACGACGAGGTGTTCTGGGTCGAACCACGGGCGCGGGCCGTGTTCCCGCTCGACACCTTCCGCCCCTCACGCTCGCTGGCCAAGGTGCTGCGGCAGGACCGGTTCGACGTGACTTGCAACCGCGATTTCGCAGCCGTGATCCGCGCCTGCGCCGCCCCGCGTCCGGATGATACCGGATCGTTGGGAGATACCTGGATCAGCCACAAGATCGAGGCGAGCTACCTGGCGCTGCACCAGGCCGGACATGCCCATTCGATCGAATGCTGGCAGCATGGCGCGTTGGTGGGCGGGCTGTATGGCGTCAGCTTCGGGCGGGTATTTTGCGGCGAATCCATGTTCAGCCGGGCCGACAATGCCAGCAAAGTGGCGCTGGCCTGGCTGGTGGCCCTGCTGCGGCTGGCGGATTATCGCGTGCTCGATTGCCAGTTCATGACCGGACATCTGGGATCGCTCGGCGCGGTCGAGGTCAAGCGCGATGTCTATCGCAAGCTGGTGGACCTGGCCTGTGCCGACGGGATCCACGCCGACTTGCCGCGGGCCTTCGCTCAGGTGTCGGCAGCTGCGGGCGCCGGGGCAGGCTCAGGAGCAGGTGCGGGCGTAGCCGGTACAGCAGGCGCGGCAGGCGCGCCGGATGCGGCAGGCGCGGCGGGCCGCACGGCCTCATCCTCGCCCGGAAAAGTCATCGCGCAGTCCTTTACCCACACGTCATAGACCGGGTGTTCGACCACGTTGACCGCCGGGGCTTCCTTGTACAGCCAGCCGGAAAACACGCGGCGCCATTCGCGTTCCGATTGCGCATCCACCCGGTCGAGCACCAGCACTTGCACAAAAGCGCCGGTCAGCGGCGGATTTTCCCATGGCGGCGTGCGTTCGCAGCTTGCCAGCCGCACGATCACGTCGTCGATCCGCCGAGCTTCGCCCGGCTTGATCTGGATTTCGCGGCTGATGTTGTTGCGCTTGTTGATCAGGCCAAGCGTTGCCACCCGCTCCGCCAGCGGCGTGCCAAGGCCGTCCTCGACCTCGATCTGGGGCTGCGGCGCACCGGCGATGTTATCGGGAATTTCGGTTTCTTCGGCCACCGGCGTGGGGGCTTCAGCCGAACAGGAAGCCAGCGCCAGCAGGCCCGCGCCCAGACCGGTCGAGGCCAGTGCGAGGCGCAATCCGTTCAAGCGTCGGGTGTCCACGCTTCGTAATCGCCGGTGGCGCGCGCCCGCTGTCCACCGCGCTCCAGCGCGCCGGCGGGGCGATAGGCGGTAACCGTTCCGGTGGCATTGGGGCTGTAATCGGTTTCCCAGATGCGCGGCGGCGGCAGATGGCTTTCGGGCAGTTCGTCATACGAGGCGTGGAGCCAGCCATGCCATTCCGATGGCACGCGGCTGGCATCGTTGGGGCCGTTGTACAGCACCCAGCGGCGTTCCTTCACGCCATCGCCCTGGCCATTTTTCCGCTTTGAACGGTAGTAGCGGTTGCCCTGCCCGTCCGTACCGACATGTTCGCCCTTGCGGGCTGACCACAGGAGCGTGCCGATGGTTGCACCATCCCACCAGGTGAAGATTTTTCCGAACAAACCCATGGCCGCGCGGTTAGCCGCTTTTGGGGGTGCGGCGCAAGGCGGTCTGTCGCGTCAGCAAGAGAATCGGGCCCTTACCATTCGACAAGATCGCCCGGCGCGATTCCCAGTTCCGCCGCCCGCCCGCCATTAAGTTCGAGCACCGCCTTGGTCGGACCGACCGACAGCACCGACGCTTCGGAATAGGGCACGGCATTGGCCCCCACGTTCAGCACGCGGTTGTCCGGGCCGATGAAGATGATATCCAGCGGGATCACCGTGTTGCGCATCCAGAAGCTGGCCATGCGGACCTGGGCCAGCGGGAAGATCATGCCTTCGTCCGGCCCCATCGCGGTGCGGAACATCAGCCCGCGCTGTTGCTGTTCCGGCGTGGCGGCCACTTCGACCCGGAAACTGTGCCTCTCGCCGCTGGTGGTAACCACCAGGTCGATCACTTGCAGACCCGATTCGGGATGGACTGCAGCGCTGGGCGAAGCCTGCGACGCCGCGCTTTCGGTGGCGGCCTGGGTTGAACAGGCAGCCAGCGCGATCGCGGCGGGGACCAGCAGCCAGCGGCCTGCCAGCTTCAGTCTGCTAACTGTCGTCACCAAATTCATCTTCCAATTCATTACCCGGTTCATGGCCCAATCCATCTTGGGGGTCATCCTCGTCCAGTTCGTGCGCCCATTGCCGGGCATGTTCGATGCTGGGTGCATTGACCATTTCGCGGGCGAAGTCGAGCGAATGCCCGGCGCGCAGCATGGCGGACAATTGCTTTTCACGGCGTTCTTTATCTGGCGCTTCCCCGCCGAACGGGCCGAACCGGCGCTTGGCCGCCATGGCCAGGGCGGCATGGCGGAGATCCGATTCGCCGGGCCTCACCGCGCTCATGATTGCGGCCGAGATGCCGTCCTGCCCCAGCGCCTGCGCCACCCGCCGCCCGCCATAGCCGCGACGCAACAGGCTGGACGAGCGCGCCCGGGCAAAACCTGCATCATCGACATAGCCAAGCCCGGCATAGGTCTCTACCAGCGCCGCCACATCGGGCGGGCTATCCTCGTTCGCCCAACCGGACTCGCGCAGTTTTCGCTTCAGGTAGCGTTCAAGCCGCGCCCCCGAAGTGGCGTATCGGGCGACATAAGACAGCGCCAGATCGCGCAATCGTGCGTCGTCGAGCGGGGGTTTTGCCCTCCTCGGTTGCTTACACTCTTGTTTATAGGTGCCCATTGGCCTTATTCGTGCCACACTTCATGCCAAATGGGAAAGATTGTCGCGGGACGGGAGGGAATCCGGGTCCGCAGTTTCGAGGAGGGGAAGCGTCGATACTCAGCCTGATCATGGCTGGGACGCGCTCAGAACAAGGGTTGCCCTTACTTCCATGACCGAGCTGACACCAACACCCAACGATTGCGCCCTGCCGCGCATCAGGGCCGATTTCGCCACCTTCAACGATGCGATCGACTATGCCGCGCGCAGCGCCAAGGGCCTCAACTTCCACGATATGCGGGGCGAGCTGGAAACAGTCTATCCCTACAGCCAGATGCGCGAAGATGGCCTGGCCATGGCCTATCGCCTGGCCGCCAGCGGCATTGGCAAGGATGACCGGGTTGCCCTGATTGCCGAAACCGGGCCGGATTTTGCGGCGCTGTTCTGCGCCTGCACGCTGGTGGGCGCATGGCCGGTGCCGCTGCCCCTGCCGACCACCTTTGGCGGCAAGGAAGGGTATATCGACCAGCTGGTCGTGCAGCTTTCCAGCGCCGATCCCAGGATCCTGATCTATCCGCCGGAAATCGCCGAAATGGCGCAGGCAGCAGCAGACCGGCAGGGTTGCGAAGGGATCGACTGGTCGACCCTGGCCGCCCGCCCCGCGCCGCCCGTGGACCTGCCCAAGGCCGATCCGGACGACATCTGCTATCTGCAATATTCCAGCGGTTCCACTCGCTTCCCGCAAGGCGTGGCGGTGACGCACAAGGCGCTGCTGCACAATCTGTATGGCCACGCCGCCAGCATGAATATCGGCACCAATGACCGGGTGGTCAGCTGGCTGCCGTGGTATCACGATATGGGGCTGGTCGGCTGTTTCCTGTCGCTGATCGCCAACCAGGTATCGGTCGATTACCTGAAAACCGAACATTTCGCCCGTCGCCCGCTGGCCTGGCTCGATCTGATCAGCCGCAACCAGGGCACCACGCTCAGCTATTCGCCGACCTTCGGCTATGACATCTGCGCGCGGCGTATTTCCAGCCAGAGCAACGTGGCCGACCGGTTCGACCTGTCGCGCTGGCGGCTGGCCGGCAATGGCGCCGACATGATCCGGCCTGACGTGATGCAGAACTTCGTCAACGCCTTTGCCGGTGCCGGGTTCAAGGCATCTGCCTTCACCCCCAGCTATGGCCTGGCCGAAGCGACCCTGGCGGTCACCGTGATGCCGCCGGGCGAAGGAATCCGGGTCGAACTGGTCGAGGAGGAGCGCCTGTCGGGCGGCCGCCGCGACTTGTCCCGCCCCGCCCGCTATCGCGCCATCGTCAACTGCGGCAAGCCCTTGCCCGATATGGATGTCGAGATCCGAGGCGAGAACGGCAGCGCCCGGTCCGATCACCAGATCGGCAAGGTGTGGTGCCGTGGGCCATCGGTGATGCATTCCTATTTCCGCAACCCCGAAGCGACCGCCGAATGCCTGGTACCAAGTGACGATGGCAAGGGCTCCTGGCTCGATACCGGCGACATGGGATACATGCACGAAGGCTATCTGTTCATCGTCGGACGGGCGAAGGACATGATCATCATCAACGGCAAGAACCACTGGCCGCAGGATATCGAATGGGCGGTGGAACAGTTGCCCGGCTTCAACCACGGCGATATCGCCGCCTTCGCGGTGGAAACCGAGAACGGCGAGGAAGCCCCTGCCGTGCTGGTTCACTGCCGCGTGTCGGACCCCGCTGAACGGATCAAGCTGCGCAACGAAATACGCGACAAGGTGCGTGCGATCACCGGCATGAACTGCGTGGTCGAACTGGTCCCCCCGCGTACCCTGCCGCGCACGTCTTCAGGCAAGCTGAGCCGGGCCAAAGCACGCAAGATGTACCTGGCGGGCGAGATCGAGCCTTATCTCGTGGCGGCCTGATCCAGCCTTCCAGCGCAGCTTTGCGCCGCATCAATGCCCCGGCGGCCCAGGCTGCCGAAAGTACCACGCTGGCAGTATATTTCCTTTTGTCCCAAGCCTATGGGGCAGACTGGATCGGCAGCGGGGCACGGCAGGATGGATTTCGATACAAGGTTTACACGGCGCGGCTTTGCGACGGGCGCACTCGCTTTAGGGCTGCTGGGCGCAAGCAGCGCCAAGGCGCAACTGGGCGGCCTGGGAGATCTGGTCCGCGGGGCAGCGGAAGATGTCGGGGTTGGCCGGTTCCTGCAGGGGGAAGCCCCGATTTCCACTGCACTGGCCGATGCCCAATGGGGCAATGCCGCGCTTGATGGCACCACCCCGCGCCTCGCCGCCACTCCGCTAGCCAGCCTGCCCCGGACCGGTGACGGCGGCTTCCGCCTGAGCCCCGGCTATTACACCTTCACCGCGCAAAGCTATTGCCTGCACGCCGGAACCCATGGGCCGGGCGGCGGCGACGGCTACCTTTATGCCCCGCTCAAGGGATCGCAGGAGGTGGCGGTGCGCGACATCCTGCGCAATTCGGTAGCCCATCCCGGCATTGCCCAAAGCGATGTCCAGCAGCTGATCTGGGCGATCCTGGCGCGCGCCAAGTTCGAAGACCTGAACTCCAACCTCAAGCTGGTGGCCGCGCAATTGCTGTCACGCAGCCAACTGGCGCGACTCAACCGGTCGGCGCTGGATCTGGTGCCGTCGGGCATGATGAGCCGCCTGATCGGCGATGTGCCCGGCCCGCTGCGCACCGCCTTCCGCGCCGAATCAGCCTTGCGCGAAGGCTTGACAGTTGGCGGGGCGAGCTATGCCGAACTGGAAAGCATTGCCGTGCTGACCGGGGCGGTCGGCATGGGCGAAGGCAGCCGGGCAGTTCCATCCGGCCGGTGGAGCGACCACCCGGATGGCTACCGCATCCGCTATATCCCGTCCGGCTATAGCGAGACCGAAATCAACATCTGGGTCGAGCAGGGCAGCCCCGTTTATGACCCATCGGTCCACGTGGCCGTGCCGGGCAATACCTCACGCCAGCGGCTGGCCCAGTCGGGTCGCGCGCGCTAGACCAGCGCTGCGCCCAGCAGGACCAGCAGCGCCAGCAGGCTGACGCCCCACACCATGGTGCGGACCTTCGGCACGCCGGTCCAATAGAGCGGCAGGTAGATCACCCGCGCGGCCAGCCACACCCACGCGGCAGCCTGGGTCACCATGCTCGACCGGTCCAGCAGCGTCACTGCCAGCAGGGCCACGATGGCGACCGGGTAGGTTTCGGCAAAGTTGTCGCGCGCCCGTTCCAGCCTTCCGGCGATCGGGTTCAGCGGCGGCAGGTTCTCGTCGCGGGCGCCCATGTTCCAGTCCTTGCCGTACTGGCGGGTCTTGAAATGCACCGCCAACATGATGTGCGCCAGCAGCAGCACTGCCCCCAGCACCAGCACCAGCAGTTCGGTTGTCATCGTTGTTTCTCCCATCATCATTGTGCTCCCTCGGGCATGACCCATACAGCGCGCACCGGGCCGAGGCCGCCGCCAGACGGATTAACCTGCGGTTCGATGCCGCGTTCTTGCAAAGCTACCCGCACCAGCGCCACCGCCCCTGCCGGGCCTTCGAGCCGGACCGGCAGGGGCGAGCGCTTCGCGGCCCATTCGATCAGCACGACAGTGCGGTATCCGGCCGGGGAAATGCCCTCTGCCTCGAAAGCCACCTGCGGCATGGCCAGCAGCGGCGGGACCAGCCGGATGTCCCACCCCTCGCCCGCAGTGGCACGGATGCGGCGTTCGAGTTCGTAATAGGTCCGCAGGCTCGCATCGGGCAGGGCCAGCGCAGTCACCGTGGCCCGGCGGCGGGCCCGATCGACCGTCACCTGTTCGGCCGGAACGCCTGCCACCAGGGCCAGCCGCCCGGCCAGTTCGTCGGCCCGCTCGGCAGCCGCCTGCTCGCTGGCAAGCGCGGAAGAAAGCTGGGCTTCTTCGGCCGCCTGGGCATTGGTACCCACCCGGTACTGGGTAATCGCCACGTCCACCGGCCGGCCCAGCGTGCGGACCATGGCCCGTTCGGCAATGCTCTCGGCATCGGGCAGCAAGCGGGGCGTCAGGACCGTGGCGGTGATGCGGATCGGCTCGACCTCGAAGTTATAATCGATCTGCGAAAGGCGGGCATTGTCCTCGAACGCATCCAGCACCATCGACCGGGTTTGCCGGGTGGCATTGGCTTCCCACGCGATCTGGCGCAGCGACAGGAACAGCGGGATCGCCAGCGCCACAAAGGCCGCCACGATGACGACGGTCTGCCAGGTGGTCTGTCGTTCCGACAGGTTGGTCGAAAAGCCATACAGCCGCGCCATCACCGCCGCCGTCAGGGCAATGGTCATCAGATTGACGAAATATAGGCCCAGCGCGCCCGAAAAGACGGTCCAGTTGAACGTGGCCAGCCCGAAACCGACAGTGGCCAGTGGCGGCATCAGCGCGGTGGCGATGGCCACACCGACGATTGTTCCCTCGCGCCCGCGGATCATCGCATAGGCTCCGGCGATGGCAGAAAAGAACGCGATCAACAGGTCGAACAGGTTGGGCTTGGTGCGCGCCGCAATTTCCGAGGTGACCGTCTGCAAGGGCGAGAAGAACACCACGATGGCGCAGAACAAGACGGCAAACACCGTACCGATGGCCAGCGAGCGGGCCGACTGGCGCATCCACTTGAAATCACCCGTGGCGATGGCAAAGCCCAGTCCCATGATCGGATCCATCAGCGGTGACAGCAGCATGGCCCCGATCACCACGGCCGGCGATGACAGCAGCAGGCCGAGGATGGCGATGCCCGCCGACATGCCCAGCATCAGCAGATAGCGCGAACTGACCGCGCATTCCGCCCGGCGCCGCGCGATGACCTCGGCCTGGTCGATCGTGCCCTTGACCGAGGTTTGCCACCAATGCCGCCAGCTATGGATAACCTCGCCAAAGGTGTGACCACTGGCCGGGGGAGCTTCACTCGCCATTGTTATCGTCTCCTGATCCGATCAGGGGTATAGAGGACATGGGCCGCAGGCCAACGCTTGAAAAGCGTGTCTTGCCTGCCTAATACAGTAACCGAAGCAGACGCGGGGCGAGGATCAGTTACATGGCGACCGACAACCAGACGACGACAGAAACAGAACTCAAGCTGACCCCGCCCGATCCCGTGCCCGTGATCTCGGCTGAAAGGGCTTCAGGGCTGGTGCCGGTCGCCGCCGAAAAGCGCACCGCGCTGGAAGACAAGGTTGACGGCTTTGTTGACGAGCTGATCGCGCTGGATGCCAAGTCACCCGATTTTGGCCAGAAGGTGGACCAGATCACCAACATGGGCCGCAAGGAAATCATGGCGGCGGCGGGCATGTCGAACCGCTTCCTCGATCGCCCGGTGCGCGCGATGGACCAGGAAAGCGGCGTGGGCGCAGACCTGGCCCAGTTGCGCCGTACGGTGGAAGATCTGGATCCCGGCAAGCAGGGCAAGCTGACCGGCCGCAAGCTGTTCGGCATCATCCCGTTCGGCAACAAGCTGAAGACCTACTTCGACAGCTACACATCTGCCCAAAGCCACATCCAGGCGATCCTGGCGCGCCTTGCCAGCGGCAAGGACGAGCTGTTGATGGACAATGCCGCGATCGACGTGGAACGGGCCAAGCTGTGGGACGCGATGGGCAACCTGGAACAAATGATCCATATCGCCCGCACGCTGGATACCCGGCTGGAAGAACGCGCCGCCGATCTTGATGCGACCGATCCCGAAAAGGCCCGCGCCATCCGCGAGACCGCGCTGTTCTATGTCCGCCAGCGCACGCAGGACCTGCTGACGCAAATGGCGGTTTCGGTGCAGGGCTACCTGGCGCTGGACCTGGTCAAGAAAAACAATGTGGAACTGGTCAAGGGCGTGGACCGGGCCAGCACCACCACGGTGGGCGCGCTGCGCACGGCCGTTACCGTGGCCCAGGCGATGACCAACCAGCGGCTAGTGCTGGGGCAGATCACCGCATTGAACACTACCACCGCCAATATCATCGATTCCACCGGCAAGCTGCTGCGCGAAAACACCGCGCAGATCCACGAACAGGCCGCCAGTTCCACCATTCCGCTCGAAACGCTGCAACGCGCGTTCCAGAACATCTATGACACAATGGACGAGGTGGATGCCTTCAAGCTGCGCGCGCTCGACAGCATGAAGCAGACTGTTACCGTGCTGACCGACGAAGTGGAGAAGTCCAAGGGCTATATCGCGCGCGCCGAAGGACAAGCGCAGGCGAGCAAGGCTGCTGCCGCGCCATCATTGCTAAGCCTCGATGCCTGACCTGACGAACGACAGCCAGCGGCTGCTGGCCGAGGCGAAATCGGTCTTGCGTGATAACCAGGCTGGCGGGCGGCACCGGCTGGTGGCGACAGGTCCGGCCATCGGCGAAGGTTCGCGCCGACTGCGCAAATCAAACTGGATGACCCGCATCAAACTGATCGCGCTGTCGCTGTTTGCCATTGTGGCCGCGTCTTCGATCGCCGGGATCGTGCTCGACGGGATCGGCTTTGTGGGGGTGATGATCACCTTCCTCGCCATTGTGGCCGCCGTGGTGGTGTTCGGCAATTATCCCAGGGTCCGCCTGCCCAGCCGGGCAGACCTTACGCGAACGCAGGATGCCCGCCAGCTGGTGGCCCGCACCGAACTGTGGCTGGAACAGCAGCGCCCCGCGCTGCCCGCCCCGGCGGTTAGAATCGTGGAAGACATCGGCGTGCAGCTGGATGCGCTGGGCCTGCAACTGGCGCATGTCGATCCGCTGCATCCGGCGGCAGGCGAAACCCGCAAGCTGGTGGGCGAAGTGCTGCCCGAGATGATTGACAGCTATCGCAAGATCCCCGCCCACCTGCGCACCGAGGAGCGCGCCGGTTCCACGCCGGACAAGCAGCTGGTCGACAGCCTGGGCAAGATTTCGAAGGAGATCGACAGCGTGACTCGGCAACTGGCCGAAGGGTCGCTGGATGATCTGGCGATCCGCAACCGCTACCTCGATTACCGTTACGGCGATGCAGAGTCGCTGCCTTCCCCGGAGAACAACTGATGCAGGTCGCCATTCCCCACAGCCTCGGCCGCGAGGAAGTGCGCCGTCGCCTGTCCGCCTCGACCCACGAAATCGCCGACGCCATTCCCGGCGGCATGGCCGATGTCACGACCGAATGGACCGGCGAGGATACCCTGTCATTGGCGATCACCGCGATGGGCCAGGTGATGAACGGCCAGATCGAGATCGGCGACACACAAGTGCTGTTCGATATAGACCTTCCGCTGGCGCTGGGCTTCATCAAGCCAATCGTGGAAGGCACGATCCGGCAGGCGGGACAGAAGCTGCTGGCACCGCCGCCGGCGTAAAGAGCCTACAGCTTGCGGTCCAGTTCAAGGAAATCGCGCGGGATGCGCAGGGCGTCGGTCGCCTGGCGGGTTTCCTTGAGGAACAGCAGCAGCGCCATCATCATCAAGGCAATCGCCACCAGGAATATCCCGGCCGCAATCGGCTGCAGGTTCAGGGTGGCGAATTCCTCGATGAACAGCAGGGCCACGGTCAGGCCCACGCACAGGCCGGATGACACCAGCAACAGGATCGACCGACCGATCAGCTTGATGCGGATGTCGACCATGCGGATTTCGCGGACGATGGCATCATGTTCGGCACCCTCGGTCTCGGCGTGGCGGTGTTGCAGCACGCGGCTGCGATCGACCACGCGGCCAAGGCGGCTGGACAGGATGTTCATGATGTTGCCGATCGCCACCAGCACGAACACCGGGGCCAGCGCCAACTGGATAGTCTGTGCGATCATGAACCCGTCAACGCCCCTTACTGCTGCGCGGCCCCGGTCAGCTTGCCGACCAGTTGAGCGCCATCCATCGTGGTCACCAGCACTTCGTCACCATCCACGATCACCGCTACATCGGCAAGACCGATGATCGACACCCGCGGTCCGTCGGTGCGGACCAGCACATTGCGGCAACCGACCAGTTCGATGCTGCCTGTAGCTGGGCCTTCAACGCGGTTGCCATCGGCATCACCCGGCAAGGCATCGCGCAAGGCCTGCCAGTTGCCGATGTCGGACCAGCCCATCGCCACCGGTACCATCGCGGCGCGGGCGGTTTTTTCCATCACCGCGTAATCGACCGATTCGCCTTCGATCGAGGTAAATGCAGCCGCATCGGGATAGAACATGCGGCCATCTTCGCGGCCCGCCGCCACTGCGCGGTGTACCGCGTCGGCAATGTCGGGCCGGTGGCGGCGCAGTTCAGCCAGGAACGCGCCCGCGCGAAACGCAAAGATCCCGCCGTTCCAGCTATAGCCGCCATGGGCCAGGAACGCCCGGGCGGTGGCAAGATCGGGCTTTTCGACAAACCGTTCGACCTTAAACCCGCCTGCCAGCGGCCCGCCGCGCAGGATATAGCCGAAGCCGGTTTCAGGCGCGGTGGGCGCTATGCCAAAGCTGACCAGCCAGTCGTCCGCCGCCAGCGCCGCAGCGGCCAGCGCGGCGGAACAGAACGCGGGCACATGGGCAATGTGGTGATCGCTCGGGCAGACCAGCATCACCGCATCGGCGGGCAGCAGTTCGGCCGCCAGGGCAATGGCCGCAGCCGTGTTCCTGGCCTCGGGCTCCACGATCACGCGGGCATCGGCAAAGCCTGCCAGCTGGGCTTCCACATGGGCCACGTGCTGCGTTCCGGCGACCACTATGGGGGCGGCGAACAGCGCCCGATCACCGCACCGGTCCAGCGTGGCTTCGAACAGGGTGCGATCGCCGACCAGCGGCAGGAAGGGCTTGGGCAGCGCCTTGCGGCTGCGTGGCCACAGGCGGGTGCCGCTTCCGCCACACAGGATCACGGGATGCATAGTGCTCATCTGGTGCTGTTACTCCTGGGGCGGGGCCGCGTTCCGCACCTTAGACCGAATTATGACCGGCGGAAGAAATCCTGTCGCCAGCCATAGCGGGCAGGCACCGGATTGCCATTGGCATCGCGCGCCGGATTGAAGCGGATCCGCTCAACCACCAGCGGGCACACCAGGGCGTTGGTGGCGGGATCGGGGCCCGCACGGCTGACGCTGCAATCGCTCGCCCGGCCATCCACCCCCACGGTGAACACCACCGTGACAGAGGTGCCATCGCGCACCTGCCGCCCGCCTGCGGGAATGGGGAAATCGCGCGCGGCATCAATCCGGCCCGACAGGACCGTTGGCCCGCTGGCGATTCCGCCGCCGCGCCCTTGCCCGCCCGCGCCGCTGTCGGTGCCATCGCCGCTGCCTTGCGCGCCGGTGCCCTCGCCCTGCTGCTGCGCGCCCGACTGGTTCTGCGTGCCGGTCGAGGCTGCACGCGGCAACGGGCTGGGGCTGGGCAAGGGATTGCGCGGTGCAGACACCTCGCGCGCCGTAGCTTCGCGCCCGGGATCGCCGGCCAATCCGGCATCCGGCTCGGCGGCGGGTGGGGGTTCCGGCGGCGGGGTGGTGATGATCACGGTGAAGCCGCGGGTGGCAGTTTCGACGATGTCCTGGGTAAACTGCGGCGCCAGAAACCGCATCAACAGCGCGCCCAGCACCAGATGACCCGCCACGATGGCCACCACCAGCCCCCAGCGCGTTCGCCTGGGCGGCGCATATCCGCGCTGCTGTTCAACAGGGCCGGGATTGGGTTGAGGCTTGATCATGGTTGCGAACATCCGTTTTGCCGATACCCTATCGCCGCAGGGGGCAAGGTGGCAAATCTAACGGCAAATGTCATCAATACGACAGGGCGTGTCGCGCCTGCAGGGGTTTGGCCGGGCTATGCCGGAGTGGGAATATCGTGCCTGCCGCCAGGCAGCCACCGGGTGAAGGATCGGGCATGAAGCTGCTCTATGTCGAGGACAATGCCGATGCCGCCGCTGATCTGACGGCACTGCTGGCCCGGCAGGGTTGCCAGGTGGTGTGGGAAATGCGCGGGGCCGATGGCCTGCGCCGCGCTGCGCTGGAGCAGTTCGACACCATTATCCTGGACCGGATGCTGCCCGATATGGACGGGCTGGAGATTGTCGAACGGCTGCGTACCAGCGGGGTAGATACCCCGGTCCTGATGCTGTCCGCCTTGGGCCGCGCCAGCAACCGGGTGGAAGGGCTTGATGCCGGCGTGGATGATTACCTGGCCAAGCCGTATGAACCGGAAGAACTGATGGCGCGGCTGAAGGCGCTGGTCCGCCGCGCAGAAGGTCGCACCCATTCGGCCATTATCATCTACGGCCAGTTCGAATGCCACGTGAAGGCGCGCACCGCGTTTCGTCGCAACGTGCACATTGCGCTGTCCCCCAAGGAATTCGAGCTGTTCCGCTATTTCATGGAGAACGCGGGTGAAGTGGTCACCCGCGACATGCTGCTGCGCGATGTGTGGAAGATGAACTTCGATCCGCAGACCAACGTGGTCGATGTCAACATCGGCCGCCTGCGCCGCAAGCTGGAAGCCGGGTTTGACAATCCCGCGCTGGAAACCATCTGGGGCACTGGCTACCGGCTGACCCGTGGCGACTAGTCCGATCCTTCCGGCCGCCCGGTCGATTTTCACGCATATAGTGCGGCGTGCCACGCTGTTCGCCTTGGCCGCGCTGGCCCTGCTGTTCGCAATTACCGTGTGGCAAAGCTGGAGCGCGACGACCCGCTCGCTGCTGGCCACGGTCGATACCGATATCGCAGGCCTGGTCGACATCTACGCCACCAGCGGCGAGGCCGAATTGCTCGCCCGGCTGGATGATCGTTCCACCGTGGTCAGCCTGGAAGGGCGGCAGGCGCGCTATATGCTGGTGCGACCCGATGGCACCATGCTGGGCGGCAATATCAAGGACTGGCCCATGTTGGGCGCCGGCCTGTCCGAATCCGGTTTCCTGACGTTGAGCGACGGCACCGACGTGTTTGCCCGCGCCACCCGGCTGTCCCCCGATCTGGACCTGCTGGTGGCCCGCACCTACGAGCGTGACCGCACTGCCCTGATCCGGCTGGTCGCGCTGTTCCTGGGAACCGCGGCGCTGATCGTGCTGGCCACCTGGCTGCTCGGCCGCCGCGCGGCAGCCAGGCTGCGGCAGCGGATCGGCGCGATCAGCACGGCGTTCCGCGCGGCCGAACAGGGGCGCGAACCGGCCCTTCCCGACGGCGAATTCGATGACGAGATCGGCGAGCTGGCCACCTATTCCACCCGCGCCATCGGCCGTTCGGCCAACCTGGCGCGCACCCACCGCCACATGTCGGACCACATCGCACACGAGATCCGCACACCCTTGACCCACCTCGACAGCCGGCTGGTCAACGCCATGCGCGATCTGCCGCCGGAATGCGATCCGGCCGTGATCGAACAGTGCCGGCGCGACATCAGGGGCGTGGTGACCATGCTCGATTCGCTGCTCGACATCGCCAGCAGCGAGGCGCGGGTGGGCGACCTGTCGGGCCTGACCGAAGTCGCCCTGTCGTCCCTCGCCAGCGATCTGGCCGACTTGTATTCCGGCAGCGCCGAGGAGCAAGGCGTGACCTTGCGCACCTTTATCGAGCCCGGCGTGGTGATGATGGGCGAGCCGATGCAGTTGACCCGGCTGATTTCCAACCTGCTCGACAATGCGCTGAAATATGTCCCGCGCGGCGGGCAGGTGACGCTGTCGGTGGCCAAGGGTCCGGTGATCGAGGTGCGTGACGACGGGCCTGGGATTGAACCGGCGCTGCGCCCGCTGGTGTTCGAACGGTTCCGCACCGGGCAGGCGCAACCGGGCAAGACCAGCCACGGCCTGGGCCTGGCGCTGGCCCGCGCCATTGCCCTGCGCCACGGGCTGGGGATTGCGCTTGTCGATTCCCTGGTGGGCGCGCATTTCGTGATCAAGCCGCACGCGATGTGGCCCAAACAGGCGGATGCAGGGGACGCGACATGATGCAGCGGATGGGGCCGCTCTTTGCCGTTATGCTGCTGGCGGGCTGTGCTGCTGCGCCGCTCGCGCGCGCACCCGTGGCCCTGCCCGCACCAACGGGGGATGCACTGGGCGATGTCGCCGCACTGCTGGCGGCGGCCGATGGCATCGCCGATCCGCAAGCCCGCGCCCCGTTGATCGAACGGCTCGATGCGCTCGACGTGCGGCTGGCCGATGGTGCACCCGAAGATCCGCTGACCGCGTGGCGCGCCGAGCAGCAGGCCACCGGAGGCACCCCCTGGCGCGGCCGTGCGCTTGGCCCTGCCTATCGCCGGGCGCGCGTGGGGCCGGGTGAGAAGCTGCGGATCGAACAGGTATTCCTGGCCGGCGAACGGGCCCGCATCGCCGCGCAGGCGAACGGCGGCGGCGATGTGGCGCTGGCGATCAACAACCCGCGATCCGAAGCCGTGTGCCAACAGCAGCTTGCCCCGCGCGGCAATTGCAATTGGCTGCCGATCTATACCGAACGCTTCTCGATCGAACTGGAGAACCGTGGCAGCCTGCCTGCCAGCGTCTACATCGTGTTCCGCTGAGCTGCCCCAACCTGTTGGCGGCAGGATATTTCGACCATCCGCTCTGTCACTTGCCAACAGTTGCGCCGCGCCCGGGTTTGGCCCACAATCGGTGCTGGTTGGCTTGTCTGCTGCGCGCGGCTGCGCGGGCAATTGCTGGAGAGTTTCAACAGATGGCCAATTCAGTTGGTGGGTTCACGCGCCGCAGCGCGATCGGCAGCGCTTTGGGTACAGCGGCGCTGGCCGTGGCGGTGCCGGGGTTGGCGCATACCCCGGGCCGCAAGCCGAACTTCCTGTTCATCATGGCAGACGACCTCGGCTATGCCGACCTGTCGTGTTACGGGCGGCAGGAATACCGCACCCCGGTGCTCGACAGCCTGGCGGCGCAGGGGATGAAGTTCACCCACGGCTATGCCAACAGCGCCGTGTGTTCGGCCACGCGGGTGGGGCTGATCACCGGGCGTTACCAGTACCGCCTGGCAGTGGGGCTGGAGGAACCGCTGGGCCGCCCCGGCATCGGGCTGGACCCCGCCGTGCCGACCATTGCCTCGTTGCTGAAAGCCCAGGGCTATCATTCGGCCCTGGTCGGCAAGTGGCATCTGGGCGGCCTGCCCGACTTTGGCCCCCAACAAAGCGGCTATGACGAGTTCTGGGGCAATCGCGGCGGCGGGGTGGACTATTTCCGCCACGGCGTTGCGGGCAGCACGACCGACCTGTGGGACGGCGACGTGCGGATCGACGAGGCGGGCTACTACACCGACATGCTGGCCGATCGCAGCATCGAATTCCTCGATGGCCGGGCAGCCCAGCCCGATACGCCGTGGCTGCTCAGCCTGCATTTCACCGCCCCGCACTGGCCGTGGCAAGGCCCGGACGATCAAGCCGCCTCGGCCCGGCTGGCCACCATCGCAGATCCAATCGGCGGGCTCGCCATTGCCGAATACGATGGCGGTGACATGGAAACCTATGCCGAAATGGTCACCAGCATGGATGCCAACATCGGCCGCGTGCTGGCACGGCTGGCCGAACTGGGCATGGAACGCGATACAGTGGTGGTGTTCACCAGCGACAACGGGGGTGAGCGGTTCAGCAACACCTGGCCGTTCAGCGGCATCAAGACCGAACTGCTTGAGGGCGGCATCCGCGTGCCGTTCATCGTGAAGTGGCCGGGCCTGGTCGCGCCGGGTTCCACCAGCGATACGCCCGCGCTGTCGATGGACTTCCTGCCCACTTTCGTGGCGGCAGCCGGCGGCGCGACCGATCCCGCCTATCCGCCCGACGGGATTGATCTTGCGCCGGTGTTGGCAGGCTTGCCCACACCCGGGCGTGACCTGTTCTGGCGCTTCAAGAGCAAGGACCAGCGCGCCATGCGCCGCGGGCAATACAAGTATCTCAAGATCAACGATCACGAATACCTGTTCGACATCATCGCCGACCCGATGGAACGGGGCAACCTGAAGGACCGTCAGCCTGCCGTGTTCGCCGCGCTGAAACAGGCGTTTGAGGCCTGGAACGCGGACATGCTGAGCGATCCTGCCGCGTCCAGCTTCGGCTGGGGTCCGGAACACCTGGCCGATCACTATGACCGGCCCGACTAGGCTATTCTTGCCGACGCAATAGTTGCAAATCCCAACCGTTCGTGGAATTGTCCGGTTTTCCGGACAAAGTTAACGCGCGGGAGTAGGTTCGCTGGATTGGGGTCTGTTTTCTGACGCGGTCGGTCCGCGCGCGCGGCTGCTGCGCAACATGTTGCATGCCCGGTCGATCGCGGTCAGCGAACCGTTCGGCCTGCCGACCGGATCACTCACCATCATGTCGCTGATCCTGTCCAACCCCGGCAATTCGCAAAAGCAGTTGGCCGACTGGTCCGGGATGACCAGCCCGGCGCTGGTCGGCGTGCTCGACGAACTGGAAAATCGCGGTCTTGTCACGCGGGACCGCTTGCCAGCCGACCGGCGCCGCAACTGCCTGGTGCTGACCGACAAGGGCAAGCGCACCACCGAGGCCATGATGTCGGCAGTTTCCGTGATCGAGGCTCCGATCCGCGACGAGCTTGGCCCGCAGGACTTGCAGCAACTGATCGTGTTGGTCGATCGCGCGCTGGCCGCCCTGCAGCAGCACAACGCCTGACCGTCCAATGGGCCTGAATCGCCATATTAGTTTGCCTCGATAATCCTTCCAATGCTAACGAATTTGTGATCGGCAGGACCGGACCGTCCGACCCCTGCCTGGGGGAAAACACACCATGCGCACGCCTTCATTGCTGGCAGCCTGTGCCGCCCTGGCCCTTGTCGGCCCCCTTGCTTTGCCACTTGCCGCGCAGTCTGCGGGCCAAGAACCCGCTGACTGGCCGCGCTACGCCCGGGATGACTGGGGCACGCGCTTTTCCCCGCTCGACCAGATCGATACCGGCAATGTCGGGCAGCTGGAACAGGCGTGGGATCTGGTCTTGCGCCCCGAAGGCGGCGGCGGACTGCTGGGCGGGACCGTGCCGATCGTGCTGGATGGGGTAATGTACCTGCCGCTGGGTAACGCCGTGGTGGCGCTGGAAGCCCACACCGGCCGTGAACTGTGGCGCCATACGCCCGCGGGGGGCGGGCTGATCCGCCGCGCGGTTTCGTGGTGGCCTGGCGACCCAGAGCATCCCGCGCGCCTGTTCTATTCGTTCGGCACCGGCCTGCGCGCACTCGATCCGGCCACCGGCGAAGTCGACACCAGCTTCGGCACCAATGGCGAGACCGCGATCGAAGGCACGCCATATGGCTATCCGCCCAGCATATTCGGCAATGTCATGGTGATCGGCGCTTCCAACGGGGAAATGCCGCGCGGCCCATCGGGCAATACCCGCGCCTTCGATGCGCGTACCGGGGCCAAGCTGTGGGAATTCAACAGCGTGCCGCAGCCCGGCGAAGTGGGGCACGAGAGTTGGGCCAACGATGGCTGGGATGGCCGGTCGGGCACCAATATGTGGATCTGGTACACCACCGCCGATCCGGCCACCGATACCGTCTACATCACCCTGGGCAGCCCCAGCGCCAACTATTATGGCGGTGACCGGCCGGGCAACAACCTGTTCGGCAATTCGATTGTGGCGCTGGATATGCAGACCGGGGCCTACAAGTGGCACTTCCAGACCATCCACCATGATCTGTGGGACTGGGACCTGCCCGCCCCGCCTGTCCTGTTCGATGTCACCGTGGATGGTGTGACCATCCCCGCGCTGGCCGAAACCGGCAAGCCGGGCCTGATGTATATCCTCAACCGCAATACCGGTGAGCCGATCCACGGGGTGAACGAGATGCTGGTGGCCCCCGGCGATGTGCCGGGCGAGTGGTATTCGCCCACCCAGCCGATCCCGGTTCTGCCTGCCCCGCTCAGCCGCATGTGGTGGACCACAGACGATGTCGTGGCCGCCGAAGATACCACGCCCGCCCACGCCGCCGCCTGCCGGGCGCTGCTCGACAGCTATGGCGGCAGGTTCTTCAACGCCGGGCCGTTCACGCCTTTCTTCCTGCACGAGGAGGGTGATCCACCGCGTGCGTCGATCAACATGCCGCACAACGGCGGATCGAACTGGGGCGGGGGCGCAGCCGATCCGGCGCGCGGGATCGTCTACATCAATACCACCGAAAGCGGGGCGATCGGCTGGGTCGAACCGCGCGATCCCGAAGGCGATTATGGCCGCGGCACCGCCGCATCGGACCAGCCCTATGACCGTGGCAGCCTGTCGGGGCCAGGCGCCTATTCCAGCTTCACCGCCAGTTATGAGACCACAGATGGCGAGCAGGTCAACCTGCCGTGCATCCGTCCGCCGTGGGGGCGGCTACACGCGGTTGACGGCAACAGCGGGCAGATCCTGTGGTCGGTACCGCTTGGCACCACGCCGCAATTGCCCGCAGGCAGGCAGGATACCGGCAGCAACAACACCTTCGGCGGCCCGATTGCCACGGCGGGCGGGCTGCTGTTCATCGGCGCGACCAACGATGCAAAATTGCGCGCGTTCGATGCGGCCAATGGCAACATGCTGTGGGACGTCGCGCTACCCTATGCCGCGCAGACCGTGCCGATCACCTATCAGGGCAGCGATGGGCGCCAATACGTGGCCGTGGTTGCCGCCGGCGCGCCAGCAACCGGCGCGCCGCGGGGCGACAATGGCCGTCCGCTCAACGGCGAATCGCTGATCACTTTTGCCCTGCCCGACTGACGGGGCGGCGGTTGAGCCAGAAGTGATGGCTATCCGGTGCTCGGCTCAAACCCAGGAAAGAGGGAAGGTGGAGGAAAGCGGGGGGGCACGTCACAACCACCAGATGATCTCAAACACTCACCTGTTCTAAACTCCCATCGGTCTCGAATTGTCTGACGACGGACAGAGTGCAATTCTTGCGCAATCAGACTATCATCAAGATGGTGGGGCCGTTTTGTTACCGAAGAATTTCCCCCCAAACCGCAGGGACCAGATCGCAAGGACCAGAACGCAAAGACCAGATCGCAAAGACCGGGGAGTGTAAGCGCTTGGAGGTGGAGATCACGATCGCCAGCACGCCTGACCGTGAACCGGTCTTCTTCAGCTACGCCCATGCTGACCGGGACCGGGCCAAGGCGATTGTCGGCGCGCTCCAGCAGGCAGGATTTTCTGTCTGGTGGGACGAGGATCTCCAATTGGGCAGCGCCTATAATGAGAGCATCCAAAGTGCGCTTGAAAACGCTTCGGCGGTCATCGTGCTGTGGTCGGAGACCTCTACGCATTCGCATTGGGTGAGGGATGAAGCCGAACTGGGCCGGGAACGCGGTGTCCTCGTCCCGCTGGTTGTCGGCGGGATCCAGCCTCCGCTTGGCTTTCGCCAGTTGCAGGCCATTGATCTGGATGCCTGGAATGGCAAGGCAGACCATCCGGTGTTCCAGCGGCTGCTCCATGCGTTGAATTCCGGTCTAGGGATACCGGACACTATGGCCCCTCTGGTTGGCCACGGCGGGATTCCGGCCAAGGCTCGCAGTTTTTCCCTCGACAGGCGGACGCTGGTGATTGGCGGCGGCGGCATTGCCACGCTGGGTATCCTTGGCTTTCTTGGCCTGCATTTTAGCGGTTCGGATTCGGCTGCGGCGGGCCTTGCGGTGCTGCCATTCCGCAACCTGACCGGCGATCCGCAGAAGGATTATCTTTCGGCCGGCCTGTCCGAAGAACTGCGCGCCATGCTGTCTCGCAACCAGGCGCTGCGTATCGTGGCCCGTGCATCCTGCGAGGCGATGGCCGAACGCGGGCTGGAGGCGGTGGCCATGGCCAGCCAATTGTCCGTTTCCCATCTGTTGGACGGCAGCCTGAGGAAAACCCAGTCCGGACTGGCCATTGCAGTGGAACTGATCAACGGCGAGACCGGCTTCACCGATTGGTCACAGGATTTCGTAGGCACGGCTGAACAGATACTGGCCGTTCAGCGCGGCATCATCGATGCCGTGACGCAGGCGTTGACGCTTGAATATCGGCAATCGGCAGAGGACCAAGCAGGATCGACCGCCAATGCCGCCGCGTTCGATGCCTATCTGCAGGCAAATGCCCTGTTCCTGGCGGCAGTCAGCGTGGAAACTGATCTGGCCGCGCTAAGCCTGTATGATCGCGCCATCTCTCTGGATCCTGATTTCGGTGCGGCCAGGGCAGCCCGCGCACGGATACTGGTGGCGCTGGGCAATACCAGCAGCGATATTCAGGCGGCGCAGAATTATTATGAGGCGGCCGCCCAATCCGCCCGCGCTGCGGTTGCCGCTGCGCCCTCCTCGGCCGACACCCAATCCACCCTGGGCCTGGTGCTGTTTCAGGCGCAGCTGAAGGTCGCAGAAGCGCGCGAACCTTATGAGCAATCCTATCGGCTGGGCCAGGGAAGTGCCGCCATCGTGGGCCGCTATGGTGCCTTTGCTGCGCAGACCGGACTGCATGAAATCGCAGCTGTCGCCCTGGCTTCAGCGCAGTCGCTCGACCCACTCAACCCCACCGTTGTACGCAGTGCCGGCTTCGCCCGATATGCCGCCGGCGACTATCAGGGCGCGAATGACCTGGTATCAGAAGCGCTGGTACTCAACCCGGAACTGGGTGACAGCCACGCCCGGATCGGCATGGGCCTGATCCTGCTGGGAAAACCACAAGAAGCAATCGAAATTGCCGCGCAGGAGTCCTTTGCACTGGTCCGCGAGACATGCCTCGCGATTGCCCATCACCAGCTCGGGAATATCGTGGCGGCAGAGAATGCCAGGGCCGCACTTGTCGATCAATATGGCGATGCCAGCATGTACCAACAGGCGCAGATATTGGCCGCATGGGGCCAGGAGGACAAGGCGATGGAGGCTTTGGCGAAAGCCTGGGACTTGCGGGATTCGGGGCTTACTTACTTGAATATGGACCCTTTTCTTCAACCCCTGCGAAACCGGCCCGAATTTTTGGAATTGCTTAGTACTCTGGGCTATGATTAATCTTTAGCAGGATCGCAAAATCGGAGGGGGTTTTATGACCAAGACCAAGACTATACTGGCTGCCATCGCAGTTCTGGCTCTTAGTGCATGCGAGACCACGAACGGTGAAAACGAAGGCGGCGGCGAGCGTGTCACCATGCTGAGTGAGCCCGCGCAAACACCTTCCTGAATCGCGGGCCAATGGTCCCGATACTTCGGAACATCATTCTGGCCATCATCGCAGTGGTGGCCAGTGTTCCGGCTGCAGCACAGGAACCCGAAGCCTGGCCGGGGTATGACCTGGAATTTGCCCGATGGGCTTTTTGCCACCAGCCCTGGACCGGCGCACTAATTGATTGCTCTTCGCCTGTAGGCGGTATGCCAGCCGGCTATGTGCCGTTTCTGGCGCAAATATTCATTGATCGTCCGCTGGAAGAAATGTCGGCCAGTTTTCGCAGCACACTGGCTGATGATGCCACGCTGGAAGAAGCACAGCACATTTGCGGCGGCACGCTTGTGGCACCGGAATGGGTGATGACCGCAGCCCACTGCATCGCGCCTGAAAACATTGCCCAGGGTTACAAGGTAAGGCTGGGCATTAACCGGCTGGATGATGCTGCCAATGGCATGGTGTATGACATTGCCGAGGTAATCCAGCACCCGGACTATGAAGATATGGTGCGTGCGGACATCGCGCTGATCCATCTTGTGCCGCACCCTGACAAGGACATCGATAGCCCCAGCCAGATCGGCCGGATCATGCTGTTGAGCGACACCTATCTGGATTTGCCGGTCAGTTACCGCCCGCTGGCGTTCATCAATGTAGCCCGCCCCGCCCAGCTGACCCCGGCCAGCCGCGTTCCATGGGGATTTGAGCAGGTTACTATCTTTGGTTGGGGCAAGATTGGTGATTTCGCTGGCTGGGTGCCCAACTCAACTGTGATGAAAGTGCAGCTGACAGTGCTGCCCAACGCGTTTTGCGCCAGAATGCGCGATTATGATCCGGAGCGGATAGGCGACGGCGTGTTTTGCGCCACCGATCCATCCCGAAAAACCTGCCGGGGCGATTCTGGTGGTCCGGCGGTTGATGCCACTGGCGTGGTGATCGGTGTGGTCAGCTGGGGTTCTGGCCGCTGCATGGGAGACGGGCAGCCGGGCGTCTATACCCGCGTGGCCTATTACGATGACTGGATAGACAGCATCATCGGGGGCAATTTGCAGGCCCATCGCGAGCGGGAAGAATGATGGCGCGCGCGGCTCCACTCTGGCTGTGCGTCATTGTGGTGCTGGCCGCTGCCATAAATCAGCCCGCCGCCGCGCAGGTGCCCCAGCAAACCTATGACGGCACACCGGAATATCCCGGCTATTGCCTGACCGATTGGCGCGGGGATTATTCCTGCTTTGAAGGCTCCACCCGCCCATGGCCCTCCCCGCCGGTGCTGCCCGCGATGGCCCAGATCATCCGTGCTGACGGGGCGCAGGATAATCTCGCCAACGGTCAGGGGCTGCACCAGTGCGGCGCCGCACTGGTGGCCCCGGATTGGGTACTGACCGCATCCAACTGCGTGACCCGGCGCAATATGCAGGATTTCAGAGTGCGCTACGGCGTGCCGAGTGTGGACCGGGTGACGGGCGAAAATACCGCCGTAGTGGCGCGGATTCTGGAAGTTGTGCCGCATCCCGCTGCCAGGGCGGGGCGAACCGCCGATCTTGCGCTGGTCCGGTTCGAGGCAGATCCGCGCGTTTATGTCAAAAATCCGCTGAATTCATTCGTCCCGGCCGAGGTGGGCATTGAAGGGCACTTCATCTTTGCCCGTCCAGCCGAAGCGCTGTTCCCGCAGGCTGGCTCCGCCGATCTGATGTTTGTCGATATCGGCGGGCGTGGACCGGAAAAATTCGACAATGCCAGGCGGAATGAATTTGGGTGGCGCAGTTGGCAGAATGCTGTTCATGTCCGCTGGAATACCGGCCTGCCGCAACAGGCAGATCGGCTGGCGCAGGAGCCAGTGTTCCTGATCCCGCCCCTTCTGTGCAACAACCAGCGCGATCGCGGCCCAAGGTTTGATGAACAGGTAATCTGCGCCTTGTCACACGATCGGCCGCTATGCCCGGCTGACACGGGCACCCCGGTGCTGGCATTGTACGAAGAGCAGGATTTCATTGGCGGCAGGATGTTTAGAATGCCAACCTATCTGGTGGTGGGGGTCACCAGTTTTGATGCGCCGTCATGCGATGCAGAAGGGACCCCGGGCCGCTTCACCCTCACCGCCCCTTATCGGGACTGGATGCGCGAGGTTATGCACGAAAGCTATGCCCAGCGCATGGCAGAATCCGAGATCAGAAATTGCCAGGTAACTTATGCCTACGACGAATTCGGCGATAATCTGCGCGACAGCAACGACGAACTGATCCAGCTGGAGGTCGTGTGTGAGGAATATCCTGCCGGATCACATGCAATCCATGTGGCCGAGCCAGCCAACTAACCGGACGTTCCACCTCTGCCGCCCTTCGGCAGTGTCACGTCCCAATCACGCTCAACGGCGAATCGCCGATCAGTTTGACCTGCCCGACTGACGGGGGGCGGTTGAGCCAAAAAATGCCAGAAACGATGGTGAGCCCGACAGGATTCGAACCTGTGACCCGCTGATTAAAAGTCAGCTGCTCTACCTACTGAGCTACGGGCCCACATCTGGGGTGAGGCCGTTCACCTAGGGGTGGGCCAAACTCGGGTCAAGCGTGTCTGCGGGTCAGGCGGGCAAACAGCTGCGCCAGCGTGTAGCCGCTGACCGGATCGCGCCAGCCCGGAGCGATGCTGGCGGCGGGGCGCAAGACGAAATCACGCAGGCGGAACAAGGGGTGCGGCACTGACAGGTGCGGCTCGGCCACGATCCCGCCCGACCACAGCACAATATCCAGATCGATCACCCGCGACCGCCAGCGCTGCCCGCGCTTCACCCGGCCAAGCTGGGCTTCCAGATGTTGCAGCGCCATTAGCAGTTCGGCCGGTGCAAGGCTGCTTTCCAGCACCAGCGCGCCATTGGCATAGCGCCTGAGCGACGGGCCAACGGGCGCGGTCTCGATGATGCGCGACTGGCCGAGCACGTCGCCCAGCGTCCCGTCGATCAGTTCGGCCGCCTTGGCCACGACCGCGCGCGGACGCCCGATGCGCGGGTGGCGCTGGTTGGAGCCGAGCGCGACAAGATACAGGGCGGGCTTCAAATGTCCTCGGCGATGCGGCCGTATAGCTGCGGGCGGCGATCGCGGAAGAAGCCCCAGCTGGCCCGGTGGCGGCGCGCAGCCTCCAGATCCAGCGTGGTGACCAGCGCGCCGGTCTCGGCCGCGCCGAACTGTTCCACCAGATCGCCCCATTCGTCGCAGATGAAGCTATGCCCATAAAACCTGTTGCCGGCTTCCTGGCTGCCTTCGTGGCCGATCCGGTTGGCCGCCACCACCGGCATGCAGTTGGACACCGCATGGCCCACCATGGCCCGGCGCCACATGCGGCTGGTGTCCATGTCGGCATCCTTGGGTTCCGAGCCGATGGCGGTGGGATAAAACAATACCTCGGCCCCCATCAGCGCCAGACAGCGGGCGGTTTCAGGATACCACTGGTCCCAGCAAATGCCGATACCGATGCGGGCGACGCCGGTTGGCGTGGGCACATCCCACACCTTGAACCCGTCATTGCCGGGGCGGAAGAAGAACTTCTCCTCATACCCGGGCCCATCGGGGATGTGGCTCTTGCGATAGGTGCCCATGATCGCGCCATCCGCGCCGATCATCGCCAGGGTGTTGTAATAGTGATGCCCGTCGCGCTCGAAAAAGCTGGTCGGGATGGCGACCTTCAGCTTCGCTGCCAGCGCCTGCATGGCGATTACGGAGGGGTGCTGGGCCGTGGGACGGGCGAGCGCGAAGAATTCGTCCTTCTCCTCGCGGCAGAAATAGGGGCCGGAAAACAGCTCGGGCGGCAGGATCACCTGCGCGCCCTGCCCGGCAGCCTGTTCCACCAGCGCGGATACGGCAGCGATGTTCTCGCCCTCGTCCTCTGATCCGAGGGCAAGTTGCAGGGCGGCGACAGTGAACTTGGTCATGTGCGCCAGTTAGCGGTTCGCCCGTGGTGCCTCAAGGCCGTTTGCGGAACAGCAGCGTCATCCGGTCGCTTTCGCCGATGGCCGCGCGGCGGGCGCGCTCCTCGCTGCCTTCGGGCGCGCCGCCGAAGCTGGGGGAGAGCGACCATACGCCGCCTTCCCAGTTCGCCGGATCGGCCGGGTTGGCATTCACATTGCTGCGCGCCACCAGTTCAAAGCCGTAAGCCTCAAACAGGGCAATCACGTCCTGCTCGCGCTGGTAGCCGTTGTCACCCAGCACATAGGCGGCGGGCGCATCGGCATGGGCGCGGTGCTGCACCACGCCCAGCATGCCATCGGCCTTCAGCAGTGTGCGCGCCGCCACCAGGCTATCGTGCAGCCAGCCGAAGCGGCGCATGTTGTGGATCTCGCGGAAGATCAGCACGCGGTCTGCCGTGCCCGCGCGGGCGGCAAGATCATCGTCGGTATTGAGGCCGACCACGCTCGCGCCCGACACGCCCCATGCCGCCGCATCGGCAGGGATGCGGGTGGCTGCATTGCGGTACATGTCCCAGTAGCCGGTCAATGACGGATGCAGTTCGGGATTGAGGCCGATATAGGTGCCGCCTGCCCCCAGGTAAGGGATCAGCACGCGCGAGTACCAGCCGCCTGCCGGCATATAATCCACCACGGTCATCCCCGGTTCTACCCCGAAGAATGTCAGCGTTTCAGCCGGATGACGGTACTGGTCGCGCACGCTGTCGGCGGCTCGGCTGTCGCTCGCCAGAACTTGCGCCAAGGCAGGGTTGGCATGGTGCTGGGCGGCGGCATGATGTTCGGCAGCGGCAGGCGCGGCGAGCGCCAGGGCGCAAGCGGCAAGAAGGGCGGCGGACAAGCGCATTGAGGTTCTCTCCGGTCTGGTTTGTCCGAACCTAGCCTTACGGTCCGGGATGACAAGCGGGTCTTTCGTCCCCATGTTTGCCGCCACAAGGAGACAACGACATGGCAGGCGAACAGGTGATCATTGCAGGCGGGTGCTTCTGGTGCACCGAAGCGGTGTTCAACGATGTGGTGGGGGTGAGCCAGGTCGAAAGCGGCTATATCGGCGGCACCGTGCCCAACCCCACTTACAAGGCCGTGTGCAGCGGCACCACCGGCCATGCCGAGGCAATCCGCGTGACCTTCGATCACGCCGTGGTCAGCCTGCCCGAGATATTCGACATGTTCATGGGCACGCACGATCCCAGCCAGTTGAACCGCCAGGGCAACGACGTGGGCACGCAGTATCGCAGCGCGATTTTCCCGGCAGATGATAGCCAGCGCGCCGAGGCAGAGGCGGCACTGGCGCGGTGGAATGAAAGCCATCCGGGGCAGCAGGCGGTCACCACCATCGAAGCCATGTCCACCTGGTATCCGGCAGAGGATTACCACCAGAGCTATTGGGAAGGCGAAGGCCAGCGCAATGGCTATTGCCTGGCGGTCATCCCGCCCAAGCTTCTGAAACTGCGCCGCAGCTTTGCGGGCAAGGTGAAAACCTAGCCGAACAGCCGGGCCACCCAGTCGCGCAGCCGGTCCCACAAGGATGGCGGCGCTGTGGGTTCGGCGGAGTCCGCATGGACCAGCCGGGCGCGCAGGAAGCTGTGGTCGCTTTCGCTGAACTGCAACTGGCGGCGCTCCTTGGGCATCATCCAGGACAGATCGGGGCCGTCGTCCGCAAAGTCGTCGGCGAACAGGTCCGGCTGTGATTCGGCTTCGGGCTCGGGTTCTAGCTCTGGCGCCACGGCAGCAATCGGCAGGTCAAACACAGGCTCTTCGAATTGCGAGGCGAGATCGGGCTCCGGCTCGCCCAGCGGTTCGATCGCTGCGACAGGTTCTGGCTCGGGCATGGCCGCCAGTTCGGGCAGTGGTTCAGGCAGTGGCTCGGGCATTAGTTCAGGCAGCGCTTCCGGTTCGGGCGCAATGTCTTGCTCCACCGGCGGCACGACTTGCGGCCTCGTCAGATGGCGCATGCGCAGCAGCTGCTCTTCGATCGACGGAACCGACGCCTCCCACGCCTCGCTGTCATCCAGCGAATACGCGGGCGGAGCTTGAAAGACGGCTTCGGGTAGAGTGGGAAGCGGGGCCGGATCTTCCGCCATGTCCTCTGCTTCCTCCCACGCGGTCTCTGGATCTGGCTCGGGTTCGGGTGCGCCTTCCAACGCCGCAGCCTCGGCCCAGTCTTCGTCCAGCGGATCGTTGAATGCCGCGGCAACCGGGGGCTGCCAGTCCTCGTCGGCACCCAGCGGGGCCAGGCCAAGCAGCATGGCGGGCATGCGCGGGCGGCTTTCCGCCACGGGATCGTCGGCTTCGTCCATGATCTGCGCCCCGCCCATCGCAATGGCCTGGTGCGCCTGTTCCAGCTCTTCGGCCGCCAGCATCAGGACCGGACGCTTTTTCTTCACCACGCGCGGACCGCCGCCCAGCAGGCTGCCATAGGGGCTGTCCGCCAGGTCACCCGAGCGCAGCCGCGCCTCGTGGTCGATCATTTCAAAGCGCGCAGGGACTGCCATCTGCCCGGGACTAGGACAATATGGTCTCGATAGCCTTTGCGAGCGTGGTTAGCGCCGGGTTAACCCCGAAAACGCGCGATGAAGAAGCCATCGATGCCGCCCTGTTCGGCCAGCATGCCGGGATGGGTCCGCAAGGTGCCATCGGCTGACGGGGCGATGCCCGGCGGCAGCTCGTCCTGGCGAATCGGATCAGGGGTTAGCGCAATGCGCGCGGCCTGTTCCTCGCCTTCGGCCGGTTCCAGCGAGCAGGTGGCAAAGACCAGCCGCCCGCCCGGTTTGACCCAGCCCGTCGCCCGTTCGACCAGCGCGGCCTGCAGTTCAGCCATTTCGCCGATCTGGCGCGGGCCGATGCGGTGGAGCACATCCGGGTGGCGGCGGCAGGTGCCGGTGGCGGTACACGGCGCATCGAGCAGCACGGCATCATAAGGCTCGCGCGGCTGCCAGGTGAGCGCATCGGCCTCGATCACATCGGCCGACAACCCGGTGCGCCCCAGGTTTTCGCGTAATCGCTCCAGCCGCTTCTCGCTCATATCAAGCGATGTGACCCGCCAGCCGGCCGCTGCCAGTTGCAGTGTCTTGCCGCCCGGCGCGGCGCACAGGTCCAGCGCAAAGCCGCCCTCGCTACTGCCCAGCAGACGGGCGGGCAGCGATGCAGCCAGATCCTGCACCCACCACGCGCCAGCGCCAAACCCGTCGAGCTTCTCTACCGCCGTGCCGCGGGCCAGCCGCACATGGCCGGGCATCAGCGACACCCCGCCCAGCCGTTCGGCCCACTCGGCAGTGGTCGCAAAATCACGCAGGGTCAGGTCGAGCGGCGGCGGCACGGCAAGGCCGGGGGCGATTGATTCGGCCTGATGGCCCCATCGCGCCAGCGCCAGATCGGGCAGGGTCGGCACAGCAGGCAGGGTGGCGGCACGCTTTGACAAGGTGGAAAACACCCCGTGCGCCAACTTGCGCGGGCCACCATCGAGCAGCGGCAGCGCGGTGGCCACCACGGCATGCGGCGGGGTTTCCAGCCGCAGCCATTGCGCCAGCATCAGCCGCAGCACGGTGCGCGCCTTGGCATCATCGGGCAGGCGGTTGCGGGTGGCGCTGTCGATCAGCGCATCGAGATCGGTCATCCAGCGCAAAGCCTCGCCCGCAATGGCGCGGGCCAGCGCGCGATCGGCCCCGCCCTGCACACCCTTGAGCGCGCGGCCTTGCGCAGTGTCGAGCGTCTCGCCCCGGCGCAACACCGCGTCCATCAGCTTGAGTGCGGCGCGGCGGGCGGGCAGACCGGCGGGATTGTCGTTGATTTCAGCCATCGCTGCAGCCCTTAGTCCCCATTGCATCGCCGCGCCAGTGCGCCCATCTTCACGCCCATGGTCCAACGCGCAACCCAGCGGCCCTCCGCCTTCGTGAAACCCGCCCACTGGAGCAACGACCCCGCGCCCGCACCCGCCGAGACCGAAGTGGACGAGGACTTGAGCCCGACCCGCTATGGCGACTGGGAGAAGAACGGGATCGCGATAGATTTCTAGCGGGCAGTTTTAGCGCGGGCGACTTCTAGCGCTCCTCATCAGCCGACCCGAACACCTTCGCCCAGTCCACCTTCATCAGCGCCACCAGCATGGCCAGCATCGCCACTTGCAGCGCGATACCCCACGGACTGGTCAGGCTGTCGCGGAACACATCGCCCAGCGACGTATGCTCGGCCACCAGCCCGGCGGACCCGGCATAGAAGGTATAGGACACCAGCCGCCCGGCAAAGAACGCCAGGGTGAAGGGCAGGATCCGCACCCCGGTCAGCCCGACCGCCCCGAACAATTGCGCCGAAGGCAGCGGCGACATGGCAAACAGTGCCAGCGCGGCGATGCCGCTATGCTTCTTGCGTTCAAACGCCGCCCGCGCAGCAGCAAGGTTGGCGCGGGTCTTTTCAGAGACATACCGCGCAAAGAACCGGAACCCATGCGCCAGCACGAACCGCCCCGATGCCGCCGCCACCGCCGCCACCGGCACCAGCCCCATCAGCGGCAGGTCCGAATTCAGACCATAGAGTACCAGGATTGCCGCCGTCGGCGGGCCGAACGCGGGCAGCAGGTTGACCCCGAACACCAGCGCGAAAAGGATGAGGTAGGGGGTCAAGACAAGCGCTTCAAACCCATCCCGCCAGTTCGCGCCGCACAAGTCCTTCCAGCATGGCCATGCCGTGTGCGCCATCGTTGAGGCAGGACAGCGCGGCAAATTGCTCGCCGCCAGCTTCGTTAAACTGTTCGCGGCCCCTGATCGCCAGCTCTTCCAGTGTTTCGAGGCAATCGGCGGAAAACCCCGGCGCGGCGATGGCGAGGCGTTTGGTGCCCGCCTGTGCCTCCTCTGCCAGTACGGTGTCGGTGGCCGGTTCCAGCCACTTGGCGCTGCCGAACCGGCTTTGGAACGTAGTCCGCACGCGCAGGTCCGGCCGGTTCAGCGCGGCGGTCAGCAGGCGGGCGGTTTTCAGGCAATGGCAGTGGTAGGGATCGCCCAGTTTCAGCGTGCGCTGCGGCATGCCGTGGAAACTGAGCAGCAGCACTTCGGGCGCGAATTCCAGCGCATCCAGTTGTGCGCCAAGGTCTGCCGCCAGCGCCGAAATATAGGCGGGGTCATCGTGATACGGCGGCATCACCCGCAGGCTGGGTTGCCAGCGCATGGCCTTCAGCGCCTCGCCCGCCTTGTCGACGACCGTGGCCGTGGTGGCCCCGCAGTATTGCGGATACAACGGTGCCAGCAGGATGCGTTCGCAGCCGTTGGCCATCAGCGCCTGCAACTGGCGCGGGATCGACGGCTCACCGTACCGCATGGCCCAGTCCACCTGCACTGCATCTCCCAGACGCTCGGCCAGGCCCACGGCCTGGGCATAGGTGATCGCCGCCAGGGGCGAGCCATTTTCGGTCCACACCTGTTGGTATGCGTGGGCGCTTTTCTTCGGCCGCACGTTGAGGATGATGCCGCGCAGGATCGGTTGCCAGATGAGCGCCGGCAGTTCCACCACGCGCCGGTCCGACAGGAATTCGGCCAGATAGGTCTTAACCGCCGCTGCTGTGGGCGCGGTCGGCGTGCCGAGGTTGACGATGAGCACGCCCACCTTGCCGCTGGCCACCGGCGGGTGATCGGCCGACAACTGCTGCGGGGTCCAGGTCATTGGTCGTCTGCTCCTGCATCGGGTTGCTGGCTATCCAGCGCCTCGGCGGTAGTGGGCTGTCCTGTGGCCCCGTCAGCCGGAGCAGGTGTTGCCGCTTCGGCGGGCGGCGCGGCCCGCATGGCACGGGACAGGTCGAATGGCAGGCTGCGCAGGCTAAGGCCAGTGGCCGAATGGAACGCGGCGGCCATGGCCGGGGCCACTGCCGGAACGCCGATCTCGCCCGGATCGAAGCTGTCCTCCTGGCTGTCGACCAGTTCCACCGTGATGCGCGGGCAATCGCCCAGGCCGGGCACGCGCAGTTCGCCCAGCCGCGACAGCGTGGGTCGGCCTTCGTCGTAATCGGTCGAACAACCCAGCGCTAGGCCCAGGGCGAAGACTACCCCGCCTTCGACCTGCTGCAGGGCGATGTCGCGATTGACCACGCGGCCAATGTCCACCACAACCGCGATGTCGCTCACATGCAGGCCGCGCTCGCTGCTGCCGGCCGTGGCGACCACAGCCACCCGGCCGGTTCGCCCGCCCATTGTCATGCGGTGACAGGCAATCCCCTGCCCGGTGCCGCGCCCGCCGCCATCCCATTCGGCCAGCCGCGCGGCGCGTTGCAGGCAATCGACCAGCCTGGGATCTCCGCCCAGCATCGAGATACGGAAGCTCATCGGCTCGAACTCGCCACGCCGGGCCACTTCGTTGATGAAGCTTTCGATCATGAAACAGGTCAGCCCGTGGGCATTGCCGCGCATCCGTCCGCTGGGCAGCGGCAGGTCCACCGGCAGGTGATACAGCGCCATGTCGGGAATGGCATAGGGCGGATCGAGCCCTTCCAGTGCCAGCGGATCAAGCTTGCCTGCCACTGCCTCTATGGCGGCCCAGCCGGTCAGGTTGTCGAACAACCGGTGGCCGAATTCGAGCGCGGCAGGCGGCGTGGCCACCCGGGCGCGCAAGGTGGCGATGCGGCCATCGGGTGTAAGCTGGGCGCCGATCAGGGCGGCGGCGGGCGGACGCGGTTGCAGTGCCAGCTGTTCCTCAGCCCGCGACCAGGTCAATTGCACCGGAACCGCCAGTTCGCGCGCGATCAGCGCCGCCTCGATCGCGTGGTCGTGTTCCAGCCGCCGGTCAAAACTGCCACCTGCGGGCATGGGATAAAGCACCACGTCGGCCATGCCCAGTCCGATCGCCGTGGCCGCTGCCGCGCGGGCGGATTCGGGTGCCTGGCTGGCCATCCACAGTTCCAGCCGCCCATCGATCAGCCGCGCGGTGACACAGGCGGTCTCGATCGTGGCGTGAACGGCAGGGGCCACATCATAGCGCAGCGCCATTGTCGGGGTGTAGTTGGCATCGCCCTCGCCCCGGCTGGCCAGCAATTGCCCCGCGCCGCGCCGGACAGCATCGTCCAGCGCAGCCTCGATCCGTTCGGTGCGGACCACGCGTTCAGCCGCAAAGCGCGGGTTCATCGCGGTAAGCGCGCGTTCCGCGCTCCACCAGTCGGTCGCGGCGGCGGCCAGCCAGCGCTTGCCGCGCACCACCCCTGCCAGTCCGCGAATTCCGGCGGCGTTCTGCAGGTCATAGCCGACCAGTTCGGCCTGATCGCGCGGGCCATGCCGGATCGCCGCATAGACCATGTCGGGCAGGCGCACATCGGCGGCAAACAGGTACGAGCCATCGACCTTGGATGGCAGGTCGAGCCGGGGAAAGGCGCTGGCCGCGCCATCGTCCCCAGCGGCCAGTGCAGGATCGTCGAACACCGGATCGCGCGGAGCTTGCGGGCGCAGCGGCGGAGGATCGGGCGGATCGAACCCGGCGGCTTCCAGCGCCAGGTCACCAAAGGTCAGGCTTTGTTCGCCATAGGTGACAAACCCGCCGGAAACCTCGCATTGCTCCCATGCCACGCCCCACCGTTCGGCGGCAGCCATTTCCAGCATGGCGCGGGCCGAGGCGGCGGCCAGACGGCAGGGCAGTTCATAGGCCGCCATGCCCGTGCCATCGGCGGTGGCGGAAAAGCTGTTGCGTTCGGCCCAGCGGCGCAGCAGCAGATCGTCAGGTTCATCAGCCAGCGCGGATATGGCAGGCCGCCACAGCGGGGCCCAACGCGCGGCCAGCGGCAAGTTGGCATAGGCCCCGCTGACCGGCGCGGGCTCCACTGCCACCTGCCGCCAGTCGGCCCCCAGTTCCATCGCCACGACCTGCGGCAACAGCGTGGTAATGCCCTGCCCCATTTCCAGTTGCGGCACCGACACGGTGACCACGCCATCGCTGGCAATCTTGAGCCAGGCGTCGAATGCGGTCTCGCCCGCCAGCGGATCAAGCGGACTGTCGAACCGGCGCGGCAGCAGCGAGAAGGCGACCAGCAGCCCACCGCCAGCGGCAGCCCCTGTCAACACCCTGCGCCTCGTCAGCTTCAAGCCCGTTAAGCTCCTCTTGGCCCGTTTATGCCCGTTTCAACCCTGTTTGCTATCCAGCCATTGGGCCAGCCGGACCGCAATGGCGGCAAACACCTTGCCTTGCTCGCCATCATTGGCGGCGGGCGGCTGGCCGGAATCGCTGGCCACGCGGATCGCCATGTGGAGCGGCACCCGGCCAAGGAATTCGTGCCCCAGCGCCCGCGCCGCAGCTTCCGCGCCGCCGTTGCCGAACGGATCGCTCGCTTCGCCGCAATGCGGGCAGACATAGCCGGCCATGTTCTCGACCATACCGACAACCGGAATATTTGCCTGCGAAAACAAATCGATGGCGCGGGTCGCGTCGATCAGGGCCAGATCCTGCGGAGTGGTGACAATCAGCGCCCCATCGGGCTTGAACTTCTGCAGCATGGTCAACTGCACGTCGCCCGTGCCGGGCGGCAGGTCGACCAGCAGCAGTTCGGCATCGCCCCAGTCGGCTTCCATCATCTGGGTCAGCGCCTGGCCCACCATCGGTCCGCGCCAGGCGATCGCCTTGCCGCCTTCGACCAGCTGGGCCATCGACAACAGCTTCACCCCGAACTCGCTCTCCACCGGGATCAGGGTATTGCCCTCGGCCCGCGGTTTGCCGCGTGCCGGATCGAGCAGCATGACCTGGCTGGGGCCATAGATATCAGCATCGACCACGCCGACCTTGCGGCCCATCTTGGCCAGCGCCACGGCCAGGTTGGCGGTCAGGGTGGACTTGCCGACCCCGCCCTTACCCGATCCCACGGCCACGATGCGGCGCTTCACGCGCTCGCTCATCAGCGCCACGCGGACCTCTGTCACGCCCGGCACGGCAGCGGCGGCCTGCTCCAGTTCCTTCTGCAATTGCGCTGCCGCGCTGCGGCCCAGGGCCCCCGCATCGGCCACGATCGTGGCGACGCCATCGGCAAATTTGACCGAGCGCACCATGCCGGCAAGTTCGGGTGGGAGGGCTTGGCGAATGGTTTCAGCGCTGCTCATGGCGCCCTGCTAGCGGCACTTGGCGCAAGACGCAGCGAAAATTGCGCGTCTCTCCCCTGTTTTTTGCCGATTTGCCTCTTATACAGGTTGGCATGGAGAGATTGGGCGGACTGTTCGACAAAATCGCTTTGGCGATGGCTGGTAAACGCAATCCCTGGGGCGGCTCGGGGAGTGGCTCTGGCGGCAGCTCGGGGGGCGGCTCTGGCGATGGCCCTTCTGATGATGGCCCGCAGGATGGTGGTCCCCCAAGCAATGGCCCCCAGGGCGAGGGCGAAAGCACCCCGCCACGCGGTCCACGCAATCCCTGGCTGCCCGGCGGCAGCGGCGGCAACGACAGCGGCACGAATGGCAGCGAGACCGACAAGCCGCGCCGTTCGGCCTCGATCGAAGACCTGTTCAAGCATCGCGGCCCCGAAGGTCCGCGCCGCAGTGGCGGCGGCGGGCCGCGCGGCCCCAATTTCCGCCTGCCCGAACGGCCGGGCGGAGGCAGCTGGCTGCCGCTGGCGGCAGGTGCCGTGGCGGTCGTCTGGCTGTTTGTTTCCAGCGTCCATTTCATCCAGCCGCGCGAACAGGCAGTAGTCACCTGGTTTGGCGGGAAGTTCAGCGGAACGCTGGATCCCGGCACCAATTTCACCATGCCCTGGCCAATCCAGATCGTCGACGTGGAGAATGTCAGCGAAATCAAGACCGAGCGGATCCCTGATGGCACCGAGGAAAAGCTGATCCTCACCGCCGACCAGAACCTGGTTAACCTGTCCTATCTCATCCGCTGGAACATCTCGGACCTGTCACTGTACCGCTTCCAGCTGGCCGAGCCTGACGAGACCCTGCGCGAAATGGGCGAGGCAGCGATGCGCGCCGCCGTGGCCGAACAGTCGCTCGACCGGATCCTGACCGGTGAGGGCCGCGCCGCTGCACAAAGTGTCGTGCGGGCAAATATGCAGGCCATGCTCGATGCCTTCCGCTCCGGCATCCAGGTCCAGGGTGTGGAAATCGAACGGACCGATGCGCCCGAACAGGTGATCGAGGCCTTCAACGACGTGCTCGCCGCGCGCCAGAATGCCGAACGCGCGATCAACGATGCCCGCCGGTATGAACAGCAGTTGCTGGCTCAGGCCCAGGGTGATGCTGCCGCATTCGACAACATCTATGCCGAATACCGCCTGGCGCCCGAAGTCACTCGCCGCCGCCTCTACTATGAAACCATGGAAAGCGTGCTGGCCAAGACCGACAAGACAATCGTGGAGACTTCCGGCGTGACACCGTACCTGCCGCTGCCTGAATTCCGCCGTCGTTCGGTGGCTGCGACTGCGGCCGATCCGGTCGCGCCCACTCCCCCTGCGGGAGGGCAGTGACATGTGGCAACAGCACAAGTCGTCGATCATAGCGGTTGTGGTGGCGCTGGTGGCGCTGCTCAGCACCGTGGTGATCGTGCCCGAGACCCACCAGGGCGTGAAGATCCGCGCAGGCCAGCCGGTCAACGTGATCAACCGGTTCGATCCGGCCCAGCCCTATGGCCAGACCGGGGCCGGTATCTGGTATCGCATCCCGCTGTATGAACGCATCCAGATGGTCGATCGCCGCGTGCTCGACCTGGAGATGGAACGGCAGGAAGTGCTCGCGGTCGACCAGCAGCGGCTGGTGGTCGATGCCTATGCTCGCTTCCGCATCATCAACCCGGTGTTGATGGTCCAGCGGGCCGGCACCGAAAGCCAGTTGCGGTCAAACCTGCTGCCGATCATGAATTCGGCGCTGCGGCAGGAACTGGGTCGGCGGACCTTCGCCAGCCTGCTTACGCCCGAGCGCGGCAATGCGATGATCAACATCAAGAACGCCCTGGACGAGCAGGCCCGGCAATACGGTGCCCAGATCCTCGATGTGCGGATCAAGCGCGCCGACCTGCCCGAAGGCACGCCGCTGGAAGCCGCCTTTGCCCGCATGGAATCCGACCGGCAGGAAGAAGCCGGCACGATCCGCGCGGTCGGCGCACGCGATGCGCAGATCATCACGTCGGAAGCCCAGGCTTCGGCGGCGCGCATCTATGCCGATGCCTATAACAAGGATCCGGAGTTCTACGATTTCTACCGTGCGATGCAGTCATACCGCCGCACGTTCGAATCCGATGAGAGCGAAGCCGCCATCATCATGAGCCCGGATAACGAGTACCTGCGCCGGTTCCGTGGCGGCTGAATCTGGTCGTTGAGACGGAGCAGTTGGCCGACGTGGCGATGATCGACTACAATTGTCGTTCAAAGCCCGTTCAGGTGACCTGGGCTGGAACGGGGCAGGGACAGACCCATGTCGCCCGCCTGGTTCTTTCAGGCATGCGGCCTGGCCATGACGAGAGCTATTGAAGGATGAACAAGGACGTGAAGCCAGTGCGATACTCTTACGGCATCACCTCGGCCCTGCTTGCTGGCGGGGCCGCCATCAGCCTGATCACCGGTATTCCGGCAGGTGCGCAGGTTGCCCAGAACGAAATGCTGCAAACCGGCAATTCCGTTCCCGTGGCGGGCGCCCCTGCCAGCTTTGCCGATCTGACCGAGGCGCTGACACCGGCGGTGGTCAACATCTCCACCCGCCAGCGCGTGACCGTTGAAAACACCAACCCGTTCGCCGGAACGCCGTTTGCCGACATGTTCGGGAATCGGGGCGGCGGTGGCGGCAGCAGCCCCACCACCCGCGAGGCGCAATCGCTGGGTTCGGGTTTCCTGGTCTCGGCCGATGGCTATGTCGTGACCAACAACCACGTGATCAACCCGCCGGATTCGCAGGCGCAATTGCAATCGGTCACCGTGACTTTGGCCGATGGCAGTTCCTATGAAGCCGAAGTTGTCGGCAATGACGAGCAGAGCGATCTGGCCGTACTCAAGATCAGCCGCCCGCAGTCGTTCCCCTTCGTCCGCTTCGGCGATTCGAGCGGCAGCCGCGTGGGTGACTGGGTGATCGCCATCGGCAACCCGTTCGGCCTTGATGGCACGGTGACTGCCGGGATCATCTCGGCGGTCTATCGCTCCACCGGCAGCCGCAGCGCGTTCGATCGCTATATCCAGACCGATGCCAGCATCAACCGCGGCAATTCGGGTGGTCCGCTGTTCGACATGGCGGGCAACGTGATCGGCATCAACAATGCCATCCTGTCGCCCTCGGGCGGCAATGTCGGTATCGGTCTCGCCATCCCGGCGGAAGACGCGCAGCCGATCGTGCAGATGCTGATCAGCGGCCAGACGATCGAGCGCGGCTTCCTGGGTGTGCAGATCAACCCGGTCGATGAAGACTATGCCGAAGCACTGGGCATTCCCGAAAACAGCGGCGAATTCATCCAGTCGGTCCAGCCGGGTGAAGCAGCAGAGGCTGCCGGCCTGCAATCGGGTGACGTGGTGCTGTCGGTCAACAATGAAGACATCACCCGCAGCCGCAGCCTGTCGTACATCGTGGCCAATATCGCGCCTGGCACCCGCGTGCCGGTTGAGTACCTGCGCGATGGCGAACGTCGCCGCACCACGGTGACCGTGGGTCGCCGTCCGTCGAACGAGGAACTGCGCGCCCAGGCGCAGACCTTCGATCCCAACGATGAAGGCCAGGGCCAGATGGAGCCGGGCAAGGGCACCGGCCTGATCGAACAGGCGCTTGGCGTGCAGGTGATCGCCATCACCCCGCAGATCGCCCGCAGCCTTGGTGCCGGACCGGAAGTGACCGGCCTGGTGATTGCCGCTGTCGATCCCAGTTCGGACGCAGCGACCAAGGGGCTGGCGCGGGGCATCGTGATCAGTACCGCCAATGGCCGGGCCGTGACCACGCCCGAAGCACTGGAAGCGCAGATCCGCGCAGTCCAGGCCGATGGGCGTGACGCGATCCTGCTGCGGGTCGGCACGCGCGGCCAACCCGATCGCACGATCCCGGTGCGGCTGCGCGCCGCCCCATAGGGCCGCACGGCCAGCATAACCGGCCGGACACAGAAAAGGGGCCGCTCCTGCATCAGGAGCGGCCCCTTTTTCATGCCACCATCACGGCGCCCCGCCGCGCGGTGGATCGGACCCGCGCCGCACCGAAACGCTGCCCGGGCCAGGCCGGGTGGCGGGCAATGTCCCGCCAGTCGCCTGTTCGAGGAAATCGTCGTTCGCTGCCGCTGGCGGATTCGGCAGGCTCCGCGGTGGTTCGCCCGGACCTTCCCCAACGTCACGCTTGGAAGGCACGCCGCTGCCCCGCTCCCCCTCGACATCGAACCCGTTGCCGGGCAACTGGCCCTGGCCGCTCGGTTCGATCAGGTTGCCCTGCTCGTCGATGTAATAATAGTCGCCCGGGTCGCCATAATAGTACTCGTCATCGGGCTCCAGCTGCCACTCGGGCAATTGCAGCTCGGTGTCGAATTCCTCCACCGGCCGGTCGCGCACGGCATAGCGCATGAAGGCGGCAAAAGCGCGGGCGGGCGCGGTGCCGCCTTGCAGGCCGGATACCGCGCGGTTGTCATCCCGGCCCATCCACACGCCGGTGGTGATGCCGCTGGAAAAGCCGACGAACCAGCCATCCTTGTTGCTGGTGGTGGTGCCGGTCTTGCCTGCCACCGGACGCCCGATCTGCGCTGCGCGGCCCGTGCCGGTGTTGACTGCGGTCTGCAGCAGATCGGTGATCCCGGCGGCCACATAATCCGGCACCAGGGTATAGGCGCGGGCATGGTCGTGGCGCCAGATTTCCTCGCCATCGGCATTGGTAACCCGGATGATGCCATAAGGCTCGATCGACTGGCCGCGCGCTGCCACGGCGGCAAAGGCGCGGGTCATGTCGATCACCCGCACTTCCGAACTGCCCAGCACCATGGCCGGCTGGGTATTGATGTCGCTGGTGATGCCGAACCGCCGCGCCATGTTGGCCACGTTGGAAAAGCCCACCTCGTTGCCCAGTTGCGCCGCCACGGTGTTGACCGAATAGGCAAAGGCCGTGCGCACATCGATGTCGCCGGTGAAGCGCCCGTTGGAATTGCGCGGGCTCCACCCGTCGATCGTCACCGGCACGTCGCGCACGCCCGAACCCGGCGTGTAGCCTGCTTCCAGTGCTGCCAGATAGACGAACAGCTTCCAGGCCGATCCCGGCTGGCGCAGCGCGGTGGTGGCGCGGTTGTAATTGCTGGCGACATAGTCCGTGCCGCCAACCATCGCCAGGATCGCGCCATCGCGGTCCAGGCTGACCAGTGCCCCCTGCGCCCCGCCCGGCACGTTGCTGCTGATGGCAGCGGCGGCGGCTGATTGCATGCCGGTATCGATCGTGGTCCACACCTCGATCGGCTCGAACGAGCCGTTGGGCAGCAGCAGGTCGAGCTGGGGCAGCACCCAATCGGTGAAATAGCGCACCGAATTCTGCCCCGTTTCCTCGCGCAGGTGCACAGCGGATACGTCCACCTCGCGCGCCAGTGCCGGATCAAGTTCGCCATACAATACCATCTGCTGCACCACCACGTTGGCGCGGCTGACTGCGGCATCGATATCGGCAGTGGGCGAATATCGGCTTGGTGCCTTGACCAGTCCGGCGATGATCGCGGCTTCCTCCAGGCTCAGTTCGGTAGCGGAATGGCTAAAGAAGCGGCGGCTGGCCGAATCGATGCCATAGGCTCCGCCGCCGAAATAGACCTTGTTGAGGTACAGTTCGAGGATCTGTTCCTTGGAGAAATTCCATTCCAGCGCCATCGCCAGGATCGCCTCGTTGATCTTGCGATCGAAGGTGCGGTTGGAATTGAGGAACACGTTGCGGGCCAGCTGCTGGGTGATGGTGGAGGTGGCTGACACCTGCCGGTCTTCCGAAAAGGCATTCCACAGCGCGCGGCCAAGCCCCAGCGGATCAAGCCCGAAATGCGAATAGAAGCGATGGTCCTCCACGCTGATCATCGCCTGCTTCATCACATCGGGGATTTCGTCCTGCGCCAGCCATTCGCCATAGGACGGACCGAGCGCCACGATCTCGCTGCCATCGCGCGCGCGCACCACGATCGACTGGCCGGTCTGGCTGCTCATCAGCGCGGAATAGCTGGGCATCTCGCGCGCGGCGAAGAACACGGCGGTGAAAATGCCGATGGCGGCCACCAGGCCCACGGCAACACCCGCCAGGGCCAGCCGCCTGAACCAGCGCCAGAAGGCCGCCTTCCACCCTGCCTGACGGGGCGGAGGCGCTGCACTGCGCGACTTTCTGGAGCGTTCGCCCCGACTGCTTGCCATCTGGCTTCCGGTCACCCTCTAACGCTGCGTCCACCGCGCATGCTCAATGCATAGGACAAACCTAACACGGAATGAACACGTGCCACCGGGCGTTCGGCCTAGTTATCCTCCGCCCCGTCGCCTGTTAGCTGGGCGGGCGCAAAATCCAGGCTGGCCGAATTGATGCAATAGCGCAGGCCATCGGGCCCCGGTCCATCGGGAAACACATGCCCCAGATGCCCGGCACAGCGGGCGCAGGTCACTTCGATGCGGGTCATGCCGTGCGACACATCGCGGTGCTCGGCGACTGCCTCGCCCGCCGCAGGTGCGGTGAAGCTGGGCCAGCCCGATCCGCTGTCATACTTGGTGTCGCTGGCAAACAGCGGCAGCCCGCAGCCCGCACACCGGTACATGCCTGACTGCTTGTTCTTTTCGTACTTGCCGGTGAACGCCCGTTCGGTGCCCTTCTGGCGCAGGATCTGGTATTGCTCGGGAGACAGCTTCTGGCGCCATTCCTGCTCGGACATGTCTAGTTTTTCGGTCATCTGTTTTCTCCTCCGGCCCCTTGGCTATCGCGCGGAGACGCACGACGGCCGGTCGGCCTTGCGGGTCTGCGACCCGAACCAGCGCTTCATTGCAGAGACATATCGGTTCGCCGCCTGCGAACCGCAAGGTCCGGACGCGCCTCAGCAATATCAGCTATTCACGTCGGCATAGTTGCGCGGCGGGGGAATGCCTTCCATCTTTTCGGTCAGCAATGGCCGGAAGCTGGGACGGCTTTTCATCACCCGGTACCAACCATGCGCTTCGTCATGGCCGGTCCAGTCGATGCCGCCGAGATATTCGGAGACCGAGATCTGGGCCGCAGCGGAAAAGTCCGCCAGGCTCAATTGCGCGCCCGCCAGCCAGCGGCGGTTGCCCACCAGCCAGTCGATATATTCCAGATGCTCGTGCGCCAGCTTCATCGCATTGCGCAGCGCACCCGAATCGGGCGTGGCGCGCATCACCAGCCGCTTCTTCATCTTCTCGTGCAGCAGCGGATGGGTGACATCGGCAAAGAAATTCTGGTCGAACAGCGCCACCAGCCGGCGGATTTCCGCGCGCTGCATGGCATTGCCCAGGATCAGCGGGGTGCGATCCTCGGTTTCCTCGAAATATTCGCAGATCGCCTGGCTATCAACCAGCACCTGCCGCCGGTCGGGATCGTGCAGTACGGGCACGCGCGCGGCGGGGTTCAGGCCATAGAATTCATCTGTCGCATCCCACGGGTAAACCCGCTCAAGATCATAGGCCACGCCCTTCTCGGACAAAGCGAGGCGTGTCTTGCGGGAAAACGGGCAGAGGGCGAAGTGATAGAGCTTCCACATGGAACCCCAGCCTTAGCGCCAAGCCGAGGCCTGCATCAACAACGATTGCGGGCCAGCGGTCGCTATAGCCCTGATTGGTCGAGCAGATTGAGGCAGATCGGCATCATGGCTTCGATCTGGTTGGCCGCAACAATAGATTCTGCTTCGCGCGACAGCAACCGGTCCAGCGCCTCTGGCCCGATCCCGGCCTCGTCCATCAGCAGCGCGCTGGCTCGCACGAAGAACTCGCGCCCGCGTGTCCCCATCGGCGGAAGATCCAGCGCCCAGTCCACTCCCGCTTCCTGCCGAAAGGCGACCAGGGCAAAGGTGGCCGAACAGCGCAACAGCATGCGCTGGTCAAGGTTGAGCGCGGGCAGCGCCGCTTCGGGCACGGCATCCTGCGCCGTGGCGGGCACAGCCAGCAGCAGCGCGGCGGCAAGGGGCAGCAAGCGTCGGTTCATCGTGGATGCTGTGCCAGCGGGTACCTGAACACAGGCTTCACCAGCCGCCGGTCAAGTGGCGGATTTTTCTGCCAGCGCGTCCATCGCCAGCACCGGGTTGATCTTGCCGCTATCGCGCCCGGGAAGGAATTCGTTGCGGATGTTCCGGTAGAAAAATTTCCATGCGCCATCCACGCGCTTCAACTGGTCCTCATAGATACCATAGGTCCCCATCAGGATTGTCTTGCGCCCGGCCTTGTTGCGTTCTCCGCCGTTGTCGAATTCGAACCAGAAGCCGGTGTGCCAGGCCAGATCGCCTTCCACCCGGATGACCGAATGGCACAGCACGTGGCGCAGCAAGGCAGGCTCGCCATCAATGTCGGTGAACATCTTGCCGACCCGCTCCTTGAAGGCCTTGCTCTCGGCGCGGATGTTCTCCCGCCCGGTGACCGACCCGGTGGCATAATCCAGCGTTCCGTCCTCGGTGAAGGTATCGGCATAGGTATCGAAATCGTTGTAATCCATCGCCATCAGGTAGCGCGCCATCAGATCCTCGATCTCGGCACGATCCCTGGCATATGTGTCGGCATAGGCCGTCATTGCTCTCTCCCCTTGATGGCCGCGACAATTGGCGACAGCCGTTTGATTTGCGTCATTCACTAGGGCGGCCGCGGGGTCCACCGCAAGGCCTAACACCGCCAGCATGGGCGGTAGAGGATCTGCCATGGCGATTGCCCCCACCTCCCTGCCCGAACCCTCCTTGGCACCGGCTGACGAGACCGTCCCGCACCGGTGGCCTTCCGAAGGCCGGGGCTGGTTCGCGTTGTTCGTGATCGTCCTGACCATGTTCCTGACTTTCTTCGATGCCACCGTGTTCTCGATGTTGGCGGAAAAGATGAAGGGCAGTTTCGGCCTGTCGGATTCGGCGCTTGGCTTCCTGCTCGGCCCGGCCGGCGTGATCGCGTTTGTCTTTGTGGGCATTCCGCTGAGCCGCCTGGTCGATATCTATCCGCGCAAGTTCGTGCTGGCCGCGGGCATAGCGGTGACGGGCGTGATCACCGCGCTGGGCGGGCTGGCGCAAGGCTTCGGGCAGATGATCGGCACCCGGCTGTTCGTCGGCGCCGGAGGATCGGCGCACGGGCCGGGTTCCTACTCGCTGCTGGCCGATGCCTTTCGCCCGGCGCGCATCCCGCTGGTGTTCGCGCTGATCCAGCTGGGCTTCGTGCTTGGCACCTCGCTTGGCACCTGGGGCGGCGGCCGGCTGATCGCCTGGACCGCGACCATGCCCGACCGGATCGACCTGTTGGGAGTGGATATTTTCAACTGGCAGCTGATCTTGGTGATCATCGGCCTGCCGGGCCTGCTGGCGGCGGCCCTGTTCCTGCTGGTCAAGGAACCGCCGCGCCGATCCCCGCCCGATTCTGCCCGGCTGGTGCCCGCCGATGCCCCGCTGGGTCGCCGGATCATGGCCTTCACCGGGCTGGATGCGATCAAGGCGATCAACCTGCGCGGGGCGACCTATTGGCCGCTGTTCGCAGCCCTTGCCCTGTCCGCCGTCGAGAGCCAGGGCCTGCCCGCCTGGCGCGTACCGTTCATCACCCGCACGCACGGCTGGAGCGAGGCCGAGATCGGCAATCTGCTGGGGCCGCTGATCTTTGCCGCCAGTATTACCGGCATCGTGCTGGGCGGGATTTTCGTCAGCTGGATGAACAAGCGCTACAAGGACGGGAACATCCGTGCCTGTGCGATGATCTTCACCTGCACCACCGTGTTCGCCATCGCCGCGCCACTGATGCCAACCGGCGAACTGGCGCTGGGTTGCATGGCGATCACATCGGTGTTCGGCCTGGCCGGAGCGCCCGCGCAAAATGCCGCGATCCAGCGTATCGCCCCCAACGAAATGCGCGGGCAGGTGACGGCGCTGTACCTGTTCATGTTCACCTTCTTCGGCGCGATGGGCAGCTTTGTGATCGGCAGTGTATCGACCTATGTGGTGGGCGATCCGGCCAAGCTGTGGCAGGCGCTGCTGATCGTGGCGGGCCTGTTCATGCCGGTGGCCACGTTCTTCATGTGGCGCGCAATCCGCCCTTATGGCGAAGAGGTGGCGCGGCTGGAAGCGCTGGGCCGGTGAAGCAACTGCGGCGTTGACTTCGCCCGCGCTCCCCATCAAATCGTATGCAACACATACGAACTGGGAGAGAGACTCGTATATGGCCGCCGATCGTATCGCCGCGCTTCCGACCGGGCGGGCTGCGATGGATCGCCGCCGCTGAGCTTTTCGAACCAAGACATGGCGCGCCGCTTCGCCCTTCGACATGATCGGGGCGACGGTCCTTGCACGACAGGAACTGATCAATGACCCAATATCCCTCCCTCCACATGATCATCAACGGCGAGAAGGTTTCGGGCGGCGACCGCCGGACGTTCGACGTGGTCAATCCTGCCACCGGCGAGACGCTGGGCAAGCTGCCACTGGCCGATGCCGCCGATCTCGACCGCGCGCTGGAAACCGCCAAGGAAGGCTTTGCCCTGTGGCGCAAGTCCACCCCGCAGGAGCGCGCCCACGTGCTGCAGGGCGCGGCGCGGCTGATGCTGGAACGGGCCGACGACATGGCCCGCATTGCCACGATGGAACAGGGCAAGCCGTTTGCCGAAGCACGCATCGAACTGATGATGAATGTGGGCCTGTTCAACTTCTACGCCGGTGAATGCAGCCGCCTGTATGGCCGCGAACTGGTGCGCCCCGAAGGCCAGCGCTCCACCGTGCGGTGGGAGCCGGTGGGTCCGGTAGCCGCCTTCGCGCCGTGGAATTTCCCGCTCGGCAATCCCGGCCGCAAGCTGGGCGCGCCGATTGCAGCAGGCTGCTCGGTGATCCTGAAGTGTGCCGAGGAAACCCCGGCCTCCGCGCTGGGCGTGTTGCAGTGCCTGCTCGATGCCGGCTTGCCGCCGAGCGTGGGCCAGGCCGTGTTCGGCGTGCCGGACGAAGTGAGCCGCCACCTGCTGGCCAGCCCGATCATCCGCAAGCTGTCCTTCACCGGCTCTACCGTGGTCGGCAAGCACCTGGCCAAGCTGGCGGCAGACAACATGATCCGCACCACGATGGAACTGGGCGGTCACGGTCCGGTGCTGGTGTTCGCCGATGCTGATTTCGACAAGGCGCTGGCAACCGCGGTGGGCGGCAAGTACCGCAACGCCGGGCAGGTCTGCGTGTCCCCCACCCGCTTCATTGTGGAAGAAAGCATTTTCGAACGCTTCCGCGATGGCTTTATCGAGGGCGCGAAGAAGGTCGTGGTCGGCAACGGCCTCGATGCCGGCACCGTCATGGGGCCGATGTCCAACCCGCGCCGCCCCGAAGCGATGGACCGCCTGATCGGCGATGCCGTGGCCAAGGGTGCCAAGCTGGGCACCGGTGGCGAGCGGGTGGGTAACCAGGGCTACTTCTATGCCCCGTCGGTCCTGTCCGAAGTGCCGATGGACGCCGACATCATGCATGAAGAACCGTTCGGCCCGGTCGCCATCATCAATTCCTTTGCGGGCGAGGCCGAGATGATCGCCGAGGCCAACCGCCTGCCCTATGGCCTGGCCGCCTATGCCTGGACCGGCGATGCCGCCCGCCAGCGCCGCCTGGCAGCCCAGATCGAAGCCGGGATGGTGGGCATCAACAGCCACATGATCGGCGGTGCCGATGCGCCGTTCGGCGGGGTCAAATGGTCCGGCCACGGCAGCGAGGACGGGCCGGAGGGCGTGAAGGCCTGCATGGTACTGAAAGCAGTACACGAGGGGTAACAAGCCCCCGTTTTATCAGATCGCAACGGGAGAGGATTGATGGACCAGCATACCCTGCCTGCGGGCAGCCTTGATGCCGCCATCGCGGCGATGCAGGCGGCGCTGGGCACCGAACACGTCCTGCTGGACGAGGCCCAGATGGCTGATCACGGCGATCCCTTCGCCCCGCCGGGTGATTGGTATCGCCCCGGCGCGGTGCTGCTGCCGGGCAGCGTAGAGGATGTGCAGGCAGTGCTGCGGATCGCCACCGAACACGGCACGCCGGTGTGGACCAGCAGCCAGGGCCGCAACAAGGGTTATGGCGGCGGCGCGCCGCGCATTTCCGGCAGCTTCACCATGAGCCTGCGGCGGATGAACCGCGTGCTGCAGGTGGACGAGGAAAACTGCATGGCGCTGGTCGAACCCGGCGTGCGGTTTTTCGATCTGTACGAACACCTCAAGGCCACCGGTTCAAAGCTGTGGATGTCGGTCCCCGATCTGGCTGGTGGCTCGATCATCGGCAACGCGCTGGAGCACGGCGTGGGCTACACTCCGATTGGCGACCATTTTGCCAACCACTGCGGCATGGAAGTGGTGCTGGCCAATGGCGACATTGTCCGCACCGGAATGGGCGGCATGTCCAATCCGCACAACTGGCTGGTCTATCCGCACAGCGCCGGGCCAAGCTGGGACGGGATTTTCACCCAGTCCAACTTCGGCGTGGTTACCAAGATGGGCGTAGCCCTGATGCACGCGCCGGAAGTCTATGCACCCGGCTGGTTCATGCTGGATAATGAAGAGCATTTCGGCACCTTCCTCGAAGTGCTGCGACCGCTGATGATCGACGGCACGATCTCCAACCAGCCGATGATCATTAACGCGGTCTGCGCCGCCAGCGCTTTCTGGGGGCGCGAGGAATGGTACACCGGGACCGATGCCATCCCCGAACAGGTGATCGACAAGATTGCCGCCACGCCAGGTTTCGGGCGCTGGGTGATGCGCTTTGCCGTGCAGGGCGATGCGCCGGTGGTGGCGCACAACCGCGCCAAGATCGAAGCAGCCTTTGCCACCATCCCGGGCGCCAGCGTGGTGTTTGAACAATTTGACGGCCACAACCTGCCCGAATTCACCAATCCGCATCACAACGTGCAGGCCGGCATCCCCAGCATGGCGCTGGACCGGATGACCCGCTGGTATGGCGGCGAGGATGGCGGCCACATCGGCTTTTCCTGCGCCATGCCGATTGCCGGCAAGGACGGCGAGGGCATTCGCGACCTGTGCGCCAAGGTGCTGCGCGAACGCGATCTCGATTACTCGTCCGCCATTATCGTGGGCCGCCGCAGCATGATCCACGTGGCGCTGATCGTGTTCGACACCACCAACGAAGCCCAGACCCGCAGCGCCTATGCCGCCACCAAGGCCATGCTCGAACCTGCGGCAAAGCTGGGTTACGGCGAATACCGCAGTCATGTCGATTTCATGGACGACGTGGCCGAGCTGTACGATTTCAACCACAATGCCCAGCGCCGCCTGGCCGAAACGATCAAGGACTGCCTTGATCCCGCTGGCATCCTTTCCCCCGGCAAGCAGGGCATCTGGCCCGCCGCCTATCGCAACTGAGGACCACACGTGACCCATGAACTGAAGACCGGCGGTGACCGCGGTTACCTGCGCATCGCCACCGAAGAAGCTTTCGCCACGGCCGAACAGCTCGATGCGATCATGCGCCTGGTCAAGGAAGGCCGGGCCGACAAGGGCACTGTTTCTCTGTGGGGCTTTTACGGCACCAGCGCCAGCGAACGCACCACCTTCATCCGCGAAAGGCTGCTTGACCTTGGCCCGCTGCGGATAGCCGCAATGGATGATGCGGGCATCGACAAGGCAGTGCTGGCGCTGACCAGCCCCGGAACGCAATCGATCCACGATGTGGGCGAGGCCCGCCGCATCGCGCGCAATGCCAACGACCAGCTGAAGCAGGCCTGCGAACGCTATCCCGACCGGTTCCACGGCATGATCGCCATCGCCCCGCTCGATCCTGAATGGTCCGCGCAGGAGCTGCGGCGCGGCAAGGAGGAACTGGGTTTCCACGGTGTCCAGGTGAACAGCCACACGCACGGCCATTATATGGACGAGGCGCAGTTCGATCCGATCCTGCGCGCCTGCGCCGATCTGGACCTGCCGCTGTATATCCACCCGCAGGGCCTGCCCGATAACATGATCGGCGGCATGGCCGAAGCCGGGCTGGACGGCGCGGTTTACGGCTTTGCCGTGGAAACCAGCTATCACGCGCTGCGCCTGCTGACGACCGGGGTGTTTGATCGCTACCCCTCGCTGCAACTGGCGCTGGGCCACGGTTGCGAAGGCCTGCCGTTCTGGATTGACCGGACCAACTACATGTTCAACGCAGGCGTCCGCTCGCAGCGCTATGATCGGCTCAAGCCGTTGCAGCATTCGCTGCACCATTACCTGCGCAACAACCTGTGGGGCACAACCAGCGGCCTGCCCAGCCCCGCCAGCATCCGCCTGATGATGGACGTGATGGGCGAAGACCGCGTGATGTACGCGATGGACTATCCCTACCAGTATGTGCCGGATGAAGTGCGCCTGCTCGACAATATGGACATGGGCGACGCGCAGAAGCGCAAGTTCTTCCAGACCAATGCCGAAAGCCTGTTCAAGCTGTGAGCGAGGCGCAGGCCGAACTGCGGGCGCTGCTGGCGTCCTACTGGAAGCCGCACGCCGTGGTCGCGGCGGCCCGGCTGGGGCTGGCCGATGCCCTGGGTGACGAGGCGCTTGATGCGGCGACGCTGGCAGCGCGGATCGGGGCCGATGCAGAACACCTGCACCGGTTCTGCCGTGCGCTGGCGGCGATCGGGCTGATCGACGACCGGGGCGATGGCACCTTCGCGCTGGCCGAAATGGGCCAGCGGTTGCGCACAGGCCATCCTGAAAGCCTGAAGGGTATGGCGCTCCACGTCGGCACCCGGCTATCGCCCGGCTTTGCCACCTTGCACGAATGCGTGCTGACCGGCGCACCTGCGGCGGGCAGCCGATATGGCCCCTCGGGCTTTGCCGAACTGAACGAGGACGAGGCAGCCGCCGCCGTGTTCAACCAGTCGATGGTCGACAACTCGCGCCGCTTTGCTGCCGAGGCGGCGCAGGTGGCGGATTTCAGCCGCTTTGCCACGATCATGGACGTGGGCGGGGGCTATGGCGCGGTGCTGGCAACCCTGCTGCGATCGGCCCCTGCCGCCCGCGGCATGGTGCTTGACATGGCCCATGCCCGCCAGGGGGCGGAACGACTGTTCGCCGCAGAAGACGTGGCCGACCGGGCCAGCTTCGTCGAAGCCAGCTTTTTCGAACCCTTCCCCGTCCACGCCGAAGCCTACATGCTGAAATATATCCTGCATGACTGGGACGATGATCACGCGATCCGCATCGTCGAACGGCTGGGCCAGGCGGCGCGGGCGAGCCAGGGCACAGTGTTCATCATCGAGAAACTGCTGCCCGAGCGGGTCGAGGCCACGCCGGAACATGCCATCGCCCTGCAAGGCGATATGACCATGATGCTGTGGGACGGCCGCGAACGCACGCTGGCTGAATTCGCCACGCTGCTGGCGCATGGCGATTTGGCTTTGACAGGCAGCATTGCCCTGTCAGACAACCACCACCTGCTTGAAGCAAGGCCCGCCTGAGCGGACCACCCCGGGAGAGACTTCGAACATGACAACCTATGGCGTAGCCGGGGCCACCGGACAGCTTGGCAAATTGGTGCTCGATGAACTGCTGACCCGAACTAACGCGGACAACGTGGTGGCTTTCGGGCGCGATGTGGCCAAGCTGGCAGATCATGCCGCCGCCGGGGTCGCGGTGCGAGCGATCGATTATGACCAGCCCGAAGCGCTTGCCGGGCAACTGGCAGGGGTTGACCGGCTGCTGCTGATCTCGGGCAGCGCGCTGGGCCAGCGTCCGCGCCAGCACGGCGCGGTGATCGATGCGGCCAAGGCGGCCGGCGTCTCGTACATGCTCTACACCTCGATCCTGGCAGCAGACAGCACGCCGATCAAACTGGGCGCCGAACACAAGGCGACCGAGGACATGCTGGCGGCCAGCGGCATTGCCTATGATGTGGCGCGGCTGGGCTGGTATTCGGAAAACTACATGGGCTCCTTGCCGGTGCAGGTGGACATGGGTGTGATTACCGGCGCGCAGGGCACGGGCCGCGTGTCGTCCGCCTCGCGCGCGGATTATGCCGCCGGTCTCGCCGCGATCCTGACCACGGGCGCGGGCGGGAAAACCTACAACCTGGCGGGCGACACCAGTTGGACCATGGCCGATTTCGCTGCCGAACTCGGGCGGCAGGCAGGCAAGGACATCGCCTATGTCGATATGGGCGAGGCCGACTATGCCGCGTCGCTCGAAGCTGTCGGCCTGCCCCCTTATGTGGCTGCCGTGGTGGCCAATTCGGCCCATGCCACCAGCCTCGGCGCGCTGGAAAATGACAGCCGCACGCTGAGCGGGCTGACCGGCCGCCCAACCACGCCGATCGCCGTTTCGATCGCCAAAGCCTTGGGGAATTGACGATGGCCAGCACTGCCGCACCCAACCCGCCCGCCGCTTCCGATCGCACAATCACCAAGGCAGCCTGGTACGCGCTGACGCTGGTTTCCGCAGCCCAGGCGATGAGCCTGCTCGACCGGCAGATCCTGTCGATCCTGGCCAATGATATCCGCGCCGACCTGGGCATCGGCAATGCCGAGATCGGCCTGCTTTATGGCACGGTGTTTGCGCTGTTCTATGCCCTGTTCTCGCTGCCCCTGGGGCGGCTGGTGGATGGCTGGATCCGCACCCGGTTGCTGGCGATCTGCCTGGCGGGCTGGTCGTTGTTCGCCGGACTTTCAGCCTTTGCCAGCGGCTTTGCCCTGCTGGCGATCAGCCGCCTTGGCGTGGGGATCGGCGAAGGAGCGACGCAACCGGCGGCCAATTCGATCATCTTCGACATGTTCCCCAAAAGCCGCCGCGGCGTGGGCATGGCCGGGCTGGGCATCGGCCTTGCCATCGGGCTGGGCCTGTCGATGGCAGTGGGCGGGATCGTATCGCAATGGTGGGATGCCCGGGTCGCCGCTGGCGGCGCATCGTTCGGCTTTTCGGGCTGGCAGTTTGCCTTCCTGGTGGCATCGCTGCCCGGCTTTCCGCTGGCCTACCTGATCTACCGCATGAAGGAACCGGTGCGCGGGGCGATGGACGGGATCATCACGCCGAAAGACCCCGCGCCGTTCAAGGCCAGCTTTGACGTATTGGGTTCGGTCACTCCTGGCACCAACTGGTTTTACCTGTGGCGGCGCAATGCCGGGCGGGCGCAGTGGACGACCAACCTGGTGAGCCTGGCGGTGATCCTGCTGTGCGCCTGGGGCCTGGTAGAATTGTCACGCTTCTATTCGCCGCGCCCGCCGCTCGATCTGTATGGCGCGCAGCTTGATCCGCACGTCCTGCAATGGGGCGTGGCGGCGTTCGGGGCCTTCGTGGTGCTGAACCTGTTCCAGAGCTTCAAGCTGACCGACCGGCCCGCGTTCAACGTCATCCTCAGCCCCACGCTGATCATGATCATGGTGGTGGGCGGCCTGCAGACCGCGATCAATTACGGCGTGATGGCCTTTACGCCCACCATGCTGATCACCGAATTCGGGCTGACCCAGGCCGAGGCCGGCGTGCAGTTCGGGCTGCTGTCGGCCTTCCTCGGCATCCTTGGGCCGTTTGCCGCAGGGCCGCTGGCCGACTGGCTGGCTGGCCGCATGGGACAGCGCGGCATGGTTTGGCTGGTGCTGGCGGCGCTGGCCATTTCGCCGATCTTCGGCATCTGGGCCTACAGCGCGGAAAGCGCGAGCGATTTCTACCTGCGCTTCATCATGTACAGCCTGGTCCTGACCCTGTGGCTACCGCCTGCCTATGCGCTGATGCTGGGCCTGGTGCTGCCGCGCATGCGGGGCATTACGTTTTCCACCTACATGATCATCCAGACGCTGCTGGGCCTTGGCCTTGGCCCGTATTTCGTTGGTATCGTAGCCGATCGCAACGGCGGCGACCTGGGCAATGCGATCCTGTCGATCAACGTGGTGGTGCCGTTCATCGTGGTCCTGCTGCTGGCGGTGCTGGTGCGCTTCCGCACGGACGAAGACAGTATAATTGACCGCGCACGCGCGGGTGGGGAGCCGATCTGAGCATGTCCGACAGCAAGATTACCGTGCGCGAAGCGGCCTATCGGGTGTTCGCCCACTATGGCGTGGACCGCCTGTTCGGCAATCCTGGCAGCACCGAACTGCCGATGCTGAAAGCCATGCCGTTCCCCTATGTGATGGGGCTAAACGAGGCGGTGGTGATGGGCATGGCCGATGGCTATGCCCGCAGCACCGGGCGCGCCGCACTGGTCAACCTGCACAGCTCGGCCGGGACCGGGCACAGCCTGGGCAACCTGTTCACCGCATGGAAGAACAACGCCCCCGTAGTCGTGACGGCGGGTCAGCAGGCGCGCTCGATCCTGCCCTATGACCCGTTCCTGGGGGCCGAACGGCCAACCGAATTCCCGCGCCCCTATGTCAAGTTCGCCATTGAACCCGCGCGGGCCGAGGACGTGCCGCTGGCGCTGGCCCGGGCCTTTGCCGTGGCGCTGACCCCGCCGATGGGTCCGGTGTTTGTCTCGATCCCGGTCGATGACTGGGAACGGTTGTGCGAAATGCCTGCGCTACCAAGCCTCAGCTTGCGCACTTTCCCCGATCCCGCCGGGATCGATGCCATCGCCGCCATGCTGGGCCAGGCGAAAAATCCGGCGCTGGTAATCGGCACCGGAGCGGCCAATGGCGGCGCGTGGGATGCGGCCGTAGCGCTGGCCGAAAAGGCCGGCCTCAGCGTATGGGCCGCGCCTTATGCCGCGCGCGAGACTTTCCCCGAGGACCATCCACAGTTCGCCGGGTTCATCAATGCCTGGCGTGACCAGATCCGTGATGCGCTTGCCCCGCACGATGCCATCCTTGTCGCCGGTGCGCCGGTTTTCACCTACCATGTCGAAGGCAGCGGCCCGCACTGGCCTGAAGGGGCCGCGCTGATGGCGCTGACCGACGATCCGCAGCACCTGTCAAACCTGCCGGGTGGCGGCGGCGTGCTGGGCGATATTCGCGCCGGGCTGGAAATGCTGGCCGAGCGATTGCCCGCCCGCCCGTTCACCGGCAAGACCCATCAGCTGATCGACCCCGCGCCCGAGATGACGGCAGCCTATGTGCTGAAACGCGTGGCAGCGCTGCGCCCTGATAACGCGGTAATCGTGGAGGAATCCCCCACCGCGCGCGGGCCGGAACATGTCACCCTGCCGATCCGGCGCAAGGGCGGGTTCTATTCCTGCGCCAGCGGCGGCCTGGGCTATTCGCTGCCCGGCGCGATCGGTGTGGCCCTGGGGCAGTCCGACAAGGTCATCGCCATCCTGGGTGATGGTGCAGCAATGTACACCATCCAGGGACTGTTCACCGCGTTCCAGGAGCAGGCGAATGTCAGCTTTTGCATCATGAACAACGCCGCCTATGCCGCGCTGACCGGCTTTTCAGGCGAATTCGGCATGAACCACGTTCCCGGATGCGACCTGACAGGGCTGGATTTCACCAAGCTGGCCGACGCGCAGGGATTGCCCACGCGGGCCGTGACGAGCGTGGCCGAACTGGACGCCGCGCTGGAATGGAGCTTTTCGCAGACCGGCCCCAGCCTGCTGGACATCCGCATCGCCTGAACGGGTCAGGTCCCCGCCACGCTAAGGACCGAAAGGACCAGCGCGCGTGCGCCCGGGGCAATCGCCAATGCCGGATCGGGGGCGAATTCGGGCGAATGATTGGCCGGCACGGGTTCTGCGCGCCGGGCAAAATCGTCCAGCACCTGCGGCGCATAGGTTCCGACATTGAGGAACAGCCCCGGCACCGGGCGTTCGCCGGTCAGGAACAGCGAGAAGTCCTCGCTCGGCGGTGCGCCCGGCATGTGCGGGGCGACATAGGTCACGTCATCGCCCAAAGCCGGTTCCAGAACCAGCATTGCCCGGGCGACAAGATCGCTGTCGTTGAACAGTGGCGCAACTCCGCCCAGGTGGATCAAGTCCGGCGCAGGCGCGCGCGCCATGGCGGCAGCGGCCAGCGCGGTCCGCCGCATCCCATCGTTGAGCAAGGCCAGGACAGCCGGATCGAACGCGCGCATTGTCAGGCGCAAGGTGGCCGTGTCAGGGATGATGTTGGCCACACTGCCGGCCTGAAAGCTGCCCACCGAAATGACCCCGAACGAATGCTCGGGCCGTTCGCGCGCTACTACGCTTTGCAGGTCCGTCACAAAATGCGCGCCCATCACCACCGGGTCGATTGTCTGGCTCGGCATCGCACCGTGGCCGCCGCGCCCGTGAAACACTACTTCCCAGCCATCGGCACCGGACGAGACGATGCCATCCTTCACTGTAACGCCGCCTGCCGGACCATTGTTGGTATGGGCGGCGATGGCGAAATCGGGGCGCGGAAAGCGTTCGTACAATCCGTCGGCCAGCATGGCCTGCGCGCCGCCCAGACCTTCTTCGGCCGGCTGGGCGACGAACACCAGCGTGCCGCTCCACCGCTGGCGGTTGGCGTTGAGCAGTTCGGCCGCGCCGATCCACCAGGCCATGTGCAGATCATGCCCGCAGGCGTGCATGGTGAAGGTTTCCGCTCCGTTCAGGACCTGGCGGTTGCGGCTGGCATAGGGCAGGCCGGTCTTTTCCTCCAGCGGCAGGCCGTCCATGTCCGTCCGCACCATCACCGTAGGGCCGGGGCCGTTGCGCAACACCGCAACCACGCCGGTGCGCCCCACCCCTTCGGTCACTTCGAAACCCAGCTCGCGCATCCGGGTCGCCAGGATGGCAGCGGTGCGGGTTTCCTGGAATGACAATTCGGCGTGGGCATGCAGATCCTGGTAGAGCGACTGCAAGCTGTCCTGCCTCCCCGCCAGGGCGGGATCGATCCATTGCCGTGCAGCCGAACCGTCTGCCTGTTGCGCCCGAAGCGCGGTGGGCATTCCCGCCGCAGACATCACGGCGATCGTCGCGGCGAAGGCCAGCAGCGGGCTTGCCATTTGCTGTCTGCGCACCAGTTTTGCCATGCTCGATCCCCTGCCAGGATGCCCGAATAGCGCTTTACGCAATGACGGGACAAGCCAAACGCGATTTTTGCGTGTAGGGGCGCCACCGACTGGCTGGTTCCGCGTGGGGTGGATTCGGCTTGCCCGATCCCCTGCGCCCGGCCAACCCCTTGGCGGCGCAACCAGAAAGCCGTTCTTTTCCATGCCTTTTTCCCATCTTCCGCCGGTTCTCGCCACTGCCCTGGCGGCACGCGGCTATACCGCACTCACCGCTGTCCAGTCTTCCGTGGTCGAGGCCGAAGCCAAGGGCCGCGACTTGCTGGTCTCCGCCCAGACAGGATCGGGCAAGACCGTAGCCTTCGGCATGGCAATGGCCGAAGACCTGCTCGACGAAAACGGCCAGGTGCCGCGCAATTCCGGCCCGCTGGCCCTGGTCATCGCCCCGACCCGCGAACTGGCACTGCAGGTGGCCCGCGAACTGGCCTGGCTGTATCAGGGAGCCGGCGCGCAGATCGCCACCTGCGTTGGCGGGATGGACGCCAGCAAGGAACGCCGCAACCTGGCAGGCGGCGCGCAGATCGTGGTCGGCACGCCGGGCCGCCTGCGCGATCACCTTGAACGCGGCGCGCTGAACCTTACCGGCCTCAGGGCTGCCGTGCTCGATGAAGCGGATGAAATGCTCGACATGGGCTTCCGCGACGAGTTGGAAGAAATCCTCGATGGCACGCCCGAGGGTCGCCGGACACTGCTGTTCTCGGCCACCCTGCCGCGCCAGATCGTCAACCTCGCCAGCCGCTACCAGCGCAATGCCTTGCGCATCTCGACCGTGGGCGACGAGCGCGGACATGGTGACATCGCCTATCAGGCGATCACTGTGTCCCCGCCGGAAATCGAGAACGCGGTGGTCAACCTGCTGCGCTTCCACGAAGCGGAAACCGCCATCCTGTTCTGCGCCACGCGCGAGAAGGTGCGCCACCTCCACGCTACGTTGCAGGAACGCGGCTTTGCCGTGGTGGCCTTGTCGGGCGAGCATTCGCAGGCCGAACGCAACACCGCGATGCAGGCCCTGCGCGATCGCCGCGCCCGCGTTTGCGTGGCGACCGACGTGGCCGCCCGCGGGATCGATCTGCCCGGCGTTTCGCTGGTGGTGCATGTCGAAATTCCGCGCGATGCCGAAGCCTTGCAGCACCGTTCGGGCCGCACCGGCCGGGCGGGCAAGAAGGGCACGGCCGTGCTCATCGTCCCCTATCCGCGCCGCAAGCGGGTGGAATCGATGCTGAAGGGGGCCAAAATCGAGGCTGAATGGATCGAAGCGCCAACCGCCCAGATGATCCGCCGGCAGGACCATGCGCGCCTGCTCGAAAAGCTGCTCGAACCGGTCGAAGCCGAGGAAGAAGATCGCGAACTGGCAGCGCAATTGCTGGCCCAGCGCACGCCTGAAGAAGTCGCGATCCTGCTAGTCCAGGCTCACCGCGCCAAGATGCCGCAGCCCGAGGAACTGGTTGCCAACACGCCCGAAGCGCGCGGCGCTGCCCAGGCCGAACGGCACCGTCCCGGATTCGAGGATACCGTGTGGTTCAAGCTGGATATCGGGCGCAGCAACGGGGCGGATCCCAAATGGATCCTGCCGGTCCTGTGCCGCCGCGGTCATGTGTCGAAGAACGAGATTGGCGCAATCCGCATCGCGGCGAGCGAAAGCTTCGTGCAGATCCCGCGTGCCATGGCCGACAAGTTTGCCGATGCCGCCCGCCGCACCGGCGAGCAGGAGCGCGAAGCGGGTGAAGAATCGCTAGGTATCGAGCGTAGCGCCAGCGGACCTGAGGAAATGAGCCGCGGCCCGCGCCGCCAGTACAAGGATCGCCCGAACAACGGCCCGCGGGTAGAACCGCGCCCGTTCGGCAAGCCCAGCGGTGGCTCATACGGGGGCGGTGCAGGCGGCAGCTCGGGCGGCAAGCCCGGCGGCTATTCCAGCACCCGGTCCGGCCCCGGCAAGCCGCATCGCAAGGGGCCTGGTCAAGGTGGGGGCCAAAGTGGCGGCTACTCCGGCGGCGGCGGCAAACCCTTTGCCGGCAAGCCTTCGGGCGGCGCAAGGCCTGCAGGTGGCGGCAGCGATCCGTTCAACAACAAGCCGCGCAAACCGCGCGGCTAGGCCAACTGGCCACAGCCGCGCGGGAGCACAACTTGTCAGAACTTCATCAGCCTGCGGCGAATACGCCGCAGGCGATGCGGTCACCGCTGTTGCCCGAAGGATCGGTTACCTGGTCATCCTCGCCGGCATGGATGACAAAGGCGGAGCCATCGCCATCCATGAGGCCTTCAAAACTGGCTTCCATCGCCAGCATATAGCTGAGCGTTCCGGTGCCATCGGCGGCCACTTCCAGATTGGGCATGTCGCCCGCGTGCTGGCCGTCATCGCCTTCCAGGCCGTGCATCATCGTCTCGGGGTTCCAGTGGCCACCGGCAGCTGCGAAATCGGGAGTGCAGGCACCGGTTTCATGGACATGGACGCCGCGCAGCCCGGGTTCCATACCGCTCACCGAAAGGTCGATCGTTACCCCGCCGCCAGAGCCGGTGGCGGTTACCGTGCCGACTTCATTGCCCGTCGCATCAAGCAGCGTGGCCACTGCACTCTGGGCAGCACCGGCATCCGTCATGGCCGCATCGTCGTCCATGGCGGCGTCGTCAGCCGGTTCAGACCCGCCGCAGGCGGCCAGGGCGAACAGCGGGATGGCGGCGAGGGCAACAGTCAAACGCATGGAAAATCTCCTTGATCCAGTAAGGACAAAGGATGAGGGCACCAGGTGTTCCTGTAAATACGGCAAACTGCCTTAATGTGTATCAGAGCACCCGCCAGACCCACAGCTTGATACCGCTGGCATAGCGCGCGCCGCTGCAAATGAAGATCGATCGGTTCAACCAGTCATAAGGGCCGATCGGCGCGATGAATTCGGGCACGGTGCGGAAATAGTATTCGGCCGGGTCCACCTCTTCGCCGCGCCGCAGGCGGTCCATCACCTCGGGCGGACCGTGCCGCAGGCCCTTGTTGCGGATCTGGATCAGCGCGCCATCATCGGTCTCTATCGCATAGATCGCATCGGCCACGGTCACCCCGTCAGGCCGGGTCAGCTGCCAATCGGCGCTGTTGCCCATCAGCTTGCCCGAAATGAGCGGCCCCTTCACATAGCCGCCGGCCGTGATCGGGATGATCCGCCGCGTGCCATCGACCACCGGGCCGATTTCGCGCGGGGGCTCCAGATCGCCGCTGGCTTCATAGACGAATTCGAGTTCTGGCTTGATCATGGCTACTCCTGTTCCCATCGGGGCTTGTTTCATCCAACTGTGTGGCGCAATCAATAACCTGGTGCTCAACCTGCACCGGCGGAGGCCAAGGTCATGGCGGAAATCGTTTTTCTTCTCGGGCTCGTGGCCCCCTTCGTCCTCATGGTCTGGCTGATGCGCACCCGCAACCGGTCACAGGCCAAGGCGGCCGATCTCTCCGCGCCCGAAATCGAACTGGACCGCTTTGCCACCGAACAGGTGGATGGAGCGGTCGACGGGTTGGTCATGGGTCGGCAGCACTATGCCGATCACGAGATTATACCACCCGATCACAGCGGCGGCGAACCAGCTGGTATCCGGGCGATGCAAGGACGCCGCTAGGGACGCCGCTAGAGGTCTTCACTATTGCCTCAGTCAGCGTTGGCCACGCGGGCGAAATAGCCGAGCACTTCGGGTGTCAGCCATTCGGGTTCGACAGGCGGGTGGTAACTCAACTTGACGATCACCGTGCGGGTGGACGGATGGACATAGATCCACTGTCCGGCCAGGCCGACGGCAGAATAGGCACCGGCCTCGGCATCGACCTGCCAGGTCTGGAATCCATATCCGGGGAAGCCCGCGCCAGCCGGTGCGCCGGTGGGCTTCATCGCGGTCATCTGCCCCACCCAGCCTTCAGGCAGCACGCGGGTTTCGCCCACCATGCCATCATCCAGCATCAATTGCCCCAGCCGCGCAAAATCGCGCAAGGTGGCGTTGAAGCCCATGCCGTTCAGTGCGCGTCCGGTTCCGACCGGACCATCGGCCAGGAAATGCCCGTCGTGTTCGGCTCCGATCGGCTGCCACAGGCGGTCCTGCATCAGGTCTTCGAACCGCTGGCCGGTCGCCTGTTCCAGCACATGCCCCAGCACCGCAGTATCCAGAGTGGCGTAGTTGAAGGTTGACCCGGGATCGGTGCGCGAGCCGAGGCCAACGGCAAAATCGGCAAACCGGCGTTCGTTGCGGATGATCGCGGTTTCGTGGATCTGCGCCGCCAGGCTGGGATTAGCCCCGAAATCATAGCGCTCGTCAATATCCGCGCCGCTGCGCATTTCCAGAATGTTGCGCAAGGTGGCGCGGCCATAGGCCCCTGTCGCCAGCGCGGGGACATATTTGCTGGCCAGATCGTCAAGGCTGTCGATCTCCCCCCGCTCCAGCGCCTGGCCCATCAGCATGGCCGTAATGGTCTTGGTCATCGAAAAGGCGATGTGCGGCGTGTCGGCCGTCATCCGGTTGCGATAGTCTTCGAACACCACCGCGCCATCCTTCAGCACCATGAAGGCATTGGTGAATGTGCGATCGGCCCAGGCCGCATAATCAGCCTCGGCCCCATCGACCATCGCGGCGGGCAGCGCCATGGCCTGCCCCTGCGCCAGTTCGCGCGCCTCGGCAGGGGCAGCCACGGTGCGGAACGCAAACACATCATGCGTATTGCGGAAGGTGAAGGCATTCACATCCGGGTTCAGCAATTGCCATCGCATGGCGATGGTAGCGGCGGACGGCGGCAGGCTGCCGAACGTTTCTGCTTCGGTGAATTGGACCGAGCCGGCTGCGGGAGGACTATCCTCGCCTGCAGCCGCGCAACCCGCCAGCGCCAACGCCATCAGCGCCGCCGTCCATCTTGCCATTCGTGATCCCCTCTTATGCCGTCCGGCTTATGCCGGTTCGGCGATCTTCACATCCAGCCCGATCTCTTCTGCCCGGGCGAAATTGCCGTGCAAGCCGAAGCGCAAGCGGATCGGCACCTGCACCGTGGCGACCGGGCCCTTGTCGATTTCCAGCGCATCAAAGATCAGCAGGTCGCTGCGGTGATCTTCCAGCCGGTTGCAGACCATCACGATCCAGCCATCACCTTCCGGCGCATCCTTGCTGCGGGGTACGAAGCACGGTTCCTGCAGGCTGGAAACTGGCCCGCACCACCAATGCTGTTCGCCGCCGGTTTCAAGGTCCTTCAGGAACAGGCAGTTCATCAGGAAGCCTCCGGCGCTGCCGCCCTTCAACTCGCACGGGCGGCGCATGTCCATTTCCAGACCCCAGCCATAGCGGTTCTTCACCCCGGTGAACCGGTCATCGATGCGGGGAAATTCGCTGGCGGTATCGGTCAGCTGGACCACTTCATCGAACGCATCACCGTTGCTGGCCATATCCACTGTCCAGCGGGTCAGCTTGCTCATCGCTTCGGGACCGTTGAATGGCGTGCCGTGCTTGTCGGGGAAGAAGGGGAACATGTTGTTTTTGGCTTCCGGCACGATGAAGTGGACCTTGGTCCCTTCCTGCCAGGCGTTGAGGACGTGGCTGGCAAAGCAGTTGTCGCGCTTGAACCAGCGGATGTCCTCGTCCTTCAGGTCATCGCGGCGCGGGATAATGCCGAGGTACACCTCCTTGGTGGTGTCGAACATGAAGGCGGGCTTGCCCTGCTCCAGTTGCTCCCAACTACCGACAGACGGCACGATGTGCAGCACCAGGTAATCCTCGGTGATGCCGAAATCGTGCATCATGCAATAGTACGGCACCTTGAACCACTTCTCGCGCACCAGCGAACCATCGGGCGCGATTTCCATGTAGCTCACATCATCGGTGCACAGGCCGGATGCGGCATAGCCGATGGCCACCATGTTGCCGGTGACCGGATCGATCTTGGGGTGCGCGGTGAAGGTCTGGCTTTTCATTGCGCCGTCCCACGTTTCGAATTCCTCGGTCTCCATCGTCACCGGGTCCATGATCAGCGCGGGGCTGTCTTCCTTCATTGCCCACAGCTTGCCGGCATAAATCCAGGCATTGGTGTTGGCGGTGGACCGGATCACGCCCTTGACGCTGGGGTCGTCGGTCAGCGGATTGCGGTAGTTGCCGAACAGGCCGCGTCCGGCGGCCTTCTCCGCCTTGTACTTGGCGGTCTTGGCATAGCGTTGCTTGAAATCGACCTGCCCGTCGTGGATGTGGAACCGGGTGATATTGCCATCCCCGTTGAATGCGATGTCATCCCCCAGCATCGGCGGGAAGATGGGATCCGGCTGCACGCGGTAGAATGCGCCGTTCAATCCGCGGGGAATCGTGCCGGTGTGTTGCAGATCGGTAATGTCGGCTTCCACCCGGCTGGGGGTGTTGAAGCCGGTGAAACTGGGGGTATCGGGAAACTGGGCCATGACTTGAGTCCTCTCCTTGCGCCGAATTGTATGCTTTACTAACAAATAGGCAAGACTGCCCCGTGACCCAATACGGGCTTGCGGGGATCACAACGGGGACAGCAAAGCTTGGATCGGCCTGCATTGATCGTGGACAATGATGACGAATCACAGACAGATATCGGCGCACTCGACGGCATCGTCGGGTTCCATATCCGGCTGGCGCACGGCGCGGTCTATCGCCATTTTTCCGAAACCTTCACCGGGCTGGATCTGACGCAGAAGCAGGTTTCAGTGCTGTGGCTGGTGGGTGACCATCCGGGCATCGCCCAGATTGCGGTCGGCGGACAACTACGGATGGACCGGGCCACGACCATGACCATCGTCAACCGCTTGCAGGAACGCGCATACCTGCGCCGCGAGCGGTCGAGCAGCGACGGGCGCAAGCAGTCGCTCTATCTCACGCCGCAGGGCGAAGCGGCACTGGCCGAGGCCAAGGAATGCATCGAAAGCCACGAAGCCTGGCTGAAAAGCCGCTTCACACAGGGTGAAATCGAAAAACTGGTGGAAATGCTCAGCCGAATCCACGATTGAGGGCCGCATAACGGGAGAGGACCGAAATATGGCAGCTGCAACCGGGGGCACGAACCCCATCACCGTGATCAATGATACGCCGATGGGAGCGCGCCAGTGGATCGTGGTGATCCTGATGGTTCTGCTCAATGCGCTCGACGGGTTCGACGTGCTGTCCAGCGCGTTTGCCGCTCCTGGGATTACGGCCGATTGGGGTATTTCCCGGCCAGAGCTGGGCATCGTGCTGTCGGCCGAATTGGTGGGCATGGGCTTCGGCTCGGTCCTGCTGGGCGGAGCGGCGGACAAATACGGGCGCAAATACACCATGATCGCGTGCCTCGTGCTCATGGCGATCGGGATGTATCTGGCCAGTATCGCAACCTCGGTAACTCCAATGGTCGCTTTCCGCTTCCTCACTGGCATCGGAATCGGCGGAATGCTCACCACGACCAATGCGGTGGTGGCCGAAAGCACCAACAGCCGCTGGCGCTCCGCATCCATCGCGGTCTATGTTGCGGGCTATCCGCTGGGCGCGATTATCGGCGGAATTGCCGCGTCCGAATGGCTGCTTCCCAACTATAGCTGGCACGCGGTGTTCCTGTTCGGCGCGGTCGTCACCGCCGTGCTCATTCCGGTCATTCTGCTGCTGGTGCCGGAAACGGCGGCCTACCAGGCGACCAGGGGCAACCTGGCAGGTGTTAACCGCACTCTGGGCGCTTTCGGCAAGCCGACCATCGGCGATTTGCCGGTGATCGTGGCGGGCACAACCAAGCCCAAGGTGACCGACATTCTTTCCAACCCGAAATTGCGCCCGGTGACGCTGCTGCTGGCGTTCGGCTACACCTTCCACTGCATCACGTTCTACTACATCCTCAAGTTCGCGGTGCAGATCGTGTCCGATTATCCGCCGGGCTATGCCCCTGCGGACGCGGCCACGGTGCTGACCTATGCCAATGTCGGTGGGTTCCTGGGCAGCGCGCTGTTTGGCTTCGTGATGGCACGCCTCGGTATCAGGTGGCCAACCGCGCTGATGCTGCTGATCGGCGCGATCATGGTGGCGTATTTCGGGACGGGCCGCGACACGCTGGGCGCGTGGCAGATGGCCACGATGATCGCCGGCTTCTTCACCAATGCGGCCATCAGCGGATATTACGCCGCCTATGCGCGCGGTTTCCCCGCCTATGCCCGTGCCACCGGCACCGGCTTTGTGCTGGGCGTGGGCCGGTTGGGCGCGGCGGGCAGTCCGCTGCTGGCGGGCGCCTTGTTCGGCTGGCTGGGGGACGACCAGTTGCTGACCGTATCCTGCATCATGGCGCTGGGTTCGATTGCCAGTCTGGTGCTGTTCCTGATGCTGCCGGAACGTGACGGCGACGAGGTGATGGCTGAGAAATCTGCCGGCTGAACAAAGAGGATGAACTGGGGGTAGCGCAGCGCGCACCTCCAGTTCATTAGGGCCGCAATAATTCTCATATGTAACGAAAAGGATTCCCGATGAAGACCCGCGCCGCCGTTGCATTCGAAGCCAAGCAGCCGCTCGAAATTGTCGAGCTTGACCTCGAAGGGCCAAAGGCCGGCGAAGTGCTGGTGGAAATCATGGCCACCGGCGTGTGCCACACCGATGCCTACACGCTGGACGGGCTGGATTCCGAAGGGCTGTTCCCCTCGGTGCTGGGCCATGAAGGCGCAGGGATCGTGCGCGAAGTTGGCGCAGGCGTAACCAGTGTGAAGCCGGGCGATCACGTGATCCCGCTCTACACGCCGGAATGCCGCCAGTGTAAATCCTGTCTTTCCGGCAAGACCAACCTGTGCACCGCGATCCGCGCCACGCAAGGGAAAGGGCTTATGCCCGATGGCACCAGCCGGTTCAGCTACAAGGGCCAGACGATCTTTCACTACATGGGCTGTTCAACCTTCTCGAACTTCACCGTGCTGCCGGAAATCGCTGTCGCCAAAATCCGCGAAGACGCGCCGTTCCAGTCGGCCTGCTATATCGGCTGCGGCGTGACCACCGGCGTTGGCGCTGTCACCAATACCGCCAAGGTGCAGGTGGGCGACAACGTGGTGGTGTTCGGCCTGGGCGGCATCGGCCTCAACGTGCTGCAAGGCGCGCGGCTGGCTGGCGCGAACAAGATCATCGGCGTGGACATCAACCCCGATCGCGAGGAATGGGGCCGCCGCTTCGGCATGACCGATTTCCTCAACACCCGCGGCATGAGCCGTGAGGATACCGTGGCGGCCATCGTGGCGCTGACCGATGGCGGGGCCGATTATACCTTCGATGCCACGGGCAACACCGAAGTGATGCGCACTGCGCTGGAAGCCTGCCATCGCGGCTGGGGCACCTCGATCATCATCGGCGTGGCCGAAGCGGGCAAGGAAATCGCCACCCGTCCGTTCCAGTTGGTGACCGGTCGCAACTGGCGCGGCACGGCATTTGGCGGAGCCAAGGGCCGCACCGATGTGCCCAAGATCGTCGACATGTACATGACCGGCAAGATCGAGATCGACTCCATGATCACCCACGTGATGGGCCTGGAAGAGATCAACACCGCGTTTGACCTGATGCATGCGGGCACCAGCATCCGCAGCGTGGTGGTGTTCTAAGGTCCATCTGGTTTCGCCGATGCCAGCACCGTAGCCGACGCTGCCGCGCTGGCATTGCCGATTGACGCGTTTCAACATTTCACAAGGCCGAAAAATTCGGCTATGTGATGAAGTGAGGACTGCGGACCCGTCAGGGATTCGCCCAAAGGAGAGAGCCTGCCATGTTCAACCACGTATTTGTCGGCACCAATGACATTGATGCCAGCCGCAAGTTCTATGATGCCGTCATGGGCGTGCTGGGCCATCACGGCTTCCCGCTGCCGCACGGTAGCGGCTACGCTGGCGACGGCGGCACTTTCATCGTTGCCAAGCCCGCCAATGGCGAAGCGGCGACCTGCATGAACGGCTTCACGTTCGGCTTCAAGGCAGCCGACTATGCCATGGTTGATGCCTGGCACGCTGCCGGCCTGGCCAATGGCGGCACCAGCGATGGCGAACCCGGCTTCCGCGCCAACAGCCCCGGCAACATGTACGGAGCCTATTTGCGCGATCCCGATGGCCACAAGATCTGCGCCTTCACCGCCAACACCGGTCCCAAGGAATAATCCTGCGGTGTTCACCCATGTGATGATCGGCTGGAACGACAAGGCGCAAAGCCTGGCGTTCTATGATGCCACCTTCGGCGCACTTGGCGTTACCGGCCAGCATCATGATAACGGTGCGTTCTACGGCTCGCCCCAGACCGGCATGTTCGGTCTGGGCAAGCCGCGGGATGGCGAACCTGCCACCCATGCCAACGGCGGCACCATCGGCTTCCAGGCAGCAAACCCGGCTGCGGTGGATGCATGGCATGCCGCCGGCCTGGCCAATGGCGGCACTTGCGATGGCGAGCCGGGGCGGCGCGATTACGGCCCGCAGCCGATGTACGGCGCCTATATGCGCGATCCGGTGGGCAACAAGCTGTGCGCCTTCACCATAAACGTGGAAGGTTGAGCGGCATGTACAGCCACAACATGGTCGGCACCGACGACCTGCACGCTTCGAAGCGCTTCTACGACGCGGTGTTTACCGCGGTCGGCGGTGAGGCGGGTGCGCTAGACGAGGCCCGCGGCCGGGTGCGCTACGAATACAACGGCGGCCTGTTCATCGCGATAAAGCCGATCAACGGCGAACCCGCCAGCGTAGCCAACGGCAACACCATCGGCTTTGCCTTCGACAGCCCCGAGCAGTGCGATGCCTGGCATGCCGCAGGCGTGGCCGCCGGTGGCACGGCAATCGAAAGCCCGCCCGGCCTGCGCGATTTCGGCACCCGCAAGCTGTACCTGGCCTACCTGCGCGATCCGACCGGCCATAAGTTGTGCGCTCTGCACGCGGTGGCCTGATCCTGTGACCCTGGAAACCATCAGCACCGTTCGCAGCCATGGCGGCACTCAGGGCGTGTACACGCACCAGAGCACCACCACGGCTACGGCGATGACCTTTGCCGTGTTCGTGCCGGACCACGCGCCCGGAACGAAGTTGCCGGTGCTGACCTATCTCTCGGGCCTCACCTGCACCCATGCCAACGTGATGGAAAAGGGTGAATATCGCGCGGCTTGCGCCAAGGCCGGGATCATCTTCGTCGCCCCCGATACGTCCCCCCGCGGTGATGCTGTGGCGGATGACGAAGGCTATGATTTCGGCAAGGGCGCAGGCTTCTATGTCGATGCCACGGAAAATCCGTGGGCGGCAAATTTCCGCATGCGCGACTATATCGAGAACGAGTTGCCAGCCCTGATCGAGGCCAATTTCCCGGCGGATATGGCGCGCCAGGGCATCACCGGGCATTCGATGGGCGGCCACGGCGCGCTGACCATCAGCTTGCGCAATCCCGGTCGCTATGCCTCGACCAGTGCGTTTTCGCCGATCGTGTCGCCGATCAATTGCCCGTGGGGCGAAAAGGCGCTGGGCGGCTATCTCGGCCCTGATCGCAACGCGTGGCGGCAATACGATGCCTGCGCCCTGATCGAAGACGGCGCGCGCCTGCCCGACCTGCTGGTTGACCAGGGAACGGCGGACAATTTCCTCGAGGGTCAGTTGAAAACCCACCTGTTGGCTGATGCGACGACGAAGGCCGGAATGCCCGCCACCATCCGCATGCAGGACGGTTACGACCACTCGTACTATTTCATCTCGACCTTTATGGCCGACCATATCGCCTGGCATGCCGCAAAATTGGCCAAAAAATTGGCAGGAAACCTGAACACATGACTACCAAGGAACATCGCATCGGCGAAATCGTCGCCGAACACCGCCACCGCGAAGGGCCGTTGCTGCCCATCCTGCACGATGTGCAGCACGAATTCGGCTGCGTTGATGTGGAGGCAGAGGCGGTCATCGCCCTCGCACTTAACCTCAGCCGCGCCGATGTGCACGGCGTGGTGAGCTTCTATCATGATTTCACCGCCACCGCCGACCCGCGCCCCGTGGTGCAGATCTGCCGGGCCGAAGCCTGCAAGTCGCGCGGTGTCGAAGCCCTGATGGCCAGCGCCAAGGCTGCAGCCGGTGAACGGGTCAAGTTGCACACCGTCTATTGCCTCGGCCTGTGCTCGTCCGGACCCAATGCCCGCGTGGGCGATGCGCTATACGCCCGGCTCGATGCTGAAAAGCTCGCCCAAGTGATCGAGAACGCCTGATGCTTATCAAGATTTCCGACGATGCCCTGGCCCGCGCGCTTGGGGCCGATGATCTGGCCCGCGCCTTTGCCGCCAAGGGCCACGAGGTGCACCGCGTATCCAGCTGGGGTATGCAATGGCTCGAACCGATGGTCGATGTGGGCGGTACCGGCTTCGGCCCCGCCACGCTGGCCGATGTCGATACGATCCTTGACGGGTCGAGCGCCAAGTCCATCGGCGTGATTGCAGACCATCCGTTCATTGCTGGCCAGCAGCGGCTGACTTTCGCCCGCGCCGGCAAAACCCGCCCGACCAACCTCGATGATTACCAGGCGACCGGCGGCTTTGCCGGTCTCGCCCGCGCCCGCGCCATCGGGCCTGAAGCCATCGTGGCCGAAGTGCTGGCATCGGGCCTGCGTGGCCGTGGTGGTGCAGGCTTCCCCGCCGGGATCAAGTGGAAGACCGTGGCCGCCGCCCCTGGCAGCCAGAAGTACATCGTATGCAACGCGGATGAAGGCGACAGTGCCACCTTTGCCGATCGCATGGTGATGGAGGGCGATCCGTTCCAGCTGATCGAAGGCATGACCATTGCCGGCGAGGCCGTCGGCGCCAGCCAGGGCTACATCTACGTCCGCAGCGAATATCCCGATGCGATTGCCAAGCTGAATGCCGCGCTGGCGCAATGCGCGCACCTGATCGCGCCGTTCCAGTGCGAAGTGCGCGTGGGTGCAGGCGCCTATGTCTGCGGCGAGGAAACCTCGCTGCTCAACAGCCTTGAAGGCAAGCGCGGCGAAGTGCGCGCCAAGCCGCCGCTGCCCGCGCTGGAAGGCTTCATGGGCCGGCCCACGGTGGTCAACAACGTGCTGACCCTGGCCGCCATTCCACACATCCTGACCGAAGGCGGCGCGAGTCTTTATGACAGCCTCGGCATCAACCGCTCGAAAGGCACCATGCCGATCCAGCTGGCCGGCAACATCAAGCATGGTGGATTGTACGAAGTAGCCTTCGGCATCACGCTGGGCCAACTGGTGAACGACATCGGCGGCGGCACCGAAAGCGGCCGTCCGGTCAAGGCCGTGCAGGTCGGCGGGCCGCTGGGCGCCTACCTCCACCCCGACCAGTTCGACATTCCGTTCGATTACGAAGCCTATGCCGCAGCCGATGCGCTGATCGGCCACGCTGGCATCACCGTGTTTGACGACACCGCCGACATGGGCGCGATGGCGCGGTTTGCGATGGAATTCTGCGCCGTTGAAAGCTGCGGCAAGTGCACCCCCTGCCGCATCGGCAGCACCCGCGGGGTCGAACTGATCGACCGCATCCGTGATGGCGGCCGCCAGCGTGATGTGATCGAACTGGCCCCGCAAATGCACAACGCCAAGAAGACGGTCGCCCGCAGCACGGCCGAAGAAATCGAGCTGCTGACAGACCTGTGCGAGACGATGAAGTTCGGCAGCCTGTGCGCGCTGGGCGGCTTCACCCCCTATCCGGTGATGAGCGCGCTAAAGAACTGGCCGCAGGATTTCGCGCCCGATGCCACGGTCATGGCGGACGCCGAATGACCGTACTGGGCGTTGTCCTTGCAGGCGGGCTCAGCTCCCGGTTCGGCAGCGACAAGGCCATGGCCGCGCTGGACGGGCAGACCCTGCTCGCCCGCGCGGTAGATGCACTGTCGGCATTCTGCAGCACGGTGGTGATCGCCGGGCGCAGCGAAGGCCCGGCTGGATCCGAGGTTGAATGCATCCCCGACTGGCCGCGCGCGCAGATGGGTCCGCTGGGCGGGATCGCCGCCGGCCTGATCCATGCAAAGGCCCACGGTTACGCCAGCGTGCTAAGCTGCGGCGTGGACAGTGTGGACCTGCCGCAAAACCTGCTGGAAGACCTGACACCGCCTTCGGCCTATCTTGCCAGCCAGCCGGTAATCGGCCATTGGAAGACAGAGGCCGCAGATGCGGTCAAGGCGCTCCTCCAGAGTGAAGGACGCCACTCGATGCTGGCCTTTGCAAAGTCCGTGGATGCACGGGCTGTGACTGCTGCATCTGCACCTGCAAACATCAATACCCCGGCGGATCTCGCCGCGTTGGAGCAAAAGTGATGGGATACGAACGCCAGAAGGATTTCGGGACACCCGAAGCCAAGTCCACCGACACGGTCACATTGACCATCGACGGGCGCGAAGTCACCGTTCCGGCGGGCACCAGCGTGATGCGCGCGGCAGCCGAAATCGGCGGTGACATCCCCAAGCTGTGCGCCACCGATAACGTCAAGGCCTATGGTTCGTGCCGGTTGTGCCTGGTGGAAATCGAAGGCGCGCGCGGTACTCCCGCCAGCTGCACCACGCCGGTTGCCCCGGGCATGAAGGTCAAGACCCAGACCGAACGCCTGGCCAAGCTGCGCAAGGGCGTGATGGAGCTGTACATCTCCGACCACCCGCTCGATTGCCTGACCTGCAGCGCCAACAACGATTGCGAACTGCAGGACCAGGCCGCCAACGTGGGCCTGCGCGATGTGCGCTATGGCTATGCGGGTGACAACCACCTCGGCCTCAGCACCGACGTGTCGAACCCCTATTTCGATTTCGATGCCAGCAAATGCATCGTCTGCAGCCGCTGCGTGCGCGCCTGCGCCGAAGTGCAGGGCACTTTCGCCCTCACCATTGATGGCCGCGGCTTTGCCTCGATGGTCAGCGCCGGGCAGACGGTGGATGACTTCATGTCCAGCGAATGCGTCAGCTGCGGAGCCTGCGTCCAGGCCTGCCCCACCGCCACGCTGCAGGAAAAGAGCGTCAAGGCCATCGGCAAGCCCGAACGGGCCGTGGTCACCACCTGCGCCTATTGCGGCGTGGGCTGCACCTTCCGCGCCGAAATGCGCGGCGAACAGGTGGTCCGCATGGTGCCGTGGAAGGATGGCAAGGCCAACCACGGGCATTCCTGCGTCAAGGGCCGCTTCGCCTGGGGCTATGCCAACCATGCCGACCGCATCACACAACCGATGATCCGCGAGAGCATCGACCAGCCGTGGCGCGAAGTTAGCTGGGACGAAGCCATCGGCTTCACCGCCGACCGCATCAAGGCGATCAAGGCCGAACATGGCCCGCGCGCGCTGGGCGGCATCACCTCCAGCCGCTGCACCAATGAAGACGTATTCGTGGTGCAGAAGCTGATCCGCGCGGGTTTTGGCGCCAACAACGTCGATACCTGCGCCCGCGTGTGCCACTCGCCCACCGGCTTCGGCCTTTCGACCACCTTCGGCACCAGCGCCGGCACGCAGGATTTTGATTCGGTCGAGGATTCCGACGTGATCCTGGTGATCGGCGCCAATCCGACAGACGGCCACCCGGTGTTCGCCAGCCGCATGAAGAAGCGCCTGCGGGCAGGTGCCAAGCTGATCGTGATCGATCCGCGCCGGATTGACCTGGTCCGCTCGCCGCACATCGAAGCCGCGCACCACCTGCCGCTGCAGCCCGGCACCAACGTGGCCGTGCTCACCAGCATCGCCCACGTGATCGTGACCGAAGGGCTGGCGGATGAAGCCTTCATCAAGGAACGCTGCAACTGGGACGAGTACGAGGATTGGGCGCGGTTCGTTTCAGATGACCGCCACAGCCCCGAATTCCTCGAAGCCGTTACCCGCGTGCCTGCCAGGGAGCTGCGCGCAGCCGCCCGCCTGTTCGCCACCGGTGGCAACGGCGCGATCTACTATGGCCTGGGCGTGACAGAACACAGCCAGGGTTCCAGCACCGTGATGGCGATTGCCAACCTTGCCATGTGCACCGGCAACATCGGCCGCCGCGGCGTGGGCGTGAACCCGTTGCGCGGGCAGAACAACGTGCAGGGTGCCTGCGACATGGGCAGCTTCCCGCACGAACTGTCGGGCTATCGCCACATTTCGGATGGCGCCACGCGCAAGCTGTTCGAGGACGACTGGGGCGTGACGCTGGATGCCGAACCGGGCCTGCGCATCCCCAACATGCTCGATGCTGCGGTCGATGGCAGCTTCAAGGCGATCTACATCCAGGGCGAGGACATCCTCCAGTCCGACCCGGACACCCACCACGTGTCCGCCGGCCTGGCCGCGATGGATCTGGTGATCGTGCACGACCTGTTCCTGAACGAGACCGCCCATTACGCGCACGTGTTCCTGCCGGGTTCGACCTTCCTGGAAAAGACCGGCACGTTCACCAATGCCGAACGGCGCATCCAGCCGGTCCGCCGGGTGATGGATCCGGCCAACGGATACGAAGATTGGGAAGTGACACAGCTGTTGGCCAATGCCATCGGCTGCGACTGGAACTACACCCATGCAAGCGAAATCCTGGCCGAGATTGCGCGCCTCACGCCCACTTTTGCCGGTGTGTCGTGGGAACGCGTCGACAGCGGCGAGCCGCTGCAGTGGCCGGTCAACGAAAAGGCACCGCAAGGCAGCCCGATCATGCATGTCGAAGGCTTCGTGCGCGGCAAGGGCAAGTTCGTGGTAACCGAATATATCCCCACCGACGAACGCACGGGTCCGCGCTTCCCGCTGCTGCTGACCACCGGCCGCATCCTGTCGCAATACAACGTCGGCGCGCAGACCCGCCGCACGCAGAACGTCTTGTGGCACGAGGAAGACCTGCTGGAAATGCACCCCACCGATGCCGAGAACCGCGGCCTGAAGGATGGTGACTGGACCAAGCTGGCCAGCCGCGCCGGCGAAACCACCCTGCGGCTGCAGGTGACCGATCGCGTGGCGCCGGGCGTGGTCTACACCACTTTCCACCACCCGATGACGCAAGCCAATGTCATCACCACCGACAATTCGGACTGGGCCACCAACTGCCCCGAATACAAGGTGACAGCGGTGCAAGTGACAGCCAGCAACGGCCCGACCGAATGGCAGGAAGAGTATGAAGCCCTGTCCACCCGCGCGCGCCGCATCGCCCATCCCACACCCGAAGGCGCTGCCGAGATGGAGCCTGCGGAATAATGGATATCGCCAAACTGCGCCGCATGGCCGACCAGATCGGCATCAACTATGCCGCTATCGGCCATGATGACGCCGTGCTCGCCACGGCAGACCATATCCGCAAGTTCTGGGACCCGCGGATGAAGGCGGCGATCTTTGCCGATGATCGTGCGTCGCTGGGCGACATCGCCGGCAAGGCGATCACCCTGCTGGCTGCAGGCGGAACGCCCACGCCGCAATCGGGCGGGACCGAATTCAACCGCGTCAACGAGGTGGGCCATAACGACGCCGGGTGAGCCGGTGGAGTTCACCGCTGCGGGCACATCGCGCCCGGTTCAGCGCGCATGGGTGCCCGAAGTGCCCGTGGCGCTGGAATTCAACGGCCTCGCCTATGCGGTGATGATGGCGACACCCGCCGACCTGCCCGATTTCGCGCTCGGCTTCGCGCTGACCGAAGGGCTGGCGCAATCGCCCGCCGATGTGGCGGACCTCGATGTGGCGGAGGTGGAGAAGGGCTGGATCGTCCGCGCCCAGCTTTCCGGCCTCGGCATCGACAAGCTGACCGACCGGGTCCGCACCCGCGTGGCGGAATCGAGCTGCGGGCTGTGCGGGATCGAGAACCTCGAAGCCGTGGCGCGGCCCCTCCCGCCAGTTGCCGCCCACACCGCGATCCAGCCGCAGGCGATCTTCTCCGCATTGGGCCAGCTGCGCGATCACCAGCCCCTCAGCCGCGCCACCGGCGCCGCCCACGCCGCCGCCTATGCCGACAGCGGCGGCCGCATCGTCTGCGTGCGCGAGGATGTTGGCCGCCACAACGCGATGGATAAGCTGGTCGGCGCAATGGCGGGCAAGGGATTGCCGATGCAAGGCGGCTTCATCCTCTCCACCGCGCGCTGTTCGTATGAGATCGTCGAAAAAGCCGTCCGCGCCGGGGCGACCACGCTGGTCACCATCTCGCTGCCCACCAGCATGGCGGTGGAGCGGGCCGAGGCGGCGGGGCTATCGCTGTGGTGCCTGGCGCGGGATGACAGTGTGATTTGCGTGAGTGGTGGCGGCGGAAAAGCTCCGGCATGAGCCAGTTTCGAGAAATCGACCCTATTCTTTCTGGTTGGGCGATGACCAACGCAGTGCATTGGTACTCCGAATACCAGGACACTGAAGTTCGGGCATTTTACTTAAAGCCAGAACGAGAAGACAGGGTGCAGATCGCGGTCGATGCTCCACAGCTCGGAAGTACAGTCGTCCGTATTGGACAGCTTCGCCAAGGTTTGTCACGTCTCAGCAGAAGCGAAGAATATCCGACGTCTGTATCCGACCTGTCAGAAACTCTCGACAGCGCGTTCAAAATTTCAAACGAATGGCTCGCTGAAAGAGAATAAACTGCGGAACAACTGATCGACGCGGATTAGCAGACGTCGCCCGCTCACCCCCGCCCAAACCGCTCCAGCACCTTGCCCGCCCACGGCAGGATTTCCTTGCGCGCAATCTTCCAGACGCCGTTTTCCTGCGCGACAATGTCGCGCACGTGGCCGCACCAGGTGACCTGCGGCGGATCGCCGAGGTGGAACACGGTGGACATTGCGTAGCTCAGCACCTCCCATTGTCCCTCCCCCGCAGGGTTGAAGATGAGGTTGGAGAAGCGGTGCTGGTGGCCGGGGAAGTCCGCCCGGTCGTGGAACTTCAGCACCAGCGTGCGGATTTCGTCGCGCCCCTTGCAGATCTCGATCCCACGCGCCTCGCTCTCCTCCACCGCCTCGCCGTCAGTGGTGTAACAATCGAGGTAGCCCTCGGTGTCGCCCACATCGAGCGCACGGTAGTAGCGGGCGAAGAGGTCCATAATGGCCAGTTCGTCGGCAGGGTCAGGTCGAAGTTCGGGGCGTATCATGCGGGTACTCCGGTTTGGCGGGCGACAATGCGCGGGGCGGTCTCGCGCAGGAACAGGGCGGCAATCGCGCCGATCACGGCCAGCGCGGCGAGCAGCCAGCACACCGCCTGCAAGCCATATATATCGGACAGGCGACCCGCCAGGCTTGGGGCGATCACGCCGCCGAGGATCTCGCCCACGCCCATCACGATGCCCATCGCGGTCGCCGCTTGGCCGGGGCTGACGCTCTCGACCGGCACGGTGGCCATGAACATCGGGAAGATGCCGTTGAACATCCACCCGGCAAAGAAGATCATGCCCAGCACCAGCGCCGGACCGTCATAATACAGCGCGCCCAGCGGCAGGATCACCCCGCCCAGCGTAAACAGCGCCATCACCGGGCGCCGCCCATAAATGTCCGACAGCCACGGGATGAGGAAGCTGCACACCGCGCTCGCCACGCCCAGCACCGCCATCAGGCCCGCCGCCGTGCCATCGCCGATCCCGCGCAACTGGATCAGCACCAGCGGCAGGAAGGCCCAGGTGACGACAAGGTATGCGACCAGCACCACCGCCATGAACGAACAGACGATAACGTTGCGGTTGCGCAGCACCTCCATCACCGGCGCGCGCTGGCCCGCCACGCGCGGCGCAGGCGGCGGCAGCTTGCGCTCGATCACATAGAGCCAGATCAGCAGGGCGGAGATAAGGCCGGGGATCGCGGCGATGAAGAAGGCATTGCGCCAGCCCCAGGCCAGCGCGATCGGCACCAGGATCAGCGGGGCGAGGGTAGAGCCCATCAGGCTGGACCCCAGGTTCTGCGTCACCCCCATCGCCACGCCGCGATGCTTGGGATCAACCTCTGCCGCCACCATCGCGTGGGACAGCGGCATGACCCCGCCTTCCGAAAGCCCCATCAGCAGGCGCGCGGCCAGCAGCATCAGAAAGCTGGTGGCGAGGCCAGACACCACCGAGCACAAGGCGAACATGACGGTCGAAATGATGATGATGATCTTGCGCCGCTGCAGCTTGTCCGACAGCCAGCCGACAAAGATCGCCGCCAGCGCCCAGGTCAGCGACAAGGCCGATCCCAGCAGGCCGACCTGCGTATAGCTCAACCCCAGATCAGGCTGGATATAGGGCATCAGGAAGTTCAGGGCGTTGCGATCGAAGAACAGGATGCCGAAATTGATGCACAACAGCGTCACCAGCAGCACCTGGTAGCGGCCGGTCGAACGCCCTGCTGATTGCCCTGCTGATTGGACTGCTTCCATCATCCCTCCCCCGCGGCCCGCGATTTTTTGCGGGTCCACCAGGCGGTCATCCCATGATTTGCCCCGGCTGGAAAGCCTGCCTGATCATGGACCAACCCACCCGCATCACCAGCCGGCAGGCGGCCGACCGGGTGGAGCGGGGGCATTACGAAAAATGCCCTGTTTTCAGACAATTTTACCCAGGATTAACTTTGGTCAGGCAAAAATACGGGGATCAATGAACAGAATTCCGAAAGACTTGCAGATGGATCAGGACATGGACAAAGGCCCGGCGGTTGCCGATCAGGACCGCTGCAAGGAGGATGCAGGCGTGCGCCAGCGAGTTGAATGGGCATTCCCTGAACGACGCTACAACGACCGGCGATCCGGCCTGGAGCCTGTCGGGCGCGCTAACGGCTCAGCTTGAACACCGCGTGTTCGGCGCGCCAGTTGGCATTTAACGGGCCGATCTCGCGGCCACCGGAAAAGAACCAGCAGCCATCCACCGTCACGCCTTTGTCGGCCAGCAACTGGCGGAAATCGTCGACCGTGACGTGGTGGATGTTCTCGGTCTCGTACCAGCTGACCGGCAGGTGCCGTGTAACCGGCATCCGGCCATGCACCAGCAGCGACAGGCGCATGCGCCAATAGGCGAAATTGGGGAAGCTGACGAAGGCCGTCCGCCCGATGCGCAGCAACTGGTCGAGCATGTAATCGGGGCGCGAGGCGGTCTGCAGCGTCTGGCTGAGGATCGCCACATCAAACGCACCGTCGGGATATTCCACCAGATCACGGTCGGCATCACCCTGCACCACACTGAGGCCGCGGCTGACGCATTTCTCGACCAGTTCAGGGTCGATCTCAAGCCCGCGCACGTCGATCGCCCGTTCGCGCCGCAGCACGTCCATCAGTTCGCCCTCGCCGCAACCCACGTCGAGCACGCGCACGCCGCCCGGCACCAGGCTGGCGATCTTGGCGAGGTCGGGGCGCAAGCTCATTCAATAAAGCCCTTCACCACGCGGTCGAGTGCAAGGACATCGAGCAGGAAGCTGTCGTGGCCGTACGGCGCCGAGAGTTCCACAAAGCTGACCGGCGCAGCCACCGCGTTGAGCGCATGGACAATCGCCCGGCTTTCCGCCGTGGGATAGAGCCAGTCGGTATCGAAGCTGATCACGCAGAACCGCGCCCGGGCATTGGCAAATGCCGCAGCCAGCAGGCCGCCATGTTCCTCGGCCAGGTCAAAATAGTCCATCGCCCGGGTGATATAGAGATAGCTGTTGGCATCGAACCGGTTGGTGAAGGCGATGCCCTGGTGGCGCAGATAGCTTTCCACCTGGAAATCGGCATCAAAGCCGAAGCTTTTTGCATCCCGGTCCTGCAGGCGGCGGCCGAACTTCTCGGTCAGCCCGGCTTCGGACAGATAGGTGATATGCGCGGCCATGCGCGCCACGCTCAGGCCCTTTTCTGGCCCTTTGCCAGCGCCCACATAGTAATCGCCGCCGTTCCAATCAGGGTCGGCCATGATCGCCTGCCGGCCAACTTCGTGGAACGCGATGTTCTGGGCCGAATGGCGCGCCGTTGTGGCAATCGCCAGCACCCGCGCGGCGCGGTCCGGCCAGTGCGCCGCCAGACTCAACGCCAGCATCCCGCCCATCGATCCGCCGATCACCGCGTGCAGCTGTCCCACGCCGAGCTGGTCCAGCAGCGCCACTTGCGCCCGCACCATGTCGCGCACGGTGATGACCGGAAAGCGCATGGCCCACGGCTGCCCGTCGTCTGCCAGGCTGGCCGGGCCGGTGGAGCCCATGCAGCCGCCGATGATGTTGGCGCAGATGACACAGAAACGGCTGGTGTCGATCGGCAGGCCAGGGCCGACCATGCGATCCCACCAGCCGGGCTTGCCGGTCACTGGATTGGTGCCCGCCACAAACTGATCACCGGTCAGCGCGTGGAAAATCAGGATAGCGTTCGATTTGTCGGCCGCCAGCGCGCCATAGGTCTCGTATGCCACGCGCACTTCGGGCAGCGACTTGCCGCTGTCGAGCGCGAGCGGCGTATCGAGCGTGATGGTCTGCAGGTTGGAAGCAAGGACAGTGGCCATGGGAGGCAAGGACTTGGAGCCTGACACGCAGGCTGTCAATTGGCCGCGCAAAGCGTTAAGGGGCACGCCGTGACCCACGACACGATAAACACGCCCGCACAACCGGCCCCGCAGATGAAGCCATGGATCGCCGCGATCCATGCCTATGTGCCGGGCAAGTCGAAGTCGGCCGACGGCCGCCCGCTGGTCAAGCTGTCGGCCAACGAGAACCCGCTTGGCACCAGTCCGGTGGCCATGGCGGCCCGTGCGGCGGTGGCAGATTGCGCGGCCTATCCCGATCCGGACTCGGTGGAACTGCGCGCGGCCATCGGCCAGTTGCACGGGATCGATCCGGCGCGCGTGGTGTGCGGCACGGGATCGGACGAACTGCTCAATCTGGCGGCCCAGGCCTTTGCCGGACCGGGGGACGAGGTCGCCTATGTCCGCTTTGGTTTTTCGGTTTACGACATCGCCGCACGGCGCTGCGGCGCGACACCGGTGGTGGCGCCGGACAAGGATTTCGGCACCGATGTCGATGCCCTGCTGGCCTGCGTGACCGGCCGCACCCGCGTGGTGTTCCTGGCCAATCCCAACAACCCCACCGGCACCTTCCTGCCGCGTGCCGAACTGGCGCGGTTGCATGCCAAACTCCCATCGGACGTGCTGCTGGTGGTGGACCGCGCCTATGCCGAATATGTCGATCCGGCAGATGACGATGGCGCGCTGGCGCTGGCTGACGGCAATGCCAACGTGCTGGTCACCCATACCTTTTCCAAGATTTATGGCCTGGCGGGCGAGCGGCTGGGCTGGGGCACCGGGGCGCCGCAGATCGTGGATGCCCTCAACCGGATTCGCGGGCCGTTCAACCTCACCACCGGGGCGCAGGCCGCCGGAGTGGCGGCGCTGGCAGACCAGGCGTTCGTGACCGCCAGCCGCCAGCACAACCGCACGGAACGTGCGCGGTTCGTCGCCGCGATCGAGGCGCTGGGCAACCACGGCCTGCGCGCCGTGCCAAGCGAGGCCAATTTCGTGCTGGTATTGTTCGAAGGCGCGCTGACTGCGGCGGCCGCGTTCGAGGGGATTTCGCTTGCCGGTTATGCCGTGCGCCACCTGCCGGGCCAGGGCCTGCCGCAGGCACTGCGCATCACGATCGGCACGGTGCAGCAAATGGACGACATCGCCGCCACCCTGCGCGATATGGCGGAAGCTGCGCGATGACTTTTCGCCGCGTCGCCATTATCGGCCTCGGCCTGATCGGCGGCTCGATCGGGCTGGCTGTCCGCGACGACCTCGACGGTGTGACCACCACCGGCTACGATGCCGACCCCAAGGTCCGCGCCCGCGCCCGCGAGCGGCACCTGGCGGACACGATCTTCGATGATCCGGGCCAGGCAGTGCGCGGGGCAGACCTGGTGATCCTGTGCGTCCCGGTGGGTGCCATGCGCGATGCCGCCGCCAGCATTGCTGCCGACCTGTCGCCCGATTGCGTGGTCAGCGATGTCGGTTCTTCCAAGCGCACCATCACCGAAACCCTGACCGATGCCCTGCCGGGGTTCGAGATCATCCCCGCGCATCCGGTGGCTGGCACCGAGAATTCCGGGCCGGATGCGGGCTTTTCCACCCTGTTCCACCAGCGCTGGTGCATCGTTACCCCGCCGCCGGGGGCCGACAAGGCCAAGGTCGCCGCCTTGGTCGATTTCTGGGAATCGCTGGGCGCGATGGTCGAGACGATGGATGCCGACCACCATGACCGGGTGCTGGCCGTTACCAGCCACATCCCGCACCTCATCGCCTATACCATCGTCGGCACCGCCAGCGATCTGGAGCAGGTGACCCGCAGCGAGGTGATCAAGTATTCCGCCGGGGGATTCCGCGATTTCACCCGCATCGCCGCCAGTGATCCGACCATGTGGCGCGACGTTTTCCTGAATAACAAGGATGCCGTGCTCGACATGCTCGACACCTTCTTGACCGACCTGGCGCTCATGCGAGAAGCGATCAAGGCGGGCGATGGCGAGTTGATGTTCGACATGTTCAGCCGCACCCGGGCCATCCGGCGCAGCATCGTGGCACTGGGCCAGGACGATTCGCGGCCCGATTTCGGGCGCTCGGACCACAAGTAGGTTGCCGCCTGCCGTCAGGCGACGCGATAGACTGACAGGTTCACCGTATCACCCACCTTGCCGCCGGTGGCGACAAACAGCGAGCGATTGACCCAGGCATAAGCGGGGTAGCCGCTGTCGAGGCGAACCGCAGTCCGCATGTAATATTCCGATGGCGGCACGGGCTCGCCGGCCTTGATCCTGGCGGCCACTTCGGCCGAAGCGATGCGGATGCCCCGGCTGATTACTTCGATCACCGCGCCATCGGCTGTCTGGATGGCGTAGCGCGCATCCAGTTCGGCCACGTGGTTGGGGGTTACCGTCTGCCAGTCTGCGCCAACATCGAGCACGCGGCCGGTGATCAGCGGCCCTGCGGCCGTGCCGCCAACAATCGGAATGATCCGCCTGGTGCCGGTGCTGCAGCCGCCCATTTCGTACGGCGGGGACAGTTCCACCACCAGATCAAAGGCGTGCTCCAGCGTGATGGTCATGCAGGCACCCGCGCCACCCTGGCACCTTCTGGAATGGTGCGCGGGGCCTGGTTGAGCACTTCGCGGGCGAACCCGGCGGCCTTCTGGTAGGCGCCCATGAACGCGGCGCGCTCGTCAGCCGGGATCACCACATCAATATCGTCGAACACGCCGCCGCAGCGATCTTCCACCATGTTGAGCAAGCCGAATGGCCCGGCCCCGCGGTTGCGCAGCGCCACCTGCCCGACCGACTGGCACAGTTCTGCGTCATAGGCAGCAAGCGCGGCGGGCGTCGCGCCATGCGCCAGCATGTTCCGCCCGATTACCCGGGCATCGACAATCGCCTGCGAGGCACCGTTCGACCCGGTGGGATACATCGGGTGCGCGGCATCGCCCAGCAGCGCGACCGGTCCATCGACCCAGGTGGGCAGCGGGTCGCGGTCGATCATCGGGTTTTCATAGGCCACTTCGGACTGCCTCAGCAGGGCGGGGACATCCAGCCAGTCGTACACGAAGCCGTCAAACTCGTGCGCGAACTCTGCCATCTCGACCGGACGGAACCAGCCCGACCTGGTCCAGTCGTGGCCTTCGTCATAGGTCTGTTCGGCGATCCAGTTGATGTCGGCCAGCCCATTCTTGTCGGGCTGCGAAATCGGGTAAAATACGATCCGGTGACGGCTGGTCCCCAGGCCGACGAACGAGGATCCGCTGCGAATCGGAACGCCGCGGGCCGTCCCGCGCCACATGATCGTACCGCCCCAGTGGATTGGCGGCTGTGTCGGATGCATTTGCCCGCGCACATCCGAATGGATGCCTTCAGCGCCAAACAGCAGTGCGCCGGAAAATTCCTCGTGGCGGCCGTCACGCGTGGTGACCAGCGCGGTAACCGATCCGTCGGCTTCCTTGCGATAGCCGGTCACCTGGTGGCCCAGCTTGACCGCATCTGGCCCAAGCCGCTCGATCACCTTGCGATAGAGCATCAGGTGGAACTTGCCCCGATGCACCGCATACTGGTGCCAGTTATAGCCCGCCAGCTTGCCGCGTGGTTCGGAATAGATGTCCTTGCCGTTCAAACCCACCAGCGCCCATTCGCGCGCGGGCAGGCCGACCTGGTCCATATCGTCCTCGCCAATGCCGAGGTCTGCCAGTTCGCGCACGGCGTTGGGCTGGATATTGATGCCCACGCCCAGCGGCCGCAATTCGCGCACGCTCTCGAAGATCACGCAGGGCACGCCGATCTGGTCCAGGGTAAGCGCCAAGGCAAGGCCGGCAATACCGCCGCCTGCAATCAACACACGTTCGTGCTGCATAAATCCTGTGTTCTCCAGCAGGCACCCGAAAGCGTGTTGAGCCAAGCCTTGCCAAGCGGCCGTGCCTAGCCCGCTCTTTTGCCGGACACAATATGCTTTACGCCCTAAGGAGTTCCGGCGCACTGCCGGAAGTTGGCGCCTACTCGGCCGCTACGGCATCTTTCTTCGCGGCGAAATCCTTGGCGGCCAGGAACCGTTCGGCATCCAGCGCAGCCATGCAGCCGGTGCCCGCCGCCGTCACCGCCTGGCGATAGGTCTGATCCATCACGTCGCCGCAGGCGAACACACCGGGGATGGCGGTCTTGGGGGTGCCGGGTTCGACCACCAGGTAGCCGCTGGCATCGGTTTCCAGCTTGCCTGCAAACAGTTCAGTCGACGGCGCGTGGCCGATGGCGACAAAGGCGCCGTCCACTTCCAGCGTGGAGCGTTCGCCCGTTACCGTGTCGACCAGCTCAAGATAGCCGAGCGTGCCGTTTTCCGCCGGCATGAAGCGTTCGACCGCCTTGTTCCATAAGGTCGAGATCCGTTCATTGGCAAACAATCGGTCCTGCAGGATCTTCTCCGACCGCAGCGAATCCCGGCGGTGGATCAGCGTTACGTCCGGCGAATGGTTGGTGAGGTAGAGCGCTTCCTCCACCGCAGTATTGCCGCCGCCGATCACCGCCACTTTCTTGCCGCGGTAGAAGAACCCGTCGCAGGTGGCGCAGGCCGATACGCCCTTGCCGCCCAGTTCCTGTTCGCCCGGAACGCCCAGCCACTTGGCGGCAGCCCCGGTGGCGATCACCAGCACGTCGCCCACGTATTCATCGCCGCTGTCACCCTTGGCGGTGAACGGCGAGCCATTGGCCAGATGGACTTCGGTGATGGTGTCCCACATCATCCGCGTGCCGACGTGTTCGGCTTGGCTCTGCATCTGCTCCATCAGCCACGGGCCTTGCACCACGTCGGCAAAGCCGGGGTAGTTCTCGACATCGGTAGTGATGGTCAGCTGGCCGCCTGGCTGCAGGCCTTGCACCACGATCGGTTCCATCCCGGCGCGCGCGCCATAGATCGCGGCGGAAAGGCCTGCGGGGCCAGAGCCGATGATGAGCATGCGGGTCTTGTGGGTGGTCATGGAATCGGTGGTCCTTGTTGGATCGGCCCGAATTAAGCTGCGCGCGGCCTCAATTCAACTGCGCCCCCTGTGGACAGCGCCCGCGCTTTACTTGGGGGCCTGATGGGATAGGTTTGTGCCACACAACCAATCCGGGAGAATTGGGACATGAGAGGATTTGCCGCAGGCATAGTTGCCCTATTGTTGGTGAGCACCGCACCCACAGCAATGGCACAGGTGACCGAGGACGACGTGGGCCGCCCGCCTGCCCTGCCCGCCGACTGGCGAGTGCCGCAAACCCCGTGGGGCGATCCCGACATGCGCGGCACCTATCCCCTGGAATCGATGGGCTCCACTCCGATGCAGCGCCCGGCGCAGTACGGCTCTCGCAAGCTGCTGACCGACGAGGAATACCGCACCGCCTTCATGTCGGCCGAGGAACTGGCCGGACTGGCCGATGTGGAGGACGAGGCAGGCACGCTGGGTAGCGGCAACTGGTTCGAACGCGGCGCGCCCTTGCGCCAGACATCGCTGATCGTGGAGCCGGCCAGTGGCCGCGTCCCGCCGCTGACCCCGCAAGGCGAAGCGTTGCGTGGCCAGATGCGCGATAGCTGGAACAACGAGACTTTCGAAGGCCCGCAGGATTTCAACAGCCTCGACCGTTGCCTGTCGCGCGGGCTGCCCGCCAGCATGATCCCGTTCCCTTATAACAACGGGTTGCGGGTATTCCAGGCGCCGGGCCTGGTGGTGCTGAACCTTGAACTGATCCACGAAACCCGCGTGATCCACCTGACCGATGCACCTGCGCCGCCTGGCACCTTGCGTACCTATCTGGGCCATTCGCGCGGCCATTGGCAGGGCAACACGCTGGTGGTGGAGACGACCCATTTCAACGGCCTGTCCCCGATGGTCATCGTGGGGCCCACCAACCGCCCGATCCCCACCAGCGACCAGTTGAAGGTAACAGAGCATTTCACCATCAGCGGACCCGGCCAGGTCTATTACGAAGCATGGATTGCCGATCCCGGCGTGCTGACCCAGCCGTTCAAGCTGGGCTTTCCATGGACACGGGACGATGACTACCAGCCGTTCGAATATGCCTGCCACGAAGGCAACACCATCCTGCCGGCCTATATTCGCGCCACCAGCCCCCGCTTTGCCGACTGGCGGGTGGAAAACGGCGGCACCCGCGATCCGGCTCCGGTGGTGCGGCCGGGAATTTGACCGGGCAGAGCTGATCGTAACGTCCGTTAGCCTTTTGCCCTTGTCAAACTGCCCGCGCCAAGCGAGCATGGCGCAACAGAGCGCGGCGTAAGCGCCGGCGCGGGAGAGGGATGGAAAATGACTGATACGATCAAGGGCCCCCGGCTCGACAGGCGCGGCTTCATGGGGGCCACCGCGCTCGGCACCGGCGCGGCGCTGATCGGCATTGGCGGCAGCGCTGCGGCGCAAGGTTCAGCAGCATCCACCCAGGTGGATTTCCCCGATGATCCGCGCGCATTCGGCGGCGGCCCGGCCTCGGCCCGCAACCGCACCGAGATGGACCAGCGCGATTGCGAGGTCGAAGGAGACTGGCCGACAGATCTGGACGGCGTGTTCTATCGCGTGGGGCCGGATCCGCAGTATCCCAAGATCGCAGCGCACGTGGGGGACATTCCGTTCGACGGCGAAGGCCACGTGTCGATGTTCCGCATCAGCAACGGCCATGTCGACTATCGCACCCGCTATGCCCGCAATGCGCGGTTTGTGGCCCAGGCCGAAGCGCGCCGCAGCCTGTTCGGCATGTACCGCAACCCCATGACCGACGATCCCAGCGTGGCTGGGTTGAACCGGGGCACGGCCAATACCCAGCTGTTCCTCCATCACGGCAAGTTGCTGGTGTTCAAGGAAGACAGCCCGCCCGTTCACATGGACCCGCTGACGCTGGAAACGATCGACCCGGAATACACCTTCGGCGGCAAGCTGGAGAGCCTGACCCATACCGCCCACCCCAAGATCGATCCGCTGACCGGCGGCCTGATCGGCTATGGCTATGAAGCCACCGGGTTCCTGTCGAAGGACATCAACGTTTACGAGGCTGACCGCACCGGCAATATCTTCTGGAGCGCAACCGTGCAGGCCCCCTATGCCGGGATGATGCACGATTTCTGCGTCACTCAGGATTACATCGTGCTGTACCTCACCAATATGGCGGCCGACCCCGCGCAAATCGCTGCGGGCGGGGTGCATTTCCGCTATGACAGCACGCTGCCAACATATCTGGGCGTGATGCGGCGCGGGGGTGACGGGCGTGATCTGAAGTGGTTCACCGGACCCAACCTGTTCTGCACCCACGTGATGGGCGGGTGGAACGAAGGCACCAAAATCACCGTCGATTGGGATGGCGGCGAGGGTAACCAGTTCCCGTTCTTCCCATCGCTCCACGAACCGTTCGATCCGGTGAAAGGCACCGGCTACATCCGCCGCTTCACGGTGGATGTCGGCAGCCGCACCAATGACCGCTTCCAGTCCGAGACGATCTTCCCTGAATTGCAGGGCGTGCTTTCGCGGCAGGATGACCGGTTCCACACCCTGCCCTATCGGTGGGGCTTCCTGCAGGTGACCGGGCCGAACGGCGGCTGGGGCATCGTCGACCATCAGGAAAAGACCAGCAGGGTGGCCAGCGTACCGGGATATTCGCTGTCGGAGATGACCTTCGTCCCCCGCAGCCCCGATGCGGCAGAAGGCGATGGCTATCTGATCGGCCTCGGCTCCAGCGCGGCGGAAGGCGGACGGTCCGACCTGATCCTGTTCGATCTGGCCGACATTTCCGCCGGACCGCGCGCACGGGTCAAGATGCCCTACCGCTGTGTGGGCCAGGTGCACGGCTTCTGGGCCGATGCACGGGACATTCCGGGAGCCCGGATCGCATGATCCGGCTGCTGCGCCCCGCCCTTGCGGCGGGGCTGTTGCTGGCCGCGCTGGGCGGCGCGCAGGCGCAGGATTCAGCGGCGGTTGAACCGGGCCAGTGGCTGTCTACCGGGCGAACCTGGGACGAACAGCATTACAGCCCGATGGACCAGATCAACGCCGGCAATGTCGGCGATCTGGGCCTTGCCTGGTATGCCGATCTCACCACCGATCGCGGGCAGGAAGCGACACCGCTGGTGATGGACGGCGTGCTGTACAACACCGAGCCCTGGAACATCACCACCGCCTATGACGCCGCCACTGGCCGCGTGCTGTGGCGCTATGATCCGCAGGTGCCGCTGCGCTTTGGCCGGATGGCCTGCTGCGATATCGTCACGCGCGGGCTGGCCGCATGGCATGACAAGATCCTTGTCGCCACGCTGGATGGCCGGTTGATCGCGCTGGACAAGGATAGCGGCGAAGAGCTGTGGTCCACCCTGACAGTCGACAATTCGATGAGCTACACCATCACCGGCGCTCCGCGGGTGTATGATGGCATGGTGCTGGTGGGCAATGGCGGCGCTGAAATGGGCGTGCGTGGCTATGTCTCGGCCTATTCCGTGGAAACCGGCGCGCTGCTGTGGCGCTGGCATACGGTGCCGGGCAATCCGGCCGAGGGCTTCGAGAACGAGGCCATGCGGATGGCCGCGGGCACCTGGACCGGCGAATGGTGGCTGACCGGCGGCGGCGGCACGGTGTGGGATGCGATCAGTTATGATCCGGTGCTGGGCCTGGTCTATATCGGCACCGGCAACGGATCGCCGTGGACCCAGCGGTATCGCAGCCCCCAAGGCGGCGATAACCTGTTCCTGGCCTCGATCGTGGCACTGGATGCCCGCACCGGCAAATACCGCTGGCACTACCAGACCGTGCCGGGCGAGGAGTGGGATTATACTGCCACTCAGAACATGGTGCTGGCCGATCTGGAGATCGCAGGCCGCACCCGCCAGGTGCTGATGCAGGCACCCAAGAACGGCTTCTTCTACGTGCTCGACCGGGCGACCGGCGAATTGATCAGTGCCGAAACCATCGCGCCCATCAGCTGGGCGACGGGGATCGACATGGCCACCGGTCGCCCGATCGAAAACCCGCTCGCCCGCTATGGCACCGTGCCGGTGATGGTCAGCCCGGGCGCAGGCGGGGCGCACAACTGGAACCCGATGGCGTTCAGCCCACAGACCGGCCTGGTCTATATCCCGGTCACCGAAACCTACATGGCTTATGCTGCCGCCGAGACCTGGGCACCGGGCCAGGGCCTGGGCACGGCCTTTGCGGGGCATGACGATGTTCGCCGCGAGATCGCCGAATATGCCGATGCCCATTCCAAGGGCTGGCTGAGCGCGTGGGATCCCGTCACCCAGACCGAGCGCTGGCGCGTGCCCTATGCCCAGAAGGGTAGTGGAGGCGTGCTGGCGACCGGCGGAAACCTGGTGTTCCAGGGAACCATCGGCACCACCTTTGCCGCCTATCGCGCCGATACGGGAGAGAAGGTGTGGGAACTGCCGGTGCAGAACGTGCCGATTGCCGCGCCGATCACCTATATGGTGGACGGGGTGCAGTACATCGCGGTCAACGCCGGATGGGGCGGCGGGCTGGCGCATGTCGAACGGGCCAATTTCAGCCAGTTGTTCCTTGGCCGCCCGCGCCTGCTGGTGTTCCGGCTGGGCGGAACAGCGCAGCTGCCACCCATGCCGCCCGAAAGCTTCGCCGTGCCCGAACTGGCCCCGCCGCCTGCGCTCACCGCCCCGCCCGCAGTGGTCGCTCGGGGCGAGCAATTGTACGGCACGAACTGCGCGATCTGCCACGGCAATGCGGCACGCGGCGGGGTCAAGGACCTGCGCCACATGTCGCCTGCCACCCACGCCGCCTTTGCCGATGTCGTGCTGGGCGGCAGCCGCGCGGCCAATGGCATGGCAAGCTTCGCGGACCTGCTTACTGCCGAGGAAGCCGACGCCATTCACCACTACCTGATCGCCAGGGCCAACGAAGACTGGGCCGGTCAGTGACGCATTCGAGGGAGAGGATCACATGAGCATCTGGAAAAACGGCCTGCTGGCCATCGCTGCCACCACACTGGGCACCACACTGGGTTTGGCCGCGCTGAGCGCCCCCGCCGCCGCGCAGCAATATGGCGACAACTACGCCAACGACCGGGCCGAGATCGAAGACCTGATGGCGCGCTATCTGTTCGCCATCGATTACTTCGACTGGGATGCCTATATCGCCACTTTCGCCCCCGATGCAGAACTGGAGTTCGCCAACGGCACCAGCCGCGGGCACGATGCGATCCGCACTGCCGTCACCGACTTTTCCGAGGGTATCGGGCGGTTCTACCATACCGAAGACGGGCAACCGGCCAAGCTGCGCCACGTAGTGCTGCAATCGGCTGTCCGCGTCGACGGGGACCGGGCCTGGGGCCGCACCCTGTGGGTGGAAATGGCCAACAACGGCCCCGGTGACGAGATGAAGATGGGCACATACGGCATTTACGAAGACGAATTCGCGCGGCTTGACGGGCGCTGGCTGATCCAGCGGCGCAACGTGCTCAACGAATTCATCCCCAACCGCAATTCCGGCCCAGAAAACCCCGTAGGCGAAATGGATGCGTTAGCCGAAGCCCACCGCGCGCAAACGGGGGGGTGAAGACTACCCCGGCGGCCGAGCCGCCTTATCCGCCCGCCCGCGGCGCCTGGTATGCGATCTGGCTGTTTGCACTGGTCAATGCACTGGACAATGTCGATCGCGGCATCATCTCGATCCTGATCGAGCCGATCAAGCGTGACCTGCTGCTGTCCGATACCGAAGTCAGCCTGCTGATCGGGGCTGCGTTCTCGGTCACCTATGCGCTGGTCGGCCTGCCGATGAGCCGCTTTGCCGACACCGGCAACCGCAAGGCGATCCTGTCATTCGGCATCGCCCTGTGGAGCCTGGCCACGGCGGGCGGGGCAATGGCCAAGAGCTTCGTTGGCCTCGCCATCAGCCGCGGACTGGTGGGCGCGGGCGAGGGGCTGAAAGGCCCCAACGCGATCAGCATGATATCGGACCTGGTCCCGCGCGAGAAATACCCGCGCGCGATGGCCATCTACCAGTTCGGCATTTCGCTGGGCGCGGCGCTGTCGCTGATCATCGGCGGCGTGCTGCTGGGGATTGTCGGCGGAAAATCATACGACGTGCTGGGCGTGCGCCTGTCGGACTGGCAGTTCGTTTTGCTGCTGGTCGGCCTGCCCGGCGTAGGCGTGGCGGCTCTGGTATGGTTCACCATTCCCGAGCCTGCCCGGCGCGGGCGAGAGCGCAGCGAAAAGCCGCCGCTGCTCGAAGTATTCCGCTTTGCCCACCGCGAGCGGGCGTTCTTCTATCCGTTCCTGATCGGCGCGGCCTTGCTGCAGATCGAGGTCAACGGCCTGGTGAACTGGCGCATCCCGTTCTACCAGCGCACTTACGGCTGGGGGCCGGAGGTGGTCGGCCCGATCCTGGGCACGCTCAACATCATGATCACCCCGGTTGGCCTGTTGCTGGGTGCCTGGCTGGGTGAGCGGATGGCGAAAAAGCACGCCGGGGCCATGATCGTGCTGTCGATCGTGGGCACCGGCATCAGCGTGCCGCTGGTGCTGGCCGCGCTGCTGATGCCCACCGCACCCGGCGCGATCACGCTAACCGCCTTGTCTTATATCGCCATCGGTATCGGCGCGCCGGCCACCACTGCCGCGCTGACGACCCTGACGCCGAATGAATACCGTGGCCAGATCTTCGCCGTCTTTGCCTTCGCCATCAGTGTGGTGGGGGCCGCAGTGGGACCGCTGAGCGTGGCGCTGTTCACCGATTTCGTGTTCGCTGATGAAGCTGCCCTCCGGTATTCGATGTTCGCCACTGCCGCCCTGTTCGGCGCGGCGGGGATGTGGCTTAAACTGGTGTGCTACAAGCCCTATAAGGCGCGGGTGCAGGCCTTGATCGAGGCCGAAAGGCAAGCCTGAAGCCGGACATGAAAAAGGGGCCGGAGGTTTCCCCCCGGCCCCGTATTTCTTGTGCCCTGAGGCAGTACCTTAGCGGCCCGAACCGGGGCCGTAGGTGACTTCCACGCGGCGGTTCTGCAGTTCGCGGACACCGTCTGCGGTAGGCACGCGGTTCTGGCTTTCACCGAACGCTTCGCTCGAGATGCGAGCAGCCGGGATACCCTTGCCACCCAGGTACTGCTGGACAGCCGCGTTGCGACGTTCCGACAGACCCACGTTGTACTGGGTCGAACCCGAACGGTCAGCGTGACCGGCCAGCATGATAGAGGCAGTGCCGCAGTTGCCATAGGCAGTCACGGCCGAATCCAGCACCGTGGCAGCTTCCGGCGTGATCACCGACTGATCCCAGTCGAAGAACACGATGTACGGGCCCTGGTTACAACGCACGACCGGCGGCGGAGGCGGCGGAGGCGGAGGCGGCGGGGGCGGAGGCGGCGGCGGCGGGGGAGGCGGCGGCGGCGGCGGCGGAGGAGGCGGAGTTGCCGCACCACCGAAGTTGAACACCAGCGAAGCCAGCACCGAGTGCGATTCGAAGTCATCCGAATAGCCAAGGCTCTGCGTGTTCACCAGGTCCACATCGGGGATCACGAAGTACTTGTACTTCAGGCCCACATCCATGCTGTCGGTCAGCGGCACGCGAACGGCGGCGATACCCTGATAGGCAAAGCCCTTGTCCTTATCGACCACGACGCCCGGACCGGCAGTGTTGGCCGAGAAGTTGGCGTCGTAGATGGCATAGCCGACGCCGCCACCAACGCTGAAGCCGATGCCGTCATTGCCGCCAATGTCGACCAGCGCGTTGATCATGCCGCTGGCAATGTCCACGCCGCCGGCGATGTCGGTGAAGGTGCCACGACCGCCAGCTGCCGTAGCAAGCGGGACGGGGCTGGTGAGCGAAGTAACGGATCCGACGTCGAAATCCTTGTATGCCGTCTCGGCTTCAAGCCGGAAGAAGCCGAAATCGTGGCCGAATACGGCACCGGCTTCCCAGCCGTTGTCGTTCTCGACGAGCGTCTGCCCGCCGGCACTGCCGGTTACGTCGAATTGGTTGTCGTTCGGAAGAACGATACCGCCTTCGATGCCGAAGTAGGATTCGCCATCGCGCGCAAGCGCGGGCGTGGCGATGACGGCGGCTGCCGTCGATAGGGCGATTGCGAGTCTACGCACGAGATTCCCCTCATAAGAATGACTGCACCAGGATGGCGCGGCCAATTGCTAGCGACTATTTTCCAATACTTACAAGAGTAAAAATGGTTCCCGATCATTCCATCTAAATTTTCGCACGGGTCATCGCAGCCTGCATTGAACACAGTGGAAGCGCGGATTTTGCCGCTGCATCGATGCCGTGATGGTAATGATAGCCGCAAGTTACTATGGCGGCGATATATTCCCCCGCAACCCAGGCACACGCTCATGGCTCGCAAGCATCCCAAACACGGGCCCTTTGAGGACCATGACCGAGATATGGATGAGGCACCAGCCGCGCCAGTGCCTTGCTGGCTGTGTGGGCGGCCAACCGGAAAGACCATTGTCTGGCATCACCCTGTGCCGAAAAGCCGGGGCGGACGCGACGTTGTGCCGATGCACCCCATTTGCCAGCAGACCCTGATTGCCAATTTCAGCAATTCCGAACTGCAGCGCCATGCGCTGGATGTCGATGCCCTTCTGGCCAACCCCAATGTGCGCAAATTTGTGGACTGGGTGGCCAAGAAGGATCCCGATTTCACTGCCTCGACTGCGAAAAAGCAGCGCTGATCCAGCCAGGTTCATCGGCTTTCGGCGGCCTTACATCCGCCTAAAGGCGCCCGAAGGCGAAATTATGCGTGATTTCCTGCCTGATGGTGCGGGACCCAGTGTGAAGGGAGCTGTTCTCTTGCCTCTATTCCCTGCTTAACAGGGAAATACAGGGAATTTGCATCGTTTTTGGGATTTTCGGACCTGCTGGAAGTGCTCGTAAGCCGCAGAAATCCGCCATTTCCTGACCCAGATTCCCTACGCACGAAACAGGGAATTCAATCCGGCAGAACAAGGAAACAATTTCCTGCGAACAGCGAGCCAGACCGTCACGATCAGGGATCGCTGAAATGCGAGGGCTCTCAGCTCAACCACGCCCAGCCGACGCATTGAAGTGCCCGTTATCCCCAACTTGTTCACGCTCTGATCTTGCTCTTTGCGGCCCACTTGTGCCAGCCATCAATCTCCATCGCTGTGACAGCTGAAGGGAATTGACTGATGACTACCACCTACCAAGTGGTCGAACGTGATATCGCTACACTTCGACCCTATGCTCGTAACGCGCGCACCCATTCCAAGAAGCAGCTCAAGCAGATCGCTTCGTCGATCCAGCGGTTTGGATTCACCAACCCGGTGCTCGTTTCCGAGGACGGCGAGATCATCGCCGGCCACGGCCGGGTCGAGGCGGCGAAGACGCTGGGCTGGAAACGGGTCCCGACAATTGTCCTTGCCCACCTATCGGAGGCAGAGCGGCGTGCTTACGTGCTTGCCGACAACAAGCTTGCCCTCAACGCGGGCTGGGACCGCGCGATTCTTGCCATTGAGTTGCAGGCCCTGGTCGACCTCGAGTTCGACGTCGAACTCACCGGGTTCAGCCTGGCGGAGGTCGACCTGCTGATCGACGAGGCGGGCGAGGCCAGCGCCGATGGGTTCGATGCGCCGGAAGACGCTGTCCCGGCATCATCGGGTCCTCCGGTCAGCCGGCTCGGAGACCTGTGGCAGCTTGGTCGCCACCGGCTACTGTGCGGCGACACCCGGATGACCTGGTTCTCGACTTCGATACAGGCCACGTGAAGTTCCTCGGCCCCAAGACCAAGGAGGAGAAGCAGCGGCTGGATGAGGGGCTATCGCGAAGGGACCAGGCACAGGAGGAGGTCAACTACTTCGCGGACGAGTATCGCCGGGCACGCGCCACGAAGTTGAAGGCCTTCTATTTGTCAGAGTGGCACTGGGAGCAACGCATGTTTGACATGATCAACGACGCAGTCGGCCCACGGTACAAAGCAAAGCTGGAGAACCGGTCCTACGCGGAGGGGGCCTCCCGCGAAGGTAAAGCGCTGGACGAAATGCGGAAAAACCGCAGGCTCAGGAGTGAATACGTGGAATGAGCTCCGGCCAGGCTTGCGTCCTCGAAACCGCGGCTGACGGTCACGCGTATGGAGCGCCGATCGGTCGCGTATATCGTGGTATCGCTTAAACACGAGCAGATGCGATGGGAGGCGACAAGGGCAGCGTCTACGCCGCCTTGAAAGAGAGCCGTGAACTAGTCGCCGCCATTGCGCCCGACCGCGTTACCTTCGCGTACATGCGCGGCAATGGTTTGCTCCGCGACGCCCTTCGGGTTCCGCTACGCAGCCCATTGCTTCAATCGCGCTCATGCGCAACAAAGCGGCTCGGCTCTCATTCCAGCTGGAGGAAAGCTGGGGTCACGTCACAAGGAATTGGAAGTTGGCCTGTTCGGCCGCCAAAACCGTGCCGAAGCGGATACAACAGTTCGTCCATCTGAAAGAACTCGACCCACTCGCGCTGCAAGAAAAATCAGGAGGTGTGAAAGTTAGAGTGTCAGAAGTGGGCCGGAACCGCTCTATGCTACAAGAGGAATGCGGGGATCTCCGGGAGAAAGCGCCTCAAGCGCCTCGCAAACGTGCAAGGCAGCAAGGCTTTGCCCCTCTCGATCAAGATAATCGAGGATCAACAGTAATTGCGTGAAAGCCTGCTCTCCGCTTAGCACGGGCAGATCGCCAAAATCGTTTTCCACCGCTTACTCTCACCCCGCCCTTGCTGGAAATTCTGTCTTGTTCAAATCTTCTGTAGTGAAACTAGGGCGCGCGTTTAAATGCTTGATGGTGAACGCCACCTAAATCAGGCCATCCGGTTGATTGCCATAACGCCTTCTCTTCATTGCGCCCGAGCGGCGAGGAACAAGCAAATAATGTGGCAGCAAGCAAGCAATTTCATATGAAATCTCAATCACAAGAAGTTGACGACAATCACGAATCCTTCCGATCCCACGAGAAAGTCGCTGCCGAGCTGCGGCAGATCGCAAATTATCTCGATCGGGCTTCCACTGCGGAAATGCCGAGCACTCACAGGGAGGCGGCTGGAAAACTCGAATCTACTGATGCATTGGCCACGCGCCCGGACACCGACTATCTGCTGCGAGTTCGATCAATTATTACCGCGAGGAAAGAGCGCGAACGGTGCTTCGGAGCGGGATATTTCTCGGATCCTGCTTGGGATATTTTGCTCGATCTGTTCGAGGCGAGACTCACAGGACGGTCTAGATCAATCAAGAGTGCGTGCCACGCTTCGCGCGTGCCGTTGACCACGGCCTTGCGATATGTTGACAGGCTTGTCGCGGGCGGACTTATTGAAAGATCGCATGATCCCAGCGACGGTAGAAGGGCCTTGCTCTCGCTCTCTCCACTCTCGCACAGAATGATGCTAAGATTCTTGGACAAGTTATGAAATGCGGCCCGTTTCTCCAGAATCGTTAGGGCTGGGACGCAGCCGCACAGACCAGAAAAATTCGAGTACTTTCTACTTAACTTGCGGCACTCGGCAATTCTATTGACTCAACACCATCGCCAAACCGCGAAAGAATGTCGCGCATGCTACGAAGACCCGTTTCTGTAAGGTGGGGCAGTACGCCTCCCGAGGCGGAAGTATTTCCACTGACACTGACGAAACCGCGTTCCCGAAGCAAGGCGATCCATCGCTTGGTGACGGAACTGCTCCAATCAACCGACACGGAGGCAACAGGCCGATCCATAGCCTGATTTGCGATCTGGATCACGAACAGAGAAAGAAGGACGTCCCAGTAATCCTCTCCAGTCTGGTCCCAGGCCATTAGGACACGGCGTGACCTGCTGATGGCCAGCAGTCGCGCTGCGCTGCCGACCAAAGCCCTGTCTTCGATCGTTTGGCTATCTCGTGGCCCCTCGGTCCTCGTATGTTCGGCGAGCGCGTCGATCTGTTGCGCCAGCACGCTTAGTTGCGACGCTGTCTTGATGCGTTCATCCATTACAGCACCTTTCCAAGCCGCATGCTGAAGACTTCGCCCCCAGCAACTATGCAGTGGTCCAAAAGTTCAATTCCGAGCGCAAAAACAATTTGTTCGAAATTCGCCGTTGCATGGCGATCACTCGCACTGGGGCGTGCAAGTCCCGAAGGGTGATTGTGCGCCAAGATGATCTTGCTGGCGTTGAGTTCCAATATGCGATGGACAAGCGAGCGTGTTCGGATCGATAGACCACTGCTAGATCCGATGCCGACATGTTCCGACAGAATGAACTGTTTCTGATCATCAAGGTAGATTGCGACAAGGCGCTCTTCTCGGGAATTTTGCAGTTCACCAACCAGGAAGCTCTTAAGCCGTGGATCACCTACCGCGATCATTTCGCTGACCAGCGTCTCATAAAGATCGATCCGAAAGAGCTCACGGGCCGCCAGCAGAGCCTCGGCTGCCGCTAAATCGTTGGCCAAGGCCGAACTCAGGGCATCTTTCGATGCACGGAGAATGACCGAAATGTTGCCAAACCGATCAAGAAGGATTCGCGCCTGCTCGGTTGCAGATTCCCCAAGAATTGGAGTCAGGAGTGCCGCCAAGACCGGTAATTGCCATAGATCTTGGTCCGACGACGATGCGCCAAGAGTCCTCCGAAAAGCGCGAAGATCAGGAGGTAGGATGGTGCTCGCATGAGCAAAAGATAGGCCATGTCGTGCATATCCGGCAGAATCTCCCGGTTCACATGCATTAATGTCGAGATGAGCTGAGCCCCCAGCATACATAGCGGATAGATCCGATTTGCCCGCAAGGCGAGAAGGCCAAAGGCGATGAGGGCAAGCACGTCGATTGCCGCGTGCCCTAAATCTACCATCTGGTATGTTCCGCCTTCCGAGAATATAAAAAGATGCACGTAGTCAAGTAAGACCATGCCCAGCAAAATTGCCCCTGCGCACCGCTCTGGAGGGCCTCCACGCACCCAAGCGTAGAGGAACAGCAACACTATGACAGCGTGCTGAACATAGCCCCTCCAGAACATCAGCAAATCGAACATACCAAATGGCAACACGATTCGCCTCGCAGGTCAATCCTGTCACGCAGCTTGCTTTGCTTCGCTCGAACCGATCAGGAGACCTCCTGTGGGGCAGCGACCGCCGCGATCTACCGTTCCAGTAACTTTTATGAAGTCCTCGCGCATCGATGTGTGAACCCGAACCAGCTGGCTCATGGCATCGACTTGATGTTTCTGTGCTTCTTGCAGTCGCATTACTGCGGTGTGCCCCTGATACTGGGGAAGTTCGGTTTCGAGGCGCACATTCATCATGCTCTGCTGCAACTTTGCATAGGCGCGCAGGCACTCATTGGTGAGGCGTTCAGCGTCTTCGAGCTCATGGGCGATGCGGACACCAGCTGCTTCCACGGTCAACATATATTGTCACTCCCGTCCAGCTGCTCAAGCCGGACCATTGCCTTCATCGGAGGGTGGCATGGACGCTAAAACAAATCACTCACTTCGGCAGCAACAGTGATCAATACCAACATAAGCCCGCCCATTGCGAGCGCCGCCAAGATCGCCACGAGTATGCGCTTCAGTGAGGCATCCTTACCATCGAGCACCTCCGGGACTACTCTCGGCTCAGACTGGCTTGCCCACAGACCCGACCTTTCGAAGGTCATTGCGTCGGCCAGCTCCAAGTCTGATCCTGAGAAGTTCCAGAGCGGTGCATCCGGCAATTCGTCGTGAGGGGCGAGATGAACCGAATTACCTGTAATTTGGTTACAGGTAACGAGGCTGCGTTCCTGATATAGGCGATAGTTGCGCACCAAATCCTTGCGCATAGCTCCGCCTGCCTTGGCTCGGAGAGATTCAACGCGCTGCACCACTGCCGAAACTGAAATACCGAGCTGGCGCGCGATTTCCTTGCTCGTCCGTCCCTCGGAGAGAAGCTCCATTGTTTGGCGTTGCTTCTCAGTAAGGTCCTCAAAAACTTCCAGGGCAGCTTCCCTTTCGAAAACTTCTAGGTCCATTGGTCACCTCCGTGTGCGCATGCCTAGTCAAGACCCAACTGGAGCGATACGCCCCAATTTACCACACCTGCGGTTTTCTCAATCAACAAGATTGAGCAGCCTAAGGAATGATGGAGCCCTTGTCGCCTGTGAGCGGGGCTCTACATTGAAAAAACGGCGTAGGCAGCCGATTGTTTCAACCGAGTTCATGCGCAAGAACGCAGCTCGGCTCTAATCCCAGCTGGGGGAAAGGTGGGGTGACTGGCAACCTTCGACACCTCAAGCCCGCCGAACTTGGCCTTCCACTTGTAAGACGTACCGCTGCTGACACCTTGCCGGCGCCAACACCTGCAATCGGCAGGCAGGCGTCCCGCTCTTCCAAGATCGAAATGATCTGCTCTTCGCTGAACCAGCTCCGCTGGATTCCGTCCGACTCCATTCACGGGCCGGACTCTACTCAAATCTGGAGGAAAACGCGGGGCTCAGACCAGAGGTCATTCCCCGAAGGTAATGCCTACGAGGCATGGCGCTTTCATCCTGGATCAAGCTTACCTCGCACTGCAACGACGAAAATTTGATATTTTGCAAGAAGTTGCATTTATAAATAATATTGAAATCAAAGGATCCTATATATTGAAAATTTATGAAAACTAACGCGTGACTATATTTATATATAGCTTAACCGACAGTATTGTACATATATATGGATACAAATTGATAATTGCAGATTTCTTAAAATATCAGAATCCAATAAATCGCACATCATTTATAATCACATGAGGGTCATCCGCAACTTTACTATAGCATGGCTACATTGCATTTATGTATAGTCATACCCGTCATTTGGCCCGCACAAGCAGAGGTAGCCACCAGTCCTCGTAATCAAGATACCAGCTTAGGGTTTCGGCAAGGCCGAGAGCGAAGTCGTACGTCGGAAAGTAGCCGAGCGCGATCCTGGCCTTTTGCTCATTGATCGCATAGCGCCTGTCATGTCCTGCACGGTCGGCAACGAAGGTTTTGAGTTCGAATGTTGAGCCACCTCGTGCCGCGAGCGCATTTGGATAGCGCGCAGCTAAACCATCAATCTCGGCGAAGGCTCGGTCTACCTCGGTGCAGATGCGATCGATCACCGCCATGTTGGGCAATTCCTCACCTCCGCCGATGTTGTAAGTTTCGCCCGGCACACCGCGCGCCAGGCAAGCCTCGATCCCGCGGCAGTGGTCTTCAACGTGCAGCCAGTCGCGCACGTTCATCCCGTCGCCATAGATCGGCAGCGGCCGACCGTGCAGCGCGTTGAGCAGGAAGAGCGGAATGAGCTTTTCCGGGTACTGGAACGGCCCGTAATTGTTGGAGCAATTGGTCGTGGTCACTTCCAGCCCGAAGGTATGGTGATAGGCACGGACGAGGTGATCGGATGCCGCCTTCGATGCCGAATAGGGCGAATTGGGCGCATAGGGGGTGATCTCGCTGAAGGCGGGATCACCCGCCTCTAGCGATCCGAAAACTTCGTCGGTTGAAATGTGGTGGAAGCGGTGCGGCAGGCCCGATCCGCTGTCCAGCCATGCCTTGCGCGCAGCCTTCAGCAGGCTGTTGGTGCCGAGAATGTTGGTGTCGATGAAGGCATCCGGCCCAGAAATCGAACGGTCGACGTGGCTTTCGGCGGCGAAGTGGACGATCGTCTGGATATCGCGCTTGGCGAGCAGCGTTTCGACTAGCGCGGTATCGCGGATGTCGCCCACCACAAGGTCGACCTGTTCCACGCCCGCGATGGTTGAAGCGTTGCCGGCATAGGTCAGGCAATCGAGCACGGTGATCGCATCACCGGGATGCGCTTTCGCCCAGTAATGGACGAAATTCCCGCCGACGAACCCGGCACCTCCGGTGACAAGCAGGTTAGCCAAGCGCCTTTTCCTCCATCAGCATGCGCCGCAGGTTGGTGCGCCAGTGCGTATAGCCATCGCCCAGAAAATCCCGCGTGGCGCTACAATCGAGGAGCGAGAAGGTGGGCCGCCGTGCAGGTGTGGGATATTGGGCAGTGGCGATGGGCGTGATCGGAACGGCCCTGTCCAGCAGCCCGGCGTCCAGCGCCTCTTCCTGGATCGCCATAGCAAAATCGTACCAGCTGGCGACGCCCGCATCGCTGTGATGGAATGTACCACGGGCCCCCTTATCCACGAGACCCCACACGGCGGCGGCAAGCCCCGGCGCCCAGGTTGGGGAACCGATCTGGTCCGACACTACGGACAAGGCATCGCGTTCGCGCATCAGGCGCAGCATGGTGCGCACAAAATTGGCGCCGCCGGCGGTATAGACCCAGGCGGTGCGTACGAGCAGGTCCTGCGGCCGCACGGCATCTTCGCCCGCCGCCTTTGTGCGACCATAGGCCGACAGCGGATTGCGCCGGTCGCTAGGCAGGTAGGCGCGCGGCGCGGTGCCATCGAACACGTAGTCGGTCGAGACATTGACCAGCCTTGCGCCCGTCCGGTCAAGCGCCGCCGCCATGGTTGCCACGGCCGCGCCGTTGATGGCTAGGGCCAGGTCTTCCTCGCTCTCGGCCTTGTCGACTGCGGTATAGGCCGCTGCATTAATCACCAGATCGGGTGACGAGGCATGGATACGGGACTGGATCGCGGCGGGATCGGCCAGGTCAAGGTCGGCCACGTCTATTGCCTCAACTCTGTAACTAGCAGGAACGCTTGCCTGTAAGGCCCGGCCCAGTTGCCCGCCCGCGCCTGTCAGCAGTACCTTCATACGAATGCATCCACTTGGGCTAGAGTAAGCCCGTTGCGGTCCTTGGCGGACAGTTGCACGTCCATCCCACCCAGCGGCCAGTCGATCGCCACGTCGGGATCGTCCCAGGCAAGTGAATGTTCGAACTGCGGGACATAGGGGGCCGTGCATTTATAGAGAAATTCCGTGCCATCCTCCAGCGTCAGGAAGCCGTGGGCAAAGCCTTCGGGCACCCAGAACATGCGCTTGCTTTCGGCAGAAAGCTCCACCCCAGTCCATTGGCCGAAGGTGGGCGATGAACGGCGCAGGTCTACAGCCACGTCGAACACCGCGCCCACCACCACGCGCACAAGCTTGCCCTGTGTGCCCGGTTTCTGGAAATGCATGCCGCGCAACACGCCCCGTTGCGACCGGCTGTGGTTGTCCTGCACGAAGTCCATGACCAGCCCGGCTGCGGCGAAAGCCGCTTTGTTCCAGCTTTCGAGGAAAAAGCCACGTTCGTCTCCGAACACCCTGGGTTCGAGGATCAGCGGGCCGTCGATCGCGCATGCGACGATGTTCATTGGCCAAACCTCATGGCCGCAGCAATTGCATCAGGTATTCGCCGTAGCCTGATTTGCGCAGCGGCCCGGCGACCCGCTCAAGCCCGGCATCGTCGATAAATCCTTGGCGCCAAGCGATTTCTTCAGGGCAGCAGATTTTCAGGCCCTGACGGTCCTCGGTGATGCGGACATATTGAGCCGCGTCGATCAGCGATCCGTGGGTGCCGGTATCGAGCCAGGCATATCCGCGGCCCATGATTTCAACGTTGAGCTGGCCTTCATCCATATACAGGCGGTTGAGATCGGTAATCTCAAGTTCGCCGCGTTGACTGGGCTTCAGGTCGCGTGCCCGCTCGACCACAGTCTCGTCATAGAAATAAAGGCCAGTCACCGCATAGTTCGATCGGGGGGTGGCAGGCTTTTCCTCAATCGAGGAGGCGCAACCGGCCTGGTCGAAAGCCACTACGCCATAGGCTTCGGGGTTGCTGACGCGGTAGGCGAAGACGCTGGCACCATCTGTCCGCTCGTTCGCGCTGCGCAACAGCTCGGGAAGTCCGTGCCCGTAGAATATATTATCTCCCAGAATGAGAGCACTCGGACCGCCGGACACAAAATCTGCGCCGATATGAAATGCTTGCGCCAAGCCGTCGGGGTTCGGCTGGACGGCATAGGAAAATTTCAGGCCCCAGTCCGAACCATCACCGAGAACTCGGCGGAATTGCTCGGAATCCTCCGTCGTAGTTATTATCAGTATTTCACGGATATTCGCAAGCATTAGCGTGCTTATTGAGTAATAGATCATCGGCTTGTCGAAAACCGGCATCAATTGCTTTGATATGCCGCGCGTGAGTGGGTACAGCCTAGTGCCTGAACCACCCGCCAGTATTATTCCCTTGCGCGCAGATCGCACTTGTTCCTCCGCAATTTTTCAGGTCCACGGTGATGAAATTGGGTAAGTTTATGATCGCACATCGCAGTGAGGACATTGCCCGTCAACGATAGTCTTCCTGCCTCACAAGAGGGTTGACAGTCAGAATGGCACGACGTGATGTCTCGAGCTAAGCAAGAGTTCTCGCGTTCAATCCAAATACCTTGGGCTGACGATTTCGCCTCGGGCGCTGTGCCGACCAGATACGTTGAATAGCGGTCTGGCACGATCATCAAATGACGATAATATTTTGGCGAAATCCGCAACGTGCGCGGAAAACTATGCGGGCGCTCCAAAGACCGACCTTGCCGTATCGAAAATCACTGCGAACTATCTCTTGTGAGCGATGCTTAAGGTGCACGAACTTGCCAACATATTTGTTGGAAATCATACGAAGGACGCGGGGCCGACATTCCAGCGGAAACGCTTCTCGATCTCATCTGCCCTATGGACAGAAAGCAAATCAAACCCTGAGATCAATTCGTCGAATAGCGACACCTTCGCATGCCTCCTGTTGTAGCGGAATTCAACTTCACCCAAAAATGATGGGAGCTCTTCCATGCTAATCTGCCGATACGCGCGCAACGTACGTTTCAATACAGCCCAATACGCTTCGACTGCGTTTGTCGTATGCCCTTGAAAATCGTGAAAAGCTCGGCTGTGGTTCACCGCAAAATGCTTCCATCCCAATTTTTCCAAGGAGTGGTAACCGATAAAGCCGTCCGTAATGATGGTCGAGCCCGGTCTTACAAATCTTGCCACATTGGCAATTAGGGTGTCTCTTTTCCTGTCTGGAATTACACCGCTGATTAATTCTCCATCACACTCTAAACCCATCACGACGACCGCCTGCCGAGAATGATCTGGATTGGTCACCCTTTGAAGCTGCGCCTCATCGATGACGACGGTTCGCCCCGGTCCACCAAGTTGCGCAGGGCGATTGTAGGAGGCCATCTGATCGCGAATGGCGCTCGTGATTCGATGTGAACTCTTCAGCCCGATTCCCAGCTGCTTTCGCAGGAAACTAGCACGCATTCCATGCGACGAGTTTGCTGACAGGAGCATCGAATAGAACCAGGCATTGAGGGGTAGATTGGACCTGTGGAAAATCGTCCCATGCAATACATTCACATGCGACCTGCATGTGTGGAGATATGAGTTCTTTCCCTTGATCCTCGACCACACTCCAAATCGGCCGCACTTCGGGCAAGGCGTATGATCCCCCAAGCGTGTCCGAAAGATATGTTCGAGGCACGAATCTGAGTCTGGAAAACGCTGAGAGAACTCTCTTATTCCCGTGCCATGGCGATGCAAGTCAACCGCCCCTCTCATCAGGTGGAACCAACATGTAGACTGCCCTCATATGTGCTTCGGACTGCTCGCTACAATTGGGAAAGCGTGAGATGATATCCCAAAATATCCGCTCCGAATGCAGGCGTCGGTTGTAGCGGAATTCGAACTCTTTTAAATATATCCACAGATTTTTTTGAGTAATGCGTCGATAATTGAATTTTAGTGGTTTACGAAAATAACTCTGAAACCCAGAAATGTTATCTTGCTTCTGATCGTAATGAAAATCGGGTATGAAATCAAGAATTGGACGCCGAGATCCGCAATCTGAGGAAACCCTGTAAGTTTGATAGCAAGAAGTTATGTAGCGAGAGCTCTGCTCACACTTACTTAGAAGCATGCCGCTCAAGATGTGGCGCCGAGGCTTTCCGATTACACACGAAGAAACACGCAGGCCATCAGACATGAACATCACATTGGCAAATTGGCTTTTCCGATGTCCGGGGACGTGTATGCCTCGTATCCTTTCCCATCGAATTTCAATCGTTCGCCCAACTCCGCCAAGCGGTTCGCGATCATCGAGAGCCGCCATCTGAAGGCGAATTTTTTGGGCCATTCTGAAAGCGGCCTTACTTGATATGCCCAAATGCCGGCCGAGAAAGACTGAATTTACGCCTTCAGCAGAATTCGAGAAGTGGAGCATGGCATAAAACCATAGCTGAAGTGGAATATTTGTCCGGCTGAAAATCGTGCCCATCAATGGATGAATCGAATGGCCGCAAGGGTACTGAAAACGCCGCGTTCCCCGAATTGGGTAGAGCCTGGCCTCCTTGTCACATTTTTTGCAGCGAGATAGACTATCGCTGAAGCAATGTAATATGTGCCGCAAGCATGCTTCTTCCGTTGGGAATTTGGCAAAGAAGGATTGCAGGCTGGTTCCGCGGTAGCCTGGTCGAAGCGAGCAGGTTTCATGAGGCGGAAAGGCCAAGTCTGGTATCATGCTGTCCATACTCCGCATTCTTAGCGTAGCACTGTTCCATGGGGAAAATTATTCAATACATTCGAAGTGCGATGGCTCGATCTCTCGGCGAAGAGAGTCTAAAGCATAGACAATATTGGGAAATTGATTTTTTGATCATCATGATATTGGGAAGCTTTCTGCTTGCCATCGCGATTGCTTTCCTTGATCCGTGAAATGAAGAACAGCGACGTTAACTTCTTTAGCTCTGCGGCCGCGGAGGCCGAAGAAAGCAGCGAACTTGCAATAGGCGGATTTCCTACCCCATCTGGACTGCGCCCAAATCTCACCACACCGTCGATGCCGTCGCAACAGACGAAAGTCGGTGCAGTTACAAAATTTGAGACAGACATCCGTCGGGAGCGCCAGCCCGAGGGAAGCGATCGAGCGAAATCAGCAGGGGTATACATGGGACGTAAATCAACGATCCCCCCTCGGTGGTACGCGCTCTGCGTACCGAAGGGATGTGCGATATCGCTCGGAAGTCTCAGCCAGCCGCCTCTTGCCTATCTAGCGGATCGAGCCATTGACGGCCTGCGCAAATGTGGTTTGCTCCTCGTTGACCAGTTCTGGAATGCAGTCTTGCTGCCTATTTACCCAAAATCTTAGGACTTTGCAGTTTGTTCTGGCTGCAGCGCCCAGTTTGGCAAAGGCGGCGTTGGTCGCTTGGGGATGCGGAATCGTTGCGAATCCTACGCATTTACACCTAGGCGGCCATCCACCACGTATTCTCCACATGAGGGTTAATCCTGAATTCTACTCCAAAACGGATGGAACTTGTCGATGGATTTCCGCACCTCTACGCCACTTGAACACGTAAACTTGGTCAATTTCGGATTGGATTGGACGTGCGTGGACGATCTATCGGACGCAACTGTTGCGACCATGGAACATCATCTAAAACTTCACTTCGTCGGTGGCGATAGCCGCGTCAGGGCCGAGCAATCCCGTATCGCCTTCGGGCTTGGCCATCATGCCGAAGTCTATTCAGATCTAGCCGAACTGATGGACAGCGGACCAACGGACGGCGTCATCGTCGCATGCGAAGATGTGTTAGTTGTTGGGATGGACCGCTTGCTTGAGAAGCTAGGAGCTTCTGGTATCTGGTTACCAGTAATCGCAGCCAGTTATGCCCCTGATGTAGATGAAGTGGTTCAGGCGATCCGCGCCGGCGCGCTCGACTACGTCCGACTGCCTTTGACCGAAACTGAGTTTACCCGCATGGTTAACCACGTGGTCGCCGATGCTGGGCGCCACTGCGAAGCTCGTCGTCGCCTGATCGACGCCAGACTGCGGATTGACGCACTCAGCCGCCGGGAACGTGAAGTACTCTATTGGCTCAGCGAAGGGTGCTCAAACAAGGACATCGCCCGCGTTCTCGATATCAGCCCGCGAACGGTCGAAATCCATCGCGCCAACATGATGGAAAAACTGGGTGCGAGCCATGCGGCAGGGGCTGTGCGGCTGCGGCTGGAAGCGCAGATTGAAGATCATGCCGCAATCCAAAGGGAAACCGGACCAAACCGGATCATGCAGCTAAGTGCCTGACCCACGATCAAGACTAACAACAGCGCCAGGGGCGTAGCGCGCTTGACCGTCTGATCGCGCGGGCGAGAGGTGCCTGACCATGTAAAGCTTTGGGCTGGTAGTGCTTTCGGCCGAACGCCTGTCCTACAAACCTATGCCAGTGTAGAATATGGCGACAACTTCGCCCGTTCGGGCAGGCTCGCCTCAACCCAATCATGGAATCGCTGATTTGAGCCTGGGTGCCAGGCGATACTAGGAAGCGAACGGCTCCCTTCGCGGACCCCTTGCGCGCAGAAATGCCTAAGTCCACCTCTTACGGCGGACCAGACAAGCTGAGTAGAGCCCGCATGCCTTGGATTCGCCGGTTGTAATACGACTCTCGGATATTTTCGAGTTGCTTCCCACCGTGCATCATTTGGGGTAGGATCTGCCTATCGCCAAATGCTGGAGGCACAATGGATCCGAATCTGTACGCTGGTCCCAATATCAACAGCGAAACAGCGCGCGAGCTGACCCGAGAAGATGATGAGCGCGTGCGCAACAAGCGCATAAGGGAACTCTTGGAATCAATGCCGCTGAGCAAGCGATAGTGTAACGATTCCGATCACTCGTTGGGTTCGCATCGCCTGTTGACCGCGCCTTTGCGCCAATGGTCGGCAACAATTTGTCAGCCTGTCAAAAGCCGGTTTGTCGATACGATGGCCCAATGCGCCAAGCGCGTAACCGACATTCAGATCACTCAGTTCAAGGTGGCGTTGAATCTCATAGCGAAATTGGTCCCCCCGGCCAGGCTGGCGGCATAGCCGGTAAGGGTCGATCCGGTGATCGAAACCCCGAAGGGATCAGTCTCGTCAGTCCCAATTCCGTTGTCATCCTCAAGGTTGGTGGCTGCCGCGCAGCTGGTTCCCGAGCGCGCACTGCCAGGCAGGTAGGATATGGTCGCTGGCAGCAAGTCGGTGGCAAGGACATCGGTCGCGGCTAGCGTTCCTGGATTGGTCACGAGGATGCAATAGCGTAGCACTGCTCCGGGAATGGCCATTGGTCCGCTGACAGTCACACCATCGGACAACACTACCGATGTCTTGCTGACCACCAGCGGCGGGATCCGGGTGTTCGTATAGGTGCACACAATCGACGTCTCGCCGGTGCCGATGGTCAGGCCATCGGCAAGGTTGATGTCCGCCGCCCCGGTGCAGGCAGCGGCGGCATTGTAGCGGCCGGCATTGCTGCCGGGCAGGACTTCGCCAACGATAAGTGTCTCGCCGATCACTGCTGGCGTAGAAGTCGGATCGACGTCGAGTTCATTGTCCGTGCCGGCATCGGACACGAGCGTGTCGATCACGGTCGCACCACGCGCCAGCGTGACATTGGCGTCATCGTCCGCAACGCCATTAACCCATTGTTTGCGTAGCGTGACGCGCGCATCGTCGTTGATAATGGTAAAGGTACTGCTGGTCTGTGCGCTGGCACCGCAGATGCTGGTGTGGGCCACAGTGTAGCCTGTCCCGGCAGACAGCGAAAAGACAATCGTCTCGTTGCTTTCGACCGCGGCATCGTTGGTGATCGTGATCCCCAACGGAACGGCAGAGTTGTTATATATCCCTGCCGGAACGCTGACCGTGAATGTGGCGCCGCCCGCAGGCGTCGCATAGTCCGATCCCCGCACAGCCGTGCCGCCGGTAATTGTCACAGTTACGTTGATAGCACTGGCCGAAGAACCGGTAATCCTCAATGTGGGAACGCCAGTTGTAGGAACAGATTCCAGCGCCGACCCAGTGCCGGCCGACAGCTGGATGAACGGGCGCAATGTCAGCTGGATGGCGTCGAGGAAATTGCCGAACGAGCCAGTGTCGGTCGTCGTGAACTGGACGCGCTGCATCCCTGAGGCCCCGTTATAGGTCCTGCTGCCGCTGTTGATGTTCCACACCAGGCTTCCCGTGGAAGAACTCTGCGTGGCGAGCGATTGTAGGACCGTGCCACTGTTATTGGCCACCTGAAAACGCACAGTTTGCGTCGCGGGTCCACCAGTTCGCGCACGGTGAGCAAAGGTCCAGCCAAGTGGCTCACCATTGATTAGACAGATGCTTTGGTAAAACGTGCCGTTCACGTTGGCGTTCATTTCGGCAAAGACATTGCCGGCATAGGCCGGAACCGCGTTGAAATTGCTGTCCCACAGCTCGATCTCGCCGGTTGTGGTATCCCAGCCGGGAACGGCGCCGATGGGCAGGATCTCGTAGTTGGGCGAGCCCGGACCGGCCGGATCATTGGCCTCGAACGAGGGGTTTTCAAGTGAACGGAACTGCGCCTGGGCAGGATGGCTTGTGGCCATAAGTCCGCACAGGCCGACAATCGCCGAACTTAAAGCGTGCAGCCTCCTGTTTCCCGGCAGTCGCATTGCTCATGGGTTCCCAAGCTCGTTCGAGACCGCCTTACGGGATTTCTCTTAAGGTAGTGTTAGCTATGATTTGCCAAGTGATGCGGGCCAGTCGGGCATCTTGCGATCAGGTCGGTCCTATTGCTCGGCGCGGGCCGGGCAATTGCGATTGACAAGGTGCCGGAACGGTTGGCGATGAGCACCTCGCGCACTTCATTGACGCTGCAGCCTTTGTGATGCCTTTGAGGCGCATTTTACGGCTGAAACTTTACCCGGTTCGATAGATTTTTCGGTCGGACCCCGCATTCGCATCGCATTAAAAATTAACCGCGAGTGAGCCATTGTTTGTCATGTTTGACAATTTGGATTTGCTTGCACGATTGCGAATGGCCCCCCTTCGGTGCGCCCTCATGTCTGGCGTCCTGTATTTCCTTGTCGCCAGCGTGACCATTGCGGCCACCAGCGACGGCCTCAATCATGCCGCCATCTGGCTGGCCGATGCAGTCCTCTTGGCGGCACTTCTCCACCTGCCGCGCCGAGACTGGGGCTGGGTACTGCTGGCCGGGATAGTCGCCAATCAACTCGCCAATGACGTCACTCGCGGATTCGATGCAGCTCACGTCCTGTACGGGTTGATCAACGCCGGGCAGGTTTTGATCGCTGCGACCCTTATTCGAACAGAACCGCCCAAGGGCCTGATCACCGATATGCCCTCACTGGGCCGGTTTATTCTTGCGTCCGGGCTGATCGCTCCGGCAATTGGAGCCGTGCTCGGCTCGCTAGTTTCCTGGTGGCTTTACGACCAGCAATTCGTGCCTTCATCCATCCGCTGGTTCGCGAGCAATTCGCTGGGCCTCGTCGTAGCCACCCCGTTTGTGAAGGCGGCTTTCGATGGAAGTTTGAAGGCATCGCTACAACAGCAGAGCAACCGCCAAAAGCGCAACATGGCCGGTGCCTTGCTGATCTTCACCCTCGTGGTTCACGTCACGTTCTCCCAGCCACAGTTGCCGCTTCTGTTCCTGCCAGTCTGTGCGTTGATGATGGTGGCAATCTGGCTCGGGCGTGTCGGCGTCGAGATTGCCGTACTGATCCTGGCAGCCGTTGCGACCGGCGTCACGATCAATGGATATGGTCCGCTGAACCTGCTTGGATTTGACGATTTCCGCATGGTCGTTTTCTTCCAGGTCTACCTTGGTGTGCTGCTTGTGATGGGCATGGTGGTGGTGACGATCGTGACGGCGCGCAGCGATGCGATGGCGCAGCTGGCCGACCGGGAGCAAATGCTTCGCCAGCTCCTCATACACGGCAAGGATGTCACCATGAGCTTTGACGCCAAGGGCCGCTGCACCTTCTGCGGAGGCCCAACGAAATCACTGCTGGGGTTGGAAGGTGACGAGATACTGGGACGCAATATCGTCGAGTTGGCGCAGCGCGTGGCGGCACCGCTCGCCATGCTTGATGCCCAGGAATACTCTCTGCGCCCCAAGGCGTTCTCACTAGAGTTCCAGCTGTCAGGTAGCTGCAAGACCTGGGTTGAAGGCAGCATGATGCCGATCGTAATTGACGATTGTCCTGCATGAGCTGGGCAAGTGCTGGGCGTTCCAGGCCGCTCCCAGAATGGCCTCCGTCATCATAGGGCTGAGGCATTTCAACCCAGCCGCGGTATTGCTGGCTCTTGACGTAGGCCGAGCAAATTTCCCGCTGCGTCGTCAGAGAATTGATGTCCCGGTCGAGCAGGCCGTTGGTGCTTTTCCGGGTGTAAATGGCACATCGTTTCAGCGCCTGAATATCCTCCGTCATTCGACTTCTCCTCGTGAAGAAGCTATGACTTGCCAAGGAAGGTCCGGATGAAACAGCCGCGATTTGACTGAGCGTCGGGGCCGGTCTGGATCAGGTTAGCTAGCTCAATCGAGCTTAGCAGTGCCGCGAAGCTGAGCGGCCGGAGCGAGGCAGGCCCACCATCATCCAAATTATCAACGTAAGGCACCTGCGGTCAGAAACTTCCGACCAGAGAATTTGGCGAAGTTCGGGCTCGCGAAATGTCTCGAAAAACTTTCTCTGCCCGCAGGCCCCCAAAAAGACTCCCCGAAAGCCCGCAGAACTGCGCCATTCTTCCCCGAAGGGAATGTTAAGTCATTGTTTCTGAAGGATTTTTAACTGCTTGGTGCAGGACCCAGTGGGAAGGGAGCCCGTATCAAGGAGGAATTCCCTAAAATCGAGAATTTAGGGAATTCTGAAGCGCTCGGGCGCCAGACAATGCCCACTTTACAGGCGGATCAGTCCGCGAATTCCCTAAACGCGCTTAGGGAAAATTTGAGATGCCTTAGGGAACGCCGATGGGCAGCATAATCAATCCTGCGGTGTTAGCAGGCAAAGCCGCTTTGCCTTGAGTAAGGCCGAACTCAGCGCTCAAGCATCGCACAGACGTGGGAAAGAGCCTGATCTAACCCCTCTTTGATGCGCTCAAGTTCCAAACCGACTTCAAGGTCGTCGTGCCCTGTCATCTGTAGGATCATCGTCATGACCCGGTCGCTGTTCGCGGCAAGCGTTAAGAGATGCCAACCGCTGGGGGCCGAACGGCCACTGATCCAGGAGCGGGCCGTGGTGTCGCTCACTTCAGTCCATCGCATGACGGTCTTCGTGGCCCGGCGACTGGCACCCAGGTCTTGCCTCAAGGCCTTTCCGATATGCTCTGGAAACGCTGCTTCTGCCACCAACGAGCCAGATTCCCGAAGTTGACTTGCGGTTATACGAACCATGCTTCGCCCTCTCCTGTAGTATCCGCTGATCTCGTCAGGATTCTGCTCAAGACCCAGTCGAGGCAGCGATGGTAATCAACTGGTTGGACACTGGAGGAACACCGCCAATCGATCCGCCCAAGGTTCGGGCGGCGGAATACGTCCGCATGTCCACCGAGCACCAGAAGTACTCCACCGCCAATCAGTCAGCAGCCATCCAGCGCTACGCCGAGCAGCGCGGTTTTGAGGTTGTACGCACTTACGCTGACGCGGGCAAAAGTGGCCTCAACATTGAAGGCAGGCAGGCCCTGCAGAACCTGCTGGCCGATGTGGAAAATGGTGAAGCCGACTTCGAGGCCCTGCTTGTATATGATGTCAGTCGATGGGGGAGGTTCCAGGATCCCGACGAAGCCGCGACTTATGAGTTGCGATGCCGCCGTGCTGGCGTTCAGGTCCACTACTGCACAGAGCAGTTCGAGAATGATGGCAGCATTGGGTCCTCGATCATCAAGACGGTCAAGCGCGCGATGGCCGGCGAGTACAGCCGCGAATTGTCGGTCAAAGTCTATGCGGGCCAAGCCAACCTCATCCGGCTCGGATTCCGGCAGGGAGGAGCTGCCGGCTACGGCCTACGGCGGATGCTGGTCGACCAGGCGGGGATCGAGAAGGGATTGCTATCCCCGGGTGAACACAAGAGCATAACCACTGACCGGGTTATCCTGGTGCCCGGCCCGTCCGATGAAATCGCGATCGTGCGTGAGGTGTATAAGCTGTTTGTGGTTGAGGGGAAAACCGAGCGGGAGATCGCAGATGCGCTTAACGAGCGAGGCGTTCTCACAGACCTGGGCCGACCATGGACGCGCGGGGCAGTTCACCAGTTGCTGATCAATGAAAAGTACATTGGCAACAATGTTTGGGGCCGGACATCGTGCAAGCTAAAGGGCAAGCATGTCAGGAACGACCCAGCTGAATGGGTTCGGGCCGACTCGGTGTTCGAAGGCATCGTCTCTGCCGCGCAATTCGAGGCAGCCCGGACGATAATCAGTGAGCGGTGCGCCCGGCTCACTGACGATCAGATGCTGGAACGTCTTGCCCAGGTGCTGGAGGGCAATGGATGCCTGTCGGGGCTGATCATTGATGAGGCAGACGATTGTCCGTCAAGCAGTTCGTTTCGCTCGCGCTTCGGCAGCTTGCTCAGGGCCTATACGCTGGTTGGCTTTGAGCCTGACCATGATTACCGTTACCTCGAGACAAATCGCAAACTCCGCGCCATGTACCCCGACTTGTTTCAGTCGGTCGTCGACGGGATCCACGCAGTGGGTGGTCAGGTCGAAAAGGACGCTGCCACCGACCTTCTGACAATCAATCGCGAGTTTACGGCCTCTGTTGTCATCCTGCGCTGCTTTTCCACGTCCGCGGGGAACCGCCGATGGAAACTGAGGCTCGACACCAAGCTCAAGCCGGACCTGACTGTGGCTGTCCGCATGGACAGCGAAAATCATGCCCCCCAAGATTACTACGTGTTGCCGCGTCTCGACATGCGGGAAGCGACCCTAAGACTGGCCGCCCACAATGGGCTGTCCCTCGACGCCTATCGTTTCGACACCCTTGATCCTTTTTGCCGGCTCGCTGCGCGGTGTCCGTTGAGAGCTGCTGCTTGATGGCCGCGTTGCCAGCCCAGCGTGTCGAGATGGTACCCGTCGACCGGGTGACCGTGGTCAACCCGCGCTCGCGCAACAAACGCAACTTCAAGGAGATCATAGAGAACATCGAGCGTGTTGGGCTCAAGAAGCCGATTACAGTCACCCGCCGGGCAGAAGCTGGCGGACCGTTTTACGATCTGGTTTGCGGGCAAGGTCGGCTCGAAGCTTATATCGCGCTCGGTCAATCCGAGGTCCCAGCCCTGGTTGTTACGGCCGACCCGGAGGACTGTTTGGTCGCCAGCCTTGTAGAAAATTGTGCGCGCCGGCAGCACCAGGCTCTCGATCTCCTCCAGGATATCCGCGGGATGGAGGAGCGAGGCTATTCCACCGCTGAGATCGCCAGGAAGACCGGGCTGACCCCCGAATACGTAAACGGCGTTGCGCGCCTGATTGAAAAGGGTGAACAGCGGCTGCTACGCTCTGTCGAGAGTGGGCACATCCCCTTGAGCGTCGCGGTGGAGATCGCTGAAGTCTCGGATCATGAAGTCCAGGCGGCATTGTCGAGCGCATATGAGAAGGGCTTGTTGAAGGGTCGTAAGCTGATGGCGGCCCGGCGCATTATTGAGCTACGCCAGCGCCGGGGCAAAGGGCTTGCACCCGCAAACCACAACTCGAAGGAAAAGATTTCAGCAGACACGCTGGTGAAGGCGTACCGCGAAGATACAGATCGCAAGCGCTCACTCATCGCTCGTGCGAACGTCACCCGCGATCGACTGCTGTTCATAGTGGAAGCGCTTCGTCGTCTCGCCACCGACCAGTCCTTTACCGCCCTGCTGGAAGACGAAAATCTGGCCACTTTGCCGCAAACATTAGCGGATCGTATATCGGCTCGGTCGGAGCAGAGACAATGAACTGGCTGGGAAACACACGAGTAGCACGCGCATTTGAGGATACGACCCTTCGGATCGCCATCTCGGATATTGAGACAATGCACGACGTTCGCAGCGAAGTCCGCAAATCGGTGAAATACGGTCAGATTGCAGCCTCGATAGCAGAGGTTGGCATTATCGAGCCGCCGGTAGTGGTGAGAGACCCCAATTCGCCGGACAGGTTCCGTTTGCTCGATGGTCATTCCCGACTCGATATTCTGAAGGCGAACGGCGCGCGCGAGGTGGTTTGCCTTGTTGCTACGGAGGATGAGGCCTTCACCTACAATCGGCGCGTAAGCCGGATCGCGATCATCCAGGAGCATCGGATGATCCTCGCCTCGGTGAGCAAAGGTCTGTCCGAAGAACGGCTGGCGCGAGCGCTGAATGTCAACGTGGCTTTGATCAAGAAGAAGCGAAACCTGCTTGTTGGCATTTGCCCCGAAGTCGTCGAGTTGCTGCGGGACCGACATGTTCCCCTAAACGGCTTTGCGGAATTGCGCCGCCTCAAGCCAATGCGGCAAATCAGGGCGGCAGAGTTGATGGTAGCGATGAACCGCTATTCGCTTGGCTATATCAAATCGCTGGTAGCAGGCACGCCGCCGGACCAGCTTGTCGAGGGCAAAGGCAAAAGCGCCCGCGGTCTGACCAACGAGCAGATCGACCTTATGACCGAAGAGTCCGAGCGGCTCGATCGAGAGTTCCAGTTGATCGAGCAAGGCTATGGTTCAGATCACCTGGATCTGGTTCTGGCCGCAGCGTACCTTGGTGCCTTGCTCGAAAATGCCCGCGTGGTGCGCCACCTCGCTCAACATCACGCGGATCTACTTCAGGAATTCCAGAAGATCGCCGAGATCCGCAAGGCGGCTTGATGGGGACCCGGACCCGATAAGCGCGGGGACCGCGGGAGACGCCGCACGGTGAGGCGGATCGAGCGCGGCGGTGGGGATGGCGGCGAACCCGCACGGAGCCCACCCCTGAAGTGCAAACTAGCGCTTCAGGTCGCGTGTGCGCCAGCCAACGAAAGGCTGGCGCACACCATCCTGGCTTTCAGAAACATCAAACTTCAATTTCTGGGCTGCTCAAGTTCAGCGCAGTTCCTTCATCAAGCCGCATAGGGGGGGGTCTTGTCACAGCGGATCGCCGGTGCTTCCATGTCCCTAGCCCCCTACGAAAAAGGATTCGATCATGCCGTTGAACGCAGTTGATGCTCCTAAACCAGTGGGTCGCCCGAAAATCTATGATGATCTTGAACTCGCCGCTTTGTTTTGCGAAGGCCAGAACAAGGGCCAAACAATTGACAATATTGCCAATAATCTTGCAGATCTGATTTATCTAAGTGCTGGTATCGCTGACACTCGTAGTGCTCGTGCGGAAAAAGCGAAACTTGCAGTTCGCCTAAAGACTTCAGTCCGGCGCTCCCGCGCCCGATTGCTCGAGCCTCTGCGTCCGGAGACCAAGAAAGAAAATCGTGCTGCACTGGAGTCTGGCAGAATAGTTTCTTTTGGGCCCGTGATCTTCAATGGACGTGGCCCCCTCGCGTCACCCGTCTCAATCGAGCCGCGGGTGAAACCAAAGCTTGGGCGAAGAAAAAGCTGAGGGGCCAATTTTCCCCCTTTTTTGTCCCAATTTCTCGGTCCCAATGAAGCTCCTCCTACGAAGCAAAGGAGGAATTTCATGAGAATCAAGCCGTCACCAGAAACCGAATGCCAGGCCGGTCCATCCAACCGGAACAGCCTGGGGTTCCTTGACCCTAAACAGCTAACTTGGAGGCCCGGCGATGCGCGTCGGTTCGACAAAGAGGCAATAGCGCGCGCCATCGACGTAGTTCGCTGCGTACCTCCGAATATGCCGCTTCCGGTCGTGGTCAACGAAAAGGGGCAGGTCCTAGTTGGGCACCTGTTGGTTCGCGCCGCCGTCGAGGTGGGGTTACCAACAATCACCGTCATAGTTCATGCCGGTACCGACCCGATTGATGAAAGCCGCTATTCGGTCGCCATCACCCAAATCCTGACGAAGGGGACCTGGGACAGCGAGGATCTCGAAGTCTTGGTGAGGGAGTTTGAAGCCTCAATCGAGGATTTTTCCCACTTCGACCTGGGGTTTTCGAACGGCGAACTGGACAAAATACTCGGCACCACGGCCGGGGGAGGCTCGACCGATGATGATGTGCCAAGGCCCGAGACTACTGCTGTTTCCCGTGTGGGCATATGTTGGCAACTTGGCAGGCACCGCCTTCTAGTCGGTGACGCAACGAACAGTGAGCATTTTGCTCAACTGATGGGCGACCGGCAAGCGGGCATGGTTATCACCGACCCGCCTTACGGATGCCAAATCGATGGGTTCGTTTCCAAGAAGGGCAAACACCGCGAGTTCGTCGAGGCTTCGGGGGAGAAATCTCCCGACCAACTGTGGGCGTTTTTTCTCGCCTTTCTTCGCAACCTTGCAGCTTCCATGCGGCCTGGGGCGTTGGCCTATCTCTTTATCGACTGGCGCAGCATGGGATTGCTGCATTCGGCCGCCGAGGAGGTTTTCGGCGAGATGGTGCAGATGTGCTGCTGGGTAAAGAACCGCGCCGGGATGGGTAGCCTGTACCGATCCCAGCACGAACTCGTGTTGATCTTTCGCGCACCAGGCGATCAACACATCAACAATGTCCAGCTCGGACGGCACGGCCGCAATCGCTCGAACGTGTGGGATTACCCATCTGCTGCCTCGAGCAGAGGCGGTCGGGAGGGCGACATGCTCAAGAGCCACCCTACCCCCAAGACCGTCGAAATGATTGCAGACGCAATCCTCGATTGCACGCGCCGCCGCGATATCGTGGTGGACTGCTTTATTGGATCGGGCACGGCAATCATCGCTGCGGAGCGTACCGGGCGAACCTGCCACGGGATGGAACTGGACCCACTTTATGCCGACGTGGCGGTTCGCCGATGGCAGACCTGGACTGGCTTGAAGGCCATCGATGAAACTTCTGGGCGAACGTTCGACGAACTGGCCTTCGAGGCCGAACAAGCGGGAGGGGACCATGAGTAAGCAAGACGAAAGCAAAGGGGCTGACTACGAGGTCGGCTACGGCAAGCCGCCTAAGCAGCACCAGTTTCTGCCAGGCGAGTCAGGAAACAGCCGCCACCGCAAGCGTAAGAAGAATGAAACGATGGACCGAATGGTTGCCCGACTGCGGGACGAGAAGGTGACCGTCAACGGCAAGCGCATCACCAAGACTGAGCTGGCCATCACGCAAACGATCAACAACACGATCAAAAGCGGCAAAGTACGCGACCTGGAGGCCCTTCTTAAGCTGTTCGAGAAGCACGGCGCACTTAGTAAGGCAGATTTAGCCGAGGAAGCGCGGGCCGGGGCTGATATTGCTGTGGCCAAGATATTTGGCGCTTTCCACCGCACTTTTGAAATCGACCCCGACGACTCGATCTCATGCGACATAGAAGATTTGGCTGATGCGGAAATGATCATGGGCTGCGAGCATTGCGGCTCGAAGTTGCGGGAACGCTGGAATACACCCGGGTTTCTAACCCGACTGAAGCGCGAGGCGACCACAACGCTTTATAGGCTTTGCACCGATCGGCAGAAGAAGCTGGACACAATCAGACAACTAGAAATGGCGAAGAACCCATAGCTAGTTCTCGCCTGTGCTTGCTATTTCTGCCCAGCTAAGCTCGAATCTGGCCAGGTACTTGCGCAACCTGTCAGCATCGTTGGTTGAACTGCGCTGCTGGCGCGACGCGGCAAACAGCTTTCGGCCGGCTTCCGACGAGGACGCCCTGTTCTGGCAAACACGGAAGGCCTCGGCCAACTGGACCCGATCAAACAGGTCCAGTTGGTCGAGCCGCGTTTCATCAAGCAGGCCAGACAGGATGTCATCGCCATCGACCAACCGGCCCGACCAGAGCAGGCGCAACCGCTCGATCTCCGCTTCAACACCGGCGCGATCGATGGCGGCGGTTCGTTTACTTCGGTGAAGCTTAGCGAACATACACTGACCGCGACGCGGATCATCGGGATGTTCACCGGACAGGGGTTCCGCGTGTCTGAAAGCCTCGGTGGCAACCATCTGGGCGAAATCGGCCAATGCACCGTCAGCGCTGTGCGGCGAGGCTTTCGCGCACCCGATCAAGCGCGCTGCCGACCGGATCGTGTTCGTCGAGCAGCGCGAAAGTCCCGCTGACTACGTAGCTGCAATGCCCATGCACCGTGGCGATCAACGACCGGGCAAAGCGCGCAGCTTGAGGCGCAGCGGGATCGGGCAGGACTGCGCGCACCTCGGCCTCGACAATCGCGGTGAGCGCTGCTCGCTGGCTGTGGTCTTGTTCGTTGAGCGCCTCGTAGTCGGCCACCCGGTGATCATAGATCGCCGACCAAAGGTTCTGGTTGGCGAGCGCGAAATCGAAATAGCCTTCGACCAGCGCCCTGATCCGGTCTTCCTGTGCGCGGTCAAGCCGCTCGCGCAGGAATTGCGCCCACAGCAAAAAGGTGTGCGAGTTGATCGCTGCGACCAGGTGGTCGAGCGAGCCGAACACGTTATAGATCGTGCCGACCGAATATCCCGCACGCTTGGCCACCTCGCGGCCCGAGAACCCGGCGAGGCCAAGTTCCGCAACTAGCGCGTGCCCTTGTGCCACCAGCAGGGCGCGCAGTTCGGCTCGGGTATGATCGGATCGACGTCCCATGGCAGTCGAGTAGCATTTAATTGAGCACTGTCTATTATTTTAATTGAACAGCGCTCAATTGATGGCTACAGCGGGTGCGATCGAAGCTTGGGGGATGGGCCATGGAATTGCTGCTGCTGGTGACGATGGGCGTTGTGGCCTGGTTGTTCAACCGCTCGGAAAAGCTCGAACGCCGCCTCGCAGAGCTCGAAGGCGAGGTCTATGCTCGGTCACCTTCTTCAGTTGAAGCTGTCGAACCCCTGGCGCCGGTACGCGCGGCGACACCTGCCATTCCCCGCACGGCCGCGCCCGAACAACAGCCGCCCATTCAGGTGCCGATGCCTCAGCCAGCGCCCACACAGCGTGCCATCGAAAACGCTCCGGCCGAGCCCGCTTATGAAGCGATCGATGACGACGAAAATATCGCAATAAACTGGCACCACTGGCGGCCCAGCTTCGATTTCGAGGAAATTTTCGGCCGCATGCTGCCAATCTGGGGCGGCGGGATCGCGCTGGCGATCGCCGGCTTCTTCCTTGTGCGATGGTCGATCGAGATGGGCCTGCTTAACGAATATGTCCGCGTGGGGCTGGGCTTTGCTTTCGGCATCGCGCTGCTGGCCGCAGCCGAGACCGCCCATCGCTTCGAGGCCCGCCTGCGCGATGAACGCGTGCGGCAGGCGCTTGCGGGGGCTGGCCTCGCCACGCTTTATGCCAGCTTCTATCTTGCCGGATCGCTTTATGCGCTGATCAGTCCCACGCTCGCCTTCGGCGGCCTCGCTGCAGTCACTGCGCTGGCTATAGCGCTGTCGTTCCGCTTTGGACTGCCGAGCGCGGTCATGGGGCTGGTCGGCGGTTTCGCCGCACCCGCGTTGATCGGCAGCCCTGACCCGAACCTGCCTCTGCTCGCAACCTACCTCGCATTGGTCACCGGCGGGCTGATGGTGACCGGACAGCGCCAAGGCCGCTCTTGGCTGGGCCTCGCCGCGCTTGGCGGCAGCCTCGGCTGGGGCGCGTTGATGCTGCTGGCAGGGCCGCTCGACAGTGCCGGGGTCTTGGCCATTGGCGGCTACCTCGTGCTGGTCGGAGCGCTACTGCCCTCGATCATGGGCGCCGGCCCGCTGGGGCAGATAGGCCGCATCGCTGCCGCCGGACTAGCCACCGTGCAGATTGCGGCGCTAGTTCACCAGTCAGGCTACAGCCTGCTTGCTTGGGGGTGTTACCTGCTGCTCGGCGCTGCCATCGCGATCCTCGGGACCCGCTTTGTGCGGCTGCGCGAAGCTGGCGGGGTGGCCGCGGCGCTAGTCGCTTGCCTTCTTGCCGCATGGCCGGCTGCCGATCCTGCATGGTACGCCGTATTCGCCGCTGCCTCGGCGCTAGTCTTTGCAGCAGTGCCGGTGTTCCACGCGTGGCGCGACGAGGCTGGGCCGGTCGACTGGGCGCAGCTTGCGCTCTACCCGATCGCGCTGGTTGCGGTATCGTGCATCCAGCTTGGTGTACCGGTGTTGGAGAGCCGCCATACGCTGCTTGCACTCGGTGTGTTGGCGCTAGCGATGCTGCCTATGCTCGCAGCATGGCACGGGTGGCCCGCGCGTGACGGGCACTTTGCCCCCGGCCCCTTCGCCGCGCTCGCCTCGGCTATAGTCCTCGCACTGCTCGGCGGCCTGCTCGCCCTGCCCGACTGGACCGCTCCGCTCGTCACCGCCGTGCTGGCTTTGGCCGCGACGGCGCTCGTCGGTCGGCGAATGGAGGTCATGCCGCGCATCTTGCGCTGGATGATCGCGCTGGCTGGCATAGTGCTGCTCTTTGCGACGATGTCGTGGAACGAAGCGGAGTTCGTCATCGAGGCATCGGGCGACACTCCCCAGTGGCTCTTTGCGCTGCGCTGGCTTGCCGCCGCTGCGCCCTTCGTCCTGCTGCTGCGGGTAGAAGCGGGCAAGGCACCGCGCCGCTTTGGTGAATTCCTTGCCGCGCTGCTGGGTTATGGCGCGCTGGCCATGGTGATACCAGGCGACTGGATGCCGCTCGCTCTTGCGCTGACCGTGCTCGGCCTCGCCTGGCAAATGGGCGAGCGCGGCATGGCGATCGGGACACTGCTGGTGTTCGGCGCGCTGTGGGCCGCCGCAGCGCTCGGCACGTGGATCGGCGCCGGGCTCGACGCGCTGGTGAGTCTGCCGTTCCTCGCGAGCGACCTGCCTGCCATGGCCGACCTGCTGCGTTCGGCCGTGCCACTGGCCGTGGCGCTGGCGGGCGCCATGCTGCTCGGTGCTGCGGTGTTCGGTCGGCGGCGGTGGATCGGCTGGCTGCTCGTTGCTGCGCTCGGCACGATAGTGCTCCACGCAGTGTTCAAGCAGGTCTTTTCGATCGGCGACATGGCTCGCTTCGTCGAGCTGGGCCTGGCCGAACGCACATTGTGGCAGGCGCTGCTCGTACTCGGCGCAGTGGCGTGCATGGCGCTGCCGCAGAAGTTTGTTGGGCAGAGGCTGGCAGGATATGCCCTCACGGCGGCCGCGTTGACGCACTTCGCGCTGTTCGGCCTCGTGCTGCACAACCCGCTGTGGGACCAGCAGGCGGTCGGTTCGTGGCCCGTAGCCAACCTGCTGTTGGCGTCATACGGCGTTGCCATCGGCATGGTGCTGTGGTTGCGCGGGATGCTGGAGGGCACCGCCACGCGGCTGCGCCCGGTTTTCGATGCGCTGGCCATGGGGCTGATCGCGCTGCTGGCGCTTTCCGAATTGCGCCACTTGTTTGCCGGAACCCTGCTGCCCCCCTCACCGGTGGGACAACAGGAGGACCTCCTCCGCTCGATCCTCGCCATAGCGGTGGCGCTCGGCTTCCTCGGCTGGGGCTCGGTCGGCAGGCAGAGGAGCTGGCGGATCGGGTCGCTCGTGTTGATGCTGGGGGCCGTGCTCAAGGTCTTTATCTTTGATGCAGCCGGCCTCGAAGGGCTCGCGCGGATCGCTTCGTTCTTCGCGCTGGGCGTGTGCCTGATCGGGATAGGCTGGTTCTATTCGCGCCAGCTTGCCCCCGCCCAGGCCGCCGATAGCGCGAGCGAATAGCGCGCGGTTGGAAGGAAAGTTCCATTGGTCATTTCGCCTGCAAATGTTCGCGATTCGTTGACGAGCTGATCCCGTGGTTCGAGCAATTCGAAAGACCGGATGGGCAAACGAATAACCGTCGGCAACCTCCTTGCGCGCACGTCGAAGCGCATCGCCAGAGTGTCGAAGCTGACTGCCGCTTTTTGGCAGGGCGGCCAAAGCCTCAAATGGCGCAGTTGAAAGAGCTGATCGGCAACTACTGGGCCGCTTACGGACTGACAACTTTTGGTTTCCCGGGCATATGAAGCGGACGCTTGTTCAGCCGGCCGCCGAGATCGGTGACCGAAAAAGCGTGAGTTCCAAGGCCGATTCCCGGGTTCGACGCGTATCCGCCCGTGACGTACTCATCCAGCTGTTAACCTCCGGCTGGTATCAAGTAGGTGCTGACCGGCTGCACTGGGCCCTTCACGATCGGTTGTATTTGGCGATGGCACTGTATTAAGCGTAGCAACCTAATCCTGGGTGTCTTTCACCGACGACTTACGACGAGCCAAAAACTTTTCACTGGTTGCGTCCATTCTGCGGCTCCAATATCGCGCCCACAAACGGGGATTTTATGACGACGATTCAGAGCTATGGGGGGCAGCTGTCGGCGAAGGCCCAACATTTTCAGAACTTGGGCCAACGCGAGGCTGGAGCACATCGCCCTGCTACCAATGCATCTCATCCAGACGGGAATGAGATGACCCTAAAGGCCGAGGCCGAGGGGCTGATCGCCAACGAGCAGGCACTTTTCGAAACCATTGTTGCAGATGGGCACCGCGCCGCAAATGACGCTGATAGCAAGTTGATTGACCTGCAGTCGGACATTCAGCAAGTGCTGGCTGATAATACGATGGCCAGCCAAGTGGGGGCCGCCCTTGCGGACGAGCGTAAGAAGCTTGTCGACGTAACGGCTGATCGCATCAAAGCGGAGGTCGAATGGCGCGCATTCCGAGCGCGAAATAACATAACGGATCTGCCCGATTACCCAGAAAGCCAGATTTGGCACTGGTCAATCATCTTCGCGCTGATCTTGGGCGAGACAGTCATCAATGCGTTTTTCTATCAGAATGCTAATGGTCTGATTGGCGGGTTTGTCGTTGCCGCGGCGGTGGCTGCGGTAAACATGGGCTCGGCAGTCATACTGGGGAACGCCTTCCGGCGGAAAAATTTGTCTCAGACCGACCAGCAGAGCGTCGGGTGGCTGTCATTGTTTGTATTCGTACCGTTGGCGTTGTTTTGTAATGCCGTTTTTGCTTCATTTCGGTCGGTTTATCAGCTGATCGACGACCCCTCTGACCCGATCGCGTTGAGTGAAAGTTTTCGCCAAGCTTGGTCTGAGGCAGCCCGGATTTTCGTTGTAGATTATAGCTTCGGAGACCTGTCCAGTTTTATCCTATTTATGATCGGCATAATCCTGTCGATCTTCGCATTCTGGAAAGGCTACACATCCGACGATCCCTTTCCGGGATACAGTCGCCGGGATATGGCGCTTAAGCGGGCAAAGCGCGCGGAGGAGTCGAAGCAGGAGCTCGTCAAGCAGAAGGTCAAGGACTTCTTGGCGAACCACCGCAACCGGGTGCAAGGACTGTCGACGCAAACTGGTGCGCTTATTTCGTCTCTGGCTCACCGCCTAGGCCAGCTCAACACTGCTGTCAGTACGCTGCCATCAAACACTCAGGCAATTCAGCGCGACTATGCGCTGCTCCTAGACGGGTACCGGCAGGCTAACCTCGCGGTCCGTGGTACAGATCCGCCTGCATACTTCACGCATGTTCCCAACCTGATCTCGAGCGTCACCGCGTCCGCGGCAGACCCAGCGCAAGCAAGACTCAAAGAGTCACTTGGTAACCTTGAACGTTTGCAAGCCAAGCACCGTGATGAGCTAAACGAAAAGCTCATTCAACTACAGAACCAGATGGCGCAGGTCATGACGCAAACCTACGATGAGTTTCTGCAAGGAATCGAGAGCGACGCTAAGGAGCGTGTACAGGCTGACATCCAGGTCATGCCGAGAGACGTTTGATGACTGAACTTAGTAGGAAGGACAAACAAGGCTTGGCCTTGGCGGGTGTCGTCGTGATCGCGTTCGTTGGCCTCTTCGCTGCCTATTTCATGCTTTCCAACAAAGAGCAGCTGGATGAACGCCTTTGTCCGCGCTCTATCGAGCGCAAGACTGTCATCCTGGTGGATCTGAGCGATGGAACCCCCGCGCAGACGATCGATGAAATTCAAAGCAGGATCAGCCGGCTTGTTCAGGACGAGGTACAGCAGGGAGAGCTGGTGTCAGTCTTCTACGTGACTGACGCTGCGCAGGCTGCGCTGCGCCCCGTCTTTTCTGCTTGCCTTCCTCAGTCGGAAGCTAATGTCATTTACGAAAACGAGCGTGAAATTACGAAAAACTTTCAAGAGGCGTTTCAACGGCCGCTCACCGAGGTGCTTGCCAACCAGGAAATCGGCTCTGACGTTTCGCCGCTAGCTGAGGTCGTGACCGACTTTGTTGCCAGCAGCTATCTAGATGCGGGTTACAACCGCCTCGTGATTTTCTCGGACCTCATGCAAAATAGCTCTGCTCTGAACCTGTATGGCTGCTCGGATCGGGCCTCTGCCATTGCTACGTACCGATCGGCGCGCGCGGGAGCGATTGAGCGTCCGGAGCTACGCAACACGGACGTCAGCCTAAACATTATACCCCGTGAAGGTCTTGGAGGGCGGGTGGCAGAGTGCCGCGCAGGGTTCTGGAACTGGTATTTTGGCGACAATACTGGGCAGAGCGCCGGCACCGACGTGAACTATCTGCCGGGCGGAGTTAGCGTCCTGTGAGCGAAAACTATTCGACGGTGCTGACACGCTGTATGGCTGTGTCGTTTGCGGCCTTGCTGACCGCTTTGCTGGGCATCCTTCACCCTCTGATACCCTTTGCTTTGGCCATGGCTCCACTGGTTTGGTACCATGTTGGCTATCTTCGTAAGATATCTGGCGACGGCATCAGTCAGCCCGCCGTAGATAGCGTGTACTATTACGGCTTTCTGGTGACGATTGGCGCCTTGGGCGTCACAGCTCTTGAGCTGTCCCTGCGAGGTGTCGAGGGCGACCTGTCCGCTGTCGCCTTTCAATTCGGCCTTGGCCTCCTCGCCACGGGCTACGCGGTCTGGGCCAGGATCAATTTGACAGCTTCATCCAAGCTTCTGGACGAGGGTAACCTTGAAGAGGCGATGGACAAGTATGTTGCTCGCTCGCGAGAGCTAATCTCCAATGTAGAGTTGGCAACTTCCTCCTTCGAAAACTACGCCAACAGCGTCGTTGCCAAGACCGAGGAATTTGCCAGCCGTGTGGAGGCGCAGACACAGGCGGCCATAGATGCCGCCGCTAGTCAATTGCGCGAAGCGGTCATGGGCATGGCCGAGGAAAGCAAACTGGCTTTGTCAGACCTCCGCGGGATCATCAACGACACGACTTTTGGATCGGAACGGGAAGCGCTGCGGTCAAGCGTTACATCTATGGTCGAGACTACGACCCAGTTAAGCTTGGCATTGTCTGACCTTGGCACCAACGCTGCCACTGGAGCTTCAACTGTTGGCGAGTTTGCCGGGAGCTTGGGTAAGGTCACGACGCACGCTACCTCGGCTGCCGCTCGACTGGAAAAAATGGGCGAAAAGGAAGGAGTGCTCGAGAAGTTTTCGGATACGATGGCATCTGGCGGAATTGCAATTGCAGATTTCAGCTCGAGCATGGGCAGTGCGGCCGTGTCCTCTGGCTCACTCGCTAAGGGACTTTCCGGATCTGCTGCCGAGATCGGGGCTTTAACCGACTCTGCGAAAATGGGCGCGGCTGCTCTGCGCAGGATTGCCAATGCAGATTCTGGCCTGGTCGATTTTGCTAGTGAGATTTCCAGTGTGACCGACTCGTTGAACGACGCCGCCAAATCGGCATCTCACAGCAAAGCCTCCTTCGATGATGTCGTGGCGCTGCTGTCTAACCTCCAGTCCACATTGACCAACCTCAACGCCGCGCTTGTCGATTCAACAGGCGGCCTGAAAGATTCGATGTTTGCCACGTCAGAGGCATTGGAAACTCACTATCAGAGCGCTGTCCAACGGCGCGCCGATTTGAACGCCCACTTGCTTGAAGTGAAGCCGACCATTGTGCCAGCAGAGGCGACAAATGGCGCTTCGTAGGTCGAATGACGTCTTTCTTCTGACGTTGGTGGACTTCTTGGTTCAAGTCATCTTCTTTGCGACCTTCATTTTTGTTGTTCATCAAGCGTTGATTGAGGATCCTAATGCCAAGGAGTACAATAACGCGCAGGTGACCCGTGCGATACAGTTGGCCGGGGTGTCGGATCTGACAGAACTCACCGATGAGCTGACAAAGCTTGCTCCTGTAACTCTGCGCGGACTCAATGAGAGTTTAGGCGAGGATGTCCAGGGCGAGGATATCGAGCGGGCGGTCGAAGCGATCGAGAAAGCCGGCGGAGCCACCGAGCTCGACGATGCCATGACGCGCTTGGCACGGCTTGAGGAAGGACAAGGTAAGCCTGCCTGCATCTTCGAAATGCGGGAAGGTAAACGTCGACCGAAAATCCTAGCAACTGCCATAGGAACGGCCTCAACGATTTCATTCACCGAAAACACGCCTGAACTGCAGGATCTGCTGTCGTCACTGGGGCTGAGCTATGGCAATGTGCAATCATTGGGCTTGTCAGAGTTTCGCCGGACGTTTAGCCCGGTGATCTCCAAGTTTCCTGACTGTCGGTATACGATCGCCTTGCGCGAAACCACCAACCTCGTGAACGCACGCGATGCGGCGCAGCAGGTTTTCTATGTTGCCGTGAGACGGTGAATTGAAACGGTATCATTACAGGTCGCCGACAAAACTACCCGGCAATAAGCAAAAGGGGTGGCTGATACCTGCCGCCCTTGGTGTCCTCGTCGTCTCTGTTATTTCCCTCGGCGTTTTGCATTCTGAGCCAAGGTCATCGGCGTCAGACCAGGACGACCAAACGGCTGGCCCGTCACAGTTCGTGAGTATCGACACGGCAGGGCAGAGCGCAGCAGAACGCCGTGAGACTACAGGTGCTGAACCTGCTGCCGACGCGCTCAACGAGCGCCCCCTTGGGAGGCGAACCTGGCAGGCACAATTTTCTAAATGCGGCAACGGCAGTCGATACACATGCGTTGTAGATGGTGACACTTTCTGGCTCGACGGGGTGAAAATCAGGGTCGCCGACATAGACACCCCGGAGGTGTCACAGCCGCAATGCGAACTTGAGTTACAACTTGGCAATCAAGCGACCGCACGCTTGACCGAATTGTTGAATGCAGGGCCATTCGAGCTCATGACTTTCGACGGGCGCGATGAAGATCAATACGGTCGCAAGCTGCGCGTTGTTGTCAGGGCAGGGCGGTCAATAGGGGATCAGCTGGTCGCAGATGGTTTCGCGCGGACTTGGACTGGGCGTCGAGAACCTTGGTGCTAGCGATCCCTGCTTTACCGCCGGTAAGGTTCCGGTTAGCAGAATTTCAGCGATGGCCGCATTAGCCCGGCGACTTTCGCACCCATATGCGTTAGCCACGTGATACCCCGCTCGTTGCAGGCTGTCCGGTTTTAGGCGTTTCCAAGCAGGCGTCGTATGTCCGAATTGAAGGCGCAAAGCCGACATCCAGTCGTGTGCCCTTACCCACGGGCCCCGGCTTCCAGATCGGAAATACACCGTTACTAGTCGCTCATTCCTAGGCGAGCAGATCTGACGCTGTAACCCCGAGCGCCACTGCAAGCTTCTCAACCACAGTAATGGTGGGATTGCGCGCCCCGCGCTCGATGTCCGATACATAGGTTCGGTGGACATTGGCTTCGAACGCGAACCTCTCCTGACTCCAGCCTTTGGCCTCGCGCAAGCGGCGCAGGTTTCGGGCAAGGCGCTGGCGTACATCCACCCGGCCCATGTTCGCGGCTGCAGACAATCAATCTACAGACGATGAGTGACATTCGGCTTGACTTCATCGGCCCATCCAAGCGTTCACAGTGTCACTCATCGGATGCAGAGGTGGCCATGGACGCGTTTGAACAATTGGCGGCAGAGATCTTCTGGGCGCAAGGTTACTGGGTGCGCACGGGGTTCAAGGTCGAACTGACCCGCGACGAGAAGATCGCCATTGGCCGGCATTCGTCGCCGCGCTGGGAGGTCGATTTGTTGGCCTGGAGCACGGCGAACAACGAGCTTCTGGTGCTCGAGTGCAAAAGCTATTTCGATTCTGGCGGAGTGCACGCGGCGCACTTTCTGCCGGGCTCCAGATATGCCCACCGCTACAAGCTGTTTCATGACCCGGTGCTGCGCGCGACAGTGCTCGAACGGCTGCGGTTGCAGTGCCTTGCGCGAGGCCTGTGTTCGCCAGACGCGCGGATCCGCCTCGGGCTGGTCCATGGCCATGTCACGCGGCATAATGCGGCGCGTTTGCAGGCGATTTTCGATGAGAACGACTGGCTGCTGTTTGGGCCGCAATGGGCGCGCCGGCACTTGGCTGAGCTAGCGGCGGGCTCGTACGATAACTCGACGGCTGCGGTAGTGGCCAAGCTGTTGTTGCGGCCGCACGCTGATGACAGTGAGGCGTTGCCCGAAGATTAGCACCAGCGTCGCGCTTCTGTCCGGTGCGGCAACTATTCTTATGTTAAATGGGCCGGGCCTCTTTCCAGCCGCAGGTCCCAGCACCATGGTCCGTCAGGCGAATTGGCCCATTCTCGACCAGGGCTCATTCCCGGGTATCGCTTGCACGAACTGTCCTAGCGAACGATCGCCCGTCGATATCCGGCAGCCTGCGCATCTGCCTCGGAACAGAACATCTCTTCCGCCCTAGTCTGGTTATAATACGGCATCCCAGGAAGGTGGTAGATCCACTCTCCCCGTCTGTTGCGGTTGCCCTTGATAACGCATCCGCCTGCGAACGCCGTCTCGGTTCTCGGCCTTGGCGCGATCTGCCGCGAAGGCGCAGCAGGCGCTACATCGCCCCCCATCCGGTAGCTCTGCGGAAGATCAAACTGCGACCGCCAAATGCCTTGCCGTGCAGCTCTGGCCCGGGTCTCGTCAGCCACATAAGCATCGCAATAATTGCGATATGCGGTAGCCCATCCTTCGGCGACCATCGTCCGGTTGATATCGAATTGGCCCACCTGGCAAATAGCCAATAGTCGGCCGTAAACGTCCCGCTCATCGCCGGTGCAAGTGACGGTTCCCACTGCGAGCAATGCTTGTAGCTGCTCTTTGGAATCGCGACCACACGACCAGGTTTCGTTGTCCAAACGACAGGGTTGATCGAGCTCGGGTGCATCAATGCCGTGCAGTCTAACTTGGGCTCCTTCGACCGTTAAACTGTCCCCGTCGACGGCGACGCCGGTCCCCACGATCGTCTCCGCTGCTGCACTGCTTGGGGCTGCAATCAAGACCAGGGCAAGAAGGGCTATCCGCATGGCGAAAGTCTCGCGCAATTTCGTGAAGTGCTCGTTACTGCTTAGCAAGATCGTCATCGTTTATGCCAGGCTTAAACTCGCCATTGGACTGCGGCCCCTCGCCGTTTCTGCATTTCCCGAAAGCAATTGCTGATGACTCTTGTCCTCGTTGACGACGAAAATGGCACAACGGTTGTGCCTCGAGTGCCGCAAGGCATTGCTTCCGCTGAGCCAGCTCGGGCCGGTGGAGCGACAGCCACAGCCGCTTGGGTCACTGCTCGAAAAGCGTGATGTGCGACTTCGAAAGGCCGGGCTGCCGGGTCATTCCTGAGCAATTCCCTCGACCAGAACAGCGATCGCCACTGCGATCACTTTGAGGTCTTGCCCGACATCGTGAAGCTGGCCACTCAGATCGGACGTGCGTTTCGGCGTAACATCGCGCGCTCCACCTTCGTCTGCACACAGGGCGCCGTGCTCGAGACGCCGTGCGGCCATTGCGAATAGCTCGCCCGGCAAATCGGCTCGTTCGTCATCGCTTACTAACACGTCCTCATGAAGCGGCGATTTGTGCGCTAAGTCCAGTAGCAGCTTCGTGCTGAGAGAACGCCGCGGCCCGTTGCCCGCAAATGTGGGAGCGCGACTTGCACCATTCGACCAATACGGGCAGCCTCTTTGAATGGACCGGGCCTATTTAGCCATAGCGGCAATCGACGTTGCCGCATCGAGCGACAATGAACTTTATGGCCAGCTTGCCCGCAAGCTTCCTTTCGAGGTCGAACCCACCCAGCGAGCCGCATGGGAATATCAGATCGAGCATTTGCGGGAGCTGGCGCAAGACCTCCCCGACGCCCACTTCTTCATCGAGTTTCTGATCCCGCGCATGGGACGCCGCGCCGACCTGATCATCGTCACGGGCGGCGTCGTCTTTGTGGTCGAATATAAGCTCGGCGCGAGGCGATTGGATCGATCTAGTCTCGACCAGGTTTATGGCTATGGCCTCGACCTGAAGCACTTCCACGAAACCAGCCACCACCTCCCCATTGTCCCGATCCTCGTTGCTAGCGAAGTTGGCGAATGCCCAATGCCGGTTATCGACTGGAATGTGGACGGCCTCGCCCGCCCGGTCGGATTGGGCCCTAGTCAGCTTGCGAACTTCATCGCGCAGCTCGTACTTACTGAAAATCGGCCCTCGATCGACGTCGCGCACTGGTTCGCTGGCCGCTATCGCCCAACGCCGACCATCGTCGAGGCAGCTCAAGCGCTTTACGGTGGACATGATGTCGAGGAGATATCGCGGTCGGAATCAGGGGCTGAAAATCTCACCCGCACATCTGACTACGTTTCGCAGGTGATCGAAGGTGCAAAACAGGACCGCCGAAAGGTCATCTGCTTCATTACCGGTGTACCCGGCTCCGGAAAAACCCTTGCTGGTCTCAACCTGGCCACCGCTCGCCAGCGCGCTCACAGCGATGAGCACGCCGTCTTTTTGTCGGGGAATGGGCCCCTGGTCGAAGTCTTGCGGGAAGCCCTTGCACTCGATGCTGTGGCTCGCGCCAAAGAGGCCGGAGAACGACCATCCAAGGTTCAGGAGCACCGGCGAGCATCTGCATTCATCCAGAACATCCATCATTTTCGTGACGAAGCCTTGGCCAGCGACCATCCGCCGGTCGAGAAGGTCGCCATTTTCGATGAAGCGCAGCGCGCTTGGGATGTCGAGCAGACCTCAAAGTTCATGGAGCAGAAGCGCGGGCAGCGGGGCTTTTCCATGTCTGAGCCGGAGTTCCTGCTCAGCGTGATGGATCGCCACCCCGACTGGTGTGCGATCATCTGCCTGGTAGGCGGAGGACAAGAGATCAACACCGGTGAGGCCGGGATCGACGAATGGCTGCGCGCGATCGAACGCAGCTTTCCGCACTGGGACGTGCACGTCTCACAGACACTGCAGCATGAGAATGCAATTGCGAACGTCATCGAGAGCGATGACCTACATCTTTCCACCTCGATCCGCTCATTTCGCGCCGAAAAGTTGTCCGACTTCGTAGGACATGTGATCGCCGGCGATGCGGAGAAGGCGCGCCAGATCAAAGGTGAGTTGACCAATTTCCCGCTGCTGGTGACGAGGAATTTAGCGGCCGCCCGCCATTGGCTGCGTTCAATGCGGAGAGGCACCGAACGAGCGGGATTGTTGGCTTCGTCCAATGCGGCTCGCCTCAAACCTCACGGCATCTTCGTGAAGGCCAAGATCGAGCCGGCGAAATGGTTCTTAGCGCCCCTCGACGATGTGCGCTCATCGGATGCACTGGAAGATGCAGCTACTGAGTTTGACGTCCAGGGTCTCGAGCTAGACTGGGCTTGCCTGTGTTGGGATGCCAATTTCCGTCGCGGCGCAGGCTGGGAAACGCATCAGTTCCGTGGCTCGCGATGGGAACAGATCAGCGACCCATCGCGGCAAGCCTACCTAGCGAATTCGTATCGAGTGCTCATGACAAGGGCCCGGCAGGGTCTGGTCGTTTATGTACCCCATGGCGATCAGGAGGATAAAACGCGGCCCGACAGTTTTTACGATTCCGTCTTCGACTATCTCTTGGCCGCGGGTTTCAGCGAATTGTAATCGCTGGGCAGAGACATCCCAGCTCGAAGGGCCGTGAGGAGGCCGCTCGACGTGTTTTCCGATCGCAACGGTCCAGCGCCTACCACGCATTGCAACGTCTCCTTTGACTTCTTATCGGCCAACCAAAGTCACAATTAGAGACGAAAAGCGTCATGGTGCTCCGCTAAGGCTATGCCTGACAGGTCGTCTCCAGCGAAAGCGCCGCCTTCCGTTTGCTGAAACGGCCAACTGGCGATAGTGATTGGCATAAGGTCAAGAGGTATCCTCACATGGTGCCGATCGCGCGGATGCGGCATGAATGGCAGAATGACAGATGAACGACCCGAAGACTCGCTTCGCGCGCTAGAGCCTCTGGCGATAGACGATTTCTCGAAGCGGGTCATTCATGGCGCAGCCCGTGTGCTAGAAGACCGCAACAATCCGCTTCGCCTCAACCTGTTCGCCACGGCGTCACGCATGCTGCTCGAACATCTCATGGGCACGCTCGCGCCCAGAGAAGAGGTCGAGGGGTGCTGGTGGTATGAGGCTCCAACGGATACCGATGGTCCCACCCGGGCACAGCGCATTCGCTACTGCTTTCGTGGCGGTCTTTCCGACGCGTTCGTGCACGACGAGCTCGGTCTTGATCCCAAGCCGCTGGAGGCCAAGCTTGTCCGCGCCTACGGAGCGCTAAGCAAGCATGTTCACGGCCGTGCAGAAACCGTGGTCGAAGACGGGGCCGTTCAGGACCGGGAGGCGGCGAAGATCGTCACCGCAATCGGCGGTTTTCTTGCAGGATACCGGGACGCTCGATCCGTACTGCTGGAGCCCCTCGCTGAGAGCCTCGATTCCAGCGCCGTCGATGCGCTTCTTTCCGAAACGATCCTGAATGTCGACGAACTCGCCAGCCATCATTCCGTGGAGGACGTCTACGTTCACGAGACCCGAGTCGAGGCGATTGGCGCGACGTCCGTACGCTACAAGGCGACTGGCAGTGTCGACGTGGTGCTGCAATGGGGCTCCAATTCGGATTTGCGCAATGGTGACGGCGCAGAGAGCGAACAGAGCTTCCCATTCGTATGCACGTTCGAGGTGCCCGTCGAGACGCCGCACGACCTCGACAACGCTGAGGTCAAGTGGGGTGTCGATACAAGCTCCTGGAGCGATCTGTTTGGCGAGGACGAAAACGACGAACGCTTCGGCCCGGCCGGACATGAATTCGATCATGAGGATCTAAGTGACTAGCCAAAAGAGTACGATCTCTAGAGCCGAGGAAGTTTCGTGCATGGCGTGAGCAGGCTGTCAGCCGCAGCCCGACGTGTTTCAGTCATTTGGCATCCTCCCCCGCCGCTGGTTTCCGGCAAAGATCCTCTGAAAGAAAGTCGAAAAGACGCTGTTCGTCTTCCGCCAGCTGGAAGCGCGGATCGCGCCGCATCGCATCGCGATGGACGGTAACCTTGTTCGCCCACTTCCTGCTGGTATCCTGCTCGGCGAGAAGGTGGTGGTGTCCGTAAGCGCGCAGCAGGTAGCCGAAGCCCTTGAGCAGTTCGGAGCGTTGATGGAAAAGATGATGCGCCACATCGACCAGCGTTTCGTGCCCGAAGCCCACGGGCTTTCCGGCTTTCGCTGTCTCGATCACCTTCACCATCCGGATCGGCACGCGCAAGTTCGAAGGCGTGCCAATTAGCTGTGCGCAATAGGCGACCAGATCATTATTCAGCTCGGCCCAACGACGATAATAGCCGACCAGGTCGTCGACCCGGTCTTCCGCTAATGCCCATTCAAATATCTCTGCTCGCAATTCTCGCTCGGCCGCTTCCGCGGCGGCGCGCCACGTCGCCTCTTTTGCTGCCTTCTGCTCCTCACGCAGCCGGCCTAGCTCCGATATGGCCGCGCTCTCGGCTGCAGCGAAATCGAACGCACATACGGTCTGGCGATCAACATCGATGAGGAGCTCGCTCCAAGGGACAAGCAGCTCGATCCAGTCGTCGATGATACGTTTCCCCTCGATCCTGGGTTGGCGATGCCAGACCCGCACGATCAGCTGGCTCGCCACGATGGAGGCCTCGACGGTCGCGTCGTCGACGACAAGAATGTTCGAGTTGTTGCCGAACAGGATGTCGTCGGTGGTCATTCGCCGATAGCTCGGGTCGAAAAACGGCAAGATCCAGACGAGCGCCGCCCCTTCCGCCCGGTAGAAGCGCTTCCGCCCGAGGACGACGTCGAGGAAGGTTGTGCTGAGTTGCACTTCAAACGCCGTTCGAAGGTCACCACGTCGGGCGGATACATCGGGACGGCGCAGTCCAGACAGACCCTCGCTGGCGCGCCAGGTAGTTTCCACAAGCACCTTGGAGAAAGTGGGGTCTGCCTCCAGGCTGCGCACCAGCCGTTCCTTGGTGCGCAGATGTGCGTCGCTTTCCTGCGCGCCGCGATATTTCATGGCGCGCATTTCCGCCTCGGTCAGGCCGCTGTGGGTCACAGCCGGACAGGAGCCGTCTTCCGAGCGATGCCTCAAGTAGAAATTCTTGCACATGCTGCTCGCCAGGAACAGCGTAACGCCGCACATCGGGCAGACCAGACGCGGCCGCCCCCGGTCTGCTGCGTCCTTCAACACACCTCTCAGACGAATGGCGGCGTCGTAACGAAATAACCGGATCAGGCGCTTGGCGTTGAGCAGACGTCCGGTACGCGGGTTGCGCGCTTCGGTGATTGCGGGATCGTCCACCGGGGTGGCCCGCTCGCGCGGATCGACGGTGATGTTGCCGCCCATCTCGTGATCAATATCTTTCGAGACGAGCGCCGGGACGATCAAGCCCCCAGCGCCGCTCGATGTAAAATTCGAGCGCCCGCCGCGTCTCAAAGCGGATGCCGTCGCCCTCGAAACCATATTCGAGCCTGACCGCGCGCTTTTGCTCTGCGGTCAGGTCCGCTCGCGGCCGCAGCCGGACCTCTATCACTGTGTCCCAGTCTTCGTCCGGCGGCAGTGGCTCTTCGACAGACCGCATGGCGAAGCTACTGCCGCTCGACACCCGGACGGGTAGGAAATCGCGCCACTCGCTGCGATCCGAACTCCAGGCGCGGACATGCAATCGCTCGCCGTCGCTTGCGACATGCGCGGGCGCGATCCACTGGCGATCACGCCGGCCGGACGACATCGACACATAGTCAATTTCGATAAAACAGCGCCGTTCGATCGCCTGATTGAGTTCGCGCATCACCGGCGCCGGACATTGCCGGGTTGGACCGGGCAGCAGCGCAAAATCCTGGTGGGCATGCGCGTAGATCGCCTCGAGCGAAGGGGGTTCCGTAATATCTTCAAGCCCAAGGTGGGCCCGATCCGCAACATAGGTCTTGCGGACGGCGTCATACGTTGGCGCCGGCGCACACACGTGCTCCATGTAAATTCGAAAATCGACCGCAGCCTGTGCGTTCGAGATGCCAAACCGCTCGATCAGGTCGCGCCTGTTCGCCTGACCGAGCCAGGTCAGACATTGGTCCAAATAATGTAGCCGCGCACGCTGTGCGGGCTTGAGCTCGCCGTCGTTCATGGCGCGATCGTAGTTGACTCTGGGATGATAATCCATCTAGTTTTTACACGCATAAAAAATAGATGGAATCAGGGAATGCGGATTTTGCACACGAGCGACTGGCACCTCGGACGTCAGTTCTTCCAGCTCCCGCTGGACGAGGATCACGACGTGATCCTCGCGCAGATCGATTCCGCCATTCTCGAGCATTCCCCCGACGTGCTGATCATCGCGGGCGATATCTTCGATCGCGCCGGGCCGCCGCAGACGGCGCTGGCGCGGCTGCGCGACTTCCTGGTGCGGGCGACCGCCAACCCGGGGCTCGCCATCGTCATAATCGCAGGTAATCATGACGCTGCCGCCCAAATCGGCATGCTCGGCGTTCTCGCGCCGATCGAAAAGGCGCTGATCCGTGGACCGCTCGACGCCGACGATCTGCCGATGATGCTCGAAGATGAGCATGGACCCGTTGCGATCTCCGCCCTCCCCTTCTCCTATGAATTCGCGGCGCGCGCCTGTTTTGATGCAGAAGACATCAGCTGCCCGGCCGATGTTATCGCGGCGCAGGTCAATGCAGCGCGCGACCGTATCCCGGCTGGTGCTCGCTGGATCGTGGTGGCCCACACATTTGTCGAAGGCGCGGCTTCGACGGACAGCGAGCGGTCGCTATCACGGACTGTTGGCGGGATCGAGACCGTCAGTGCTGACCTGTTCGATGGCGCCCACTATGTCGCGCTTGGACATCTTCATCGCGCTCAGTCGGTCGGAGCGTCGCATATCCGATATTCCGGTTCGCCGCTCGCCTTCGGCTTCGATGAGGAAGGTCAGCAAAAGTCGCTAACACTTATCGATCTGGCAGCCGATGGCTCCATCGAGACGACGTCCATACCGCTCGCGCCCCGCCGGCAGGCGCGGACGATCCGAGGCAGGCTCGAGGAACTGGTCGCTGCGCCCATTGGATCTGATGATTTCATCCGCGTGGTCCTTACGGACGAAACGCCCCAGATCGATCCGATGAAGCGGATCCGCGTACTCTACCCCAATGCGGTCCAGCTCAGCTACGAACGCGCTGAGCGCACCCTTGAGGAGAAGCTGGGTGAAGGACGCGCAGCAATCGACGATCCCCAGACCCTCCTCTCCGACTTCATAGAATTCGTTCGCGGGGAGGCACCCGGCGAGGTCGACACCCAGCTCGTGACCACGCTGATCCACGAAGCACGTCAGGAGATCGAGGCGTGAAGCCGCTCAAGCTCTTCATAACTGCTTTCGGGCCCTATGCCGCGACCGAGGTCGTCGACTTCCGCCGCGCCGTCGATGCAGGCCTGTTCGGTATCTATGGGCCGACCGGATCGGGCAAATCCTCGATCTTTAGCGCGATGGCGTTCGCGCTGTTCGGCGAAGGCGCGAGGCACGAGCAGCCGACGACCAGCATGCGGTCAGGCCATGCCGCCGCGCAGACCCTCACCGAGGTGGCTTTCCTGTTCGAGCTCGGTGGCAAGCGCTACTTCGTGCGCCGCCAGCCCGACCAGAAGCGGCCGAAGCTGCGCGGCGATGGCGAGACCGACCATGTGCATGCCGCATATCTGTTCGACGCTACCGGCATCGAGGTCGATGACGTCACTGTCGAAAATTGTGGAACGGTGTTGGCCGAAAGGCGAGTCGGCGTCGTCAACGAGCGCATCCGCGAAGTGCTTGGCTACGACGTCGAGCAGTTTCGTCAGATCGTCCTTCTCCCCCAGGGGCAGTTCGAGCGCTTCCTCGCATCGGACAGCAAGGCGCGCCTCGAAATCCTCCGCGGCCTGTTCGACGTCTCGCTCTACGAGCGCATGACGGAGAACCTGAAGGCGAAAGCTGCCGATGCCCGCACGACCTACCAGCAGGGCATGCTGCTGCACGTTCAGCAACTGACCAACGCCGGGTTCGCCAGCACCGATGATCTGACCAGCGCGATCGGTGCAGCGGAAGGACGGTGCGCCGAACTCGATGCCGCCGCCACCACGGCCGACGCGACCCGTGCCGCCGCCGCCACCACGCTCGGCAATGGTGAGGCCCTGCAGAAATGTTTCGATGACGCCCGTGCTGCGGCGACAGCGCTCGCGGTCTTCCAAGGACGCCAGACCGATATGGACGCCCTTCGCGAGCGCCATGCGGCCGCTAGATGCGCGGCGCAGCTGGTCGATCGTGATGACTCAGTCACGCGCGCCATCACAGCCTTGGCTGCGGCCAAGGACGTGGAGACGATAGCGGTGCGGCGCGTAACCGAAACCGTGGCGGCAGAGGCCACAGCGCAGCGGACGCTAGCAGATCTCAAAGCCAAGGTCGGTGAGATCGACACCTTGAAGCAGCAGCTTTCCGAACTCGATCGCTACGCTACAGTCCTCACCGATGCCGACAATTTGAAGGTGCAGGCCGAGGAAGCCGAGGGGCTGCTCGCAAGCGCGCGGACCGCAGCCGCGACGGCCCGGCAACACACCGAACGTGCAACGCAAGCGCTCGCGACTCACCGCGCGAATGTCGACCGGGCGCATGTCAGCCAGAGTGAACGGCTGCGCCTCACCGCAGATCGCGATCGCGTTCAGCGGCAGGCGCGCCACGCGCGCGAGGTGGAGCGGGCTCGGACGGCCCTCGACACCGCCGAAGGGGTTCTGTCGAAAGCGCAGACCACGGTGGCGGACGCGCGGTTGCACCGGAGCGCACTTGAGAGCGCGGTCCGTGATCGGCACGCGAAATTCATCGCTGGCCAAGCGAGGCTGCTCGCCGAGAGCCTCGAGGGCGGCAGCCCCTGCCCCGTCTGTGGCAGCGCAGACCATCCCCAGCCGGCCCATGGTGGCGAGCCCGCCGCCGGATTGGAGGTCGCGTGGCGTGATGCGCAGGTCGCTTTCGATAACGCCGCTACAGACGCGCAGACGGCGGAATCTGCATTCAGCGCTGCGCGCGGCGTTCGGGACGAACGAAAGACTGCCCTAGAGGCGCTGGACGCGCCCGAGGGCAGTGCCGCGGATCTCGACGGTGAGGCTCTACAGATAGGTAAGGCGATCGAGGCGCTAGGCGCTGTCGTCGATGTGGCCTCCCTCGTCGGACAGACCGGGACGCTTGAGGGCAATGTGACCACGGCGGACGCCGAACGCTCGGCGAAGGCCGAGGCAGAGCAGTCGGCGGGGACAGCGGCCGCGCTCGCACGGCAGTCATATAATGACCATATCGCCGCAGTTCCTGAATCGCTTAGCGATGCCGCCGCGATCACGGTTCGGCGACGCACCGTCAGCAAGCAGATCGACCAGCGTCAGCAGGAAATCCAGACGGCCCAGGACACCAGCACGCAGAGCAGCGCCGATCGCGCCGGCGCCGAGAGCAACCGAACGGGTGCGGCAAAGCGTATCACCGAATGCGACCAGGACGTTGCCAATGCGCGCACCGCTTACGCGGCACGGCGAGACGAGATCGGCCTGACCGATGAGCAGTATCGGGTAGTGAAAGCCGATATTGGGAACATCGCGACCATGCTCGAACAACTCGACACGTTCCGCGAAAACCTGACACGTGCTCAGAGCCGGTTCGAAGATACGAGCGCGGCGATCGCGGAGCGTGAACGGCCGAATCTCGAGCTTCTCCGCGCCGACCGGGACTCTGCGCAGGCAGCCGCCGCGACCGCTACCCGCGCTGCCGCCGACGCGCGTGCGAGTTGCAACCAGCTGAATCAATTGCTCGATAGCCTGAGCGAGCAGATCGATCGCCTGACGCTGCTGAACGAACAGTCCGGCCCTATGCGCGCGCTCGCCGACGCGTTCGAAGGCCGCAATGCGATGAATATCACGCTGGAGACATACGCCGTCGGCGCAATGTTCGATCAAGTGCTCGAAGCCGCCAACCTGCGCTTCGGACCCATGAGCCAGGGGCGATATCGGCTGGAACGCGACGTCCAAACGGTAGGTGGCCGCCGCAAACGCGGTCTCGATATCCGGGTGCACGACATTCAGACCGGTCGCGCGCGTGAGGTTAGCACGCTCTCAGGTGGTGAAACCTTCATTGCCGCGCTTTCTCTTGCGCTGGGTCTCTCTGACATCGTCGAGATGAGCCACGGTGCGATCCGCCTCGATACGATCTTTATCGACGAGGGATTCGGCAGCCTCGACAGTGATGGAGACGGCGGGACGCTCGATCAGGTGCTACAGGTTTTGCAGGACATCGTCAGCCAGAACAGGGCCGTGGGGCTTATTTCGCATGTCCCCCTCGTTCAGCAGGCCGTGCCGAACGGCTTTACAGTAATTAAGACGCCCAGCGGAAGCACGATAGAAGAGCGTATTGTTTAGGACGGCGACTGCCGAAGCAACCAAAGCTCCGCTAGGCTAGTAAGGGGGAATATGACATACGTAGCAGACTGGACTAAGCCGGGGAGCTTTTCGGCGGGGCGCGATCCACTCGGCTTTCAGGCTGCTTCCGTTCGGCTTTACACTTCTCTTGTGCCGGGGCTCACTAACGTGACCAATCGGCTCCGCTACTACTCCTTCTATTGCTGGGTAGTGTGGCAATTCGAGCAAATCCACCACACGACAAAAGAAAGTAAATGGATCGAATTTATCCGGCGTTGCGAGGCGGCGATCGCGCTGGCCTGTCAGATTGGCGATGCGCCCAATGCGTTCGGCATGGCTGGATCTGACTGGGGGCGGCTTGAAGCTGCCGATTCATCGAAGAAGACGTTCGATCTTATCAAGCCGACCGACCGACCCGGAGAGGATGGTCAGTATCTCAAGGCGAAGTACGGGAATTTCGGTCAGTTCTATACCGCTAGCATGCTCGAGATGCGCTTGATCGATAACGTATCCGACCGTGTCTATGGCGTGACCATCAACGCCGGGAAGGTGCTCGCCGAGGCGGTGCAAGAGGAGCATCCGGAAGCCTGCAGTCTCCTGCTGAAAGCTGTGAAGGCTGGTCGGATTTCGCGTTCAGATTGTGAGGTGATTTCCGGGGCTCTTCATCCATCCAACCTGGAGCCGACCAGCGAAGAAGCGCGATTGCTGAAGGTGTTTCTCCAGGGCGCTCGCGCCGATGACCCCACGGCTGACGCCAGGCGCACCTCACTTCGTAACCTGTTGGCCGTGGTGTCGGATGCGAAGGGCGATTTCAATCTGCGCCGGGAACTCTACGTGCAGCGGGGACAGCTGGAAGCTGCGTCCCAGGCAGAACACAATCTCACGGGATGGCGCGCCTATTTCCTGAACGAATTCTGTCATATCGCGCTCGAGGTCTGGCTCAATGCGATCGTCGGGCTGTCCAATCGGGTTATCGAGCCAACCTCCGTCGAGGAACTCGCAACCAGCCTCGCGGCGCTCGCCGTCACCGACGGAGAGGCTTCTACGGAGGATGTCGCGGCGGCTCTAGCGAGCACCAGCCTTGGAGAAGACCATGATCTGGGAGCAGGCCTGCTCGCGGTCGCGTCGGTCAAGAAGATGCCTGATGTTGTGGCGATCGCGAGTTGTACCAAGCTCATTCTCTCGCTCTGGCATCGCTGGAGAGAGGCTTCGGAGGTTCGAAAAGCGTTGAGTTTGGCGACTGCCGAAGGTCGCTCGGCCGAAGGAATTTTCAGGTTCCTCGATCTCCATCCGCTTGGCAACGCCAGGACCACGGTCGCCAAGCTCATCAAGAAGTTCGTGGTGTCGAACCACCTGACGATAGCCGGCCAAAAGCTGGCGACCGGAGGGCGCTTCACATACCGATTCATGCTTGACGATGGATGCCTCGTCGACGGTGAGTTGAGCGAATACACCTACACGCAGCCCCGAATAGAGAATCTGCTCACATTTTCGTACGACGCCGGTCTGGTTGATGTGGAATCCGGGCTTATCACTGCTGCCGGCGCGGAATTTCTCAATGCCGCATAGTCTCTTCGATGACTTCAAGGAGACTGGATTTCACAGCTCGATCCTATCGACCTTTAGCGTCGATCCAGCCTTCTACGACGCGAGCCTGCAACTCAGACTGCGCGGGTTAGGTTGCCAGAACAATCTGCTGCTCGCGGACGCATCGATGCTGGAGCAATCGCTTAAAGCAATCCCGGATGCATTCACGAATGCCGGTCGGAAGTACCTCGTGGTGCCGGTCGAAACCACATCGTGCTTCCACCCGAAATTGGCCCTGCGGTACGGCAAGGCGAAAGCCAAACTGATTGTCGGCTCCGCGAACGTTACCTCGGCGGGCTGGGCGGGTAATCTTGAGCTTGTCTCGACCTTGTCGTGGCAGGCTCGGGACGATGACGCGGATAGTGATGTCCATCGGACACTTTTCATCAGAGCGCACCAATGGCTGTCGGCGTTGGCCCGTCCTGGCGACGACAGCAAGGCGGCGTATAAGCTCGAGTTGCTCCGCAGCCAGTCGCCCTGGATCGACGAAGCCGTGATGGAGGGCAAGGCTGCGTTCACGCTGTTGGACGGATCCCAAATCGACCTCTTGCTTTCCGATCCGTCGGACACGATCGGTGTGGCCGATCGGATGCTCGAGCTGGTCGACGAACCGGTCGAGCGGCTGACGGTCATCTCGCCCTACTGGGATGAACAGCTTTCGGCTCTTAAGCGCTTGGCTGCCGCTGTCGGCAATCCGGACCTGCGCATCTTCCTCGCGCAAAATCGGCGCAATCCATCGCGGTCCTCGACTTTTCCGATTGGGGCGATCGGCAAACTAGCCCTCAAGTTTCACCCGATTGGACCGGACGAAAGCAACGCGCGGTTCCTCCATGCGAAGATGTTCCTCTTTCAAGGCACCGGCCACGATTTCCTGTTCGTCGGCAGTGCCAATTGTACGACCGCTGCTTTGGGCGTGCCCGGCAAAGCCGGGGTAAATCACGAGTGCCTCCTGTTTCGGAAGCTGCCGCGCGGTTCTGTAAAAAAACTGCTGAACCTTTCCTACAAGTCCACGATCGCAGTCGCCGACATTGCGACGCCGCCGGACAAAGCCGATGCAGTACCCGACACGACCACCTTCTCGGCAGGCTTCGTCGAGCGCCGCGGGCGGCGGCTGATCTGGTCGCCGACTGGCCGTGTCGGGGGAGTAGGGAAGTTCATAGCGGTCGATGACAAGCATTTCCCGTTAACTCAACAAGCCGACGGTGTGTGGATAGCCGAATTGCCGGACGTGACGCCCCACTCGAATATCGCCCGCGTCTGCTTGGTTGACGGTCGGATCAGTCGACCATTGATTATAGCCAGTCCGGAGGAGCTGATGCGCTTCGCTCCTTTTCCGGTAGCCGATTCTATCAGGAAGAAACTTGATGCCGTCCTCAACGGCGACGCCGACCTGATCGGGTTGGCGAAGGATATTCACCTTCTGCTGGACGACGACGCTAGGAGCGGCCCATCTCTGGAAAGGGTCCGCGCCGCTGGCGGTCGCGGCGCTCCGCCCCGGATAGCGGGACGTGATTTCGCGACAGCTGACGAGTTCAGGAAGGCGCTTAACCTCCGCGCAAGTATGATGTCGGCCGGCCTTGCCCATGGTGAAAACCCGGCGCTTCAGGCACTTCTGCAGATTGTGCTCCGGGGCATGGTCAATGTGGAGACTGCCGACAGTATCGATGCCGAAGACGCCGCTAAGGCGAAAGGGCATGATGTTGGGGAGGATCAGGACGACGTGGGGGAACAGGACGACGCTAGCGCCAAGCGTCTCACTTTATCTGCGGCAGATGTCGAACCGGCCCTCGTCTCCACCAGCGAGTTCGAACGCAATCAGTACGCACTCTGGCGTGGGATAGAGAAGTTCCAGGGCTTTTTGGAGCGGGCAAAAAACGCGAATGCCACGCTCGATCTCAACTTCGTAACCCGAACCTTGTTCATGCTGTACCTAATGCTGCATGGTTGCACCAAACTGTACAAGACCGAGGGTGGGGACGAGACAGTCCTGATCCCGTTTTCTGGCGAGCCGGGTGAAGACTTCCGAGACAGCTTTTTGTTTGTTGCGGCACAATCGATCGCAGCGATTTGGGGTCCGGATTTTGCACGAAGCCTGATCGGGCGGTTGCAGTTTGCGGCAGAGGGCGACACCCTCCCAATCCAGGTCACGACGCTCACGATCATCTCTCGATGGGTCCTAGCGGCCATCCTGTCGGAGGTTCGCAGCTCGAAGGCTCACAAGTCGCTCCGAGATATTCTGGAAAAACAGGTGCCGAGCCTGTTCGTCGCGACCAAGGTCTTTCCCGAGCTCGGTCAGGAGGAGCTACTTGGCACCATTCAGCAAATGGAATTGAATATGGGCATGGAAGCGGAAAAAGGCGCGAGAATACGGGAGACTCTCATCGACCTTGGTCGCGATGAGATCGTATTGAGCCAAAAATGACTTCCCTCCTTCAACCCCACCAGGATCGTTTCTCCACATCCGCACGTCTTGCGCGAGACTTTCGAGACCTACCTTCAGCGTACCGGCATCAGCCGCAAGTTGGGTCCGCAATTGGTTTCACATCGCCTTGTCTCTTGCTCAGTAGCCGGCCATCAAAGCACCGGGGGGTAGATACATATAATGGACATCGTCTTCGGACTCTTTGCTGACGGTGGCGCCGTGCCTGACCATGGTGGAGATGGAACTGGCGCTTTGGGCGCTCCCGTTGTTGGCCCCAACGGCCTTCTGGACCTTCTCGAAACCATCTATGGCCTGTCGGCACCTCCGACAGCCCACGTCTTACGGATCGCTGCCTGGCAAGCGGCACTCGCTGCGTCCGACAACGGCGCCCGTTTTTGGTCGGCCTCCGTTGCGGTCGATGCATGGTCATCGGCGCGCACGCTACTCAACTGGCGCGACATGCTCGTCGAAGCGGGATGGAACGCGAAAGAGTCGTGGCCTGCAGGACGTATCGCCGATCTGGCCGTAGCCGAAGCCGCGGCGGCGCACTTCCCGGCCACAGCGGCCGACCGGGTCCGATGGACGGCGGATGCGATCTCTTCCGGGATCGCCGGCACCCTCAGGAGAATTCGCCTGATCGACCAGCGCGCCTTTCTACCATGCGGCTGGAGGCGACTGCTCGCCAGACTTGAGGAACATGGCGTTCTGATTGAATCCATAGAGCCTTCGGCCGCGGCGCCAGCTGACACCGCCCTTGGAAAACTCCAGCGTTGGATACTTAGCGGGCAGCCACATAGCATGGAGCCTGACGGAACGCTGACACTGGCCACCGCCTCTAGCAGCGTCCTGGCAGCCGAAATAGTTGGGCAATGGTTCGAGCTCGTCGGCGCCGGACCAGACAGCGTGGCACTGCTTGCACAGAATGGCGACACTCAGCTGCTGGATCATGGCCTCACGGCCGCAGGCCAGCCTCGCGCTGGTCGAAGCCGTCGGTCTCCGCATCGCGGGACGCTGCAGCTGCTTCTCCTCGGATTCAAGATCGCTTGGAGCCCGTTCGATCCCCATGCACTCATGGAACTACTGATGTTCGCCCGATCGCCGATCTCCGGCAGAGCTGCATCGCGTCTTGCGAGGGCGCTCGAGGAGGCTCCGGGGCGTGGCAGTAGTATCTGGACTGCGACTTGGGAGGAAATCCGCGAAACCGAAGAGGCCGCTGCGGCGAGCGACAAGGATCTGTCGGCGGCGGCCGACCGTATCGCCCGCTGGCGTGCATGGGCCGAGCCGGGCCTGAGCGATCCGGTGAGCGGCATGACGATCGTCGATGCCGCGGCGATCTGCGACCGGACGATCGCCTGGGCCATTTCCCGTCATGCCAATGATCCCGACCCGCTGTATCTGGCGACCGCGACCCTCGCATCCGACGTCCGCAGCGCCCTCATCGCGCTCGATCTTCCCACCCTGCCCCGCACGCTCATTGAGCGGATCATCGACCAGGCCCTAGATACTGGCCACGACAATCCTGCAGCAATCGCAGAAGCGGCAAACTGGCGAACGGCGGCCCACCCGGGCGCGATCTGGAGCCCGGTAGATCATGTCGTCTGGTGGGATTTCACGAGCACGGCGGAAGGGACGTCCCGCCCTCCCTGGACGCAGGCGGAACGCGACCTACTGGCGTCAAAGGGCGTTCAGCTCGACGACCCTGCGCTGGCTGGCCAGGCCCTAAGCTCTGCGTGGGAGCGCGCCATCCTCAACTGTCGCAAGCGGCTTCTGCTGGCGAGCGGCGGGCTCGAGGCTCATGATGACGCCGGCCGTCATCCCGTTGCGCACCGGATCGCGCCCGCGCTCGACGCATCGGCCAACATCATCCGGCTCGAAGATGCTCTCGCGAGCGACCAGTCCGAACTCGCTGGGGAGCAGCTCGTCCGGGTCGCCCTCGAGCGTCTGCCCATTCCGATGGCCAGGACCAGGTGGACGACGCCGGTGGGTTATGCCGCAAGATTGGAAGGGAGGGTAGAGTCCGCCACTTCCTTCGAGAACCTGCTGTCCTGCCAACTCAAATGGGCGCTCAATCATGTCGCGGGCCTCCGCCTTGGCCGCTCCCGATCGATCCCCGACGAGAACCGGCTTCTGGGCAATCTGGCCCACGCGATTGCACGCGATGTCTTCGAACCAGGCGCACCGCCCTCCCCTGACGATGCAGCCGAACGCACCCGCGGCCGGCTCGAGGCTACCATCGACCAGATCGCCGCCCCCCTGCGCCATCCCGCGCTGGCGAGCGAACTGGCGTTCGCGCAGCGCCGCCTTCCCGAGGCAATGGCGGCACTCGCCCAGAGCCTCGCCGCGAACGGCCTTGTCGTGGAGGCGACCGAGCTTCAGGTCAGCGGCGACTTCGAAGACGCGCTTGCGGTGCGCGGCGCGATCGATCTGGTCGCACGCGATGCCGCCGGCGATATCGTGATCGTCGATCTCAAATGGACGCGAAAGGCCGACAGCCGGGCCAAGGAACTGACGGCAGGCAACGCCGTGCAGCTGGCGACCTATGGCGCGATGACGGAGCAGGACGCGCCCTATCGTGCAGGCTATTTCATGCTCAACCAGCGGCAGTTCTTCACGCTGACCTCGTCGGGCCTGATCGGCCGGGGGTTCGCCGGCGCGAGGACGCTGCCCGAGACCTGGAGCGCCGTGCAGGGCAGCTGGCGATCCTGGCGCAACGCGGCGCGCGAGGGTCATTTCGTTGCGACTGGCGTCGAAGGAGCCGACGAGTTCCTGCCAGCCGATGTGAACGTCGTGCGGGATGCTGACTGCAAGTGGTGCGACTATCGCACCCTCTGCCGCGTGAGGGGCCTGAAATGACGGAATCCACAACTGCCTTTGGCCGGGTCGATACGATCATCGCTTCGGCCGGCACTGGCAAGACCTACACCTTGGTCGAGGACATCTGCGCTGCGATCCGGGCGGGCCTGTCGCCGGGCCGGCTGCTGGCGACAACCTTCACCAAAAAGGCCGCCGCGGAACTGGCAGGCCGTCTCCGCACCGCGCTGATCAGGGACGGCAGGCCGGAAAGCGCCGCTGAACTGCTCTCGGCGCGGATCGGTACGGTGAATGGGGTCTGCGGCTCGCTGATCAGTGAGTTTGCCTTCGAACTCGGACGATCGCCAACTGCGGACGTGATCACCGAAGACCGGCAGGGTTCGACCTTTGCCAGGGCTGTCGGACCGGTCATAACGGACTGCATCGGGGCCATTGCGCCCTTGGCCGAGCGCCTCAGTATCGATGCCCGGGACTATAAGTCGAAGCGGGGCACGTCGCGCGGATGGCAGGACACCGCGCGGCGGATCGTCGACGCAGCCCGGTCGAACGGGATCGCCAGCGTGGCGCTGCCGCATTCTGCCGCGCGCTCGATTGCGAGTCTGACGGCACTGCTCCCCGCCGCCAGTGCCAGCGAGACCGCCGAAGCGTTGGACGGCCAGTTGCGCGACGCGGTGCTGACGCTGGCCCAATTGCTCACGCCGGAACGCCGGGCGCTGCTGAAAAAAGGAACGATCAAGGACGACCTGCCTCGGATTGACGCCGCTGTCCCTCTCCTGGAGCGCGGCGAACTGCTCCCGTGGGTCAATTGGGCGCAGCTGACCAAGCTGGGCGGGATAAAGGCTGACCAGGAAATGTTCATCGACGTCGTTGCGGCGGCATCCGCCCACCCGCGGCATCCGCGCCTGCGCCAGGATCTGACTGGCTTCATCGGCGCTCTGTTCCACTGCGCGGCCGAGTGCATGGACGCCTACGCCCAGTATAAGAAAACCCATGGCCTCGTCGATTTCGTCGACCAGGAAATGCTCGCGCTCGAGATCCTGCGGGATCCCGCCAACAGCGCCAGGCTGACCGAACTGATAGGCGCCGTTTTCGTCGACGAGTTCCAGGATTCCAGCCCGATCCAGATTGCCATATTTTCGGAGCTTGCCCGCTTGGCGCCACACTCCATTTGGGTGGGCGACCCCAAGCAGTCGATCTACGGGTTCCGCGACGCAGATCCCGAACTCACCCGCATAGCAGCTAGCCAGATCACGGCGGGCACTGGCGGCAGCGTGCGTTATCTGCGCCGGTCCTGGCGATCACGGCCATCGTTGTGCGAGGTCATAAACGCCGCCTTCCTGCCGAACTTCCGCAAGGTCGGCATGGACAGCCAAGAGATCGCTTTTGAGGACTGGGCCCGCAACGATATGGCAGGCATGCCTTCGGCCCTGGGCACCTGGACTATGGCCGGAAGCAACAAGGACCTGCGAGCGGACTCGCTTGCAGGGATGGTCGCAGGCCTGCTCAAAGACCGGGACGAATGGCCAATCGTGCCGCGACACGGTGATCCCCGCCCGGTCCGCGGCAACGACATCGCTATCCTTTGCCGGAGCAATGACGCTGTCATCGATCTTGCAAAGGCGCTAAGTGCGCGCGGGCTTCGCGTCGCGGTCGCCCGCGCTGGACTTCTCGACCAGCCCGAGGCGGAACTCGTCCTCGCGGCGTTGCGCTGGGTTGCCGACCCCAGCGATACGTTGGCCCTAGCTGAAATGGCGCGGCTCACCAACGATGATGAGGAGTGGCTGGATGCCGCGTTCGGCGTCAATGCCGCGGAGGCGTTAATGGCGAACTTGCCCTTTGCGCAAAGCCTTCAGGACATCCGAAGCCGTGCCTACCAGCTGACGCCGGCGGAGGCTCTCGACGCGGCACTCCATATCGAGGGTCTGAGTACGCTGATCGGCCGGTGGGGCGCCTTTGAGCAGCGCCTCCACAATCTCGAAGCTTTGCGGGCCCTTGCCGAGACCTATCAGGACGAGCAGCGGATCGACAGACAGGCAGCTACCCTGACCGGCCTCTGCCAATGGCTCGCCGCAAGGACTGACGCTGCCCAGCCGCAAAGCTTGCACCCGGACGCCGTCCAGCTTCTGACTTACCATGGCGCCAAAGGCCTCGAATGGCCGGTGACGATCCTGACCGAGCTCGAGGCCGAGGCCAAAGGCTCGCCCTTCGGTCTTTTTGCGCGCAATGAGACCGAGCCGAACTGGCAGTCGCCGCTCGACGGACGGGTGCTCCATTACTGGCCCTGGCCTTATGGCGACCAAAAGAAGGACGTGGGCCTTGACGTCAGCGCCGCAGCAAGTCCGGAGGGGATGTATGCGCTGGCGGCCGAGAAACTCGAACGGACCCGGCTGCTCTATGTCGGAATGACGCGAGCGCGGGACTATCAGATCCTCGCCTTGACCGGCCGCCCCACCGCCTGGCTCGACGAGCTCTGCGACGAGGCGGACCAAGCACATGTTCGTCCTGGAGCCGACAGCCTCGATATCGGCGGGACGACCTTCGCGGCACGTGGCGCGCCCATCGCGCCAGCAGAAGGGCCCGACACCCAGATCGATCATCAGCGACCGGCGGTTTTGCGGGTCACTCACCCTCCCCTGCGTATCAATCCCAGCAAAGCAAACTACGAAGGCAGTGTCACGATTGGCGAGCGGTACCAACTGGGTGCGAGGCTCACCCTGGCCGGCAACCCCGACATGAATGCCGTCGGCGAGGCCTGCCATCGATTCTTTGCGTATGACGATTTAGCCTATGAAGATGGCGTGCGTCTGCGACGAGCGGACTGGCTGCTGAGGAGCTGGGCAGCCCCTCAGCTGGCTCCCGCCGACCTCCTCGAAGCCTCGCTGCGTTTGCAAAGGTTCGTTGCAGAGCGCTTCCCTGGCGGTCGCGTCATGCGGGAGTGTCATATCCATGCTCAGGCCCAAGCCCAACTGATTGCAGGGCGAATCGATCTCCTGCTGGATACGTCTGAGGGTTTCGTGGTCGTCGACCATAAGAGCTTCCCCGGTGTCTTGGAGATCGACGGAGAGCGGCTACAGGCATTCGCGGGACAGGTTGGGATGTATGCTCAAGCTCTGGAAAGCGTCACGGGCAGGCCTTGCCATCAATTCTGGCTACACCAACCGATCGCCGCCACGATGACGCGCGTGATCCTAGGCTAACGCGACTGAAGCTCGCGATCTGGGTCCAGTCTTACACTGGGCTGCCGAAGGAGCCGATCTCCTGGACCGCCTTCACAATTGTGCACAATGTTCTGGATCGCAGCGAGGTCGATCAAATCGCAGAGGTAGTTTCGCTTAACTTTCAGCTGCGCAGCGGACGAAGCTACAGGCCGAAAAGGGGCCGGTTGTCTCGAAAGGTGAGTCAATTTCGGCACCCTCACGTGAGCGCGGTGGGATGACAGAAAAAAGCTCGCCTATTCGACGAAAAGAGAAAGGGCTCGCTGCTCAAGTGCACGGGAAGCTGCCGCTTGAATCGTGCGCCCGCGAGATGTCAGCGACGTCCATAAACGTTCGTGATCGATCGTGTCGGATTCACCCCGGATCTCTCCAACGCGCCGTTGCGCATGGCGGAGGGCATCTCCATCGATACCTCCAAGGTCTATCAGCGACTGAAGTGCATGTGCCACACAAGCGAAGACGAAGAGTCCATGCAGGACCCCGCCCGCGGGCCGGTCGGTGTTGCGCCACGGCGAGTGAAGCAGGCGGTTCTCACGCACGAGCGCCTCTCTTGCCTCAAGCGCTGAGAGGTGATCATGCATTCCTTCGTGAATAATACTCTCGGCTAGCCGCAGGTCGCCCACTGGTCCTGGTGGCGGGATCGAAACGAGCACGATGCCCGGCCATGCTGGATCGCTGTGGCTGATGTCGAAACAATCATCGTCGCTGCGAACCGTCGCGATGCGCACTACCCGCTTGTCGATCACTGGCCAAAGCCCGGGTACTTTGGCTATTATTGCACCGGCCCGCCGTAAGGCGGCGTCAGCCAACGGAGTGCGCTCCTCACACACTAGCCCTGCATGCGCGAAGACACTTTCCGCGGCGCACGGAAGACCGCCCGGCTTGCAATTGAGCTCTGGTGACACGGCGGGATCGGCCGGGCCATTTTGCGCGTCTGGGAAATCCCACGGCGCCGCATGACAAGCCACCTCAGTCATAGTCCTCACGGAACGTGTAAACCAACGTAAACCGCTCGCCGCGGCGGACGGTGGATACGGCGTGGAATGATTTGGGTGAGATTTCGAACGCAAAGGCGCTGCCGTGCGCCGGCATGAATGCGTCAGCGACATCCTCGGCTCGCTCGCTCGCGAAAGTCATCAGAAGGCCGCCGTTCGCTGGCGACCATCCGCGATTAAACTGAACTAACAGGCGGTGGGTTTCCTCGGCGCCCAGGAAATCGTTGTGCACGCGGATTGTCTGGCCGGCGGTTAAGCGGTGCGCGGCGATGTCGACAAGGGCGAGCGGACGATCGATTTCGAAGACCCGGCGAAGGCAATCGGCGAGGTTCGATACTGTAGCTTCGCACGCGAGCGCGCCGAGCCCGGGAGGCGGTGGTGAGGAGAGCAGGCTAAACTCATGCTGCTCGTAAAAATCCTCTACCCGCAGCTGCCACGACGCCGATTCGAGCCATGTGAGCACACGATCGGCATCACATTCGGCCAGCAGCCGGTCCCAGCCGCAATACGCGAATGGCGCATGGTCAACGAAATCGGGCGCTGTCGGCGTAATCATGCCGCGATGGTCGTATGTGGCGTGAGCCAATCGCGCAGCCGGTCGATTAAAATCATCTGGTCGGCGCAGAACACCGTCGGATTGTCGAGCCCGCCCTCGGCGCTGAAGCGGTGCGTCGGCATTCCCCCGCCGCAAACGGCCAGATTGTTACATGCGCGGCAATTCGCCGACGTGGGGCGCTGACTTGCGTGGTACCGGGAAAACTCGCTTGTGTTGACGACGTCGACCAGACGGTCGCGCATTAGCGACCAGCCTTGCGCGAACGAATCGCCGGCATCGGCAGTGCTCTTGAGCGTGTCGTTTTTCGATATCGTGCCATCAGTATCGATGACCACAATCCCGTAGTCCGAGACGCCTACGCCTTCCTTGCGGGCCGCTCCTCCGAGGAGCAGCTTGACCATGTCGTCGATCACCCGAATGCGGGGAGGCTCGGGGTCGTTGAGATAGAGGTCTGCAAGACGGCACATCCATTGTCCGTACTCGGTCGAGGCTACCGATGATTTGCCGAACGGTAGAACGTCATGGTTCCCGTCGCGGTAGAGAAAGTCGACGCTCGGCGTGCCGGTCTTCTTGAAGAACGCGTAAATTTCGTCCGGGTCGGTTTGAGGATCGACCACCGCAAGCAGTCCGGCGAATAGCTGGTCCGCGGCAGGATGGAAGCGCAACCCTTCGATTGCGGTCATCACACGCGCGAAAGAACCCTCCTTCCGGTGGTCGACGCGGAAGCGGTCGTTGATGTCCTTTGGTCCGTCGAGACTGATCGAGATGCCAACATGATACTCGGCGCATAGATCAAGCGTCGCCGGATCGAGCAGGGTTCCGTTGGTCTGCAGGTGCAGACCGCATGCGGGCACCGCCGTGGCAAGCGCCGAGAACAATGTCTCGAGCCGCGAAAGCCCGAGTAGCAGAGGCTCGCCGCCGTGCAGCACAATGCTGAAAGCACGGCCCTGCCTTCGGTAGAGATCGGCGAGCTGTTCGACGATCGCCGCGACCACTTCGGCGCTGAGGCGCTTGGGCTGGCGCTCCCAGCCCCGGTCGCCCATGTTGAAGACATAGCAATAGGTGCAATCGAGATTGCACCTGCTCGCGACCTTCAAAAGGACCGTGTCGATGACCGTCATCGACGGCACCGCTTCAGCGGTTGTGGCGGTTGTGCGTGCGGTCGTAGCTGCGCGCGATGCCGAGGTCCTCGTTGCGCACCTCATCGATCAGCCGGGCGAGCACCACGCTCCCCAGCGATTGCTGGCGCAGGTTAGAGGGTCGAACGGCTTTGGTGTCCACTGGCATGGCGAATCTCCCGAGAGCGAACATTCATCATAGCGGTAAAATTCCCGCATGCCCACCGAATTCAAGCCAAGCAAAAAAGAGACTATCTTTCTTTAATCGGAATCCGTAATTGTGACAACTTCACTCTAAAAGATACCAATCGAGACACGAAATGAATATTCGAATTTGAGAGTTGGAATTTAACCTAACATTCGTCCTGAAAAGCGCAAACTGTCTTGGATTGACAATTCGATACCGAATCGGTCATTAGCCGCTACAGAGCGTTCAAGTGATGATCGCGAAACCTAGGGTGGAGGTGCGACAGCGTTCGTGGACCGCGCGGAGGACGCAAATAGACCCGGCTTGAAGGCAAGGACAGTCAAGCAACTCGCGCGCGACCTCCGGCTCGCACGCGAGCGTGCGCCTGCGTCGGGCGCCGCAGACAATGTCCTGCTCGACGTAGGCGAAATCTCTGGCCGCCGAGGGCGGGCTATAGTGCTGCTCGGCGCGGGCTGCTCGGCCAGCGCCAAGATTCCGCTGGCGGCGAGTGTGGCGCAGCGGTGCATCTGCGTTCTGGCCAGACGGTACCTGCCGGTTGGCGTCAAGGAGGTTGACCATTGCGATGCTGAGGCCGCGCTCAAGCTCTTGATCGCGCGAGACATCGTACCGCAGCGGTACCTACTCGGGAGTGGTCAGGGAGATTGGGGGGGGCTCTACACGTATCTCTTTGCAGAGCATCTCAAGAGCCCTAATCAGCAGCGCGAAATCATCTCTCGTATCATCGAAGAGCGCGAGTACGGGATGAACTGGGCGCATGCGTGTCTCGGTGCGCTCGTGCAGCAGCGCTACGTTCACACAGTTCTTACTACCAATTTCGATCAACTGGCGCTCGAGGGAATTGTCCGCGCGGGAATCACCCCCGTGGTTGCCGATGGCCTCGAATCGCTCACGCGAATTTCACCGAGCCCTGCGTGGCCACAGGTGGTGCACCTGCATGGCTCGATGCACACTTACGACCTCCGCAACAGCCCGACCGCGTTATCCGAGACCGGCGACGACCGAAGCCTTCACACTGTAATGATGAGCCTGCTCAAACAGGCTACCGTCCTCATCGTCGTCGGTTATGCGGGCGGCGAGGAGGGGGTGATGAGCTTGCTCCAGTACGCCGCGCGCACCATTCCGCGAATGGTGGTCTACTGGGTCGCATACGAGAAGAGCTATCGCGAGTTCTCACCGCGCGCCCGGGCGTTGCTGGAAACAGGGGAGAACAAGTTTTTCATTCCTGACCAAGACGCGGATCGGTTCTTCCAGGCGCTGATGCGTGAACTCGGCGAAGGACAACCGGATTGGGTTGCGGATCCAATCGCGGCGCTGGCCGAGCAGCGAGACAAATTGCCGCTCGAAGGCGACCCGGAGATCGTAGAGCTGATTGAGGACTACCGTGAGAGGATCAGGTTTGCGGAGAAAAATCGGTACAACAAGGGCCGGGTGATAGCCGAGGCACTGCAGGCACGCAGTGAAGGCCGCTTCCTCGATGCAGCAAAATCTCTTAGAGGCACCAAGGATAACGACGCGCGATCGCGTTCGCTCTATGCCCTTAGCCTTCAGGACGCGTTCGATGAGAACCCCGATGGCAACGTCGCGTTGATCGACGAAGCGATCGAAGAATTCGAGTACCTTTTCAGGCACGGTTCGGCAGTTAAGCGCGTTCGCTTTGCGTTATTGTTGATCGAAGCGCTGTTCGACCGGCTCGACGCGATTGAGCATGCGTCGGCCGAAGGCGTCATCGCCCTCAACCGTATCATTGCTATCGCCAGCTCGGCTGGCCTGCGCAAAGGCGCGTCAGCCGATACGGCCCTGCTCAAGTTTTATGAAGCACGTGCTACGCAAGAGCTGAGGGCGCGCGTGACCCCTGCCAAGCCAGGGCTGGACGTTGTCAGAACGTATCGCGAAGCACTTAAGCACCCCCATGGTCTCGGCGAGAAGCTCCTTGAGGCGCGTGATGGTCTCGCACAAGCGCTCGCAATCCACACCGAAGAAACGCACGCCAGCGAGCCTGATGCGAACCGCACAACCCGGCGGAACATGCGAGCATCAATCAGTGAAGCTATCGACATCCACACTAGTTTGGTCGAACATGCATGGCTTAACCAACCCAACGCCGAACTTGCCGGGGTGCTCAAGAACCTCGCGTCAGATTATGAGATCCTCGCAAAGATTAAGCGCATAGGCCCCCTAAAGGAAACGCCCATCCGCGAGGCGGTCAAAGCGATGGAGCGTGTCGTCGCGGCGTACGAGGCCGACGGGGATAGCGATGCGGCGGGCGAGGCGCAGGCTCGGCTCGACAAGCTGTCCGATGCGATCCGCTAGGGCGCGAACCTACAGTACGCGCGATTTTTTCGTTCCTTCGGATATGGCGCCTTTTGAGACTCGCGCAGAATAGATAAATTGGCCGTTGTGCGTCCGCGTTGCCGACCTTCTGCTTTTTAACCGACTGCGAACCGTCGGCTTTTATTCCCACGTTCAGGGTTCCGGACACTATAGATTCGAGGCTGCTTTGCTCGAATTGCAACAGCGGATGACTCCTTTGGCCTCGCCTAGTCTTCTAGCTCCAGGCCAACATCGTCTTCGGGGTCGCATTCATTTTCCTCCGCCCCCTCCTCGTTACCGATATCCAGTATGACTGGCTGCTGGTCGGTATCAGCACAATCCTGCCAAGCAAGAGCGTCACCGCGAGCGAGTTCGTGAGACGCGTCTAATGCTGGACCCATCGCCAGGATCTCGGTAATCCGGCGCGCAGTTTGCGCAAAATGAAGGATATCCTCTCCCATTAGAGGGCGGCCGACGATATCGGTCTCGCGATACGAAAGCCATTTCTTCAAAGCTTGGTAGCCGCCCGCGGTATAGGACCAGACTCTAATCGGGATTGCTTGCCAGCCAGAGGTCGCATTGATGTAGATGTCGACGGCGCTTGAACCGATCACGTCGAGCAACGAACTCACATCTAGCGCGTGCCTTTCAGCGATTTGGCTTAAAGCGACCAGTTCGACGTCAGTCCAATCCCGCGAGATCAAAAGGCCTCCACCAGGCATAATCAACCGGGTCCCATTAGGCTTACGCTGAACAGATCCCCAACCGGCGTTTACCTGGGGATCGCTGCCAAATGGGAGGGCGATTGTCGAAAGTCCTGCGGCGAGGGCGCCGCGGGAGACGCCGTCAATCTCAATTTCGGAGTTAAGCAGGTCACCCAGTTTTGCCCCTAGCGCGGCTGAGCGAGCGAAGATTTCAGCAGTCTGCGGGAAGGGCACTCTGGGCCAGTCGATCCGCAACGCATCCATATATTTGATTTCATATATCGGTGCGTTTAGCGTCGCGACAATGTGATCGAACAGCTGATCACTCGACAGCGCGCGCTCTGCAAGCATCGCCTTTACCGATCGCGCCACATTCGGCTCAACGTTCTGGCTGTCTTGTTGGACCTTTGCCGGAAAGATCGAAACATTGCTCTCCACAAGATGATGATCTCCCAGAACGCTGATGGCCTGAGGTTTGTAAAAGATTCCCTTTCGGTTCCGCACACCCGCGGTCAGGAAACGATTTGCAAAGGTCGTGTTCACGAAGAACTCTGGCCTCCCCCTATCGACCAAGTTGCTGTCGGGATGCCAATACGCCCAACGCACGTCGAAAGGACGGTAGGCATATCTGACTATTGCGCCATCTGATCTTTCCCGACCCTGAAGGTTCCTGCGGGTCTCGGCCGCTTTATAACTTCCCGCTGAATTCATGACGGTGGGGTGGGATCTTGCGAGTTCCGCATCGCTTACATTCGGATCATAATATTCGTCGATCCGACTCTCCAACGCGCTCCGATCAACGTCGATGAGGAATTCGTCCCTGCTTGTTTTCACCCCGGGAAACCCGACAGGGAGGAGGTTAGGCAGGACTGGCCAGTCGAAGTAGATCGCATCCACGTTGAAGGGCATGAACTGAAGCCGCATCGGTAGAGACGGTCGCACGGGCTCATACAGCGTGGATGGATCGGCCTCCGCCGTTGCGGCCAGAGCTTCGCGCTTGCCAGTTCCCCAAAGGTTTCGAAACCCGACGATTTCCGTGGGCTCATGATCGCGCTTGCGCACCATCGTGACGATCGCGGTGCCAACCTGGATACCCGCAGGGTTCGTGGTCGTCGAAAAGGCCGAAGGATCGGAAAGACCTTCCGGCGTCTTCTTTCCAGTTTTATATTTGTCGCCGTTAAGGCAGTCGACATTGATAGTGTCGAACGCATCGAGATAGCGCTCACGCATGCCTGAGCAGCTCGAACTGTCGAGCCAACTATAATTTGATATGAAGGCCACCACGCCTTCACCAGTCATCTCCGCAATCCGGCGTTCAGCCATGCGAAAGAAGCGCACGTATAATTCATTGAGCCCCTGCCCTTGGGGCGGAGCCACTTTTTTCACTTTGCGGTATTCGTTGGAGAGGGCTCGCTCCTCGGCGTTGCCGGAAATCCCGGCAAAGCCATCGTAGGGTGGGTTTCCAAGCACGACTAGGATTGGCCGCGCTTGCTTGACGGCATCTGCCGAAGCGCGCTCCTCTTCCAATTCTGGGAACGGCAGCGGCTTGTTGGTGTGAGGCTCCCAGCCGGTCAGCGCATTGGTGAGATAGATCGACGGCCGCGCATCATCAGACAGTGGCGCGTCAAAATGGGCGAGCGTCATGCTGGCCTGCATGTGCGCAACGACGAAAGGAGCAGGCATAATCTCGAAGCCGAACACTCGGTTACAGGCAGCTTGGCGAAGCCGGTCCGCCATGGCGCTGCCAAGACCGTGGGCGCTGAGATTATCACGGATCCTGCGGATGACGGCATTGAAATAACCGCCAGTGCCGCAGCAAGGATCGAGGACGAAGACACGCTCGTCAGCCAGCCCGTCCGCTATCCCGAGCTCGTGTTTCAACGCAATGTCGACGCGCGCCACCATGTAGTCGATGACTTCGATGGGCGTGTACCAGACGCCGAATTGCTTTCGCAGCTTGGGGTCGAAAGCTTCCAGGAACGGCTCGTAGAAATATTGTACGGCGTTCCCTTCTTCGAAACGCTTGAGGAATTCAGCTGCATCAATGCGATTTAGCGTTTCGCCGGTCCAGTCGAGGATCTCGACCAAGTCGAGGGTTTTGATGTTCTTTGGTGCCGTGAGCTGTTGAAAGAGCGTCGCGACGAATGGGACATGCAGATTCCACGCGGCAGAATGCCAATCAAATTTGGCGGGATTGCGCGGCGTCGTTCTGGCCCAAATTCCCCACGCGGAGAAAAGTCCGTAGAACAGAGTTTGGACAAGGGTAGATCGGAAGAAGTGGTCCCCCTTTGCCCCTTCAAACGTGATGCCAAGCGCATCTTCAAGCGCAGATCGAACAGTCTTCAATGCGGGGAGGTCGCCGGCCGCCTCGACCCGAGCCAAAGCATCGCGAGCATAGGATGCGAGAAACCAGGCTACGTCGCGGGGCTGCGTCAATGCCACATTTTGTGTAAGCGCACGGCGTATATATTCGACGAAGGCAAAGCCCACAGTCTTTGCAGCTTCCGCGGGCGCGTGCAAAAGTTCCCAGAAGTCGGCCGCATTGTCTGCCAACTTAAATGCCTCCAGGCGCGTCGGCTTCCCGTCAGGCCCCGGTCCGACGAGCTGGAAAGCTCGCAAGTTGGTGACGAGCACGAGACCGTACGCGTCAAAATATTTGGTGAGCTGGGTCGGGGTTGAATTGAAGAGCGTATCGTCTGCGACGGACTTGACCTCGACGACGCCGCGCTCCGGTTTCTGTCCTGGACGAGGCTCGCCCTTCTGAACTTGCTTGGCAGCGAACAGACCGAAGTCGGGGCTTCCGGCTCCGATGTTTGCTAACTGCGAAAGAGCCAACACCTTGGGCTTAAGCGAATTTCCCACCTTTTCAAAAAGCGCGTGCAAGGCCGGGTAGTAAGCCGTCTCGGGCGTTCCTGCGCCCAATGCGCGGATCCGGCGCACCGATTCAAAAAACTCGGCTGCGATCTGAACCGGATTATACGCCACAAACCCCCGCACATATTTCCGCAGACAGGATCAAAGCGGAATCTCCGCTAGATACGCCTGATTGCGTTCCCCGAGATATTACATGCTACGATGGAGACGTGCCAGAAAGAGTGCAACCAATTCGCTCAATTTGGAACAATTTGCTGATCCACCGGGTTTGTAACGCTCGCGGCCATGCAAAATCTCCTGCCAGACCAGGATCCCCGGCGAGCGCAGGTCAAGCCGCAGCGAGCAATGAGTTCTCATTCTGAAAATTCAGTCGATGCGGCAGACAATGGGTGTCGCGATGGGAGCCGCGGAACAGTTCAAGCGCGAGCAAATTGTCCCCGACGAAGCCGGGGCTAAGCACACGTTCGGCGGACGCGGAAAGCGACCGCACCCTCGGCAGACTACCACATTTCATTCGACTTCCCCGTCCCGCCGAGCATTGGTGCTGTCACTGAAACGCGGCCCGGATAGGCGGCCGCTGCCCTGACCGGCGCGATCGGCAGGGCCTTGGGTGGTGGGAGCAGCGAGAGTCGCTGCTCCGGACAGGAGACCACCCATGACCGACATCATTAGCACCACGAAGCCGGTGAAACGCGTGCGCCGCATGGCGCGCGAGCCAATGCCTGCAGACGCAGCGGAAGGCTCGACGTCCCCGCCTGCGACTGAGGGAGCCCCGAAGATTAGCAAGCCAGCCAGTAAGTCCAGCGTCGTGCTGGCGATGCTGCAGCGGCCCGACGGCGCCACAATCGCCCAGTTGGTGACCGCCACTGACTGGCTGCCGCACACGACACGGGCCGCCCTGACTGGCCTGAAGAAGAAGGGGCACCAGGTCATCAGCGGAAAGGCCGATGGCAAGGAACGCGTTTACCGCCTGGTAGCAAGCTGATGGCACGGCGCAGCTACATAATCCTCGACAGGCTGGCAGACATGCCGACCGACGAACTGAAGGCAGAGTGGGCGCGGCAATATGCCGCGCCCGCCCCCAACCTGTCTCCAGAATTATTGCGGCTGGGGATCGCCTATCGACTGCAGGAGCAAAGGCTCGGCGGCGTAAGCCGCTCAACCAAGCTGCTGCTGCGCCAGCTGGCGGCAGCGCCCAACGATCGGGAACGTAAGGGTCCACCACCCCGCAAGCTAACTGTCGGAACCAGGCTGGTCCGCGACTGGCATGGTGTGGGCCACAGCGTCACCGTGCTGGACAACGGCTTCGAGTATGATGGTCGGCATTGGAAATCGCTCACCGCGATAGCGAAGGCCATCAGCGGTTCGCACTGCAGCGGCCCGGGGTTTTTTGGCCTGAAGGGGCCGAAACGATGAAAGTGCTGCGCTGCGCAGTCTATACCCGCAAGTCGACCGAAGATGGACTGGAGCAGGAATTCAACAGCCTCGATGCCCAGCGCGAGGCCTGCGAGGCATACATCCTGAGCCAGCGCCACGAAGGCTGGACGCTGGTGCCGAACCGCTATGATGATGGAGGCTTTTCGGGCGGGTCCATGCTCCGTCCGGGTCTCAAGGCGCTGCTGGCTGACATCGAGGCGGAGCTGGTCGACGTGATCGTTGTGTACAAAGTCGACCGCCTGACCCGCAGCCTCGCCGACTTTGCCAAGATTGTCGAGCAGCTCGATGCCAAGGAGGCCAGCTTCGTCTCGGTGACGCAGGCTTTCAACACCACCACCAGCATGGGAAGGCTGACGCTCAATGTGCTGCTATCATTTGCCCAGTTCGAGCGCGAGGTCACCGGCGAGCGGATCCGCGACAAGATCGCGGCTTCTAAGAGGAAGGGCATCTGGATGGGCGGTCCCGTGCCGCTGGGCTACGAGGTAATCGATCGCAAGCTGGTTCCAGTGCCGGAGGAAGCCGAGCGGGTGCGTACGATCATGCTGCGATATCTTGAGATCAGGTCGGTCCCTGCCCTGATTGAGGCTCTTCAACGCGAAGGGGTCATCACTAAGGTCCAGAGCCGAACTAGCGGCCCGCACAAGGGGGGCATTCCATTTCGGCGAGGGAGCCTGTTCTACCTACTCAAGAACCCTGTCTATCGCGGCAAGATCGTGCACAAAGACCAAGTCTACGATGGTGAGCACGAACCAATTGTGGACGAGGATCTATGGGACACGGTGCAGGCGCAGCTGAATGAGAAAGCTCCGGCACGAGAGCGGCCCACGAATGATCCGCAACAAGCAATGTTGCGCGGCCTGCTGACAGACCCACACGGCCGACCAATGGTGCCGACCTACACGACCAAGCGCAGTCGCCGCTATGCCTATTATGAGACCCGCAAGGATCTTGCTCGGCCTGCCGATCCGCCTGCTACACGTTTCGGGCAAGGCCAACTCGAGCGCCATCTTATCGTGCAGTTCACCGGACTGCTCGAAGACGAACATGCCCTGCGTCGACTTTCTGGCATCGAGGAGGCTGGGCCACTTCGCACCATGTTTGCCATGGGTCGATTGCTCGCAAGTCAGTTCGCACTTCAAGCTCTGCGCGATACAGCAATGCGAAGCCTAATCGCCTCGATGCAGGTTCACTCTGAACGGATCGACGTTGTGCTCAACCCGGATGCGCTGGCCATTGTAACGCTTGGCGCGCTTAATTGGAGCATCCCGCCGCCAGATCGAAAGCCATTCCGTGAAGCCAAGCTTAGGATCGATGTCGAGAGCATCGGCGGCAAATTAGATACAAAGCTGGTCCGGCTAATCGCCGACGCCTGTGAGGCGCGGCAGCTGGTTGTCAGCAGCCCAGGCCTCTCCATCAATCAGATTGCGCTCAAGGAGGGCCGCTGCCGCAAGCAGATGACAAAGCTGTTGAGCGTCAGTTGGCTGAGCCCACGGATCGTTGAGTCCATTCTGGCCGGCACCCAGCCGAAGGCCATCAACCGCACTTTGCTCCTCGAGACTGCGCTGCCTGCAAATTGGGCTGATCAGGAAACCTTGCTCGGCTTTGTAGGCTGAGCACGATCCACCGCATCTCCCAGACGCCGCGTGGGCGGGGAACTTCCAGACAGAGAAATGACCCGAAGTTGGCCGCCCTCAGGTACCCAAACGGGTATCTCTCGCCCACGGCTCCGAAAGTATGCCCCCAAACCCCGCAGAACTGCGCCATTCTCATGCCTCAGGGTGCCCGAAGGCGAAATTATGTCTGCTTGTCGGACTGTTTGGTGCGGTCAAGAAGACTCGAACTTCCACGGGCTTTCGCCCACAACGACCTCAACGTTGCGCGTCTACCAATTCCGCCATGACCGCACATCGCAAAAGGGCTGCAACGAAGCCGCCCGGCAGGTAGGAGGGCGCCCTTAGCAAAGGCCCTATGCCCCTGCAAGCATCCAGTGGGCCGGGGCGCGGGTTCTTTTACTGCAACCGGGCTACTGCGCCTTCCAGCCGATCTCGGCCACGCGGGCTGACAGCGGTACGTCGAGCACGGCGCGGGTCACCGAAACGCTTTCGCCCGGTGCAAGGGTGGATTGTTCGGCCACGATTTCCAGTTCGAACACCTTGCGTTCGCGGGCATCGCGCAGGACTACCAATATCGGCGGCACGCTGCGCGCGGTGCTGCCGATATTGGTGATGGTGCCGTTGACCGCGAAATATTCCTGCCCGCCCGGCATCTCGCGCTTTTCCTGCTGGTCGAGCGGGAAATCGAGCTGCAGATCAGGCTCACCCACCGCGAAATCAGGCCGGGTCACCGGCACCCAGTCGGGCAGGCCCCAGAAGCTGACGGCAAAGATGATCGCGGCTGCAAACACGGCGAAGATCGCAGCGGCCCAGGTCCACACCTTGAGCCAGTTGCGCCGGGGGCGGAACGGCGGGCCGGCATCGAACGGCGAATTGTCGGGTAGCACCGGTTCAGCCGGCCGCACCCGGTCAAACCTTGGCGGCGGAGCGGGAATATCCGGATCAGCCGCCAGCGGCGCGCGTTCAACCGACGCTGGAGGAGGCGGTGGCGGCGGCGGTGGCGGTGGCGCGGCAGGAGCGGGCGGGGATGCCGGTTCAGTCGCCGGAGCAGGGTGGGGAGCTGGCGGCGGGGTAACCGCATCCTGCGCCGGGGGAAGCTCCAACTGGGCACCATCCTGGAACCAGTTGTGACGGCATTTTGCGCAGCGCACCGTGCGACCATCTGCCCCGATGGCGCTGTCGGGGACCACATATCGCGTTGCGCAGGCAGGGCATTGGATGATCATGCTGGCTGACCACCCTACTTGCCTGCGCAAGGTGCAACAAGCTGTGGAGCAAGTTAGTTACGGCGGGACGTGGCTTTTTTCCACATCGAACACTCGCTATAGCCGCGCACGATGACCCTGATGCACCACCTTCCGGCTCCCGACAGCCCCCGACCCAGCTTGCGACGGGCATGAGCGAGGGCGGAGGGGGGATCGTACAGTTCGACAATGTCGGGCTGCGCTATGGCACCGATCGCGAGGTGTTGAGCGACGTGTCGTTTACGCTGTACCCGGGCAGCTTCTATTTCCTGACCGGGGCAAGCGGCGCGGGCAAGACCAGCCTGTTACGCCTGCTCTATCTGGCGCAGCGGCCCAGCCGCGGGATGATTTCCATGTTCGGGCAGGACGTGATCACCCTGCCACGCGCCCGCCTGCCGGGTTTTCGCCGCCGGATCGGCACGGTGTTCCAGGATTTCCGGCTGGTGCAGCACCTTTCAGCATTCGACAACGTGGCGCTGCCCTTGCGTATTTCGGGCATGGGCGAGGAGGCAATCCGCAAGCCGGTATCCGACATGCTCGAATGGGTCGGGTTGGATCACCGGGCCGAGGCGCGGCCGGAAACGCTGTCGGGCGGCGAACAGCAGCGCGTGGCCATCGCCCGGGCGGTCATCGCCCGCCCCGAAGTGCTGGTGGCCGATGAGCCGACAGGCAACGTCGATCCCGACATGGCGCTGAAACTGCTGCGATTGTTCGATTCGCTTAACCGGCTGGGCACGACCGTGGTGGTGGCGACGCACGATGTGCACTTGCTGCGCAAGGTTCCCGATTCCCTGATCATGCGGCTCGACAAGGGGCGGCTGAGCGATCCCACCGGCGCGCTAAAATATCCACCCCGCCGTGGAGGTACGCAGCCATGAAGGCCTTGCTGAGGCGTCATGCTGCGCGGCTGGGCGGCGCTGCGGCGCGCATCCTGCCGCAGGCGCGACTAAGCGGGCCGATGCCGTGGGTGATCGCCATCATGACCGCGCTAACCGTAATTGCCCTGGCCGGCGGGCTGGCGCTGGCCAACCTGGCCGACAATGCCCGGGCCGAAATTGCCGGCGGATTGACCGTGCAGGTAATCGAGGCCGATCCCGCCGCGCGCGACCGGCAGGCCGAAAACGCGCTGGCCCTGCTCGGCAACCGTGAAGACGTGGCCGAAGTACGCCGGGTGCCGGAGGAGGAACTCGCCGCGCTGATCGAACCGTGGCTGGGTGCAGCGGGCTCAAGCGGCTCCAATGCCATCCCCACGCCCGCGCTGATCGATGTGAAACTGCGCGGCGCGGTGACCGATGTGCGGCTGGCCGATCTGGCCGCAGAACTGGCCCGGGTGGCCCCGGCGGCGCGGATCGATGCCCAGGCGAGCTGGCTGGCCCCGGTGTTCGGCGCGATCTCCTCGCTGCAATATCTCGCGCTCGGCCTGGTGCTGCTGCTGGCGACGACGAGCGCGGCAGCGGTGTGGCTGGCGGCAAGAAGCGCGCTGGGCGCTAACCGCGATACCATCGAAGTGATCCACCACCTGGGCGGAACCGACGGGCAGATCGCCTCGATCTTCCAGCGTTCGATCGCGCTCGACGCCCTGGCGGGGGGAGCTGCCGGATTGCTGCTGGCGCTCGCCGCGATCCTGGTGCTGGGCCAGCAGTTTGCCGGGCTTGGTTCGGGGCTGGTAGCGGGCGGGGGTCTTGGCACAACCGACTGGATCATCATTGCAGCGATCCCGTTTGGCGGTGTCCTGCTGGCCATGTTGACCGCGCGGCTGACAGTGATTTCTGCGTTGAGGCGCATGTTGTGAGGGTTTTGTCGATGATCGGGCGGCCATGATCAGGCGGATCGTCTCGCTGGCCCTCATCGTGTGGGCGCTGGGGTTTGTGTGGTTCGCCACCTCCCTGCCCACGCCCAAGCCAGCATCGCAAACCGATGCGATCGTGGTCCCAACCGGCAGTGGCGGCCGGATCGAGCGCGGGATTGCGATGCTGCGTCATGGTGCAGCCGAACAGATGCTGGTCACCGGTGTCGACAGCGACGTGCGCCCGGGCGAATTCATGGCCGAATACAACGTGGATGCCGCCATGATGGATTGCTGCATTACGCTGGGTTTCTCGGCGCTGGATACGCGCGGCAATGCGCGGGAGACTGCCGAATGGATGGCGCGGCGGGAATTCACCTCGTTGCGGTTGGTCACTTCGGACTGGCACATGCGCCGCACCGCAATCGAACTGGCCGACCGGCTGCCCGATGGGGTTACAGTGGTGCGCGATGCCGTGCCCACCCAACCCAGTTTCGTCACCCTGTTCCGCGAATATCACAAGATGCTGGCCGCCTGGCTGCTGACTCTCACCTAGGAGCTTTTTCAGACCCATGCATGTCCTGCGCAGCCTGCTGTTCTATATAGTGTTCTACACCGGCTCGGTATTCCACGTGCTGGCAGCGGTCGCTGCGATCGGGGTGGCCCCGCGCTGGGTCCAGCCGATCTGCAACGCCTGGTCGGGCTGGCACCATGTGTGCGTGGAGAACATCCTGGGCATCCATATCGAGATTACCGGAACCCGGCCCGCCTACCCGGCGCTCTATGCGGTCAAGCACGAGAGCCTGTTCGAGGCGATCGAGATCCCGTTCCTGTTCAAGCGCCTGTCCGCCTTTGCCAAGCAGGAGCTGTTCGACATTCCCGGTTGGGGCCGCGCGGCCAAGGCCTATGGGCTGGTGGCGGTGGCGCGTGACCAGGGTGCGACCGCGCTGCGCACCATGCTGCGCGAAGTACGCCCCTATATCGCGGAAGGCCGCCCGATCATCATCTTCCCCGAAGGCACGCGGGTGAAGCGCGGCCATCAACCGCAGCTGCAAGCCGGCTTTGCCGCCTTGTACAAGCTGCTCGGCCTGCCGGTGGTGCCGGTGGCGGTGGACAGCCGCCCGCTGTATGAACGGCGGTGGAAACGCCGGGGCACAATCCGCATCCATTTCGGCGAACCGATCCCCACCGGCCTGCCGCGCGAGGAGATCGAGGCGCTGGTCCACCGCGAGATCAACCTGTTGAGCGGCCCGGCGGACCCGGCGGTTTCCCAGGCTCCGTCAGCTTAGGCTCCATCAGCCTAGGACATTAACGCCAGCAGGCGGTGCGCCCAGGCATGGGCCTCCTCGTCATCGCCCGCATCAGCCACGAACTCCTGCCCTCGCGCCACGCTTTGCAACACCCCATCGCCGCGCCATCGGGCGGGATTGGCGTGGAATGACAGACCACTGCGCTCGATCCAACCGGGCACGCGCCACAGGCTTGGTCCAGCGGAGTGTTCCACCGTCAGCCGCAATTCGGGATGGGTGGTGCGCGCCCGGCCGCCCGGTCCGCACCATATCGCGTCGTTGCGGCCATGGGCGGCCAGCGCGTGCGGATGACCCAGCCTAGCAAGGTCGGCCATCGCCGGATCGCCCCGGCGCACCACCTGTTCCACCCACAGCCAGCCAAAGATCCGGTGGTGCGGTCGTTCCTGCCCTTCGCGGAACAGGCCGAAGAAAACGAACAGGTCGCCCGGCCCCACCCCCTGGTTTTCCAGATGAGACTGCGCCGCGTGGCATTGCCCGAACTGGCAGCGGCCATCGGGCGCGAACAACGGATCATGGTGGGCCATGCTGTCAGGGCCAAGCCTGCCGCGACTGGCTTGCACCACATGGTCGCCCAAACCCAGCGCAGCATAGGATGTGCCCGGCAAACCTGAGCTGGCGGGAATCGGCAGGCTGACCGGCACGCCATCGACAATCGGCGAAGGCCCGCCGCCACTGGTGGAATCAAAACCCTTGCGACTCAACACGATCTTCATCGCCAATCAGCCTAGCGCGGGCGGGAGTAGCGCACTAGGCTGCCGGAAAAATGGGGCCAGAAATCGGGCCAAAGAATGGGAGAGACAGATGCAGCCGATCCAGCTTGGCCGGATGACGATCCACAAGGTTTTCGAGATGGAATCACCCACCCCGATGACCATGAACCTGCCCGGCGTTAGCGCGGCGGACCTCGCCCGGCTGCTCCACTGGTACGATCCCGGCGATGGAGAAATCACGCTCGACCCGGCAACGGCGCAGATGACCTTCTCGGTCCATTCGTTCGTGATCGAGGTGGATGGCCAGACCATCCTGGTCGACACCTGCGACGGCAACCACAAGAACCGCATGGTCGAAGCGGTGCACCAGCTCGATACCGATTATCTGGGCAACCTGCGCCGGGCCGGCTTCGAACCTGCCGACATCGATCTGGTGATGTGCACCCACCTGCATTTCGACCATGTCGGCTGGAATACGCAGCTGGTGAACGGCAAGTGGGTGCCAACTTTCGGCAATGCCAAATACCTGTTCGGCAAGCGCGATTACGAATATTTCAAGTCCGGCCCGGCAGGCGAGGAGCCGCACCACGAAAGTTTCGCCGATTCAATCGTGCCGGTGATGGAAGCTGGGCAGGGCATCATCGTGGACGAGGACCACGTGGCGCACCGCGAAATCGGTAATGGCGTATGGCTTGAACCGGCTTTCGGCCATTCCCCCGGCTGCTGCACGATCCACGGGCGCGCGGGCGGCGAGGAGGCGATCTTCTGGGGTGACGTGATCCATCACCCGGTGCAGATGATCCGCCACGATCTGCCGTTCGCCTTCGATGCGGACCCCGCCACCGCCAGCCTCACCCGCCAGCGCGTGATGAAGAAGGCGGCCGAGGAAGACCTGCTGTGCTTCCCTGCCCACTTCCGCCAGACCAGCGCGGGCAGGGTCAAGCCGGATGGCGATGCCTATCGCTATGAATGGGTGCCGCAATAGGCTGGCGGCTAGTCCTGCCATGCGTCAGCGGATGGAGTAGCCGGTAACCTGCACGAAGGTCTCGTTCAGCCCGTCGCCGTTGGCATCGTAATCGCCGGTAAGGGTGAAACCTGTCTCGCGCCCCTGCGGCCCGAAGAATGCCCCGCTCATCCGGAAGGTCGCGTTGTTGACCCCTGCCAGCGTGCCGGAATAGCCCACGGTGGTTGTCCCTGCCTGCAAGCCCAGGGTGCCGGTGAGGGGACCAACCGTTTGATTTCCGCTGGGGCTGCTCCTTATGAAGCTGAGGTTGAAGGTCGCCTGCCGGGTGACAGGGTTCAAGGTGATGGTGCCTGATCCCTGGAGGATGAAGCCAACGGTAGGAGCCCCTGATCCGGACACGTTCTGATAGGTGGCAAGGCCGCCAAACTGGATTGTCGAATAGGTCACCTCGGCCGCGGGGAGATCCTGTGGATCGGTCGGCACGCCCAACACGCAAATGCCGGACTGGGAGCCTGCGTCGGTATTTATCACATAGCTGGCCCTGCGGCCGTAAACCGCCGTGGTGCCGGCAACCGGCGCGATAACCGCCAGGACTTCCTTGGGAAGGCTGGCATTCTCGTAGACCTGCCCCTCGGTACCTGCGAGCTGGTTTGCCGGACCGAAATTGACGGTCGCATCGCCCCCCAGCTGCCCCACGATCCAGGTGTCTGTCGCATCGACAAAGCCGATGTTGCCCGGAGCGGTGATGACATTGCTGGCGAGCCACCCGGGAACACCATTCGCCCTCGATCCGTAGGCTTCACACGCGGTGGCGAACACCCGGTCGCCGGCCAGCGCCGCGAAGGTCGAATAGCTGAAAGTGGGAACAGGGGTGGGGGTGGGAGTCGGAGTGGGAGTAGGGGTCGGAGTAGGTGTCGGCGCAGGGGTGGGAGACCCGCCGCCACATGCTGCTAGCACCGCGACTGACAGGATTGCCGCGCCAAACTTACCCGAACGATGCCCCATTTCCCCATCCTTTCAATAACTTTCCCTGCACTCACTTGTAGATAGGCCGCGCGGACGGTCAATGCTGCATCGCGGCATCCGGTTGCAAAACGTGGGGAAATGTAGGTCTGCACGCGCAAAAGGGGAAAAGCAGGTGACCGCGCTTGCCCTGCAGCGCCACATCGGGAATCCCCCGTGCATGGCAATTCTCAGTGACAAATGGATTCGCGAGCAGGCGCTCAACCACGGCATGATCGAACCGTTCGTGGAAGCGCAGCGGCGCGATGGCTGCATTTCCTATGGCCTGTCGAGCTATGGCTACGATGCGCGGGTGGCACCCGAGTTCAAGATCTTCACCAATGTGAACAGCACCACGGTGGATCCCAAGAAGTTCGATCCCGACAGTTTCGTCGACCGCGAGACCGATGTGTGCATCATCCCGCCCAACAGCTTCGCGCTGGCCCGCACGGTGGAATATTTCCGCGTGCCCAATGATGTGCTGGTAATCTGCCTTGGCAAGAGCACTTATGCCCGCTGCGGCATCATCGTGAACGTGACTCCGTTGGAACCGGGCTGGGAAGGCCATGTGACGCTGGAGTTTTCCAACACCACGCCCCTGCCCGCGCGCATCTATGCCAACGAAGGCGCGTGCCAGTTCCTGTTCCTGCAGGGCAACGAGCCGTGCGAAGTGACCTATGCCGACCGGGCAGGCAAATACATGGGCCAGCGCGGCGTGACACTGCCGAAGTTATAGAGCCCAAGCTCCAGGGAGAAACCGGATGCCGACCACCGAAGAATTGCTCGCGAGGATCGAGCGGCTGGAAGCCCGCGCGCAAGCTGGCGAAGACTATCGCGAACTGCTCAACCTGCAGGCGGCCTATGGCTATTACGTGGACAAGGGCGTGTGGGACAAGGCCGCGGACCTGTTCGCCGAACAAGGCACGCTGGAGATTGCCGGGCGCGGGATCTATGTCGGGCGGGAGCGGGTGCGCGCCTACCTGCATCACCTGCCGCCCTATGAATACGGCGCGATCTACAACCACATGCAATTGCAGCCGGTGCTGCACATCGACAGCGCCGCCGGCACGGCCAAGGGCCGCTGGCGCACGCTGATGATGGTCGGCTGGCTGGGCAAGGAAGGCCGCTGGGGCGAAGCGACCTACGAGAACAGCTATGTTCGCGAGCACGGCAAGTGGCGCATCGCCAGCTTGCACGGCGTGGTCAATTTCTACTGCGAGTACGATGAAGGCTGGCACCGGGGCGGGGTCAAGCTGCTGCGCAAGATCGATGGCCTCGCGCCCGACCTTCCGCCCTCGATGGAATACGAAGCCTTCCCCGAACCGGTCATCGCGCCGTATCACTACGACGAGGTGTGAAGCCTGCGGTTACAACCGCGTTCGCAGGCTCAGCTTGAAATTGCGGCCCGCCAGCGGCACGAAATCCTTGGTGTAGCTGGCGTGGCGGCGGCCTTCGACATCGAACACGTTATCCGCCTGCAGCATCAGGCTGATCCGCTGGTCGGCAAAGGGCCTGATGGTGGCTGACAGGTTGACGTGGGCAAAGCCATCGGTGGCGGTCTCGCCAGGAGCAATGCGGTTTTGCGCGTCGAACCATTCCACTTCGCCGCGCAGGTCCAGCGCCTCGCCCTGCCATTCCAGCGCAGCCAGCCCGCTTAACGGCGGAATGCGCGGCACGGGCGAACCATCGTCCAGCGTGGCGCGGATATACGACCCGCGCAGATCGCCCACCAGCGTGCCACCGGCCAGCTGCGTCAGGGGAACAGAGGCCTCGGCCTCCACGCCGAACCAGTCGGCATCCTGCTGCAGGTACCGGAACAGCGGCAGATCGTCGGCCTCGGCCCCGGTGTCGAACAGGTAGATGTAATTGTCGAACCAGTTCTGGAACACGGCCAGCCGCAGGTCCGCCCCGCCCAGCGTGGCCCGGACATAGGCTTCGGCGCCCCACGCCGCTTCGGTAACCAGGTTCGGATCCCCCAGTTCATACTGGCTTGTGGCGATGTGCGGGCCATCGGCAAACAGTTCCTCGGTCGATGGCGCACGCGCGGCGCGGCTGAGGTTCAGGCCGGTGCGCACCCCGTTATCAAAGGTCCATGACAGGCCCAGAGCGCCTGAAACGGTGCCGAAGCTGCGGGCAATATCCAGCGGCGGCGCAAGCTGGCGGGTGGCTTCATACCGCGCGCCCATTTCGGCCTCGAACGGTCCGGCGCGCAGTTCCTGCAAGGTGAACAATGCGAACTGCTCGGTCGAATTGCGCGGCACGAATGCTTCTGCCCCGATGGCATCGAAGCTGCGGTGGAAGAACTGCCCACCGAACGATCCGCGCGAAATCACGTCACCGCCCAGGTCGTGCTCGCCCTGGATCAGTTCGATCCGCCCTTCCAGCCCCTCGACATCGAAGGTGGTGCCCACTTCGTCGCCTTCCAGTTCCACATGGGTGTAATTGGAATAGCCCCAGCGGGTGACCAGATCGTGGAAGAACCCGTCGGAGATATGAAACTCGCCGCGCAGGTCGGCACGGAACTGTTCCAGCGCGATGGAAACCGCTTCCTCGGCATGGGCCTCATCCTCTGCGCCTTCACCGCCGGCTTCATCGTGCGCGTGATGCGTTCCCGGGCCGATCGGCACGCCATACAGCGTATCGTAATAGCTGACCGAAACGCCCAGGCTGTCGAGGCCGGAAAACCACGTCAGGCCGGTGCCGGCCGAGTATGTCCGCGTGGCGCTGTCGGGCAATACCCCGCTGACATTGGCCGCTTCGATCAGTTCACCGGCTTCGTCGGCATGGCCTTCCTCCAGTTCCTCTGCGGCAACGGCGAGCAGGTCGGCACGCAGATCGTCGCTCAAGGCAAAGCCGGCGATTTCGACATCGGCCGTCTCGGTATAGGATCCGTCAATGTGCCACACGAAGCTGGAGCCGACCGCCATATCGAGCGAGGCACCGCCCTGGCGCAGGTCAGTTGCGGTGTCGGCCGCCACCAACCCATCCAGGCGCATGCCGCCTGCGGGTTTGGCGTGCGGAATGCGGCGGTCGATCACGTTGACCGCGCCGCCGATGGCCGATGACCCGTACAGCAGAACGGCGGGGCCGCGCAGCACCTCGATGCTTTCGGCCGTCAGCGGGTCGATGGTCACCGCGTGATCGGCGCTGGTGTTGGAAGCGTCGATCGAACCGATCCCGTCCACCAGCACCCGCACGCGCTCACCCTGGAAGCCGCGCAGGACCGGGCGGCTGGCACCCGGCGCAAAGCCGGTGGCCGATACGCCGGGCAGTTGCGCCAACACATCGCCGATCTGCCCGGCCATGTTGCGCTGCAGTTCCTCCTGCTGGACCACCGATGTGCCCGCCAGCATATCCAGCCGTTCCAACCCGCCCGCGGTGACCACGATCACATCGTCTGCGTGGGGATCATGGGTGTGCGGCACCGGCCCTGCGGCCTGATCCTGAGCCAGCAGCGGCAGCGGGGCGCCCAGCGCCAGAAGGGAAACGGTAACGGCAAGCTTGCGCGAATGTGGGATCATGGAAAAGGTGGGTCCGATACTATGTAATGGTATAACATCGAGGCATATAACCAGAATGCGGGCGCTGCCAAGCCGCAATCGCTCTCCGGTCGTCGCTTTGCCCGCACGCTTCAGCGATCGAAGCGTGGAGTTGGCAGGGGATCAGGTGGCGGCGCGGACCAGCCGGGCGCGGGCGTCTTCGCTGCCGATCAGGGGCAACAGGCTGGCCATATCGGGGCCATGGTCCATCCCGGTCAGCGCCTGACGCAGCGGCAGGAACAAGGCCTTGCCCTTGCGGCCCGTGGCTTCCTTCAACGCTATGGTGAGCGCCTGCCAATCGGCCCCGGTTGTTTCGCACACGCCAGCCGCCTGGGCCACATAGGCGCGGTCTTCCACGGACAGGATCGGAGTTGCCACCGGCCCGGTCACCACCGCCCACCAGCCTGCGACATCGTCCAGCGTCTCAAGGTTGGGGCGGATCGTGGTCCACGCCGCCTCGTCCATCCCGGCGGGCAAGCGCGCCGCCACCTCGGCATAGGGCAAGGCGTGCAGCAGCGCGGCATTGAGCCGGGCCAATTCGTCCTCATCAAACCGCGCGGGGGCCCGGCCGAAGGTGGCCAGATCGAACGTGGCCGCCAGCACTGCGCGATCGGCAATCGGCTCCACCGGCTGCGATGTACCAAGCCGCGCCAGCAGCGCCACCAGCGCCTGCGGCTCGATCCCGCGGGCGCGAAAATCGTCGCACCCCAGCGAACCCAGCCGCTTGGACAGCTTGCCCTCGTTACCCACCAGCAAGGCTTCATGCGCAAACCGTGGGGGTGCAGCATGAAGTGCGGTAAACATCTGTAATTGGACGGCAGTATTGGAAACGTGGTCTTCCCCGCGCAACACCTGGGTAACACCCATCGCAATGTCGTCAATCACGCTGGGCAGCATATACAGCCACGATCCATCAGCCCGCCGCACCACCGGATCACTCAACTGGGCGGCGTCGAATTTCTGCACCCCGCGCACCGCATCGACCCACACGATCGGGTCGGCATGGTCGAGCAGGAACCGCCAGTGCGGCGCTTCGCCTGCGGCAGCCTTTGCAGCATGATCGGCATCTGACAGCGCCAGCGCGGCACGGTCATAGATCGGCGGAAGCCCGCGCCCCAGTTGCACCTTGCGCTTGAGATCGAGCTCCTGCGAGGTCTCGTAGCAACGGTAGACCCGCCCGTCGGCCCGCAGCTTTGCAAACGCCTCCTCGTAAATCGCCAGCCGTGCCGATTGCCGCTCCTCGCCATCGGGATCAAGGCCGAGCCAGGCGAGATCAGCGCGGATAGCGGTCACAAATTCCTCGCGGCTGCGCTCTGCATCGGTATCGTCAATCCGCAACATGAACTGCCCGCCGGCCTTCTTCGCCAGCAGCCAGTTATGCAGCGCCGTGCGGATATTGCCGACATGCAGCCGGCCCGTGGGCGAAGGGGCGAAACGGGTAACAGTGGTCATGGGAGGCAGGTAGCGCCCTGCCTCCCCCATGCCAAGCCGCTAGACCAGGTCCTACCGATCAGTCCGTAACGATCAGACCAGTTCAGCCAGGGCCGCCGGATTGAATTCTTCCAGCTCATCAATCCGCCCGCTGCCGACTTTGGCCGCCCAGTCGGCATCAGACAGCAGCGCCCGGCCCACAGCCACCAGATCGAACTCGCCGCGCTCCATCCGTTCGATCAACGGATCAAGGCCCGACGTGGCCGAGCTTTGCCCGGCGAAAGCTCCGAAAAAGTCGCTCGACAGGCCAACCGAGCCCACGGTGATGGTGGGCAGGCCGGTGATTTTCTTGGCCCATCCGGCGAAGTTCAACCCCAGCTCGCCGTCGATCTCGGGGAACTCCGGCTCCCAGAAGCGGCGCTGTGAACAGTGCAGAATATCCACGCCCGCAGCCGCCAGCGGGGCCAGCCATTGTTCCAGCTCGGCAGGGCTGGTGGCCAGGCGCGCTGCATAGTCCTGCTGCTTCCACTGGCTGAGCCGCAGGATGACCGGGAATTCTGCCCCGACCTCGGCCCGGATCGCGGCGACGATCTCGGCAGCAAACCGGCTGCGCTCGCCGATGGTGGCCCCGCCCCAGCGATCGGTCCGCTGGTTGGTTTCTGGCCAGAAGAACTGGTCGATCAGATAACCATGCGCGCCGTGGATTTCGACCGTGTCGAAGCCCAGCCGCTGGGCATCCTTGGCCGCACGGGCGAATGCGGCCACGCTGTCGGCCACGGCTTCCTCGGTCATCGGCTCGCCCACCTGTTCGCCCGGCTTGTTGAAGCCGCTCGGCGTATCGAGCGGGGGCCGGACGAACGAAGGATCGGCGCTGGTCCCGCCGGTGTGCCAGATTTGCGGCCCCATCTTGCCGCCGGCATCGTGGACCGCATCGATCACCTCCTGCCATCCGGCCAGAGCCGCTTCGCCATGGAACAGCGGAATATGCGGCAGATTGCGGCTGGCCGGTCGATCAACCACCGTCCCTTCGGACAGGATCAGGCCCACTTCGCCCTCGGCCCGGCGGCGGTAATAGGCGGCGTTGGCTGCGCCAGGCACGCCATCGGGGGCCATGTTGCGCGTCATCGGCGCCATCACGATGCGGTTCTTGAGGTTGAGTTTGGGCGAGATGAAAGGCTGGAACAGGATCGAGGTATCGGTCATTGCTGCTGGGCTCCGTTTTGCTTTGCAACGCAAGTGGGTGCTGGTCAGGCGCGCTCAAGGGGCGTTGGGACGGGTAAAGAAAGCCTATTGGCTGAAAATAGCGATACTGTGCCCGCCGCCTGTCAGTTCAATTGCATTGGCGGGCGTGCGATCAATCGCTGTCGGGGCGTCGAACACTGCCCCGATGGCCTCTTCCTCAAGATAGCGTGCGCGCTTGCAGTTTGGCCCGTCGACTGGAGAAGTGACCATCCGCCCGTCGACGTGGACATATGCCCAGCGCAGTGTGACACAGCCAGACGCGACCACAATCGCATCCGCCGTGATGGATACGGTGATCGCATGCGGCAGGTCGATCTCTCGCCCGTCAGCCCCGGCAATGCGATATTCGCCCGGTGGCAACAGCAGCTCGTTCGGTGCCGCGGTGAAGGTGCGCACCTGTTCATCATGCGAGGCTTCGTCCGGCAGGTTTTCGCCAGAATTGCAGGCGGCGAGTGCCAGCGCGGCGAGAGCGGACAGGTGGAGCTTCACCAGACCTGTGTAGCATTGACTCTGGAGCCGAGCGAAACAAGAAAAACCCCGCCGGAACTGCTTCCGGCGGGGTCAATCTGTGGGCAGTGGCGAACGGGCTTATTCAGCCTCGTCCTCGTCAGCTGCTGCAGCGTCCAGCACCTCTTCTGCCACGGTACCATCATGGTCGGCGGCTTCAGGGTTCAGGTAATCGCCCGCATCGGCATCGGTGCCGTGGGTTTCACCCTCGACCATGGCCAAAGGATCATCGCCCATCGCAGCTTCGGGACCGCGAGCCAGTTCTGCCGCATGCTCCTCGGCTGCCGTATTGGCGGTGGCCACGGTAGCCACGGTGGCGGCAGCAACGATCGCATCGTTCATCTTGCGATACTGCGCGCGCAGTGCGGCATCGCGGCTGTTGGCGGTAACGCGCAGGCGGTTGAGCCCGGCGCCGGTGCCAGCCGGGATGAGCCGACCCACGATGACGTTTTCCTTCAGACCGATCAGCGAGTCCTTCTTTCCTTCGACCGCCGCCTGCGTCAGCACGCGGGTGGTTTCCTGGAACGAAGCGGCCGAGATGAAGCTGCGGGTCTGCAGCGACGCCTTGGTGATACCCAGCAGCACCGGGTTACCCACGGCGAACCGTCCGCCCTTGGGCAGCTTGGCGTTGTACTCGTCCATTTCAGCGCGATCGACCTGTTCGGCCGGCAGCAGGGTGGTGTCCCCGCCATCGGTGATCTCGACCTTCTGCAGCATCTGGCGAACGATCACCTCGATGTGCTTGTCGTTGATCTTCACGCCCTGCAGACGATAGACCTCCTGGATCTCGCTGACCAGGTATTCGGCCAGCGCTTCCACGCCGAGCACGTCGAGGATGTCGTGCGGGTTGGGCGAGCCCGAGATCAGGGTATCGCCCTTCTTGACGAAATCGCCTTCCTGCACGTCGATCACCTTGGTCTTGGGGACCAGGTATTCCACTGGATCGCCCTCTTCCGGGATGATCGCGATCTTGCGCTTGGCCTTGTAATCGCGAACGAATTCGATGCGGCCGCTGATCTTGGCGATCACCGCATTGTCCTTCGGGATACGCGCTTCGAACAGCTCGGCAACACGCGGCAGACCGCCGGTGATGTCGCGCGTCTTGGATGCTTCACGCGATGCACGGGCAAGGATGTCACCCGCCGACACTTCCTGGCCGTCCTCGACCGAGAGCGTGGTGCCCGGAGCCAGCATGTAACGTGCCGCTTCGGTATCATCGCCCTTCTTGATGGCTTCGTCGCCCAGCAGGGTCATGCGCGGACGCAGGTCTTCCTTCTTGGACCGGCCCGCAGCGCGGTATTCGGTGACAACGCGCTGGGCGATACCGGTCGCTTCGTCGACCCGTTCTTCCAGCGTCTTGCCTTCTTCCAGATCCTGATAGCGCACGATACCGGCGGTTTCGGTGATGATCGGCAGCGAGAACGGATCCCACTCTGCCAGGCGTTCGCCTTCCTTCACCTTGGCGCCGTCCTCGAACATCAGCATGGTACCGTAAGGCACGCGATGGATTGCGCGCTCACGGCCCTCGGCATCGACCAGCACCATTTCGCCGGTGCGGGCCAGCGACAGCCGGCGGCCGCGCTTGTCGGTGATGGTCGGCATGTCGCGATAGACGATCTTGCCGTCGCTGATGGCTTCGAGGTGGCTGGTTTCGTTGACCTGCGCAGCGCCACCGATGTGGAACGTACGCATGGTCAGCTGGGTGCCCGGCTCACCGATCGACTGCGCAGCGATAACGCCGACAGCTTCACCGATGTTGACCGGAGTACCACGCGCCAGATCGCGGCCATAGCAGGTGCCGCAAACGCCCATCTCGGCTTCGCAGACCAGCGGCGAACGGATCTTGGCGACCTGAACTTCGGCCTCCTCGATTGCCTTCACCATCGGTTCGTCGACCAGGGTGCCCACGGTGACGATCACTTCGCCGGTGGCAGCGTTGATGATGTCCTCGGCCACGGTGCGGCCCAGGATACGCTCGCCCAGCGATGCAATGACCGAGCCGCCCTGGATGATGGCGCGCATTTCCAGCGCGTTATCGGTGCCGCAATCCTCTTCGACGATGACGCAATCCTGTGACACGTCGACCAGGCGGCGGGTCAGGTAGCCCGAGTTTGCCGTCTTCAACGCCGTATCTGCCAGACCCTTACGGGCACCGTGGGTGGAGTTGAAGTATTCAAGGACGGTCAGGCCTTCCTTGAAGTTCGAGATGATCGGCGTTTCGATGATCTCGCCCGAAGGCTTGGCCATCAGGCCGCGCATACCGGCAAGCTGCTTCATCTGCGCGGGGGAACCACGCGCACCGGAGTGGCTCATCATGTAGATCGAGTTGATCGGCTTCTGCCGGCCATGCTCGTCCTTGGGCTGGGCGCGGATCTTGTCCATCATGACGTTCGCCACCTGGTCGCCGCAACGGCTCCAGGCGTCGATCACCTTGTTGTACTTTTCCTGCTGGGTGATGAAGCCGTCCTGGTACTGCTGCTCGTAATCGGCAACCAGCGCCTTGGTTTCCTCGATCAGGCCAATCTTTTCTTCCGGGATGATCATGTCATCCTTGCCGAAGGAAATGCCGGCCTTGCAGGCGTGCTTGAAGCCCAGTGCCATGATGGCATCGGCAAACAGCACGGTGTCCTTCTGGCCGGTGTGGCGATAGACCTCGTCGATCACGTCGCCGATGTCCTTCTTGGTGAGCAGGCGGTTGACCGTCTCGAAGGGCACCTTGTGGCTGCGCGGCAGGCACTCGGCGATCAGCATGCGACCCGGCGTGGTTTCCACGCGGCGCATGATCTGCTTGCCGTCCTCGCCGGTTTGCGGAACGCGGGTGGTGATCTTGGAGTGCAAGGTCACCGCGCCGACGTGCAGCGCCTGGTGGACTTCGTTGATGTCGCCCAGGATCTTGCCCTCGCCGGGCTCACCCTCGCTGTCCATCGACAGATAGTACAGGCCCAGCACCATGTCCTGCGAAGGCACGATGATCGGCTTGCCGTTGGCGGGCGACAGGATGTTGTTCGTGCTCATCATCAGCACGCGCGCTTCCAGCTGGGCTTCCAGCGAGAGCGGTACGTGGACGGCCATCTGGTCACCATCGAAGTCGGCGTTGAAGGCCGAGCAGACGAGCGGGTGCAGCTGGATCGCCTTGCCTTCGATCAGCACGGGTTCGAACGCCTGGATGCCCAGACGGTGAAGCGTGGGTGCGCGGTTCAGCAGCACGGGATGTTCGCGGATCACTTCATCCAGGATATCCCAGACTTCCTTGCGTTCCTTTTCGACCCACTTCTTGGCCTGCTTCAGGGTCATTGACAGACCCTTGGCATCGAGCCGCGCGTAGATGAACGGCTTGAACAGTTCGAGCGCCATCTTCTTGGGCAGGCCGCACTGGTGCAGCTTGAGTTCCGGCCCGGTGACGATGACCGAACGGCCCGAATAGTCGACGCGCTTGCCCAGAAGGTTCTGGCGGAAGCGGCCCTGCTTGCCCTTCAGCATGTCGGACAGCGACTTCAGCGGACGCTTGTTGGCGCCCGTGATCACACGGCCACGGCGGCCGTTGTCGAACAGGGCGTCAACGGCTTCCTGCAGCATGCGCTTTTCGTTGCGCACGATGATGTCCGGCGCGCGCAGTTCCATCAGCCGCTTCAGGCGGTTGTTGCGGTTGATCACGCGGCGATACAGGTCGTTCAGATCGGACGTGGCGAAGCGGCCACCATCCAGCGGCACCAGCGGGCGCAGTTCGGGCGGGATGACCGGCACGACATCGAGGATCATCCATTCCGGCTTGTTGCCCGAATCGATGAAGCTTTCGACGACCTTGAGGCGCTTGATGATCTTCTTGGGCTTCAGTAGCGACTTGGTGGTGGCGAGTTCCTCCATCAGGTCGTCGCGTTCCTGCACCAGGTCCAGGTCCATCAGCATGGTCTTGACTGCCGCCGCGCCGATATCGGCGGTGAAGGCATCTTCTCCATACTCGTCCTGCGCTTCGAGCATCTCGTCTTCGGTCAGCAGCTGGAACTTTTCGAGCGGGGTCAGGCCCGGCTCGATCACCACATAGCTTTCGAAGTACAGGATGCGCTCAAGCTGCTTGAGCTGCATGTCGAGCAGCAGGCCGATGCGCGAGGGAAGGCTCTTCAGGAACCAGATATGCGCGACCGGCGCGGCCAGTTCGATGTGGCCCATGCGTTCACGACGGACCTTGGTCACGGTCACTTCGACGCCGCACTTTTCGCAGACGACGCCCTTGTACTTCATGCGCTTGTACTTGCCGCACAGGCACTCGTAATCCTTCACCGGACCGAAGATGCGGGCGCAGAACAGGCCGTCGCGCTCCGGCTTGAAGGTCCGGTAGTTGATGGTTTCGGGCTTCTTGATCTCGCCGAACGACCACGAACGGATACGTTCCGGCGAGGCAATGCCGATCTGGATCTGGTCAAAGGTCTCCGGCTTGGAGATCTGGTTGGTGAATTTCGAAAGTTCGTTCATTTTTCAGTTCCCTAGGTAGGGTTCAACAGGGGGCTGGGGTTGGGGCGGCGCTTGCAGCAACCGCCCGCAGGCCCCTGTTACTCAGCAGCAATCGACAGCCCGTCGCCGTCCGCATCCTCGTCGCCGATGGATGACAGGTCGACGTTGAGGCCGAGGCTGCGCATTTCCTTCACCAGCACGTTGAAGCTTTCCGGAATGCCGGCCTCGAAGGTATCGTCACCCTTGACGATCGCTTCATAGACCTTGGTGCGGCCGACCACGTCATCGGACTTCACCGTCAGCATTTCCTGCAAGGTGTAGGCCGCGCCGTATGCCTGCAGCGCCCAGACTTCCATTTCGCCGAAGCGCTGGCCGCCGAACTGCGCCTTGCCGCCCAGCGGCTGCTGGGTGACGAGGCTGTAAGGCCCGATCGAACGCGCGTGGATCTTGTCATCCACAAGGTGATGCAGCTTGAGCATGTAGATGATGCCCACGGTGACCATCCGGTCGAACATGTCGCCAGTCCTGCCATCGTACAGCCACGACTGGCCCGAGCTGGCAATGCCCGCCTTGACCAGCATGTCCGACACGTCCTGCTCACGCGCGCCATCGAACACCGGGGTGCCCATGGGAACGCCTGCGCGGACGTTTTCGGCCAGCTCGCACAGCTCTTCGGTGGTGCGGCTGTCGATATCGTCGTGGTAGTTTTCGCCGTACACGTCCTTCAGCTTCTCGACCACGGCGGCAGGCGGGGGGCCGGCCTCGGGGTTGGGATTGGCAAGGCGCCACTCATCAAGGGCGGCACCGATCTGGTGACCCAGGCTGCGCGCGGCAAAGCCCAGATGCGTTTCGAAGATCTGCCCCACGTTCATGCGCGATGGCACGCCCAGCGGGTTCAGCACCAGGTCAACGGGGGTACCGTCTTCCAGGAACGGCATGTCCTCCACCGGCAGGATGCGCGAAATCACACCCTTGTTGCCGTGGCGGCCAGCCATCTTGTCGCCCGGCTGCAGCTTGCGCTTCACCGCCACGAACACCTTGACCATCTTGAGCACGCCGGGGGCCAGTTCGTCGCCCCGTTCGAGCTTCTCCTTGCGGTCCTCGAACTTGTCCTTGATGGCCTTGATGGCCTCGTCGTACTGGGTCTTCACCGCTTCCAGCTGGACCTGCATCCGGTCATCCGCGACGGCGAACTTGAACCACTCGTGGCGGTCAACCTCGTCCAGCGCGGCTTCGTCGATCACATCGCCCTTCTTGGCACCCTTGGGTGCGGCCGAAGCGGTCTGGCCGACCAGCATATCACGCAGGCGGTTGTAGGTGGCACGGTTGAGGATGTTGCGCTCGTCCTCGCTGTCCTTCTTGAGGCGTTCGATTTCCTCGTTCTGGATGGCGCGGGTACGGTCATCGATCTCGATGCCGTGGCGGTTGAACACGCGCACTTCCACGATCGTCCCAGCCACGCCCGGCGGCAGGCGGAGCGAGGTGTCGCGCACGTCGCTGGCCTTTTCACCGAAGATGGCGCGCAGCAGCTTTTCTTCCGGCGTCATCGGGCTTTCGCCCTTGGGCGTGATCTTGCCGACAAGAATGTCGCCCGGATGCACTTCGGCGCCGATGTAGACGATGCCCGCTTCGTCGAGGTTGCGCAGTGCTTCCTCGCCAACATTGGGAATGTCGCGGGTGATGTCTTCCGGACCCAGCTTGGTGTCGCGGGCCATCACTTCGAATTCCTCGATGTGGATCGAGGTGAACACGTCGTCCTTCACGATGCGTTCGGAGATGAGGATACTATCCTCGTAGTTGTAGCCGTTCCACGGCATGAAGGCGACCAGGCTGTTCTTGCCCAGCGCCAGCTCGCCCAGGTCGGTCGAGGGACCGTCGGCGATGATATCGCCCTTCTCCACCACATCGCCCACCTGGACCAGCGGACGCTGGTTGATGCAGGTGTTCTGGTTGGAGCGCTGGAACTTCTGCAGAGTGTAGATGTCAACGCCGGACTGGCCGGGTTCGATCTCGCCACTGGCGCGGATCACGATACGTGCAGCATCGACCTGGTCAACCACGCCGGCGCGCGAGGCACCGATCGCGGCGCCGGAATCGCGGGCCACGGTTTCTTCCATGCCGGTGCCGACCCAGGGGGCTTCCGCCTTGACGAGCGGCACAGCCTGACGCTGCATGTTGGAACCCATCAGCGCGCGGTTGGCGTCATCGTTTTCCAGGAAAGGAATGAGCGATGCTGCGACCGAGACCAGCTGCTTGGGCGAAACGTCCATCAGCGTAACCAGTTCGGACGGGCTCATCACGAATTCGCCGTTCTGGCGGGCCGAGATCAGGTCCTCCACGAACACACCTTCGTCGCTCAGCTCGGCCGAGGCCTGGGCCACGGTGTGCTTCTGCTCTTCCATGGCCGACAGGTACTGGACCTCGCCGGTCACCTTGCCGTCCACGACCTTGCGGTACGGGGTTTCGATGAAGCCGTACTTGTTGACGCGGGCGAAGGTCGACAGCGAGTTGATCAGACCGATGTTCGGGCCTTCCGGCGTTTCAATCGGGCAGATGCGGCCATAGTGCGTGGGATGGACGTCGCGCACTTCAAAGCCTGCACGTTCACGCGTCAGACCACCCGGTCCGAGCGCAGATACGCGGCGCTTGTGGGTGACTTCCGACAGCGGGTTGGTCTGGTCCATGAACTGCGACAGCTGCGACGAGCCGAAGAATTCGCGCACCGCGGCGACCGCCGGCTTGGCGTTGATCAGGTCGTTCGGCATCACAGTGGACACGTCGACCGAGGACATGCGCTCCTTCACGGCGCGTTCCATGCGCAGCAGGCCGACACGGTACTGGTTTTCCAGCAGCTCGCCCACCGAACGCACGCGACGGTTGCCGAGGTTGTCGATGTCGTCGACTTCGCCCTTGCCGTCCTTCAGGTTCACCAGTTCCTTCACTACGGCCAGGATATCTTCCTTGCGCAGCGTGGTGACGGTGTCTTCGGCATCGAGGCCGAGGCGCATGTTGAGCTTCACGCGGCCCACCGCCGACAGGTCATAGCGCTCGCCATCGAAGAACAGGCCTTCGAACAGGGCTTCAGCGGTTTCCTTGGTCGGCGGCTCGCCGGGACGCATGACCTTGTAGATCGATTCCAGGCCCTCGTCGCGGTTCTCGGCCTTGTCGACCTGCAGCGTGTTGCGGATCCACGGACCGGTGTTGATGTGATCGACATCGAGCAACTGCAGCTGGTCGATCCCGGCAGCATCGAGCTTGTCGAGGTTTTCCGGCGAAACTTCGTCGCCCGCTTCGATGTAGATGCGGCCGGTGCTCTCGTCGATCAGGTCATGCGCGGCATAACGGCCGAAGATTTCCTCGGTCGGGATCAGCAGGGTCTTGAGGCCGTCCTTCTCTGCCTTGTTGGCAGCGCGCGGGCTCACCTTCTGGCCGGCGGGGAACACTTCCTCGCCGGTATCGGCATTGACCAGCGCGAAGCCGGGCTTGGAACCGCGCCATGATTCGGCGGTGTACGGGATCTGCCAGCCGCCCTGACCGCGCTTCCAGACCACGGTTTCGTAGAAATGGGCGAGGATGTCCTCGGCCGTCAGGCCCAGCGAATAGAGCAGCGCGGTAACCGGCAGCTTGCGCTTGCGGTCGATCCGGACGTTGACAATATCCTTGGCGTCGAATTCGAAATCGAGCCACGAACCACGGTACGGGATGACCCGGGCAGCGAACAGGAACTTGCCGCTGGAGTGGGTCTTGCCGCGGTCATGGTCGAACAACACGCCCGGCGAACGGTGCATCTGCGACACGATCACGCGCTCGGTACCGTTGATGAAGAAGGTGCCGTTCTCCGTCATCAGGGGCATGTCGCCCATGTAGACGTCCTGCTCCTTGATATCGAGGACCGAGCGGGTTTCGGTTTCGCTGTCCACTTCGAACACGATCAGACGCAGCGTGACCTTCATCGGGGCCGCAAAGGTGATGCCGCGCTGACGGCACTCGGTCACGTCGAACTTGGGATCTTCCAGTTCATAGTGCACAAAATCCAGCTCGGCAGTGCCGGCGAAATCGCGGATCGGGAAGACCGAGCGCAAGGTCTTTTCCAGGCCCGAGACATAGCCGGTGGCGCGGTCCGAACGCAGGAACTGCTCATAGCTTTCGCGCTGCACTTCGATCAGGTTCGGCATCTGCACCACTTCGTGGATGTCGCCGAAGATCTTGCGGATGCGCTTTTGCTTGGTGCCGCCGTGCGATGCAGCCTGCGGTGCCTTGGACTTGCTTGCCATGAAGGGATCGTGCCTCTTGCCATGAAGGCCGGCACACACCCCAGTTAAGGGGCCGCACCGGCGGGATAAATCTGCTGGCGGTATGGACTGCGAGACGCGAAAAGCCTGCATGGGTCGCGGCGCCAGGGGCACCGGACTGCAGGTTTGATCGTCATCTCGCAGGAGCCGCAGCTTCCATCCTGTGGCACACCCCCGCGATAAGGTGTGCCTTGCTCGAAGCAACCGGCTGGATGCGCATATAGGATCGAGGGCGCCCTGAGTCAAACGCGCAGCCACGGACCGCGGCACGAAAAGCGGCGAAATTCCGCCATTTTCGAGAAACGATATGAAGCATATTGTTTTTCGATATTATCGTTTGACAATATGCGCGACTCGGCTTATTGAATATCAATATCGGACGCATCGTGGACCGATAAACATTCATTCAGGAGACCGACCAATGACCCGTTTTTATGACCACGCGCTGGCCCTTGCCGCCGCCATTCTCATCACAGCTACCGCGTTCGTCCAGGCGACCGCGGTTCCCGCATCCACCCCCGCCATGGCACAGGGCATCGCCACGGTCGTGGCTGCCTGAGGCAGCGGCCCCACCCCTGAACCAAGGAAAGGATCTGCCCGTGAAGACCGCACTCAAAGACCCCTTGCTGACAGTAGCCAAGGCCTGCACCATCATCATGCGGATATTCCTGGTGATCGGGCAGATCGGACTGGGTATCGCCATCACCATGATGACCCTCAGTGCCCTGGGTTTCCTGCCGGATGACGTAAGCATCGTGGCCGAGCCGGATTTCGACGGCATGGGCCTGTGGCTTGGCGCGCTGGCGATGGTCGCTCTGATTGTTTCGCTGGGCCTGATGTATGATTTTGTCCGCCTGCTGGCCCGCATGATCGACACCGTGGCCGATGGCGATCCCTTTGTAATGGCCAATGCCGCCCGCCTTACCCGCATGGCATGGCTGTCGCTGGGGGCATGGCTGGCTGGCTGGATTGCCACTGGCCTGGGCAAGTGGGGCGAGGCCCATCGCCCGCCGAGCGACTTCCAGCTTGATGTGGACGTTTCCTTCACCGGTATCGGCATCGCCTTGCTGCTGTTCATCCTGGCCCGCGTGTTCCGCGAAGGTGCCCGGATGCGCGAAGAGCTGGAAGGAACGGTATAATGGGAGAGGAAACTGCCGACACCACCCGCATCGTTGTGAAGCTCGACGACCTGCTCCACGCCCGCCGCATGACGCTGACCGAACTGGCAGAGCGGGTAGACCTGACCCTGGCCAACCTGTCGATCCTGAAAACCGGCAAGGCCCGCGCCATCCGCTTCTCCACGCTGGAAGCGATCTGCCGCGAACTGGATTGCCAGCCGGGCGATCTGCTGGGCTACCAGGCAGACTGACCGACCGGCGAGGCGCAACAACAAAAAAGGGCGGCACCTTCATGCGAAGATGCCGCCCTTTTTGTCACCATGCCGGAAGGTCAGAACAGGAAGGCGACCACCAGCAACAGGATGATAAGCGTGCCGAGCCCGATAGTGAGGGGTCTGCCCATGGGAGAATTCCTTTGCGGTTGATGAGGTATGGAAAGTCAGCGCACGGCGGCCCGAAGTGTTCCCGCACTCGCCGGTTGCGTGATGCCGGATGGCTGGCCAATAGATTCGGCAGCATCTGGGGGGACTGAACGCGATGAATAGCGTACCGAAACTTGTTGTAGCCGCACTGGCTCTGGTGGTTGCGCCGGTTCCTACCCTTGGGCAGAGCGAGGACAGCCCACCAACGGTTGCAGACCAGTTGCCCGACCCGGCTCCATCGTCGGGCGATCTGCGACTTGACGACCTGCGCTGCTTTCGCATTGTCGAATATCTTGGCCGGTCAGCAACCCCCGAGGCGCAGCAATCTTTCGGCGCGACTGCTGTGTTCTTCATGGGCAAACTGATGGGCCGGGATCCGGCATTCTCACTTGTGACGGCAAATGCAGCCTATGCCGACGTACTGATGGAAATGGATGCGGCAGCGCAATACGCGCGCTGCCTTGCCGAATTCCGCGCAATGGGCCGCAGCTTCACAGCTGAGGGCGGTTCCTGATCGATTGCGCGATAGCTTGACTCAGCCTGCGGAAAGTCTAAACGCCCACCCCTGACCACGGGTTCACCCTTGGTCATCCGTCCGAGACAGTTGGTGAAGGCATCCGCACCTTCTTAATTTCCAGCCTAGGCGGGGACAGAGATATTCCGGCACCGGCATCCAGTTTTCCTGGGCCAGTGCCAACCGCGCTCCATCCAATGTGGCGCAACTCCTTCCCCAACAACGGACTCGCCCGTGCCCCTGAAAAGGCATGGACAAACGTAGCCGTCCGCTTGCGGTTCGCCGTGGCGGATAATTGTGCCACCGCATGGCTTGTCCATGCGGCCACAAGAGTAAGGAGTAAGCATGGATCGTTCGCAGAAAGCCGATGCGGTCGCAGCTCTGAACGCAAACTTCAGCCAGGTTGGTGTGGTGGTCGTCACCCGCAACCTGGGCATGACCGTGGAACAGACCACGGCCTTGCGCGTGAAGATGCTGGAAGCAGGTGCGTCGTTCAAGGTTTCCAAGAACAGTCTTGCCAAGCTGGCCATCGTCGGCACTGACTATGCTGCAATCGACGACCTGTTCGTCGGTCCGGTTGCCCTGGGGACTTCGGTCGATCCAGTGGCTGCGGCAAAGATCATTGTCGAATTCGCCAAGACCAACGACAAGCTCGAAGTGGTCGGCGGCGCGATGGGTTCGCAGGTACTCGATGCCGACGGGATCAAGGCACTCGCCTCGCTCCCCTCGCTCGACGAACTGCGCGCCAAGCTTATCGGCCTTGTCCAGGCACCCGCGACCAAGATCGCGCAGGTTGTCGTGGCACCGGCTGGCAAGCTCGCCCGCGTCTTTGGGGCCTATGCCACCAAGGAAGCTGCATAAGACTTTTCTACCGATCATGCCCGGCCCCAGGCAATCACCTGGTCCGGGTGCCCACATTTTGTATGGAGTAAATTATCATGGCTGACATTGGCAAGCTCGTTGAAGACCTGTCGAAGCTGACCGTCCTTGAAGCTGCTGACCTCGCCAAGGCGCTGGAAGAAGCATGGGGCGTTTCGGCCGCTGCTGCCGTTGCCGTTGCCGGCCCTGCTGCCGCTGCTGTTGCAGTGGAAGAGCAGACCGAATTCGACGTCATCCTGACCGGTGACGGTGGCAAGAAGATCCAGGTCATCAAGGAAGTCCGCGCGATCACCTCGCTGGGCCTGACCGAAGCCAAGACCCTCGTTGAATCGGCTCCCAAGGCCATCAAGGAAGGCGTCAACAAGGCCGAGGCCGAAGACATCAAGGCGAAGATCGAAGCTGCCGGCGGCACCGTCGAGATCAAGTAAGCCAAGCAAGTTTTGTGGGTGTCTTGAAGCACTCACGAATGGGAAGGGCGGCACCGCAAGGTGTCGCCCTTTTTCGTTGCACAAGCTGACGCACAAAAAAGGGGCCGGAGCAGCGCCCCGACCCCCATATTAGCCCGGCTGCCGTTGCCTACAGCGTCTTCAGGTAAGCGATGATCGCGGCGCGCTGGGCGGCGTCGAGCGGGCCGACTGCCATCATCGTACCGGGCACCACGCCCGACGGATCGGTCAGGTAGCGATTGAGCGTGGCATCGTTCCACGTCAGGCCGGAATTCTTCATGCCATCGGTATAGGTGAAGCCTGCGACCTGGCCCGCACGGTTGCCGTGGATACCTGCCAGCGAGGGGCCGATGCCGTTCTGGCCGGGCGAGACCGAGTGACACACGCGGCACTGCGTGAAGGCGGCAGGCGCAGCCGCAACCGTGGGCGTTGCAGCCGGTGTAGGGGTGGCCGAGGCCGAAGCGGCTGGCGTGGGGGTCGCCTCGTCTGCCGGGGTTTCGGTCGCTTCGGGGGTGGGCTCTGCTGCATCGGGCAGCGTGTCCACTACGTCGCCGGCCATGTCGTCGGCGGCCACATCGGCCTCGTCGACCGCAGGTTCTTCGGACGGGCCGCAAGCGACCAGAGCGAGGGCAAAGGCCGAAACGGCGGCGAAACGAACGGTATTGCGCATGGAACGGTGTTTCCCTTGAGCGTGAATCTGGGGCGTGAATCTAACCTTGGCTCCTAGCTTTACTGAAGCCCGAGGGAAAGACCCTGTAACCGCCATGCCATAGTCGGGCGGCAAATTACATTTGCAACCAATTCGCCCTTCCCCCGGTCGCCCCACGCAGCTAACCGGGCCGGCTGTTTTGACCACTTTCACAATACGCCATTCGACCACCATGAAGCCCATAGCCCATCCCCAACCGCTCGGCTGGAAAGCCGAAAGCTCCGAGACCCTGCGGCTGGCGGGGCCACTGGCGCTCGCCAACCTGCTACAGATGATGACCTATGCGGTGGATGTGATCTTCATCGCGCGGCTGGGCACGGCGGAACTGGCGGCATCGGCGCTGGCGGTGGCGATCTTCGGCGTGCTGATTTCCGCCATGGCCGGGCTGGCTGGCGCGGTTTCGCCGCTGGTGGCGGCAGAGCTTGGCGCGCGGGCGCCTGCCTTGCGACCCGTTCGCCGCACAGTGCGCATGGCGCTGTGGATGGCAACCTGTGCGGGATTAGTCGCCATGGCGATCTGCACCCAGGCCGGGCCGATCATGCTGGCGCTGGGGCAGGATCCCGCAATTACTGCGCTGGCCACCAGTTATATGGACCTGCTGTTGTTCAGCCTGGTGCCGATGGTGCTGTCGATCGTGCTGCGCCATTTCGTGGCCGCGCTGGGCCGCCCGGTCTTTGCCACGGCGATCACCGGGTGCGGGGTACTGGTCAATGCGCTGGCCAACTATGCCTTCATCTTCGGCAATTTCGGCGCGCCCGCGCTGGGCCTGCCGGGCGCGGCAATTGCCACCGTGTTGTCCACCTTGTTCAGCCTGGCCGCCTATGCGCTGGTGATCCGGATGGACAAGCGGCTCAATCGCTATCACGTGTTCGGCAAGCTGTGGCGGCCCGATTGGCCGCGCTTTGGCCAGTTGCTGCGCATCGGCACGCCGATTGGCCTGACAGTGATGGCGGAAGCCGGCGTGTTCGGCGCGGCGGCTTTCCTGATGGGCCTGATCGGACCGGAAGAACTGGCGGCCCATACCCTGGCGCTGCAGGTCACGGCGATTGCCTTCATGGTGCCGATGGGCGTGGCCCAGGCAGGCACGATCCGCGTCGGCTATTTCTTCGGCGCGCGCGAGGCTGTGGGCGTGCACCGGGCGGGCTGGACGGCCATTGTCATGGGCACCGGCTTCATGGTGCTGACCGCCAGTTCGATGGTGCTGGTGCCCGAATGGCTGCTGTGGCCCTATCTCGACCCCTGGGCGCCCCAGAACGCCACGGTGATCGGCCTTGCCCTCACCTACCTTACGGTCTGCGCCGCGTTCCAGCTGTTCGACGGCTTGCAGGTGGTGGCCGCCGGAGCCTTGCGCGGCCTGCAGGACACCCGCGTGCCGATGTGGATCGCGATCTTCTCGTACTGGGTGCCGGGATTCGGGCTGGCCGCCGGATTGGGCCTGGCGACCCGGCTCGAGGGCCTGGGCGTGTGGATCGGGCTGGCCGCGGGGCTGGTCTTCGCCTCGGTCCTGCTGCTGCGTCGCTGGCACGGGCGCGAGGCGCTGGGACTGGTGGCGAGGGTTGTCGTGAGGGATTGAGCGACCGCTATCCGGCTTGCTTGGGTAGAAGCCGTCTGTCAGCAAGCGACCCCAAAGCGGACGTTCGGGCTTGCCGGATCAGGTCTGGCGCGCAACAATCACTTGATGATCATTCGACCCGAAACCCCCAACGACATCACATTTATCAGGGCGCTGACTGACTCCGCTTTTGTCGGAGTCGAGCACAGCAGCCAGACCGAAGGCGCTATCGTTGACGCCCTAAGGAAAGCCGGGGCTCTCTCCTTATCTCTTGTCGCCGAACAAGGAGGTTCGATCATAGGTCATGTTGGATTTTCGCCAGTGCAGATCAATGGCGAGGATATTGGATGGTTTGGCCTCGGCCCGGTTTCCGTATCACCAAGCCTTCAACGAGGCGGGGTGGGCTCGGCTTTGGTAATTGAGGGACTTCAGGTGCTGACGAACCGTGGCGCGCAAGGATGCGTCGTGCTTGGTGATCCGAATTATTATGGCTGGTTCGGCTTCACCAGCGACCATGCCCTTCGCTATGGTGAAGTTCCTGCCGAGTATTTCCAGTCATTGGTGCTAACCGGCGAACCTGTCGCTGGCGAGGTGGCTTACCACGCCGGGTTCGAAGCAACCTGACGTCACTGTCCACTAACCACCCTCAAACCGGTCGTAAGCCAAATCCAGCGACCCACCCGAAAGCGGACTGAACCGGAAACCTGCCCGAAAGCCCCACCGCTGCCCCGCCCCCACAACATTTTGTCGCGACGAATCCTTGACGGTCCACCGCAGGCTGACCATATGCCGCCTCGTTGGCACTCTCATGAGGGGAGTGCCAAGACCCATATCAACTGACTAACTGGAAGAGGTCATCATCATGGCATTCCGTCCCCTGCACGACCGCGTGGTCGTCCGTCGGCTTGAAGCCGAGGAAAAGACCGCCGGCGGCATCATCATCCCCGACAGCGCCAAGGAAAAGCCTTCCGAAGGCGAAATCGTGGCCGTGGGTGAAGGCACCCGCGACGACGACGGCGACCGTATCGCGCTCGACGTGAAGGTCGGCGATCGCGTTCTGTTCGGCAAGTGGTCCGGCACCGAAGTGAAGATCGACGGTGAAGACCTGATCATCATGAAGGAAAGCGACATCATGGGCGTGCTCGGCTGATTGCCCGCATCCACTGACAGGCTTTTCTTTCCAAGACATTCGCAAAAAGGAACATAACAATGGCTGCCAAGGACGTGAAGTTCGGGCGTGATGCGCGTGAACGCATCCTCAAGGGCGTCGATACGCTCGCCAATGCCGTCAAGGTCACGCTGGGCCCCAAGGGTCGCAACGTGGTGATCGACAAGAGCTATGGCGCTCCCCGCATCACCAAGGACGGCGTAACCGTCGCCAAGGAAATCGAACTGAAGGACAAGTTCGAGAACATGGGCGCACAGATGCTGCGCGAAGTGGCGAGCAAGACCAACGACCAGGCTGGCGATGGCACCACCACCGCCACCGTGCTGGCCCAGGCCATCGTGCGTGAAGGCATGACTTCGGTTGCTGCCGGCATGAACCCGATGGATCTGAAGCGCGGCATCGATCTGGCCGTGACCGCTGTTGTGGCCGACCTTGTCGCCCGCTCCAAGCCGGTCTCCGGTTCGGCCGAAATCGCCCAGGTCGGGATCATCTCGGCCAATGGCGACCGTGAAGTCGGCGAGAAGATTGCCGAAGCCATGGAAAAGGTCGGCAAGGAAGGCGTGATCACCGTGGAAGAGGCCAAGGGCCTCGAATTCGAGCTGGATGTCGTTGAAGGCATGCAGTTCGATCGCGGCTATCTGTCGCCCTACTTCATCACCAACCCCGACAAGATGACTGTCGAGCTGGAAAACCCCTACATCCTGATCCACGAGAAGAAGCTGGCCAGCCTGCAGGCCATGCTGCCGATCCTGGAAGCCGTGGTGCAGTCGGGTCGTCCGCTGCTGATCATCGCCGAGGACATCGAAGGCGAAGCGCTGGCCACCCTGGTGGTCAACAAGCTGCGCGGCGGCCTGAAGATCGCTGCCGTCAAGGCACCGGGCTTCGGCGATCGCCGCAAGGCGATGCTGCAGGACATCTCGATCCTGACCGCCGGCGAGATGATTTCCGAAGACCTCGGCATCAAGCTGGAATCGGTTACCCTGGGCATGCTGGGCGAAGCCAAGCGCGTCACCATCGACAAGGACAACACCACCATCGTCGATGGCGCCGGTGTGGCAGAGGACATCAAGGCCCGGGTCGAACAGATCCGCGCCCAGATCGAATCGACCACCAGCGACTATGACCGCGAGAAGCTGCAGGAACGCCTGGCCAAGCTGGCCGGCGGTGTTGCCGTGATCAAGGTCGGCGGCGCTTCGGAAGTCGAAGTGAAGGAACGCAAGGACCGCGTCGACGATGCGCTCCACGCTACCCGCGCTGCGGTTGAAGAAGGCATTGTCCCCGGCGGCGGCACTGCGCTGCTGTATGCCACCAAGGCACTGGCAGGCATGAAGGGCGCCAACGACGACCAGACCAAGGGCATCGACATCGTCCGCAAGGCGATTACCGCTCCGGTCAAGCAGATCGCGACCAATGCGGGCCACGATGGCGCCGTGGTTTCGGGCAACCTGCTTCGTGAAGGTGACGAGACCCAGGGCTTCAACGCCGCAACCGACGTTTACGAGAACCTCGTGGCGGCCGGCGTGATCGATCCGACCAAGGTGGTGCGCACTGCACTGCAGGATGCGGCATCGGTTGCTGGTCTGCTGATCACCACCGAAGCGGCGATCTCGGAAATGCCCGAAGACAAGGGTTCGGCTCCGGCTATGCCCGACATGGGCGGCATGGGCGGCATGGGCTTCTAAGCCTTTCCGACACAGAACACCTGAAGGGGCCGGGGGAGCAATCCTCCGGCCCCTTTGCTTTGCACTGGTGCGGCGGATTGATTGCGTTACCTTCCGGCGCAGGAGGGGGACGGGCATGTCAGGTCAGGAAGTCGCACCGCCGCGCGTGATTGGCCTGCCCGGCGCGGTGCTGATCAACCTCAATGGCGTGATTGGCGCGGGGATTTTTGCCCTGCCCGCGCTGCTCTATGCCGGGGCAGGCAGCGTGGCCCCGCTGGTGATCCTGGCTTTCGCCCTGCTGATCGCCACCTCGATGCTGGTGATCGCCAAGCTTTCCACCCTGTTCGACCAATCAGGCGGCGAACAGCTGTATGTCGAAACCGCGTTCGGGCCGTTCGCCGGGTTCCAGGTGGGCTGGTCCTTGCTGGGGCAGAACCTGGCGGCGCGGGCGGCAAACTTCCACGTGCTGGTGTCCTATCTGGCCGCCATGTTCCCCCTGTTCGATGATCCGGTGTTGCGGATGGCAACCATCCTGGCGCTGATCGCCCTTTTCACCACACTCAGCGTGATCGGCACGCGCCGTTCGATCGGCGCGCTGTGGGTCGGCACGATCCTGAAACTGGCCCCCATCCTGCTAATCTGCCTGGTGGGTCTGGTCGCCAATGGCCTGCCCGCCACGCTTGCCCTGCCCGAATTTACCGAAGTGGAATCGATCGCGCTGCTGCTGGCCTATGCCTTTTCGGGCGGCAGCCTGTCGAACATTGCTGCAGGCGAGGTGAAGGACGCCAGGACCACGGTGTTCCGGTCGATCTATGTCAACCTGGCGGTGATCGCGCTGTTCTATGCCTTCGTCCAGTGGACCTATATCGCCATCGATCCGCAGGACGTGAACCCGGACCGGCCGCTGGCCTCGGCCGGCGCGGCAGTGCTGGGCCAGTGGGGCGTGGTGGCGATCAGCGTGGCGGCGATCTTCTCCACCGGGACCAACCAGTTGAGCTATTTCGTGTCGATGCCCCGGCTGATCTTCGGCATGGCGCAACGGCAGCTTCTGCCGGCCCGGCTGGCCCAGGTCTCGCCCCGCTTCCTGACCCCGGCCAACGCGATCATGGCCTATGGCGCGATTGTGGCGCTGCTGGCGATTTCGGGCACGTTTGCCACCCTGGCGACCTTCATGGTGGCGCTGGAATCGCTGGTCATGGTGCTGGCGGTGCTGGCCCTGCCAGTGTTGTGGCGGCGCACGGATGTGGACATGAACGGGGCCAATCCCGTGCTGTGGAGCGGTGTGGTGCTGCTGGCGCTGGCCTTCAATGGCTGGCTGCTGGTGCAGGTTCCGGCCAGTTCCGCCCTGCCCACCCTGGCAGTGCTGGCAGCCGGGGCGATCGTCTATCTGCTGGCACGCCGGAACCGGTCCTGAAACTGGTCCTGGAGCCGGCTCAGGCGGCCTGCTGCTTGCCCGGGAAGATCAACGCCGAACCCTGCGCATCGCGCGTTTCATAGCACAACAGGTCACGGCCGGAATTCTTCGCCCGGTACAGCGCCCGGTCGGCGGCGCGGTAGGCCGGACCAACACCATCCGCCCCAATCCGCGCCAGGCCGCCACTCAACGTCAGTGGCTGGCCAAGCTCGCTCATGTTCGAGCGCACCGCGGCCGACAGCTTGTGGCGCAGGCGGTTGACGGTGAGGGCCGCCTCTTCGCTCGACCGGGCCTGGACCAGCAGGGCAAACTCCTCGCCGCCCAGCCGGAATGCGGCGAGGCATGGCTTGCGCTCGCCCACCCCGCGCGCCAGTTGCGCGCCGATGACCCGCAGCACCTGATCGCCCGCCTGATGTCCGTGGCGGTCGTTGACCCGCTTGAAGTGGTCGGCATCGATGATCGCCAGGTAATCGCCCTCGCGCCAATCGCGGGTGTCGAAGGCGCGGCGGTTGGGCAGGCCGGTCAGGCCATCGGTCAGCGCCAGTGCGCCCAGCGCCTGTTCCTGCGCCCGCGCCAGGTCGCGCTCGCTCCTGATCTGGCCGATCCGCCAGGTGATCGCCGCGGCCATGACCACCGATTGCCATGCCATCGCGGCATAGAAGGCAAAGTCCCATTCGGTCGGCAGGACATAGAGGTTCAGGCCGCGCGCGGTCCGGTCTATTCCCACGACAACCGGCATGGACCAGGCCAGTGCCACCGGACCGATAGCCTTGCTGCCGCGATACCAGGCAAGCGGGCAGAACAGGGCAAAGACCACCAGCGCGGGGATAAACGAGGCATGATAGAGCGGCCGCGCCACGAACGGGAGTTGGTGGGCCAGCATGACGAATCCGATCCCGCCCGCAGCCATCAGCAGGCTTGCTGCCATCATCATGCGCCGGGCCCAGCGCGGCAGGGCAAAGGGTTCAAGGAAGGTCAGGAAAAACGGCGTTAGCAACGCCATCGACAGCGCCAGCAGCAGATAGGCCGAGGCCGAGCGCTGCCACAGCGTGAGTTCGGGCAGGACCATGAACACCAGCGAACTGGCACAAACCGTATAGCCCAGGAACAACACGACCAGCAGCCCGTGCCACAAGGCAAAGCCGCTGCGCAGGCTGATGGACAGCGACAGCGAGTAGATCGCAACGACCAGCAGCATCCCGACAAACAGCGCGAATGCCGCCATGCCATACAGCTTCTGCGTGTCGTCGTCGGCCGCGGTGACGAAGCCAGCCAGGGTGGCGGTATTGCGGTCGAGCGGATGGTCGATCCGTACCCAGATCCGCTCTGCCTGCTCGCCCGCATAAAGCAGCGGAACAGCAAACCGCGTGCCCAGCGTCCAGTATTGCCCGAGACTGTCCGACCCATAGCCCAGCACGCGCTGGCGCCCGCCTTGCAGGTCGACCACCGTGGTGAGTCCTTCGAAGCCGAGCGAATCGGTGCGTAAAAGCAGGTCTTCGCCCGGTTCGATCCGGTCCCCGTCGATCCTGAGCCAGACATGGTTGTATGCGACATCGCCGGCTTCCGGCTGGCAATTCCAGCCCTTTGCAGCGCGCGCTTGTTCCAGTGTCAGCGCACTGTCCGATGCCAGCACGCAGGAGTTAGCCAGGACCATTTGCGACGCGGCGGCAGGCACGCTCCACGCACTGCTTGCCAGCATTGCGAACAATGCCAGCAACAGCGCCCCAAGCGCACGAAAGACAGGTCGCGTCATGTTTGCACAGATAGACCGCCCAGCCTTGCGATCGCGTAAACGCGCCATACGAACGCGGCCTTGCCCTATTCCCCCCGACTTGGGATAAGCTGCGCCAACAATAATAATAGGGGGAGAGAACCGATGCGCATGATCCTTACCACGCTGGGGGCCACGCTGCTGGCCACCACCATGCTGGCAGCCTGCAGCCAGGCCGACACGCCTGTCGCCGAACCTACCGCCAGCTATTCCGCCGATGCCTATGGCGCCGCGATTGCCGACATCGCCCGCCCGCAGGCCGATCGCGATGCCGATGCCGCGCGCCAGCCTGGCGAATTGCTGGCCTTTGCCCAGATCGATGCCGGCGAAGTGGTGGGCGACTACATCATGGGCGGCGGCTATGTGACGCGGCTGCTGGCAATGGCTGTCGGCTCCAGCGGCAAGGTCTATGCCTTCCAGCCCGACGAGTTCATCGGCTTCCGCCCCGAATATGCCACCGAACAGGCTGCCGCCGTGGCCCCTTATTCCGACAATGACGGCAACCCGCTGTACGTTTTCCCGCTCAACGGTCCGATCGCGGCCCCGCCGTTCCCCGAACCGCTCGATACGATCATCACGGTGCAGAACCTGCACGATCTGTATATCGGGCCGATGGCCGCAGGCACGGCCGATACCGCGATCAAGGCGCTGTACGATGCGCTGAAGCCCGGCGGCGCGCTGGTGGTGGTCGATCACCGGGCAGCGACAGGTGGCGGGGCTGCTGCAGCAGACGCGCTGCACCGGATGGACGAAGAACTGGCAATGGCCGCACTCACCGCCGCCGGGTTCGTGCTGGAGGAGCAGAGCGAGCTTTACGCCCGGCCCGCCGACCCGCGCACAGCCAACGTATTCGACGAGGTGATTCGCGGCGAGACCGACCAGTTCATGTGGCGGCTGCGCAAGCCGGAAGGGGAGGCCGGGGCTGAATAGCTGCGGGAAACTGCCGTTCTGTAGGTAAAAATCCTCAGGTGGACGTCCCAACGAGTCCGTTCGTCGCGCAGGCAATTGCCAGCAGGCGACGGCTCGTTAAGTTTTCCACAACCATACATTAGGTAGCAGGGGCGTCATGAAAACGGGAATCATCACGAAGCTCGTCGCCGCAGTTGCCGCACTCGCTCTGCTGCCTGCAATGCCGGCGCTGGCGAATGACGATCAGGGGCTCGAGACCGCCTTCGATACCTATTTCGGCACCGAAGTCCGCGCGCCTGTCAGCTACAATCCGGTCTATGCCAACCCGCTCGAACAGTTGGTGGCGCAGATTGCCGATGGCAGCCAGGGCCGCATCGGTGTGGCGGCAGTGGACCTGTCGACCGGCCAGTCGATCTCGGTGCTGGGTGACCAGGCCTTCCCGATGGCATCGACCAGCAAGATCGCCATTGCCGCGACCTATCTCGAAATGGTCGACCAGGGACGGCTCAGCCTGACCAGCGAATTTCCGCTGATGATGCCGGTGCGTTCAGCCCGCTTCTCATCCACCGTTGCCCCGGTGCGGGCTGGCGAATACCTGAGCGCGGCCGAGCTGATCGACCTGATGATCACCCGCAGTTCCAACCCGGCCACCGATGCCCTGCTGGCAGCGGTCGGCGGCGTCCCGGCAGTCAACGCCTGGGCCCAGCGGGCCGGAATCACCCAGTTCAACCTGACCCGCGACATTGCCACGCTGGTACGTGACGATGGCGAATTCGATCCTGCCGTGCATGTGGACCTGCGCGACAGTTCCACCCCGCGGGCGATGGTGGAATTGCTGAGCGGCATCTACCAGGGCCGCTGGCTTTCGTCCTCCAGCCGCGCCGTGATCGTGAGCGCGATGGAACGCTGCCGCACCGGCGCGCGCCGTATTCCAGCCATGATGCCGGGCGGCGTCACCGTGGCGCACAAGACCGGCTCGCTCAGCAACACCTCGAGCGATATCGGCATTATCACCGCGCCCGACGGCCGATCGATCGCAGTGGCGATTTATGTGACCGGCCAAGGCAATCGCACCAACCGCGAAGCCCGCATCGCGTCAATCGCGCGGGCGATCTACGATGGCTACACCGTTCCGCAGAACAACGGCCGGGTCTATGCCAGCGCGCAGTATCCTGCGGCCGGATCCTGACCCCGCATTATCGCTGAACCGTTCCGGATTGGCCCATTCGCCTGACATTCCCGGACGCCTGACGATACAGACGCCGGACAAAAGAAAAGGGCGCGGCCAGCTGGCCGCGCCCTTTCTTGTTGCGAAAAGCGCGAAGGCTTATTCAGCAGCAGCTTCGACTTCGGCAGCAGCTTCGTCGATGGTCGCTTCAGCGCCTTCAACGGCGGCATCAACCGAAGCAGTGGCATCGGCAGCAGCGGCATCAACGGTTTCGACAGCGCCTTCGATGGCGGCATCGGCATTGGCTTCTGCATCGGCCATCGCGCCTTCAGCGGCGGCATCAGCGGTTTCTTCGGTGGCTTCCGAACAGGCAACCAGGGTCAGAGCGGCGCCGGCAGCGGCAGCGGCGAGGATGATCTTGCGCATGAATAATTTCCTTACACATCAAATTGATGGACCAAGGCAACATGCCCGGGGCCAAAGCCGGCCTTCGGGGCCTGCCTGCCGCCCAATTACTGCCACAATTGGGGCCGCGCAAGAGAAATATGGCGAGAATGGGGCGGAAGCCCGTCCAATTGTGCCCGATTTGGCCCGGATTCGGATTGGCCCGGCCACACACATTATGCGGCACAATGGGGCCAGGAACCCGCAACAACCCCGATGACCGGCCCGCCCAACACTGCTAGCACGCCCCAATGACTGAACAATCCGGCACGAGCAAGAAGCAGCATCTCTACCTGGTCGACGGGTCGTCCTATATCTTCCGCGCCTATCACCGGCTGCCGCCGCTGACCAATCCGGAAGGTACGCCGGTGGGTGCGGTCTATGGCTACACCACCATGCTGTGGAAGCTGGCGACCGATCTCGACAAGGCCGAGGGGCCAACGCACCTGGCCGTGATCCTGGACGCGTCGAGCAAGTCGTTCCGCAACGATATCTATGACCAGTACAAGGCCAACCGCCCGCCCCCGCCCGAAGACCTGGTGCCCCAGTTCCCGCTGATCCGCGATGCCACCCGCGCCTTTTCCCTGCCGTGCATCGAGGAAATCGGGTTGGAGGCTGATGACTTGATCGCCTCCTATGCACGCGCCGCCACCCGCAGGGGCTGGGACGTGACTATTGTTTCGTCCGACAAGGATCTGATGCAACTGGTCGGCAAATGCGCCGAGCCTGAAGACGGACATGAGGGCGGCTGCATCGACATGCTCGACACGATGAAAAACCAGCGGATCGACATCCCCGAGGTGATCGAGAAGTTCGGCGTGGGGCCGGACCTGGTGGGCGATGTGCTGGCGCTGATGGGCGACAGCGTGGACAACGTACCAGGCATCTTCGGCATCGGCCCCAAGACCGCGACCAAGCTGATCCAGGACCACGGCAGCCTGACCGCCGCGCTCGATGCGGCCGAAGGTATGAAGCCATCCAAGCTGCGCGACCGCCTGATCGAACACCGCGCCGATGCCGAGATGAGCCGCATTCTGGTGGCCCTGAAGGAAGATGCGCCGCTGCCGCAACCACTGGACGAGTTCAAGCTGAACGGCGTACCGCCCGAGCCGCTGGCTGCGTTCCTGTCGCGCCACGGGTTCACCAGCCTGCTGAAGCGGCTTGATGCCGGGGCTGGCAGCCCATCGCGCACGACCGATCTCAACCCGGCCAAGCAGGATATGGCGGGTGCCGCCGCCTCGCGCACCGGCAACAGCCAGCCCATGCCCGAATGGCCCGCGATCGACCTTGCAGCCTATGAATGCGTGCAAACGCTGGAGCGGCTGGAGCACTGGATCGCGCGGGCCTTTGCCGCCCGGGTAGTGGCAGTGGATACGGAAACCAGCGCGCTGGATGCCATGTCCGCGCGGCTGGTCGGGGTCAGCCTCGCGCTGGGACCGAACGATGCCTGCTACATTCCGCTGGGCCACGGCGGGACCGACATGTTCGCCGAAAAGCCCACCCAGATCCCGCTCGACCAGGCAATGACCGCACTGAAACCGCTGCTGGAAAGCGATGCGGTGCTGAAAATCGGGCAGAACATCAAGTACGATATCAACGTGCTCGCCCGCCACGGGATCGCGGTGACACCGGTGGATGATACCATGGTCATCAGCTTCGATCTCGATGCGGGCCGGTCGGAAGATGGCATCGGGGGCGGGCACGGCATGGACGAACTGGCGCTGCGCCACCTTGGCCATACCTGCATCGCCTTCAAGGATTTGTGCGGCACCGGGCTAAAGCAGATTTCCTTCGCCGAAGTACCGCTGGAAAAGGCCACCCCCTATGCGGCGGAGGATGCCGAGGTGACCTGGCGCCTGTACAAGCTGCTCAAGCCCCGCCTCGCCACCGAAGGCAGCACGCGGGTTTATGAGCGGGTGGACCGCCCGCTGATCCCGGTCGTGGCCGCGATGGAGCGCGAGGGCATCAAGGTCGATCGCGCGGCGCTGGCCCGCCTGTCCGAACAGTTCGCCACCCGCATCGCCGGGGTGGAAGGCGAGATCCACGAGATTGCGGGCGAACCTTTCACCATCGGCAGCCCCAAGCAGCTGGGCGACGTATTGTTCGACAAGCTGGGCTACAAGGGTGGGCGCAAGGGCAAGAGCGGGCAGTATTCGACCGATCAGGCGATCCTGGAAGGGCTGGCCGCGCAGGATGCGCCGATCGCCAACAAGGTGCTGGAATACCGCCAGCTGTCGAAGCTGAAGAGCACCTACACCGATGCGCTGCAGGCCGCGATCAATCAGCGCACCGGTCGGGTCCACACGTCCTATTCCCTATGCGGCGCGCAGACCGGGCGCTTGTCCTCGACCGATCCCAACCTGCAGAACATCCCCATCCGCACCGAGATCGGGCGCGAGATCCGCAAGGCTTTCGTGGCGGAAGAAGGCCACGTGCTGCTGGCCGCCGACTATTCGCAGATCGAACTGCGGCTGGCCGCGCACATGGCCGATGTCGATACCCTGAAGGAAGCCTTTGCCAACGGCGAGGACATCCACGCCCGCACCGCGCGCGAGATGTATGGCGAGGTAACGCGCGACACCCGGGCGGCGGCCAAGACCATCAACTTCGCCATCCTCTATGGCATCTCGCGGTGGGGGCTGGCCGGGCGGCTGGGAGTGGAGGCGGACGAGGCGCAGGCCATGATCGACCGCTATTTCCAGCGCTTCCCGGGCATCCAGCGCTATATCGTGTCTACCTTGGAGCAGGTGCGCGAGCGCGGCTATTCGCAGACGCTGTTCGGCCGCAAAACCTGGTTCCCGCGCATCAAAAGCGCCAACCAGGCCGAACGGCAGGGCAGCGAACGGGCCGCCATCAACGCGCCGATCCAGGGCACCAGCGCCGACATCATCAAGCGCGCGATGGCCCGCATGTTGCCCGCCCTGGCCGATGCCGGCCTGCCGCAAGTGCGGATGCTGCTGCAGGTACACGATGAACTGGTATTCGAACTGCCCGCCGGCGATGTGGCGGCCGCCAGTCCGGTGATCGAACGCGTGATGGCCGAAGCCGCGCTTCCTTCGGTCAGGCTGGACGTGCCGCTGGGGGTGGAAATCGGCAGTGGAACAAGCTGGGATGCAGCCCATTGAAAGTGACACGATGAGAATGTTCGACCCCACCCGCTGGTCTATCGACTGGACCACGCTGGCCGAGGCGGCGCTGGTTGCCGGCATTGCCGTGCTCGCGGCGCTGGCGCTGCACCGGATCATCTTTGCCGTGGTGGGCCGCATCTCGCGCATGTCGGACACCCATGTCGATGACATCGTGGTCGCGCGCGTGCGCCGCCCGGTACACTGGGCGATGGTGGCCATCGCCATCACGGTGGCAGCGCAGGCCAACCCGCTGCTCGCTTCATGGTGGGAGCCGCTGGCCCGCTTCGTGCGCCCGGCGCTGCTGGGCTGGATCATCTACACCATGGTCAAGGCGTTGACGCTGGCGCTGGAATACCGGCTGGAAACCGCCAACGATCCGGCCACCGTGCGCAGCCGCCGCACTCGCCTGTCGATCCTGTCACGCACCGCGACGTTCGTAATCGTGTTTGTCACCGTGGGCCTGATGCTGATGGGCATTCCGGGCGTGCGCGATATTGGCACCACGCTGCTGGCATCGGCCGGTCTGGCCGCACTGGCGGTTGGTGCCGCAGCGCAGCCGGCCCTGAAATCACTGATCGCCGGATTGCAGATGGCAATAACCGAACCCCTGCGGATCGGTGATCTGGTGGTGGTGGACGGGCATACCGGGCGGGTCGAGGAAATCCGCATGAGCTATGTCCTGCTGCGCACATGGGATGAACGCGCGATCGTGGTGCCCACCAACCGCTTCCTTGAACAGACGTTCGAGAACTGGTCGCGCAAGAACGAGATGCTGACCGGTCCGGTGTTCCTCAGCCTTGATCCGGCCGCCGAAATCGCCCCGATCCGTGAGGAATTCCTCCGCTTCCTGGGCACGCAGGCAGAATGGGACAAGCGCACCGGCAGCCTGCTGGTCACCGATGCCCTGCCCGACAGCATCCAGCTGCGCCTGGCGATGAGCGCCGCCACCATCGGCCAGTTGTTCGACCTGCGCTGCGCGGTGCGCGAACACATGCTCGATTGGCTGCGCAACGAAATGCCCGGCACACTCATGCGCCGGGGCATCACGGTCGAAACGGGCAACAAGCCGGACAAGAGCCCGGGCCTGCACCCCTGAATCCGGGCTAGTGCTTGGAATCCCGGGTTGATTCCACCATGCCTTCCCACAGGAAGCCGATCGGATTGACCTCCAGGGCCTTGCGCTTCAGCTCGCCCTTCATCTTGGCGTATTCGGCTTCCATCTGCTCGGTCACCGTGGCGCGGCTGTCCTCCATCGCCTCGGCAAAATCGGCGGCGGTCACGTTATCCGGCGCGGTTTTGCTGTGCCGGATGGCGTTGAGACCGGCGCGGCGCACCACGTCCTCCAGATCGGCCCCGGTATAGCGGATCGTCTTGGCGGCGATGGCTGCCAGGTCCACGTCTTCTGCCAGCGGCATCTGGGCGGTGTGGATCTTCAGGATATGCTCGCGCCCGGCCTGATCGGGCGGGCCGACATAGATCAGTTCGTCAAACCGGCCGGGACGCAGCAAGGCCGGATCGATCAGCGCGGGACGGTTGGTGGCCGCGATCACCACGATGGAGTTCAACTCCTCCATCCCGTCCATTTCGGCCAGGATCGTGTTGACCACGCGCGCAGTCACCTGCGGCTCGCCCCCGCCCGAACCGCGCGCAGGGACCAGCGAATCGATCTCGTCAATGAAGATCACGCACGGGGCCACTGCGCGCGCGCGGGCAAACATGCGGGCGATCTGCTGTTCGCTTTCGCCGTACCACTTGGACAGCAGGTCGGAGCTTTTCATCGAGATGAAATTGGCTTCGGACTCCTTCGCCACAGCTTTGGCCAGCAAGGTCTTGCCGGTGCCGGGCGGGCCATAGAGCAGGAAGCCCTTGGCCGGACGGATGCCCAGCCTTTCGAACGCGGCGGGGTTCTTCAGCGGCAGTTCCACGCCTTCGCGCAGGCGTTCCTCGGCCTCGCCCACGCCGCCGATGTCAGCCCAGCCCACCTTGGGCGCCTGGACCATGACTTCGCGCATGGCCGATGGCTGGACGCGCTTCAGCGCCTCGCGGAAATCATCCTTTTCCACGCACAGGTCTTCCAGCACATCTGGCGGGATCTCGCGCGCATCAAAATCAATGCGCGGCATGATCCGGCGCACCGCTTCGATCGCCGCCTCGCGCGCCAGCGCGGCCAGGTCTGCGCCGACAAAGCCGTGTGTGCTGCGTGCCAGTTCGGCCAGGTCCACGCCGGTGCCCAGCGGCATGCCGCGCGTGTGGATCGCCAGGATCTCGCGCCTGCCGCCTTCATCGGGCACGCCGACCACAATCTCGCGATCGAACCGGCCGGGACGGCGCAGTGCCTCGTCGATCGCATCGGGCCGGTTGGTGGCCGCGATGACCACGATGTTGGATCTGGACAAGCCATCCATCAGGGTGAGCAATTGCGCCACCAGCCGCTTTTCCGCCTCACCGCTGACATTCTGCCGCTTGGGCGCGATGGAATCGATCTCGTCGATGAACACGATGGCGGGCGAAGCGCGTTCGGCCTGTTCAAACACCTCGCGCAGGCGCTTCTCGCTTTCGCCATAGGCGGACCCCATGATTTCCGGGCCGTTGATGGTGAAAAACTCGGCGTCGCTTTCGTTCGCCACGGCCTGGGCCAGCCGGGTCTTGCCGGTGCCGGGCGGGCCGTGCAGCAACACACCCTTGGGCGGATCGACCCCCAGCCGGGTGAACAGTTCAGGGTAGCGCAGCGGCAGTTCGACCATTTCGCGCAATTGCCGGATGGTATCGTCCATGCCGCCGACATCGTCATAGTTGACCGTGCCGCGCCCGCTCTGCGGCTCCTCGAATTCGGCGCGCAGTTCCACCACCGTGTCCTCGGTGATCTGGACGATGCCCTTGGGCACGGTCGACACCACCTGCAGGCGGATTTCGGTCAGGGCATAGGCCGGGGCATTGAACATGCGGCGCACTTCGGGCGGCATGTTTTGCACCGGCTGCTGGCCGTGGGTGGCCACCAGGTCGCCCGCGCTCAGCGGATGCTTGAAGAACACCCGCTTCAAGGCCTCGGTCGGCCCTTGCAAGCGCATTTCGGGGCGAGCGGGGGCAAACACCACGCGGCTGGCGGGCTTGGGCGTGGCCCGGCGGACCAGCACGTGTTCGCCCGAAGATGTCCCGGCATTGCCGCGCTGCAACCCGTCGAGCCGGATCACCTGCAGCGCTTCATCCTCCTCATAGGCGGGCATGGCAATTGCAGCCGATGCGCGCTTGCCGGTGATTTCCACCGGATCGCCTTCGGTAATGCCCAGCGCCTGGAAGGCGGAACGCGGCAGGCGCGCCACCCCGCGGCCGGATTCTTCCTGCCGGGCTGCCGCCACCTGTAATTTGATGGTGCCTGCCGCCAGGTCGCCTGCATCTGCATCTGCCATTTGAAGCTATCCTGTCCTGCCAACGGGCCGTGTTGTGTAACGGAAAGCTAGGAAGCGGGGGGACGGAATGCAAATGACCATTGCGCTGGACCGGCAGCAAAGGGGGCAAACCAGGCCATGCGAAAGCAGGCCGGACAAAAAGAGAGGCCCGGTTGTTGCCAACCGGGCCTGAAAAGTTTTGGGAGAGGATGCCTGAAAGGCGTGATCTTTATGCGCAAACGTGTTTCATCTCGCAAGTGCGAAAAGTGCAACGTTTGTTGATTTTTTCGCAACACTATATAGCAGTATGTTTTTGCGCGATATTGCTGGACAGTTCGATAAATGCGGTTGCGAATGAACCCGGATTTATCGGTGTTTGACTGCATTATGTTGCACTGCAGCACGTCAGGTGCGGCGTGACAAATGGCCATCCAGGTCCTATTCGTCGGCCAACACGACCCCAGGGGAAAGTTCCAGACACCCATGAAGAAGCTCTATCCCGATGCCGCCGCCGCGCTTGATGGCCTGCTGTTTGACGGGATGACCATTGCCAGCGGCGGGTTCGGCCTGTGCGGCATTCCCGAACGCCTGCTGACCGCCATCCGCGACAGCGGAGCAAAGCAGCTCACCTTCGCCAGCAACAATGCCGGGATCGATGGTGAAGGGATCGGCATGCTGCTGCGCACGCGGCAGGTGGCCAAGATGATCAGTTCCTATGTTGGCGAGAACAAGGAGTTCGAGCGACAATATCTGGCGGGTGAGCTGGAAGTGGAATTCTGTCCGCAAGGCACGCTGGCCGAACGCATGCGCGCCGGCGGTGCAGGAATCCCCGGCTTCTACACCAAGACCGGCGTTGGCACGCAAGTGGCCGATGGCAAGGAAGTGAAGACATTCGATGGTCAGGACTACATCCTCGAACGCGGGATCTTCGCCGATCTGGCCATCGTCAAGGCGTGGAAGGCAGACGAGACCGGCAACCTAGTGTTCCGCAAGACCGCGCGCAATTTCAACCTGCCTGCCGCCACTTGCGGCAAGGTGTGCGTGGTCGAGGTAGAGGAAGTGGTGCCCGCAGGCGCGCTCGACCCGGATTGCATCCACCTGCCCGGTGTTTACGTGCAGCGGGTGATCATTGGTGCGCCCTATGACAAGAAGATCGAATTCGTGACTACCAGGGCCAGAGAGGCCGCCGCAGAGGAAGCCTGATGCACGCAATCGGCAGAACCGGACGGCGGCTGGCGGTCGCGCTGCTTGCCGCCTGCGCGCTGCAGGCCTGCGCCAGCAACCCGCTGGCTTTGATCGATGGGCCGTTCGTCCCGGCGTCTGATCGGCTGGCCCAGGCTTCGGCTTCGGCTTCGGCTTCGGCCCCGATACCGGCGAATGCGGCGCCAACTCCGACCTCAACTACGGCTCCAGTTCCGGCTTCGGCCCAAATTCCGGCTCCGGCCGAAAACTCGGGCTATACCTCGTTCCACAATTTCGCCGTCAGCCGGCTGATCGCCCCGCCTCCACGCACGGGGCGCGAATCGATGCTGCTGCTCGATCCGCCCAGCCTCGATCCCGCACTGGTCCGCTGCGGCACCCTGCCGCCGGCCGTGCTGATCGACCTGGATCCGGCCAATTCGCTGGTCCCGGTGGTGAGCGAGGCTGCCACCACATCCAGCCCACAACTGGCCAGCTACCTGGCCGACCTTCGCCAGCGCGGCGTGACGGTGTACTGGATCTCGGGCCACGGACCCGGCGCGGCCGGCGCTGTCCGGCGGCGGCTGGTGGCCAGCGGGCTGGATCCCGCAGGCAGCGATCCGCTGATCGTCACCCGGTTCGCCGGCGAGAGCAAGCAGGTGCGGCGCCGGGCGCTGGGCGAAAGCAATTGCCTGCTGGCCATCGTAGGTGACCAGCGCGGCGATTTTGATGAATTGTACGACTATGTGATCGATCCCTCAGTCGCCGCCCCGCTGGAACAGCATGTCGGCAACGGCTGGTTCCTTGCCCCTCCCCCGCTCGATTGATGGCGTCATCCGATTGAAAAAGGCAACTATCCATGACCACGCATGACGGCCTTGTCGCCGGCTGGACCCGCGACCAGATGGCGGCCCGCGCCGCGCGCGAATTGCAGGACGGATACTACGTCAACCTGGGCATCGGCATTCCCACGCTGGTAGCCAACCACGTGCCTGCACACATGGAAGTGACGCTGCAGAGCGAGAACGGCATGCTCGGCATCGGCCCCTTCCCGTTCCCGGACGAGGTCGATGCGGACCTGATCAATGCCGGCAAGCAGACCATCAGCGAACTGCCGCATTCCGCCTATTTCGACAGCGCCGCCAGCTTCGCGATGATCCGCGGCGGGCATATTGACCTGACCGTGCTGGGCGCGATGGAAGTGGGCGAGAACGGCGACATCGCCAACTGGATGATCCCGGGCAAGATGGTCAAGGGCATGGGCGGGGCGATGGACCTGGTGGCCGGCGTTAAGAAGATCATCGTGGTGATGGAACACGTGGCCAAGGACGGCAGCCCCAAGTTCATCCCCGCCTGCACCCTGCCGCTGACGGGCCGCAACGTGGTGGACATGATCATCACCGATCTCGCCGTGTTCCAGCGGCCCGATCATGCCAGCCCGTTCAAGCTGGTCGAACTGGCCCCGGGGGTCAGCGCGGAATATGTCGCCGCCAGGACCAGCGCGCATTACGAGAGCTGAGGCGATGGCCTTCACCCTGATCACCGCCAACCGCAACTATTCGAGCTGGAGCCTGCGGCCCTGGCTGCTGCTGCGCGCGCTGGGCATTCCGTTCGAGGACCGCATCGAACTGTTCGCCAAGCCCACCAACTGGGCAGAATTCCGCGCTTTCTCCCCCACCGGACAGGTGCCGGTGCTGCTGGATGAGGACCGCACCGTGTGGGATTCGCTCGGCATCGTGCTGTACCTGGCAGACTGTGATGATGGCGTTTGGCCGCAGGACGAGGACGCCCGCGCCTTTGCCATGTGCGCCGTGGCCGAGATGCACGGAGGATTTTCCGCCCTGCGCAACCAGTGCACGATGAACGTTGGCGTCCGGGTGCAGATGCCACCGCACGATGCGGCGCTGGCACGCGACGTGGCGCGCATTCGCGAACTGTTCGAAGACGGGCTGGCACGCTTCGGCGGACCGTGGCTGGCCGGGGCAGAGTTCACCGCAGTGGACGCGTTCTACGCGCCGGTTGCGTGGCGTGCGCGGACCTATGGCCTCGATCTTGGCGCCGGGCAGGCCTGGGTCGATCATATCATCGCGCATCCCGCCATGCAGGAATGGGAGGCCGCAGCCTTGCAGGAACCGTGGCGCGAGGAAAGCCACGAGGCGGAGCTGGCAGCGGCAGGCGCACTTATGGCAGATTACAGGGCGGACGGCAGACCATGACCGATGACCGCAAATCCCACTGGGAAGATGTTTACACCACCAAGGCCGACGACAGCGTCAGCTGGTTCGAGGACAGTCCGGCACTGTCGGTCAGCCTGATCACCAAGGCCGAGCCCGCGCGCGGGGCCGCGATCGACATCGGCGGCGGCGCTTCGCGCATGCCGGAAGCCTTGCTGGACCTGGGCTTTGCCGATGTCGCCTGCCTCGATCTGTCGGCCGCCGCACTTGACGTTGCACGCGCGCGGATGGGCGAGGCGGCAAGCCGCGTGCGCTGGATCGTGGCGGATATTGCCCAATGGCAGCCCGATCGCCTTTACGACCTGTGGCATGATCGCGCGGTGTTCCACTTCCTGACCCAGCCCGACGATCAGGCGCACTATGCCGCCGCCATTGCCAGCGGTCTTGCGCCGGGCGGCATCGCCATCATCGGCACTTTCGCGCCCGACGGGCCGGAACGGTGTTCGGGCCTGCCTGTCACACGGCACGACGGGCAGAGCCTGTCTTCCATCCTCGGCCCCGGCTTCACCCTGCTGTCCGAACTGCGGCACGATCACGTGACACCGGGCGGCATGGTCCAGAAGTTCCAGTTCAGCACATTCCGCAAGAACTGACCCGCCCGGTTGACAGCCGCACTCCAGTCACCTATTTCTGAAATTACAGAAATAGGAAAGGCCATGCGACTCACCGACATCCCCGAGGCCCAGGCTTTCATCCTCCACTGGGGAGAGATGGGCAGCCATTGGGGTGTCAATCGCTCGGTCAGCCAGGTCCATGCGCTGCTGTACCTGTCGGATCGCCCGCTCCACGCCGAAGAGATCTGCGATACGCTGGGCCTGGCGCGCAGCAATGTCTCCACCGCGCTGAAGGAGTTGCAGGGTTACGGCATCGTCCGCCGCCAGCATGTTGCAGGTGACCGGCGCGATCACTTTGTGGCCGAACTGGACCTGTGGGACATGCTGATGCGGATCAGTGCGGAACGCAAGAAGCGTGAGATCGACCCCACCATCGCCGTGCTGGCCGATCTGGCGGCCAAGCTGGCCGCGCGGGATGATGTGCCCGCCCATGTGAAGGACCGCATTGGCCGGATGCACCAGTTCATCGGCACGCTGGCACACTGGTATGATGACGTGCGCCGCTTGCCCAAAAGTACCCTTGTCACCCTGATGAAGCTGGGCGGCCGCGTGGCCCGCCTGATCCCCGGCAAGGGAAACACCCCCTAACAGCAGCAAAGGAGCATACCTGACCGCGCACAAGCATAACCATGAATTTCTGTATTTACCGAACTAACAGGAGGAAACGATGTTGATCGAACTGAGCTATGCCGCCTATCTCGCCGCCGCGCTGGGCATGACCGTGTGGGTCGCCCGCACGCTCAGCACCAATGGCGAGATATTCCTGATCGATTGTTTCGGCCACGATGCCAAGCTGGCGCGCAGCACCAATCACCTGCTGGTGACGGGCTTCTACCTGGTCAACATCGGCTTCATCCTGCTGGCGCTGCAACTGGGCCGCGAACCCGCCAATGCGCCCGAGGCGATCCGCTTTATCGCCACCAAGGTCGGCCTCGCCGTGCTGGTGCTGGGCCTGTGGCACTTCTTCAACATGCACCTGATCGCAAAATTCGGCCGCAAAGTGGGCCGCTGGCTGCGCGAGGCGGCGGTGCTGAACGGATAGGCGACAATGCTTGGGGCGGGCTGCGGCTCGCCCCGATGCGCGAATGATGGAGGTTAAGATGGACAATCTGCGCGAAGCCCTGGGATCAGCAACGCTGTTTGGAGGCCTGGCAGTAGCAGGCTGCTACTTGATCACACTGATCGCACTGATCGTGTTCTCATTGAGCTTGCTGACAATGGATATCTCTCCAGTCGACATTCTCATGGCGATCGGCTCGATCCTGTTTCTTGCCTTCGTCGTGGCGGTTGTCGCCGTGATGATCGTGGGGATTGCCAATATTGTTGTGGGGTTGCCAATGTACCTGCTCCTGCGCGAATTCGAATGGGAAAGCAGAGCCGCATACTGCGCTTGCGGGGCGATTGCCGGCTTCCTGGTCCCGCTAACCCTGATCGCTGCAATGGATGGATCGGTCGATACAGCTTCGATCGCCTTCGCCATTCCCGGTATTGTCGGTGGCGGCACATCGGGCATCGTGTGGGGTCGCTGGCGTGAACGTGCCGCGAGTGACCAGGTCGAGGAGGTTCGATATGATCGCGGAGAACGCTGGCTGCGTTAATTCGCGGCGGCCTTCCCTTCGCGCCTTTGCGCCTTTGCGTGATATCATTTTGGTCACGCAAAGGCGCAAAGGCGCGATAAGTTTGGCCAGTGCCGGTTGCCATCTTGGCCCGGGCTCCGTGCGGGACGAGGAATGGATCCTGAAACAAGTTCAGGATGACGAAACGGGTGGGGGCGTGGCCCAAACACCTTTCCTACAGCCCCGCGATCAGGGCAGGCCTGACCGCGCCAATTTGCAACAGGACCGCCATGCCTCAACCTCTTGCCAGCCAGCCGACGTTTTCTCCCGGGCCGGTGTCACCTTGTCACCATGCACCCATCGCATTGAATAAGAATAACAATGTTGCCCAAAGTAAAGGTGACACCCTGTCACTTGTGTCACCTTTGACCGCCGCTCCTTCCAGCGTTTTCGCTTCCACCTGCCGCGCTCTTGCGCTCTAACCGGTAGCCTTGGGAGTGGAGAGACCCGCAACAATGGACATGCGCAAGAATTCGCCGTGGTTCGCGCTGATCGTGCTGGCGATGATCAGCACGGTCGGCTTCATCGACCGGATCGTCGTCAACGTGCTGGTGGAGCCGATCAAGACCGAATTCGGCCTGTCGGACAGCCAGGTATCGCTGATGGGCGTGGCCTTTACCGTGCTCAATATCGGGCTGGCGCTGATCGTGGCACGCAAGGCGGAACGGGTGCGGCGGCTGTCGCTGATCTCGGTCGGCACGCTGGTGTGGTCTGCCGCTACCGCCTTGTGCGGCTGGGCCGGTGGCTGGATCCACCTGCTGCTGGCGCGCATGGGCGTGGGCCTGGGCGAGGCGATCGGCCTTCCCAGCCTGCAATCGGTGATCTCGGACTATTTCCCCGCCAACAAGCGCGGGATGGCCATATCGGTACTGATGCTGGCCCCGGCGCTGGGCGCGCTGGTGGGCTTCATGGGCGGCGGCTGGATCGCGCAGGAATACGGCTGGCGCGAGACCTTCCTGATCGCTGCCGTACCCGGCGTGGTGCTGGCCCTGGTCGCCTGGCTGTGGGTGGCAGAACCGCGGCGCGGCGCGCATGATGCAGTGGCCGCAGACGATGATGCGGTGCCGCCGATCAGCGCGGTGCTGAAGCGGTTGTTTGCCCTGCCCAGTGCGCGCCATCTGATTTTCGGATCGGCCTTTGCCGCGATGCTCGGCTTCGGGCTCAACTACTTTTTCACTTCGCTGATGATCCGAAAGTTCGATCTGGGGCTGGGCGAGGCTGGCATGTATGCCGGCCTGATCGCCAGCGCGCCCGCCGCCATTTCGGTGATCGTGCAGGGTATACTGGGCGACCGGCTGGGCGAAAAGAACCCGGCCGCCTATGGCCTGATCCCGGCGGTGTGCCTGCTGATCGGCGGGCCGCTGTATGTGGTGGCGATCATGCAGGAATCGCTGGGACCGCTGTTGGCCCTGATCAGCGTGGCGACCTTCCTCAACTTTGGCTATCTGGGCATCACCTATGCCGCGCTGCAGAACCTGATGCATCCGCGCATGCGGGCGACCTGTTCGGCCGTGCTCAACGTGGTCTACGGGGTGGCCTCTGCGCTGGGGCCGGTGCTGGTCGGTGCGCTGAGCGACAGCTTTGCGACGAGCCGGGGAGAAGTGCGCGGGCTGGTGCTGGCGATGGCGATTACAGGCGGGCTCTATTTCTGGGCCGGGGTGCACTACCTCATGGCAGCGCGGCGCTATGGCGCCGACCTGGCTTCCACCCGGCTAGGGTAGGAGGGCAGGTCAGCGCCCGTTTAGCGGTTTATCAGGCCAGGGCGCCCTTGAGGTCGTCGACCAGGTCGGTCTTTTCCCACGGGAAAAAGTCGCCCTCGGCCTTGCGGCCAAAGTGGCCATAGGCCGCGCTCTTGCGGTAGATTGGCTTGTTGAGGCCGAGGTGGGTGCGGATGGCGCGCGGGGTCAGGCCGCCCAGCTTGGCAATGCCCATGATCGCAGCTTCGATCGCGTCGTCGCCCACGGTGCCGGTGTCATGCGTATCGACATACAGCGACAGCGGCTTGGACACGCCGATGGCATAGGCCAGCTGGATGGTGCAGCGCGTGGCCAGGCCCGCCGCCACGATGTTCTTGGCCAGGTAACGGGTGATATAGGCCGCCGAACGGTCAACCTTGGTCGGATCCTTGCCGCTGAAGGCACCGCCGCCATGAGGCGCAGCGCCGCCATAGGTGTCGACGATGATCTTGCGGCCTGTCAGGCCGGCGTCGCCATCAGGGCCGCCGATCTCGAAGCTGCCGGTGGGGTTGATGTGGTACTCGGTCTCGCGCAGCAGAACCGGCGGGATGATGTCGGCCACCACTGCCTTCACATAGGCATGCAGTTCGGCCTGCTTGTCGCCCTGGTCATAACCCGGCGCGTGCTGCGTCGAGACGACCACCGCGGTGCAGGCAACCGGCAGGCTGCCTTCATAGCGCAGGGTGACCTGGCTCTTGCTGTCGGGTTCCAGGAACGGGGCCGCGCCCGAGTGGCGGTCAGCCGCCATCCGTTCGAGGATCTTGTGGCTGTAATACAATGTGGCCGGCATCAGGTCGGGTGTTTCATCGGTGGCATAACCGAACATGATGCCCTGGTCGCCCGCGCCTTCATCCTTGTTGCTGCCGGCATCGACACCCTGCGCGATGTGGGCCGACTGGCCATGCAAGCGGTTGATGAATTCGAACTTGTCCCAGTGGAACCCGTCCTGCTCATATCCGATTTCCTTGACCGTATTGCGCACGGCAGCTTCGATCTCGGCCTGCGCGCCGGGAGCCCAGGCACCATCCTCGTACACGCCTTGGCAGCGGATCTCGCCCGCCAGCACCACCAGCTGGGTGGTGGTCAGCGTTTCGCAGGCAATGCGGGCTTCCGGATCCTTTGACAGGAACAGATCGACAATTGCATCGGAAATCTGGTCGGAAACCTTGTCCGGATGACCTTCGGAAACGCTTTCGGACGTGAAAAGATAGGATTCGCGCATGGTTGTCGGCTGCCCTTCGGAAGTGCTGAAGTGAATTGCGTCGGGGGTCTATCCCCGCCTCTGCCGCATAGCAACAAAAGTCAGGAACAGAAATACTGCGGCCCAGCAAAGGCCCAGCACGTTGCCCAGGCGGGCGAACACCGTAGGCGGCGCGGCAGGCGGGACCAAGGCATCGATCCGGCCCATCTGGTGCATCGGCAGCATGTGCCGCACCACTCCGCGCGCATCGATGATGCCGGAAATGCCGGTCGTGGTGGAACGCAGCACCGGCAGCCCCTCCTCGATCGCACGCAGGCGGCTTTGAGCGAAATGCTGCGGTGGCCCGGCCGCGCCGAACCAGCCATCGTTCGAGCCGGTGTAGATGTAATCCGGTCGATCCGCCCGCGCCGTCACCTGGCCCGAAAAGATGATCTCGTAACATACCTGGATCCCGGCCCGGCCAAAGGCGCCAAGGTCGAGCGTCTGCGGTCCCGGCCCGGGCAGGAAATCGATCGCGCCGGGCACCAGCCGGTTCAGGCCGAGCGGTTCCAGCACGCTGCGCATCGGCAGGTACTCGCCATATGGCACCAGGTGCGCCTTGGAATAGATGCCCCTGATCGCCCCGTCGTCACCCAGCGCGATGACCGAATTGTACGCACCCGCCAGTCGCCCCGCAGCACTGATCTCCAGCCGCTGGCCGCCGGTGAGCAGCAGGCTGTCGGGTCCGAGCGAGCGGGCGATCCACGCGCGGGCATAGGCCGGGCTGCCAAATGTGGTGGTACGGTCATAGTACCGCTGCGGATAGCCATCCTCCAGATAGTCGGCCATGCCAGATTCGGGCCACAGCACCAGCCGCGGGCCGGCCTGGTCCACGAGTGGCCGCGACAGCTGCAGCAGCCGCGCCAGATTGGCTTCATAGAACAGCGCGTTGTTGATACGCGGCTGGCGAATATCGGGCTGCACCAGCGTAACCGCCAGCGTGCCCTCATCACCGTCTGCCGCCGGCCAGTGCATTCCGGCCACCAGCAGCAATCCGCTGACAAGCCCGGCCAGCCAGCGCCGGTCGAGCAGCAGTGCCACCCATCCGGCAGAAAGCAGCACGGCCAGACCCGACAGCGCATAGGTGCCCATCCACGGTGCGAGCGCGGCAAGACCGGGGCGGTCCATCGGCCCCAGCAGGACCACGGCAAAAGGGTTCCACGAATAGCCGGTGAACACCCAGCTGCGCAGCCATTCGGCCACGATCCAGGTTCCGGCGAGCGCCAGCGCCATGGGCGAGCCATGTGCACGCCGCGCCAGTAAGCGCGCAGCACCTGCGGCCAGCGCCGGATAGACCCCCAGATAGGCGCCAATCAGCGGCAGTGCTGCCCAGCCGAGCACGGCGGGCATGTTCGCCTGATAGGTGAACGCGGTCGCGATCCAGTTGTTGCCGAGGGTGAAATGCCCCAGCCCGAACAGCCAGCCCAGCCACATGGCCTGCTTCCAGCTCCGGGTACCCGGCAGCATGGCGGCAAACAGCCCCATCGCCAGCAAGGCCAGCGGCCACAGGCCGAGCGGCTGGAATCCACCGGCAGCGACCACGCCCAGCAGCAGGGACAGCACGCCAGCGTGGCGCGGCATCACAGCCGGATCGGGCCGCAGCGCAGCCGTCGCCTTCAGGCGGAAGGCCGCAAGGCTGGCCACAAACCGTTCGGGCGATCCTGCAACCATCGGGCGCAAGCGATCACTCGACCGCTGCGAGTTCCTCTTCGTCGCCCGAGCGGGCGCGCGGCATCTTCAGCCGGCGGCGCGGCTTTTCCGCGCTATCGTCGGCGGTCGCTTCCTCGCGCGGGGCGGGGGCGGGGGCGGGGGCGGGAGCATCGGCCTGCTGGTCATCGCGGTCAGCATCATCCGGCGCAGCCCTGGTGCGACCGATTGCGGGCGGCAACATTGCAGGGTTGAAGCCAAATTCGCCGGTATCATCATCGGGCTTGCGAGCGCTCGTCTTGCGGCGCGGCTTGCCGGAGAACGGGTTATCGCCCTGGTCCTGGTCACCCTCGGCACCGGGCCGCACTTCGAATACGGCTTCGGTCGGGTTGTCGGACCGCTGTTCGTTGCGGGGCTCGTTGCGCGTTTCATTGCGCGCTTCATTGCGCGCATCATTTCTGGGACGACGCTCCGGCCGACGTTCGCCACGCGGTTCGGGCCGGGCCTCAGAGCGGGCTTCCCCATCGCCATCGGCATCGCCAGCGTCATTGCGGCGCGGTTGCTGCTGCTGGCGCGGGCGACCTTCATCGCGGCGGGGCTCGTCGCGGCGGGGCTCTTCACGGCGCGGTTCGTCACGCTGCTCGTCGCGCTCTTCATCGTCATAGCCATCGTCAAAGCCGCTCTGGTCACGGCCCTGCTGCGGGCGCCCATCGTCCTTGACCGCACGGCCATCGGCAATGACGCGGAAATAGTGATCGGCAAACTGCAGGAAATACTCGGTCTGCACCCGGTCATCGTTCAACTGGGCTTCCTGCGCCAGCTTGCGATATTTTTCGAGCATCTGGGGCGCATTACCGCGCGCCCGGCTGTCAATCCGGTTGCCCTGGTTGCCTGCGCCACCGCCGCTGTTTCCACCGCGGTTGTTACCACGGCCACGTCGACGATTGCTGTTGTTATTGTTGTTATTGCGTTGGTTGTTCAAAGGAAATCCGTTTCCTTGATTGGGACCGGCAAAAGCATTTCGCCCCGGTCGCATGACCCCTCGTCACAGCGCGTTCTTGCGCTTGTGGCTTCTCCGATCTGAGCCAAGCAAAGGGCGTTGATCGCCACTTACAGAGCAAATTTAGGAGTTAGACCGCTGTGCCGGCAAAGTGCCTTGCGCCGCTGGTCTGGACTGGAGGTAGCTACTCGGAAAAGGTTTGCCAAGTGCTAATGTCATTATTGCCGCAGGATCAATGCCCGCGGCCGCCCCGCCAGATCGGCGCGGCAAGTGGCTGAAAACCCGCTTGCTGCCGCGATAGCCGACACGGCGTCGGCCTGGGTGGCACCGATTTCCAGCACCGCGACCCCGCCCGGATTGAGCAGGGCGGGAAGCTGGGGGATGAGCACGCGGTAATCGTCGAGCCCTTCTGGCCCGGCAAACAGGGCGCTGGCAGGTTCATGGTCGCGCACGCTGGCATCAAGCGGCGCATCGTCTTCCACATAGGGCGGATTGGCCAGGATCAGGTCGAACGTGCCAAGGTCGACAGCCCAGCCGCGCCGGTTCCAGTCGCGCTGGAGCAGCTGCGCGCGGTCGGCGAGATCCAGCACCGCAGCATTGGTCCGCGCCACTTCCAGCGCGGCAGGCGAGGCATCGATGCCGGTCCCCCGCGCTTGCGGCAAGTGGTGCAACACCGCCAGCAACAGCGCGCCGGAGCCCGTGCCGCAATCGAGCACGTGGTGGGCATAAGGGCTGGCTTCGAGCGCTGCTTCGACCACGCACTCACTGTCGCCGCGCGGAATCAGCACACTGCGGTCCACGCGCAGTTCGAGACTGTAGAACTCCTGCGCGCCGGTAATGTAGGCCACCGGCTCGTGTCCGGCGCGGCGGCCGACCAGCGCAGCGAAGCTGTCCGGTTCCTCATCGGCCATATGGCGCAGCAGCAGGTCCGAGCGACTGCAGTCAAGCGCATGGGCCATCAGCAGCTCTGCATCGAGACGGGCGGTGTCGCTGGTCGCGGCCAGCCGCGCGGCGGCGGTGCGCAGGGCTTCGGCGACCGTCAAATCACTCGCCCATCGCGGCCAGCCGCTTGGCTTCGTCCTCGGCGGTCAGCGCGTCGATCACTTCGCCTAGCGCGGGGCCGGCCAGCACTTCTTCCAGCCGGTGCAGGGTGAGGCCGATGCGGTGATCGGTTACGCGCCCTTGCGGGAAATTGTAGGTACGGATGCGTTCGGACCGATCGCCGCTGCCCACCATGGCGCGGCGGGCGGCGGCTTCCTCACCCTGGGCCTCGTCGCGCATTTTCTCGTACAGGCGCGCGCGCAGCACCTGCAGCGCCTTGGCCTTGTTCTTGTGCTGGCTACGTTCGTCCTGGCAGATCACCACCAGGCCGGTGGGCAAGTGGGTGATGCGCACCGCGCTGTCGGTGGTGTTCACATGCTGACCGCCGGCGCCACTGGCGCGGTAAATGTCAAACTTCAGATCGCCATCGTTGATCTGCACATCCACCTCGGTCGGTTCGGGCAGCACGGCCACGGTGGCAGCGCTGGTATGGATCCGCCCGCCGCTTTCGGTAACCGGCACGCGCTGCACGCGGTGTACGCCGCTTTCGAACTTCAGTTTGCGGAACACGTTGGGGCCGGTCACGTTGGCGACCACTTCCTTGAACCCGCCCACTTCGGACGCATTCATCGACACCGGCTCGACCCGCCAGCCCTCGTTGGCGGCATAGCGTTCGTACATGCGGTACAGGTCACCGGCAAACAGCGCAGCCTCGTCGCCCCCCGTCCCGGCGCGAATTTCGAGCATGGCGGAACGGCTGTCGGCCTCGTCGCGCGGCAACATGGCCAGCGCCAGCGCATGTTCGGCATCCGGCAGGCGGCGCTTCAAGTCAGCCAGCTCGTCTTCGGCCATCGCCTTCATTTCGGGATCGGCCAGCATCTGGGTGAGGCTGGCCATTTCCTCGCGCATGGCCAGCACCTCGGCAGCGGCGCGGGCGACCGGCTCCAGCTCGGCATAGTCGCGGCTCGCCTGCCCGAACGCGTCGCCCTCCAGCTGGCCCGAAGCCATGCGCGCTTCGAGCTCGGCAAAGCGGTGGGTGATTTGGCCAAGGCGTTCGGTGGGGATGGTCATCTTGCGCTGTTTACTTGCGCCCGAGCCGCGACAGCAGGCCGAAGGCGTGGTCGCACAGGTCGCCCAGCGGGACTTCGTGCTGGCTTCCGCCCACCAAGTCCTTCAGGTTTGCGACACCCTTGGCCAGTTCCTCGTCCCCCAGGATGATCGCAACTGCGGCACCGGCGCTGTTGGCGCGCTGCATCCGCTTTTTCATGTTGCCGCGGTAATCCATATCGGCAGCAATGCCGTGGCGACGCAATTCGGCGAGGATACCTTCTCCCCTGACCGAAGCAGCGTCACCCAAAGGAACCACTGCTACATCCAGCGGGGTCGCCCCTCGATCTCCCACCAGCATCGCCAGCCGTTCAATCCCGGCCGCCCAGCCGACCGCCGGGGTCGGCGCACCGCCGAGGCTTTCCATCAGCCCGTCATAGCGCCCACCGCCCAGCACGGTGCCTTGTGCGCCCAGCCGGTCGGTGACGAATTCGAACGCCGTGTGGCGGTAGTAGTCGAGGCCGCGCACCAGGGCCTGGTTGCGGGTCCAGGCCACGCCTGCGGCATCAAGGCCGCTGGTAACCGCGGCGAAGAAATCCTGCGCTTCTGCTGACAGGAACTGGTCGATCATCGGCGCAGTGCCAACATGGGCCTTGTCGCGCGGGTCTTTGCTATCCAAAATCCGCAGCGGGTTCTTGTCCAGCCGCTCCTGCGAATCTTCGGACAATTCGCCGCGCACAGCCGCAAAATGCTCGACCAGCGCCGAACGCCACGCCTCGCGGCTGTCGCCATCGCCCAGCGTGTTCAGCTGCAGCGTCACGCCGTCCGCCACGCCCAGTTCCTTCAGCAACTGGTCGGCCATCGCCAGCAGCTCCACATCTGCTTGCGGCTCGCCCGCGCCGATGATCTCGGCATCCAACTGGTGGAACTGGCGGTAGCGGCCCTTCTGCGGGCGTTCATAGCGGAACAGCGGCCCGTGGGTGGCCACCTTCAAGGGCGAGTGCTGCTGCCAGCCATCGGTGATGAAGGCGCGCGCGATCCCGGCGGTGAATTCCGGCCGCAGGGTGAGCGATTCGTCACCCCGGTCGAGGAAGGAATACATTTCCTTCGACACCACATCAGTCGTTTCGCCCAGCGACCGCGCGAACACCTCGGTCTTCTCGAACACCGGCATTTCGATGCGGCGGAAGCGGTACAGCTTGCGCACGCGCTCGAAGGTTTCCACCACGAAGGCGAAGGCCTCGGCATCGGCGCCGAAAATGTCCTGTGTGCCGCGCACGGGGCGCGGGGTTTCCGGTTTCGAAGTTTCTGGCTTGCTCATGGGGTGCAGCCCTTACGCTGCACCCGCCAGCCCCGCAACTACTCGGCAGCTTCCAGGAACCGGTCGTCGATGCTGGCATCGGCCTCCCAGCGTTTCAGCTCGGGCAGGACCTTGGCCGCGAACAGCCGCATCGAGCGCAGGCAATCGTCCTGCGGCATCCCGCCGTAATAGACGTGCGGGAAGAACCCTTGCGGGTTGTAGATGCCCTTCAGTTCCCACAACCGGTCGAGGATCTGCTGCGGCGTGCCGGTGATCGCGCCTTTGGAGAAGTTGGCGCAATAGGCGTCGATCTCCTCCGGGCTCTTCAGCATCATGTTTTCGTACTGCTCATACCCCTTCACGTTGGCAAAGGTGCCGGGCTTGGACAGGCTGTAGTTCTTGACCGCCGCACGCATGGTGTTGGCGAGATACATCTGGCCCTGCTGTTCGGCATAGTCGCCATCCTCGTGAATATAGAAGTTGCCGCTTAACATCGGGGCGGGCGGGGCCGTGCCATCGCCATGCACCTCGGCCCAGACGGCCTTGTATTGATCCGGCGGAGTTTCCTTGCCGCGCTGCGGGATCATCAGCACCATATTGCCAAAGCCGTGGCGGGCGGCGGCATACATCGAACTGCCCGACAGGCTGCCGCAGAACTTGCGCCCCGCAAAGCTCTTGACCGGGCGCGGGCGCAGTTCGGTGCGCGGGATCGTGCCGAACGCGCCCTCGCCCTCGATCACGCCGGTTTCCAGCGCCGGGATCAACACGTCAAGCACATCGGAATAGAGCGCGCGGGCCTTGTTCTGGTCCACCCCCAGTCCGGCGAATTCGTGCGGGGAAAGCCCGCCGCCAAAGCCCAGGATCGTCCGCCCGCCCGACAGGATATCGAGGTTGATAATGTACTCGGCCAGCCGCACCGGATTATGCCACGGCACGATGATGCACTGCGTGCCCAGCTTGATGTGCTTGGTGCGCGCGCCCACCCAGGTGAGTAATTGCAGGGGATCGTTCGACACCGAATAGTCGGAGAAATGGTGCTCGGTAATCCACACCGAATCGAAGCCCAGCTCCTCGGCATAAACGAGGTTGTCTACTTCCTCGCGGACGAGCTGCGCATCGTTGTATGTATCGCCGCGCTGGTGCGCGAAACCACTGGCCAGGCCTACATGCATCATCTCTCTCCCATAATCCCGGCGGGCACTGAGCCTGTGCGACTCTTCTGCCTGCCATTATCACGGGCGTTAGGATGGCGCAGATGGGGGCTGCTGGCAATTCCTGTGGCATCGCGCGCCAGCTTGGGCTATCGGCGCTGGCCTTGGGAGGGGATGCCGCACACACTCGCAAAGAGGACGCTTGCATCCATGCGTATCGAATTCATCCCGGTGGGCGACAATCCGCCGGAAAACCTCAACGTGATCATCGAAGTGCCCACTGGTGGCGAGCCGGTGAAGTACGAGTTCGACAAGCTGTCGGGCGCGCTGTTTGTGGACCGCATCCTGCACACGCCGATGCGCTATCCCGCAAACTACGGCTTTGTGCCGCACACCCTGTCTCCCGATGGCGATCCACTGGATGCGCTGGTAATCGCGCGTTCGCCGTTCATGGCCGGCTGCGTGGTGCGTGCCCGCCCGATCGGCGTGCTCAACCTGGAAGACGAGCATGGCGGCGACGAGAAGCTGATCTGCGTGCCGGTTGATTCTACCTTCCCGTATTATTCGGATGTGGGCGAAACCAAGGACCTGCCCTCGATCATCTTCCAGCAGATCGAGCACTTCTTCACCCACTACAAGGACTTGGAGCCGGAAAAGTGGGTTCGCGTGGGTGCCTGGGGCGATGCCGCAGAAGCGCGCCGCGTAACGATCGAGGCGATCGAACGCTATGAAGCGGCCAAGCTGACTTCCCCCAAGACCGAGCCGCAGCAGTACTGACATGAAAAGGGGCGCGCGGATTGCTCCGTCGCGCCCCTTACCCTCTCCCCCCAGAGAAGCTTCTTAATCTTACAGCAGGATAATCCGCGCCTTCAGCCCAGCAGGGCTTCGACCCCTCTGAACAAGGCTGCCAGCGCAAAAGGCAGGCCCAGCGCGCTGAGCCACAGTGCCAGCCGGTCACGCCCGAAAGCCCCAGCCAGCGCGGGATTGCCCGCTTCTTGGTCAGACAATTCAGACCAGCGCGCTTCGAACAAGCGGGCGGCCGGAATGATCGCGGCGACCAGCAGGACCAAGGCAAAATAAGGCATGATGGAGCCGCTGCTGCCTTTCACCGCCGACATCGTCACCCCGATCTGCACTCCGGTATAGACCAGTAAGGCATATGCGACATTGTCGCTCATCCGCTTGCGCCAGTCGAGCGCGCCTTCGCCGCGCGCGTGGTCGTGCATCGTTGCCTTGATTGCCGTGTGGTCCAGCGCTTTGCCCATGCGCCCAAATCCTCTTCCCGAGTGTGGCCGTTGGCGGCCTTATTACACTTTATTACACTTCGCGCTCGTGCCTGCAAGTGGAGTAACCATATGTTCAAAACAGGGTGCGATATCCGCCGCCAAGTGGCTTCCATGCATGAATCCTGCCAATTGCGTGTCAATGGGCACTTCAAAGCCGCGACGAAGGTGCTAGAGAACAAAGCCATGACCACGCTCGACCACACAATACCCGACGCCGACGCCGCAAATGCCGCGCTGGCAGAGGCGATGGTGCATGCCTCGGCCAGTGCCGCCCCGCCGATCCACGGACAGGGGCTGGAAGTGGTTTCCATCGCCAAGAGCTATGACAAGCGCGCCGTGCTGACCGATATTTCGCTGTCGGTGGCGAAGGGCGAAGTGCTGGGCCTGCTGGGCCCCAACGGCGCGGGCAAGACCACGTGCTTCTATTCGATCATGGGGCTGGTGCGGCCGGATTCGGGCCGCATCCTGATGGACGGGGTCGATGTCACCCGCCTGCCGATGTACCGCCGCGCGATCCTGGGTCTTGGCTACCTGCCGCAGGAAACCAGCATCTTTCGCGGCATGACGGTGGAACAGAACATCAATTGCGTGCTCGAGATGGTCGAGCCGGATGCCACGGTGCGCGCCGCCGAACTGGAACGCCTGCTGGAAGAGTTCCACATCACCCGCCTGCGCGACAGCCCGGCCATGGCGCTGTCCGGCGGTGAACGCCGCCGCTGCGAAATCGCCCGCGCGCTGGCGGCCAACCCTTCGATCATGCTGCTGGATGAACCGTTCGCCGGAATCGATCCGCTGTCGATCAGCGACATTCGCGAACTGGTGCGCGATCTGAAGCGGCGCGGCATTGGCGTGCTGATTACCGATCACAACGTGCGCGAAACGCTCGATATCGTCGATCGCGCCTGCATCATCTATGGCGGACAGGTGCTGTTCGCCGGCAGCCCGCAGGAACTGGTGGCGGACGAAAACGTACGCCGACTCTACCTCGGCGAGAGTTTCACGTTGTAATCATGACGAGGCACTCATGATGGCATTGGGGGACTAGGTCGTGTCACTGGGACCGAGGCTCGACCTCCGGCAGACCCAGTCGCTGGTGATGACGCCGCAGTTGCAGCAGGCGATCAAGCTGCTGGCACTGTCCAATCTCGAGATCGAAACCTTCATCGGCGAGGCGCTGGAAGCCAACCCGCTGCTCGATGCGGGGGAAACGCGGCGGGAAGATGCCGACCTGGTGGTGTCTACGGGCGCGGAAGCCAGCCCCGAAGCGCCCACGGCGGATGAACTGATCAAGGCCGGCGCGGGGGAAGCCGATGCGCCATTGGACATCGATCCCGACACCCTCGACCGCGATCGTGATACCGGCGACTGGTCCGCTGCCAACGGCAGCACGGGAGGGGAGGATGGCCCCGACATCTCGGAACACGGCGGCGCGGAGCCAAGTCTGGCCGATCATCTTGAAGCGCAGGTCGGCCCGGCCTCGCCCGATGCCCGCACAGCCTTCATCGCGCGCCACATCATCGGCCTGCTGGATGAGGCCGGCTACTTGCCGGTCCACTTGCGCGAAGTGACGCTGGACCTGGGCATTGCCATGGCCGAGGCCGAGGCCGCACTGGACCTGGTGCAATCGCTCGATCCCACCGGCGTGGGCGCGCGGACGCTCGGCGAATGCCTGGCGCTTCAGGCGAAGGAAGCGGACCGGTATGACCCGTGCATGCAGGTGCTGATCGCCAACCTCGACCTGCTGGCCAAGGGCAGCTTCGCCCAGTTGAAGCGCATCTGCGACGTGGATGACGAGGACTTTGCCGATATGCTGGCCGAACTGCGCGGCTATGATCCCAAGCCGGGCCTGAAGTTTGGCGGCGGCGGGCAGGCGCCCATCGTGCCCGATATCCTCATTTCTCCCACACCCGGCAACGGCTGGGACATCCAGATCAACCAGGCGACCCTGCCCAAGCTGGTGATCAACCGCGAATACTATGTGAGCCTGCGCGGCGGCTGCACCGACAAGCAGTCGAAAGGCTGGCTGAGCGAGAAGCTGGCCGATGCCAACTGGCTGATCAAGGCGCTGGACCAGCGGCAGAAGACCATCCTGAAAGTCGCCGCCGAGATCGTAAAGCAGCAGGACGGGTTCTTCCGCAAAGGCGTTTCCGAACTGCGCCCGCTAACCCTGCGCACCGTGGCCGATGCGATCGAGATGCACGAAAGCACGGTCAGCCGGGTGACCAGCAACAAGTACCTCAATTGCGAACGCGGCACGTATGAGCTGAAGTACTTCTTCACCAGCGGCGTGGGCGGCGGAACCGATGGCGAAGGCGCCAGCGCCGAAACGGTAAAAGCCCGCATCAAGGCCCTGATCGATGCCGAGGGGCCAAGCGACATCCTGTCGGATGACACGCTGGTGGACCTGCTCAAGAAGGAAGGTTTCGACCTGGCAAGGCGCACGGTGGCAAAGTACCGCGAGGCCATCGGCATCGGATCGAGCGTGCAACGCAGGCGGCAGAAAAAGCTGGCGGGGGTTAGCTAGGTCTCACCAGAAAGGCCCGTTCGCGCAAGCGAACCAAAGGCCGCCCGGCCGCCCGCAGGCGCCCCGCAACGCAGTGGAGGGATCAGCGCCGAGGACGAAGGCGCGGATGCGCCTTTGCAAGGCAAAAAAGTGTGTGACTCAAAAGACTCACCGCAAAAGTGTTAACGCCTAAACCTGTTATTAACCTTTTTTGGTGAGAAGTTGCGTGGTTAATTCACGGCAATCTCTCCTAAGAGGGTATTACCGTCGGGACTATAGGGGACACCCAGATGCGCGTGCTGCTGATCGAAGACGAGCCGACAACCGCCAAGGCTATCGAGCTCATGCTTACCGCTGAAGGCTTCAATGTCTATTCCACCGATCTGGGCGAGGAAGGCCTCGATCTGGGCAAGCTGTATGATTACGATATCATCCTGCTCGATCTGAACCTGCCCGACATGCACGGCTATGACGTGCTCAAGAAGCTGCGCGTCGCCAAGGTGCAGACGCCGGTCCTGATCCTGTCGGGCATTTCGGAAATGGACAGCAAGATCCGTTCGTTCGGGTTCGGCGCGGATGATTATGTCACCAAGCCGTTTCACCGCGATGAACTGGTTGCCCGCATCCATGCCGTTGTCCGCCGCTCCAAGGGCCATTCGCAATCGGTCATCCGCACCGGCAAGCTGGCGGTAAACCTCGATGCCAAGACCGTGGAAGTCGATAGCGCCCGCGTGCATCTGACCGGCAAGGAATATGCCATGCTGGAGCTGCTTTCGCTCCGCAAGGGCACCACGCTGACCAAGGAAATGTTCCTCAACCACCTGTATGGCGGAATGGACGAGCCGGAACTGAAGATCATCGACGTGTTCATCTGCAAGCTGCGCAAGAAGCTATCCAGCGCGTGCGGCGGCGAGAACTACATCGAGACCGTGTGGGGTCGCGGCTATGTGCTGCGCGATGCCGAGACCGAGATGGAAGCCGCCTGATTTGATTGAAGAAACGCGCGGCGACGCGCGGCGAATATTCCGTCCAATGCATGGACAAGCAAGGGTCCGCTTTCGACAGGAGGCGGGCCCTTTCGCTTGCTCCGCTGGACAAGCGGGCCTGCCCCCGCCTAACGGCCCCCCATGACTGCGCACAAACCCGGCGATCCGCTCACCCTGAACCGCCTCTACGGCCGCAGCCAGGGCAAGACCTTGCGCGCCGGACAGCAGGATCTGGTCGACAATTTCCTGCCCAGTATCTCGCTGCCGGCAGAAGGCCCGATCACCAGCCGCATATTGTTCGGCGATGACCGCCCGCTCCATTTCGAGATCGGGTTCGGCGGCGGGGAGCACCTGGCTTACCGGGCCGACCTGTTGCCCGATCACGGTTTCATCGGCGCGGAACCGTTCGTCAACGGCGTGGCCCAGGCGCTGACCCATGTGCGAGATGGCGTGCTGGGCAATGTGCGCATCCATCACGGCGATGCGCTGCAGGTGCTGGCGCGCGTGCCCGATGGCGCACTGACCATGCTGTACCTGCTCCACCCCGACCCCTGGCCCAAGTCGCGCCACGCCAAGCGCCGGATGATGAACGATGGCCCGGTGCAGATGTTTGCCCAGAAGCTCAAGCAGGGTGGGGAGTTCCGGTTCGGCACCGATCACGACGTCTATCTGCGCCACGCGCTGGCGGTGATGCGGCGGTTTACCGACGAGTTCGAGTGGCAGGTGCAAGGTCCGCAAGACTGGCAGGTCCGCCCGTCAGGCTGGCCGGAAACCCGCTATGAACACAAGGCCCGCACAGTCTACGGGCACGAGGTGTGGTACTTCCGCTATCGGCGCACGTAGGCGCATTGCAGCCACGGGATCAGGCCGAAGCCGATCTGGCCAAGCAGCCCGATTGCCCCCGCCGGCACCTGCATCCCGGCCAGCCATCGGTTGATCGACCAGCCCAGCATCAGCGCCAGGGCCAACTCTGCCACCATCAGTAGAGCAAAGCCCAGCAGGCCAACCGCCAGCGCCTGCTGCGGTGACATACCGGGATTGCGCGTCAGCAACCTGCGCGCCACCAGCCAGCTGGCCGCCACTACCAACGGCACTTCCACCAAGGTCGCCGCCACAGCGCCAAGGGCCGGTGCGATCCATACGATGCGCAAAATGCCCAGCGCGAAGGCAAAGGCAAAGACCGGCGCCCAGTAAACCAGCGCCAGCCCTGCCAGCTTCACCCCACAACCCCCGCCGCTGCCAGAACGGCCAGCGTCAGCAGGTCAGGCGCGGTCGCGGTCATCGGGGCAATCTGGACCGGCTTTTCCATGCCGATCAGCATTGGCCCGATGGTGGCGTTGCCCGCCAGTTCGCGCAGCAGCTTGGCCGACAGGTTGGCCGATTGCAGCCCAGGCATCACCAGCACGTTGGCCGGGCCGGACAGGCGGCTGAACGGGTACATGCCCATCACCTTGGGATTGAGCGCGGCATCGGGCGCCATCTCGCCTTCGTATTCAAAGCCGGGATCCTTGGCATCCAGGATCGCCACGGCATCGCGGATCCCTTCCAGCCAGCGGCCAGGAGGATTGCCGAAGGTGGAATAGGACAGGAAGGCCACGCGCGGTTCGTGCCCCAGCCGCCGGGCGACGGCAGCGGTCTCGCAGGCGATATGTGCCAGCCCCGCTGCATCGGGCCGTTCGTTGATCGTGGTGTCGGCCAGGAACACGGTGTAATTCTTGCCGATCATCATGTGGATGCCGAACGGGATCTGCCCGGCCTTCGGCTCGATCACGCGGCTGACTTCGCGCATGGTCTGGGCGAACGGGCGGGTAATGCCCGAGATCATCGCATCACCGTGGCCCAGGGCCAGCAGCAGGCTGGCAAAGGTGTTGCGATCCTGGTTGACCATGCGACGCACATCGCGTTCAGTATGGCCGCGCCGTTGCAGCCGTTCGTACAGGTAATCGGCCATGCCGGGCACCAGCGGCGAATCGACCGAGTTCTGGATTTCAAAGCTGTCGGGATCGTCCACCCCCAGTTCGACCAGCTTGTCCTTCACCGGCTGGGTACGCCCCACCAGCACCGGGGTGCCATAGCCGAAATCGCGATACTGGATGGCGGCGCGCAGCACCACTTCCTCTTCCGCTTCGGCAAAGATCATCCGCTTGGGATTGTCCTTCACCTGGGCATAGACGCTGGTCAGCACCGACGTGGTGGGGTTCAGGCGGCTTTTCAGCTGGTGGCGATAGGCATCGAAATCCGCGATCGGGTTCTGCGCCACACCGCTGTCCATCGCTGCCTTGGCGACGGCGGCCGACACTGTTTCCATCAGCCGCGGATCGAACGGCGCGGGGATGATGTAATCGTGCCCGAACACGTGGTTGATACCATAGGCGGCGGCCACTTCTTCCGGCACCGGCAGGCGGGCCAGATCGGCGATGGCCTTGGCCGCAGCGATCTTCATCTCCTCGTTGATCGCGGTGGCCCGCACATCCAGCGCACCGCGGAAGATGAACGGGAAGCCCAGCACATTATTGACCTGGTTGGGATAGTCCGACCGGCCGGTGGCGACAATCGCATCGGGGCGCACGCGCTTGGCATCGTCCGGCGTGATCTCGGGATCGGGATTGGCCATCGCGAAGATGATCGGCTGCGGGGCCATCTTGGCCACCCATTCCGGCTTGAGCGCGCCCGCTGCCGACAGCCCGAGGAAAATGTCCGCGCCTTCCAGCGCTTCTTCCAGCGTGCGGCGCGGAGTGTCCACCGCATGGGCGCTCTTCCACTGGTCCACTCCGTCGCGGCCAGTGTAGATCACGCCCGTACGATCGCACATCAGCACGTTATCATGCCGCACGCCCATGGCTTTCAGCAGGGCGGTACAGGCGATGGCAGCGGCACCGGCACCATTGACCACCACCTTCACGTCCTTGAAATCGCGCCCGGTCAGGTGGCAGGCGTTGACGAGGCCCGCCGCGGAAATGATCGCGGTGCCGTGCTGGTCATCGTGCATCACCGGGATCTTCATGCGTTCGCGCAGGGCCTGCTCGATCACGAAGCATTCGGGCGCCTTGATGTCTTCCAGGTTGATGCCGCCAAATGTCGGCTCCATCAGGGCAACCGCATTGATGAAAGCTTCGGGGTCTTCAGTGTCGAGTTCGATATCGATCGAATCCACGTCGGCGAAGCGCTTGAACAGCACTGCCTTGCCTTCCATCACCGGCTTGGAGGCGAGCGCGCCCAGGTTACCCAGCCCGAGGATGGCGGTGCCGTTGGAAATCACCGCCACCAGGTTGCCCTTGGCGGTATAGCGGAATGCATCGGCCGGATTTTCCGCGATGGCCTTTACCGGAACTGCCACGCCCGGCGAATAGGCGAGGCTGAGGTCACGCTGGGTGGCCATCGGCTTGCTGGCGACGATCTCGATCTTACCGGGACGCAGGGTCTCGTGGTAGAACAGCGCTTCGCGCGCGGTGAAGTCGTTCGTCTTTTCGGCCAAGTGATCCTCCCAAGGGTTCATCCTTGCCTTAATGGGCAAAGGACGTGCGCGATAGGGGTCATTGCCTTGTGGCAAGAGGGAAAGCGTGGGGACAGGCCGGTTCTGGCCCTTCCCGAATCGGTCCGTCCGGCCTTACCTGCCGCGCAACCATGAACGCACCCCAGAACTCTTCGGCCCAGATCGCTTCGGCCACTCCGATGATGCAGCAGTATCTCGGCCTCAAGGAACAGGCGTCCGATTGCCTGCTGTTCTACCGCATGGGTGATTTCTTCGAACTGTTCTTCGACGATGCGCGCACCGCGGCGGGCGTGCTGGATATCGCGCTGACCAGCCGGGGCGAGCATGGTGGCGAGCCGATTCCGATGTGCGGGGTGCCGGTCCATTCGGCTGAAGGCTATCTCGCCCGGCTGATCCGCGCAGGCTGCCGTGTGGCCATTGCCGAGCAGGTCGAAACGCCCGAACAGGCCAAGACGCGTGCCAAACGCGAAGGCACGCCAAGTTCCAAAGCCCTTGTCGCGCGCGAAATCGTGCGCTTTGTCACCGCCGGCACCCTGACCGAGGAAGCTCTTTTGGAGCCGCGCCGCGCAAACATGCTTGCCGCGCTGTGCGAAGTACGCGGGCTGTGCGGCATCGCCGCTTGCGACATTTCGACCGGGCGGATGGAGTTGGAGGAGTGCGATCCGGCCCACCTAGGCGCCGCGCTGGCCCGTATCGGGCCAAGTGAACTGGTGGTGCCCGAGGGGTTCGATGGCGCGCCGCTCGATGCCATCCCCCGCCCCCGCACAACGTTTTCCAGCGACGAGGGCGAGGCCCTGTTGAAGCGCGTCCACGGGGTCGCCACGCTCGATGGCATGGGCAGTTTCACCCGCGCCATGCTGGCAGCGGCGGGCGGGCTGGTCGCCTATCTCAACCATGCAGGGCGCGGCAAGCTGCCGTTGCTGCTGCCCCCGGTGGCGCGCCGCAGCGATGGCACGATGGCGATGGATGAAGCCACCCGCGCAAGCCTCGAGATAACCGCCGCGCAAAATGGCGGGCGGGCCGGTTCCCTGCTGGCCGAGGTGGACCGCTGCGTGACCGGCGCAGGCGCGCGGCTGCTGGCCGAAGACCTGTCATCCCCCCTCACCGATCGCGCGGCCATCGAACAGCGGCTGGCGCTGGTGGGCGAATTCCACCGCGATCCGCTGCTGCGCGCCGATCTGCGGGCAATCCTGCGGGCGATCCCCGATCTTGGCCGGGCATTGGGGCGCATCATGGCCGGGCGCGGTTCCCCGCGAGATCTTGGCCAGGTGCGCGATGGTCTGATCGAAGCGCGGCGGCTGCATGGCATGCTGGCAGCCCGGCAGGATCGTCCCGCCCTGCTCGAAACCCTGCTGCCGCACCTGACGGGGCATGGCGGGCTGACCGACCTGCTGGCCCGCGCGCTGGTCCCCTCCCCCCCGACCGAACGCAGCCAGGGCGGCTATGTCGCGCCGGGCTATGACCATGCGCTGGATGAACTGCGCGAGGTATCGGGCGATGCGCGCCGCGCGATTGCCGCAATGGAAAGCCGCTACCGCGCGGAAACCGGGGTGGCCACGCTCAAAATCAGGCACAACGGCGTGCTGGGCTATTTCATCGAGGTTCCGGCAGCCCGCGCCGATGCGCTGATGGCCCCCGATGCCGGGTTCATCCACCGCCAGACCATGGCAGGCGCAGTGCGCTTCAACTCGCTGCGCCTGCATGAAGAGGCCAGCCGCATCGCCGAAGCGGGCGGGCGGGCCCTGGCCGCAGAAGAAGCGCATTTCGAACACCTGGTTGGCGAACTGGGCCAGAGCGCGGCGCGCATTGCGGATACCGCCGCTGCGCTCTCCCGGCTCGACGTGGCAGCGGGACAGGCCGAGCGGGCGGCCGAAGGGAACTGGTGCCGCCCTGCGGTGGTCGAGGAGCCGGTGCTGGACATCGCTGGCGGGCGGCATCCGGTGGTGGAGGCCGCGCTGGCCAAAGGCGGCGATCGGTTCGTGGCCAACGATTGCGCGCTGTCATCGCAGGACCGGCTGTGGCTGGTGGGCGGGCCGAACATGGGCGGCAAATCCACATTCCTGCGGCAGAATGCGCTGATCGTATTGCTGGCGCAGGCGGGCGGGTTTGTTCCGGCGGACAGTGCCACGATCGGGCTGGTCGACCGCCTGTTCAGCCGGGTGGGCGCATCGGACAACCTGGCCCGCGGACGATCCACTTTCATGGTCGAGATGGTAGAGACCGCCGCCATCCTGGCGCAGGCGGGGCCGCGCAGCTTCGTGATCCTGGATGAAGTCGGGCGCGGCACGTCGACCTATGACGGGCTGGCCCTGGCCTGGGCCGTGGCCGAAGCGATCCACGAGACCAACCGCAGCCGCTGCCTGTTCGCCACCCATTATCACGAGATGGCGCGCCTCGCTGAAACATGCCCCGCCCTGTCGCTCCACCATGTGCGGGCGAGCGAATGGAAGGGCGAACTGGTGCTGTTGCACGAACTGGCACGCGGGGCGGCCGACCGGTCCTATGGCCTGGCAGTAGCGCGGCTGGCAGGCGTGCCTGCGCCGGTCGTAGCGCGGGCCAAATCGGTGCTCGACAAGCTGGAAAAGGGCCGCGCCGAGACAGGCGGACTGGCCGCCGGGTTGGGTGACCTGCCGCTGTTCGCCGCCGCGCTCCAGCCGGTGGCAGCGCAAACCGATACCTTGCGCCAGGAACTGCAGGCGCTCGACGTCGATGCCCTGACCCCGCGCGAGGCGTTGGACATGCTTTACCGGCTCAAGCGCGAGGCAGACGCGGATTAGCTGCCGTCTGATGGAAGTTCAGGATCGACCTTCGATCCCGGACCATACTTGTCCTCGTTGTCATCATGGTTGTCCTCGCCCCGGAAGGCATCGAAATCAATCCGGCCCGATTGCTCCATGTCGCGCATGTGATCGACCAGATCTTGCGTGGAATCGTCGTCCAGATCCGCTTCGGACTTGTGCTTGCGGCTATCGAGCGGACTGCCCTGGACCCCGCCCAGCGCTTCTTCGGTCAGGGTTTGCGCCTGATCCTGTTCGTCTTCCTGTTCGGAATTGTGGGTCTCGGGGGCGAGGTCGTCAGTCTTGCGGTCGGCCATGGCAAATCTCCTTTGCCGCTCAACCGCCCACCGGCCTGTCCGGTTCCGTCAGCGATTGCCCCCCGGCACCCACAACACGTCGTTTGCACCATTCCCGTTCGCCGCGCGCGACAGCATGAACAGGTAGTCCGACAGGCGGTTTACAAAGGCCAGCGCTGCCGGGTTGACCGGTTCCGCCGCCGCCAGCGCGGTCATCGCCCGCTCCGCGCGGCGCACTGCGGTGCGCGCCACGTGCAACCGGGCCGCCGCCTCGTTCCCGCCCGGCAGGATGAAGCTGGTGAGTGGCGGAATTGTCGAGGTCAAGGCATCGATCCTCGCTTCGAGGAGGTCCACCTGCGCCGCCATGATCCGCAGCACCATGTCCGATGGCGCAAAATCATCGCCCGGCGTAGCGAGGTCGGCGCCAAGATCGAACATGTCGTTCTGGATGCGCCGCACATCGATTGCGCTGTCGGTGTCGAGCGCGATGGCAGCCCAGCCCAGCACCGAGTTTGCTTCATCGACCGCACCGACCGCTTCCAGCCGGGCGGCGTGTTTGGGCAGGCGCGAGCCATCGACAAGGCCGGTCGTGCCATCATCGCCGGTGCGGGTATAGATGCGGTTCAGCCTGACCATGCCCTACCCCCGGGAACGCCTGTCTTTCAGCGATTTACCATCAACAGGATCGCCACCACCACGATAGCCAGCGCCTGGTACTTGATGCGGGCGAACATCATCTTGTTCTGCCGCGCCTGCATTTCGCTGGCGCGGACCATGTCTTGCTGGTTGTTGAGATCCAGCTTGGTGGTTTGCAGGAAGGCCACAATGCCTCGCACCAGCGAGACAACGACCATGATGGCGAGGCCGATAACGACCAGGACGAGGAACCAGTTCATGGGACGCTATGTAGGACTGCGCACAGCGTAATGCCACCCGGCATTTGGCCCAGCCGCAGGTGCTGCGCCAGGGCCAGCCCGTCCTCGCCATTGCGGCGCCGGTCGGCCAGCGAGGGGGAGCCGCGGCGCTTGGCCAGCTTGGTGCCGGTTTCATCCAGCAGCAGCCCGTGATGATGCCAGCGCGGCACCGGCAGGCCCAGCAGATCCTGCAGCAGGCGATGGACATGCGTGGCTTCAAACAGGTCCGCCCCGCGCGTCACCAGCGTAACCCCGTCTGCCGCATCATCCAGCGTTACCGCCAGGTGATAGGATGCGGGCGTATCGGCATCCTTGCGCACCAGCACCACATCGCCCGCAAGGTCGGGCCGCGCCACCTGTTCGCCCGCCAGCGCATCGGTCCATGACAATGCGCCGCTGCGGGCAACGGCCTGCGCCATGTCGATCCGCCATGCCACTGCCTCGCCCGGCGCTGGTGGTCGGTCCTTGCAGGTGCCGGGATAGACCCCGCCCGTTCCCGCCAGTTCGGCCCGGGTGCATTTGCACGGGTACAGCAGGCCCATCGCAGCCAGGGTGGCCGCGGCCACTTCGTATTCGTCGATCCGGCTGGATTGCGCAGGAACTTCCTCCCACGAAAGACCCAGCCAGGCGAGATCTTCGCGGAATTCCTGGGCCAGCTCTGCGCGCGACCGTGCGCCGTCGATATCCTCGATCCGCAACAGGAAGCGGCCACCTGCACCCCGGGCCAGGTCATGCGCGACGATGGCCGAAAATGCATGGCCCAGATGCAGCGAGCCGTTGGGGCTGGGTGCGAACCGGGTCACCTCCATGCCGCCGCCACCCCTCACTCCAGATCCGAATCAACCACAATCCTGTGGATTTGCCTGTTGTAACAGGCTTGACGCTTTTTGGCGCAAATGCTCCACCTGACGCAATCAGGCCTGAGAATTTCAGGAAGGACACCAGACCGTGTTCAAAGCCGAACTGATCGATCGCGCCGCTCATTTCCGGGCGGCTGAGGACGATCCGCAGCGCCGCCTGGAAAGCTGCCCCGCGCTGGTGCTCAACGCGGACTACACCCCGTTGTCCTATTATCCGCTCAGCCTGTGGCCGTGGCAGACCGCGATCAAGGCGATCTTCCTTGAACGGGTGGACGTGGTGGCGAGTTACGAACGGCAGGTCCATTCGCCATCGCTCGACATGAAAATCCCCAGCGTGATCGCGCTGAGGCAATATGTTCGGCCAAGCGAATTTCCCGCCTTCACCCGCTTCAACCTGTTCCTGCGAGACCGGTTTGCATGCCAATATTGCGGCAGCGGGCAACACCTGACCTTCGACCACGTGGTGCCGCGCCGGCTTGGCGGGCGAACCAGTTGGGAAAACATCGCCACGGCCTGTGCGCCTTGCAACATGAAGAAGGGCGGGCGTCGCCCTCGCGAGGCCGGGATGCGGCTCCACGTCGAACCGATCCGCCCGACCAGCTGGCAATTGCAGCAGCAGGGCAAGAGCTTCCCGCCCGGCTACCTGCACGAAACCTGGCGAGATTGGCTCTATTGGGACATCGAACTCGAAGAGTAGGATTTGCCGCTATTCACCCGTCGATCACGCGTTGCGCCGGGTGGTGCTTGTCGAGGTGGCGCTTGATGATCTTGAGGTTGCGGGTGTTCGATCGGAACAGGAAGTCGAACAGGTCGCCCGCCACCGGCACCGCACCCACCGCACTGTCGAAGGCGATATTGCCGGCCATGCGCCACAACTTCCACTTGGGCAGGCCCAGGTTGCGCCCTTCCCATACGATGTAGGCGCCCATCGCCGCGGTCACCAGGTCACCTGCCACGGGGACCAGCCCGATGATTGCATCAAGGCCGACCGGCTGGTTGATGCCCGGAATTACAAACGACCGCTCGAGCACGGTTTCGAGCGCTTCCACGCGCTTGCGGATGGCAGCCGGATCCCTGCCCAGCGGCAGTTCGGCGACCATCGGACGCGGACGTTGTACATCAACCATTGTCTTTACCTCCAACGCCTTGCCAACCGGGCACCCGAGCCAGGCCGAGAAGGCGGATTGCATCGGGATTTGGCCGCCAGCAGCCGAATGCCGAAACAATCTGTGTATTATCTAGGTAGGACAGCCATGTCCGGCAAGGGGTGGAAGCCCCAGCGGTTCGAGGCGAAGCCATCGACATTGCCGCGTACCAGCGCCCAGCGCAGCGGCGAGCCGAAGGGAATATAGACGTTTGCCGCGGCCAGGGTCGTTTCGGCCTCGGCCAGCAGGCGCGAACGCCGGGCCGTATCGCGCTCGTCCAACGCCTGCCCTGCCAGCCGGTCGGCTTCTTCGCTGCACAACCCGCGATCAAGCTGGCAATTGAACTGGTTCACAAACCAGCGGGCGGAACCATAGCGGGCCACCCGGTCCACCAGCATCAGGTCTGCTTCATCGGCATTGGCAGCCCGCACCAGCACCACGCCGATCCCGGCCAACTGGCTGCGCAATTCGGCAAACAGCAAATCGTGTCCGGCCGAAGCCCCGATCATCACCGCCAGCCTGAGCCGCTCGCCCGTTTCGCCAGATCCGGCCAGCCGGGCGGCGGCAGTGCGGCGGCGTTCTTCCATCGACAGGTCCGTCCAGCGTTCCGGCACCAGCCCGGCATCGTCGGGCAGGTCGGGCGCCACCAGCCGCGACGTCGGCACCCATCCGCTGATATTGAAGGCCGAAGCCAGTGCGGGCCGGTCAATCGCCATGGCAATCGCCTCGCGCAACTCAGGCGTTGCCAAGGGACCGCGGGCGCGCATCACTTGCAGGCCGAACAGACCGATTGCAGGATCGAGCCGCACTGTCCCGCGCGACAGCGGCCCCGTGTCGGCCAGCGGCAGCGATGCCAGCTGTCCGCCCAGCACCACCTCGATCTCGCCATCGCCGAAACGCTCGATCGCCGCAGCTGGCTCCAGCGCATGAAGCTGAATATCGCGCACGTGGCTCTGCCACTCTTCGTCGTCGGGCAGGCCGCGTTCGCGCGGCGGCCGCATCGCCAGGGTGGCGCTGCCTTCACCCCGCACCAGCACCATCGGTCCGGTCTCGCCATCCCCGCTGGTCAGGCCGAGTTCGGGCTGGGCGAGCAATTGCAGCAGGTCGGGCATGGGGCTGGCGAGGCGGATTTCGACAACCCGCCCGGCCATGGCCCGCACTTCATCCACCGGGGCCAGGTCAAGCCCCAGCGAGGTGCCGCGCAAGGCCCGGATGGACCGGTTCAGGGCGATCCGCACGCTTTCGGCGGTCAATTCCTCGCCGCTGGGCCAGGTGCCGTCGCGCAGCCGGAATACAAAGATGCTGCCGCTGTCGGTGACGTTCCACCGGTCGGCCAGCGAAGGCACGACCTCGCCCTGAGGGTCGAGCGCGACCAGTCCCGAGCGGGTGGCCGCGAGAACGTGCTGCCCGCTTTCGGACAGGCGCACGCCCGTGGCATAAAGGTTGTCCTCGGTGTCCATGAAGGCGACATCGAAATCGCCATCACCACCCGAACAGGCAGCCAGGCCAAGCGTGGCGGCCAGCAGGACAGGCAAAGACAGGCGGCGGACCATGCCGACCGGCTTAGGCCCGCGCGGCGACAGCTTCAACCGGCCAAGATTCGATTTCGCGAAGTGCCTGGGCCAATCGAGGTAACTGGGCCAGTCAAAGTTTGCGCAGATGCGTATTGTCGCCCGGTTGGGCAGTAATCTTGTGTCTCGCGCTGAGGCCCGATGCCTCGGGTGAAGCCAGCGGGGCACGGGCGCGAGCGGGGTCGATCTCGTCAAGGAAGGCAATCCCGAAGCGGTCCTCCTGCTTCCACGCTACTGAGCCCTTGACCCACCCGATATTGCGCAGCTCGACCTGCACCAGCTGGCCGCGGACGACCTGCACCATGCCTTCGGCCATCATGCCTCCGGCCGACAGGTTACGCACTTTCACCCGGTACTCGTCCTGCTGTCCGTCAACGCGCAACTGCGCGAGCAGGAACAGGCTGTCTCGGTTGACCTGGCGGGTATCGACATTGTTCATTTTCGGACGCGAAGCCTCTGTGGTGCCTGCCCTTGTGACAGGCGCGCAAATCACCTGCCAGGGTGATGCTCCGGGGTTGGATAACCAGTCGTTAACACGGTGAACGGGATACACTTAGTGTCCCGGAACGGGTCAATCGTCGCGCGAGACCTTTTCGCGCCGCTCGTGCGCCTGCTGCGCTTCGACGGTCATCGTGGCGATGGGCCGCGCGATCAGGCGGTTGATGCCGATCGGATCACCGGTAACCTCGCACCAGCCGTATTCGCCCTCGTCAATCCGGCGCAGGGCCGAATCGATCTTGGCGATCAGCTTGCGCTGCCTGTCCCGCGTGCGCAGTTCGATACCCCAGTCGGTTTCTGACGAGGCGCGGTCATTGAGGTCGGGTTCGCGGATCGGGCCGTCCTGCAGGCTTTGCAATGTGCCGACCGATGCTTCCAGGATGCTTTTCTTCCATTCGAGCAGCAGCACGCGGAAATAATTCATCTGGGCATCGGACATGTACGCCTCACCCTCGGTCGGCGCATAGTCGCTCGGCAAGGCGCGCTTGGCCTTGGCAAGGATATCGATGTCGCCTCGGGGAACCGACGCCATTAACGCACTCCGCATCCTGATCCATCCCGACCTGTCCTGCGTCGCATGGCGCCTGCCCCTTTGGGGTCTGTGGCAGCCTTAAACCAGGCGGGATTTGAGGCGCGCCTATAGTGGGGGCGCCAGCGGCACACAAGCGCCAAATAGGGAGAAACCCCGTCATATCCCGCTGTTGGACAACACCTCGGCGAAAGAACTTGCCTCCCGCGTTAACCATTCCTTGACCATGTTCGGCAAAACATCGGCCTATGGAAAGCCGGGTCCATCGGGAGCCCGGCCAAAAAGGGGGTACACGATCATGGAACTGGCCAAGATCGAAACATTCGCAAAGATCAATCCGGCAACCGGTATGGGCGCCGATCTGCTTGTGGCGGAATGCCTGGCGGCAGCGGCCGCTGGCGATACCGCCGCCTACTTCGACCTCGGGGTCATCTACTCCACCGGCAGCCATGGCGTGCAGGCCGACCTGATCGACGCGCACAAGTGGTTCAACCTCGCCGCCAGCCGCGGCCATGAAGAAGCTGCCTGGTGCCGTGCCGATATTTCTGAGGAAATGACCGCCCGCGAAATCGCCGAAGCCCAGCGCCGCGCCCGCGAATGGCTGGCAGCCGGCCTGCGCCGCGCGGCCTGACGCTCAGCCTTTCCTGAACGGCGTGCGCTGGCCCAGAGTGAGGCAATCGAGCGCCACCCCGCGCCGCTCGCGGTCGAGGTAATCGGCCACGGCAGCGCGGAAGCCGGGATCGGCGATGTAGTGCATCGAAGTTGTGGCCACCGGTTCATAGCCCCGCGCCAGCTTGTGGCCGCCCTGCGCGCCCGCCTCGACCCGTTTCAGCCCCCGCTCGATCGCGGCATCGATCGCCTGATAATAGCATAGCTCGAAGTGCAGGAACGGCCGGTCCTCCACGCAGCCCCAGTAGCGGCCATACAGCGCCTCATCGCCGATGAAATTGAGCGCCCCGGCCACCGGCACCCCGTCCACTTCCGCCAGCATCAGCAACACGCTCTCGCCCATCCGTTCGCCAATCAGATCGAACGCCTGGCGGGTGAGGTACGGAGTGCCCCACTTGCGCGCGCCGGTATCCTGATAGAATACCCAGAATGCATCCCAGTGCTCTGGCTGGATCGCGCTGCCCGTCAGGTGGCGGATCACCACCCCGTCCTGCGCCGCGCTGCGTTCCTTGCGAATCGCCTTGCGCTTACGCGACGAAAGCTGGCCCAGGAAATCATCGAAGCTGGCATAATCGCGGTTGGTCCAGTGGAACTGGATGTCCTCGCGCCGCAGCCAGCCGGCATCCTCGAACAGGCCATGCTGGGCCGGTTCCACAAACGTCGCGTGGGCCGATGACAGACCGCCGCTGGCGCACAGCTGTTCTGCCGCGCGCAGCAGCGGCAGGGCATATTGCGGGTCGCTCAGCAGCAGCCGAGGTCCGGTGGCAGGGGTGAACGGCGCGGCGATCTGCAGCTTGGGGTAGTAATCGCCGCCGGCGCGCTCCCAGGCATCGGCCCAGGCATGGTCGAACACGTATTCGCCCTGACTGTGGAACTTGGCATAGGCGGGCAACGCCGCCAGCAGGTGCCCGCCTGCATCCTCGATCACCAGCGGGAGCGCCTGCCAGCCAGTACCCTCGCCCACACTGCCGGAGTCTTCCAGCGCGCCAAGAAATGCGTGGCGCATGAAAGGGTTGCCGCCGCCGGTCAACCCGTCCCATTCGGCCGCATCAAGCGAGGACACGCCTTGCGCTACCCTGACGGTGATGTCGCCTGTCGCCATAATCCCTAACTAGGGATGGTCCCGGGCTTTGGCGAGAGACCCGGACCTTCGGCTATGGGTGCATCGGCAAATTCGGCTGCCCGTTCGCGCAACAAGGGGCTGGCGACGGTCCATGTCAGCAGCGGCAGGCCGCGTTTGCGCTGCCCGGCGGCAAACCCGCTCGGCAGGTCGCGCACGTCATAGGCGAGGAACTGCGCCCGGGCGTGCCACAGCGCCATGTGCCGCTTCACCGCGCCCGAGAACGTCCGGCTGTTTTCCTCGGTCACAACCAGCCCGCGCAGCACCAGTGGCGCACGGCTGGCAAACCAGGCACCAACCCGGGGATCGAAGCTCATCACCGCAACCGGCCCGCGATAGCCTTCGAGATCGCGCCGCACCGCGCGGCACAGGCGGTGGACCGACCGGCCCCCGTCAGCCTTCAGTTCGAGCAGCAGCGGGACGCGTCCTGCCACCTGGTCAAGCACGTCACGCAAGGTCGGCACCAGTTCGCCGCCGATTGTCAGCGGCACCTGCGTGATTTCGCCGATTGGCATCCTGTCGAGGCGATCTGCCCGCCCGGCCAGCCGATCCAGCGTGGCATCGTGGAATACGACCGCCCGCTCATCAACCGTCCGGCGCACATCGCATTCGATCCCGAAACCACCCTTCATGGCGGCGGCAAAGGCAGCCGGTGAATTTTCGCACACGCCCGGCCCGTGGACCCCGCGATGGGCAAAGACATGGGTTTGCAGCCAGCCCGCCACTTGCGGATCGGGTGGCGGCGCGCGCCGGTTGTCAATCAGTGCGAAGAGCAACAATCGCGTCCACTTCGACCGCTGCACCCAAAGGCAACACCGGCACGCCCACCGCGCTGCGGGCATGGCGCCCGGCATCGCCAAACACCTGTGCCATCAGCTCCGACGCGCCATTGGCCACTTTGGGCTGGTCGGTGAAATCCGCGGTGGAGCTGACGAAGGCCCCCAGCTTGACCACCTGGCCGACCTGTTCCAGCAGCCCGGCGGCCTGCAACTGTGCCAGGATCATCAAACCGCAGGCCCGCGCGGCAACCTGCCCTTGTTCGGTCGTGACATTCTCGCCCAGGCGCCCGGTTACCAGCGCGCCATCGACAAACGGCAACTGGCCCGAAACATAGGCGAAACCGCCCGCGACCACCACCGGCACATAGGCTGCCACCGGGGCCGCCGCGGCGGGCAACGTGATGCCGAGTTCCTTGAGGCGGGCGTCGATGGTCATGCGCGTTCTCCATGCAATGTTTTCATGATCCACGGCAAGGCCTCGTCCCAGGTGTCGATCCGGGCATTGGCATGGCCGACACTGTGCGCGCAGGGGATATGGGGCGACAAGGCCGGTTCGCCGCAGAAATGCAGCCGGTGGACATGCGGCACCGTTTCCAGTGCCGATTGGTGGTGCGCGGCGATGTCGTCGATGAACACCGCGCGCGGTGCCCCGAACTGCTCGACGATCCGCGCCAGCGCGCCGCCCTTGGGACCAAGGTTGGTGAACACCTGCGCCTCGATGCCCAGATCGCGCAACTGGCTGGTGCGCGCCGCGTTGCGCTTGTCGGGCAGGTTGGTGAGGATCACCACGTCAGCCTCGCGCTGCAACTCGTTGATCGCCGCCACCGCGCCTGCGATCGGTAGCTGGCGGTGCATCTCGGTCTCGAAGAACAGGTCGAGGTAGGTCCACATCTCCTCCTCGCTCAGCGGATCGGGATTACCGCGGCGGCGCATGGAATCGCGGAACGCCTGGCCTTCCAGTACGAAATCGACCTCGTGTTCCTGGTCCAGCCATTCGCGAAAATGGCGCACCATGTGGAGCAGCACCTCGTCGCAATCGGTGATGACCAGGGGGCGGGCGCCGTTCATCAGTGTCAAAACTCCTGCTCCCGTCCGCTGGCGCGCAGGAAGTGCTCTGGTGCAACGCCAATCGCGTCTGCGGCAGCCACCAGATCCGGCTCATGACTGCAGAGGAAATCGATCACGGCCCGGTGAGTGGAAGGCTCGGCCAATGCGGCGCGCAGGGTATCGGGCGTGAGGCCGGTGAGGTCGAGGAACCGTTGCGCCCGCCGGTCATCCTGCAACACCCAGCCGAGCGCCTGCAACGCCAGAGCCGCCGTTTCTTCCGGTGCCGGACCTTGCCCTGCGGGACCTCGTGATAATGGTGCGCGGTAACGAATTGTCAGTGTTCCGATAAGAAGGTAAAGACCATGGCAAGCCTGTCCTCGGGGGGAGTGCAGGCGATGGGAATGCAATGACCAAACGAATCCTCGTTGTCGAGGACAACGATCTTAACCGGAAGCTTTTCTGCGATGTCCTGCGGGCCGGAGGTTTTTCGGTCGAGCCGGTGGCAGATGGCAACATGGCGCTGGAGCGCGCCCGGTTTTTCCTCCCCAATCTGGTGGTGATGGATATCCAGTTGCAGGATGTTTCAGGGCTCGATCTGATCGCCAGCATGAAAAGCGATGCCCAGCTGTGCGAAGTGCCGGTGCTGGCCGTCACCGCCTATGCCGGCAAGGGCGACGAGGAGCGGATTCGCGAAATCGGCGCGCAGGGCTATCTTTCCAAGCCGGTCTCAATCGGCCCGTTCATGGCGGCCGTGCGCGGCTTGATCGACGCAGTTTGATCGACGCAGTTTGATTGACGGGGCCGCCTAGGCCGAGGCGGAAATCGCCATTTCCAGCACGAAGGTCACCAGCGTCAGGCACAGGCCCAGCAGGAAACTGCGATAGGCATAGGACAGATAGCGGTATTTCTTGCGCTGCAGGACCTGTCCGTTCTGGTAGACGTCATGCAGCATGGTGCGGAACACGGTTTCATCGGCGCGCAGCTCGTCCAGAATGGTATCGACCCATTCGCCTTCGTCCATGTGCACGAAATAGCCGAAGAACAGCTTGTTGGGTTTGCCATCGTTGAGCTTGCCGGACTTTGGCCCGCTGACCGATGGCAACACCGCAAATACCGCGCAACTGGCCGAAATGAACGCGAACAGGGCCAGCACGCCCAGCGACCAGGGCATGGTTCCGTTGCGCGCCTGCCCCACGGCGATGGTGAAGACCACAAAGGTGGCCCCCATCAGGATCGATGCCTTGGTGTCCGCCATCTGGCTCAACGCCAGGTTGATCTGCTGCGTGGTGCGCACCAGATGGATGGCGTGGTTTGAAAAGCCCGATGGCGATGGCAGCGAGGGCGCGGCCAAATCTTGTTCGGGCTTGCCTGGGGGTCGGGCTCCGGTTTCTGCCACTATTTGCCCCTCCCGCCTTGCGGCATTTTTCCCTATCGGCGGGATTACACTTGGCGGCGCGCTTGACAAGCGGACTAAAGAACCGCTTTTCGAGAACCTTGCCTGGCAGCTAATGCCGGACCGCAACGAAAATGGGAATGTCCGCATGGATCGCGCCGAAATTGACAGCACCATCCGCTCGATCATCGAGCCGTTCAACAAGAAGGGGGTCGAGATTGTCGACAGCTCCACCTTCGCGGGCGATCTGGAATTCGACAGCCTCACGGTGATGGATTTCGTGGCCGAGATCGAGGATTCTTTCGACATCATCATCTCGATGAACGCCCAGGCGGAAATTGAGAACTACGGCCAGCTGGTCGATGCCGTGAACAAGCTGCAGGGCGAGTAACTCCACCATGAGCGAAACAGCAACGATACAACGCGACCTGTTCTCCAAATTCGACGAGATCATCGCCGTGCGCGAGAACCTGCTGTCGACCGGGGTGACCGACCCTTTCAGCCTGGTGATGGAGAAAGTCCTCTCGCCAACCCGCGCGATCTGCAACGGGCGAGATACGATCCTGCTCGGCACCTACAATTACATGGGCATGACGTTCGATCCGGACGTGATCCAGGCGGGCAAGGATGCGCTCGACAACTTTGGCGCGGGGACAACCGGCAGCCGCGTGCTCAACGGCACCTATCGCGGACACCGCGACGTGGAGGACGCGCTCAAGGAATTCTACGCCATGGATCATGCCATGGTGTTTTCCACCGGCTACCAGGCGAACCTCGGGATCATTTCCACCATCGCCGGCAAGGGCGATTATATCGTCCTCGACATTGACAGCCACGCCAGCATCTGGGACGGCTGCAAGATGGGCGATGCCGAAGTGGTGCCGTTCAAGCACAACGACATCGAGGCGATGGAAAAGCGCCTGAAGCGTATTCCCGAAGGCGCCGGCAAGCTGGTGATCCTGGAAGGCGTCTATTCGATGCTGGGTGACGTGGCGCCGCTGAAGGAAATGGTCCGGATCGCCAAGGAAAACGGCGCCATGGTGCTGGTCGACGAGGCCCATTCGATGGGCTTCATCGGCGAACACGGGCGCGGCGTGGCCGAGGCCCAGGGCGTGATCGACGATGTGGATTTCATCATCGGCACGTTCTCCAAAAGCGTCGGCACGGTGGGCGGCTTCTGCGTGTCCAACCATCCCAAGTTCGAGATCATGCGGCTGGTCTGTCGCCCCTATGTGTTCACCGCCAGCCTGCCACCGAGCGTGGTTGCCACTGCCGCCACCTCGATCCGCAAACTGATGCACGGCGCGGACAAGCGGGCGCATCTGTGGGAAAATTCCAAGCGCCTCCACGGCGGGCTCACCGCGCTGGGTTTCCAGCTCGGCACGACCGAGCCGCAGAGCGCCATCGTGGCGGTCATCATGCCCGATCTGGAACGCGGCGCGGGCATGTGGGAAGCCCTGCTGCACGAGGGGCTTTATGTGAACCTCGCCCGACCTCCTGCCACCCCTGCCAATATGACACTGCTGCGGTGCTCGCTATGCGCTGAACACTCGGCCGAGCAGGTCGAGACGATCCTCGGCATGTTTGAACGGGCCGGCAAGGCTGTCGGGATTATCTAGGCAGCAACTTCCAACGGGGCCACGGCAACGTTGTCGCATGGCCCTGCTGTAGCGGTGTCATCTCCGCCTGTAAGCAGGCCTATGGCGAGGAACCCTGCGATCACCAGCGCCACGAAGCCCGCCGTTACCCACACCAGATACCTGTCGATGAACCGCTTTATCGGCGCCCCGAACAGGCGGAACAGCACTCCCACGATCATGAAGCTGATCGAGCGCGACAACAGGCTGGCGATCAGGAACAGCCAGATCGGCAGATGGACGAATCCGGCGGTGATCGTGAGCAGCTTGAACGGTATCGGCGTGACGCCCTTGGCCACGAACAGGGTGAACACCGCCCATGGTTCCTGGCTAAGGTAACATTGCGCCACCGGGAAAGACTCGGTCATTCCCAGTGTGGCGATCATCCACTCGCCCACAAGATCGTACAGCCCCCAGCCGATCGCATAGCCCAGCATCCCGCCCGCCACCGATGCCACCGTGGCGATGGCCGCAAAGCGCACCGCCTTTTTCGGTTCAGCCAGGCACATCAGACCCAGCAGCGGATGCGGCGGGATGGGAAAGAAGCTCGCTTCCACGAAGGCGAACAGGGCCAGCCACCATTCGGCGTGCGGGTGCGCAGCCTTGGCCATGGTCCAGTCGTAGAGATCGCGCAGCAGCTTCATCGTGGTCTCCGGTACGGCGGTATCCAGCGGTTAGGCGAGCCAGCGAACCAGCGCAAGGGCGATGCTTTAACCGATATGGCACTTTTTGTTTGACATTGTCACGCTCTTTGGTTAGAGAAGCGGAACATCGCGATACACCGATTCGAAACGGGGCGGTCCTGCCGGGGCCGCCCTTTTTCGTGTCCGGTGCACTCCAGGCAAAAGAGGGCTCATGGGAACGACAACTCACCTCAGGACTGTCCAGAAGGTTGGCGAGAAGCCCGGGCTCGATCGCCACTGGCGCGGACTGTTCCTCGATACGCTGGCTGAAACTTCCAACGTCAGCGCGGCAGCGCGCGAGGCCGGGATCAACCCCAGCCGCGCCTACAAGGTCCGCCGCGAAGAGCCCGCCTTTCGCAGCAAGTGGTACGAGGCCCTGCTCGAAGGCTATGAACTGCTAGAACTGGAAACGCTCCACCGCCTGCGCATGGGGGTGGAGGCCGGCAAGGAAGACCGCAAGTTCGACATCGCCAACGCCTTGCGCATCCTGATGATGCATCGCGAAACGGTGGCGCGTGAACGGGCAATCCGCAGCCACGGCGACGAGGAAAGCGTGCTCGCCGAACTCAACGCCCGGCTCGACGGTATGCGAGCAAGGGAATCCGAAATCGCGCTGCTACTGGCAGAAGACGACCCCGATGCCGACGGCTGACGATCTGCGCTGGTTGCTGGCCAAGGACAGCAAACCGCGCCGCACCCTTTTGGCCCAACTCGACGAACACCATGCCCGCAAGCTGGCAACGTACTGGCCATTCTGGGCCCGGTCCGAACAACTTCCTCCGCCGGGCGACTGGCGGGTATGGCTGGTCTGTGCCGGGCGCGGGTTCGGCAAGACCAGGGCCGGGGCCGAATGGGTAGGAATGGTGGCCCGGGCCAACCACCAGGCCCGGATCGCACTGGTCGGATCATCGATTGGCGAGGCACGATCTGTCATGGTGGAAGGAGAAAGCGGGATCTTGGCCTGCAGCGCCGACGGCTTCCGTCCGCAATTCGAAGCCTCGCTCCGCCGCCTGACCTGGCCCAACGGCGCGCATGCCTTTCTTTATTCGGCGGGCGAGCCTGAAAGCCTGCGCGGACCACAGCACAGCCACGGCTGCCGGCCAGGCGCAAAAGGAATTCTTCGTCAACGAGGCGCTCGCTCGTACCGACATGCTACTCCACCCTGCGGTTCTGGGCGAAGCTGGCGCGCCGCCTTCAAGCCCGACAGAAGGCGATTGCTGGCTGGTGGGCGCCTCGGCAGTCGGCGCATGGGTCGGTCACGAAGGTGAACTTGCCTGCCTGCAATCGGGCAACTGGCTATTCGCCTCCCCGCGCAACGGCATGGCGGTGTTCGACGAGGCGAGCGGGCAGACGCGGCGTTATGTCGATGGCTGGCAGGCTGCTACCACGGTGTCTATGCCGAGTGGCGGGCTGACCATCGATACGCAGGCACGCAGTGCAGTGGCAGGCCTGGTCGCAGCCCTGGTGGTGAGCAGAATTCTGCCTGCCGCCTAAACGACTGCCGCCAGCGCGCGACCATATCGCCGGACCACCAATGCCAGCGCGGCAAGGCCGGGCACCACGGCCACCAGCGACGCCATCACACCAAGCGATAACTGGCCCGAACTGGTCGAGATATAGCCTGCCACGAATGGCCCGAGGCCGAGGCCGACAAGGGTCGCGCCAAGCAGGAATATCGCCGTTGCCGTTCCCCGCATGTGCGGCTTCACAAGCGCCTGGCTGGCGGCCGCACAAGCTCCAAGAGCCGATGCGGTGGCAGCTTGGGCAAGAAAGTTACAAACCAGAAATAGCGTGCTCGATTGCGTGGTATAGCCAACCAGGATCAGCGGCATCGATCCCACCAGTGCGATCACCGATACCATGGCCCGTCCGCTGGCATGGCGACGCGACAACACGTCGGCCAGCCAGCCCCCCAGGATGACCCCGAGAAACCCGCCAAGCGCGTTGGGAGCGCCTACCACCATGCCCAGTTCGGTCTTGCTGAAGGCGAAAGTCCGTTCGGCATAAGGTGCCGCCCAATAGGTTATGGTGTAACCGATGTAGCAGACCGCCGCATAGACGGTCACAATGCCAGTGAACGCCGCCGAGCCCCAGGTATGGGCGAATGTTTCCCTGTCGCTTGACCGCAAGGCGCTGGCCCAGCTGAACGTGGCGTAAAAGCCGATTCCGACAAAGATGAATTGCGGTAGATTGCCGAACAATGCGGAAGCCAGCCAGGCCAACAGGGCCAACACCAGTGCAACGGCCAGGTTGATTGCCAGTGCCCGGTGTCCGCGCCGCGCAGCTCCCAGCAGGGTGAAGGGCGGAACGATCTGTACGATCTGGCTAAAAAACTCCGGCCAAGCGCGAGGGTTGGTGCCGCTTTCCCGCCCATCGATCGCGCCCCGCACCGGCTCTTTCAGCGTCAGCACCCAGACCGCCAGCAGCAAACCGGGTAGGCCTACTATGACAAAGGCTGCCTGCCAGCCGACGAGACCAAGCGGCGCTCCTCCCGCAGGCCAGGCGGCATTCCATCGCTCGACAATTGTGCCGCCGATGACCAGCGAAAGGCCGCTGCCCACAAACAGCCCCGATGCATAAAGTGACAGCGCGGTGGCGCGCAGGCGGGCGGGAAACCAGTCGGAAATCAGCGAGTAGGCACAAGGATTGGCGCTCGCTTCACCCACGCCCACACCGATGCGGGCAACAGTCAAAGTGGTGAAATTCCTGGCGGCGCCCGACAGCATCGTCATGGCGGACCAAAGTGTTAGACCCATGCTGAGCAGTCGCAGGCGATACCAGCCATCGGCCAACCGCCCCAGCGGGATGCCGAACAACGCATAGAAGATGGCAAAGGCAGTGCCGTAGAGAAAACCCAGCTGGGCATCGTCGATCCCCAGATCCGCGCCGATGTCGTTGGCGAGGATAGACAGGATCTGCCGGTCGACGAAATTGACCAGGTAGACCAGGAACAGCACCCCCAACGCATACCAGCTATAGGCCGGGACCCGGTCTTGTTCGTCGCGCTGTTCCCCCTCCGCCCGCACCATCAACCCTCGTCCGGCCAGGCCGCATAAAGCGTGGGATCGCGCAGGCCAGCCTCAGCAAAACCCTTTTGTCGCAACCGGCAACTATCGCACAGGCCGCAAGCGTGGCCATCGGGCGCGGGATCATAGCACGACCAGCTCATTCCCGGATCGAGGCCCAGACGCGCAGCCTCGGCGGCAATCCGCGCCTTGCCCCAGTACTGCAACGGGGTGTGGATCGTGAACGGCTTGCCCTGCACCCCATCACGGGTTGCCAGACGCGCGCAGTCCTGGAAGCTGGCGATGAAATCGGGCCGACAGTCGGGGTAGCCCGAATAATCGAGCGCGTTCACCCCGATGAAAATGTCATGCGCACCAATCGCTTCGGCCCACGCCAGCGTCAGGGACAAAAAAACCAGGTTGCGTGCCGGCACATAGGTCACCGGAATGCCTTCGGGCTCCACCCCGCCTTTGGGTACCGCAATGTCATCGGTTAGCGCCGACCCCCCGAATTGCGACAGATCGAGCGGCAGGATCACGTGCCGCTCTGCCCCGAGCTCCCGCGCAATTTCTACGGCCGAGGAGATTTCGCGGCGGTGGCGCTGGCTGTAATCGATGGTCAGCGCATTGACCGCAAAACCTTGCTCACGCGCGATTCCACCCGCCACCATCGAATCGAGGCCGCCGGACAGAAGGATGACTGCCTTGGGATGCTGCTGTGCCATGCCTCACGGCTAGGCAGATGGGGCGCAATCGGCAAGGGCTCTTGCCGAATTCCCTTCTCAGCAGGAACCCGTGCGCCGCGCTTCGCCCTCGATCGTGAAGGGCATGCCGCCCTGCGTGCCCTGGCTGCGGATTTGCACCAGGGCTGGGCCTTCCCGACGGATCGTGGTGCGGCCATAGCCATCGCCGCGACAGGTGTACTGCACAGTGACCACCGAAGCGGTATCCTCAACGACATAGGACGTGCAGCCCTGCTGCCGGTGCTGGAGCTGGATCAGTTCGCGGCCAGTTCTGACGCAAATGGTCCGATGGCTGCTGTCGGCGCGAGACCGCAAATCCCAGCTTCCGCGAGTCAGGGCATCGAGCATTGCAAGTTCGGGGGCTTGGGCCGCAGCAGGAAGGGCCGCCCCGATCAGGGTCACGGCAGCAAGCAGGCCGAAGCGCACCAGTCTTGTCCGGAACATGCCACCCTCCTTAGCGCCAGAACCACAATCGATTTGGTTGGGTCTCCCTACCATATCGAATATGAACGGCCAATTGACCTCTGTGTGCGACGAACCGTTGAAGTCGGGTTTAGTCGAGAACCGGAAACTGCTTCGAACAGAAGGCGCAATCGATCAGGATGACGCCATTTTCATCGACCATGTCGCGCCGTTCCTCCTTGGGAAACCGCGCCAAGACCTGTTCGAAATGCGCCAGGCTGCACCGACAGCCCTTGGTCAGATAATCTCCCTGGACCACCCTTACTTCCGGTTCCTCGTGGTAGAGGCGCCAGACCAGCTGCTCCAGTGACAAAGTCTGTTCGATAATCTCCTCCGCCCGAAGCGAGGCACCCAGAATGCTGACGTGTTCCCACTCGGGCTCGTCAAACCGGACGTGCAATCGCTCGCGTCCTTCCTCGCCGTCGGGCAGGTGCTGGATCAGCATGCCCCCAGCGATACAGCCTCCGGCGCCCGACTTGACGGCAGTGCGGATCAAGGTCGGCACCTGTTCGCTTTGCGCGAAATAGGCTTCGACCGCGTGGGTCAGCGAAGCCCCTTCCAGCGGTACAAGGCCCTGGAAGCGTTGGTCACTGGCAGGAATGTCGAAAGTGATCGCGAGATAGCCCTGGCCAAACAGGTCAGCGAGCGTCGGGTTGGCCCCCAACCGGTCGAACTCCGCCGGATCATGGCTGAGGTAGCCGCGCAGCTCGCCATTGCGGTAATCGCACACCAGTAGCGAAATCACCCCGCCTTCGGCCTGGGCCTGGATCGTGAGCTGGTCATCGCGCTCCTTCAGCAGCCCCCCCATCAACGCACAGAGCACCAGCGCTTCGGCCAGTACATGCTTGATCGCAGGTGGGTAGTCATGCGCGCCAAGGATCTGGTCGAGCACCGGTCCAAGCCGCACGATCCGCCCGCGACAGTCGCGTGCAGGAATGGTGAAGCCGAGAATGCGGTCGAAGTTCGTCTCGTGCGCTGCGGGCGTCGGTTCTGTCATGGCAGGCGATATAGGCAGCGCTGGCGGAAAGTTAACCCGCCCTGGCGGATCCCAGCAGGCCGAAACACCACAGCAACACCGATTTCTGCGCGTGAATCCGGTTCTCCGCTTCGTCGAACACGACCGACTGCGGTCCTTCAAACACCTCTTCTGTCACTTCCTCGCCGACATGGGCGGGCAGGCAATGGAGGAACCTGGCATCGGGCTTCGCCCGCGCCATAAGCTGTGCGTTGACCTGGAACGGCGCCAGCTCGGCCAGCTTTTCGGCAGCGTGGGCCTGACCCATCGAAATCCATGTATCGGTTACGACCACGTCCGCGCCGCTCGCCGCCTCGGCAGCATCCTGCGTGACGGTGATCGTGCTTCCGGCAGCCCGCGCTGCATCGAGATAGCGCGGTTCGGGCACATAGCCTTGCGGCGTACCGACACGCATGTCGAACTTCATCAAGCCGGCCGCTTCGACCAGCGAGTTCATCACATTGTTGCAATCGCCCAACCAGGCGAGGTGCAATCCTGGCAGCGGCTTGCCGTGCTCGATGATGGTGAGCAAGTCGGCCATGATCTGGCACGGGTGCGACAGGTCGGTCAGACCGTTGATGACCGGCACCCCGGCATGGGTGGCCATTTCCTCGACCTTGGCGTGATCGTCGGTCCGCACCATGATCGCATCGACCATCCGGCCCAGTACCCGGGCGGTATCAGCAATCGATTCGCCCCTGCCAAGTTGCGACGTTCCTGCGTCGAGCAACAATGGAGTGCCCCCGAGCTGGCGGATGGCAATATCGAAGCTGACGCGCGTGCGGGTGGAATTCTTTTCGAACACCATTGCCAGTACGCGCCCGGCCAGCGGAGCATCAGCATCGGGTTTGCCCTTGGGCCAGCCAGCGCGCGCCTTTTTGCGAGTGATCGCATCGCCGATCATGGCCGCGATATCGTCGGCTCCCGCATCGGCCAGGTCGAGGAAGTGCCGCACAGCCATCACCCCGCTGCTGGCGGCTGGTAGTCCGCTGCAGCAGCCGACAGCTTCTCAAAGAACTCGTCCATTTCGGCCTCGCCGATCACCAGCGGCGGCAGCACGCGCAATGTCTCGTCACCTGCGGCCACCGTCAGCAGCTGGTGGTTGTCGCGCAGATGGACCATGAACGGGCGCGGCTCGCTCTTCATCTTCAGTCCCAGCATCAGGCCCATGCCGCGCACACCTTCGAACAGATCCGGATAGTTGCCGATGAACTGTTCCAGTCGCGTACGTAGCCGCTCGCCCTTCTCGCGCACTTGGGCGAGGAATTCGGGATTGGCCACCGCATCCATCACCGCCGTACCTGCTGCCATTGCCAGCGGATTGCCGCCATAGGTCGAACCATGCGTGCCAAAAGTCATCCCGCGCGCCGCCTTTTCACTGGCCAGGCACGCACCAAGCGGGAATCCGCCGCCGATGCCCTTGGCCGTGGCGAGCACATCGGGCTCGATGCCGTAGTGCTCATAGGCGTAGAATGTACCGGTCCGGGCGACACCGCACTGGACTTCGTCGAACACCAGCATCAGGTCATGCTCGTCGGCCAGCTCGCGCAAGCCTGTAATGAACTCGGGCGTGCCAACGCGGATGCCGCCTTCGCCCTGGATTGGTTCGACCAGGAAGCCGGCCGTCTGCGGGCCGATGGCCGCTTTCACCGCTTCAAGATCGTTGAATTCAACATAGCGAAAGCCTGACAGCAGCGGCGCGAACCCCTTGTGCATCTTTTCCTGGCTCGATGCGCTGATCGTGGCCATCGTGCGCCCGTGGAAGGCGTTGTTGAAGGTTATCAGTTCGTACCGCGTGGTATCGCCGCCGGCCTGGTGATAAGCGCGCGCGGTCTTGATCGCCGCTTCGACCGCTTCGGCCCCGGAATTGGTAAAGAACACCGTGTCGGCAAAGCTTGCATCCACCAGTCGCTGCGCCAGTTCCTCGCCCTGCGGACTGCCATACAGGTTGGACACGTGCATCAGGGTAGCTGCCTGCCGCTGGATCGCGCCGATCAGCCCTTCGTGCGAATGGCCCAACAGGTTGACCGCGATGCCGGAGGCAAAATCCAGATAGCGCGTGCCATCCTCGGCAATCAGGTGACAGTGCTCGCCCTTGACGGGCCGGACGCCGCACCGGGGATAGACCGGCATGAGCGGGGTGATAGGCATGGGTGGGATCCTTCGAACTCAAATCTGAAACGACAAATGGCGGCCAATTGGCCGCTGCGTGATGTCCATCGTGTAGGATGGGTGCGGCGGCCGGTCAAACCCGGCCGCCTGCCCCAGTTCCGTCAGCGAATCAGTCGCGGACAGGTGCCAGGTTGACAGCCGAGTGCTTGCCTCGTCGGTCAACTTCCAGATCGAATTCGAAACGGTCGCCTTCCTGGACGCCGGAAATGCCCGACCGCTCCACCGCGCTGATATGCACGAAGGCGTCTTCCTTGCCATCATCGCGGGTGATGAAGCCGAAGCCCTTCATCGCGTTGAAGAACTTGACCGTGCCGACAGCCTTTTCGCCCGTCAGCTCGCGCTGGGGTGCTGCGCGTTCCGGCGCAGCGATGACATCGCCCACCACCTGCAGATCGGCGGCAGATACCTTGCCGCCGCGATCCACCAGGTTGAACTGCAACTCCTGCCCTTCGGCCAGAGCCGTCAGGCCAGCACGTTCGACCTGACTGATGTGGACAAACACGTCCTCACCGCCTTCATCCCGCTGGATGAAGCCGAAACCCTTGGCTGCGTTGAAAAACTTGACCTTGCCCTTGCCGGTTCCGACCACCTGGGCAGGCATTCCGCCGCCGCGCGGGGCACCGTCGCCACCGCCGCCGCCCGGGCCGCGGCTGGCGAAACCGCCACTACCGCCACCACTGCCGCCGCGCGATCCGCCGCCGCTGTAGCGATCGCCACCACCACCGCCGCCGCCACTGAAGCGATCACCACCGCCTCCTCCGCCGCCGCGCCAGTCGTTATCACCGAACGAAGGCGGAGTGCCGCCACCGAACGGGTCGAACGCTTCTTCCCCGAAACCATCCCGCTTGTCGCGCCCCCGGCCGCGACGACCTCTGTCGTAACCCATGTATTCGATAAACCTTCAATTCCGCCCTTGTCGTTCACCCGGCGGCCCGGACGCAATCCGGCCGAGTGGAAACGACGGATAGGCCCACCGCTTCGTACCTTGACCTATATCCTAGATTTTTTCGCGTGGCGAACGATTTAAGATTCGCCCACCGGAACGGCGCACCAAGGTCCGAGACAGAACCGGAGACCGGACCGGAAGCCGGGCCAGCGGACAGCTCCAGCGGGCTGGCCGCTCGCGCTTGGGTCTTGCATCACACGGCCATTGTTGTGCAGGGATGACGTGGGTCCATATTCGCGGGCGGGTGCCCGGTGGACCAGATGGAGTGCGAGATGAGCGATTTCAGGCAATTGTCAGATACGGTGTGGGCCAGTCCGCAGATTTTGCTTGGCGATGTGGCCGATGCGGCCGCGCGCGGCTTCACCATGATCATCAACAATCGCCCCGAAGGTGAGAGCGCAGACCAGACCGGCGGTGGCACCATCGCCGAGGCTGCCCGGTCCCACGGCCTTGCCTATCGTGCCATCCCGATCACCCACGCAGGCTTCGACCAAGACCAGGTCGAGCAGATGGCGGACGCGCTCGATTCGGCAACCGGGCCGGTGCTGGCCTATTGCCGGTCGGGCACGCGGTCCACGCTGCTGTGGGCACTCGCCATGGCCAGCAGGGGCGCCGCGCCCGGCGATCTTGCCAGTGCCGCCGCCGCAGCAGGTTACGATCTCGCGCCGATTGCTCCAGCGCTGCACCATTATGCGGCGCAAGCTCAGCCGAAGGGCTGAACCATGCAGGGCCTGCTCCCGCTGATCGGCGCGAGCGTGGCGGTGATCGCGCTGGTTGCGCTGTCCTTCTGGCTCGGCTTTCGCGGGCAGCCGCAGCTGGATGGGGCTGACGAAGCTGCATTGCTGGCTGCTGGTCTGCCGGGCGGTTTCATCCCTGGCACAGTTGCGCTTGATCGCAATCGCGCGGCCGCGCTGGTGAGCGATGGCAGGGATCGGTTCGCTCTGATTGCTCCCCATGGCGCGCATTTTATCGCTCGCGAAGTGGGACTACTTGACCGCGTGGAGCGCGCGGGGGACCGGTTGACGATCACCACCGGTCACTCTTCGGTACAGCTGCTTCTGGGCGCGGAGGCAGAGCAGTGGGCGGCCCAGATTGCGCAGGCACGCGGATTGGTTGGTGCGCGCGGATGACCGGCTTTGATCCCCTGCCCTATGCCATTCCCGTGTTCGTGCTGCTGATTATGGCCGAAATGGTGTGGGCGCGGTCGCGCAACCGGCTGCGCGCTTATGAACCGCGCGACACGGCGGTATCGCTCGGCCTGGGCCTCGGCTCGGTCGTGGCCGGAGCTCTGGCGGCAGGCGCTACCAGCGCCATGCTGGTCTGGGTACATGGTTATGCCCCGTTCGCGATCGGCTGGGGCTGGTGGGTGTGGGGTCTGTGTTTTGTGGCGGATGACCTGGCCTATTATTGGCAACACCGCCTGGGCCACCGGGTGCGCTGGTTCTGGGCCAGCCACGTCAACCATCATTCCAGCCAGCACTACAACTTGTCGACTGCGCTCAGACAGACCTGGACCGGATTCGTGGCGTTGACTTTCGTGTTCCGCCTGCCACTGGCCGCAGTCGGTTTCGAGCCCGGCATGATCCTTACCTGTGCCGGCCTCAATCTCGTCTACCAGTTCTGGATCCACACCGAGGCCATCGGCCGCCTGCCGCGCTGGTTCGAAGCGGTAATGAACACCCCGTCGCACCACCGGGTGCATCACGCCACCAACGGCAAGTATCTCGACCGCAATTATGCCGGCACGTTCATCGTATGGGACCGGTTGTTCGGCACCTTTGCGCCCGAGGTGCGCGAGGAACCTATCCGCTATGGTCTGGTGCACCAGCTGGGCTCGTTCAACCTCGTGCAGACGGTATTCCATGAATGGCTGGCCATCGCGCGCGATGTTGCGGGCGCACCCTGGCGGCACAAGCTGTCTTACCTGTGGCGCGAACCCGGCTGGAGCCATGATGGCAGCCGCGAAACCTCGGACATGATCCGCGCGCGGTCGACTGAACGCGCGTCCGGGACCGATTGATCACAGGGCAAGCGGCGGCAGGGAAACGCTAGCCGATGGGGTTCTGCACAATCCCACCCGGCGCCTTAGCGTGACCGGGGTGATTTATGCGCGGTTGTGACGGAGCCGCAGAGCCTGTGAGCCGCGCTTGGAACCACAATCTTCCGGCGTCCATGGAGCCATCCAAGCGAGCATAAAAAAAGGGGCCGGAGGTTTCCCCCCGGCCCCGTATTTCTTGTGCCCTGAGGCAGTACCTTAGCGGCCCGAACCGGGGCCGTAGGTGACTTCCACGCGGCGGTTCTGCAGTTCGCGGACACCGTCTGCGGTAGGCACGCGGTTCTGGCTTTCACCGAACGCTTCGCTCGAGATGCGAGCAGCCGGGATACCCTTGCCACCCAGGTACTGCTGGACAGCCGCGTTGCGACGTTCCGACAGACCCACGTTGTACTGGGTCGAACCCGAACGGTCAGCGTGACCGGCCAGCATGATAGAGGCAGTGCCGCAGTTGCCATAGGCAGTCACGGCCGAATCCAGCACCGTGGCAGCTTCCGGCGTGATCACCGACTGATCCCAGTCGAAGAACACGATGTACGGGCCCTGGTTACAACGCACGACCGGCGGCGGAGGCGGCGGAGGCGGAGGCGGCGGGGGCGGAGGCGGCGGCGGCGGGGGAGGCGGCGGCGGCGGCGGAGGAGGAGGCGGAGTTGCCGCACCACCGAAGTTGTAGATCAGGCTGATCAGCGCCGAATGCGTCGCCAGGTCGAACTGGTTCAGACGGCCATCGGTGTCGCGGATGTCGAACCGGGTGGTGTTGAAGTACTTGTACTTCAGGCCGATGTCGAAGTTCTCACTCGCCGGGACGCGCAGGGCGGCAATGCCCTGCCATGCCCAGGTGTGATCGTTTTCGTCGTAGAAGCCTGGGCCGCTTACAGCGATCCGCTGTTCGCCGCTCATCCAGACGTGACCTGCACCACCACCGATCGAGAAGCCGATGCCATCATCGCCGCCGAAATCGAGCAGTGCGTTGGCCATCACCGAAACCAGGCGGGTTTCACCGTCCGTATCGAACACACCGGTGACCAGGTTACCAAGACCACCACCGGGGACGCCGACGACGGTCGAGGAAAGGATCTCGGGATCCCATTCCTTGTAGGCCATTTCCAGTTCGGTGCGGATCATGCCGAAGTCGTAACCGAGCTGGCCACCCAGCTCCCAACCGTTCGTGTTCTCGATCAGAACAGCGTCTTCGAACGGGCCAGTGGGGGTGATGATGGTGTGGGTATATTCATTCGGGAACACGGCACCGGCATCAACGCCGAAATAACCCTGTCCATCCCGTGCCATCGCAGGAGCTGCAATGGCAGCTGCCGCAACGCCGAGGCAGAGCGCAATCTTTCTCATGTCTTATTTCCCCTTTGAAACTTTGTCGGACTTCATAATTGCACAGCTTAGCAGTGGCAACCGCAAGTAATCGATCGAGCCATCAGAACGTTGGCGTTAAGCCGGTCATTGCCCTTGATCCCCCTAAGGGCCCGGCAGATGAACGGTTCCCCAACATCGCTGAATAGCGTGGTTTTCGGGCAGCTTGGATGGCATTTCTGCCTAATGGTGGCAGATTTGCAACATATCGCCGCCCAATCCCGCAAATTCATTTTTGGCGGGCCCGATCGCGCTCACCGGCGCAGCGATTTGGTGTGCAGTTGCCAGAATTGGTTGAGTTACAACGCCAGCTCGCCGGATTCGCCGGTCCGGATGCGGACGACTTCGGGCAAGTCGAGCACGAAGATCTTGCCGTCGCCGATCGTGTCGGTGCTGGCAGTTGCGCGGATCGTTTCGACCACGCTGGGTGCCAGGGCATCGCTGGTGGCGATTTCCAGCCGGACCTTGGGCAGCATGTTGACGGCATATTCGGCACCGCGATAAATCTCGGTCTGGCCCTTCTGGCGGCCGAAGCCCTTGGCTTCCGAAGCCGTCATCCCGGCCACGCCGATTCCGGTCAGCGCCTCACGCACCTCTTCCAGCTTGAACGGCTTGATCACCGCAATCACGAGCTTCATCGTTGCCCCCTTCATTGGCACGGCTGCGGCGCAAACTGGCCGCCCGTGGCCGAGCGCCTATAATGAACCTGCCCGCGCGCCAAGCAACAAAAAAGGGCCGGAGCGGCTGGCCCCGGCCCAATAGTTTGTACGTTCGCAGGAGGAACGTGGGGAGGCGGAACCGGGTGGGAGAGAGGAGAAGGTCCCGGTTCCACCAAACTTGTCAGTAGTTGTAAGCGCGCTCACCGTGCTCGTTGATGTCGAGGCCTTCGGTCTCGACTTCGGCGGTGGGACGCAGCCCGATGGTGTACTTGAGGATCAGGAACAGCGCGGCGGAAACCACCCCGGTCCATGCCACAGTAACCGCAACGGCCTTGATCTGGGTCACCACCTGGCTCGCCATGTCATAGACACCGGCCACAGCAACCGGAGCGGTGTAGTCGATCCAGCCCTGACCACCCAGAGCGGGGTCGGCAACAATGCCCGTAGCGATGGCACCGATGATGCCGCCGACCGCATGGATGCCGAACACGTCGAGCGTGTCGTCATACTTCAGCTTCGACTTCACCGTGGTGACAAAGAAGAAGCAGCCAAGCGATGCAACCGCACCCAGGATGATCGCGGTCCCGGGATGGGCAAAGCCCGCCGCCGGAGTAATCGCAACCAGGCCGGCCACAACACCCGAAGCGCCGCCAAGGAGCGAAGGCTTCTTGTGGACGATCTGCTCGATGATCGCCCAGGTCGCACCGGCCGCAGCAGTTGCCACGAAAGTGTTGATGAAGGCGAGTGCGGCAAAGGCATTCGATTCCAGCGCCGATCCGGCGTTAAACCCGAACCAGCCGATCCACAGCAAGGAAGCACCGATCATGGTCATCACCAGGCTGTGCGGCGGCATGGCTTCGGTCTTGAAGCCGACGCGCTTGCCGATCACCAGGCAACCGATCAGGCCGGCAATACCCGCGTTGATGTGCACCACGGTGCCACCGGCAAAGTCGAGCGCGCCCATACCCCACAGATAACCCATGTCGTCCGGCGCAGTCGGCAGGAAGTCCGGTCCAGCCCAATACCACACCATGTGTGCGATCGGGAAATAGGCCAGCGTCAGCCAGGCAACGACAAAGATGATCAGCGGGGTGAACTTCACGCGTTCCGCAAATGCACCGACGATCAGCGCCGGCGTAATGCAGGCGAAGGTCATCTGGAACATCACGAAAACCAGTTCCGGCAGGTAGACCCCGTTCGAGAAGGTAGCCGCCAGCGTGGTTACATCGACCCCGGCGAGGAACGCCTTGTCGAGGCCGCCGAACAGCGACGGGAAGGGAGAGCCGGTGGACGTGAAAGCCATCGAATAGCCCCATGCGAACCACACCAGCGCAGCAACGCAAACGATGGTGAGGACCTGCATCAGGACAGACAGCATGTTTTTGGTGCGCACGAGGCCGCCATAGAACAGCGCCAGCGCCGGAACCGACATCATCAGCACGAATGCCGTGGCGACCATCATCCAGGCGACGTCACCCTTGTTGACCATGTCGGCAGTCGGCGTGAAGGCCACGGCAGCAGCCGGAGCTGCCTCGACCACGGCGGCGGTAGTTTCAGCGGCCACCTCGGCCGCCTCCTGTGCAAATGCAGCGGTGGCTGCGAAACCGGAGGCGACGATGGCCCCCGTGCCATAAAGTAGTTTGCGGATCATAGTATTACCCCTTTGTCCGAAAGCGCCGCTCAAAGCGCGGTCTCGCCGGTTTCGCCGGTGCGGATCCGCGTGGTCGACATCAGGTCGAGAACGAAGATCTTCCCGTCGCCGATGCTTTCCGTGCTGGCAGTTGCCTGGATGGTTTCGACGACCTTGGGCATCAGCTCGTCGCTGACAGCGATTTCGAGCTTCACCTTGGGGAGCATGTTCACCGAATATTCGGCGCCGCGATAAATCTCGGTCTGCCCCTTCTGCCGGCCGAAGCCCTTGACTTCGGACACTGTCATGCCCGCAACGCCCAAGGCGCCGAGTGCTTCACGCACTTCGTCGAGCTTGAACGGTTTGATGATGGCGATGATGAATTTCATCACTGACCCCTGTTGCTTACCGGACAAAGTCCCGGCCACAGGGATACAATGCAAACGCCGTGCCAGTTTCACCCAGCTAGGCGTTTACCGCGTGTTAATGATTATGACCGCCTTGGCGCGCCCGCCGACGAGCCTGAAACTTGGGCAGTTGCCTAAATTCTAGGCAATTGTATACTTGACAAAGCAAGCTTGAATAGGCATTGTCGGCTCACAGACAGAGAGAACCGACATGGATATTTTCGCACCCCGCTTTCAGAACGAAGACGCAGCCCGCGAGCACCTTGAGGCGCTGCACTGGTCGAATGGTCCGTTCTGTCCGCATTGTGGTTCGTTCAATGCCAAGCGCCTGCCTGCCCAGAAGGGCCGCAAGACCAAGGCTCACCCTGAAGGTGTTATTCGTAAGGGCGTGGTCCAGTGCAATGACTGTCGCCAGCAATATACTGTCACGGTCGGAACCGTATTCGAGTCCTCCAAGGTGCCGCTCAACAAGTGGTTGCTTGCCAACCATATGCTGTGCGCTAGCAAGAAGGGCATCAGCGGCCACCAGATGGCCCGTATGCTCGGTGTTACCTACAAAACTGCATGGTTCATGATGCACCGCATCCGTGAAGCCATGAAGGACACCGACACCACCCCGATTGGTGGCTACGGCAAGACCATCGAAGCGGACGAAACCTACATCGGCGGCAAGGTGACCAATCGCCACCAGCATGTCCGCAAGGCACGCGGTGGCAACCGTGTCAGCCCGTTCAAGGACAAGCAGCCTGTCGTGTCACTGGTGGAGCGTGACGGTAAGGTTCGTTCGTTCCATGTCGCCAATGTCACCGCCAACACCCTGCGCCACGTTCTGGTTACGAACGCGGATCGCGGTAGCTGGCTTATGACTGACGAACACAGCGGCTATAAGACGGTCGGCAAGGAGTTCGTGGGGCATGGTGTGGTCGCTCACTCGCGTGGCGAATATGGCCGCGCTACCTACTTCCACTCCAACACCGTTGAAAACTTCTTCTCGATCCTGAAGCGCGGCATCACTGGCGTTTATCACCATGTCAGCGAAACCCACCTGAAGCGCTACATCACCGAGTTCGACTTCCGCTATAACACCCGTGGCCTGAACGACTTCGAGCGCTCGGAAGAAGCGCTCATGGGCAGCCGTGGCAAGCGCCTGACCTATCGGCGGATTGGTGCAGTCCAAGCCTGACAGGCTTAAGCCGCCACCCCGCAAGGGTGAGAAGCGCAAGAGGTCGGGCGGGGGATAACCCGTGCCGAGGCTTGCTTTGCGCGGTGATACGCGGAATCCTAAGGGGTCTACTCTGAAATGACGAAAGCCCACCGTCCTACCGGTGGGCCTTCCGATCAGGGGAGCCTCGCAGAAACTGGTTCTGAAAGCGCGAGGCTGGAGATGTCCTGACCGTTGTAAGCAATACGCTTACAGGGACTCGCCCGTCAAGCTTTCAGATCGTGCCTTGAACGGAGATAATCTCATGGCACGCACAACAAAGCGCGAACGCGCGAAAATGACTGACGAAACTATCCGCAAGATTTGGGAGCGCCTGCGTGCGGGCGATTTCCAGCATGATATTGCGGCGGACCTGGGGATCAACCAGGGGCGCGTTTCAGAGGTAAATACTGGAAAGCGCGGTTGCCATATTACTGGCCGTCGCGCCGCCTAACCTTGGAGGGGGCAGGCTTCGGCTTGCCCCCTTTTTCCGTGTGCGGCTTCGGCGGTGTCTTCAGCATCCGCTTCAGCACTTCGTCCTCTTTATCGTGATCGGTGTTAGTCATGAAGAAAGTCGCCCTTAGCAAAGCCGCAGATCACCTTGAACTCGCGAAGGCTGCCGCCGAAAAGCTAGATCTCGCATCTGGCCCAAAGGCATACAGTCGCGCATGGTCGGATTTTCTTTCGCAATCGAGCCGCTTCTACAGCAAACTGGAACAAGGAGCCAAGGGCTGTAAGACCAGTGAGCCTTGGTTCGGTCGCAAAAGGCACGAACGCCGCAAAGACCCTCTACTATCCTACATTCACCACGCCCGTGACACTGACGAGCACGGACTTGACTACGTGGTCGCGGAAACAGGCAGCCGCCTGAATGTCCACATGGCCGAAGGTGCGGAGAGGATTAACACCTCGTTCGAGATGATGGTGGACTCTCAAGGGAAGGTCCACATCCGCAACCCCCAGACAACCACGCCTGAATCAGTGAGCGCGATGGAGTTGGTCGAGCCTCGAATGGAATTGGTGATCGTCAAAGACAACCGCTTCAATGATAGCTTTCACCCGCCATCCATGCATTTGGATAGGCCCATCGTTTTCAATTCACCGGCGACCGTAGCAAACCTTATGATCGCCTACCTTAGTATGCTGCTTGATGAAGCTGCAACATTACCTGAGCACACCTAGGCGCTCATTTTCCATCGCCATGTAAATCACCCGAACCAAGTAAGCGAGGTCACCCACGCCCACCTCGTAACTCGCCTCCACCCCAGCCCTCACCATCGCAGGCGTGATTTCTGTGTCGGCATCGTAGCTCGAATCACTATCAGATTTGAACTGCTTTGTCATGTATACTATTGCCAAATTCTAGGCACTCATTTCCAGCTCGGCCCGAACGGGCAGGTGGTCTGATGCACTGACGGCCAAGGCGCTGTGGTGCACTTCGGACTTGCCGCAGGTCCAGTGCGCCGAGTGGACGATCCGGTCGAGCGCGGCCAGGGGCCGGCGGCCGGGAAACGAACGACCCGGTTCAAGCACGGTCCAGTCGTCGGCAAAAGCCCGCAAGGATCCGCCGCGGGGCGACCATTCGTTGAGATCGCCCATGATCACTGCCGGCAGCCTGCCCAGCTTCATGACCGCGCAGACCGCCTCGATCTGGCGGCGCCGCAGCAGGCCGGACAGGTCAAGGTGCATGCCCGCCACCTCGAACTCGCGCCCGTCCTTGGCCAGCCGCGCATGTACTGCCCCGCGCGGTTCGAGCGAGGGCAGCACGATGGGTGCCGCGCCGATGATCTCGATCCCGCGCCGCACGATGATCGAATTGCCGTGCCAGGCCATGCCGCCCACCCGCATCGTAAGCGGCGCCACGTGCCAGCCCGATTCCTCCAGCAGGACGCGCGGCAGTACCGCCATGCGTGAGCCGAACCGCAGATCGGCCTCCTGCAGGGCTACGACATCGGCATCCATCTCGTGCAGCACGCGGATGATCCGGTCAGCATCGCGCCGCCGGTCGATCCCCACTGCCTTGTGGATATTGTAGCTGCCAAAGGTGAGCCGCATCATCCGCCTTCGGGCGCAGCCCATCCGGCAGTACCAGCAATGAAGCGATCCGTGGGCCGCGTGGGCAGGCCATCGATGCTCTCGCGGCGGTTGCGGTGCTTGTAGGCCCATTCCTGCGGATCGGCCCGGGCATGCAGTTTGACCAGCGTCTGTCGCTCGGCCTCAAGGCCCATCAGCGGGACACCATAACCGCAACTGGTCTGTACGCTTTCCACCGCCACGTCGAAGATCTGCCGGGTGCCGGGCAGCAGGGTGAACCGGGCTGCCAGTTCATCCCATCCGCGCTCCCACGGCAAAACCGGCTGGCCCCGGCCATAGATCCGCAGGATCTGCGCCGGTTGCTGGAAATTGCAGAACATCAGCGTGATGCGCCCATCTGCCAGCAGATGGGCATTGGTCTCGTTACCCGATCCGCCCAGATCGAGGTACGCCACGCGCGTGGGCGTCAACACGCGGAAAGCGTCATAGCCCTTGGGCGACAGGTTGATCCGCGCGTCTTGTGCTGCCGTGGCCACGAAGAACACCGGCTGGGCAGCAATCATCGCCTGGTGCGCCGGACTCAGTTCATCGGAAAATTCGGCCATTGCTCCAACCTATGGGCGACCGGAGGGGTTGTCACCTCTCCTTGGTGGCGCTGAACGTCAGGTCGGGGTTCTTTTCGGCGGCATAGTTCACGTCCCACGGGCTGCGGGCCATGAACACCAGATCGCCATCACGATCACGCGCCAGGTTGTTGCGGTTGAATTCGGCGAAGGTCTTCAGGCCGGCCTCACTGCCCTTGATCCAGCGCGCGGTGGAGAATGGCGATGCTTCCAGCACGGCCTCGACCTTGTATTCCGCCTCCAGCCGAGAAACCAGCACCTCCAGCTGCAGCTGTCCCACCACGCCGACGATCCACTGGCTGCCGATGTCGGGATAAAATACCTGAATCACGCCTTCTTCGGACAGGTCATCCAGCGCCTTGCGCAGCTGCTTGGTCTTGGTCGGATCGACCAGCTGGATACGGCGCAGGATTTCCGGTGCGAAGTTGGGCAGGCCGGTAAAGCGGACCGTGTTCTTCTCGCTCAGCGTATCACCCACCCGCAGCGTGCCGTGGTTGGGAATGCCGATGATGTCGCCCGCTTCGGCGGTATCGGCCAGTTCGCGGTCCTGCGCAAAGAACAGGATCGGGCTGTGGATCGCGATCGGCTTGCCAAGGCCCGAAGGCACCAGCTTCATGCCGCGTTTGAACGTACCCGAGACCTGCCGCATAAACGCGATCCGGTCGCGGTGGTTGGGGTCCATGTTGGCCTGGACCTTGAAGATGAAGCCGGTCACCTCATCACGGCTGGGGTCGATCATGATGTCCCCCGCGGGCTGCGGGCGCGGCGGTGGGGCGATGCGGGCGATCGCATCGATCAGGTCGGTGACGCCGAAATTCTTCAGCGCCGAGCCGAAATAGACCGGAGTCAGGTCACCGCTCAGAAAGGCTTCCAGATCGAATTCGGGATAGCCGATCTGCGCCAGCTCCACTTCCTCGGCCCACTGGTCGGGTATGGTCGGGGCGTGATCCACCTTGCCGAGGAATTCGCGGCTTGGTCCTTCGGGCCGCGCGACATTGCCGGTTGCAAAATCCAGCACTCCCTCGAACTGCCCGCCCATACCGATGGGATAGGCCTGCGGGCTGACATCGAGCGCCAGCATATCGGCAATCTCGTCCAGCAGTTCGAACACCGGGCGGCCTTCGCGGTCCACCTTGTTGACGAAGGTGATGATCGGCACGCTGCGCAGACGGCAGACTTCGAACAGCTTGCGCGTCTGCGGCTCGATCCCCTTGGCCGCATCGATCACCATGACGGCGGAATCGACCGCGGTAAGCGTGCGGTAGGTATCTTCGGAAAAGTCCTCATGCCCCGGGGTGTCGAGCAGGTTGAAGGTGATCCCGCCACGCTCGAAGGTCATCACGGAACTGGTGACCGAAATCCCCCGCTGCTGCTCGATCTTCATCCAGTCAGACCGGGCACGGCGGGCTTGCCCGCGAGCCTTCACCTCGCCCGCCAGATGGATCGCGCCGCCTTGCAGCAGCAGCTTTTCGGTCAGCGTGGTCTTGCCCGCGTCTGGATGCGAGATGATGGCGAAGGTGCGGCGATTGGAGGTCATGATCTGTTCTGGCGGCTTAGCCGCGCAGCTCCCCACCCAGCTTGGCGGCAGCCGCCACTACGCTGTCCGAAATCGCTTTCAGTTCGGCATCGGTGAAGCTCTTTTCGCCCGGTTGCAGCGTTACTTCCACCGCGAGCGACTTCTTACCCTCGGGCACGCCTTGACCGGCGAACAGGTCGAACAGGCGGGCATCGACGATGCTGGCCTTGTCCGCGCCCTTGACCGCACGAAGCAGGTCGGCGGCGGGCAGGTCGGCTGGCACCAGGAAGGCGAAATCGCGGCTGACCGCTTGCAGGGCAGGAGGGGCATAGGTGGCCCGCGCAAACCCGCTCGCCTTGCGTTGCGGAATGGGATCCAGGAACAGCTCCACTGCCATCACCGGGCCTTCGATGTCGAACGCTGCCAGCGTGGCCGGATGCAGCGCGCCGAAGCGTGCCAGCACGGTCTTGGGGCCAAGCCGCAGGGTGGCGGACTGGCCGGGGTGGAACTGGTCGCCCGCCTCGCCCATCACCATCAGGTTTCCGACCGGAGCGCCAGCCTCGGCCAGCAGGGCCAGCGCCATGGCCTTGGCGTCGAAGGCGTCGAACATCGCCGCTTTGCCGGTTGCCCAACCGCGCGGGGTCTTCTCGCCTGCCAGCACCACGCCAAGGGTCGCCCGCTCGTCGCTGCTGCCATCGGCGCTGCGCAAATAGCGGCGGCCGATCTCGAACAGCCGCAGGCCCGCTGCGCCGCGATCGCGGTTGCGCTTGGCGGCGCTCAGCAGGCCGGGGATGAGCGAGGGGCGCATGGCCTTCATGTCCTCGCTGATCGGGTTGTCGAGCACCCAGAGAGGGCCGGATGCGAAGTGTTCGGCATGGGGCACGGGGAGGAAGGACCAGGTCACCGCCTCGTTCAGCCCGCGCCCGGCCGCTGCCCGCCGCAAGCGCCGCTCCAGCGCCTGCGCCGGGGTGGCGGTGGGCCGGGCCACGCCGACATTGCCGGTCAGCGGAACACTGGCGACATGGTCGAGCCCGTGAATGCGGACAACCTCTTCCACGATGTCTGCCGCGCCTTCGATGTCGTGGCGCCGCAGGGGAACAGTGACCGTCCAATCGTCAGAGACAGAAAAATCGAGCGCGGCCAGGATGCGGCGCTGTTCAGCCTCGCTCACTGCCACGCCGCCCAGCTTCCGGGCCAGCTCGGGGTCGTATGATACCGTCTTGGCCTCGCTCGGCGGAATGCCTGCGCGAACCACATGCGATGCCTCGCCGCCGCAGATCCGCTGGATCAGGCTGGTCAGCCCGTCCAGCCCGCCATCGAGCCAGGCCGGATCGACCCCGCGCTCGAACCTGGTGCGGGCATCGGTCGCCAGGCCCAGCTTCCGACCGGTCACGCCGATAGTCTCGGGGTTGAAGTAGGCGATTTCGAGCAGCACGTCGGTCGTGCCCGGCTGGACGCTGGAATGCTCGCCGCCCATGATCCCGGCAATGTCGTGCACGCCATTGTCATCGGCGATCACGGTCATGCTGGAATCGAGCGTATAGGTCTTCTCGTTCAGCGCCAGCACCTGCTCGCCATCCTGCGCACGGCGCGCGACCACCGGGCCGCTGAGCTTGGCCAGATCATAGACGTGCGCCGGTCGCCCGAAGGCGAGCATCATGTAGTTGGTGATGTCGACCAGCGCGGAAATCGGGCGTTGGCCTGCGGATTTCAGCCGCGCCTGCATCCATTCCGGGCTGGCACCGTTGGCTACACCCCTAATTACACGGCCAAAAAATGCCGGGCAGCCATCCACATCATCGGTGCGGATCTCGACCGGGCAAGGATAGGCGCCCTCGATCTTGTCATCGCGCAAGGGTTTCAGCGAACCCAGCCCCGCCGCTGCCAGATCGCGCGCAATTCCGTAAACGCCCATGCAATCGGGCCGGTTGGGGGTGATCGCCACGTCAAACACAGGGCTGGTGCCGTGATATTGCGCAAACGGCGTTCCCACCGGCGCATCGGCGGGCAGTTCGATGATGCCTTCGTGGTCATCGCCCAGCTCCAGCTCGCGGGTGGAGCACATCATGCCGTTGGATTCCTGGCCGCGGATGGCACTCTTCTTCAGCACCATGCCATTGGCCGGGACCACTGCGCCGGCCGTGCCGAGCACGCCCTTCATGCCCGCGCGGGCATTGGGCGCGCCGCATACTACCTGCAGTGGATCGCCTTCCCCGGTATCGACGGTGAGCACCTGCAGCTTGTCGGCATCGGGGTGCGGTCTGGCGGTCAGCACATGGGCCACGCGGAAACCTGCCAGCTTGTCCGCCGGATCCTCGATCCCCTCAACCTCAAGGCCGATGGCGTTCAGCTTGGCGGAAATTTCGGCCACCGAAGCTTCGGTGTCGAGGAAATAGCGCAGCCATTCGAGCGAGAACTTCATGCGCCCATACCTCCTCGGGCTCCAACACCGGCGGAAAGCGTCGGCTGGTCATAGGCCGAGAAGCCATAGTGCCCCAGCCACCGCACGTCGCCGTCGAAGAAGGCGCGCAAATCGTCCATGCCGTATTTCAGCATGGCCAGCCGATCGACGCCAACGCCGAAGGCAAAGCCCTGCCATTCATCAGGATCGAGGCCCGACATTTCGATCACCTTGCGGTTGACCATGCCGCTGCCGAGTAGTTCCATCCAACCATGCCCCGGCGCATCGCCGCTGCCGCCGAGAACCCGGCGACCGTTTTCGATGGCAAAGCCTACGTCCACTTCCACCGAAGGCTCGGTAAAGGGGAAGTAGCTCGGGCGTAGCCGCAGCACGATATCGTCAGTTTCGAAGAACGCCTTGAGGAAGGTTTCCAGCGTCCATTTGAGGTGGCCGAGGTGGATGTCCTTGTCGATTACTAGCCCTTCGACCTGGTGGAACATCGGCGTGTGGGTGGCATCGCTGTCGCTGCGATAGACCCGGCCCGGCGCGATGATGCGGATCGGCGCGCCTTCGGCCAGCATGGTGCGGACCTGCACTGGCGAGGTATGTGTCCTGAGCAGCATGCGGCCGCCCTTGGGGGCGGCGTCGGGGAAGTAAAACGTATCGTGCATTGCCCGCGCCGGATGGCTTTCGGGCATGTTTAGCGCGGTGAAATTGTACCAGTCGTCCTCGATCTCGGGGCCGGTGGCGACAGCAAACCCCAAGTCGGCGAATATCTCCGCCAGTTCGTCCATCACCTGGCTGACCGGATGCACGCTGCCCGGAGCCGCCTGGGGCGCGGGGAGAGTCAGGTCGGCCTTCTCGGTGGCGAGGCGCTGGGCCAGTTCTTCCGCCTCGAAGGCGGCTTTCCGCTGCGCCAGGGCATCTGCTGCCGCTTCACGCAGGGCCTGGATTGCTGGCGCTTTCTCCTGCCGCTCCTCCGGGCTCATGCCGCCCAGGGTCTTGAGCAGGCCGGAAATGCTGCCTTGCTTGCCGAGGAATTCGACGCGCAAGGCTTCCAGCCCGGCGAGGTCGGCAGCATCGGCAATGCGGGCAAGGGCTTGGCTCTTCAAGGTTTCGATATCGGACATGGTTTGAACTTGGGGTTTTCCGGTCAGGCACACAAACGGCTGGCGCGCCTGTTAGCGGCCAAGCGCCGCGCACCCAAGTCTTAATCGTCAGGCGATCGGGCGTGCAGCCTATTCGCCGCTGCGGGCCTGCCCGGCATAGCGCAGGACAGTGGGCATGTCGGTTTGCGGTGCGGCACCCTGATCAGCCATCCGCTGGGCCATGATCCGATCGAGGATCGGATGCGGTGCCTCGGCATATTCGGTCGGCGTCATGCCCATGAAACTGCGGAAATCGCGCACGAAATGGGCATGGTCGTAATATTGCACATCGAGCGCGGTGGACCAGTTGTTGACCGCTCCGTCGTCAGGGCTGGCAAGCATGAACCGCGCCAGGCTGCGCAGGAACCGCTGGCGGCGCAGCAGCAGCTTTGGCGGAAACCCGAAATAGCGCGAACACAACCGCTCCAGCGAGCGGCGCCCGATAGCCAGCTTGACGGCCAGTTGTTCCACATCAGCAATTTCGGGATCGCGCAGGGATTCCTGCAGTGCCAGCACCGCGGGATGGACCGGGGCACTGCGCGCATCGAGATCGAGCAGGCGGGCGTTGATGCGGCGCGCGGTTTCGTCAAAGCCGGTCTTGGCGTTGCGCACTTTTCCGAGCAGCGGCAGGAAGGGTGCGAAGGCCGGGATGGTGCGCGCATCGACGATCTGGTCGGCCAACTGGCTGGCCGGCAGCGCAACGTATTTGGCCCAGCCGGCCGGTTGCAATCCCAGCCCCCAGATGCGTGATCGCTTGAGGCCGAACTTGATCGCGCGGCTGGTTGGCCCGCTGACTACGAAAGGAGCCGTGGGGTGGATTTCCCCCGGGGTAATCGCGGCCGCCGGGCTATCACCGCTTTGGGTAAAGCGCATGGCCGCCCATTCGGGATGCAACAGATCATGCACCATCAGGTCGTCGGAACAGTCGATCTCGAATGAATAGAGCGCGGTGAAGTATGGCTGCAATTCCTGCGACAGCCGGAAAAAGCGCACATTGATGGCGAATTGTCCCGGCACTTTTGCGACCAGCCCCCTGTTCTCACCTTCGGCCATGCTTGTGGCCCGACGTAACGTGATTACGCGCAGACGAAACACTTGGTTCCCGCGTAGCGTGAAATGTTGCGAGGTAAAGATGACAATCGCGATGGAAAAATGACAAGACCGGTTAGGGTTGCAACCTGGCCTTGCCGGTCTTCCTTGCTGACAACACAAGATGTTCTGGCAAGGGCGGCCGCAAAGTCGGCCGAACAAGCCCCCCGGCCCAGACGGTGAATCGACCCTTCATCGCCTGGTCCGGACAAGGGAAGGGCGCGGATGGCCCAAACCATCCGCGCCCCATTTTTCTCTTCAATCCGTTGCCGGATTCGCTAGCCTTATGCCGGAAGTGCGGCCTTGGCCTGCTTGATGATCAGACCGAACGCTTCGGCCTGGTTCATCGCCAGATCGGCCATGATCTTGCGGTCCAGTTCGATACCGGCCAGCTTGGTGCCATGCATGAACTGCGAATAGGTCAGGCCTTCGGCGCGGACGGCAGCGTTGATGCGCTGGATCCACAAGGCGCGGAAATTGCGCTTGTTCACCTTGCGATCGCGATAAGCGTACTGGCCGGCCTTTTCGACTGCCTGGCGCGCAACGCGGATGGTGTTCTTGCGACGTCCGCGATAGCCCTTGGCCTGGTCGAGGATCCGCTTGTGCTTGGCGTGCGTGGTTACGCCGCGTTTGATACGTGACATGCTCTAGTACTCCTCAACCCAGCCCGTAGGGCGCCCAAAGTTTGATCGTCCGTGCATCGGCATCGGAGATAACCTTGGTCCCGCGGTTCTGGCGGATGTACTTGGCGTTGTGGCTGATCAAACGGTGACGCTTACCAGCGACACCATGCTTGACCTTGCCGTTGGCGGTGATCTTGAAGCGCTTCTTCACACCGCTTTTGGTCTTCAGCTTGGGCATTTTCGTCTCCTAATGCAGGGACACGTCCAACCAGCCCTGGCAGCCCTTGTGGCCAGACCGGCAGATGAATCACGTGTCAGTGAAGCGGCGGCCATTAGGCAGGTGGCAGGCAAAAGGCAAGCAGAGTCCTGCGCAGAGCTACGCGAGGCGCTCAACTGCCCCCCATAGCCGCCAGCACATCCTCCAGCCGCGCCGGATCGCCCAGCGCCAACACGTGGCCTTGCGATCCGGCATGCAGCGGATCGCCGTTCCAATCGCACATCAGGCCGCCTGCGCCTTCAACCACTGGCACCAGCGCGGCGTAATCGTGCAGTTTCAGGCCCGCTTCGCACACCACATCGATGTGGCCGCTGGCAAGGCAGGCGTAGTTATAGCAATCGCCACCCATCACCATGCGCTTGTGATCGGTCCTGGCGGCCAGTGCCATGAACACCTCGCCTTCCTGCTGGCTGAAGTACTGCGGCCCGGTGGTGGCGATGGTGGCCTGACCCAGTTCGCGGCAGGCCCGGGTGGACACCGCCTTGCCGTTGAACGTGGTAGCTTGTCCGGCCACACCCAACCAGCGTTCCTGCTGCACCGGCTGGTCGATCATGCCCAGCACGGGGAAGCCATCGACCAGCAGCGCGATCAGCGTGCCGAAAGTGGCGCGTCCCGCCAGGAAAGCCGTGGTGCCATCGATCGGATCGAGCACCCACTGGCGGCCCGAGCGGCCCTCCTCCACGCCGAATTCCTCACCGAAGACTCCGTCCTGCGGTACTTCGGCCTTGAGCAGGCGGCGCATGGCTTGTTCGGCATTGCGATCGGCCAGGGTGACGGGGGTGGAATCCAGCTTCGCCTCGCTGGATACAGCAGTGCGGAACAGCGGCAATATCTCGGCCCGCGCGGCGTCAGCCAGGCGGTGGGCCAGAGCAATCTCGGCGGCAAGGTTCACGCCATCACCTTCAAGGCGCCACCATTTCGCGCAGCGGCCTGGTATCATCCTTCACCCAGACCGAGATGGCGCGCATGCCTTCCGGCCCGGCGGTACCCCAGTGGACCAGACCCGGCGTGATGATCACGCTCTCGCCCACACCCAGTTCCACGTCGGGTTGCCCGGCGCGGGACACCTTGGCGCTGCCGCCAAGGATATAGATGAACTCCTCGCCGTGGTGGAAATGGCGCGGAATTTCCGCCCCGGGAGCCATATTGAGGTCACCCACGATCAGCGAGTGGCCGGGGTTGGAGGCCATCGGCCCTTCCAGCACCTGGTTGATCCCGGGCGGCGGGGCATAGACTGCCACCGATTGCGGACCGGACGGCGCGGTTGAGCAGGCTGCAGTGAGGGTCAGAACGGCCAGCGAGAATGTGATCCGGCGCATCAGTCGAACAAGCTCGAAACCGAGCTTTCATCCGCGATCCGGCGCACCGCCTCGCCCACCAGCGGGGCGATGGTGAGGACGCGTATCTTGGACGTTTCGCTGGCTGCTTCGGTTGGCCGGATAGTGTCGGTGATCACCAGTTCCTTCATGCAGCTGCCTTCAATCCGCGCCACCGCGCCGCCGGACAGCACGCCGTGGGTAATATAGGCCGCCACGCTTTTCGCACCCGCTGCCAGCAGCGCCTCGGCCGCGTTGCACAAGGTGCCACCCGAATCGATGATGTCGTCGATCAGGATGCAGTTGCGGCCCTTCACATCGCCGATGATGTTCATCACCTCGCTCTCGCCCGGACGCTCGCGACGCTTGTCGACAATGGCCAGCGGGGCGTTGTCGAGCCGCTTGGCCAGCGCGCGGGCGCGGACCACGCCGCCCACATCGGGCGACACCACCATCAGATCGGCATCGCCATACCGCGCCTGGATGTCGGCCGCCATCACCGGCGCAGCGTAAAGGTTGTCGGTCGGAATATCGAAGAAGCCCTGGATCTGCCCGGCATGCAGGTCCACCGCCAGCACCCGGTCAGCCCCGGCCTTGGTGATCAGGTTGGCCACCAGCTTGGCCGAAATCGGCGTGCGCGGGCCGGGTTTGCGATCCTGCCGGCCATAGCCGAAATAGGGCACCACCGCAGTGATCCGTTTGGCCGAGGCGCGTTTCAGCGCATCGATGCAGATCAGCAGTTCCATCAGGTTGTCGTTGGCCGGGAAACTTGTCGGCTGGACCACGAACACGTCCTCGCCGCGCACGTTCTCGTGGATTTCGACGAACACCTCTTCATCGGCAAAGCGACGCACGCTGGCGTCGGTCAACGGCACTTCGAGATAGGCGGCAATCGCCCGCGCCAGCGGCAGGTTGGCATTGCCGGACATGATCTTCATGGCTCTGGCCTTTTGTTGCGTGCTGGATTCGCCGCAGGGATTGGGAATGCCATCGCCTCTAAACCAGCGTCACATGATTGCAACCTGCGGGCGCGGGGTGATTGGGGAAATGGCTGGAACCTAGCCCACCCGATGATCGGCCTTGATCCACCGCACGGTGCCGGTGGAAGACCGCATGACCACGCTTTCGGTGGTGAGCAGTTCGCCCCCGTCCTTGCGGCGGCGGTAGGTGACGCCCTTCAGCAGCGAGCCATCGGTAACCCCGGTGGCAGCAAAGATGCAATCGCCCCGCGCCAGGTCTTCCAGCCGGTAGATGCGGTCGAAATCCGTGATCCCGCAGTCATGCGCGCGGCGGCGTTCGGCATCATTGCGGAACATCAAGCGGCCTTCGAACTGTCCGCCCACGCACCGCAGGGCTGCCGCCGCCAGCACACCTTCGGGCGCCCCGCCCGAGCCCATGTACAGGTCGATCGTGCAATCGGGATCGGCGGTTGCCATCACCCCGGCAATATCGCCATCGGGCAACAGCTGGATCCCGCAGCCGATCGCGCGCAGCTTGCCGATCAGTTCGGCATGGCGCGGCCGGTCGAGCACGCTGACCATCAGTTCGGCCGGGGCCACGCCTTTGGCCTTTGCCACGGCGGCGATGTTCTCCTCCGGCGAGAACGCCAGACTGACCAGGCCATCGGGATAGCCTGGGCCGATGGCGATCTTTTCCATATAAATGTCAGGCGCGTTGAGGAGGCAGCCCTGGCCGGCAATCGCCAGCACCGCCAGTGCATTGGTGCCCCCTTTGGCAGTAATGGTGGTGCCTTCGAGCGGATCGACCGCGATGTCGATGGCCGGGCCGGTGCCGCCCGAACTTGCCTGCGCCGCGCCCAGCTTTTCCCCGATATACAGCATTGGCGCATGGTCGCGCTCACCTTCGCCGATCACCACGGTGCCATCGACCGGCATCAGATCAAATGCAGCGCGCATGGCCTTGACCGCGGCATCATCCGCTGCGGTCTCGTCACCACGGCCGACCAGCCGCGCGGCGGCCATGGCAGCGGCCTCTGTCACGCGGACCAGCTCCATCACCAGCACCCGGTCGAGCGGCGAGGCGGGCTGGGTTGACAGGTCATTCGCTGGGTCATTCATGGGCAATTCACTCGCACAGCGGAAGGTGGCGGAGGCTTAGTGCGGGGTGCGAATGATGTCGAGATTATTGGCCGCCACTGCACTTCTCGCCCTGTTCCCGCAGTTGGCGCAAGGCCAGGATGACGCGGCTGGTTCACCCGTCATCACTGCCGAAGAAGTGATCGACAATGCGGCCACCAGCTGGAGCATCCTGCCGACCGAGGCCGCCGATCCCTGCGCCGCTATCGACGAGAACAGCGATCCCGATACCATCGTGGTGTGCCGCGAATGGGAATCGGGCGAACGCTTTATGGTCGATGCCCCGACCCGGGCAGACACCGATGTTACGGGAAGCGGAGCGCCCCGCGCACCCGATGTGAGCGGTCTGAAGCCCTGCAGTGCCTATACGGTATGCATGAAATTCGGCAGCGTCCCGCCGCCTGCCATCATGGTCGACTTTGCCGCACTGCCCGAAACACCCGCCGGCTCCGATGCCGCGCGGCTCTATGGCGGGCCGACCGACGCCGCACCCGCCACCGAAGACTAACCCAGCAGCGGCATCACCAGCGGAGCTTCGGCCAGGCTGGGTGAACCTTCGAGCAGCGCCAGCGCAGCGGAAATCGCGCTTTCCGGGCCTTCGTGACTGACGATTGCCACCAGCACCGGATCAAGTCCGGCATCATCCGGGCTGCCGTGCTGAATCATGCTTTCGATCGACACGCCCGCATCGCGCATGGCGGCGGTGATTTCGGCCAGCACGCCGGGCCGGTCGGCCACGGTGAACCGCATGTAGGCGCGCACTTGGCGGTGGCCGGGATCAGCCGGTTCGGCCTTTGCCAGCAGCGCCACCGGCAAGGAGAACGGCGCGGTGACATTGCCGCGCGCAATATCGATCAAGTCTGCCACCACGGCGCTGGCGGTGGGGCCATCGCCCGCGCCGCGCCCCTGGAACAGCAGTCGGCCGACGAAATTGCCTTCCGCCACCACGGCATTGGTCGGACCATCGACGGCCGCCAGCGGATGGCTCTTGGCCACCAGTACCGGCTGGACCCGCTGGAACAGATGGCGGGCATCACTGGCGCCTTGAGGTTCTGCCATGCCGACCAGCCGGATTACATAACCCAGTGCATCGGCCTGGGCGATGTCGGCCGCACGGATGCGGCTGATGCCCGATACGTCAACACTGCCAAAATCGACCTGGGTGCCAAACGCCAGCGCAGCCAGGATCGCCAGCTTGTGCGCCGCATCCACCCCTTCGACATCGAAGGTGGGATCGGCCTCGGCATAGCCCAGCTCCTGCGCTTCCTTCAGCACCTTGGCAAAATCGGCACCGGTCGATTCCATCTGGGTCAGGATGTAATTGCAGGTCCCGTTGAGGATACCATAGAGCCGCTCGATCCGGTTGGCCGCCGCGCCCTCGCCCAGGCCTTTCAGCACCGGGATGCCGCCCGCTACCGCAGCTTCGAACTTCAGCGCCACGCCCTGGCTTTCCGCCAGCGCGGCCAGCTCCATCCCGTGGTGCGCGATCATCGCCTTGTTGGCCGTCACCAGTGACTTGCCGCCGCCCAGGGCATGGCGGGCCAGTGCCAGCGCCGGGCCATCCGAGCCGCCGACCAGTTCCACCACCACATCGACATCATCGCGCAGGGCGAGCGCGGCCATGTCGTCTTCCCAGGCGAATGGCGAAAGGTCGATCCCGCGATCCTTGGTGCGGTTGCGGGCAGACACCGCCACGACCTCGATCGTCCGCCCGGCCCGCGCGGCAATCAGATCACCGTTGGTTTCGAGCAAGCGGATCACGCCCGCGCCCACGGTGCCGAGCCCGGCCAGCGCGATGCGGAGCGGGGGTCGGAGCGGGGAGCGGAGAGGTTGAGTCATGACATATTCCCGGTGATTGACGATGGGTTTGGCAACATTGGCGCCGCCGATAATGGCCGCAATGCCCGCTGGCTAGGGCAGGGTGACAAAGGTTACACTGTGTAACCCAGCTAATTTCACCATTTATCCTTCTAATTGAGTATTTTGTGACGAAAGTGACAGGGTGACACCTGCCGGGGAAAAATCATCTACGACCCGGACCTGTCCGCCGGCTGGGCAGAACATTGCCAAGGCGGGCTTTGGCAGGCAGCGGTGGCTGTAGGAAAGCACTTTGCCCTGCCGTTACGGATCAAGGCCCGCATCAAACCCGGGTGGATGCAAGCTAGCCGCTGCTGCGCTCGCACATGCCAAGCTGGCGCAGCACCAGGGCATAGTCCTCCCGCGCACGGGTCCGCGAATCGGGGTCACGCTGAATGAAGGCGGCGGCCGGCAATTCGGGCGGCAGGTAACAGGCCAGCGCATACCACTGCAGCGTATCGCGGGCGGGCGGGCGGGCCGACTGGTCGACGATGTCGGTCCACGACACACCCCAGTCCGGTGCCTGGCCCGGGCGGCGCAACACGGTGATCGAGACCGGCGCGCCATCGGGCGTTTCGAGGAAGACCTGCGTTTCGGATTCTCCCGCCAGGTTGCCCGGCACGCTCATCACCTCGCGGACGCCCGAAATCACCGGGGGCCGGTCAGTCTGGACCAGTTGCGTCAACACGTGGCGCACCCGTTGTTCCAGCCCGGGATCGAACGGCTGGATCGCATTGGGTCCGACCAGCTGGATCTGCCCCGGCCGGTTGGCCACCCGGCGGGCGAACAACAGCACGACCTGGTTCTTGGTTCGTGGCCGCCGTCCGCGCGCATCCAGCGGCAGGTCCACCAGAAAGGCCTGCGCCGCGCCCACCGGGCCGGACCCCGTCTGCGCCAGCAGGGCCTGGGTCACCGCCTCGACATAAAGCCGCGCCTTGCCGGGCGCGAGGCCCGGGGCGCGTTCGGGCGGGACATTGGTCTGATCTTCTATCTGCGCGCGCAGGACCATGTCGGACGCCCGGCCCAGTTCAACCAGATCGACATAGGTCAATGCGGCGGCCGGGATCGGTCCCTGGACTGCCGGGACTACTGCTGCAGGGGCCGGTTGGGCCAGCCCGATTTGGGGTGCGGCGCCAGCCACTGCGGCGGCCAGCAAGGGCAGCCAGACGGCCTGACGGGGATTCGCCAAGTGGGGGATTCGCGCCATTTTAGCCATCACTCCATCCTGCATCATCTGCTGGTCCTTGTCACATAGCAGGCCCGTAAACAGCGTTAAACCACCGTTTACACGGTGAATCACGCCTGAACCACGGAAGGGCCCGATAAAGCGATTGCCCGCACTGAAAGGTCTCGTTAAGACCCGCCGGAACGGACATGATAAATAATAATACGCATTAAGACGCATGGTCTGGACCAGGGGATGATCGATTACGTTGCCCCTGTTGCCGTTCCTGGATTTCAGGGCGGACAAACTTCGCTGTAGCAGGCAGACCTGCGGGTCTGTAAAATGCTGCGTTGGCCGGGCTTGCCCCGGTGGATGGATATGGAGTGATGGGACTGGATGGCTTACGCTGACCAAGAAATGAGCGGTAGTCGAATTATATCGATTATCATCGTTGCCCTCATCCACGTTGCGTTGGGTTACGCGCTTATCAGCGGCCTCGCCATGTCGGCGTTCGAAAAGGTCGTGCAGCGGGTAACCACCGTGGATATCGAGGAGGAAATACCGGAGCCTGAAGAGGAGCTGCCGCCCCCGCCCGAACAAGAGGTGGCACCGCCACCTCCGGTCGCGCCGCCGCCCCCGATCAGCATTGCACCGGCACCGCCGCAGATTCGCACGCAAGCGAACATTCCGCCGCCGGCACCGCCGGCCCGGATTGTCCCGCCGCCTGCACCCCCTGCTGCTCCTGCACCGCCGCCAGCGCCTTCGCGGGCCCGGCCGGTGGAGCGTGACGGCATGAATCGCTGGGCTGCCCGCATCCAGAACAACTATCCCTCGCGCGCTGTGCGCCAGGAAATCGAAGGCAATGTCGGCGTTGCCGTCACAGTCGGCCCGGATGGCCGTGTGACCGGCTGTTCCGTTACCGCGAGCAGTGGCTCCGACATTCTCGACGAGGCGGCTTGTGAGGGCATGCAGCGGTATGCCCGTTACAACCCGGCTCTGGATGCTGCAGGCAACCCGACCACCGGTCGCGATTCGATGACTATCCAGTACAGCCTCGGCGGCTGATCTTCAGACTTCAGACAGATTCAAGAAAAGGACTTTTTCGCATGTTCATTAACATTCTTGCTGCCGCCGCTGGCGAAGCTCCGCAGAACCAGTTCGGCTTCATGGAAGCCATGGAACAGGGCGGCCCCGTCGCCTGGACCATTCTGGGCGTGCTGGTCATCCAGTCGGTTGGCTCGTTCTACATCATGATCACCAAGTGGCTTGAACAGAACCGCATCATCACCCAGTATCGCGCCAGCCGTAACAACTTCTGGCGCTCCGGCTCGATCGCCGAAGGTGCCGGCAAGTTCGAGAAGAACAGCGCCTGGCGCCAGCTGGTCGACGATGCCCTGGGTGCTGAACAGCAGCACAAGAGCATGACCGACAGCCTTGAAGCCCATGACTGGCTGCACGGCTCGCTGGCCCGCTCGGAAGCCGCCATCAACAACAAGCTGTCGGGCGGCCTGCCGTTCCTCGCCACCGTTGGTGCAACCGCTCCGTTCGTCGGCCTGCTCGGCACCGTGGTCGGCATCTACCGCGCCATGATCGGTATCGCGATCGAAGGTTCGGCCCAGATCGACAAGGTTGCCGGCCCGGTGGGTGAAGCACTGATCATGACCGCCATCGGCCTGCTGGTCGCTGTGCCTGCGGTGTTCGCCTACAACTACCTGCAGGTTCGCAACAAGCGCATCTCGGCAATGCTCTCGGGCTTCTCGACCGAACTGCTGGCCAACATCGCCTCGAACGGCGCAGTGAAGCCGGCCGTGACTGCAGCGGCTCCGGCCAAGGCCGCAGCGCCGGCCAAGCCCGCTCCGAAGGCCTAAGCCGACCAGAATAGGCGGCGGCCACCTTTGCGGTGTGCCGCCGCCCCTCGGCCCTTAGTGAATTGAGATAGGACGAAAAACATGGCCATTGCGTTGGGTGGAGACAGTGCGGAAACGCCAATGTCGGACATCAACACCACGCCGCTTGTGGACGTGATGCTGGTTCTGCTGATCATCTTCATCATTGCTGTTCCGGTCGCCATCCAAACGGTGGAAGACCTGGAAATCCCGATCCTGCAATCCATGGAATCGGACAACAAGGTTGAGAATCTGCTGATCACCGTGTCATCCACGGATGATGCCGGCCGCACGCCCCAGATGACGGACACTGACTTTGCCGGTGCTTCGCGCAACGGGCAATGCCGGGTCTTCATCAACAACATTACCCCGGTGACTTCGGGCGAACTGTACGACCAGGCCTTTGCCAAGCTCGATGCCATCGTGCAGCGCGCTGGTGGGCCAGAAGCAATCATGGCTGACCCCGAACTCATCCCCCAGGTCCATATTCGCGGTGACGTGAATGTTCCCTGGCGTTGCGTGGCCGGCACGATCTTCACGGTCCAGTCGGCCGGCTACCCCACCGTGGGCTTCATCTCCAACGCGGTCGACCCCAACAACTAAGGGTATTTCGACCGCGTTCCTGGAATAGATTAGGAGTAACATCTCATGGCAATGTCAGGCGGATCTGATGATGGCGATCCGATGATGGACATGAACATGACGCCGTTGATCGACGTCCTGCTCGTGCTCATCATCGTGTTCATCATGTCCATCCCCGTGGCGACCAACGCCATCAACATCGACCTTCCGGCCCCGTCACCGCCGCCGGAAGTGCCGCTGCCCGATCCGATCACCAACAAGATCGTGATCACCCCGCAGGGCGAAGTCCTGTGGAACGGCAACGCTGTCAACAACAACGAACTGGTGTTCCAGCTGCAGCAGACCCTGACCTTCGCGGTAGAGCCTGAACTGCAGTTCGAGCCCGAAGCCAACGCCGAGTATGAGCGTACGGCCCAGGTGCTCAACATCATCAAGGGCTCGGGCGTTACCAAGTTCGGCTTCGTCGGCAACGAACGATATCGCAGCTTCGGCAAGTAAACCGTCGCAGCCAGGCTATCAGATCAAGGGGCAGGAGCGATCCTGCCCCTTTTTCTATGCCCGCCCTCCACGTGGGCGTGCCCCGGCTGGCCGCCAGACTTCTCCCAGCCCAACCCTTGCCAAACCCTGAAAGTGCCAAGCTCAGGTGCCAGCCCGCGAACCACAACGCTGCTTGACGGACACCCCTCCTTGTGATGTTATGCTGTAACATCAAACCACAAAAACGTCCCGGGAGTTTGCACAAGGAGAACTGGTCATGGTTGCTGCATTTCGCCGCCCCTATCCCGCCTATCGGGTCAACGCCTACCGCGTGAACACGTCCTCCCCGATGGCCGAGATGAACATGACGCCGCTGATCGACGTGCTGCTGGTCCTGCTGGTCATGCTGATCATGGCCATACCCTTGTCCACCCGCACGCTGGAGGTCGCCCTGCCGAGCGATGGCGGCGCGATCCTGCCCGAACCCGAAGCGATTTCACTCACCATCGATGCGCAGGGCCAGCCATCGTGGAACGGCGCGCCGGTCACCCGCAGCCAGCTGCAACAGCACCTCGCCAGCGCCAGCGCCCTCCCGCGCGAACCGCTGATCCGCTTCCAGCCCGACCCGCAGACCAGCTATGACGCGACCGTGCAGGTCATCGCGCTGGTCGGCGATGCCGGGCTGGAGAAGTTCGCCTTCATCGGCAACGAACAGCACCGCACCTTCGGCCGGTAGGCGGCGGACACCGCCAAGGGGCAGGCGCAGTCCTGTCCCTTCGGCGTTTCATGCTATAGATCTTGCAGCAGGTAATTGGACCGGAGGCCATCATGGCGCGCTCGCCCAGCAAGTTCCGCCCCGCTGCATATGATCACGGGGCCCCGATTTCGCGGATCGATCTGACGCCCTTGGCCGCAATCGGCTGCGTGCTTAGTGCCCTGCTGGTGCTGGCTCTGCCTGCACCAACTCACGCTCTCCTGTTCGACCTGCCAACTGCCGCCCCACCGGCTGGGGAATTCAACATGCCGGGAGACAATCTTCAACAACATCGCGACGGCACCTTGTACTTGAATGGCGAGCGGGTGTTGCCGGGTGAATTGCAGCCGCAACTAACCGCGCTAGATCAGACGCCATACGAGCCGACCCTGTGGGTCGAAATGAGCGGTGGAACGCCCTACGGTGCGGCGCTTCCGGTATTGGCGGCCATCTCGGCCAGCGGAATCCGGCAAGTCTGGCTCTGCTTTCCGCTTGATGTTCGACCCGATGCCTTCACGCGGCGCTGGCCCGATCGCAATGCAGGGGAGGTTCCGGCCGGGTGCTCTCCCTTCAATCCCGCCTGACACCCCTCAAACCCGCATAGCCGCCCCGGCCAGGCTCTCCGCTTCCAGCAACAGCTCGTCGTCCGCCGCGCCTTGCGGCACGGCTTCGCGGCCGATCATCACCATCACCGGCACGGCCAGCGGGCTGACCCGGTCAAGCTCGACATGGACAATGCGTTCGGCCGAGGTTTCCAACAGTTCGGCCAGCCGGGCGATATCGGTCATCTTGCTGCGCGCATCGGCCCAGGCCGCCTCGATCAGCACGTGGCCGGGCTCGTACTTGCGTAGCACGTCATAGATCAGGTCGGTGCTGAAGGTCACCTGCCGCCCGCTTTTGCGTTGCCCGGGCTGCTGGCGCTCCACCAGCCCGCCGATCACCGCCACTTCGCGAAAAGCACGGCGCAGCAGGGCCGAATCCTGCACCCAGTCGACGAACTCCTCCCGCAGGATCGTGGGTGACAGCAGCGGAGCGGGGTCTTCCACCGGCCGCAAGCCCCACACCGCCAGGCTGTAATCATTGGCCACAAAGCCGCCGGGCAGCAGGCCCATATCCTCCATCCGCTTGGTGATCAGCATGCCCAGGCTCTGGTTCGCGTTCCACCCGGTGAAGGTGTAGAACACGGTGTAATGCCGCTGTCCGTGGGGAAAGCTCTCCACCAGCAGGTTGCCCGGCCCAGGCAACTGGCTGCGCCAGTCCTGCATCTCCAGCCATTCGCGCACGTCATCGGGAAAGCGCCCCCAGCCCGCCCGATCGACCAGCATCGCGCGCACGCGGTCTGCCAGATGCGTGGTCAGGGGAAGCCGCAGCCCGCCGTATGACGGGATCATCGCCGATTTGCTGCTGGCGCGCACCACCAGGTCCATGTCCTTCAAGTGCTCGACTGCAAGGTTGAGGCCGGAGAACTGGAAGGTATCGCCCGGCCGCAGGGAGGCCGCAAAGCGCTCCTCCACCTTGCCCAGCGACCGGCCATTCTTGAACCGCACGTTGAGCATTTCGGAATCGATGATGATGCCCGCATTCAGCCGGTGCCGCGCGGCCATTTCGGGATGGGTCAGCCGCCACATGCCGTGCTTGTCACGGGTGATGCGGCGGAACCGGTCATAGGCTTTCAGCGAATAGCCGCCGGTCGCCACGAATTCGAGCACGCGGGTCCACACCGCCTCGTCCAGCCAGGCATAGGCCATCGAACTGCGCACTTCGGCCAGCAGGGCGGCTTCGTCAAACGGCGCGGCGCAGGCGCAGGCCATCACGTGCTGGGCCAGCACATCAAGCGCGCCCGGGCGGAAATCCTCGCCATCGCGCTGGCCCTGGTCCACCGCATCCTTGGCCGCCATCGCTTCCAGGAATTCGAACCGGTTGCCCGGCACCAGCAAGGCGCGACTGGGACTGTCGAGCCGATGGTTGGCCCGGCCGATGCGCTGCAGCAGGCGGCTGGAGCCCTTGGGCGCGCCCATCTGCACCACCAGGTCAATATCGCCCCAGTCCACCCCCAGATCGAGGCTGGCGGTGCACACCAGCGCGCGCAATTCGCCCCGCGCCATCGCCCCTTCCACCTTGCGCCGCCCTTCCACCGACAGCGATCCGTGGTGGATGCCGATGGGCAGGTTGTCCTCGTTGGCATCCCACAGATGCTGGAAGATATATTCGGCCAGAAACCGCGTGTTGGTGAAGATCAGCGTGGTTCGATTGGCGCAGATGTGGCGGTAAAGCTGCGGGATCGCCCAGGTCGCCGCATGGCCGCCCCACGGCACGCGGGCGTCTTCGGGCAGCAGGATTTCCACTTCGGCCGGCGCGCCCGGCTCCCCATCGACCAGTGCCACGCTGTCCACATCGCCATAAGGGGCCAGCCAGTCACGGAAGGCTGCGGGGTCGGCCAGCGTGGCCGACAGCCCAACCCGCTGCATATCGGGTGCCAGGGCTTGCAGGCGGCTGAGCGACAGGGCCAGCAGATCGCCCCGCTTCTGCGTGGCAAAGGCGTGGATCTCGTCCACCACCACCCGCTTCAGCCCGGCAAACAGCTCCATGCTTTCAGGATAGGATAGCAGCAGCGACAGGCTTTCAGGCGTGGTCAGCAGCACGTGCGGCGGGCGGGTGCGCTGGCGCTTCTTGCGATCGGACGGTGTATCGCCGCTGCGCGTCTCGATCCGGATAGCCAGGCCCATTTCCGCCACCGGAGTGAGCAGGTTGCGCTGCACATCGTGCGCCAGCGCCTTCAATGGCGAGACATAGAGCGTGTGCAGGCCTTCGGGCGGAGCCGCGCCTTGCAGTACCGAGGGACAGAAGGCCGCCAGCGTGGGCAGGAACCCCGCCAGCGTCTTGCCCGCGCCGGTATCGGCCACCAGCAGCGCGTGTTGCCCCGCCAACGAAGCGCCCAGCATCTCGGCCTGATGGCGGCGCACACGCCAGTCCCGTGCGGCAAACCAGGCGGCGATTTCAGGAGGCACAAGGGGCGTGGCGGCGGGCATGGGCAATTCCGAGATAGGGGCCCGCCAGTAACCTCACAATGCGCGACGCAAAGCTTAGGCCTGTCAGATCAGTTGCGTTGGTCCATCACGCTGCGCCCAATGGCCCCGAAGACCATGTTCCAGCCCGGCCATTGCGCCCGCTTGCAAGGTTTTGGCGGATCAGTTCTCGCTTGGCTGAAGCCCCGTGCCTTGCGGCAGGACATGGGCAGTTTCCTCGGCCACGCGATTTTCGGTGGGGAAGCGCACCTTTACCAGGATCAGCGCCACCACCAGCATGGCCGCAGCGCAAGTCCAGTACAGCCATTCCGGCAACCCATTGCCCGCTGTCTGCGCGGCCAGCCACGCGCCCAGTGGCCGACCGAAATTGCCGATCGCCATATAGATCGTGAACTGGGTGGCAGCCACGGCAGGGGTGCACATCCGCATGCAGATGGGGATCATGGCGATGGCATAGAACAGGGCGATCATATCCATTGCCGAAGCAAAACCGATCAGCAGCCAGTCTTCGGTCCACAGATGTTGCGCCGCGCCAAAACCCGCCAGCAGCAGGATGGAGCAGACAACCGCAATCAGGGCTGATTTTTGCGAACCCACGGCATCCACCAGCCAACCGCCCAGCACCAGCCCGGTAAGCCCGGTCACCAGCCCCAGAGTTGCGGTGAACCCGGTATAGTCGGTCAGACTCCACCCGCCGGTTTCGCTGAACAGGACCGGATGAAACGCCTCTGCCCCGCCCGCATACAGCGAGCGGAACAGCAGCATCGGGATCAGCAGCAGGCTGAGCGGCAGGAGCATCGCCTTGGTGGCATTGACCAGCAGCGGCCACCAGGCCTCCACCTGCACCTTGCGGTTGAGCGGATGACTTTCCCCGCTGCTCCACGGCAGGCGCCGTTCGCCCTCGCGCTCGCGGATCAGCACGCCGTACAATGCGACCAGTGCGGGAACCAGAGCCAGTACCAGGAGGCACACGGTAATGCCGAACGCGGCCAGCAGCCAGCCGCCAGCCGCCGTGGTGGCAGCAACGCCCAGCGCCTGAGCCCCGAACATGATGCCGGCGGCCTTGGCCCGCTCGTCCTCGGCCATGATATCAACCGCCAGACTGTCGATCCCCACATCCTGGAACGTGACCGCCATGTTGGCGACGAAGGCCATGGTGGAAAGCAGGAAGATGTCATCATATTCCGGCACCATCAGTGCGGCCCCCACCAGCACCGCCACCACCAGCAGTTGCGCGCCGATGATCCACACCCGGCGGCGACCCATCGGCAGGAAGGTATAACGGTCGATCAGGAAGCCGTTCACCAGCTTGAGCGACCACGGCAGCGAGGCCACGCCCACCACCGAGGCAATCGCCCCGGTGCTCGCGCCGTTGGCCCCCATCCAGCCGGGGATGACATAATAGAACAGGCCGAGCGGGAACCCTTGGGTGAAATAGAATAACAGCAGCGTTAGCAGGCGCAGCGGTTTGCTGTTCGTGAGGATCAGCGAAGAATGCCCTGCAGACGTGCTGGCCCCTGAACTGCTCGCCATGTGGTGATTCCCCCCGGAAAAATCCGAGTGTGCCGCAATCCGCGCGAATGTCTATCTGGGATAGAGCGCGAGCCTGGCGAGGTCGTCAGGCATAAGGTTGATGCCGAAATGATCGGCCAGCACTGCGCGCCATTCCTCCTTGCTGGCGATCTCCCGCTTGTCCGCCGCGCCGTGGCTGGCCGTGCTGAGCGTGGTGCCGGACAACGCCATGAAGCCATGCGGCAGCACGCGGCTGACGATCGGCCCCGACAGGAAGCGCGAGCCCGCCCAGGTGGCGGTCCAGTGGTTGGCCTGTTCCAGGTCCATCGGTTCCACATGCGCCAGATCGAAGCTGTATTGCGCCTGCCAGCCAGTGTGGTCCTTGAACCGCCCGTCGGTGGCCGCACTTGCCCCGGCCCGTTCGAGCAGCCACGCGCCATCGGGCAGGCCGACATGTCGCAGCCGGTGGCGCGCGCCATCGGGCGTTTGCACCTCGACCCCGTCGGCCAGCGGCAGCGGGGGCACGAAACTGCCGCCGAAGCCCGCGTCGGCAATCCAGTCCTGCCCTTCCACCTGCGCCAGCAGCAGCACGTGGGTGCGCGGGCCGATGAACCCTTCGGCCATGGCCAGGCGCGGGCGGGCGAGCAGCGGGCGGGTGGCGATGCCCAGCGCGCCCAGCATATCGGCATAGAGCCGGTTATGTTCAAAGCAGTATCCGCCGCGGCCCTGACCAACCAGCTTGGCGAACACAGCCGTGCTGTCGATCGCGATAGGGCGGCCCAGCAGCACGTCGATATTCTCGAACACGATCGCTTGCCGATGCGCGGCCTGCAACAGCGCCAGCCCATCAGGCGTGGGCGGCGGCGGCGCGGCGAGGTTCAGCCGCGCGCAATAGGCCTCCAGGTCGTGCTCCATGGTCCCTGCCTGCACCTGCTACCAGCCCTCGACAGCATCCCCGGCAGTGGCAGCCCCGCCATAGTCACCCGAACCCCATTCGAGAGCGTATTGCAGGTCTTCGGCCGTCATGCCGAGCATCCGCGCCAGTCCCTTGCGTTCATTGGCCGTCAGGTCCCCATAGCCGCGTACCAGCGGCAGGTCGGCAGTCAGCGCAGCCATTTCCGCTTCCATCGAAGCCATCGCTTCGAACATGACCGGCATCTGCTGCATGATCGTCGCCATCAGCCGGGGGTCCGAACTCATGCTCAGGGACTTGCGGGCATAGGATGCGCCCGATGGCGTGGCGAAGAACGCGTCAATATCGGCCAGCTCGGTGGTGGTGAAATGGATCGCATACAATTCGGCCATGGCCGTGCGGATCGCCGGCTCCAACGCCCCCATCATCCGGCTGGTCACCGCAGGCATGGCGGCCGCTTCGCGCCGCTTGCGTTCACGCCACGCAGGATCAAGCATCGTGGCGGCAGCTTCCGCCTGTTCCGGGGTCAGGTCGAGCGGCTGACCAACCAGGTCAAGCCGTTCCGCCACCACGGCTACAGGATCGGGTTCGACCGCTTCCATCAGCGGGTTGATGACATTGCCGAACATCGATCCCATCATGTCCTGCACGCTGCCCGGCGGGATGATCCGGTCCACCAGCGCGGCGGCGGCAGGCAGACGGGCCTGCTGCTCAGGCGTGAGCGGCTGCGCGGTGAAGGCTTGCGCCAGACCGGCGAACAGATCGAGGTCGGGCGCAGTCTCGTCCTGCGCCGCCACGCCCACCGGCACCAGCACCAGCGCCAGCGGCGCGACCAAACCCATCAACTTGCGCATCGTCCGTTCCCCCCAAGCTTGCCTTAATGGCCCGCCTGTTCGCCCCGCTCCAACCCGGACGCCGCCAGCTGCGCGTCAATCTGCGCCATCAGCCGGTCGAGCCCGGCCTGGCTGTCACTTTCAGCCCGCGCCACCAGCACGTCCTGTGTGTTGGAAGCGCGCAGCAGCCACCAGCCATCCTTGCCCGTCACCCGCACACCATCGGTGGCGTTGACCTCGTCCGCGCTGCCTTCCAGCCGCGCCTTCACTTCCTCGATCGCGGCGAACTTGCGGCTTTCGTCCACCTGGAAGCGCAATTCGGGGGTGTTGAGCATCTGCGGCATGTCGCTGCGCAACTGCGTGACCGACCGGCCCAGCCGCGCCGAGGCCGCGATCAGCCGGATTCCGGCATACAGCGCATCGTCATAGCCATAATAGGTATCGGCAAAAAACACATGCCCGCTCATCTCTCCGGCCAGGGGCGAGGCAACTTCCTTCATTTTGGATTTAATCAGCGAGTGGCCGGTTTTCCACATCAGCGGCTGGCCGCCGCAGGCCGCCACATGATCGAACAATGCGCGGCTGGCCTTCACATCGGCGATTATCGTGGCCCCGGGGCGGCGTGCCAGCAGGTCTTCGGCGTAGATCATCAGCAACTGGTCGCCCCAGATCACCCGGCCCTGACCATCGATTGCGCCGATTCTGTCGCCGTCACCGTCGAATGCCACTCCGAAGTCGAGGGACTTTGCGGAGACAAGGCTTCGCAAATCCTCAAGGTTTGCCTCGACAGTAGGATCGGGATGATGATTAGGAAATTCGCCATCGACTTCGGTAAACAGCAGGTGATGTTCGCCGGGCAAGCGCGCGGCCAGCTTTTCCAGCGCGGGGCCGGCAGCGCCGTTGCCCGCATCCCAGCCCACCTTGAGACCGGCCAGGACCTCGGGATCGATCCCGTCGAGGCCCGTCAGCAGCCGGTCGATATACTCATCGATGATGTCTACGTCCTCGACGGTCCCGGTTCCCGCATCCCAATCGCCCGCCGCCGCCATCTCGCCCAGCTTGATGATGTCGGCGCCAAAGAACGGCAGCCCCTGGAATACCATCTTGAAGCCATTGTAATTGGCGGGATTATGGCTGCCGGTTATCTGAATGCCGCCATCTACATCTTCGGCTGAGGCTTCGGCATAATACAGCATGGGGGTTGGCCCCATGCCCACGCGGCGCACGTTTACGCCGCTGGCGTTAAGCCCTTCGACCAGCGCATGGCTCAGCATCGGCGAGCTGACCCGGCCGTCCCAACCCACGGCCACCAGCTTGGAGGCATCCGGCCCCTTGGCGCGGGCGATCAGGGTGCCAAACCCGCGGCCGATGGCGCGGGCATCGTCCACCCCCAGGGTTTCGCCGATGATGCCGCGGATGTCGTATTCGCGCAGGACTGTGGAATGGAACTGGTGGGTCATCGTGGCTCCTGGGTATGAATGTGAGTCGGGCCGCGGGTCAGCTTCCCAGCCGGCCGGGCAATTCGTCGATCAGCAGGTCGCGCGCGGCGTTTGCCTCGTGGACCTGGTCATTGGTGCCGCCGCGATCCGGGTGGACCATGGCGACCAGCCGCTTATGCGCAGCCAGGATGTCCTCTCGCCCCACGCCTGCTTCCACGCCCAGCAATTGCCGGGCGCGAAACACCGCCTGCTGGCGTGTGGTGAGCTTCTTTTCCCACGGCCAGCGCCCCGTGAACATCTTGTATCCCACGCAGATCGCGCCGACCAGCAGGAGGAGCCGCACCAGCATCAGGCGGCCTCACCGGCTGCCAATGCCAGGTGCGGTGCCCGCGTTGGCTGCGGGGGCGCGGGCCTGGCAGGCATCGGCAGGGCGAGGCTTGCCACCAGCGTGCGCAGTTCCTGCCGCGCCACCAGGTGGCTGGTGCCCAGTTCGCCCAGGTGGCCCTTGTCCAGCAGGGTAAGGCCGGATGGAAACAGTTCGCGATAGACCACCCGTTCGGACAGGCCGTGCGACACGCGGAAGCCCACCCGGCGGCTCAATTCGCCCAGCGCCTGGTCAAGCCGTCGCTGGTTGCGGGCATCGGAATGGCCGGTGCGGTTGCGCACCACCACCCAGTCCATCTGCCGCCGCTGCTGTTCAATCGCGGTGCGGCTGCGCTTCAGCCGCGCTTCCCAGATCAGTTCGGCATAAAAGCTCAACCGCCGCACCTTGAAGCTTTCGGCATCGACCTGGCCGATCAGGTCGAAATCGACAAAGCTGTCGTTCATCGGGGTGACCAGGGTATCGGCCTCGGTCGCCACGTGGCGGGCAAAGGGATCATCGCGCCCGGGGGTATCGAAGATCAGGAAATCCATGCCCCGGCCCAGCCGGGCAACCTGCGCCTCCAGCTCCTCCACCGTGGAACCCTGGAACACCTCGCACATGGGGCCGGGCAGGCTGATTTTGCGGCGCTCGGCAGTTTCGGCGCGGTTCTCGCAATAGCGGTGCATCGTGGCCTGCCGCACGTCGAGATCCAGCGCGGCCACCTTGGCCCCCTGGTAAGCCAGCGCCACGGCCACGTGGACGGCCGTGGTTGATTTGCCCGTCCCGCCCTTTTCATTGGCGAAGACGATGCGGTGCGGTGTGTTGCCGGGGAGCGGGGAAGATGTCACGGTTGGCAGGCTTTCTCTGGAGGCAGCAGGCCGCTAGGGCATTGCACGATATCATCCTATCGGAGGCAAGGGCCTGTGCAAACCGTCAACCGCATCGAAACCCTGCGGGAAGCTGTGGAAGACCTGCGCCAGACCGGCTCCGTGGCGCTGGTTACCACCATGGGCGCCCTGCACGATGGGCACATGGCGCTGGTGCGCGCGGCCCGGCAACAGGCCGCGCATGTGGTGGTGTCGATCTTCGTCAACCCGCGCCAGTTCGGCCCGAAGGAAGATCTTGCCGCCTATCCCCGCCCGCTGGCAGCAGATCAGGCCAAGCTGGCGGCAGAAGGCGTAGCCTTGCTGTGGGCACCTGATGTAACCGCGATGTATCCGGCCGGCTATGCCACCACGGTTGCCGTCAACGGGGTGAGCGAGGGCCTGTGCGGCGCGGCGCGGCCGGGGCATTTTGATGGCGTTGCCACCGTGGTGCTCAAATTGTTCAACCAGGTCCGGCCCGATGTGGCGCTGTTCGGCGAGAAGGACTGGCAGCAACTGGCGGTGATCCGCCGCATGGCCCGCGATCTGGACCTGGTCCTGCCCCGTGCGGACAACATTCTTGCCGTGCCCACTGTGCGCGAAGCCGACGGCCTGGCGATGAGCAGCCGCAACGCCTATCTTTCAGCCGCCCAGAGAACCGTGGCCGGCAAGCTCAATATTTTGATGCGGCAGGCGATCGCGCTGATCGAGCAAGGCGCGGAGATTGGCCCCGTTTTGGCCGGTCTGGAAGCTGAACTGGTTTCGACAGGCTTCGCGTCGGTCGACTATGCCAGCCTGGCCGATGCTGACAGCCTGGAACCGCTGACCGCCAGACCCGTCCGCCCGGCCCGCCTGCTGGTGGCCGCACGGATCGGCAGCACGCGCCTGATCGATAATATGCCAGTGGAGGGACAAGCATGAACGCGACCATTACCGAGTCCGATTTTCGCAGCTATATCGCCGCGTTCAACGCCAACGACTATGCCGGGTTCGGACATTTCTATGCCGATGACGTGGTGTTCGAACTGGGCGCGATGAAGCGCATCGTGGGGCGCGAGAACATCCTGTCATTCTACCGCGAGGTGAAAGCGCACATTACCGAGGTGGTCGTGCCGCTGGACGTGATCGTGACCCCCACCCGCATCGCCATGCATTGCCGCACCACGTTCGAGACCTTCGCCGACTGGCCCGATTTCGAGATCTGGCCCACCCGCGCGGGCGACCGGCGGGTGGTGGAGACAATCGCCATGTACGAAGTGACCGACGGCCGCTTCACCCACATCCGGGGCGCGCGGTTCAAGCCGTAATCGGGCCGGGGATGAAGGTGAGGCTGGAGCGGGTAAGGGGAATCGAACCCCTCTAGCTAGCTTGGAAGGCTAGTGCATTACCACTATGCTATACCCGCGCCTATGTGCGCCTCTATCTGCGCCTATACCTGTGCAGGGGCCGCTTGCCATTGGCAGGGGGCGCTAGTCAAGCGTCGTCGAACCCGTCAGTGTCCGGCGAAGTCGATCAGCGATGTCGTGCTAACGCCCGCATCGCGCAACCGGTCTGCCCCGCCCAGTTCCGGCAAGTCGATCACGAACAGCGCCTGTTCGCAGCGCGCCCCGGCCTGCCGCAGCAGGCTGGCGGCAGCCAGCGCGGTGCCGCCGGTGGCGATCAGGTCATCCACCAGCAGCACGCGCTCACCGGGGCTGATCAAGGTGGGGTCGATCTCGATCCGGGCCGTGCCGTATTCCAGCGCATAGTCCGCCCCGATCGTGGCGACAGGCAGCTTGCCCGCCTTGCGGATGGGCACGAAACCGGTGCCAAGGCGCGCGGCCAGCATGGCTCCGAAAATGAACCCGCGGGCATCGATTCCGGCCACGGCGGTGGTGCCTGAAGGGGCCAGGTCGGCCAGCATGTCGATGGTTGCGGCCAGCCCGCGCGGGTGCGCGATCAGCGTGGTAATATCGCGGAACTGGATACCTGCGGCCGGGAAATCCGGTACGGTGCGGACCAGTGCCTTGAGCCCTTCGCGGGTCAAGGCACTGACATCGTCAATGTTACCGGGCGCCTTGAGCCCATCACGGGTCAAGGCCCGGGCATCGTCAATGTTACCGGGCGCCTTGAGCCCATCACGGGTCAAGGCGCCGGGATTACCCGTCACGTCAATCAGTCGCCCTGCTTGGTATGCTTTGGCTTTACCGCTGCCCAGACCTGCTTCTTGGCCAGCCATGCCAGGATGGTGATGAACAGCAGGAAGCCCATGACGATCCAGCCCATCCGCACCCGGTCAACCAGCGAAGGTTCGGCGGTCCAGGTCAGGAAGGCGGCCACGTCCTGCGCCATCTGCGGCACGGTCGCTTCGGTGCCATCGGCATAGGTGACCTGGCCGGTGGTGGTCAGCGGCGGAGCCATCGCCAGGTTGAGGTTGGCGAAATAGGGGTTGTGGTGCAGCCCCGGGCCGGGGACCGAATCGGGGAACCGGCTGGCCAGTTCGGCCGAAGGCTCCTGATAACCGGTCAGCAGCGAGTAGATATAGGCCGAGCCATGGTGCCGCGCCTTGACCATCAGCGACAGATCCGGCGGGATGGCGTTGTTGTTGGCAGCCTGCGCGGCGATGGTGTTGGCATAGGGCGAGGGGAACTCGTCCGTCGGCAAACCGGGACGCGTGCTCGCTTCGCCGGTGTCGGGATTGATACCCGGCACGGTCCAGCTGGCAGCTTCGGCCTTCACTTCATCCTCGGTATAGCCGAGCTGGGTGAGGTTGCGGAACGAGACCTGGTTCAACGAGTGGCAGGCGCTGCACACTTCCTTGTAAACCTGGTAGCCGCGCTGCAGCTGCGCCACGTCCCACGACGGAGCCAGGCCATCGAAGCTGTAGCCGCCACTCGGATTGTGCGCTTCCTCGTGGAAGGCAGCCTCGGCGGTTTCTGCGGCAGGGTCGGTGGCCGCGCCGATTGCGCCCATCACAAAGGACAGCAGCACCACGAAGGCGAAGCCAAGACCAACAAAAATACCAGCAATGCGGATCATCGTTTCTTTCCTTTAAACCCGCGCGCTCAGACCGCCGGCTCGGCGTTTTCGCCCAGCACGGCCTTCTTGTCCGACGTCAGCACCGCCTCGGTGATCGAGAATGGCAACGGTTCCGGCCGTTCGATCGAGGAGATGATCGGCAGGATCACCAGGAAATGCAGGAAGTAGTAAGCGGTGAACAGCTGGCTGAACATCACGTAGGGCTCTTCAGCCGGAGCGCCGCCCAGGTAGAACAGGGCCGCCATCGTGGGGATCAGGCCGAACCAGAAGAACTTGCGGAACAGCGGGCGATAGTGGCCCGAACGCACCGGCGACCGGTCCAGCCACGGCAGGAAGAACCACACCAGGATCGACGCAAACATGGCCAGCACGCCCCACAGTTTGGCAGGCAGCAGGAAGTCGAAGGTGAAGGCGCGCAGGATCGCGTAGAACGGGTAGAAATACCATTCCGGCACGATGTGCGCAGGCGTGGAAAGCGGATTGGCCGGCAGGTAGTTGTCCGGATGGCCCAGCGCGTTCGGCATGAAGAACAGGAACGCACAGTACACCATCAGGAACACGCCGAGGCCGAAGCCGTCCTTGGCGGTGTAATAGGGGTGGAACGGCAGCGTATCACTCTCGCTCTTCACTTCCACGCCGGTCGGGTTGGACGAACCGGGAATGTGCAGCGCCCAGATGTGCAGGATCACGCAGCCCGCGATCACGAACGGCAGAAGGAAATGCAGGCTGAAGAAGCGGTTCAACGCGGCATTGTCAGGCGCATAGCCGCCCAGCAGCCACACCTGCAGGCTTTCGCCCACCAGCGGAATGGCCCCGAACAGGCCGGTAATGACCTTGGCGCCCCAGAAGCTCATCTGGCCCCAAGGCAGCACGTAACCCATGAAAGCGGTGGCCATCATCAGCAGGAAGATCACCACGCCGAGCAGCCAGATCATCTCGCGCGGGGCCTTGTACGACGAGTAGAACAGGCCGCGGAAGATGTGCAGGTAGATCACCACAAAGAACGCGCTGGCACCGTTGGCGTGCGCATAGCGCATCATCCAGCCCCAGTTGACGTCGCGCATGATGTGTTCGACCGAATCGAACGCCACGGCCGAATTGGCCGCATAGTGCATGGCCAGAACCACACCGGTAACGATCTGCAGCACCAGGCAGAAGCCCGCCAGCACGCCGAAGTTCCACATGTAGGAAAGGTTGCGCGGCACCGGATAACCCGCACCCACCGCGTTGTAGACAAAGCGCGGCAGAGGAAGTTTCTCGTCGAGATACTTCATCAGCGGATTGGTGGGTTCGTATTGCTTGGCCCAGGGAAAACTCATCGCTCTGTCTCTCGCCTCAGCCGATCACGAGCGTCGTGTCGGAGGTGAAGGTATATTCCGGAACTTCGAGGTTCGACGGCGCCGGACCCTTGCGGATGCGGGCTGCGGTATCATAGTGCGAACCGTGGCAGGGGCAGAAATAGCCGCCGTACTCACCCTTCACCTCGCCCTCGGCCGCGCCCAGCGGCACGCAACCCAGGTGGGTGCAGACGCCCATAACGACCAGGATGTTTTCATGCCCGACCTGGGTGCGTTCGGCCAGGGTCTGGGCATCGCGCAGATCGCCCAGCGGCACGTCATTGGCGGCGGCAATTTCTTCTGCCGTCAGGTGCCGCACGAACAAAGGCTGCTTGCGGAACACCGCCTTGATCGACTGGCCGGCCTCGAGCGAGGAAATATCCAGTTCGGTGCTGCTTTCGGCCAGCACGTCAGCCGAAGGGGCCATCTGGCTGATCAGCGGGAACAGCGTGAACACGCCGGCCACGCCGGCCGAAGCCACGGCGGCAATTTCGATAAAATCGCGGCGACGCACGCCGTCTTCCGTCACGCCTTCCGGGGCCACGTGGCCCGAGCCGAGCGCGCCATTCGCGGTATCAGTGGTGGTTGCCATTACCTTGCCTTGACTGCCGGATGGTCGGCGGGCGCAGCGGCCCGTTGCCATCCGAATAGAAACCCGTCCTGCCGCACACCGAAAGCTGCCCCTGTTTCGACGGTTTGGGCGGCGGCTTGGCGCGGCTGATAGCCGAGCAAACCGCCCCTGCCAACCCGCCTTTTCATACCTGGGTGCGCGGCAGCACAAACGGCAACATGGCGATGCGCTTTTCTACAGGCAGATCAGGGAAATCTGGCGGCCATAGTCGGGTTCGGCATGGTGCGTGGCGCGGCGGAACGAAAAGAAGCGCTCCGGCGCGGAATAGGTATCGAGCCCCAGCCGCTCGACCTTGCCGATTCCTGCCGAGGCCAGGCGCGCCGCGACATAGTGTTCCAGATCGAATTGCTGGTGGCCGGGCTGGCCGGAATCGAAGAACCGCGCATTGCCTGGATCGGCAGAGATGAACCGGGCCGCGAAGGCTGCATCGACTTCGTAGCTGCTCTGCGCGATGCACGGGCCGATCGCCGCGCTGATATTGTCACGCCGGGCACCCAGTTCTTCCATCGCCGCGATCGTAGAATCGGTAACTCCGCCGATCGCTCCCTTCCATCCGGCATGCGCCGCACCGATCACCCCGGCCTCGCGGTCGGCCAGCAGTACCGGCGCGCAATCGGCGGTGAGGATGCCCAGCAGCAGCCCGGGCCGGTCGGTCACCAGTGCATCGGCATGGGGGCGATCCTGTTCGGCCCAGTCTCCTGCCACCACGCAATCGGCGCCATGCACCTGATAGACCGTGACCAGCCGCGCCGACGGAGCAACGGCGGCAATGCCGCGCGCACGATTTTCCGCGACCGGCCCAAGGCGTGGGTCGTCGGGGTCCATCCCGCGCGAACCCATATCCAGACCAGCGACCACGCCAATCGACACGCCGCCGCGCCGCCCGAGGAAGCCGTGGGATACGCCGGAAAGCGCATCAGCGCGGATGACTTCAACCGGTTCAGCCAAGCGACCGCGCCACCTGCTCATGCGTATCGCGCGATAGCTGGTCGGCGCTGGCGATGCGTTCCAGCTCGCCGCGCATCAGCGCCGCCCGGCCCGGCTCGATCCGCCGCCACCGGCCAAGCGGAGGCACGAAGCGTGCGGCTGTCTGCGGATTGATCGGATCGAGTTCGAGGATCAGATCGGCAATCATCCGGTAGCCCTCGCCGTCCGCTGCATGGAACGCCGCCGGGTTGACGGCAAAGGCCATGTACAGCGCGCGCACGCGGTTGGGGTTCTTCAGGGTGAATTGCGGGTGTCGCGCCAGCGCTTTCACATGGTCCAGCGCATGGGGATGGAGCGAACCTGCCTGGAGCGAGAACCACTTGTCGAGCACCAGCGGGTTGGCCTGGTAGCGGTTATAGTAGTCGAGCAGCGCGTGCGTCCGTTCGGGCGTATCCAGCCCTGCCAGCACCATCAGCGCGCCCTGCCGGTCGGTCATGTTGTTGGCGGTGCGATATTGCGTGGCGGCCATGTCAGCGGCCAGCGCGGGATTGCCTTCGGCCAGGTAGATCAGCGCCTGGGTCTTCACCTTGCGCGCCCCGCGTGCTTCGGCGGCAAGGCTGTAGGGGACCGCGCTGGCCCGCTGGTGAAGTGCGACAAATTCAGCTTCCAGAACTTTGGCCAGCGCCGCGCGCAAATCCTGCCGTTCGGCATGGATGGCGCCGGGATCGGCCACCAGCATCTGTTCGGCCAGATAGGCCTGGCTGGGCAGGATCAGCAGTTCGCCGCGCATCAGGTCATCCAGCGCAGGATCAGCCAGGATCGCCCCAAGCGCGCCGGCGATTGCGGTCCGCCCAGCTGCGCGAGCCTCACCCGACAGGCTGCCCGCCACCGCATCCTTCAGATGGGTGACGACCAGTTCCTGCATGGCCTCATACCGGGCAAACGGATCGTCATCGTGCGCGGCAAGGAACACCAGGTCTTCCACCGTGACCTGCTGTTCGATCGCGACGGGCGCGGTGAAGCCGCGGTTGATCGACAGCACGGGTCGCTGGGCGAAACCGGGGAAGAGGTAACGCCCCTCCGCTTCGTTCAATATCAACAACTGCTCGCCCGCATGCTTGCCAGTGGCGCGATCGAACAACGCCACTTTCAGCGGGATCGGCATCGGCTGCTTGTCCGGCTGGCCGGGCGTGGACGGCACCACCTGGGACAGGTGCAGCGTGGCTGCCTCGCCAAAATACTCCATCCGCACGGTCACGCGCGGAGTGCCGGCTTGCGCATACCAGAGGCGAAAATCGGAAAGGTCCAGGTTGGCCCCGTCCTCCATCGCCTTGATGAAGTCCTCACAGGTCGCCGCCTCGCCATCGTGGCGTTCGAAATAGAGGTCACACCCGTAGCGGAAGTCTTCCTCGCCCGCGATCACGCGCATCATGCGGATTACCTCGGCACCCTTGTTGTAGACAGTGCTGGTGTAGAAGTTGGAGATCTCGCGATAGGCATCGGGCCGGATCGGATGCGCCAGCGGGCCGGAATCCTCGGGAAACTGGACCCCGCGCAGCACCCGCACATCCTCGATCCGCTTGACCGGCGCGGACCCCATGTCCTGGCTGAACAGCTGGTCACGCAGCACGGTAAAGCCTTCCTTGAGGCTCAGCTGGAACCAGTCCCGACAGGTCACGCGGTTGCCCGACCAGTTGTGGAAATATTCGTGTGCGATCACGCCTTCCACCCCGTCAAAATCGCCATCGGTGGCGGTTTCGGGGTCGGCCAGGACATAGCGCGTGTTGAACACGTTGAGGCCCTTGTTCTCCATCGCCCCCATGTTGAAATCGGACACGGCGACGATGTTGAACAGGTCAAGATCGTATTCGCGGCCGAACTGCTCCTCGTCCCACTTCATCGAACGCTTGAGGCTGGCCATTGCATGTGCGGTACGCGGCAGATCATCTTCCTCGCCGACCTTCGCAGCACGGACATAGATGGCCAGGTCCACCTTGCGGCCGGACCGGGTGGTGAAGGTATCGACGTTGGCCGTCAGCCGCCCGGCGACCAGCGCGAACAGGTAGCTTGGCTTGGGCCAGGGGTCGTGCCATTCGGCCCAGTGGGTGCCGTCTTCGCTTTCGCCGCTGGCAACCAGGTTGCCGTTGGACAGCAGTACCGGGAAGGCATCTTCATCCCCACCCATCCGCACGGTGTAGACGCTGAGCACGTCGGGCCGGTCGGGGAAGAAGGCAATGCGGCGGAAGCCCTCAGCCTCGCACTGGGTGCACAGCATGCCGTTGGAAGCATAGAGCCCCATTAGCTGCGTATTGGCCGCAGGGTCGATCCGCGTGGTCACTTCGATGGAGTGGGCATCGCCCGGCAGGGTGATAACCAGATCGGGCCCGTCCATCACCCAGCTGTTCACCGGCTCGCCATCAACTTTAACCGCCACCGGCTCCAACCCGTCACCATTCAGGCGGATATTGGGGGTGGGTTCGGCCGCCGGATTACGCTCGACAGCCAGCGTGCAGACCACCTGCGTTTCAGCCAGCCCCAGCGCGAAATCGAGGCCGACCTGCGGCACCAGCCAGCCGAACGGACGATAATCCTCACGCCTGATTTCAACTGACGAGGTCAGTTCGTGGGCCGCGTCGGCCATTTCGGGGTTGCCATCGGGCGTCGAGGGGGTGCGGGCAATATCCATTCTGCCGATTTAGGTTCTTTCGCGCCCGCGTCCAGTCAGTAGAAGGCGGATATGGCGCATCTGTTTGTATTCGGCCTTGGCTATACCGCAGCTTACATTGGCGCAGGACTGCGCGCGGCGGGCTGGACAGTGGAGGCGACTGGCAGCGCGGGGACAGTGGCGTTCGACGATCCGGCGGCCGTTGCTGCTGCTCTGGGGCGGGCCAGCCACGTATTGTCCAGCGTTCCGCCTGCCGATGGGCTTGATCCGGTGCTGGCCGCTTATGGCGCACAACTGGCGGGCAAGCGGCTCGCCTACTTGTCCTCCACCGGGGTTTATGGTGACACAGGCGGGGCCTGGGTCGATGAATGCGCGCCAACGGGCACCGGACGGCGCAACGCACGGGCCGTGGCCGATGCCGCGTGGCAGGATCTGGGCGCGCAGGTGTTCCGACTGCCGGGCATATATGGTCCGGGGCGCAGCGCGTTCGACCGGATAGCCAGCGGAAAGGCGCACCGGATCGACCTGGCTGAGCAAGTGTTCAGCCGGGTGCATGTGGCCGATATTGCCCGCGGGGTCATCGCGGCGATCACCGGCGATGCCCCTGCCGGGGCCTATAACCTGGCCGATGATCTGCCGTGCAGCCAGAACGCGGTGATCGAACATGCCTGCCGCCTGATGGGTGTTGCCCCGCCGCCACTGCAATCGCTGGACGAGGCAGGCTTGTCACCGATGGCGCGGGGTTTTTATCTGGAGAACCGCCGGGTGGCCAACGGCAAGGCCAAGCGGTTGCTCGGCTGGCAACCGCAATACCCCACCTTCCGCGAAGGTCTTGCTGCCATCCGTGCGGGCGAGAGCTAGACCTGCACCTGCCGCGCCCGCAGGGCCACCACCAGCCCGGCCATCGAAAGCAAGGCACCGGCCATGGCCAGCGGGGTCCAGCGATAGCCTTCCAGCAATGTGGAAATGATCATCGCAATGACCACCACCAGCACGCCGTTATAGGCTGCGCGCCCCGCCCCCAATTGCCGCACCAGCTTGTAATACAACGGGAATGTCACCACCGATCCGGCCAGCGCCAGCCACGCCGTGCCCATCCAGTAGGCGGCTTCCTGCGGGATCACCGGCGGACCATCGATGCCCCAGGCCAGCGCCACATCTACCAGCGTGCCATAAAGCATGGCCCAGGCGAGTAACGTCACCAGGTGCACGTCCTTGCCCGCAGGCCCGGCCTGGATCACGTTGGCGATGGAAGCCGCCATCATCGCCACCAGCGCCAGGCCCGCGCCCAGCGCCACGTTGTCGCCAATCGGCGCGGACTGCCCCTCGTTCACCAGCAGCAGCGCGATCCCGGCAATCGCGATTCCACTGCCCAGGACAAAGCGCGCGGTGATCGGCTGGCCCAACATGACCCGCCCCAGTATGGCATTGGGCACCAGCATCAGCCCGATCAGCAGCGCCACGATGCCAGATGTCAGGTGCAGTTCGGCCAGGTAAACAAAGCTGTAGTTGCCGCAGAACTGGAACAGCCCCATCGCCAGTGCCAGCCGGTGGGCGCGGCCCGGCATGGCCAGCGACAGCCGCATCACCAGTGCCAGCACGAACATGCCCGGGGTAGCCAGGGCAAAGCGCCAGGCGACCGACCAGTGGGCAGACGTGTCCCCGATCTGCCCGGTAATCACAAACCAGGTCGACCCCCAGATCAGCGCCACCAGCAGGAACGGCAGGGCGATGCCCGGGCGCAGCAGGGCGTGCGGGGGATTGTGCCCGGTCATAGCGCAGCAAGCGCGCGGGCCAGCGCGGTGGCGTGTTCCATCGACGTATCCCACGAACAGACCAGCCGCGCGGTGGCATCGTCCCAATCGTAAAACGCAAACCCCTGCGCCCGAAGCGCGGCACGGTCTGCCACTGTCAGGCGGACAAACACTTCGTTAGATTGCGGGGCGAACTGCAGCCGTTCGCCCGCACCGGTCGCGATCTCTGCCGCCGCCGCATTGGCGTGGCCCGCCAATTCCAGCCACAGGCCATGTTCGACCAGCGCCAGGATCTGCGCGGCCATGAAGCGGCCCTTGGAATGGAGATGCCCGGCTCGCTTGCGCCGCCAGCGCGCCAGATCGGCCTTGCTATCGTCAAAGAACACCACCGCTTCTGCATCCATCGCGCCGTTCTTGGTAAAGCCAAAACTGAGCGCATCGACCGGCCCGGCCGCCTCTGCCGCGCTGCACCCCAGCCATGCCGCCGCATTGGCAAACCGCGCGCCATCCATGTGCAGGCCAAGACCGTGCTCGCGGGCCAGCGCGCCGATGGCGGCCAGCTCTGCCGGGGTAAAGGACAGGCCGTATTCGCTTGCCTGCGTGATGCTGATGGCATGCGCCTGCACCTGGTGGATGCCGCGCGTGATCCCGGCCAGCACAGCCGCAATGCCCGCCACGTCCAGCTTTGCGCCCATGCCATCGGCTAGCAGCAGCTTGGCTCCGTGGAGGAAGAACCCCGGCGCCCCGCATTCGTCGCTCTCGATATGCGATTCGCGGTGGCACACCACGCCGCCGTGTGGTTCCACCAGCGTCGCCAGCGCCAGGCAATTGGCCGCCGTGCCGGTACTGGCCCACAGGACCGCGCACGGCTTGCCGAACAGGTTAGCAAACACCTCGTCCAGCCGCTGGCTCAGCGTGTCGCCATCATAGGGTAGGTCCGGTGCATCGGCATTGCGCATGGCCTGCCACACTTGGGGGTGGACGCGCGCCGTATTGTCGGAGAGGAACTGCATCTGGAACGCCATGCCGCCGCGCGCCGTTCCTGACAAGTAAGCACACCCTATAGATAAAGGTATCGCCCATGTCAGACCAAGCCACCCCCCAGATCGTCCGCGAGGCCACTGCCCACGGCGGCATCTATTCCGCCGAAGTAGCCGGGGCATCGCGCAAGGCGGAACTGACATGGCAGGACCGTAGCGGTGTGCGCGTGGTCGATCACACCTTCGTTCCGCCCGAGGCGCGCGGACAGGGGCTGGCCTTGAAGCTGGTCGAGGCAATCGTGGCCGATGCCCGCGCCGAAGGCTTCAAGATCGCGCCGCTGTGTCCCTATGTCGTCATCGCGTTCGGCAAGCATCCCGAATGGGCCGACCTGCGCGCACCGCTCCCGCGCTGATCAGCGCTGCCCGATTACCGTGGAAGCGCCGAGAAATCGACGCTGGCGATGGAATCCAGCACGGCGCCGCGCATCGCCCGGGCTTCGTCCAGCGGCAGGCCATCGAACGCCAGTGCGCCGCCCGCCAGCCCGAAGCGCAGGCTGGCATAGCCCCGCCAGCGCGCCAGCGGACCTTGTGCTATCTCCACCGAATGCAGCTTGATCCGGCTGGCCGCGACCAGCGTGGGTGACAGCCAGCCGCGCCGCGACAGGATCTGCCGCGCATCGACCGCATGGCGTTCAAATCGCCACAGGACATGCTGGCGCAGCGCGACCAGCGCGGCGACCACCCAAAGCAGCGGCGCGAACCACGCCAGCTGTCCGATAAACAGCAGCACGATCCCCGCCAGCACCAGTGGCAGCGCGGAAAACAGCGCGAGGTCGAACCGGTAGGCCCGACTTGGCCGGTGCCACTGCACGGTGTCATCGGGCAGGCTGAACCCCGCCGCCGCCACTATGGGCGCGATCTCGTGCTCCTGCGCGAAGGGCGCGACATCGTGGTTGGCCGATTTCGCATCCTGCGCCAGGCTGACGAATGACAGGCTGCGCCAGCCCCACAGCCGGCGCAGGAACCCGGTGGCCACCACGATCGCCTGCACCCGGGCCGCGGGCATCACCACGTCGGTCCGCGTCAGCAGCCCGCGGCGACGGCGGAACCCGCGCGACGTCAATTCCAGCCGGAAGTTCCAGTCCCGCAAGGCAGTGCGCACCACGCCGGTGATCAGCCCCAGCAGCAGCAGACTGGCGATGGCAAAGGCAATTCCGATCAGGCGCGCGCTCCAACCCAGCGCCGCCAGCCATGCACCCCAGGCCGATGTAGGGCCGGCCAGGCGGCTATCCCATTGATCGACATCCCACAGATCAAACGGCAGCAGGAATTCAAACTGCTGGGTCGCGCCTGCCAATACGGCGAACACCACCAGCGAAAATTCGAACAGGCCGAACAACAGCAGTCGCCCCGGCCCCATTGCGAACAACAGCGCGCGCTGCGGTTCGGGCTCTGCCTCGGCTGCGGGCGCGGGACCAGCAGGGGCAATGTCGCGCTGTTCGCGCACCACGTCGCGCAGCCGCTCGCCCTCGGCCAGGTCGACATAGGCCAGCTTCAGTTCGTCCTTGCCGCCTGCTCCGGTTTCGAATCGCACTTCGACCAGCCCAAGCAGGCGCGGCAGCAGGCCTTGTTCCAGACTGACATCCTGGATCCGCTCATAGGGTACGGACCGGGCGCTGCGGCTGATCAGCCCCTGCTCCACGCGAATATCCTCGGCCCCCACCAGATAGCGCAGCCGCCGCCACGCCAGCCACGCGCCCAGCGTGGTCAGCAGCAGCACCGCCACGGCCACCCCGCCCACCACCAGCGTGGTGTTGTCGAGCGAGCGGGCGCCAAACAATGCGGCCAGCGCCGGCAGCACCGCCTGCCGCAGCCCGCGTACGGCGGTAACAAGGATCGCCAGCGGATGCGCCCGCTGCCAGCCCTGTGCCGCTTCCTGCTCCAGCGTACTCACACCATCTCGCGCTTGATATGGGCCCGGATCGCCTCGCGCATTTCAATCGCGCGGGCGTGGGCAAGGCCAGGCAACACGACCGAGGCGTTGTGCGTGCCTGCTGTATGCAGCACCAGCCGGGCAATGCCGAATGCGCGTTCCAGCGGGCCTTGTTCCACATCCAGATGCTGCACCCGGCCAAACGGCACGACGGTATCGCGGTGGAACAGCAACCCCCGCACCACTCGCAGCCGATCCTCGCCCATATCATACCCGCGCGAATTAAAGCGCCGCAGCGGCACCATCAGCGCCAGCACCAGCGCCACCAGCACAACCGGCACCAAGAACGCGCCGGTGAACAGTTCGCCCGAAACCTCGCCCACCAGCGCGCCGATCAGGAACGGCAGGGAAATCAGCCCCGCCTGCACCCGCATTACAGTGACATAGGCCGGATCGAGCGGGGTCAGCCCCTCGGATTGCAGAGATTTGCTCATGGGTGCACTATTGGCACAATACACCCAGCCAGCACAAGGTGGCGTCCAGCCTTCGGATCCGCCGGGTCCGCAAGGCCGAACGGCCGCCCGCAGCGCAGGGAGACGCAGTCGACCGATAGCGAGGGAAGCCAAGGCGGCGGATGCCGCCGCCGGCGCCTGAGGCGCCTTGCGAAAATGGTGCTGCTGGGGAGGATTGAACTCCCGACCTCACCCTTACCAAGGGTGCGCTCTACCACTGAGCTACAGCAGCCTTTTTCGACAGGCGCGCGCTATTGTCTCGGGGGCAATGAAAGTCAAGCCAAGCTTGAGCAGGCCACAGAAAATCGCCAAGGATGGCAGCATGGCAGGAACGGACCACAAGCAAACACGCGAGGAACGGCTGGCCGCGCAGCTGCGCGAGAACCTGCGGCGGCGCAAGGTCCAGGCCCGGGCGATCGGCCATGCCAAGGATGACCCGCCCCTTCCGCCTGAACCTTCTCTTCACAACGGCGAATCGAGCGGCTAACGGCTGGCCTTCCCCGTTACCAAGGAGCGCGACGTGACCGGCCTTAACCCCAAGCTGATTCTCGTCCGTCACGGCCAGAGCCAGTGGAACCTGGAAAACCGCTTCACCGGCTGGTGGGATGTGGACCTGACGGACAAGGGCGTGGCCGAGGCGATAGCGGCAGGCGAGCTGCTGGCGGCCAAGGGCCTGTTGCCCACCGTGGCCTTCACCTCGGTGCAATTGCGGGCAATCAAGACGCTGCACCTGGCGCTGGAAGCCTGCGGGCGGTTGTGGATCCCCGAAACCAAGGACTGGCGGCTGAACGAACGGCACTATGGCGGGCTGACCGGGCTCGACAAGGCCGAGACCGCCGCCAAGCATGGCGAGGACCAGGTCAAGATCTGGCGCCGCAGTTTCGACATTCCGCCGCCCGTGCTGGAAGCCGGCGGGCCGTTCGATCTGGCGAGCGATGCGCGCTATGCCGGGATCGCCATCCCCGATACCGAAAGCCTCAAGCTGACCATCGAGCGGGTGCTGCCCTATTGGGAAGGCACCATCATGCCGCAGCTGGCCACGGGCGAAACGGTGATCGTGGCGGCGCACGGCAACAGCCTGCGCGCACTGGTCAAGCACCTGTCGAATATCTCGGATGCGGACATCACCGGGCTGGAGATTCCCACCGGCCAGCCGATCGTCTATGACTTCGATGCAAACATGCAGCCGGGCGAGCGGCATTACCTGAAGGATCGCTAGAGGACATGCCAACCGGCGCACCGCCACCAGTCGCAATCGTAATGGGCAGCCAGTCCGACTGGCCGACCATGAAGCGCGCCGCCGATGTGCTCGACCAGTTGGGCGTGGCGCATGATGACCGCATCGTTTCGGCCCACCGCACGCCCGACCGGCTGCACGCTTTCGGCAAGGGCGCGGCAGACGAAGGGTTCAAGGTAATCATCGCGGGGGCGGGCGGCGCGGCGCATCTGCCGGGCATGGTGGCCGCCCTCACCCACTTGCCCGTGCTGGGCGTGCCGGTGCAATCCAAGGCGCTGAGCGGGCAGGACAGCCTGCTGTCGATCGTGCAGATGCCTGCCGGAATTCCCGTCGGCACGCTGGCCATCGGCGAGGCCGGGGCAACCAATGCCGGCATCCTGGCCGCATCGATCCTGGCGCTGACCGACGAGGCACTGGCCGCACGGCTAAAGGATTTCCGCACCGCCCAGACCGCAGCCGTGGCCGAAAAGCCCGCCAAGCAATAGGCGGAGACGCACCGGCATGACCCTCTCCACGCTGCCAGCAGGCGCAACCATCGGCATCCTCGGCGGCGGACAGCTGGGCCGGATGATCGCCATGGCGGCCGCGCAACTGGGCTATCGCTGCCATATCTATGCGCCCGAGAAGGACAGCGTGGCGGCCGATGTGGCAGCCAGGTTTACCTGCGCCAACTGGCATGATCGTGAGGCGCTGCAGGCCTTCGCGCAGGATTGCGCCGCCGTTACCTATGAATTCGAGAACGTCCCCACCGGGCCGCTGTCGGTGTTTGCCGGCCGGCAACTAGCCCCGGGCGTGGCCGCGCTGGAAGTGGCGCAGGACCGTTACCGCGAAAAACGCTTCATCGAGCAACTGGGCGGCACGCCTGCCCCCTATGCCGCGATCGATCACGACAACGAAGTGGAACAGGCGATCGCCAAGGTCGGCACGCCGGGCATCATGAAGACCCGGCGCGATGGCTATGACGGCAAGGGCCAGTGGCGGGTCGATGGCGGCGCGGGAGCCAATGGCGTGCGCGTGCCGCAAAGCGGACTGGTCTACGAAGGCATGGTGCGCTTCGAATGCGAGTTCTCGGTTATCCTGGTGCGCAGCCGCACGGGTGAGGTGAGGTTCTGGGATTCGACCCGCAACACCCATGTTGGCGGCGTGCTGTCGCGCAGCGAACTGCCGGCCCCTGCCATCGTGGCCGGCCAGGTGGATCAGGCGCGCGGTCTGGCGCAGCGGGCCGCCGAAGCGCTCGATTATGTGGGCGTAATGACCTGCGAATTCTTCGCCACGGCCAATGGCCCGGTGTTCAACGAAATGGCCCCCCGGGTGCACAATTCGGGCCACTGGACGATAGAGGGCGCGGTGACGAGCCAGTTCGAAAACCACGTGCGCGCCGTGGCGGGCCTGCCGCTGGGCGATACGGCCAGCCTGTCTGACCGCGTGGTGATGGACAACCTGATCGGCGCCGAAGCGCTCGACCTGCCGCGCCACCTGGCCGATCCTGCCGCCCACCTCCACCTCTATGGCAAGGCCGAGGCGCGCGAAGGGCGCAAGATGGGCCATATCACGCGTGTCGGGTAGCAGGGGCCGGTTGATGGATCGCCAGGCCAACTTCGTGGTCGCCCGCGCCACCAACGGCTGCATCGCGGCCAAAGGCGATGTGCCGTGGAAGATCCGCGCCGATCTCCAGCGGTTCAAACGGCTAACCATGAGCATGCCGATGGTGATGGGCCGCAAGACGTTCGACAGCCTGCCCGGCCTGCTCCCCGGTCGCCGCCACATCGTGCTGACCCGCTCCAAAACGTGGCAGGCAGACGGCGCCGAAGTGGCCAACACCGTTGCCGAAGCGCTGCAACTGGTGGGGGACGGCGATTATTCGGTGATTGGCGGCGCGGAAATTTTCGCCGCGATGAAAGAATGCGCCACCCGTTGGGACATCACCGAGGTGCACGAAGATACGCCGGGCGACGTGTTCATGCCGCTGCCCGATCCGGCGCTGTGGGTGGAAACATCGCGCGAACCGCACCCCGCCGCCGATGGCTGGCCGCCCTACGATTTCGTCACTTACGAGCGGCATCGGTGAAGCGCCCAAGCCGGTCCAGGCCGCTGGTCGTCGCACTGGCCATCCTGGCCACGGCAATCGGCAGCTTCTTCCTGCTCGCCCCCGGCATCGCCGAGCGGCAGATGAATGTGATCGACGGCGAGCCGCTCCCGGCAGTAAGCGACGAGGCCCGCGCGCTCCACGCCAGCCTCACCATCGTGGACCTGCATTCCGACACGCTGCTGTGGCAGCGCGACCTGCTGGACGAGGCGACACGCGGCCACATGGACCTGCCGCGATTGCAGCAGGGCAACGTGGCGCTGCAGGTGTTCTCCAGCGTCACCAAGTCGCCCGCAGACCTCAATTATGATCGCAACAGCGCCAGCGCGCGGGACAACATCACGCTGCTGGCCGTGGCCCAGTTGCAGCCGGTGCGGACCTGGGGTTCGCTGCTTGAACGCACGCTGTGGCACGGGCAGAAGCTGGCGCGGGCCGCCGCAGGGTCCAACGGCGCGCTGTTTCGCGTCACCGATGGCGCGGACCTGGGGCATGTCCTGACCGCGCGGGCAGCGGGCGAGAACGTCACCGGCGCGATGCTCAGCGTCGAAGGGCTGCACGATCTGGAAGGCAAGCTGGCCAACCTGCCACGCCTGTATGACGCAGGCGTGCGAATGGCGGGGCTGACCCATTTCTTCGATAACGATTTGGCCGGATCGATGCACGGCGAAACCAAGGGCGGGCTGACTGACATGGGCCGCGCTGCCGTGCGGCAGATGGAGGACATGGGCATCATCGTCGACATTGCCCATTGCAGCCACCAGTGCGTGGCCGAAGTGCTGGCTCTGGCGCGCCGCCCGGTGGTGTCCAGCCACGGCGGGGTCCAGGCGACCTGCGATGCCAACCGCAACCTGTCGGACGATGAAATCAGGGGCGTGGCGGCCACCGGCGGCCTCGTCGCCATCGGCTACTGGGACGGCGCTGTGTGCTCCACTTCGCCTGCTGCCGTGGCCGAGGCCATGTGCCACGTGCGCGACCTGGTGGGGATCGCACATGTGGCGCTGGGTAGCGATTTCGATGGCTCTGTCACCACGCGGTTTGATACCGGCCAACTGGTGCAGGTAACGCAGGCGCTGATGGTTGCAGGCTTCACCGAAAGCGAGATTCGCGCCGCGATGGGCGGCAATGCCTTGCGGGTGATCGGCGCGGGCATCGTGCCGCTGGCCAGATCCGGGGCGGAGGTGCTGCGCGATGCTGCTTGATCATCGCCAGCCCGTCCCCGAAGCCCTGCGCGGCGCGATCGTGGCGCTGGGCAATTTCGATGGTTTTCACCTGGGCCATCAGGCCGTGGTGCAGGAGGCAGTCGACTGGGCACGCAGCGAAGGTCGCCCGGCCATCGTCGCCACGTTCGATCCGCATCCGGTGCGGCACTTTGCCCCGCATGTGCCGCCGTTCCGCCTGACCACGCTGGACCAGCGGCACGAACTGTTCCGCGCGGCGGGTGCGGCGGCCATGCTGGTGTTCCATTTCGATGGCGATCTGGCCGCGATGGACGCCCGCAGCTTCGTGGCCGACCTGCTGGCCGGGCATATCGGCGCGGCAGGCGTGGTGACGGGCGAGGACTTTACCTTCGGCAAAGCACGTGGCGGCAATGTGCAGGTGCTGCGCGATGTCGGCGCGACCTGCGGGGTTGCCACCCGGCAGGTCGGCCCGGTCAAGCTGGATGGCCACGTGGTCTCATCCAGCCGCATCCGCGATGCATTGAAAGCGGGCGATTGCGCGCTGGCCACCCGCCTGCTCACCCGACCCTTTGCCATCCGGGGCGAGGTGATCCACGGTGACAAGCGCGGCCGCGCCATCGGCTATCCCACCGCCAACATGGACCTGGGCATGTACCTGCGCCCGCGCTTCGGCATCTATGCCGTGACCGGCCGGGTGCTGGCGACGGGCGAGGCGCTGAAAGGCGCGGCAAATATCGGCGTGCGGCCCATGTTCGATCCGCCCAAGGAACTGCTCGAACCCTATTTCTTCGACTTTGCGGGCGATCTGTATGGCCAGCAGATCGAGGTCGAACTGCGCCACTTCCTGCGGCCCGAAGCCAAGTTTGATGGTCTGGAGCCGCTGATGGCCCAGATGGAACGCGATTGTGCCGAGGCGCGGGCGCTGTTGGGGTAAGCGCCAAGACGCGAACAAATTGCGCCACGGCGCTCTGCCCGCTAAGGCCCGCGCAACATGACTGAACAGCGCGATTACAGAGACACCGTGTTCCTGCCGAACACCGATTTCCCCATGAAGGCCGGCCTTCCTGCCAAGGAGCCGGGCATCCTGGCGCGCTGGCAGGCCGAGCAGGTCTATGCGCAGCTGCGCAAGAACCGCGAGGGGCGGACAAAATTCATCCTCCACGATGGCCCGCCCTATGCCAATGGCGACATCCATATCGGCCACGCGCTCAACAAGGTGCTGAAGGATGCGGTGGTCCGCACGCAGTCGCTGCTGGGCAAGGACGCGCCCTATATCCCCGGGTGGGATTGCCACGGCCTCCCGATCGAATGGAAGGTGGAAGAAGCCTACCGCAAGAAGAAGCTCAACAAGGACGAGGTTCCGGCCGAGGAATTCCGCGCCGAATGCCGCGCCTATGCCGCGCAGTGGGTGGATGTGCAGAAAGCCCAGTTCCAGCGGCTGGGCATCACCGGCGACTGGGACCGGCCCTACCTGACCATGGCCCCCGATGCCGAAGCCGGGATCGTGGCCGAACTGCTGAAGTTTGCCGAAACCGGCCAGATATATCGCGGCGCCAAGCCGGTGATGTGGTCGCCGGTAGAAAAGACCGCGCTGGCCGAGGCTGAGGTTGAGTATGAGGACATCACTTCGACCCAGATCGACGTGGCGTTCGAGATCGTGGAATCGCCTATTGCGGAACTGGTCGGCGCGCACGCGGTGATCTGGACGACGACGCCGTGGACCATCCCGGTGAACCAGGCCTTGGCTTATGGGCCGGATGTTGAGTATGTCTTGCTCTCCGTGACCGCAGACACCGTAGGGGTTGGTGCGAAAGGCGATAAGCGCGTCAATGATGTTTTGGCGGCAGCAGGGCTACCGTTTCATACCAATCATATCTCCAAGTTCCTCGTGGCGAAGGACTTGGCGACATCCTTTGCAGATCGACTCAACAAAGCTGCTAAGGCGCTCGACTTCGGCGAAGACGGCGCACCGTCTTTGCAAGAGTACATTGATCCGTGGTCGGATCGCGATGGGTCGATCAAAGGCTCCGACCTCACCGGCACCCTCGCCCGCCACCCGATGCACCATCTTGGCGGGTTCTACGCGGCCCCGCGCCCGCTGCTCCCCGGCGATTTCGTCACCACCGAGAGCGGCACCGGCCTTGTCCACATGGCGCCCGATCATGGCGAGGACGACTTCGATCTGTGCAAGGCCCACGGCATCAACCCGGTGTTCAGCGTGCAGGGCGATGGCAAGTATCGCGAGGACTGGCTGTGGCTGGGCGGGCAGGGTTCGGTCATCAACCCCAAGTTCAACGCGCCCGATGGCCCGATCTGTTCGGACCTGCGCGAAGCGGCCAAGACAGGTGGAGGTCTGCTCGCGGCATCCACAGATTATCAACATAGCTATCCACACAGCTGGCGCTCCAAGGCCAAGGTGATCTTCCGCTGCACGCCGCAGTGGTTTGTGCCGATGGACAAGCCGGTCGCCCCGTTCGATTACCCCGTTGCCCCGTTGGATGGCGTGGGCGGTGCGGTGGCGCTGGCGGTGCAGGCTGACCATACCGCCACCCTGCGGCAAACCGCGATGAAGGCCATTACGCAAACCCGCTGGGTGCCGGAAAAGGGCGAGAACCGCATTCGCAGCATGGTCGAAGGCCGCCCAGACTGGGTCTTGAGCCGCCAGCGCGCCTGGGGTGTGCCGATCACGCTGTTCGTCCATCGCGAAACGGGCGAATACCTGGTCGATCCGGCGGTCAACGCCCGCATCATCGACGCGGTGCGCACCAGGGGCGTGGATGCATGGTCGGACGAAGCGGCCCCCGCGCTGCTCGGCCCCGATTACGCCATCGAGGATTACGAACGGATCGTCGACATCCTCGACGTGTGGTTTGATTCGGGTTCCACCCACGCCTTCGTGCTGGAATCGGACAACTGGCCCGAACTGCAATCGCCCGCCGACCTGTATCTTGAGGGTTCCGACCAGCATCGCGGCTGGTTCCAGTCGAGCTTGCTGGAGAGCTGCGCCACCCGCGGCCATGCGCCCTACAAGGCGGTGCTGACCCACGGGTTCACGATGGATTCCAAGGGCATGAAAATGTCCAAGAGCCTGGGCAACACCATCAGCCCGCTGACGGTGATGGAAGAATACGGCGCGGACATCATCCGGCTGTGGGCGCTGAGCGTGGATTATACCGCCGATCACCGCATCGGCCCGGAAATCCTCAAAGGCGTGGCCGACCAGTACCGCAAGCTGCGCAACACCTTCCGCTATCTGCTCGGCGCGCTGGATGGCTACACCGATGCCGAGGCGGTTGCCGTGGAGCAGATGCCCGAGCTGGAGCGCTATATGCTCAGCCTGCTGGGCGAACTGGACGGGCGGATGAAGGTGGCGGTCGATGATTTCGACTTCAACACCTACACCCGCGCGCTGGTGGATTTCTGCAACGAGGATTTGAGCGCCTTCTTCTTCGATATCCGCAAGGATTCGCTGTACTGCGATCACCCGGCAGACCTGCGCCGCCGCGCCTATCGCACCACGCTCGACACCATGTTCCAGGCGCTGATCCGCTATGCCGCCCCGGTGCTGGTGTTCACGGCAGAAGAAGTGTGGCGCACCCGCTATCCCGACGGGGAGTCTGTGCATCTGCTGGAGTGGCCGGTGGTTCCGGTCGTGGCCGACAGCGGCTTGCTCGATAAGTGGACGGCCTTGCGCGCCACTCGCGCTGAAGTGCTCGAAGCCATCGAGCCGCTGCGCCGTGACAAGGTGGTGCGGTCCAGCCTCGAAGCCGATGTGACTGCGCCGGTCGATCTTGCGGCCACTGACTGGGCCGAACTGCTGATCTCCTCCACGGTCCACCCGGGCGATCTTGCGGTGTCCAAGACCACCCACCAAAAGTGCGGCCGCTGCTGGCGGCACCTGCCCGAGGTGACCGAGGACGGCGATCTGTGTGGGCGGTGCGATGATGTCGTCAGCCGCCTCGATGCAGAAGCGACCACTGCGGCATGACCGCGCTGTTCACCCGCCTGCGACTGCTAGGCCTCGCCGCCGCGCTAGTCATCTTTGCCGCCGATCAGGCGTTGAAGCATTACGTGGTCGAAGTGCTGGGCCTCACCAAAATCGGCGATCATCATGATCTGCTGCCGTTCTTCGATTTCACCCGCACCAACAATTATGGTGTGTCGCTCGGCATGTTCCAGGCAACCAGCATGGAAATGCGTTGGGGCCTGGTGCTGGTCACCGGGCTGATCGCGGTGGGCGTGTTCGTGTGGATCATGCGCGAGGTGAAGGGGTGGGACATTGCCGGCCTCAGCCTGATCCTGGGCGGGGCGCTGGGCAATATCGTCGATCGCTACAACTACGGCTACGTGGTGGATTTCCTGGATCTGCATTTCGGCGAGTTTCGCCCGTTCCTGATCTTCAACGTGGCCGATGCCGCGATCACCATCGGCGTGGTGATTCTGCTTTACCGCGCCTTGTTCATCGGCGAGAAACCCGCCACAGAGCAGGACGAACCACAAGCGGACACATCCCGCGGAGACCAATCCAATGCGTAATTTCACCCGGATCACTGTTGTTGTCGCTGCCAGTGCGATGCTGTCGGCTTGCGGCGGCGGGCTGATTGCCGCGCGCGACCGGCCCGATGAATTCGCCGTGCAGCGCCAGGCCCCGCTGGTGATCCCGCCCGATTTCGAACTGATGCCCCCTGCCCCCGGCGCCCCGCGCCCGGTTGAAGGCACTGCAGCCCAGCAGGCGCTGGAAGCCCTGTTCCCCGCCGCCGCCCGCAGTGCGGTGGAAACCAGCGCTCTGGACCGTGCTGGCTCGCCCGAAGCCAGCATCCGCTCCACCGTGGGCGATCCCGGCACCTATGTGGTGGACAAGGGCGTAACCACCCGCACCATCATCGCCGCGCCCGAGGGTGACGGCCAGGCGGCAAGGGCTATCTGATTTTTCGCACCCCCATCCGGGGGTGCGATTTCCTCGCTACCGGTCGGCTTCGCCTCCCTGCGCTGCGGGCGCGCGTTCGCGCTTGCAGGCCTGCGGCCCGTTCCAGCTTATGTAGGATAGCGGTGGTCTGGTCCGCGACAAGCGGACCACCTAGCGCAATCGCGCGCCCGCAGGTGCCCTGCAGCGTAGCGGAAGGATCAGCACCGAGGACCGAAGACCCGGATGGGTCTTCGGAATACAAGAGACCCGGGACCGCGCCCCCGGATGGGTCTTCAGAAGTCAGGAGATCCGGCTGATCAGCAGCTTGTCGATTCGGCGGCCATCCAGATCGATCACTTCGATCCGCCAGCCCTGCTCCTCGAAGAATTCGCCTTCGGACGGCAGCTTTTTCATCTGGAACAGCACGTAACCTGCCGCGGTGGCGAATTCGCGGTGATCGGGCAGATCCAGCCCCAGCCGTTCTGCCAGCATGTCGGCCGGCATGGCCCCTGCCACCAGCAGCGAGCCATCCGCCCGTTCGGTCAGCATCGGCTCGTCGTCGTCATCCTTGTGGCTGGCAAAGGTGCCGGCGATGGCAGACAGGATGTCTGCCGTGGTCACCACGCCATCCAGATGGCCGTATTCATCGTGCACCATGGCCATGCGCGTGTCCGATTGCTGTAGCACGCGCAGGGCGTCCATCGCATCGAGCTGGTCGGGTACCACTTCTGCCTTGTGCAACAGGTCGGCCAGCACGATCGGCTGGCCCGCCACCTGCAAGGCCAGAATCTCGCGCACCTTGACGATGCCGAGCACCCGATCGGGTGATCCATCGGCCACCGGCAACAGTGAATGCGGGCTTTCCGCCACCATCGAGAGGATTTCCTCCTCGCCGCCGGTGGCATCGATCCAGTCCAGTTCTGTGCGCGGGGTCATCAGTTCGCGCACCGGCTTGTCTGCCAGCCGCATGATGCCCGACAGGATCGCGCGTTCCTGCTCCTCGATCACGCCGCTGCGGGTGGCATCGGCCAGGATCATATGCAGCTCTTCGCCGGTCAGCCCATGTTCGCCCTTGTGGCGCACGCCCAGCAACCGCAGGATCGCTGCCGATGAATTGTCGAGCAGCCACACCACCGGCGCGGTAAAGCGGGCCAGGATCGACATCGGCAGCGCCATCACCAAGGCAATGGGCACTGCGGCGCGCAGGGCCAGTTGCTTGGGCACCAGTTCGCCCACCACCAGGCTGAGGAAGGTGGTCACCACGATTACCAGGGCAAACCCGGCATTGTCGGCATAATCAGCCGGCACGCCGAGCCATTCCAGCCGCTCGCCCACCGGTCCGCCCAGGGTGGCGCCCGATACCGCGCCTGAAATTACGCCGATAAGCGTGATCCCGATCTGCACGGTGGAAAGGAACTTGCCCGGTTCGGAAGCCAGCTTCAGCGCAATGCCTGCACTTTTGCTGCCGCCTTCTGCTGCCACCCGCAATTGCGCGGGGCGGGCCGAGACAATCGCCAGTTCGGACATGGCAAATACGCCATTGAGCAGGATCAGGCCGAGCAGGGCGACGAAGTAATGCCAGGGGAATGCGGTCATGGGAAAATAGTCGCTAGCAGATTTGAAGCCCAAGTCTAAGACATACCGTGACGGCGTGGCTCAAGCCTGGGCGCAACTTTAGGCGGAACCTTGGGGGAGGAAAGCCGTTCCCATCAAAACCGATTTCGGGCCATCGCATGTTAATGTGACCGGACCTAGCCAAGCCTGAATAATAAGAAGGACAAGTCCATGAGCAAATCCCGTATCCTGATGTCGAGTGTCGCAGCTCTATCCCTCCTTTCGCTGGCCGGTTGCGTGACCGACCCCAACACCGGTGAACGCACCGTTTCGCGCACCGCCATTGGCGGCCTGGGCGGCGCAGGCCTTGGTTACCTGCTGGGCGGACTGATCGGCGGCAAGACTGCCCGCATCGTAGGCGCAGGCATCGGCGGCGCGGCCGGCGGATATGTCGGCTACCGGATGGACGAACAGATCCGCGAGCTGGACGAAGCCACCGCCGGTACCGGCGTGGACGTGACCCAGACGCCCAACGGCGACGGCATCCTGGTAAACCTGCCCGACGTGACCTTCGCGGTCGATTCCACCACCGTCAGCCCGGCCATGCGCGCCGTGCTGGATGATGTGGCGCAGTCCATGATCACCTATCCCAATTCGCTGATCGACGTGATGGGCCACACCGATTCGACCGGTAGCGAGACCTACAACCTTGATCTGTCGCGTCGTCGGGCCGAATCGGTCGCGAACTATCTGGTATCACGCGGCGTTTCGCGCGCCCGCCTCGAAACGCTGGGCTATGGCGAGCAGTATCCGGTGGCCGACAACACCACCGAGGCTGGTCGTTCGCAGAACCGCCGCGTGGAAATCCGCATCACGCCGGTGACTGCGGCCGACGTCGAGGCAGCGTACTAAGCGCAACCGGCATAAAGCTTGGAAAAGGGCGGCCCGCGGGTCGCCCTTTTTTATGGGAACGGGGGCAGTTCCGCCGAGTATTCCTCCGCCCGATCCGCCAATCGCTCAACCGCCGCGCCGTGGATGGCCGGCGCGCTGACCAGCAGGCCGAAGGCGCGAGGGTCGCGCTTGTTATAGGCCAGCGCATCTCCGAACGCATCCGATACGCGGGCACCTGCTTCGCGCGCGATCAAGGTGGCAGCGGCCACATCCCATTCGAAACCCCAGCGCAAGGTGGCCAGCAGGTCCGCCCGGTCATCGGCCACCATGGCGATCCGCAGGGCGATGGAATTGGGCTTGTCGACCATCACCAGATCCTGGTCTTCGCGCATCAGCATGTCGGCCGGCACCCGCGCGCCGGGAAACTCGCGGCGCTTGCTGGCGCTGATGTCCACCCCGTTGAGCCGCGCGCCCGTACCTGCCGTGGCAGCCCACACTTCGTCGCGCGCCGGGGCCACCAGCAGGCCCAGCAGCGGACGCCCCGCGCTCACCAATGCCACCGAAACCGCCCAGCCCGGCCGGCCGCGCAGGAAATCACGCGTGCCGTCGATCGGATCGACCACCCAGATCAGGTCACGCTCCAACCGCGCGGGATCGTCGGCGGTTTCTTCCGACAGCCAGCCAGCGGATGGCAGCAGGCGCCCCAGTTCGTATTTGAGGAAATTGTCGACCTCGATATCGGCTGCGCAGACCGGGCTGTCGCCGCCTTTGTCCCAGCTTTCGACCACATGGCCCGCGCCCGGCCACTGGCCCATGGCGATAGCCCCCGCTTCCACGCAAATGTCTCTCAGGCGAAATCGGTCTATCATCACTGGCAGAATTGGTATGGACTGGAACGCATTGCAAGCGCCGCGCGATGGTGCTTTAGCACTTGCAGCATTTCTATTGCGAAAAAGGCTCTTTCCGCATGAACATCCATGAATACCAGGGCAAGGAACTCCTGGCCAAGTTCGGCATCGGCATTCCCGCAGGCGTTGCAGCGCTGACCGTCGATGAGGCTGTCGCGGCGGCCCAGACCCTGCCCGGCCCACTCTATGTGGTGAAGGCGCAGATCCATGCCGGGGGTCGCGGCAAGGGCAAGTTCAAGGAATTGGGCGCGGATGCCAAGGGCGGCGTTCGGCTGGCCAAGTCGATCGACGAAGTCCGGGCCAGCGCCGCAGAAATGCTTGGCAACACGCTGGTCACCATCCAGACGGGTGACGCGGGCAAGCAGGTCAACCGCCTGTATGTGACAGATGGCGTGGACATTGCTTCGGAATACTACCTGTCCATGCTGGTCGACCGCGCCACCGGCCGCGTTGCCATGATCGTATCGACCGAAGGCGGCATGGATATCGAAACCGTGGCGCATGACACGCCCGAAAAGATCACCACCATCACGATTGATCCGGCCACCGGCTTCATGCCGCACCACGGCCGCGCGGTGGCGTTCGCGCTCAAGCTGTCGGGCGATCTCAACAAGCAGGCGGGCAAGCTGGCCAAGCAGCTTTATACGGCTTTCACCACGCTGGATTGCGACATGCTGGAGATCAATCCGCTGGTCGAGACCGTGGACGGCAACCTGCTGGTGCTCGACACCAAGATGAGCTTCGATTCCAACGCGCTGTATCGCCACAAGGATGTGGAAGCCCTCCGCGACGAGACCGAGGAAGACCCGATGGAGGTCGAGGCATCGAAGTATGACCTGGCCTACATCAAGCTGGATGGCGACATCGGCTGCATGGTCAACGGCGCGGGCCTGGCCATGGCAACGATGGACATCATCAAGCTGAACGGCTCGTTCCCCGCCAACTTCCTCGATGTGGGCGGCGGCGCCAACAAGGAAAAGGTGACCGCGGCCTTCAAGATCATCCTGTCCGATCCTGCGGTGAAGGGCATCCTGGTCAACATCTTTGGCGGCATCATGCGGTGCGACACAATTGCCGAAGGCATCGTGGCCGCCGCGCGCGAGGTGGACCTGTCAGTTCCACTGGTGGTGCGGCTGGAAGGCACCAATGTGGAACTGGGCAAGGAGATTCTGGCGAACTCCGGTCTGCCGATCGTGGCGGCCGACGACCTGGGCGATGCGGCGCGCAAGATCGTGGCCGAGGTCAAGCAGGCCGCCTGATTGTTCCTGTCGGCCCGTTCGCCTTGCAAATAGGGGGCGGACGGGCCACATGGGCTGCATCGACGGCATTCGTAACGTAGGCCTCGTCGGCTGAGAGACCATCCGCGCTTTCGCTTACCAACGGGAGCACGTGCATGGACCTCAACCCCATTAATCCGCAGATTCCGGTGTGCGCCGCATGAGCCGCGCGATCGACCTTGCCATGCCGGAAGAAGACGTGCGTACCTGGTGCGCCAAGCACAAGATCCCCGTCAGCGTGATCGAGCCGCTGCCATCAGGTGGCACGCATCTGGTCTGCATAACCGGCGCAGGGGCTGACGAAGTGCGGCTGCGGCTGGGTAAAAGCATCATGCCCGATACCGAAAAGCGGTTCCGCTTCTATCGCGCTCGCGCACCCTTCTGACATTTGCGCAGGCTTGCCTGCACGACTGTTACAATTTGCCACCATTCCGCGCTTGACGGCTGGCGCACCCGAATTAGCTTCGGGCGCGGAGGGATGCACATGAAAACTTTTACCGTAAGCCTGTTGGCCTGCGCGGCCATGATTGCCGTCACTACACCGCCAGCATCAGCGCAGGATGGGCCGCGCGTATTCACCCGCAGCGGCAGCTGGGCGCTGGATGCCGGCGAGGAGTCGTGCCAGCTGGCACGCGTGTTCACAAACGGGGATGAACAGGTCTCGCTCGCGCTGGAACGCATCAGGGCGGAAAACCAGGTGCGGATGATCGTGGTCGGCAATGCCGTCCGCACATTCCGCCGGGCAGACGAAGTCGGCTACCGCTTCATGCCGGGCAATGACCAGCGCAGCGCTCGCTACATCAGTTCGGATACGCCCGACGGACAGGCCTATTACAACTTCGGCAATGTCACTCTGGGGGCCAATCCGTTCGCTGCCATGGGCGCCGGTGGGCCTCCAGGTGCCGGGGGACCACCGCCAGGTGGACCGGGCGGGTTTGCACCGCCGATGTATAATCGCGCGGCAGAGCTGGAATTTGCCGCCGGGATCACCGCGATCGAATTCAACGAGGGCCTGCTGGCCCCGATCAGGCTGGAGACCGGATCATTGCGCGGCGCGATAGAGGCCTTGCAGGCCTGTACCGATGACCTGTTGCGCAGCTGGGGCCTGGATTGGGAGAAACACCAGACCATGACCCGGCGGGCCGCCCCTGCTGGTCCGGCATTCGAATGGGTGCCCGAAGGTGTGGTCGGGTTCGAGGATTTCGCGGCTTTCGGCGGAGCGCGCAACCCGTTCCGCGTGATGGTGGATGTGACCGGCAAGCCAACTGCCTGCCAGGCGCACTGGGTCTCTCTTGAGCCGCGCCAGAACGAACAGATCTGCCAGGGAATAATGGCCAACGGCAATTTCACCCCGGCGCTGGATGCTGCCGGTGAGCCGATGGCGAGTTACTGGATGGTCGATTACATGTTCGGACTTAGTCGGCCGTTCGGCAGGTAATTCGCTAGAACACCTGCGTAAGGGCGTGGATGGTGATCCCCACCAGCCCGCCCACCAGGGTGCCGTTGATGCGGATGAACTGCAGGTCGCGGCCCACTGCGCTCTCGATCCGATCGGTGATGGTCTGCGGGTCCCACCGCTTGACCGTTTCCGATACCAGCCGGACGATCTGTTCGCCGTGCCGCTGGGCAATGCCTACTGCCGTGCGCCGGGCCAGCCGGTTGACCTGCAATTGCAGCACCGGATCGCTTTGCAGCTTTTCGCCCAGTTCCTTCAGGGCACTGCCGAGCTGACCTTCCATCGCCTTGTCGGGATTGCGTGCCATGTCGATCAGGCCGCGCCGCAGCCGTTCCCACACGCCCATCCACCATTCGGCCAGCGCCGGGTTGGCGACGAGGTCGGCCTTGGCCTGCTCCACCTTGGCGCGCAGGGCAGGATCGCTCTGCAGGTCCGCCGCAAACTTCGCCAACCCTTCCTCCACCTTGCCGCGCAAGGGATGGTCGGGGTTCACCAGGATTTCGGCCAGCAGGCGATAGAGCCCGTCGAGCACTGAACTGGACAGCTTCTCGTCCAGTCCGGTCCAGCGCAGCACCGCGTTGGCGCGCTGGCGGATCATCTCGCGCACCATGTCCTCGTTGTCTTCCAGCGTCAGGCCGGCCCAGCGGATCATGCTGTCCATCAATGGCAGGTGCCGCCGGTCGGCAATCGCGGTGTCGAGCATCTTGCCGAGCAGTGGAGACACTTCCAGCTTGTCGACCTGCCGCGCCAGCCCTGCCTTGACCTGGTTGCCCAGCCGGTCGGGATCGAGCGATTCGAGCAGGTCGACGAAGAGTTGCACCACCCCGCTACGGATGCGGCTCATCTCGCATTCCCGCTTTGTTGCCAGGAAATCACCCGCCGCGCGCGCCAGGTTCATGTCGCGCAGCCGCCGGGCGACCACGTGGGGGGTCAGGAAATTGCGCCGCAGGAAGCCCGCCATCGTATCGGCGATGCGATCCTTGTTGCGCGGAATGATCGCGGTGTGCGGGATCGGTATGCCGAGTGGATGACGGAACAGCGCGGTAACCGCGAACCAGTCAGCCAGCCCGCCCACCATACCCGCCTCGGCAAAGGCGCGGACATAGCCCCAGGCCGGATGCACGTGCTGCTGGCTGTGGGCGAGCACGAACAGCGCCGCCATCGCCACCAGAAGCAGTGTTGCGGCCATGCGCATGCGGCGGGCACGATCGGGTGGCATGTCTGCCGCGACAGTTGTTGCCAATGGCCGGGTGGAGCCGGGTTCAGCCAACTTGCGGCCCCGCTACTCGGCGGGAGCGACCTGCGGTGCCGCCGCGCGCCCGTCGCCCGGCTTGTAGGTGAGCAGGTTTTCGCGCAGCCACGGGCCGAGGCGCTTTTCAAGGCCATCCGCCAGGCTGAAGCCCGCCGGTACGATCAACAGCGTCAACATGGTCGACAGGATCAGCCCGCCGATCACCACCGTGCCCATCGGCGCCCGCCAGGCCGAATCGCCCGACAGCGAAATGGCGGTTGGGACCATACCGGCAGTCATCGCCACAGTGGTCATCACGATCGGCTGGGCCCGCTTGTGGCCCGCTTCGATAATCGCTTCCCGGCGGGTCCGGCCTTGTTCCATCTCTTCCAACGCAAAGTCGATCAGCAGAATGGAGTTCTTGGCCACGATACCGAACAACATCAACACGCCAATGAAGACCGGCAGCGAAAGCGGCTGGCCCAAGGCCCACAGCAGCAGCAGTCCGCCCAATGGCGCAAGGAATAGCGAGCCCATGTTGACCAGAGGCGAAACCAGCCGCCGATAGAGCAGGACCAGCACCGAGAACACCAGCAGGATCGCGGTGCCCAGCGCCACGCCGAAGCTGTCGACCAACTGGCCCTGCCATTCGTCCTGCCCGACGGGCGTATTGGTCACGCCAGTAGGCAGGTTACGCATGATCGGCAGGTTCTGGATGGCTGACATCACCGTGCCGCGCGCGGCATCGGCCCCCAGATCGGCACTGACGAAAATGCGGCGGTTCTGGTTGTAGCGTTCGATTGAGGTCGGGCCCATTCCAAGGCTGATCGCGGCAATCCTCTCCAGCGGAACAGAGCCGCCGGTCGAGGTGGGGACCGGCAGGTTGCGGATCACGGAAAGATTGCGCCGATCGCCCTCTGCCAGCCGGACGCGGATCGGGATCTGCCTGTCTGAAAGTGAGAATTTGGCCGCGTTCTGGTCAATATCACCCAAGGTGGCAATGCGGATGGCTTGGCTCAGCGCTTGGGTGGTAACCCCGAGGCTGGCGGCGAGATCCTCGCGCGGGCTGATGATCAGTTCCGGGCGCTGCAGGTCAACGTCGATGCGCGGGGCAATGGCGCCTTCGACGCCTGCCATCTGCTCGACCAACGAATTGGCCGCGCCTTCCAGCGCGATGGGGTCGGAGCCAGACAGCATGATAGAAATGGCCCGGCCGCTGCCGCCGCCACCACCGCCGCCATCCTGGTCTTGGAAATTGACCCGGGCATCGGGGATGTCGGCCAAAACCGGCCCGAGTTCGCGCGCGAATTCCTGGCTGGTCCGCACACGATCAGGCTTGAACACAAGGCGGACCATGCCGCTGCCTTCGTTGGCGATGCCGAGCGCAAGTTCAACTTCCTGTTCCTGGCTCATCATGGCGGCAACGCGGGTGACCACTTCGTCGGTCTGTTCCAGTGTTGTGCCGGGGACCTGCGCAACGCGGATCATCGCGAAATCGCTGTCGGAATTGGGAAAAAATTGCATGGGGATGCTGGCGCCGACATAGCCCGTCAGGCCAAGCGCAGCGAAGCCCACGCCCATCATCCACACCCGGTGATCGAGGAACCGCGCCCCAAGATAGCGCGCGCGAGCCGTGAAACGCGACGAATCGTATCCCGTGAAGAAGCCCGCAATCAGGCCGAGCAGGAAGTTTACGATCCCCCCCACCACATAGGCGGCCAGCAGTCCGGCCAGGATCAGCCAGCCCGACGGGCCTTCACCTTGCTCTGCGGCAGCGGCGGCAGGTTCGCCGCTGGTCCACCACAGCTGGGCGAGATAGAGCACCACTGCGCCAGTGACGATTGCCGCCAGATGGAACCACAGGCTCGATCCGGTCTTGCCGATCCTGGCGCGCAGTTCGCGAAACTTGCTGTCGTCGAGCGACCAGTGGAGCACCTTCATGTAGGTGTCCATCATCCGCCCCTCGCCGTGCGAGGCTTCGCCCTTGGCTTTGAGAAAATAGGCCGCAACCATCGGCGTGATGGTGCGCGCTACGGCCAGCGACATCAGCACGGAAATCACCACGGTCAGGCCGAAGTTCTTGAAGAACTGGCCCGAAACACCCGGCATCAGCGCCACCGGCAGGAACACCGCCACGATCGAGAAGGTGGTGGCCACAACCGCCAGCCCGATTTCATCGGCAGCGTCGATCGACGCCTGGTAGGCGCTTTTTCCCATGCGCATATGGCGCACGATATTCTCGATCTCCACGATCGCATCGTCGACCAGCACACCTGCGACCAGCCCCAAGGCGAGCAACGACATGGTGTTGAGCGTGAAGCCCAGCAGGTCCATAAAGTAGAACGTGGGAATGGCCGACAGCGGAATGGCCAGCGCGGCAATCACCGTCGCGCGCCAATCGCGCAGGAACAGGAACACCACGATCACGGCCAGGATGGCGCCTTCGACCATCGCCGCCATCGAGCTTTCATACTGCGCGCGGGTATAGTCTACCTCGGTGAACAGACGGGTGAAGTGGATCCCGGGATTGGCCGCTTCCAGTTCCTGCAGCACCTCGATCGTGCCATCATAGACCGACACATCGGACTCGCCGCGCGCGCGGGTGATGGAGAAGGTTACCACCTGGCGGCCATCGATCTTGGCGAGTGAATTGATCTCGCCGAAGCTGTCGCGCACCTCGGCAATGTCGGACAGCTTGACCGTGCGGCCGCCACCCAGTGCAATCAGCGTCTGCGACAGTTCGTAGGCTGTTTCAGCATTGCCCAGCACGCGAACCGACTGGCGCGATCCGGCGATTTCCGCCTGGCCGCCAGCGGCATTGACATTGGTCTGGCGCAAGGTGGAATTGACCGAAGCAGCCGACACCCCGAGCGATTGCATCTTGCCCGGATCAAGGATTACGAGGATTTCGCGATCCACCCCGCCACTGCGGTTCACTTCGGCCAGGCCGGGCACGGTCAACAGGGACTTGGTGATCGTGTCGTCGATGAACCAGCTCAATTCCTCGAGCGTCATGTCATCGGCGGTTACGCCAAAGTAGACGATCGGCTGCGAGCTGGTCTGGTTCTTGAACACGCGCGGTTCGAGGATGCCGTCGGGCAGCTCGCCGCGGATCTGGTCGACCGCCGCCTTCACCTCGTTGACCGCTTCGGCAATATCGGTGCCGAGCGCGAATTCGATCTGGGTGCTGGAACTCCCTTCCGAAGCGGTTGAGCGCAGGTTCTCGATCCCGTCGAGCGTCTGCACCGCAGACTCGACCCGCTGGGTGATCTGGTTCTCGATCTCGCTTGGCGCGGCGCCGGGCTGCGAAATCTGCACGTTGACCTGCGGGAACTCGATATCCGGCCGGTCCTGCACGTCCATCTGGTTGAAGGCCATGATGCCGGCCAGCATCAACCCGAAGAAGGCGAGCAAGGGGACGACCGGGTTGCGGATCGACCATGCGGAGATATTGCGGAAATCCATGCGGCGGGCCTACTGCGCGGCAGCGCTGGCGGTGGCGGAGCTGGCGGCAGTTTCCACCACCGGCCGCACGGTCTCGCCGACCGTCAGGAAGCCGCCGGCCCGGGCGACGATCCGCTCGCTGCCGGTGAGGCCGCCGGCGATCAGAATGCCGCCGTCGCTGATCGTTCCCACCTCGACATCGCGGCGCTCCACCACGTTCTCAGGGTTGACCACCAGCACATAGCTGCCGCGATCATCCGACAAGACCGCGCTTTCAGGCAGCAGCGGCGCGACCACGGCACCGCTGTCGATCTCGATCGAGGCAAAACCGCCCGGCCGCAGGGCCGCGTTATAGGGCATCGCACAGCGCGCCGTACCTTGCCGGGTCTGGGTGTCGATCACCGGGGCTTTCTGCCATATCTGGCAGGTGAAGGTCAGCTCTGTTCCCACGGGGATAACCGTGCCGGTTGCACCGACAGGAATATTGCCCAGTTCGGTTTCGCCGATCTGGGCCAGCAATTCCATTTCGCCGCCCCGGGCGATCGAGAACAACACGCCCGAACCGCTGCCGACCACCTGGCCCGGCTCGACATTGCGTTCGAGCAGCAGGCCGGCGGCGGGTGCCACGATATTGAGCTGGGCATTGCGCGCCTGGCGTTCGCCAAGTTGCGCCTGGGCCACCAGGACGCGGGCATCGGCGGCATCGCGGGTGGCGGTCAGCCGGTCGACATCTGCCTGGCTGACAAAGCCGCGCTCGACCAGTTGCAGCGCGCGGTCGAGATTGGCTTGCGCCAGGCTGGCATCAGCGCGCGCCACGGCAATCTGGGCCGAAGCGCTGGCAGTCTGCTGCGATTGCACCGAACGGTCGATCACGGCCAGCACCTGGCCGGCCCGGACCCACTGGCCCGCTTCGACCGGCACCGAAACCACCCGTCCGCCTTCGCCCACCACGCCAACCGGCATTTCGCGGCGTGCGGCCAGCGTTCCGGTGGCGTTGATGATGCCGGCATGAGTACCCTGACCCGGACTGATCACGGTAACGGCCGGAATGGCGGCCTCGTCCTGGCCGGTGAAGGCCTGCGGCTCGTCGCCCCCGCTCAGCATCACGGCGGCGGCGATTATCGCCACGATGGCCACCGCCAGCGCGATGATGATATTGCGCTTCTTGCGGGCACGGGCCGCGTCATCGGCACCCATCAGGGCGCCAGACTGCGTTACCTCGCTCACATTCATCCGGGTCTCGTAGTTCATCTGCGCGCTCAGCCTCGATTTTCCGGCAGGGTGCGCCATAGCAGGGGCATCCAGGCCAGGCGACATGGCCTGACTGCCGTGTACCTCGGGGCCATAGACGCTTGTTTACCTTGCTGCAACGCAGCCATCGGCCAATCGCCTATGCAAAACGACCGGTGTCTGCCCTTAAGGCAAGGAAAAGGGCCGGAAACACGAGGCTTCCGGCCCTTTTGGGCGATTTTGTATCATTTTGTCAGGCAGCCGGGGCAGCTTGGTCCCCGCCGCCCGGCGCGCTTAGCGCACCCGTCCACGCTGGATCAGGTTGACGATCGCCAGCAGCACGATTGCGCCAACGAAAGCGATGATCAGGCCGGTCAGCGAAAACGCCTGCACCGTACCTTGCACGCCGAGCAGCGGCCCGGCGAGCAGATTGCCGATGACCGAACCGATGACGCCCACGATGACGTTGAGGACAATGCCCATCGAGCCGTCGCGGTTCATGACCTTGCTGGCCAGCCAACCGGCGACGCCGCCCACGATGATCGCAATAATCCATCCCATGTCTCTTACTCCTCCTGCTTGCTGGCTCCGACGGTGCCACACCCGCCAATAACGCCGTGAAGCCCAGCCTGTTCCGAACAGCAGTCCAAAGCATGGTCGAGAACGCAAAAAGGGGCGGGAAAACGCGTGCGTTTCCGGCCCCTTTTCAATCGGATGTCTGTTTGCTGCCTTGGGCAGCAAATCAGCCCTGGCGCTTTTTCACCTGACGGTAGATTGCCAGCAGGACAAATGAGCCCACAACGGCCGCGATGAAGCCCGGACCTTCGCCCGGCTCATACCAGCCGATAGCATTGCCGACGAATCCCGCCAGCGCCGCACCGGCGATGCCAAGGATAATGGTGACGAAAATATTGCCGCCATCCTTGCCGGGCATCAGCAGCTTGGCCAGGGCCCCCGCCAACGCACCGACGACGATCCAGCCAAGCCAGCCGTGTTCAACAAAAATATCCATGATTTCCCCCTTCCCGGACGCCCTCTGGCGCCTTTTATGAAGGAAATCAGCATATCCGATTGCTCGCCGGACGCAAGACTGCGCTCAATCAGGCTTGTCTCTCGGCGATTGGGTTTGACCTCAATACTTGAGTTGGCGCTCGTAAAGATCGCGGTAGTGCTGGATGCGGGTAACGCGCAGCCCCTGCATGCCCGAACGGTCCACGGCACGCTGCCAGCTGGCAAATTCCTCCAGCGTCAGCGAATAGCGCTCGAGCACCTCGTCGATGGTCAGGAGGCCGCCATTCACGGCCGCCACGACCTCGGCCTTGCGGCGCACGACCCAGCGGCGCGTTTCGGGCGCAGGCAGATCGGCAATGGAAAGCGGCTCGCCGAGCGGGCCGATTACTTGCGCAGGTCGAATTTTCTGGTTCTCGATCATCTATTTCCTCGGGTCGCTGCCGAAATCGGCATCCTGCGATGCCCCCTCAATGCAGCCGCTCCCTTTGCCATTGGCTAAATCTTCAGGGTTAACGACATGTTTTCCATCGGACAGCGCAGCAATGCGGCGAGCCGAATGGGCGTCAAAACTGGCGAACTGGTCATCGGCTGCATCGTGCAAGACTGCCCGCAGGTCGCGCGCGGCTTCGAGCCGGGCACGCAGGTCGTTCCAGGTCAATCCGCGCAGGCCGCCGGCATCGCCGTCAACCTGCGGAGAATCGTGCGGCACACGGGCCAGGGGCAGCTTTCCTTCGAACATGCCGCTGTCATAGAGCAGCAACAGTCAAGAACCGGTAAACCCGCACTTAACCCTGCGTTACCATGTGGGCGGGGGCCCAGGCGGGGGCCAAGGCGTGGATCGCAGGGGGTGATTGGCGCAGGTCGATTGGCCGTGTATGGCGCGCGCCATGGCCAGCACTGCCTCATCCGCCTTATCCGGCATCAACGCGGTTAACGCCGCCGACCTGTTCGACTTGCCGCGCGCTGCTGCCGATTGCCGCATCGTGGTGGCGATGTCGGGCGGGGTCGACAGCTCGGTAGTAGCCGCGCTCGCCGCTGCCACCGGCGCCGAGGTGATCGGCATCACGCTGCAGCTGTATGATTATGGCGCTGCCACCGGGCGCAAGGGTGCATGCTGCGCGGGCGACGATATTCGCGATGCCCGCACCGTGGCCGACCGGCTGGGCGTGGCGCACTATGTGTTCGATCACGAGAGCGCCTTTCGCGAGGACGTGGTCGAGCGATTCGCCGACGATTACCTTGCCGGACGCACGCCGATCCCCTGCATTCGCTGCAACATGGGGCCCAAGTTTACCGACCTGTTGCGCATGGCACGCGAACTGGGAGCCGATTGCCTGGCCACCGGGCATTATGTCCGCCGGGTAGCGACGGGTGAGGGCGCAGAGCTGCATCGCGCGCTCGATCCGGCACGCGACCAGTCCTACTTCCTGTATGGCACGACCGACGAGCAGCTCGATTTCCTGCGCTTCCCGCTGGGAGGCTTGCCCAAGGATGAGGTGCGGCAGCTGGCCGCGCAGTTCGGCCTGGCTGTGGCGGCCAAGCCCGACAGCCAGGACATCTGCTTCGTGCCCGATGGCGACTATGCCCGGATCGTCACCAAGGTCCGGCCCGAAGGCGTGGCTCCCGGCATTATCGTCCATGCCGCCACGGGCGAGGTGCTGGGCAATCATCAGGGTATCATCCATTTCACCGTGGGCCAGCGCCGCGGGCTGGAAATCGGCGGACTGGCAGAGCCACTTTATGTGGTGGCGCTCGATGCCCCCACCGCCGAAGTGCGCGTTGGCCCCAAGGCCATGCTGGCCGTGGCCGCGGCGCGCATCGTGGAAACCAACCGCATCGGACCGCTGCCAGCCGGACCGCTGACCGCGAAAGTCCGCAGCATGGCCAAGCCGGTTCCGGTTACGCTGGAAGGTGTGCCGGGCGGAGGGGCTGCATGCACGATCCGGTTTCACGCGCCCGAATACGGCGTCGCGCCCGGACAGGCGGCAGTGTTCTATTACGGCGAACGGGTAGTCGGCGGCGGCTGGATCGATTCGACCGATGCGGCAGCGCCCTAGTCTTCCCAGCTATCCAGCACGCAGCCAAAGCCTTCGCGGAACCGCGCGGTGTCGCTGGCGACCAGTGGCACGGTGGCGGTGACAGACTTCTCGTCCTCGTCCTCGCTCAAGAAAACCAGCGCCATGCCGGGCACGAAATCGCCTTTGCAGCTGGCCAGGTCGCGCCCGCCCAGATGGCGGCATGAACAGGCGGTGCGGGCGCCATAGGCAGTGCCGGCAGCAGCCTGGCCAGAAATCGCCGCGCCGTTCCACCACAGTCCCGCTCCGACCACGGCCAGCCCCGCCAGTGCCCAGCTCTTCCAGCTGCGCCTGCCCGTCGATGAGCCCCTGTTTCCGGTTGCCATTCCTGCCTGCCTGCACGATTGAGTGCGCCCATGACGCGTCGCAGCTTCCCTAGCCTTACCAAGTGCTTCTGGCCAACCATCTTGCCAGTCCTGCTTCTGGCGGGCTGCGGACAGGACGGGCCGCCTCCGCTGCCGCCCTTGCCCGAAGGGGCGCTGGAAGTGGTTTCGGTGGAGCCGGGTGTGCCGCGCAAATCCCTGGCGCGCGCGGTCGATGCGCTGTTCACCCGCGAAGGGATCGGCCAGACCCAGGCCTTGCTGGTGATGCACCGCGGCGAGGTGGTGGCGGAGCGATATGCGGACGGGGTGACCGCCGATACGCGCTTTATCGGTTGGTCGATGTCGAAAACCGTTACCGCCGTGCTGATCGGCATGCTGGTGGCTGACGGGCGGCTGGCGCTCGACCAGAGCCCGCCGATCGAACACTGGCAGCGCGCCGGTGACCCGCGCGGCGAGATTACCCTGCGCCAGCTGCTCCAGATGCGTTCAGGCCTCAGGCACGAGGAAGGGGCAGAGCCGGTCTACGAATCGTCTGAAGTGCAGATGATGTTCCTGGAAGGGCGGGATGACATGGCCGCCTGGGCAGAAGCCCAACCGCTGGCACATGCGCCGGGCGCGGTGTTCCGCTATTCCACCGCCAGCACGGTGATCCTGGCCGATATTGCCGCCCGCCTGATGGCGCCGGATGGCGGGCCGAGTGACCGACAGCAGGCCCTGGCCGATTTCCTTGATGCGCGGCTGGCCGTGCCACTCGGCCTCGACAGTATGGTGGCCGAATACGATGCGGCAGGCACTATGGTGGCAGGCAGCGCGATCTGGGCCAATGCCCGCGACTGGGCGCGGTTTGGCGATTTCCTGCGCAGCGGCGGCGCGGCGCGCGGCGTGCAGGTGGTGCCGCGCGGCTGGGTTGATTTCATGCACAGCGAAAGCCCGCGTGCACCCGATTATGGCGCGCAACTGTGGCTTAACCGGCCTTCCGGCACCGATCGGGACGTGCTGTTCGCCGACCAGGGACCAGATACCGCTTTTGCCGCGCTCGGCCACCTCGGGCAGATTCTCTACGTGTCGCCGGATCAGGGGCTGACCGTCGTGCGGCTTGGCCACACGGGGGCCGAGGAGCAGGATGCGCTGGTCGATGCATTGGCGGAGATTTCCGCGCTTTACCCGGTGCGCTGACCGCCGGCTTCACGCCCGGTCAGGCAGCAATTCTTCGCCTTCATCGCGCTGCAGGTCTTCCGGATCGGGATGGATCAGCACTTCCACGCCGGGGAATTCCGTCTCGATGCGGGCCTCGATCTCGTCCATCACCCGGTGCGCTTCAGCCACGGTCATGTGTGGATCGACAGCGGCGTGGAACTGGACGAAATCGTTCGCCCCGCTGGTCCGGGTGCGCAGGTCATGGACGCCGCGCAATTCGGGCTGGCGGGCAAGCACGGCGAGGAAAGCCTCGCGCCGTTCGTCGGACCATTCCTTGTCCATCAAATCGTCGATTGCGCGCCCGGCTGCATTCCACGCCCCCCATCCCAGCCATAGGGCGATGGCGAGGCCGAAGAACGGATCCGATCCGGCGATGTCGAGATAGCGATCGAGCACCAGCGCGGCGATCACGGCCAGGTTGAGGAACAGGTCGCTCTGGTAATGCAGGTGGTCCGTCTGGATAGCGAGGCTGCCGGTGCGCCCCAACACGTGCCGCTGCCAAGCCAGCAGGGCCAGCGTGGCCACCAGCGCGATCAGCGAGACCGCGATCCCCTCGTCCGCCGCCGACACCCGGGCTCCCCCGATCCACTGGTCGATGGCGCGGAACGCGAGGCCGAAGGCCGACAGTGCAATCAGCAGGACCTGGAAGATGGCGGCCAGTGCCTCGGCCTTGCCGTGCCCGAACCGGTGGTCATCATCAGCCGGGCGGGCGGCAATCCACACGCCGGTCAAAGTCGCGATACTGGCGATCAGGTCAAGGCTGGTATCGGCCAGGCTGCCCAGCATGGCAGTCGAATCGGTGCGCCACACGGCCCACACCTTGAGGCCCACCAGCAGCAGTGCCACCGAGATGCTGGCATAGGCCGCGCTGCGGTTGAGCTGGCCGCGTTTCACGTGGGTGTCAGTCACGGGTATAGCAGCCCGCTGTCCCAGCCTGCCCCCGTGTGGTTGAACTGGCGGCGTTCATGCAGGCGATGATCGCGGTCCATCCAGAATTCGATGCGGACGGGGTTGAGGCGGAAGCCGGTCCAGTGCGGCGGGCGCGGCACTTCGCCGGCGCTTTCACACGCCGCGGCAATCTCGTCCACCCGGGCAAGATAGGTCTCGCGACTGTCGAGCGGGCGCGACTGGTCCGATGCGGCAGAGCCGACCTGACTGGCGAAGTTGCGCGAATGGAAATAGGCATCGGCTTCTGCCGCCGTCACTTCCTCCAGCGGGCCTTCGATGCGAATCTGGCGGCGCAGGCTTTTCCAGTGGAACAGCAGCGCGGCCTGGGGATTGGCCATGATCTCAGCCCCCTTGCGGCTGTGGGCGTTGGTATAAAACACAAAGCCGCGCTCGTCCTGACCCTTCAGCAGCACCATCCGGACAGACGGTGCACCCGCCGGCGTAGCAGTGGCCAGCGCCATGGCGTTGGCATCGTTCGGCTCGCTCGCTCGCGCGTCTGCATACCAGGCGGCGAACAGGGCGAAGGGATCGGTGTGAGGGATGGCGTTTGCGGTATCGAGCATGGCAAGGCCTCTACTACCGCTGTTGGCGCAGGGGAAGCGGCGCTACGCCGAACTGCTTGGCACAGGGCCGAACCGCTTGCCACGGGCCATTGCATTACCTAGCTAACACACCATGAGCGATCCCTATACCATTCTGGGCGTAGCCCGCAGCGCGAGCGAGGCGGAAATCAAGTCCGCCTATCGCAAGCTGGCCAAGGAACTGCACCCTGACCGCAACAAGGACAATCCGGCGGCGACCGAGCGGTTTTCTGTGGTCACCCGCGCTTATGACCTGTTGTCCGACAAGGACAAGCGCGGCCGGTTCGACCGGGGCGAAATCGATATTGACGGCAATCCGCGCAGCCCCTTCGGCGGCGGCGGGGCAGGCGGCTATCGCCCCGGCGGCCCGGGTCAGGGTCCGCAAGGCGGCTTCGGCGGCGAAGAGGTGGACATCAGCGACCTGTTCGAAGGCCTGTTCGGCCGGGGTGGTGCTCAACGTGGTGCAGGCGGCATGGGCGGTGCGGGTTTTGCTCGCCGCCCTCCGCCCCCGCCCCGGCGCGGCGGCAATATCGGCTATACGCTGAGGGTGCCCTTCGCCGATGCCGCCACCCTGGCTGCGCAGCGCATCACCCTGGGCGATGGCAAGACGATCGACCTCAAGCTGCCCGCCGGAGTGGAGGACGGCACCCTGATGCGACTCAAGGGCAAGGGCGAACAGGGGCCGGGCGGCGCAGGCGATGCGCTGGTGACCATTGCCATCGAACCCCATGCTTTCTTCCGCCGAGAGGGTGACGACGTGCTGCTCGACCTGCCGGTTACGCTGGACGAGGCGGTGGCCGGTGCCAGGATCAAGGCGCCCACGGTAGACGGCCCGGTCATGCTGACAATCGCGCCGGGTTCTGGCTCGGGCAAGGTGCTGCGGCTGAAGGGGCGCGGCTTTTCCAAAAAGGGTGGCGGGCGGGGCGATCAGCGGGTCACGCTGGAGATCCAGTTGCCCGAGGATCTGACCGATCTCTCCAGCAGACTTGAAGGTTGGCAGGATCAAACTGCAGTGCGCCAGCGTTTCGGCCTGTAACGCCGCATCCAGAACGCCGGCATCCCGCCGGACGCGCTGTCCTCGACACGCGCCGACCCGATGCTACAGACTGGAGCCATGGCATTGACCGGCCAAGATTTGTCGCGACACGAGCCGCCCAATGCGGGGCCGCCCAAGATCGACCTCTCGCCCGAAGCGCGCCGCCGCATCGCGCACCACGAGCGCGAGCACCTTGCGCGCAAGCGGCTGCTCGCCCGCGCCTGGGTCGTGCTCAAGCGAGTGTTGATGGGCTGCTACAACGACGGGCTGATCCACGCCGGCAACCTGGCCTATATGTCGCTCCTGGCGATCTTCCCGTTCTTCCTCACCGGCGCGGCGATCTTTGCCCTGGTGGGCGAGATCGATGAGCAGGCCGCCGCCGTGGTCGCCGTGCTGGCCGCGCTACCGCCCGTGGTGGCTGACGTGTTGCGCCCCGTGGCATTCAGCGTGATCGAGGCCCGCAGCGGCTGGCTGTTGTGGCTGGGCGGCCTGTTCGGCCTGTGGACCGTGGGCAGCCTGATCGAGACCATCCGCGATATCCTGCGCCGCGCCTATGGCACCCGCGCCACGCGGGCATTCTGGCAATACCGGCTGCTGTCGACCGGCATCATCATCGGCGCGGTGCTGCTGTTGCTCCTGTCGTTTGTGGCGCAAGTGGCAATTGGCGCAGCCGAACAGGTGATCGAAGCCTGGCTGCCCCAGTTGACCGACCTGCTGGACAAGCTCGCCTGGTCGCGCGTCATTCCCGCGCTTGGCCTGTTCGGATCGATCTACCTGTTGTTCTACACGCTGACCCCGGCGCAATATCGCCGCAGCCGCTATCCCAAATGGCCCGGCGCCTTGCTGACTACGGCGTGGTGGGTGGGGGTGACCATTGCCCTGCCCCCGGCGCTGCGTTCGATGTTCAACTATGATCTGACCTATGGCTCGCTGGCCGGCAGCATGATCGCGCTTTTCTTTTTCTGGCTGGTAGGATTAGGGATGGTTGCAGGCGCGGAACTCAATGCCGCGCTGGCCGAACCGCCCACCACCTATCCGGAGGACGAGGCGCTTGGGTTTTCAGGGGTGGGTGCCGTGGCAGAAGCGCAGGAGAATACGTGATGGATGGGCTGATGAAGGGCAAGCGCGGGCTGATCATGGGATTGGCCAACGACAAGTCACTGGCCTGGGGGATCGCGCAAAAACTGCACGAACACGGCGCTGAAATGGCGTTCAGCTTTCAGGGCGATGCGCTGAAAAAGCGGGTCGAGCCGCTGGCAGCGCAGGTCGGCAGCGATTTCCTGATCGAATGCGACGTAGCCGACATGGCGGCGATGGACGCCGCTTTTGCCGAGATCGAGGCGCGCTGGGGCACGATGGACTTCCTGGTCCACGCGATCGGATTTTCCGACAAGGCCGAACTGCGCGGGCTGTATGTCGATACCAGCCTGGAAAACTTCCTGATGACGATGAACATCAGCGCCTATTCCTTCGTCGCCGCCACCAAGCGGGCCCGCGCGCTGATGCCCAACGGCGGCAGCATCATCACGCTGACCTATTATGGCGCCGAAAAGGTCGTGCCGCACTACAACGTGATGGGCGTGGCCAAGGCCGCGCTGGAATCCAGCGTGCAGTACCTGGCCAACGATCTGGGGCCGGAAAACATCCGCGTGAACGCGATCAGCGCCGGACCAATCAAGACGCTGGCGGCCAGCGGCATCGGTGATTTCCGCTATATCCTCAAATGGAACGAGTTGAACGCGCCGCTGCGGCGCAATGTCACGATCGAGGACGTGGGCGGATCGGCGCTGTATTTCCTGTCCGATCTGGCCAGCGGCGTGACGGGCGAAGTGCACCATGTGGATGGCGGCTATCACGTGGTCGGCATGAAGCAGGAAGACGCGCCGGATATCGCCCTTTCCTGACGCCTTTGTTCGATATATGTTCCTTCCACGACTCGGGGAAGGAGTGACGGATCATGGCAACAGGTGGATGCCGCTGCGGCGCGGTGCGATACGAGATTTCGGGTGAAGCCGTGCACAGCGCGCTGTGCCACTGCCGCGATTGCCAGATGGCATCGGGCGCGCCGATGGTCGCCTGGCTGGCGGTCAAGGCCGAGGGGTTCAGGCTGCTGCAGGGCGAGCCGGCCAGCTATAACGGCGCGGGCCAGTCAATCCGGCACTTCTGCAGCACCTGCGGCACCCCGCTGCACTTCGTGAACGAGGAGATGCTGCCCGGCATCGTGGACCTGCCCAGCGTGACGCTGGACGAGCCCGATGCACAGCCTCCGCAGGCGCATATCCAGGTGGCGGAACGGCGGGCGTGGATGGTGGACGCGGGCAAACTGCCGGAATTTGAACGCTGGCCCGGTTGATCTTTGGGTTGAGGCCAAAGGTGACACAAGTGACAGGGTGTCACCTTTGATTCTGGCGTAAGAATGGCGGAATTGCGCGGTTTTGCGGGCAAAGTGTCAAGGTGACACCTGCCCGGGAGAAACGCGGTAATTGCGCGGGGGTTTGACGGTTTGAAAGAGCCGGCTTCGGCTATGGGCGGATCGAAAGACTGTAGGAAAGGGTGCTTGACCTCGCGTGAGGCCCGGCCCCTCCTCCACCGTCATCCTGAACTCGTTTCAGGATGACGGGAGTGCGCGGAGGTTATGACGCATTCTCAACCCGCCTTGCGCAAGTCCTCGACCACATCCGCAACCGAACCGCCAGCGCCATTCGCTCTGGGCTGGTCCGGCCAGATACCACGTGTGTCATAGACCTGCTTCGTCGCCCGTTCGGCCAGCGGCACGCTTTTGAACACGTCGTGATCGACCAGCACGATCATCACATCGCAATCCTCCAGCGCCGAATCGATATCGGTATGCACCGCGCCGGTCCCTTCGAATTCGCGCGGCAGCTGCGCGGCGTGCGGCTCGACCACATGGACCCGGTCACCAAAGCGGCGTGCCAGGGTGGCCGCAACCAGCCGCGCGGGGCTTTCGCGGAAATCGTCGATGTTGGCTTTGAACGCCAGGCCGAGGCAGGCGATCTTCGCATGCGGATTGGCTTCGACCAGCGCGGTGGCCTGGGCGATCACGTGGTGGATCTTGCCATCGTTCACGCCGCGCGCGGTGCGGATCAGCGGCGAATGCTCGGGCGCGGCGGCGACGATGAACCACGGGTCCACCGCGATGCAGTGCCCGCCCACGCCGGGGCCGGGGGTCAGGATGTTGACGCGCGGGTGGCGGTTGGCGAGCTTGATCACCTCCCACACATCCAGCCCCATCGCGTCCGAAATGATCGACAATTCGTTGGCAAAGGCGATGTTGACGTCGCGATAGGCGTTCTCGACCAGCTTGGTCATCTCGGCGCTTTTCGCGTCGGTGGTGATGCAGGTGCCGCGCACGAAGCGCTTGTAGAACGCCAGCGCCTTGCGCGCACAACGCGGCGTAATCCCGCCGATGGAGCGATCGTTGTTGGTCAGTTCCTCCAGGATGCGGCCCGGCAGTACGCGTTCGGGGCAATAGGCGATCGAGACATCGGGCGTGCCCGCACACAGCCCCGGCATGGCGAGATCGGGGCGTTCGGCGGCGATCATGTCGCGCATCTGCTCGGTCGTGCCCACCGGGCTGGTCGATTCGAGGATCACAATGTCCCCCGCCTTCAGCACCCGCGCCACGTTGCGCGCGGCATCGAGTACATAGGTGAGATCGGGCGTGTGGCGGCCATCCTTGGCGAACGGCGTGGGCACCGCGATCACGAACACATCGGCCGGCGTGACGTCCAGCGAGGCGGTCAGCAGCCCGCGCGCAACCACGCCCTGCACCAGCCCGTCGAGATCGACCTCCTCGATATGGATTTCGCCGCGGTTGATCGTGTCCACCACATGCGGTGTCACATCCACCCCGCGCACCCGCATGCCCGACCGCGCGATGATCGCGGCGGTGGGCAGGCCGATATAGCCGAGGCCGATGACAGAAACGGTGGGCAGAGTCTCGCCGCGCATGGAATGCCTTTCGCGTGTGTGGTGCGACCGGCATTGGCGGAAAAGGGTTGAGATTGCGGTAACGATGGGGCGTTTCGGCTTCAAAGCGGTCTGTCGGCTTACGACCCCATTGCGGACATTGAATGCTCCCGGCAGAGTAAGAGTAATGATACTCAAATCTATAATCGGCGAACCGCCACAATGTTGACTGCTGCACATCGCAGCCGACACGAAAGGAATTCGCCGTGCGGAACGTCCTGAAGAGCCTCACCGCACTTCCCATTCTGGCCTCGGTCGCGGCATGCGAGAGTAGAGCACCTGAGCCTTCGGCGATCCTCCTCTACTGCGATGCCGAATCCGACAAGCCAGTCACGCTCACATCCGATGATGACGGAAGCGAGTTCGAGGCAACCCTCTCCTATCGCGGATTTTATCGCATCGATCTTGAGGCCGAGACTTTAGAGACCCAGTTCGCTGGAAACGAAGAATTCTTCTCTCTTTGCTCGACAGATGGCCCCTGTAAGCTCGTCTCGAACAACTCCGAGATCAGGTTTGAGAACCATGGGCGGCGCTGGGAAGATAAGGTCGTCGATGAGACTTACATCTTCGAGCGCAACACCGGCCACTTCTCCCGAAAATCTGAGACGGACGGTCCCGACGGAACCGAGATCGATTACGCTAGGGGGAGCTGCAAACCAATGAATTCCATCGACCAGCAGCTCTTCTAAAGAGGATGCCTGCCGTATTTCTGTTTCGCAGGGACGACCAAGTCCCACCCTAATTCCGGTCCTTAGGGCGCTGGCCCGCAGCCCCCAAAAGCTCTCACCCCGCCAACAAATCGCAAATCCGCCGCGCCGAGTGCCCGTCCCCGAACGGATTGTGCGCCTGCGCCATCGCCGCATAGGCCGCCGGATCATCCAGCAGCCGCGTTGCCTCGGCCACGATCCGGTCGGCGTCGGTGCCGACCAGCATGGCCGTGCCTGCCGCCACGCCTTCGGGGCGTTCGGTGGTTTCGCGCATGACCAGCACCGGTTTGCCCAATGCGGGCGCTTCTTCCTGCACGCCGCCGCTGTCGGTCAGCATCAGGTCGGCAATGGCAAGCAGGCGGGCAAAATGCGGGTAGTCGAGCGGTTCGATCATGGCCAGATTGTCGATCCCGCCCAGTTCCTGGTCCATCACCGCGCGCACGTTGGGGTTCAAGTGGACGGGGAAGATCACCGCCACATCCGGTCGCGCGGCGAGGCGGCGGATGGCACTGGCGATCTGCGCCATGCCCTCGCCGAAATTCTCGCGCCGGTGGGTGGTCACGCCCACGATGCGTTTGCCCGCGAATCGCTGCTCCAGCGGGGCGAGGCCTGAGGCGAGGTCAGGTTCGGCCTCGATCCGCGCGGTGATCCAGTGCAGCGCGTCGATCACCGTGTTGCCGGTGACGTGGACGGTGGCGGGATCGACATTCTCCGCCAGCAAGGCTGCCTGCGCGGTCTCGGTCGGCGCGCAATGCAGCGCGGCGATGGAGCCGATGATCTTGCGGTTCACCTCTTCCGGCCAGGGATGGTAGATCGATCCGCTGCGCAGGCCCGCCTCGACATGGCACACCGGCACCTTGCGGTAATAGGCGGCGAGCGCGCCCGCCATGGCCGTGGCGGTATCGCCCTGCACCACAACCCAATCGGGCTGTTCGGAATCCATTACCCGCCCCAGTCCGGTGATGAGCCGCGCGGTCAGTTCGTCCAACGTCTGGTCGGGCTGCATCAGGTCAAGATCGTGATCGGGAGTAAGGCCCGCAATATCCAGCACCTGGTCGAGCATCCCGCGATGCTGGCCCGACACGCACACGCGGCTATCGAACCGCAGGTCCGCCTCCAGTGCGTGGACCAGCGGGAACAGCTTGATGGCTTCGGGGCGGGTGCCGAAGATGGTGAGGATGCGTAAGGGTGCGGTCATGGCCCCGCCCATAGCGCAGGGCAGGTTAACTATGAACTATCAGGCCGCTACTCGACGGCAGGAAGCGGATCATCCGCACCTGCGGCTTCACCGGGCAGCGGGGCATCGCGTTCGGCTTCGAGCCGCTGCATATAGGCGCGTTCCAGCTCTTCCACCCGCGCCTGGGTGCGGGCGGCATCGACATCGATCGTCTCGAGCCGTTCGGCCCGCGCCTGTTCGATCTGCAGGCTGAAGCGGCGTTCCGGCGCATTTTCGCGCGCGGCCACTTCGGCCTCGATCTCGGCAATCGAACAGCCCAGTTCCGCCCCTCCGCCGATGTTGTTGCAGGTGCCCGGCACCAGCGACCCGATATCCTCGGTCGCGCGGACGCGGTCGGCCCAGCTGCGGTTTTCGGGGCTGCGGCCCTGCCGCAGGTTGCTGGGGATGCGATAGGGATCCTCGATCTCCTCGCACACCACGATGGTATCGGGGTCTTCCGCCGCCGGGCAAACGCCGCCAACGGGAATCTGCACCATCATCACGCGCTCGGTGCCGGGCTCCGCGTCCTGCGCCGCCACCGGTGCGGCGAAGCCGAGCATGGCGGCGATTGCTGCGGCAGAAGCGAATTGGCGGGTCATCTGGTCACGTCCTCGAATTATGCGGCATCCTGGCTGCCGCGTGCTGAACCCATAGTGAAGCGCGACGCGCCCCGCATTGGCCCCAATCAAATCTTCTCCGACAGGCGAATCGCCGCACGGCAGCCGAGACGTATGGCAGCGGTAAACAGCGGATAGGCCGGGGCGCGCTCTGCCCCTGCTGCCAGCGCCGCATCGCGGTGTTCGCGTTCGTCAGCCCGGAAACGCGTGATCATGTCGGTCAGTTCCGGATCATCTCCGCTGGCTTCCAGGTCATCGAGCTGGGCGGAATAGTGCCGGTCGATCTCTTCCTCGATCGCGGCGGTGCAGGCCATCGCCGCTTCGGGTCCGATCAGGGCGGAGCCTGCGCCCAGCGCAAAGCCCGCCACATGCCAGAACGGTTGCAAGGCGGTGGGCCGGACGCCGCGCCGCGCCATCAGCGCATCGAACGCGGCCCGATGCTCGGCCTCCTGTCCGGCCATGGCGCGAATCTCGGCCGAATGCGGACCGCGATCACCCATCACCGCCAGTTGCCCGGCATAGATCCGCGTGGCGCCGAATTCACCCGCCTGGTCGACCCGGATCATCTGCGAACGGTCGGGAGCAACGGTCATTTCCTGCCCTTCTTGCGCAACAGCGCGAACACGGCCAGCGCGCCGCCGATTGAGAAGATAGCATTGAACCCGGCCAGCGAAATGCCGCCAAGGGTCCATGCTGCCTGGTCGCAACTGATGATCGGCTGGGCAAAGATCGCCTCCAGCGCATCGCCGCCAGCGCCAGCAGCAGGCAGCGCGCAGGCGGTTATCCCGTCCCACAGGTCATATTCGACCCCGGCGTGGAACACCCCGATCAGGCCCGACAGCAGGATCGCCACGGCTGCCAAAGCCACCAGCAACCGGCGTTGCGGCGGCACAGCATAAGATCCGATCGCCAGCGCCAGCGCGGCAAAGTGCGGCCAGCGCTGCCACCAGCACATCTGGCACGGGTAAAGGTCGAAGCCATATTGCGACACATAGGCCCCGCCCAGCAGCAGCGCCGGGATCGCCAGCGCCAGCCGTTGCGCGTGAAAATCGGGTTTTGCCATCACTTGGCGCTCAATTGCGCGACGCGGCGGTCGGGCGGGCCGAACGCGCTGCAACAGTCACCCGGGCAGTGCGACGCAAGGTTTCCAGCGCATAGTGCAGCTGGAAGTCCTCGATCCCCTGTTCTTCCAGCTGGGCCGAGGTGAGCAGGAACCGTGGATCGTCGATCCGGTCGCGCTCCAGCGTCTCGTCCTCGCGGCTGATCTCGTTGACCAGGTGGCCGCGTAGGTCACTTTCACGCAGGGCATAACGCTGGCGCCGCTCGGCATCGGGATCGGACAGCTGCGGCACACGAATATCGGGCTCGATCCCGCCTTCCTGCACGCTGCGCCCCGCCGGGGTGAAATAGCGCGCGGTGGTCAGCTTGAGCGCCGAATCGCGGGTTAGCGGCAGTAAAGTCTGCACGCTGCCCTTGCCGAAGCTGCGTTCGCCCATCACCAGCGCGCGGTCATGATCCTGCAGCGCGCCGGCCACGATCTCACTGGCCGAGGCCGAGCCCTCGTCGATCAGCACGATCATCGGCAGGCCCTGGGCCACGTCGCCCCGGTAATAGGTTTCGGACTCGTAGTAGATCGTATCGGCGCGGTTGCGGCCACGCTGTGAGACGATCTGGCCCGATGACAGGAACAGGTCGGACAGCGCCACCGCCTCGTCCAGCGAGCCGCCGGGATTGCGCCGCAGATCCAGCACCAGGCCCGACAGGCGACCACCAGCCTGCTGCCGCAATGTGTTGAACGCCGCGTTGACATCGGCGCCCACATCGCGGCTGAATTCGTTGACGCTGATGTGGCCGATATTGCCGGTCATCAGTTCGGCGGTAACCGGCTCCAGCTCGATCACGCCGCGGGTCACGGTCACTTCCAGCGGCTCTTCCCGGCCGGGGCGGAACAGGGTGAGGTTGACGGTGGAACCCGCCGGTCCGCGCATCTGCTCAACCGCTTCGTTTATATCCAGCCCGAATATCAACCCGCCGTTGATATGGGTGATGAAATCGCCCGCCTTGATGCCGGCGGTATCGGCCGGGCTGCCACGGAACGGGCTGACAACCTTGACCGCGCCATCATCCATCTGGATCGAAATGCCGAGGCCCTGGTAATTGCCGTCGATCATCGTTTCAAGCCGTTCGAGCGAGGCGCCATCGAGATAGGCGCTGTGCGGATCGAGCGCGGCGAGCATGCCGTCAATCGCCCCGCGGATCAGTACTTCGTCCTCCACCGGTTCCACATAGCTGGCCTTGATCCGCTGGTAGGTGGCGAACAACCGCGCAAACTCGGGCGAGGCGCGCCCTTCAACCTGGGCAAAGCCCGCCGTAGTGGCAGGCAGCAGGGCAATTGCGGTACACAAGGCAGCTGCACGAAGAGCGGGAGCAAATTTCATCGGCGGTGTTTTCCTGTCAAATCCCGGGTCCGTTGTATCGCAGCACCGGGCTGAACGCCAGATGAGGATGGGGCAGGCCCGTCAACGCGCAAACTCCAGCGGATTGACCGCCTCGCCGCCCCGCCGCAGTTCCAGCGTCACGGTGGGGCGGCCGGGTCCGGCCACGCCGATGGGGGCGCCGCCCACCAGTTCATCACCCACCCGCACATCGCTGCGGGCAAGGCCGGTGACCAGGCTGGTCCAGCCGCCGGCATGTTCGATGATCACGATCTGGCCATAGCCGCGATAGGGGCCTGAAAATCCCACCCGGCCAGCAGCAGGCGCGACCACTTGCGCATTGGCCCGCGGGGCCAGCGTCAGCCCCTGGCTCAACAGCCCGCCCAGCGGCGCGCCAAATCCGGTCACCGTGCGCCCGGCAACCGGCAGGATATAGGGGGCGGGCGCGCCGACCGGGGCGGAGGCACTGGGCGCCGGCTCCGGCTCGTCTGCCAGCGGCGCGGCGTTGCCGTCCGGCCGCAGGACCGGTCCGGGCAAGGCAGCCAGCCGGGTGCGCAACAGCGCCGCCCGATCCAGCTCGCCCACCAGCGCATCCAGATCGCGCGCCTGTTCGCCCAGCGCCAGCGCACGTTCGGCCTCGCGGCTGGCAAGGTTGCCGGCCTGGCGCGCGGCGAGCCGCTGGCGCACCTCGGTTGCGGCCAGTTCGGTCCGCCGCCGGGCGAGCGCGCTTTCTTCCTGTCGCAGAACAAGAGTGGCGCGGGTCGCCTCGCGCCGCAGTTGTGCCTGCCGCTCGATCGCGCTGCGCAAGGCCACCGTGCGCGCCTCGACCTGCGGCACGGTGCTGGCCATGACTGCCCGCAGGTACACCAGATCGCGTACTTCGCCCGGGCGCAACAACGATAGCGCCACCGGGCGGCGGGCGAACTGCTGCAGGGCGGCGGTCAGCGTCACGATCGGGCGCTGTTCGCGGCCCAACGCAGTGCGCAGGCGCGTCTGTTCCGCGCCGACCAGCGCCAGCCGGGCATCGGCGGCAGCAATTCCCGCTTCGGCCTGCTGCACGCGGGCGGCGAGTGCGGCGGCCTGGCGGGCAGTCCGGTCAACTGCGTCCTCGCTCGCCGCCGCCTCGGCCTCCAGCCGTACGCTGCGGGCCTCTGCCGCCTCGCGCTCGGCCAGGGCCTGCTGCAGCGCGGCGCGCGTTTCGCCCGCATCCTCGAACACCGGCGCACGCTGGGCCAGCGCGGAAAATCCGAGCGCGGCACAGGCAAGCAGGATCAGCAGGACACGCGACATCGCGCTATCCTGACCTGTGATAGGGGTGTCCGGCAAGGATAGATGTGGCGCGGAACAATTGTTCCAGCAGCATGGCGCGGGCTAACAGGTGCGGCCAGGTGGCCCGCCCGAAGGCCAGCAACAGGTCAGCCCCGGTGCGCTCCTCGGCGGAATGGCCATCGGCAGCACCCAGCACAAAACGGCATTCCCGCATGCCGCCATCGCGCCACTTTTCCAGGATTGCCGCCAGTTCTTCGGATGACAGGTCGCGCCCCTTTTCGTCCAGCAGCACGGTGCGGCACGGGGCCAGCGGATCGGGAATGCGGCCGCCTGTTTCAGGCAGCTCGGTCAGCTTGACCGGCCAGGTGATGCGCTTGGCATACCGCTCGACCAGCGCCTCTTCCGGCGAGCGGGCGATCTTTCCGCGGGCAATGATATGGAGGAGCATGGCGCAGCCTATAGGGGATTGGCTGTTGGCGGGCATCTTTTGTTTTCCGCTCACCCATCCGGGCGAGCGGTCCTCGGTGCTGATCCCTCCACTTCGTTGCGGGGCACCTGCGGGCGCGCGTTTGCGCTATGTGGTCCGCTTGTCGCGGACCAGACCAACTCTCGTTTGGACAGGGGGAACGGGCCGCAGGTCCGCAAGCGCGAACGCGCGCCCGCAGCGAAGGGAGGCGAAGCCGACCGGTAGCGAGGATAGCCTAAGGGGCCGGATGGCCCCGCCGGCGCTTGAGGCTAAACAAATTACGCTACCTTCTCGTCCCCGAAGCCCCACATCCGTTCAAGGTTGTAGAAGCTGCGAACTTCGGGGCGGAACAGGTGGACCACCACGTCGCCGGTATCGATCAGCACCCAGTCTGCGGCGGGCAGGCCTTCGATGCGCGGCGGGGCATAGCCGTTCTGCTTCACTTTCTCGGCCAGCTTGCTCGCCATGGCGGCAACCTGGCGCGTGGAGCGGCCCGAGGCGATGATCATGTGATCGGCGATCGAGCTTTTGCCTTCGAGCGGAATCGAGACGAGATCCTGCGCCTGGTCATCATCGAGCTGGTCGAGGATCAGGGCGTGGAGCGAGCCGGGAACGGCAGCGATTTTTTGGTCAGAATTACTGGTCATGGAAATGATGGTTGCGATGCCGGTGCTGGCCGTGCTGGCTTGCGCCAAAGGTGAACCCTGGGTCATCGCGACGTGTCATGCTCCTGTCTCGAATGAATGAAGAAAGCCGGCCTGATACAGACATGCTGCAAGCCGGTGCGCATCATGCGCCCGGCTCCCCTGCGTGACTGCGAAGTAGGGAATGCGTCACTTGATCCCGTGGTGCCGCCGTTGGTGCAGGGCCGGAAAACCGGCTCGCCCAGTGCGGATCCGCCTGCCGTATGGCCGTGGCCGAGCGCGGATCGGGATCAAAACGCAATTCTATCAGCGCCGGTGCGCTCCATTCGCCCCGGTTGGACAATCGGGCTGCAGACAACCGGTAACGCCGCAGCCAAGCCATCGCGGGGCTCGCGATAGCGGCACCATCATAGCCCGGGCGGGCAATCACCGCAATCGGCATTTCGCGGGCCAGTCGCCGCCAGTCTTTCCAGCGATGGAACTGGGCCAGGTTATCCGCCCCCATCAGCCACACGAACCGGCGGCGCGGATAGCGCCGCTTCAACGCCCGCAGGGTGTCGATGGTGAACCGGGTGGCCAGCTGCTGCTCGATCGCTGTCACCCGGATCGGGGCATTGCGCGCCTGCGCCAGGGCAGACCGATAGCGGGCGGCGAGCGGGGCCATATCGTTATCTGATTTCAACGGGTTGCCGGGCGAAACCAGCCACCACACCTCGTCCAGCCGCAGGGCCTCGATGGCAAACAGGGTGACCCGGCGATGGCCGCGATGCGCGGGGTTGAAGCTGCCGCCCAGCAGGCCGGTAACCGGGCCGGTAAGCGGGCTGGCCTTCACCTGCCGGCGCGGCGCGGTGACACGCGGAAACCGTGGCGGGTGTCCTGCGCCTTGATGGCCCAGGCGGGATATTCGTCATCCAGCCGGCCAACGGCATCCAGCGTAGCCAGTTCCTCGCCAGTCAAAACGATGTCGCTGGCGGCCAGGTTCTGCGCCAGCTGGTCGGCCCGCTTGGCGCCCATGATCACGCTGGCGGTCACTGGCTGGTGCAGCAGCCAGGCCAGCGCAATGGCCGCCACGCCCACGCCGCGTGCCTCTGCCATCGGGCGCATCGCAGCCACGGCATTGGCCGCCATGCGCTTGTCGGCCCGCGGGAAATCGAGCTTGGCCCGCCGCCCCTCGCCCGACACCGCGCCATCGGGGCCGAAATCGTACTTGCCCGACAGCAACCCGCCGACCAGCGGGCTCCACACCATCAGGCCGAGGCCTTCGCTGCGCATCATCGGCACGATTTCGCGTTCCAACTCGCGGCCCGATACGGCATAAAACGCCTGGTTGGACACGAACTTGTCCCACCCCCGGCGCTCGGCAATGCCCAGCGCCTTGGCGATTTGCCACGCCGCCCAGTTCGACACCCCGACATAGCGCGCCCGGCCACTGCGGACGATGTCCTCCAGCGCGCGCAGACCTTCTTCCATCGGCGCATGGGGATCCCAGCCGTGGATCTGGTACAGGTCCACATGGTCGAGCCCCAGCCGTTCAAGGCTGGCATCGATCTGGTGCAGCAGGTGAGCGCGGCCATAGCCGCCATCGTTGGGCCCCTCGCCCATCGGTCCCATGCCCTTGGTGGCAATCACCACCTGGTCCCGCGCGATACCGAGATCGCGCAGCGCCTGGCCGGTGAACTGCTCGCTCTGCCCGGCGGAATAGACATTGGCAGTGTCGATGAAATTGACGCCTGCATCGAGCGCCTGCTTCACCAGCGCGGTCGAGCCCGCCTGGTCAAGATCGTGCTGGAAGAAGCCGCTGGGAATATTGCCGAAGGTCATGGCCCCGAGGCACAATTCCGAGACCACCAGTCCCGACGTGCCCAAGCGGTTGTAACGCATCGCCAATTCTCCCCTATGGGCGCGCTTGCCCGCTGCCGTGGACCTGCCACTTGTAGGTTGTCAGGCCTTCCAGCGCCACAGGACCGCGCGCATGCAGCCGCCCGGTGGCAATGCCGATTTCCGCGCCCAGCCCGAACTCGCCGCCATCGGCAAACTGGGTGGAGGCATTGTGCATCACTATGGCCGAATCCACCTCGGCCAGGAACCGGTCTGCTACGGTCTGGTCGGCAGTGACGATCGCTTCGGTATGGCCGCTGGAATGGCGGGCAATGTGGTCCATCGCCGCATCCAACCCGTCAACTACCGCAACCGAAGCGATCGCATCGAGGTATTCGGTATCCCAGTCCTCGGCCGAAGCCGCACCGATGCGGGGATCCAGCGCCTGCGCCCGCGCATCGCCGCGCAGTTCGCAACCGGCATCCAGCAGCGCGCCAACCACTTCCACGCACGCGGGGAAGGCGGCATCGAGCAACAGCGTTTCCATCGACCCGCACACGCCTGTACGGCGCATCTTGGCATTCAGCACGATCGCCTTGGCCATCGCCGGATCGGCGGCGGAATGGACATAGGTGTGGCAGATGCCATCGAGATGCGCGAGCACCGGCACGCGGGCATCGGCCTGCACCCGGGCGACCAGGCTTTTGCCGCCGCGCGGCACGATCATGTCAATCAGGCCCGCCGCCGCCAGCATTGCCCCCACGGCTGCGCGATCCTGCGTGGGAACCAGCTGGATTGCCTCGGCCGGGACGCCCGCACTGGCCAGCCCTTCGGCCATGGCCGCGGCGATGGCGCGGTTGGAATGGACGGCCTCGCTCCCGCCGCGCAGCAGCGCCGCATTGCCCGACATCAGACACAGCGCAGCGGCATCGGCAGTAACGTTGGGGCGGCTTTCATAGATGATGCCGATCAGCCCGATGGGAATCCGCCGGCGCACCAGTTCCATGCCCGCCAGCGCAGTGCTGCGATCGATTTCCTGACCCACGGGATCGGGCAGGCGTGCCACGTTTTCGATCGCGGCGGCGATCCCTTCGAGCCGCTGGTCATCCAGCCGCAGCCGATCGAGCATGGCACCGGACAGCCCGCGCTGCTGGCCCGCAGCCATATCCTGCGCGTTGGCGGCAATGATGTCTGCCGCATGGGCGCGCAGCGCTGCGGCGGCAGCCAGCAGCGCAGCCGACTTTGCCTCGCTCGGCATTTGCGCCAGCACGCGTTGCGCCTTGCGCCCGTTGCGCGCCAATCCCTCGACCAAGGCTGTAAGGTCTTTGGTGGGGTCTTCCCCGATGTGCTGCACCTGTTCCATGGTGCGGGCGGATAACACCCGGCGGCGGCCTTGTCAGGAGGAATCGGTAGCGAATCGCCTGGTCGCTGACTGGCTGGCGATTGTGTCGCGTTTATCCAAATCACGATTCGTTCCGGTTGGCAGGAAATAACTTTCCACCGCCCGGTTCGACTCGTCGCAAACTGCCTTCGATTCGCCCCAAAGGTTAATGCTTGCCATCGACTCGCTGCGTGGGACCGCTAACCAGACGCCCCACGGACTGGATTATTTGCCACTAAGGGGTCGTCTTGGACAAGAATACCGCCGACGGTTTTTGGGACCGTCTGCGGGCCTGGTTTCCCGAGCGTGAGTTTTTCATGCGCTCGCAGGGCCAAGTCCGTTTCATCACTGTCAGCACGCGCATGCAGATGGCTGCCGCCGGGTTTGCCGCCGTGGCCGTTGTGGGCTGGGCCGGTTCGATGGGAGCCATGGCGATCAGCCAGTTCCAGTCGAGCACCGAGCGCGCCTCGCTGCTCACCCGCGAAGCCCAGGTGGCCCAGGCCGAAGACCGGCTGGAAGTCTACCGCGACGATCTGACCGCCACCACTACCGATCTCGCCAAGCGGCAGGACTATCTCGACGGCATCATCGACATGCTGCCGGCCGACCTGATGGCCGAAGCAGACGGTGACGCTCCGGTATCCGATTCGGCGGAAGAAGCCGCAGAGCTGATCGGCCTGATTGACGGCGCCATTCCCGAAGCGTCGGGCCTGGCCCGGCTCGAAGCCCGGCAACTGGCCTTTGTCGAACGCCTGACCCGCTATGCCGACCGGCGCGCCAGCCGGACCGAACAGGTGATCCGCTCGCTTGGGCTCGATCCGCGCAGCGTGATGGTGCGCGACGAGGAAGCCATGGGCGGTCCGCTCGAAATGCTCGCCTCCGATAGCCGTGGTTCGCTGGATCCCCGGTTCGAACGCCTGGCCCTCAGCCTGGCCCGGATGGGCGATCTGGAACGCGGGCTGGATGGTATTCCGCAGGTCATGCCGGCCGATATTCGCAACATCTCGTCCGGCTTCGGGTATCGCCGCGATCCGTTCAACGGGCGCGCCGCGATGCACAGCGGGCTGGATTTCCGCGGCCCGATGGGCGCCCCGATCCACGCCGCAGCAGAAGGCCGGGTCAGCTTTGTCGGGCAGAAGTCCGGTTATGGCAACGTGGTGGAAGTGACCCACGGCGACGGCATGATGACGCGCTATGCCCACATGTCGCGCTTCGAAGCCCGCGTAGGCCAGCAGGTTGCTGCCGGTGCCCTGATCGGGCGGATTGGCAACACCGGTCGATCAACCGGCCCGCATCTGCATTTCGAAGTCCATCTCAATGGCCGCCCGGTCAATCCGCGGCCTTTCCTGGAGTCCGCCCCCGATGTTCTCGAAGAAGCCCGCGCCGAGTTCGCCGCGCACAGTGCAGAGGACGGCCATGGCCGCTAACGGCTCCACCTTCTCGGTGATCGGCACCGATGTGACGATTCGCGGCGATGTGGAAGCCTCGGCCGATCTGCACGTCGATGGCGTGGTGCTGGGCGATCTGTCCTGCGCCAACCTGGTGCAGGGCGAGACCAGCCGCATCGAAGGCGCAATCACCGCCGAACGTGCGCGCCTGTCGGGCCATGTAAAGGGCACGATCTCGGCCCGCGACCTGGTGGTTCTGAAAAGCGCCCGGATCGAAGGTGACGTGGCCTATGAAACGCTCACCATCGAACAGGGCGCGGCAGTCGATGGCCGGTTCGCCCCGCGCGGCGCGGCGGTACGTTCTCCAGTCCAGGAAGCGGATGACGAGCCGAAGTTGACGCTCGCGAGCTGATCCTGCACCATCGCACCAACAAAAAAGGGCGGCCCCGCAAGGCCGCCCTTTTTGCATTGCCGTACAAGCTGGAAACTTAGCTTCCGCTGGCTTCCGCCGCTCGCTTGGCTTCAAGCCATGCTTCGGCTTCGGCTTCCTGCGCAGCGCGGGCGGATGCGGCGACATTGGCCTGCCGTTCAGCCTTCAGTTCCTCGATCAGGATCTCGCGGTCATCGCGGCGTACAGGTGCGTTCTCGTCCACCACCACTTCTTCCACCGGCTGGCCGGCAGCGGCCTTCTTGGCGGCGCGGGCGACAGCGGCATCGAGTTCGCGCTGCGAGCACAGGCCCAGCGTGACCGGATCCTTGGGGGTGATGTTGGAAATGTTCCAGTGGCTGCGCTCACGGATCGCCTGGATCGTGTTGCGCGTGGTGCCGATCAGCTTGCCGATCTGGGCATCGGAGATTTCCGGATGGTTGCGGATGATCCAGGCAATGCCATCGGGCTTGTCCTGCCGCTTGGACACCGGCGTATAGCGCGGGCCCTTGGTGCGGCTGACATCGACCGGGGCCTTCTGCATCTTGAGGCGATATTCGACATCGTTCTGCCCGCGCTCGATCTCCTCGTGCGTCAGCTCGCCCGAATGGACCGGATCGCGTCCGGTGTACTTGGAACTGGCCAGATCGTCCGCCATTGCCTGCACTTCAAGGATATGCAGGCCGCAGAATTCCGAGATCTGTTCAAAACTCAGGGCGGTGTTATCGACCAGCCACGAAGCAGTGGCATGGGGCATCAGGGGAGTGGGCTGGGCCACGTCAAATCTCCGAATTATCGGGCGCAAAAACGGCGCAGGAAATAAAAGGGCCGCCCCTTGCGGAGCGGCCGTTACCCCTGCGGTCTAGTCGCTTGCGCCCCAAACGGCAAGCGTTTGAGTCGTGCTGCCCTGCAAGGCTGGCATCAGGCTGGCATCAGGCGTGCAAGGGGGAGAACCGTTCCGCCGCCACAGGCTCTGCAATCGGCTGCAGGGCGGCAAGAAACTGCAGCGCGCTGGCTCGCCAGCTGAACGAGCAGCCATGCGCGCTGGCAGCGCCCCGATCAAGCTGCAAGGCAGCGGCAATCGCCCGGTCGAGATTGTCGTCCATCGCGCCCGATGTAGCCGACAGTACGTCGATCGGCCCCGCCACGGGGTAGGCCGCCACCGGTGTTCCGCAAGCCAGTGCCTCGATCATCACCAGCCCGAAGGTGTCGGTCCGGCTGGGGAACACAAACACATCGGCTCCGGCATAACACGAGGCCAGCCCCGGTCCGGTGATCTGGCCCAGGAAGTGTGCTTGCGGAAACCGGGTGCGCAGGGCTTCCAGCGCTGGCCCGTCACCCACCACCACCTTGCTGCCGGGTTGGCGGCTGGCAAGGAATGCCTCGATGTTCTTTTCCACCGCCACCCGCCCGACATACAGCTGGATCGGGCGCGGCAGGCCCAGGAACAGGTCGGGCGGCAGATGATCGGGGTGGAACAATGCGGTATCGACCCCGCGGCTCCAGTGGCGCAACTGGTCCAGCCCCTGTTCGCGCAGTTCGCGGCGGATCGTCTCGGTGGCCACCATGATCGCGGCGGCGGGGCGGTGGAACCGGCGTATCACCGGCCACACCCAGCGCGCCGGAATGCCCGTGCGGCGCGCGACATAGTCGGGAAACTGCGTGTGATAGGCCGTGGTGAAAGCGCGGCCCTGCGCCAGGCACCAGCGGCGCGCAGCCCAGCCCAATGGGCCTTCGGTGGCGATGTGGATGGCGTCAGGACAGAAGTCTGCCAGCAGCCGCCCCACCCGGCCCGGCCCAGCCAGCGCCAGGCGGATTTCGGGGTAGGTCGGACAAGGGATGGAATGGAACCGGTCTGGCGCAATGATCTCGACTTCGTGGCCCAGCATGCGCAGTTCGGCCGTGACGCTGGCCAGGGTGCGCACCACGCCGTTGACCTGCGGCATCCAGGCATCGGTGACGAGCGCAATTTTCATCACGCGGCCTCTCGAACGGGAGTAGCGCGGATCGCCGCCTCGCTCTCGCGCCGGGCAACTTCTGCTGGCCAATGGAGGATTTCCATCCGCCCGTCGTCATGCTCGACCAGGGCGTTGCAGCCTTCCACCCAATCGCCATCGTTCCAGTATTCGATGGTCCTGCCGTTGTGGGTGAACAGCCGGTGTTCGGCGGTGTGGATATGGCCGCAGACCACCCCGTCAACTCCGCGCTCACCCGCGGCGCGCGCCACCACTTCCTCGTAGTGCGAGATGAATTCGACCGCGTTCTTGACCTTGTGCTTGGCCATTTTCGACAGCGACCAGTATGGCAGGTCGAACCGTCGCCGGACCGCGTTGACCCACAGGTTGAGGCCCATCAGCAAGTGATAGGCTGCATCGCCCACAAAGGCGAGCCAGCGGTGGGCCAGCATGATGGTGTCGAATTCATCGCCGTGCAGGACCATCAGCCGGCGGCCATCGGCGGTATCATGGAATGCGGCGCGCCTGATCTCCACCCCGCCAAAGTTCAGCCCGGTGAACTGGCGGAACATCTCGTCATGGTTGCCGGGGATATAGACGATGCGGGTGCCGCGCTTGGCGCGCTTCAGGATCCGGCGAACGATATCATTGTGGCTGGCGGGCCAATAGAACCTCTTCTTCAGCCGCCACCCGTCGATGATGTCGCCAACCAGGTACAGCGTGTCGGAATCCACATTGTCCAGGAAATCGATCAGCAGTCCGGCATTGCAGCCCTTGGTGCCCAGGTGGATATCGCTGATCCACACCGTGCGAAACCGCCGCCGTTCTGCGGTGACCGGTTCGGGGATCGACGGCTCCTGCCGTTCGAAATCGGCCAGCCGGGCCACCACCGGACTGTTGCCGATATTGCCTTCCAGATAGTCCCCGAACATCGCGCCGGTGCCCTTTTTGCCTGTCATGGCTAAGGGCATCTGCGCCAGGTTTGTTACACTGTGCGCTCAATTGAGAGGCAGAACGGCGACAGTGTGACCAATATGTGTCAGCCCTCCACCAGGTATGGCTGCGGGGCGATCCACGGGCTGACCATGTTGTAAGGCACGGTCACGAACACCGCTTCCACCTCGGCGATCTTGCCATCCACGATCTTGAACAGTTCAAGCAGCACGAAGCTGTGCGGGAAGTGGAAGATCGATTTGTGGCGGCTGCCGTCGGTCCAGGTAACATCGGTCACCTTGCCGGCGTGGTCGATGAAACCAGCGGCCAGCACCACGCCCTTTTCCTCGTCAACCAGCGGGTAGCGCCGGTCGCGCAGGCGATCGTCATAGATATACTGCCCCAGCCGGAACTGGTCGGCCGTGCCCATTTTCGCGATTGGATAGCCTTCAATATCGACATTGGTGGTCTGCAGCCCGTTCTCGATCCGGTCGCATTCATCGGTGAAATGGGTGAACAGCTTGCCGTCGTTCAACTGGATGGTGTCGAAATAGCCATCGGCGATGGAGATGAGGCGCGCGCGCGGGGTGCGCTGTTCCACCGGCACATCGGCCAGCAGCAGCGGGCGAACAGGCTTTTCATAGCCGGAGATTTCCGGAAACGGGCCCAGCTCGTGCGCCCGGCAGACGATGGTCTCGACCTCGCAGATACCATCTTCGGCAAAGGCCAGCCGCAGCGCCATGATCGCCGGATGACCGCTTTCCTCGATCACCCCGAACCAGCTCGCCTGCCCGTCTTCAAGATCGGCATGCTTGAGATTGTAATCGGGGCGCACGGCGGAAATCGTGTTCCACAAGCCGTCGCCGATGCGCATCTGCACGTTGTTCTCGGTGAAAATGACATCGGGCGAGAACACCAGGGCCGACGGATCCCGTGCCGCCAGCGCGGCCAGGTAATCATCCACGGCGCCCAGCAAGTCTGCCCGGTCCCACTGTTCGACCGGATGCGACGATAAGCTCATGTTCAATCCTTCCCGATAATCCGCAGCACGATCTTGCCCACGTGCTCGCCTGCTTCCATTCTTCTATGCGCATCTGCTGCCATCGACAGGGGAAAGACCATGTCGATTTTGGGCCGCAGCACACCTTCTGCTGGAAACTCGGCCCCTTCTGCCACCAGCGGCCATACGTTCTGCGCGATGTCTTCCGCCAGCGCTGTCTTGAAGGCGTCGGACCGGGCGCGCAAGGTCGATCCTGTCATGGTATGGCGGCGTACCATCAGCTTGCCCATGTGGACTTCGGCCAATGGCCCGCCCAACGTCGCGATGGTGACCAGCCGGCCTTCGATCGCCAGGCAATCGAGGTTGCGCTGGGTATAGGAGCCCGCCACCACATCCAGGATCACATCGGCCCCCGCGCCGCCGGTCAACGCATTTACCTGTTCGACAAAATCGCTGGTGCGGTAATTGATCGCATGGTTTGCGCCCACGTCCAGCGCGGCCGCACACTTGTCGTCAGACCCGCAGGTGGCGATTACCGTGATGTCGAACAGCCTCGCCAGCTTGATCGCCATGGTGCCGATCCCGCTGGTGCCGCCGTGGACCAGCAGCACCTCGCCATCGCGCACCATGCCGCGTTGAAACACGTTGTGCCACACGGTGAACAGGGTCTCAGGCAGCGCCGCCGCTTCCTCCATCGTCAGTCCGCGCGGCATGGGCAGGCAGTGGCCCGCCACGGCGAGGCAATATTCGGCATAGCCCCCACCGTTGACCAGCGCGCAGACCTGCTGGCCCAGCAGTTCCAGGCCCATGCCACCGTGTAGATCCGGACCCACGGCCACCACTGTGCCGGAAACTTCCAGCCCCGGCAGGTCGCTGGCATTGGCTGGCGGGGGGTATAGCCCGGCGCGTTGCAGGCAGTCGGGCCGGTTCACTCCCGCCAGGTAGACCTTGATCAGCACCTGCCCCGGCCCGGGCTGCGGAACCGGCCGTTCCACCAGCTGCAGGACCTGGGGCCCACCCGGCTGGCCGATCGCCACCGCCCGCATTATCTTCGGCAATTCAAACACAAGGAGTCCCCCAAGCAACACCCGTTACCAGACTTTCTCCCCCTAGGGTCGCTGCCCATTGACAGCAAGCTGGCACAACGCGATGCTGCAATGCAATGGAAGACGATCTTCCCCGCAGGCGCGGCGATGCCGCAGCCCTCCTGGAGAAGGAGCCGCTGGACAGCTATTCGCAGGAAGAGCTGCTGGACCGGATTGCGCAGCTGGAGGCCGAGATTGCCCGCGTAAAGGCGCAGCACGCCAAGGCGGCCGATCACCGCAAGCTGGCCGACATGCTGTTCAAACCCAGAAGTCAAAGCTGATGGGCCGCTGCGGCCCTTCGTACCCCTCGCAATCGCGCTGCCGCGACATATATCATTGGCAATTGGACGGGCGGCATCATTCAGCCAATCGCAACTCATCTGGCGCTATCCTGCGCCCGAAAGACAGGTAATCATGGCAAGGTTCGCACAAAACCTCGAAAAGTCGCTCCACAATGCGCTGCAGCACGCGACCGACCGCGCGCATGAATATGCCACGCTCGAACACCTGCTGCTGGCCCTGGTGGACGACGAGGACGCCGGCGAGGTGATGACCGCCTGCGGGGTGGATCTGCCGGAGTTGGGCAATGTGGTGCGCCAGTACCTCGACCAGGAATACCAGTCGCTGAAAACCGATGATGACGAGGATCCCAAGCCCACCGCCGGTTTCCAGCGGGTGATCCAGCGCGCCATCCTGCATGTGCAGAGCTCGGGCAAGGACATGGTCACCGGGGCCAACGTGCTGGTGGCGCTGTTTTCCGAGCGGGACAGCTATGCGGTCTATTTCCTGCAGCAGCAGGATATGAGCCGGCTGGACGCGGTCAGCTTCATTTCGCACGGCATCGGCAAGAACGGCCGCGCGGTGGAAAGCCGTCCGCCAACCGGCAGCGAGGAACCCGAGGTGACCCGCCAGGCCGAAGACAAGCCGGAAAAGAACAAGAAGGATTCCGCGCTCGACCAGTTCTGCGTCAACCTCAACCAGAAGGCGCTGGACGGCAAGATCGATCCCCTGATCGGGCGCGGACCGGAAGTGGATCGCACGATCCAGATCCTGTGCCGCCGGTCGAAGAACAACCCGCTGTATGTAGGCGATCCGGGCGTGGGCAAGACGGCGATTGCCGAAGGTCTGGCGCGCAAGATCGTGGAAGGCGACGTGCCCGAAGTGCTGCAGGATGCGGTCATCTACAGCCTGGATATGGGCGCCCTGCTGGCCGGTACGCGCTATCGCGGCGATTTCGAGGAGCGGCTCAAGCAGGTCGTCAACGAACTTGAGAAGATGCCCGAAGCCGTTCTTTTCATAGATGAAATTCACACGGTTATCGGTGCCGGCGCGACCAGCGGCGGGGCCATGGACGCGTCCAACCTGCTCAAGCCCGCGCTATCTTCGGGTGCGATCCGGTGCATCGGTTCGACCACCTACAAGGAGTTCCGCAATCATTTCGAAAAGGACCGCGCGCTCCTTCGGCGGTTCCAGAAGATCGACGTGAACGAGCCTACGGTGGAAGACACCATCAAGATCCTCAAGGGCCTGCGCACCGCGTTCGAGGAGCACCACAAGGTCAAGTACACGCCCGAGGCGATCAAGACCGCGGTGGAGCTGTCGGCCCGCTACATCAATGATCGCAAGCTGCCCGACAAGGCGATCGACGTGATCGACGAGGCGGGTGCGATGCAGATGCTGGTGCCGCCCAGCCGCCGCCGCAAGGTGTTGACCGCCAAGGACATCGAGAAGGTGATCGCCACCATGGCGCGCATCCCGGCAAAGTCGGTCAGCAAGGACGACAAGGCGGCGCTGTACAATCTCGACAAGGATCTGAAGCGCGTGGTGTTCGGCCAGGACGAAGCGATCAGCCAGCTCGCCACGGCGATGAAGCTGAGCCGCGCAGGCCTGCGCGATGCGGACAAGCCGATCGGCAGCTTCCTGTTTTCCGGCCCCACCGGCGTCGGCAAGACCGAGGTGGCCCGCCAGCTGGCCCAGATCATGGGGATCGAACTGAAGCGGTTCGACATGTCGGAATATATGGAGCGCCACAGCGTTTCCCGCCTGATCGGTGCGCCTCCGGGCTATGTCGGCTATGACCAGGGCGGATTGCTGACCGATGCGATCGACCAGCACCCGCATTGCGTGCTGCTGCTGGATGAAATCGAGAAGGCGCACCCCGATCTGTTCAACATCCTGCTGCAGGTAATGGATAACGGCCGCCTGACCGATCACCACGGCAAGACAGTGGATTTCCGCAATGTCGTGCTGATCATGACGACCAACGCCGGTGCCTCCGATGCGGCCAAGCAGGGCATCGGCTTTGGTGCCGGCACCAAGCACGAGGCGCAGGAAGAGGCGGTGAAGAAGATGTTCACGCCGGAATTCCGCAACCGCCTGGATGCCGTGGTGCCGTTCGCCTATCTCGGCACGGAAATCGTCAGTCGGGTGGTCGACAAGTTCATCCTCCAGCTCGAACTGCAGCTGGCAGACCAGAACGTCCATATCCAGTTCGACAGCGATGCCCGCGAATGGCTGGCCAAGCGCGGCTATGACAAGATGATGGGCGCGCGCCCCATGGCCCGGCTGATCCAGGAAAAGGTCAAGCAGCCGCTGGCGGAAGAACTGTTGTTCGGCCAGCTGGCCCACGGCGGCGAAGTGCATGTGAGCGTGAAGGACGAGAAGCTGTCGTTCGAACTGTCTGCTGCTGCGCCAAAGGCGGCCCGACCGAAAAAGCCGCGCAGACCGGCGGCCAAGCAGCCGGAAGCGCCGGCCGAAGAGGATTCGGGCGAGGAATAGGCCCCGAAATTCCAGGTGACATCCCGGGTGACAAAGGGCGGTGCTGGAACTCCAGTGCCGCCCTTGCCATTTAGGTCAGCATGAGCGCGCCATTTTCCTGGATCCGGCCTGATCCGCACGGCATCCGTATCCTGCCCGCCGACGCCTGGATTGATCCGGCCAGACCGGTCGACCGTGCGTTGGTGACCCACGGCCACGCCGATCACGCGCGCGGGGGGCACAGCGAAACCTTGGCCACTCCAGCTACCCTGGCGATCATGAAGTTGCGCTACGCGACTTCGGATGGCGCAAAGCCGGTCGAATACGGGGAGACCGTGCATCTGCCGGGCGGGGTCAGGGCAACCTATATCCCCGCGGGCCACGTGCTGGGCAGCGCGCAGATCCTGCTTGAACATGCGGGCGAGCGTGTGGTGGTGACGGGCGATTACAAGCGCCGTGCCGACCCCACCTGCCCAGCCTTCGAAGTGACGCCGTGCGACGTGTTCATCACCGAGGCCACATTCGGCCTGCCCTTGTTCACCCATCCGCCGATCGAGGAGGAAATCGCCAAGCTGCTCGCCCGGCTGGAGGCCGAGCCTGACCGATGCGTGCTGGTGGGCGCCTATGCGCTGGGCAAGGCGCAGCGGGTGATCGCCGAACTGCGCCGTGCCGGGCATCATGCACCGGTCTACCTGCATGGGGCGATGGAGAAGATGTGCCACCTCGATGCCGAATTCGGCGTTGACCTGGGGGATCTGCGGCTTGTGGGCGATACGCCGAAGGATGCGATGCGCGGGGCCATCGTGGTGTGCCCGCCATCGGCACTGGGGGACCGGTGGAGCCGCCGCCTGCCCGATCCCGTTACCGCGATGGCCAGCGGCTGGATGCGCGTGCGCCAGCGTGCCCGCCAGCGCGGGGCGGAACTGCCGCTGATCATATCCGACCATGCCGATTGGCACGAATTAACCCGCACGGTGGAAGAAGTGAATCCGGCCGAAACCTGGATCACCCACGGGCGGGAGGAAGCGCTGCTGCGCTGGCACCAGCTGCACCAGCGCCGCGCCCGGTCGCTGGCCCTGGTCGGCTATGAAGACGAGGATGATTGAGCGCAGCATGGACCGGTTCGCCGCCCTGCTCGATACGCTGACCTATACCACAGGTCGCAACGCCAAATTGCGGCTGATCGCGGACTACCTGCGCGATGTGCCCGATCCCGATCGCGGCTGGGCATTGGCGGCGCTGACCGGCGGGCTGGATTTTCCCGCCGTCAAAAGCTCGACCGTGCGCGCCTTGATGCACGAGCGGATTGATCCGGTCCTGTGGACATTGAGCCGCGATTTCGTGGGCGATACGGCGGAGACGGCCAGCCTGCTGTGGCCCGCCACGCTGGAGGATGACGCCACACCGCCGCCCAGTCTTGGCGAAGTGGTGGGCCAGCTGTCCGCCATGACCCGGCAATCCGTGATGCACGACCTGCCGCTGGTGCTCGATCGGCTGGATGAACCCGGTCGTTATGCGCTGATCAAGCTGGCCACCGGAGCCTTGCGCGCCGGCGTATCAGCGCGGCTGGCACGCACTGCGTTTGCCCTGGCGTTCGATGTGCCAGTGGGCGAGGTGGAGGAATACTGGCACGGGCAGGCAGCGCCCTATGCAGCACTGTTCGCCTGGGCAGCAGATGGCGGACCGCCGCCGCGCACCGATCACCTGCCGCTGTTCCGCCCCTTCATGCTGGCTCACCCACTGGAAGAGGCCGTGGTGGACCTGGTGGACTATGTGGCCGAATGGAAATGGGACGGCATCCGCGTGCAACTGGTCCATCTGGGCGGCGACACCCGCGCCTATTCCCGCTCGGGCGACGATATTTCGGCCAGCTTTCCCGAAATGGTCGCAGCCTTGCAGGTTGACGCGGTGGTGGATGGCGAGCTGCTGGTGCGCGGCAGCCATCAGGGCGGCGAGGCGGGTGGGGCGGCGAGTTTCAACGCCCTGCAGCAGCGGCTTGGGCGGAAGGTCGTCAGCAAGGCCATGCTGGCCGATTCCCCCGCCTTTGTGCGATTGTACGACGTGCTGGTGGAGGGGGGCGAGGATTTGCGCCCGCTGCCGTGGACCGAGCGACGAGCGCGGCTCGAAGCCCTTATGGACCGCCTGCCCGCCAGCCATTTTGACCTGTCGCCGGTGGTTGAAGCAGCCGATTTCGCTGCACTCGCCGCCATCCGCGCAGGCGCGCGCGACGAGGCGATCGAGGGGCTGATGCTCAAACGACGCGACAGCCCCTATGTGTCCGGGCGGCGCGTGGGGCTGTGGTATAAATGGAAGCGCGATCCGCTGCTGGTGGATTGCGTGCTGATGTATGCCCAACGGGGCAGCGGCAAGCGTTCGAGCTTCTATTCGGACTATACCTTCGGCTGCTGGCAGGGCGATCCGGATCAGGGTGCCGAACTGCTGCCGGTGGGCAAGGCATACTCGGGCTTCACCGACGAGGAGCTGGCCATGCTCGACAGGCATGTCCGCCAGCATACTACCAACCGCTTCGGCCCGGTGCGCGAGACCGACCGCAGCCTGGTGTTCGAAGTGGCGTTTGATTCGGTGCATGCCAGCAAGCGCCACAAATCCGGCCTCGCCATGCGGTTCCCGAGGATCCGCCGGATCCGGTGGGACAAGCCGGCCCACGAGGCGGACCAGATCGAGGCCTTGCGTTCGCTGATCAAGGATTGAGTTTGCGGCAGGTCAAGGTGTTGGGCCGGCAGATGGCTACAGCCGATGCATGGAAAGCCCTGCCCCTGAATCGTCTGCTGCTGAATCGCCTGCTGCTGAATCCGCCCAGTCGCCGTTCCACCGCATCGGCGGGCAGGCCGCGATCTCGCAGGTGGTCGAGCGGTTCTATGACCTGATGAACACCGATCCACGGTTTGCCGAATTGCGCGCCATGCACGGGGCCGACCTGGCGCCGATGCGGCAATCGCTGGCAGGGTTCCTGACGGGCTGGGCTGGCGGTCCGCGCACCTGGTTTGACGAGAATCCGGGGAAATGCATGATGAGCATGCACGGCGGCCTGCCGATCTCCCGCACAACTGCAACGCAATGGGTAGATGCGATGGGCCGCGCCTTTGCCGATTGCGGACTGGCCGACCATCCGGTGGCGCACCTGATGCAGGATCGCTTCGCGATGATGTCGCGCGCGATGGCAGGCGCCGAAACTGCTGGCAACACAGCGGCTTGATTGCGCCGCGCGCCAGCGAGGCCTAGGCCATGCTTTCATGAAACCAAAATTGCTGACCACGCTGCGCGGCTATACCGCGGCGGACCTTGTGGCCGATGGCTTTGCCGGGGTGACCGTGGCCATGGTCGCGATCCCGCTGAGCATTGCGATTGCCATCGCTTCGGGCGCGGATCCCGCCACCGGGCTGATCACCGCGATTGTCGGCGGGTTCCTGATCTCGCTGTTGGGTGGCAGCAAGGTGCAGATCGGCGGACCGACCGGCGCGTTCATCGTGGTGGTGTTCGGAGTGATCGCCGATCACGGCTATGACGGGCTGGTGCTGGCTACGCTGATGGCCGGGGTGATCCTGGTGCTGGCAGGATTGCTGCGTGCCGGAAACCTGATCGCGCTGGTGCCCGAAGCCGTGGTCAACGGTTTCACCATCGGCATCGGCATCCTGATCGCCAGCAGCCAGTTGCCCGATTTCCTGGGCCTGAGCGGTACACCTGTCCCGGCCGAATTCTTGCCCAAGCTGGCCATGCTGTGGGAAGCCCGCAGCGGTATCAGCCTGGTCGCGCTGGGCACCGGACTGGTGGCGCTGTCGCTGATCGTGGCCCTGCGCCGCCTGTTCCCGCGCCTGCCCGGACTGATCGTGGCGATGGCGGTCATTTCCGTTGCCGTGGCCTTGGCGCAAGTGCCGGTCGATACCATCGGTTCGCGGTTCGGGGCACTGCCGGCCGGACTCCCCGTTCCGTCGCTGCCCGACATCACGCTGACCCGCCTGGTCGAACTGCTGCCGTCCGCCCTGGTGATCGCCTTCCTGGCCGCCATCGAATCGCTGTTGTCGGCCATGGTGGCGGACCGGATGATCGCAGGCCAGCACCGCCCCAATGCCGAAGTCCTGGCGCAAGGCGTGGCCAATATCGGCTCGGCCCTGTTTGGCGGACTGCCTGCAACCGGCGCAATCGCCCGCACCGCCACCAATGTGCGCGCTGGCGGCAGGACGCCTGTGGCGGGGCTGATCCATGCGGTCTTTATCCTGCTGGTGATGCTGGCAGCCGCCCCGATGGCGGGATACCTGGTGATGCCCGCGCTGGCGGCGCTGCTGCTGATCACCGCTTGGAACATGACCGAACCGCACAAGTGGCGCGAACTGTGGTCGGCGCCAATGGCTGACCGCGTTCTGCTGCTGGTGACACTGACGCTGACCGTGCTGGCCGACCTGACAGTGGCGATCGCAGTTGGGGTGGGGCTGGGCCTGGCACTGCGCTTGCGCGACCGGATGGCTCAGTCCAGCTGAACCAGCTTCTCGCGCGAAGTTGCGCCGCGCAACAAGGTCAGCCGTGACGGCGCGCAATCGAGCGCGCGGGCGAGCAGGGCCAGCACCGCCTCGGTAGCTTCGCCATCCTGCGGCTTGGCCCGGGTTTTCACCAGCACGCGGCCTTGTTCGATCATGATGGATTCGCTGCGCGCACCCGGCGTCACGCGGATCGCCAGCCGCCCTTCGGCGTCGGCCAGCGCGCGGATCGCCTCTGCGGCGGGGAAATCACCTTTCGGGCGGGCCAAGGCTCTGGCCATGCAATGCTGCCAGGTGCCGCTCGGCCAGCAGGCAATATCGCTCGGTCTGGAAACGGACCTTGGCAATCTGGCCCGCGTCCTGCGAGCGAAGGAACCGGGCCGGGCGACCGACCCAGATTTCGCCCGCCGGAATCACCTTGCCGGGACTGAGCAAGGCGCCCGCACCCAGCATCGCGCCCGGTCCGATCCCGCTATCGTCCATCGCCACCGCGCCCATGCCCACAAACCCGCCGTCTTCCACCACGGCGCCATGCACGATGGCCATGTGGCCGATCACGCAATCCTCGCCGATCAGCGTGGGCAGGCCTTGCGTGGGAACAGATGATTCCGGGCGCGGACCTTCGACGTGGATCACTGTGCCATCCTGCACGTTAGAGCGCGCGCCCACCACGATCCGGTGAATATCGCCGCGCAGCACGCAGTTGTACCACACGCTGGCCTGCGCTCCGATCGTGACATCGCCGATGATCCGCGCACCCGGGGCAATGAACGCAGTTTCGTGGATCTGCGGCACCTTGCCTTCGAACGGCAGGATTGTGGCACCGGGAAACCGCGCTGCAAAGGTCTGCTCACCGATCACAGGAAGTGCGCCCAGATGAGGTGCGGCAGGATCGAGGCATATTCATCGGTCCAGGCTTCGCCCTCTGGCTCGCCCATGGTTTCCCAGCTTGTCCCTTCGGTGAGGCGGGTAATCTGGGCGGGATCGCGCGAGATGGCGACCCACATCGAAGGATAGATCGCCACTTGCGGCATCGGCGGAACGTGGTTGCGATAGGCGGCGTGGAGCCCTTCCTCCTCAACCAGCCGCGCCAGCACCGGACGCAGCGCCACGAAACGGTTGGAAATGTGCATCATCACCACGCCATCGTCGGCCATGGCGGCGAGATAAATCTGCAGCGCCTCGCGGGTCAGCAAGTGCTGCGGGATGGCGTCGGAGGAAAACGCGTCGATCGCCAGCAGGTCGAAGCTGTCATGCGGCATCACTTCCAGCGCCAGCCGCGCATCGCCGATGACCACGGGTGCATAGCCCGCGCATTCCTGCATGAAGGTGAACTTGCCGCGTTGCGAATAGGAATAGACCAGCGGGTCGATCTCGAAAAAGGTCCATTGCTGGCCGGGCCGGCGATAGCAGGCGAGTGTGCCCACGCCGAGCCCGACCACGCCGATCCGTGCCTGTGGCCCGAACAGTTGGGGCGCACGGGTCATGGCGATGCCGATGCCGGATTCGGCGCTGTAATAAGTGGTCGGATCCAGCCGCTGGGCCGGATCGGTATGTTGCACGCCGTGCACCGTGGTGCCGTGCATCAGGTGCATGTCGCCGGCTTCATTGGGGCGCGCCGAATAAATGCCGAAATAGCTCCGCTCACGTTCACCCCGCAGGGTGATCCCGGCCTGGTCTACCCCGCCCAGCGCCAGCAGCAGCGCCAGCGTGGCTAGTACGAACGACCAGCGGCGAGCCGCCAGCATCATGGCCAGGCTGATGATCGCAAAGGCCACGACGGCTTGCAGCAAGCCGTCCGCGCCAGTCGAATTATCCTGCTGCCACAGCCAGCTTGCCCCCGTGAAAACCGCAAACAGTGCCGCATAAAGCGCCATCCGCCGCGCCTGGTCGGTCGCAAAGCGCTTGCCCAGCAGGGGCGCCCAGCGATCAAGCGGGACCAGTGCGGCAGCCGCCAGGATCAGCAGCGGATGCTCCCATGTCCAGTCGAACAGCACCGGGGCAAGTAGCGCGGCAAACAGCCCGCCGATCACTCCACCGGCCGACATTACCAGGTAGAACCGCGTCAGCCCCGAGGCCGGTGGCCGCGTGGCATAGAGCCGCGCGTGCAGCGCCACCGAGATCACAAACAGCAGCACGATCGAGGCGAAGGCCGCCACCAGGTCGGCCCGGCCGGCCATCAACATCGCCACCCCGCCATCGACCAGCAGGATGATCGGCGCGATCATCACCATGAAGGCGGCCACAAATTGTCGTTCGGAAAAGGCGATCGAGAAGCTGAGCAGATACAGCCCCAGCGGGATCACCCACAGCAGCGGCATGGCCATGATGTCGGTGGTCAGATAGGTCGTGGTCGACAGCATCAACCCTGAAGGTATCGCCGACAGCGCCAGCCACAGCACGATCCGTCGCCAGCCGGGCCGATCGGCCTCGACCGCTTCCGCCGGCTCGGCCTTGGCGACAGTCGCAACAATGCGCCTGCGGGCCAGCAGCAGTATGCCCACCAGCACCACCAGCAAGCCATAGCCCGCCGCCCACAGCCAACTCTGGCTGCTGATCGGCAGCATGGGTTCCAGCAGCAGAGGATAGGCCAGCAGTCCGGCAAAGCTGCCCAGGTTCGATGCGGCATACAGCGGATAGGGATTGCCCGCGCTTGGGTGCGAGGCATACCAGCGCTGCACCAGCGGGGCCTGCGCCGAGATGGCGAAAAATGCCGGGCCGACCGTCAGCAGGAACAGCCACGGCACCCACAGCGCTTCCATCCCCGGCTCTGGCGGCGCGATCGTGGCAAGCGAGATCGGCAGGCTGAGCGCCGCAACCAGCAGCACGCCCAGATGCACCAGCACCTGCCGTCGCACCGCAAACCGCCCCAGCGCATGGGCATAAGCATAGCCTGCCAACAGCAGCGCCTGGTACACCAGCATGGCGCTGTTCCACACGTTGGGCGCACCGCCCAGCCGCGGCAGGGCCATGCGCGCCACCATCGGCTGGACCAGAAACAGCAGGAAACTGCCGGTCAGGATGGTGACCGTGAACAGCCAGCGGCGATCAGACGTAGCACTCATCGGGCGGTCCATTCCTCGCGGGAGATCTTGTAGGTGACGTGGCGCAGCAGCGGGTCGTCTGCCGCCAGCGCCGGATGATCGAAGTCCAGATCGGGCTGGTAGGCCATGCCCAGCCGCTCCATCACGGCGCGGCTGCGATGATTGTCGGTGTTGGTGATGGCATATGCTGCAGGATCGGGGCGGTGGGCAAACAACCAGTCGAGCGCTTCCGTGGCCGCTTCGGTGACATAGCCCTTGCCCCAGCAATCGCGCCGCATGCGCCAGCCGATTTCCGGCAGGCCAGCAACAGGTCCAGCCCAACCGCGGATCAGACCGCACCAGCCGATCACCTTGTGGTCCACGCGCCGCTCCATCGCCCAGAAGCAATAGCCATGCTCGACCTCGATCCCCTGCATCCGCACGATCAGCGCCGCCACCTGGTCCCGGTCCATCACCGGGCCCAGCGTGGCCATCACTTCAGGATCTGAATTGACCTGGAGGAAGTCGTCCACGTCAACATCGCGCCACGACCGCAGCACCAGCCGGTCTGTCTCCAGCCGCATGTCAGGCATTCAACAGCCGCGCCGCAAGCGGGGCATGATAGGTCAGCACGCCCGAACATCCGGCGCGCTTGAAGGCCATCAGCGTTTCCATCACCAGCGCATCACGATCACCGGCACCTGCAGCAGAAGCGGCCTCGATCATCGCATATTCGCCGCTTACCTGGTAGGCGAACACCGGCACATCGAACCGCGCCTTCACTTTTGCCACGATGTCGAGATAGGGCAGGCCGGGCTTGACCATCACGCTGTCGGCCCCCTCGGCGATGTCCAGCGCCACTTCGCGCAGGGCTTCTGCGGCGTTGGCGGGGTCCATCTGGTAGCCCTTCTTGTCACCCTTCAGCAGCCCGCCCGACCCCACCGCATCGCGGAACGGGCCATAGAAGGCGCTGGCATATTTGGCGGCATAGGACATGATCTGCACATCATGATGCCCGCCGCTTTCCAGCGCAGCGCGGATTGCGCCGATGCGGCCGTCCATCATGTCTGAAGGCGCGATAATATCGGCCCCGGCGCGCGCCTGGTTCAGCGCCTGCTCCACCAGCACGGCAACCGTATCGTCGTTCAGCACGCGGCCAGCCTGATCGACCAGCCCGTCCTGCCCATGGCTGGTATAGGGATCGAGCGCCACATCGGTCAGCACGCCAATCCCGTCACCGCAGGCCTGCCGGATCGCATCGATCGCGCGGCACATCAGGTTGTCGGGATTGAGCGCTTCGGCCCCATCGGCGCTGCGCCGGTCATGCGGCGTATTGGGGAACAGCGCCACGCAGGGAATGCCCAGCGCCATGGCCTCTTTCGCCCGCGCGGCTATCCCGTCGATCGACCAGCGTGATACGCCGGGCAGCGAACCGATTGGCTCTTCCACCCCGCTGCCACCCGTCACAAACAGCGGCCAGATCAGGTCTGCCGGGGTCAGCACGGTCTCGCGGTGGAGCGCGCGGCTCCAGCCGACAGAGCGGCTGCGGCGCAGGCGGATAGCGGGATAAGACGCGGTCATCGGCCAGCCTCCTGCCGTAAAAGTCGGATTACTGCAATCAGGCCCGCTTTAGCCGGCGATCCGCTGGCGGCTCTCCAGCCGGTCGATCTCGCGCACGGGTTCTGCCGCAAAGGCAGGGTCGGGGGCGAGCGGAGCCAGCGCCGCGCCGGGTTCAACCCGCTGCAACAGGGCGAGCTGGGCGCGGAAATCGGCCAGCTCGCGGCCTTCAAGCTGCGCGCGGGTAACGAACCGCACCGTCGCCGGATCAATTGACTGGCCGTTGCGGTACATTTCATAATGCAGGTGCGGCCCGGTGGACAGGCCGGTGGAACCGACATAGCCGATCACCTGGCCGCGGCGCACCTGCTGGCCATTGTTCACCGCAATCCGGCTCATATGCGCATAACCGGTGCCCAGGCCGCCGGAATGGGCGAGCCGAACGAAATTGCCGTGTCCGCCGTTGCGCCCGGCAAAGGTCACGCGGCCATCGGTGGCGGCATAGATCGGGGTGCCGTGGCTGGCGCGGAAATCCATGCCAGCGTGCATCCGGCGGTACCCCAGGATCGGGTGGCGGCGCATGCCATAACGCGAACTGATGCTGCCCGGCACCGGGGCCATCAGCCCTTCACGCTGTTCGCCCACGCCCGAAGCTTCGAAATACTTGCCCTCGCGCCCCCAGCGCATCATCCGCTTCAGCGCCCGGCCATCGCGCACGATCGCGGCATAGATCAGCTCGCCCTCGTCCACTTCGCCGGTGGCGGCGCGCTTGTAATCCACGATCAGGTCAAATTCGTCACCGGGGCGGATGTCACCGTTCATCTCGGCACTGATCACGCGCAGGAACTGCTGGGCCGAACGGGCCGGGGCACCGGCTGCCCGGGCAGAGCGGAACAGGCTGTCACCCACCGTGGCGCGAATGCGGAGTGGCGTGGCGTCAACCAGGATCGGCTTCGGCTGCAATACCAGCCGCCCGTCCTGCCGCTCCACCGCGAGTTCGAGATCGAACCGGGCGCGGAATGACAGGGCATCCACCGGGCGCGGCGCGCCGGAGGCAAGGCGGCGACCCAGCGTGATGTCCACCTTGGTGCCGGATTCTATTTCGCTTGGCGGCATGGCACCGGCGATCAGCCGGGCGATCTCGCCCGCTTCGCCATCACTCACCCCGGCGCGGCGCAACATACGTTCAAAGCTGTCGCCCTGGGCCAGCGTGGCTACCAAATCCAGGCGCGGGCGTTCAGGCGCATTGGTCAACGGGATGACCCGCTGCGTGGCACCCATCCGGCGGCCGCTGTCGGCCCCCAATGCCAGCGGCATGATCATCTGGCTGCGAAATTCGTCGCGCACCTCGTCGTCGATCGCCATGGCGGGTGCGGCTTCGACTTCGGAAAAGCTGGGAAACCCGGCCAGCGCCAGCGCCGACAGGCCAACCAGCGTGCCGACCCCGCGCAACCACCGGCGTGACCCGATGTCGCAGGCAAGGTCCGGTGCCAGGTCCAGGCCCGAAAGCCATAGCGAGGCGTGCTCGCGCCATTCATGATAGCGGTCGGAAAAGCCGGCCATCCGCGCCTGGCGATGCGAGGTGGAACTGCTGTAAGGCTGCCCAGGCACTGGCGAGCCCGACACTGGTGGCAACGCGTGCGACAGTGACAGCTGCGCGGGGAGGAAATTTTCTCCCGCACCTGCCCCATGTCCCTGGTTGTCACGCTCGGTGAACAAGCTCACCCTCCAAATGGCTGCAACATGCGCAGCCTTGTTCCGCACCCTATTTACGGTTCAGTCTCTGGCTGGCTGCAATGCCTGTATAAAGTAAATTCCGCCTTAACATCGACCAGCCGAGTCCCCGGCGCGATGAACCGAGGTCAGTGTTCTCCGAGGGTTTTTCCGTGAGGTTTTCCCCTAGGCTTTCACCGCAAGCCGATTGCACCCGCGCCCGGCGTGCCTACACATGAAGCCAGTGGTGAATTCGCGTGCAACCGATCACCGTATCCGTGCGATCCTGGGGCCGACCAACACCGGCAAGACCCATCTGGCGATCGAGCGGATGTGCGGCCATTCCAGCGGAGCGATCGGCTTCCCGCTGCGGCTGCTGGCGCGCGAGGTGTTCGACAAGGTCCGGGCGATCAAGGGTGATGCGCAGGTGGCGCTGATCACGGGCGAGGAGCGGATCGAACCGCCCAACGCCCGCTATCTGCTGTGCACTGTAGAGGCCATGCCGCGCAGCCTGATGTCCGAAGGCGGTGACCGCGCCTTCGTGGCGCTGGACGAGGCACAGTTGTGCGCCGATCGCGAGCGCGGGCATATCTTTACTGACAGGCTGCTGCATGCCCGCGGCCGAGAGGAGACCATGCTGCTGGGTTCCGCCACGCTGGAACCGATGGTCCGCGCGCTGGTGCCGGGCGTGCAGGTGGAGCAGCGTCCGCGTTTTTCCACCCTCAGCCATGCCGGATCGGTCAAGCTGTCGCGCCTGCCGCCGCGCAGCGCGGTCGTCGCGTTCTCGATCGAGGAAGTGTACCGCGTGGCCGAATTGCTGCGGCGCTTTCGCGGCGGGGCCGCCGTGGTGATGGGCGCACTCAGCCCCGAAACCCGCAACCGCCAGGTCGAACTGTTCCAGTCTGGCGAGGTCGATTACATCGTGGCCACCGATGCCATCGGCATGGGCCTTAACCTCGATGTCCACCATGTCGCCTTCGCCTCGTTGTCAAAGTTTGATGGCGCGCGCCAGCGCCGGCTGACCCCGGCTGAAATGGCCCAGATCGCCGGCCGCGCAGGGCGACACCAGCGCGATGGAACGTTCGGCACTCTGGCTGGCGGACCCAAATCGTCGAACGGAGGCAAGGACAATGCCTTCACCGACGAGGAAGTCTATGCGATCGAGCAGCACCGTTTTGCCCCGCTGACCCGGCTTTACTGGCGTGAAGCCGATCCGGACCTTTCCAGCATCACCACCCTGATCGCCGATCTGGAACGCCCGCCCGCGCTGCCGCAACTGGCCGCCGCGCCCGAAGCGATCGACCTCGCCGTGCTCAAGCGCCTGGCCGAGGATGAGGCAGTGCGGCGTGACGCCAGCGGGACAACGCAGGTCCGGCGCCTGTGGCAGGTGTGCCAGCTGCCTGATTTTCGCCAGCAGGGTGCCGAAATGCATTCGCGCTTCGTGGCCCGTTTGTGGCGCGACCTGTCGCAAGGTCATCTCGGCGCGGATTTCGTCGCGGCGCGGATTGCCGAACTTGGCGAAACACGCGGCGACATCGATACGCTGCAGGGCAGGCTGGCCGCGATTCGCAGCTGGTCCTATATCTGCCAGCGGGCCGACTGGGTTCTGGCGCATGATGAAATGGCAGCTCGTGCCCGCGCGGTCGAGGCAAAGTTGTCCGATGCGCTGCACCAGCGGTTGACCGAACGGTTTGTAAATCGGCGAACTGCTGTATTGATGAAAAGTATGGGGAAGGATGCCGGATTGCTGCGCGTAACACTTGAAGACAACGGGCAGGTGACTGTCGAGGGAGAGGCCATCGGCCACCTCGAGGGATTCCGCTTTGTGGTCGATGCCGATGCCAGCGCGACAGACCGCAAGCTGCTGCTGGCGGCGGCCGAAAAGCACCTTTCGCAACTGCTGGCGCAGAAGGCCGAGGCGCTGGTGACCAGCGAACTCGGCGCGCTGACGCTGGGCCAGAATGCGATCCTGCGCGATGGCAGCCCGGTCGCCTCGCTGGAGCGGACCAAGGCTGCCACCCGGTTTCGCGTGGTGCTGGCCAAGGATCTCGCCCCGCTCGACCAGGCGCAGCGCACCCGGTTGACCGAAGCGCTGGAACTGTGGCTCGAAGGCCAGCTCACCCCCTTGGCACCCCTGCGCGCGCTGGAAGAAGCCGCGCTCGATCCCGAAGCGGGCACCGAAGTGCGCGCGCTGCTGCTGATCCTGGCGGGGCGCAACGGCACGGTCCGGCGCGAGGAAGCCGGGCTGGCCGCGATCCCCAAGGAAAAGCGCCCGCTGTTGCGGCAACTGGGCGTCACCATCGGCTCGCTCGATGTGTTCGTGCCCGCCCTGCTCAAGCCCGCGCCGCGCGCGCTGCTGCACAATCTGGGTCTCGATACCCGCACGCTCAATCCGCGGATGGAGGCGGTCATCACGTGCGGGCGGCAGCTGCCCGCCGGGTACAGCCGCGCCGGTAGCCAGGCCGTGCGGATCGACATGGCCGAAAAGCTGTTCCGCGCCGCACATGACCAGCGCGCCAAGGCGGCAACCAAAGGGTCGCGGCGGGGCTTCCCGGTCGATCTGGCGCTGGCCACCTCGATGGGTCTTACGCTCGACAATTTCCGCGGGCTGATGCGCGATGCGGGTTTCCGGCCTGCCGAACGGCGCGAACTGGCCGAAGGGGCATTCGGTCCGCCTGCGCCGCTGGTCTGGTCGTGGCGGCCTCCGCGCAAGGATGTGGCGCGCACCGAACAGGCGGCGGACAGGCCCGCCCATAAGCGCGGGGAAAGGACCGGGGGCCAAACGAGCAGAGGCGAGAGGACCAGAGGCAAACCTGCCCAGCACCCCCAGCCACAAGCTGTTGCACCCAAACCCGCCCCCGCACCATCCAAGCCGGTGGTCGCCAACAGCCCCTTTGCCGCATTGGCGGACCTGCTACGCTAGATGCGGCCGGGTGCCAGATGAGGTTGGACCTGTTGCTGGTGCGCCTGCGCTTCGTGTCGTCGCGGCAATTGGCGCAAAGCTGGATCGGGACCGGCCACCTGCGGCGCAACGGCAACCGGGTGGTGAAGTCCAACCAGCCAGTCTCGCCCGGAGACGTGCTGACACTGCCGCTGCAAACGCATGAACGAACACAGGTCAGGGTGATAGAAATCCTTGCTTTGCCGGACCGGCGCGGTCCGCCAAGCGAGGCGCAAAGCTGCTATCGGACGCTTGACGCCCAGACTTGACCTTGGCGCGCCATTCGCCATAGCAGGGCAAGACGCGGCGCCCGATCAAGCACCGGCGGCGCAACGGATCGAAGGGAACTCGTTCACATGACCTATGTCGTCACCGACGCCTGCATCAAGTGCAAGTACACCGACTGTGTCGAAGTGTGCCCGGTGGACTGCTTCTACGAGGGCGAGAACATGCTCGTCATCAACCCGTCGGAATGCATCGACTGCGGCGTGTGCGAACCCGAATGCCCGGCCGAGGCGATCCTGCCCGATACCGAAGCCGGAACGGAAAAGTGGCTCGAACTGAACACGCAGTATTCCGCCCTGTGGCCCAACATCACCGAGAAGAAGGATCCGCCGGAAGATGCGGATGAATTCAAGGGACAGGAAGGCAAGTTCGACAGCTTCTTCTCGCCCGAACCCGGCGAAGGCGACTAAAACCGCAACCAGCGCAGCTACTGGCGCTGGATTCAGTCCGAAGCCGCACCTTCCAGCAGTGTCTCGATAGCGGGAATGACCCCGGCTATGCGCTGGCGCTCGGCCGGATCGGGATCGATCTGCGCCGCGATCCGGGCCCATTCCAGCGCCTGTTCCAGCTGGTCGCGCACAATGCTGGTTCCTTCATCTGTCTGGCGGTATCCCCGCCGCAGCAATGATGTGAACATCTGCCGGGCGGAATCCGGCCGACCGCCTTCGTGTGCGGTGCGGAACCATTGTTCGGCCAGCAGCGGATCCGCTGCCACTCCGTCGCCCCGGGCATAGATCTGGCCCAGCAGGTGGGCAGCATTGACCTGCCCCGTGGCTGCGGCATCGGCCAGCAGCAAGCGTGCAGCAACGGGGTCGCGCGCACCGTATTCACCGGTCAGCAGGTATCCGGCCAGATCGGTCGCCGCATCAGGATCGCCGCGCTCGGCAGCGTGGCGGCACAGCGCCATGCCCTGATCGATGTCCGCCGCGCCTCCCTGCCCCTGCACCAGCATGTTGCCGAGCGCGCAGGGTGACTGCCGCCAGCCCGCGCGCAGGGCCACCCGATACAGTTCGCGCGCGCGGACAAAATCCTGCTCGCGTCCGCGACCCGCATAAAAGCACGTGGCATAGTTGTGAGCAGCGTCGGCCCGCGCCAGATATATCTTCTCGAAATAGTCGCAGCCCCGGGTCTCGTCGCGTGCCAGCCCCAGGGCGCCAAAGGTCAATATTTCGCCCAGGAACTCGCTGGCAGAACTGTCTCCCTCGTCTGACAGCCCCGCCAGCCGTGCAATGAAATCTTCAGCTGGCAGGGATTCACGCGCATCCGACAGGGCCTGAACTTCCGCCGATATTTCCGAGACATAGTGCCGGGCAGGAATCTCTGCCACCAGCCCGGCCGCTACCGTGGCGGCGAGCATGTAAACCGCTGCAAAACCCATCGCAAATTGCTCCTCCAGGTCACCATTGGAATGGCAACAGCCGGCCCGCTTGGTAGCGATTCGCTACGCTCTGGCAATTTTGTTGCGAATCTGCTATATAATGAAACGCTCACCCGTATCCCTTATCGAGGACCGGGCAGATAGGAAGGCAGGTTTCCCCCTCTCAGCGTCGTCATAATCGGGATGAAGGCCGCCGGCGGGTCGCGCGGTCGTTACATCCCTGTCGCTGAAGCAGAAGCCTGTCGGCAGTGAAAGGACACTACATGGCATCCAATGCCCCCGCCTTCGACGTAGGCGATTATGTTGTTTATCCCAAGCACGGTGTCGGCCGCGTGATGGAGCTGCAGAGCGAGGAAATCGCCGGCATGCAGCTCGAACTTTACGTCCTGCGGTTCGAAAAAGAACGCATGACCTTGCGTGTTCCGGTCAACAAGGTGGAAGCCATTGGAATGCGCAAGCTTTCCAGTGACAAGACACTGCGTGAAGCCATGCAAACCCTGCAGGGCAAGCCCAAGGTCAAGCGCACCATGTGGAGCCGCCGGGCGCAGGAATACGAAGCGAAGATCAATTCGGGCGACCTGGTGTCGATCGCCGAAGTGACGCGCGACCTGTTCCGCCCGGAAGACCAGCCCGAGCAGTCCTATTCCGAACGCCAGATCTTCGAGGCCGCATCCAGCCGCCTCGCCCGCGAACTGGCAGCAATGGAAAAGACCGACGAGCCGGCCGCATTGCAGAAGATCCTCGGCGTCCTGAAGGAGCATGCTCCGCAGTACTACGAAAGCGCTGCCGCCGAAGACGCCTGACTGCGCATCCCGCAAGGGGCCTAACCGCCCCCGAGACGGACAGAAAGGGCCGCTCCGCACACCGGGGCGGCCCTTTTCGTATGTCGACCAGCTGCCGTGCCGCTTCGACCGGCGCATTTGCCTCGAACGCCCGCTTCCTGTATCAGTGCATTAACACACAGATACAGATAGGAGTCGTCATGAACGGCAAGATCAATGGCCGGGGTTTCGAGAAGATGTTCCGCGCGGTTGGCCCATTTGTGGCCATGGCCGCGATGAGCGGGGTGATGGCGGCGCAGCGCAAGAACGGCAAGTTCCAGTTTGACTGGGAAGGCCCCGACTGCGCCGCGGGCAAGGGCTTCGGTGCGAAGGGTGGTGTGCCGCTTGACGAGCTGGATATGGGCGGCGAAACCCCCACCGGGCTGGTCCTGGCCGGTGCCGACCGGGTGAGCGTGATCGAAGGCGAGGACTTCGCCATCGCCATCCAGAGTGATGATGAGGCCAAGCAGGCCCTGCGCTTCTCCCTGAAAGACGGCGCGCTGCATGTGGCCAGCGACAACACCGCCTATGGTGATGATGGCATTGCCACCATCACCGTCACCATGCCCGCCCCGCGCAAGGTAACCATCGCCGGAGCGGGCAGGATCAAGCTCGCCGCATTGGCCGACGGGGCCGAGATCGTGATTGCCGGTGCAGGACGAATCGAGGCGGACCAGATCGCCCTCGACCGGCTTGACGTGTCGATCGCCGGTGCCGGGCAATTCAAGGCCAGGGGCACGGTTACCCATCTCGATCTTAACGTGGCTGGCAGCGGCCGGGCGAAAATGGCCGGGGTCATGGTCGACAAGGCCCGCATCACCATCGCCGGTGCAGGCAATACCGTGTTTGCCAGCGATGGCGAAGTGCGCGCGCGGCTGATGGGATCGGGCAATGTCACTGTGCGCGGCGCGGCGCGGTGCAAGGTCCAGGGCATGGGCTCCGGCTCGCTGGTCTGCGAGCGGCGCGAAAGCCCAGGCGAGAAGCCGGGCGACGAAGCGGGCGAGGACAACACCGACTGAAGGGCCGACTGAAGGTTCAGCGACATTGCGCGTTCAGCATCGGCGGTCCATGCTCGGCCATCCCGGAACGGCAAGGACTAGCCGATGCGAACTGACAGGCTGCTGATTTGCGCGATCTTGCCGCTCATGCTGGGCGGGTGCCTCAGCACTGCTGCCAGCATAGTCACCGCGCCGGTACGGGTGGCCAGCAAGGCAGTGGACCTGGCCACCACCAGCCAGTCCGAAGCTGACGAGAACCGCGGCCGCGAGATCCGTCGGCGCGAGGAACAGCTGGGCCGGCTTGAGCGGCAGTACGAGGACAAGGCCGAAGACTGCGATGACGGCAATGACCGCGCCTGCCGCGAAGCAATCGCCTTGCGGCGTGAAATGGATGCCCTGATCCCGACGATACCAAGGGAGCAGGAGGAAGACTGAGGGGGACACAGGACTTGGCCAACACACCAACAGGCTTGCGCAAACGCGAGATCGGCTTTGCCTTGGCCATGGGCGTGATCGCCGCCGGGGGCATCGCATTGCTGATCGATGACGATGACCCCGCGGATCCCGGCTTCATCGAGCAGTTCGAGCCGGGCGATGATGTCACTCTGGTTTACCAGCTGGCCGGTTTTGACGAAATCATGTCGGTTGGCTCACACGACGTGATGGTGACGCAGGGCGATGTCTTTTCAGTCCGCGCCGAGGGGCCGGCCAACCGGATCGACGACCTCGAAGCCGTGGTCGAGGACGGGCGGCTGGTCATCCGGCCCCGTGAAGGCGGGTCGAACATTCGCCTGACCGGCCATGATGACATTACCTTCCACGTCTCCATGCCGCAGATCACGCAGATCACCCTGGCAGGATCGGGCGACATGACTGTGGGCCGGGTCGAGGGGGACAGTTTCACAGCACTGCTCGAAGGGTCCGGCCAGATCGAAATCAACGATGTTGCCGTGGAACAGGCAGACCTGCGCGTAGCGGGTTCGGGCGATCTGGTGATTAGCGGCACGGCCAGCGACACCCGGATCACGGTGGAGGGTTCGGGCGAGGTAGATGCCGATGACCTGTCGAGCACCACTGGCACGATAACAATCACCGGCTCGGGCGACGCGGCGCTCGATGTGTCCGATCAGGCCGAGGTAGCCATCACCGGCAGCGGGGATGTCGACATTACGGGCGCGGGCCAGTGCCTGGTTACCACCCAGGGCAGCGGTGATGTCCGCTGCGAGGGCGGTAATTAGGGGCGATCAGGCGGCGGCGCGTTTCAGCCGGTCATTGATCGCCGCCCCCACCCCCTCCTGCGGGATTGGCGCCACCGCGATGCGCGGGCAGACCGATGCTGCAGCTTCATGCAGGCAGGCGTAAAGCCGCGCTGCAGCTTCGAACAGGTCGCCGCTGGCTGACAGGCTGGTGTCCCCCGCTACCGGCCCGAAGCCGATCAGGAATTCGCCTTCTGCCGCAGCTACAGCATCAAGCCGCACGGGTTTGCCCGGCGAATAGTGGCGCACCAGTTGTCCCGGTGCCTCGATCCCCTTGCCCGCATCCACCGGCGCGCAGCCCAGCAGGGCAGCAATGTCCTCAGCCGTTACCGGCCCCTGGCGCAGCAGGCTCCAGCCGCCATCCGCGCGCAGGGCGACAATGGTGGATTCCAGCCCCTTTTCGCAGGCTCCGCCATCGAGGATTGCCGCAACGCCATCGCCCAGCGAACTGGCCACATGCGCCGCGGTGGTCGGGCTTATTGCCATGCTGCGGTTGGCTGATGGAGCCGCCAGTGGCAGGTCGAGCCTGGCCAGCACCGCCTGTGCTACCGGATGGGCCGGCATGCGCAGCGCCAGCGTGGGCAGGCCGGCGGTTACGGCCGGCGCGATGCCGGCATCGTCCCGCAGCGGCAGCACCAGTGTGAGTGGTCCGGGCCAGAAATGCGCCGCCAGCAGGTCTGCCCGGCTATCGAATACGGCCAGCCGCCGGGCCATGGCCGGGCCGGTAACGTGGACGATCAGCGGGTTGAAATCCGGCCTGCCCTTTGCGCGATAGATTGCCGCCACGGCCTGCTGGCTGTCAGCCCGCGCGGCGAGGCCATAGACCGTCTCGGTCGGCAGGGCGACCAGCCGCCCGGCGCGCAGCAGTTCCGCAGCTTGGGCTATTCCGGGTGCATCGGCGGGCAGGATCGTGGTCATCCCGCCTGCGCTAGCGAGTTTCCCGCTGCACTGAAACATTGCAGTTCAGCCAAACAGTCCAAGCTACCACCTGCTCTCTGGCCCGCTCACATTGCGCAATCGACTTGACGCGGGCCGCCTGTCGGGGCGAGGCAGGGGCCATGAACCAGAACGATGATCTGCTGCGCCGGATGGCCGAAGCCCTGGAACGCCTGGCCCCGGCACCGCAAGGGCCGACTGACTGGCACGCCGCCCCCGCCTATGTGTGGACCGGATCGGCCCGCCCGGTTGCCGCGATCGAGGCTCCGCCGCTTGCCCTGCTGCGCGGGATTGACCAGCAAAAGGACGTGGTGGCCGCCAATGTCGCCCGCCTTGCCCGTGGCCATGCCGCGCACGACATGCTGCTGTGGGGCGCGCGCGGGATGGGCAAATCTGCCTTGCTGCGCGCCGCGGTAAAGGATGCGCAGGCCAGCGGCGGACAGATCGCGCTGGTGCAGGTGGCCAGTGATGCCCTGGCCAGCCTGCCAGACCTGTTCGGCCAGTTGGCCCGGACAGACCGCAACATGCTGGTATTCCTGGATGATCTGGGTTTCGCCGAGGATGACGCAGAAGCTCCGCGGGCCCTGCGCAGCTGGCTCGATGGCGGGGTGGAAGCACGGCCGGCCAATGTGCGGCTGGCGGTGACGTCGAACCGCCGCGCGATCGTGGTTCGCCATGCGGCCGAACAGGATGATCCGATCAATCCGCGAGACATCGTGGAAGACCGGCTGGCGTTGGCTGACCGGTTCGGCTTGTCGCTGGGCTTTCACGCCTGCAGCCAGGATGATTACCTCGGCATTCTGCGCGGTTATGCAGCCGAATATGACTTGCCGCTGGTGGAGCACGAGGCGCTCGAGTGGGCCAAGCGGCGCGGCGCGCGATCAGGCCGCGTGGCGTGGCACTTCATCACCGAACTGGCGGGCCGCGCGGGGCGACGGGTCGGCTAAACCGCCAGATTGGTCCGCGAAATTTGCCGGTTACAGGCTGTCCGGCATGATGTCGGCTGGCGGATCCTCGAAAGCCCGCGCCGGATCGCCCACCAGTTCGCGCCGGGGCGGCAATCGGGCACCGCGATTGCGGGCCGGAGCAGCTGCGCCGGTGGCAGCAGGATTGGTCACCCGCCAGATGATGTTGGCGGTATCATCGCTTACCAACAGTGCGCCGGTGCGGTCCCATGCCACCCAGGTCGGGCGGCCATGGGTCTCGCCTTCACCGGCCAGGAAGCTCTCCAACACGGTGACCGGCTTGCCCAACGGATTGCCGCGCGCATCGAATTCCACAAACACCACATCATAGCCGCCCGCAGGCACGCGGTTCCATGAACCGTGACGGGCGATGAACGCGCCCTGTGCAAAGGCCGGGCCCATGCGCGATCCTTCCTGCGTGAAGGTCAGCCCCAGCGCCGCCACGTGCGCGCCCAGGGCAAATTCGGGCACCCGGGTATACTGGGTGAAATACTGCTCCATCGGGTGCTCCACCCGTTCGTCGATCACGTCGCCATAATAAACCCAGGGCCAGCCATAGCGCGAGCCAAGCGGCACATTGGTCAGATAATCAGGCACCAGATCGGAACCCAGCTGGTCCCGCTCGTTCACCGTGGTCCACAGTTCGCCGCTCCACGGGTTCCACGCCAGGCCATTGGGATTGCGCAGGCCATCGGAGAACAACCGAGGACGGCCGGTGACCAGGTCAAGCTCGTGGATCGCGGCACGGTCCCGCTCGATCTCCATCCCGCCTTCGCCGATATTCGAGGCCGAACCGACCGCGATATACAGCAGCGTGCCTTCGGGATTGAGCAGCAGGTTGCGCATCCAGTGGTTACCGGCAGCGGGCAGGTCCATCAGCTTTTCGCCTGCGCCCGCCACGGTATTGGCACCTTCGGCATAGTCGAAGCGCAGTACCTCGTCGTGGTTGGCGACATACAGGTTGCCATCATGCCAGGCCAGGCCCGACGGCGAATCGAGGCCTTCAAGCAGGACATGGCGTTCCTCGGCCGTGCCATCGCCATCGGCATCGCGCAGCAGCACCACCTGATTGGGTGAAGGCACGGCGGCGCCGGCGCGGCTGAACAGGAAACCGGCTACCATATTGGTCAGCCAGCCGCCGGTGATCGGGCGATCGGGCGCATTGGTCAGCGTAACCAGCACGTCCCCGCCCGGCATGGTATAGATCACGCGCGGATGTTCCAGCCCTTCGGCAAAGCGGTTGACCACCAGGCCTTCGGCCGCTTGCGGTGCGCCATCATCGCCCCAGCCAATCGGCGCGGATACGCCCACAGTGGGAATCAGTTGCGGATCAGGCTCGGCCAGCAGGGGATCGGTCCCGCTGGTTTCCTCCAGCGAGTACAGGGCCGGCACCGGGCGCGTCAGCCACCACAGCACGCCGCCCGCCAGCACCAGGATGACGAGCAGGAAGACGAGGAGTTTCTTGATGATCCGCATGGCCCACCAGATAGGCGGTGCGCTGCCGGGCCGCAACGGTTGCTTTGGCGCTTGGCGCTGGCCGGCCCTGCCCGCTATGGACGCTGCCATGCACGATTTCCGCCCCACCGCCGGTGCCAGCAAGGCAGAACTCTATCGCGAACTGCTGGCCGGGGCCGATGCGCTGACCGCAGGGGAGAGCGATGGCGTGGCCAATATGGCCAATGTGGCCGCGCTGCTGTGGGATATGCTGCCACAGGTGAACTGGGCCGGGTTCTATCGCCTGATCGATGCCGGACAAGGCGGACAGCTGGTGCTTGGCCCCTTCGCCGGACGCCCTGCCTGCATCCGTATCGCGCTGGGCCAGGGCGTGTGTGGCACGGCTGCACAAAGTGGCGAGACGCAATTGGTGGCCGATGTCCACGCCTTCCCCGGCCATATCGCCTGCGATGCTGCATCCCGGTCGGAACTGGTGGTTCCGGTGCTGCGCGATGGAGCGGTGATCGCGGTGATCGACCTCGACAGCCCGCACCTGGCCCGCTTCGATGCCGAGGATGCGGCGGGGATCGAAGCGCTGGCTGCCTTACTCGCCCCGCGCATCTGAACCGCCCCCTTCGCCCCGATTCGGGACAGGCACGGCAAGGCGCTTGGGAATCATCACGAGCGGCGTAGTAAACAAACAGTAAATCCGCGCGCCACGCTGCGCCGCTGCCATGTTTGAGGGGCCGTTTCCATGTCCAAGCGTCTTGCCATCCTTGCCACCACCACCGCGCTGGTCGCCATTGCCTGCCCCGCTACGGCGCAGGATAATTCCGAAGCTGTTGCGGACACCGCCCTGCGCGCCGGCCATTCATGGGCCGATGAGCCGCAGGCCGGTGTATCGTGGGATGCCGATGCGCCAGAGGGTGCCGCTTACGAGTGGGAAAGCCGCGAGGTGGTGCAGGATACCTTCGAAGATGACGGCTACGACGTGGAAGCCGAATCCCATGACGGTGCAAACTGGGATGGCCCGCCCCCTGGCTATCGCACCGCCCGCCGGACCATGCACCGCCGTGGCCCGCACCACGCCGAGCGTTCACAGGGCCCACGCCTGGCCTATACGGCGGCCGAGCGTGACGAATGGCTGGCCCAGTGCCGCTCGCTCCACGCCCGGCAGGAACAGGTCGTGTACTACGAGGAGGAGGAGGATGCTGACGGTGGCCTGATCGGCGGGATCATTGGCGCTGTCACCGGCGGCTTTGCCGGCAATCGCATTGCTGACGGGGACCGGTTGCTCGGCACCATCGTGGGGGCCGGTCTGGGCGGACTGGCCGGCGCGGTGATCGGCTCGATCGTCGATGGCGGGGATGATGACGATGACCGCGTGGCCTATATCGCGGACGACGAAAGCTTCGACTATGGCTTCGACTATTGCGCCGCATACCTGCAGAATTACGAGCGCGGCTATGGCACGCCCGCTCAGGTGGCCTATGCGCCGGTCATGATGGTTCCGGTTGCACAAGGCCCGCATCAGGCAGAGCGCCGCATCAGCTATCGCGTGATCGAGGAAGAGGTTGATGTCGATGCGCACGAACCGCGCCCCGCCCGCCGCCATATCCGCCGCGCCATGCCAGCGCGTGAGCAGGGCAAGCTGACCCCGAACAACTAAAATGCTGAAAAATAGGCCATCCTTGCGCATAATCGTGCGCGCAAGGCAGGCCTGCTAGATGCCGCTTCCGGTCAATCGCCCGCAGATCAGGTCCAGCTGGTCCAGCGTGCGATAACGGATGGTGACCGCGCCCGAACGCGGATCAGCATCGGTCGTGATTTTCACCGGCAGGCCAAGAAATTCCTCGAGGTGGCTTTCCACCGCCGAAATATCCGCATCGTGCATCGCATCGCGCGGTTCGCGGGCCGTGCGGCGGCGCTGGATGCCGCCATCCTGCGCCCGCGCCAGCTTTTCCACCTCGCGCACCGACAGCTTGCGCAGAATCGCCTGCGCCGCCAGTTCCTCGGCATTGGCGCGCCCGATCAGTGCGCGGGCATGGCCCATGTCCAGCCGTCCGGCCTCCAGGTGGTCGAGCACGGCCACCGGCAGGGTCAACAGGCGCTGCAGGTTTGCCACGTGGCTGCGCGATTTCTCCACCAGCCGGGCAATGTCGGCCTGCGTCATGTCTTCCAGTTCGGCCAACCGGTGATAGGCCCGCGCCTCCTCGACCGGGTTGAGGTCTTCCCGCTGGATATTCTCGATCAGCGCCAGGGCCATCACATCGCGATCCGCCAGATCACGAATTAGTGCTGGAATTTCATGCAGTTGTGCCCGTTGCGCGGCCCGCCAGCGGCGTTCACCAGCCACCAGTTGATAGCGCCCTCCGGGGATGGGGCGCACAATCACGGGCTGGATAACGCCCCGTGTGGAAATTGAGGCGGCCAGTTCATCAAGCGCGGCTTCATCGAAATGGCGGCGCGGCTGATCTGGGTGAGCTTCTATCAAGTCCACCGGCAGGTTGGCCAGACCATCTGCCCGCGCGATCGAGGCCGCCGAAGATTGCGCATTGGTGGGCGCGGCGATCTCGGCAGGCTGGGCCAATGGCTCTTCCCGGCGGCTTTCACCCAGCAGGGCACCCAGGCCCTTGCCCAGGGCGCGGCGCGGCGCAGACCGGGTGACTGCTTCTGGCATATCGTCTGACGAGGTCATGCGGCGATTCCCTGGGTTGGTCTTTGCTTGGGCAGCCGACCGATCAGTTCGCGCGCCAAAGCCATATAGGCGCGGCTGCCCGGGCAGGCGTGGTCATAGATCAGCGCCGGCAGGCCGTGGCTGGGCGCTTCTGACAAGCGGACATTGCGCGGAATCACCGCTTCGAACACCAGTTTGCCGAGGCATTCACGCACATCGTCGCTCACCTGGTCGGTCAGCCTGTTGCGTCGGTCAAACATGGTCAGGACGATGCCAACAATGCCCAGATCCGGGTTCAACCGTTGCTGGACCTGCTCCACGGTCTTGAGCAGCTGGCTAAGGCCTTCCAGCGCGAAAAATTCGCATTGCAGCGGGACCAGCAGGGTATCGGCCGCACACAGCGCATTCAACGTGAGCAGGCCGAGCGATGGCGGGCAATCGATGAAGCAAATGTCGTGGCCTTTGTGGTTGGCCAGCGCCGTGGCGAGCCGATGGGTGCGGTTTTCCACCCCCACCAGTTCCACTTCAGCCCCACTCAGGTCCACCGTGGCCGGCAGCAGGTCCAAGCCGGGGACACGCGAAGTAACCACGCAATCGTCCAGCGGCACCTCGTCAACCAGCACGTCATAGCTCGACAGATCGCGCTGGGCCGCTGCCAGGCCGATGCCCGTCGAAGCGTTGCCTTGCGGGTCCAGATCGATCAGCAGGGTGCGCCAGCCTGTAGCCGCCATCGCCGTGGCGATGTTGATGGCGGTAGTGGTCTTTCCCACTCCGCCCTTCTGATTGGCAATGGCGATGACGATCATCGGATTGGTGGCCTCCCCTGCCCGGTAACGATACCTGCCTGGCAATCGGTGCGTGATTGTTCCACGTGGAACATCTGGCGGATCGATTCGGGCTGCTCCGACAGTTCTTGCGCCGCGGAACGTCCCTTGGGCAACAACCACACGGTGTCCTGTGTGGAAAACCGGGCGGATAAGTTGAGGAGCTTTTCCAGCGGCGCAAAGGCGCGGGCGCAAATGACCCGCATCGGGGCGCTTTCGACACTCTCCAGACGCGTGCCGTGAACATGGCAATTGGTCAGGCCGAAGTGCAGTGCCACTCCTTCCAGCCAAGCCACCCGCTTCTTGCGCGATTCCACCAAGTGGAATGTCACGTCAGGCCGGGCGATCGCCAGGACCAGCCCCGGCATCCCTGCCCCACTGCCCAGATCGATCCATGGCCCGGTTGTTTCACGTGGAACATGCAGCAGCAACTGCAAGCTGTCCGCGATATGGCGCTGCCACACCGAATCGAGACTGGCGTTGGAAATCAGGTTTTGCTGGCGGTTCTCATCAGTCAGCAGGCCGATGAATTCCGCCAAACGCGCCATTGCCGCATTATCGCACAGGGCCGCGCAGAAATCACGGGCCTCTGCCTCGTTCGCAATCATGCTGCCACCTGTCCTGCCTGCCGCCGCGCATAGACCAACAGCGCTGCCAGGGCTGCCGGGGTTATCCCGCGCACCCTGCCCGCTGCAGCCAGGTTGGCTGGCTGTGCGAACACCAGGCGCTCGATCATTTCGTGCGACAGCCCGGGCACTCCCGCAAAAGGAAATTCCGGACCCAATTTTACGCTTTCACTCGCCCGCAGGTCGCGCAGTTCGGCTTCCTGCCGATCGAGGTAGGGCGCATAGGCTGCATCCTCGGCCAGTTCTGCAGCAAGATCGCTTGACCGATCAAGGGCAGGTGGCAGAAATATGGCTAGCGATTCCAGCGATATATCGGTGAAGCGCAGCCATTCACGGAGCGACAGGCGGCCGACATCCGTGCGCGTGGCAATTCCTTGTGCCACCAGCTCTGCTCCACTCGCCCTGTGGTCCAGTGCCGCATTCCATTGTGTCCGGTAATCCACGCGCCGCCCAAACCAGTTCTGCCGCTCCGATCCGACACAGCCTGCCGCTATCGCCAGCGGGGTTAGCCGGGTGGAGGCATTGTTGGCCCGCAACCGCAGGCGATACTCGGCCCGGGCTGTGAGCATCCGGTAGGGCTCGCTCACGCCGTGGAGCGTCAGGTCATCCACCATCACCGCCATATAGGAATTGGCCCGGTCGAGCGGTGCGGGTTCGGTGCCCCGAACACAAGCTGCCGCATGCATCCCGGCCATCAGCCCTTGAGCCGCTGCTTCTTCGTAGCCCGTGGTGCCATTGATCTGTCCGGCGCAGTACAACCCGGGGATCGCCTGAACCTGCAGATCGGGGCCTAGTGCACGCGGATCGATATGATCATATTCCACTGCATAGCCCGGCACTGCCATGTCCACCTGTTCCAACCCGGTCATGCTCCGCAGCATGGCCAGTTGCACATCGACAGGCAACGAGGTGGAAATACCATTGGGGTAGACCAGCGGCGTATCCAGCCCTTCGGGTTCGAGGAACACCTGATGCCCATCCCGATCGGCAAAGCGGTGGATCTTGTCCTCGATCGAAGGGCAATACCGTGGCCCCGCGGCCCCGATGGCACCGGTGAACAGCGGTGAACGGTGCAGGTTGTCGGCAATGATCTGGTGGGTCGCCTGATTGGTCCGCGTGATCGCACAAAACACCTGTGGGTTGATCCGCGCCGGCGTGAGCGGAGACATGGTCCACTGCTCGGCATCGGAAGCCTGTTCGGCCAGTTGCGACCAGTCGATCGTGCGCCCGTCCAGCCGTGGCGGCGTTCCGGTCTTGAGCCGGGACATCGGCAGCGCGGCTTCGCGCAGTTGGCGCGCCAGATCCTGCGCCGATGACTCCCCGATACGTCCGCCAGTTAGCCGCTCCTCGCCGCGGAACAGCGTGCCACCCAGGAAAGTCCCGGTACACAGGATCACCGCGCTGCCTGCCAGGCGGGAGCCATCAGCCAGGTCTATGCCGGACACCCGCGAACCTGCGAACACCAGCCGCGCCGCTTCGCCTGCGATAACTTCAAGGCCGGGCTGGGCAGCGATCATCCGCTGGATCGCCGCGGAAAACAGCTTACGATCAGCCTGTATGCGCGGGCCTTGCACCGCGCTGCCTTTTGAACGGTTGAGCATGCGATAATGGATCGCGGCCGCATCGGCAGCCCGCCCGATCAGCCCGTCAAAGGCATCGACCTCGCGCACCAGGTGGCCTTTGCCAAGACCCCCGATCGCAGGATTGCAGCTCATCGCACCGATTTTCGCAGCATCAAAGCTGACCAGGGCGGTGTGGGCCCCCATGCGTGCAGCAACAGCCGCCGCCTCGCAGCCAGCATGGCCTCCGCCGATCACAATGACATCGAACACGCGCATCCTGCCGCCGATAGGGCCAGCGCAAGCCGAGGTCAAAGGGCAGTTTCGCGCGGGATGTGTTCCACGTGGAACAACTACTTGCCGATGCAGAAGCGGCCGAACAGCGTATCGAGCACATCTTCGGTTGCAGTGCGTCCCAACAGCATGTCGAACGCAAGGCGGGCCTGGCGCAGGTGTTCAGCAAGGATCAAAGGATTGGGCTCCCGTCCCGCCCCAGTTAGACCGGTTGCGGCCAAAGCAACCAGGTCACGCTGGCGGCGATTAAGTGCCAGGTCACTTGGTCCCGGCAAATGAGACCGCGCATGATCGACTAACGCCTGCTTCAAGTCCTGCATACCCTCGCCAGTCATAGCGGACAGACGGTATCCAGCCGCACGCTTCGCCTGATGGTTGGCACGGTCACACTGCGCCTCGATTTCCCAGGCTTCGGCCGGGCCTTCACCCTCAGGCCCCAGCCACAGGACCAGGTCAGCCCGGTCAATCTCGCCCCGTGCACGGCCGATCCCGATGGCCTCGATGGCATCGCTGCCCGGTTCACGCAGGCCTGCCATATCCACGAAGGTAAACGGCACGCCGCCCAAGGCCACCGGCCGCACCAGGACATCGCGGGTAGTTCCGGCATCAGGCGCGGTGATGGCAGCCTCATCATCAAGTAAAGAATTGAAAAGAGTAGATTTACCTGCATTTGGCGGGCCCGCCAACGCTACGCGAAAACCTTCGCGCAACGGTTCTGCCGAGGGCGCGGCCAATGCCGACTGCAGATCACTTGCCAGCGCTTTCAGTGCCTGGCCAAAAGCGTGCGGCAGGCCACCGACATCGTCCTCATCGTCAAAATCGAGCACGGCCTCCACTTGCGCCGACAGCAGCAGCAACCGTTCGCGCCAAACTTCGACGCACGCCGAGATTACACCGCCCGCGCCCGCCATGGCCGCCCGCCGCTGCAGCTCTGTCTCGGCGCTTAGCAGGTCTGCCAGCCCTTCGGCTTCGGCCAGGTCAATCCGGCCGTTGGCAAAGGCGCGCCGGGTGAATTCGCCCGGTTGCGCCCGTCTGAGGCCCGGCAGGGCGGCAAGGCACGCCTCGACCGCCAGGATCACCGCGCGTCCGCCATGAAGGTGGAACTCGGCCAGATCCTCTCCCGTAACCGAGCCCGGGCCGGGAAACCACAGCACCAGCCCGTCATCCAGCCGCTCGCCTGCTGCATCGGTCAACCATGCGCGAGTGGCGCGGCGTGGTACGGGAAGTTTGCCCGCCAGGGATCGAACAGCCTGCCCTGCTTGCGGACCGGTTACGCGGATAACGGCGATACCCGCCGGCGGCGCACCGCTGGACAGGGCGAATATCGTATCCATGCAGGAAGGCTCAGCTGTCGCTTTTGGACCGGCTTGACGATGAGGGTGATGCGCCAGTGGCAGCCGAACGGGTCGCCCCTTCGACGAATGACTGGAAGATCTTCAACCCCATCTGGCCCATCGGGGCGAGTTGCTGGGCATATTCCTGCAGCTGGTCGGTATTGGTCACGCCCTTCATCGCCTTGGCGATGGTATCGACATAAACTGCGTTGGCCTTGTCCACATCGGGCAAGCCCATGAATTGGCGGGCTTCCTCGGGCGAACAATCGATCTCGATAGTGACTTTCATGGACTTGCCTTTCCCACCGGGCTGGTCGTCCCGGACGCCCGCAAGTGTCCTATATGAGCAAGACGGTGGCGGATTTCCAGTGGTCTATGGCCAGGTACATCCAACGCCATGAAAAAGGGGGCCGCAGCCCCCTTCCCCGTTACTGGTTCATCGTGGCGAAGAAGTCCTCGTTGCTCTTGGAATCCTTCATCTTGTCGAGCAGGAATTCCATCGCGTCGATCGTGCCCATCTGCATAAGGATACGGCGCAGGACCCACATCTTCGAAAGCTGATCCTTGCTGACCAGCAGTTCTTCCTTGCGGGTGCCGGACTTGCCGACATCCAGCGCCGGGAAGATCCGCTTGTCGGCGACCTTGCGGTCGAGCACGATTTCGCTGTTGCCGGTACCCTTGAACTCTTCGAAAATCACTTCATCCATCCGGCTGCCGGTATCGATCAGCGCGGTAGCGATGATGGACAGCGAGCCGCCTTCCTCGATGTTGCGGGCCGCACCAAAGAAGCGCTTCGGACGCTGCAATGCATTGGCGTCGACGCCGCCGGTCAACACCTTGCCGGAACTGGGCACCACGGTGTTGTAGGCCCGGCCAAGGCGGGTGATAGAATCCAGCAGAATCACCACGTCGCGCTTGTGTTCGACCAGGCGCTTGGCTTTTTCGATAACCATTTCAGCTACTTGAACGTGGCGCGAGGCAGGTTCATCAAAGGTGGAGGAGATTACCTCGCCCTTCACGCTGCGCTGCATGTCGGTCACTTCCTCGGGCCGTTCATCGACCAAGAGGACGATCAGGAACACCTCGGGATGGTTGTCGGTGATGGCCTTGGCCATGTTCTGCAGCAACACGGTTTTACCGGTGCGCGGCGGGGCGACGATCAGCGCGCGCTGGCCCTTACCCTGCGGCGAAATCAGATCGATTACGCGGGCAGACTTGTCCTTGACCGTGGGATCGACCGTATCGAGCACCAGACGCTCATCCGGGTACAACGGCGTGAGGTTGTCGAAGTTGGTGCGGTGACGCACGGCATCGGGATCGTCGTAATTGACCTTCAGGAGCTTGGTGAGCGCGAAATAGCGTTCACCGTCCTTGGGGGCCCGGATCTCGCCTTCGACCGTGTCACCGGTCCGCAGGCCCATCTTGCGGACCTGGTTGGGCGAGACATAGATATCGTCCGGCCCGGCAAGATAGTTTGCTTCAGGGCTGCGCAGGAAGCCAAAGCCGTCCGACAGCACTTCGATCGTGCCGATGCCGAGGATTTCCTCGCCGTCTTCAGCCACTTCCTTGAGGATCGCGAACATCAGGTCCTGGCGGCGCATGGTGCTCGCGCCTTCGACATCATATTCCTCGGCCATGGAGACCAGCTCCGCGGGCGTCCTCTGCTTGAGTTCTTTCAAATGCATTTGCGTGATTCCGTAATCAGATTTTGGGAGCCGGCGGGCCAAGGGGCTGGGAGACAGCGGACCCTGTTGCGCAAAAGGGCGACAACAACCGGAACGACAGCGCGAATATGCCTTTCGCGCGGCAGCGTCAATTCGCTTTGAGCCGAACCGCAGTTCAGAACGGACGCACGACCACCAGCACCACGATGAAGGCCGCGGCGATGCCGGGCACTTCGTTGAACAACCGCAATTGCTTGCCGGTCAGCGTGCGCTGGCCCGCCGCCAGCTTCTTGTGATAGCCCGCCAGATAACCGTGATAGCCCGACAAGGCGAGCACCAGCAGCAGCTTGGCATGGAACCACCCCTGGCTGAACGCGCCCGTTGTATAGGCCAGCACCAGCCCCAGCACCCAGACCACGACCAGCGAGGGGTTGAGGATGATCTTGAGCAGCTTGCGCTCGCGATCGGTCCACACCGTGTTTTCGGGTGAACCTTCGGCAGCTTCCTGATGATACACGAAATAGCGCGGCAGCATGAACAGCCCGGCCATCCAGAAAATCACGAAGATGATATGGCCCGCCTTGAGCCAGGCGTAGATCATGAACAATGCATCCTGCATGGCACCAAGCTAGTCATTCCCGCGGACTATTTCCAGCAGCCGTTCGACATGGGCAATCGGGGTGGACTTGTCGATCCCGTGGCCCAGATTGAACACGTGTGGCCGCCCGGCAAAGGCCTCCAGCACTTCGCGCGCAGCATCTTCCAGTTCAGGTCCGCCGGAAATCAGCAGCAGCGGATCGAGATTGCCCTGCACGGGCATATCCTGCGGCAGCTCGCGATTGATCCAGTGCGGATCGACTGTTTCGTCAACACCTACCGCATCGACCCCTGTTTCAGCCGCATAGGCCGGCAATTTGCCGCCTGCGCCCTTGGGAAAACCGATGATCGGGACATCCGGATGACGTTCACGGATCGCTGTCACGATCTTCTGCGTCGGCTCGATCACCCAGCGCTGGAACTGGCGCGGCGACAGGCTGCCGGCCCACGAATCGAACAGTTGCACCGCTTCGGCACCGGCCTCGATCTGGCCGGACAGATACATTATCGAACTATCCACGATGGCATCGATGATCTCGCCAAACGCCACCGGATCGCGATAGGCCATGGCGCGGGCCAGGTGGTGATCCTTGCTGCCCTCGCCTGCCACCATATAGGTCGCCACGGTCCACGGGCTGCCGATGAAGCCCAGCATGGTGACCCCCTGAGGCAAGGCCGCCCTGGTCAGCCGTACTGTTTCCCACACCGGCTCGAAATGCTGCGGTTGGGGGGTCAGCGAGGCAAGCGTGGCATCCACCAGTCGGGGTGACAGGTGCGGGCCTTCGCCAGCCAGGAACTGCAGGTCCTGACCCAGCGCGTGCGGCACGATGAGAATATCCGAAAACAGGATCGCGCCATCGAATCCGAACCGGCGGATCGGTTGCAAGGTGATCTCGGAAGCTGCCCGGCTGTCATAGACCAGCGGCAGGAAACCGCCCTTTTCCGCCCTAAGCGCGCGGTATTCCGGCAGATAGCGGCCGGCCTGGCGCATCAGCCATACGGGCCGCTTTTCGGTCACAGATCCACGCAAGGTGTCGAGCAAAATTCCGGGCATCGGAGAGTCCAAACTAAATATAATAGAGTCTTATTATTGGTTTATGTTGTTTGTTGGCCCTGTGGAAAGCGGGGACAGCGCGCCCTTGCCCGATTTGTCCCGTCTTGGCCAGATGGCGCAAGGTGTGCGACTCATGGGCCAGCCGTGGCCCCCGATCGTCAACCGCAAGTTCTCCCCACTATCCCCGGCCTGTTGAAAAGCCAGCGCGCCTGTCCACAAGCCTTGTGGCTAAACCGCAGGTAGCGGGCATGGAATGTCATGCCATGCTTGTCCCCTGCCCTGTCCCGTGGTTTATGCTGCCACTTGTCCACATGGCCCGGCTGCACCTCCACCTCCTGTCGGATTCAACCGGCGAAACGCTCGAGATGATCGCCAAGGCGGCGCTCGCGCAGTTCGACGATGCCGATGTCACGCGCCATTTCTGGCCGATGGTCCGCTCGCGCCAGCATCTTGACCGCATCATGGAGGAGTTCAAGGCCAATCCCGGCCTCGTGCTGTTTACCCTCGCCAATCCCGATACCCGCGCCTTGCTGGAGGACCGGCTGCGCGTGCTGGGCCTGCCACACATCGCCGCACTGGATGCCGTGACCCACGCGCTGGCCGACCGGCTGGGCCAGGAAGCTCATTCCCGCCCCGGTGCGCGCCACGTGATGGACCAGGCCTATTTCGACCGGGTGGATGCGATCCAGTTCACCATCGCCCATGATGACGGGATCGGCTGGGAGAACTGGGAAGCGGCCGATATTCTGCTCGCCGGGGTGTCGCGCAGCTCCAAGACCCCGACCAGCATCTATCTGGCCAATCGCGGCTTCAAGGTGGCCAATATTCCGCTGGTGGTGGAAAGCCCGCCACCGCCCTCTCTGTTTGAACTGCGCAATCCGATGGTGGTGGGGCTGACCACCGCCCCGCGCCGCCTGATCGAGATCCGCCGCAACCGCCTGCTTTCGTTGAACGAGCGGACCGAGACAGCCTATGTGTCTGAAGAGCGGGTGGAGCACGAAGTGGCCTTCGCCCGCCGCATGTTTGCCGATAACGGGTGGCCGGTGATCGACGTGACCCGCCGCTCGATCGAGGAAACGGCTGCGGCGGTGATCAAGCTTTATCAGGAGCGGCAGGCCCGCACCAATCCTGATGTGGTAGGCCCCAAACCCATATGATCGGGCCGATATGATTATCCTGGCATCCAAAAGCGCATCGCGGCAGGCGATGCTGGCAGCCGCTGGCGTGGCATTTGAACCGCGTCCGGCTTCGCTTGACGAGCGTTCTGTGGAAGCGGCGCTGGGCGATGTGCCGCCGCCAGCAGTGGCGCTGGCACTGGCGCAGGCCAAGGCGCTGGCGGTCAATGCCGGCAATCGGCTGGTGCTGGGCAGCGATTCGCTGGTGGTTGTCGCTGGTCGGCGGTTCGACAAGCCCGCCAGCCTGGCGGACGCGGCAGATCATCTGCGGTTCTTTTCGGGCAAGACGTTGGAATTGCATTCGGCCGCCGCATTGGCGCAAAACGGCGCAATCGTGTGGAGCCATGCTGCGCTCGCTAGCCTGAAGGTGCGCCCGTTGAGCGAAGAATTCATCGCCACCTATCTCGCCGCCGAATGGCCAGAGGTATCGTGGTGTGTCGGCGTGTTCCGGATGGAGGCCATGGGCGTGCAATTGTTCGAGGCGGTGGACGGCGATCACTTCACCGTATTGGGCATGCCGCTGTTGCCGGTGCTGGGCGCCTTGCGCGAATTGGGGGAGCTGCCCGCATGACCCGCAGCTATGCCGAGGTAATCGGCGATCCGATTGTGCAATCAAAAAGCCCGGCGATCCACAACTACTGGCTCGGCAAGCTGGGCCTCGATGCGGACTATCGCGCCGCGCATGTCACGGCAGATGGCTTGGCGGATTACTTTGCCGCCCGGCGGGAAGATCGCGCCTGGCGCGGGTGCAATATCACCATGCCGCACAAGCAGGCCGTGATCCCCCTGCTAGACCGGCTTGAAATCGGTGCCGAGCTGGTCGGCGCGGTCAACACCATCACCCGGCGGGAGCGGTCGGGCGAGGTGCGCCTGATCGGCACTAACACTGATATGGCAGGCTTCCTGGAACCCTTGCAGGAGATGCTGGCCACGCCGCATTATTTCCGCATGGCGCGGGTGCTGGGTACCGGCGGCGCGGCGCGGGCCATCGTGGCGGCGCTGGCCGAACAGGGCGTGGTGGTGGTGTTGGCCGGGCGCGATCCGGCCAAGGCGCAGGCGATCCTGGCTGAAATTGACCCCGAGGGTGAGCATCACGCGGTGGATATCGCGCATTTTGCCCAGACCACCGATTTTGCCTTCGATGACCGTGAGGGATGTTTCGATCTGGTGGTCAATGCCAGCCCGCTCGGCATGGCCGGGCAGCCGCCGCTCACCTTCGATCTCACCCATGCGCCGCCGGGCAGCGTGTTCTACGATATTGTCACCCATCCGCTCGACACGCCGCTGCTGGTGGCGGCTCGCGCGGCGGGGTTTCGCACCATCGATGGTCTCGCCATGCTGATCGGGCAGGCGGCCATCGCGTTCGAGAAGTTCTTCGGCGTGCCCCCCCCGCGGGAGGATGGCGATGCCGAACTGCGCGCGATTTTGACCCGTTGAGTGGCCCGCTCATCCTCGGCCTGACCGGCTCGATCGGGATGGGCAAGAGCACCTCGGCGCGGATGTTGGCCGACCTCGGTGTGCCGGTGTTCGATGCCGATGCCGAGGTTCACCGGCTGCAAGGGCCGGGCGGGGCGCTGCTCGGGCCGATCGAGGCGGCGTTTCCCGGCACCACCGGGCCGGACGGGGTAATGCGGCAAAAGCTTGGGGCCATCGTGTTCGGAGATCCGGCTGAACTGGCCAGGCTGGAAGCCATCGTCCACCCTGCGGTTCACGCCGCCCGTGAACGGTTCCTCGTGCAGCACCGCGCTGCCCCGTTGGTTGTGTTCGATATTCCGTTGTTGTTCGAAAAGGGCCTGCTGGCCGAGGTTGACCGCGTGGCGGTGGTCTCTGCTCCGGCCAGCGTGCAGCGCAAGCGGGTGATGGCGCGCCCTGGCATGACCGAGGAGAAATTCGCCGCCATTCTTGCGGCCCAGATGCCCGACGCAGAAAAGCGCGCCCGTGCCCATTTCGTGATCGACAGCAGCGGGCCGCTGGAACAGACCGCCCAAACCGTGGCCCAAACCGTGGCGAAGCTGGTGGCAAGCCTTGCTGCCTAGTTGCCAGCATGGCCCTGCCGTCCGATAGTCCGGCCATGCGCGAAATTGTCTTTGATACCGAAACCACCGGCCTCGATCCGCAGTCGGGTGACCGGCTGGTGGAAATTGGCTGTGTGGAAATGGTCAACCGTTGTCCCACAGGGCGCAATTTCCATGCCTGGTGCAACCCGCAGCGCGATATGCCGATGGAGGCCGAACGGGTCCACGGCCTGTCAGCCGCATTCCTGGCTGACAAGCCCTTGTTCGGGGCGATTGCCGCAGACCTGCTGGCGTTCCTGGCCGACAGCCCGCTGGTAGCGCACAATGCGCAGTTCGATTTCGGCTTCCTCAATGCCGAACTGGCGGCCTGCGGGCTGGAACCGGTCGGGCTTGACCGGATGATCGATACCCTGGCCATCGCCCGCCGCCGCCATCCCGGCGCCAAGCATTCGCTCGACGCCTTGTGTACCCGTTACGGCGTGGATCGCAGCCATCGGGTGAAGCACGGTGCGCTGCTGGATGCCGAACTGCTGGCGCAGGTCTATGTCGAATTGACCGGCGGGCGGCAGATCGGGCTGGAACTGGTGGGCGAGATCGAGACCACGACTGTGGAGATCCGCACCTTCCGCCCGCGGACCGGGGTTTTGCGTCCGGCCCGGCCCCACGCCGCTTCAGCCGAGGAGCTGGCGCGCCACGCCGAATTTCTCGAAACACTCAAAGCACCTTTATGGCTTAATTAGGTCCCAATCGTTTCCTATATGGAATGTCGAGGATCATCGAAGGAGCGAGTAAATATGGATATCCGCGTTTCCGGCCACCAGATCGACACTGGCGCAGCACTGCAGGAGCACGCCTCCGACCGCATCGGGACCATAGTCGAAAAGCATTTCAGCCGGGCGCTGTCATCCTCGGTCACATTCGGCAAGGCGCCGAGCAATGCGTTCGATTGCGATATCGTGCTGCACGTCAATCACGGCCTGATCCTGAAAAGCCACGGCGCGGCGCACGATGTGCGCCAGGCGTTCGACCAGGCGGCAGACAAGATCGAAAAGCAGCTGCGCCGCTACAAGCGCCGGCTGAAGGACCGTCACGAACAGTCGGCCCACGCCGCGCGCGAGGAAGATGCGGCCTATACCGTGTTTGCCTATGCCGAACCCGAACCTGATCACGAGGAAGAGCTGTCGATCGATGCGCCGCCGGTGATTGCCGAAACGCGGGTCGATATCCCTGAAGTCAGCGTGGCGGATGCGGTGATGTTGCTTGATCTGCGGCACACCAATGCGCTGTTCTTCAAAAATGCTGGCACCGGACGACATAATATGGTGTACCGCCGCCGCGATGGATCGATCGGCTGGGTCGAACCGTCCTGATCGCGGCGGGGCATACAGCTGCCCGCCAGTCCTGATCGCTTCTTCAAATGGCGATTCATGAACCCAGGTAATGGCGTTCCTGGCCTTTTTTGGCAGGAACGCCATTCTGCGGCTTACCCAGAGACTGACACAATGGAAGCACTCTTCGCCATAAAGCCCGAATCGGTGGCCATCGTCGATGCCGACAGCAAGCAGGCCATTCTTGAGCGGCTGAGCGAGCTGTTTGCAGATGCGTGGCAGCTTGATGCCAGCCACGTGCTCGAATTGCTGGAAGAACGCGAGGCGCTCGGCAGCACCGGTTTCGGGCGGGGTGTGGCTATACCCCATGCCCGCATCGCCGGCATCCAGCGGCCGGTGGCAGCCCTGCTGCGCCTGCGCCACCCTGCAGATTTCAACGCTGCCGACGGCTTGCCGGTGGATCTGGTGTTTGGCCTGCTGTCGCCGGAAAACGGCGGCGCCAGCCACCTTCACGCGCTGGCCGCGATCTCGCGCATGGTGCGCGACGAGGACATGCGCGACGCCCTGGCAGATGCCCCCGATGTCGAGGCGATCTATGGCTTGCTGACCAATGTCACGGATCGCGACGTCGCCTGATATAGAGCCTGAAACTCGGCCCGATTCTGGGCTTGATCCGTCACCCGGCGGTTCTGAAGCCCATTTCCGCGCGCTTGAAGCACTTTATGCCAGCGCGCCGGTCAACGCGCTGTTTGCATCGCGGCTGCATATTCCGGCCGAAGGCCGTTCCGCTATCACCTTCACCGTGGACGAGACCATGCACCATGCCGCAGGCGCGGCGCATGGCACGATCTATTTCAAGATGCTCGACGATGCCGCCTTCTATGCCGCCAATTCGCTGGTATCGGACCGCTTCCTGCTGACCACCGCCTTCAATCTCCACTTCACCCGGCCAATCCGCCGGGGGCAGGTTACTGCGCACGGCCGCTGGATCAGCGGCAAGCGCCGGGTATTCGTGGCCGAAGCCAATCTGGTAGACAGCGATGGCGAGGAGATCGGGCGCGGCACCGGCACGTTCATGCGCTCGCATATCGCGCTGGCGGGCCTGGCCGGTTACCAGTCCGATGACTACGCAGACAGGACAAGATAATGGACGCACGCCTTCCCGCACACCTGGAAGCAGGCGGACTGATCCGGTCGGTTCAGGCCGCCGGCGGCTTCGGCATGGTTATCGCGAAAGGTGAACGCGATGCCGGGACATTGCTGGTAATCTGTTGCGAAAACGGCACAAACGCCCGTTTGTACGAGCGGATGCCGCAGCTGGATGGGAGCCGGAAATGGACCCTTTCCAAGGCTCAAGACCCTGAAAATCCGCATGATTTCAGTGAGTATTGCGATCGTCGCAAGCGCCAGGATCCGGACATCTGGATCGTGGAGCTGGATATCGCAAATGCAGAACGTTTCATCGGCAACCAGGGAACCATTGGTTGACAGGTGAGGCGCGGTCGCTATGTGCCGCCGCCAATACCCCAGCGTAGGCCACTGCGAAGCCGGCAATACAGTCGGCAGTCTTGGCACGTAGACGGGGGGCAAACCGGCAGGTTCCACCAGTTGGATCACAGGTCTTGCATCGGGCACCCCAGGCGCCCGGCAGACCGGCCTGCGACGGGTTTCCCACCGCCCTGAGTTTCCTCAGTAATGAACCGCAAGACCCTCCGCGCCGGGGCATTCGCTTCGGCTGCCATATTGATTGCCTTTGTTTCCACCACCGGCCTGACCGGTGCTGTTGCCCAGGACCAGACGCAAGACGCCGCTCTTCCCGCCGCACAGGTGGTTGAACCGGCCAGCGAAGTCCGCTTCGTTTCCGAGCCCGTGGTGCAGGATATTTCCGCCCCCGACGCCGAACTCCCCACATCCACCGCCCGTTCGCTGCATGCGCTGGTCGCCGCCATCCCGGCTGACGATGCACTGTCGCCCGAATTGACCTGCCTGGCGCAAGCGGTCTATTTCGAGGCCCGCGGCGAGGAACTGGGCGGCCAGCTGGCCGTAGCCCGCGTGGTGATCAACCGCGCGACCTCAGGCCAGTTTCCCGATGATTATTGCTCGGTAGTCAAGCAGCGTGGCCAGTTCTCGTTTGTTCGCGGCGGCCAGATTCCGGCGCCCAACATGGCTACTGCCGCCTGGACCCGTGCCCGCGCCATCGCGCGCATCGCGCACCAGGACCTGTGGTCGAGCGAAGCCGGCGATTCGCTGTTCTTCCACGCCACCCGTGTTCGTCCGCAATGGGCTGCCCGCCGGGCCAGTGTTGCGCGGATCGATAGTCATATCTTTTACAGATAGCCTCAAGCGCCGGCGGGGCCATCCGGCCCCTTAGGCTATCCTCGCTGCCGGTCGGCTTCGCCTCCCTTCGCTGCGGGCGCGCATTCGCGCTTGCGGGGCCTGCGGCCCGTTTGGTGTTCGTCGGATCGGTCGCGAAGATTAGTCCTTCAGCTCCACCCACACCGGGGCGTGGTCGCTGGCTTTTTCGCGGCCGCGGTGGTCCTTGTCGACCCCGGCCGCGACGAGGCGGTCGGCGCAATCGGGGGACAAAAGCAGGTGATCGATGCGGAAACCGTGATCGCGCTGCCAGGCGCCCGCTTGATAGTCCCAGAAAGTCCACACCCCGCCGCGCGGATTGAGCGTGGCGATGGCATCGGTCCAGCCGTCACCCAGCATGCGGGCATAGGCTGACCGCGATTCAGGCTGCATCAGCGCGTCATCTTCCATCGCCTTCACCGACCACACATCCACGTCTTCGGGGATCACGTTGAAATCGCCCAGTACCACGGTTGGAATCTCGTCCCTGAGGTGCTGCTGGCAGCGGGCGCGCAGGCGATCCATCCAGGCCAGCTTGTAATCGAACTTGGGGCCAGGCTGCGGATTGCCGTTGGGGAGGTAGAGATTGCACACCCGCACGCCGTTCACCTCGGCCTCGAGGTAGCGGGCCTGTTCGTCTGTCTCGTCACCCGGTAGTCCGCGCTGTATTTCCAGCGGGGCCACGCCGTCGGCCAGGATGGCCACGCCGTTGAAGCCCTTCTGGCCGTGCCAGATTGCGTGATAGCCGATCTTCTCGAATTCGTCCGCCGGGAAGCCTTCGTCCTGCGTCTTGATTTCCTGCAGGCAGGCGACAGCTGGCCGGGTTTCCTCCAGCCATTCGAGCAGCCGCGGCAGCCGCGCCTTGATACCGTTGATGTTGAAGCTGGCGATTCTCACGCGCGGTCAGATGCCGAAGCTGGAACCGCAGCCGCAACCGGCTGCGGCCTGGGGATTTTCCACCTTGAAGGCTGCTCCGCCCAGTGATTCGACGTAATCCACCGTGGCCCCGGCCACCAGATCCAGGCTGACCGGATCGACCACCAGCCGGACACCGGCGGTTTCGCTCACCAGATCATCACCATCGGGGCCATCGGCCAGGTCGAACTTGTACTGGAAACCGGAACAGCCGCCGCCTTCCACTGCCAGCCGCAGCACGGCAGGCTTGCCCTGCTTGCCGGCGATGAGGGCCACGCGCGCGGCGGCGGATTCTGTCAGGATGAGCGGTTGGGCCATACAGCCCATGTAGGGCGTGCCGGGCTTCCGCTCAAGCTCAAGACATGGTGATATATTCGCGCATCAATTCGGCTTCGGCCTCGATCTGTTCGATCCGGTGCTTCACCAGATCGCCGATGGACACGAATGCTATCAGCCGCCCCCCCTCATGCGCACCTTCCACCACCGGCAGGTGGCGGATGCGGCGGCGGGTCATCAGGGTCATGGCGGCCAGCGCATCGTGCGCGGGATCGATGGTGATGGCAGGCGCTGTCATCACTTCGCCGACCGACCGGTCGAGCGCCGCGCCCCCTTCCTTGGCGACACAATACAGCAGGTCGCGTTCTGAAAAGATGCCCGCAACCTTGCCGCCTTCCATCACCGGCATGGCCCCGATGCGCCGTTCGGCCAGCAAGCTGGCGGCGTGGCGCACACTGTCGGTTGGTGTACAGCTGATGATGTCCTGCTGACGGTCCTGGATGATCCTGGTGATCGACATGGCGTTCCTCCTTCTCCCGCACCGATTATGACACGGTTTGCCGAGTCCATCCAAATCCGGCGCTGACACTGCACAAAGGCGGCGTTGCATGGCGCCGCTGGAAGGCCCATGTGGGCACCATGGCTTACCGCTCCCCGCTCGACGATCCGCAGACTGCCGCCCATGCCTGGGCGCGTTATCGCCGCCTGATGCGGCTGATGTTCGGACTTACCACCGGCATCGTGATCATCGCGATGGCCCTGTTGTACCGCGAAGTGGGCATGGTCTCGGTCCACTTCTTTATCGCCACCGCGCTGGGGATCGGCGCGGCGATGTTGCTGATGAGTGCGCTGATGGGGCTGGTCTTCCTGTCTGCCGGAACGGGGCACGACGAATCGGTCGACAATTCGCTGGACAAGCTCGAGCCTTAAGGGCGGGTCAGGCCAGGCTGGGTCGCAGGCGGAATTCCTCCACCGGCTGCCCGCCGATCAGGTGCTGCTGGATGATCTGTTCCAGCACGTCCGGGCTGCACGAATGGTACCATACACCATCCGGCCAGACGACGGCGATCGGCCCGGCCACGCATACCTGCAGACAATCGGCCTTGGTCCGCTGGACGCCGGGCTGGTCACCCAGGCCTGCCATCAGCCCCAGTTGCTTCAACCGGCGCTTGAGGAACTTCCAGCTCGCTTCACCCTGCTCGCGATTGCAGCACTGCTGCTTTTCCGAGATGCCGCACAGGAAAATGTGCCGCTGAATGCCATCGCCGCCCATCTTGGCCAGCGCTTGCGCTGCCTGAACGAGTTCTGGCGCAAGTTTTTCCGGTACTGGTGGGGCGTCGCTCAGCGCTTCTTGCCGGCAATGCGGGCGATCTCGGCCTTGACCAGCCGTTCGACGATGCCCGGCAGGTGGGCATCCAGCCATTGCGCCATCATCGGGCGCAACATCTCGCGCACCAGACCTTCAAGCGATGTCTCGCCCGAGCGGACGATGCGCGGCGGGGCGGACGGTTCGGCCAGCATGGCGAGCGCGGCGAGCGACTGGCGCATGGCATCGGCGGCACCGGCATTGGTAAGGCCTTCACCGCTCAGGCCTTCAGCCATCACCGTGTCTTCGACCTGCTGCGACATGGTGCCAAGATCCAGCACATCCTCGTCGTCATCGCCGCTGTCGTCCCGGGCTGACACTTCTTCGAACGACGGGCGCGCAATCAAGCCTTCGGTTTCGCGGCGGCGGCGCACGGCTTCGGCGCTGTCACGGTTATCGCGCGCGATGACCTTCTTGATCGATTCGAGGATTTCCTCGACCGATGGTTCACCTTCCTGCCGCATGATTATCCCCACCGAACGCCTCAATCTTCAGGAATGTCGCCACCCTGCGCAGGGATGTCAACGGTGCGTGTGGACGTGGTTACAGGATCGGGATCGCGTTGCCAGTCCCAGATGATGTTGCGCACCCGGTCATAGTTCTCGATCGGATCATACAGCACGCCCTGGCTTTCAAGGCCAAGGTCACGCGCTTCGGCGCGGCCCATCGCCGCCAGCAGGGTGAACCCGGCGACATATTCGTTGCGCCGTGCGGTGACCAGCTGGACGCGGGCGGCAAGCAGTTCCTGTTCGGCATTGAGCACGTCGAGGATCTGTCGGTTGCCGATCGAATTTTCCGCCCGCACGCCTTCCAGGCTCAATTCTGCGGCATCGACAGCGGACTGCGTGCTGGCGATGATGCCATTGGCCGCGCGCCAGCTTGCCCAGGCACCGCGCACCTGTGCCAGCACGTTGCGTTCGGTTCCGATGGCCTGTTCAAGCAGGGCGAGCGACTGTTGCTGCGCCTGGCGTTGCTGGGCGGCCACGCGGCCACCCTGGAACAGTGGCAATGACAGCCTCAGGCCTGCCTGCGCCGAAGTGCTGACCTGCGAAGCGGCAGCCGTGCCCGGGATCGAGCCCAGCGTGCCAAGGAAGTTCTGGTATCCGCTGGTAGCGAAGGCTTCCAGCCGTGGCATGCGACCGGCCCCGGCTACGCGGATGTCAAAGCCCGAAGCTTCTGCCCGTTCGCGCGCGGCGATCAGGTCCGGGTTGTTTTCCAGCGCCGTATCCTCGGCGTCGATCACGCTGGCAGGCAGGCCGGGCAGCGGCGGCGGAGGCTCCAAGGCATCGGGCGCATCGCCGACCAGCGCGACATAGTTTTCGCGCGCGATGGACAGGTTTGCCTCGGCGCTTTGCAGGTCGCTGCGGGCCAGTGCCAAGCGGCTGGCCGATTGGGCCACGTCGGTGCGGGTCAGGTCGCCGATCTCGAACCGGTCGCTGGTGGCTTCAAGGTTGACCGACAGCACCTGCACGTTGTTGCGCGACAAGCCGACGATCGCCTCACCCCGGATCACGTCCATGTAGGCGGCCACGACCTGGCTGAAGAGGGCGCTTTCGGTGCCGCGCAGGTCTGCCCGGCCGGCATCGATGCGGTTTTCCGCTGCCAGAATCCCGTTGCGCACGCTGCCGCCCGAATAGATCGGCGCACCGAGGTTGAGATTGGCCGAAATCGACCGCTCGGGCGAGGTGAAGCTGGTCGAGCTCTGTTTGACGAATTCGGTAAAGCTGCCCGACACATCGGCCGATGGCAGCGCGCCAGCCCGCTGGATCACCACGCTTTCATCGGTCGCGCGCTGCTGGGCACGGGCGGCTTCGAGCTGGGGATTGGAGGCATAGGCCTGGGCCAGGGCTTCGCGCAGGGTATCGGCCGCCGCCGGGGTGGCAGCAAACCACGTGATCGGGCACGCGACTGCCAGCAGAGAGGCTTTCAGGCCGATACGCATCATGGTCAGAAGCTCCAGCCCTTCGGCTTATCGAATTCGGGAAGGCGCGGAATGCCGATCTCGCCCAGCTTGAGGAAGGCAATTTCGCCGCCGGACTTCCGACCGCGTGCCAGGCTGGTCACCCCGTCCTGCACCAGCCCTGTGACCATGCGCCCGTCATCTGCCAGGCGCTTGACCAGCACATCGGGCATTTGTTCAATCGCCCCGTCGATCATCAAAAGGTCGGCCGTTTCGGCATTGCGGGTGGTGGCCAGCGCCTGTTCCGGCGTCAGCACCGTAAGGTTTGCCACCAGTGGGCGGACCAGTTCGGCCAGGTAGCCGCTGCCGCTATCGACCAGCACAACATGGTCGGTCGGCATCGGGTTGGCTTCCTGCAGCATCATCCCGTGGACCAGTGGAGCGGCGAGATAACGCCCGTTACCCATGGGCAACGCGCGATCGACATAGGCCACATCGCGCATGGCTGCCGGAACAAAGTTCTCGCGCGGAACGCTGCGCATGCGGGCGAGCACGACATCGCCGGTAACGCCGCTGGTGCGCAATTGGCTGTCGATCATCGCCCGGCGCGCGGCGACAAAGCCGCTGTCGGCTGCTTGCGAGTGCGTGGGGCTTTGCATGGGGGATTCCAGGGTGGTCACCGTGTCAGTTCTCTTGTCACTCTTGCCGGACCGTGGCCTAGGCGTATGAGGGCATATCGCCAAGGGTTTTTGGTAGCTGGCGAGTGGGGCTTTGGTCCATGCTCTTAGCATCAACGACCCGCCCGGCGTGTCAGAAATTGTATCAGCAGGAGACTGGCTTCGATGAACGGCGTTACGGTAATCCGCGAGCAGGATATTATCGAGAGCGTGGCCGATGCGCTGCAATTCATCTCATACTACCACCCGATGGACTACATCCTTGCGCTGGGCGAGGCCTACAAGGTGGAGCAGGGCCCGGCGGCCAAGGATGCGATCGCGCAGATCCTGACCAACAGCCGGATGTGCGCTGAAGGCCACCGGCCAATCTGCCAGGACACCGGCATCGTCAACGTGTTCGTCAAATGGGGACAGGATTGCCGGCTGGAATCGGACAAAAGCCTGCAGGACGTGGTCGATGAAGGGGTGCGCCGGGCCTATAACCTGCCGGAAAACAAGCTGCGGGCCAGCGTTCTGGCCGATCCCGCCTTCACCCGCCGCAACACCCGCGACAATACCCCCTGCGTGCTGAGCGTGGATATGGTGCCCGGCAACACCGTCTCGATCGACGTTGCGGCCAAGGGCGGAGGCAGCGAAAACAAAAGCAAGTTCAAGATGATGAACCCGAGTGACAATATCGTCGACTGGGTGATCGAACAGATCCCGCTGATGGGCGCAGGCTGGTGCCCGCCGGGCATGCTGGGCATTGGCATCGGCGGCACGGCGGAACACTGCATGAAGCTGGCCAAGCTCAGCCTGATGGAGCCGATCGACATGGCGCAACTGAAGGCGCGCGGGCCGCAGAACGACATCGAGAAGCTGCGGATCGACATCTTCGATGCGGTCAATGCCACCGGTGTGGGTGCGCAGGGGCTGGGTGGGCTGTCGACAGTGCTCGACGTCAAGATCCTCGATTGGCCGTGCCACGCTGCGGGCAAGCCGGTGGCAATGATCCCCAATTGCGCCGCCACCCGCCACGCCCATGTTACACTGGATGGGTCTGGCCCGGCATTCCTGCCGCAACCCGATCTGGACCAGTGGCCCGATGTGCAGTGGGAACCCGATGTGGCGGCCAAAAAGGTCGATCTCGACCACCTGACGCGCGAGGAAGTGGTAAGCTGGCAGCATGGTGACCGGCTGCTGCTGAGCGGCAAAATGCTGACCGGGCGCGATGCCGCGCACAAGCGCATCCAGGATATGCTGGCCAAGGGCGAGGAACTGCCGGTCGATTTCAGGGGCCGGGCAATCTACTATGTCGGGCCGGTCGATCCGGTGATGGGCGAAGTGGTCGGCCCCGCCGGCCCGACCACCGCCACGCGGATGGACAAGTTCACCGACATGATGCTTGATCTTGGCCTGCTCGCCATGATCGGCAAGGCCGAGCGTGGGCAGGGCGCGGTCGATTGCATCGCCAAACACAAGGTGGCCTACCTGATGGCCACTGGCGGCGCGGCCTATCTGGTGAGCCGGGCAATCCGCGAATCGCGGGTGGTCGGGTTCGAGGATCTGGGCATGGAAGCGATCTACGAATTCACGGTGAAAGACATGCCGGTGACTGTCGCGGTCGATTCCGCCGGTAACAACGTCCACAAGCTGGCCCCGCTCCACTGGCAGCGCAAGATTGCCGAGGAAGGCCTGCTGGCCACCTGAATCAGCCGGCGTTGATCGACCAAGCGGCTACCGGGTCCGACCGGCAGGCCACGCGGGGCTGGCAATGTGCTGCGCGGGCGGGCTAGATGCTGCCGATGCAGGCCGATACTCCTCCGCTCGATCACGCGCGCGTTCCGTTTCGCACGGTGGCGTTTTCGATTGTCGGATTGTGGTTGTGCTATTTCCTGCTCACCACCCTGCGTGGCGAACTGGTGGACCTGGGCTTTACCTATGAAAGCTTCTGGCGCCGCGCGCTGTCGTCCGGGGCCGGTGTCGTCATCACGATCGGCCTGTGGCTGATCCTTCGCCTGTTCGATGCCCGCGCCTTGTGGATCAAGATCGGCGCTGCCTTGCTGCTGTCCTTGCCGGTGGCCTTGCTGATAGCACAGGCCAACCAGCTGGTCTTCGCCTCGATGGAGGAACGGGTGTTCGCCCGCTCGGCCGAGCAGCGTGGCTTTACCGTCCACCGCGACCAGTCGGGTGATCTGCTGGTCGATATCCCTGCCGCCTCGCTGCCCGATCTGCCGGCGGAAGAACAGCCCGCGCAGGATGTGGTCACCGTTCCTGCCGCGCAGTTGCAGGGCACCTACTGGCAGGAAGTGGTCGAGGTGGCCTATGGCCGCTACTTCATGATGCTGGCTTGGTGTGCGTTGTATCTGGCGCTGCTGACGGGCGAAAAGGCGCGCGCGGCGGAACGGCGCGAAGGAACCTATCGCCGCGCTGCCAAGGCGGCGGAACTGCGCAGCCTGCGCTATCAGGTGAACCCGCATTTCTTGTTCAACACGCTCAATTCGTTGTCCGCCCTGGTGCTGACCGGGCGGACGCAGAATGCCGAACAGATGATCCAGATGCTCAGCACTTTCTATCGTCGCAGCCTGGCCGACGATCCCACCAGCGACGTTCCGCTGGCCGACGAGATCGCGCTGCAACGGCTCTACCTCGATATCGAGGCAGTGCGCTTCCCGCTGCGGCTGGTGGCTGAATATGCCATCCCGCGTGAACTGGAGGACGTGCTGGTGCCGGGCATGATCCTGCAGCCATTGGTCGAAAACTCGGTCAAGCACGCGGTCGCACCGTCATCGGGCCAGGTCCGCATCACCCTGTCGGCAGTGGAAGAATATGGCCGGCTGGTGTTGAGCGTGACCGATAACGGCACCGCTGCCGACGATGATGCAGGACACAGCCGCAGCGGGTTCGGCATCGGCCTGGCCAATGTGCGCGAGCGCCTGGCAGCGCGCTTCGGGAACGAGGCGACGATCGTGTCCGGTCCGGTGCCCGGCGGCTATGCCACGCACCTCAGGATGCCGCTGTCACACGGCATTCACCAGCGCGAAGCCGCCCAATGACCGGGGTTGCGAATTCGGCCGACGCGCCCTTACGCACGTTGATTGTCGATGACGAGCCGCTGGCGGTTGAGCGCATGCAGGTATTGTGTGCCGAACTGGCCGGGTTGCAGGTGGTGGGTACGGCGAATGATGGTCGCGCGGCGCTGCGGTTGGCGGACAAGCTGGCGCCCGACCTGCTGCTGCTGGACATGACCATGCCGGGCATGGACGGGCTGGCGGTTGCGCGCGAACTGGCCTCGGCCCAACACCCCCCCGCCGTGATATTCGTGACCGCGCACGAAAATTTTGCCGTCGAGGCGTTCGATCTCGATGCAGTCGATTATGTGTTGAAACCGGTTGCCGCCGAACGGTTGGAACGGGCGATCGACCGGGCGCTGGCGCGGCGGGACAAGGCGGGCACGGGCGCAACGGCGACACATGCGGACAGCGGCCCATCGACCGGTTGGCAGACCGAATTCTGGGTGCCCAACCGGTCCGAACTGTTGCGCATAGATGCCGGCGAAGTGCGCCGGATCGATGCAGAGCGGGATTATGTGCGGCTGCACGTGGGTCGCAGCTCTTATCTGCTGCTGCAGACCATTGCTGGCCTTGAGGCGCGGCTTGATCCCGAAAAGTTCATCCGCATCCACCGCTCCACCATCCTGCGGCGCGACATGATCCGCGGCCTGCGCCACGAAGGGCTGGGGGTGTGGTGTGTGGAGCTTGAAGCCAGGGATGGCGAGATGGCCGAGGATCTGCGCATCGGCCGCACCTATCTCAAGCGGGTCAAGGCGATGGCCGGACGCTGATTTGCCCGCTGATTTTACGCTGATCGAACAGGCTAGTCGGCAAAAAGGGCGCCCGTCGCCGGACGCCCTTCAGTTCGGGGCCAGTTGCAGGATTATCGGGGGGCCAATCAGCCTGCAGTGCCCCGTTCGGCCAGCACCTGCGCGAAGTGCCGTTCCAGGTCGCGCTTGGCGGCGCGGTAGCAGGTGCGCGATTCGCGAGTGGCGATGTTCGAGCCAAGCGACCGCTCGCTCATGCCGCACACCTGCTTGGCGGCGTTGTCGATCCGGCGATTGAGTTCGGTGCGGCCCTGTTCGGTCGACAGGTCGAGATCCTGATGAGTGACGCCCGTGGTGCGCGTGTCGCGCTCCTGGGCCGAAACGGAACCGGCGGCGAGCAGTGCTGCCCCTGCCAGGCTGAGTGAAATGGTCTTGAGCATGCCCTATCTCCTTCCTTGGATGTATCCTCCCTCCCCCGAGGGTCGTGAAATGCAGGTTGCGCCGCGATCAGTGGGACTGGATCGACCGCGGCGCAGGTCCGGGAATAGGCCGGACCTGTGGGAGAGGCGCGCAATGGTCGACCTGCGGCTGCCAGCGCTCGACCGGCGAGTCCCTTGCCCGACGAAGCGCCAAGCAGGGTCCACCAACGGCATTTGATTTGCCTGCGCAGGACCGCCACAAGTGTCTGCATGGCTGTCGGAATCGTCTTCCTGTTAGGAATCGCCAATTTTGCGCTGCACCGCGCGGTGCTGGGCAGCGGGCACGTGGTGGTGCGGGCCTTGACCGGCAGCGGCGCGGTCACCTCGCGCCTTACCCTGGTGCTCGAATTTGCCGTGCTGGTAGTGGCCCTGCTGGCGGCGCAGGTCGATGGCACCTGGGGCTGGGCCTATGCGTTGTACACGCTGTGCAATGGCACCGCCGGTTGGGCCATACTGTCGGGACGCCTGTGATGACCCGTGTAATGCCCCGAACCATGTCCCGCGGAATGCAATGAGCGCGGCGGGAACAACCAGCGGGGCGGAACGCTTTGCAGACGTGGATCGGCCTTCTAAATTTTGCCTCGTGTCGAATGTGAAAAGCGGCAGCAACGATGCCGGCACGCTCGATTCGCTGGTTGCCTTGCTGGCCGGTTCGGGCTTGATGCTGGAGCGGCATGTCTGTTTTCCGGACGATCCGCTGCCTACCCCGGCCGAACTGGACGCAGCGGATATTCCCTTGCTGGCGGTGTTTACCGGCGATGGCACCCTGAAGGCCACATTGGACGCACTGGCGGGCTGGGGCGGGGCAGTGCTGGTGCTGCCGGGCGGGACGATGAACCTGCTGTTCCACCGATTGTTCGGCCAGGCTTCGAGCGAAGAGGTGATCGCGGCGCTCCATGCCGGGCAATTGCAGCGCGTCAGGCCGCAGGTGATCCGCTGTTCCGCCGGTTATGCCTATGCCGGGCTGCTGGCCGGTCCGGGTACTGCGTGGAACCAGGTGCGCGAGGCGATGCGCGAGGCCGATGTGGTGGAGATCGCCAGCGGCACCCTGGCGGCCATGTCCGAAACGCTCGCCGCGCCCGGCGTGGCCTGCACTGCCCCGCCGCTCGGTCGGCCCGAAGGGTATCCGCTCGTGCTGCTCGATCCGCATCACGAAGGCATTGTGGTGTCCGCATTCCATGCCGAGGAGCCTGGCGAGTATCTTGCCCAGGCGATTGCCCTGCTCCGGCGCAATTTTCGCGAAGGTCCGCACGAGCAGCTGGGTACGGTCCCTGCGGTCACGCTGGAAGGCGCCGGGGGTGAGCCGTTCGGCCTGTTGCTCGATGGCGAACCGGCCGAGGCCTGCACTTCGGACCGGTTTGAACTGGCCCGATGCCAAGTCGATCTGCTAGCCAACAGCCTGCATGGCTGACCCGCTACTCCTGTTCCACCTCAGCGATATCCATTTCGGGGTGGAGGATACCCGCGCGCTCGATTGGGTGCGGGCCGAGATCGCCCTGCGTCGGCCCGATGCCGTGGCGATTACCGGTGACCTGACGATGCGCGCCCGCACGCGCGAATTCGCCGCCGCCGAACACTGGATCCACGCACTTGATGTGCCGGTGACGGTTGAACCGGGCAATCATGACTTGCCCAATTACTATCTGCCATCACGCTACTTGAGTCCGTTTGGCCGGTTCCACGCTTTCCGTGAGGTGGTGGAGCGGCGGATCGAGCTGGGTGATCTGGCCTTGGTACCGCTCAACACGAATGTCTCGGCCCAGCCCCGATTCAACTGGTCGAAAGGCTGGGTGACCGGCCGCGCGCTGGCCGATTGCCTCGCCCAGATCGATGCCTTGCCACAGGGTACCAGGGCGCTGGTCACCGCGCATCACCCCCTGCGCGAGGCGGGCACCCACGGTACCGCCTTGACCCGTGGCGGCGGCAAGGCGCTGGCCGAACTGGCCAAACGCAATGTGCTGGGGGTGCTCACCGGCCATGTCCACGATGCGTTCGACATTATGGAGCCCACTGCCAACGGCCCCGTGCGGATGATCGGCGCGGGCACGCTGTCGCACCGGCTGCGCACCACCCCGCCCAGCTTCAACGAACTGCACTGGGATGGCCGCGATCTGACTGTGACCGTGCGCAACCTTGCGGGCCTCAGCACGCCCGAGATGCTGATCGACGACGTGCCCGAGGATGCCACCCCGCCGGATGACGAAACGGCCCAGCTTGAAGAACCAGGGAACAAAGACCCGGAAGCAGCGTTGCTCGCGCCATGAGCGCCGTAATCGGTCCCAAGATCCTGGTCGTCGAGGACGATCTGCTGAACCGCATGTTCTATCATGAGGCACTGGGCGCGCATGGTTATGACGTGGCACTGGTGGCCGATGGTGCAGCAGTGCTGGCCGAAGTGGAACGGTTTCACCCGGACCTGATCACGATGGACATCAGCCTGCCCAATATCTCCGGCCTCAGGCTGATCCGCCTGCTCAAGAAAGACGCTGCGACCCGCAGCATCCCGATCCTCGCGATCACCGCCTTTGCCGGGCGTGAGGAAGAAGACCGCGTGCTCCTGGCCGGTGCGGGCGGCTATCTTGCAAAGCCGGTGTCGATGGACAAGCTGGTGGGCGCGGTGGAAGGCATGCTGGCCACCTGAAACGGACGGATAGGCTGAAACGAAAAAGGGCGGCCCCGCAGGACCGCCCCATTCGTTTTGGCAGATCCGAAAGCGCTTAGCGCTTGCTGAACTGGAAGCTCTTGCGGGCCTTGGCGCGGCCGTACTTCTTGCGTTCCACCACGCGGCTGTCGCGGGTGAGGAAGCCGGCAGCCTTGACGGTACCGCGCAGGGCAGGCTCGAACTTGGTCAGCGCCTGGCTGATGCCATGCTTGACCGCACCGGCCTGGCCGGACAAACCGCCGCCCTTGACCGTGGCGATCACGTCATACTGGCCTTCACGCTCGGAAATCGAGAACGGCTGGTTGATCACCAGACGCAGCGTGGGACGTGCAAAGTACACTTCCTGGTCACGGCCGTTGACGGTAACCTTGCCGCTGCCCGGCTTGATCCACACGCGGGCCACGGCATCCTTGCGGCGGCCGGTGGCATAGGCGCGGCCCTGGGCGTCCAGGATCTGCTCACGCAGGGGCATGGTCGGCGCAGCCGGAGCGGTGGGGGCGTCGGGCGTATCGACCGCCAGGGTGTTCAGGTCCGACAGGTCGGACACGGTGTTGATTTCATCAGCCATCACGCAGCAGCCTTGTTCTTGCGGTTCATCGAGGCAACGTCGAGCACTTCGGGCTGCTGGCCCGCGTGGGGGTGATCGGTGCCGTTATACAGGTGCAGGTTCTTCATCTGCACCCGGCCGAGCGGGCCGCGCGGAACCATGCGTTCAACCGCTTTCTCGATCACGCGCTCGGGGAACTTGCCGCCCAGCACCTTTTCAGCAGTGACCGCCTTGATGCCGCCGGCATAGCCGGTGTGGCGATAATAGACCTTGTCGCCCAGCTTCTTGCCGGTGAAGCGCACCTTGTCGGCGTTGAGGATGATAACGTGATCACCGCAATCGACGTGCGGGGTGTAAGTTGCCTTGTGCTTGCCGCGCAGGATGCTGGCGACAATGCTCGCCAGACGCCCGACCACGAGGCCTTCGGCATCAATCACATGCCACTTCTTTTCGACCTCGGCCGGTTTGATCGACCGGGTCTGCCTGCTGAGAGCCTTCATGGCCATTGCTGCAAATTCCCTATTGAGTGCGAATAGTTCGCCGCGCGGCCAGCCTCAGGTGAAATACCGTGGCACTGCCCGTGCGAAGGCGCGGCATTTGTCGCGGCAGGGGTGGAAAGTCAAGCTTTCAGGCGGTTTTGCGGAGAGGTAAAATAATACCTTTCTCCAAAAGCGCTCCATCAATCCGGATAAATCAGCAGCAGAACAGCTCCCATTGCTCGGCGCTGTGGCGTTCATCCGTGCCGATCTGCGTGGTCACCTCGCGCCGGGCTGATCGCATCAGCCGGGTTGTGGGGTCGCGCAGGGCGGCGAATCGGGTAAGCACGAACCCGGCATCGCCCCACGGCAGACGGATTTCCTCGCGCTCGACACGATCGACCGGATCGGGCGAGAACAGGTCTTGCGGCAGGTGTGCCGACAGGCGGGTGCCGGTCATGTGCAGCGCCTCAACCAGCGTACTGGCCTCCGCGCCCTCGGTGCCGAGCTGGCGGCGGACATCTTCCAGCGCACGGGCCAATTCATTGGCGGGCGTGGTCTCGGCGCCATCGACGATCAGGCCTGACCGGTCGAGCAGCAGCGGAAAGATGCCGTCTTCCACCCGCTGTTGTTCCAGCGCGGCAAGGTTGCCGATATTGGCCGGAGCATCGACCCTGGCTGCAACCTGCTGTCCAATAACGCTGAAACCCCCTGCAAAAGGCTCGAACTGCACGGCAAAATCGCGCGAGACCACCAGCGATGCCCCGCCGGGGAGTTGCCGTTCAAGGGTGCGGCGGTAGATCATCGGACCGGTTGGCGGCACAATCGGTCCGACCGAGGCGGTCGCCGAGGCGAATGCGGTGCGAGGGGCAAACATCGGCAACAAGGCCGCGCCCAGCGCCAGCCTCAACGCGGCGCGGCGACCTGCCAGACCTTTGCCCGCCAGACCGTTGTTCACCGTATTTCCGTCACTCAGGCCCATGGCCACCACACCCCGATGCCAACCCTTTTGCCAGGACGCCAGCCAATCGCGGGCAGCCCGCGGGGCGGCGGAAACGCTGCATAGCATGATCGCAGGGCTTGGGTAGGAATGCAATTGGCCAGTGAGCGCGGCAATCTCAGCGCTGCCATCCGCGCCATCAGGCACTTTGCCCCAGGCGGTGCGCGCCCCATGCTGTCGCCGCAACCAGCAGTGCGCCCACAACCTGATGCGCCACTGCCAGCCACAGCGCCACGCCTGTCATCACCGTGGCAATGCCGAGCAGGATTTGCACACCAAAGGCGCTGTGAATCAGGATCGAGGATTTGCGATCGCCAGCGCGCTTCAACACCCGCGCCAGCACCACCAGCGCGGCTACTGCCACCCAGGCCCACCAGCGATGCAGCCAGTGGAGCAGGAAAGGATCGTGGGTGACCGTGTAAATGAATCCTCTGTCCCAGCCGAACTGCGGGAAAAACTGCCCGCTCATCAGTGGCCAGCTATCGCTCGCCAGTCCGGCATTGAGGCCGGCCACCCAGGCCCCCAGCAACAACTGGATGAACAGGATGGCCAGCGTGAGGGCAGACAGGCCGGTCAGCCGCGCCGGGCGTGCGGCCGGGTTGGCGTGCAGTACCAGCAGATCGCGCGCGGTCCACATCAAGCCCCCCAGCGTGAACAGCGCCGTAAGCAGGTGGATCGACAGCCAGAAGTGCGACACGTCGGTCATCGTGGTGTTGAGCCCCGAACTGACCATGAACCAGCCGAACGCGCCCTGCAGTCCGCCCAGTGCGAGCAGGGCTACCAGTCGCGGTTTGTAGCCGCCGGGAATTGCCCCGCGAACCCAGAACCACGCCAGCGGCAGGGCAAAGACCAGGCCGATGATCCGCCCGATCAAGCGATGGAACCACTCCCAGAAATAGATGAACTTGTAGTCGGCCAGGCTCATCCCCTGCGGCCCGGCGACCTGCTGGAACTCGCCGATGGCCTGGTAGGCCTCGAACTGCTCCTGCCATTGCGCCTCGTTCAGCGGGGGCAGCGTGCCCGTGACCGGCTTCCATTCGGTGATCGACAGGCCGGATTCGGTCAGCCGGGTGATCCCGCCCACTGCCACGATCAGCGTGACCAGCACGGCGACCACGAACAGCCAGCGAGCGAGCGCCAGCGGACGCCAGGTTGAGTGCAACGAAGGGTTCAGGGCAAAAACCGGAGTATCGCTAACCATGCGCGCCATCTGCGCGTCCGGTTACGAATTCGCAAGGTGGCTTTTCGGGCATTTCGCCGCAAATGTCTTGCGCCATGATATAGCGTTACATACATGGGCACGCATGGGTTCGATAATTCCCCAGATTCGTGGACGACTGCGCGGTCGGCTGGACAGGCTCGGCGTGCTGTTGTCGTGCTTGTGCCTGGTGCATTGCGTGGCCGGGCTGGTTCTGGTGGCAGGGATGGGCGTGGGTGCGACATTCCTCCTCAATCCCGATATTCACCGCGCCGGGCTGGTGCTGGCGACCGTGGTAGCGGGCATCGCCATCGGGCTGGGCGCCATCCGCCATCGCCGCGCGGCGCCGTTCGTGGTGGCGATGACCGGCCTTAGCTTCATGGGCGGCGCGCTGGCCGTGGGGCATGGGTATGAAGAGGCGGTGCTGACAGTGATCGGCGTGATCCTGGTGGCGGCCGGACACCTGCTCAACTTGCGAAAAGCCTGATCCGCGCTATCTGGGGCGGAGACATGACCGCACCTGCCATCTCCATAACCGTCAACGGCGAGCCTCGCCGCACCTCTGCTGCCACCATTGCAGATTTCGTGCGCGAAATCGGGCTGAAAGTGGCCAAGGTTGCCGTGGAACACAACGGCGTAATCGCGCCGCGCTCAACATTGGAAGACGTGCCGCTGGGCGATGGCGACGTGCTGGAAATCGTCCATTTTGTCGGCGGGGGCTGAACTGCCTTGTCCCTGCGCGATCCTGGCGATACCGCGGGCAGCATGACCGACACAGCCAACCTTGACACCTGGACCGTAGCAGGCCGCACCTTCACCTCGCGCCTGATCGTGGGCACGGGCAAGTACAAGGACTTCGCGCAGAACGCTGCAGCTGTAGAGGCAAGCGGGGCCGAGATCGTTACCGTGGCCGTGCGCCGGGTGAATATTTCCGATCCCACCCAGCCCGTGCTGATGGATTATATCGATCCCAAAAAGATCACTTACCTGCCCAATACCGCCGGCTGCTTTACCGCCGACGATGCGATCCGCACCCTGCGCCTGGCGCGCGAGGCGGGCGGCTGGGACCTGGTGAAGCTGGAAGTGCTTGGCGAAGCGCGCACGCTTTATCCCGACATGCGCGAGACGCTGAAGGCCTGCGAAGTGCTGGCCAGCGAAGGCTTTGCGCCGATGGTCTACTGCGTCGATGATCCAATTGCGGCCAGGCAGCTGGAAGATTGCGGCGCGGTGGCGATCATGCCGTTGGGCGCGCCGATTGGCAGCGGGCTGGGCATCCAGAACCGCGTGACCATTCGCCTGATCGTGGAAGGGGCCAAGGTGCCGGTGCTGGTCGATGCGGGCGTGGGCACCGCTTCGGAAGCTGCCGTGGCGATGGAACTGGGCTGTGATGGCGTGCTGATGAACACCGCCATTGCCGAGGCCAAGGATCCCGTCCGCATGGCCCGCGCCATGAAGCACGCCGTAATCGCCGGACGCGAGGCCTATCTGGCGGGCCGCATGATGACGCGCAAATATGCCGATCCCAGCAGCCCGCTGGCCGGGCTTATCTGAGCGGGAAATATTGAGCCTGCGTCGATCCGCCGGTTTGGTGCAACGATTCCTTAACCATGAAAGCGGATGATCCTGCTGTAACCTGCAGGAGGCCGTCATGGCACAATCGCACACCACTTGCCCCAGCATTTGCGAAATGCGCGAATTCGCCAGCTTTTCGGCCGACGAGCAGCGCTTCATTACCCGCAGCCTGGATGTATTCATGGCGCGCGGCGACGCGTTCAAGCAATGGGCGGACGAGGCGGGTGGCAGTGCGGTGATTCGCGGGCAATACCTCGCCTATCGCCAGCTGCGCCGCCTTGGCACGCGCATTCCGGCCACCAATGCGCTGGAAGGGGTGGACGATTTCATCGGCTCGCTGGTGCGGATAACCGCGCAGGACCTGGTGCAGCAGCAGCTCGAAAGCTTCTCGGCCTACCGCTTCTTGTATGAGCGCCTGCTGGGAGCAAAGGTCCGGCCGTTCCTGCCATCCGGCTTTGTCGGCGCGGCCGCCCTGCCGCAAATCCGCCCCGAATGCCGCCGCCGGCTGCTGCAGTCATTGAGCGAAGCGGCGGCCACTGCGCCCGCCTGGTCCGGGCGCGAGCCGGCGTTCTTCCCCGAACGGATCGAAGACGAGGTCGGCTGACGCCAAAAGTCCGAACGCCGGTTGCCATTGGCGCGCCCCGTCCCGATAACAGGGGCATGGCGTCACACGGTGAACTCCCAACACTGGTCGAAAGCGGTTCCGCAAAACGCAGCTTCCGGCTGTTGGGGCTGCCGCTGTGGGCGCTGGTCGTGCCTTTGGCTGGCCTGCTGGCCATAGCCACCGGGCAGGAGCCGGGGAACGCCGTCGCCGTTATCAAGATGTTGCTGCTGGGCGGCGCGATCATGGCGGCAGTCTATCACGCCGAAGTGCTGGCGCATTATCTGGGCGAGCCGTTCGGCACGCTAGTGCTGGCGCTGGCCGTCACCGTGATCGAGGTCTCGCTGATCGTCTCGATCATGCTCAGCGAAGGGTCGAACGCGCAGGCCCTTGCGCGTGACACGCTGATCGCTGCGATCATGATTACCATCAATGCAATTGTCGGGGTGTGCCTGCTGGTCGGCGGCGGGCGGCATCACGAACAGCGCTATACCCAGTCGGGCGTCAGCGTTGGCCTGGCCATGCTGGCAACGCTGGCCGTGCTGACGCTGATCCTGCCAAATTTCACGGTCAGCGAGCGCGGGGCGTTCTATACTGACGGACAGCTGGTGTTCGTGGCGGTGATTTCGCTGATCGTCTATGCCACTTTCGTGCTGGCCCAGACGATCCGCCATCGCGACCATTTTCTGCATGCCCTGCCCGCTGACGAAGCGCCGGTCCATATCGCCATTCCGCGCAGCAAGGCACTGGGCGCGGCGGCCATGCTGGTGGTTACGCTGGTGGTCGTGGTCCTGCTCGCCAAACAGCTTTCCCCCGCGATCGAGGGCGTGGTGCGCGCCGTGGGTGCCCCGCAGGCACTGGTGGGGATCATCATCGCCGGGCTGGTGCTGGCGCCCGAAGGCTTCGCGGCGCTGGCTGCTGCTCGCGCCAACCGGTTGCAGACCAGCCTGAACCTGGCGATCGGATCGGCCCTGGCGAGCATCGGGCTGACCATTCCCGCAGTGGCGGTCGCCGCGCTGGTGATGGGGTTCGATCTGGAACTGGGCCTGTCGATGAGCTCGACCGTGCTGCTGGCGCTGACCCTGTTGGTGGCAACGCTGACCCTGTCGACCGGGCGGACCACCTTTGTGCAAGGCGTAATCCACCTGGTGATCTTCGCCACCTACCTGTTCATCACCATCTTTCCATAAGCTCAATACAGCGCGTCGATCCGGTCCTGATAGGCGGCGCGGATGGGGTTGCGGCGGATCTTCATGGTCGGGGTCATCTGGCTGTTGTCGACCGTGAACGGCTCGTCAGCCACGGTGAACTTGCGGATCTTCTCGATCACCGACAGCTCCTGGTTGGTGCGGTCCACAGCAGCTTTCAGCGCGCGGTGGAAGGCCGGGTTGTCCTTCAGCGTGGCGAGGTCATTGGCGGCTGCGTTGTCCTTGGCCCATTGCCTGGTCCATTCGGGATCGGGCACCAGCAGGGCCACCATATGCGGGCGCTTGTCACCGCTGACCATCGCCTGGGCCACTTCGGGCTGCAGGGTCAGCATGCCTTCCAGCTTCTGCGGGGCGATGTTGTCGCCCTTGTCGTTGACGATGATGTCCTTCTTGCGATCGGTGATGACGATGCGGCCGCCTTCGTCGAAGTGGCCAATGTCGCCGGTCTGCAGCCAGTCACCCCCAAGGTCTGCGGGCATTGCCGCACGGGTTGCTTCGGGGTTGTTCCAGTACCCCTTCATCACCAACTCGCCCTTGACCAAGATTTCGCCATCTGTGGCGATCCGCACCTCGACCCCGCGCAGCGGCGGGCCGACGGTATGCAGGCGAATGCCTGCGCTGGGGTAGTTGCAACAGGCCACCGGTGCGGTCTCGGTCTGGCCATAGCCCTGCAGCATGACCAGGCCCATCGCCTGAAAAAACCCGCCGACATCGGGGTTGAGCGGTGCCCCGCCCGATACCAGCGCCTTGATCCGTCCGCCGAACCGCGCCTTGACCTTGGGTCGCAGGGTGGCGTTGAGCAACAGACTGATCGGTAGATCCTTGAACGATTTCTTGCCGGCAATCTGCCGTTCGCCCAAACGGATCGCCCGCTCCAGCAGGAATACCGCCGCCCCGCCCTGCTTTTCGACCGCCTTGATGGTCTTTTCGCGCATGATCTCGAACAGGCGGGGGACCACGATCATGAAGGTCGGCTGCGATTCTTCCAGATTGCTGGAGAGCTTGTCGAGCCCTTCGGAGAACCAGATGTCTGCCCCCAGCCCGATCGGCAGGTACAGCCCGGCAGTGTGTTCCAGCGCATGGCTGAGCGGCAGGAATGACAGGAACCGCTCATCCGCCCAGTCAAAATCGGTGGCCAGCACATCGCCTGCCGCCAGCACGTTGTGCAGGATCGCCCCGTGGTGCAGCATCACCCCGCGCGGGGAACCGCTGGTGCCGCTGGTGTAGATGATGCAGGCAATTGTATCGCGCGTGATGGTTGCCATCCGCGCTTCCACCGCCGCCCGGGCCGCTGCCGCCCGGGCCGCCGCCGCATCGCCTGTGATCATCTGCGGCCAGTGGTGGATCGCGAAACTGCCGCTTTGCGACGAATGGATCTGCTCGATCGCCAACAGGTGTTCGGCGTGCCCGGAGCGCAGCATGGCGGCCTGCAGCGGACGGGCCAGTTTGTCGGTCGAGACGATCACCGCCCTGGCCCCGCTGTCCGACAGGATGTGGCAATGATCGCCTTCGGTGTTGGTGGTATAGGCCGGGGTGGTGATGCAGCCCGCCGCCATGATGGCCAGATCGGCAATACACCATTCGGGCCGGTTTTCGGATACCAGCATAACCCGGTCGCCCGGCTGCAGCCCCAGCGACACCAGGTTCTCTGCCAGCAGGCAGACCTGCCGCGCGGCCTCGGCATAGCTGATGGCGTGCCATGTACCGCCCAGCTTTGCCGTCAGGAACGGCATTTCACCGCGCTCATCGGCCCGCTGGAGGAACAGGCCCACCAGGCTTGTCGCGTGTTCGATATCCTGCAGCTGCACTGGCCGCATACTCCCCTGGTACCGCCGGTAAGATCCGGTCGGACGAAACGTTACTTGCGCAACTGATTAGGGGGTGTCGTGGTTGCGGGCAAGATCAGGGTTGGGAGTGGCCCGGCCTAAGGCTGGATTGCCGCGCCTTCACTGCGCGGATCGGCCGCCCCGGTCCATTGGCCCGCCACCAGCTGCGCCGCATTGGCCTTGAACGGCAACCGCCGCGCCTGCACCGTGTGGCCCAGCGCCTCCAGTTCGGCGCGCATGGCCAGCAGCGGCGATCCTTCTTCCACCACAATGGCATCACCGGGGGAATAGAGCCCGGGCAGCGCGATGGCCTGTTCCACCGGCAAGCCCCAGTCGAGCACCCCGACCAACGCCTTGGCCACCTGCACCGGAATGGTGGCACCGCCCGCGGCACCGATCGCCAGCAGCAGCGTCCCATCAGGTCCATAGACCAGCGTGGGGGCCATCGAACTGCGCGGGCGCTTGCCCCCTTCCACCCGGTTGGCCACCGCAACGCCATCACGCGCGGGCACCATGCTGAAATCGGTCAGCTCATTGTTGAGATAGAACCCGCCGAACATGTGGCCCGAGCCGAATCCGCCCTCGATGGTGGAGGTATAGGATACCGCCGCGCCCCACTGGTCGACCGCGACGAAATGGCTGGTGCCATTTTCCACTGGCTCATCGCCATCTGCCAGGGCTGTCAGCGCACCCGGTGGGGTGCCCGCGGTGGCAGATGCCATCCGCGACGTGGCCGAAATCAGCGCGCTGCGGGTGGCCAGATAGTGGCCATCCATCAGCCCGGCCACCGGTACGCTCAGGAAATCGCTGTCGGCCAGATACAGTTCGCGGTCGGCATAGGCGAGGCGCTGGCTTTCGGCGAACAGGTGCCAACTGGTGGGCGATTGCGGGCCGAGCGTGGCCATGTCGAACCGCTCGAGCTGTTTGAGCACGGCAAAGACCGTGGTCGCGCCCGACGATGGCGGACCCATGCCGCAGATCCGGTATTCGCGGTATTCGCCGCAGGGGCTCTCACGCCAGGCGGCGGAGAAGCTGGCGAAATCAGTGGCGGCCATCCGCGCCTCACCAGGCGTCGCTTCGGCGATGACCTCGGCCATCTGCTCGGCCATCGGACCGTGATAGAACATGTCTGGCCCCGCCTCGGCCAGCGCTTCCAGCGTATCGGCCAGCGCCGGATTGCGCACCACGGTACCGGCAGCCAGCGGCTCGCCCGCAGCATCGTAGAACAGTGCGCGCCCTTCGGCGGTCTGTCCGGCGCGATTGGCGGAAGTGCGCAGGAATTCGTGGAACCGCGGGGTCACCTCCCACCCGTTACGGGCCAATGCGATGGCTGGGGCAAACAGGTCGGCCCATGCCAGGGTGCCAAATCGCCCGTGTGCCTCTGCGGCGAGGGAAATATTGCCCGGCACGCCGATCGACAACCCGGTCACCACCGCCTCGCCAAACGGACGGGGGGCGGCATTCTCGTCGAGGAACCATGCGGGGCCGGCGGCAGCTGGCGCAGTCTCGCGCCCGTCCAGCGTGACCACTGCGCCATCCGGCGTGCCGCGCAAGTAGAACCCGCCGCCGCCGATGCCCGAACTCTGCGGCTCTACCACGGTCAGCGCCAACATCACGGCAATGGCCGCATCGGTGGAAGTGCCGCCCTGCCGCAGGATCGCTGCCCCGGCCTCGGCCGCGCGCGGATCGGCGGCGCTGACGACTCCGGCCGATGAGGCAACCGGCGGCGGCGGAGCAACGGTGGCGCAGGCTGCCAGCACCATTGGTGCAAGCAGCAGGGACAATCGGCGGATAAAATTGTGCATGTGCGAAATGCTATTCGCTTCCGACTGCTTCTGCAATGCTGCCAAAGCCGTATTGACGTAAGCGCAATTCCAGTCCTGCGGTGATTTCGCGGGCGATCCCGGGACCGGTATAGATCATCGCGGAATACAGCTGCACCAGACTCGCCCCGGCGCGAATGCGGGCCCAGGCGTCCTCTGCCGTGGCGATCCCGCCCACCCCGACCAGCGGTATCTCGCCTCCGGTGGCTTTGCGGAAATTGCGCAGCCGTTCGAGCGCGGGGCCTTTCAATGGCGCGCCCGACAGACCGCCTGCCTCGCCCGCATGGGCCGATTGCAATGGCGGGCGGGCAGTCGTGGTGTTGGATACGATCAGTCCGCCCAACGCCCTGTCGATCGCGATGCGCGAAATCGCATCCACATCGGCCGGTTCCAGATCGGGGGCGACTTTCAGGAACACCGGCACCGCCAGGTTGCCGCGCGCGGCCAGCACGGCATCGAGCAACCCTGTCAGCGCGCCTTCATCCTGCAGCGCGCGCAGGCCGGGGGTGTTGGGGCTGGAAATGTTGACCACCAGGTAATCGGCCAGCGGAGCCATGATCTGCGTCATGCGGGCATAGTCGGCCACCCGGTCGGTGCTGTCCTTGTTGGCCCCCACGTTGATCCCGACCACGCCCTTGCGGGGTCGGGCGGACAGGTTCTGCACCGCCGCCGCGCTGCCGCTGTTGTTGAATCCCATGCGGTTGATTACCGCCTCGTCCTCGACCAGGCGGAACAGGCGCGGCCTGGGGTTGCCGGACTGGGGCAACGGGGTGATCGAGCCGACCTCGGCGAAACCGAATCCCAGTGCCAGCAGCGCATCGGGCACCTCGGCATCCTTGTCGAACCCGGCCGCCATGCCGACAGGGTTGGGGAATTGCAGGCCCGCCACCTGCGTCGCCAACGGGCCGGCGACAAAGTTTGGTGCCGGCGGGCTCCACAGCTTGAGTGCGGCCACAGTCAACCGGTGGGCGCGCTCGGCATCGAGGGCAAAAATGGCCGGGCGGATCAGGCGATAAAGCATGGTCCGCCTATGGCAAAGGTGCAGGTCCGTGTCACCTGCGGTGAAAATGCGACCAAATCGGAGTAGGGCGCACCGATTTCAACCGCTTCTGTCGTGTCCTTACAAGGACTGGGCAATCGAATCTGCTAGGAAACTTGAGCGACCCGAAGGGCTCGACGCGTTTACGCGACGGGTTCTCGACTATATAGGGCGGCTCCGTACGCGGGGCCGCCCCTTTTTTTCCAGGCCTTGCCCGGGCCTTTTTGCTCAGGGCGGCACCCTCTCCCAAATGGCTGATTGTGCTAACGACTCGCAACAAGCGATGCATCGTTGAAACCGCGGATTCGCGTCACTAGGTGAAATCGGAACGAATCAGTCCAATTACGGACCAGTTCACCGGAAACCCCAATGCGTCTGTCCAGCATGGCCGATTATGCCGTTGTCACGATGAGCGCCGCCGCGCGCCATTGCGGCTCGGTACGCGTGTCGGCCAGCGATCTGGCGCAGGAAACCGGCCTGCCGCTGCCCACGGTGCAGAAGCTGGTCAGCACGCTGTCGAAAGCCGGCCTGCTGAAAGCGATGCGTGGCGCTGGCGGCGGTATCCAGCTGTCGCGCCCCGCCGCCGCGATCACGCTGGCCGATATTGTCGAGGCGGTCGAAGGTCCTATTGCGCTGACCGCCTGTGTCGAGGATGGGCGCCATGATTGCGCGCTGGAAGCCCAATGCGGCGTGCGGCCGCACTGGGCCGTGGTGAACAAGGCGATGCGCGGCGCGCTGGCACAGGTTCGCCTGTCCGAACTCGCCCGGTTGAAAGAACAGGTGCCCGCATGACCGAAGAAATCGAAATTCAGGATCGCGCCGCCCACGAAGCCGCTGCCAAGGCGGCTGATTACGAACATGGCTGGTCGGCCGACATCGAAACCGAATTCGCGCCCAAGGGGTTGAGCGAGGACACGGTCCGGTTCATTTCCGCCAAGAAGAACGAGCCGGAATGGATGCTCGAATGGCGGCTGAAAGCCTATCGCCACTGGCTGACCATGGTGGAACCTGACTGGGCCAAGGTCGGCTTTCCCAAGATCGATTACCAGGATGCGTTCTATTACGCCGCGCCCAAGAAGAAGATCGAACTCGATTCGCTCGATGATCTCGATCCGGCAATCAAAGCGGTCTACGACAAGCTGGGTATTCCGCTGGGCGAGCAGGAATTGCTGGCGGGCGTAAAAAGCAGCCGCAAGGTGGCGGTCGATGCGGTGTTCGACAGTGTCAGCGTGGCCACCACTTTCCGCAAGGAACTGGAGAGCGCAGGCGTCATCTTCCGCTCCATATCCGAGGCGATCCGTGACTATCCAGATCTGGTGAAGAAGTGGCTGGGCCGCGTGGTGCCGGTGCACGACAACTTCTTTGCGGCGCTCAACTGCGCGGTCTTTTCGGATGGCACCTTTGTGTACATCCCCGAAGGCGTGCGCTGCCCGATGGAACTGAGCACCTACTTCCGCATCAATGCGGAGAACACCGGCCAGTTCGAACGCACGCTGATCATTGCCGAAAAGGGCAGCTATGTCAGCTATCTGGAAGGCTGCACCGCACCGATGCGCGATGAAAACCAGCTCCACGCCGCAGTGGTGGAACTGGTCGCGATGGAAGATGCCGAGATCAAGTATTCCACCGTCCAGAACTGGTATCCGGGCGACGAGAACGGCAAGGGCGGGATCTACAATTTCGTCACCAAGCGCGGCCTGTGCCAGGGCGCGCGCAGCAAGATTTCATGGACCCAGGTGGAAACCGGGTCCGCCGTCACGTGGAAATACCCCAGCTGCGTCCTGAACGGTGAGGACAGCGTGGGCGAGTTCTACTCGGTTGCCGTCACCAACAATTACCAGCAGGCCGATACCGGCACCAAGATGATCCACAACGGCAAGGGCAGCCGCTCAACCATCATCTCCAAGGGCATTTCGGCCGGTCATTCGAACAACACCTATCGCGGGCTGGTGCGTGTGGGCGCCAATGCCGACAATGTGCGCAACTTCACCCAGTGCGATTCGCTTTTGCTGGGCAGCCTCAGTGGCGCGCACACCGTACCCTATATCGAGGTGAAGAACCCCAGCGCGCAGATCGAGCACGAGGCGACCACCAGCAAGATTTCCGACGACCAGCTGTTCTACGCCATGCAGCGCGGGCTGGGCGCGGAAGAAGCGGTGGCGCTGATCGTCAACGGCTTCGCCAAGGATGTGCTGAAAGAGCTGCCGATGGAATTTGCCGTCGAAGCGCAGAAGCTGCTGGCGATTTCGCTTGAGGGGAGTGTGGGGTGATCCAGTTTCTCGCCATCAGCCTGTTGATTGCAGCTCCCGCCATCTTGGCGATTTGGCTCGCGCGCCGCGACCAATTTGGTCTGACTTGGCGCCGCCCGCCGTTGAGCCACATTGCGCCTGGTGGAGAAGAATACCCAGTCACGCTTCAGGCTGAGCCGCCGCTGCGCGAAACCATAAACGGCGCAGAGGTCGATGATCCAGCCCGCGTCATCAGGATGAGTGAATCGTGACCGAAAAGAAAACCCTCCAGCTCCGCTCCCCCGAGGAGCAATCCGAAGCGCCTGCGATCAAGAAGCGCGGTCGTGGCTGGGAAATCTCCGACAAGCGGCTCGACGTGCTGCACGAGCAGGCGCGCGAATTGCGGCGGCATCCGACAGAGGCGCACACCGCGCTGGCCGAGCAGTTCAGCAAGGCCGATCTGGGCGAGCATACGTTCAAGCGGCATGCCGTGGTCGGCAGCGCGATCGTGGATTTCAACTGCCACACGCTCGGCATGGCGATCATGATCGATGACATCGGCGAGGACGAGGAGCCCGATGCCCTGGCCACCCGCCGCGACAAGAGCCTGGAAGCCGTGGGCATCCGCGTGATGCGGATCACCGCCAGCGACGTGCTGGAAAACATGGATGCAGTGCTCGAACGGATCACCGCGGGCATGCGCCTGCGGATCGAAGACAAGAAAAAGGCGCGCCGGGCCCACGGTGACCAGATGCGCGGTGGCCGACCACCCGCTGGCCGGTCGTCCAGTGGCCGCCCCGCTCCGCGAGGCAGGACTTGAACATGCTGGTAATCGACAACCTCACCGCCGAAGTGGGCGGGAAGACCATCCTGAATGGCCTCAGCCTGACGGTAAACGCGGGCGAGATCCACGCGATCATGGGCCCCAATGGCGCGGGCAAGTCCACGCTGTCCTATGTGCTGGGCGGACGGCCCGGGTACGAGGTAACCGGCGGTTCGGCCACGCTGAACGGCGTGGACCTGCTGGCCCTCGACCCGCACGAACGCGCCGCTGCCGGGCTGTTCCTGGGCTTCCAGTATCCGGTCGAGATTCCCGGCGTATCCAACGTGCAGTTCCTGCGCGAGGCGCTCAATTCGCAGCGCAAGGCGCGCGGGGAAGCTCCGCTCAGCGGCGGCGAGTTCCTCAAGCTGGCAAAGGAAAAGGCCGGCCTCCTGCAGCTCGACATGGATATGTTGAAGCGCCCGGTGAACGTGGGCTTTTCCGGCGGCGAGAAGAAGCGCGCCGAAATGGTCCACATGGGCATCCTGGATCCGATGTTTGCCGTGCTGGATGAAACTGACAGCGGCCTCGATATCGATGCGCTCAAGATCGTCGGCAGCGGGATCAACGCGATCATGCGCAAGCCCGACAAGGCCGTGCTGCTGATTACCCATTACCAGCGCCTGCTGGATTATGTGCGTCCTGATTTCGTCCACGTGCTGGCCAAGGGCCGCATCGTCAAGACCGGCGGGGCCGACCTTGCGCTGGACCTTGAGCGCGAGGGTTACGAGGCGGTCGTCTGATGGCAACCACACTCCCAACCACCCGCGACGAGGAATGGCGCTATGCCGATATTCCAGCGCTCGAACGGCTTGGCCCCGATCTTGCGCAGTGGAAGCTGGTCGACATCGCGGCGGGCGAAACCCTCAGCCATTGCATGGTGCTGGGCAGCAATGCGCCCGAACTCCACCGCATCCGCATCACAGTGGGCGAAGGCGGGCGGGCCGAACTGTTCGCCGTGATCGCGGGCGACGATTACACCCGCGTCGAAGTGGAAGTGCGGCTGGCCAAGGCGGCCCATTTCGAATTCGGCGGTGTGACCATTGGTGGTGGCGATGCCACGCGCGAATTCGTCACCCGGTTGGACCATGCCGAACCCGATGCCACCAGCCACCAGGTTGTCCGTGCCGTTCACTGGGACCAGTCGACCGGTAATTTCCTCGGCCGCATCCATGTCGCGCGCGATGCGCAGAAGACCGATGCAGCGCAGGATTTCAAGGCGCTGCTGCTGGAGAAGGGCGCGACCGCCAATGCCCGCCCGGAACTGGAAATCTACGCTGACGACGTGAAATGCGCCCACGGTGCCGCGATCGGCCAGATGGACGAGGCCGCGCGGTTCTATATGGCCAGCCGCGGCATCGCGCCCGATGTTGCCAAACAGTTGCTGATCCGCGCATTCATTGGCGATGCCTTTACCGCCCTGGCGGACGAGGTGGAACAGGAACGGTTGCAAGGCGCCGCGCTGGAATCGCTCGAGGCACGGGCATGAGCCAAGCCGCCACCCTCTCCCGTCTCGACCGGGCGCGCGCCGATTTCCCCGGTCTCGTCACCCCCGGTGGCGAGCCGTGGCACTACCTCGACAGCGCTGCCACCGCGCAGAAGCCGCAGGCGGTGATCGATGCCATGACGCGCGCGCTGGGGGTTGATTACGCAACCGTCCACCGCGGGGTCTATGGCCGCAGCGCCAACATGACGCTGGGCTATGAAGCCGCCCGCCGCCGCGTGGCCGCCTTCATCGGCGGGCACGAGGACGAACTCGTGTTCACCCGCGGTGCGACAGAAGCGATCAACCTTGTCGCCGCCAGCTGGGGCGGGGCCAACCTGAAGCCGGGCGACCGGATCCTGCTGTCCACGCTGGAACACCATTCCAACATCGTGCCGTGGCAGCTGGTGGCCGAGCGGACGGGCGCGCTGATCGATGTCTGCCCGCTGACAGCCGATGGCCGGATCGACCTCGATGCCGCCGAAGCCATGCTCACCCCGCAGCACAAGCTGGTGGCGCTGGCCCATGTGTCCAACGTGCTCGGCAGCGTGCTCGATGTGCCACGCGCAGCCGCATTGGCGCATGGCGTGGGCGCGATACTGCTGGTCGATGGCTGCCAGGCCGTGCCGCGCCTGCCGGTGGATGTGGCGGCGCTGGGCTGCGACTTCTATGCCTTTTCGGCCCACAAGCTTTACGGCCCCACTGGCATCGGCGCATTGTGGGCGCGGGCGGAGATCCTTGCCGCCATGCCGCCATACCAGGGCGGCGGGGCGATGATCGACAAGGTCACGTTTGATCGCACCACCTTCGCGCCCCCGCCGCAGCGGTTCGAGGCCGGCACGCCCGCCATTACCGAGGCGATCGCCTTCGGCGCGGCGTGCGAATATGTCTCGGCCATCGGGCTGGACGCGATCCACGCGCATGAAGCCGATCTGGTGGCGGCGTTGCGCGAGGCGCTGGGCCAGATGAACGATGTCACGCTGTTCGGCCCGGCTGACAGCGCGGGCATCGTCAGCTTCAAGATCGACGGGGTGCATCCGCACGATCTGGGCACCATCCTGGACGAGGAAAACGTCGCGATCCGCGCCGGGCATCATTGCGCCCAGCCGCTGATGGAGCATCTGGGCGTGCCCGCCACCGCGCGCGCCAGTTTTGGAATTTACAGCACGCCCGATGACATTGCCGCACTGGTCCGCGGCATCGAACGCACCAAGAGGATTTTCGGCTGATGGATAAGCCCGAGGACAAGCAGGATTTCGTACCCGCCGCCGAAGTGATCGAGGCTGCTGACAAGCCGCCGCGCGCCCGAGTGGATTTGGGGGCGGAGGACGTGCCGGTTGAAACGGCGGCCGAAAAGCTGGACCGCAAGCGCGATTATCTGGAGGGCTTCCTTGCCGCAAAGCCCGCAGGCCTCAGCCCGGTCGAGCCCGGCGGCGACCTGTACGAGGAAGTAATCGCGGCGCTGAAGGACATTTTCGATCCGGAAATCCCGGTCAATATCTACGACCTTGGCCTGATCTACCGCGTCGATGTGACGCCCGATGCCGATGTTGCCATCACCATGACACTCACCACCCCGCATTGCCCGGTGGCCGAATCCATGCCCACCGATATCGAGCTGCGCGTCGGCGCGATCCCCGGGGTGCGCGATGCCGAAGTGGTGGTGACTTGGGATCCGCCGTGGGATGCCTCGAAGATGAGCGATGAAGCACGCCTCGAACTGGGAATGCTTTGACAACCACCGCCACCCTCACGGTCTCGCTGGCCGACTATGCCGACCCGCAGGACGGGGCTGACCTGCTGGCTTTGCTCGATGCCTATGCGCGTGATCCGATGGGCGGGGGCGAGCCATTGTCCGGCCATGTCCGCGCCAACCTGCTGGCAGATCTGGCCGCCAACCCACACGCGTTCTCGCTGATCGCGCGGGCAGATGGAGCGCCGGTGGGGCTGGCCAATTGCTTCCTGGGCTATTCGACATTTGCCGCCGCGCCGCTGGTCAACATCCACGACATGGCGGTATCGCCCGGCCATCGCGGGCACGGCATTGGCCGCGCCTTGATGCACGGCGTGGAGGCCGAGGCCTTGAAGCGCGGCGCGGTAAAGGTCACATTGGAGGTGTTGAGCGGTAATGCCGCCGCCCGCCACCTGTACGCAAGCTGCGGCTATGGCGATTACCAGCTTGATCCCGCCGCGGGCTCCGCGCTGTTCTGGCAGAAGAGGCTGACATGACGACCACCAAATCCCGCGCCCGTCCGGTCGCCGTGATCCTTACCCCGTCGGCCGAGCAGCGCGTGACCGACCTGATGGCCCGCGCGCCAGCCGATGCCATCGGGGTCAAGCTGTCCACGCCCCGGCGCGGCTGTTCGGGCCTGGCCTATTCGGTCGATTACGTCACCGCGGAAACCCCGTTCGACGAGAAGATCGAGACCCCCGGAGGCACGTTCTACATCGATGCCGCCAGCGTGCTGTACCTGATCGGCAGCACGATGGACTGGCGCGAAGATGATTTTGCCGCCGGCTTCGTGTTCGAAAACCCCAATGCCAAGGGTGCCTGCGGATGCGGTGAAAGCTTCATGGTCTGATCTTGGCGCTGATCGAGATCACCAGCCAGCTGCCGATCCCGCCCGCGCTGGCGTGGGAGCAGGTGCAAAGTCCGCAATTGCTGCAACACATCGCGGCACCATTGCTCACATTCCATCCGCGCGGCGGCGATTTCCCGCAAATCTGGTCACCGGGCGAATACCGCGCCGGATTGCGATTGTATGGCCTGCTGCCGGTGGGCGAACAGGTTATCGGGATCGAATATCCCACCAGCGGCGCGCCCGTCGGGGGCCACGTGTTGCGCGATAACGGGCGCGGCGGGCTGGTGACCCGGTGGGACCACCTGATGCTGATCGCGCCGGAAAATGGCGGCACCCGCTATACCGACAAGGTGGAGATCGAGGCAGGCACGGTGACCGGCCTGGCCGCCGCCTTTGCGCGCTATTTCTACCGCCATCGCCAGCGCCGCTGGCGCCAGCTTATCGCCCGCGACTTCCAGCCGCGGAGTTAGGCCTGGCCTGCTTCCTCGGCGATGAATTCGAGCAGTGCCTGGTCATAGGCATCGACCGCGCCGTTCGCGGACATCATCCCGTCCAGCCAGTCCCGCTCGATCGAAGTGAATTCGGCTGCCTGTGCCACCTGCTCCTCGCGGCTCGGCAGGGCATCGTCCTTGCGACCGAACACCACGCCGAAGGCATTGGGCGCAGACCTGGCCATCTGCCCCATGAACCGCCCGACGCGGACCGAATTGTCGGCCACGAAGGCTTCGAGTTCGAGCATGCGGGCGCGGTCGATATGGGCCGATTGGCTGGCGAAACCCATCAGGTAATTGCCCACGCCCTGCACGAAGATACGCTGGAATTCAGGCGCATTGGCCTGTTGGAGAGTGGCATCCTTCAGGCGGAACAGCATTTCGGCCTCGCGCCGGCTGACAGCGGCGGGCGCGTCGCTGGCCGAACCGAACACCACGCGGCGCAGCAGCTTTGCCTCGGCCTGGGTGACATGGGTATCAGACAGCTCGCCGCCATCGCGGGTCGGTCCGGTGCCGGTCAGCACGGCTGTTTCCAGCACGCCCAGCACATAGGTCTTGAGCGCATCGGGCACGTTCAGCCCGCGCTCGATCACCTGCACCAGCAGTTCCAGCTCGGTCATCGAACAGACCTTGCCGTCCGCCTCGACCATGGCGATCAGCCAGGCCGCTTCCTCGTCGCTGGCGTAGCCGCGCGGGGCTCTGCCGTTGAGCACGAAGTTGGCCAGCGCCTCGACGAAGAAATCGCTCCACAGCGGGGTGGGGCTGGAGGTTGCCTGCTGCAACGCGAAAATCGCCTCGGCTTCCTCGCGCCGGATTGCACCATCGGCCCAGCCCGAGGCGCGCAAATGCAGCACTTCGGCATCGGAGATGGCGCCATCGGTGGCGGCCTTGATGGTGAGATCGGCGAACTGGGCGGTCATCGGTGTACGGTTCCCTTGCGTTTCAGCGGGGATTTATCGCGCACCAGGCTTAATTTCGCGTTACTTTCAATCCCTGCCGCTTTCGTTACCGGACCGGCGCAGCGCCTGCATGCAGGCGAGCAGATCGACCGCCGCCCCGTCGCTTGACCGGCGTGCTTCGAGCCAGGTCGATTCGGGGTCCGCCCCCGGGCGCAGCGGATAGAGATAGACATCGAGCACACATGCTTCGCTGGCAAATTGCAGTTTGCGCATGTCGCCCTCCGTCACATCCAGCCGGGGCTGGCCGAACTGCCGCAGCAGGCTTGGTGCTCGCTCGCGCACCACGCCGTCGAGGCCCGGACCGCGCATGATTTCAGGCATGCGGAACCCGGCGACCGGCGGTGGCGGCGGCACGGTGGGGGGCACGGTGGGGGGCACGGCGGGGCTACCGGTTGGCGGGCGCGCAGGTGGCGGCGCTTGCGGTACCGGTTGCGGCGTCGGACGGGAGGTGGCGCAAGCGGCCAGCGCCAGGCTCGCCAGGGCAACAGCTATCAGGCGCATGTCAGGTTCCGCTGCTTTGGACAGGTCTTGGCCGATGGACCAGATGGGCCGCGCCCGCAGCCCCCAGCACCGGGGCGATGAAATTGGCGAACGGCACCACCAGCAGGGCGGCGATCACGCCGCCGAGCGCCAGCCGCTCGCCCCGCGAAACCGGACACAGGCCGTCTCCCGAATGCCGGTGTCGCAGCCAGACCATGTCCTGCAAATCGCGCCCAACCAGCACGGCGTTGACCACCCAGAACAGCAGCGCGGGGCCGATCCCGGTCACCAGCAGCAACAGCGCAAACGGCAGCGCGCCAAGGTTGAACACCAGCGCCCGCCCCGCGCTGCCAAGCCCGGCCTTGACCTGCTCGGCCATGGGCAGATCGCGCGCGGCGCTGGCGGCTTGGGGATAGTGCCGTGCCTCCACCGCCCGCACCACGTCCTCGGCAAAGAACTGGATTACCGCCATGGCCACGATCCGCCACACCAGCCACAATCCGGCCAGCGCCAGCAGCAGCGATGCCGCGCCGCGCAGGTCGCTCGCCCCGGCAAAGCGCGAATCGGCCAGTCCCGCCCGGGCCAGCAGCCAGTCGAACGCGAACCAGCCCATGGTCGCCACCAGCAGGAACACGGTGATCGTCACGCCCAGGCTTTTGGCCAGCACGCGCAGAACCGCCGGATCGGCCAATTGGCCAAGGGCGCGGAGCAAGCTGGTGAGAACGGCGGCCATCGACACTTGCGATTGCCCGAGCTTGCGGCCAAGTCAATCGTACACGTCTCACCATACTTACGGGAATTTTCATGTCCGCACCTCGTTATGATGTAATCGCCATCGGCAATGCGATTGTCGATGTAGTGGCCTCCTGCTCGGACGAGCTGATCGAGGAACTGGGCATGGCACGCGGCGGCATGACCCTGATTGACGATGCCCAGGCTTCCGCGCTGTACGATGCGATGGGCCCGGCACGCGAGATTTCGGGCGGTTCGGCGGCCAATACGCTGGCCGGCCTGTCTGCACTTGGCGCCCAGTGCGCCTTCGTTGGCCAGGTTGCGGATGATCAGCTGGGCGAGGTGTTCGCCCACGATATCCGCGCCGTGGGCATCGATTTTGACGTGCCTGCCCGCACGGGCGAGCCTGCGACGGCCCGCTGCCTGATCTTCGTCACCCCCGATGGCCAGCGCACGATGAACACCTTCCTGGGTGCCAGCCAGTACCTGCCCGCCTCCGCGCTGGACGAGGAGGCCGTGGGCGGGGCCAGCATCCTGTACCTCGAAGGCTACCTGTGGGATCCTGAAGAGCCGCGCGCCGCCATGCGCCGGGCAATCGAAAGCGCCCGCGCTGCCGGGCGCAAGGTCGCCTTCACGCTGTCCGACACCTTCGTGATCAGCCGCTATGGTGCGGATTTCCGCCAGCTGATCGCCGATGGCCTGATTGACATCCTGTTCGCCAACGAAGGCGAACTGGCCGCGCTGACGGGTGAGGACGATTTCGAGGCGGGTCTGGCCAGCCTGGCCAGCGTGCCGGTGCTGGTGGTTACCCGCAGCGAACAGGGTGCGGTGGCCGTGGCCCACGGTGAACGCGCCGAAGTCGCCGCCGAGCCGGTGGACCATGTGGTCGACACCACCGGCGCGGGCGACCTGTTTGCCGCCGGGTTCCTGGCCGGATACGTCAAGGGCAAGCCGTTGGACGTGTCCCTGCGCATGGGTGCCATCGCTGCGGCTGAAATCATCAGCCACTACGGCGCAAGGCCCGAGGCGGACCTGGCGGCGCTGATGGAAGCCAAGCTGGGATGACCGATCTATCCGCGCTTGCAGCCGAAATAGCCGAACTGCGCAATCGGCTGCAGGCGCTGGAGGACAAGGACGCGATCGTCCGCCTGCAATACCAGTACGGCTATTACATAGATAACCGCATGTGGGATGCGATGGTCGGCCTGTTCTGCGACGACGCGTCGGAGGGCGGTGGGCCGGAAATCGAGATCGGCCAGCGCGGGGCATATGTCGGCAAGGAGCGTATCCACCGCTTCCTCGAACAGGGGCTGGGCGGCGGGCGCTGGGGGCTGCTGAAAGACGAAATCATCCATCATATCCAGCTCCAGCCGCTGGTGACCGTGGCTGCTGATGGCCTGACCGCGCAGTGCCGGGCGCGGGCGCAAGTGCAGGGCAATTCGCCGCCCGGTTCGGGCAAGTTCCTGTTGGCCGAAGGGCTTTATGAAAACAGCTATGTGAAGCAGGCCGATGGCTGGCGGATCAAGCGGCTGTGGTGGGTGCCAACCTACTACTTCCAGATCGCGGGATTCGATCAGGCCGTATTCGACAGTGGCCCACCAAGCCAAGACTTCCCGCCAGATCGGCCATCGGTGCCTGTGAACCAGGCGCTGGGCCGCCGTTTCCCGCCGTTCCACTATGCCCACCCGGCCAGCGGCGAGGCATTTGCCGATCCGGCTTCAAAGCCGGATCAAAGGTGACACAAGTGACACGCTGTCACCCACGAATTTAAAGCGATTATAACGTATTTACATAGAGTTGTGTCCGCCGGGACAAAGTGACACCTGCCGGGAAGAAAACACGCCCTTCATGCGCCATGTGATCGACAGTTGAGTGATCGACAGTTGAAAGAGCCGCGCCGGGGTTAGGCGCGGGCGAGGGCTGTAGGAAAGTGTCCTCTCACCCCCGCGCCACTTCCCGCCAGCCGATGTCCCTCCGGCAGAACCCGCTGGCGAAGTCGATCTTGTCGACCGCCGCATAGGCCGCTGCCTGCGCCGCCTTTACATCAGCCCCACGTGCCGTGACGTTGAGCACGCGGCCGCCGTTGGCGCGTAAGGAACCGTCTTCCTCGTCGAGCACGGTGCCTGCGTGGAATACCATCGCGCCGCCTGCCTCGGCCTCGCCCAGCGAAATCAAACCGCCCTTTTCCGGCGTGGCGGGATAGCCTTTGGCCGCCATCACCACGGTCAGCGCAACGTCGCTCGAAAACTTCGGCGGCGGCATGCTGGCCAGCGCACTGGTGGCGGCGGCATAGAGGTAATCGGCCAGGTCATCCTCCAGCCGCATCATCAGCACCTGGCATTCCGGATCGCCGAAGCGGCAGTTGTATTCGACCAGCTTGGGGCCTTCGTCGGTCAACATCAGCCCGGCATAGAGCACGCCCACGTAAGGCGTGCCATCGTCCGCCATCTGCCGCACGGTGGGTGCGATGATGCGGGTGAGTGCCTCGGCCCGCAATTCCGGTGTCAGGACGCGGGCGGGGCTGTATGCGCCCATCCCGCCGGTGTTGGGGCCGGTGTCGCCATCGCCCACGCGCTTGTGATCCTGCGCGGTGCCGAACGAGAGGATGGTGGCACCATCGGTGAGGGCAAAGAAGCTTACTTCCTCGCCGGTCATGAATTCTTCGATCACCACTTCGCTGCCGGCATCGCCAAAAGCGCCGTCGAACATGTCTTCCAGCGCAGCTTCGGCCTCGGCAAGGCTCTCGACGATGACCACGCCCTTGCCCGCCGCCAGCCCATCGGCTTTCAGCACATAGGGTGCGGTAAACCCACCCAGCGCGGCTTTCGCCTGTTCCAGCGAGGTTGTGCGGACATAACCGGCGGTGGGAATGTTGGCCCGTGCGCACAGGTCCTTGGTGAAGCCCTTGCTGCCTTCAAGCTGCGCGGCGGCGGCAGATGGCCCGAACACCGCCACGCCTTCTGCCCGCAAGCTGTCGGCCAGCCCATCGACCAGCGGAGCCTCCGGGCCAACGACCACCAGCCCGATATGCTCCTGCTCACACACCGCCAGCACCAGTTCGTGATCGGTCACGTCGGTCTCGAAGCATTCCGCAAACTGCGCTATGCCGGGGTTGCCGGGGCAGGCGAACAGTTTGCCGCCTTCGGTGGCAATCGCGTGGGATTGCGCCAGCTTCCAGGCCAGCGCATGTTCGCGTCCGCCCGATCCCAGCAAGAGGATGTTCATGCCCGGCTCCAATTCCGATTTCGATTCTGCAGAAGATGGGCTGGTAGCCAAGTCACGCAGCGGGGACAATTCCGCAGCCCTGTCCATCACCGAGATTTCGCAGGCGCTGAAGCGCACGGTGGAGGACCGCTTCGGCTTCGTGCGCCTGCGGGGCGAGCTTTCGGGCGTGAAGCGCGCGGCATCGGGGCATTTCTATTGCAGCCTGAAAGATGAAGGCGCGGTGCTGGATGCGGTGATGTGGAAGGGTTCGGTCCAGCGGCTGGCCTTCCGCCCGGAAGATGGCATCGAGGTGATCGTCACCGGCAAGATCACAACTTTTCCGGGGCGCTCCAAATACCAGATCGTGATGGAGAGCATGGAGATCGCCGGCGAAGGCGCGCTGCTCGCCCTGCTGGAGAAGACCAAGGCCCGGCTGGCGGCCGAGGGGCTGTTCGCGCCCGAACGCAAGCGCCCGCTGCCGTTCATCCCGCGCCGCATCGGCGTGGTGACCTCGCCCACGGGCGCGGTGATTCGCGATATTATCCACCGGCTGGCGGACCGCTTTCCCAGCCATGTCATGGTCTGGCCGGTGCTGGTGCAGGGCAACGGTGCGGCGGCGCAAGTTGCGGCAGCGGTGCGCGGGTTCGGTGCCATGCCCGCAGGCGAGCGGCCCGACCTCCTGATCGTGGCGCGCGGCGGCGGCTCGATCGAGGACTTGTGGGCCTTCAACGAGGAAGTGGTGGTCCGCGCCGTGGCGGATTCGCCTATTCCGGTGATCAGCGCCGTAGGGCATGAGACGGACACCACACTGTGCGATTTTGCCGCCGACCGCCGCGCGCCCACACCCACGGCGGCAGCCGAAATGGCCGTGCCGGTGCGGGCAGACCTTGCCACTACGTTGGCTGAACTGGGCCTGCGCCAGCGCAAGTGCGCGGCCCGTCCGGTCACGCTGGGGCGCGAGCGGCTGGCAGCGCGGGCGCAGAGGTTGCCGCGCCCGGAAAACTTGTTGCAACCCCAGGCGCAGAAGCTGGATGATCTGGGCGAACGTCTGCGCCGCGCTCTGGTGGATCGGGCGGCGGCGGGACGCGAAAAACTGGGCGCGCTGCGGCTGTCGCCGGCCATGCTCCAGCGGGCTGCGCGCGATGCGAGGGGGCGGCTGGATGGCGTGCGACTCACCCCTGCGCTGGTGCTGCGCCCTCTGGCCGAGCGCCAGCAGCGCCTGGCGGCCCTGGCGCGGCTGGCAGAAACCCTGCATCCGGAACGGCCCTTGCAGCGCGGCTATGCGATGGTGCTCGATGCCGAAGGGCACGCAGTCACCAGCCGCGCTTCAGCCCAGCGACAGGCGATCCTTGCTATCCGCTTTGCCGATGGCGATCTGGATGTGGTGCCTGCGGGGGCAAAGCGCCCTGCCGCGCCCAAGCCGGGGGCCAAACCGGCTGAGCCCGCAAACAGCCAGCCCAAATTGCTTTGATGCCCACCTGTTGATAGAGACCGCCCCATGTTGATGTCATCTTCGGATAAACCCGCCACCCTGATCTATGGCCCCAACGGCTTTCGCGTGATCCGCCCCGGCACTTTCGTGCTGTGCGCCGTCACCGGCGTAGCCGTTGATCTGGAGGAACTGCGGTATTGGAGCGTGGAGCGGCAGGAGCCTTATGCCAGCGCCGAGATTTCCACCCAGCGCGCCCTGGAGCTTTAGCCGCATGCGGCAACCGTTCAGGCTGTCACTGCCGCTTGGATCCGCCGTGTTCGTTCTGGCCGGATGCCAGGTGGTCCCCGCCAGCGATGCCCCGCCGCCGCCGCAGGCTACGGTAAATGCGCCGGTTGTGCAGCCGGTTGCCCCCCCTGTTCCTGCCCCGCCCCCGCCGATCGCGCTCACCCCGTTCTCCTATACCGGCGAATTGACGCAGGGCGGCTGGATTCGCGGCCAGACCCCAGTCGGCACTGTTGCCGCCCGGCTGGGCGAACAGGCGCTGGTGCTCGATCCACAGGGCCGTTTCTTTGCCGCGTTCGACCGCGATGCCGGCAACCAGGCGCTGCTGGTGGCGACCCTGGCCGATGGGCGGCAGGTGACCGAGACCGTGGCCGTATCCCCCCGCGCCTGGCAGATCGAACGGGTCAATGTGGCGCGCAGCCCCGGCGGATCGACCGCCGCGTTCATGGAATTGCGCCGCCCCGAACTTGCCCGCATCAACGCCGCGCGCGAGGTCAACGCGCCATCGACCGGCTGGGCGCAATCGTTCATCTGGCCGGCATCGGGCCGCATCTCGGGCCGGTTCGGTTCGCAGCGGATCTATCGCGGCGGGGAAGAGGGAGCCTATCATTCGGGCCTCGACATCGCCGGGGGCAGCGGCACCACCTATGTCGCCCCGGCAGACGGCGTGGTGACGCTGGCCACTGATCATCCGTTCAGCCTGGAAGGCAACCTGCTGATCATCGATCACGGGCACGGCCTCAACAGTGCCTTCCTGCACAGTTCCGCCCTGCTGGTGCGCGAAGGTGACGTGGTGCGCCAGGGCCAGCCGATCGGCCGCATCGGTGCCACCGGGCGTGCTACCGGCCCGCACCTTCACTGGAGCATCAAGTGGCGCGACGCCCGGCTCGATCCCCTGCTGTTTCTCGGGCCCATGCCCTGACCGGGTCGGTCAAAGCCCGCCGCCTGGCCGGAATCGTGCTGCTCATCGCGCTGCTCGCGCCCGGCACCTGGCTGCGCAGCACGGTGGGTGACCGGGCATCGGCAAATGTCACTGTCACCGCCCTACCCTTCGACAACAGCCCGGTTGCAGGGTTCGAAGTGCTGGGCCTGTGGCAGTTGCACGGCTTTGCCGAGAACTTCGGCGGCTATTCGGCGCTGGCCCCGCCCGGACCGGAGATTGTCCGGCTGTTTTCCGACAAGGGCTGGCTGCTGACCATCCCGCGCCCCGATGTCAGGCGCGGCCCGGCTGCCATCCGCCAGCTTTATCCCACCGGCATCCCGGTGATCGACCTGCTCGATATCGAATCGGTCACCTACCATCCGCAGACCGGGCAATATTGGGTGGGCTATGAAAGCCGCCACACGATCTACCGCTATTCGGTGACCGGGGAGCCCGAGGCTTTCGTGGAGCCTGCCTATACAGCCGGCTGGCAGAGGAACGGCGGGATCGAGGCGATGGCCCGCCTGGCCGATGGGCGTTTCATCGTGTTGCGTGAAACCGGCGGCGAGGGGTTCATTTATCCCGACGATCCGGCGGAAGGGGCAGAACCGCAGCGCTTCCCTGTCTCCTGGCCGGAAGGCTTTTCGCCGACCGACATGGCGCAGTTGCCCGATGGGCGGGTGCTGATTCTGCTACGCAAGGTGGGCTGGCACCTGCCGGTGTTCGAAAGCCTGATTGCCCTGGCTGATCCGGCCCAGATCGATTCGGACCAGATCGATTCGGCTACTCCGTGGCCAGTGACCGTGCTGGCCGAACTGGAACAGCTGGTCCCGCGCGACAACTGGGAGGCCCTGAGTATAGAGCCGCCGGGTGAGGGCGCTGCTGCGGCGATTGCCGGCGGGGCGGTAAATGTGTGGCTGGCGTCGGACGACAACCGTTCTGCCGTGCAGCGCAGCCTGCTGGCCAAGCTGCGCTGGATACCCCCTGAACCGGACCAGCCTGAACTGGACCAGCCTGCGGAAAATTGAAGCCGGGCAATGAAAAAGGCGCCTCGCCATGCGGCGGGCGCCCTTGTCATGATGCCATTACGGCGAATCAGGCGGCGGCGAGCGCTTTCTTGAGTTCGCGCTTCACCTTTACGGCGGTGGTCGACAGCTTCTCGTCGTTGGTCTTCATCAGCCAGTTATCCAGCCCGCCGTTGTGCTCGACCGAGCGCAGGCCGTGGGTCGACACGCGGAACTTGAAGCTGCGATCGAGCTTTTCCGAGATCAGCGTGACGTTCTGCAGGTTGGGCAGGAAAACGCGCTTGGTCTTGTTGTTGGCGTGGCTGACGTTGTGGCCGACCTGGCGGCCCTTGCCGGTAAGTTCGCAGATGCGCGACATGACAAAATCTCTCTTGCGAGTGTGAATCGGTTGCCGACCTTGAGCCGGAAGAAGGCGGGCGCATACAGTGGGGCATGGGGGTCGTCAAGCAATTGGGGGCCATGCCGCGCGCCATTGCAGTTGGTGCTGCCAAAGGTTAGCGCCCTTGCATGACCCGCTGGCCCATCCCCCTACCCATGCAGCAGGCGCTTGAACAGGCGCGACTGGCGGCCGAGGCGGGCGAAGTGCCGGTGGGCGCGGTGGTAATGCGGCAGGGCGAGGTGATCGCCGCGGCGCACAACCAGCCCCGCACATTGCACGATCCCACCGCGCATGCCGAAATGCTGGCCATACGCCGCGCGGCACAGGCGCTGGGGCAGGAACGGCTGGAAGGCTGCGATCTGTATGTCACGCTGGAACCCTGCGCGATGTGTGCAGGCGCAATCAGCCACGCGCGAATCGGCCGGGTCTATTACGCCGCGCCAGATCCCAAGGGCGGCGCGGTGGAACACGGCGCACGGGTGTTCGACCAGCCGCAATGCCTCCACCGGCCCGAGGTCTATTCGGGCATGGGCGAGGGTGAGGCGGCGGAATTGCTGCGCGGGTTTTTTGCGACGCGGCGGTGATTCTTTTGTTTTCCGCTCGCCCATCCGGGCGATCGGTCCTCGGTGCTGATCCTTCCGCTGCGCTGCAGGGCACCTGCGGGCGGCCTTTGGCCTATGGTTCGGCTGGTCGTCGAACGGATTTGCGCGGAAATGCCGGTTACAATCCCCGCCAGATCCTGACCTCTGTTCCGTCGGCCGGTCCGTAACGCCCCGGCGAGCAGCGGGCAGGGCGGAAGCGGCGATCGTAGCACAGGCGCATTTCGGTGAGCCAGCCGCGCTCGTTCACGCGCAGGCCCACGTGTTCAGGCTCCCAGTGCGGGTTGGCATCGGCAAATGCTTCGCGAATCGCGCCCGCTGTCAGCCCTTCACGGCGCGAGAGGCGATCAAAATCGGGCAGGCGCAGCGAATTGTACAGCACGCGGGTGACGCCGAAGTACGTCTCGGGCGTGCCGACCATGCAGCTGCCGTGCTTGGCCCATTCGTGCGCCAGCAACCGCGCATCGGGCGTCGTGCACAGCTGTTGGCGGACCAGCGCGGGCGGCGGCTGGCGGCGGGTGGGGCACCACTGCGGCCAGCTTTCGCCGCGCCCTTCGGGCCACAGGCCGTGCACCACGAAGCCGAATCGCCCGCCCTGTCCCGAACACTGCCGGGCATTACGCGGGTTATCCTCGCGATTGCGGCAGAATTCCGGGCTCCACGATAGCGCCAGGGTATAGCTGGCCACCGGCATCAGCCGCGTGGGACCGTCCTGCTCGATTCGCGGGACGGACATGGGGGCGGTGGGAATGGTGCATTGATAGGCCTGGGCCAAGGCTGCTCCGCCGTGGCTGGCGGCCAGCACCAACAGGGCCGCAAAGGCTCTCAAAGCGGAGTAAAGTCCAGCCCTACATCGGCGGCGGGCGCGCTCTGGGTGAGCCGCCCGACTGAAACATAGGTGACGCCCGTTGCGGCCTTGGCAGCGATGGTGTCGAGATTGATGCCGCCGCTCGCTTCAGTCGGCACGCGGCCGGCGACTATCTCCACAGCAGCGCGCAGGGTGGCTACGTCCATATTATCGAGCAACAGGTGGCTGGCGCCAGCGGCCAGTGCGGGTTCGATCTGGTCGATCCGGTCAACCTCGCAGATGATGCTGGTCACGCCCGCATCCACCGCACGGCGCACCGCCTCGCCCACGCTGCCCGCCACGGCCACGTGGTTGTCCTTGATCATCGCGGCATCCCACAGACCCATGCGGTGGTTTTTCGCTCCGCCCATCCGGGTGGCGTATTTCTCCAGCATCCTGAGGCCGGGGATGGTCTTGCGGGTGTCGAGCAGGGTTGCGTGACCTTCCATCGCATCGACATAGGCCCGCGTCATGGTGGCGATACCCGACAGGTGCTGCACAGTGTTGAGCGCGGCGCGTTCGGCGGTCAGCATGGCGCGGGCATTGCCTGACAGGCGCATCAGGTCCGATCCGGCGGGAACCTGCGCGCCCTCCTCAACCAGCACCTCGATTGCCATGTCGGGGTCGAGCGCGCGGAAGAACGCTACGGCAATCGGCAGGCCCGCGACGACCACGGCATCGCGGCTGTCCATCACGCCGGAAAACCGCGCATCCGCAGGGATTACGCTTTCGGCCGTCACATCATGCCCGCCACCCGGCAGGCCCACGCCCAGGTCCTCGTCCAGCGTGGCGCGGACGAACTGGGCGAGGTCGAAGCCGGGTAGGGTGAAAGCGGTCATTGGCGGGTTTCGCTCTGATTATACAGGAAGCGGACCACTGCCAGCACCAGCCACGCCAGGCCAGCGAGAATTGCGTGCAGGACATAGTTCCGCAGGCTGGGCTCTGCCGACATCTTCGCGGGCAATTCAATCAGCAGCACGCTGGCGGCAAAGGCGATCACGGCCCCGCAGTTGACGAAGGTCCAGGTCTGCAGGAAGCGCAACTAATGCACAAATCTGGCCACGACGTCACGGTATGACCGGCTCACTTTCACCTCTGCGCCCGAATCCAGCACCAGGAAGCATTCGCCGTTGGTGTGCGGTTTTACCTGGCGCACCAGATCGAGGTTGACGATGGTCGAGCGGTGGACGCGCTGGAAGTTGCGCGGGTCCAGTCGGCGTTCAAGATCCTTCATCGTTTCGCGCAGGATCAGCGAATTGTCGCCGGTGTAAATGCACATATAGTCACCGGCGGCCTCGATATGCTCGATGGTATCCACATCGACGCGGAAGATCTGGCCGCGGTCCTTGATGTTGATCATCTTCTCGAACCGGGCGGAAACCTCGTCCTCCCCGCTGGACATTTCCTCCAGGCTTTCGGGGCTGACTTCGGCCAGCACGTCCTTCAGCTTTTCGGCTTCTTCGGCGCTGCGCTTTTCCGACAGGCGCTGGCGTACGCGTTCGATGGTGTCGGCCAGCTTGGCCTCGTCCACCGGCTTCATCAGGTAATTGACCGCATTGGCCTCGAACGCGCGGATCGCGTGTTCCTGATAGGCGGTGACGAACACGAACAGCGGCGGTTCCAGCTCCATCACGCCCTTGACCACGGAAAACCCGTCAAACCCCGGCATCTGGATGTCGAGGAATACCAGATCGGGCTTTTCGGTCTTGATCGCGCGGATCGCCTCGCGGCCATTGGCGCAGGTGCCGATAACCTCGACATCGGGGAAGGCTTCCAGCCGCAGTTGCAGGCCTTGGACGGCCAGTTTCTCGTCATCGACGACGATGGTGCGAATGGTCATGAAATCGTTCCAATCGGCTGCGCTGCCGGAGCCGGTCCGGCAGCTGGGGTTGCGGGCAATGTGGTCTCTTCCGCCCCCTCGGAAGAAACATCCCGTTCAAAGGGGATTTCGATAACAACAGTAAAGCCGCCGCCAGGCGGTGTGACAATCTCGAACTTGTGGTTTTCGCCGTACGCCTGGGCCAGCCGGTCGCGGATATTGGCCAGGCCCACGCCGGTGGAGACTGCGCGACCCGCGCCCGGGCTGCTGTCGATAATGTCGTTGCGGCGCGAGCCTTGCAGGCCGGGGCCGGTATCCGCCACGGTCAGGCGCAGCCGGTTGCCCATCACCTGTGCCGCCACGGAAATGCGGGCGCCTTCTTCCTGGGCCGAAACGCCATACTTGATCCCGTTTTCGACCAGCGGCTGGAGCAGCATTGACGGGATCAGCGCCTGTGCCGCTTGCGGATCGATGTGGAATTCGGTGCGCAGCCGCTCCTCGAACCGCATGCGCTCGATCTCGAGGTAAAGCTGCAGCGTCTCCACTTCCTCGGCGATTGTCACCCGCGCGCCGGGTTGCATTACCAGCGTGTGGCGCAGGAAACTCGACAGGCGGGTCAGCATGGCGTTGGCGGGGGCAGTCTGTTTGAGGAGCACGAGCGTGCTGATCGAATTCAGCGTGTTGAACAGGAAGTGCGGGTTCAGCTGATACCGCAGCATGGCAAGCTGCGCAGCCGTTGCCTGTGCTTCCAGACGCTCGAGCCGGTCATTCTGTTCCTCAACCGTGAGGAAGAAATTGATCGCGTAGTACAAGGCCGACCAGGCCCCCAGCAGGGTCATATCCAGGTAGAACACGCCCAGCACCAGGCTGGCAAAGCTGGTATCGCTCGCCTCGGGCCGCAAGCTGATGGTCCAGGCGTTGATACAGGCCGATATGAACACCGCCGCCGCCAGTGCCAGCACCGTCACACCCCAGGTCACCAGCGGGCGGCGGTTGATCAGGTAGCTGTAGATGACCGACAGGATCAGGCTGATCGAAAAGCCGGTGATGGTGGCGATCAGCACCTGCACCAGGAACAGCAGCGGACGGTCGGGCTGGTTGGTCAGCGCCGTGGCCGATCGCAGCAGCATGGCCCCGCCCCACCCGATCAGCTGCAATCGCCAGAATGCCTGGTTCTTGTCGGCAAAGAACGGCGTGGGCTTGAACGGCAGCATGGCCATGGTGCCCGCTGCCAGTGGCTTGGCCTTTTTGGGGGCCCTGGACCATCCGAGCGCCATGCCGCTGCCCGCCTCCGTCAGCTGTTGCGCGCGGTGTCGCGCGCCTCGGTAATGGCCCGGCCGATCGCCTCGCGGCCAACCGCGCCATCGAGTGCGCGATCACCCACGATCCAGCTGGGGGTTCCCGATATGCCCAGCGATTGCGCCATGAACACGTTGTTCTGCAGTTGCGCTTCGAACTGGCCACCCTCGATCGCGGCGCGGGCGCGGGCCAGGTCGACCCCGGCGGCGCTGGCAGCCGCCTCGATCGTGGCGGGCGAAACCTGTCCGGCGGCGAACATGGCGTTGTGGAACGCTTCGAACCGGCCCTGCTGCGCGGCGGCCAGCGCCATGCGGGCGGCATCGGCGCTTTCGGCGGTAAGGATCGGGTATTCGCGGATAACCACTTTGAGGTCCGGGTTGGCGGCGATCAGGGCGGTCACATCGGGCACGCTCTGGCGGCAATAGGAGCAGGCGTAATCGGTGAATTCCACCAGCGTAATGGTGCCCTGCGGATTGCCCAGCACCGCGCCGGGATAGGGTGCCTCCAGCTCGGCGCGCAGCGGCTCGATCCGTTCCAGCGTCTCGCGCTGCTGCAGCACGGCCATGGCTTCGGGCAGAACCTGGGGATTATCCATCAACCAGGCCTCGGTCTGGCGATCCGCCAGTCCGGAAAGGGCAAAGGCTGCCGCCCCGGCAAAACCGGCAAGCAGCGAAACGACAATGGTGGCAATCCAGCGCATATCCAGCCTGCTAGTCGCGTTCGTCCTCGCGTTCAATCTGTGCCCGCGCTTGCAGGCCAACGTCCTGTGCGCGAATCCAGTCGGGCGAGCCGGTGGGCAGGGCTTGTTCGGCACCGCGCGCGCTCATCAGGGCGGCCCGCGGGTTACCGCTCATGATCTGCTGTTCGGCGCTGGCGAGCTGGGCGCGCGGAATGTCGCCGCGCTGCCCGTAGACCACGCCCAGCTGGTACCAGGCGAAGGGATTTTCCCGATCGCGTCCCACAGCGGCGCGCAGCACCTGTTCGGCCTCTTCCAGATAGGAGGAATCTTCGGTGGCGATCAGCGCATGGCCCAGCATCGGCGCGATCAGCGGGTTCGATCCGGTCAAGGCAACGGCCCGCCGCAAAGGTTCCAGCGCTTCCCGTGGACGACCCGATTCGAGCAGGATCTGGCCTTTCAGTTCAAGGAAAAAGGGATTGTCGGGTTCGGCCGCCAGCAAGGCCTCGGCCTCGCCCAGCGCCAGGTCCACCCGGGCATCCTTGTGATAGGCATAGGCGCGGGCATAGCGGGCCTGGATCCCGGTCAGGTACACCGGATAGGCCGCCAGCGTTCGTTCGGGCGTGGCCAGATAGCCGAACAGCTTGGCCTTGATCCGCATGAACCGGTCCTGCATCGCCGGATCGTCTACCGCCTCCCACGCTGCATCCGCTTCGTAATCGGCCCGCAGGGTGGCGATGCGGGTACCCGACAGCGGGTGGGTGCGGGCATATTCGGCTTCCTGCGGGATGCCGCGGCGGAATTCATAGCTCTGCAGCTTGCGGAAAAATTCCAGGCTGCCGCGTCCGCTGATCCCGGCGGCAGAAAGATAGGCTACCCCGGCCGCATCGGCGCTGGCTTCCTGGTCACGCCGGAAACCGAGATAACTGGTCATGGCGGCTTGCTGGCCCAGCGCCATCACGCCCATCGCCGCCTCGCCCCCGCCGGCCAGCGCGGCGGCAATCCCGGCCAGGGTGGACAGCACGGTGATGCGCGTCGCATTGCCCGCGCCTTCGGAGTGGCGGATGATGTGGCCGCCGGTGATGTGGCCCAGTTCGTGCGCCAGCACGCCCTGCACCTCGATCGCGGTATCGGCCGTGGCGATCAGCCCGGAATGCACATAGATCCGCTGTCCGCCGGCCACGAAGGCGTTGATCGAATTGTCGTTGATCAGCACCACGTCGACCGCGCCTGCGCCCAGTCCGGCCGCTTCGGTCAGCGGATCGACCATATCCTGCAGCAATTGTTCGGTTTCGGCATCGCGCAGGATGCTTTGCGCGGCAGCCGGGTTCGCGCCAGCCGAAACCAGCGCAATTCCGGCAATCAGGGGGGCGAGCAGGTGGGCAAGGACGCGCATGTCGCACTTGCTAGCGCGCCCTGCCCTGAACGGGAACTGAAGACTTGGCCGGTTCGCCCGGCCCGAAGCCAGCGCGCCCCGTTCTGTTTGTCAGGTTCAGCCCGCCAGCCTGTGCGCCGCACGTTCGACCAGCGCCACGTCGTCCGGCACTTCGCCCAGCACTTCGATCACGCCAGCCGAACGGCGAACCATGACCAGCGCAAATTCCGCCCCATCGGTGGCGAGATCGGCGAACGAGGTGGGCGCGATGGCCCTCAGCTTGCGGGCCACGGTCTTGCGCGGTCCGGCGGCAACCAGGCGCGGCGCAGGGTTGCGGCGCAGCTGGCGTTCGCCTGTCACGACACCCTTCAGCCCGCCTTCGGCTTGCGCCAGGTAGGTGGCAAGTTGGCCCTGCGGCACGCCCACGCGTTGGGCGTGAATCAGGGCGGTGGCATATTCGGTCAGCCGGGTTTTGTCATAATCGGCCCCGAACACCAGCTTGACCAGGGGGGTCATCGGCGCGCGTTGCTGCATGGCCAGCCCGGCATCCTCGAGCATTTCGGCAAATTCGGCGGGCGCTGCGGCCGCGGCCAGCGCGAAATCGTGCGCCCGGCCGATTGCCTCGTACAAGGCACTGCGGGTGCGATCCTCGGTGCTGCGGGCCTCGAACGCCTGTTCGCGCGCTGCGGCCAGCCAGTCGGCCAGCGATTCGGGCTCGAACGATGCCGCAAGCGGGGCAATTTCAGGGATAATAGCAGTGGGCCTGATGGCCATTGCCTGCGGCTCGTCGTCCAGCCCGAACGAGGGTACGGGCAGGCCAGATTCGTAGCCGCTTCCGGTAGCGCTGCCGATTGGGCTGGCACCGCCGGCATTGGGACCATCGGCCCAGTCGGCCAGTTCGGCTGCGGCTTCTTCGACATCCAGCGCCTGGCCGATTTCGAGCAGCAGCGCGTCGGTGGTGCTGGCGTCGGCCAGCTCCTTCCAGTTGATCACGCCGAATATGAAATCGATCGTCTCGTCATCGCTGGAAAACGGCAGCAGGATGCCGCGATAGGCAATCGTGTTGGCCCGCTGGTTGACGAATTCCGCTTCGAACCCGATTGGCGCCTGATTGGCGATGATCTGCATGTAATGATCGGTAATGCGCGACAGTAGCGAGCGCGACGGCACATCGGACAGGCGATTGATGATCGCCCCGCTGGCCCCGCATTCCTCGGCCAGGGCCGCACCCAGGAAGGTAACCAGCGGATCCTCGATACCCTTGGAGAAATCCAGCAGCACGCCATGCGGGCCGAAATCGGGCAGCAGGTTCGGGTCGAGATCCTCGACATGGGGAAAATTGCGGTCTTCCAGCAGGCCGGCCCAGAAATTGTAGGCCCGCACCTGCATGCGCCGTTCGTCGGCCCCGATTTCGGGCGGCGGGGCGCCATGCCCCGATTCGGCGTGATCGACGTCGTCGTCATCCAGTCTGTCGGCCCCGAGCGGGCTGTCATAAGCCCCGAAATTGCCGCGCAACGTATCCATCGCAGGTGAATCCCCAAATCTTTCAATCGGGGCCTTTTTGGCGCGACGTGGTAAATATTCGGTGAAGTTGCGCCGATTAGGGTCAGGACCCTAGAGCAGGTATCGCATGCGGATCGTCTGGCGGACCGGCGATGCCCCGACATCGAAGGCTGCTTCATCGAATCCCGGCGGACCCATGCGGACCGGCGCATCGCGCGAAAACCCGAATCCCTCGCGCGGGATCATCGACAGCACCCGGTCGGCCCGGCCATTGCCGTTCTCGTCATGCAGCAGCGCCACCGCATAGGTGCCGGGCTGGACGTGATCGAAGTTAAGCACCAGCCCGGTCGCCGCATGCACGCTCAGCTGGTGCGAAGTGGGATCGTCACGGCAATCGGGGAAGTGGCGCGGCTGGGTGGTTAGGCAGGCCTGCACCATTCCATCGACATTGCGCAGTCCGGACACTGCGATGCGCACAGTGGTGGAAGGTTCGGCGGAAGCTGCGGGCAGCGCGGCCAGGGCCGCTGCGCCGAACGCCGCCAGCATCAATACATTGAACGCGCCGACAAGCCGCGGTCGGTGCCGCACAACCGGTCCCAGAAACGAAAATAGAGCCCGAAGTTGCATAAATACTCGTCATGATGCCGCTGATGGTGGCTGGCTGTTATCAGCCAGTTGCCTGCTCGGGAATGAACAAGCCAGCGGGGAAACATCTCCCAACCCATATGATTGGTCACGCCCATAACCGTCATTATCAGCAGTACAAGCCCCAGCACACCCACGTGGACCGGAATGATGAACACCAGCGCGGGGATTACCAGCGCGCCGGTGATTGCCTCAATCGGATGAAAGCTCATCGCTGCCCAGGCCGTGGGCGGGCGGCTGGCGTGGTGCACGGCATGGGCCAGCCGGAACCAGCGCGGCACATGCATCCAGCGGTGGGTCCAGTAGAACCAGGTGTCGTGCAGGAACAGGTAGGCCAGCAGGCTGAGCGGCATGTACCACCAAGGCCAGGCCAGCGGATCGCTGTAGATCTGCGTCCAGCCAAGATCCTGCCAGGCCCAGGCCACCAGGCCGGCGGGCACGCCATAGATCGCGGCAGACAGCAGCGACCAGCCGATTTCGCGCCGGATCTGCGGCTCCAACCCCAGGTACAGGCCCGGCCGGACCCGGTGCGTGGCCCAGGCGAACAGTCCGCTGGTGATCAGATAGCGCACCCCCACGATCACCGTCATGGCCACGGCGGAAAGGATGATGGCGGAATTCACGGCAACCCGTTAGCAAAGCTGCGCGCGCAGGGACAGGCGGACCTTCGGGTCCAGTCCACCCGATTCTAGTCCCCGCGCCCTGCGGCCCAGGGCGCACACTGCGGATCGAACAATACCGCATGGCGGCGCAGCGCGGCGCGGGCGAGGCGCTCCACCTCGACCTTGCGGCGGGCCGGGGCGAGTGGATGCGTGGGTGCGGGGCGGATGATCTCTGCATCGTATTCATCGGCCACGATCACGCCGCACAGGTCTGGCCGGAAATCCTCTCCTTCAAGGCAGGCGCGGTCCAGTTCGGGCGGCAGGCCCCAGAAGAAGCGGTCGCAGAAATCCAGGTAATCGGGCCACTTGCCATCGCCCATCAGGTCACCCCGCGCGCACTTGATCTCCACAATCACGATACGGCCCTTGGGGTCGACCCCCATCAGGTCTGCCCGCCGCCCGTTGCGCAGCGGCATTTCGGGGATCACCCAGATGTCGTTGCGGGCAAACAGGCGGCAGATCCCGCGCGCCACGGCCAAAGAACGGTATCCGGCCAGGCCGGTCAGTGGAGCAGTCCGCAGCGGTGCAGGAAACGAATCGGGCATACGGCGAAACTGGAACGAAATGTGAACACGGTCAAGCCGCAGGCAGACAATCAGGCGCTTCGAAGCGGCCCATTGCTATCCTTGGCCGGCACCAGCGCCATGATCGCGGCACGCGCCTGGGCGAATTCATGCCACAAGGCGCGGGCGGCGGGCCGGGCATCGGCTCCGCGGGCATTGATGGCCAGCAGGGCCGACAGTCCGGGTTCCATCACTGCGGCCAGATCGGCCACGGCGTTTTCGGCCAGGTCGCGGCGCCATGGAACACAATCGCGAATCAGGACCGGGAAATTGCGCAGCTGCCGGTTGGCCGGTTCGGGCGCGAGCCCGGCCAGGGTCGCCACCACGGCACCGGCATCGCCCAGCGCGTGCCAGCGCATCGACGTGGCGCTGCTGCCCGCGCCGGGGCGCTGGCCCTGGCGCGGGGGGTATGGGCGATCGAAGACGGGCGGTACTGCGTTCATCGGCACAGGCCTTACCGCCGCCAGCCTTGCGATTTGGTTAGCGCCTATTCGGGATCGTCGAGATGATCGAAGCCCAGGTCGATATTGGCCCCTTCGCCCTCGGCCCCGGTAGTCAGCCGGTTGTTTTCCGAGCAAACATATTCGCGGATCGGGAACTCGTTATCGAGCCGGTAGGCGATGCGCGTGACCAGCGGCTGTTCCAGCACTTCGGGATTGGTGATGGTGAACTCGATCACCAGCTGGCCAGGTGCCTGCAGCCAGATGTGTTCGTGCACCCGGCTGGCCTCGGTATGCGGGATGCCGGCCGCGATGTTGGTCCGCGGATGCAGCCCCACGGTATCGATCACCAGCGTGTCGCCGTCCCAGTAGCCCACCGAATTGCCATTGTAGAACAGGTCGAAATCCTCGGGCAGCGGGCGTCCGTCGGTATAGATCCGGCGGGCCTGGGCATAGGCTTCGGTCAGGATGGTGACGCGGCCGGGCGAGTACAGGATCTCGATCGGATAGGGCTGCTGCATTACCCCGGGGATGCCAGGCGGCAGGCACAGTGCCTGGGCTTCCTGGTTGGGGCCGTTCTCGCGAATCGACGCCTGATAGGCATCGAAGGCTTCCTGTGCAGCCGGTGTGAGCACCGGGCGGGCAGCAGCGCGACCGCCGAACAACAGCGTCCAGTCAGGATACCAGATGCCCTGCCAGTCAGGCAATTGCTCTACCTCACGGTAAGCCGTGGCCCGCTCTGGCGCGAAGGCTTCCGTCGCCCCGGCTTGTGCGCTGGCTGCCGGCGCCATCGCCAGCACGGCGCTCATTACCCCACCGCAGGCCAGTGCCCGCATGAATTGGCCTGAAAACTTCATCCCATTCCCCTCCCGGAAAATCCTGTGCGCCATGCGCCCCATCTGCCCGACAATTGGCCGGATCATTTGCCTTTGCCCATCCAATTGATGTCGCAATTCGTATCAAGTCAAGCAGGCGGGTTGATTCTGTCCGCGCATTGCTGGCAAAGACGCTGCAGGATCGTCAAGCAAGCGTTCAGGCGCATAAGCCCAGTTAAGTGGCTCGGGGTTCCAGGAGAGAGAGCATGAACAGCAGCATCATTCGTCGCGGCCTGCTTGGCTGCGCCTTTGCATTGGTCGGCGCGGCCACCCTTTCGGTGCCCGGCTCGGCGCACCATTCCACCGCCATGTTCGCCTGGGGACAGGAAACCCCGATGACCAACATGACCATCGAACGGTGGGAATGGACCAATCCGCACACCTTCATCTATGCCCGCGATGCGCAGGGCAACCGCTGGGCGTTCGAGGGGATGAGCCCGAACCACCTGGTCCGTTATGGCTGGTCGCGCCGCTCCTTGGCGGTCGGACAGGTCGTCAACCTGACGCACTATGCCCTGCGTGACGGGCGCAACGGCGGCTTCAACGTGACCGTGACCAAGCCCGACGGCAGCCGCTTGCACCAGTTCGGCGAACGATAGGCCGGGCCCCAGGCCCGACCCGGTAAGTCGTGCCGGCAAGCGCGGCCTTGGGCGCAGGCCTGGGGCTGTCCTCGGCCCTGGACTGGCGCACGCCAACATTATGACTTGGCGCGCCGCCCGCCGCTTGCTAGGCGGCGCGCTGCTGCACCCGTAGCTCAGCTGGATAGAGTACTGCCCTCCGAAGGCAGGGGTCACAGGTTCGAATCCTGTCGGGTGCACCATTTTTTCAATGACTTAGCTGCCATTTTTTCCCTTAGTACGGAATGGGTGCGGAAAACGTGGGGCGGTTTTTGCTCTTGCGCCTACCGAGGGCGGCAGTCTGCCCAGTCTATCTCTGGTGTCGGCGGCAGCGCCTTACGGCCAAGCGCTCAGCTCTCTGCGGTAAGCTTTTCGACGCCAGGAACTTTCACCAACCAATCACTTTTTCGTTGCAGCGTTTTGGCCTCACCCGGCGTGATTTTTCCCCAAACGGCGGCATGGCAAATGTTTTCTTCTAAAGGAACCATGCCAATTTGCAGCTTTTCCCTCTTGGTTAGAGTCTCGATGGCTCTGAATTGTTCTATATCCAGAATTAGAGCCCCGAACCAACGTGGAGAAGTGACATATACGCGCGGTTCGACCCCGAGATCAGTGATGCAATTTTCAAAATCGACAGATAAATAGCCGTTTTTCGGATCGTTCTTAAATAACGATGAGGAAAGACGGCGGCACCCCCTGTTGTCATCATTGACCACATGGTCTTCACTGACACGACGAATTACCCGACGTCCGGGTAACATGGCAGGATGGTCATGCGGCAAAATTTCGCCGGTTTCCGATGTTGGAAGCTGGAAGTCACTCACGCTCAGGCCAGCTCCGCCATGAGCTCCCCTAGTGCCGAGAAGTCACTTGTGATCGCTTGCTCCTCGATTGGTTCACGACCGTCACTGTATTCAACGGTCAAATCAGCCTGAAATGGCGCGTAAACGGCCAGCTCTATATCCAGCCCTCCAGTATGCCATTCGAGCTGGATACCCCCGCCACTCATTGGAACCACAGAAGGTGCTGGCGCTGCCGACGTCATGGTTGATTCCAGTACGGACCGAACAAATCCAATGACACTTGCTTTAGGCGGCCGTCCACCATAGCCATCCCATCCCACCGGATAGCGCAGCAACTTGCTGAGCCGCGCTTCCGTGGCAGTTCGCCATTTAGGTTCTGGGAGAGGACGATCTACGAGTGTAGCTCCTCGCGCGAACCCCCTAACTCGCCCGACGGGGAATATCGAGTTCTTCCAACCAACAGGCGCTTGTTCCTTGTATTCAAGTTCGAGCGCAATCATTGAGTTCTCTCCCAAATCGCATGAGCCTTTTCGGACGTAAGTTCAGCGAAAGTTCGGACAATCATATCACGTTCCGCGTCAATCATCGCGAGACAACCATTGGTAGAGGGCTCCAGCGGGCTTCCGCGAACATGTAACATCAGGCGAGCTTCGCGCTTTCCTTCGGGGTCGGTACCGTAGTGCAAAGACATGTGAAGGCGCGCCAGTGGCCGTCCTTCTTCATTTGTCAGCTTTCGGTTGAAAATAAATGACCCGCTCTCTGTGGTCCCTGTGAGGTTCTGCAACCAAGGGAAAATGTAGGAAAGCCCGCAATTTGATCCGGCCGAATCCCGAAGTGGTATGCGATTGACATAAAGGGCTTCACATTGGGTCGGATTGATCTGCCCGATGTTTTCCTCATCCGCCCACGCGATGAGCTTTTCGAACTTATCGAGAAATTCAGCACGTACGCCCGCATGCCTTGGATATTCGTCGGCCTCGCTCCGCTTCCGCCAATTGAAAAACAATCGATCGCCCTGCATTTGGACGAGCTTGTCATCGCGTGCGTTGATGAAGAAATAACGTGGCCGCATAGCCCCTTGGACAAGTTGGATTTGAGCCTGCCCAATTTGACCGTCTGCAGGTCCAAAGGTTTCGAATGCAGGATCAAGTGGAGGGTGTTCCTCCAGGCGGGGATACTCGCTCCTTATGCGCGCCCAATAGGAGGCGGCATCCAAACTGGTGTACGCATCGAGCCCGTCGAATTGGATACCTATCGATGTTTCGATCACTGGAGGAGCTGCAAACTCCGGCAGCGGATCACCCAATGAGGATGTCTGCTCGGGATAAATCAGCCTCAACGTTTGGCCTCTCGGGTGGTGGTTGCCCTAAAGAATCGAAACATGACCTACCTGTCAACACATTCCGATATTGTGTGCGGCACTTGCACCATTCGCAGGAGGCGATTTGCGGCCTTCCGCAGTGCGGTCGCTTCGCGGGAATGGCTTCCGTGCTGCCACATACCGTTGCGTTCTCCTTCTGGCGCGCCGGAGCCTTTAGCGCCGCCGTGTAACCGGCATCGGGCCTTGCCCTTCATTGCAGGGCAGCGGCAAGGGTTCCCCACCCGGTTCCGGGCATGGCAGAGCGGAGCACTGGTCAACAATGGCGGTAGCCCGTTCATGGGGTTGTCCGCCAATTTCCCCCTCCCCCCGGTGATAGTGCACATGATGGTGCAGTTCCTTCCTTACCGTGATCGACTGGTGCGCCGTCCGCTTCCTTCCGCGCAAGGATTGCAGGGCCTCCAGTTGCAACGTGAAGGTTCGGGCCAGCTTGCCAGCCGCCGCAGACGTGCGCGTGTCATATTCGTATTTCAGCGCCCGCGCCGTGACCTTCATGGTGAGCATGTGGATTGCCACCATTTGCGCGGCAAGGCAGGCTTCCGTTTCGTTGCGGGGCTTCACGCTGTTGACGATGGCGAGCGCCGCCGAATATTCCTGTTCGTCCAGCCGCCACTGCCGGGCTTCATCGTCCCAATGCGACTTGCCGCAGAGCGCTTCGAGTTGGCGCATGAAGGTGACGACTACCGCCTGTGAACGGGTGCCAAAGGCGTCCGCAAGTTGCAGAGTCCAAAGGCTGGTGTCGCTATGCGGCGGGGTCCAGTGCTCTTCATCGAACCCCGCAGGCTCAAGCATGACGTTCGGCGGGTAGGGCCGGGCTAGCATGCGCTTTTCGGCGCCCCGCTCCCACTCGCGAAGTTCGGCAGGTGGATCGGGCCGGTTGCGCAATTTGCGCCTGCGCATCGGGCGTTGCGCGGCATCGACCTTGGCAGGATCGAGTCGCCCATCAGACTTGAGTGAGGCGAGGTCATCTGGATCGCGGGGCGGTCTAGCCATAAGTTCTGCGTGCCTTCATGCCAATGTTTTGGGATGCGCCGCAGCGCTTCCCGATTATGCGCCCGCCCGGTTCCAGCCGCTCCAGGGCGAAACGTGACGCGGCTTCCGGGCCTGCCCCTTTCAGGATGTAGGCAAAGGCCACTTCCAGATTGAGCGCGTGCAACTCGGGGTTGCCGCTCTCCAGCCCCAGCCGCCCGCCAATCGGCCTGCTATGGATGACGCGGGCGCGATACGGCTTGCCGGTGATCCGGCGAAGCCAGCCCCGTTGCAGGCCCGTAATTACGGCCACGTGATCGGCTGGCACATGGGCCAACAAGTGACAGTGCCCGCCCTTGGTATCGCCGTTCTCATGCACCCATAGCCAAGCGGTTGCGCTGCCGTGCCGTGCCAGCGCCTTTGCCAACAGGTCCGTGAACCGCCCGGTGGCCCTTGCCATGCCCTCTAGGGGGACTCCGGCGGCCTGCCAGTGCATCGTAATCATTCGGGTGAAAGGGAGGCCTATTTGCCGAGAATGGCGCTCAGCGGCCTTCAGGCGGGCAATTTGGGCTATTGTCAGTGCATGGCTCACCCTGTCCGCCCGGTTGCGTGCGCCGCCTCTGCCAGAGCCTGCCTTGGCGCTTCGCGGAATGCGCCCCGCCGCTTGCGCGGCGTTGCGAATCCGCTTCGCGCCACCTCGGGCTTCGCTGCCAGCCGAAAGGGGTGCCACACCTAGATTAGAGTTATTTATCGCAAGTGCCGTGCCATGATCGGCAAACGGCACAAATGCAGGCTTTTGCGGCTGGTGCAGCGCAGTTGAAACTTCACCGAAAGTCGCCCCCCGGTGAAGTTTCAATGCGCCACCATGCCGGGCAAGCTTGGGCATGGTGGCGGCCATCATGCGGCGGTCCACACAATGGCTTGCTTGCCTGTGGCATTCGGCCTGCGCTGCCCGCTATCGCGGATAAGCCCCTTTCGCCTCAGCTCGCTGGTGCGAGGCTGGATCGACCAGCGGTCCATTGCCAGCGCCGCCGCCAGTTCATCGGCAGTCAGGCCAAGCCAGCCCGCCTGCCTGATAGCCTCCAGAGCCAGCCGCTGGAGTCGTCCCAGCATGGGCGCAAGGGCATTTGCAGCGGCAATGGACGTATCCACGTTCCGGTGCCCCGGTGCATCGGGATAGAGGTTCATAGCGCGCCTCCATCTTGCAAGAGCGGCAATCCTGCGCGGACGAGCAACTTGGCCAGCCAGTCGGCCTGCGCTGCGCTCAACGGCGTGGCATCGACTGCCAATTGCCCCAGGAATTGCCCAGCCTTGCGACTGAGCCGCTCATTGCCGGTCAGTAGCGCCAGCGCCGCCGCCCGGTGATCGGGGAAAGGTGCGTTAGTCATTGCGCGCCTCCCCAAAGCAAAGCCGCGCCATATCCCGCGCCATCGAAGGCGACAGGCAGAAACGCGCCGCAAAGATTTGCGCCTGCCATTCCGATGCGGTAGGGAGAGGAAGCGAAGGCCCACCAAAGCAATCGCGCGAAGCCCGGGGCATGCGACGCCCCGGGTTTTGCATTTGTGGCGAAGTCATGGTTCATGCTCCCGCCTGATAGGTCGGGAGACTGGCGAGATAGGCTTCAAGATCGGCAAAAGCGATCAGCGTGCGCCGCCCTGCCTTGCGTGCGGTCAAATCGCCCCGCCGCAGTGCTTCGTAGATTGCGCTGCGCGAGCATCCCGAAAGCTCCACGGCATTCGGAATTGTGACGGTAATCGGAGGGTGCATTTGCTTGGCTCCCGCAAGGCTTGAGCGGGAGTGCTCAGGCGATGCCGGAGAACCAGGTATCAGACATTTTGGGTGCAGGTAGTTGGCGTTGTTCATGGTCGGTCCCTAACAGTGCCCAGCGTATGTGCGGACACAGAGGGACTTATCGCCTTCCGGCACGATGGCGGTGGGGACTAATCAGGCCGGAACTGGAGGGAGTTACGCCCCACTAGAGGCCGGGGATCAGTCCCTCGGCAAATTGCGCCGGGTGCTGACGATGCAGTTGGCATGCCGCCTTGACGACCTCCGCCAGATTTGATGTTTCCACCGCGCCAAACGCCAGCGTCACCACTCGCGAATAGAAGTCCATGAATGGGGTTGGAGCCTTGTGAAGGGCATCAGATGGGAAGTTGTTGGCCGTGACCGGCTGGCCATAGGCGGCTTCAAAGATGAGGGCCAAACATAGTCCGCGCTCCACCCTTATGCGTTTTGCTTCAGACTGCCGCCAAGGGCCGCGCTGGCTTGCTGTTGCCTTTGCCGCGTCCCGCATGAAATTAGCCAGCCAGTCTAGTTCGGCAATCGCAGCCTTGAAGCGGCGATAATCGGAAGGCTCGCCGATAACCTTGCCTTCGCCGATGTCAGTTCCGCCCTCTCCGTCCCAATGCCGCCAAGCATGATCCCATAGGCGGGAGTCCGCAGCGGGATCACACTCAAACAACTCCAGCCAAGTTGTGTCCGCTAAAGCCGCCAGCCGCTCTAGCTTGCCACGAATATCAGCGTTTGAGGTCCGTTGCGGACCGTCGCTGATATTGTGCATTGTGATCGCGAGCGAGCGGCGCACGGCCATTGCCAGCCAATCAAAATCTATCTCTGGCAAGAGCGGAAGAGCGAAGCCTTCCATCGCGATGGCGACAGCTTCCGGTGTGACCTTTGGCAGCAAGTGATCCCTGCCGATGAATGCGGCAAACTCGGCATCATCTGCAAAACTCATCGCGCCAAAATCCCAAGTTCCCTAACCGCCGCGCGGCTGGTCCAATCATCACCGCAATCATCACCGCAATCATGCAGCAAAGGGTCAGTGTTGTCAGCGACTGTCCACGATGGTTCACTTGCGTAAGGCCGATGGGTCGTCATAACTCTGTCGTTGCATGAAACGACTCTCAATCTTCGTCCTTCTTTGCCTCGCCAGCCCGGTTAGCGCTCAGATTTACATGGGTAATGCATCTGTCATTGACGGGGACACCTTGGAGCTAGGGGGGGATCGTATTCGACTGCACGGCATTGACGCGCCGGAAAGTCATCAGACTTGCCAACGCAACGGCGAACAATGGGCGTGCGGGCAGGCGGCGACAGACTTGTTGCAGGAGCTAGTCCAGGGCCAGCAAATCCAGTGCCAGCAGCGGGACCGCGACGTTTATGGGCGGATCGTGGCCACATGCCGGGCAGGCCGGGTTGATGTCGCCGAGGCGATGGCAAGTGCGGGCTTGGCGGTGGCCCTACCGCAATATTCAGAGGCGTATGCCTTAACCGCAGAGCGAGCGCGGACTCATCGGGCCGGGATTTGGGCGGGAAACTTCCAAGCCCCAGCGGACTTCAGGGCCACGGACCCTGAGTCCCAGCGCCAGAGCGCGGCATGGGAACAGCAGCAACAAGCCCGGCGAATGAGCGAAGCTCGCGCTGACAGACAGCCGCGAGGTTCACAAAGGGCGACAGGCGATCAAAGCGTTTATTACACAAGTTGCCGGGCGGCTCGCGCGGCTGGCGCTGCCCCCCTCTATCGCGGCCAGCCAGGCTATCGGCCCCAAATGGACGGTGACAACGATGGGGTTGCGTGTGAGCCGCCCCGTAGGCAATGATTCGCTTTATTCGGGGGATGAGAACATGGGTTTTTCGAAAAGCGTCGGCGGCTTCTTGCCTCGAATTGGATTAGCCATAGTCGCACATGTTTCGTTGGCTTTTTATCCAGCAGCTGTGTCAGCCCAAAGTGCCGCCGAATCTTGCCGCATGTTGGAGGGTTCCATAGTCGTAAATTCTGACGGAGAATTTCTCGGAAGAATTACAAACCCCTACAATAGCGAAAGCATATTCAATGAATATGGGCAGTATGGGAGCGAATATCGCGGCGATTCAATTTGGAATGAGTACGGAAAAAATGGAAGTGAATATCGCCAAGGCAGCGTGTTTAATCCGTATACGCGCGATCCGCCAGTAATTCTCAAGGGCGGCGAGGTGATTGGCTACCTTAGTGTCAATACGACACTTCGAGGGGCAGTAAATCCGATTGTAGTCGGCGCTCTTTGTTACGACTTCACGCCGCCACGATAAGTTCTAGGCCGCGTGGACAAATTCGGAATGCCATCTCGATGGCGGCTATGCGATGTTTTTTTGCCAAAAGCTGCCTGTCGGGAAACGACCCCAGTTCGGACGAAAGACTGTTCAACGCACGACCTACTGCTCAATCACCAGTCGATAAGCGTTCTGCTGCTGCGCTAGGTTGAGCAAGGAGGGCCGTTTCGGTCTCGCCGAGCGGCATAACGGCTATCTATTGGTAGAAGTCGCTCCAAGCCGTCCCATTTGCTCCAGCCCGTCCAATAAGGTCGCCGCGGGTGCAACCGAGGGTCGCGCAAGCCGACTTCCTCCATCATGTATCGATCACGGCCATAGTTACAGGCAGGGCAAGTGACCACGAGATTCTCCATCGTAGTTTCGCCGCCCCGGGAATGAACAACGACATGGTCATACTGCAGCCACATGACCTGAAGGCCGCGATGCTGCTCATGAGCCTTGATCCCTGTCCATCTCGCAGCTTCAGGATAGTGCTTGGTCAAAGCCTTACGCACAGCAGCGCGGACCAGCGGAATTCCGCACAGCCGACAGTGGAAGCCGTCTCGGGCTACCAACTCTTTTTTCATAGCATTTGTAGCGTCACGTGGTTTGAAACGATCCATCTTCGACAAAGTTGGCGGCAAGCCCGAGACCGGTCTGATAGCTCTGTAGGAATTGTTCGCACCCAACCAGAGAGAGTCGAGCCACTCCCCGATGATCGGCATGTCTGCTGCACGCAGCAGCTTGTCTGCTGTCGTTTCGTCGCCGGACAAATGTGCAGAGGCAGCGTGATCCAGAAGAACCGCAGCCTCGAAAATCTCGGGTATGGAATCTCGGAAGCAATCTCTCAGTCCGTCTGAGCCGACGTCGCTGGTGATCATCGTGTAACATCCCCTCCCGTCCCACCCAATGCCATCATAATCGGCCTGGCACAACGAAGTGCGCCGCCGCGGCGATTGTCAGGAAGGTAATTCAACTTCCACTTACCACCCTCATATCGGACATTCGGAGACGGTTCTCGATCTCCCGAAACCGGACCGGCAGCTATGAGAGCTTTCCAGACAAAAGCGGCCTGTCAGCAAACGACCCCATAGCGGACATTCCGAGGGCCGGGGGTGACTGCGGGTTACGTGCCTGTTAGGTGAGACCGCTAATGGCGATCGGAAGTCGATCAGCCTTCAGGAGAGTATGCGTGCTTTTCCACACCATGGTCGGATCGAACGACATTGAACGATCCAAGCGCTTCTACGACACGGTGCTCGGCACCTTGGGTGCAGGGGAAGGGACGCGGAACATCGCCGACAGCGGCCATACCCGTCTGATCTACAATAACGGCAACGGAACGAACTTCATCGTCAGCCAGCCGATCAACGACGAACCGGCAAGCGTCGCCAACGGCAGCACAGTCGCCTTTTCCTGCGACTCGCCCGAGCAGGTGAAGCAGCTTCACGATACCGCCGTTGCCGCTGGCGGAACCTCGATCGAAGCTCCGCCCGGACCGCGTGAAACTGCCTCCATGGGCACCATCGAACTGGCCTATTTTCGTGATCCCGACGGCAACAAACTGTGCGGAATTCATTTTCCTGCCTGATCCGTGCGGCACGGGTCTGCTTCTAAACCTAGCGGACCTCGATCATGCGATCTCGCGAAGGTCCGCTTCCCACCCTAAAATCGGACATTCCGGTTATTCTGGCATCTTGCCGATAGCGGACCCTTACTCAGGTTTGAATTTGTCCACGCGGCCTAACAAAATGACTAAGATGTTTCGCTAATCGCGGGTGTTTTAAAGAGCCAATTCCCCCAGCGCCTTAACCGCTGCATCGCTGGCTAAGTGCCCATAGTGGCGCTCAATCATTTCCGCGCTGGTGCCCGAGATTTGTGCGATGGTGAGTAAAGGAAGCCCGGCGGTTACAAGGTCGGTAATCGTGCTATGCCGTAGTGTGTACGCGGTTGCCTCTCCCGGCAGTCCGGCAGCCGATACCGCAGCAGTGATAGGCACTTTCCACGTGTTCTTGTCCCAAGGCTTGCCATTTCCGCGCATGAACAGCGGTGCGGTCGGCAGCTTGCCCTTGGCCTGTTCGCCCAAAAGCTTCGCGGCATCGGTCGGCAGCTGGATTCGCCGGGGTTTGCCGGTCTTATCCTTGCCAACTGTCAATTCCGCCGTGCGCCTGTCAAAGTCGCCAGGCGTAAGCGAAGCCAGCGCGCCGGGGCGCAATGGTAAGAGGCACAAGGCCCGCACAAACGGAGTAGCCTCTGCGCTGGTTTCGGCCACCAGCCTGCGGCGCTGGCCAATGTCTAGGTAAAGGGTGCGCCGCCCATTTGCGTTGGCAATCGACTTCAAGGCTTCCTGCCATGCCGCTTCGCTGTTTGGCGCTCCCGGTGATAAAAACTTGGCCAGTGCAGCCCGCAACACGGCCATATCCCGGTTGACGGTTGACGGAGCGCGCTTCCGAAAGCGGCCCTCGCCTTCTTTGCCTCGACTAACCTTTGCTGGCAGCGCTTCCAGCCGGGCGCGCCACTCAGCCAAATGGCGGCGGCGAAGCTTCGCCAATTTCACCTTGGCAACCGGATCGGCATAGACATAGCGCTCAAACCGAGCCTTGGCCTCGGGGCGGGTTTCGGCATAGGTCCGACAGGCATCGGCCACGGTTTCAACCTTGGCGCGAACCTCTCCCCCGGCTTCCACCAGTTCGGCCAACGCCTCTGCCTCGCGCTTGGCGGCGGCGAACATTTCATTGCCCGCCAGCGTCCCAAAGTCGCCAAGCGACTTGATGCGATACTTGCCGGAATCCTCATCATAGGCGCGGGCAATCCACGTTCCCTTGCCGCCCCGCTTGGAAGGCCGGAAGCCAAGAAAGCACCCAGCGCGCAGCCTTTGCCAGTGCGGCTCCCGCTGCGCTTTCAGCGTTTCGCGCGCCCCAACTTTGCTCAGGTCCAATGCCATGCCAGCCGCCCCCTTTCCGTTCCGTATGTAATCCGTATGGAATACAATGGAGGACGAAACGGGACAGGGCAAGACGAAAAGCCTAGGAATTACGGGGCTTGCAGCGTCCAAGCTTGTCCGGGGTTATGGCCGTTCCCTGCACTCCGAAGGCAGGGGTCACAGGTTCGAATCCTGTCGGGTGCACCACACAGTGTGGGACGTCACAACACATTGGACGGAATCCAACATGCTTGGATTGTCCTTTAAAGTTTAGTGGCCCTTTCCCAACGGGGATTTGCAACCATCTAGCCCCGAAGGCTATTCGTCGGCTGTGCATCCGTACAAGTTGCTCGACCGGTCGCGGCGAGATCCTAAAAACTCCCATTCGGTCAAGTATCCACCGATACTAAATTCGCTAGCATTTTGCCTCCGCCGAAAGTTGATCTCCTAATGCGAATGGTTGATCCTCATCCGGCGCGTCATCGCTTTGTATGAATCCTCATCTTCCTCGGCTTCTTCACTCGGGCTGAAACGTATGATCCGATCCAAGTGCAAGAGCGATATGGTGAAATCGTATTGATCAGAGGCAAGGGCGATTTCCTCGCAGGGCTCGGCGAACCAAACATCGCCATCATGCGCCAACTGGCCCCGGCTTTTCTCAAGCAACTCCGGCTGCGCTGCCAACGAGCTTGCAGGCACGGCGATGGCCGGACGACCTGCTACCTTGAAGTAAGCGCCCGTGCGCAGCGCAGCAGTGCTTGAGCGTGCCCACAGAATGAAGGCATCGCGAGATACTACCATCACGGCCCGACGCTCGGTGTATTGCAGCCAGCGCAAGGTGGCTGCGACCAGCGAAACGGCATAGCGCTGCGCACAACCGCCAAGGTCATCAAGCGCCGGTTTGGCCCGCGCATCGATCTGGCGGCGGAAATCATCAAGGGGCATTAGCAGGCTGGCGGCGAAGTCGTTGGCCTGTGCCTCCATCTGCCGGTACTCGCTGTCCCATCGCATCATGTCCTGCGGTGCGCATTCAATCCCTTCGGGGAACTGCAAGCGATGCAGCAGATAATGGCCGAACTCGTGAGCAACGGTGAAGTTGACTCGACCCGGCGATGCTACACGACTGTTGTAGATGATGCCCCAGCCCTTCTTGCCCGGCGGTGCTTTGTAAAGCGCCCCGTCAAAGCCCGGCAGACTGTCGCCCAGAACCAGCGAAACTGGATCATCAGGGAAGCGGTGGCGGGAATATTCCTTGGCCAGTTCCGGCACCTGAACTGGAAATCTCTCCGCCGCAGCGCCGTGAACGCTGTTGAGCAACAGCGTCAGGGTGTTGGCCCAGCGTTGCGGCGAAAAGGTTTCCGTCACGACTCGTCCCCCCACAGTTTGACCATCTGCCTGATCTTGTCCTTGGTCGTGGAATCCATCTTCCGGTATTGACGGTAGAACTGCGCGTCGGCGGCTTCCTCCTGGCTCACGCCTTCACCCCCATCGAGCAGGAACTCGATCGTGGTGTCGAGCTTTTCCGCGATCTTTGCCAGTTTATCCGCAGACGGTCGGGGAGGGTTCTTGTTCTCCAGTTCCCAGATGTAGCTCTTGCTGGACTCGGTCAGCTCGGCGAGCTTGTCGAGGGTAAAACCCTTTTCCTTCCGCAACCTGCGTATCTTTTCGCCTAGAATGTTCAGCAAGCAGCGCCTCCTTTCACTTGTTCGGTATAGGCGTATTTTATGTTCTTGACAGCCGAATAGCAATATGAGACTTTGTTCGGAGTAGGCGCACTTTCTGTGCGCCTGTCACGAATCGGAGTTTAAAAGATGGATACCGACAAGAAGGATAACCCCGGGCAGGGTCACGGCAACGAAGAGCACGGCGGCGGCGGCGCGGGCGGGCAGAGCCAGACGACGATCATCGTCAACACTCGCGAGAAGACCGTGGATGGGAAGGAAGTCACTTACGACCAGATCGTTGTCCTCGCGTTCGAGACGGTCCCGAGTGGCGAGAACATCGAGATCACTGTGCTCTACCGGGAGGGACCCGGCCAGAACAAGGAAGGCACCCTCGCGCCGAATGGTTCGGTGCGCATCAAGAAGGACATGATTTTCGATGTCACTGCCACTGACAAGTCGTAACCCGGACCTCGCCCGTCTGGTGCAGGATGGCTACGAGCTAGCCATCCTGCACAGCCACTTGGTCATTACCGGCGTGCCCTATGTGAACAGCAAGGGCGAAGTGCGCCTTGGTACGCTGGTATCGGACATGGGGAGCATTTCCGGCGATGTGACCGCTTCACCGGTGCAGCCGCATATCGCCATGTGGGCGGGGGAATACCCCTGCGACAGCGACGGCAAGCCGCTTGAAAAGTTGCGCCACGTCAGCGGCGATCAAACGCTTGGTCCGAACCTGACTGTCAATCACTCGTTCTCGAACAAGCCGCGCGAGGGATACCGCGACTATCATAATAAGATGAGCACGTATGTCGCGATGATCGAGCGCCACGCCCAAGCCATCGATCCGAACCTTACGGCGCGCACGCACCGCTTCATCGAAAGCGACGATCCCAGTTCACCCTTCCACTACCCCGACACGGCCTCGGGCCGGATTGGGATCACCAATGTGATGCGCAAGCTGGAATTGACGCGGCTCGGGGTTTTTGGTGTCGGGGGTACCGGCTCCTATGTCCTCGACCTCGTGGCGAAAACGCCAGTCCGCGAGATCGCGATTTTCGACGGCGACACTTTCCTCCAGCACAATGCATTCCGCGCACCGGGTGCACCGTCGGCAGATCAGCTCCGCGAACTTCCGGCGAAGGTCGACTACCTCGCTGGCATTTACTCGCGGATGCATCGCGGCATCGTTCCCCATGCCTTTGCGATCTCGAAAGACACCATCGACGAAATCGGGGTGCTCGATTTCGCCTTTATCTGCATGGACCCCGGAACGCCCAAGCGGCTGCTCGTGGAATACCTTGAGCGCAATGGCATCCCGTTCGTGGATGTCGGCATGGGCATCGAGCTCATCGACGATAAGTTGACGGGGCTGGTCCGCGTCACCGCGAGCAATCCCGACAAGCGCGATCATATTCGGCAGCCTGGGCGTGTTTCCTTCAAGGACGGCGGCAAGGATAACATCTACACCAAGAACATTCAGATTGCTGATTTGAATGCCCTCAACGCTGCCCTCGCGGTCATCCGCTGGAAGAAGCATTTTGGCTTCTACGCGGATCTCGGTCGCGAGCATCACGCCAACTTCGCCGTGAACGGAAATGCAATCGTCAACGAGGACCAAGCATGAGCCGTGCAACCTACACCCACAAGTTCGTAAAAGCTTTTCCCGAGCGATTGGAGGAAGGCGTTGTCTATGTTTCAGTCGAGTATGCGACAGCGGCGCACTGCTGCTTTTGCGGCTGCGGGAGCGAGGTCTACACGCGCTTTTCGCCTACAGACTGGTCAATGAAGTTCGACGGCCAAAACGTCTCGATCAATCCATCTATCGGCAATTGGAGCTTCGCCTGTCAGTCTCATTATATTCTCGCCAACGGGCGGGTGCGTTGGGCTGACAAGTGGTCCCGCGAGCGCATCGACCTGGGCCGTGTCATCGACCGCCAGCGTAGGGAACGGCAGTTTGAGGCTGCGGAGCAGCCCCCGGCGGATGGCAACGAACAACCGCGTAGCTCTGGCTGGCTTGGTCGCCTTGTGAATTGGTTGACAGGGAAATAGTGTGTTGATCGGCACCTACCGTTGATCGATAGCGGAAATCTGCGGTTAACAGCTGGGCGACGTGGCGATCCCGAAGGCAGCCACGCCTCACAGGCTCAATTGATCGTGAGCGTGAACCACTATCCGCCTGCAGCAATCCGGGTCTGTAGATAGCCGCGGAACTCAGTTAGCATGTCAGCCTGAACCTCATTGCAGCTCGGGAGAAGCTCGTCGATCGCGGCGAGCGAGCCTGCCAATGTGTTCCACTTAGCCGCACCCGTCGTGTCCATTAAGCGCCGACTGTCATGGTCACGGTAAAAATCGCGTAACTCTGGGGCGAGCAATTCCGGGTGGCGCTCATAGACAAGGCGAAATCCATAGTACCGCAACCGCGGATCCTCGAAACTCGAAACGATCGCAATGCGGTCCCGCCAAGGTACGAGATGGAACGTTTCCATCTTCGCCCTGTCTCCGTTTGGGATGAAGCCCAAGTAGATTTGCTCTTCAACGTGTGGAGAACTTTCAAATTGGGTTCGCCCTGCTATCACGGCTGCGATCAGCCGATTGCGGATGGCGGCGTCTCCGCGGATGCGGGCACTGGCCGCCTCTATTTGGGACGCCGTCAATGCGCCGAGCCACGACTGAGGGACACGGTCAGTCGGAGCGATGGAAGGCGCACCATTCGTCTTCACTTTGCGGATCGGCTTCGGGCTGCGAGCGACCCAAGTCGCAAGCGCGTTGTCAGACAGCGACGAAATGAGCCCGAGATCGTGCCTGAGGTCGATGCAAAACTGGGCAGCGGGATTGTCTGGATCAGCGCCTATCGGTGCCACGACATAATGGAATGGCTTGTTGAAATAGAACTCAGTCAGCACGAATGCATTCCTTCTCTCAATGAAGGCGGTTACGCCTGCCTTCGATGAGAACTGGACAAAACGAGCCCAGCACTCGGGTGCCCGATCACGAACACACCTTGCCAAATGGATCGTCGCTTCGACATCGGCCAGCGCATCATGGGCGTTCTGGTGGGCGAAGCCGTTAACGGGCGCCAGCTGATCGAGCTTGAAGCTCGGTTTGTCTCTCGGACAGTCTCACGGAGTCGAGCTACGAGCAATGCCGAGTTGGCTACCAGGGCTTAGGAACGAAGCCCTTTTCAGACTAGCTCAAGATACCAAAAACTGGTCGTTTGACGGTCCGAACCCACTCTCTTTCTACTCCACGCTTTGGGGCACTCCCGAAGCAATTCGACCAGGTATTGCTCGCCTCCTTGGTTGCTGCGTGCACACCACCACCAGGCAGCTGAGGTTTCATAGCCAGAGCAATGTCGAGGTTCTCACCAACGCTCAGGTTGTGGTGCAAGATTATAGCCGTACGCCGCTCTTTGTAATTGACGCACTGGATCTGACGCATCGGGTGCTCAATCATTGCGAAGGACCGTTCTTTTATTCTACCGCAAGGGTTTCGCACCCTTGAGCCACACGGTTGGTGGAAGAGAGCGATCAACTCCGAATGGTTCATCAATCCCGCGTGGCGTTGTTCGCTCTCTCAGATTTCGAGGATCAAACTCAGGCGATTTCTTGGAATGAGGAAGGGCGCGCAGACTCCGACTTCGTTTTCCTCAAATAGATGTCCTTGCAGATATTGCGCCGTTTCCAGCGTAGACCTCACCTCTGACAAGGAGCGCTCAGCAAGATCGACATCAAGGTGGCCTGGTGTGGACACCAGAAATATCCGAAACTTGGCCATCAGCCGCTTCCTAGTGATCGTCGAACAATCTCTTGCCCGACCACCTCAGGAAAACTGCAAACGAAAAGCGGCTCGCCCGCTGCTTCCGTGAGGATCCTAGCGCATTCGTGTAGATTAAGAACCATTGCGCTTTTGAAATGGCGCTCGTCCAGAACCGTAGCAATGTCGTTGACGAGGTCCGGTTCAGAATTATCCCTACGCACCACGAAATTGAAGCTGGTCTCGGAATTCGATATGAAATCTGCGACCATGTCGGTTTCGCGGTGAAGAGTTTGCAGCTCCGTTATAGCGTTCAGCGGTCCTGCAACCTCGCAACAGTATGGATAGTTCAACAAGGCGGTGCGGATCACACTGGTAGCACATCGCTGCCCGATTGCCTCACTCTTGGCAGGCGCGATACCATAGTTGGACAATTCAAATCGTACCATATACGCCCGACTTTGTCGCCCTGACGAAGGACGATCGCCTTCTCATCATCGACGCGAAGGCGCGCAAGTTTGCCACTGATGAGAAGTGGATGAGGCGTGAGCAACCTATCCGTGATGCCTATTGGGACTCTTTTAATGCCGAACTGATCGTCTGGACGGAAGATGAGTTGCAGGCTGAGCCCCGCCTTTCCAATGCCCGCACATTGTACCGGCATCGGTTCGAACCGAAGGACAAATCGGCGGAACTGGAAGTGCGCCGTACGCTCATGCTTCACGGCAAATCGACAATTGGCAGGCTCTGCGACGAGATCGTGCGGGCCGCCGCCCACACTCCCTCGCAGGTTTATGGCGCAATCATGCGGTTGGCTTTGGAAGGCGATCTCATGCTCGACGAACGGGCAAAGTATGGCAGCGACACCTTTGTCCGCTTCAGGACCGATGACGCATGAGCACTGTACTCGCCATGCGAGACCAAGCCACGGGGAACTCTCCCTACCCCAGGCTGCGAATCCTGGCAGGAGATTCCGTGTGGCTTAAAGGCGAAGAATGCGTGGCGCTGTCCCGCCACGGCAGCAGCTGGCTCATATTGAAATTGGCAACCAACGAAACGCTCATTGTGTCTGATCCCGAGCTACTGAATCTCTATGGTTCAGGACAACTCAAGTGGCGTTCGAGGCCGATTATAGCCAGGCGCTTACCGCACTTCAAAGCTCAGGCTAACTCCCCTTGGGGAATGGCGAGATCGATGCCGCGCAACGCATGGACCTCGGTCTCGCCGGTGCGATAGATCTTCCGCAGGTCCGAACCGCTGAATGCCAGTCGAGGCCCGTCACTGAGTAGTGAGCTACCGGCAGGTGCTGGCGGGTCACGTTGCATGCTTGGTTCCCGGCGGTTTGGTGCCTCAATGCTTCGGATGGCTGGCCGGATGACGTCTGGTCATGGCTTCGTCATAGGAATCGAGCACGGCCCGCATCCGGGCCATGGCCTTCTCCCGCTCTTCGTCGTTCTTCATCCTGGCGAGGCGGGCCTTCATCGTGGTGGACAGGTCCGCATAGGCGTTCTGCCAGTCGCGTCCGGTCGCATGGGCGAGTTCGGGGCGTCCGGTCTCGATCCGGCTGGCACGCTTGCCGGCGGAGAGCTCGTACCGCTCGCCAATCAGCGGCAGGCGAACCTCCAGGTCGGGGATTTCGCTTTGCAGGACACGGCGCAGCGCTTCGACCGCCTCCGGCTCCCCGTGATCGAGGAACAGGCTTCCGGCAATCGGCATGCGTTCGCCGATCCATTCGACCAGTTCGGACTGGTCGGCATGAGCGGAATAGCTGTCGATCTGGCGGATCTGTGCCCGTACCCGAACTTCCTGGCCGGAAATTCGCACGGCCTTGGCTCCCTCCAGGATCACCCGCCCAAGAGAACCCTGCGCCTGGAAGCCAACGAACAGCACTGTCGCGTCCTTGCGGTAGAGATTGTGGATCAGGTGATGACGAATGCGCCCGGCCTCGCACATGCCCGACGCCGCCATGATGATCGCGCCGCTGATCGAATTGAGGCGGATGGATTGCGCCACGTCACTGACGAAATTGAACGCGGGGTTATCAAAAATGTTGTGCCCGCCAGTATCCTCCAGCCCGTGGACATAACGCTCGAATACGCCGGTCACCCGGTTGGCCAGGGGTGAATCCACGAAGATATGGGTGTGCGGGATCCGTCCGCTGTCGATCAGGACGCCCAGATCGAGCAGCAGTTCCTGCGTGCGTTCCAGGGCAAAGATCGGGATTACGAGATTGCCGCCACGCGCCTTGGCCGCCAGCACCTCGGCCTCCAGAACCTGCCTGCGTTCGGCGATGGTCACGCGCTCGCGCTGGCGGTTGCCGTAGGTTGCCTCGCAAATCACATGGTCGAAACCGGCCGTTCCGTGCGGATCATGGTAGAAGGCCTTGTTGTCCGGCCCGACGTCACCCGAACACATCACCCGCGTGCCGTCTGCCACGAGTTCGACCGAAGCCGCGCCCAGGATATGGCCAGCATTCCATAACCGGACACGGAAGCCCGGCACAGGCTCGAACCACTGCTCCAGCGCAATGGCCCGGCATTTCCGCCATGCCCGCATGGCATCATCCGCCGTATAGACCGGGGCGAACGGTTCATCACCGGCCCGGTCGCGTCGGCGGTTGCGCCGCTCGGCCTCGAATTCCTGGATCCGGCCGGAATCGGCCAACATGTGTTCCAGCAGGTCCACCGTTTCGCCGGTGCACCAGATCTCGCCCTTGAAGCCTTGGTTCACCAGTTTTGGCACCATGCCGCTGTGGTCGATATGGGCATGGGTCAGGATCACCGCGTCGATCGATGCCGGATCGAAGGCGAATGGCTCGATGTTCAGGTGTTCGAGCGTGCGCGAGCCCTGGAACATCCCGCAATCCACCAGCACGGCACGGTCGCCCAGCCGGAATTCCATGCAGGAGCCGGTGACGGTCTGGGCCGCGCCGTGGAACTTGAGAGTAAGTTTCGTATCGGTCATCTTGCCTCGTTTCCGGCCCAGCCGTTTGCTGTGATTGCTTCTGCCAGAAGTCCGGCAATTGGGATGTCGGCCCATGGACCGGGAACGCTATCGGTCGCCCTGATCGAAGCGATCCCCGCTTCCTGCAGCCGGGCGATGTCTTCCGGCCCGGCCAGACAGTGCGTGGCAATGGCATCGACTCTGGCGGCTCCGACCTTGTGCAAGTTTCGGGCGGTCTGGGCCAGTGTTTCCCCGCTTGAGATGACATCATCCACCAGCACAAAGCTGCGAAGGGCGTAGCGTTCGATCCCCTCAAAGCGGATCGAAACGGCGCGATCGCCGTGGCGCTGCTTTTCCCCGATCAGGAATTCCAGACCGGCGGCCTGCGCTATGGCGGCAACCCATTGGCGGGATTCGCTGTCGGGCCCGACCAGCACAGGATGTCCCGCACGGCTTAATGCCTGCGCCAGCACGGATCCGGCAGATATCGTCAGCGCGGGACCTCGCGGAATGACCTCGCTCAGCGAGGATATGCGGTGGAGGTGGGGATCGACTGTCAGCACGCCATCGAAATGATCTGCCAGCAACGCCCCGATCACCCGCTGGCTCACCGCCTCGCCGGGATGGAAAGCGATGTCCTGCCGCATGTAGCCGAGATACGGCGCAACCAGCATGACCTGCTTGGCTCCGTTGTCGCGCAGGGCGGAGGCTGCCAAAAGAATTTCCACCAGTTTGGCGTTGGGATTGTCAAGCGAGCGATAGATGATGGCGGTGGTTGACGACTGCACCACACGCACTTTGCTCTCGCCGTCGGGGAACCGATGGACCTCGATTGATTCGGCGGTCGCGCCCAGCGTTTCGGCCAACCGCAGGGCAGGTGCAGCGCATTCTTCGAAATAGTGGAGGAGTGCGGCCATCAGGCGATCTCGTAGCCGGAATCTTCGGCGGCCAGATCGGCCGCGAAATCCAGCCCCGCCTGGGTATTGGCATGGATCCGATAGAGCGCCTCACCGCTGCGCACCAGCGCGCCGACCTTGTGCAGCAGGTCAATCCCTGCACCCTTGTCGAGCGGGGCGCCGGCCTGCCGCGCAATTCGCGCCATCCGCTCGCAATCTATGCTGGCCACACGCCCACCCTTGCGGGCCTTGATCTCGAGCTTCAGCGAGCCTGCCGCAAGCACCGGGCTGGCGCGGCCCTGGGCGTCGATCAGCCGCTCCATCGCCGCCAGCGCAGCGCCCGATGCCAGCAATTCCAGCGCGCGGGCAAACCCTTTGCCGCCCTCGATCGCGGGATCGAAATCGAGCACGTGACCGGCGAGGGCCAGGGCGCGGTCGCGCAAATCCTCTGGCGCATCGGGCTCGTTGCGCAGGACCGCCATCACGTCGCGCGCTTCGAGAACCGGGCCGATCCCGCGTCCGACCGGCTGGGAGCCATCGGTGAAGACCACATTGACCACCAGCCCCATATGGCGGGCGACATATTCGAACAGCTTGCGCAGGCGCACGGCATCGGTTTGCGAGCGGATCTTGGCGGTCGGCCCGACCGGAATGTCGATCACCAGGTGGGTTGAGCCAGCCGAGACTTTCTTGGAGATGATCGAGGCGACCATCTGTTCGATCGTATCCAGCCGGAGAGGCCGCTCGACCGAAATCAGCACATCGTCCGCCGGTGAAAGATTGACCCGGCCGCCCCATGCCAGCACCGCGTGGTGCTGTGCGACGATAGCGGTCATCTGCGCTTCGGACAGGTCGACATTGGCCAGCACTTCCATCGTATCGGCCGTGCCGCTGGGCGAGGTAATCGCCCGCGACGAGGTCTTGGGACAGACCAGGCCGTGCGCGGCGATGATCGGCACGACAATCATCGAGGTGCGGTTGCCCGGAATGCCGCCGATGCAGTGCTTGTCCACCACCAGCGGCGCATCCCAGTGCAGGTTGTGGCCGATGTCGACCATGGCGCGGGTCAGCGCCAGCGTTTCGGCCGTAGTCATGAAGCCTGCACAGGCCACCAGGAAGGCGGCAATCTCCATCGGGGAATAGCGATAGGCGGCAATGTCGCCGATGATTTCGGCAATATCGCCATCGCTCAGGGTGTGTCCGTCGATCTTGCGGCGAACGTGTTCGAGGCTGGCGGGCGCGCGGGCCTGGGCGATCTCCACCTCGCTTCCTTCAGCCAGGCCCATGCGGCGGAATGCCTGTTCACCCAGCCCGATCTGGCCTGCGGCGATGATCGCGGGATCGTCGGTCACGGCCAGCGTGGCGAGGATTTCCCGGCCTTCGCCGGATATGCGGATCTTGCGCAGCGCCTGGAACTGCTCGGCGGAGTAGCCATTCCCGTGCCGCAGCAGAAAGGCGGTGTTCTCCGGATGGGTGTCGATCGGGACTTGCCGTATTTTCAACACTGGGTTCCTCCCCGGACAGGCGCGAGGTCCATGCGTCGCACAATCCATTTTTCGGCTTCCACCACTACCAGCAACAACATCCCGATGGCGATGATGAGTAGGCCGTCATCCCACGCTATCGGTCGGCTCGCGAAGATGCGGTGCATCACCGGGGCATAGGTAAACAGCAATTGCGCCACCACGACGATAGCCACGGCCAGCAGCACGGCGGGCGTGCCCAGTACCCCCTGCCAGGTCAGCGACGAGCCGTGCACATAGCGCACGCTGAACAGATAGAAGATTTCCATCACCACGATGGTGTTGACAGCCATCGTGCGCGCGGTTTCCACCGATAGGCCCCGCGCGGTGGCAGAACCGTATACGGCCAGGGTGCCTGCCACCATCAGCAGTGACACAAAGATGACGCGCCACAATAGCCTCCCGGTGAGCAGCGCCTGGCCAGTGGGGCGGGGAGGGCGGCGCATCACATCCGCCTCCGGAGGCTCGAAGGCCAGCGTCATCCCGAGGGTCACGGCGGTGACCATGTTGATCCACAGTACCTGCACCGGAGTGAAGGGCAATGCGAACCCGAAGAACACTGCAAAAAGAATGACCAGCGCGTCTCCATTGGTGGGCAAGGTCCAGCCTATCACCTTGGTGAGGTTGTCATAGACGGTACGGCCTTCGCGCACTGCCGCGACGATGGAGGCGAAGTTGTCATCCGCCAGTATCATGTCACTGGCCTCCTTGGCTGCCTCGGTACCCTTCCGGCCCATGGATACGCCGATGTCGGCGCGTTTCAGGGCTGGGGCATCGTTCACCCCATCTCCGGTCATGGCGATCACCGAACCGTCGCGCTGCAGCGCTTCGACCAGCCGCAGCTTCTGTTCAGGGGTGGTGCGGGCGAACACCACCGCCGCCTGCGCTTCGGCATCGAAGGCGGCGTCATCCAGCTTGTCGAGATCATCGCCGGTCAGCGTGCGCGGATCGTCGCCCAGGCCGAGCTGGATGGCGATGGCGCGCGCGGTTACCGCATGATCGCCGGTAATTATCTTGACCCTGATGCCCGCGCTGCGGCAATCCGCGATTGCGTCGATCGCCTCGGGCCGGGGCGGATCGATCAGGCCGACCAACCCCAAGAGAGTGGGGCCGGCGCTGGCATTCTCGTGTGAAGCCGTGATTGTCCCTGGCGGCATCGTGCGCCGCGCAATGGCGATGACCCGCTGGCCCAGGGCGGCGAGTGCATTGACCTGCGCCAGCCAATGCGCCGTGTCGATTGGCTGCACGCCCCCACCGGTCGCGACGTCCGCGCACATCCCGATGATGGCTTCGGGAGCGCCCTTGATGAACAGCTGTGGATCGTGTCCGGCCCGCGCGGTGAGCGTCGCCATATAGCGGTGGCGGGCATCGAACGGAATTTCGGCCAGCCGGACGAATTCGCCGCGCGCGGCCGTTGCATGATGCCCGGCCTTGGCGGCCAGGGCCACCAGCGCGCCTTCCATCGGATCGCCATCGACGATCCATCGCCCATCCACGTGTCGCAGTGCGGCGTCGTTGCACAGCAACCCGGCCAGGGTCAGCTCCTCAAGCAGCGGTTCGGCGGCGGGATCGATAGCGGTGCCATCAAGTGCGGCGAAGCCGCCGGCGGGCGCATAGCCGACCCCTTCTACCCTGATCGCGTCATCGCCGGTCACCAGGCTGGCAACCGTCATTTCGTTGCGGGTCAGTGTGCCCGTCTTGTCCGAACAGATCACCGAGACCGCGCCCAGCGTCTCCACCGCTGGCAGGCGGCGGATGATCGCGCTGCGCCGGGCCATGCGCTGGACACCGACGGCGAGGGTAATTGTCATGACCGCCGGAAGGCCTTCGGGTATCGCGGCCACGACCAGTCCGACCATCGCCATGAAGGCATCGCCCATCGTGTAATCGGCGCTCAGCCAAGCAAAGCCGAACACCAGCACGGCGATGCCCAGCACCGCCACAGTTACCTGCCGGGCGAAATGGTTCATCTGCCGGATGAGCGGCGTGGTAAGCTGCTCGACATTGCCGATCATGGTGCTGATCCGGCCAAGTTCGGTGCGGGCGCCGGTGGCGACGACCATGCCAGTTCCTTGCCCTGCCGTGATAAAGCTGCCCGAGAATGCCATCGAGAAGCGGTCACCCAGTGGCACATCGGCAGCGACGGGCGCTACCCGCTTATCCACGGGCACCGATTCCCCGGTCAGGATTGCCTCGTCAGCTATCAGGCTGCTCGCCTTGACTAGCCGCAGGTCGGCGGGCACCCGGTCGCCGGCCTCGAGCAGGACGATGTCGCCCGGAACAGCCGCGTCGGCGGCGATCGTCAGCCGCTGGCCGCCCCGCAGTACCGATACGTGCGGATCGATCATGGCGCTGATCGCCTCCATTGCGTTTTCGGCGCGGCCTTCCTGGACAAAGCCGATGGTGGCGTTGAGCAGGACGACGGCCGCGATAACCAGCGCATCTGTCACATGGCCCATGGCCGCTGCCAGAACCCCGGCGGCAATCAGGACATAGATCAGCAGGTTGTGGAATTGCAGGACGAACCGCCTGATGGCACTTCGGCGCGTCCCAAGCGGCAGCCTGTTTGGTCCGTATTGCGCCAGTCTGCGATGGGCTTCGGCCTCATCCAGGCCGGTGGCTTGGGTAGCAAACCGTTGCATCGCATCAAGGGTTGTAAGGGCATGGCACTGCGCAGTGTCGAATTCCTGCGGGCAGTCGAGTGAGATGGGGTCAGCCATCAATCAATCTTCCCCTGTCTCGTCCCGGCAGGCGATCACATCCATCAACTGGCCCATCCGCTCCTTGCCTCCGGGACACAGGGTGGTGACGATGGTGTGGTCGCCCGAACCGGCGGCGAAGCATCGAGCACGATACGGCCGGGCTCAGCAACTATGGCGGCCTTCATCATCTGCTGCATGGCTCAGTCTCCTTGTGGCGAGTGAAGACCATAGCAGGGTTTGGAGGACGGTATTGGATCGACGTCAAAACTGGACAGAGCGTCGATAGGACGAGCGCGGAGCACTAGCAGCGTTAGCTGTGTTGTGGCCGGCACAATCCGGAACGGGCCGCGCAGCTGTCATGCCCACGCGCCAGACAAGGCAATTACCCAATTCTCAGCTTCCTCCTGTCGGGCGCACCATTTCCAGATGCATATCATGGTCAGACCAGCAAGCGGCCGCGGCGCTTCCCGGCACGCCAATGGCGCATGATTTTCTGCGGCAATGGCATCAGGGCCCTGCTCGCAGCCCCGGTTTTCACCATTGACGCAGGTTCTCGTCAGGGGCGGTACCGGATGGCCAGCCGGGGGATGCCGAAGCGCCCGAGACCGGGGAAATCTGTGCGCGGCGTATCGCGGTGCGATGGCGGCTTGCAAATTGTTCTGTCCGTTGCAATGCTGTGTTCAAATAGAACATGCGGGACGCAAAGTTTCGCGGGAGAGGATATACATCATGCGCCAGCGGTCTGGGCTGTTCCACTTTGCCTTGCTCCTTTCTGCCACGCTTCTGCTTGGCACCGGCGCGGATGCTATCGCCCAGGACAGTCACGATCACGCAGCGATGGATGCAGGCCCGGACGCGCCGCGTGGTGCGGTCAGGACAACGCGCTGGTCCGATCCCGCAACCTGGCCCGACGGGCGGGTGCCGGGCGCAGGCGATGCGGTAACCATCACGCGCGACATGGCTGTCGTTCTGGACGTCAGCCCACCGGCCCTGCGCAGCCTGACAATCCAGGGCAAGCTCAGCCTTGCGGATGAACGCGATCTCGCGCTGGAAACCGAGTGGATCTATGTGCCCGGTGGCGAGCTGGAGATCGGCAGCGAGGCCAATCCCCATACCCACGATGTGACCATCACGCTGACGGACAATGTCCCCGGCGAGGACGTGAACACCATGGGCGACCGCGGGATCATCCTGTTGCGCGGCACGCTGAGCCTGCACGGCGACCGGGAACACACCTGGACCAAGCTCGCCCGGACGGCCGAGGCCGGCAGCGTCGCAATCGAAGTACTGGATGCCAGCGGCTGGCGCGTGGGCGATGAAATCGTTCTGGCCTCGACCGACTTTGATCCCCGGCAGGCCGAGCGGCGCCACGTCGCAGCCGTCAATGGCAACCGGCTGACGCTGGACCGGCCGCTGGAATACATGCATTTCGGCGCGATTACCTTCGGCGTGGACGAACGCGGCGAAGTGGGCCTGTTGACGCGCAATATCCGCATCCAGGCTTCGGAAGATGCCGAGGATACCTATTTCGGCGGGCACATCATGGCGATGGCCGGATCCAGAATGTTTGTCTCTGGCGTCGAACTCTCGCGCATGGGGCAACACCTCACGCTGGCCCGCTACCCGCTTCACTGGCACCTGATCGGTGAGGGCGAGGGGCAATATGTCCGCAACACCGCGATCCATGACACTTACAGCCGCTGCGTGACGGTGCATGGCACCAACAATGTGCGGGTGGAAAACAATGTCACCTTCAACACGGTCGGCCACTGCTTCTTCCTGGAAGACGGGATCGAAACGGGCAACCAGTTCGTCCGCAACCTCGGCATCCAGACCAAATGTCATCCGACCTTGCCATGCGAGCCGACCAACCTGGTGCTGGCCCACCAGGGTACCACCGGACAGCGTTCGCCCAACATCCTGATCCCTTCAGACAACACCGCCTCCACGTTCTGGGTCACCAACCCTGACAATGTCTACCGTGACAACGTGGCGGCGGGGTCTGACCAGATCGGCTTCTGGATCGCCTTGCCGCAGCATCCGACCGGGCAGTTCGAAGGCACCCCGATCAGTGCCGAAACCTGGCCGCGGCGGACGCGTCTGCGCGAGTTCACCGGCAATACCGCCCATTCCAATTTCGATGGGCTGATGTTCGATCGCGGTCCGGCGCCCGATGGCACCTTCAACATCGGCGGCGGCGGGCATCTCAGCCTGGCCGATCCGGCTGATGCGGCCAGCGAGGCAGTGGCCTCGGTCGTCGATAACTTCACCGCCTACAAGAACCGCAACGGCGCGATCTGGGGCCGCGGCGAGTACCACCTGTTCTCCAACCTGAAGCTGGCCGACAACGCCATCGGCTTCACCCATGCGGCCGGCGCTCCTGGCCGTGCGCCCTATACCTCGCGCGTGGTAGATTCGCTGTTCGTGGGCGAGAGCGACAATGTGGGCAATCCCGCCACGCCGGATGAAATCGCCTATGGACGCAGCCTGCCTATGCCGGGCGGAACCGCGGACTACCCGATCCGCGGCTACGAATATTACGATTACCTGCACGAGGTGGTGAACACCCGCTTTGTAAACTATGTGCCCAACGATCTGCGCGATGCGGGCGCACTATCCTACCTGCTGTTTACCAGCTTCGGCATGAGCACCGAGAACTCGGTCGAAGGTCTGACCTTCGAGAACGCCCAGCCGGTCAGCTTCCCGCCCGTCCAGCGCCGTTGGGCGTCCGATTATGGCCGCCGCGCGGCCTATCGCAGCGCGGCTTTCCATGATCGGGACGGCTCGGTCAGCGGGGTTCCCGGTTCCTATATCGTGGTCAACAACGGCATCGCGTCCGATGAGGAAGCCTGCGAAATCAGGATGAACTGGGGTGCCGCCATCTGCACCGGAGACATGGGCCGTTTTGCCATCTCCGGCGAATTCGACGAATTCGGGTTCGGCCCCATTGCCGAACCGGTCATGCTCCAGCGCAACGGCCAGCGGTTCGAATATATCGGCGAAACCACCATCGGCAGCGGTGCGGAGCTGCGGGTCGAGACCGGCCGTGACACCCTGTCGCTGTCCTTGCGCGAAATGGACGAGGGTTCGTTCGTCATCCTCGAACTGCCGGGCTTTGCCGCCAGTGGCGGCGGCGTGCAGACAGGCAGCCTTGCGGCCCTGCGTGAGGCGGGCGAGACTGCCTGGTTCCAGGACGCCAACTCGCTGTGGGTCAAGCTGGTGGTGGAAGATGCCACCGCTGATGGCCCGGTGATCATCCGGGTTGGCAACCTGCGGGCCCAGGCCAACATCGAGGTCAGCCGGGCACCGGCGCCAAGCACGGCCCTGCTGGAAGGAACGGCCACCCGGCGCGAATAGCGCGCCCCGGGACACGCGCCTGACGGCCCCATCAGTCCAGAAAGGCGATGGTCCTGAGTTCCACGCTTTGGCGGGGAGCGGCATCGGGCGGCGCGGTGGGATCCTGGAAAGCGGAATGCGCGGTGAATTGTACCGCCTCCGGCTGGCTGTCGAACAGCTTGAACACCAGCGCCTCGTCCGGCTGCATGTGCGGCAGCCAGTACCACATGTGATCGGGCGACCAGGCCAGGTTGAAGCCCCATAGCGAGAAATCGAGCCCGCCCAGCCCGCCCACGATCTCGCTGTCGAACAGATCCTCGCGCCGCACCGTGCGGGCATCGCACAGCGCCAGCGGGGTGCTTTCGACAGGCGCAATCGGGCGCCACACGTTGATCAGCATATGGCGGCCCGCCAGCAAGCGCGCGGCCTCGTCCTCACCGACGATTTTCCGGGTGAAATCGGCCACGGTCTTGGCGCCATAATCGACATGGGCGCCGAAGGCCGGCTGGTTGTGGCCGTGGGTGCCGGCGCTGCTGGTACGCAGGATCGGGCCGAAGCTGATGACCTTTTGGGCCCCCGTCATGCGCTGGACCAGGCCTTCAGTATCGCGGCAATAGCGGGCCAGCTGGTCCTTGTCGGCATAGTCGGCAATCCCGCTGGGTTGTTCCACCACGGCAAACCCGTTGCGTTCCAGTGACAGTTCGGCGCGGTGGGGGCGCAGGTCGTGGATCGTCACCGCGTGCTCCTCGCCCGGCCAGTAGCTGCGTTCGCGGTCGCCGGCATAGAACGTCGCCTTCTCGCCGCGCACAACGTACTTCATGGTCGCGGTGACGTTGGTGGTGGCCAGTTCGGTCTCGTGCATTCCTCTCGCGCCCTTATTCTTTTGACGGGTCCAGGCGCGCAGCATAGCCTGCAACCCAAGCCGCCGTCGAGCGGCCATAAGCGCTCTGGGGAGAGACACTGAGGATGGCCGAAGCCTATCTGGATCCGCGCACCGTGATGCGCGAACGGGCGATGAATCTGAAGCAGTATGGCGTCGTGACGCTGTGCGTGCTGATCAACATGATCGACGGGTATGACATCCTGGCTCTGGCGCAGGCGGGCTCCGCGCTCAGCCGTGATTGGGGGCTGAGCAATGCCGAACTGGGCACGCTGCTATCCATGAACCTGGTCGGCATGGCGCTGGGCGCGCTGGGCGTTTCGCCGGTGGCTGACCAGTATGGCCGGCGGCCCGCCATGCTGATCTGCCTAGTGTTCATGAGCGTGGGCATGGCCATATCGGCCATGTCGCACGGGTTCCTGACGATGGCCATCGGGCGCCTGATCACCGGCATCGGGATCGGCGGGATGACCAGCACGGCGGGCACGCTGGCGCTGGAATATGCCAGCCAGAAACGCCGCGAATTTGCCACCGCATCGGTCGCCTCGGCCTATCCGGTGGGGACCATTATCGGCGCGGTAGTGGCCGTGGCCGTGCTCGACACCTATGGCTGGCGCGGGATTTTCTGGTTCGGTGCCGGGCTGTCTGCCGCCTTGCTGCCGATTGCCTATGTGTGGCTGCCCGAAAGCCTCGATTTCCTGCTGACCCGCCAGCCCAAGGGCGCGCTGGAGACCACCAACAAGGTACTGCGGCGGATGGATGTGCCAGAAATAGCCGCGCTGCCGCCGCGCCCGGAAGATTCGGCCGAGGGTTCGACCGCGCTGACCGAGATCATGCAGCCGGTCCATCGCAACGAGCTGCTGTTCAAGCTGTTCATCGCCCACGCGCTCAACATGTTCGCATGGTATTTCATCATCAACTGGGGTCCGCCGCTGGTGGCCGAGGCGGGGGCATCCGATGAGCTAGGCGCGCGCTATTCGGCCTGGGTATCCTATGGCGGGATCGTGGGCGGGCTGACTGCCGGTTTCTTCTGCGGCACTTTCGGGGTGCGCCGGATGATGTGGTTCACCATGGTGAGCCTGGCGTTGATGATCGCGCTGTTCGGCCAATTCGTGGGCAACCCGGCGGCATTGATGGTGATTGCACCGCTGATCGGGGCTGCGCTGTTTGGCTCGGCAGTCGCCAACTGGCTGACGATTGCCTATGCCTTTCCGCCGCACCTGCGTGCCACGGGGCTGGGTTTTGCCACCACGGCAGGCCGCGTGGGATCGATCTTCGGACCGATAGTGGGCGGCGCGCTGCTGGGCACGCGCACCGGTGATCTGGAACTGGGGTTCACCGCGATCGACATCAGCCTGACAGTGGGCGCGGTGTGCCTGGTGATGGCAGTTCCCGCGATCCTATCGGCCCTCACCTTCAACCGTGCGCGCCGGGTGGAACCGGGCCGCTGATGGTCAGGAGTGGAAGGCCGCCACGGCGGGGCCGCTGTCGGTATATTCGCGCAAGGTCGTGATCTGGCCTGCGTCATCAAACGTGATGATGAAGCAGAACTGGTTCACATAGGATCCGCCCTTCTTCAGCGGGCTGTCGCACGCCGTCAGCACCACCGCGCGGTTGCCGGCGGCAAAGCTGTCCTCGTGGGTGAAGCGGATGCCATCGGCCAGCAGACTGCGCGCACCATCCAGCAAGGCGGCAAGGCCCGCCGGTTCCATCCACCCCTGCCCCGGCAGCCACACCCGCGCACCCGGGGCATAGAAATCCAGCATGGCGGCAGTATCAAGCCGGCGGACGCATTCCAGATAGGCGAGCGCGCGGGCGACGGGGTCGCCAAGGGAGGGGGATGTCATGCGGCAATTCCTTCAGGCAACCGGCGCGCCAGCACGCGCGGATTGGTTTCGGCCACGAACAGGGCGGCCAGCGCGGCCAGCAGGCCCAGCCCCATCTGGACATACAGCGCAACATCCAGCGAATAGCTGTCGGCCAGCCGCCCGATGATCGGCGGCAGGGCAAAGCCGCCGAAGATCTCGCCCACGGCCACCACCGCGCCCATCGCGGTCGCTGCGCGCAGCCGACCCAGCGTTTCGGCCGGGATTACCCCCATGAACAGCGGGAACGAGCCGAGCCCCATCCAGCTGGCAAACATCATCGCAGCCAGCAGCGTGGGCGATCCATCGACCCACAGCAGGGTGGCCGGCGCAATGGCGAACAAGGCGCAGAACAGGACCAGCGCCGGCTTACGGCCTACCCGCTCGGACAACAGCCCCGCCGCCACCGCGCCCACCGCAGGGGAAAAGCCCAGCACCGCCATGATCCTGCTCCAGGTGGCGGGATCGATGTCGCGCGGGCCATCAAGATAAAGCGGCATGAAGATTGATCCGGTCACCACCGTGCCAACCCCGAAAATGCTCACCAGCGAACACAGCCAGATGTTGCGCGTGGCCATCAGCGAGCGGACTTCGCGCCCTTCGCGCGCCAGCAATGCGCCGAACCCGGGCCTGCTGGCCGTGCTCTCCTCCACCGGGCGAACCGGGGCTTCGGGTTCCTTGATATAGCGCCAGATCAGCACGGCCAGGATCAGGCCGGGAATGCCCGAAACGAAGAATGCTGCGCGCCAGTCAAAGGCTTGGGCAATCGCCACCAGCACGATTGGAGCCAGCGCGGTGCCAATGATCGATCCGAACACGTTCTGCACCACGCCCGCGTTCAGCCCCTTGCGGCTTTCGGCGCTGGCAGCGACCATGATCGCCAGGCAGATCGGCAGGAACGGACCCTCGGCGGCGCCCATCACCACGCGGCTGGCCAGCAAGGAACCGAAGCTCCACGCCAGCCCCGACATGACCGACGCGAACGAGAAAATCACCAGCGCGGCCAGCAGGAACGGCTTGCGCTGGCCGATCAGGTCCGACCAGCGGCCCACGAAATAGGCCCCCAGCGCCCAGGTCAGCGACAGGCCCGAGCCCAGCCAGCCGAGCTGTTCGTTCGACAGCCCCATCTCGGCCTGCACAGAAGGGCCGAGGAAGGTCATCGCCATGCGATCGAAATAGGCAAAGCCATAGGCCAGACCCAGCAGCACCAGCACTGTCAGTTCATATCCGCGCGGCAGCCAGCCGTTCGCGGTGCTCTTCTCGCCAGTCATGAAACCTCCCGTCGATCGCCTTGCGGTGGCGGCCCGTGACCCGCCCCTGGCGTTGTGTTGGCCTTGGTCGAACTGCCTGCAGTGCAAAACCGCAGCCAACCACTGTGTTGCCCGATTGCGACAGGCTTGGCTATTTGGATTCGGCGTGCCTGCTCAATGCTTGCTCCAATTGTAACAAATGGTAACGTTGCATTGGGAGAGAAGGATGCGGTGCTATGGTGTGCCGCGCATTCATCCCTTCCGTATCGTGCCTTAAAATCCATCCAATCAAGGCTGGGCAAGGGTCGTTACAAACAACACGCAGCACCCGCAAAGGATGCTGCAAGGGGAGGATACCTGATGAAGTTCAAGACGCTCAGCGTCGTGTCGTCGCTGGCCATCGTGGCCGGCATGGCCGCGCCAGCCCACGCTCAGGAAGCAGCGGCTGACGAAAACCGTTCCAACGTGATCGTGGTGACCGCGGAATTCCGCGAAGCCAACCTGCAGGATACGCCGATCGCGATCACCGCGGTCAATGCCGAGATGCTCGAAGCGCGCGGCCAGACCAACATCGCGCAGGTTGCCGCCCAGGCGCCGAACGTGTCGCTGCGTCCGCAGCCGCAGAACGGTGGTTCGGGCCTTATCGCATTTATCCGCGGTGTCGGCCAGGTCGACTTCAACTACGCACTCGATCCGGGCGTCGGCGTTTATGTCGATGATGTCTACATTCCCACGCTGTCGAGCTCGCTGCTCGAACTGATCGATCTTGACCGTATCGAAATCCTGCGCGGCCCCCAGGGCACGCTGGCCGGCAAGAATGCCATCGGCGGCGCGATCAAGCTGTTCTCGACCCGTCCGCGCGGCGATGATTCGGGCTCTTTCCGCCTCGAATACGGCTCGTACGACATGATTTCGATGCGCGGCATGGCCGACATCGGCGTGACCGACAACCTGGCCGTGCGCTTCTCGGGTATGAGCCGTAGCCGCGATGGCTATGTCGACATGCTGGATTACGGCGTGCTGCATAACGACAACGTGCCGTCCAACCAGGCGCGTGGCCGTGGCAACCCCGATTACAGCACGATGGGCGATGAAAGCGTCGTTGCCGGTCGCGCCGCCCTGCGCTGGGAAGCAAGCGATCGTCTGGAAATCAATCTTTCGGCCGATTACACCCGCGAAGATTCCAGTGCCAGCCCGACCGTCCTGATTGCCGCCGGCAACACCGTTCCGGCCGGCGTTTCGGCCGAGCTGTTCAATCCGTTCTCGGTCAATCCTTCGGTTTCGACCAGCTCGACCTTCGGCTCGATCCCCTGGCTGCAGGGCACTGACGGCAACCCCGTTACGCTGGATTGCCGCTTCGTGCCCACCGGCCCGTACAGCTGCGACACGGCCAACCTGGCCTCGCTGGGGTATGACCCGCGTTTCGTCAGCTATGCCAACTTCCAGGACGGCATGCAGGGCAACCCGCAGGCACCGTTCAAGCCCTATTTCGCCCTGCCGATCCAGCAGTTCGAAGGCTGGGGCGTGGCCGGCAACCTGACGTTCGACATTTCGGACAACGCCCAGCTGGTCTATATCGGTTCGTATCGCACCTATAACTCGAAGTGGGGCCAGGATCAGGACAACACCCCGATCCCCGTGGCACAGCTCGACAACGAACTGAACCACCGCGCCTATAGCTCGGAACTGCGCTTGAACTTCGATGCGTTCAACGGCTTGCTGGAAGGCACCGTGGGCGGGTTCTACCTCGACCAGAACGGCACCTACACCGCGCGCGTTGATCTGAACTACGTCAACCCGACCATCGACTTCATCCATGGTCCGGATACCACGCCGAGCACCACCAAGGCGGTGTTCAGCACCTTGACGCTGCGTCCGACCGACAGCTTCAGCCTGACCGGCGGCCTGCGCTATACCAAGGACGAAAAGACCTACACCTACTTCCGGTCGAACCCGGACGGGACCATCCCGAACGGCTTCAACTGCTTTGTTGCCAATGGCGTGTTCTCGGAACCGAACTGCATCCTGTCGGGTCTGTTCGACATTCCCGGTGCCTTCAGCGGCGACCGGATCGACTGGCGCGTTGTGGCCGATTACCGTTTCTCGGACGAATTCCTGGCCTATGGCTCGGTCTCGACCGGGTTCAAGGGTGGCGGCGTGAACCCGCGTCCGTTCGTGGGTGACCAGGCCTTGCCGTTCAATCCGGAAACGCTGACGACCTATGAAATGGGCTTCAAGGCCGACGTTCTGGATCGCCGTGTTCGCCTGAATGGTGCGGTGTTCCTGAACAAGTATCAGAACATCATCCTGGGCAAGCAGCTGTGCCCGGAATCGAGCCTGCCTTCGCCGTGCCTGCGGCCGGAGAACATCGGTTCGGCCGATGTGAGGGGTGCAGAACTCGAAGTGGCGATCTTCCCGGCTGACGGGCTTTCGATCGACGGCAGCATCAGCCTGCTCGATTTCGAATACACCACGGCTGTGGATGGCGCTGGCAACCTGCTGGGAACCGGCATCAACGGCGACAACATCACGCCGTACACCCCCAAGGTGGCCTATGCATTCGGCATCCAGTACGATCATGACATCGGTTCGGGCACTGTCAGTGGCCGGTTCGATGGATCGTACCAGGGCGAAGTCTACACCAACGCGGAAAACACCTCGTGGGCACGGGTTGACGGACGTTTCCTCGGCAACGCCCGCCTGACCTACACCACGGAAGACGAAGACTGGCGCGCGTCGCTCGAAGTGCAGAACGTGTTCGACAAGTACTATTTCATGTCGGTCAGCGATACGACTGCCAATGCGCTGGGCGTTGTCACCGGTGCTCCGGGCCGTCCGCGCACCTTCTCGGTGTCGGTCGAGCGCCGCTTCTGATTGGATACGTGCCCCGCTTCGGCGGGGCACGACCATTTGCTTGAAGCAACAAAAAGGGGGCGCGGACCATGTCGGTCCGCGCCCCTTTTTGGTATCGACTGCAGCGCCCTGACGGGCCGCTATTCTGCGGCGGCTATTCGCCGTCGGCGTTCAGCCGTTCGCGCATTTCCTTGCCCGGCTTGAAATAGGGCACGCGTTTGGCCGGCACGTCCACCGAATCGCCGGTGCGCGGATTGCGCCCCGTGCGGGCATCGCGCCCGCGGGTGGAAAATGTGCCAAAGCCGCGCAGTTCCACCCGGCCACCCTCGGCCAGGCGCGCGGTGATCTCGTCGAAGAAGATGTCCACCACCTGCTCGATCTCTTCCGGACGCAAGTCGGGATTGTCGGAGCCAAGCGATTGCAGCAATTCTGATCTTATCATGATCGCCCCTTCAGCCCGGGCGGAATGCCCGACGACCGTTAAAGTTGCGCATGCACCGTGCGACCCCCAAGGCAATGCTTGCTAGAGAAACGGAATATGCCAGATGCGGACAATTCGCGCAATAATCTGTTCATCTTGCAGCAAGACAAATTTTTATCGATCCAGGGGCCGCACGGCTGACCGCATCACCGGCAAGCTCAGACGAGGTCGGCAAGATCCTGCAGTTGAATGTCGAGCCGCGCCATCCGGCGCCGGATCGAGGGCCATTCCTGGCTCAGGAACAACTCGCGCTCGGATGTGCGCAGGCGATCGGCCGCCCCTTCGCGCACGAACATGCCCACACCGCGCTGTACCCGGATCAGCCCGTCCGCCTGGAATTGCTGGTATGCCTTGGCCACCGTCAGCGGATTGGCTCCCTGCTCGGCCGCAAAAGCCCTGACCGACGGCAGCATCTGCCCTTCAGCATAGTCGCCGGCGATGATGGCGGCGGCGATCCGCTCTCGCAGGCGGAGATAGACAGGCTTGGTTTCGCTCATAGGGTGATGCAGTGCCATAATACAGCGCTGCAGGTCAAGCGCCCGATGCCTCATCAGAACGTCGGTTTCGGTTGCAACGAAGTGGCTTCACAAGGCACACGCAGGCGCTAGGGTGCCTCCTTTGGCGCGGATTACACGCGCACCGGTACCAAGGACGGGGACTGCACAATGAAAGACATGGCCTTGTGGAACGAGGGGGACTGGGTTGCCGCGATTTCCACGGTGATCCTGGCGGCGTTCCTGGCTATTGGCGGGATGATTGCCGCCAGCAAGAAGCCCGAGGCTTTCGGCCACCCCAAAGGCCTGTTCATGCTGTTCTTCGCCGAGATGTGGGAGCGGTTCAGCTTTTACGGCATGCGCGCCATCCTGATCTTCTATCTCATCCAGCACTGGTTGTTTGAAGAGGGCGAGAGCAACCTGATCTTGGGTGCCTATGGCTCGATGGTCTATATCACGCCTGTCCTGGGCGGCTGGCTGGCCGACCGGTATCTGGGCCAGCGCAAGGCGGTGCTGTTCGGCGGAATTCTGCTGGCGGCAGGCCACCTGTTCATGGCGTTCGAAGGGACGGGCGGAAAGGATGACCCCACGATCAACGTGTTCTGGCTGGCGCTGGCGCTGATCATCGTCGGCTCGGGTTTCCTCAAGGCCAATATCTCGGTGATGGTGGGCCAGCTTTACAAGCGGACCGACGTGCGGCGCGATGCTGCCTATACGATCTTCTACATGGGCATCAACGTGGGTGCAGCGGCAGGCACCATCCTGGTCGGCTACCTCGGCCAGACGGTGGGTTGGGCCTATGGCTTTGGCTTGTCGGGCATTGGCATGGTGGCCGGCCTGATCGTGTTCGTACTGGGCAAGTCGGCGCTGCGCGGCGCGGGCGAGGCGCTGGCTGTTCTGCCCCGCAGCAAGGAGATGCTGATCTATGGCGCGGGTCTTGCCGCCGTGGTGGTGATGTGGATGCTGATCCAGTATCGTGATGTGATCCAGCTGCTGCTGATCGTCTGCGGGCTGGGTCTGCTGGGCTATGTCCTGTATGAAGCGTTCAAGCTGCCCAAGCATCCGCGCGAGCGTATTTTCGCGATCCTGTTCCTGATTGCGCTGAACCCGCTGTTCTGGGGGCTGTTCGATCAGGCACCGGGCAGCCTCAACCTTTATACCGACAAGTTCATCGATACAGGCGATATTCCGGCCTCGGTGTTCCAGTCGATCAACCCCATCTACATCATCCTGTTTGCGCCGCTGTTTGCCGGACTGTGGCAATGGCTGGGCAAGCGCGGGCTGGAACCCAGCGCCCCGGCCAAGTTCGCCCTGGCCCTGTTCCAGGTCGGCCTCGGCTTCCTGGTGTTTGCCTGGGGCGCAACGGCCGTAGGGCTTGAAGCGATGACCCCGGTGATCTTCGTGTTCCTGATCTACCTGCTGCACACCACCGGCGAACTGTGCCTGTCGCCTGTCGGCCTGTCAGCAATGAACCGGCTGGCCCCCAGCTTCATGGCCAGCCTGATCATGGGCGCGTGGTTCTATATGACCGCAGTGGGCAGCTTCGTGGCCGGCAAGATCGGTGAAGCAACCGGCGGCGAGGGCGGTGAGTTGTCGAAGGAACTGACGCTGGAAATCTACGACCAGATCGGCTGGATCGCGATCGGCGTCGGCGTAGCAGTGCTGCTGGTCAGCCCGATCGTGAAGCGCTGGATGCATCTGGATACGCTGGAGGATGCCGACGCCGACCTGCCGGGCCACGCCGAACTGGGCGAGCCGCAAGCGGGCGGGATGAAGCCGGGTGGGCGCGGGTAAACGCGATGGCTTGAATGGCAGGACAATTTGTCATACATGTATGACAAGGAGAATCCGCCATGCTTGCTGTCCGCCTCGATCCCGATCTTGAAGCCCGCCTGACGGCAGTTGCCAAGCAGACTGGCCGCAGCAAAAGCTATTACGCCCGGCTGGCGATCCTCGAAAAGATCGAGGAGCTGGAGGATATTGCCCTGCTGGAAGAGGCGCTCCGTGATCCTGATGCCGGCAAGACTATTCCCCTCGAACAGATGAGGCGCGAGCTTGGCCTGGACGCTTGAGTTTGACTCCGCTGCGAGGAAACAGTTAAGGAAATTACCCAAGCAGGCTGGCGACCGCATTCTCGATGCGCTGCAAACTGCTGCCTCCGCTGATAATCCGCGCATGAAAGGTCGCGCCATGATGGGCGCATATGCCGGTCACTGGCGCTACCGAGTGGGCGACTATCGCGTCATCGCGCGGATCGAGGATGGGCTCATGGTGATTGTCGTCGTGGCCCTGGGCCATCGGCGGGAGGTCTATCGCTGAGTACTGGCGAAGCCCATATCGAGCCACTTGCCGAAATTGCGCAATGTGGGAGCCAGGTCCTTGGGCCAATCTGGATAGGCTGATTGTTCGAAGCCGTGCAAATCTGCGAAGGCCTTTGGCCAATCCATACTCCACTCTTCGCTATCGATTGGTAGATCCCGAGAGAGATCATCGTCAGGGTGCGGTGTCAGGGCTGGCTGCAATATTGCCAACGCGTTCGTCCACAGGAACTCTTTGGCCCCGGGGGTGATATCACCTCCCATCAATTCGATGAACTCAGCTCGCGTGGGGTTCGCTCGGCGAGAAAGCGTACTTGCGATCTGCTTTTTGGTATTACGTAACGCAGTTACCACCCAAACCGCTAGTAACACGCTGGCAAATGCCGTCGGGAAAACCCACTCCGGCAGCTGGCCAATCAAGCCCGCGCTTCCTCGACCCCCGCCGAATTGTGCCGCAATGCGTTCAGCACCGTTTCGACGATGTGCGGCGCAGTCAGACCCGCCTGGTCGTACTGCTTGTCGGGCGCGTCATGGTCCTGGAACTTGTCGGGCAGGCGCAGGGTGCGGATTTTCAGGCCGGCGTCGAGCAGGCCCTCGTCGCTCGCCATGGTAAGGACATGTGCGCCAAGGCCGCCGATCGAGCCTTCCTCCAGCGTCACCACAACCTCGTGCGTGGTGGCCAGGCGGCGGATCAGCGAGTTGTCGAGCGGCTTCACGAAGCGCAGATCGGCAATCGTGGTGGCGAGGCCCTTGGCTTCAAGCTGGTCGGCTGCTTTTTGCGCTTCCGCCAGCCGCGTGCCGAGCGACAGGATGGCGACCTTGCCGCCGCGCTCATCCCCGCGGACCACCCGACCCTTGCCGATTTCGAGCTGGAGCGGAACGTCCGGCAGGGCCACGCCCGTACCGTTGCCACGCGGATAGCGGAAGGCGATGGGGCCGCTGTCATGGCAGGCAGCGGTGTAGGTCATATGGACCAGTTCGGCCTCGTCAGACGGAGACATGACCACCATGTTGGGCAAGCTGGCGAGATAGGTGATGTCGAACGATCCGGCGTGCGTCGCACCATCGGCGCCGACCAGCCCGGCGCGGTCGATGGCGAAGCGGACGGGCAGGTTCTGGATCGCCACATCGTGCACGATCTGGTCATATGCGCGCTGCAGGAAGGTGGAATAGATCGCGCAGAAGGGGCGCATACCCTGCGCGGCCAGCCCGGCGGCGAAGGTGACCGCATGCTGTTCGGCAATGCCCACATCGAAGGCGCGGGTCGGGTGCGCCTTGGCGAAGCGGTCAACCCCGGTGCCGCTGGGCATGGCGGCGGTGATGGCGCAGATCGTCGGGTCGCTGTCGGCCAGTTTGGCCAGCGTTTCGCCGAACACGTTCTGGTAGGCCGGCGGCCCGGCGGCCGGTTTGGACTGCTGGCCGGTGATCACATCGAACTTGGCCACGCCGTGATATTTGTCGGCGCTTTCCTCGGCAAAGGAATAGCCCTTGCCCTTTTGCGTCACCACGTGGATCAAACACGGGCCTTCGGCGGCATCGCGCACGTTTTCCAGCACCGGGATCAACTGGTCCAGATCGTGCCCGTCGATCGGGCCGACATAATAGAACCCCAGTTCCTCGAACAGTGTGCCGCCCATGGCCATGCCGCGGGCAAATTCATCGGTCTTGCGCGCCGCCACATGCAGCGGCTTGGGTAGTTTGCGGGCGAACCGCTTGGCCAGTTCGCGCAGGCCCAGGAACTGGCCCGAACTCACCAGCCGCGCCAGATAGCCCGACAGACCGCCCACCGGCGGCGCAATCGACATGTCGTTATCGTTGAGGATCACCACCAGCCGGTTGCCCGCCTGCTCGGCGTTGTTCATCGCCTCGTAGGCCATGCCCGCGCTCATCGCGCCATCGCCGATCACCGCGATCGCCTTGCCGGGCACGCCGTTCAGCTTGTTGGCAATGGCAAAGCCGAGGCCCGCCGAAATCGAGGTGGAGCTGTGTGCGGCGCCGAACGGATCGTATTCGCTCTCGGTCCGCTTGGTGAAGCCCGACAGTCCGCCCGGCTGGCGCAGCGTACGGATGCGATCCCGCCTGCCGGTGATGATCTTGTGCGGATAGGCTTGATGGCCAACATCCCAGATCAACCGATCAGTGGGGGTATCGAACACATAGTGGATCGCAACGGTCAGCTCGACCACGCCCAGCCCAGATCCCAGGTGCCCGCCGGTGGTGCCGACGGTGTCGATCATCTCCTGCCGCAACTCGTCAGCCAGCTGGCGCAACTGGCCGGATTCGAGTTTGCGGAGATCGGGCGGGGTATCGACCGTATCGAGCAGCGGGGTTGCGGGACGCGAAGTCATGACAAGGCCTTACCGCGCCGCAGCCTGCCTGTCGATGAACGAGAGTACGGCATTTAGGACGGGGCGCCTATGCCGTGCAATCGGCGCACAGGCCGCGCAGTTCCACCACCGGACGTACGTTGGAATATCCGGCGGCCTGACCCGCCTGGCGCAGCGCGCCGGTCAGCTTGTCGTCGTCCAGATGGCTCGCCTGCCCGCAATCGTCGCAGATCAGGAAGATGCAATCGTGCTGGCAGCCGGGGTGGCTGTTGGCGAGATAGGCATTCGCGCTCTCGATCCGGTTGGCCAGGTTGGTGCGCACGAACAGGTCGAGGATGCGATAGACGCTGTTGGCTGCCACCCGCTTGCCGCGCACCAGGCCCACACCTTCGGCGATGTCATAGGCGCTGGCGGGTTTGTCGTAAGCGGACAGCACGCCGAACACGTCGGCCCGCATGGCGGTCCATTGTTCGCCGGCGGCTTCGAGCACGCGCTCGGCCTCCTCGATCAGGCTGGGGCCGCTGTGGTCATGATGATGGTCGTGGTGCTGTTGCTGCGTCATGCACCCGATATAGGAGCATGCGGAGGCGGCGGCAAATTATCCGGTGCGGGCCGGTTCAGCCGGTGCGAAAAGCCGCGCGGTACAGGCCGGGGAACATGGTGCGCAAGGCCGCGACCTTGGGCGCATCCCAGCGCACGATATAGGCCTGGCGCGGATTGTTCAGCATGAAGTCCTGATGATAGTCCTCCGCCTCATAAAAGCGGAGCGGGTTTTCGATCGCCACGCGGATCGGTGCATCCCACACGCCCGAACGGTTCATCTGCGCCAGATAGGCGGTGGCGACTGCCCGCTGTTCGGCGTTGAGCGGCACGATGGCGCTGCGATAATGGCGCCCGCGATCGGGGCCCTGCCGGTTGAGCAGCGTGGGATCCGCTCCCACCGAGAACAGGATCTGCAGCAACTGGTCATAGCGGACGACCGAGGGATCATAGACCACGCGCACGGCTTCTGCATGATCGGTGTTGCCGGCCGAAACCAGCGTGTACCGGGCCTCGGCCGCAGTGCCGCCGTGATAGCCCGAGACCGCGCTCTGCACGCCGCGGGTATGGCTGAAGATGGCTTCGATGCCCCAGAAGCAGCCACCGGCAAAGATCGCCGTCTGCATGCCGGTTTCATCGGCCTGGCGCGCGGCGACAGGGGCGTCGAAAGTGTCTTCCGCCAGCGAAGGGCTAGCCACCAGCGCAGTTGCGCCAAGCGCGAGAGCAAGGAAGGTGGCTTTCAGCTTCATGTCAGGCGGCTCCCAGCTGGGGGATGATGTTCATTGCCAGCACCACGGCAGTTACACCGAAGCCGAGGAAGAATGAACGGTAAAATTCGCTGTTGAACAGTCCCACGACTGCCCCCTTTCGATCTGGCTTTCGGTCTGGCTTGGTTGTGCCACCGTTCTAGCCGCCACAGCTTGCCGCCCACTGAACGCGCGGTTTAGAGAGCGGTCAGGTGGATCGGCTGGTCGCACGCCGCGCCCCGTTTGCCGAATCAGTGCCGGAAATGGCGCATACCGGTGAACACCATGGCGAGGCCTGCCGCGTCGGCCGCAGCGATCACCTTGTCATCGCCCATCGCTCCGCCCGGCTGGATCACGGCAGTTGCACCTGCCTCGATGGCAGCGGCCAGGGCATCGGGGAATGGCAGGAACGCCTCGGATGCCATGGCGCTGCCCACGGTGCGAGGGTTCGCCCAACCGGCCTCTGCCGCAGCCTCGCGCGCCCGAATCGCAGCGGTGCGCGCCGAATCGCGCCGGTTCACCTGCCCCATGCCGATCCCCGCAGTGGCGCCATCGCGGGCATAGACGATGGCATTGGATTTCACGTGCCGCACCACGGTCCAGGCATAGAGGCAATCGGCCAGTTCGGCCTCGGTCGGCGCGCGCTTGGTGACCACCTTCAAGTCGGCCGCAGTGATCGCGCCATTGTCACGCGATTGCACCAGCATGCCGCCGGCCACCTGCTTCATCTGCAAGCCGGGACGGCGCGGATCGGGCAGGGTATCGAGCAGCAGCAGCCGCAGGTTGGGCTTGCGCGCAAATACCGCCAGCGCAGCCTCATCCGCGCCGGGAGCAAGCACGACTTCGGTCATGATCGCGGTGATGGCTTCGGCCGTGGGGCCATCAATCGCCCGGTTGAGCGCCACGATCCCGCCAAAGGGGGACGCGCGGTCGCTGTCGAAGGCGTTACGATAGGCATCCAGCAGACTGTCCGAAGTGGCCACAGCGCACGGGTTGGCGTGCTTGAGGATCGCCACAGTGGGCCCCGCATCGCGGTATTCAGCGATCAGTTCCAGCGCGGCATCGGCATCGGCATAGTTGTTATACGACAGTTCCTTGCCCTGCACCTGCCGGGCCTGCGGGATGCCCGCGGTGGCGGGGCCGCGCGGGACATAGATCGCGGCCTGCTGGTGCGGGTTCTCGCCATAGCGCAGCACCTGCTGGCGGCTGAACGCGATGGGCAGGGTATCGGGAAAGGGCGTGGCCTTCAACGCTTCCGCCCCCAGCGGGTTTGACCAGGCATCAGCAAAGGCGAACCAGCTGGCGATGGCAGCATCATAGGCGGCGGTACGGGCATAGGCCTTGCCGGCCATGCGGATGCGGAATGCGTGGCTGGTGCCGCCATCGCGTTCCATCTGCTCCAGCAGTTCGGGATAGTCGGCAGGATCGGTCAGGATCGTCACGAAATCGTGGTTCTTGGCCGAAGATCGCACCATTGCCGGGCCGCCGATATCTATGTTCTCGATGATCTCGTCGCGCGTGCCGCCGCGCGCCACGGTCTGTTCGAAGGGATAGAGGTTGACCACCAGCAGGTCGATCGGGCCGATCGCATGGGCTTCCATTGCGGCGACATGTTCCGCATTGTCGCGCACGGCCAACAGGCCGCCGTGGATCACGGGGTGCAGCGTCTTTACCCGGCCGTCCATCATCTCGGGAAAACCGGTCAGGTCAGCTACGTCGAACACAGGCAGGCCCGCATCGCGAATGGCCGTGGCCGTGCCGCCGGTCGAAACCAGTTCCACGCCCATGCCGGCCAGCGCGCGCGCCAGGTCGACAATACCGCTCTTGTCGGACACCGAAAGGAGTGCCCGCCTGATCGCCACAGTGCTCATCTGTTGTGTTATCCCATCTTCTTCAGCAGCCAGCCGAAATTGCCGCCACCGCGCGACACCAGGCCCTGGATCACCAGTTGCTCTATGGCATGCGGGCGGCCTTCGCCATCGACCCACAGGCTTTCTTCGATCTCGACGCTCTCGGCGCCGGTGTGGAACTGCCAGTAACTGCCATCGGGCAGCGACAGCGTGGCACCGCGACCGCCCGCCGCCAGCGTGGCGGACACCTGCGGCCCCAGGTGGAAACGGATGGCATAGGGCACCTTGCCGCGCTTGCCGCCGCGCCCCGATGGCACCAGCAGGTCCTCGCCGCGCAATTCGCTGCCATCGTCGCGCAGGATCAGGATGCGGCGGTGGATCAGGCCGAACCGCTGGGCATAGCCATCGTGGCTCGCCTCGATCCGCGTTGCCCCGCTCCGCTCAAGCGAGATCGTGCGCCGGTCGACTTCGACCTCGCCCACGCCCGCACCCAGCTTGCCGTTGATCAGCACGGCAGTGGAGTTGGCATCGCCCAGCACCATGGTGGAATGGGCGGCGGTGGCCCGCAGGCCCTGTTCGATCCGGGTGGGCACCAGCCCGCCGGCAAAGCCCGATCCGCCGCAATTGGTGATCAGCCGGTAATCGCCATGGCTCAATTCGAACGCCAGCGTGGAGGCGCAGCCGTTGCGTGCATGGCGGGCGAGCGGCGGGGGCGAGGTATCGAACTGCAGCACGGCGCTGTGGCCGGCCAGGCGCGTGGACACCCGCTGGTAACCCCACTGCCGCGCATCGCGCAAGGGACGGGTGCGCACGCCGCTGGCGGTGATCAAGGCGGCGATCTTGTCAGCCTTTACAGCGCCTGCGCCCTGCCAGTTGCCAAGGTCGCCATCGGCATGGGTCAGCGCCAGCAGCGGCGGGACCAGCAGGCCCAGCATGGTCTCCAGGGCGCGGGGCGGATCGCGCCGGACGGCGCGATAACAAGCCGACAGGTCCACCAGCAAGGCGATGGCTTCCATCTGGCCCAGCGGACTGCGCGACAGCACGCCGCCATCGTCGCCCACCAGATCGCCCAGCGCCCGCACCAGCCCGGCCTCCCCAAACAGGCGGCGCGGCTTGCCTTCGGGCAACAGCAGGCCGGCGGCGGTAATCGCGCACCACGCGGTCACTTCGGCCAACCGGTCATCCGCGCGGGTGACGTGGCGATCGAGCCAGCGGGCGGTCTCGGCCATGGTGTCTTGCAGGGCCTGGCGCTGGTCCTTGTCGGCGGACGCCAGCAGCAAGGGCGCGTGGACCAGCATGCCCAGCAGTCGCAGGCCCGCATTCTCCACCTTCCACGCCGAGCCGCGCCCGGCCTTCTGGCCCGGATGCGGATTGGCCTGGCTCCACAATGACAGGATGCGCTGAGCGGTGGGCGCGCATTGCGGCAGGGTGCCACTGGCCGACAGGTCGCGCAGCCAGGTGAACCCGTGCACCGCGCGTTCAAACGGCGGTGTCAGTTTGGCGGCGGGCGCAAAATCGATCTGGCCGATGGGTGCCTTCACCCCGTGGATCAGGAAATGCCCGGCGCGCAGCGCCATGCCGGCCACCCGATCGCCTTCCACCGGGCTTTCCACAGTGGCCAGCAGGCGCGGGCGCAAGGGCTTGCGGAACGGGGCGGCCAGGGTGGAGCCGGGTATGCCCAGGCGATAGGCGAGGCGCAGGAGGCGTTCACCGGCGCTGATCTCGGGCGGGTTGAAATCCGACAAGGCCAGGGCCCGCCCCGGGGCCAGTTCCGGGACCGGTTCCGGGGCCTGCTCTGGCGCTGGCTGAGGCGCAGCAGCAGCCACAGTGTCAGGCGCGATGGTGTGGTGCATCCGGAGCACGAGGTCTTCCGACCGGTCATCATCAAGCGGAATGGCCAACTGGCGGGGACCCTCTTGGTTACTGCCCAGACTGCTACCGGAATCGTCGCGCGCGCTATCGCCCAAACCATCGTGCAGCCGGGTCGACAGGTCGTCCATCGCTATTCGCCCTTCAATGCGCGGATATTGGCGGCATAACGATCAGGCCCGCCGGTGAATGTGGCCGATCCCGCCACCAGCACATCGGCCCCGGCATCGACGCATTGCCGCGCGATTGCGGCATTCACCCCGCCATCCACCTCGATCAGGACATCCAGCCCGCGCTGGTCGATCATCTTGCGGATTGCGGCGATCTTCTTGAGCTGGCTGGGGATGAAGCTCTGCCCGCCAAACCCCGGGTTGACACTCATGACCAGGACCAGGTCGATGTCCTCGATCAGGTAATCGAGCATTTTGGCCGGGGTTGCCGGGTTGAGCGAGATGCCCGCTTTCTTGCCCAGTGCCTTGATCGCCTGCACGCTACGGTGGACGTGCGGCCCCGCTTCAGGGTGCACGGTGATAATATCGGCCCCGGCGGCCGCGAACTGTTCGATCCACAGATCCACCGGCGCGCACATCAGGTGCACGTCGAACGGTTTGGCGGTGTAAGGGCGCAAGGCCTTGACCACCCCCGGTCCGATGGTGAGGTTGGGCACGAAATGCCCATCCATCACATCGACATGGATCCAGTCGGCCCCGGCGGCATCGATGGCGCGTACTTCCTCGCCCAGCCGGGCAAAGTCGGCAGACAGGATCGATGGCGAGATGAGCGGGGCAGTGTGCATGACCCAAAGCGATAGGCTGCCCTGATTCGCGCAACAACCCGCCTTGGGGTATTTTCCACACGGGGGACACCATATGTGGGAAAATCTGCCGGAACCAGTTTGCCGCTTCCTGAGTAGACCCTTCACCCCCCATTCACTGGCAAATTGCGATTAGGCCCGCCACAAGGGGCTCATACTGTTGTCCAGAATTTTCCGGTGCCGAATGTGTCCAGGCGCCAAGATTGTAGTGTTAGGATCATCCATGCGTTCCATTTTCCGTCGCGCCCTGCCTGTCATGGCCATGGCCGCTGTTGCTGCCGGAACCCTGGCCGTGGCCGTGCCAGCGCTGGCCTACCAGCAGGAAATCCGCAACGATCCGGCCCGCTGCCGGGGCGCTGGCCCTGCCGTGCGCGTCAATGTGGCGGGCATCGAAAGCTCGTCGGGCAATCTGCGCGTGCAGATCTACCACGGCACGCGCGAGGATTGGCTGGAAAGCGGCAAGTGGCTGTACCGGATCGAAGTTCCTGCCCGTGCAGGCAGCATGAGCTTCTGCCTGCCGGTGCCCGCTGCCGGTCCCTATGCCGTGGCCGTGCGCCACGATACCAATGGCAATGGCAGGACCGATCTGACCAGTGATGGCGGTGCCATGTCGAACAACCCCAGCATTAACATCCTCAACCTGGGGCGTCCGAACGTCACCCGCACGCGGTTCGATGTGGCCGGGGTGACCACCATCAGCGTCAACATGCGCTACATGTAAATCAGCCGGATCGCCGCGCGCGCCACAACTGCCACAGCACGCCGGGCGCGGCGAGCAACGGGTGGCGCTCGCGCCACGGCGTGACCTCGATCTTCACCCCGGTGTGCCGCTCCACTTTCCACGCGGCATAGCGGCCTGCGCCATCGAACGTGCGGGTGGCGCGCAGCAAGCGGGCAATGTTGAGCGGCTTGCCCATCCGGCGGCGGCGGTTCCACCAACGCAAGGTGGCGCGCCGTTGCAACTCCGGCATGGCCGAGGTGATTACGCCGCCGCTCTGCTCGAATGCGATGTCCTGTGATGCCAGCGCGGCAGGTAGCAGGCCGGTGAAGTGGGCCCTGTTGGCCTCGAGGATGGAATCCTCGCGACCCGGCCTTTCTACCCGCAGTTCGGCTTTGTAGGTCGCCCGGAACAGGGCGCGCCAATAATCGTCCTCGGTGCCCTGGGGCGGACCACAGGCCAGGGCGAGGCGGGCGGCAGTCTGCGCGGCCTGGCGAAGCGCATGGACTACCTGCGCGGTGACATGCTCGCCCGCACTGTAGACCAACGCGCAGGGTTGCACGAAACGTGCCCAGATCGTGGTATCCCGGCTGTTCCCCGCGCAGGCGGCGGCAAATTTGGCCAGCGTCATCGTGGCGATCTTGGCGCGCAGCGTTTCGCCGTCATGCTGCCACTCGCGATAGGATACGCGCGGCCACATCCCGTTTTCCGGCGGGCCGGGCAGCAGCACGTAATAGTCGATCACCCCGTCAAGCGATCCGGTGCGCAGGTTGGAACCGTAGAACAGCACGGCCACGCCGCCCGACTCTGCAGCCAGATGGCGGGAAAATCCGATGATGGCGGGATGGACGTCACGCGCGAGGACCGTGGCGATCCGCGCATCGAGGGAGTCTGTCACGGAACGACGAAGCGCAGGCGCGGGCCGGGGGTGACGCGGTAGGAACCGGGCGGAAACGCCTCGCCATCAAGGATGAAACGGTCACCGATGTCGAAATCGAACGCTTCCAGCCCCAGCGCCTGATAGCCCATGCGCCTGGTGCCTTCGCCCGAATTGCCGCGAAAGATCAGCGGCAGTCGCAGCAGCACCCGCCAGCGCGAATTATCCAGCATGGCCAGCCGCAGCGGTGCCTCGATCCCCTTGAACGGGCGAAGGCCAGCCGGGAAAGTTTCCAGCGAGGATACGAACATGGCATAGCGTTCATCGGCCGGAACACCGCCGGCGTGGGGCAGATCCACCCCTTCGGCATCGCGCAGGCGCATCCGCGTGCTGCGCCGCCACACGTTGCCCGGGCTGCCGAACAGGGCCTGCAACAGGCTCCACGCCACGGTCACGCCGACAGCGGCAGCGTTGAAGGCGCCGAAATCGTGTGCATCCTGCCCCAGGCTGATGGCCTGGGTATAGGCACCGGCCCCCAGCACAAATCCGCGGACCTGCGCGCTTTCGTTGTCCCGCTGCGCCACCACCAGCGGGCGGCGCACCACGGTCTTGTCCCGGCGGGCGGCTTCGAGCGCCTGGGCCAGGGTCCAGCCCGAGCTGATTCCCAGATCGTGCGCCAGGGCATTGGTCTTGCCACTGGGCATGATGATCAGCGCGGGCCAGCTTTCGCCAAAGGCGCCCGCGCCCGATGTCAGCACGTCGCGCACGGTGCCGTCACCGCCGTCTATGGCGATGAAATCGACCCGCTTTTCAGCGAAATCGGCGAGGATTTCGGGCAATTCGTTGCGGCGCGAGGGTGAGGCGACGATCACGCCGGGAACATCGTCCACATCGACCGGCGAGCCTTCGTTGCCGTGGCTGTGCGGATTGCGGATCAGGCCGATCAGAGGTTCGCTGCGGACAGGGGCGAGCGGACGTCCCTCGGCTGTCGGCTGCGGGACGTCGACCTGTGGCAGGCGGTCGAACAGATGGATGGCGCCATGCATGTCCCACCGCCTAAACCACGCCAAGGGGAAAAATGCCACGCCAAATGTGTGTCGAGGTCAATTCTGTCGCACTTGTCCCACCATTCGGCCCACCATTCGGCCCGCAATTCGACCCGCCATTCGACCCTGCGCCGGCGGCCAAGATCCATGCTGGCGCGCGGCCCGACTGCGCGATACAACCCCGGCCATGCTGACCGAAAACTTATTGGCCGCCGCCCGCGCTATCGAGCCGCGCATCGTTGCCCTGCGCCGGGCGATCCATGCCGAACCCGAACTGGGCCTCGACACCCCGCTAACCCTCGCCAAGGTGCGGGCCGAACTGGCAGACCTGCCATTGGAATGGCGCACCGGCACATCTGCCACCGGCGCGGTCGCCACGCTGAAAGGCGCGAAACCCGGCCCTTCTGTACTGCTGCGGGGCGATATGGATGCGCTGCCCATGCCGGAAAACACCGGCCTGCCGTTTGCCTCGACCATTCCTGGGCGGATGCACGCTTGCGGGCACGATACCCACACCGCCATGCTGGCAGGTGCCGCGCGCATCCTGGCCGATCGCCGACAGGACATTGCGGGCGAGGTCCGCTTCATGTTCCAGCCGGGCGAAGAAGGCTGGCACGGCGCGCGCTTCATGATCGAGGATGGCCTGCTTGATCCGTGGCCCGATGCCGCCTTTGCGCTGCATATCATGCCCAATTCGCCTCACGGCGTGCTGGCGGGCAAGGATGGCGCGATGCTGGCCGCCGCCGACCAGTTCGACATCACCATCACCGGACGCGGCGGGCATGCCAGCCTGCCGCACGATACCGCCGATCCGGTGCCCGCTGCCGCCGCCATTGTCATGGCGGTCCAGTCCATGATCACCCGCCGCTTTTCAGCGGCAGAGGCGACCGTGGTGACGGTGTCGATGATCGAGGCGGGCACGGCGCAGAACATCATCCCCGACACCGCCCACATGCGCGGCACCATCCGCACGCTTTCGGCAGAGCGCAGGCTGGCAGTCCACGCCGCGCTGGCCGAAGTGGCCACGCACACCGCCCGCGCCCACGGCTGCGAGGCCGAGGTGGTGGTCACGCCGGGCTTCCCCGTCACCTTGAACGATCCCCGCGCTGTTTCACTGGCCGAAGCGGTGGCCAGGGACATGGGCGGCGATGATGGCTGGCAACGCCTCGGCCATTCGCTGATGGGGGCGGAAGACTTTGCCTATGTGCTGGAAAATGTCCCCGGCGCGATGCTTTTCCTTGGTGTGGCGAAGGATGGATCGGACTGGAAAAGCTGCTGCGGCATCCATTCCAGCCGCATGATGGTGGACGAGACCGCGCTGCCCAAGGGTGCCGCCTTCCTCGCCGCCTGTGCGGTGCGCTTCCTCGATCATGGTTGGAGCGATTCTGCTACCTAAGCCCCTTTCGCTGGCGGCAATGCTCGCCTAGCACTAACGATCGTTAGAGTCGCAAAGACGACGCGAGGGAGAGACACTTGCCGCAGGCCGAATTTCACGAGACCATCGATGCGCGCGGCGGCAGTTTCCCGCTGCACGGTCGCTATGACGAGAAGTTCCGCCCGGCGGTCGACGCCTTCATCGACAATTTCCGCGAGGAAGAGGAACTGGGCGCAGGCTGCTCGGTGGTGATTGATGGTGAAACGGTGGTGGACCTGTGGGGCGGCTGGGCCAAGGCGGACCATAGCGCCGAATGGGACGAACACTCCACCGTCTGCATGATGAGCGTGGCCAAAGGCGTGACCGGCATCGCCTTCAACATGTGCGTGGATCGCGGGCTGATCGATATCGACATGCCGGTGGCGCATTACTGGCCCGAATTTGCGCAGAACGGCAAGCAAGACATCCTGGTGCGCTGGTGCCTCGATCACCGCGCAGGCATTCCGGTACTTACCACCGATACCATGCAACCGGGCGGCTTCTTCGACTATGCGGGCTATATCCATGCGCTGGAAGTGCAGGAACCGCTGTGGCAGCCGGGTACCCGCGCGGCCTATCACGTGCACAACCAGGGCTTCCTGCTGGGCGAGATCATGCGCCGTGTCACAGGCAAGACCGTGGGGCCGTTCCTGCGCGAGAATGTGACCGGGCCGCTCCTTGCCGAATATGCCATCGGCGGGATGGACGCAGCCGAGCAGGCTCACGTGGCCGAAGTGCTGCCCAACACCGGCGCGCGGCTGTTTGCGGCCAAGGATGCCGCCCTGCCGCCCAAACCCTCCACGCCGGAAGGATGGCAGGACGGTGCGGTGCTGCGCAGCTTTGCTTTCCTGCAGAACCCGGCTGAGCCGTGGCACACCACGATGAATTCGCCCGTCTGGCGCACCTGCGAGATCGCCAGCGGATCGGGCCACGGCAATGCCCGGGGCGTGGCGCGAATCTATGGCGCGACCTTGAGCGAGGTCGATGGCGTGTCGCTGATGTCGCAAGCCCGGCTGGAAGCGATGATTACCGAGCAGCACAACCAGACCGAACTGCTGCAGGAACGCCCCTATCACCAGGCGCTGGGTGTGCTGCTCAACACGCCGGAAGCCGTGTGGATGGGCCCCAACATGCGCAGCTTCGGCCACCACGGCCTGGGCGGATCGATCGGCTTCGGCGATCCCGATGCCAAGCTCGGCTTCTCGTACTGTTGCAACCAGATGCACGCCGTGGGCACCAACGGCCCGCGCGCGCGGCGGCTGATCGATGCGGTGTACGGGGTGATGTAACTTTTTGCCACTTCGTCATTGCGAGGAGCGCAGCGACGAAGCAATCCAGAGCGTCACGACAATCCGCCCTGGATTGCTTCGCTCCGCTCGCAATGACGAGGAAGTGGGACCAGGAATGACCGAAAACAAGACGCCGCCCGAAATGACCGGAGCCGAGATGTTCGACCGGGGAATGGCGATCCGCCGCCAGGTGCTGGGCGATGCCTATGTCGACAAGGCGCTGGCGAAATCCGGCCCGTTCAACGAGCCGTTGCAGGAACTCGTCACCACTTATTGCTGGGGCTGGAACTGGGGCCGCGAAGGTCTGCCGTTGCGCGATCGCAGCCTGATCAACCTGGCCATGATCGCGATCCTCAATCGCAGCCACGAACTCAAGATCCACATCCGCGGCGCGCTCAACAATGGCCTCAGCCGCGAGGAAATCCGCGAAGTGCTGCTGCAGGTCGGCATTTACGGCGGCATCCCGGCTGCGGTGGACAGCTTCCGGCTGGCCAACGAAGCCTTCGCCGAAATCGACGCAGAAGGGGCCGAAGCATGAAGGGCAAGAAGCGCCTGCGCATAGAAGCAGAGGTCGCCAAGCTGCCGCTATTGTTCGCCAAATATGCCGACAACGGCGATCACGAGGCGCTGGCCGACCTGTTCACCGAAGATTGCCAGATGGCCCGGCCGTTCCAGCCCGATCATCCCTATCACGGGCGCGACCGGGTGCAGGCGATCTTCCGCGATCGCCCGCCGATCCTGGTGCGGCACATCGTCACCAACGTGCTGGTCGAGGTCATCTCCGCAACCGAGGCGCGCGGCACCAACTACCTTACCATGCTGTCCAGCCACGAAGGCACCGAGCCGCCCCAGCCTTCGGGCGCGATCTATGTCGGCGGGTTCGATGACCACTATGTGCTGAGCGAAGGCAAGTGGCGCTTCATGAGCCGCTATGGCCGGGTGGTGCTGCATTCGGGCGGGGCCATGCCGAACATCCCTGCCCCCAGCGACGAAGCGAGAGGATTGAAGTGATGGCAACTGCCGCCAATGCAGACGAACAACTGGTGCTCGATTTCTTCGTTGTCCTGTCCTCGGGCGACCTGGAAGCCTTGCGCGCCTTCTACCACGAACATTCGGTGTGGGAGCCCAAGGTCAAGGACATCGCCGGATCGGGCAAGCACGTGGGCATGGACATCATCGACAAGTTCCTCGCCCCGGTGCGCGGCATGTTCGCGCCGGGCGATCCCAAGATCCACGTCCACAACATGTTCAGCCGGGATGGCTGGGTCTGCGTGGAGAGCAATTCCACCGGCACCACGATGGACGGCAAGGTCTATGACAACGACTATTGCTGGGTGTTCGAGATCTCGAACGGCAAGATCGATGCGATGCGCGAATATATGGACAGCCATTACACCGCCAAGCTGTTCGGAATGGACTGATGGGGGCCTATCAATTCCATCGTCATTGCGAGCGGAGCGAAGCAATCCAGGGCGGTTTGCGCGAACCTGGATTGCTTCGTCGCTGTGCTCCTCGCAATGACGAAGCAGAGAGTGTGATGTGATGGCTCGATTTGATGGCCAGCCGATCCTGATTTCCGGCGCCGGGCGCGGGCTGGGCGAAGGAATTGCGCGGCATCTGGCGGCAGAAGGCGCGATTGTCGGCATCGCCGATATTCGCGGCGAAACCGCGCTGGCCGTGGCCGAAGCGATCATCGCGAATGGCGGGAAGGCTTTCAGCTATGGCGCGGATTGCGGCAGCCGCGCGGAATTCCTGCAACTGGCGGAGGACTTCGCCAAGGATGCCGGTCCGCTGCGCGCGGTGATCAACAACGCCAGCGTGCTGGTTTACGAGCCGATCGAGGCTGTGACCGAGGAGACGCTAGACCGGATGCTGTCGGCAGGCCTCAAAAGCGTGTTCTGGGGCGTGCAGGCCTTCCTCGCCCACCGCGACGAGAGCCAGCCGGGCAACATCCTCAACTATTCCAGCCCCGTGGCCTATCGCGGCCGGCCAAATACCGGCGCCTATACCACGATCAAGGCGGGCATTGCTGGCCTCACCAAGGTGCTGGCGGGCGAGCTTGGCCCGCGCGGCATTCGCGTCAATGCCATCGCGCCGGGCTCTGTGCCCACGCCTGCGACCGAAGGCTTTGTCACCGCCGAACAATACGAACAGCGCGCCAAGAACATCCCGCTGCGCCGCAACGGCACGCCGCTGGATGTGGCGCAGGCGGCGGCTTTCCTGCTGAGCGACGAGGCGAGCTTCATCAACGGGGCGATGCTGGCGGTCGACGGCGGCATTATCGCGGCGGGTTAGGGGAGTAATAGCGTGACCATGTGGCATGAACGGCTCGAGCAGCTGGCGGCGGTGATCGAAGCGGATATTTTCCGCGGCGAATACTACGGCGTGGTGCTGAAGGTGGGGCGCGGCGGCAGGCCGGTGTTCGAACAGGCCATCGGTCATGCCTATGCCGGCGGACAACAGCCGCTGAAGCTGGACGATGTGTTCAGCCTGTTCTCGGTCACCAAGGCCTTCACCAACGTGCTGGTGATGCGGGCGATCGAGGAGGGGCGGTTCAGCCTCAACACCAAAGTGCGCGATGTGCTGCCCGAATTCACCGGCGCCCCGCGTGACGAGGCGACCTTCTTCCACCTCCTCACCCACCAGTCCGGCATGCCGGGCGTGTGGAGCCCCAAGCCCGGCATGTTCCTCGACCGGCTGCAGGAGCTGTTCGACGAGTCCATCGCCCATGTTCACGGGACCAGCAAACCGGGCGAGAAGAGCGACTACTCCCCGCTGGTCAACCACGTGCTGATGGGCATGGCGCTGGTCCGGACCGATCCTGCGGGCCGCAATTACCAGACGCTGCTGCACGAAGACCTGTTCGCGCCACTCGGCATGGTCGATACCTCGATGGGCCTGCGGACCGATCTGGATAAACGCCACGTCCGCCCCGACATGCGCGGCACGGTGCCGATCAAGCACCTCAGCCGCAATATTGCAGGCGACCATGCGCTGTTCGAGGATCCGCAGGTGGAAGCGCCGCATGTCGGTTGTGCTTCGACTGCGGGCGACTTGTGGCGCTTTGCCGAGATGCTGCGCGGCGAAGGTGCAGTGGACGGCGTGCGCATCCTTTCACCCCGCATGGTCCGGCTGGCACGCAAGGTCCACACCGGCGACAAGCCGAACGAGTTGTACAAGGGTGTGGCGCTGAAGGCCGGATGGCAGGTGCCGCCCGCCAACCAGGGCCTGGGCTTCCAGGTGCGCGGAACGGGCGTGTTCCAGCACCTGTTCGGCCAGCTCTCGTCCCCTGAAACATTCGGCAACTACGGCGCGGGATCGACCATGTTCTGGATCGACCCCGAAGCCGACATGACCTTCTCCCTCGTCAGCGCGGGCGTGATGACGCAAGCGGCGAATATCGAACGTTGCGGCAAACTGTCCGACCTGGCTCTCTCGGCCTGCATTTAAGGATCACCCATGGCAGACGCAGATATCATCATCATCGGATCGGGCCACAACGGGTTGGTCGCCGGTGCCTACCTCGCCTGCGCGGGCAAGCGCGTTCTGGTGCTGGAACGCAACGAATGGTTCGGCGGCGGGGTGGTCAGCCGGGAACTGACCTTGCCCGGCTACCTGCATGACCAGCATTCGATGAGCCACATCTTCATCCAGGGCAATCCGCTGCTGCTGAATGATGATCTGGGCCTGAAATCGAAATACGGCCTGAAATACCTGTTCCCCGACACGCCGATGATGAGCGTGTGGGAGGACGGCTCTATCTTGCCGCTGCACCGCGATCCGGCGAAAAGCGCCGAGGCCATCGCGCGGTTTTCCGCCAAGGATGCGGCCACCTTCCTGAAGATGAGCGAGCAGGCCGCGCAGTGGCTGCCGATGATCCAGGCCGGGCTCTATTCCCCGCCGATGCCGATGGGCGCGCAGACTGCGATGATGGACCAGAGCGCCGAGGGCCGCGAGATCATGCGGACCATGGCGGTCTCCACCTTCGACCTGATGGAAGAGCTGTTCGAGCACGACAAGGTGAAAGCCCACTTCGGCCGCGTGGCGGGAGAGAACCTGGTGTCACCGGACGAGAAATCGACCGGCATCGGCGCCTATGTGTTCCTCGGTTTCCTGGAAAAGTTCGGCTTCGGCGTGCCGGTGGGCGGATCGGGCAGCCTGACCAATGCGCTGATCGCCTGCATCCGCGACCACGGCGGCACGGTGCTGGCGGGCAAGGTGGTGCGCGAAGTGGTGACCGACGGCTCGCAGGCCTGCGGCGTGGTGCTCGACAGCGGCGAACGGCTTAGTTGCTCCGATGGCATCATCGGCGCGATCCACCCGCACGTCCTGCCGGACATGGTGCCTTCGCTTCCCGCCAATGTGGCGAAGAACGCGCTGCGCACCCACATCACCGATGCCGCCTGCTTCACCGTTCATGCAGCGCTCGATGCGCCGATGAAGTTCAAGGCGAAGAATGCCGATGGCAGCGACCTGTCGGCCGTGATGTACGAACTGATGCCCGCGAATTACGAGGACATGCGCCGCGCTTTCGATGAACTGCGCTATGGCAATTTCAGCCCCACGCCGCTGGTGGGTGTCGGGCAATTGACCCAGCACGATCCCAGCCGCGCGCCGGATGGCAAGGCGATCTTCCACGCGTGGGACTATGTCCCCTACAATCGCAAGGACGGCCGCAACTGGGACGAAGCCAAGCGCGAATTCGCCGATGGCATGATCAGCCGGATGAGCGATTTCATCGAGAACGTGCCCGATGTGGTGCTCGACTATCATTGCGACAGCCCGGTAGACATGGAACGCACCAGCCCCAGCTTCTTCCGCGGCGACCTCCACGGCATTGCCACCACCACCTATCAATCGGGCAGCCACCGCCCAACGCCGGAACTGGGCCAGTACCGCGTGCCGGGTGTCGAGCGATTGTATCTGGTGGGGCCGTTCCAGCATCCGGGCGGCGGAGTATTCGGTGCCGGCCGCGCGACCGCGATGGTGATGGCCGAGGACATCGGCGTGGATTTTGACGAGATTGCCCCATGAAAATCCGCGCCGCCGACAAGTCCGAACTGATGCAGGTCAGCAAGATCGAGCGCAAGGGCAACGACCTGGTGCTGAAGGGCAAGGTCTATGGCACCATGCCGATGACCGCCACGCTCAGCCCGGAGGAGGCCAAGGCTTTCCTCAAGCTGCTGACGCCGGGCCTGGCCTGGTTCATCCTCACCCTGCCGTTCCGCAAATCCCGATGATCTTCACACACTCCTCGTCATTGCGAGCGTAGCGAAGCAATCCAGGGCGGCCATTCTCGCTCCTGGATTGCTTCGTCGCTGCGCTCCTCGCAATGACGAAGCAAAGGAAACACACCATGACCATTCGACACCAGGGCAAATCCCACATCGTCACCGGTGCTGCTGGCGCGATCGGCTTTGCGACTTGCGAAATCCTCTGCCGCGAAGGGGCGGAGGTGCTGATGGTCGACATCAATGCCGCAGGCCTCGCCGCCCGCGCTGCCGAATTGCAGGCCAAGGGCTATCGCGCCCTGGCCCATGTGGCCGATTGTGCGGACGAGGCGGCGGTCCAGGGCTATGCCGCGGCAGCGATGGACAGCTTCGGCAAGATCGACGGGTTCTTCAACAATGCCGGGATCGAGGGCGATCTGGCCCCCACCCACGAATACGACATCGCCATGTTCGACAAGGTGCTGCACGTGAACCTGCGCGGCATGTTCCTTGGCCTGCGCTTCGTGCTGCCGCACATGGTGGCAGCGGGCAAAGGAGCGGTGGTCAACACTGCCAGCATTGGCTCCGAACGCGGGCTGGCGGGCGCCTGCGCCTACAACGCCGCCAAGCACGGTGCGGTCGGCCTGACGCGCACGGCGGCCAGCGAAGTGGCGCAAAAGGGCGTGCGGGTGAACTGCGTGATGCCCGGTGTTATAGAGACGCCGCTACTGGTCGGCATGCTGGAACAGATGTTCGACGATGTGGCCGCAGGCATGAAGAAGCTGGGCGAAGTCGCCACCTTGAACCGCGTTGGCCAGCCGCGCGAAGTGGGCGACGTGGTCAGTTTCCTGCTGTCCGACGAAGCAAGCTATGTGAACGGGGCCAAATGGGAGATCGACGGCGGCGCACTGGCGACGATCCGGAACGATATTTAGGCCGAATTACCCGGACGAAGCCGCTTCTGGCCCATCGGGATATTGTTCCGGTTGGCTACCGATAGCGGGGTGATGTCCAGATCCTGCCCGATGGCCTCCAGCACTATTTCCTGCGCCACGGGACGATCAAAGTGAAGCCCGCAGGTCTCGTCTGCCGTCCAGACAATCTTGCAGAAAACCTCGTGCCCATTCCACAGCAGGATCGCCGGAGCCCCGATCGGCGGCAGCGGGGCCACGGCCAGGCGCGCGCCGGTGCGCGACATGTCCACCATTTGCCCTTCGCGATCGCCGATGGTCAGCCGCAAGCGCACCGGGATGGCCAGCTTGACGCGCGCGCTGGCGCGCCGATCGAAAGTGTTGGGGCCGGTCTTTGCCCGAAACAGGCTCATCGTGCTGTTCTCCCTGAACGGAGCATCGGCAACGATAGCAACGGCGGGTTAACATTTCTTGCAGAGCGCGGCGATTTTATCCGGGTTGGGCCTCAACCAGCCGGGCCGGAACTAACCGCGCTGGCGACACGTTGCATCGCTAGGCAAAACAACTGGAGTTCACCATGTTTGGAAAATTGATCGGCGCCGTCGCAGGCGCACAGGCCGCAAAACACACTGCCAAGGTTGGCGGGACCGGTGGCGCGCTGTTGGGCGCGCTGGCCGTCCCGATGATCGCGCGCCTCAGCATCCCTGCGCTGGCCGTGGTGGGCGTGGGCGGATATTTCGCCAAGAAGGCCTATGACAGGCGCGAGGCCCGCAAGCAGGGCAAGCCCAGCAACAAGCCTGCCACGCCCAGCGCCTGACTTTCAGGCACGACCTGATCAGCGTTCGGGATCAAGCCCCGCGGCTGCTTCCACCACCTTGGCTATGGCGGTGAAATCGGCTGCGGGGCCTTCGCGCACCAGCGTGCGTTCGAGGTAATCCTGCACCACCTGGCCGAGTGGCAGCGGAACTCCGGCAGCGGCGGCCTCGTCCATCAGCAGGCGCGTGTCTTTCAGGCTGAGAGCGGCAGCGAAACCGAAATCGAAAGTGCGCGGCAGGACCGCTTTGGGCCACTTGTCGCGGGTCGCCGAATTGATCCCGGTGGACTGGTTGAGCACTTCGATCATCTTGGCCGGGTCCAGCCCCTGCTTGATGCCAAAGGCCATGCCTTCTGCCGTCACGCCGATGGCCACCGCGCCCAGCAAGTTGTTGACCAGCTTCATGGTTTGTCCGGCGCCCGGCGTTTCGCCCATGTAGAACGGCTTGCCGATCGCTTCGAGCAACGACCTCAAGTTAAGTTCATATTCTGTGGATGGACCGCCGACCATGATCGAAATGGTCGCCAGTTCGGCCCCCTTGATGCCGCCCGATACCGGGGCATCGAAACAGGCCACGCCGCGCGGGGCAAGCGCCCCGGCCAGTTCCACTGCCAGTTGCGGGCCGGAGGTGGACAGGTCGCACAGGATCTTCGGCGCACTGCGGGAACAGATTCCTTCGGCCCCCAGCACCGCTTCGCGCACGATGGCAGGGGTGGGCAGGCTGGTGAACACCACCTGGCACTGTTCGCCCAGCGCGGCAGCGGACCCGGCGGCCTTTGCGCCCTGTGCCACCAGCGCGGCCACCGCATCGGCGGATACGTCATGCACCAGCAGGCTGTGGCCGGCCTTGAGCAGATTGGCAGCCATCGGCGCGCCCATGCGGCCAAGGCCCAGGAAACCGATTGTCGTGGTCATAGTGCCTCCAGAATGGGCCTGTGCGGCGGAAGATCGACGCGCGCAATATCGTTTTCAGATGGAAAGCACGCCAGCACCAGCGGATCGTGGCCCGGAATGATATGGTCCAGGCTGCCGCCCGCCAGCGCCATGACCTTGGCCTGCGCGCGGGCATAGTCTGCCTCGTCCACGAAGATCGGGAAGGGGATGGCGCGGGTGATATTGGCATAGAGGTGCGCCGCATCGCTCGCCAGCACCACCGGCCCCCGCGCGGTATCGCACGCCACCACCATCAGGCCCGCCGTATGCCCCTGCGCCAGCGCCAGCCGGATGCCGGGCGCAAACTCCTCGTCACCATCGTGGAACACCACGTGATCGGCATAGAGCCGCCGCACCAGTTGCGCCACCGGCTCGCCATCGAACGGCGCGCGCGTGCCGTGATCGCACACGTGGCGGCCGGTGGCGAAGGCCATTTCGGCATCCTGCACGTGGAACCGGGCATTGGGGAACGTGCTCAATGAACCGGCGTGGTCATAGTGCAGGTGGGTCAGGATCACGTGTTCCACCAGCAGGTGATCTATTCCGGCATCGCGCAGCCCTTCGATCAAGGGCCGGGTGATGATCCGCCCGCGCGCCACAGCCGCCTGTTCGCCGAACCCGGTGTCGACGATCACCGGTGGCTCCCCGTCACGATGGATCGCCCACACGAAGTAATCGAGCGGCATCGGCAGGTCATGGTCGTCTACCGCCGTGGTGAAATTGGCCCCGGCAACCCGCTCATGCCGGGCATAGCGGATGGCATCGATGCGGATGACGATCGGATCAGACGGATCAGGCAAATTTCAACCTTACCGGCTGGCGGATCGGGCCGTGGCCCACGGTCGTCATCCACGGTTCGTAATCGCCCGCGATCTCGAATCCTGCCACCTCGCGCACGATGGTGCCCAGCAGCGCCTGCGCTTCGGTCTGCGCAAGCATGCGGCCAACGCAGCCGTGGACCCCGTACCCCCAGCCGAGCGAATGCTTGTTATCGCGCTCGATGTCATACTTGTCGGGCTCGGTCCAATAGCGCGGATCGCGGTTGGCGGCGGCGAACATCAGCCCGCAACGCGAACCCGCCGGCACCACCAGGTCATCGATCTGCACGTCGCAAGTGGCGATGCGGCCGGCCATGCGGCTGGGCGAATCCCACCGCAGCGATTCGTCGAACGCGTTGCGCAGCAGCTTGGGATTGGCCCGCAGCTTGTCATACTGGTCGGGGAACAAGGCCCAGGCGCGGATCGCATTGGCCATGGTGAGGTAAGTGGTATCGGCGCCGGCAGACAGGATCGTCTGCAACAGCAGCTTGGCCTCGTCCATCGTCACCTGGCCGCGATCTGCCGCGCGGAAGATTTCCGCCCCGATACCGTCAGGGTCGATGGCATCGCGATCGCAGGCGGTGCCCAGCCATTCGATCACGGCGGTAAAATCGTGGCTCATCGCCTCGTCGAACAGTTCGCCCGGTGGGCCCATCGTGGCCCAGACCATCTGCGAAAAACCGTGCATGTGGTGGCGGCCTTCCTGCGGCAGGCCCAGCACATCGGGCAGCACGCGGAAGATGAACGCCTGGGTGATTTCGCCCACGGCATCCACCGCCTCGCCTTCGCGGCTGCGCAGTTCGTCGACGAATTCCTGCGCGGCGGCTTCGAACACGGCCTTGGTCTTTTCCAGCGCCCGCGGGGAAAGCGCATCCTGCACCACCTTGCGCACCTGGGTGTGGCGGGGCGGATCGTCGGTCAGCAGGATTTCAGGGCGCGGAGAATTGGGATCGTGCCACGGGCGGCTGGTGCTGGAAAAGCTCTTCCAGTCCAATAGCCCGGCGGTGACATGTTGATGCCGCGCAATCATCACCGTGCCATCGTGCAGGCGAACCGCCGGGGCGAATTCGCGCACTTCGTCGTCCACCGCGCGGGCATTGCGCACGGCATCGGGGGTGAAGATGTCATAGGGGAATAGGGGGATGTCCTTGGCCATCGCGTTACAGCCCCAATCCGTGGAACCAGGTCTCGCCATCGGCTGCGGTTTCGATATGCCCGGCGGTGGGATCGAAGAAGTGCGCGCCGATCACCACCACGCCGCTGTCGCGATATTTGTCCACGAAGGTCAGGCGGCTGGCGCGCCCGGCATCCTTGTCCATGTCGAAGGTGGCGGTGCGGTGCGGCATCGCGCACTGCATGGGGTGATGCATCAGGTCGCCGGTGATGACGGCGCGTTGGCCGTTGCTTTCGATACATACGTGGACGTGGCCGGGGGTGTGGCCGTGGCTGGGTTCGGTGGTGATCCGCCATCCGTCGCCGCACGCGATCTGATGATCGGCCTCGATGAAGTCCGCCATTCCCAGCGCCACGATCGGATCGACGCATTCGACCAGGTGGGTGTCCGAATGGTGGCCATCATGGCGGATCACGTTCTGCCACGCGTCATATTCGGTCTTGCCGAACAGGTAGCGGGCATTGGGGAAGGTCGGCCTGTATTCGCCGCTGTCTGCGTCCTTGTAGGTGTTCCAGCCGACATGGTCGAAATGCAGGTGGGTGCACATCACCGTGTCGATTTCCTCGCGGCTCAGCCCGAGCGATTCCAGATCTTCCAGGAAGCCTTCGGGCAGGTTGCAGAACACGTCGAAATCCCGCTCGCGCCCGGCGCCGATGCAGCTGTCGACCACCATGTTCAGTCCCGGCGCCTGCACCACGAAGCCCTGGAAATTCATCCGCTGCAGGCCTTCGGGTGTGGCATAGTGCGGGTGCAGCCATTCCAGCGCGATCACCTCGTCTGCCGTAGCATCGGACATGGTCATGTTGATGTTGTCGGTGAAGTTGTACAGCTCGACAATGCGGGTGATCGTCACCTCGCCTACCTGCCAGCTCATCATGGTTTCGCGTGCCATTTGGCTATTCTCTCCCGGTCTCTCAACTTGTCATTGCGAGGAGCGAAGCGACGAAGCAATCCAGCGCGGCTTGTACTGCGCCCTGGTTTGCTTCGCTCCGCTCGCAATGACGAAGTGCATTAGGCAGCCTTCTTCTTCGGCTTCGACTTCGGCTTATAGCGCGCCACACTTTCGGGCGGCAATTGCGCAGCGGGCAACGGGGCTTTGCCGAGGATGAAATCGGCGCAGCGTTCACCGATCATCACGCACGGCGCATTGGTGTTGCCGCCGATCACGCTCGGCATCACGCTGGCATCGGCCACGCGCAACCCGGCGATGCCTTTCACGCGCAACTGCGGATCGACCACGGTGGCGGCATCGGCGGGGTCACCCATGCGGCAGGTGCCGACCGGATGGTGCACGGTATAGCCGGTGGCGCGGATATAGGCGTCCCACTGCTCGTCGGTCTGCACATCGGGGCCGGGGGCCACTTCCACCCCGCGATATTTGGCAAACGGACGCGAGGCGAAGGCGGCGCGGCAGATTTTCAGCGCGCGGATCAGCGGCTTGATGTCGTCCGGTTCGGCCAGCAGGTTGGGATCGATCAACGGCGCTTCTGTGGGGTCCGCACTGGCGAGGCGCACGGTGCCCCGGCTTTTGGGATACAGCGCCACAGGGCTGATGGCATAGCCGTGGCCCACCGGGAACGGGATCTTCGGGTTGGTCAGCCGCTTGGCCGGCTGGAACACGAACTGCACATCGGGCTTGGGCAGGGCCGGATCGGTTTTCAGGAAGGCCACGCTTTCAAACACGTTGCCGGCCAGTGGCCCCTTGCGGGTAGCGAGATAGACGAAGAACCAGAAAATGTTGCGCGGCATGGCCCGCCAGCTGATGCCGTAACTGGTGAAATCGCCGGTTTCCATGTGCAGCGGGCTGGCGACATGGTCCTGGTAATTGCTCCCTACGCCGGGCAGGTCGTGGACCACGGCAATGTCCTGGTCCTTGAGGTGTGCGGCTGGGCCAATACCGCTCAGCATCAGGATCTGCGGGGTCTGCACGGTGCCAGCACTCAGCACGATTTCGTGGCGCGCGGCGATCACCCGGCCATCGGTCAGTTCCACGCCCGTTGCGCGGCCATTTTCGATCACGATGCGGGCGACGCGGGCATCGGTCTGCAGATGGATATTGCCGCGTTCCAGCGCGGGCAGCAGCATCTGCCGCGCGCTCGATTGGCGCAGACCCCCGCCGATCAGGCCCTGGCGGCGGCCATAGCCTTCTGGGTCCGGTCCGTTGAAATCGGGGCAGGCCTTGAACTGGAGCGAGGCCAGCGCATCCATGAAATCATAATTCAGCTGGTTCGGCCCATCCACGTGCTTCACGTTGATCGGACCTTGGGTGCCGTGGAACACGCTGGCGGGATAGTTCTCGTTACGCTCGGTACGGGTGAAATAGGGCAGCACTTCGGCATAGGACCAGCCGGTGCAGCCCGCATCCGCCCAATCGTCATAATCGGTCGGGTGCCCGCGGAAATAGACCATCCCGTTGATCGCGCCCGATCCGCCGATCACACGCCCACGCGGCACGCCGATCTTGCGCCCGACCATGCCCGCTTGTGGGGTAGTCTCGAACCGCCAGTTGGTCTCCTTGCGACCGATGGCAGCGGCCACGAAGCTGGGCACATGGATAAACGGATGGCTGTCATGCCCGCCTGCCTCCAGCACGCAGACGGTCTTGCTCGCATCCTCCCCCAGCCGCGCCGCCAAAGCCGCACCGGCCGAGCCTGCACCGATCACGATATAGTCGAATTCGCCAGCCAGCATTTGTCTTGTTTCTCCCAGCGCTACTTGTGCGAAGGGGGAGGGGGTTTGGCAAGGCTGATTGTCACGGGCGTTAGGGTTGGGGCAAGATACTAGGCTTGCCGATTATGGCTTCCCTTGTTTCTTCAGACACGTTGATCCAGGCGGTGCTATCCACCTGCTTAAGCTTGACCCCATACTCGTCTGCAACAACAGCGACGATGTGCTGGTACCAGTCCGCATAGTCCCATTCGCGAGGGCGTGCCCCAAAAAGACGCAGTTGCTCTGGATCCCAATGAACCTCGGCAGCCGAGCGCCAAATCTGCGGAAACGAGCGGGTCGCGGGTTTGATAAAGAGCCTGCTATCGGCATCTATTCCCACCGCAGCGATGGCATCTTCATTCGAGTCTGTATTCTTGCGCGATCTCATCCTTATTGCCCAGATTACGAGCGCGGTAATCGCAAGTAGCGCGACGACCGGTATTGCAAAACCGTCCCAGAATTGATCCGTGAGTGACGTCGGTGGTGAAGCGGCGCGCGCGTCCACGTTGTGATCCAAGCCGAAGAAGCTCACAAGCACCTACTTCCCATCATACCCGATCGCCTCTGCCGCAGCCCCGCTCATCACGAAGCCGATAGGCCGCTCGGCTTCCTCGGTCAGGTGGCCGATCAGGCCCGCCGTGCGGCATAGCAGCCCAATGCCTTTCAGCGCCGCCACCGGCCAGCCGAGATCGAGCATGATCGCGGGGATCGGGCCGTTGACGTTTACCGGCAGCGGGCGGCCGATGGTCTCCGGCAAAGCGGCCTGCAGCGCGCGCATCATGGCGACGTGTTCGCCGCTCACCCCGCGTTCGTCGGCCAGTTTCAGCAGCAGGTTGGCGCGCGGGTCGCCTTCGGAGTGTTGCGGGTGGCCGAAGCCGGGGATTGCCTTGGTCGTTTGCCGCAAGGTCGTGATCTGGCGGACCGCCACGGTGTTGAGGTCATCGCCCGAAGCCCGCTGATCCGCCACGCATTTGGCATAAAACCGCCCCGCCACCTCGGCGCTGCCGAGCACCACCGATCCGCAGCCCAGCAGCCCCGCCGCCACTGCGCCCTGCACCGCCTCCGGCGCGGCGGCGAGCGTCATGCGGGCGGCGACTACGCTTGGCACCAGGCCATGTTCGGCCAGCGCGCAGAGCACGGCGTTGAGGAAGAAGCTCTGCTGCTCGTTCGGCTGCTGGCCGGTCACCAGGAACCAGAAGTAGCTGCTGAAATCGAACTTGCCGATAATGTCCTCGCACAAGTCCAGCCCGCGCACGGTAATGCTGTCTGCGTCACTGGTGCAGATGGCGGAAAAGGGCTGGTCCTGTTTGCCGATGCGCATTGCTCTCTCCTGATTTTCAACCGTGTTACCCGTTCGTGTCGAGCGAAGTCGAGACACCATGCACAATGCCCCGCGCTAACGTGTCTCGACTTCGCTCGACACGAACGGCAAGGGAGATAGAAAGAGTATTCCGGGAGAGACAAATGGCAAGACCGCTGGCAGGCATTCGCGTGCTCGACATGGGGACATTCATCACCGGGCCGGCCTGCGGCATGCTGCTGGCAGACCTTGGGGCCGAAGTGATCAAGGTGGAGATGCCGGGCAGCGGTGATCCGTTCCGCGCCTTCAAAGGCGATCTCTATTCGCCGCATTTCCAGACCTATAACCGCAACAAGAAGTCGATCGAACTGAACACCAAGGAGGCGGCCGACCTCGCCGCGTTCGACGAATTGGTGAAAACCGCCGACGTGTTCATCCAGAATTTCCGCCCCGGCGTGGCGACAAGGCTGGGGGTAGGCGCTGAACGGTTGCAGGGCATCAACCCGCGGCTGGTCTATGCCGATATATCGGGCTTCGGCAACGATGGTCCGTGGAAGGATCGCCCGGCGTTCGACACCGTGGCGCAGGCCAGCAGCGGGTTCCTGCGGCTGCTGGTCAACCCCGCCAATCCGCGCGTGGTCGGCCCCGCCATCGGCGATGCCGTGACCGGGTTCTATGCCGCCTATGGCGTGCTGGCCGCGCTGTTCGAACGCCAGACCACAGGCAAGGGCCGCCGCGTCGAAACATCGATGTTCGAGGCCATGTGCCACTTCAACCTGGATGATTTCACCCATTACCTCAGCGTGGATGAGGTCATGGGGCCAAGCAGTCGCCCGCATGTGTCGCAAAGCTATGTGTTCCAGTGTTCCGACGGGGGCTGGATCGCGCTGCATATGTCCAGCCCGCCCAAGTTCTGGGAGAACCTGGCAGAAGCGGTTGGCCAGCCCGACATGCTGGCCCGCCCCGAATTTGAAAGCCGCCCGGCGCGCATCGCCAATTACGAGAAGGTGGTGGATTTCCTCGCCCCGATCTTCGCCACGAAGCCCCGGGCCGAGTGGGAGGAGCGGCTGGTGCGCCTGGAAGTGCCGCATTCGCCGGTCTATTCATCGAAGGAAGTGGTCGAGGGCGAGCTGGCCGCGCACCATAACCTGGTGGTCGAAGGCGAAGGGCAGCGCGGCACGTTCCGCACGATCCGCTCACCCATCAGGTTCGATGGCGAGCGTCAGGACAGCGTCACCCCGCCGCCCGAACTTGGCGCCGACAATGCGGAAATCCTCGGTCGCTGATTGCGTCAGCGCCGCCAGTTGATAAAGTCCGCATCAAACGCCGGGGGAATCGGCGAAAATTGATGGTCGTGATTTCCGAGCCGTGGAATGTTCCATATCACTCGAAATCACTCTGTATGGAGAGAGATAATGGCCAACCTGCCAAGCCGCCTGCACCACACCGCCTATGTCACCAAGGACATGGAGGCCACTCGCCACTTTTATGAGGACATCCTGGGCCTGCCGCTGATCGCCACATGGTGTGAAAGTGACGAGCTGTGGGGCAAGGTTCGCACCTATTGCCACTGCTTCTTCGGTATCGGCGATGGCGGGGCGCTGGCCTTCTTCCAGTTCGCCAACAAGGAGGACGAGGAGCTATTCGTGCCCGATTTCCCCTCTACCCCGTTCGTCCATCTGGCGCTGAACGTGGATGAGGAGTTTCAGGCCGCAGTGGAAAAGCGGATCGTCGAGCACAAGGTTGAGGCCAATTATGTGCTGGAGCATGGCTATTGCCGCTCGGTCTATGTGGTTGATCCCAATGGCATGACGGTGGAATTCACGCTGGATGATCCGCGCGCGCCGGCTGGCGATGCGGAACGCAAGGCCAAGGCGCATGACGAGCTGAAGCGCTGGTTGGGCGGTGACTGGACGTCGAACAACAACTTCCGCGCGGACGCGGTTGAAGCCGCTGGTGGCGGTACCGGCGGCGACGCGGTCATCGCCTGATCGCTGAACCCTGCGCCGCAACTTTTCGTCGCAAACTTTCATTCCAACTCTTCATCATCGCCAGATCGCGCCGCCGGTCGCTCGCAATGATGCGCTTGAAGGCCTCACCCCATGACCCTGCCCCTGCTGCCGACTTCGCTGGTCGGATCCTATGCTCAGCCCGAATGGCTGATCGACCGTGCCAAGCTGGCCGGGCGCTTCCCGCCGCGCACCCGCCAGAAGGAATTGTGGCGCGTGGCCCCCGACATGCTGGAGGAAGCGTGGGACGATGCCACGGTCTATGCCATGCATGAACAGGAACGCGCGGGCCTCGACATCATCACCGATGGCGAGATGCGCCGCGAAAGCTATTCCAACCGCTTTGCCACGGCGCTGGACGGCGTGGACATGGACAACCACGGCACAGCGGCAGACCGATCGGGCGAGCCGGTGCCGGTGCCGCGCGTGGTGGGCCCGATCAGCCGCCGCCATGCGGTGCAGGTGCGCGATGTGGAATTCATGAAGCTGCACACCAGCAAGGCCATCAAGATCACCGTGCCCGGCCCCTTCACCATGGCCCAGCAGGCGCAGGACGATTACTATGGCGATGAGGAAGCGCTGGCGCTGGCCTATGCCGCTGCAGTGAACGAGGAGATCAAGGATCTGTTCGCCGCCGGGGCCGACGTGGTCCAACTGGATGAACCCTATATGCAGGCCCGCCCCGACAAGGCCCGCGCCTATGGCCTGAAGGCTTTGGAGCGTGCGCTGGAAGGCGTGAAAGGCACCACCGCGCTGCATATCTGCTTTGGCTATGCCCACCTGATCCACGAACGGCCCGAAGGCTATTCGTTCCTGCCCGAACTGTCGGCCAGCGCGGTGCAGCAGATCTCCATCGAAACCGCGCAAAGCGAGCTTGATACCAAGGTGCTCGAAAAGCTGCCCGGCAAGACCATCATCCTGGGCGTGCTGGACCTGTCGACCCATGCGGTAGAAGAACCCGAAGTGGTGGCCGCGCGCATCCGCCGGGGCCTGGCCCATGCGCCGGCTGACAAGATCATCATCGCGCCGGATTGCGGGCTGAAATACCTGCCGCGCGAAGTGGCGTTCGGCAAGATGAAGGCCATGGTCGATGGTGCGGCAATCGTGCGGGCGGAAATCTCTTGAACGGATTTGCGACCACCCACACCGGCAGCCTGCCGCGTCCGGAATACCTGCTCGACCTGATGTTCGCCCGCGAGGGCGGCGAGGCAGTGGACCAGGCCGCGCTGGACGAGGCGATCGACCGGGCCACAGCCGAAGTGCTGGGGCACCAGGTGAAGGCGGGCATTTCCATCGTGGGCGATGGCGAGATGTCGAAGCCAAGCTATGCCACCTATATCAAGCACCGCCTGTCGGGCTTCGGTGGTGAGGCTGGGCAGTACGAGTTCCAGGACCTGGAGGACTTTCCCGGCGCGAAAGCCCAGGTGTTCGGCAACAAGGGCCGGTCAAAGCGCTCGGCGCCTGCCTGCACTGCGCCCATCACCGTGATCGACATGGAGGCCCCGCGCCAGGATGCCGATCGGTTGAACCGGCTGGCAGGTGGCCACGCCAGCTTCATGTCGGCTGCATCGCCCGGCGTGACCGCGCTGTTCTTCCCCAACCAGTTTTACGCCACAGACGAGGAATATGTCTTCGCGCTGGCAGAAGGCCTGCGCCACGAATATGAAACCATCGCGGCCGCCGGCATCACCCTGCAGGTCGATTGTCCGGATCTGGCGATGGGCCGCCACGTGCAGTTTACCCATCTGGACCTGCCCGAATTCCGCAAGCGCATCGGCATGAATGTGGCCGCATTGAACCATGCGCTGCGCAATATCCCGGCGGAGCAAATCCGCATGCACCTGTGCTGGGGCAATTACCCCGGCCCGCACCATTGCGACGTGGCGCTGGGCGAGATTGCCGACATCGTGTGGAGTGCCAAGCCGCAGGCCGTGCTGCTGGAAGGCGCCAACCCGCGCCACAACCACGAGTTTGCGTTCTTCGAGGATACTGCCCTGCCGGAAGGAAAAATCCTCTGCCCCGGCATGATCGAACCACAATCGCCCTATATCGAACACCCCGAACTGATTGCCCAGCGAATCGGTCGCTATGCCGATCTGCTGGGCCGCGATCGGGTGATGGCGGGCGTCGATTGCGGATTTTCTGTCCACGCGGGCAGCAACAGCCTCGATCCGCAGATTGTCTGGGCCAAGCTGGCTGCGCTGGCCCAGGGTGCCGAAATTGCCAGCAAGCGTTACTGGTAAGCGCGGGCAACTGGGGCTAGCAGGAAGGCGGATTGGCCCGGAAGCGGGCGCGCCGCGCTTGTAATTGCGGCAAAATCCACTGCGGGCGTGGCGGAATGGTAGACGCCGGGGACTTAAAATCCCCTGAGCCTTGCTCGTGTGGGTTCGAGTCCCACCGCCCGCACCAGCTCCCACGGTACTATTCGGTGGGACAGCCCAAGGTCATCGTTAGCAGTTGGGAAAGCACCATCGCGCTATGGCGGGCTGTTCGAAACAGCGTGGCGGGCTGGGGATAGCTGTCGCGCAACCGATGGAGTATCCATGCAAGACGTCCAGCCCGGCGTCCCTCTATCCCCGATTTCGGGTAGCGGGACCATGTCCAACACACAACCTGGAGCCGGAACCGGCGCTGATCCTGGGGCCGAACAGCGCGTGTCGCCGCGCGTTGCCCTGCTGATCCGCGCCGCCAAGTTGCGGTGCCTGGCGGGCGAATTCATGTGCGTGGTGCGCGATGCTTCCGACAGCGGCATCAGCGTGCGGCTGTTCCACCAGCTACCCGATGAGCAGCGGCTGGTGCTGGAATTGCAGAACGGTGACGTGCACGAACTGGAACTTGTCTGGCAGCACGATGATCGCGCCGGCCTGAGATTCCTCAATCCGGTCGATATTGCCCGCATTGTCGAATGCCCCAGCCGCTTTGCCAAACGGCCCGTGCGGATAAGCCTTGCAGCCCCGGCCAAGCTGGAAAGCGCAATCGCCAGCGCCGAGGCGGAGATTCATGACATCTCGCAACAAGGTGCCAAGGTCTCCACCGGCCAGCGCTTCTCGATCGACCAGCGCGTGCGGTTGTCCGCCACGGGGCTGCGGGAGGTGAATGCCAAGGTCCGCTGGCGCAAGGACGAGACCTATGGCCTGGTGTTCGAGGATACCTTCCAGTTTGGCGACATGGCACGGATCGTGGCAGAACTGCAGCTGGGCAAAACTACGGCCCTTCCCGCCTGATTTGCCCCTGCTGTTAACTGCCTCATAACCATTTTCATTCACTTCCGGTGAGGACACCACACCGGGGGCATTCATGAACTGCAGTGCAAGCGTGGCCGCACAAGACCTCAGCGTCGATGTGGCCATCATCGGGGCCGGCCCCGCCGGATTGACCGCCGGTTACCTGCTGGCCAAGGCCGGCAAGACCGTGGCGATTATCGAGCAGGATGCCACCTATGTGGGCGGCATCAGCCGCACGGTGGAGCACCAGGGCTATCGTTTCGACATCGGCGGCCACCGGTTCTTTTCCAAGAGCGCGGCCGTGGTGGATCTGTGGAACGAGATCCTGCCGGACGATTTCATCCAGCGCCCCCGGATGAGCCGCATCTATTACGAGGGCAAATTCTACTCCTACCCGTTGCGCGCCTTTGAGGCGCTGGGCAACCTGGGCCTGTGGCGCTCCAGCCTGTGCATGCTGAGCTACCTGCAATACAAGCTGCTGCCCATCAAGGACGTGCGCAGCTTCGAGGACTGGACCACCAACCAGTTCGGCAAGAAGCTCTATTCGATCTTCTTCAAGACCTACACCGAGAAGGTGTGGGGCATGCCCTGCAACGAGATGAGCGCCGACTGGGCGGCCCAGCGCATCAAGGGGTTGAGCCTGTGGAGCGCGGTGGTCGATGGCCTCAAGCGGTCGCTCGGCCTCAACAAGGCACCTAACGATGGCAGCGGGGCGCAGGCCAAGACGCTGCTCGAGACCTTCCGCTATCCGCGCCTTGGCCCGGGGATGATGTGGGATGCCGCGCGTGACCGGATTGTGGAACGCGGCGGCCAGGTGATCATGGGTCATGGCCTGAAACAGCTCGCCAGCGATGGCAATGGCGGCTGGCGGATGACTGCCAGCGGCCTAGATGGCGACATGGTGATCAAGGCGGCCCACGCCATCAGCAGCGCGCCGATGCGCGAACTGGCGGCCCGGCTCCATCCGTTGCCTGCCACCACGCTGGAGGCCAGCCAGCTGAAATACCGCGATTTCCTCACCGTGGCGCTGATGATCCGTTCCGACGACCTGTTTCCCGACAACTGGATCTATATCCACGATGACAAGGTCCAGGTGGGCCGGGTGCAGAACTTCCGCTCGTGGTCGCCCGAAATGGTGCCCGACAGCGATGTTGCCTGCGTGGGGCTGGAATACTTCTGTTTCGAAGGCGACGGGCTGTGGTCGCTGGCCGATGCCGATCTGGTCGAACTGGCCAAGCGCGAGATGTGTATCCTGGGCCTGTGCGATCCTGCCCAGGTGATCGGCGGCGCGGTGGTGCGGCAGGAAAAGGCCTATCCCGTTTATGACGAGGACTATGCCGCCAATGTCGCCGCCATGCGCAGCGAACTGGAAGATCGCTTCCCCACGCTGCATCTGGTGGGTCGCAACGGCATGCACCGCTACAACAACCAGGACCACGCGATGATGACCGCGATGCTGACGGTGGAGAATATCCTGGCGGGCGAGCGGATCTACGACACCTGGTGCGTCAACGAGGATGCCGAATATCACGAAGCGGGCGACGAGGGGGCCGACAAGGCGCTGCCCGCCCGCGAAGGGCTGACACCCGATCAGGCCGCCGCCCTTGCATCGGTGCGCGACGTGCCCGCACGGATTGCTGAAAATGACCGCCGGGCAGCCTGAGGCGGGCATGCCCGCTTTGCTGATGCGGCTGCGCGACCTGCGTTTCATCCGTTATGTTCTTGCGAGTGTCGGCGCGCTGGCGGTGGATATGGGCTGTTTCCTGGCCCTGCTGGCCACCGGCATGTGGGCCGCCGGGGCCAGTGCGCTGGCCTATGGCGCGGGGATCCTGGCGCACTGGCTGCTTTCCAGCCGCGCGGTATTTGTTGGCCATGTGGCGCTGCGCGGTACGCGGCGGACCCGGCAGAAAGCCCTGTTCGTCGCCTCTGCCATGGTTGGCCTGGCGCTGACCACGGCCATCGTGTGGATCGGAGATAGCGCGGGGATCGATCCGCGGCTGGCCAAGCTGGTCGCCATCGCGGTCAGCTTTGCCGCCACCTGGTTGCTGCGCGCCAAGATCGTTTTCCGCTAGAACCCCGTTGATGACCGGACCTGTTGCCCCCCGCTGGAGCGCCTTTGCCTCCCGCCCGGTTGCCGTGCTGGCGGCATGGGGCCTGTGGTGCGTGGTGACGCTGGCAATCGCGGCCGCGCAGGGCTTCGTGCTGGATGGGCCGGACAACTGGATGCGCCTGTTCGAAGTGCGCGACCTGCTGGCGGGGCAGGCGTGGTTCGATGTGACGCAGTACCGCATCGATCCGCCCGCTGGCGCTAGCATGCACTGGTCGCGGCTGGTGGACCTGCCGCTTGCGGCTGTGGCTCTGGTGTTGGGCGAAACGGCGGCGGCGGCCATTGTCCCGTTGGTGTGGCTGCTGCCTGCGCTGTTTGCCTTGCGGTCGATCATGCTGCGGCTGGAGTTTGGCCCGCTGGCACTGGCTGTGGGCCTACTGGCCATGCCGCTGTTCCCGCTGCTGCCCGACAGCTTCCTGCCGCTGCGGATCGATCACCATGCCCCGCAAGCCGTGCTGGGCCTGTGCGTGACAGCGCTACTGTTGCAGCCATCGCGCAAGGCGGCGGCCGTGGCCGGTGTGCTGGCGGCGGCATGGATCGTGATCTCGCTTGAAGGCTTGCCGCTGGTTGCCGTTATGGCAGGCGTGCTGGGGCTGCTCTACTGGCTGGACGCTGACCGGCGGTTGGGAGCATTCTTGGCCGCATTGGCCCTGGTGACGCCGGGGCTGAGCGTGCTCACCCGGGCGGGCAGCGATTTCGCGCTGCCGTTCTGCGATGTATTGTTGCCGGGACACATGGCGGCGATTGCTGCTGCCGGGGCCTTGGCCCTGCTACTGCCGGCTTTGCCGGGCCAGGGCAACATGGCTGGCAGGCTGGCGGGCCTGATCCTGGTGCCGCTGGTCAGCGGCCCGGTTGCCTTTGCTGCGCTGGGGCCGTGCGCCACCAGCCCGTTCAGCCAGCTTGATCCGCTGGTCCGGCAATACTGGTACAGCCAGATCACCGAAGGCCTGCCGATCTGGCACCAGCCCTTGTCTGTGGCCGCGATGCTGGCCTGGACGCTGCTGCTGGTGGCGGGTGGCTGGTGGCACATGCGGCGCGGCAGGTTGGGCGATGCTGGCCGCGCGCAGGATATGCTGGCGCTGATCGCGCTGTTTGCGTGCCTCTATTCGTTCGTGCTGATGCGCGCCGGCGTGCTGGCGCAATTGCTGGCGATCCCGTTTGCGGCCTGCCTGCTGGCGTCCTACCTGCCCAAGGCGCGGGCGATCACTGCTTCGCTGCCGCGCATCGGTGCCACGCTGGCCTGCTTTGCCCTGGCCACGCCGATGGTGGCAAGCGGGGCACTGAAACGGCTCGATCCCGTATTTGCACCTGTTGCCCTGGCGCGGCAGGTGGAGCCGGGCATGTGCGATTATCCCGGACTGGCCGCATTGCCAGCGGGTCTCGTGCTCGCGCCGCTTGATGCCGGGCCGGACATTCTGGCCCATACCCGCCACACCATCGTGGCGGCCAGCTATCACCGCAACCAGGCGCGCATGCGTGAAGTGATCGCGGCCTTCACCGGCTCGCTGGACCAGGCCGAGGTGACGGTGCGGAGCACTGACGCGGACTATGTGGCGGGTTGCGCGGCGGAAGCCGATTTCGCGCTTTATCGCACTGCCGATGCGGCCAATCTGGCCAATGCACTGGCTTCAGGCGCGGTGCCTGGCTGGCTTGAGCCGGTGGACGGGTTCAGGAACGGGCCGCTGAAGGTCTATCGGGTAAGGTAACGCCTCAGGCCGGGCGGAAATCCAGCGCTACGCCGTTGATGCAGTGGCGCTTGCCGGTGGGGCGGGGCCCGTCATCGAACACATGGCCCAGGTGCCCGCCGCAATCGCCGCAATGCACTTCGCGGCGCGGATAGCCGAGATTGTAATCGGTGGTGTAGCCCACGCTGCCCGCGATTTCCTGGTAGAAGCTGGGCCAACCGGTGCGGCTGTCGTACTTGGTGGTCGAGGAATAGACTTCGTTGGCGCAGCCTGCGCACAGGAAGGTGCCTGCCCGATGCTCGTCATTCAGCGGCGAGGTGAAGGCACGTTCGGTGCCTTCTTCACGCAGCACGCGGAATTCGGCCGGGGTCAACCGTTCGCGCCACTGGGCTTCGGTAAAGCGCACGCGGAAGTTCTGCTGGGCCTGGGCCGGAGAGCCACCGCAAGCGCTGATCACGGGCATAGCCGCACCAGCACCAAGCCAGCCCAGCAAGCGGCGACGGGAAATGTTCGTTTCAACCATGCGCTGTCCTTATGCTCCCTTGTCCGAACCTGCGCTGAATAGCCCAGCCAGCAGGATCTTTAAAGGGCGCGAGGTCTTTCCGCCGCCTTGCGAGCCCGATTTCATCACCCGCTTGCGGAACAAGGTGGCCCCGGCATGGATGAACAGCGCTACGCAGACTGCCTGCCAGGCCAAGGCCAGCACATGCGGCCAGATCGCCTCGTCCACCGCTGCGCGGGCCAGCATGGCAAACGGTGAACTGAGCGGGAACACGATGGCGGCATATTCCAGCGGCTTGCCGGTCTGGGTTACCGCCATGCTGGCAAAGAAGAACACCAGCACCTGCGCCATGGTCACCGGCATTGCCAGCGTCTGCACTTCGCGCACGGTCGCGGCCATCGATCCCACGGCCAGGAAGACCGATCCCAGCAACAGATAACCCATGGCGAAATAGATCGCCCCGAACATGAAGAACAATGGCCAGCCGACCCCCGGATTGGCGAATTCCGACAATGATCGACCACCCATCAGCAAGGCCGTGGTGCCGAGCGAGCCCCACACCACGATGCCGACGATCGAAATGCCCAGCATGGCAAACAGCTTGCCCATGAACACTGCGTCCATCGGGATCGCCGCAGCCAGGATCTCGATGATCTTGTTGCCCTTTTCCTCCACCAGGTTCGACAATACCATCGAAGCCAGCAGCATGATGAGGAGGAACAGCAACAATTGCCCGCCTTGCGCGGTCTGGTAACGGCCGCGGTTCTCGTTTGCGCCGCTGGTGGTGACAGCCACGGTCTGCACTGCGGGATAGGATTGCGCACCGGGGTTGGCAGCCTTGGCGGCAATCATGCCCACCGTGCCCTGCCAGCGATCCAGGTTGCGCGGCGGCGCGGTCAGCTCGGGCTCGGCCAGGGTGCCGGTGATGATGGCCGCCAGCCGGCCTTCGCGCCCCTCCAGCACGGCAGGCGCATCGAAGTTGGTGCCGCGGTCCAGCGGCACGAACGGAGGAATGACCCCGCCGATCTGCTGTGTCAGGGCATCGCGCGCGGCGATCATCGCGGCGCTGTCCTCGGCCGACATGGCCACCCCGACATCGGCCGCCATCGCCTCGCTTTGTACTTGCGCGCCGATCCCGCCCGCCAGCGCCGCCACGGCAATCGGGAACAGCGGGCCGAGCAGGAAGAAGATGAACGCGCGGCTGAACAGGATGGCGGTGAAATCGCGCCGGGCCACCACATAGGCGGCGCGCCACAGCGACAGGCGACCGGCCCGAATTTCTGCGCGATCGCGGGTGATTTTCGGCCCGTTCACAGGGCGTCCTCCGGCTGGGGCGTGGAAACAAGGCTGGCGGCTGCCGCCTCGCCGGCAATGGCGACAAAGGCATCGTGCAGGCCGGCACGTTCGATGCTGAGCGAGAGAATCCCGGCATTGCCATCGATCAGCGCCCGCAACAGCGGCTCGATCCCGGTTTCGGGCAGCGGGAAATACCAGAACTGTCCCAGGCGGCGGGCGCTGACGGGCAGGGCCGCACGCCATGGTCCTTCGCTGGCCGATGTCTCCAGCCGCACTTGTGCGGCAATCCGGTCGCGCGCCTCGTCCACCCGACCGGCAAACGGAACGCGGCCACCGGCAATAATGGCGATGCCTTCGCACAATCGTTCGGCATGGGCGATCACATGGGTGGAGAAGATCACCGTCACGCCCTTGTCGGCCAGGTTGCGGATCAGCACTTCCAGCTTGCCCTGGTTGATCGCGTCGAGGCCGGAAAACGGTTCATCCAGAATCACCAGTTGCGGTTCGTGCACCAGGGTGCCCAGCAGCTGCACGATCTGCGCCATGCCTTTCGACAGGTGGCGGATCTGCCGGTCTGCCGCGTGGCCCAGACCGTAATCATCGAGCAGTTGCCGCCCGCGCTTGCGCCCATCGGGCAGCGACAGCCCGCGCAGCGCGCCCATGAAGGCAATGGCATCCACTGCCTTCATCGATGGATACAGCCCGCGCTCTTCGGGCAGGTAGCCGATCAGGCGCGCCACATCGCGCGGGTTATCGTGCCCCAGCACGCGGCGCGTTCCTGCGTCAGGATCAATAATGCCCAGCAACATGCGCAAGGTGGTGGTCTTGCCCGCCCCGTTGGGACCAAGGATCCCGGTGATCGAACCACGCGGCACGATCAGGTCCACCCCGTCGACCGCCAGTGTCTCGTCGAACCGTTTGACCAGGCCCCGAGCCTCAATTGCAGCTTCAATCGCCGCCTCATATGTTGGCTCGATAGCGGGTTGGGCAGTTGTAGCAGTCGCAATGTCCATCGTGGCGGGTTACAGGCCAAGCATGAACAGGAGCAAGGCGGATTGTGGTTAACGCGCCGGTGACCGATGCCGCAATCGCGCAAATCCAGCAGGACTTGCGGGCCAAGGCGGCGCAGCTGGGCTTTGCCGCCATCGGCTTTGCTCCAGCGCAGGATGATCCGCTGCGCGCGGCGCGGCTGCACCAGTGGCTGGATGAAGGGTTTCACGGCACGATGGGCTGGATGCAGGATCGTGCCGATGTGCGGCAGGGTCCGCATTCGATGTGGCCGGCGGCTGCCAGTGTGATCGCGCTGGGCATGTCCTATGCCCCCGATGGCGATCCGCTGGCGCTGGAGGGCGATGGCGAGAAGGCCCGTATCTCGGTCTATGCCCAGGGCCGCGATTATCACGATGTGCTGAAGAAGGCGGCCAAGGAACTGGCGCGGTGGATGGTGGCGGCGGCCGAGGCGCGCGGGCACGAGATGGCGCTCAAGCTGTTTGTCGATACGGCCCCGGTGATGGAAAAGCCGCTGGGCGCGGCGGCGGGGATCGGCTGGCAGGGCAAACACACCAACCTGGTCAGCCGCGAGCATGGGTCCTGGTTGTTCCTGGGGGCGATTTACTGCACGCTGCCGTTTGTGCCCGATACCCCGCACGATGACCGGTGCGGTTCGTGCAATGCCTGCCAGGCGGCTTGCCCCACCAATGCCTTTCCTGAACCATATCGGTTAGATGCACGGCGCTGCATATCCTATCTGACGATCGAACATAAAGGCCCGATCCCGCATGAATTCCGCGCCGCTATCGGCAACCGCATCTATGGCTGCGATGATTGCCTGGCGGTGTGCCCGTGGAACAAATTCGCCCAGACTGCCGCCCGCCACCAGGCTTTCACCCCCCGCGCCGAACTGGTGGCACCCGATCTTGCCGCCCTGCTGGCACTGGATGATGCGGCGTTCCGGGCCATGTTCTCAGGCTCGCCGGTCAAGCGGGTGGGGCGCAACCGGTTCGTGCGCAATTGCCTGATTGCCGCGGGCAACAGCGGCAATATGGCGCTGGTGGCCCCGATAAAGGCGCTGCTGCCTGATGCCGATGAGGTGGTAGCCGAAGCCGCGCAATGGGCGCTGGAGCAGCTTACAGCAAATCCTTGAGCGGCGTGGCCACATCGGCCAGGGCTGCGGCATCTGCCGTGCTGCGCGCTTTCACCAGCTTCTGGCCCTGCGCATAGTCTTTCACCATGTTGACCGCATCCACGGCCACCACCCGGCCATCCTTCAGATAGATGACCGAAAAGCTGCGGCTGGCCGGATCGCCGCGTAGCACGGCGGTATCATGCCCCATGCTGAGGCCTGCGGTCTGCAGGCGGAGGTCATACTGGTTGGACCAGAACCACGGCATCGCGTCATAAGGCTCCAGCGTGCCGCAGATCGCCTTGGCTGCCACGGTGGCCATGTCGGCGGCGTTCTGCACGCTTTCCAGCCGGATCACCGCGCCGCCGGCATAATTGTTGGCGTGGGCCGCACAGTCGCCCACGGCGTAGACATCGGGCAGGCTGGTGCGGCAGTATTCGTCCACGTCCACGCCGTTGGAACCCGCTGCGCCCGCCGCGATCAGCGTGGCCACGGCGGGAACGATGCCGATGCCCACCACCACAATGTCGCAGGCGACTTCCTCGCCGCTGGCCAGCCTGACGCCGGTAACATTGTCTTCGTCATCGCCCAGCACCGCTTCAAGCGCACATTCCAGCCGCACCTCGACCCCGTGGCGGCGGTGTTCGGCGGCAAAGAAGTCCGACAGGTCTTCGCCCGCCACGCGTGCCAGCAGGCGCGGCAGGGTTTCCAGCAGGGTGACATGGCAATCAAGCTTGGTCAGCACGGCGGCCGCTTCCAGCCCGATATAGCCACCGCCGACCACCACCACGCGCCGCTTTCCGCCCGCCAGATCGGCCATCAGCGCATCCACATCGCGCTTGTCACGCACCGCGTGGATGCCCGACAGATGGCCGCCGGCGCACGACAAGCGCCGCGCATCGCCGCCCGCAGCCCAGATCAGCGTGCCGTATTTGACCGCCTCATGGTCGCCCGCCAGGGTGACCAGCTTGGTCACCGGATCGATTTTGGTGACGGTAACGCCCAGCATCAGGGTGATGTTCTTGTCGGCCCAGAACGCCTCGGGCCGGATCAGCAGGCGTTCGAACGGCTTGTCGCCCGCCAGGTATTCCTTCGACAGCGGAGGGCGCTCGTAAGGCGGGGCCTGGTCGCGCCCGATCAGCAGGATCGAGCCTTCATAGCCATTCTGGCGCAAGGCGATGGCAGCTTGCGCGCCGCCATGGCCGGTTCCTACGATTACGATGTCGGCGCTTGTCATGTCCCCAGCGTTTGCCGCTAATCGGGGCAAGGTCAAGCGTGGTGCGCCAGTCTAGCCTTGCAGCAGGTTGCGCGCCTGCCCGGCAATCTGCGCCAGCATTGCCGGACTGGGAGCAGGCATGGCCTGCGCCCGGGCGACAATCCCGCGGAACCGGGCGATGGCCGGTGCGCGGTCCTTGGCCCAGATGTCGATCTGTCCGGAGATGCCGCTGCTATTGCCAACAGCCATGCGGCGCAGGAAATCAAACCGCATCTGCTGGAAATCGCGCGCCAGGCCGGCCACCAGCAGGCGTTCCCACGGATCGGCCGGGGCCATCATCGCGGCGCGGGCCTGGGCCCAGTCAATGCCGAGCATGGTGCCCAGCCCGACAAAGGCATTGGCCAGGTCCACCGAAGGTATGGCGGTATCGCGTGCCAGGGTGGCAAGGCCGACAGCGCCATCCAGCGCGAACAGCCGTGCCACCATGTCGGCCAGGCGCGGCGGAGCACCTGCGCCCACCAGCCGGGCAGCAATCCCGTTGATCTGCCCGCGCACTTCCAGCCCCAGCAGTGTATCGGCCAGCCCGGCCAGTTCCCCGACCAGCGGCCCGAGCGCCTGGCCCAGCGCAGACGGCCCGCCCGCGCAGCCACCTGTTCGCAGCAGGTCCGCCATATGGCCGCGCAGCGCCAGTGCTGCCTGTTCGAACAGTTGCAGCCGGGCGGCTTCGGGCATGGCGGCCTCGTCAATCGCCTGCCACAATGCGTCCATTCCCAGCAGCTCGCAGGCGGCCACAAAGGCGCAACCCAGATCGGCCAGCGAGGCGCCTTCTTCCTCCGCCAGTTCGAACGGATGGATCATCCCCATCCGGTTGACGATCCGGTTGGCGGTAACTGTGGCCACGATCTCCTTGCGCAGCCGGTGGGTTAGCAGTTCCTGCCGGTACTCGGCCTGCATCCGGGGCGGAAAATCGCCCAGCACCAACGCGTCTGCCGCCGGATCTTTGCTCAGTGAGCCATGTTCCAGCGCATCCTGCAGTGCCAGCTTGGCATTGGACAACAACACGGCCAGTTCGGGCCGGGTCAGGCCGCCGCCACCACCCAAATTCCCTTCGGCCGCGCGCCGGGCCAACACCTCGCCGGTTGCCAGTCCTTCGGTCTTGCGGTCGAGTTCGCCGGTTTCCTCCAAAGTTTCGATCAGCCGGATATAGGCGCCCATATTGCCCGCCGCGTGGGCCTGGGCGATCGACAGGGCGAGGGCCTGCAGCCGGTTGTCCTCCAGCACCAGTTCGGCCACTTCATCGGTCATCCCGGCCAGGAAGGCATTGCGCCGGTCATCCGGCAAGCGCCCGGCTGCCTGCGCTGCGGCCAGCGCGATCTTGATGTTCACCTCGTTGTCCGAACAATCGACGCCAGCGGAATTGTCGATGAAATCGGTGTTCAGCCGACCGCCCGCGCCATTGGCGCCGTGCAGGGCATAGTCGATCCGTCCGGCTTGAGTTACGCCAAGGTTCGCGCCCTCGCCGATCACGCGGGCACACACTTCGGAGCCGTTGACCCGCAGGGCATCATTGGCCGGATCGCCCACCTGGGCATGGCTTTCGCTTTCGGCCTTCACATAGGTGCCGATGCCGCCAAACCAGATGAGGTCTACCGGGCTTTTGAGAATGGCGGAGATCAGGCTGTCGGGATCAAGTTCGTCTGCCTCGATACCCAGCACGGCGCGGGCCTGCTTGGACAACGGGATCTGCTTCATGCTGCGTGGATATACGCCGCCCCCCCGCGAGATCAGCTGGTCCGAATAGTCCGCCCAGCTGGAACGCGGCAGGCCGAACAGGCGCTTGCGCTCCTTCCAGCTGGCCGCTGCATCGGGATCGGGATCGATGAAGATGTGCCGGTGATCGAACGCGGCCACCAGCCTGATCGCTTTCGACAGCAGCATGCCATTGCCGAACACGTCGCCCGACATGTCGCCGCAGCCGACCACGCGGGTGGCATCCTTTTGCACGTCCACGCCCATTTCCAGGAAGTGCCGCTGGACCGATAGCCAGGCGCCCCTGGCCGTGATGCCCATCGCCTTGTGGTCATACCCGTTGGAGCCGCCGCTGGCGAAGGCATCGCCCAGCCAGAAGCCGTGTTCCAGCGCGATGGCATTGGCGGTATCGGAAAAGGAGGCCGTACCCTTGTCGGCGGCGACCACGAAATAGGGGTCTTCGCTGTCATGGATCACCACCCCTGCAGGATGCACCACCTTGCCGCCCACGATGTTGTCGGTCAGCGACAGCAGCGTGCGGATAAACAACTTGTAGCTTTCCTTGCCTTCGGCCGCCCAGGCATCGCGGTCTGACGCAGGGTTGGGCAACTGCTTGGGATAGAACCCGCCCTTGGCCCCGGTCGGCACGATCACCGCATTCTTGACCCGCTGGGCCTTCATCAGGCCGAGGATCTCGGTGCGGAAATCATCGCGCCGGTCCGACCAGCGTAAACCGCCCCGCGCCACGGGGCCAGCGCGCAGGTGGATGCCTTCCACGCGGCGCGAATAGACAAAGATCTCGCGCCACGGCACCGGTTTGGGCAGGCCGGGGACCATGCTGGAATCGAACTTGAACGCCAGCGCCTGTTCGGCCCCCAATGCCGGTACAGCTGCAAATACATTGGTCCTGAGGACGGCGTGGATGACCTGCCAGTAAAGCCGCAGGATGCGATCGTCGTTGATCGCGCTGACTTTGGCCAGCCCGGCGCGCACCGCATCGTCGATTTGCGCCGATGTCGCCGCGCGGTCACCCGTAAAGGCCGGATCGTGGCGGGCGCGCAGCAGCTCGACCAACGCGCGGGTTACTTTCGGCGCGGCGGCCAGGGCATCGACCACCGAATAGATCGTGAAGGCCACATTGGCTTGCCGCAGATAGCGATAGAACGCGCGCAGCCATTCCGCCTCGCGGGCGCTCAGTCCGGTCGTCACCACCAGCCGATTGAACACGTCATCCTCGGCCCGCGCGTTGAGCACGGCGACCACTGCCTGTTCGATCGGCCCGGCCCGTTCCAGCGCCAGTTTGGCAGCAGGTGCGCCCAGCAGGAAATCGTGGATCGTTGCGCTATCTTCACCTGTCAGCGTGGTGGGAATTTCTGCCAGCACGCGGAAGCCGAAGTTTTCCAGCGCAGGGACGGCATCGGACAGCGGCAGCGCGCCTCCTGCCTGATAGACCTTCAAGCGCAACTGATCGGGCGAATCGCTGCCCAGCCGGTAGAGCCGCGCATCGCGGCCGAGCGGCTGGAGCGCTGCATCGACGCCAAGGTGGCGCAGGTGGCCAATGTCGCGGGCAGCTTCCGCTGCGCCATAGGCCGAGCGGTAGGCGGCGGGAAATGTGCCCGCGTGGCGCAGGGCCAGCGCAGCGGCGCGGCCCGGTTCCTCGGTAGTGGCCAGCGCCGCCTCGACCGCGTCGTTCCACCCGCGCAGCATCTCGCCCAGCCGCGCATCCAGCGCGACGGATTCCTCGCTCACGCTGGCGCCCCGCGCGTCGAGCACATAGCGCAGCATGGCCAGGTTGCCGCCTTCCACCGTCAGGCTCCAATCCAGCATTCGGGTGCCGGTTCCCTCGGTCAGCATGGCCTCGATCTGCTCGCGCACCGTGGTCGACAGCATGTCGCGCGGCAGCCACACGAAGGCGAACAGGTGGCGCTTCAGCGGTGCGGCAACCAGCGCCAGCCGCGGGCGCGGTCGGTCGATCAGGGCCATCATCGCGGTGGCGACGCGGCAGGTATCCTCATCCGCAAAGCCGATCACCAGATCGTGCGGCAGCACCGACAACGCATGGATCAGCGCGCTATGATCGTGGCTGCCGGGCACGAAATCGAGGTTGTGGGTGATTACCGTCAACTGTTGGCGCAGAAGCGGCACACTGTCTGGCGGGGTAGCCAGGGCGGCGCTGGTCCAGATCCCGGCGTGGACCGACAGCGCAGCAAGCTTGCCGTGTTCCAGCACCGGCAGGATAAACAGATCCAGCGGCACGCGGCGATGGACCAGACTGATCCGGTTGGCCTTGACGATCAGCGGGCGCGACCGGCGTTGCGGTCCCTTGGCCTTGCTGTTGAACCAGGCAAAGGCGAGATCCCAGCTGGCGTCGGCCAGGATGTCCGGCGCGCTCTTGCGGCACACGCCAAGCACGGCACTTTGGCTGCCATCCACTCGGCGGGTGACATGGCCCAGCTGGGTCATCATGCCGCCACCCAGCCAGCGCAGCAGTTCGGCGCCCTCTTCATCGGCCAGCGCGGCGGCATCGGCCTCGATTGCTTCGCGCATTTGCGGCCAGTCTGCCACGGCGGCGCGGACATCGGCGATCGTGGTGGCCAGTTCGGCCTCCAGCGCGCGGCGCTGTTTCGCATCGATCCGGTCGGTTTCGATGTAGATGAAGCTTTCGGTGATCGTGCCTGCGGTATCGCAATCGGTATCGCAACCGGTGTCGGGCAGGTCCGTCAGCCAGCGGTCCGCGTCGCGCAGGACCGGCACGATCGGATGGACCAGCAGGTCTACCGACAGGCCGTGGGCGGCAATGGCCCGGCTGATCGAATCGACCAGGAACGGCACGTCGCGGTTGACCACGGCGATGCGGGTAATGCGGTGCGCGCCCGCTTCGCCATCGGTGGCGCTGCGCACCAGGATTGCGGGGCGGTTCCTGGCCCGCTGCTGCGCGGCTTCAAGCAGGAAAGCGGCGGCATCGGTCAGCGCCGGACCGTCCAGCGCGGTTTCACCCGGCAGGATCGAGGCCGCAATGCGGCGCTGCAGCTCGGCCAGTTGGGCCTTGGGTGATTTTGCCATGATGCGGCGGTCCTCTCATCTTTTCTGGCGCGCATCCTTACAAGGCGGGGGCAGGCTTTGCACCCCCAATTGGTAAGATGTGAAACCAGTTATGCGCCTACACTGGCTCCGGCACCGTTCAGCGCATTGATCGTCAGCCGCAGCGAGTGCTGGCGCGCCAGCGGATCGAAGGTGGCGCCCGATACGATGATCTCGTCCGCCCGGGTGCGCGCCACGAAGCGCGCGATGCGGTCCGCCACCGTGGCGGGTGAGCCGACCGCGCGGGCCACATTCATCCGTTCGAGCATGCCCTGCGCCGATAGATCCAGGCTGGCGCGGTAGCCTGGCTGCGGCGGCGGCAGCTTGCCCGGATCGCCGCTCCGCAGCCGCACGAAGGACTGGTCCTGCGAGGAAGCGAGCAAGTCCGCCTCCTCGTCGCTATCGGCGCATATCACCGTCATCGCGGCCATCGCATGGGGCTTGTCCAGCGCGGCGGAGGGGCGGAACTGGGTGCGGTAGGTATCCAGCGCGGCATCCAGATGGTCGGGCGCGAAATGGCTGGCAAAGGCATAGGGCAGGCCCAGTTGCGCCGCCAGTTGTGCGCCGAACAGGCTGGAGCCCAGCATCCACAGCTGCACCTTGGCACCCAGTCCGGGGGTGGCGGCAATCGGCAGGTCGATATCGCCGGTCAGCAAGGCGCGCAGTTCCACCACGTCCTGCGGGAAATATTCGGCGGCGCGGTGCAAGTCCTTGCGCAAGGCCTGCCCCAGGATCTGCCCAGCACCCGGTGCGCGGCCCAGGCCAAGGTCGATCCGGCCGGGGAACAGCGCGTCCAGCGTGCCGAACTGCTCGGCAATCACGAACGGGTTGTGGTTGGGTAACATGATCCCGCCCGATCCGATGCGGATGGTGGCGGTCTGGTGGCCGATATGCGCCAGCACCACTGCCGTCGCGCCGCCCGCAATGCCTGGTGTGGCGTGATGCTCGGCCACCCAGAACCGCCGGTAGCCGGCGTCCTCTGCCACTTTCGCCAGTTCGCCCGCTTCCCTGATGGCGGCCGCGGCGTCGGACCCTTCGCGGATCGGCACCAGGTCCAGGACTGACAGGGGGATCATTGACCAGGCTCCACCGGTTGCGCAAGTTGTGCCAGATAGGTTCGTGCTGTGTCGGCTTGCGGTGATTGCGGGGCGAGATCGATCACCGATTGCCAGCTTTGTCGCGCTGCCTCGTCACTGCCGCCCAGCACGGCGATGACACCGGCCTCCAGCCCCACGGCCGGATTGGCGGGATCGAGCGCGGCCGCAATCGCGATCCACCCGCGGGCCGAGGCGAGGTCTTCCATCCGCCGCGCCAGCGTGGCCGACAGCAGCCACACCGCGGGATCCTGCGTCGCCAGTTCGCGCGCCTGGGCCAGCGCCTGCGCGCCCACCAGGTCCTGCCCCATGGCCACAAAGGCCCGCGCCCGATCGGTGGAAATCGAGCCGGCCAGCGCCCGGTCATTGGCGGCACTGGCATCGGCCTGGGCCTGCTCGAACAGGCTGAGCGCATCGGCTGGCCGGTCTCCCGCCAGCGCGGCATTGCCCGCCATGGTACCGATGCGTGCCCGTTCGGCCCGGCCACCTGCACCCTGCGCATCGCGGGCGGCAGTGAAGGCCTGCTCGGCCGCCTGCCATCGCAGCACGCCCATATAGGCAAAGCCGAGGCACTGCTGCGGCGCGCTGGTGGCAGGACCGGCCAGCCCTTCGAGCCACTGCGAGGCGGTCAGGATGGCCGCCGCCGGATCGCTCCGCGCCTCGGTCATGCAGGCGCGCAGCCGGTCATCCTCCAGCGAGGGGCCGCCAAACGGCAGGTCGAGCGGGATGCTCAACTGGGCAAACACGAGCGAGGCGGTGAGGAAAGAGAGCATGGTCGTTCAATGATCCGATCAGCGCATTTGTGCCAGGGTAGCGATCAGAAGGGCAATATCCCCCTCGCGGCTCAGGCGGTGGTCCCCGCCCTTGACCAGCGTCACCTGCACATCTTCTGAACGCAGGGCCGCGGCCAGCTGCAGCGATACGGCGGGCGGCACTTCGGCATCGTCCTGCCCGTGCAACAGCCGCACAGGGCAGGTCAGCGGAATGGTTCCGCCAAGCTGCACCAGCGCCTCGCCATCGGCCCAGAACGCGGCATGGATCGGCGTGGGATCTGGGCCATAGGGATTGTCCTCAAACACCGTTTCGCCTGCCGCCAGCAGCGCCTTTTGCGCGGGCGTATAGCCCCAGCTGGTGAAGTCGGGCGCGGCGGCGATGCCCGCCAGCCCCGCGACCCGTGCGCCCAGCGCTTGCGCCGCCAGCAGCATCAGCCAGCCGCCCATCGACGATCCGACCAGCACTATGTGCTCGCTTGCCAGCTTGTCCAGCGCCAGCCCGACCACTTCTTCGGTCCAGCGACTCAGCGTGCCGTGGGCAAAATCACCGGGACTTTCCCCGCAGCCCGAATAATCGAGCAGCAGGCACTCGCGCCCCTGGCCCGCACACCAGTCGAACACAGCGGTCGCCTTGCTGCCCGCCATGTCGGACATATAGCCCGGCAGGAACAGCACGGCAGGGCCGCTCCCGGCATTGTGGCGGAAGGCGATCGGGCGGCCTGCAATATCGGCAAACTGGGTCATCACGCCCAACATGGCGGTTCGCCCGCCCAAGTCCAAGGGGCTAGCGGTATTGAGTATCGGCCCCCGTCTGTGCCAAGGGGCGGCTTCGATATTGGAAAGACGGTTGCGATGAGCGAGTTGTTGAAGATCAGCCTGCCCGATGGTTCGGTGCGCGAAATGCCGCAGGGCTCGACCCCGGCGGATGTCGCGGCGGCAATCGGCCCGGGCCTCGCCAAGGCGGCGCTGGCCGCGCGCATTGACGGCGAACTGCGCGATCTCAACCGGCCGTTCGATGGCGATTGCCAGCTCGCGCTGGTCACTGCCCGCGACGAGGCCGATGCGCTGGAACTGGCCCGGCATGATTATGCCCACGTGCTGGCCGAAGCGGTGCAAAGCCTGTTCCCCGGCACCCAGATCACTTTCGGCCCATCGACCGACGACGGCTTTTATTACGACGTGCTGGCTCCCGCCAGCCGCGAGCCGTTCGGCATGGATGACCTGCCGCATATCGAGGCCGAGATGCGCCGCATCATCCAGGCCGACAAGCCGCTGGTGCGCGAAGTGTGGACCCGCCAGCAATTGATCGACAAGTGGGCCGCCGATGGCGAGACATTCAAGGCCGAATGGGCCAGCGAACTGCCAGAGGGCGAAGAACTGACGGTCTATAAATCGGGCGAGGACTGGCTGGATATGTGCCGCGGCCCGCACCTGCCCAGCACCGGCAAGCTTGATCCCGCAGCTTTCAAGCTGATGCGGGTGGCCGGCGCTTACTGGCGCGGTGACCAGAAGAATGCGCAGTTGACGCGCATCTACGGCACCGGCTGGCTCAACAAGAAGCAGCTGGACGCCCACCTCAACCGGCTGGAAGAAGCCGCCAAGCGCGATCACCGCCGCCTGGGGCGCGAGATGGACCTGTTCCACTTGCAGGAGGAGGCTCATGGCAGCGTGTTCTGGCACCCAGCCGGCTACAAGATCTGGCGCCAGCTCGAAGCCTATATGCGCCGTGCGATCGATGGCGCGGGCTACCAGGAGGTCAAGACCCCGCAGGTGATGGACGCCCGCCAGTGGGAACAGTCGGGCCACTGGGGCAAGTACCGCGCCAACATGTTCGTGATCCCGGATGAAGTGCCCAATACCGAGGACGAGGGCCCGGTCATCACCGGCGATGCCCAGTGGATGGCGCTGAAGCCGATGAACTGCCCGGCCCATGTGCTTATCTTCAAGCAGGGCATTACCAGTTATCGCGACCTGCCGCTGCGCCTGTACGAAAACGGCTGCTGCCACCGCAACGAACCGCACGGCGCGCTGCACGGCCTGATGCGCGTGCGCCAGTTTACCCAGGACGATGCGCACATCTTCTGCCGTGAAGACCAGATCGTGGCCGAAGTGCGCGCCTTCTGCGAACTGGCGGACCGGATCTACAAGGACTTTGGCTTCACCTACCAGATCAAGCTGGCGCTGCGGCCCGACCAGCGCTTCGGGTCCGATGCCGACTGGGACAAGGCCGAGGCCGAATTGCGGCAGGCCGTGATCGATGTCGGCATGGCGACCGAGGAATATGGCTGGGAAGAACTGCCGGGCGAAGGCGCGTTCTATGCCCCCAAGCTGGAATGGCACCTGACCGATGCGATCGGCCGCACCTGGCAGGTTGGCACGATCCAGTCCGACCGGGTTTTGCCCGATCGGCTGGACGCGGTCTATGTGGGCGAGGACGGCGAAAAGCACCGCCCGGTCATGCTCCACCGCGCGATCTTCGGCAGCTATGAACGCTTCATCGGCATTCTGATCGAACATTTCGCCGGGCGTTTGCCGGCCTGGCTGGCCCCGACGCAGGCCGTGGTGGCGACGATTGTTTCGGATGGCGACGATTATGCGCGCCAAGTGGCGGGCCAGCTTGAAGCGGCGTGCGTGCGGGTGGAAACCGATCTGCGGAACGAGAAGATCAACTACAAGGTGCGCGAGCATTCCCTCGCCAAGGTTCCCTACCTGCTGGTGGTCGGCAAGCGCGAGGCCGAGGAGGGCACCATCGCCCTGCGGACGCTGGGGGCAGAACACCAGAAGGTGATGACCCTGGCCGAGGCCGTGGCGCTGATCAAGGCCGAGGGGACCGCGCCCGATTTGCGGGCCTGACAAAACCATTCGTCATCCTGAACTCGTTTCAGGATGACGGACTGTAGAGCGGGTGGAGGGGAAGGCCTTTCCTACTCCATCTTCATCCGCCAACCCCGGCCGCAAGGTTCTTTCATATCGTCAAACCAGCGCGCGGCGCGTGTTTCTCCCGGACACCTGTCACCTTGTCGCCTTGGCAACAAGTGGCTGGGGAAAAACGAAAATCAGGCGCAAAACAGGGTGACACGGTGTCACTTGTGTCACCTTGCAATTACCGCAACTTGCAGGGAATCAGAGCGGCAGGATCTGCCCGGCGGCAATCAGCGCGCTGCCACAAGCTGCCACGATCACGAAGCGAATCGCCTCGATGCCGTCGAAATGCTTGCGGGTGAGGGCGATGGCCTTGCTCATCTCACCCTTGTCGCCTGAATTCGTAAACGAAAAGTTAACGCGCCCTCTTAAAGCGCCATCGGCACATGTTGGCTGCAGCAGTGGAAACTGCCGCCCCCTGTCAGCACTGCATCGGCCATCAGGCCCACTGCCGTCCGCCCCGGGAACAGCGCGCCGATGGCCGCCACCGCCTCGTCATCGAAGCGCGAGCCGTAGATCGGCACCACCACCACGCGGTTGGCGATCACGAAGTTCATGTAGCTGGCGGGTTCGGCATCCTCGCTGTCCCCGATCAGGCCAGGTGAGGGGACGCGGACCACGTCCAGCCCGAAGGCCTCCGCCCGCGATGCCGCCTCGTCATAGGTCGCGGCGTTGGGGTCGTCGCTGTCGGCTGCCTCGGGAATGGCAATGCGGCCCGGTGCCACGAACCGGGCCAGGTTGTCGACATGGCCATCGGTATGGTCGCCCAGCAGGCCATCACCCAGCCACAGCACGCGGGCAAGGCCAAGGTCGCGGCCCAGCCGTTCGGCAATGTCGGCCTGGCTGAGCGACGGGTTGCGGTTGCGGTTGAGCAGGCATTGTTCTGTCGTCACCACCAGCCCGGTGCCGTCGGTATCGACCGCGCCGCCCTCCAGCACCCAGTCGGCCCGGCCAAGGTCTGCCAGACCGCCCGCCTCGACCAGCGAATGGCCGGTCTGCTGATCGCCATCGAGCATATACTTGCCGCCCCAGCCGTTGAAGCCGAACCGCTGCGCGGCGCGCCGGCCATCGGCATCAAGCAAAGTCAGCGGCCCGGTATCGCGCAACCAGATATCGCCATAGGGGTGCTGCTCGATAACCACCTGAGGCAGCACCAATGCACGGGCCTGCGCTTCGGCCACGTCATCGCGCACTACCAGCCGCACTTCCTGCCCCGTGGCGGCAATGGCATTGGCAAAAGCTGCCACCTGTTCCTGCGCGGGGACCAGGTCGTCCTCCCACAAATCGGCAGCAGCGGGAAAGCCGATCCAGATCCAGTCCTGTTCGGCCCATTCGGCGGGCATGCGGTAAGTCATGCGCGCAGCCTTGGCAAAGCGGCGCGGCAGAGGCAAGCGCCGGTCTTGCCCTTGCGCCCAATGCGCGGCAGGGGAAGGCGATGAGCCAAGCTATCGATCACGATTGGGACAATGCGCTGGCGCGGGTGCGGGCCGGTTCGCCGTTTCTCACCATGGCGCTGGGCCGCATGCCCGATCTGGCCGAACTGCTGGCGCAAGGCCGGGCGGACGAGGCGCTGGGCGCGGCGCTGGCGCTGGACGATGACGATGTGGGCAAGGCTCTGCGGCACGAGCGGCTGGGGCTGGCGCTGGTGCTGGGCGTGGGCGATCTGGCGGGGCACTTCCCGCTCGCCCGGGTGATGGCGGAACTTTCGGCGCTGGGTGACCGGGCGCTCGACCGGGCGATTGGCGCGGCGATTGCCCGGCGCATGCCCGATGTACCGCCGCAGGGTTTTGCGGCCATCGCGCTGGGCAAGCACGGCGCGGGCGAACTGAACTACAGCTCGGACATCGATCCGATCCTGCTGTACGATCCCGAAACCCTGCCGCGCCGGGCGAGCGAGGAACCGGGCGAGGCCGCGCAGCGCTATGCCCGCTGGCTGGTCGAACTGCTGTCTAACCAGACCGGCGATGGTTATGTGTTTAGGGTCGACCTGCGGTTGCGACCGGCGTCGGAAGTCAGCCCGCTGGCAATTTCGTTCGATGCGGCGATGTCGCATTACGAAAGCTCGGCGCTGGCGTGGGAACGGGCGGCCTATATCCGCGCCCGGGCGGCGGGCGGCGACGCGGCGGCGGGCGAGCGGTTCCTCGACCAGATGCGGCCCTTCGTGTGGCGGCGCAATCTCGATTTCACCGCGATCGAGGAAATCCGGCGCCTCACCATGCGCATCCGCAAGGCCTATGATGGGCCCCTCCAGCCGGGGCCGGGGTTCGATCTCAAGCGCGGTCGCGGCGGCATTCGCGAGGTGGAGTTTTTCGCCCAGACGCATCAGTTGATCTACGGCGGCAGGCAGCCCGCGCTGCGCCAGCGGGGCACGCGCGCGGCGCTGGATGCGCTGGCGACAGAAGGCCTGATCCCGGCAGATGATGCGCGGGTGCTGGGCGAGGCCTATGACCGGCTGCGCGTGGTCGAACACCGGCTGCAGATGGTCAATGACCGCCAGACGCACGAACTGCCCGCCGGGGCAGAGGCGCTCGACAATGTGGCGCGGCTGGATGGCCTGCCCGATGGCGCGGCCCTGCTGGCCAATCTGGCCGAAGTGTGCGGCTCGGTGGCGGAGCGGTATGACCGGTTGCTGGGCGAGGATGCAGGGCGCGCCGTGGGGGTTCCTGCCGGGGCCGCCAGCCTGCCGGATGATTTTGCCCGCCGGGTGACGGGCTGGAAAGATAATATCCGGGCCTTGCGCGGAACAGAGGCGCGGATCGCCTTCGATGCCATCGCCCCGGTGCTGGCCGAAGCCTTGCAGGGGGCCAGCGATCCGGATCGGGCGATGGCGCGATGGGAAACCCTTCTGGCTCGTTTGCCGACTGCCATTAACCTGTTTCGCCTGTTCGAGCAGCGCCCCGGCCTGCTGGAGCAGGTTCTGCGGATCATCACCCTGGCCCCGCCGCTGGCCGATGCGCTGGCGCGGCGGGTCGAACTGCTTGACGCGCTGATAGATTCGACCGCGCTCGACCTGCCGGATGACGTGGCGACGCTGGCGGCACGCATGGCGGCCGGCGAGGATCCCGATTACGAGGCGCGGCTCGATCATATCCGCCTGCTGGTGGGCGATGCCCGCTTTGCCCTTGGCGTGCAGTTGATCGAGGGGCGGCACGATCCGCTCGATATTGCCGAGGGCCTGTGCCGCGTGGCCGAAGCGGCGCTGCAAACCGGGGCCGATGCGGCAACAGCGGAATTCGTCGCCAAGCACGGGCGCATCGCGGATAGCGAATTGCTGGTGCTCGGGCTTGGACGGCTGGGCGGTGGAGCCTTGACTCCGGCATCCGATCTGGATCTGGTTTACCTGTTTGCCAACGGCCCCGCCGGCGCGGAAACCGGCGGCGAATCGGATGGTCCGCGGCCGCTCACCACCTCGCTTTACTTCAACCGCCTTGCCACCCGCGTGACCGCCGCGCTCAGCGTGCCGACGGCAGAGGGTGCGTTGTACGAGGTCGATACGCGGCTTCGGCCCCAGGGCAAGCAGGGGCCGCTCGCCGTCAGCCTGGCCAGTTTCGAGCAATACCAGCGCGAGGATGCCTGGACCTGGGAGCACATGGCCCTGTGCCGCGCCCGCCCGCTTTATGGTTCGGCGCAAGCGCGCCAGCGGCTGGCGGCGATTATCCGGCAGGTGTTGGAAACCCCGCGCGACCCCGCCAAGCTGCAAGCCGATGTATTGTCGATGCGGGCCGAGATGGCGCGGCACAAGCCGCCGCGCGGTCCGCTCGACATCAAGCTGCTGCGCGGTGGACTGGTCGATTGCGAATTCCTCGTCCATTTCCTGCAACTGCGCGATCACCGCGGGCTGGCTCCCGGGGTGGAAGTGGCGATTGCCGGGCTGATCGAGGCCGGCCTGTTGCCGGCGGATTTCGGCAGCCATTTTTCCACCCTGGCGCGGCTGCTGATTTCCGCGCGGCTGCTGGCCCCCGATGGGCAGGAGCCACCGCCCGCCGCCCGTATTGCGCTGGCCAGAACCTGCGGGCACGAAGACTATGCCGCGCTGCTGGCGGCGCTGGAGCAGGCCCGCCGGGCGATCGCCGCGCAATGGGCGGTCCACCTGGGCGAACAATTGGAGATCTGACATGAACACGCAATCTGGTGCCTCGCCAGCCTCGCTGCCCGATATGGGCGACATGATGCCCGATGTGGCGCTGGCCACCCCTGCTGGCGGGCAGGTCAAGCCATCGGACTTCCTGGGTCGCAAGCTGGTGCTGTTTTTCTATCCGAAGGACGATACACCGGGCTGCACCACCGAGAACCTCGATTTCTCGGCGCTCAAGACGGATTTCGAAGCTGCCGGGGCGGCATTGTTGGGGGTCAGCAAGGATCCTCCGGCCAAGCATGTGAAATTTGCCGCCAAGCATGCCCTCACCGCGCCGCTCGCGTCCGATGCGGAAGCCGGCGGGCTGTCTGATGCGCTGGGGATCTGGACCATGAAGAGCATGTACGGCCGCGACTACATGGGCATGGAACGCACCACCTATCTGGTCGACGAGACGGGCCGGATCGCCCGCGTGTGGCGCAAGGTGAAGGTCAAGGGACACGCGGCTGAAGTCCTGGATGCAGTGCGCGGCGCAGCTTAGATCTGGCGGTACGACGTCATGATGTGCCGTGACGAATCGTTGACGCAGGCAATTTGGCGAAGGGATTCGGGGGCAAGCTGTTTCGCCGCAGCGACGAGGTGAACCGGCGCATGCGCCACAAAATGGCGGAAAAGCGCCATCCAGCCGCATGGCGTCAGCCAATTCATCTGCGGTTCAACGACTCAACCCGTCTCACAGGCGGTCCGTCGCGCAGACGCGAGCGCAGGCTTGCCTAGTTAACCTTTAGGCCCTTACTCATGCCAACAGGCCAGACGGGGGAAAGTTCCCACACTGGTTTCGCTTTTCGGACGGGAAGCTCGGTTGAGCTGAAACAGGGGTCCGGCGAAATTGACGGGTTGCCGCAAGGCATTGGAATTAAAGGGATCGCATGATCATCAAGTCCGCACTCGGCATCGCTGCCTCGCTGTTCCTGGGCGCAATGCCCGCCATGGCGAATGACAGCGTGGCCCCCGCCACCGCCCAGATTACCGCTGCAATCGACACAACCATCTCTGCTGCTCCCGATGAAGAATTCAGCGCGCTGTTCGCCAGCTGGGGTGAAATCGCCCAGGGTGGACAGGTTACGGATACCGGCCTGATCATCGGCGCACCGCGGATGGATGTCTCGGTTCCCTCGCGCATGCCGCTTGAAGGCATGCAGCTCACCAGCAGCTATGGCATGCGCAACCATCCGGTTCTGGGTGGCCGCCGCCAGCACAACGGTGTGGATCTCGCCGCCCCCACCGGAACTCCGGTCTATGCCACCGCCGATGGCCGCGTGGGCATGGCACAGTGGTACAGCTCCTACGGTAACTATGTGCAGATCGAACATGGCGGCCAGCTGCAGACGCGCTACGCCCACCTTTCGTCCTACACCGTCCAGCCGGGCACCTCTGTCCGCAAGGGCGACCTGATCGGCTATGTCGGTTCGACCGGCCGCTCGACCGGTCCGCACCTGCACTATGAAGTGCGCGTGGCTGGCGAAGCGGTTGACCCGACCCCTTATATGACCGCGCAGTATGCCTCGCTCGACCACGTCGAAGGCGGCCAGGGCGGCGACTGATCTTTCCTGCTTGATGCGGACATGAAAAAGGCGGCAGTCACCTGCCGCCTTTTTCATGTCCGCTGAAGATTGCCTCAGCCGCGCAGCAGACGTTCGGCCACTTGCCTCACTTCGGCACCAATATCTTCCCGCTCCAGCGCAAGTGCCAGTGTCGCCTCGACAAACCCCACCTTGCTGCCGCAATCGAACCGCCGACCGGCGAACGTGACTGCGTGGAACGGTTGGCTGCCGATCATCCGCGCCATCGCATCGGTCAGCTGGATCTCGCCGCCGGCGCCTTTCCCCTGGGTTTCAAGCGTACGCATGACCTCGGGCTGGAGGATATAGCGGCCCGAGATGATCTTGTTCGACGGCGCCTGGTCACGCGGCGGCTTTTCTACCAGCCCGCGCACTTCGGTCAGCGCACCCCCGAATCCCTTGAGCGTTTCCCCCGGATCGATCACCCCGTAGCTGGACACCTCGTCCCACGGCACTTCGAGCACCGAGATTAGGTTGCCGCCCACTTCGTTATAGGCAGCGACCATCTGGGCCATGCACCCCGGCTCGCCCACCATCAGTTCGTCCGGCAGGATAATGGCAAACGGCTCGTCGCCCACGATTGCCCGGGCGCACCAGATTGCGTGCCCCAGCCCCAGCGGTACCTGCTGGCGCACGGTGATTATGTCGCCCGGAATGGCCCGGGTATCATCCAGCACGGCGAGCGATTTGCCGCGCTCGTTCATGGTGCTTTCCAGTTCGTAGGCGATGTCGAAATGTTCGACGATGGCGGTCTTGCCGCGCCCGGTGACGAAGATGATCTGTTCGATCCCGGCTTCGCGCGCCTCGTCCACCGCGTACTGGATCAGCGGGCGGTCGACGATCGGCAGCAGTTCCTTGGGGATCGCCTTGGTAGCGGGCAGGAAACGGGTGCCGAGGCCCGCCACGGGGAACACGGCTTTGCGGATCGGCTTCTTTACGCTCATGCCACAAACCATAGGTAGGCGCCCATATTGCGGTCAACCGCGATTGTTCTGCGACCGGTTCGACAGTCCATGCAAGAAAAGCGTGAACCTTTCGCTGCATCAGCCGTTGCACAGGCAGGAAACAACGAGGTGATCCATGATTCTGAAGACTGCACTGCTCGGCGTGCTCGGCTATGTCGGGTACAAATACTACCAGAAGCAGACGGCCACGCACGAGGCGGCTTTTGCCCCCGGCCAGTCGACCGGCAGCAATTTCGCCAAGGTGCGCGATGCCGGTCCGGCGGCGATGGCAGACGCACCCAAGGGGTGGTCCAAGGTTGACGAGGCGAGCGACGAAAGCTTCCCGGCCAGCGATCCGCCCGGCAACTATTGATCCAACTACTGATCCGAAAGGCCTAGCCAGCGCGCCGCCAACCACAGGCGGATTGCGCTGGCCAGCCCGGGCGGAGTGGCGGACCCGATCCGCTGGGCATCGATCTGCGCGACCAGCGCGTTGAGCGGCAGGCCCTCTTCCGCAGCGGCGCGGCAGAGCAGGTTCCAGAACAGCGGTTCAAGGCTGATTGACGTCTTGTGTCCGGCGATCTCGACCGAATGCTTGACGGGGGGATGGTAGACTGCGTCCACCGTGCCATCCATCAATACATGTGCTGGCCGCCGTTGATCGACAGGGTCGACCCGGTGACAAAGCCGCCATCTTCAGACGCCAGGAAGCTGACACCGCGGGCGATCTCGTTGGCATGGCCCAGCCGGCCAACGGGAATGCGCGCCACGATCTTCTCCAGCACGTTTTCAGGCACTGCGGCGACCATGTCGGTATCGATATAGCCGGGCGCGATGGCGTTGACCGTGACCCCGAAGCGCGCGCCTTCTTGGGCCAGCGCCTTGGTAAACCCGTGGATGCCGCTTTTCGCGGCGGCATAGTTGACCTGGCCGTACTGGCCTGCCTGACCGTTGATCGACCCGATATTGATGATCCGGCCCCACTTCTGGTCCTTCATGTGGGTGAAGCAGGCCTTGGCCATGTTGAAGCAGCCACCCAGGTTGACGCGCAGGACATCGGTCCAGTCCTCATAGCTCATCTTCATCAAGGTGCCGTCGCGGGTGATGCCGGCATTGTTGACCAGCACATCGATCGGGCCGACCTGTTCCGCCACCTTCAGGCAGCCAGCCAGCGTTTCGGCATGGTCACCCACGTTCCACTGGTAGGCGGCGATGCCGGTTTCTTCGGTGAAGGCGCGGGCCTTGTCCACATTACCTGCATAGTTGGCGACAACCGTCATCCCGTCAGCTTGCAGCGCCTCGCAGATGGCGCGGCCAATACCCCTGGTTCCACCGGTGACGATTGCAACACGTGCCATATGAATAGTTCCTCTTCCGAATCGGTCTTTTTGGTCTTTGCCGATTTTCCTAGGGCAGCCACGCTTGCGGGCAAAGAAAAACCCCGCCGGAGCGGGGTTCTGCTGTTGGCCTGGGACCAGCTTGTTTGCCGGATGCTAGAAGCGGAACTGGGTGCCGATGTAAACGGCCTGGCTGTCCTGCTGATCGAGGTCGGGCACGGGGGCAAGACGGTTGCGATCCTGTTCATAGCGCACGCCGGCGCGCACATCGAGATTGCGGGTCAGGCGATAGCTGCCGGTCACGTCAATCCGCTGATCGCCAGCGGCATCGAGGGTCTGCGGTGCGGCCGGCGCGGCGGCGCGGCCTTCTTCCAGCGCGATGCGTGCAGCGAACCGGCTCGGTTCCTCGCGCACGCCGGGGGCGGGTTCGAATTCGGCGAGATCGGGGATGGCAGCGCTCGACAGTGGCTGCGACAGCGCGGGGGCAGCCGCGGCAAAGCTGCGATAGCCGCGCGCCAGGCCGAGGTTGTAGCGGGTGGCAGTAATGTTGCTGGGCGTTTCGGCCAGAGACTCTGCGCGGGCCATGCTGATTGCATTGCGCACCGAGATGGCCTGTGCGGCTTCCCCATCGATGCGGACGACCACTGTGACCGAACGGTCTTCAGCGGTGATCGCACCGGCCGGGGTAAAACGCATCATCCGTGCAGAACCGCTGCGCGCTTCGACCATGCGGGCCAGTTCAGGATCGGCCGAGGCCGGGGTGAACGAGGCAAAGCTGCCGACATTGGACAACTGATTGGACGTGAAGGCGGTGTCGTTGAGCAGTCCGACAGCCAGGCCCGCGCTCGGCACGCCGACGACCAGTGCAACACCGGCAACCCCGGCTGCAAAGCGGCCCTTGAGGCCCTTGGTCGAATTCATGCTCACGCGGATGCCCACTTTTCCCATCTAACCTGCCGACAATAAAGCAACGAAGCTGAACGCTGACTGGCTACCGAATCGGCCGAGGTTATTCCTCCAATGGAATTTGTAGGCATGGGTTCCCCAGATGACCAGCAGATCAAGCATGCTCTCATGCGTTTTTACAAAGTGTTGCCCGGGTTCAACAGCCGGACTGGTGCTGCCGGGCGCCAGCGGGTCCAGTTCAGCGGCGGTTCAGCGCCCGGGCTTGCATTTGGAACGCGCATGGTGGACGCGCAGGGTAGTATGGTGCGCTTCACCTTGCCGCATGGCGCGGGACGGTTATAGAGGCGCTTCCGGTGCCTTGGCGCCACCGCACAGAACTGGTTACAGGAACACGCATGGCACTCTCCAGCATCCGCACGGCTTCCAACACCGTTTCAAGCACCGTCAACCGCGCGCGCACCCTGGTGCTTGGTGCGCTGGCTCTCGGGCTGACGGCCTGCGGCGGCGGCAATGATCGCCCGCAGGCAGACCTCGCCGCCAGCCAGGTGACAGCCATCGGCGTGAATTCCTATCTGTGGCGCGCTACGCTGGAAACGCTGTCGTTCATGCCGCTGACCCAGGCCGATAGCGCCGGCGGCGTGATCGTGACCGACTGGTATGCCAACCCCGAAACGCCGAACGAACGGGTCAAGGTTTCGGTCTCGATCCTCGATTCGGATCTGCGGGCCGATGCTGTGCGCGTTGCCGCCAGCCGCCAGGTGTTGAACAATGGCGTATGGGTGGAAGCGGCCGTGCAGGCGAGCACCGTGCAGCGGCTGGAAGACATCATCCTCACCAAGGCCCGCGACCTGCGTCGCACCGCCATCGGCTGATCCGCAAACCGCAAGGCTAACTCATGACTGATTCGCGTTTCGATGTCCGGTTCGATGCCGGGCAGGCTGACGCCCGTTGGCAGGCGGCGTGGGACGAGGCACGTTGTTTCGAAGCCGATTCTGCCAGCCCCAAACCCAAAAGCTACGTGCTTGAGATGTTCCCCTATCCCAGCGGGCGCATCCACATCGGCCATGTGCGCAACTATACCATGGGTGACGTCCTGGCCCGCTACAAGGCGATGCGCGGGTTCGAGGTGTTGCACCCGATGGGCTGGGACGCCTTCGGCATGCCGGCGGAAAATGCCGCGATGGAAAAGGGCGTCCATCCGTCTGGCTGGACCCATGACAACATCGCCACGATGAAGCGGCAACTCAAGCAGCTGGGCTTTGCGCTCGACTGGAGCCGCGAGATCGCCACCTGCGATCCCGAATATTACGGCCACGAACAGGCGCTGTTCCTGGACCTGTACGCAGCAGGGCTGGTCTATCGCCGGGAAAGCGCGGTCAACTGGGATCCGGTGGACCAGACCGTGCTGGCCAACGAACAGGTGGTGGACGGGCGCGGCTGGCGATCGGGCGCGCTGGTGGAGAAGCGCAAGCTCAACCAGTGGTTCCTCAAGATCACCCAGTTTGCCGAAGACCTGCTGGCAGGCCTGGGCGCGCTGGATGGCTGGCCCGACAAGGTCCGCACGATGCAGGAAAACTGGATCGGCAAATCGCAAGGCCTGCAGTTCGCCTTCGACCTGTCGAACGGCGAGACTGTCGAGGTCTATACCACCCGCCCCGATACGATCTTCGGTGCCAGCTTCGTAGCTGTCGCGCCCGATCATCCGCTGGCCCAAGGCGTGGCCGCCAACAATTGCGAGGCGGCGCAATTCATCGCTCTGTGCAAGCAGGGTGGGACTACGGCGGCCGAACTGGAAACGGCCGAGAAGCTGGGCTTCGATACCGGCATTGGCGCAAAGCACCCGTTCACCGGTGAACATCTGCCGGTCTACATCGCCAATTTCGTGTTGATGGAATACGGCACCGGCGCGATCATGGCCGTGCCCGGGCATGATCAGCGCGATTTCGATTTCGCCACCAAATATGGCCTGCCGATCGTGCGCGTGATCGCCGTCGATCCCGCTGCCGCCGACGCCCCGTTGGTCGAAGCCGAAGCGGGTGACGGGGTCTGCGTCAATTCGGGGTTCCTCGATGGCATGGCGGTGGCAGAGGCCAAGGCCGAAGTGATCGCCCGGCTTGAGGCCGATGGCCGGGGCCAGGGCAAGACCGTGTGGCGCCTGCGCGACTGGGGCGTATCGCGCCAGCGCTATTGGGGCACGCCCATTCCGTTCATCCACTGCGATGCGTGCGGCGTGGTGCCGGTGCCCAAGGACCAGCTGCCGGTCACGCTGCCCGAGGATGTGGACTTTGCCATTCCCGGCAACCCGCTGGAACGACACGCCACCTGGAAGCACGTCGCTTGCCCGCAGTGCGGCGCAGCGGCTGTGCGCGAGACCGACACTCTCGACACCTTCGTCAATTCGAGCTGGTATTTCCTGCGCTTTGCCAGCCAGCCGGCGGACAAGCCGTTCGATGCTGCAGAAGTGGCGCAATGGATGCCGGTGGAGCAATATATCGGCGGGATCGAACACGCGATCCTGCACCTGCTCTACGCCCGCTTCTGGACCCGCGCGCTGGCCCATGTCGGGCTGGTGGATGTGAAGGAGCCGTTCGCCAGCCTGTTCACGCAAGGCATGGTCACGCACGAGACTTACAGCCGCAAGGACGGCCCGCGCGAGACCTATTTCACGCCGGCCGAGGTCGAGCGTTCGGGCACGGGCGCGGTGTTGAAGGACGATGGCCAGCCGGTGCAGATCGGCAAGGTCATCAAGATGTCGAAGTCGAAGAAAAACGTCGTCGACCCCGAGGACATCATTGCCGATTACGGCGCCGACGCGGTGCGCTGGTTCATGCTAAGCGACAGCCCGCCCGAGCGCGATCTGCCGTGGTCCGAAGCCGGGATCGAAGGTTGTGCGCGGTTCGTGCAGCGGTTGTGGCGCCTGTTTGGCCAGTATGATCCGGCAGCCACCGGCGAGGACATGGCCCTGGCGCGCAAAACGCATCAGACGATTGCCGCCGTGGCAGGTGATGTCGAGGCACTGTCGTTCAACAAGGCGGTCGCCCGATTGTATGAACTGACTTCGGCCACCGAAAAAGCTGCGCCCTCGGCCAGTCGCAATGAAGCGATCCGCTGCGTCCTGCTGCTTGTCTCCCCTATGATGCCGCACCTGGCGGAAGAAGCCTGGGCCGCTCTCGGCCAGCAGGGCCTGATTGCCGAGGCGACGTGGCCTACGGTCGATCCAGCGCTGTTGGTGGAGGACGAGGTGACCATTGCCGTGCAGCACATGGGCAAGCTGCGCGATACTTTGACCGTGGCCAAGGGACTGCCCAAGGACCAGCTTGAGGCGCTTGCGCTGGCCAGCGAGAAGGTCCAGCGTTCCATGGACGGGGCTGAAGTGCGAAAGGTGATCGTTGTGCCCGACAGGCTGGTCAACATCGTTACATGACAGGTGCCGCGCGCCTTGCCGTGGTTGTGGCGCTGCTGGCTGCGCTGAGCGGCTGCGGCCTGCGTCCGATCTATGCCGGCGGGGCCGATGGCGCGGTGGCGCAAGGGCTGGCGGGGGTCGAAGTTTCACCGATCGAGGGACGCGAGGGATACCTTGTGCGCACCGCGCTCAACGATCGGCTGGGCCATCCATCGGGCAATGTGGCCAGTCCGCGTTACCGCCTGGACGTGCTGCTGGATGATCAGCTCGAAGGCCTCGGCCTGCTGACCGACGATACCATCGGCCGCGAACGGCGCACCTTGCGGGCGCGTTATCAACTGGTGGATGTGGCGAGCGGCGTGATCCTGGTCGATGCCACGGCGGGTTCCGATGCCGGGATCGACGTGGTCAGTTCCGAATACGCCACCATCGCGGCTGAACAGACCGCACTGGAAAACATCGCCCAGCAGGTGGCCGACCGGATCGTGACACGGCTCACCCTGGCGCTTACCCAGCAGCAGCCGTGAAGGCGCGGCAGAGCGATTTCCTCAATGTAGCGCGGCGCGTGCAGGGCTCTGCCGCGATCTGGTTCTTTTGCGGGTCCGACGAGGCCGGGGCCTCGTCCGCTGCTGCCAAGGTGATCGGCCTGCTGCCCGATGCGGGCGAGCGCGTGGACCTGTCCGGGGCTGAACTCAAGAACGATCCCGTGCGGCTGGTCGACGAAGCGCGCTCCACTTCGCTGTTCGGCGGTGCGCGGCATATCATGGCGCGGGTGGCAGGCGAAGAAGCGCACGATGCAGTCAGGACCTTCCTTGAATTTGCCGATATCGGCGAAACGAAAGGCGCCTGCCCGGTGTTCATCATCGCCACTTCGGCCACCGACAAATCGCGCACGGCCAAGCTGCTGATCGACCGCAAGGATGGCGTGGTGGCCATTTTCTATCCGCCCGAAATGAAAGACGCGATTGCCGAGATCAATGCGATGGCGGGCGGGCTGGGCTTGCGGATCGGCGGGAATATCGCCGAATCCATCGCCCATGCCACCAACCTGGATGTTCGCCTGGCCCAGTCCGAACTGGAAAAGCTGGCGCTATACCTCGACGCTTCGCCGCATGCGACCAGGACGGTCCAGGCCGAAGATCTGGCCGCCATCGGCGCGGCGAGCGATGACAATGACTTCGGCCCGCTGGTCAACGTGGTGATGGCGGGCGAAACAAAGAAGCTGCCGCATGAACTGGCGCGCCTGCGCGAGCTTGGCCTCAATCCGGTGGGTGTTGCACTGGCGCTGGAACGGCGGGTGGCGCAAATCGCGGCGCTGGCGGCCAAGCGCGAACCGGGGCTTGACCTCAACACCCTGCTTGAACGCCAGCGGGTGTTCTTCAAGGACAAGCGCGACCTGTTGGCCCAGATGCCGGCCTGGCCCCCGCACAAGCTGGAGCGGCTGGTCCCGCGGATCGCGCAATTGCACCGCGATCTGCTGGCCAACAGCCAGGCGGCCGAGCTGATCCTGGCCCACGAACTGACCCGCATCACCCGCTTCGCGGAAACCCGCCGGCGTTAGCCTGTGCGACCGGGCCTGCGACCGCCCGTGCCAAAGGCAGGACCGGCCCCCGTTCGGAACCCTTCGCAGGTGCAATATCGTGCTGGTTAAGAAGACATTCAATTGCTATAGGGGTTTGTACATAGGGATTAATTTCTCGTAGGGGCGCCCGGCGCAATCATGGAATTTTCTGCGGTACCGGTGCGATCGGAAGATGCGCTTATCCTGACTGGCGATGCCGGCCAGGCGCAGATTGAAACGCCTCTCCGCCTGCCCCGCGCGCCCAGCCAGGGGCTCGCGATGTAGCTCGAAAGGCGGCGGCTGCAGTTCTATCTGGTGCTTATCCTGGCCGACATGGCATTGCTGGTTGGCAGTTTCGGCATTGCAGCGCTGACTTACCCGGGCGTTTTTTCGACCCATGACGCGATGCTGCCGGCCTACATGCTGCTGCCCCTGTTCCAGACGATCGCGTTCTACAATGCCACCTATTCGCGCGACGGTTTGACCAATTGGCGCACAGCTACATGGCGCGCCGTCCTGGCGCTGGTCGTTTCGGCGCTGATGTTCAGTTTCTTCGCCTTTTTCGCCAAGGCCAGCGCGGAATTCTCGCGCGTGGTGTTTGTCTCCAGCCTCGCCGTTGCGGCGGTGGGCATGGGGGTTATACGCTGGACGCTGGCACGCTTTATTGTCGCGCTGTGGGGGCCAAGTGTCACCAACCGCCTGCTGATCGAAGCAGGCGGGCCATCGGTGGCGATACCCGATTCATATCGGGTCAACGCGCGTGATCACGGTTTGCTGCCCGATCTCGAGGATCCGCTGGCGCTCGACCGGTTGTCGAAATATCTCCGCAACATGGACATGGTGATCGTAAGCTGTAGCCGCGAGGATCGCCTGGCCTGGTCGGCAGTCCTCCGCGGATCGGGCATCCATGGTGAAGTCATAAGCGATTTTGCTCAAGAGATCGGGGCCTTGGCAATCGTGCGCCATGAAGAGGCCGATGTTACCGCGCTGGTCGTGTCGCGCGGCCACCTGGCCCTTAGGGCGCGCGTGACCAAGCGCCTGTTCGATCTTGTTGTCACAGTTCTGGCATTGATTGTGCTGTCACCTGTCTTGCTGGCTTGTGCTTTTGCTATCAAACTCGACGATCGCGGGCCGATATTCTTCCGCCAGCGGCGGATGGGCCGCGGCAACCAGTTTTTTGATATTTACAAGTTCCGTTCGATGCAGTGCGACCGGGCCGATGCTGCAGGCCATCGCTCTGCAGCAAAAAACGATGACCGGATTACCCGAGTGGGGCGGATCCTGCGGACAACCAGTCTCGATGAACTGCCGCAGCTTATCAACGTGCTCAAAGGGGACATGAGCACAGTCGGCAGTCGACTATCCGTTGCGGAATCAGACGATGCTGTGCGTCGCTGCCCTGCTGGTCGTACTGTTGGTTGTCCAGCGCCGGGAGCCATCCGCATGATCGGTCGGCTGGGATGGATCCTTGCCCTGCTGGTCGTGGCAGTGGTGACAGCCTTTGCTCAAATCGACCGGTCTGCACGCTTTGCCCCTGAATTTGCTGCATTTGTTCCGGCGCCGTTCCGTGGCTTTGCGCAGGCTCGACAGGTGGAACAGGCCCTGGTGATGCGGGATGCTGATCGCGCCGTGGAACGGGCAAAAGCCCTCGTGCGCAACCGGCCTGTTCCCGCAGAAAACCTCACCCTGCTGGCGCAGGCCGAACTGATGTCGGGTGATGTGGCAAACGGGTTGGCGGCGCTTGAACTGGCTGGCCAGCGCGGCTGGCGCGAGCCGCTGGCGCAACAGACCCTGGCGCAGGCCGCACTGATGGCAGGGGAACTGGACACCGCATCGCAACGCGTTGTGGCGTTACTTGCAACCGGTTCAGTTGACCGGGCTGCCCGCGAGCAGTTGGTGACCGGACTTGCAACCACGCCGGAAGGGCGGGCGGCCATAGCCAATCGCCTGGCGGAACGCGGGCACTGGCAGCGTAACTTCGTGGCGCTTGGCCCGACCTATCTGTCCGCCGGAACCTACGCCGATATCATCCTGCGCGCACAAGGGCTTGGGGCAAATGTCGATTGCTTGAGCCTGGCGCAGGCAGAGGGGCTGCTGCGCCAGGCCGGCCATGCCGATCTTGCCAGCCAGATCACCCGCACGGCTTGTACTGCCCGTTAGCCTGACGAATCTGGCCCGCCAGTTACGGCCCGCGAGTCCCGGCCCGTCAATCCTGGTCGGGTACTGAAAACGAACCCGTCACCCGTCCGCCGCTGCTGCTGCCGGAAGTGCCGCCCGCATTACCGTCCACGCTCGACAGACCGGTATTCAGGTCGATCGTCAGGCGCCCGCCGTTCAGCGTATCACCGCCGCGCCGCAGCGCCACCCCGCCGGCCAGCACGATCACGCGGCGGTTGAAATCATACACCCCCGAAGCGCCGCTGGCCCGCTCGTTCCCGCGCACCACGGTCACACCGCCAGTGGCATCGATCCGCTGGATGCTGAGCGATCCGTTATCGGTATAGGCCACGGTGGTGCGGGCTGCGGTCAGTCGCAGGTCTCCCTGCTGGATTTCGACATTGCCTGACAGGACCACCCGATTCTGCCGGTCCTGCAACTCGATCCGGTCAGCGGCATAGCTGACCGGCTGGTTGGAATTGAACCCGGCGATGTTCTGCGCGCCCGCGATCGAGGCAAATCCCAATGCCCCCACGGTGCCAGCCAGCAAACCGGCAAGCAGCCCGCGCCGGGCGAGCTTGGCGAGTGAGGGGCGCGATGTTTCCATAGGATCGAGCGATAGCCGATCAGCAAGGCGAGGCAAGCGCATCATCGTCACATTCCTTCGGGAAGCTGCATGCGGCCCGGGACCATGCGCAAGCGCGCATTGCCCACCAGCGAAAGGGTTCGGGCGGGCAGGTCGGCGCGGAACTGGTCGGCCGCAAAAGTGCCCGCCGGGATCGCCCCTTCCACCCGGCCGCGCCCTTCAACCGTGCGGTTGGACAGGTCGATCGCCACGTTGCGGGCCACCAGCCGATAGCCATCGGTGGCGGTGAACTGGACGGTGCCGGGAATGGCGACCTGCTCGTCGTCGATATTATAGCTGCCGGTGGCCGCGCTCAGCACTGCCGGGCCATCCGGCAACACGATGCGGGCGATCAGTTCGTGCATTTCGACCACGGGTACGCGGTTGCTGGTCTGCACCGCATCGCCGGCGGCCAGAGAGAACGGGCGGCCATCATCGTCAACCCCGCGATACATCGCGTTGTCCATCCGCAGCCGGTCTTCGGCAATCGCCACCTTGTTGCGATCGAGCAGGAAAGAGACCTCGCCGCGCGGCCCCAGCGGTGTGATCAGCATCGTCGCTGCCACTACGCCGACCGCTGCAGGCAGGGCCACGGCAAGGGTGCGCACGATCCGGTCCAGGCCCGAGCCCGGTGCGGCATTGGCCTGCCGGCGGCTGCGCATGGTATCGGCTTGGAGAGTCATTCGGGGATGCCTCTGGTGCCTGGCACCTTACTCGTGGCTGAAGATGTCCTTGTCGATCCACCCCGACATGTCGAGCGTGACGCGGGCTGGCAGGAAATCGAAGCATGACTGCGCCAGTTCCAGCCGTCCTTCGCGCTCCAGCCGGGCAATCAGGATCTCGCGCAGGCGGTGGAGGAACCGCACATCGCTGGCGGCATATTCACGCTGCGCATCGTTGAGTACCGGAGCGCCCCAGTCGCTGGATTGCTGCTGCTTGGAAATGTCCTCGCCCAGCAGTTCGCTGACCAGGTTCTTCAACCCATGCCGGTCGGTATAGGTGCGGGTCAGCTTGCTGGCGATCTTGGTGCAGAACACCGGGGTCGCCCAGACGCCGACGTAATGGTGGATCGCCGCCAGATCGAACCGGGCATAATGGTACAGCTTCACCCGCGCCGGATCGGCCAGCACGGCCTTCAGGTTGGGCGCATCGAACGCGCTGCCATTGGCAAACCGCACCAGGTGCTCGTCACCGTTGCCGTCGCTGATCTGCAGCAGGCACAGCCGATCGCGCTGGGTGACAAGCCCCATGGTCTCGGTATCGACCGCAACGGGTCCGGGAGCCAGCACACCGGCGGGCAGGTCTTCTTCGTGGAAATATACAGCCATAGGGGGAGAGCCTTAGGCGGATTGGGGATTGAGGGGAAGAGGATGCTGGCTGGTGCGCGGCCAGGGCGATAGGAAAGCGGTATGACCGAGGAAATCCCCCCAAGCTGGCGCCCCGCGCTCGATCCCGTGCTGGCAGGCGACGAGGCCCGGCGGCTGGGCGGCTGGCTGCGGGCCGAGGAGGGAGCGGGCAAGACAATCTATCCGCCCCGCGGCAGCCGGTTGCGCGCGCTTGACCTGACGCCTCTCGATGCGGTGAAGGTGGTGATCCTGGGGCAGGATCCCTATCATGGACCGGGCCAGGCGCATGGCCTGAGCTTTTCGGTGCCCGAAGGCGTTCGCCCCCCCCCCTCGCTGGTCAATATCTGCAAGGAACTGCGGGCAGACCTGGGGATCGAACCGGCGGCGCACGGGAACCTGGAAAACTGGGCGCGGCAGGGGGTGCTGCTGCTCAACACTGCGCTGACGGTAGAGGCGGGGCTGGCCGGATCGCACCAGGGGCGCGGGTGGGAGGCGATCACCGATGCGGTGGTGGCGGCGGTGGCAGCTCGGGCGGAACCTTCGGTATTCATCCTGTGGGGCAGCCATGCGCAGAAGAAGGCGGACAAGGTGGCCGGATTGCAGGGCGGGCGGCATCTGGTCCTGCGATCGGTCCATCCAAGCCCGCTATCGGCGCATCGCGGGTTCTTCGGCTCGAAGCCGTTCAGCCAGGCCAACGCATTTCTGCAACGCCACGGGCGCGGCGTGATCGACTGGCGGCTGTAAAGGCTGGATTCGTTAGCAATCTAACCTTATTGCATGGGCCAGAGAGAGGATTTCACATGGCCCTGACTGTCATTCCCTTGTCTGCCCGGTTCGGTGCAGAGATTTCCGGTGTGAATATCGCCGGTCCACTGGATGAGGCAACAAAGGCCGAAATTCGCGCGGCGCAGGATACCTGGGGCGTGACCGTGTGGCGCAACACCGGCCTGGATGATGCCAGCCACGTGGCTTTCAGCCGCCTGTTCGGCCATGTTGAACTGGCCCCGCGCCAGCCGGGCAAGGGCCCACGCTTTTCCCGGCCCGAACTGTTCGATGCCAGCAACATCGATGCAGACGGCCACATCATCGACAATTCCAACCGCCGGCTGATCAACGCGGGAAACCGGCTTTGGCACATAGACAGTAGCTATATGGACGTGCGCAGCGCGCAGGCACTATTGCTGTGCCACGAAGCGCCGCCGGTCCACGCGCCGACCTATTTTGCGGATACCCGCAGCGCCTATGACGACCTGCCGCAAGCGATGAAGGACCGGATCGAGGGGCTGACCGCACGCCATTGCTACTTCTATTCGAGGATGAAGGCGGGCTATCCCACCACCGAGGACGAGCTTGACCAGATGCCCCATGCGCACCAGCCGCTGGTTCTGGACCACAAGGCCAGCGGGCGGCGCTCGCTGTATCTGGGCAATCATGCCCGCGACGTGGTGGGCCTGAACCGCGAGGATGGCCGCGCGCTGATCGACGAGCTCAACGCCTGGACCACGCAAGACCGCTATGTGATCGAGGTCGGCTACAGCGCGGGCGACATGAGCATTTGGGACAACCTGTGCGTGATGCACCGCGCCGGCGAATTCGATGATACCGCCCACCGCCGCGACATGCGCCGCACCACCGTTCGCGAGGCCGGGGTGGCGGCGGCAGATGACCATTTCACCGCGCTGTTTACCCAGTCACGCCGTGCGGTGGAGGCAGAGCAGCAGGCCTGAGAGCGCGAAAAGGGTGACAGAGGTGCCACCCTGTCACCCTCCCGAAATGGCTATATCTATCTGGAATCAGGCATTTTTTAACGCACCGGACAAGGTGACACTTGTTCCGGAGCAAGCGACAAAACGCGGTTTGGCCCTTTCTGCTGGCCAGCAGGCGCAACCCGGGATCGACGATGTGAAAGACCGCTGCGGTCCTGGCACGCACCGGTCCTTGTAGGACAGCGGGTTGCGCCCCGATGGACTGCCCGGTTGTCGGCCAGCAATCAGCGCGGCAGCTCGGAAACCCCCATCAGCGCCTCGTCCACCGACCGCGCGCATTGGCGGCCTTCGCGGATTGCCCACACGACCAGCGACTGGCCGCGCCGCATATCGCCGCAGGACCAGATCTGCGGATCCGAGGTGCGATAGTCAGCCGTGTCGGCCAACACATTGCCGCGCCCGTCCAGTTCCACGCCAGCCTGGTCGATCATGCCTGCCTTGCGCGGGCCGACGAAGCCCATCGCCAGCAGGATCAGGTCGGCCGGGATGGTGAATTCGGTGCCGGGCACTTCCTTCAGGCGGCCATCTGACCAATCGGCGCGGACGCACTTGAGCCCGGTGACTATGCCATCGGCGCTTTCCACTTCCTTGGTCAGCACCGCCCAATCGCGGTTCACGCCTTCTTCGTGGCTGGTCGAGGTGCGCAGCTTCATCGGCCAGTCGGGCCAGGTCATCAGTTTGTTTTCGTGCGCGGGGGGCTGGGGCATGATCTCGATCTGGGTGACCGAGCGGGCGCCCTGGCGGTTGGACGTGCCCACGCAATCGCTGCCGGTATCACCGCCGCCGATCACGATCACGTCCTTGCCGGTAGCAGTCAGCGTGCCACGCGGGGCGGCGCGTTCCTCGTTGTCGCCGGCATTGCGCTTGTTCTGCTGGGTGAGGAATTCCATCGCCAGCCGCACGCCGGGCAGTTCCGCGCCCGGAATGGTCAGCCCGCGCGCATCTTCCGCGCCGCCAGCCATCACCACGGCATCGAAGTTTTCCTTCAAGCTCTTCATCGACACGTCCACGCCCACTTCGGTGGAGGTACGGATAGTCACGCCTTCAGCTTCCATCTGCACCGCGCGGCGGTTGATCAGGTGCTTTTCCATTTTGAAATCGGGGATGCCGTAACGCATCAGCCCGCCGATCCGGTCGGCCTTCTCGAACAGCGTCACCGAATGGCCGGCGCGCGCCAGTTGCTGGGCGGCTGCCATGCCTGCCGGGCCGGAGCCGACCACGGCCACGCTCTTGCCGGTTTTCCTGGCCGGAACCTGCGGTTCGACCCAGCCTTCCTTCCACCCGCGATCGACAATCGCACATTCGATGCTTTTGATCGTGACCGGCTGATCGGTCAGATTCAGCGTGCAGCTTGCCTCGCACGGGGCGGGGCAGATGCGGCCGGTGAATTCGGGGAAATTGTTGGTGGAATGCAGCACTTCCAGCGCATTCTTCCAGTCACCTTCATAGACCAGGTGGTTCCAGTCCGGGATGATGTTGTTCACCGGACAGCCGTTGTGACAATAGGGGATGCCGCAATTCATGCACCGCGAGGCCTGGCCCTTCAGGGCTGCCTCGGAATGCGGAATCACGAATTCCTTGTAGTGGTGCAACCGCTCCTTGGGATCGGCATAGGTGCGATCCTGCCGGTCGAGTTCGAGAAAGCCGGTTTCCTTGCCCATATTCCAGTTCCTTACTCGGCTGCGACGGTGGCGACGGCTTCGCGTTCCGCCTCCATCTGCCTGAGCGCATTGGCATAATCGCGCGGCATCACCTTGACGAATTTGCCCAGCGCAGTGTTCCAATCATCCAGCAGCGCGGTTGCCCGGGCCGATCCGGTGTGCAGCTTGTGGCGTTCCACCAGCACCCGCAGCCGTTCGGCATCGTGGTACAAGGGATCGCCCATGCCATAGTCATGGATGCCCAGTGCCCGCTGCTGCGGCAGGCCCATTCCCTCGGTGGGCGAGGGATCGGCGCTCACCGGCAACAGTTCCACCTGCGCCAGGTTGCAGCGGCTGGCAAAGGTGCCATCCTCGTCATAGACATAGGCAATGCCGCCGCTCATGCCTGCGGCAAAGTTGCGGCCGGTGGCACCCAGCACGCAGACCACGCCGCCGGTCATGTATTCGCAGCCGTGATCGCCGGTGCCTTCGACCACCGCGATGGCACCCGAATTGCGCACCGCGAACCGTTCGCCGCCCACACCGTTGAAATAGGCCTCACCCGCGATGGCGCCATACAGCACGGTGTTGCCGACGATGATGTTCTTGGTGGGATCGCGGTCAACGCCTTCCGGCTGGCGCACGATCAGGCGGCCGCCTGACAGGCCCTTGCCGACATAGTCGTTGGCATCGCCCACTAGATCCAGCGTCAGGCCGTGGGCCGCCCAGGCACCGAAGCTTTGCCCGGCAACCCCGGTAAAGTTCACGCGCAACTGGTCAGTCTTGAGGCCCGCATGGCCGAATTTGCGGGCAATCTCGCCCGACAGCATCGCGCCGACCGTGCGGTTGACGTTGCGGATCAGGAAATCGAGCACCAGCGTCTCACCATGATCGAGCGCCGGGCGCGCGGCCTGGATGATCTGGTTGTCGAGCGCGTTTTCCAGCCCGTGGTCCTGCGTTTCGGTGTGGTACAGCTGCTTGCCCGCCGGAACTTCGATCTTGGTGAGCAGGCGCGTCAGGTCGATGCCGGCGGCCTTCCAGTGACGATCCACCCGGCGCATGTCGATCAGATCGACCCGGCCGATCATCTCCTGCAGCGTGGCAAAGCCCATTTCGGCCATGATCGCGCGCAGTTCCTCGGCCACGAAGAAGAAGTAGTTGATGACGTGTTCGGGCTGGCCGACGAAGCGCGCGCGCAGCACCGGATCCTGCGTCGCCACGCCCACCGGGCAGGTATTGAGGTGGCACTTGCGCATCATGATGCAGCCTGCCGCAATCAGCGGTGCGGTGGCAAAGCCGAACTCGTCCGCGCCCAGCAGCGCGCCGATCGCCACATCGCGCCCGGTGCGCAGGCCGCCATCGACCTGCACCGCAATGCGGCTGCGCAGATCGTTCAGCAGCAGGGTCTGCTGTGTTTCGGCCAGGCCGATTTCCCACGGGCTGCCCGCATGGGTCAGGCTGGTCAGCGGCGATGCGCCGGTGCCGCCTTCATAGCCCGAGATGGTGACATGGTCCGCGCGCGCCTTGGATACGCCTGCGGCCACGGTGCCCACGCCCACTTCCGACACCAGTTTGACCGAGATGCGGGCGGAGGGCTGCACGTTCTTCAAATCGTGGATCAGCTGGGCCAGATCCTCGATCGAATAGATGTCGTGGTGCGGGGGCGGGCTGATCAGGCCGACGCCGGGGGTGGAATGGCGGGTAGCGCCGATGGTCTTGTCGACCTTGTGGCCGGGCAATTGTCCGCCTTCACCGGGCTTGGCACCCTGCGCCATCTTGATCTGGATATCGTCCGAATTGACGAGGTATTCGGTGGTCACGCCGAAGCGGCCCGATGCCACCTGCTTGATGGCGCTACGCATCGAATCGCCATTGGCCATTGGCGTAAAGCGCTTGGGATCCTCGCCGCCTTCGCCAGTGTTCGACTTGCCGCCGATGCGGTTCATCGCCACGGCCAGCGTGGTGTGCGCTTCCCAGCTGATCGAGCCATAGCTCATCGCGCCGGTGGCGAACCGCTTGACGATTTCCGCCGCCGGTTCGACCTGCGAAATATCCAGCGGCTGCCGTCCGTCCTGGTCTGCGCGCTTCAGTTCCATCAGACCGCGGATGGTCAGCATGCGTTCCGACTGGTCGTTGATGCTGCGCGCGAAGGCCTGGTAGTTTTCGAAGCTGTTGCCGCGCACCGCGTGTTGCAGGTCGGCGATGTTGCCCGGGGTCCAGGCATGGTCCTCGCCGCGGATGCGGTACTGGTAGATCCCGCCCACATCGAGCATATTGCGATAGATCGGGTTGTCGCCCCAAGCGGCCTGGTGGCGGCGCACGGTTTCCTGCGCCACTTCATCCAGCCCCACACCTTCGATGGTGGTGGCGGTGCCGGTGAAGTACTTGTCGATGAAGGCCGATGACAGGCCCACGGCATCGAAGATCTGCGCCCCGCAATAGGACTGGTAGGTCGAAATGCCCATCTTGGACATGACCTTCTGGATGCCCTTGCCGACCGCCTTGATATAGTTCTTTTGCACCTGTTCGGATGCCAGATCGGCGTGCTTTTCGGCGCGGATGGCCTCCAGCGTCTCGAACGCGAGATAGGGGTTGATCGCTTCCGCGCCATATCCGGCCAGCGCGCAGAAGTGATGCACCTCGCGCGCTTCGCCGGTTTCCACCACCAGCCCGGTCTGCATGCGCAGGCCCTGGCGCACCAGATGATGGTGTACGGCGGCGGTGGCGAGCAGCGCGGGCATGGGGATGCGGTCAGGGCTGGCGGCGCGATCGGACAGGATCAGGATGTTGCGATCCTGCAGCACCGCCTCAGTTGCGGTCCAGCACATTTCCTGGATCGCCTGGCCGAGGCCTTCGGCACCGGTTGCGGCATCCCAGGTGATGTCGATCGTTTCGGTCCGGAACGCGCCATCGAGGCTGGCTTCGACCGAGCGGATCTTCTCCATGTCCTTGTTGGTCAGGATCGGCTGGTCGACTTCCAGCCGCTTGTGCAGGCCGGCATCCATGCCCAGCAAATTGGGGCGCGGGCCGATCATCGACAGCAGGCTCATCACCAGTTCTTCGCGGATCGGATCGATCGGCGGATTGGTGACCTGCGCGAAGTTCTGCTTGAAATAGTCGTACAGCAAGCGGCTGCGGGCCGACAGCACGGCAATCGGCGTATCGGTGCCCATCGAGCCGAGCGGATCATCGGCATTGACGGCCATCGGTTCAAGGAAGCGCGATACGTCTTCCTGCGTGTAGCCGAACGCCTGCTGGCGGTTGAGCAGCGTCTCGTCGGCCTGGCGCACGGCCTCGCTCGACGTCTCGATCGCCTCGAGATCCTTCAGCTTGTACTGTGCCTTGTGCAGCCATTCTTCATACGGCTGGGCATTGGCCAGGCTGGCCTTCAGTTCCTCGTCCTCGATGATGCGGCCGGCTTCAAGGTCGATGAGCAACATGCGGCCGGGCTGCAGCCGCCACTTGCGCACGATGTCCTGTTCAGCAAACGGCAGCACGCCGCTTTCCGAAGCCAGACACACCAGATCATCCTTGGTCACGCAGAAACGCGCCGGGCGCAGGCCGTTGCGATCCAGCGTGGCGCCGATCTGGCGGCCGTCGGTGAAGGCCACAGCGGCCGGGCCGTCCCACGGTTCCATCAGTGCGGCGTGGTATTCGTAGAACGCGCGGCGGCGCGGCTCCATCTGCGGATTGCCGGCCCAGGCTTCGGGGATCAGCATCATCATGGCGTGGGCCAGCGGATAACCGCCTGCCACCAGCAGTTCGAGCGCGTTGTCGAGGCTGGCGGTGTCTGACTGGCCGTGCGGCACGATCGGCCACAGTTTGTCCATGTCCGCGCCGAGCAGTTCGGATTCCATGGTGCGGCGGCGCGCATTCATCCAGTTGGTGTTGCCGCGCACCGTGTTGATCTCGCCATTGTGGGCGATGAAGCGGAACGGGTGGGCCAGACGCCAGCTGGGGAAGGTGTTGGTGGAAAAGCGCTGGTGCACCAGGCCCAGGGCAGAGACGCAATCGGGGTTCTGCAGATCCTGGTAGAAACTGCCCACCTGCGTTGCCAGCAGCAGGCCCTTGTAGACCATCGTGCGGCTGGAGAAGCTGGGCATGTACAGTTCGGTCAGGCCGGGCAGGTCGTGCTTTTCGGCCAGCGCGGCAAGCGGGTTCTGCGTCTGCTTGCGGATCACCACCAGCTTGCGTTCAAACGCATCCTGATCGGGGCAATTGTCGCCGCGCGCCACAAAGCACTGGCGGATTACCGGCATCGAGGCGAGCACGGTCTTGCCGAGGCCTTCAGTGTTCACCGGCACATCGCGCCAGCCGATCAGCCGCTGGCCTTCTTTGGCGATGAACTTTTCGAACTTGGCGACCACGAAATCGCGCGCGGACTGGTCCTGCGGCAGGAAGCACATCGCGACCGCATAGTCGCCCGGCTGCGGCAGGGTCAGGCCTTCGCCCACGGCCCACTTGCGCAGCAACTGGTCGGGCAGCTGGATCAGGATGCCCGCCCCGTCGCCCAGCAGCGGATCGGACCCCACGGCCCCGCGATGATCGAGGTTGTGCAGGATTTCGAGCGCCTGGCTCACGATGGCATGCGATTTTTCGCCCTTGATGTGGGCAATCAGGCCCACGCCGCAGGCGTCATGTTCGTTACGCGGATCGTAAAGGCCCTGGCGGGCTGGCAGCTCGTTCAACTCTTCTCGTCCTGTCTCAGGCCGATAGTGCGGGGCGCCTCGGCACCGGCATCATGCAGGCACCGAAACGCGACTCACCTGGCATGGGTGCTTGTCAAAAATGTCGCGAGCGTCCCCCATGGCGATGCGAAAATGTTTTGGCAAGGTCACAGGAGGGTCAAAATGACCTGGAACCCGCGCAAATCCGGCGATTTGGCGGGCTGAGGGTCCAGGACACGGGAAAAGGACGGTATTCGGGCCGCGCAATGCGGCGTCAGGCGGCCCCACTCATCCGCTGCAGGTTGAGCAGCGCATCGCGCAGCGCGCGTTCGTGTTCCTCGGAGTTGACCCGCGCCTGCGGCTGGAAGGCCGGGGTCTCGAAGGGCGCTGCCCCAAATGTCGACACTGGAGCCGACACTGAAGCCGACACTGGCGGCGCTTCCCCCGGGAATACGACGGCGGGCTGCGTCACGCTATCGCTGGCTTCGGGTTCGTCCTCGATCCGCACGAACTGCTGGGCCTGCTGGCGGAAAGGATTGCCGGTGGCCATGAGCGAACCGAAATCGGGCAGTGATCCGGAATCGGGCTCCTCGTCATCGTTGTCTTGCGTTTCATTCGGCGCGACCGCGGGGAAAGCCAGGCCTGCCAGCGGAAGCGAGAACGAGGCGGCGAGATCGGCGATTCCTTCCTCCTCGTCCTCGTCGTCAATATCGATCCGGGCCATTCCGGCCAGCGCGAGATAGGGCGGCGGGGCTACAGGCTCGGGCTCGGCGACCGGCCGGAACACCTGGCGCTCAGTGGACTGTGGCTCGAACTCGGCATGGGGGAAGCGCGGCGTTGCGGATGCGTGCGCAAGCCCGTCATCCTCGTCATCATAGTCATATTCGCCTGTCACTGCGTCCTGCTCCGATGCCGGCTGCAATGCTGGCTCGGGGCGCGAGAAATAGGCGGCCATCGCTTGCGCGGCTTCGTCGGGCTCTGCCACGTCGAACTCATCGGCCAGGGCGTCGACCAGCGGGTCTGCCGGAACCATAACCGGGGCGAACACCTGGTGGGCGGTCGAGGCGGCAAGCGCAGCCCGGGCGGCCCGCTGCTCGCGACGCTTCTCGATCGATGCGCCGAGCCGCTGGGCGAGCTGGACCAGCCCGAGGTCGTCGAGCGCGTCCGGCCCATCTTCGCCAGATTCCGGGACAGTGAAGTGATCGGCGGTTTCGAACTGCTGGTCGGCCCCGAAGTTGGCAAACTGGCGGTGGTCTTCCAGCACTTGGGACACCATGTCGTTCTCGCTTTCGTACTCGCCAGCATCCTCGCCAGTGCCATCTTCGTTGGCAAAGGTCCGGTGGGCGAGCGAGGGCGGGGAGAAATCGAGCGCATCGACCTGGTCGTCGTCTTGTTCTTCCTCGTCGTCCCACGCGACCGCGACCGACTGGGTCAATCGGGTAGCCAAGGGAGTGGCTTGCTCGATGGCGGAGGGGAAATGGAATTCCTGCCGTTCTTCTGCCGGGAAATCGTCGCTCGGCGTGTGGAAGAACTGCCTGTCGTCCATTGTGTCGTTCCTGCTGTCAGCGGAAAATGTGGTGAATCCGGGGGTTGCGTCGACGCTGCGGATCGACGGATCGGGCTGCGGCGCGAATGCGGATAGCTCCAGCGCGTCGTCGGTCAGGTCCAGCGGGTCTGCATGTTCGAGATCTGCATGTTCGAGATCTGGCGACCTGGCCGATTCTTCTTCGAGGTTGAGCGCCAGTGCGCGGCGGCCACGCGGCTGGGTGAGCTGCGGACGTCCATCAAGGCCTTCGTCGCCCAGTTCGTCATGTGCGGAGATCGGGCGGCGATCGGCCACGATGCCTGGGGGACTGATCCGGCGGGCCGGCGGGGCCTGGTGCGCTTTTGCTATCTGGCGGGCAATTACCAGCCCGGCCAAAGCGCCGCCGGCGCCAAAGGCCAGCGCCATCAGGGCGCGGGCGGTGAAGCCCAGGGGCGGGGCGGTGGGCGGCACGATGGCGGCAAGCCCGGTTGCTACGGTGAAGCTCTCGATCAGTGGCACCGGCACCACCAGGCTGCCCAGCCCCAACAGGGCGGCAAACCACAAGGCCACGATGAAGGGAAAGGCGGGATGCGCGGCGATCGGCGGTTTCGCCGCCGTACCGTTCATGCCGTTATCATCAGCCAGACTTGCCACGTATCAATCCTGTCCTGCGCCGCTTTCACATCCGCCGATGCCATCAGGCAGCAGCGGGGATCCGGCCATGTCGATCGGTGACTATCAGCGTTTGGTAAACGGGTTGATAACGCTGAACATTGCGCGCCCAGTCGTGGTTGTCGGCGACATGCTGGCGGGCGGCTTGGCGCATCACATCCCATGTGTCGCGCCGGTCGAACAGGTCGGCCAGCGCAGCGGCGCAGGCGGCCGGATCGTCGGGCGCAAACAGCGTTCCGGTCAGGCCGCGGGTCATCAGTTCGCGGTGTCCGCCAACATCGCTGGCGGCCACGATCTTGCCCTGCGCCATGGCTTCCAGCGGCTTCAGGGGGGTGACCAGGTCGGTCAGCCGGCTGGCCTTGCGCGGATAGGCCATAACATCAGTCAGCGCGTAATAGCGTTCTACCTGCGCGTGCGGCACGCGCCCGGTGAAGCGAATCGCGTGGGCTGCGGAGGAGGATTCGACCTGCGCCCTGATTGCGCTTTCCATCGGACCCCCGCCCACCAGCAGCAGGCGGGCATCTGGATGGGATTCCAGCAGAAGCGGCATGGCGCAAACCAGATCGTCCAGCCCCTCATAATCGTAAAAGCTGCCAATGAAGCCGATCACCGGACCGTTCCCAAGGCCAAGTTCGGCCGCCAGCGCGGGATCGCGCGGCAAGGGCTGGCCGAACAGTTCCAGATCGACCCCGTTGGGCATGATCGACAGCTTGCCCGGCACCACACCGCGATCCTGCAGATCGTTGCCAAGGCCCTGGCAGATCGTCACCACGCGGTCGGCGCTGGCTACCACGTGGTTTTCCAGCGCGCGGGTCAGGCGGTATTTGAGCGATCCCGGGGCGCCGGTGCCATTGCCCACTGCCGCATCCTCCCAGAATGCGCGGATTTCATAGACCACCGGAATGCCGAGCCGCTTGCCAGCGCGCACAGCGGCAAGTCCGCATAGGGCCGGCGAATGGGCATGGAGCACGTCGGGACGCCATTGTTCGGCCAGAGCGCAGATCGCTTCTGTCAGCGCCGCCACTTCGCGCCATTCGCGCAAACCGGTGGGGCCATGCGCCGCGCCGCGCGTGCGGTGGAACATGAGGCCTTCCGCCTGCTCCATATCCGGACCGTCCGCCACATGCCGCAGCCCGGTAATCCCGCGCACCTCCCACCCCAGCGTCTCCTGCGCCTTCAGGATGGCGCGGGTGCGGAAGGTATAGCCACTGTGCAGCGGCAGCGAATGATCGAGGACGTGAAGGATGCGCATCGTGGCGATAGTCCTGCCACGACAAGCTTAACGGCGCGTCAATGTATCTGGGCTAGGGCTTTGGGCCATGATCGACCTGTTCACCCTCGCCCTGACGCACGGCTTGATGGCGATGGCTGCAATTGTCCTGCTTGGCCGCGACGATCTCGACATGGAAGTAGGGGCGAAACGTCCCAGGCGCTGGCAGCGCCAGCGTCCGGGCCAAGCCGAAACAGCAGGCGACTGAGCCGATGCTCGACCTCGCCCTGCTCGGCTTTATTGGCCTGCTCCTGCTGCTCGGCCTGAAGCGGCCGTTCATCTGGGTGCTGGCCTATATTTATATCGACATCGTTGCCCCGCAAAAGATCGGCTGGGGCGTGATCCAGAGCATGCAGATCTCGCTGATCGCCTTTGTCGCGGCCTTTGCCGGGTGGCTGTTGCTCGATTCAAAGGCGGGCTCGCGGATTACCCTGCGCCAGGGGTTGATCGTGGCGCTGCTGGGCTGGTGCTTCATCACCACGCTGGGTGCCGATTTCCCCGACAGCGCGTGGGAGAAGTGGGGCTGGGTGTGGAAGAGCCTGTTCTTCGGCGCCTTCCTGCCACTGACCTTGCGCACCTACCTCAGGATCGAGGCGGCGGCGCTGTTCATGGTGCTTAGCGCAGGATCGATCATCATTCCGGCGGGCATCAAGACGCTGCTTTCGGGCGGCGGCTATGGCACCCTGGCATCCTTGGTGACCGACAATACCGGACTGTATGAAGGCAGCACACTGTCGACCGTGGCCATCGCGATGATCCCGCTGATCATGTGGGTGGCGCGCAACGGCACGATCTTCCCGAAAAGCTGGCTGACGATGGGCTTTGGTGTGGCGCTGTGCTTTGCCGCCTTGCTGGTGCCAATCGGTACGCAGACCCGCACCGGGCTGTTGTGCATCGCCCTGCTGGCGGTGCTGACGCTCCGCAGCGTGCGCCACCGGGCCTTGTTCACGAGTATGGGCGCGGCCATGCTGATGCTGGCGATACCGTTCCTCCCCGCCAGCTATACCGAACGGATGGCCACCATTACCGAGCACGAGGGCGACCAGTCGGCGTCCACCCGGGTGGCGGTGTGGAGCTGGACAATCGACTACGCGCTGGAGAACCCGCTTGGCGGCGGGTTCGATGCCTTTCTTGGCAACAGTTTTACCTACACCACCCGCACGCAAACCGGCGAGGGCGGCAATGTCGCGGTCGAATATGGCGAGGTGACCGATAAGGCGCGCGCCTATCACTCGGCCTATTTCGAGCTGCTGGGCGAGCAGGGCTTTATCGGGCTTGGATTGTGGCTGTGGCTCCAGGGGCTGGGGCTGTGGCAAATGGAGCGGATCCGGCGGCGGCTGGGCAAGAGCGACGATCCCGCCGCCCTGCGCTGGCGCTCGCTCGCCACCGCCCTGCAGCATGGGCAACTGGTCTATCTGCTGGGCGCGGCGTTTATCGGTGTGGGCTATCAGCCGTTCATGTTCATGTTGCTGGGGCTGCAGATTGCCCTGGCGAGCTTTGTCCAGCGGCAGGTCCAGTTCCAGCCCTCGCCAAAGGCGGCGAAGGTCTGGCGCAAGTCCGCCGGCGACGCTGCTCCCACGCAGGCTCCCGCATGAGCACCGCCGCGCCCGTGCCGCAACTGCACGCGCTGACCGGGCTGCGCGGGGTCGCGGCGTGGCTGGTGGTGTTCTATCATGCGCGCCTCACGCTGGTTGGCTGGGTTCCGGCACCGGTGATCGGCTGGGCCGGGCAGTTCTATCTTGCAGTCGATCTGTTCTTCATGCTCTCGGGCTTCGTCCTGTGGCTCAACTATGGCGCGCGGCTGCGGGCCGACGGGCTGGCAGGCGCGCCGCAGTTCTGGTGGCGACGGTTTGCCCGGATCTGGCCGCTGCACGGCGCAATCCTGGCGGCGCTGCTGGCCTTTGCGCTGCTGCTGCTGGCAACCGGGCGTGACACGGCCAACTATCCGCTGGGCGAGCTGCCGCTGCACCTCTTGCTGGTGCAGAACTGGGGGCTGACCGGTGACCTGTCATGGAACCACCCGGCATGGTCGATCAGTGCCGAGGTCGGGGCCTACCTGCTGTTCCCCTTCGCTGCGCTGGCCGTGCCGTGGGAGCGCTTGCCCGCGCTGGCGCTGGTGGCCCTGGGAGGTCTGCTGGTGTTGGGACTGGATCTGTTATTCGCACTGGCGGGCGAGCCATCCCTGGGCGGACAGATCGCCCGACTTGGGCTGCTGCGGTGCCTGTTTGAATTTGTGATCGGCATGGTTCTGGCCAACCTGTGGCACGCGTGGCGCGCACGACGCGGAGCCAGCCTGGCCTGCGCGGTTATCGGCGTGGCGGCGCTGGCAGGCGGACTGGAGCTTGGCGCACCACCCACCCTACTCGTGCCCGCGGTGTTTGCCGCGCTGCTGCTCGCGCTGGCGCTCAACCGCGGCCCGGTGGCGCGGCTGCTGGCCAGCGCGCCGCTGCGCTGGCTGGGCGATGTCAGCTATGCCACCTATCTGGTCCACTTCCCGCTGTTCATCGTGGCCAAGCTATTTTTGGTGGGCGAAGACCTGCTGCTGTCGGCGGGCGGCTTTGCGGCCTATCTGGCGGTGCTGCTGGCGCTGTCGGCCGCGCTCTATCGCTGGCTGGAGAAACCGGCGCAGCGCGCACTCAACCGCGCGTGGCCAATCGCTACTCGACATGGCGCGCATTTGCCCGGATAATCCGGCACATGGAACCCGTTTCTACATTGGGGATCATCGAGATCATCGGCATCGCCACCAGCGCCAGCCTGCTGGCGGGCTGGCGGCTGTACCTGGTGATCCTGGTCACCGGGTTCGCCATGCGCACCGGTATGGTGCCGCTGCCCGAGCATCTGGAGAGTTTGCGAATTCTCGCCAATCCGTGGGTCCTGGGCGTGGCCGGGGTGGGCGCGCTGTGCGAATTCTTTGCCGACAAGATCATGTGGCTCGATAGCGCGTGGGATACGGTCCACACGCTGGTGCGGCCCATTGGCGGCGCGCTGCTGACACTGGCGATTATCGATCCGGGCGATCCGGCCACCCAGGTGATCGCGCTGTTGCTGGGCGGCAGCGGGGCGCTGATCGCGCACGGCGGCAAGGCCAGCGCGCGGGCCGTGGTCAACACCAGTCCCGAGCCGGTGAGCAACGTGGCGGTATCGGCGGTGGAAGACGTGGCGACGGTAGGCCTGCTGTGGCTCGCATATGAATATCCGGTCGTGGCGGCAGGCGTGGCCGTGCTATTGCTGGGCCTGTGCCTGTGGCTGCTGCTGATCGCGCGCCGTTTGCTCAAGCGGCTGTTCTGGCGCACCGGCGAGGCGACCCAGCACCCGCCAATGGTGTGAACCTCACACACGTTGGCCCAGCTATCAGGGGTTGGCGCGGATCCACTGCTCCACCACCGGGGCGATCTGGTTGCGCCACTTGGACCCGTTGAAGATGCCATAATGGCCGACATCCCTGGCCAGGTGGTACTTCTTCTTCTCGTCCGCCAGCAGCGGGGCCAGGGCCAGTGCCGCCCTGGTCTGGCCGATGCCCGAAATATCGTCCTTCTCGCCCTCGATCGCCAGCAATGCGGTGTCGCGGATCGCGTTGGGCTGGATCGGCTTGCCGCGATGGATGAACTTGCCACGCGGCAGGGTATGTTCCTGGAACACGTGGTGGATCGTCTGCAGATAGAATTCTGCCGTCATGTCGCACACCGACAGGTATTCGTCATAGAACTTGCGCGTTGCCTCGGCACTGTCGTGGTCGCCCAGGTTCAGGTGCTGGAACATCTGGTAATGGCTCTGCATGTGGCTTTCCAGGTTCATGCTGATGAACCCCGCCAGTTGCAGGAACCCGGGATAGACCTTGCGCCCGGCACCGGGATAGGTGTGCGGAACGGTGGCGATGACATTGTTGGCAAACCAGCTTAGCGGGCGGTCCACCGCCACATCGTTGACCGAAGTCGGGCTGGCGCGGGTATCCACCGGGCCGCCCATCATGGTCAGGCTGGCTGGGCGAAACGGATCATTGCTGGCACCCATCACCGCTGCGGCGGCAAAAGCCGGAACCGATGGCTGGCATACTGCCAACATATGTGTGCCAGCTTTCCCGTCGGCGCCGATGAACTGGAGAAATTCGATCAGGTAGTCGATGTAGTCATCCAGATCGAACAGCCCGGCCGACAGCGGCACCATGCGGGCATCGGCCCAGTCGGTGATCCACACGTCCTGGTTTTCCACCAGCCGCGCCACGGTGCCGCGCAGCAAGGTGGCATAGTGCCCGCTCATCGGGGCGACGATCAGCAGGCGGGGCGCATCGGCCGGCAGACCTTCACGCCGGAAGTGGCGCAAACTGCCATAGGGCTTTTCCAGCACCACATCCTCGGCCACGGCGAATTTCTTGCCGCCGACGGTGACAGTCTCGATCCCGAATGCAGGCTTGCCGCGTTCCTCATAGACATGGGCGAACACCCGCAGCGCGCTGGCCATTGCCGGACCCAGCCCGAAATAGCCCATCGGCAGCGCCGGGTTCGACAGCAGGTTGGCACCCACATTCGCCCAGTTGCTTGCGGCATTCATCATCTGCCGGTGCATTTCGTAGGCGGAATAGAGCATGGTTGTCCTTTGCTGCGATCCGAGTGCGACCCGATTGCGACCCGGTCGGGCTCCGGAACTCCCCGCCTATGTAGGTGATGTTGCATTGCAGCAAAAGGCATTTGTGCGCTTCTTTCTGTCCGGCGCGACAAATTGTGATGCAGTTTGCCTTCATTCTGCGGTGCAATTGGTCTAGTCGGCAGCACAAATGGCCACCAGCATACCCCCCGAGACCGTCGCCCCGCACGCCGACACCCCGCTTGTCGTTGCCGATCGCGTCCGCACCCCGTCGGCGCGTTCGCTCGGCCCGCTGGGGATGATCTTTGCCGCCGCGCGGCGTTATCCCGGCATGATCGCGCTGGCCGGTTTGGCGCTGCTGGTGACCGCTGCCGCCACGCTGGCGATTCCGGCCTATTTCCGCGAAGTGATCGACGGCGGGTTCACCCAAGGGACCAACCCGGAAGAAATCAATCGCTGGTTCCGCAACCTGTTCATGATCGCCGCCGTGCTGGCGCTGGGCACGGCCTGCCGGTTCTATTTCGTGTCGATGCTGGGCGAACGGGTAGTGGCCGATGTCCGCCGGGCAGTGCAGGAAAACCTGCTGCGCCTGTCGCCGGGGTTCTTCGAGGAGAACAGCCCGAAGGAAATCTCCAGCCGGATGACCGCCGATACCGCGCAAATCGAATCGGTGGTCGGCACCACGGTCTCGGTCGCCCTGCGCAACCTCATCATGGCGCTGGGCGGGTCGGTTTACATGGTGCTGCTCGCGCCGGGCTTGGCCTTGCTGATGGCCGTGGCGATCCCCGTGGTGATCGTGCCGATCGTGGTCATCGGCCGCCGCCTGCGCAAGATCAGCCGCGAAAGCCAGGACCGCGTGGCAGATGTCGGCGCGCAAGTGTCCGAAGTGCTGGGCGCGATGAAGATCGTGCAGGGTTTCAACCAGGAAGGCCGCGAACTATCGCGCTTTGCCGACAAGGTGGAGGCAACGTTCAACACGGCCCGCCAGCGCATCACCTTGCGGGCAGTGATGACCGCGGTGGTCATCGCGCTGATCTTCGGGGCGATCACCGGGGTCATGTGGCGCGGCGCCTTGCTGGTGGCCGATGGCAGCCTGTCGGGCGGCGATATTGCCGCCTTTGTGCTCACCGGAATGCTGGTGGCAGGCGCGTTCGGCGCGCTGGCCGAGGTCTATGGCGATCTGCTGCGCGGCGCGGGCGCAGCCAGCCGCCTGAATGAATTGCTCAACGAAAAGCCCGCCATTGCCCCGCCCGCACGGCCCGTGGCCCTGCCCGAACCGCCGCGTGGCAGCCTGTCGTTCCAGAACGTCAGCTTCAGCTATCCCACCCGGTTGACTGAAAAGGCGATCGAAGGCTTCACCTTGACTGTGGAGCCGGGCGAGACCGTGGCTATCGTCGGGCCTTCGGGCGCGGGCAAAAGCACGATCTTCCAGCTGGCCGAGCGGTTCTACGATCCATCGTCCGGCACAGTGAAGATGGACGGGGTACCGCTGACCCAGGCCGATCCGGCGGCGATTCGCAGCCGCATGGCGCTGGTGCCGCAGGAAGGCACGCTGTTTGCCGCCAATGCGCGCGACAACCTGCGGTATGGCGCGTGGACCGCCACCGAGGATGAAATCTGGCAGGCGGCCCGCGCGGCCAATGCCGAAACCTTCCTGCGTGCCCTGCCCGAAGGTCTCGACACGTTCCTGGGTGAAGGCGGAGCGCGCCTGTCGGGTGGCCAGCGCCAGCGTGTGGCCATCGCCCGTGCCCTGCTGCGCGATGCGCCGATCCTGCTGCTGGACGAGGCCACCAGTGCGCTGGATGCCGAAAGCGAACAACTGGTGCAGCAGGCGCTGGACCGCCTGATGCAGGACCGCACCACCATCGTGATCGCCCACCGCCTCGCCACTGTGCGCGCGGCCGACCGGATTATCGTGATGGACGGCGGACGGATCGTGGAAGAAGGCGATCACACCAGCCTGATTGCCCGGGGCGGCCTCTATGCCCGCCTTGCCGCGCTGCAATTCGATGACACAGCCGTTTGATTTTGCCGTTTGATGCTGCCGTGTGATTTGGCTGCTTGATTCAGCGGACAAATCGACCAAGTAACAACTGAAACCGACAAACGACATTCCGCCCGTCCGGCGGGGCGCTAAGGCTTCGCCTATCGACCACAGCCGCGCGCGCCCGGGCGCTGCGCGGCAAACCTTCAAGGGACCACATGATCCGCCAACTGCTTGCCACCGGCATTTCCATCATCGCCCTGGCCTCGGCGCTGCCCGCCGCCGCACAGGAACAAAGGCCCGCCACTCCTACGATGGAGTTTGGCGCGTGGGGCGTGGACCTGACCCAGATTGACCCGGCGATCGATCCGGGGGCGGATTTCAACGCCTATGTCAACGCGCGCTGGGTGGCGGCCAACCCGATCCCCGCCGATCGTTCGCGTTTCGGCGCGTTCGACATGTTGAACGAGCAGGCGATTGCCGATGTCGAGGCGCTGATGGCCGACATGGTAGCGGCCAATCCTGCGCCCGGTACGCCCGAGCGGCGGCTGGTCGATGCCTATAATGCCTATCTCGATCAGGATGCGATCGATGCCGCCGGTCTGGCGCCGGTCTATCCGCTGCTGGCAGAAATTTATGCGGCGCCTGACCTGGCCACGCTGATGGCGCTGTCGGTGCGGCCGGGCATTCCCGCGCCGGTTTCGTTCGGCGTGACCATCGATGACATGGATCCCAATGCCCATGCCGCCGCAGTCGGCTTTTCCGGCCTGGGACTGCCTGATCGCGACTATTACCTGGAGGACAGCGCCCGCAACCTGGAAATCCGCGCCGCCTATATGGATTTCCTTACCTTCATGCTGGGCCAGGCAGGCTATGCCGATCCCGCTGCCGCGGCGCAGATCGTGTACGATTTCGAACACCAGGTGGCCGAGATCGAATGGGACGGGCAAATGATGCGCATTCCCGAACTGACCTATAATGAACTGTCGCGCGCGGAATTGGCCGCGCTGGCGCCGGACTTCCCCACCGAAGTGCTGCTGCAGGCCGGTGGCTTCGGCGGGGAGCAGCGCTTCCTTGCAGCGCAGCTGCTGCCGACCGAGGATGAAATCGCCGAACTCGGCCTCGCGCCGGAACAGCTGGCCATGATGGGTGGCGGACTGCCTGCGATGATGCAGCTGGTCACCCAAACCCCCACGGCCAACCTCAAGGCATGGATGGCGGTCCGCCTGCTGTCGTCGTTTGCCCCGGTGCTCCCGCGGGCCATCGATGATGCCAACTTTGCCTTCTTCGGCACCGTGATGAGCGGGCAGAGCGAACAGCGGCCGCGCTGGAAGCGGGCTATCGCCGAGGTCGAGGGGCTGCTGGGCGAGCAACTCGCGGCGATGTATGTGGCGCGCTACTTCCCGCCCGAAAACAAGGTACAGATGGATCAGCTGGTGGCCAACCTGGTGCGGGCGATGCGGCAGGATCTGGAAGAAAACGCCTGGATGACCCCGGCCACCGTGGCCGAGGCCCGCGCCAAGCTCGACAGTTTTACCAGCCAGATCGGCTATCCCGATGAATTCGAAAGCTATGCCGGGCTGGAAGTCCGCCCCGGCCAGCCGGTAGCAAACCGCCTCAGCGCGGGCGCGTGGGGTATCGCCGATTCGCTGGCTGACCTGGACCAGCCGGTCGACCGGATGGAATGGCTGATGCTGCCGCAGACGGTGAACGCCTATTACATGCCGCCGTTCAACCAGATCGTGTTTCCCGCCGCCATCCTGCAGGCACCGTTCTTCGATCCCGCTGCCGACTCGGCGGTCAACTATGGTGCGATCGGCGCGGTGATCGGTCACGAGATCGGCCACGGGTTCGATGACAGCGGTTCGCGCTATGATGGCACCGGCACGCTGCGCAACTGGTGGCAACCGGAAGACCAGAGTGGCTTTATGGCCGAGGCTGGCAAGCTGGTGGGCCTGCTGGAACAATACTGCACCGCAGAGGGCGACGTGTGCCTGACCAGCCGGGGGCTGGGCGAGACCCTGGGCGATGTGGTGGGCCTGCAGATGGCCTATCGCGCCTACCGCCTGGCGCTGGATGGCGAGGAGCCGCCGGTGCTCGACGGGATGACCGGCGACCAGCGCTTCTTTCTCGGCTTCGCCCAGGTCTGGCGCGGGGCGTGGCGGCCCGAGGCGCGGCGCAACCAGATGATCGGTGGCAGCCACCCGCCCGAGGATTTCCGCCTCAACAATGCCGTGCGCCATCTCGATGCATGGTACGAGGCGTTCGCTGTGGGGCCGGAAGATCCGCTCTATCTGCCGCCTGAGCAGCGCGTCTCGATCTGGTAATCTTGGTGCGAGCATGGCGGGCGGGTTGACGACACCGCCCGCCATGTCGCATCGCAGCATTCATGGACACTACCCTCACCGCAATCCTGCTCGGCATTGTCGAGGGGCTGACCGAATTCCTCCCTGTCTCCTCCACCGGGCACCTGATTCTGGCGTCGGAAATGTTCGGCTATGATTCGGCTGAATGGGCGATGTTCAACGTGGTGATCCAGCTCGGCGCGATTCTGGCCGTGGTCTATCAGTACTGGGGCACGTTCTGGACCGCCGGCATGGGGGTTTTGCGGCTGGAAGCCACGGGCCTGCGGTTTGCCCGCAATGTCCTGCTCGCCTTTCTGCCCAGCGCGGTGCTGGGCCTGGCGCTGAAGGACTATATCGACATCATGCTGGGCAGCCCCACGGTGGTCGGCTGGGCGCTGATCCTGGGCGGCATCGCGATCCTGGGCATCGAGAAGATCGCGCAGCCGGGCGAGGAAACTTCGGTCGCCGACCTGCCGCTGCGCCAGGTGATCGGCATTGGCCTGGCCCAATGTACCGCGATGATCCCCGGTGTCAGCCGGTCCGGTGCCACCATCATGGGCGCGCTGGCAATGGGCGTGAACCGCAAGACGGCAGCCGAATTCTCGTTCTTCCTCGCCGTGCCCACGATGATCGGGGCGACCTCGCTCGAATTGTTCCAGAAGGGTGGCGACCTGCTGGCCGGGACCGCGCGGGTCGGCTGGTGGGAAATCGGGGTCGGGTTCATCGTCAGCTTCATCGTGGCACTGGTGGTGATCCGGCTGTTCGTGGCCTTTGTCAGCCGCCGCAACTTTGCGCCGTTCGCGTGGTATCGGATCGTGATCGGCGCCATCGCGCTGGCCTGGTTGGCGCTACGCTAAGTCTGGGTTGGCGCTACGCTAAGGCTGGGTTGGCGCTGCGCTAAAACGGTTGACCGTATTCCCGAGGAACCCTTTTGGCAGAACCGGTGTTCTGTTGGCATGACCTATCGGAATTGCCACTAATGGGCCTCATTTTCCTCATACTCCTCGGCATGGCGCTGGGCTGGGTGGCTACGATTCTTCTCCAAACGGGGGAAAAATCGCGTCTCCTGGTAAATGTGCTGGCCGGAATTTGCGGCGCCCTGCTTGCGGGCATCATCGTCAACCCTTTGATCGGGCTGGGTGATTTGATCGGCGGGCGGTATGGAGTTGAAGCCCTGCTGGTCTCGCTTGCCGGGACCGTTGTGCTGTTGGTTGCAGTAAACCTATTGCGTGACACAGAAATGCGCTAAGCGAGCCCTCGAAGGGGCTTTTGCCCATTCATCGGAGGCGGCAACTGCCGCCTTGGTTCTTGAAGGGGAAATTACATGAAGAAGATCATTGCTGTCGCCGCTGCTGCCGTTCTGACCATGGGCCTCGCTGCCTGCGCTGAAGAAGCCGCTGAAGAAGTCGTCGAAGAGCCCGCCATGGAAGAAGTTGCTCCGGTTGAGCCCGCCATGGAAGAAGTTGCTCCCGTCGAAGGCGAAATGGTTGAAGAAGCTGCTGTCGAAGGCGAAGTCGTCGAAGAAGCTCCGGCCGAGTAATCGACCGCGACAGGAACCTTCGGGTTCCTGGCAAAGAATTGGGGCCGGTTCCGCAAGGAGCCGGCCCTTTTCTATTGTCCGATGCGCCTGTCAGGGAGCGGGCGTGGCCGTTACAACCGGCGCGGGTTTATCTCCCGGTTCTTCTCCCGGTTCCGCCAGCGCCTCGACCGGCAGGCGTTGCTGGTCGAGCATCTCGGCCGCTTCATCCAGCGCGCGGGCTTCTCCCACGGTCACACCGCCAGGCCCTGGATCGGTATCGGCCTCGCCGCAGCTACCCAGCAGGGCGCAGGCGGCGAGGAGCGACCAGCCGCGAATCACTCGGCGGCAGCTTCAGGATCAGCGTCGGCCGATGCGGGCGCGTCTTCTGCCACCATGTCCTCGGCGGTTTCGGCAGCCTCCATCGCATCAGCCTCGGCTTCTTCGGCCAGCGCTTCGGGATCGGCGACCGGGGCAGGTGCGCCAACCATCGCTTCGTCAGCCGGAACCTCGACATTGTCGGCCAGGGCATCTTCCGAGGCATCGGTGGCCGAACCACAGGCGGCCAGCGCCAGCACGAACGGGGCGGCGAGGGCAAAGGCGAGGGACTTCTTCATGGCAGGTGTCTCCGGCAGGGGTTTCTACCCCTGACTAGCGCAGAGCCCCGGCGAATAAAATCGTAGAAACGCCGTCCATGCGGGTTCCGGTGGCTGCGTGGCTGTGCCAAGCCCCCGGACATGCCGTCTGCCCCCTCCGAAAACCCGATTAAGGCACCCGAAGCCGCACCTGCTGCCCACACCGCGCTGCGCCGGGTGTTCGGGTTCGAGAGTTTTCGCGGGGTGCAGGAACAGGTGGTGGCGCGCGTGCTGGCCGGACAATCGGCATTGGCGATCATGCCGACAGGGGCGGGCAAGTCGCTTACCTATCAGCTGCCTGCCACCATGCTGGATGGCACCTGCTTGGTCATTTCCCCGTTGATCGCGCTGATGCATGACCAGCTACGGTCCGCCCGGGCCAACGGCATTGCGGCAGCGGCGCTGACCAGTGTCGATGCCGACTGGCGCGAGACGGTGGATGCGTTTCGCGCCGGCCAGCTGGACCTGCTGTACGTCGCGCCGGAACGGGCCAGCCAGCCCGCTTTCCGCGACCTGCTGTCCGAAGGCCGCATCGCCCTGTTTGCTGTGGACGAGGCGCATTGCGTGTCCGAATGGGGCCATGATTTTCGCCCCGATTATCGCCTGTTGCGCCCATTGATGGATGCCTTTCCCGCCGTGCCCCGCCTGGCGCTGACAGCCACGGCGGACGAGCATACCCGCGCCGACATCCTCCATCAGCTGGGCATTCCGCATGAAGGCATGGTGGTGGCCGGGTTCGACCGGCCCAACATCCGCTATACCATTCGTCACCGCGACAGCGTGGGCACGCAGCTGGCCCGGCTGATGGTCGAGCAGCCCGGCCCCGGCATTGTTTATGCCCCCACGCGCAAGAAGGTGGAGGATCTGGCTGCCAGTCTCGCCGCCGCCAGCGGGCGCCCGGTGCTGCCTTATCACGCCGGATTGCCGCCGGAAGAGCGCGCCGCCAACCAGGCCGCCTTCGTTGCCAGCGAGGACATGGTGATCGTGGCGACGATCGCGTTCGGCATGGGGATCGACAAGCCCGACGTGCGGTTCGTGGCCCATGCCGGCATCCCCAAGTCGATCGAGGCCTATTACCAGGAAACCGGCCGCGCCGGGCGTGATGGCGATCCGGCCGTGGCGGTCATGTTCTGGGGCGCGGGCGATTTCACCCAGGCCCGCCAGCGCCTGTCCGAAGTGGAGCCAGCGCGTCAGGCGGGCGAGCGCACGCGCCTGGATGCCTTGGCCGCACTGGTCGAAACGCACGAATGCCGCCGCGCGCTGTTGCTGCGGCATTTTGGCGAGGATCCCCCCAAGGCGTGCGGCAATTGCGACAACTGTCTCGATCCGCCGGGACTGAGCGACGCCACCGAACTGGCGCGCAAGCTGTTGTCCGCAGTCTATCGCACCGGGCAAAGCTTCGGCTTCGGCCATGTGCAAAAAGTGCTGACGGGCGCGAGTGACGAGCGGATTGTAAGCCGGGGGCACGACAAGCTGTCGGTCTTTGGCATTGTGGATGGCGAGGAAGCGCGGATGCTCCAGCCGCTGAGCCGTGCCCTCCAGGCGCGTGGTGCGCTGGTGGCGACCGAACACGGCGGGCTGGCGCTGGGCGGCGAGGCGCGTGCTATCCTGAAAGGCGATGCCAGTGTCACCATTGCCCGACCGGTGGAGCGGCAACCGAGGAAAGGTCGCAAGGGCGCCTCTGCCGCGCCCAACCCGGTCGGCGATCCGTTGTTCGAGGCCTTGCGCGCTCTGCGCCGCGAACTGGCCAAGGAGGCGCAAGTGCCGCCCTATGTGATCTTCCACGATGCCACCTTGCGCGACATGGCCCACGCCCGGCCCGCTACGTTGGGCGAACTGGGCGCGGTCCCCGGCATCGGCGCGCGCAAACTGGAAGCTTATGGTGACGCGTTCCTGTCGGTCATCCGCCAGCACTGAATCCGAAACCGCTTGCCAGACCTCCCGAATCGCGTAAATATGATATCATAGTTATATCATTAGGAGGGAATGGCATGACCGATTTTTCATTGGGCATGAACGTCAGCAAGGAACGGCCCGCCAACACCTACAACGGCTATATCGCCCTGCTGGTGTTGCTGGCGCTGGTCGCGTGGATCCTTTCGCGGATCTTCGTCTTCAACGTCTATGGCCCGGGCCTGCTGGGGATCATCTCGCTGCCGGTGTCGGCAGTGATGATCCTGTTCGTGATGCTGGGGTTCTACATGATCCAGCCCAACCAGGGGGCGGTGGTGACGCTGTTCGGCGATTATCGCGGGACCGATCGCCGTGCGGGGCTGCACTGGGTGTGGCCGTGGATGGGCCGCAAGAAAATCTCGATGCGGGCGCACAACATCCATTCCGAACGGGTCAAGATCAACGACCTGCGGGGCAATCCGGTGGAGATCGCCTGCAACGTGGTGTGGCGCGTGGCCGATACCGCCCAGGCGGTGTTCGACGTGGACGATTACAAGCAGTTCGTGAACATCCAGATCGAAGCCGCCCTGCGCACGGTGGGTGCGCGCCACCCCTATGATGACATGAGCGAGGAAGACGAGACCACGCTGCGCGGCAGTGCCGATGTGATCAACGCCGAATTGCAGGCCGAACTGAATGACCGGCTGAAAGTGGCTGGCATCGTGGTGGATGAGGCGGGCCTCACGCACCTGGCCTATGCCCCCGAAATCGCCGGTGCCATGCTGCGCCGCCAACAGGCCGATGCGGTGATCGCGGCGCGCAAGAAGGTGGTGATCGGCGCGGTCGGCATGGTGGAGGACGCGCTCAACAAGCTGGCCGAGGACGGCATCGTTCACCTCGATGACGAGCGCAAGGCGGCGATGGTATCCAACCTGCTGGTGGTCTTGTGCGGTGATCGGGATACCCAGCCGGTGGTCAACGCCGGGTCGCTGTACCAGTAAGGCAAAGCGCGCAACATAGTGGCCCCTCCTCCCCGCAAACTCTTTCCCCTGCGGCTCGATCCGGCGCTCCACGCGGCGCTGGAACGGGTCGCGCAGGCGGATTTCCGCTCGGTCAATGCCGAGATCGAAGTCCTGCTGCGCGAGGCGCTGGGGCGGCGGGGGATCAAGGTCGGGCAAAGCGAGGCACCGCGGCGCGGGCGACCCAAAAAGGAGGAAGGCGATGCGTGAGGAAGACAAGCCGTTCATCTGCTACAAACAAGGGCGCTGGAGCATGAAGATCGTACCGCGTGGCATCGAAGGCTGGCGGCTGCTCGGCCTGTGGGCCCTGCCATTCCTCGTCCTGACCGGTGGCCATATCGCGCTGGTGGCAAGCGCGCCCGATGACGAGGGATTTGTCGGCTGGGCCACGTTTGTCTTCTTGGGCCTGATCGCGGTGTGGGCTTTCGTGATGATCCGCTGGATGCTGGCGCGAAGCGAGGTTATCAACCTGGCCGATCTGCTTGAATTGAAGCGCAAGCAGGATCGGGACAAGGCGAGCCGCCACAAATAGGCATCGCCGCCTGGGGGAGCACGGCCGGTCATGCAATTCGGGATATTCGACCACGTGGACGATAGCGGGCTGCCGCTGGCCGAGCACCTGGAAGCGCGCCTGCAGATGCTCGCGGCCTTCGAGGCGGCGGGCTTTTCGCGCTATCACGTGGCCGAACATCATGGCACGCCGCTGGGCCATGCGCCTTCGCCGGCGGTCTATCTGGCGGCCATCAGCCAGCGCACCAGCCGCATCCGGTTTGGCCCGCTGGTGTTCCTGCTGCCGTTGTACCACCCGCTGCGGCTGATCGAGGAGATCGCCATGCTTGATGCGCTGTCGGGCGGGCGGTTCGAATTCGGTTATGGCCGGGGCATCTCGCCGATCGAGATGGGGTTTTACGGCGTGGACATGGCCGAACAGGCGGACCGCGCGGCCGAAACGCTGGCAGTCGTCCTGCAAGGGCTGACGCATGATCGCCTTACCCATCAGGGGCGGTTCTTCCGGTTTGACGATGTGCCGGTGCCCCAGCGGCCCACACAGATGCCGCACCCGCCGCTGTGGTACGGGACAAATGCCGCCGGATCGGTGGAGCGGTGCGCGCAAGACCGGCTGAACCTGGTCACCCTGCTGGCGGGCGAGCCGATGCGTGCGCTGGTGGCGGGCTACCGCGAGGCCTATCTCGCATCGGGCGGCGCGCTTGAAGCAATGCCGCTGATCGGCGTTGGCCGCCACATCGTGGTGGCCCACAGCGACGACGAAGCCAAACAGATCGCCACCCGCGCCTTTGCCCGCTGGCGCGCCAGTTTCGTGCACCTGTGGGAACAGCGCGGTGGCGACAATCCGTTCGTGAAGAACACCCCGATTGACTGGGCGGCGCTGGAAGCGGCAGGGTCAGCCTGCGCCGGATCGCCTGCCACGGTGCGCGATTTCCTGCTGCGCGACGCGGCGTTCGGCAATTACACTTACAGCATTGCCCAGCTGGCCTTTGGCGACCTGAGCGTGGCCGAAGTGAGCCGGTCCGCCCGCCTGTTCGGGGCCGAGGTGATGCCGGCTTTTGCGCAACATTAACAAGTCTGTGCCATGGCGGGCAACATGACCCGTCCTGCAACCCGCTCCGCCCCCGCGCTTGCCTTCGCTCTCGCGCTTGTCGCCACTGCCGCGATCCCGCTCACCGCGCTGGTGGCGCAGGGCAGCAATGCGCCCTTCACTGTGGTCGAGACCGGGCAGGGCTATGGCACGCTGCAAGCTGCGGTTGATGCGATCGGCGACGGCCGGGGCACGATCGCCATCGCGCCGGGCAACCACCGCCAGTGCGCAGTGCAGACCGCAGGCGAAGTGGCCTATATGGCGCAAGTTCCGGGCGAGGCCGTGTTCGATGCCGTTACCTGCGAAGGCAAGGCGGCACTGGTGCTGCGCGGACGCGGCGCGCAGGTATCGGGCCTGGTGTTCCAGAACATGCGGGTGCGCGATTTCAACGGCGCGGGCATCCGGCTGGAAACGGGCAATCTGACCGTGGCGCAAAGCTGGTTCCGCGATAGCCAGCAGGGCATCCTGACCGCCAGCGACAGCAGCACACAACTGGTGATCGATCGCAGCACCTTCACCCGACTCGGCACCTGCGAAGGCCCAGGCGGCTGTGCCCATTCGATCTATACCGGCACGCTGGGCCAGGTGCGGATCACCAACAGCCGGTTCGAGGAAGGACGCGGCGGGCACTATGTCAAAGTCCGCAGCCCGCTGGTCGACATTGCCAGCTGCAGCTTCGATGATTCGGGCGGGGTGACCACCAATTACATGATCGACCTTCCGGCCGGTGCCAGCGGGCAGATCTCCAACAACTGGTTCGTGCAGGGGCGCAACAAGGAGAACTACTCCGCCTTCATCGCCGTCGCCGCCGAAAGCCGCGACTTTTCCAGCGCGAACCTGCTGGTAGCAGGCAACCACGCCCGCTTCGCACCGGGAGTCGACCGCAATTCGGTGTTCGTGGCCGACTGGTCGGGCGAAGTGGACCAGATCGAGGACAACCGGCTGGGCGCAGGGCTGGTGCGGTACGAGATTCGCTAACGATCCTCCACCCGCGCTTGTGCAAAGGCGGGGGCAAAACCGACGCTGGCATCGGGAACGGGGTCGGTGAATGCCAGCACCTGCAAATACGGGGCGAGCGGCCCGTCCAGCCGGATCCGCGTGTCCTGTCGAAAGCCGAAACGCCCATAGAGCACCGGGTCGCCGAGCAGGATCACGCCCTTGGCCCCCCGTTCACGCGCGAGGTTGCTGCCGTGTTCCACCAGCATGCGGCCGAGGCCTTCGCCCTGCCGCGCGGGCAGAACCGAGATCGGCCCGAGCACCCACCAGCCCTCGCTACCATCGCTTAACAGGGCGGGCGAATAGGCGACATGGCCGACGATCTCGCCACCGTCGTCTGCCACGAGAGACGCCAGCAGATCGCCATCGGCGCGCAAGGCATCGACGATATAAGGCTCGGTGCCTTCTGAGTGGGGATGGCCGGTAAAGGCGGCTTCAGTTACGGCGAAGATTGCCGCTCCATCGCCTGGGCGTTCCTGTCGTATCATGTCAGCAAATGCCCCGCCCTGTCGCGCTTGGTGGCCAGGTAGTGGGCGTTGTGCGGGTTGGCGGGGAGTTCGTGCGCCACCCGCTCCGTCACTGTCACGCCCGCTGCCGCCAGTGCCGCCACCTTAGCCGGGTTGTTGGTCAGCAGCCGCAGGCGCTCAACTCCCAGCAGTTCGAGCATCCGCGCCGCCGTGGCGAAATCGCGCGCTTCCACCGGCAGGCCGAGGCGCGCGTTGGCATCGATCGTATCGAACCCGGCATCCTGCAGGCGGTAGGCGCGCAGTTTGTTGACCAGGCCGATGCCGCGCCCTTCCTGCCGCAGGTACAGCAGCACGCCCCAGCCGCCCGTTGCCGCCTCCGCCGCCATCAGCGCCAGCGCGGCGTGCAACTGCGGGCCGCAATCGCATTTCAGGCTGCCGAAAATGTCGCCCGTCAGGCATTCGGAATGCAGGCGAACCAGCGGAACCCGGTCGAAATTCGGCTGGCCCAGCACCAGCGCCACGTGCTCGCGCATGTCGTCCAGCTTGCGGAAGGCGACCAGTTCGGCATCGGCAATGGCGGCAATCGGCAGACGAGCGCGGGTGGCGATGGACAGGGCCGCAGGCTCGGCCCAGGCGGCCAGATCGCTGGCCTCCAGCAGCACCGGTTCGCCTGCATCGGCGGGATCATACAGGAAGGCGGGTAGCACGCCGGCGATCCGCGCCAGTTCCAGCGCGGCCTCAGCTTCGGGCAGATGGGGGATCGGTTCGGCCTTGAATGGGCCTTTGAGCGGCACCAGCAAATCCAGCGTGGGATCGGCCACGGCACGGCCATCGGCCAGCGACAGCGGCACGGCAGCGCGCACCAGAACCGGGCTGTGGCCGTCTGCCGCCTCGCGCTGGTTGGCTAGCTTGAGGGTTGCGGCGCGGGCAGCGGAGATGAGCATGCAGGGAGCGGTGGCCTCCCCGCCCGGCGCGGTCTCGACCGGCAGCAGTACCGGCCCTGCACCCAGCTTGATCGGCCAGCCGTGGCGCAAGGCATCGACCGCCTGCGCCACCCGGCGGGCAGGACTAGGCGGCTCGGCGCTCAGGAGGCGAATTCCGTAATCAATGGCACATGGTCGCTCGGCTGCTCCCACCGGCGGCAATCCTCGGCCAACCGATGGCTCAGCGTCTGCCCTGCCAGTCCGGGCGAGGCCCACATGTGATCCAGCCTGCGCCCGCGGTCCTTCTCCTGCCAGAAGGTGCGGTAGGACCACCAGGTCCAGTTGCGTTCCGGCGTGGGGATATGCTTGCGGCCCAGATCCACCCAGCCATGCGCATCGGCAAACTTGCCCAGCGTCTCCACCTCCAGCGGCGTATGGCTGACCACCTTGAGCAGCGCCTTGTGGTCGTAAACGTCTTCCGGCAGCGGGGCGATGTTGAAGTCGCCCACGATCAGCGTGGGCCGATCTAGCTTGTCGGCCCAGCGGGTCATCCGTTCGAGGAAATCCAGCTTCTGGCCGAACTTTGGGTTGATCGTGCGATCAGGCTCGTCCCCGCCGGCCGGGATATAGACGTTTTCCAGCACCATGCCCGCCAGCGCGCCAGCCTCCGGCCCCAGCAGTTCCACGCCCACATGGCGCGCTTCGCCGTTGTCTTGCCAGTCATAACGGGAAAATTCGCGGATCGGCACCCGGCTGACCGTGGCCACGCCGTGATAGCCTTTCTGGCCGTGCACCACGATGTGGTTGTATCCCAGATCGGCTAAGGCCTGGTGCGGGAACTGGTGTTCCTGGCACTTGATCTCCTGCAGGCACAGCACGTCGGGCGCTTGCTCGGTCAGGAAGCGCGCAACCTGGCTCATGCGCAGGCGGACCGAATTGATGTTCCATGAGGCGACAGACAGCATGCGCCAGCCTTAGGGTTCGGGCGCGTTAGCAGCAAGTTTTGGAATTGGAGAAAATAAACCCCCGTCCCGGGGGCATGTTGGGACGGGGGTTCTTTTCAGCGTTCGTCACGCTTGCAATCGGGCCTTTTGGGCAGATCGGGCAACAGGGGGGAAACCCGTGTCTGCCAGCCGTCTTGCAAGAAACAATATAGGGACGCCTGCCTGTCGGGGGAATGAATGACGTGTAGCGACTTGTCGCATCCATCCAACCGCTCGCCCGCCAAGCGATGGCTATGGGCGACGACCTGCGCGGCGCGGATCGCGATAGGTGAAATTGCTGTCAGCCACGGCCATGCCATAACGGTGGTTGCGCAGGCGCACGGTGGTGCGGCTGTTCTGAGCATCCAGCGCCACCCAACTGGCCAGTTGCAGTCCGCCGGGGGCCGACGCGCTCTCGACGAAAATCAGCGTCATCTGCGGAAATTCCGGCCGGTCAGGATCATTCACCGCGATGCTGACCACCCCGGCCGAGTTGGTCGGCACCACGCGGCCATAGCGCGCCACATCGCGCTGCGGATCGAGCAGCGCACCAAGCGGCGAATTGCGGATCGGATAGCGTTCCACCTGCTGCACATCGTAATCGACCAGCGTCAGCGTGGCGCCGTTCGACACCACCAGCATGTTCACATCGTCGGAATACTGGAAGCGGATGCGGCCCGGGTTCTTGATCGTGAGCGTGCCTGACACTGTCTGGCCGGTGCGATCGGACTGGGTGAAATCGGCGCGCATGGTGGTGATGCCGCGCAGGGCGCGCACCGCCCGGTCAAGCTGGGCATCACCCTGCGCTGCGGCCGGGGCAGCGGGCAGGACAAGCGCGACAGGAGCGAGAATCGCCAGGGCGCCGACCGAAGCGGCGCCCAGCAATTTGGCGGACAGGTGTTTGAAGCTGATCATGCGCCCTCCCCTAGCGGCCGGGCTTTGAACTGTCACTGAACCGAATGGTTGCAGCCGTTCAGCTTACTTGATCTTGCCTTCCTTGTACTCGACGTGCTTTTTCACGACCGGATCGTACTTGCGGAAGCTCATCTTCTCGGTCGTGTTGCGCGGGTTCTTCTTGGTTACGTAGAAGTGCCCCGACTCGGTCGAGTTCAGGCGGATCTTGATGGTTGCGGGCTTCGCCATGTCTCAATTCCCAAATTCAGGTTCGGGCGCGCCGTGATCGCGGCTGGCCCCAAAAAACAACAGGCGACGCGCAAGGCGCCGCCGCATGGGGCGGGCCATTGGGACAGAATCGGGGTAAAGTCAAGCAGAGTGGCTGCCTACCAATCCACCTTGCCGCGCGTTTCCTTGACCGTGCTGCGCGCTTTTTTGGATGCCAGCCGCTTGACCTTGCCTGGCCGGTTGACCGTGGTGCGGGCGCGCTTCTTGGGTTCGACCAGGGCTGCTTCGATCAGTTCGCCCAGCCGCGCGCGGGCATCGGCGCGGTTGGCTTCCTGCGTGCGGAAGCGGCGCGCGTCGATCACGATCTCGCCGTGCCGGGTCATGCGCGATCCGGCCAGTGTCTTCAGCCGCTCGAACACTGCCGGGGTCAGCCCCAGCTGGAACACGTCCACCCGCAACTGCACTGCGGTGGCCACCTTGTTGACGTTTTGCCCGCCGGGGCCGGATGCGGTAACGAAGCTTTCCTCGACCAGCTCCAGCGCGCGGTCGAGCACGCTGCCCATGGTTCAGAAACCCTGGGCCACAAAATCGGCCGGCATCGGCGCTTCTGCAACGATCGGCGGCTTGCCTTCGCGGCCCACTTCGATTCGGCTGGCATGGAGCATGGTGCGGGCGAAACCGGCCTTCTCGCCATAGACCGGATCACCCAGCAGGGGGATGCCGATGCCGCTGGCGGCGTGGACGCGGATCTGGTGGGTACGACCGGTCTCGGGCGAAAATTCCACCAGTGCGCGGCCGCCCACCTCGGCCACCACGCGCCACCGGGTGAGGCTGGGCTTGCCCTTCCTGGCCGGAATCATCCGCCAGCCATCCTTCTCGCTGCTGATCTTGGCCAGCGCCAGGTCGATCTCGCCTTCCTTGAGTTCAGGGATACCCGCCAGGATACCGAGATAGGTCTTGCCTACCAGCCGTTGTTCAAAAGCCTTGTTGAACCGCACCAGCGCCTTGGGATTGCGCGCCAGCAGCAGACAGCCGGAGGTATCGGTATCGAGCCGGTGCGCCGGTTGCGGCAGGCGCTGGAAACCCAGCTTGAGCTCGTCCAGCCGCGCTTCGATAGATGGCCCGCGCTTGCGCGGCGTGTCGATCGGCAGGCCGCCCGGCTTGTCGATCACCAGCGCTTCGGCATCTTCGTACAGAATAATGAAATCGGTCATGGCCCGCCATTGGCCTGTTTTGGCGGGTTTGTCGAACCACAGGTGGGCAGATCAAGGCAAGCGCCGTTCAGGCCAGGGCGGCGCCAATCCGTCGGATCGCTTCGGCCAGCACATCCTCGGCGGTGGCAAAAGATATGCGGAAGCCGTCCCTGCCGCCAAACGCCGATGCGGCCACCACTGCCACGCCGTGATCCAGCAGGTGCAGCGCCAGTGCCTTGTCATCCCCGAACCGGGCCATGTGCGGCGCAGCATCGATGAAGCAATAGAACGCGCCGTCGGGCACCGGGGTGGACAGGCCGGGGATCGCGTTGATCCCGGCCACCACCATGTCGCGGCGGCGGCGGAAAATCTCGCGCCAGTCGGCCAGGAATTCCTGCGGCCCTTCGAACGCGGCCACGGCGGCCGCCTGGCTGACAGCGGCGGGGTTGCCGCTGGAATTGCTTTGCAGCGTGCCCATTGCCTCGATCAGCCATGTCGGTCCGGTGGCCACGCCGATGCGGAACCCGGTCATCGCGTGGCTTTTCGATACACCGCTGACGGTGCAGATCCGGTCCGCCAGATCGGGGCACAGGTTGGCCAGCGTGGCGTGCGGGCCATCAGAGTAATTCAACGGCGCATAGATGTCGTCGGACAGCACCATGACGCCGGGATGGCGGCGGATCACCTCGCCGATTCCCAGCAGCATGTCGGCCGGATAGACCGCCCCGGTGGGATTGCCCGGCGAATTGAGCATCAGCCAGTTGGTGCGCGGGCCGATCAGTGCCTCGACATCGCCCGGATCGAAGCGGAAATTATGTGCCGCATGGGTCCGCAAGGGCACCACGCTGCCACCGGCAAAGCGCACCATCTGCGGATAGGACACCCACCACGGCGATGGCACGATGACCTCGTCCCCCTCGCTGACAGTGGCCACTATCGCCTCGAACAGCGCCTGCTTGCCGCCTGCGCTGATGATCACGCGCGAGGGATCGGTGGCGATGCCCAGATCGCGTTCGAAATGGAGGCAGGCGGCCTTCTTCAGCGCCATCGTGCCGGTGACGGGGGTATACTTGGTGGCGCCAGCGTCCAACGCGGCTTTGGCCGCTTCGATCACGTGCGGCGGAGTTGCGAAATCGGGTTCGCCCACGGACAGCGAAATGATGTCGCGCCCGGCTTCACGCAGGGCGGTGGCGCGGTCGGTCATCGCGGTCGTGGGCGAAGCCTCGATCCGCTGAAGGTGCTGGCTGAGCCTTGTCATAACAGTCTGGCCTCCATCAATCCGCGCACAGAATTGCCCAGCAGGAAGCCTTGGGCCAGATCGCCAGCCGTCAGTTCGGCCTCCACTGCGCGGCCTTCCTCGATCAGATGGCGGCGCAGCACGCCGGGAAGCAGGCCCAGCGCCAGCGGCGGGGTGAGCAGCACGCCATCGCGCTGGACAAACAGGCTGGAATGGCTCGCTTCGGTCAGCAGGCCATCGTCGCGCACGAACAGCGCCTCGTCGGCCCCGATCGCCTGGGCGGCCTGCCTTGCCTGGTCATAAAACGAACGATCGGTGCTCTTGTGGCGCAGTCGCCAGTCGCCGGTGACGACCGGCAGTGGCATCACTGCGCAGCGGACCAGCGGAGGCAGCGCGCCGGTGGCCAGCGGTTGCGCCTCCAGCGTCAGTTCGCCGCTGCGCGCCAGCAGGATGCGCAGCTTGGCGGGCTCCACCAGTTCAAAACACAGCGCCTGGATGCGGTTGCGCGTTTCATGGCGATCGAAGGCAAAGCCAAGCGCGGCCGCGCTCGCCTTCAGGCGTTCGAGATGCAGTTCGAGCAGGGGGATGCCCGCTTCGGGATCGAACCGCATCGATTCGATCAGGTCCGCGCCCGATGCCGGCCCGCGCAGGAAGCCGCCCTTGACCAGGCATTCGCGCCATTCGCCCATACCCTGGCTGTCGGCCACGATGGCTCCGCCCACGCCGGCCACGGCCTGGTGGCGATTGTTCTCGCCCGGGGTGAGGCGAACGGTGCGGATGGCGACATTGAAGGCGGCATCGGCAGTGCCATCGGGCGCGGTGCCGATGCGGCCGATAGCCCCGCAATACGGCCCGCGAGCATCGCGTTCCACCTCGCCGATCAGTTCCATCGCCCGGATTTTCGGTGCCCCGGTGATCGATCCGCAGGGGAACAGCGCGTGGATCATGTCGAGCGCGCCAAGCCCTTCGTTCAGCGTGGCGCGCACAGTGGATACCATCTGGTGCACCGTGGGATAGCTTTCGATGGCAAAGGGCCGCTCCACCCGCACCGATCCAGCCTCGGCCACGCGCGACAGGTCGTTGCGCATCAGGTCCACGATCATCAGGTTTTCGGCCTTGTCCTTGACCGATTCGGCCAGTTCGCTGGCAAACGCCGCGTCTTCTGCCACGCTGGCACCGCGTGGGCGCGTGCCTTTCATCGGCTTGACCTTGGCTTCGCGCCCTTTCAGCGTGAAGAACAGTTCGGGGCTGAATGACAGCAGCCAGTGCGATCCGTCGAACACCACTCCGCCATACCCGGCCTTGGCCGTGGGGCGGATGGCGCGGTAGATCGCCAGCGGCTCGCCGGTCGCCGCGCCGGCCAGCATCATGGTGAAATTGGCCTGGTAGATGTCGCCAGCGCGGATCGCTTCCTGCAGCCGTTCGAACCCTTCGAGATAGGCGCCCGTGGACACTTGCGGTTCCATCGGGCCGATGCTGGCGCGGCCGGTTCCGCCGCGTTGTTCCAGCCAGGCGGGTATGTCAGCCGCCGGGATAGTAGTCACCTGGTCGAACAGGCCGAACCATACCAGCGGACCGGCCGCCCCGCTGCGGGCATCGGCCAGCGGCTGCAGCCGGTGTTCCAGCGCCAGACCCGCCTCATAACCAAGATAGCCGGCCAGGGTGCCGCCGGTTGCAGCCCGCGCGGCGTCAGCCTCGGCCAGCACGCGCGCCACATCGGCGGGGCTGTGGGCGACGAATACGGCGCGCGGATGTTCAAACAATTGCGCATCACTCGCCCCTTCGGCGCGAGCATCATCCAGCAGGACAAAAGGGTGCGGGCCAGCCATGGTCCCGCTCTAGCCGGAAATTAGCCTATGTCTATTGCTTGACCGCCCGCGCCTGCCTGCGCCAAGCATAGCGCAACGATTTCAAGCAAACGGGGCGGATTATGGGCGATATTTTCATCGGCAAGGATGCCAGCGGCGGCAGCCAGGTACTCAACCTCGCCCGTTCCAACCGGCACGGGCTGGTGGCGGGCGCTACCGGCACCGGCAAGACGGTGACCTTGCAGGGTCTGGCCGAAAGCTTCTCGGCCGAAGGCGTCCCGGTGTTCGTGGCCGACGTGAAGGGTGATCTGGCGGGCATTTCGATGGCCGGATCGCCCACTTTCAAACATGCCGACAAGCTGCAAAGCCGCGCGGCGGAACTGGGTATGACCGACTATGCCTATTCGGATAATCCGGCGATCTTCTGGGATCTGTATGGCCAGCAGGGCCACCCGATCCGCACCACGGTATCGGAAATGGGTCCGCTGCTGCTGGCCCGCCTGCTGGACCTGAACGAGACGCAGGAAGGCGTGCTCAACATCGTGTTCCGCTATGCCGACGACAAGGGCATGTTGCTGCTCGATCTGGAAGATCTGCAGGCCATGCTGCTGTACACGGCAGAGAACGCGGCCGAGCTGACCGCCAAATACGGCAATGTGTCCAAGGCCAGCGTGGGCACCATCCAGCGCCAGTTGCTCAGTCTTGATTCGCAGGGCGGGGCGCAGTTCTTTGGTGAGCCGGCGCTGGAGATCGACGATTTCCTGCGCTGCGATGATCAGGGGCGCGGCTATATCAACGTGCTGGCGGCTGACCAGCTGATGCGCAGCCCCAAGCTGTATGCCACCTTCCTGCTGTGGCTGCTGGCCGAACTGTTCGAAAGCCTGCCCGAAGTGGGCGATCCCGAAAAGCCCAAGCTGGTGTTCTTTTTTGACGAGGCGCACCTGTTGTTCGACGATGCGCCCAAGGCGCTGACCGACACGATCGAGCGGGTGGTGCGGCTGATCCGGTCCAAGGGCGTGGGCGTCTATTTCATCACCCAGAACCCGATCGACATTCCCGAAGAAGTGGCCGGCCAGCTGGGCAACCGGGTGCAGCACGCGCTGCGCGCCTTCACGCCAAAGGACCAGAAGGCCATCAAGGCCGCGGCCGAAACTTTCCGCATCAATCCTGACCTTGATGTCGAGACGGCCATAACCGAGCTGAGAACCGGCGAGGCGCTGGTTTCCACCCTGATGGAGGATGGCGCGCCCGGCGTGGTCCAGCGCACGCTGGTCAAGCCACCACGCAGCAGGCTTGGCCCGATCACGCCCAAGGAGCGGGCGATCATCCAGTCGATCAGCCCGGTCGATGGCAAGTACGATACCAAGGTTGATCGCGACAGCGCCGCCGAGGTGCTGGAACAAAAGGCCGCCGATGCAGCGGCCACGGCGGTGGAAGTGGCAGAACAGGGCGAGGAGCAAGTCCGCGCCCGGCCACGCAAGACCACTTCGCTATGGGAAAAGGCGGGCAAGGCGGCGCTGGGCGCAGCGGCTGGTTCTGCCGCTTCGGTTGCCGCTGCTGCCATCACCGGGCGGCGCAGCAGCGCCAATCCGATGCGCACCGCCGCCACCAGCGCGGCAGGCACCATCGCCACCGAATTCGGCGGATCGATCGCGGGGCGTTTTGTCAGGAACCTGATTGGCGGCCTGATGCGCTGAGGCGCCCCTGCTCGTGGCGGGAATGTGAGGGGAATACCCTAACTTTCCAGCGGCAGCCTGATTTCGGCGCGCAGGCCGGTTACAGCACCCTTGGCGTCATATGTGTTGGCCAGCACCAGTCGGCCACCGTGTTGTTCGGCGATGGCGCGGGCCAGGGTCAGGCCCAGGCCCGCCCCGCCGGTCTCTCGGTTGCGCGAGGCCTCGCCGCGGGTGAACGGTTCCACCATCTTGCCAATCTCGCCATCGGGAATGCCAGGGCCACTGTCATCGATGCGGATCACTGCCTCGCGGCCCTCACGCGAGAGCGAGATATGCGGCGCCTGGCCATAGCGCAGTGAATTGCCGATCAGGTTGCGCAGGGCACGCCGCAGCCAGGTGGCGCGCAGGTTGAGCGCCATGCGGGCGGTTTCGCCCAGTTCCACCGGCTCGCCCATGTCTTCGTATTCCTCGACCACCGAGGATACCAGCGCGGCCAGATCGGTCCGTTCGAGCGGGTCGGTTGGCCGGCCCACGCGGGCTAGCGAGAGGATGTCGTCGAGCGAGCGGGTAATATCCTCGATCGTGCGCGCCATGCGGCCGCGCTCGGTATCGTCCTCGACCGATTCGATCCGCACGCGCAGCGCGGCGAGCGGGGTCTTCAGGTCATGGCCGATCGCGCCCAGCATCACGTCCTTCTCGTCGATCAGCGCTACGATCCGCGCTTCCATGGCGTTGTGAGCGATGATCAGGCGACGGGTATCCTCGGGGCCGGATGGTTCAAGCTGGCCGGCGGTCTGGCGGGTCTCGGCAAATTGCTCCACGCGGTCGGCCAGCGCGGCGAGCGGGCGGGTGATACGCATCAGCAGGAAGGCCAGGCCGCCCACCAGCAGGACATAGAGCAGCAAGGTCTGGCCGATCAGCGCGCCCAGCCGGCCCGGATCGGAGCCGCCAATCGACCAGCGCGCAACGGTCCATTCGGTGCCATCCTGCCGCCGCATCCCGGCCACCAGGATCCGGCCGCTGGTCCAGTCCCCGCGTTCTTGTTCCTGCAATTGCGACATGACATAGGGATCATCGGCCAGCCGCCTGCTCACCACCACCAGTTCCGCCGGATCGACCCCCTGGTCGAGCAGGATCGAACGCAGGGCCTCTTCGCGCTGGCTGTCGCGCACTTCGCCCGGCTGGATCAGCATTTCCGGTGCCTTTTGCACCCGCAAACGCTGCCAGCGGCCCAGCGCGTTGCCCCGGTCGCGGCCGCTATCGCGACCACCTTGGCGGGCATTGGGCTGGCGGAATTCGAAAGTTGGTTCGGTCACCAGCTGGAACGCAAGGCTGTTGGCGGCGATGCCTTCGCGGCGCTGCTCGGATTCGCGGTATTGCAGGAACGCCGAAATCGTCTGCGCCACCAGCAGCGCCACGGCCACGGCGAGCAGCATTTGCCCCAGCAGGCTTCGCGGAAGAAAGCGCCGCATCAGTCCGGGCTGCTGGTGGGATCTTGTGGAATCCGCCGCACGTCTGCCGCCAGGCGATAGCCCCCGCCCCACACGGTCTGGATCAGCTTGGGATCGCGACTGTCTTCTTCCATCTTGCGGCGAAGGCGGCTGACCTGGTTGTCCACCGCGCGATCGAACAGGTGCGCCTCGCGGCCTTGCACCATATCGAGCAGCCGGTCGCGGTCCAGCACCTGGCGCGGATGATCGAGGAAGGCCACCAGCAGGCGGAATTCGGCCGACGAGATCGGCACCACGGTGCCATCGGGATCGATCAGCCGACGCTTGAGCGGATCGAGCAGCCAGCGTTCGAAATCATACATCGCATCGGATTCGATTGCTGGGCCGGCTCGGCCCGCGCGGCGCAGGACCGAACGGATGCGGGCCACCAGTTCGCGCGGCTCGAACGGCTTGACCACATAGTCGTCAGCACCGATTTCCAGCCCCACAATACGGTCGGTCGCCTCGCCTCGTGCGGTGAGAAAGATCACCGGCAACTGGCGGGCTTCGATCAGGTGGCGGCACAGCGACAGTCCGTCCTCGCCCGGCATCATGATGTCGAGCAGCACCAGATCGGGCTTCTTGTCCTGTAACAGCACGCGGGCGCGCGCCGCATCGGCGGCTTGCGTGACGGCAAAGCCCTGGCGCACCAGGTACTCTGCCAAAGGCTCGCGTAGGCTGGCCTCGTCATCGACCAGCAGCAGCCTGATTTCGGCCTGTTCGTTCATCGGCGTCTGATTCATCCCCTTGGTGCCAGACTAGCCGCTTGAGCCGCGCTGTCCATGCATAGGATTACGCCTGCCATCGGTTTGGCCCCCACGGCGACCTTCCGGGCGCGCTGCGCGGCGTTCCTCGGGGCTGACAATACCATTGGCATCGGCATCGGCGGCATCGAACCGGGCGAGCATGGCGGCACTGAACTCGCCTTGCGAGACAGTGCCATCGTTGTCGGTATCTGCCTGGCCCAGCACGGCGCGGGCATTGCCCATCGCGCCCCGCCTGTCGCCCTGGCGGGCCATCCGCCGCATGCCGCGCTGCCCCTCGGGCCGCGCTTCGGCCCGCGCTTCAGCTCGCACTTCGCCGTCGGCAGCAGCCCGGCCTGCGCCCATGCGGCCACGGCGCGGGTTGCCGGGGGCGGCAAATTCCTCGGCAGAAATCGCGCCATCAGCATTGGTATCGAGCCGGGCAAAGCGGGCGCTGGTACGGTCCGTGGCTTGGGCCGTGGTTTGGCCAGTATTCCGGGCAGCGTTCCGGGCAGCGTTCCGGGCAACGCGATCGGCAGCGTCGATCTTGCCATCGGTGTTGGCATCAAGCCGAGCGAACATTTGCGCAGCGCGTTCCTGCACCGCAGCACGGGTCATTTCAGGGCGGGCATTTTCGCGCATGGGCGAGCCTGCGGGCGGCACGGCCTGGGCAATCGCGGCACCGGACAGCAACAGGCCTACAGCAGCTATGGAAAGGGTAAGGCTCCTGGACATGGGATTTTCCTTCATCGTTGGCGCCCCCTTGAGCAACGAGACGCCGTCTTCCAAGGAAGGGGGGAGGAGGAGCGGCATCCCGTTGCTCGATCAACCTTCTAGGCCCAGCTTGTCGCAGGTCTATGCCGGGCCGGGGCATTAGTGTCGCAATTTGTCGCGCGTCCGGCTTCGATAGCAGCCCCGATTCGCAGCCAGGTTATAGCGGCGTGCAAGCCTGTTCCAGCCACGCGCGGTCGGCGCTGTCCAGTTGCGGGCCGATCACTTTCAGCACGCGCGCATGGTAGCCGTTCCACCACGCGATCTCGGCAGGCGTTAGCAGCGCAGGGTCCACCAATGTGCGGTCGATCGGCACCAGCGTCAGCGTTTCAAAGCCGAGCCAATCGCCCTCCATGCCGGGGATCTGGCGCGGCTCTACCAGCACCAGGTTCTCGATCCGGATGCCGTATGCGCCAGTCTTGTAATAGCCCGGTTCGTTGGACAGAAACATGCCTGCCAGCAGCTCCTGCTCGCCGCCTCCCTGGCCGCCGCGGGGTTTGGCGATGCGTTGCGGGCCTTCGTGCACGCTGAGGAAGCTGCCTACCCCGTGCCCGGTGCCGTGGGCATAGTCGAGGCCCGCCGCCCACAGGTGCTGGCGGGCCAGCGTATCGAGCTGCGATCCGGTGGTTCCCGCCGGGAACGTCTGCACGGCCAGCGCAATATGGCCCTTGAGCACGCGGGTGTAGCGATCCCTGATCTCGGCCGGGGGCGCGTCCGGTCCGATCCACACCGTGCGGGTAATATCGGTGGTTCCATCGGGATACTGCCCGCCGCTGTCGACCAGATACACGCTGTTCGGCTCAAGCTTGCGGCAGGTTTCCTCGCTGACCCGGTAATGCACGATCGCGCCGTTGGGACCGGCGCCGCTGATGGTATCGAACGACAGATCACGCAGATCGCCGCAGGCTTCGCGCAAAGCCTGCAATTTTGCGGCGGCGCCGAGTTCGTCCACCCCGCCATCGGGTGCCTCGACCGCCAGCCAGCGCAGGAAGCGCGAGACTGCCGCTCCGTCGCGCGCCTGGGCAGCACGGTGGCCCTGCTGCTCGGCCACGGTCTTGACCGCCTTGGGCAGCACGGCGGGATCGGGCAGCGCGACAACTTTGGCGCCTGCTGCTTCCAGCGCGTTGACGATGGCGGCGACAGAGCGCTGCGGATCGCTGGCCACATTACGGCCGGCAAACTGGCCCAGCGCTGCCGCGAAGTCAGCGCGGTCGCGCACACGCACGGCATTGCCCAGCGCGGCGGCGAGGTCGGCTGGCACCTTTCCGGGTGCGATGAACCAGTCCGCCGTGCCATCGGCATGGACGGTGAGGTATGACAGCGCCACCGGCGTGCGTTCCACGTCCGACCCGCGAATGTTGAGCACCCAGGCGACCGAATCCAGCGCGCTGATGACCACGGCATCCAACCCTTCGGCCTTCAGCCATTCACCAATTGCGCTGCGCTTGTCGGCGCTGGACCGGCCCGCCAGCGCCTCGTCCTGCAAAAACGCCGGGGCAGCCGATGGTTCGGGCCGGTCGTCCCACACGGCATCGACGGGATTGCTGTCCACGGCCACCAGCTCGGCCCCCTGTTCAGCCCCGGCCTTGGCCAACCGCTGTGCAACAGACTTGGCCCAGCCTTGCGTATGCAGCCACGGATCGAAGCCGACTTTTGCGCCCGCCGGGGCATGTTCGGCCAGCCAGTCTGCCAGCGAATCCTGCGGCACCGACTGGTAATCGTACAATCGCCCATCCACCTGATCGCGCACCTGCAAGGTGTACCGGCCATCGACGAAGATCGCCGCGCGATCTTTCAACACCGCAACCGTGCCCGCCGATCCGCCGAACCCGGTCAGCCATGCCAGCCGCTGGGCATAGCCGCCGACATATTCGCTGAGGTGTTCGTCGCTGATCGGAATCACGAATCCGGCCAGTCCGCGCCGGGCCAGCTCCTCTCGCAGGGCAAAAAGACGGGCTTCATGGGTTTTCATCAACATCGAACAATTGCTTCCGGTTGTATCTGTAACTAGATATCGTACCACATTCCACCAAGCGCAACAGGCCTCGACCCGGGCTTTCCCGCTGCGCCGCTTACTGCCAGAAGGATCATTCTTTCACCCATGAGCCGCATGATCAAGTTTGCCGCCGCCGTCCTGGCGTTGTTTCCCTTCGGCAGCCTGCCCGCACCAGCCCAATCGAGCGAGACCCCATTGAACCAGCCCGTACCTGCTGCCCCGCCCATCGCCGAGCAGCGCGACCATTCCTACAGCCGCCACGGGATCACCATTTCCGACCCCTATCACTGGCTCAAGGACCAGTCCTATCCGGTGGTCGATGATCCCGCTGTGCTGGCCTACCTCAATGCCGAGAACGCCCATTTCGAAGCGGCCATGGCCCCACACTCCGCACTGGTCGAGACGCTGTTTTCCGAGATGCGCGGGCGGATCAAGGAGGCCGATGCCACCGTCCCGCAGAAGGATGGCGAATGGCTGTACTGGGCCGAATACGAAACGGGCAGCGAGTATCGCAAATACTACCGCCGCCCCGTTTCGGGTGGCGAGGCGCAGCTTTATCTCGATGCCAATGCACTGGCAGAAGGGCACGAATACCTGTCGATCAACGACATCTCGATCAGCCGCAATGGCCGCTACCTGGCCTATGCGATCGATACCGACGGGTCGGAACGCTACACCGTGCGGATCAAGGATTTGCAGACGGGCGAACTGCTGCCCGATGTGATCGAGGAGACCAATACTTCGCTGGTGTGGGCGGCGGATGACACCATGCTGGTCTATGGCGTGGCGAACGAGAACTGGCGGGTGGACAACGTGCGCGTCCACCGCATCGGCACCGATGCGGCCCAGGACGTGGAAATCTACCGCGAGGCGCAGCTGGGCTTCACCGTTCACGCAGGCCTGTCCGGCAACGAGGAATGGCTGGTGCTGGCCACCGGCGATAACGAGACCAGCGAAGCTTGGGTGCTGCCCGCGTCCGACCCGCTGGGCACGCCGCAACTGGTCCGCGCGCGGGAAACCGGGGTGGAATACGATGTCGACGTGAAGGACGCCACCGTGTTCATCCATCACAACGCCGATCATGTGAACTTCAGCCTGTCCACCGCGCCGCTGGCGAGCCCTGCGGAATGGACCACGCTGATCCCGGGTTCGGACGAGTTCTACCTTACCGGCGTGGACCTGTTCCGCGATTTCTACGTCACCGAAGGGCGGCTGGCCGGCCTGGATCAGGTGCAGGTGCGGTATTACGATGATCCGGCACGGATCGAACAGATCGCCTTTCCCGAGGCGAGCTATACCGCGGGCCTGAGCGACAATCCCGAATGGGCGATGGATGCGCTGCGATTGTCCTACCAGTCGATGATTACGCCCGGCACCGTTTATGATTACCACGTGGCCGACCGACGGCTGGAAACGCTGAAGGTGCAGGAAATCCCCTCGGGCTATGATCCTGCACTCTACACGGTAGAGCGGCTGGAGATTGCGGCGCGCGATGGCACCCTGGTTCCGGTCAGTATTGTCTATCGCAAGGATCGTCCGATGGGCCAAAGTGGACAGGGCGGCCCGCTGCACCTCTATGCTTACGGGGCCTATGGCTATGCCGTGCCGCCGGGGTTCTCGACCAACCGCCTGTCCTATGTCGATCGCGGCATGGCTTATGCCATTGCGCACATTCGCGGCGGGGACGATCTGGGGCGGCGCTGGTATCTGCAAGGCAAAATGGAAGAACGCACCAACACCTTCAACGATTTCGTGGATGTGGCGCGCGGGCTGGCCGAACTGGGATATACGGCAGAAGGCCGGATCAGCGCCAGCGGCGGCTCTGCCGGCGGCGAACTGATGGGCGCGGTGGTCAATCAGGCGCCCGAACTGTTCGGCGCGGTGGCGGCACATGTGCCGTTTGTCGACGTGCTCAGCACCATGCTGGATGAAACATTGCCGCTGACGCCTGGCGAATGGTCCGAATGGGGGAACCCGGTGGCAAGCAAAGCCGCCTTCACCCACATCCTGAGCTATTCGCCATATGATCAGGTGGTCGCACAGCATTACCCGCCGATGTTGGTGACAGCGGGTCTCAACGATCCGCGCGTGACCTATTGGGAACCTGCCAAGTGGGTCGCCCGGCTGCGCGTGACCAAGACCGATGACAACGTGCTGCTGCTCAAGACCAACATGGGCGCGGGCCACGGCGGACGCTCGGGCCGGTTCGAGAGCCTGCGCGAGGATGCCGAGGAGGCCGCTTTCATCCTGTGGCAGCTTGGGGTTGCGGAATGAGGCCTGTCGGGCTGTTCGGCGCGCTGGCACTTGGTGCGGGCTGCGTGCAGATCGGCCTGGTGGCCGCCACGTTTGGAGGCGCAATCCTGTTCCAGCCGACAGTGCTCGCGGGATTGGTGGGATGCGTTTTCCTGGCGCTGGCAATGTGGCGCGGCGCTTCACGTTGGCTCTTGCTGGTCCTGCCCGTCTTGCTGGTGCCCGCCGGCTTCTGGATTTATTTCTTCCTCGCTTGCGATCACTGCATCGGATGAACTCCTATCGCATGACATTCACCGCCGAGGCGCGGCACATCGATGAGATGGGCCACGTCAACAACGGCGTGTGGGTCAACTGGATGGAGGCCATCGCCACCGCCCACTGGCAGCATGATGGCGATCCGGCGCATGTGGCGAAATATGCCTGGGTCGTGACCCGGCACGAGATCGACTATCGCGGCAACGTGCGGCTGGGCGACACGGTGACCGCGCTGACCGAGATCCGTGAAGGGCCAACAGGCGCGCGGTTCGACCGGCATTTCACCTTCACCGATGCTAGCGGCAAGGCGCTGGTCCGCGCCCGCACCACCTGGGCCATGGTGGACCGGGCCACGGGCCGCGTGATGCGCGTTCCGGCAGAGGTTTCCGCGCCGTTCCTGGCTGGATAGCGCACACAGGGTTCCGTTCGTGTCGAGCGAAGTCGAGACACCAGCGCCCAGCATCTCGACTTCGCTCGATGCGAACGGGCATAGTGTTTAGCGTTGGGGTGAAAACAACCCCAGGTCGATGCTCTCGCCCACGGCTGCCAGTCCGGCATCCGAGCCGTGCAGGAAATCGCCCATGTGATAGCCATCGCGCATCGCCGCAGGATCGGCCGGGTCTGCAAAGGCGGTATCGAGCCGGGTTGTGGCATCGAATTCGCCCGAATTCAGGATCCAGTCGTTGATCGTCTGACGCGCCGCTTCGCCTTCCTGCGTCCAGTAGCTCGCGCCTTTGTACGGGCCGATCGGGCTGCCGATGACCGTGATGCCCTTTTCATGCGCACGAGCGATAAGCTGGCGGTAACCGGCGATCATCTGCGCTGCATCGATCTGCGGCTGGTCGAGCGTCAACCCCGGCAAGCCGCCGCGCGAAGGGCCGAACCGTTGGCCGATATCGTTCACGCCCACGAAAATGATCAGGTGCGTCACGTTGGGCAGGGCCAGCACGTCCTCGTCAAACCGCGCGAGCGCGCTCTCGCCCATGCCGGGGGAAAGGACGCGGTTGCCGCTGATCCCCGCATTGGCGACAGCATATTCCATGCCTGCCGCGTCCAGCCGGTTGGCCAGCACATCGGGCCAGCGGCGGTTGGTGCCCGGGGTGGAGCCGACGCCATCGGTGATCGAATCGCCGAAGGTCACAATCGTGCCCCTCGCATCTGGGCTCAACACTTCGACCGTGTGGAGGAATGCGCGGTAACCGGCGGTCGAGGCGGGTTCCCACTCCTGGCCGACGTGGTTGCCGGGGGACGAGACGGCCAGCACGTCCTGCCCGGTGAGGTGGCAGGTGCAGGGGCCGGTGCTGGTGGGCAGGAACATTTCCACCTTGATGCGCGCCAGATCGGGCAGGTCCAGGGTGACCACATCGCTGGCAAACGGCGAGCCGCGCGGAATTACCGCGCCCGCCTCGCCGCCGAAAGTCAGCATGCGGCTGGTGCCGGGAACTTCCGCGCCTGCATCATCGATCCGGAACACCCGCGCCTGGCCGATAGCCAGCGGCCCCGCGCCATAGCGGTTGGTAAAGCGTACCCGCAGTCCGGTGCCGCCTTCGGATAGCCGCAGCACCTGGCTGATCGTGACGTTCTCGTAGCTGGCGGCAGCAAACGGGCCTTCGGTGGAAAGCGGCGCGTGGGGGCTGGCGGTCCAGCTGGCGACCCACAACGGGTCGACATCCTGCGCCGTGGCAGTTCCGGCAAACAGCATTGCGGACAGGGCCAGGGCGGCCAGCTTCAGGCGCATCATAGATTTCTCCCGTTCGGCGCAGTCGTCGCGCCTGTGCACACACCTTAGCCGGTTGCATGTCAGTTTCAATGCGGTGCAGCGATGCCGGTTGTTGCGCCCGCCTGACCTTGCTAGCCACCCTGACGGAGCAAGAGAGGAATTCAGCCATGGCCAAGTCGCGCACATCTGCCGCCCTATTGCTGGCAAGCTCGCTTTTTGCCGCGTCGGCCGCCCATCCCCAGTCGCAAGTGGCGCCACGGCCGCAGTTTGATCCTTTTGCGCTGGATGAGATGGCCTCGTATTGTAACTCCTACATCGGAAGCACTGCAGGCGACGCCACGGTCACGGCAGCGATCCTGCGCCTCGCAGGGCCTCCTGCCGAGCCCGGCGGGGCTGCGCCGCTGCCTCCGCATTGTTACGTGGAGGGCATGATCAACCGGCGAACCGGAGCTGGCCCGAATGGAACGCGGGTTGAATATGGCATCGGCTTTGAGCTTGCCCTGCCGATCAGATGGAACGGCCGCTTCCTGTTGATGGGTGGCGGCGGGCTCAACGGCTCGATCCGTCCCGCCACCGGACCGGTGGCCGCGGGTAATCGCAGCGCGCTGGAACGCGGCTTTGCCGTGGCCAGCCACGACAGCGGGCACAAGGGCGCGGGTTTCGATGCCAGCTTCCATGCCGACCAGCGCGCCTCGCTCGATTTTGCCGAAACCTCGGTCCGCACGGTTACGCTTGCCGCCCGCGCCATCACTGCCGGGTTCTATGGCCAGGCTCCGCACCATTCCTACATGACCGGCTGTTCCACCGGCGGGCGCGAGGGGATGCTGGCCAGCCAGCGCTATCCCGAGCTGTTCGATGGCATAGCCATCGGCGCCCCGGCGATGCGCCCGGGCCATTCCAACCTTGGCATCGAATATGCCCAGGTGCTGCTCAATGCCACCTTGCCTGCCAGCGAAGCGGGACCGGCCGGCTTCAGCGCGCCCGAACGGGCATTGGTGGACAGCGAACTTCGCCGTCAGTGCGATGGGCGGGACGGGCGGACCGATGGCATCATCGCCAATGTCGAGGCCTGTCGCAGCTTCCAGCCCGCCGCGCTATCGTGCAGCGCGGGCCAGCGCGAAGGCTGCCTGTCGCCCGCCAAGGTAGAGGCGCTGACCGCCATGTTCGCCGGACCGCGCGATGCAGCCGGCCGCCCGATCTATGTGCCGATTCCGTGGGACAGCGGGATCACCTTCACCGGCGCGGGCCTGCCCGGATACCTGCCGGCCGGTGCACCCGGCCCGTTCGGCCCTGCCAGCACCGACCGAACGATCGACATCGACGAGCGTATCAACGCCGTGCAGTGGGATGCCGTGGGCCGGCTGACCGACACCGCCTACTGGACCAACCTGTCCACCTTCCTGGCAAAGGGCAGCAAGGTGATCTATTTCCACGGGGTGTCCGATCCGTGGTTTTCCGCCTTCGACACGTGGGACTATTTCCAGCGCGCCCGCGCTGCCAACGGTGCCGATGCATGGGACAATGCCGCACGGTTCTACATGGTGCCGGGCATGATGCATTGTTCCGGAGGCAACGCATTCGATCAGTTCGACCTGCTCGGCCCGCTGGTGGAATGGACCGAAGGCGGCGCGGCACCCGGTGCGGTCCCTGCCAGCCGGTCCGACGGCCAGCCTGGCCAGATGCCGCTGTGTCCGCACCCGACCTATGCCCACTACACCGGCGGCGATGCGACCATCGCGGCCAGCTATTCCTGCCGCATGCCAGAGGCCTGAGGCGGACCTGACGCGTGCTTAGATCGCTGTTTGCCCATTCTGCCCGGTTGATGCCGCAGGCGGCGCTCGGCCAACTCGGCTGGCTGCGCGGGGCGGTGGGCGCATTCATCGGGATCGGGCTGGCCGCCTTGGTCACGGCGCTGCTGCTGGGTCCGTTCGATCAGGCATTGCCGATGATCGTGGCGCCGATGGGGGCGAGTGCGGTGCTTGCATTCGCCGTGCCCGCCAGTCCGCTGGCCCAGCCGTGGCCGGTGATGGCGGGCAATCTGGTCTCGGCGTTCGTCGGGATTGGCGCTGGCCTGGTTACAGGATCGCCCGTTATCGGTGGCGCGCTGGCAGTGGGCCTGGCCATCGCGGCGATGAGCGTGACCCGCAGCCTCCATCCGCCGGGCGGGGCCTGTGCCCTGCTCTGCGCGCTGGGAGCCACCGGGCCGGAGCAATGGGGCTGGTTTTACCTGCTGCCCTTCCTCGCCAATGTGCTGGCACTCGCGCTTGCCGCCTGGCTGTACAACAACCTGACTGGCCATAGCTGGCCGCACCAACTGGTGGTCCCCTCGCCGCCGGTGACCGAAAGCATCGGCGATACCGTGTCCCATGCCGATATCGAGGCGGTGATGGAGGATTGGGACGAAGTGCTCGATATTGATGCCGACGATTTGCTGGCCTTCATGCAGGCAGTCGAGCGGCACAGGAAAAAAGGCGGCCCGACCTCCTGAATGGCGGCGCGTCAGCCGTGGATCTTGGCCAACAGGCGGCGCAGTTCGGTCACTTCGGCCGGTTCGAGCGCGCTGGTCAGCGCCTTGTCGGATGCGATCACCCGTAGCCGCAGGTGGGCCAGGTCATCCTTGCCCTGCGGGGTCAGGTAGATGCCGAAGCTGCGCCGGTCACCCGGCGCGGCGCGGCGCGGCGCTCGATCACACCGGTTCCCGGCACCACGGCAACGGTGGCGCCGGGTGATGACCAGCCGCTGACCCCATCGTTCCAGGGCAACCTCTCGATCGGTTATGACATCGATCTGGTGGATGACATGGTGCTCACGCCCCGGTTCGATGGCAGCTACACCTCGAGCGTGGTGTTCCTCACCGGCAGCGTGCCCGAGATCGAGCAGGACGGCTATTTCACCGCCAACGCCTCGCTCGGATTGCAGGTCAATGAAACCGTCTCGGTCTCGGCCGGGGTGATCAACCTGTTCGACAAGCAGTACCTGATCCAGGGCAACGCTTCGCTGGGCACGCTCGGCTATGCCGAACGGATCTATGCCCGGCCGCAGCACTGGTACGTCCAGCTTTCGTCCGGCTTCTGATCTGGTCGCGCGGGCGGGGATACATCCTCGTCCGCGTGCCGATCAGGTGGTCTGCCGGCGTTCGATCTCGCGGATCGCCTCCACACCCTGTTCGGCATGGATTTTCAGCTTGGCCAGGGCGTTGTTCACTGCAGACGACATCATCATGATCTCGCTCTCGAACTGGCGCATGGTCAGGCCTGGCTCGAAAGTGACATTGGTGATCAGGCGCAGGATGCAGGAGTTTTCTCCTGTCGCCTCGATTTCGTAGCGCTCGTGACTGTGCGCCAGGCGTCCGGCCTGCGGGGTGATTTTGGCTTCGAAGGCATAAACGCGGGGTGCCTCGGCCTCGGTCACCAGGATGTCGATCACCCTGTCGGGCAGCAGGTCGAGCTGCATACGGAAGGTGCTTGGTCCGGTTGGCTCCACTGTGCCGACCTGCTTCTTGGCATTGCGCGGATCGGCAAAGTCGACCAGTCCAAAGACTTCGTCGGCCGGGCGATCGATCGCAATATCGAAGTCGATGGTGAACGGCCCTTCCGGTGCCGCCCTGGGCTTGAAAAATCCGAACATGGCCATCACCTTTTCGTGCTGTCGTGCCACGAATGGTAATCTGCGGGGATGAACAGCGCTTCCCCCAGCAGGGTTAACAGTACCGCAAATCGAGTATCAGAGCGGATTCCCATCCCGGTCGCGGTAGATTTCGCGGCGGCCCACGTGGTTGGATGGGCCGACTATGCCGTCTTCCTCCATCCGTTCGATCAGCTTGGCGGCGGTGTTGTAGCCCACGCCGAGCTGGCGCTGGAGCCATGAGCCGCTGGCCTTCTGGTTCTCCCACACGATCTGGCAGGCCTGGCGATATTTGCGCTCGTCCGGGTTGTCGCTGGCGGTAAACTCGTCCTCGAACCCGAACCCGCCGCCGCCGCCGTAGCCGTCATCCTCCGGCTCCTCGGTAACGCTGCCGATGTACGATGGCTCACCCTGCGCGCGCCAGTGGGCGGCCACGGCTTCCACTTCCTCGTCCGACACGAACGGGCCGTGGATCCGCTTCAGCGCGCCGGTGGTGGGCTTGTACAGCATGTCGCCCTTGCCGAGCAGCTGTTCCGCGCCCTGTTCGCCCAGGATGGTGCGGCTGTCGATCCGGCTGGTCACGTTGAAGGCGATGCGGGTGGGCAGGTTGGCCTTGATCACGCCGGTGATGACGTCGACCGACGGGCGCTGGGTGGCCATGATCAGATGGATGCCGGCGGCGCGGCTTTTCTGCGCCAGCCGCTGGATCAATACCTCGATTTCCTTGCCCACGGTCACCATCAGGTCGGCCAGTTCATCGACAATCACCACGATCTGCGGCAGCACTTCGTATTCGAGCAGCTTGTCCTCGAACATTTCTTCGCCCGTATCGGGATCGAATCCGGTCAGGATGCGGCGGCCCAATGGCTTGCCCTTGGTCACCGCGGTCTTCACCCGTTCATTGAAGCCGGAGATGTTGCGCGCGCCGATATCGCTCATCATGCGGTAACGCCGCTCCATCTCCTCGACCGCCCATTTCAGCGCCCGGATCGCCTTGTGCGGTTCGGTCACCACCGGGGCCAGCAGGTGGGGGATGTCGTCGTAACTTTTCAGTTCCAGCACTTTGGGATCGATCAGGATCATCCGGCATTCCACCGGGCTGAAGCGATAGAGCAGCGACAGCAGGATGCAGTTCAGGCCGACCGACTTGCCTGATCCCGTGGTGCCCGCCACCAGCAGGTGCGGCATGGCGGCCAGATCGGCCACCACCGGCTCGCCTGCAATATCCTTGCCCAGGATGATCGGCAGGTTGCCCTTGCTGTCGGCAAAAGCTTCGGACGCGACCATTTCCTTGAAGCTGACCATCTGCCGGTCGGCATTGGGCAGTTCGATACCCATCACCGTCTTGCCCGGAATGCTGGCCACGCGGGCGCTGATCGCACTCATGTTGCGGGCAATATCCTCGGCCAGGCCGATCACCCGGCTGGCCTTGATGCCCGGCGCCGGTTCCAGCTCGTACATCGTCACCACCGGACCGGTGCGCACGGCAGTAATCTCGCCCTTGACGTTAAAATCGTCGAGCACGTTTTCCAGCAGGCGGGCGTTGCGCTCCAGCGCCAGCTTGTCGAGCTTGGGGCCGGTATCGGGCGGCGGGTTTTCCAGCAGATCAAGGCTGGGCAGCGCGAACTGGGCGAACATATCGGTCTGGGTGGCCTTGCTCGCCCGTGCAGGGCGGGGCGGCGCGCTGGGATCGACGATTTCCGGCGGCTTGCGGTCGCTGTTGGCCAGTTGCACCGGCTCGGGCCGCTTTTCGGCAGCGGCGCGGCGCTTTTCGGCCTGCGCCTTGAACGGATTGGCGTTGCTGCCCGGCAGGCTAGGGGTGCGGCGCAGGGCTTGCGGCAGGGTCAGCAGCCCGGCCCAGTCGACTGCGAACACCTTGCCCGCCAGGAATGCCCCGCCCGCCAGCGCGGCCAGGCCGCCAGCCAGCATGGCCCAGAACTGCCCCGCTTCGGGCAGGCGGCCCGACAAGGCCCGCAGGCCTCCCTCGCCCAGCAGGCCAACCACTCCGCCCGGCCCGGCAGGCTGGGTCCATCCGGCAGGATTGCTTACCATGGCCAGCACGGTGCTGAGCAGCGCCATCGCCAGCAGCAGGACCAGCGTGGTGCGCCACCAGCGGCCTTTGGCCATGCGAATGGCCGGGTTGTCATCCTGCTCGCTGGCATCTGCCGTGCGCCACAGTTTGCGGGCAAAAGCGTACAGCAGCGGCAGGAACAGCACCGATACCAGCCCGAACGACCACAGCGCGCGTTCCGCCGCCCAGGCTCCGCTGCGCCCCATCCAGTTGGAAATCACGGCACCAGCGGCGGTGGAAGGCGAGGGGTCGGTCTGGCTGTAGCTGATCATGGCCAGGGCCAGGAACACCATCAACGCAAACAGGATGACCGATCCGGATCGCTGGCATACGCGCGCCAACGAGCGGCGGAAGGCTGCTTTCCAGTCACCAGGTTGCGCATTGCGGGCGCGCGTTGCCATGCCCGTGTTCCCTCATCGTTCCGCGAGGCGGCATAGTGAATCCCCGCGGACTCCAGGTCAATGAGTTTCGCCGTTAGCGCCGACATCACATCCGTTCGGCGACCAGCCGAACCTTAGCGCAAATGCGCGCCCGCAGGTGCCCTGCAGCGAAGTGGAGGGATCAGCACCGAGGACCGCGCCCCCGGATGGGGGTGCGGAAAACAACAGATCAGCTGAGGCCATCTATTGCCGCCCAGTGTGGCCATTGCAGCCTGCGGGCGGTGTGCCCGGTCATCCCGCCCAGGGCGATGACCGGCAGCGGGCATTGCGCCGCCAGCAAGCGCCAGCGTACCGGGCCAAGGCTGGGCGCGCCGGGGTGGGTGCGGGTGGCAAAGGCGGGCGACAGCAGCACGGCGTGGGCCCCCGTGCGGACGGCCTGGCCGATCTCGGCCAGCGAATGCACCGTGGCCAGCCGCAGCAGATCGTCCCGCCGGGGATAGAGCGACAGCGGCGCGCCATAGATTCCGTCGGCCCTCCATTCGCGGGCGGTCAGCGCCGAATCGGCCAGCACCACCACATGGCCGCGCGCCCGGGCAAGGCGGGCGAGCAGGCGGAACCTTGCCACCCGCTCTGCCGGTGGCAGGTGATAGTGGCGATAGATGAAGCCCGATCCGCGCGGCAGGCGGGCCAGCGCAGCTTCCAGTCCGGCATCATTGCGCTGGTCGGACAACAGCCAAAGCGCGGGGAAGGGCTGGATCAGCGGCATTGCGGCGCTATAGCGCGGGGATGACCGCAAATGCAGCCCATCTTCTTGCCGACGTGCAAACCCGCATCGCCAAGGCCTGCGCCATTGCCCGGCGCGAGCCTGACCAAGTCACCCTGATCGCGGTGAGCAAAATGCACGAGGCGGTAGCAATCCTGCCGCTGCTCGCAGCCGGCCAGCGGGTCTTCGGTGAAAACCGGGTGCAGGAAGCCGCTGCCAAGTGGCCTGCACTGAAGGAGCGCTATCCCGATACCGTGCTGCATCTGGTGGGGCAGCTGCAATCCAACAAGGCGGATGAAGCCGTGGCGCTGTTCGACGCGATCCACTCGCTCGACCGCGCATCATTGGTGACCGCGCTGGGCAAGGCAATGGACAAGGCGGGACGGCGGGTGCCGTGCTTCGTCCAGGTCAATGTGGGGGCCGAGGACCAGAAGGGCGGCTGCGCGATTGCCGATCTGCCCGCGTTGCTGGCCCAGGCGCGCGCGGCCGACATTCCGCTCGCCGGTCTGATGTGCGTGCCGCCTGCCGATATCGAACCGGCGCCGTTCTTTGCCCTGCTCGACAAGCTGGCGCGCGACAACGGCCTGCAAGGGCGCAGCATGGGTATGAGCGGGGATTTCGAAACCGCCATTATGCTGGGTGCAACGCACATCCGGGTGGGAACGGCCTTGTTCGGCGGGCGTTAGTCGCCCACTGCAATTCTGTTTATGCTGCAGTGCAATATGTGGTAACCATAGCGAACTGCGCGGGACGGATTAACCTTATGCATGACAATCCTGATCCCGCTGACCAGCAGCGTCGTCAGCTGCGCGCCGAATTCGACCGGCAATGCGAGGTCAGGATCGGCCATCGCCAATGGCACATGGCCCGCCTGCGCGACATGACGCCCGAAGGCTTTCGCCTGTCGTTGACCGATATGCCCAAGGTCGGCACCATGTTGCGCATTCACCTGCCGGGCATTTCCATCCTGGAGGCCGAAGTGTGCTGGGCCCGCGATTTCGAAGTCGGCTGCAAGTTTGCCCAGCCGCTCAGCCCCTATGTGTTCGAGCATTTCGTCCGCCAGTCAGGCGGCTGACATAAGTCTCAGGCGTAAAGTCTCAGGCGTAAAGTCTCAGGCGGCAGGTGCTTCCACCGGCGCTGCCATCCCACCTGGTTTCATCCTGCCCTCGTTCCACGATCAGTGCGATCGGTCGCTCACTCCGCCGCTTCGCCCTGCGGTTCGCCCGCCGCGATAGCATCGAGCAGGGCCTGTTCGACGCGGGCCAGGCGGTCCTTGCTGTAGATCTTGTGGCCCAGCAGGTCGGTTACATAGAACGTATCGACCGCGCGTTCGCCGTACTGTGTGATGTGGGCCGAATTGATGATCAGGCTGGCTTCGAACATGGCGCGGGTCAGCCGGTTGAGCAGCGCCGGGCGATCGGTGGCGTTGACTTCGACCACGGTGAAGCGGTCCGATGCCTCGTTGTCGAACAGGATCAGCGGGGCAATGCGGAAGTTTTCGGCGCGGGTGCGGGGCAGCGGGCGGGCGGCGAGCCGCGGGACCATATCGATCCGGCCGGCCAGCGCATCCTCGATGCTCTTCTTCAGGCGGACCAGCTGGTCCGCTTCGCGGAACGGCTTGCCCAAGGGATCCTGCACCAGGAAATTGTCGACCGCCTTGCCCACCCGCGTGGTGTGGATGCGCGCATCGATAATGTTGGCGCCGGCCAGGCTGATTGCCCCGGCGATACGGAAGAACAGGCCCGGGTGATCGTCGCCCATCACACTGATCAGCGTGGCCCCGCGCGCCGGATAATAGCCGGTGTGGATCGACAGGGAATCCTTGTCGCGCCTGGCCTCGGCATATTGCGGCAGGTTGATGGCGATGATGTCGGCCGGTTCCTGCAGCCAGTAATCGCGGTCGAACCGGCTATCGAGTTCTTGCAGAAGGTGGGCATCCTTGCCCAGGATCTCGGCCACTTCGGCGCGCTTGGCGGCAAAGCGGCGTTCTTGCAGCCCTTCGTCATCATCGGCGCGCAGGCGTTCTTCGGCATAGTTGTACAGTTCGGCCAGCAGCTGGCGTTTCCAGCTGTTCCAGATGCCGGGGCCGACCGCGCGAATATCGACAATGGTCAGCACGGCCAGCTGGCCCAGCTTCTCCAGGTCCTCCACCTCGCTCGCGAAGCTTTCGATGGTCTTGGGATCGGACAGGTCGCGTTTGAAGGCGGTTGCGCTCATCAACAGGTGATAGCGCACCGACCAGGCCACCAGCTTGGTTTCGTGCGGGGTCAGCCCCAGCCGCGGGCACAGCTTCAGCGCCACTTCGGCCCCCAGCACCGAATGGTCGCCGCCTCGCCCCTTGGCGATGTCGTGCAGCAGCGTGGCGACATACAACACCCGGCGATACTTGAGGCCGGGGATGATGCGGGTGGCCAGGGGATGATCCTCGGCCAGCTCGCCGCGTTCGATCTGGTTCAGCAGGCCGATCGCCCGGATGGTGTGTTCGTCCACCGTATAGTGGTGGTACATGTCGAACTGCATCTGCCCGCCGACTTTGCCGAAATCGGGCACGAACCTGCCGAACACACCAGATTCATTCATCCACCGCAGCACGGTTTCGGGATCGCGCTTGCCGCACAGCACTTCGAGGAAGGCGGCATTGGCGCGCTCGTCCTTGCGCACACTGGCGTGGATCAACCCGGCATCGCGGCGGATCATGCGGATCGTTTCGGGGTGGATTTCCAGCCCCTCGCGTTCGGCCACGGCATAGATTTCCAGCAATCGCACCGGGTCGTCGCGGAACCAGTCATCCCCTGCGGCCGACAGCTTGCCGCCATGCAGCGGATAGCCATCCACCGCCTTGCTGCGCCGGGTCATGAACCGGTCGAGCAGGCCGGGCTTCTTTCGGCTGGCGGTCGCCTGTTCCTCCAGCTGGGCGAGGAACACGCCGGTCAGGTTGCCGACATGCTGGGCCTGGAGGAAATAGAACTGCATGAACCGTTCGACCGCACTTTTGCCCGGCCGGTCGGAATAGCGCATCCGCCGCGCCACTTCGCGCTGCAGATCGAAGGTGAGCCGGTCCTCGCCGCGCCTGGCCAGCGTGTGCAGGTGGCAGCGCACCGCCAGCAGAAACCCTTCGGCCCGGCGGAAGCTGGAATATTCCTCGGGCGTGAACAGCCCTTTGTCGACCAGTTCGGCCGCACTGCGCACGCGGTGGACGTATTTGCCGATCCAGTATAATGTCTGAAGGTCGCGCAACCCGCCCTTGCCGTCCTTTACGTTGGGTTCGACGACATAACGCGAATCGCCCATCCGCTTGTGCCGCGCGTCGCGCTCGGCCAGCTTTTCGGACACGAACTGGGCTTCGGAACCCGGCACCACCTCGCCCCAGAACCGCTCTTCGGCCATGCGGTGCACGTCCTTGTCACCCCACAGATAGCGCCCTTCGAGGATCGCCGTGCGGATGGTCAGATCGCCTTTGGCCTGGCGCACCATTTCATCGAGGCTGCGGCTGGAATGACCCACGGTCAGGCCCAGATCCCACAGGAAATAGAGCATGGCCTCGATCACCTGTTCGCACCAGGCAGTGGGCTTGGCAGGCGTGATGAAGGCGATGTCGACATCGGAATAGGGCGCCATCTCGCCGCGTCCGTAGCCGCCCACCGCGATCAACGCGAGCCGCTCGCCGCTTGACCGGTTGGCCACCGGATACAGGTCGCCCACCACGTGATCGTGCACCAGACGGATGATCTGGTCGACCAGGAATGCCTGTCCGTGGGTGATCTCGTGACCGGCGGCAGGGCGGGCGGCCAGCCGCTCGGCCAGTTCGGCGCGGCCGTCATCCAGCGCCTGTTTCAGCAGCGCGGTGATAGTCCGGCGCGCGGCGGCGGCGCCTTCGGCCTCCACGGCTTCGGTAATGGCGGCAACGAGCACGCGGCGATCGATGATGGCGCGCTGGCGGGAAAGATTGGTCAAGGGCACGCCAAGGCCAATAGTGCGCCCGGGCCAATAGTGCAAAAGCTGGCTTTCACCATCCGGCCCGCTGTGCCATTGCCGCTGCCAGCAACAAAGGTACCCCAAGGATGCTCGAACTACTGGCCGCAGGAACAGGCGGCGCGATGAACTGGGCCGATCTTGGCCTGACGAGCGGGATCGACCTCGGCTTTTTCACCCTGCGGTTCTATTCGCTGGCCTATCTGGCCGGGCTGGTTCTGGGCTACTGGCACCTGCGCAAGATGATCGCCGCCCCCGGCGCGCCGATGGCCAAGCGCCACGCGGATGACCTGTTCTTCTATTGCATGATCGGCATCATCGTGGGCGGCCGGCTCGGGTATGTCCTGTTCTACCGCCCTGATTTCATCGGCACCTGGGAGATGTTCAACACGCTGGGCGGCGGGATGAGCTTCCACGGCGGGCTGATCGGCACCGTGCTGGCGATTGCCTATGTCTCGTGGCGCGGCCAGCTCAGCTTCATGCGGGTGTGCGACTATATCGCGGTCAATGTGGGCTTCGGGATGCTGTTCGGGCGGCTGGCCAACTTCATCAATGGCGAGTTGTGGGGTCGGCCGGTGGAATCGGCCGTGCCGTGGGCCATGGTGTTCCCCGGTGCTGGGCCAGAACCGCGCCATCCCAGCCAGCTTTACGAAGCGGCGCTGGAAGGCCTGCTGGTTGTGGTCGTGCTGCTGGCGCTGTTCTGGCTGACGCGTGCCCGTTATCGCCCGGGCTTGCTGGTGGGCATGTTCACCATGCTGATCTCGGCCGGGCGCTTCGTGGTGGAATTCTATCGTGAGCCTGACGCGCACCTGACCGAATTCGCCATCCGCACCGGGCTCAACATGGGCCAGTGGCTGACCATCCCGCTGATCCTGACCGGGCTGGTGCTGATTATCTGGTCGCTCAGCCGCCCGCCGCTGGCCAGCAATTACGTTGCTCCAGCCGATTGATGCCCGCGGTCGATGCCTGAAGGCGAACTCTCCGAGACTTTCCGCCGCCTGATCATGGCCACCGGGCCGATCAGCCTGATGCAGTTCATGGGCGAATCCAACGCGCGCTATTACGCCCGGCGCGATCCGTTCGGCGACCATGGAGATTTCATTACCGCGCCGGAAATCAGCCAGATGTTCGGCGAATTGATCGGGCTGTGGCTGGCCGATGTGTGGGTTCGCGGCGGACGGCTGGAGCCGGCCCATTTCGTCGAACTGGGGCCGGGGCGCGGGTTCCTGGCGCGCGATGCGCTGCGGTCGATGAAGCGCTATGGCTTCGAACCGCGCACGCACCTGGTCGAAGGCTCCACCCGGTTGCGCGATGCGCAGCTGGAGCAGGTGCCCGAGGCGATCTTCCATGATGACCTGTCCACTGTCCCGCGGCGCGGGCCGGTCCTGATCGTGGCCAACGAATTCCTCGATGCGCTGCCGATACGGCAACTGGTGATGACGCAGGAAGGCTGGCGTGAAGTGATGGTGGGCCTTGACCAGCAGGGCCGGTTCGAACTGGTTCCGGGCCGCCAGCCGATGGATTCCGCCGTGCCCGAGGCGCGCCGCAAGGTCGAGTTCGGGACGGTGATCGAGACCTGTCCCGGCGCGGCGGCAACCATGTTCGAGGCAGCGGGGCGGTTGGTGAGCCAGGGCGGTGCAGCGTTATTCATCGATTATGGCCATGCGGCCCCGCGCTTTGGTTCCACCCTGCAGGCGATCCGCCGCCATACCAGGCTGGATCCGCTGGCCGCGCCGGGCGAGGCGGACCTGACCGCGCATGTCGACTTTGCCCAGATGAAGCAGGTTGCCCAGTCGCGCGGTGCCAGATGGATCGGCACCACCACGCAAGGCCAGTGGCTGACCGCACTGGGGATCGATGCCCGCGCCGATGCGCTGGCCGGGTTCGCCCCGCAGCACAAGGCATCGCTGCTGGCGGCGCGCGATCGGCTGGTCGAACCTGCGCAGATGGGTGACCTGTTCAAGGTGATGGCGCTGGTCGGGCCGGATTGGCCCGAAGGCGCGGGGTTTGAGCCGGCCTTCTAGGAAGCGAGCGCCGTGGCCGGCACGTCGAGGTCGACCGCCAGCCCGTCCACTTCGAACCGGCGTTCCCAGCGGCCCTGCAACTGGCCGGTAACCGCCAGGTCCACCAGGCGCGAGCCGAAGCCCAGCACGCGTGGTTCTGCTGTATCAGCGCCCAACGCCGGGCCGCCGCATTCCTTCCAGCCCAGATGCACGCGCCCGTCCGCGGCGGAAATCTCCAGCCGCACTTCTCCGCCTTCCAGCGACAGCGCGCCATACTTTGCCGAGTTGGTCGCCAGTTCATGGAACACCAGTGCCAGCGGGGTGGCGGCCTTGAGCGAAACCGGCTGGTCTATGCCGCTGACCACCACGCGGGGGCAGTTTGTGCCCGTGCGATAGGGTTCGAACAGGACATCCAGCAGGCCGACCAGGCTTTCCTGTACCGCGCCGCTGGTCGGCCGCACAAAATCATGCGCCCGCCCCAGCGCCTGCAACGTCTGTCCGATGCGATCGGCGAAATCCTTGTGCTCGGGTGCCTTGCGCGCCTCCAGCGAGACCAGCCCGCTGACCACTGCGAAGATGTTCTTGATCCGGTGCGACAGTTCGCGCGCCAGCGTGTCGCGTGCTTCGGACTGCTTGTGCGCATCGTCGACATCGGTGATCGTGCCGAACCAGCGGCGCTGGCCTTGGCCGAGGTTGGGGCCAAGATCGGGGCCAAGATCGACCGCATTGGCGCGGGCCAGTGACCAGCGATAGAGGCCATCCGCCCGGCGCAGGCGGTGTTCGTCCTCGTATGGCTCGCCGGTGGCCAGCGCGTGGTTCCACTTGGCCCAGACCTTGGCGTGATCATCAGGGTGGACGACTTCGGCCGCGATCTTGTCGGTCTGGGCCAGGTCGATCCCGGTGTATTCGTGCCAGCGGCGGTTGAAGTAATCGATCTGGCCGTGCTCATCAGCCGAAAAGGCGATGTCGGGCATCGAATCGGCCAGCGCACGCAGTCGCGCCTCGCTGTGGGCGATCTGCCGCCCTGCCGCCCGGCCTTCGCGCTGGCTGCGCAAGCGCCGCATTGCCGCCTGGGCCAGCACCGCCATGCCTTCGCGCTGGAAACTGTCGAGCGGTGCATCGTGCGCGACAAGGTCGATCACGCACAGCGTGCCGAGAGGCGCACCTTCATCCGACACCAGCGGCTGCCCGGCATAGAACCGCACGCCGGGCGCGCCGGTTACCAGCGGGTTTTCGGCAAAGCGCGGGTCTTGCGTGGCGTCGGCCACTTCCATCAGGTCCGGCTTGCCCAGCGCATGGGTGCAGAACGATAGCTCGCGCGGGGTCTCGCGCTCCTCCAGTCCGGTGCGGACGAGGAAATACTGCCGCCGCCCATCCAGCAGCGATACCATCGAAGCCGGAACGCCGCACAGGCGCGCGGCAAAGCGGACGATGGCCTGCAGTTCAGGGTCGTCCTCCAGCGTTTCGGCCTCGAATTCCTCGAGCACGCGCAGACGGGCCTGCTCTGCGGCCTGGTCGGGGCCGAGATATTCAGGCGCTGGGGCAGGCATAGAGGCCGGGGCGAAAGGGTCGAGCATGGTCAGGTGATCCGTTGGCAAGCAGGATAGGCGGCCCTCGCCAGCCTGACCAGCAATCAATCGCGGTCGGCCTTTGACCCGGTGCGGCCTGGTGCGGGCCGGTGCGACAAAGTGCTACGCAAAGGTGCTGGACAAGGCGGCGCAGAGGCGTGAAGTTCGGCCAGACCCGATAGACCGGGCAGATGGACCGGAAATGAACCGGCCATAACTACTTGAGGGGACAATCATGCGAAATCCGCTGTTCGGCGTGCTCGCCATGGCATCCGCCGCCGCCGTCACCATCGCCACCGGACCCGCGGTGGGGCAGGACCAGGCGCGCGCCACGCTGATGACATTCCATTCGCCATCGATAGAAGGCAACCTCGAAGGCAATCCGGCAGAGCGCAAGGCCTATGTCGTGACCCCTCCGGGCTATGACGAGAACCCCCAACGCCGTTATCCGGTGGTCTATTACCTGCACGGTTACTGGGCACCGGTCGAAGCGCAGCAGGCCGGTTTCCGCTTGCACGAAGCAGTGCAGGCCGCGCACGATGCGGGCAACGATGTCATCATGGTCATGCCCGACGGTTTCAGCCGCCTGCGCGGCGGGTTCTATTCCAGCGGGCCGACCGTTGGCGATTACGAGAACATGGTGGCGACCGATCTGGTGGCATGGGTCGATGGCAATTTCCGCACCATCGCCAACCCGGCCAGCCGCGGCCTGGCGGGCCATTCGATGGGCGGATACGGCACGATCCGTCTGGCGATGAAGAACCCCGGGGTGTTCTCTTCCATCTACATGATGAGCGCCTGCTGCCTGCCGCCGATGACGATGACGCCCGAGCAGGCCCGCACGATCGAGGCGATGACCCCGGCGGACCTGGAGGCGGCACAGTTCGGCCAGTTGGCCGGCGTGTCCACTGCAGCCACCTGGTCGCCCGATCCGGCCGATGACCATTTCCTCAAGATCGACACCGGCCTGCTGGCCGATGGCACGATCGATCCGCTGGTCAATCAGCGGCTGGCGGCCAATTCGCCGTTGGTCCTGCTGCCGCAATACCTGCCTGCGCTGAACGCGCTGGAAGCCTTCGCGATCGATATCGGCGATGCGGATTTCCTGCTGGAAGGCAACCGCGCCTTCATGGCCGAACTCGACCGGTTCGGCGTGCAATACCAGTTCGAGCTGTACGAAGGCGATCACGGCAACCGCATTGCCGAACGCATCGGATCCGAGGTATTGCCTTTCTTCGCTAATCATTTGGACCGGGAATAATAAGCATGCTCAAGAAAATGGCTCTCGCTGGCGTCGCGCTCATTGCGGTCTTGGCCGCATCCCCGGTGCTGGCGCAGAATATTTCTGCGCCCGATGCCGCTGTTCCCGCCGGTATCACGGTGCAGGCGGTCATGGTCCCAGGCGCTTCGCTGGAAGGCAATCTTGAAGGCAACGCGACCGTGCGTGAGGCGATGGTGGTGCTGCCGCCCAGCTATGCCAGCAACCCCGGCCGCCGTTATCCGGTGGTCTATTACCTGCACGGTTTCGCCATCTCGGGCCGCGATTTCTATGATTACATGCAGGTGCCTACCGCCGTTGCCACCAATGCCGCTGCGGGCCGCGAATTCATTGTGGTGGTGCCCGACACCCTGACCGCGATGGGCGGATCGATGTATTCCAACTCGGTCACCACGGGCAATTTCCGTGATTTCATCGCCCAGGATCTGGTCAGCTATATCGATGCCAATTTCCGTACCATCGCCACCCGCGAAGGTCGCGGCCTGGCCGGTCATTCGATGGGCGGATACGGCACCTGGGTGGTCGGCATGACGCATCCCGAGGTGTTTGATTCGATCTGGGCGCAGAGCGCGTGCTGCGTGTCCGCCCGCCGCGAGACGGTGGAGAGCGCCGCCGCCATGGCCGCCGTGCCGCGCGACGGTGTGGATGCATCGGGCTTTGGCATGCGCGCCGGGCTGGCCAGCGCGGTCGCCTGGGCACCCAACCCGCAGAACGCTCCGTTCTTTGTTGACTGGCCGATCAATGCCGAAGGCCAGGTGGACGAGATGGTGCTGGCCCGCTGGGCCGCCAACTCGCCACTGGCGATGGTCTCCAGCCATGTCTCGGCGCTGCAAAGTTTCGATGCCATCGGTAGCGACGTGGGTGACCGCGACGGGCTGGTGCGTGACGATACGCTGATCCACCAGGAACTGGAAAAGTTCGGCATCGACCACGAATGGGCGATCTACGATGGCACCCACACCGACAAGATCGGCGCCCGGTTCCAGGACGTGGTGCTGCCGTTCATGGCGCAGCATCTGGACATGGGCGCAGAATAGCGGCCTAATGACGCGGACCCACTTTCGAAAGTGACCGCATGAGCCAGCCCGATCCCGTCGCTTCGCCCCGCCAGCGCGGTTTCCTTGGCTGGGTGGAACGGGTGGGCAACCTGCTGCCCGAACCGACGATGATCTTCGTCTACCTGATCGCGGCGCTGATGGTGCTGTCCACCATCGGGGCGATGCTGGGCTGGTCGGCCTCGCTCTCCTACACCGGAGATGTCGCTCCGACCGGCGCAGTGCTGGCCGATGGCACGATCACCTATCAGGCAACCAGCCTGTTTTCAGCCGAGAACATCGCGCTGCTGCTGGTCGAGATGCCGCGCACGATGGCAGGGTTCGCCCCGCTGGGGCTGATCCTCGTGATCATGCTTGGCGCGGCTGTGGCCGAGCGGTCGGGACTGTTTTCAGGGCTTATCCGCGCCTCGTTGCGCAATGCGCCAAAGGCCGCGCTGACGCCGATTGTCGCGCTGATCGGAATGGTCTCGCACCACGCTTCGGACGCGGCTTATGTGGTCTACATCCCGCTTGCGGCAATCGTGTTTGCCGCCGCCGGACGCCATCCGCTCGCCGGGCTTGCCGCTGCTTTTGCGGCTGTCTCTGGCGGCTATGCCGGCAATATCACGCCCGGCCAGATTGATGTGGTCTTGTTCGGCTTCACGCAGGAAGCTGCGCGCATTGTTGAACCCGGCTGGATGATGAACCCGGCGGGCAACTGGTGGTTCATCCTGGCCATCGTGGTGCTGTATATCCCGGTCATCTGGTTCATCACCGACAAGGTGATCGAGCCGCGCCTGGGTGCCTGGACCGGCGAGGTGGACGAGGACACCCGCGCCGAACTGGCCCGCACCGCGCTGGACCCGGCCGAACGGCGCGGCTTGCGGCGGGCGGGGGTGGTGGCGCTGGTCATCGTCGGGCTGTTCGTGGCGCTGGCAACGCTGCCGGGCTATACCCCGCTGATCAACCAGGCGGCGACAGGCACCGCGCGGTTGCAGCCGCTGTATGGCGCGCTGATTGCCGGGTTCTTCGTCTTGTTCGTTTCGGCGGGCATTGCCTATGGCACGGCGACCGGCACGGTGAAATCATCCAAGGATGTCACCGACATGATGCAGCAGGGTATCCGCACCATCGCCCCCTATATCGTGTTCGTGTTCTTCGCGGCGCATTTCGTGGCCATGTTCAACTGGAGCAGGCTGGGCCCGATCCTGGCGATCAACGGGGCCGAGGCGCTGGCGGCGCTGGCCTTGCCTGCGCCATTGCTGCTGGTCAGCGTGCAGATGTTCGGCTCGTTCCTCGACCTGTTCATCGGGTCAGCCACCGCCAAGTGGAGCGCGCTGGCGCCGGTGGTGGTGCCGATGTTCATGCTGCTGGGGATCAGTCCGGAAATGACCACGGCGGCCTATCGCATGGGGGATAGCTACACCAATATCATGACCCCGCTGATGAGCTATTTCCCGCTGATCCTGGGTTTCGCGCGGCGCTGGGACAAGAGCTTTGGCGTGGGTTCGTTGCTGGCGCTGATGTTGCCGTTCGCGCTCACCTTTATGGCGGTGGGCGTGACCATGGTGATCGGCTGGGTGGCGCTGGACCTGCCGTTGGGACCGGGGGCACAGGTGTTCTACCAGGCGCAGACACAGCTTTGAACACGCCCGAACTGAAGCTGAGCCTGTCCTCGCGCCTCGTCTGGCGGCTGCTTGACCGGTTGTACAAGATGAAAGGCTGGCAGTTGCAGGGGCGCGCGCCCGATGCCCGCAAATATGTCGTGCTCGGCGTGCCGCACACCACCAACTGGGATTTCATCTTCTTTGCCGGCGCGGTGCAGAGGCTGGGGATGAAGCCAAGCTTCATGGGCAAGCACACGTTGTTCCGCTGGCCATTGCGGCGGTTCATGGTCGACATGGGCGGCATGCCGGTCAACCGCGCCAAACCCGGCGGCTATGTCCGCACGGTGATCCGCGCGTTCACCGCGGCAGACGAGATGGCGCTGGTGATTGCGCCCGAAGGCACGCGCAGTTCGGACGGCCGCTGGCGCACCGGGTTCTACCATATCGCCCACGGCGCGGGCGTGCCGATCGTGCCCGCATGGGTCGATCATGAACGCAAGCTCGGGGGCATCGGACCGCCTGTCATGCCCACCGGTGATTACCGCGCAGACATGGCGAAACTGGTCGCCTTCTATCGCAGCGTGATGCCTGATTGCCCCCGGTTCAAGGTGTTGGAGGCGAGCCTGGCGAGCGAGGTAGAGCAGTCGCAATTGCAAACGGCGGCGCTTTCCACAAGGAGCATGGATGATGGCCAGTCTGGCTGACAAACCGATCCGCCGGGTTGATCCACTGGCGCCAACCGCATTCGACAATGCCCTCGCCATCGGGGCGCTGGCGATGTTGGTGGCGCTGCTGGCGGCGCTATGGCGGGGACAGGGGGAATGGCATCTGCTGTCGGGACTCGTATGGTTTCACCTTGCCACCATCGCAATTGCGCTGGTCCTCACCCCGGCCATGTTGGTTCGGCGCAGGGGAACACGGTCACACCGCCAATTGGGCTATGTGTGGCTGGCCGCCATGGTCTCGACCGCCATTGCCAGCCTGTTCATCCGGCAGATCAACGCAGGGACCTTTAGCTATATACACCTGTTGTCAGTGCTCACCCTGGTGGTCTGCACCCGGCTGGTGCTGAAAGCGCGGCGGCATGACGCGAAGGGCCACCGCTCCGAAGTGCGCGGCATCGTGCTTGGCGCGCTGCTGATCGCCGGGTTCTTCACCTTCCCGTTCAACCGCCTGCTCGGCCAGTGGCTGGCGGGCCTCCCTGCGCTGGCAGGCTAGGTATCCAGATTCGCCACGTTAAGCGCGTTGTCCTGGATGAATTCGCGGCGCGGTTCGACCACGTCGCCCATCAGGCGGGTGAAGATCTCGTCGGTCACGTCGGCGTCCTCCACCTTGACCTGCAGCAGCGCGCGGTTTTCCGGGTCCAGCGTGGTTTCCCATAGCTGTTCCGCGTTCATCTCGCCCAGGCCCTTGTAACGGCTGACGGCCAGGCCCTTGCGCCCGGCGATCATGACCGCATTGACCAGGTGAGTTGGCAACATGATCGCATCGGGCGAGACCGGGATCAGCGCCGGGGTGGCGGCGTCCCCATCGAATTCTTCCTCGTCCGCCGCTTCGGGTTCGGGCTCGGCCGCTTCGGCACCGGATCGCACCAGCCGCACGGGGGTGAGGAACACATCGCCCTGCTCCATCGCACGCTGGTGAACCTTGCGCGCCTCGGCACTGTCGAGGAACTTGGCCTCCACCAGATGCGCATCGGTCACCCCGCGCCAGTGGCGCAGGAACCGCAAGCTACCGTCTTCGGCCACTTCGCCAGACCATGTGGCATCGGCATCGCCTGCCTGCAGATGGAGCGCGGCATCGGCCATGCGGGCCTGTCGGTCAGCCGCCGACAGGCCGGGGGCGAGTGCGCCCTTCAGCGCCATCGCCTCGATCACCTGCGGTTCGTAGCGGCGCGGCACGAAGGCCAGCGTGTTCTTGAGGCGCAAGGCCCGGGCGACGATGTCGGCCAGGTCTGCCCCGCTGCGCGCTCCGCCCGATGTTTCCAGCACGCGGCCCTGCAGGCCGGCTTCCACCAGATAGCGATCGAGCGCAGGCTGGTCCTTCAAATAAACCTCGCTCCGTCCCTTGGCCACCTTGAACAGCGGCGGCTGGGCGATGAACAGGTGGCCCGCTTTCACGATGTCGGGCATCTGGCGGTGGAAGAAAGTGAGCAGCAAGGTGCGGATATGCGCGCCGTCCACGTCGGCGTCGGTCATGATGATGATCTTGTGGTAGCGCAGCTTTTCAAGGTTGAATTCATCACGCAGGCCGGTGCCCATCGCCTGGATCAGCGTGCCGACTTCGCGGCTGCTAATGATCCGGTCAAACCGGGCGCGTTCGACATTCAGGATCTTGCCGCGCAGGGGAAGGATGGCCTGGGTCTTCCGGTCACGGCCCTGTTTGGCGCTGCCGCCGGCGGAATCGCCTTCGACCAGGAACAGTTCGGACTTGGCGGGATCACGTTCCTGGCAATCGGCCAGCTTGCCGGGCAGGCTGGCGATGGACATGGCGCCCTTGCGGCTCATCTCGCGGGCGCGCTTGGCGGCTTCGCGGGCGGCGGCGGCGTCGATCACCTTCTGGATGATGGTCTTGGCGTCAGCGGGATTTTCCTCCAGCCACTGGTTCATCTTGTCGCCCATCAGGCTTTCCAGCGGCTGGCGCACTTCGGACGATACCAGCTTGTCCTTGGTCTGGCTGGAGAACTTGGGATCGGGCAGTTTGACGCTGACAATCGCAGTCAGCCCCTCGCGCATGTCCTCGCCCGATAGCGAGACCTTTTCCTTCTTTAGCAGGCCCGACCGTTCGGCATAGTTGTTGATCGTGCGGGTCAACGCGGCGCGGAATGCGGCCAGGTGGGTGCCGCCATCACGCTGCGGGATGTTGTTGGTGAAGCACAGGACGTTTTCGTAATACGAATCGTTCCATTCCAGCGCCACATCGATGGCGATGCCTTCCTTTTCGGCCGAAACCGAGATCGGTTCGGGCACCAGCGCCTGCTTGTTGCGATCGAGGTACTTCACGAACGCCGCGATGCCGCCTTCGTAATACAGGTCGTGCTCGGCCACTTCCTCGTGGCGCTTGTCACGCAGCAGTACGCGCACGCCGGAATTGAGGAAGGCGAGCTCGCGGTAGCGGTGCTCCAGCTTGTCGAAATCGAATTCGAGGACATTTTTGAAAGTGTCCTCGCTCGCCTTGAAGGTCACGCGGGTGCCCTTCTTGTAGCCGTTGTCATCGGCATTGCGGGCGTCCTTGGGCGCTTCGCCGGTAACCTTGAGCGGGCCCACGGCATCGCCGTGTTCGAACCGCATCCAGTGTTCCTTGCCTTCGCGCCAGATCACCAGTTCCAGCCATTCGGACAAGGCGTTGACCACCGATACACCCACGCCGTGCAGGCCACCCGAGACCTTGTAGGCGTTGTCATCGCTGGAGTTTTCAAACTTCCCTCCCGCGTGCAGCTGGGTCATGATGACTTCGGCGGCCGACACGCCTTCTTCGGAATGGATGCCGGTGGGGATGCCGCGGCCGTTGTCTTCCACGCTGACGGAACCATCGGGATTGAGTTCGATCAGCACCAGGTCGCAGTGTCCGGCCAGCGCTTCGTCAATCGCGTTGTCCGATACCTCGAACACCATGTGGTGCAGGCCGGAACCGTCATCGGTGTCGCCGATATACATGCCGGGACGCTTGCGCACGGCATCCAGGCCCTTGAGGACCTTGATGCTCTCGGCGCCATATTCGGCCGTGCGCTTTTCCGGGCGTCCGCCGTTTTCCAGCGCGGGCACGGTTTCGGGCGGAGTTTCGGCTGGTTCTGTCATGTGCACCATATAGGAATCCGGACGGGGCAAAGGAAGCTTCAGGGCCTTTGTTCCACATCTTATTCACCCTGGACCCGGACCCCCAAACACAAACGGCCGCCCGGTGAGGGGCGGCCGCTGGTTTTTCTGCTTCGAAAGGGGCCTGCGAGCGGACTCGGCTTAGGCCATCCAGATTGCCGGATAGGGCAGGCGGGCAACGCTTTCGAAATAGGCGCGCAGCACGCGCTTGGCGAGATTGATCATGATCCGAAGTCCTTTGGTCGGCTTGCCGGTCAGACGATGATCGCGTTCAGCATGGTGGCGCTGATGGCGATCGAGGCGATCGTCGCGAACAGAGTGGTTGCGAAAGTCCGCATGGTATTTGCTCCTGTTGCGGGGCGCCCGGGAGGGAGGGAGAGGGGGGCGCCCCGCTTGAGGGGTCAAATAGGCGGGGTTGAAAATTGTGCAATTGCGAAGAAATCCACACGTGTTGCGTGTTTTGCAACACAGGATCTCACCGTTTGCAAGTCAGCGTCAGACCGCAGCGAGCGGGAGAGAAGTACCCGCTGCGGCCCGTCGGCTAACGGGTTCAGCGCGATGCCAGTTCGGTCGGCTGGCGGGCTGCCAGGACGGCTTCGACCTTGGTGCGGGCTTCGGCCAGGCATGCCTCGTACAGCTGCTGTCCGCGCAGGTTACGGATGAACGGCTTCTCGCACGCCTCCTCGATGGCGATCTCGGCTTGCTGTTCGATGGTCAGTTCGGCCTGGGCGCGCGGGGCGCGGTCAAAGCCGACTTCCAGGATGATAGCGGTGTTGGCGGCGGCAGGTGCAGCCAGGGCAGCGATCAGGGCGGCGGCAGAAAGAAGGGTCTTCATGGCGATTGCTCCAGTTGAAAAGTGGTAACAGCCGTTCAGGAGTGGTGTTCTTTTGTCTGACCCTGATTGTGCGGTGCAGCAACAAATTGTGCAAATGCGAAAAACGCTACGCCTGTTGCACATTACGCAAGGGGGTTTTTACGCAACCTGTCACAAACGCGCGGTCTCCGGTGGCTGGACAGAACGAATGTCAGCGGGCAAGCGCGTGGGCATGGACGCAGATCATACCCCCGATTCCATCCTCATTGTCGATTTCGGCAGCCAGGTGACCCAGCTGATTGCGCGCCGCGTGCGCGAAGCCGGGGTCTATTCCGAAATCGCGCCTTTCACCCAGGCCGAAGCGGCGTTCCACCGGATGAAGCCCAAGGGCATTATCCTGTCCGGCTCGCCCGCCAGCGTGCCCGATGATGGCAGCCCGCGCGCGCCCGACCTGCTGTTTGCCGCCGGCGTGCCGATCCTGGGCATCTGTTATGGCCAGCAGGTGATGAGCCAGCAACTGGGCGGCGAAGTGCGGCCCGGCCATGAAACGGGCGAAGGCGGCGAATTTGGCCGCGCCTTCCTCACCGTCACCCAGCCCTGCGCCTTGTTCGACGGGCTGTGGCAGGTGGGCGAACGGCACCAGGTATGGATGAGCCACGGCGACAAGGTGACGCGTTTCGCCCCCGGGTTCGAGATCGTGGCCGTATCCGATGGCGCGCCGTTCGCGGTGATCGCGGATGAAGCGCGGCGCTTTTATGGCACCCAGTTCCACCCCGAAGTGGTCCACACCCCCGATGGCGGAAAGCTGATCGCAAATTTCGCCCATAAGGTCTGCGGGCTGGCGGGCGACTGGACCATGGCCGAATTCCGCAAGACCAAGATCGACGAGATCCGATCTCAGGTGGGAACAGGCAGGGTGATCTGCGGCTTGTCGGGCGGGGTGGACAGTTCCGTTGCCGCGATCCTGATTCACGAGGCAATTGGCGAGCAATTGACCTGCGTGTTTGTGGACCACGGCCTGCTGCGGCTGGGCGAGCGTGAACAGGTGGAGACCATGTTCCGCGACCACTACAACATTCCGCTGGTGGTGGTGGATGCCGAAGAACGCTTCATGGCGGGCCTGGCCGGGCTGACTGATCCGGAACAGAAGCGCAAATTCATCGGCGTCGAATTCATCAACGTGTTCGACGAGGAAGCCAAGAAGATAGGCGGGGCCGATTTCCTGGCCCAGGGCACGCTCTATCCTGACGTGATCGAAAGCGTCAGCTTTACCGGCGGGCCGAGTGTCACGATCAAGAGCCATCACAATGTCGGCGGCCTGCCCGCGCGGATGAACATGGCACTGGTCGAACCCTTGCGCGAACTGTTCAAGGACGAGGTGCGGGCACTGGGCCGCGAACTGGGGTTGCCGGACATTTTCGTCGGCCGCCACCCGTTTCCCGGCCCCGGCCTGGCCATCCGCATACCGGGCGAAGTGACCAAGGAACGGTGCGACGTGCTGCGCAAGGCCGATGCGATCTACCTCGACGAGATCCGCAAGGCCGGGCTGTATGATGCGATCTGGCAGGCCTTCGCCGTTTTGCTGCCGGTGCGCACGGTGGGCGTGATGGGCGATTTCCGCACATACGACAACGTCTGCGCCCTGCGCGCGGTGACCAGCACCGATGGGATGACAGCCGATGTCTATCCGTTCGATGCCCACTTCCTGACCGGCTGCGCCACCCGCATCGTGAACGAGGTGCAGGGCATCAACCGCGTGGTCTATGACTACACCAGCAAACCGCCGGGGACGATTGAGTGGGAGTAAGGGCTGCGTGAAGAAGCCAACAACCGTTCAGGCGCTCGATGAATTTGGGCGCACGCGGCTGTCGCCGAACTTCTTCATGCGTGATTTCCTGTTTTCAGACATTGCCGCAATCCACGGACTGGCGAACATCCCCGACGATCCCGATCTGGCGATTGCTGCGGGGAGGCAACTGTGCGTCGAATTGCTGGAGCCACTTCAGTCCAAGTTTGGACGTGTAGTGATACGTTCTGCCTACCGCTCGTGTGAGGTCAACGGACTGGGCAACGCAATGCAGCGCGCAGGGAAGAAGGGCTACACCTGCGCCTCCAACGAAGCGAACTTTGCTGGCCACATCTGGGATCGTCGAGATAACAATGGCCATATGGGAGCCACGGCCTGCATTGTCTTACCCAAGTTTGCAGATGCGTTTCCAGATGAGGGCGATTGGATGAAGCTGGCTTGGTGGATCCATGATCACCTGCCCTATGGTTCTCTCTATTTCTTCCCGCGCCTATGGGCATTTAACATTACCTGGCACGAGCATCCCGAACGGCGAATAGACAGTTACGCCAAACCGCAGGGTTGCCTCACCAAACCCGGCATGGATAATCATTCGGGTCGCCACGAAGCAGAGTGGGCGCTGATAGAAGAGCAATCTCCTCTCGTCCAAGCAGGCCTCGGAAAGGGACTTGTTTAATCCAACCCCACAAACTTTCCCGCTGCCCGATCTTTCCGCACCTTCAGGCCATCGAACACCTGGCCGCTCATCGCGATCCATATACCGGGCGGGCAGGTTTGCACGGCGGCGACCGCCATGCCGAGGTTGAACGCTGCATCGCTGTCGGCAAAGCGCGCCGGGGTCAGGGCTCCGGTCAGTACCACGGTCTTGCCACCGATGTCGGCCAGCGCAATCGCCGTGTCGGTCATGGTGTCGGTGCCGTGGGTGATGATCACGCGGGCTTCAGGCGCCTCGCGCACGGTAGCTGCGATCAGCGCGCGGTCGGCCCCGGTCAGATCGAGGCTGTCCTTGCGCATCAGTTCGACCACGCGGAACGGCAGGGCCACGCGGGCTTCGGCCAGCAGCGCGGGGATGCCGCTGTCGGTGATCTTGTATTCGCTCAAGGCGTCGAAATAATTCTTGTCCACCGTGCCGCCGGTGGTGAGGACGAGGACTGGCCGGTTTTTCATCACTGCCGGATAACCAACCGCGCCTTGGTTTTAAAGCCCCTTGCTGATTAAGCGGCTAAGTTACCGGTGGCGGGCGCGCTACCCGCATGCTATTTTCTCAAGTCGGAAAATTACGAGGTACTATGTTTCCCAAACGGCTCCAATTCGTCAGTAAATTCTTCCGTTCGCGTCGTAATCGTAAGCTGTGTGAATTGATTGCCAAATTGCATGGCGCAGCCGGCCGCAAGCTCGAGGTTCTGGATGTCGGCGGATCCTATATCTTCTGGAGCACGATCCCGCAGCACTATCGCGCGATGTGCACCATCAGGCTGCTCAACCTGCCGGGCGCCTATGAGCTGATGGATACCGACGGCTACGCCGAAATCTCCAACAGCGTGGAATCACTGACGGGCGATGCGCGCAGCATGCCGGAGTTCACCGATGGTCAGTTCGACCTTTTGATCTGCAATTCGGTGATCGAGCATGTCGGGAACTGGAACGATATGCAGTCTGCAGCGACTGAAGCGAAGCGGCTCAGTGGGCACGGATGGATCCAGGTGCCGGCGTTTGAATTCCCGATCGAACAGCACTTTCTTACCCCGGTGGCACACTGGTTTGCCGACCCGATCCAGCGGCGCATCCTCAAGCTGTTCAACAAGACCTTCCGCGGTCGTACAAATGATGAAATGTTCATGAGCATGTACCACGTGCGCCCGCTTTCGCGCTGGCAGATGCGCCAACTTTTCCCCGACGCAACCCTGCGGTCCGAATGGCTGATCTTTCCCAAGAGCCACATCGCCACCTGGGAGCAGGCGGCCTGCGCGGCCCGATCGCGCGATCAATCCAGCTGCGGCTTCGCCAGCACGCCTTGCAGCAGTCGCAGGACCAGCACCGCCAGCGGCACCAGCAGGACAATCAGGCAATAGAATGCCAGCATGCTCGGCACGATCAGCTGATAGAATGCCGCCGCCGCCGCCAACGGCAGCAGGGCAAGCGCGAATTGGGCCGCAGAAGTCTGGCCCGCAGGCCGGGCATAGCGGTTTTCATAGCGGTTCGTGGCGTCCTCGCCCAACGCCAGTGCCTGGGGCTGCAACATGGCGTGGTAGGCGGGCAACAGGGCGAACATCAGGAACGCACTCAGCAGCACGGTAAGCCCGGCAAAAAGGCTCCATCCGGCCGACTGTTCCAGCAGCAGTGCCCAATACAAGGCGCAGACGCTGACCGGCATCGACGCGGCCAGCGCCAGCGGAACAAACAGGTTCGCCAGCAGGGCGGCCCCCGTCACCAGCTGGATCGCCATGACGACATCAAACAAGGCACTGAAATGCAGCGCCTCGATCAACTGGATCGCCAGCGGGTTCGTCCCGACCGGTTGCGGCCACAGCTGGGGCAATAGCGGGCCGAAAAAGTGGTTGAGGCCGTTCAGCAGCAGGATGGCGCCAAGCAGCAGGCGGGCAGGGGTCAGCAGGCGGGCCATCAGCGCGCTCCGGCGATAAGCGCGGGCGGCCAGTGCATCGCCGTGCGGGGCTGCAGCATCGGCAGGTAGGACCGGCAATAGGCCAGGATCAGCAGCACATTGGCCCCCAGCACCGCCCAGCCATAATAGGCGCTGACCGAATCCCAGCCCTGCAACGGCACGTCCCAGTACCACACGTTGAACGAGACCGGCAGTTCCAGCATCAGCGCCAGCGGCACCCGCCAGCCCAGCAACAGGCACAGCCCGGCAAACAGCTCCACCGCTTTCACCAGCGAGAACAGGCCGGTGTCGATCAGGGCCACGATCAGTGCAGTGCTTTCAGGCACGTTGCCCAATGGCTGGGGGAACAGGGGATAGAAATGGTTGAGCCCGGCCGGCACCAGCCAGGCGGCAAATCCCAGGCGCACCAGCCAAACAAGATAGCGCATTGCCATTCCTCCTCCCCTTTTCCCGTCGATGCGGGTTCCCGTGCAGTCCGGCCCGCTCTGGCGGCGGCCATGACGGGATGGAGAGTGGCAACGGGCGGCGAGAATGTAAATGGCCGGGTAATCGAGCGGCTAGCGAACTCAAAAGCAAACGCGGCGGATTTCTCCGCCGCGTTCAGGGTTTCAATCGTCAGGCGGTGCAATCAGCCTTCGGCAACGCGCGTGAATGCCTCGAAGTCTTCCAGAAACAGCACGCCGGCAAAGCTGGGCGAACTGCGGTCAACCGTGCGCATCACATCGTTGGTGCACAGCTGGCTGGAATAGCGTTCGAACACCGGGACATCGGAATCGCGCAGTGATTCGGGCCGCGATGCACGCGCCACATAGATCGTATCGCCCGCATCATAGACCACGCCGACATAAGGAATCACGCGGATCTGGTTCGAACGGTAAGCCGAAATGCAGCGCTGCGTCTCGCCCGAGGCTTGGTAGCCTTCGAGCATGCGGGCAAGCTGGGCCTCGCCCCGTTCGGTGCGGGTCTCTGCCTGGGCGGAAGTGGCTCCGCCAGCCAGCGCGGCGGCAGCAACAGCAAGGGCGACAAGCTTCTTCATGGGTTGGTCTCCTGTGTTACGGAGCTTCTACCCGATCCGGCCTGAATGCAAGCTGACCGCAGTGCGGCCTCAGGGCGGCCTTAAGCGGCGCGGTTGTCTGCCGGCCCGCCTTCAAGGATGAAGCGCCGGTCGCAATAGCCGCAGTCGGCAAAGCCGCTCTCGTCAATCTCCAGCCACACCCGCGGATGGCCCAGTGCGGCCGGGCGCACGGTGGCACAGGGCCGGATGCCGCCCGAACCATCACACCACACCCGGGTGCTGTCCACCACGGTGGTTTCAGGGGCGGGGGCCAGGCCTTCAGCCGGGGAGAGATTGTGGGCGTGGGTCATGGCGCTTGCCCTATCGCCTGGCCGCGCTTCGCGCAATATGGCGCATGCCCCGGGTGTTGTGGCCACTTTACGCCGACACCGCTTCACGGCAGAGCGGACTGATGGCTTCACCAGAAAACGCAATCGAGATCCGCGACGTCGTCAAGCGCTATGCAGGCAACGCAAAATCGCCGCCCAAGCTGGCGCTGGAAGGCCTTAGCTTCGATGTGCCGCAGGGCGAGGTGTTCGGCCTGCTTGGCCCCAATGGCGCGGGCAAGTCCACGCTGATCAACATCATGGCGGGCGTGGTCGGCAAGACCAGCGGCACGATCCGCATCTGGGGCCACGACATCGACACCGATCACCGCAACGCCAAGCTGTGCATCGGCATCGTGCCGCAGGAGATCGTGTTCGATCCGTTCTTCACCCCGTTCGAGGTGCTGGAGAACATGGGCGGCATGTTCGGCGTGGCCAAGCGGCTGCGACGCAGCGAGGAACTGCTGCGCGCCGTGCGGCTGGAGGACAAGCGCAATGCCTATGCCCGCACCCTGTCGGGCGGCATGAAGCGGCGGCTGCTGATCGCCAAGGCGATGGTCCATTCGCCGCCAATCCTGGTGCTGGACGAGCCGACGGCGGGCGTGGACGTGGAACTGCGGCGCCAGCTGTGGGAACTGGTCAGCGACTTGAATTCCGAAGGCGTGACCGTGGTCCTGACCACCCACTACCTGGAAGAAGCCGAGCAGTTGTGCGACCGGATCGCCATCATCAACCACGGCAAGCTGATCGCCAACAAGCCGACCCGCGAACTGGTGGGCATGATGGGCGAGAAGATCGTTGCGGTGACAGTGGACCGCGATTTTGCCGAGCTGCCGCACGATCCGCGCTTCCGCAAATGCGTGAAGGCGGGCGAACGGCTGATCGAGGTGACCTATGACAAGGCCGAGATGACCGCGGGCCAGGTGCTGGCCCTGCTGCAGGACCAAGGCTTCACCGTGCAGGATGTGTCCACGCGCGAGGCGGATCTGGAGGACGTGTTCGTGCAATTGACCAGCGCCGGGGCCAACGCCGCCTGACACCCTTCGCCAAAGGTCCGTACTTGCCCGCGAACGCCATTGCGGCCATGTCCGGCGCATGACTGACGCAAACCCTGAAGCGCCCTATGATGTCCTGATAATCGGCTCGGGAGCAGCGGGGCTTACAGCGGCGTTGTCGCTCGCCACAAAACTCAAGGTGCTGGTGCTGGCCAAGGGCAAGCTCAATTCCGGCTCCACCGCCTGGGCGCAGGGCGGGATCGCCGCCGTGCTCGATACCGGCGATACGTTCGAGAACCACGTGCGCGATACGATGGTGGCGGGCGCGGGGCTGAATGACCGGGCGACGGTGGAATATGTGATCGAACGCGCGCCTGCCGCGATTGACCGGCTGGCCGACCTTGGCGTGCCGTTCAACCGCGAGAGCGACCAGCTCCACCTCACTCGCGAAGGCGGCCATTCGCACCGCCGGATTGTGCATGTGGATGATGCCACCGGCTGGGCGGTGCAGGCGGCCCTGCTGAAAGCGGCGGAGGAAAACCCCAACATCACCCTGCTGCCATACCGCAGCTGCATCGACCTTATCACCGGCAAGAACGAGGCGCGCTATTCCGGATCGGGCCGCGTGTGGGGTGCCTATGCGCTGAACGAGGAAACCGGCCGGGTCGAGGCCCATGTGGCGCGCGCGACGGTGCTGGCCACCGGCGGCGCGGGCCGCGTGTACCAGTTCTCCACCGCGCCACGCGGGGCGACAGGTGACGGGATCGCCATGGCCTGGCGCGCGGGCGCGCGCGTTTCCAACATGGAGATGATGCAGTTCCACCCCACTTGCCTGTACAATCTCGAGGTCAAGAATTTCCTGATTACGGAGGCCGTGCGCGGCGAGGGCGGGCACCTGCTGCACCCTGAAACCGGCCACCGTTTCATGGCCGATTATGACCCTGAGCGGATGGAACTGGCCCCACGTGACGTGGTGGCCCGTGCCATCGATGACCAGATCAAGCGCTATGGCCTGGATTACGTCCATCTCGACATCAGCCACCAACCGGCAGATTTCGTGCGCGGCCATTTCCCCAACATCTATGACAAGCTGCTGGCGCTTGGCATCGACATGACCACGCAGCCGATCCCGGTGGTGCCGGCCCAGCACTATACCTGCGGCGGCGTGGTGACCGCGCTGGATGCGCGGACCGATCTGCCGGGCCTGTGGGCGGCGGGCGAATGCACCGAAAGCGGCCTGCACGGGGCCAACCGGCTGGCCAGCAATTCCTTGCTTGAATGCTTCGTGTTCGGCGAGGCTGCGGCGCAGGATATCCTTGGCCGGTGGGACGAACTGCTGGCCCTGCCCGCGATCCGCGAGTGGGATGAAAGCCGCGTCACCGATTCCGATGAAGAGGTGATCATCAAGCAGAACTGGACCGAGATCCGCCGCTTCATGTGGAACTATGTCGGCATTGTCCGCACCACCAAGCGGTTGGAACGCGCGGCCCACCGCATCAAGCTGCTGGGCGGCGAGATCGAGGACTATTACGGCCACTTCCGCGTGACGACCGACCTGATCGAATTGCGTAACCTGCACCAGTGCGCCGAACTGATTGTCAAATCCGCGCTGGCCCGCCATGAAAGCCGCGGGCTGCACTACACGCTGGATTATCCGCAGACCGATGCCGTGCCGCGCGATACCGTGCTGGTGCCGTGAGGCTGGTGCGCGCATTTGCAACCTGTGCCCTGCTGGCGAGCCAGCAGGTCGCGGCGCAGGAGGCCAGTACTGACATTGGTGCGGACAATGCCATCATCGTCTCGGCCCAGCGGTCCGGCGCGCCGATGTGGATCGTCGATGGCCTGCGCGGCACGATCATTTTGGTGGGCGAAATCACTGCCATTCCCGAGACAACCCCCTGGTATCCCGACCGGCTGGAAGCCGTAACGGCTGAGGCCCAGCGGGTAATCCTCGGCACCCGCTCCCGCGTCTCGCCGGGCGACGTGTTGCGGCTGATCTTCGGGGGCAGCCGGATAACCCGCCTGCCCGATGGCACGGTGGCGTCCGATTACCTCGGCGCGGCGCAGATGCAGCGCCTGTCCGCGCTCGAACAGCTGTATGACGAGGACTATTCGCGCCGCAGCCTGCTGATGACATCGTTCGACCTGTTTACCCGGCGCCTGCGCTTCAACCGCGATACCGGCCCCGATGCCAGCGATGTGGTGCGGCGCGCGGCAGACCGCGCCGATGTTCCGGCAGAACCTGTCGGCAGCGTTCGCGGCGAGGATGTGCTGGACAATCTTGCTGCGGCTGACCCGCGTGTCCACATCCCCTGCCTCGAAGCGGCGATGACCGCGGCAGAGGCCGGGCGCGGCGTTGTCGAGCAGCGGGCGAATGCCTGGCGCGCTTTCGATATTCCCGCCGTGATGGCCAATCCGCTGGAGATCGCGCTGGGCCAGTGCTGGCCCTGGGCCGATGCCGAAATGGGCGGCGAACTTCGCGGCCAGTGGACCCTTGCGCTGACCCGGGCGAGCGATGCCGAGGGCGTGACCCTGGCTGTCGTCCCGTTGCGCGTCTTGGCCGAGACAGGCGGCGTGCTCGACCAGCTCCGGCAAAGCGGCCTGGATATCTCCGGGCCGGAATGGCGCTGAAGCAGCGTCACAATCGGATTCGCCCCATATTTACCATTGCCCGCTAAGCCCTGACCTCATGGGGGAACGGCTTTACGGACTGGATGCCTTGCGCGGATTGGCGGCGCTGGTGGTGGTGCTGTTCCACATGGGCCTGCGCTATCAGGGCGCGCATCTGGCGGTCGACTTCTTCTTCATGCTGTCGGGCTTCGTCATGGCGCGCACCTATGAGGGGCGGCTGCAAAGCGGCGAGACAGGGCGGCTGGCGTTCCTGCTGTCGCGCTATCGGCGGCTGTGGGGCTGGATGGCGCTGGGCACCACGATCGGCTTCGGGATCATGCTGGCCGATTGGGGGCCGTCGCCGGAACTGGCGGGAGGATACGGCATGATGCTGCTGCTGGTGCCCGCGCTGGTGCTGCCGGCCACGCCCTATGTGATGAACCCGCCGCTGTGGTCGATCTTCTATGAACTGCTGGCCAATGCCGCCCATGCGGTGGGTTTTTCGCGGCTGGGCAAGGTGCCGCTGGCGCTGCTCGCGCTGGGCTGCGCGGCCGGGCTGGGCCATGCCATCGTTACCGCCGGGTTCCCCCGGGCAGGCTTTGTCGAATACCACTGGCTGGTGCTGTGGCGCGTGGGGCTGGGCTATATCCTGGGGGTGCTGATCTGGCGGCTGTGGGGCGACACGCCTCCGCTGCGCGTGCCGTTGTGGGCCGCGCTGGCGATCCTGCCGGGATATTGTTTGGCGGTGAAGCTGTGGCCGTGGGACATGGCCCCGCTGGTGTTCATCCTGTTGCTCGCCCCGCTGATGATGTTCGGCGGCATGGGTGCGCGGATCGAGCCGGGCCGCCTGCGCCAGGCGGCCGCGTTGGCGGGCACGCTGTCGTTCCCGGTCTATGCGCTGCATTTTCCGCTGATCGGCCTGCTGCAGATGGAGTATGGCTTGATCGTCTTCGTGCTGCTGGTGCTGGCAGGATGGCTGGTTTGGCGGTGGCGCAGTGTGCGTGCGGCACCACTGGCACCAGCTCCGTCAGCCTGAACGCCAGTCCGGTCAGTCAGCGAGCATATTGCGCTGCCAGCGCCGCGCCTGCCCGGGTGATCAGGTCCAGCGGCAACGGGGCCTGGTGGGGGAATGATAGGTTGCCCTTTGGCCCGGCGTAGGGGGCGAGGTCAGCCACCAGATTGGCTGGCGCGGTGACGGGCGGGTACAGGCCGATATGCTGCTTGAAGCTGGCGAAATAGGCGATCACCCGGCCCTTTTTCAACGCGGGCATCTGATAGGCCATGCAGCGGATCGTGCCGGGCACGGCGGCCTCTATCGCGCTGCGAATTGCCAACAGCCGCGCGCGCGCAGTTTCATCGCAAGAGCCAAGATAGGCATCGTGCGCATCGGCCGACATTTCAGTCGCCCATCATGAACAGTATCGCCCAGGCCAGGCCGGTGCCGACCGCGAACATGGTCCACGACCAGTACATGTCGAATGACAGGCCGATCATGGCAATGTCCACGTCCATGTTGCGGATCTGCAGAAACCCGCCGGCCGATCCGGACGAGCCGATGAACAGGCACACCAGCGCGGTCAACAAGGCCCCCAGCGGGACAGCTTTGAACAGTGCAATCACGTCGACACCCCAGCCACAAATCAGCACGTTCCCCCTTGTGCGACATGGACGACCCCAGGTCCAGCATTTCGGTTGGCGAATGGGTGCGAACGGCACGCTGTTGCGCCGCCACGCAGTATCCTTGCGGCAACCGATTCGAATGATTCACCGCCGCTCAACCGCACAGGTTTTTTTCCGCAGATCGATTTAGGGGCTTGCGGACCACACAAGTGGAGCATGCACCACGCGTCGCGCCGTATTGGCTGGCCAACACACCCGCTGTTTCCACTGGTCGGGCATGGTAAATCCGCAGTAACCCTCTTGCATGCCGGATGGGTCCGATTCACTATGGGTTGTGGCATGGTTGCCGGGGGCACCTACAAGACCTAGATATGGGACAGACGGCGCGGCTTGTTCGCCAGCGCCTCTTTCCCCCTCGGTCGGGGGCGTTTGGCAAGCCTGCCTGTGGGCAGTCGGGGGATAAGTTTTTCCCTGTCCGGGCATGGAAAGCGATAGGATGCAGCAATGCACCCGATTCGAACATATGCGGAACAATTGGGCGGAACAACGCGGCTACCCCGGCATTGGCCAAGGGGCCGCAAGGCAAGATCGGGACGGGCAGAGGCATGGAATTCAGGAATACGGACGAGGCAGGTTTGGGCCTGGAAGATAATCTGGCGGCAGAAGCCCCCAAGGCTCCCGAAAAGGCAACTCCCGATAAGGCAGTGGCGATGGATGTGAAGGATTCAGGCAGCGAGGAACTGGTGGCAGCGGCTGCCGCTGGCGCCATGGCGCAGGCCGTGAAGGCCGTGGCGCAATCCGCCGCCAAGCCCGCCAAGCCCGATTCCAAGGCCGTCAACGCGCGCCGGTTCACCGTTGTGACCGACGAATCGCGCGATGCCCTGTTGACCGTGTTCGGCAAGGAAACGCTGACCGACCGCTATTTGCTGCCCGGCGAAAACTACCAGGACCTGTTCGCCCGCGTGGCCGATTCCTATGCCGATGACCAGGCCCACGCCCAGCGCCTGTATGATTACATCAGCCGCCTGTGGTTCATGCCGGCCACCCCGGTGCTGTCGAACGGCGGCACCAACCGCGGCCTGCCGATTTCCTGCTACCTCAATTCGGTGTCGGACAGCCTTGAAGGCATTGTCGGCACCTGGAACGAAAACGTGTGGCTGGCCAGCAAGGGCGGCGGCATCGGCACCTATTGGGGCAATGTGCGCGGCATTGGTGAGCCGGTTGGCCTGAACGGCAAGACCAGCGGCATCATCCCGTTCGTGCGGGTGATGGATTCGCTGACCCTGGCGATTTCGCAAGGTTCGCTGCGGCGCGGTTCGGCCGCCTGCTATATCGACGTGCACCACCCCGAGATCGAGGAATTCCTCGAGATCCGCAAACCCAGCGGCGATTTCAACCGCAAGGCGCTGAACCTGCATCACGGCGTGCTGCTGACCGACAAGTTCATGGAAGCGGTGCGGTCAGGCTCGAAGTTCGACCTGCTCAGCCCCAAGGACGGCAGTGTGCGGGCCACGGTGGATGCCCGCAGCCTGTTCCAGAAGCTGGTGGAAACCCGCCTTGCCACGGGCGAACCCTATATCGTGTTCTCCGACACGGTGAACCGGATGATGCCCAAGCATCACCGCGATCTGGGGCTGAAGGTTTCCACCTCCAACCTGTGCAGCGAAATCACCCTGCCCACCGGGATCGACCATCTGGGCAACGATCGCACGGCTGTGTGTTGCCTGTCCTCGCTCAACCTGGAAACCTGGGACGAGTGGAACGGCGACAAGCAGTTCATCGAGGACGTGATGCGCTTCCTGGATAACGTGCTGCAGGACTATATCGACCGCGCGCCGGACGAGATGGCCCGGGCCAAGTATTCGGCCAGCCGCGAACGGTCGGTCGGCATGGGCGTGATGGGCTTCCATTCGTTCTTGCAGATGAAGAACATCGGCTTTGAAAGCCCGATGGCCAAGGTGTGGAACCTGAAGATGTTCAAGCACATCAGCGCCAAGGCTGATGAGGCGAGCATGATGCTGGCCGAGGAACGCGGGCCTTGTCCCGACGCCGCCGACATGGGCGCGATGGAGCGGTTTTCCTGCAAGATGGCGATCGCGCCCACCGCGTCGATCTCCATCATCTGCGGCGGCACCAGCGCCTGCATCGAACCGATCCCGGCCAATATCTACACCCACAAGACGCTGTCGGGCAGCTTCGTGGTGAAGAACCCCTATCTGGAAAAGCTGCTCGACCAGAAGAGCAAGAATTCCACCAATGTGTGGAATTCGATCCTGGAAAAGGGCGGCTCGGTCCAGCACCTCGATTTCCTGACGCCGGAAGAAAAGGCCGTGTTCAAGACCAGCTTCGAGATCGACCAGCGCTGGCTGCTCGAATTCGCCGGCGACCGCACGCCCTATATCGATCAGGCACAAAGCCTGAACCTGTTCATCCCGGCTGACGTGGACAAGTGGGATCTGGCGATGCTGCACTTCCAGGCATGGGAAAAGGGCATCAAGAGCCTGTATTACCTGCGTTCGAAGAGCGTGCAGCGGGCCGGGTTTGCTGGCGGGGTTGAGGCAGACAATACCGCCGAGGCGGCTGTATATGAGCTGCCGACCACCGATTATGATGAGTGCCTGGCCTGCCAGTGAGGAGCACTCGCGCACCCCGATTGAGCGGTCTCTCGCCCTAAGAGAAAGCCCAGCAAGTCTGAGACTTGCTGGGCCCTAAACCGAGAGTATCCTCGCCGGTCTGTGTGCAACCCGACAATGCCTCGGGACAGTTTCGAAAGCAAGGATGCTCTCAACCCTCCCTCCACAATTCAAGGGTAAGTTGATGAATATCTGGAATTTTTTTCTCACGCCAAATCGCGAGTGCTATCGCTTTCGTCGGAAGCATGCGATGGAAAGTTTTGCCGGGAAACGCGGAATTTTCGCACTGACGGTCATCGACGAATACTCGGTCAGGCCCTTGCACTTTGAGGCGGCCAATGATCTCGGATGCCTCGATAGAGGCAAGGGCGAATCCCATCCCCATCTGCGCGACTTGGACTTAGGTCGGACAGTCGGCGTCTCAGTCTGCGTTTTAACGAAATGCACCGACGAGCACCTGCAGAGAATTGCGAGTGCGCTTAACGACACCCTGTCGTCTGAATCCGACATGGCTGCATAGAAAAGCCCGGCAGGGGCAAACCTGCCGGGCTTTATCTTGCCCGCTATGGGCCGCTGGTCAGTGGCTGGCTTCCTCGCCGAAGCCGCGGTTCTCGTCGGCGAAGTTATCCTGCCCGTCTGGTGCAACTTCGACGCGTTCGCCGCCGCGCCATTCTTCGGTTCCGGACAGGCTTTCCCCTTCGCCGTGCTGGCTGCCGGAATATCCGCTGCCCAGCTCGCCTTCTTCCTGCGTGAAGTTTCGGGCATTGGCCGCCGTTGTGCTCAGGCGGATCTGGTCACCTTCGATTTCCGCGATCAGGCCGGTCGAGATATAATGATGGTGGCCTTCGTGGCTGCCGGTGGCCCCTTCCATCTGTACGCCTGAATCCTGCTTGGTCAGCTTGATCCGGTTGCCATCGACCCCGTCGACCGTGCCGACATGCACGCCATCGGCGCCGATCACTTGCATGTGTTCGCGGATTGCACTTGTATCGATCATGGCTCATCTCCTGTATTGCTCAATGCAGTCACAACGCACGACTTGGCAAAGTGGACCGGGCCATGCGCCGGTATGAAGGGAAAGCGTGATGATCCGTCAAACACCCGGCACCCGTGTCCTTGCAGGGCTGGGCTTGCTGCTGGCACTGTCGGCCTGCGCCACCCAGATTCCTGCCGTGGTTGAGCAGGGGCGCGACGTGCCCGGTTTCTGGTTCGGCCTGTGGCACGGATTCATCTTCCCGTGGTCATGGATCGGTTCGCTGTTCACGCCGGACATCGCGATTTACGCCGTGCCCAACAAGGGCGGCTGGTATGATTTCGGCTTCTTCCTGGGCGTGACCGTGCTGGGCGGCGGAAGCTGGTTCGGATCGCGCAAGAAGGGCGGCTGACACCTGCCCCGGCGGCAACTTGATGCTGGCGCGGCAGGGTTATTTCGTTCAATCCCGCAGACATGGGGACACAGGGACAGCTTGGGGCTGTGCGCACCGGGTTTTTGACGCTGGCCTTGCTGGCGCTTTTGCCCGTTGCAGCCGCCGCGCAGGAGACCGCGCCCGGGGAAAGCACGCTCGAAGCCATGCAGGCGCGCGACCGGTTGGCTGCGCCCGAAGGTGAACTGGCCGCTTGGCAGGCCTTTGCCGCCACCAATGCCGCCAGCCCTGCTGCCGATGCCGCAAGCCAGGCCGAAACCCATCTCGGCCTTGGCATAGCACTGCTCTATGCCAAGCAATTTGCCGCCGGGTGGGACGAGATCGGCCGCGCCCGCGCCTTGCTGGGATCACCCGGCCAGCGGGCCACCTTCGAACCCGAACTGCTGGCTCACGAAGCGCTGCTGCTGACCGAACTGGGCCGCGTGGATGAAGCCCGCGTGAAGGCCGCGGCGGCGCTCGCGCTCAGCCAGGCCCTGGGCAATGCCGGACTGGCCGAGCAGGCACTGGCGCACAATGCGCTGGGCGGGATCGGCTTTGCCACCAACGATATTCCGGCGGCCGAGGCAGCCTATTGCACCGCGCGTGACTTGGGGCTGGCGGCGGCGCAGACCAACTTTGGGACGAACCTTGGGGCTGACAGTGACCCCGATCACGCGATGATCGTCAACGATGCGGCGTCCTGCGGGGTGGTGAAGTACTTCCTCGAACGGCCCGATACGCTGGCCACCATGCGGCTGGCGAGCGACTACGCTTTTGCCCACTTGCCCGCCGATCATCCCAAGATGGGCAACGTGCTGAACAGCGCCTATGCCGTGCTGCTGCGCTATGGCCGCTATGCCGAGGCTGAGCCGTTGATCCGCCGCCATCTGGATCTGGAGCGGTCCTTGCGCAGCGGCGATGCCGACGATGTGTATGATCCATTGTCGATGTTGGGCCGGGCGCTGGAATTGCGTGGCAACTTTGCCGATGCCGAAGGAATCTTTGCCGCCGCCGCCGCCATGGCCGACCGCTTGCGTGACCATAGCCAGCCGTTCGTGCGCGGGATGAGCCAGATCAACCTGTCGCGCGTGGTCGCCCAGCAGGGGCGGCTGGACGAGGCGGAACAGATCGCGCGCCGGGGCCTCACCATGCTGGAGGAAGACCTTGAGCCGGGTGACTGGAATGTGGGCAGCGGCGAAGTGCAACTGGCCGACCATCTGGACCGGCTGGGGCGGCACGGGGAAGCGCTGGCATTGGCGGATCAGGGCCTGGCCACGCTGTCCGCTGCGCTGGATGCCGGACACAGCGAGGTGCTGACCGCGCGGCTGGTGCGCGCCCGCGTGCTCGCCGGTTTGGGGCGGAACCAGGATGCGCTGCTGGAAGCGCGCGGGGCCACCCGCCTGTTTGAAAAGCAGATGTTCGATCTGGCCGCCAGCGAGGAGGAGCGGATCGCCCTGTCGCGCGTGCTGCCGGCCGCCTTTGCCGATTACATCGATGTCGCGCTGGATGCGGGCGCGATGGAAGATGCGGTCCATGCCGCGCAGCTGTACCTGCTGTCCGAACTGGCCGTGCCCAATGCCCGCATCGCCGCCGCCTCGGTGGCGCGCGAGGAAGGGCTGGGCGCACTGGTCGAACGGATGGATGCGGCGCGGGGCCAAGTGGAGGAACTGTCGACCAGCTTCGCCCGCGCTCAGGGCGAAGGCTCGGCCGATGCCCCCGTTTTGGCCGCCAGCCTCGCCGCCGCGCGGGCCGCGGCGGATGCCGCGCAGGCCGATCTGCTCGCCGCGTTCCCCGGTTACGCCGCGCTGGCCAGGCCGCACATCGCTTCGCTGGGCGAATTGCAGGCCCGGCTGGCCCCGGGCGAACTGCTGGTGCTGCCGATCGCCCTGCCGACCCGCGCGGTGACCATTGTGGTCAGCGCCGATGACGCGCGCTGGGGCGCGACCGCGATCAACCCCGCCGCCGTGGGCGCGCTGGCCACCACCGTGCGCGACACCGCGCAGGCGTCTGGCCCGTTCGATGTGGCGGCAGCACAGGAGCTGTTTGCGCTGGTGTTCCCGCAGGAACTGCGCCCCGTACTGGCAGCGGCGGACATCCTGCTGTTTCCCGCCAGCGGCTATCTCGCGCGGCTCTCGCCCGCCGTGTTGCTGGCCGGACCCGCCAGGGCGGACGATCTGGCCCACGCACCCTGGCTGGTCAAAAGCCATGCGATCCGCATCATGGCCGAGCCCGGCGCGCGCGCGGCCCAGCGGGCCGCCCTGCGGCCGGCATTGGCCACGCGCAGCTTTTTGGGCGTGGGCGCGCCCGATGTGTTGCCGGGCGGAGCGGAAGCCGTGCGCCTGCCGCCATTGCCCCGCGCCCGCGATGAACTGAACGCGCTGGCCGCCGCGCTCGGCTCGCCTGCCCCGCTGGTGCTGGCCGGAGACGAGGCGACCGAGGCCGGGCTGGCCGCGCTGGACCTGGCGACATATGGCGTGATCGCCTTTGCCACCCACGGGCTGGTTGGCGGCGAGGTGGCCGGGCTGGACGAACCGGCGCTGCTGCTCACCTCAACCGATGGCGCTGGCCCGTCCGGCGATGGCCTGCTGACCGCCAGCGAGATTGCGGCCCTGCGGCTGGATGCCGACTGGGTGATCCTGTCGGCCTGCGAGACCGCGGCGGGCGAGAGCGCTTCGGCCCCCGGCTATTCGGGCCTGGCCCGCGCGTTCGTGCAGGCCGGTGCGCGCAGCCTGATGTTGAGCCACTGGCGGGTGCGCGATGATGCCGCCGCCTTCCTCAGCGTGGAAACCCTGCGCCGCGCCGCGCAAGGCCAGTCGCGGGCCGATGCGCTGCGGCAGGCGCAACTGGCACTGATGGCCCGATCCGACATTGCCCAGGCCGCGCACCCGGCCGTGTGGGCGCCGTTCGTGATCCTGGAAAACTAAGCCATTCCTTAACCCCCTGTGGGCTATGCATCACCCCCATGACCAGCCGAGGCTCCAAACGCTTCCCCACCCACCACGGGTATGGCGATGTGCGCGTATCGCGCTATCTGGCCCTGTACATTGCACAGGCCGGGTGGCTGGTGCTGGGTGCCTACCTCTATTCGATCGCCTTTTTCCCCTCCACCTGCACGCCCAAGACGCTGCTGGAGGTTTACCCTTGCGCGCTGCGGCTGAATGAAAGCGGGCACTGGAAGGAGGCGGCGCTGTTTGTCTGGCTGTTTACCACCCCGCTGCTGATCGCGCTGGAAGTGTCGCGCCGCATGGGCAAGTCCAAGGACTGAACGCACCGGCAGACCAGTGGGCCACCGCGCCCATTCGGTTCGACTCTCGCCAGCCACGGTTCGTCCCGCGATTTATCCCCGCTAATACCTCTCGGCTTGCCTTCGATTCTGCGGCATGATTCCCTATATTGGTAAATCGTGATTCTCACCGGAGATACCAGATGTCGTTGCTCGAAGCCCGCAAGACCTACAAGCCCTTCGAATATCCCTGGGCTTACGAGTTCTGGAAGCGGCAGCAGCAGATCCACTGGATGCCGGAAGAAGTGCCGCTGGGCGAAGATTGCCGCGATTGGGCGCAAAACCTGTCCGATCATGAGCGGAACCTGCTCACGCAAATCTTCCGCTTCTTCACACAGGCCGATATCGAGGTGGCGAACTGCTATCACGAAAACTACAGCCGCGTGTTCAAGCCGACCGAAGTGAAGATGATGCTGGCCGCGTTCAGCAACATGGAAACGGTCCACATCGCGGCGTACTCGCACCTGCTCGACACCATCGGCATGCCCGAAAGCGAATACGGTATGTTCCTGGAATACCAGGAAATGCGCGACAAGCATGATTACCTGCAGCAGTTCGGCGTCGATACGGATGAGGATATTGCCCGCACGCTGGCCATGTTCGGCGGCTTTACCGAAGGGCTGCAGCTGTTCGCCAGCTTCGCCATGCTGATGAACTTCCCGCGCTTCAACAAGATGAAGGGCATGGGGCAGATCGTCACCTGGTCGATCCGCGATGAAAGCCTGCACTGCGAAGGCATCACCCGCCTGTTCCACGCCTTTACGGCAGAACGCCAGTGCCTGACCAAGGCGGTCAAGGAAGACATCATCGACATGTGCCAGAAAACGGTGCGGCTGGAAGATGCCTTCATTGATCTGGCGTTCGAACAAGGCCCGGTCCCCGGCATGACCGCCAAGGAGATCAAGAAGTATATCCGCTATATCGCCGACTGGCGGTTGAGCCAGCTGAACCTGCCGGCGATCTACATGGTGGAAGAACACCCGCTGCCCTGGCTCACCCCGCTGCTCAACGGAGTGGAACACGCCAACTTCTTCGAAACCCGCGCCACCGAATATTCCAAGGGCGCCACCCGCGGCAACTGGCAGGACGTGTGGTCCAGCTTCGACAACCGCAAGAACGCCAAGGCCGCGAACGAAGCCGGTTCGGTTGACGATGCCGGTGCGGGCGAGCCGGATATGTTTGGTGGAGCAGCTGGGGTGCAGGCGGCGGAGTAGTTAAATGCTGCAAGAGCGCCGTTTCCAAATCTTCTTATCATCTACGTACGATGATTTGAGAGAGGAGCGTCAAGCAGCGACACAAAGCATTCTTGCAATGGGCCACCTTGCGGCGGGAATGGAGCTATTCCCGGCGTCTGATTTATCTCAACTCGACCTAATCCAGCGAGTCATAGACGAGAGCGACTACTATGTGGTGCTAGTTGGCGGGAGATACGGGACGCTACATCCTCAATTGGGGATGAGTTTCACTGAGTTAGAATACGATCATGCACTCAAATTACAAAAGCCAATCTTGGGATTTGTGGCTCGTGATATTGGTAAGCTGACAAGTGAGCGGGTCGAAAGCGATCCTAGCCGACGAGCCGCGCTTGATCGTTTCCGTGAGAAGGTTTTGTCCAAGACTTGCCAGCTTTTTGATGATCCAAAAGATCTCGGCCTTAAGGTGATGAGCAGCCTTATGACCGAGACTCGAATTAACCCCCAAATTGGCTGGATACGAGCTGATCAGGGACGAAGCTCAGAAGATATTGCCGAAGAAAGAGAATTGCGTAGGGTCGTCAAGGAGCAGGCTGATCGCGTAGTGGAGCTAGAGCGCCGCATACGGGATGCGGTCGTGATGATCCCAGAAATTGAGCGTGATTACGCACATGGGAACCAGGCTACTCATTTGAGTGTGCGGTTTGCCGGTTCGGACAAAAAACAAGTGTTGGAAAGAGTCGAGGTCACCTGGGACGAAATATTTTCAGCGATCGGCCCCAGCATGTTTGGATACATTATCAGGCGGCCGTCCTCGAATAACACTTATGCACTGTACCCATTCGATAGCAATTTATGCGAGTTGGTGAGGAGGAAAATTTTCGATCAGGTCGGTCAAAGGACTATCTACCTATTCCCACATGAAATAGACAAAATAATGATTCAATTTAAGCAACTCGGTTATCTCGAAATGGCCGAAGATGAAGTTGGCGGAAATCAATTCCGAGGATTCACGCTCACGGAATTGGGAGAGCATCGGCTGACAGTTTTGTCTGTGTGCTAGCCTTGGGGAAAGACTATTTTCGACATTTCTGGTTAGGACTGCGATGATTTTTGCGCTTTTGGAGAATGGTATTGAACGGCGCGCACCGCGACATTCCAATTAATTGAGCGATTAGGCCATTTTCGCACCGCGGAAAGAAAATGCTTACATTTCCGTGCCTATGACGGGTCGTGACCCATAGCGGCAGGACTTTCGGCGATATGACCGCGAACGACATGATCAGCACGGCTTATCACGACGCGGTCGGGCTGGTCGGCCCCGTCATCGCACCCATCCTCACCCCCGCCAACATCGTCACCGCGATCATTGTGCTGAACTTCGCCGCCTTCGCCGCGTTCGGGATCGACAAGGCGAAGGCGGAACGGGGTGCGTGGCGGGTGAGCGAATCGACCCTGTTGTGGCTCGCCTTGTTCGGCGGATCGCCGGGGGCCTATGCCGGGCGGCGGTTGTTTCGCCACAAGACGCGCAAGCAGCCGTTCAACCGCCAATTGTTCATGGTGGTGGTGGTGCAGGTGCTGGGGGCGGGCGCTTTGCTGGGGTGGCAGGCGGGGGGCTGACCATTCCCCTTGCAACCCGCGCCCAAAGGCGCACCTTCTGCCTCGAGGATCGCTGAGTCGTAGCCCAGGGAGGCATCTATGCGCCAAATCACTGCCACTACCCGTTTGTTGAACCCGTTTGCCTTGGTTTTGGCCCCCATGCTGCTGCTGGCCGCCTGTTCGGCCGAGGAAGCGGAGGAGCAGCCGAGCCAGGCTCTGCCCGAGACCGTGGCGACCGATGCCAGCGGGGCCGAACTGATCGCGGTTCCCGCTGATGAGGCTGGCGTGAAGGTGGACCTGCCCGAAACCGTGATGACCCCGGTGGCCGAAGGCGCCGCACCCGACAAGCCCGTGTCCAACACGCCCGATGCGGGCGCGGGAGACAAGGGGCCACCCAAATAGGGATTGGCCAAGTAGGGCGCGCCACCACACCGGCGGGGCTTTCCTACAGCCGTGCCTTGCGCGCATGACCCTGGCGGCGGCCGCTGTGGTCGTTCGCCGGGGCGTGGCTTGCGGTGTTTTTCTCCGGGGGAAGTGTCACCTTGTCCACCTGCCATGCAAGCCCTTGTAATGGATCGGTAATCGGGCCGGACGGCAGGGTTACACAGTGTCACTTGTGTCACCTTGGCGCTTGTCCTCCGCCTGCCGAAGTGGGACACTGCGGACCATGAAAACCAAGCATTATGAAGCGGCGCTTGAACCGCTCGAACTGGAACTGGTGGCGATGGCCCGCTGGGCGCGGCATTGCGGCGAGAAGATCGTGGTCCTGTTCGAAGGGCGCGATACCGCTGGCAAGGGCGGGGCGATCCAGGCCATCCGTGACCGGATCAATCCGCGCCAGTGCCGCGTGGTGGCTCTGCCCAAGCCGAACGAGGCAGAGCTGACGCAGTGGTATTTCCAGCGCTATGTGCCGCACCTTCCCGCCGCGGGCGAGATCGTGCTGTTCGACCGGTCATGGTACAACCGCGCGGGCGTGGAAAAGGTCATGGGCTTTGCCACGCCCGAACAGGTCAACCAGTTCCTGCGCGATGTGCCGGTGTTCGAACAGCTGCTGGCCAACAGCGGGATCCGCCTGTTCAAGTACTGGCTGTCATGCGACCAGGCCTTCCAGGAGGAACGCTTTGCCGAGCGGCTGGAAGATCCGCTCAAGCGCTGGAAGCTGTCACCGATCGATGTGAAGGCGCGCGAGATGTATGCCGAATACTCCGCCGCGCGCGAGGCCATGCTGGCTGCCACCCATACCGCCCACGCGCCGTGGACGCTGGTGGATTTCAATGACCAGAAGCTTGGGCGGCTGACGCTGATCCGCGACCTGCTCGACCGCCTGCCCGAAACGGAAGTGCCGCCCGATGACATCGCCTGGCCAAAACTGGGCCATCCCCCGCTGACCGAGGATTTCGGCATCCTGCAGCCCATCGCGCCCTATCCGGTAGCGGAGGAATAGCCTCTAGGGGACCGCGGGCCACTCGGGCTCCTCGGCTCCGCGGGTCTTCCACAGCGAGTAGCCGACGCCCGCTCCGATCAGGCCGAAGGTGACGCCCAGGCTGATCAACGCGGGGAACTTTTCGCCATCGAGCAGGAAGTCGGCCACGAAGATCTTCGAGCCGATGAAGATCAGTACCGCCGCCAGGGCATACTTGAGGTAGTGGAACCGGTGCACCATCGCCGCCAGCGCAAAGTACAGCGCGCGCAGGCCAAGGATGGCGAAGATGTTGCTGGTATAGACGATGAAGGTATCGGTGGTGATGGCAAAGATGGCCGGCACGCTGTCGACCGCGAACACCAGGTCGGCCAGGTTGACCACCACCAGCGCCAGGAACAGCGGGGTTGCCGCCAGCACCATCCGGCCGGTCGCATCGGGCACTTTCACGAAAAACCGCTGGCCGTGCAGATCCGGCGTCACCCGCATGTGGCGGCTGATCCACTTGACCACCGGGTTGCCCGCTACGTCCATCGGCTCATCGCCGGCAAAGAACATCTTCACCCCGGTGAACACCAGGAAGGCAGCAAACAGGTAGAGCACCCAATAGGCTTCCTCCAGCAGCGCCGCGCCGCCGGCGATCATCAGGCCGCGCAGCACGATCACCGCCATGATGCCCCACAACAGCGCTCGGTACTGGTACTTGGCGGGGATCGCGAAGGTGGTGAAGATCAGGCTGATCACGAACACGTTGTCGATCGACAGCGCCTTCTCGATGAAAAAGCCGGTGTAATATTCCGTGGCCGACGTGGCCCCGCGTTCGAACCACACCCACAGGCCGAACAGCATGGCCACGGTGATATAGAACGCGGTCAGCCGCAGGCTTTCACCAATGCCCATTTCCTTGTCGGTCTTGTTGAGAACCCCAAGGTCGAACACGGTAAGAATGGCCACGATAGCCAGGAACGCGCCCCAGAACCACACGGGGGTGCCGAGCCAGTCGGCGGTCAGGAATTCGGTCATGCAGGGGCTATCCGGTCAGGCGGCGCAAATTGCGCCGGATGGTCATCGTGATGGGTTGGTAAAGTTTAGCGCGGGGACCGGCCGCTCCGGTTCCGGAGGGGGGTGGGGGTGGCCCGGTGGCGAACCGTTCCCCGCGCAGGCCGCAAACGTATCCTCAGGCGAGGACCGGCTGCGGCGCAAGCTGGCGGATCAGCGCCTTCACGCGTGATTTGAGCGCGGCAAGGCGGGCGAATTCCCCCACCTCCACGCTGCGTCGCATCGCCGCGAGGCGCAGGCGATCATCGATGCGCTGGTGCATCTGGGTCAATCGAAACAAACGGGCCGTCATCCTTGGTCTCCAAAACGAGATTCACGAGGGTGATCGGTCAGCTGTTTGCGCCTGATCCGTATGGGGAAAAATGACCCAGGCCAGGAACGCATCGGCTGTCCGATGCGGTCCGACATCACGGGTGTTTTCAAGAAACACCCGCCAGAGGGGCCCGGTCCGCCCTCATCAAATGCGTTGCATTGGATTTGGTTTCAAGGCCCGACCGAAAATATTTCATAACCAGAATTTTTCACGGCTAATATTTTTCAATGACAGGCCGTGGCGAGTGTTGCAGCACTGCGGCATGACCACCCTCATCCTGCTCACCGTGTCGAACATCTTCATGACCATCGCGTGGTACTGGCACCTGAAGGGTGGGCCAGAAATCGCCAACGCCCGACCGATCGCCATGGTGATCGGGATCAGCTGGCTGATTGCCGGTATCGAATACAGCCTGGCCGTGCCCGCCAACCGCATCGGTTATGCCAGCGGATGGACGCCGGGCCAGCTCAAGATTGCGCAGGAGGCCATCGCGTTGACGGTGTTCGGCATCTTCATGGTCACCGTGTTGGGCGAGGCATTGTCCTGGCGCCACCTGGCGGCATTCGGCTGCATCATGGCGGCGGTGGGGTTCCTGTTCGTGGGCAAATAAGCCGCCGGTCCTAGCCGCCCAGCGCGTCTGCCGTGCACCAGCTGCCGCGCCGTCCCTGCCATTGCTCGGCCAGCCCCTCGGCCACCAGCATTTCGCCCAGGCTCGCCCCGTCGCGGGTGACGACACGCAGCAGGCGGCCATAGCGGTCCACCTCGCGCCCCTCTGCCTCCAGCGAGAATGCCCCGGCATTGAGCAGGTCGGCCAGACGGTCGCGCGCTTGTGCCCCCAGGGCCGCTTCGTGGGCGCAAGCAGGCTGCGACACTTCGGGGGTGTTGATATCGGCCAGCCGGATCTTGCTGCCGCGATACCAGATGGTGTCGCCATCGACCACGCAGGTCACGCGTCCGCTGCCGCTGCAGGTGGCAAACAGGCCGATTTCGCTGTCGCGCTGCTGGCCGTGGATCGGCGTGGCGGCGAGCAGGATGGCCAGCATCGGGGCGACCTTGAAGGTGAACGCAAGGGCAGGGCGGCACATGGTCCAATGACTAGGCAATCGGGCCGTATTTCCCGATCCGCAAGACTACCGACCAGTGCCAGTACCTACGCCGTCGCCATGCCGCGGCTATGCAGCGCCGGACAAAGCCATTATGGCGACCCGCCATGACCAATAGTTCCGACAACCAGATGCTATTCAAGGCCGAGACACTGATCGAGGCCCTGCCCTATTTCCAGCGCTATGCCGGGCGCAGCTTCGTGGTGAAGTACGGCGGCCACGCCATGGGCGATCCCGAGGCGGCCAAGGATTTTGCCGAGGATATCGTGCTGTTGAAGGCAGTCGGCATCAATCCGGTGGTGGTCCACGGCGGCGGCCCCCAGATCGGCGCCATGCTGAAGAAGCTGGGTGTGGAATCGCAGTTCGTCGATGGCCTGCGAGTGACCGACAAGGCGACCGCCGAAGTGGCCGAAATGGTCCTGTCAGGCGCGATCAACAAGGAACTGGTTGGTTGGGTCAACGCCGCGGGCGGCAAGGCCATCGGCCTGTCCGGCAAGGATGCGCGCATGGTCACCGCCACCAAGGTGACCCGCACGGTCAAGGATCCCGACAGCCAGATCGAACAGGCGGTGGACCTGGGCTTTGTGGGCGAACCGACAGCGGTGGACATCAGCGTCCTGCTGACGCTGAGCGGGGCGGGCCTGATCCCGATCGTGGCTCCCATCGCGTCTGACGAGAACGGCCAGACCTACAACATCAATGCCGATACCATGGCCGGCGCGATTGCCGCGGCCCTTGGTGCGGCGCGCCTGTTCCTGCTGACCGATGTGGCTGGCGTGCTGGACAAGCAGGGCAACCTGCTGACCGACCTGAAGCCGGCCGATATTGCCACCCTGCGCGAGGATGGCACGGTGAAAGGCGGCATGATCCCCAAGCTGGAAACCTGCGTCAAGGCGGTGGAATCCGGTTGCGAGGCGGCAGTGGTGCTGGATGGCCGGGTGCCGCACGCCATGCTGCTGGAATTCTTCACCAGCCGCGGGGCAGGCACGCTGGTTTCGGCCTGAAGCTGCGGCATTCCTGTCAAACCCCACGCGAATCAGGCGCCCCTCTCAGACACCCGTATTAGGCGATTGATACACCTGCTCCTCTTCGGCTAGGAGGGGCGCAGGGACGCAAACCGAAAGGCTTACCAGTGCTGCTGTTCACCCTGTCGCAGATCATCGGCTATCTTATCTCGATCATTATCGTGCTGGTCATCGCGCAATTCGTATTGAGCCTGTTGATCAGCTTCAACGTGGTCAACATGCAGAACAACTTCGTCGCCGCCCTGTGGCGTTCGGTGAATGCCCTGCTGGATCCGATGCTCAACCCGGTGCGGCGGATCATGCCCAATACCGGCGCCATCGACTTTTCCCCGCTGGTGCTGATCGTGGGCCTCAACGTACTGAACATCATCGTGACCAACCTGGCCTATTCGTCGATGTGATCCCGGCGCTTCACGCCGCAGCCTTTGACAACGCGCGTCGCTCGGCGCAGGTCGGTTTCATGACAAACCGGATTCTCGCCTGCTTGCTGGTGGCTGCCTCCACTTGTGTGGCCGCCACAGCCAGCAATCCGGGCATTGCCCGCGCCAATGACCAGAACCGGCAGGAATCCAGCCGGATGCTCGATAGGGCCGAAGTCCGCCGCCGTCCGCTGCCCAGCATCGGGGAGCCGGGCCGCGTAGCCGCCGCCGATGTCCGCTTTGCCCGCACCGCGCGCGATGAAGGCCAGTGGACCGCGTTTGCCCGCTTTGCTGCCCCCGGCGCGCAGATCCACGGCGAGGATGGGCCATTCGAGGCGGCACCCTGGCTCGCCGCGCAAGCAAATCCTGCGCGCTCGGTCAACTGGGCACCCACGGCAGTGTGGACCAGCTGCGATGGTACGCAGGCGGTCAGCTTCGGGCGCTTTATCCAGCCTGATGCGATTGTCGGCAGCTATGCCACGGTGTGGGCGCTGCAGGGTTCCGGGCAGCGCAATGGCGGTTACAAATGGACCTATGACATGGGCGGGCCGGATAATCCGCAGCCCGATCCCCCCGCACCGCCGTTGCCGCCCAGCGATGACCTGATCGTGGTTCCGGCGCTTGATTTCGTTGATGGCAAGGTGGCGGATTGCGCGCGTGGCACCACGCAGCCCGAACTGCCGCCGGTGGCCGACGGTGCCACCAGCGGCGGAGCGCGATCGGACGATGGTACGCTGCAATGGCGGTGGGAGCACCGGGCGGATGGTACCCGCGTGCTGCGGGTTGATTTCCTGCGCCAGGGCCGGTGGGAAACCGCGCTCGATTTCGTGATGCCGCCAGAAGGCGCGCGCCGGTGACGGCCATGTTGGCACCCGGCATGATCGAGCTGTTCCTCAGCGCCTTCGTCACCCTGTTCGTGGTGATCGACCCGCCGGGCTGCGCTCCGATCTATGCCGGTCTTACCAGCAATGCCACGCCCGCCGCGCGCCGTTCCATGGCCATGCGCGCTTGCTTTGTGGCCGGGCTGATCCTGCTCGGCTTCGCGCTGGTGGGTGAGGACTTACTGGCGGCGATGCATATCGAGATCGACGCCTTCCGCATTGCCGGCGGGATCATGCTGTTCATGATCGCCCTCGACATGGTGTTCGAAAAGCGCACCCAGCGGCGCGAGGACCGGGCAGATAAAGTCCGCGACGACCCCGCGCACGAGGATGTGGCGATTTTCCCCATGGCCATGCCGATGCTGGCTGGGCCGGGGGCCATCGCGTCGATCATGCTGCTGGCAGGCAATGCCCGCGGGGTTGAAGGCACGCTGGTGGTGCTGGCAGCCCTTGCCGCCGTCCTGCTGCTCACCCTGCTGGCACTGATCGCAGCCAGCCCGCTGATGAAGTTGTTCGGCGCCAAGGTGGAAGCCGTGATCACCCGGCTGCTCGGCGTGCTGCTGGCTGCCCTGGCAGCGCAATACGTGATCGACGGGGTGAGGAATAGTTTCGGGATTTAGGCCTACTGCAAGGTTACCCGCACCTCGTCCGGATCTCCGCGGCCGAAGAATTCCATCAGCTGGATCAGCAGTTCGCACCGCTGGTTCAAGGTGCTGGCTTCCAGCAGGGCCTGTTTGGAAGCCGCATCGAACGGTGCGATCTGTGACAGGCCGTTGATCAGCGCCACATCATCCAGCCGCGCCAGCGCCTCCCAGTCAACGCTGTAACCCTGAGCGTCGGCGAATTTCATGGCTTCGCTTTCAAACCCGGCCCGCTCGGCAAAGCTGAGGGCTTCTTCGGGTATTTCGGCGATCAGTTCGACTTCGACCTGGCGGAACGGGGTAGAGACATCCAGTTCGCGCAGCACCCTGAAGCGCGCCTCGCCCGAAAGGACGATGTTGTAGCGGCCATCCTCGCTGGTCTCGACATCCTCGATCTTGCCCATGCAGCCGACCTGGAACAGCGGTGCGCCTTCGGCTTGTTCCTGTGGCTGGATCATGGCGATCCGCCGGTCGCGCGCCAGCGCCTCGCCCACCATCGCCCGGTAACGCGGTTCGAAGATGTGCAACGGCAGTTGCAGCCCGGGAAACAGGATCGCGCCGGTCAGCGGGAATATGGGGAGGCGGCGTGGTTTCATCCGAACAGCAGTAACGACAGGCGGCGGCGGGTGGCAGCAACCCACGGGTCTTCCAGCCCCACTGCCTCGAACATCTGCAGCAACTTTGCCTTGGCCGCGCCTTCGTTCCACGCCGGATCGGACCCGATGGCGCGCAGCAGGGTGTCTGCCGCATGGTCCCGCTCTCCGGCGGCAAAGGCGGCTTCGGCAAAGGCCATCTGCGCGTCCATATCTGCCGGACGTTCGGCAGCAGCGGCCCGCAGCACCTGCAATTCGCTATCATCCACCTGGTTGGCGGCCAGTTCCAGCGCCAGCTTGGCCTGCGCCAGTTCGGGCCTGGCCTGCACCTCGGCCGGCAGGGTATCGAAGGCGGTCTGCGCTTCGGCCATGTGACCGGCTGCCACCAGCGCTCGCACCACGCCGGTTGCCGCTTCGGCACTATCAGGGGCCATTTCGCTGATCTGCATGAACATCGCTGCGGCCCGTTCGGCCTCGCCTTCAGCCAGCACGCCTTCGGCCATGCTGAGCAACTGGGCGATGTCGATCTGGCTATCTTCGGCTGCTGCGCCGCCCGCCTGGACCGGCACCTGCGCCAGGATCTGGTCAATCGCTGCCTTCAGCTGGCTTTCGGTGCGCGCCGGGGTCAGGTCAGCCACCGGCTGGCCCTGGAACATGGCATAGACCGTGGGGATCGAACGGACCTGGAACTGGCTGGCGATGAAGCCTTCCTCGTCCACGTTGATCTTGGCCAGCACCACGCCCTTGTCGGCATATTCGGCGCAGACCTTTTCCAGAACTGGAGTCAGCGCTTTGCACGGCCCACACCATTCGGCCCAGAAATCCACCACCACCAGCTTGGTCATGCTGGGTTCGACAACCGTCTGGCGGAAACGATCGATGGCTTTCTGTTCGTCGATACTGAGGCCCGTGCTTGCCAACTGGCTGCTCCTGCTGCGGGGAATCCGGTGCTGCCCCCTTGTGTCCCCCTATGTGGCGTATTGTTGGCATTTGTGAAGGGCGAAGGCGCTATTCGGTCCGCGTGATGTCTCGCCTGGTGCGATGCAGCACTTTGCCTCTTGCACCTTGTGGCAGCCGATGTTAGTGGCGCGCCTCCCAGCCCGAACGCCCCCTTGAAGGGGCAGTCCGGGAACGCCAGAGCGGGCGTAGCTCAGGGGTAGAGCACAACCTTGCCAAGGTTGGGGTCGAGGGTTCGAATCCCTTCGCCCGCTCCAGTTTTTCCAAAGAAAAACATCCGGTTCGACCTCGCGTAGCTCGCGAGTTTCCGGTGATTGCGCGCCGATCAGGGTGCGTTCCTCGTTCCCTGCGAACAAACCCCACTGCCAAACACTGCCAGTTGCAGCCCTAATCGGCCTCAGTCGGCTCGTGTGGACCAATCTTGCTGACACCTTGTGCCGGGGCGGCGGGGCCAAGCCGGCGCACGATTATCGTGGGCCGGAAACCCGAGATGCCTTCCTCGGGATAGAATTCGGCCACCACTTCGCTGGTTGCCATCAGCCGCATGTAGTTGGCGTATTCCTGCGGGAACCGGTCCTTCTCCGCCTCGTATCGCAGGTAATGGGTCAGCACGGCGTAATTGGTGTTGCAGGCTTCCACCAGATCCGGTGCCAGGGTGCCGAAATCCATGTTGGACTTGCCCCCGCGCGAGGCGTTGACCGTGCTGTTGTCGACCCGGTTACCCAGCAGGTCGCGCGCGTCGTGGCAGCCGCTTTCACCCAGCGGGAAGACCATCGGGAACATGTCGGTGGCCAGCAGGTCGAAAGCGAAGTGTTCAACCAGGACCGAACTGCCGGGCGCGGCGTTTTCCACCAGCCAGCGGGTGGCCATCAGGCGGGTGTCATTCATCCGCTCGATCCCGTCGCTGCGTGTGGCGAGCGCCAGCGGAATTGTCACCACAGCCAGCAGCGCTGCGCCGGCCAAAGCTCCGCCGCGCGCCTCGAAGCGATGTCTGGCCAGGGTCCAGCCCTGCACCAGCGCAAAGGCCGCCGCGATCGCCGCCACCGGCACCAACGACAGCACCCAGCGCTCCCACACAATATTCTGGCTGCTGCTCAGCAGGAACATGGCCAGCGCCGGGATCACGCAGATCACCACGAACTCGACCTGCCTGCGTGCCAGCCACAGGCCGAGCGTCGCCAGCGCCAGCCCGACAGGGCCGACGGCGCGCAGCATGGGGTCGCTCAGATACCACCAGGCGTTGGCGGGAAGGGTGGAGCCGGTCGCGCCAAGGTGGTGGACCTGCGCCTCGCCCTGCAGGTTGACGATCACGGTATTGAATTCGATCAGCAGGAACGGCGAGATAATCACCATCGCCACCAGCACCAGCGAGCCCACCCCAGCCATCAGGCCTGCCGCATGGCGCTTGTCCATCAATCCGGCCCGCCAGCGTAGCCAGATCGCTCCAGCAATGGCGAGGAAGAACACTGCAAACGGCCACTTGGTGGTGATCGCCAGCGCCACCAGCACCACTGCACCCAGCCAGGCCTTGCGTCTGCCGTGCCGCGCAAAGGTCAGTGCCGCCAGCATGGCCGCCTGGGCGAATACCGTCGCCATCATGTCCGACCGGATGATCTGCGAATATTCGATGTGGACCGGGCTGATCACCAGGATCGCGGCGGTGACCAATGCCGTGTCGCGGCCAAACAGGCAGTCCGCCAGCTTGTAGGCCAGGGCTATACCCAGCACCGCGATCAGCACGATCGCTATGCGGTGGGGCAGGACGATAATTCCGGGATCGGCATAGACCGCCGCCGTAAAACCATCGAGGCCGGCGAACCGACCGGTCAACAGGCCAAGCCCCACGATGACCGCGTCGATAATGGCCAACAGGTACATCGTGGTGGTGGCCGGATGGCCGAACCATTCGGGATTGAGATCGCCCCCGTCGATCATCCGCAGGGCACCCAGCTCGAACGTCAGTTCGTCGGGATCGAGCATGGCGGGCAGGCCATAGTGCACCGTCGCCAGCCTGATCAGCAGCGCTCCCAGCAGCAGGGCGGCCAATATCCAGCGATGCGGGAGGAGCGCGAGGCGCCGGAGGCTGAGGGGCATGGGAGGTCGATAGCCTCCGGCCAACGGGCGCACAACAGCAATGCAGCAAACCGGCCTGTCGCAAAGCGTGACCCGGGTGCTGGACACGGCGCATTCCGGCGCATAGCGATTGCTGGACCGCGAGGGCGGCGATGAAAGCAGTCAGTTGAAGGATTTAGCGTGAGTTCGGATCTCGCATTGCTGTTGGACACATCTGCCCGCTGGGTGGCGGAGCACCGCTCGGGCGAGAGCCTGCGCGAACGGCTGGCGCAAGGTGGCTGCTATATCTACGGCGCGGGCGGATATGGCCGCCAGGTGGCGGCAGCGCTGGCCGCGCGGGACATTGCGGTGCACGGCTTTATCGATGGCAATGCCGAGCCGGGCCGGATGCTCGATGGCCTGCCGGTGCTGGGCCGCGACCAGATCCCCCGCACCGCTGCGGCGGGCCAGTCGGTGATCATCGCGATCAACAATTTCCAGGCGAATATAGACGAGGTGGCAAGCTGGGCCGCCGGGGTGTTTGGCGAGACCGTGTTCGTGCCCGAACTGCCCGATGCGATCGATCCGGCGCTGGGCAACTATTGGCAGGGCGCGCGCGATCTGGTGCACCGCCATGCCGACGAGGTTTTGCAGCTCCACACCTTGCTGGCGGACGAAACCTCGAAGCGGATTCTCGAGCAGCTGGTGACTTACCGGATGCGGGCATCACCGCAATTCCATCCGGCTGTCGATCGCGCGCACCAGTATTTTGCCCGCGACATCCTGCTGCCCAGCACTGATCTCGCGGTGATCGATTGCGGTGCCTGGCCGGGTGACATGGTGGCATCGGCCCATGCAGCGGGGCACAGCATTACGCACTGGTATGCGTTCGAGCCTGATCCGGTAAATTTTGCGCAGCTGGCAGCCGTCGCGCGCGAGGCAAAGCTGCCTGGCGCATCGCTGTTCCCCTGCGGCGTGGGCGACCGGACAGGGATGGTCTCGTTCGCTGCCGGATCAGCCGATGCCAGCCGGGCGGTGGATGATGCTACGGCCGGTTCCACCGCAGTGCCGATCGTGCGGGTGGATGACGTGATCGAGGCTGACCGGATCGATCTGGTCAAGCTCGACATCGAGGGGTTCGAGGCCCAGGCGCTGGCAGGCATGGCCCTAACGCTGGAAAAACACCGGCCGCGCCTGTGCATGGCCATCTACCACAAGCCGGCCGATCTGTGGGAGCTGCCGCTGGCGATTGCCGCTAAATTCCCCGGCGCCCGGCTGCACATCCGGCAGCACGGTTACAACGGCTATGACACGGTGCTTTACGCCGACCTTTGAGGGTCGGCAGCGAGTTTGGGGGGCTGCTCGGGCCGATTCACGCCGGGCATCAGCGGGGTGTCTCCGCGCAGGCGCCACCGGCTCCGCCAACCCTGTTCGCGAATATCGCGCCACACATCGTTGATCGTGCTGAGCGACAGGCTGATGCCGATCAGGATCAGCAGGCCCGGTCGCAGGAAGAAGCCGAGGGCGACCCCGATCTGGATCTCGACCTGGAACCCGCTCAGCCAGCTTTGGCGCCACAGGTCCGACGAAACCCCGAAGACGTAATCGCCCGGCAGGCACAGCAGGTAGCAGCACACCAAGGCCACGGGGCGGGCGATGCCCTTCCACCGTTCCATGAACACCAGCGCGATGACCAGGATTTGCGTGTAGCCGCCTGCTTCCGACGTGATCAGAGCCAGGCAAATGCCCAGCGCTGCCAGCCGCGTCGATGTGACCACCTCCGGCCGCAGATAGGAAACTGCCAACGCCACCACGATCAACACCTGCCCGGCGCGCATCAGCGGCACGATCACCGCCAGCCCTGTTTCCTGCAGATCGGACCCGATGATCCGCATGACCGGGAAATTCATCCCCTCCAGCAACGAGATCAGCGGCTGGTAGGTGACCGAGTAATAGATATCGAGCAGCCCCGACACAGCGAACCCGGTCGAATAGTTGGCGATGTTCTGGTAGATCTCGATCGGCGATCCGGCACCGAAGATGACATAGGATACCAGGTACACTCCGATCGTGGCCAGCGCGACACCTTCGGTCCAGCGCCAGCGGCGCTTGAGCAACAGAACCGCAAAGGCGGCGACGATATAGACCTTGAAATTGATCGCCAGGCCAGCCGCCAGCCAGCGCAGGCGGGCCGACGCGAGCAGCGGCCCCAGCGCCAGGATAAAGCAGGTGAAGGTCAGCAGCAGGATATTGCCGCGCTCCAGCGCGAACAGCATCGGCATGCCCATCGACAGGGCGATGGTGCGTTGCCATGCGGTGCGCCGGTCGATCTTGCGGAAGGTCAGCCAGCACAGCACCACGTTGATCACGAACATTGTCAGGATCGCCACGATCCCCAGCCAGTCGCAATCGCGCGATGGCAGGCCTTCGTTCGACACATAGCAGCGATCAAAGCCGAGCATCCGCACCACCACGAACGTCAGCGGCGGATAGATCGTGCGCCACGAATCGTAGGCACCGGGATCGCGCGACCAGTAAGCGGTGTTGAACCAGTCCATGAAAGTGTCGCTGGGTTCATAGAAGAACGGCTGCGGCAGGTAGCCCTTCTGGTCGAAAAACCAGCCGCAATAGACCAGCAGCGCCAGCACCCCGCAGGCGAACAAAGTCTCGACCCACCAGCCGGTCAAAAATTCGCCGGGCCGTTGCGGGCGGAATCCGCTCATGTCGCGCGGGCCTTGAACACCAGGTTGCGCAGCACAAAGTAGTTGATCACCGACACGGCCAGCGCCGCGCCGATACCCGCGATATAGGGGTTGGGCACGAACTGGCTGATCCCCGCCAATGCAGCCAGGCCCATCACATAGTGTCCGGCATAGGACGCGATGAAGCGCGTCTTGGCGGGCTTGCTGTCGCGGAATACGTGGCGCGAATAGGTGAAGTAATTGAACGCCATGCCCATCACGTGCGAGATCGCCTGCGCGGCATACATGTTCACGCCCAGCGCCACCAGGATCAGGTAGGCGCCGATCCCGAAGGCAGTGTTGAGCAGTGCCGCCTGGTAAAAGCGGATCAGCTCGCGCATGCGATCCCAATCAGGAATCAGGCCCACGTCAGATCTCTGGTGGCGGGCCGAAGTTGACCCGCTCCTTCTCGATCACCAGCGGCGTGCGGCGCGTGCGCTCGGCCACGATCCGCAAGTTGTCGCCCAGCAGGCCCAGCAGCCCGAACAGCAGGGCGAATTCGAACTGCACCACGGCCCCGATCAGCCAGCCGGCAATCGGCCGGTCGGCAAAGAACGCGATGCCCGCCCCGGCCAGCATCAGCACGGCCATCAGCATGCCGAACACGCCGATGTAGATCGGCGCGCGCAACAGCCGCTTGGACGAGCCCGACAGGGCTGACATGGCAAAATCGAGCAGGGCGAAGAAGTTGTTCTTGGATTGGCCCGCAGCGCGTTCCGGGCGGGTATAGGCAATGGTTTTGAGCGGAAATCCGGTTTCCACCAGCATGCCGCGAAAAAACGGTTCGGGCTCTGCCAGCTGACGGGTGTAATCCACCACGCGCGCGGTATAGAGGCCAAAGCCGGTCGCCTGCGGCACGATCGGATAGTCGCCGAAATTGCGCGCCATCCAGTAGGACATGGCGCGCAGCCGCCGGTGGATGAAGCCGACCTTCTCCTCCTGCCGCACACCCAGCACAATGTCATAACCTTCGCGCCAGCCGGCGATGAGTTGCGGGATCAGTTCGGGCGGATCCTGGAAATCGGCGCACAGGCCGATCACCGCCCGCCCGCTGGTCTGGTAGATCGCATGGGTAGGCGAACGCATCTGACCGAAATTGCGGCTGTTGACGATCAGCTTCACGCGGGGATCGCGGGCGCAGACTTCACGGATCAACTGGACAGTGCGGTCGGTCGAGGCATTGTCGATCAGGACGATCTCGAAATCGATCTTGAGGGCATCGAGCTGCTGGGTGGCAGCGGCGATGATGGCCTGGGCGTTTTCTTCCTCGTTGTAGCACGGGATGACGACCGAAATTTCCGGGCGCCTGCCTGCTACCGCCTGCAAATCGCGGGTCATGCCTCCAGCGCCTGCTCCCGCCTGCTGTCGGGGTGATCGTCGCGGCGGGCCGCACCCACAGGCATGCGCCAGTTGTAGAATTCAACCCCGAGGCCGAACAGCAGGACCAGCACCGCCAGGGCGGCGAACACGTAATTGTACTGGCGCGTGGTGTCGATGTAGGCGCTTTCAAGGATGCGGATATTCGCGCTCGATGTCAGTTCCTCCACCGTCGTGCCTTCAAGCACGCGCTTGTAGCTTTCGTACAGGCCCAGTGACAGGTCGAGTTCGCGCCGCAGCCGGTCCACCTCCGACGATTCCCGCACCACCCGGCCAACCGAATTGTCATCTGTCGGAGAGATCGAGCGGGCCACGGCCAGTTGCGACTGGATGGCATCCATCTCGGCCCGGATCTGGCGGATTATCAGGTTGTCATCGGTGTAGAATTCGCGCGCCGCGTTGAGTTCGGTCTGCTTGGAATAGAGCATTTCTTCCAGTTCCGGCACTCGGTCACCGATCGCGCGGATCGATGCTTCGGGCGAACTGTAGCGTGTGCGCAGGCGGAAGGTGTCATACTCGGCCTGGGCTTCGGCCAGGCGGTTGTTGGCATCTTCCACCAGCTCTTCCAGCACGCCGCGCTTGTAGGCCGTCTGGTCGCGCGAAACGATGGCGAGCTGTTCGCGCACGGCCCGGCCATAGGCACCCACGATGTCATAGGCCAGATCGGCATTTTCATGCAGCACTTCGACCTGGATGATCCCGCCACGCAGGGCGCGCAGGTCAACATTGCGATCGAGCCAGCGCATGGTGGCCACCGGGGTAATGCCCAGCCGGCGGGCCAGATCCAGTTCCGCGATCACCCGCTCGCGCGCGGCTTCACTGCGGCCGACCACCAAGCTGACTTCCACTGCGGTCTGCTGGCCGAACACGTTCTGCACAGCGCCAAGCTGGCCCAGCGCCCCGGCCAGGCCCAGGCTGCCCGGATCGGTCGGCGTCAGGCTGACTGCGGCGCGATAGCGTTCGGGGAACATGGCCAGCAAGGCGAAGGCCAGCACCAGCACCAGCACCAACAGCCGCCGCCACAACGGATTGCGGATGACTGGTGCCTTGGCGACCGCGCCGAACACGGAAGGAGGGGCGCTGACCATCAGTTTATCGCTGCGATGGTAGCGGCCGCGATGCCGAGCTGGAACAGTACGGTACTGATCTGGGCGATGCGGGCGATGATATCGCGCGAATTGGCCTTGATCGGCACGAACACCACGTCGCCCGGCAAGGCCGCCGCGCTGAGGGCACCATTGGCCCGCGTGAGCACCTCGCCATTAGCCCGCACCACGAAGATGTCGCTGCGGTCGGCCGCAGCCAGGGTGCCGCCAGCCAGGTCGAGATAGTCGCGGATCCGGCGTGGCTCCTGCCCGATCATGAACGATGCCGGCCGATATACCGCGCCGAACACACCCACGCTGGATGGACGGGCGGGGATATAGATGCGGTCGTTGTTTTCCAGCGCCAGGCCAGCGGGGGGCATGGTGTCGCCCGGGGCGATCTCCAGTACCAGCCGGCCATCCGGTTCTGCACGGCGGAGGTTTTCCAGCACGGCCCGCGCGGCCTCCACCTGGGCTTGCTGGCTGGTCTGGTCGATGCTTGAATCGGCGGTCAGCGGGGCCGATGCCAGCGTCAGTTCGACCTGGTCGATGGCATAATAGAAGCTCTCGCGCTGCTGGGCTCGCACCGATTCGCGCACCAGTTGGGTACCATAGGGGAACGCCCGCGATGTCAGCCCGCCGGCCATGTCGATCACTTCGGACATTGGCGTATCGGGGGATACGAAATAGTTGCCCGGCCGCACGACTTCACCTTCCAGCCGCACGATAACCGATTGACGGGCGAGTGGCTGGATCAAGCTGCCCAGCGCCAGTACTTGCACGATGTCCCCCTCGACCGCAGGCGAGACAGCCGCTTCGCTGAGCAGCAGTTCGCGCGGACCAGGCGTGCCGTCGGTTACCGAGCGATACAGGATCAGGCGCGAAGGATCGGCCAGGCTGTTAACGCCGCCGGCCAGGGTGATCACGTCGGCCAGTGTCTCACCCGGCAGCAGTTCGAAGATCGCTTCCTGGTTCACGCTGCCGAACGCGGCTACCTGGCGTCCGACCGGCGGGATGAGGATCACGTCTTCGTTTTCCAGCACAAAATCGTTGACCCGGCTGCCGCCGCGCAACAGGTCATACAGGTCGAACTGGCCAATTTCCTGCCCGTCGCGGATCAGGCGGACAAGGCGCATGCTGCCCCCGCTGCTCGGCCCGCCGGCCTGGAACACCGCGTTGGCCAAGGTGGACAGGCCGCCCACCGTGAATGCGCCGGGACTGTTGGCAAAGCCGGTCACGAACACGCGGATGCCGCGCAGTTCGGATACTCTCGCTCCGGCGCGGAAATTGCGGAACTGGGTGCCGATGGCACTGGCCAGGTGGTTGCGCAGGTCGCCATGGCGAACGCCCGCAACCTGGATGTTGCCGACCGAAGGCAGGAAGATGTTGCCGTTGGAATCGATTTCCCGCTGCACGCTGCCCTCGACCGAGCCGGTCAAGGAGATCACGACCGTGTCGCCCACATTCAGCCGATAGTCCGGCGGAATCGTGGCGGTAGCAGGTTGGGCAAAATCCCGGTCTTCGGGCATGATCAGGTCACTGCCGAAAATCGGCAACTCGCGGCCTATCACCTGTTCGACGTAAACCTGGAACTCGCCGGGTTCAGCGGGTTCGAGAATGCGGCGCGTGCGATCGATCAGGCGCTCCTGGAATTCATCCTCTTGCTCTTCCCGGTCTTCCGTCGAGGATCTGCCTTCATCGGCCTCACCAATGGCGGTGGGCGAAAAGATGCGCCGTTCCGGCGGGGGGCTGTCATTGCTGCTGCTGTCGCCACCCGATTCCTCGCGATCGTCGCTGGTGGATGGCCTCGAACTTTGCGCCACGGCAGGGGCGGACAGGGCAACAAGGCCCAGCGAACCGGCCAGGACAACAATCCGCAGCGCTTTGAAAAAATTGTCGATTGCCATTGTGTGTCCTGAAAGTCGCCTTCCCCGTGGCGCTGCAGCGCCGACTTGTGCCGGGGCATAGCCCAAATGGTCAGGCATGCCACCCATTGATGCCACTATTCCCGCAATTCGGCGTTCGGGCCATCGCATTTTTCGGGCGATGCTGTGTGGTGCAGCAGGATCGCCCGGCCAACTGCCGCGCAATCGGCAAACCGGAGGTGAGGCGCGAAGTCGTCACCTGCCTGACCGTAGCCGTGTTCGACAAACAGGCAGTCCAGGGCGCGCGTGGCAGCGAGTGCGATATCGACTTCGCTGTCCCCCACCAGCAGACACTGGGTGGGGGCGAGGCCCAGTTGCCGCAGGGTCTCGTCGAGCATGTCGGGCGCCGGCTTGGCAGGCAGCCCCGCCGCACTGCCCACGATTACTGCGAAGTGTTGGCGCAGGCCGAGATCGTCCAGCACCTTTTCGCACAAATGTTGCGGTTTGTTGGAACAGATCGCCAGTATCAGGCCTGCCCGCTCCAGTTCCTGCAACATGGTGCCTGCCCCGGGATAGACACTGTCGGGCGGGGTGGTGGTGGCGACATAGCGGGCACGAAACACCGCCAGGTCGCCTTCGCCATCGGTGCAGTCCTGTGCCAGTAGGCCGGTGACCAGTGCCAGTCCGCCAAGACTGGCGAAGGGCAGCGCTTCGTCATAACCGATCCGCCGTGCCGACCCGCGCTCCTCCAGCATGGCATTGATGATAGACAGGCACAGCGGCACGCTATCGACCAGTGTGCCGTCCAGATCGAAAATCACCGCTGCAAGAGGGGCAGCAGGTTGCATCAGTTGAGCAGCGGGATCAGCATGTTGGCCTGCAACTCCTCGCGGCTGAGGAACGGCGAGAGGTCTTCGAGCGGGGCGGTGACCATGGTCCCGTCTTCCAGCCGCCGCGATGACAGCTTGGGCGCGAAGTTCTGTTCCTTGTCGACCATGATCTCGCAGATGGCCGGGCCGGGCGCAGCCAGGGTGGCGGCGATTGCGGCGGCCATGTCATTGTGGTTGTCGGTCCGGACAAAGGCAAAGCCGAACGCTGTCGCCACTTTGCCGAAATCGGGGAAGGTCACGCCCGTGTCCGGTCCGCAACCGACCGAGAAGCCTGCGAAATGCGCTTGCTGCGATTGCCGGATCGAGTGGTAGCCGCTGTTGTTGTAAAGGAAGATCTTGGCCGGGATGCCCTGGCCCGCGATGGTCTGCAGTTCCTGCAGGTTCTGCATGATCGAACCATCGCCGGCCATGCAGATGATCCGTTCCGAACCCGCCGGCATTGCGTGCCAGGCGCCGATCGTGGCGGGCAGGTCGTAACCCATCGAAGCCGCGCCGGAGTTGGAAAACAGGCGCTGCCCGCGCTTCAGCTTGGCGGCCTGCACGGTGACCACGGCGGCGGTGGCATCGGCCATTACGATCACGTCGTTCTCGGCCAGCTGGTCGAACAGCGCCTCGGTGAAGCAATAGGGGTTCACCGGCGTGCTCTTGTCCCAGTATTCGGGCAGCACCGGGTGATACTTCGCACGCCGTTCAAGCGCCCAGGCGAGGTATTCGCCGTGCGCCGCCGGGGCCTGATAACCGGCCAGCGCCTCGCGCAAGGCGGGGATGAAGTCTGCCAGGTTGGCATGCACCGGCATGTCGATCGACAGGGTCGGCTTACCCAGTTCGGCGGCATCGACATCGACCATGATCTTGGTCGCTTCCCGCGCGAACGAGGCGAAGTTGAAACTGATCTGGCGGATGTTGAGGCGGCAGCCGAGCACCAGCAAAAGGTCGGAATTCTGCACCGCGAAATTTCCCGACCGGTCACCCACCGTGCCCGGGCGGCCAACATACAGCGGATGGTCTTCGGCCACCACGTCCTGCGCGTTCCACGCCGGGGCAACCGGGATGCCGAGTTCGTCGGCCAACTGGAGGAATTCGTCATAGGCACCACTGATCCGCACGCCGGTGCCGGGCAGCAGCACCGGGCGCTTGGCCTCCTTCAGCGCTGCCACCACGGCCCGCGCGGCCGCGCGCAGCGGTTCGCCGGTCAGCCAGCCGTATTCTGCCGGCAGGGCATAGGCCCGGCCATAGCCTTCGCGCACCGGATCGAACCCGTGCAGGCTTTCAACTTCGATCGGGGCAGCCTGTACGTCGATCGGGATGTCCAGCCACACCGGCCCGGGACGCCCGGTGGTGGCCAGCCAGAGCGCTTTTTCGAGCAGGTAGCGGATGTCGCGCGGATCCTCGACCATTGCGGCAAACTTGGTGATCGGCGTGACCATGCCGACAATATCGGCCTCCTGGTCACCCAATTGGCGCAGGCGTACCGGGCTGTTCTTGGCCAGCGTCTCGCGCTTTACCTGGCCCGACACCACAATCATGGCGATGGAATCGGTATAGGCGCCGTGCACGCCGTTGAGCGCGTTTATGCTGCCCGGCCCGGTGGTCACATTCAGCGCTGCGGGCACCCCGCTCAGCCGGGTATAGGCTTCGGCCGCCATGGCCAGCGCCTGTTCGTGGTGGCAGCAGACATATTTCAGGCCATCGACCCGGCCCATCGCATCGTTGAGATGCATGGCCCCGCCGCCGGTCAGCATGAACACGTGCCGCACACCGTGGGCGTGCAGCGTCTGGGCCACGTAATCGGACAGCCGCATGGTCGACATTATATGCTCCGGATCGGGAACTGGGACGGTGGTTGGTTGCCCTGATCGGCGAGCAGGATCAAGCCGCGACGGACTTCTTGACGGCAACCTCGACCGGTTCGAGCCCGCGATCGTTGACCAGGGCGACATAGTCCGGATCCTGCGCATAGTGCGCATCGACCAGGTCGATCGCGATCGGGGCCTTGGCCATCACGGGATGCTTCAGCCGCTCGCCCGTCTCGAACTCGCGGGTTGAAATCTGGCCCTTCAGCAGCGGCACTGCGTGGAACACGTCTTCCTCGGTCAGCACGTGGCCGGCCGGCAGGTTGCGCTTGGCATAGGTGCCGCGCACCAGGGCATCGAGGTAACGCCGTTCGCCTTCGGGGATGTGGCGCTTCCTGTCGCCGCTGTCGCCCGACATCTCGACCGCCTTGTTGAACGCCTTGAACCACACGTCGGCCTGCTCGGGCTTGGTGCAATAGGAGCTGACCGGCACGCCATCATGATCGATATCGATGTGCCGTTCGAATGTGCGCGCGCCCTTGGCATGGGCGATCAGGATCGAATCGTTCCAGTCACGCTGTTCATGCGTGGACAGGCCGATGGCGATGTCGGGATAGCGCGCCCGCAGATAATCGATCTGGTTGAGCTGCAGGTCGGAATCTTCCGACGGATAAAGCGACACGCAGTGGTTGAGCGCGAAGGGCACATTGCGTTCCGCAAAGAACGCCACCAGCTGGTCGACATCCTGTTCCGAGGCCCCGCCATTGGAGGCGATGACCGGCTTGCCGGCCCCGGCAATCTTGCGCAGCAAGGTCTTGTCGCGCACGTCGGAGCTGGCGATCTTGAGGAAATCCACACCGAATTCTACCGCCTTGTCGACCGACACTTCGTCAAACGGGGTGACCATGGTTTCCATGCCGCATTTCTTGACCGCATCGATCATGGCGCGCAGGTTGTCCCACGACATTTGCGTGTCGCGGGTCTTCTTGATGTAGCGCACATCGGTGCGATCGCGGTGATCGGGGTGGATGAAATTGTCCACGTCGCGGAACTGCAGCTTGATCGAAGCCCGCACGCCGTTGGCCTTCACCACTGCGGCAAACTGATCAATGATCAGCATTCCCCGGTCCAGACTGCCCCAGTGGTTGTTCGCCAATTCAAGGACGAACAGATTTTCGAAATTCACTGGCGACATGCAATACTCCTGAACACTTCATGTCCGTGCACCTTGTCCATGCACGGAAAACTGATCCTCGAACAGACTGTTTTGCCACTTAGGGGCCAGACTGTACCATTTCGCGGCCGGCGCCGCCGTCAACTGCCAATACACGTATCCAGGCCCAAGTTTCATCCAATTGTAATGAAAATGGCCGGATGGGAAGCCCCAGTTTCAACGCAAGACCGCGTGTCTGTGTAAAATCGCCCAGATATGAATTTGATCCTGAACCATTGATTGCGGGCCGTTCGATTCGAATTTCCCCCCCAACAGCATGCGCAGCTTGTGCAGCGATATCGGCCATTTCAAGCACTTCTGCCCCGCAAAGGTCAACCGGGCCAGCCTCGCCATGAAGCTGGCGCGACGAAGCGAGAATGATTCGCGACAGATCGATTACATGAAGGAACGATCGATAGACCGGAATATCTGCCGCAATGCGGATTACGCCCGTCTGCTCCGCCTGGAGCAGCATATTTGACACCGCGTAGGACTGCTGCTTGTTGATATATGGCCCGGCAATGTTGAACACGCGCCCGGCCAGCACCGGTACTCCCAACTGCTTGCCCAGCGCGATGAAGCGCTGTTCCTGCCGCAGCTTGCACAGCCCATAGGGGTTGAGCGCCGGATCGGTCGTGGCTTTGGCGGCCGCCCCCGATGATGCCACGAAAATACTGCGCGGCGGGCCTTCTGCAGCGGCGCGCAGGACGTGGTCGTCGATGGCGATGTTTTGCGCGGTATACTCGCGTTCGCCCAGCACATCCGATTTCTCGCGCGTGAGATAGGCGAGGTGGACAAGGTGGGCACCTGCCAGGTCCGCCCCGGTCATGTCCTCCAGCGACCTCACGGCAAGGCCGCTGGTCCCCGGGACATCAAGGTGCCGCGCAAATGACCCGAAGGCGAGCACGTCGTGTCCGAACCGGTCGCCCAGTTCCTCGGCCAGCAGCGCCAGCAAGGCCTGCCCGATCCACCCCGAAGGGCCGGTGATCACGAAACGTGCCATGGGGTGCGGGTCGCCTTGCCTCCCTTATGTTCAGCGCGGCCTGCGGCCATCGACGAAGGTGGCCAGCACTTCCGTCATGTAGCCCAGGTGGCTCTCGGTCAGCCCCGGATAGAGGCCGATCCAGAAGGTGTTGGTGGTGACCAGGTCGGCGTTCGCCAGATCGCCAACCACCCGCACATTGCGGCCCTTCATATAGGGCTGGTGCATCAGGTTGCCGCCGAACAGCAGGCGCGTGCCGATCTTCATCTCGTTGAGATACTGCACCAGCTCCTCGCGATCGATCCCGCAGCCGGGGCGCAGAGTGATCGGATAGCCGAACCACGACGGTTCGGAATTGGGTGTCGCCTGCGGCAGGATCAGCACGTCTTCCAGCGGACGCAGAAGTTCCGTCAGCGTGGCGAAGTTGCGGTTGCGCGCGGCGATGAAGCCATCGAGGTGGTCGAGCTGGGCCAGCCCGACTGCCGCCTGCATGTCGGTGATCTTGAGGTTATAGCCGACGTGGCCATAGGTGTACTTATGGTCATAGCCCTTGGGCAGCGTGCCCAGCTTGCGTTCGAACCGTTTGCCACAGGTGTTGTCCTGGCCTGGCGCGCACCAGCAATCGCGGCCCCAGTCGCGCATGGATTCGATCACTCGCTTCAGCCGCGGCTTGTCGGTGAACACGGCGCCGCCTTCACCCATGGTGATGTGGTGTGCCGGGTAAAAGCTGAGTGTGCCGATGTGTCCGAAAGTGCCGACGCCCTGCCCGTTGTAGGTTGCACCCAACGCATCGCAGCAGTCTTCCACCACCCACAAGTTGTACTTTTCGGCCACCCGCATGACTTCGGCCAGGTCGAACGGATTGCCCAGCGTGTGGGCGATCATGATGGCCCGTGTCTTGCTGGATACGGCCGCCTCGATCATCTCGGGCTTGATGTTGTAGGTCGGAATGTCGACGTCCACGAACACCGGTACCAGGCCATATTGCAGCGACGGATTGACCGTGGTGGGGAATCCCGTAGCCACCGTGATGACCTCGTCCCCCGGCTTCAGAGCATCGCCGCGGAAATAGTGCGATGTCAGCGTGGACAGCGCCAGCAGGTTGGCCGACGAGCCTGAATTGGTGGTCAGCGCATGAGCCACGCCCAGCCGCTTGGACAAGCGGGCCTCGAACTCGGCATTGAAACGCCCGGTGGTGAGCCAGAAATCCAGCGCGCTGTCGACCAGCAGGCGCATGTCGTTGGGGCCATAGACCTTGCCGGAAACGGGCACCACGCTGTCACCGGGCACGAAGGGCTTGGGCGCGTGGAAGCGGCGGGCATATTCCTCGGTCAGCCCGAGGATTGTCTCGCGCATTTCTTCCTGGGTCATGTCCCCTGACCCATGTGGGGCTTTTGCAGCGAGCGCGGTGTCAGCAGTCAACGGTTGATCCTTCTCATCATCTTGTCAGGGCAGCGGCATAGGCCGTGCGGAATTCGGCAAGCTGGCCAAGGCTGACGGTCCGGGCATCCTCGCGCCGATCCACCGCCTGGTGCCAGTGAACGATCTTCTCGAGCGCGGTTTCCAGTTGCCAGGCCGGCCGCCAGCCGAGCCCGGCGCGGGCCTTGCTGCAATCGAGCCTCAGCAGGTGCGCCTCATGGACCTGCGGCGCAAGGTCGCGCTGCCAGCCGCCAGCCCTGCCAACCTGGCCCCACATCTGCAGCATCCGCTCCAAGATCCAGCCGACCGGGCGCGCATCGTTGTCTGCCGGGCCGAAATTCCACCCGTCGGCAAACTTGCTGTCACCCGATTGCAGCATGTGCCCGGCCAGCAAGACATAGCCGCCCAGCGCGTCCAATACGTGCTGCCACGGGCGCACCGATCCCGGCGAACGGATTTCGACATCACGCCCGTTGATCAGGGCGCGCACGATGTCGGGGATCAAGCGATCTGCCGCCCAGTCACCGCCGCCAATCACGTTGCCTGCCCGGGCAGAGGCGAGCAGCGGGGTTCCATCAGCCGAAAAGAACGAGTTGCGATAAGAGGCCGCGACCAGTTCGGCGGCACCCTTGCTGGCGGAATAGGGATCGTGCCCGCCCATCGGATCGGTCTCGCGATAGGGCCAGACCCATTCGCGGTTTTCATAGCACTTGTCGCTGGTTACGCAGACGATCGCCTTCAGGTCCGGCGCGCGGCGGCAGGCATCCAGGACATGGGCTGTACCTTGCACATTGGTGGCGAATGTTTCCACCGGCTGGTCATAGGACAGGCGCACCAGCGGCTGGGCTGCAAGGTGGAACACCACTTCGGGCCGGGCCTGCTGCACCGCGCGCTCCACAGTCGCCAGATCGCGAATGTCGCCTTCGACATGGTCGACCAGCTCGTCCAAGCGCGCTTGCCGGAACAGGCTGACAGGTTCAGCCGCCAACGCCAGCCCGGTTACCTTGGCGCCCATTTCGTGCAGCCACAGCGCCAGCCACGCGCCCTTGAACCCGGTATGGCCGGTAACCAGGACACGCTTGCCCGACCAGGTCTGGCTTCCTACCAGCTTTTCCACGGCGCACCCGTTTCCCACAGCGATTCCAGGTGTTGCTTGTCACGCAGGGTATCCATCGGCTGCCAGAACCCGTCATGCCGGAACCCGAGCAGTTCGCCCGACGATGCAAGCTGTTCCAGCGGACCTTGTTCCCAGATCGTGTTCGGACCTTCGATCAAATCGATCACCGAAGGATGGAGGATGAAGAAGCCACCGTTGATCAGGCCACCATCGCCGGCGGGCTTTTCGATGAATGCGGTCACTACATCGCCATCAAACTGCAGTGCGCCGAACCGGCCGGGCGGCGAAACTGCCGCTACCGTGGCCTTGCGGCCGTGTGCCTTGTGAAACGCGATTTCCGCAGCGATGTCGATATCCGACACCCCGTCGCCATAGGTCATGCAGAACGGTTCGTCGGATTCGAGGTACTTGGCCACAGCCTTGAGGCGGCCGCCGGTCATGGAATTGTCACCAGTCTCCACCAGCGTGATGCGCCAAGGCTCACCGCGAGTTTCGTGAATAGTTGTAGTATTGGATGCGATATCGATGGTCACATCGGACAAGTGCAGGAAGTAGTTTGAGAAAAACTCCTTCAACATGTAACCTTTGTAGCCAAGGCAGATCACAAAATCGTTGATGCCGTGCTGCGAGTAGCACTTCATGATATGCCAGATTATGGGTTTTCCACCAACTTCGACCAGTGGTTTTGGCCGGACAGTTGTTTCCTCACCCAGACGAGTGCCGAGGCCGCCCGCCAGAATAACACATTTCATACTTAAGAAATTCCAACGATTTGCATCGGGTGCGGCCTAATCGAACGAGACTGGACGGGCAACCCATGATTTGGGCCATTGGCGCTAAGCCCAGGGGCTCCTGCCTGCTTGACGGAACCGGCACGGATTCGCCTTGGTTTGGCTGTGAACCGATGCTCGTCCGGCTTGCCCAAACGGTAGCCAAATTTCCGTCGCGGCCCTATTCCGCCATGATGAAACTGATCGGAATCCTCGGCGGCACCAGCTGGCCTTCTACCATCCTGCCCTATCGTATGCTCAACCAGGAGGTGCAGCGTCGGCTGGGACCACAACATTCGGCGCGGATTGCACTTTACAGCATCGACTATGCTGCCATCCGAGGCCATTATTCGGGCGACTGGGAGCAGATCCCGCCGCTGTTGCTGGCCGAGATCCGCACCCTCCTGTCGTTCAAGCCCGATTGCTGGATGATTGCCAACAACACGCTGCATCACCTGTTGGGCCGGATCGCAGGTGACCTGCCGGCCACCCCGCCGCTGTTCCATGCAATCGAACTGGTGCGGGAACATTTGGTGGCGTCGAGTCGATCCAGGGTGCTGTTGCTGGGCACCCGCTTCACCATGGAAAACGGCTATTACGCCGATCCGATTCGCGCAGCGGGCGTGGAGGTGATGGTGCCGGGTGAGGCCGACCGTGAGCGCATTGGGGCGATCCAGTCTCAGCTCGCAGATGGCGCGTCCGATCCCGCCTTCGCGCCCTATTTTGCCGACCTGATCGCCCGCTACACAGCTCTTGGCTGCGAAGCGGTGATCGCGGGCTGCACCGAACTGCCGCTGGTGATCACGCAGGAGCTGTCCCCCATCGAAGTGGTCGATCCGCTGCAGTTGCAATGCCGGGCCTGTGTCGATTTCGCGCTGTCGGATTGAAATCATCGCGCCAGCCGCACGCCAGAGAAAGCCCAGCGCGCATGTGGGGGGAAAAAGTTGCGGTAAGTGATCCGCGAATGGCCTTGCGGGGTCGCCAGCGACCCGCCGCGCAGCACATGCTGGCCGACCATGAACTTGCCATTGTATTCGCCAACCGCGCCGGGCGCAGGGACAAATCCGGGATAGCCGAGATAGGCCGAGGCGGTCCATTGCCAGGCTTGGTCATCGATCTCGGCCAGTAAGCCCTGGCTGGCGGCCACTTCCCATTCGGCCTCGGTCGGCAGGCGGCATCCGGCCCAACGGGCGAAAGCATCGGCCTCGTAATAGCTGACGTGGAGCAGCGGCGCGGCGGGGTCGATGGGCCGCCTCCCTTCGAGCGAGAAGGATGTCCACTCGCCGGCGTCCTCTTGCCAATAAAGCGGCGCTTTCCACTCCTCGGCCTCGACCATGGCCCAGGCATCGGACAGCCACAGATCGGGGCGCCGGTATCCGCCATCGGCGATGAATTCGCTGTACTCGCCTGCAGTCACCAGCCGGTCGGCCAGGGCAAACCGGTCGAGCCACACTCGGTTGCGCGGGCCTTCGTTATCGAACGCAAACCCGCTGCCATCATGCCCGATGAGGTAGAGGCCTTCATCGATCTCGATCCATTGCGTCGGTGGGACGGTGGCGCACCCGGCCACACCTTCGCGATAGGCCGGTTGCAACGGGTTGAGCGACAGCGCATGCTGCAGGTCCATCAGGATCAGCTCCTGGTGCTGCTGTTCGTGGTGCAGCCCCAGTTCGACCAGATCCTGCCAGTCGGCGGGCGCAACCTCACCCATCAGCCGCTCCATCGCCGCATCGACATGGGCGCGATAGGCCAGCACTTCATCCAGCGATGGTCGGGTCAGCATGCCGCGCTGCGGGCGGGCGAAGCGCTTGCCTACGCCGACATAATAGGAATTGAACAGCACCGCGAAGTCCGCATCGAACGGCTGGTATTCCGGCAGCGTGGGCAGGAGCAGGAAGGTCTCGAAGAACCAGCTGGTATGCGCCAGGTGCCACTTCACCGGGCTGGCATCGGGCATGGATTGCACCTGACAATCTTCGGGCGAGAGCGGCGCGACCAGGGCTTCGGTGGCATCGCGGACCGTGCGAAAGTGCGCGGCCAGCGGGTGGCGGCCGGCGGGCGGGCTGGCGGGGAGCGAGCTCATGGCTGCAAATCCTGCGTGGCCGTGGTCCAGACGTGCAGGCTGAACAGGTCATCGGGATCGGTCCACACAGCGAGCGGCTCCCACCCCGATGCCCGCGCCAGAAGGCGCGCTTCGGCGGGCGTGTACTTGTAACTGTTCTCGGTGTGGATCGTCTCGCCTTCGCGCATGGAAAAGCGCTGATCGGCCACGGTGAAATCAACGACCCTGATGGCTGCCAGGTGCATCTCGATCCGGCCAAAGCCGCTGTTCCACACGGCGCGGTGGGCGAACGCTTCGACCGGCACTGTGCCATCGAGCTCGCGATTGATGCGGTGGAGCAGGTTCAGGTTGAATGCGGCGGTCACGCCTTCCGCGTCATCGTAGGCGGCTTCGAGCAGGGCGGAATTCTTGCGCGTGTCGATGCCGATCACCAGCCGCGCGTCCGCCCCCAGCGTGGCCCGGAACGAGCGCAGCAGGTCGACAGCCGAACGGTGATCGAAGTTGCCCACGGTCGAACCGGGGAAGAAGCCGGTAAGCGGGCCATCAAGGTGCGGCAGATCGAGCGGCCGGGTGAAATCGCCCGCCACCGGCATGATGCGCAACGCGGGACGCAGCTTGGCCAGTTGCTGCATCGATTGGGCCAGAAACTCGCCAGAAATGTCGATCGGCACATAGGTATCCGCCCGCGTGGCATCGAGCAGCAGCGGCGTCTTGGCGGCCGAGCCGGCACCGAATTCCACCACCGGGCGGCCGCGTCCGGCCAGATGTTCCAGTTCCTCGGCATGTTGCTGCAACAGCCAGCGTTCGGTGCGGGTGGGATAATATTCCGCCAGTCCGGTAATTTCCTCGAACAGTTCGGATCCGCGCTGGTCATAGAAATAGCGCGCCGGAATCACTTTGCGGCTGCGCGACAGGCCGGTAATTACCGCCTGGGCAAAGTGGCCGGAGACATCTGTCGCCAACTGGGTCATGCGGTTATTCCTTCCGTGTCGGATAACGACGCCAATCTCACCTGTCGATTACAGCAGGGTGGCAGATACCGAGGGCAATCTTGACAGCTTGGCAGGCCCTTCGTCGAGGTGCTCGAAGTCGGTATTGTCCATCCCTCCGCGCTGGATGTGCGATGGTGGTTTGAACCTGCGATCTGCCGCTTGGTTCCACACTCGACTTGATCGAACAGCGGGCCTAGCTCTGATGGGTGGAGGAGCGGGGCGATGAACATGCTGGCAGGACAAGTGGCGCTGGTGACGGGCGCAGGGCGCGGTTTCGGGCGGGCGATTGCCGAGAAATTGGCCGCTGAAGGTGCCTTTGTGGCACTGGCGGCGCGCTCGATCGAACAGCTGCGCGCAGCAGCCGACGCGATCACTGCGGCGGGTGGATCGGCCTACCCGGTGGTGTGCGACGTGACCGATCCCGCCAGCATTGCCGCCGCGCTGCAGAATATCGAAGCCGCGCTCGGCCCGGTCGACCTGCTGGTATCCAATGCGGGCGTACCGGGACCGTTCGGACCGCTGTGGGAAGTCGATCCGGATGACTGGTGGCGGGCGCAGGAAATCCACATCCGGGCACCGTTCCTGCTGATGCATGGCGTGCTGCCGGGAATGGTGGCGCGCGGCCGCGGCCGGGTGATCTGTGTCTCGGCCAAGGCGGCGCGGATCGTGGCACCGCACCTGTCAGCCTATTGCACCGGCAAGATCGCGCAGAACCGGCTGGTGGCCGAAGCGGCGGTCGAACTTGCGGGCACCGGCGTGGTCGCCTTTGCGATCGATCCGGGATTTGTCCCCACCCAGCTGGCGCGCGACACGATGGACGATCCCGCCGCGCAAAAGTATCTCGGCGGCATGATCGCGCGGTTGCGTGAACGGTGCGACGATCCTGCGGCCACCGGCGATCTCGAGCGCTGCGCCCAGCGGTGCCTTGATCTGGCTTCGGGCCGCTATGACGAGTTGTCCGGCAACTACTACGAGCTTCCCGACGACCTGGACCAGATCCTGGCCGACCACCGGGCCGGGGAAAACGGCTAGGCTTGCTAGTCGATTTCGGCGGGATATTCGTCCAGCTCGTCACCCGTCAGTCGCACCAGGTGCAACAGGTTGGTCGCGCCCGATTTGCCGAACGGCACACCCGCCAGCATCGCCAGCCGTTCGCCCGCCCCGCCAAACCCGTGGCGCAGCGCCATGCGCTTGCCCTTGGCGATCATCTCCTCGAAACTGCCGATGTCGCGGGTGGTTACTGCGTGCGCGCCCCACAGCAGGCTCAACCGGCGGGCTACCTTGATCGACGGGGTCAGCACCATCAGCGGCACGGCAGGCCGTTCCCGCGCCACGCGGCGGGCGGATGATCCGCTGTCGGTGAACACGCAAATGGCGTTGAGGGCAATGGTATCGCCTATGGTCATGCAGGCATGGGCCAGCGCATCTGCCGGGGTGGCATCGGGCGGGGTATCGAGCATCCGCACCCGCGCGGTATAACCTTCATCGGCCTCGACCTGGCGGGCGATCGAATCCATCATGATAACTGCTTCTTCAGGCCACGCTCCGGCGGCGGTTTCCGCACTCAGCATCACCGCATCGGCCCCGTCATAAACCGCGTTGGCCACATCGGACACTTCGGCGCGGGTGGGCGTGGGGCTTTCGATCATGGATTCCAGCATCTGTGTCGCCACGATTACCGGCTTGCCGGTCAGCCGGGTGGAGTTGACGATGCGCTTTTGCAGCGGGGGCACTTCCTCGGGGTTCAATTCCACGCCCAGATCGCCGCGCGCCACCATCACGCCATCTGCGGCCGCGATGATTTCGTCCAGCCGCTTAATGGCCATTGGCTTCTCGATCTTGGCGCACAGGAACCCGCGGCCCTTCATCAGCGCCTTGGCCTCTTCCACGTCCTCGGGCCGCTGCACGAACGACAGGCCGATCCAGTCCGCCCCGTGGTCCATCGCGAATTCCAGATCGCGCCGGTCCTTCTCGGTCAGCGCGGGGATGGGGATTTCCGCATCGGGCACGTTCACGCCCTTGCGATCCGAAATCACCCCGCCCACCTCGGCCACGCATTCGATGGTATCGGCAGAGTGGCGCTTTACGCGCAGGCGGATCTTCCCGTCGTTGATCAGCAATCGCTGGCCGTCGGTCAGCGCGGCGAACAGTTCAGGATGTGGCAGGCACACGCGGGTGGCATCGCCCGGCGTCGGGTCGCGGTCGAGCCTGAAGCTGGCGCCGTGGGCGATCACCGCCTTGCCCTCGGCAAAAGTGCCGACGCGCAGCTTTGGCCCCTGCAAATCGCACAGGATGGCGATGGGGCGGCCGAATTCTCTTTCCAGTGCGCGCACGGTGCGAAAGTTTGCCTCGTGCGCGGCATGGTCGCCGTGGCTCATATTGAAGCGGAAGGCATCCGCCCCGGCGCGGAACAGGGCGCGCATCACATCGGGATCGCTGCTGGCCGGGCCGAGGGTGGCGAGGATCTTGACCTTGCGGGCGCGCCGCTGGAACTTGGGGGACTGAGGCTTTGTCATGGGGCCGAGCCTATGCCAGAGACACACGACAAAACAAGGACGACAAGAATGAGCAATGCACCCGATCCGCTCGACCAATTGCCCGACGCTGTCGCTGCCGCCGCATTCCGTCGGTTGGTGCGACACCTGCAGCAGCGCCACGATGCCCAGAACATCGACCTGATGGGCCTGTCGGGCTTCTGCCGCAATTGCCTGGCGGACTGGATCCGTGATGCCGGGTTCGAGGGTGACAAGGCGGCCGCGCGCGAACTGATCCACGGCATGCCGATGGACCGGTGGAAGGCCGCCCACCAGACCGATGCGACGCCCGAACAGCTGGCGCGGATGGAGCAAAGCCTGGCCCGCAACGCAGGCGTGCACTGATTGCGGACACGGGGCCGAGGATTTCCACAGCACCCCCTTTGCCCGAATCTGTCGGCGTCGTTATCGCGCCTGCCAACACGTCCTCATACCTGACCGGAGCTATTCATGGCCAATGCCACCGACGACCGCCTGCGCCTTCTGATCGAGCGCATCGAACGCCTCGAAGAAGAGAAGAAGGGCATCGCCGACGATATTCGCGACGTTTATGCCGAAGCCAAGTCGGTGGGTTACGATCCCAAGATTATGCGCCAGATCGTGCGCCTGCGGAAAATGAAGCCCGATGACCGCAGTGAGATGGAAATGATCCTCGACACCTACAAGGCCGCACTGGGCCTGGGCTGATACCGGCTTGAATACCGCGCTTGCTGTATTATACTCCTAATACGCCGGTTCTGGCGTATTAGGAGGAGAATGCAGCATGGCCGGACCGTGGAAGGATGCGCGCGGCATCATCGTCACCACCACCCACACCATCGAGGGCAGGCCGATCCAGGAATACCTCGGCATCGTGACCGGCGAAGTGATCGTGGGCGCCAACGTGTTCCGCGACCTGTTCGCCGGCATTCGCGACATCGTCGGGGGGCGTTCCGGCAGCTACGAACGGATCCTGGCCGATGCCCGCAAACAGGCGATCGAGGAAGTGCAGGCCGAATGCGGTGCACTGGGCGGCAATGCGGTGGTCGGCGTTGACCTTGACTACGAGGTGATCGGCGCCAACGGCTCGATGCTGATGGTTTCGGCCAGCGGCACGGCAGTGAAGGTCTAGCGGCCCCAAGCTGACACATTGCCCGCCGCGCCTGCATTCGCTAGGGCAGCCGCTCTTTCAAATTCAGCAGATGCGACGGACCAATGGCAGGCCATTCCAAATTCAAGAATATCATGCACCGCAAGGGTGCGCAGGATAAGAAGCGTTCGAATCTGTTTTCGAAGCTTTCCCGCGAAATCACCGTGGCGGCCAAGATGGGCATGCCCGACGTGGATATGAACCCGCGCCTGCGGCTGGCAGTCAACGCCGCCAAGGCGCAATCGATGCCGAAGGACAATATCCAGCGCGCGATCGACAAGGCCAGTGCGGCGGGCGGCGAGGATTACGAGGAAATCCGCTATGAAGGCTATGGCCCCGGCGGCAGCGCAATCATCGTGGAAGCGCTGACCGATAACCGCAACCGCACCGCCACCAATGTCCGCAATGCTTTTGCCAAGAACGGCGGCAACATGGGTGCCTCGGGTTCGGTGGCGCACGGGTTCGAGCGCAAGGGCCTGATCGAATATCCCGCCGGCGCGGGTGACGAGGAAAAGGTGCTGGAAGCGGCCATCGAAGCCGGTGCCGACGATGTGGAATCGAGCGAAGTCGGCCACACCGTGTGGACCGAGATGGAAGCCTTGCACGAAGTGGCAAAGGCGCTTGAAGCGGTGCTGGGCGAGGCTGAAAGCGTCAAACTGGCGTGGAAACCCAACCTCACCGTTGCGCTTGACGAGAAGGACGCCACCACCCTGCTGAAGATGGTCGACATGCTCGACGATGATGATGACGTGCAGACCGTGTGGGGCAACTACGAAATCTCCGACGAGGTGATGGAGAAGCTGGGTTGATGTCTGCCCTGTCACGCAGGGCGATGGCCTGATGTGGCAACTGGCCGCCAAGGCGATCCTGGCCGGCCTGATGATTGCCGCGATTGCCGAACTGGGCCGCCGCCTGCCCACAATGGCCGCACTGGTCGCCAGCTTGCCGCTGGTCAGTGTGCTGGGCATGATATTCCTGTGGCACGCGAAACCTGATGCCGAGAACATGGCCGTCCATGCCGAAGCGACTTTTTGGTACGTGTTGCCCAGCCTGCCGATGTTCCTGGCGATCCCCTGGATGCTGCGTAGCGGTGTGAACTTCTGGCTCGCGCTGGCCTTGGGCTGCCTGCTGACCGTGGGATTGTACCTCGTGATGATGCAGCTGGGGCCGCGTTTGGGCCTCAAGCTCTGATGCTCGTTCTGGGCCTCGATCCCTCACTGTCCTGCACCGGCTGGGGGATCGTGCGGGTCGAAGGTTCGCGGTTGAGCCACATTGCCAACGGGCAGGTGAAGACCGACGCCAAGGCACCGATGGCCGAGCGGCTGGCGGCCTTGCAGGTGGGCGTGGCCGAAGTGATCGCCACCCATCGGCCCGACCGAGCGGCGGCCGAGGAAATCTACCTCAACAAGAACCCGCAATCGACCTTGAAGCTGGCGCAGGCACGCGGGGCGGTGCTGGCGGCGTGCGGGGCGGCGGGACTGGAAGTGCGCGAACATGCTGCGCGGCTGGTCAAGAAGGCGGTAGTCGGCACCGGTGCTGCCGAAAAGGCCCAAGTGCAGGCGATGCTCAAGGTGTTGCTGCCCGGCGCGCTGGTGGCGGGGCCTGATGCTGCCGATGCGCTGGCCGTGGCGATTGCCGACGCGCATCTGTCGCGGGCCTAGATTGCGCTGATCTCTACCTGTTCCAGCCCCACCATCCTGCGCACCCTCTCGGCCACGATTCTGGCAATAACCAGCGCAGCAAGGCGCGGGCTATCGTCGATTTCGTCAGTACCGGCTGACATGATCGCGTTGATTTCGTCATGATAGCCAGACAGATCGCTGATCGTATCGGTAATCGCCTCTCCGACGACTGTGGTAACAATTTCCATGCCCCGTTCGCTGGCAAAGGCCAGCGCCTTGTCGCTCGCATGGCTTACCGCGCTGCGCCACCAATCGGCGATCTGTTCCTCATTGGCATCATCATTGAGCAGGTGCTTTGGAGAGGCTGACACCGGGATGGCAAAAGTCATGTTCTCGGGTTGCCCGTCTTTCACGATATGTAAAATCAGCAGAGCAACAAACGGCGTGATTTTCGTTTTATAGTTGAGGCCAAGGGCAGTCTTGAAACCGCCCATCACCAGCTTTTCAAGCAAGGGTGTGCCATCCCCGGTTGCCCGGGCGAAACTCGCTTCGGTCAGTTCAGCCAGTTCGATCGCTGCGACTTCGGATTTACGCGGCGCCCAGATGGTCAGACCGTTGGGCCGAAGTACGAACTTTGAATTGGCAAAATCATTGGCTGAATCGCTGGAACTGTCTGAGCGCTTTGCGAAGATGCGATCATTGGCATCATGCAGCATGGCATTATGCAAAGGGGAATCGAACAGCCTATCACCCTCGCCGGTCCTAAGGCCCAGCAGTAGATAAGCTGGCACCTTCTCGCCTGAGTGTCCCGGGAAGAGTTGGTCCACCAGGCCTAGTTCGCGCCGCTTGGCGAATTCTTGGCCGATTCCGCCGATGATCGCGAGGCCAAGAAAGCCTGCGCCAAAGCCGGTGACATTGTTCCAGTCACCGGCCACCAGCGAACTGACTACGAAGAAAATCACGACGCCAGCGACAAGGCCGGCGAGCAATGCGAAATACCCGATCGCCTTTGACGCGGCGATGTGTGCGCTTACTTGCTGCGGTGTCACAATTTCCCCCTTGAAGCCAGATTTTTGAGATCAATCCGACTTGTGGTCAAGCGCTTATCGTTGCAGGAACATGGATCATGTACATCGCAATATTCCGCAATCGCAAACGTGCAGGCATAGATCGCGCCGGCTATGACGCGCAGGCCGAACGGATGGAAGAACTTGCGCGCGCCCAGCCGGGCTTCGTGTCCTTCAAGAGCTACACTGCCGATGATGGCGAAGTTGTCGCCCTGTCAGAATGGGCTGATGAAGCCAGCGCGCGCGCCTGGGGGCGGGAGGCCGAGCACCGGGAAGCACAGGCCGATGGCCGCGCCAGCTGGTACGACAGCTACACGCTGTTCGGGTGCGATTCTCCGCGGGTTCACACTTTCACCGCACAGGATGAAGCATGACGATCCACCTCTATGGCATCCCAAACTGCGACACGGTCAAGAAGGCGCGCGACTGGCTGGGCAAGCGCGGGATTGAATACGCCTTTCATGATTACAAGAAGGAAGGTGCCGATCCCCTCCGCTTGGCAACTTGGTTGGCCGACAAAGGCGCGGACGTGGTGCTCAACAAGCGCGGCACCACGTTTCGCAAGCTGACCGATGCCGACAAGGCTCGCATCGACGGCGATCCGGTGGCGCTGATGGTGGAGCAGCCCAGCCTGATCAAGCGACCGGTGGTGGAGCATGGCGGCGGCGTGCTGGTGGGCTTTGATGCGGACGAATGGGCAGCAGCGCTCAGCTGAGGAAGTAGTCCTTCGGCTCCAGCGGCTTGGGTGCCGCCTCGCCCAGATGCGGGGCCAGGGCGATCTCGGCGGCGCGGCAGATGGCATCCAGCGGCAGGCCGTTGGGCGTCTGGCCAAACGGGTGGCTCAACTCCTCGGTCACTTCTGCCAGGCCGAAGAACACATAGCCGACGATGCCGACAAATAGCGGCGTCAGCCAGCCTGCCGGGCCGATCAGCGCAAGGGGCAGCAGCAGGCAGAACAGCCAGGTCGTGCGGTAGATCAGCAGCGAATAGACATATGGCAGCGGCGTTCCCGCAATCCGTTCGCACCCGGCCTGTTGCAGCGCCATGCTGCCGAGCCGTTCGCTCAACGCGCGCTGGCCGAAGCCGTCGATCCCGCCTGTGGCAACCAGCTTGGCCAACCGGTCGAGCGCGGCATCGGGCGGGTGCGGCGCATCGGCCAGCGGTCCGCCAAGTTGGCGCGCCACCGGATCGTCTGTCAGCGCCCGCAGGTTGGCCCGGTGCAGGTGGAGGAAGGCCAGCGCGCTGCGCAAGATCGCGTGCCGCCGATCCGGTGCGGGTACGAAAATCTCCACCTCGCGCGCCAGGCTGCGCATGTCGGCCAGCAATCCGCCCCACAGTTTGCGCGCTTCCCACCAGCGATCATAGGCGGCATTGTTGCGGAACCCCAGAAACAGCGACAGCGCGATGCCGAACACGGTGAAGCCCAGGCCGCCCACATCGGGCACAAGGTCCAGCGCCTCGTGCAGCCACACCATCGCGGCGGCCACCAGCATCAGCACCACCAGCCGAACGGCGATGCGCGGCACGATCGATCCGCGGATGGCGAAGATCAGGTCGAGCGCGCCGGGCGTATCGCGAACGATCATCGCTGGCCCCTCAGGCGGCCACGGCGGTGACGATGTAGTTCAGCGCCATGTCGTGTGACAGGTGCAGGCCTTTGGAAGGCAGCCAGGCAATCCCGCGCGGCTCGCCCATTGCCAGTCCTACGCCTGCCAGCAGGTCGCGCAATTCGTCGGGCGTGGCAAAATCGCTCCAGTGGTGCGTGCCCTTCGGCACCGCCCCCACCAGCTCTGCCGCGCCCACCAGCAGCGTGCGGCTGGCCAATGTGCGATTGGGGGTGGACAGGACCATGAGGCCGCCGGGCTTCAGGTGCGCGGCCAGCTGGGCGATGAAGGCCGGCTTGTCGGCCACGTGTTCCAGCACTTCCATCGCGGTGATAAGGTCGAACCGGCCGAGACCGAGCGCAGCCAGCTCGCCGTGATAATAGGTGACAGGCAGTCCTGCACCGGTGGCATGGACGGTGGCGGCCGCGATGTTTTCCTCTGCCGCGTCCACTCCGGTGACTGCCGCACCCAGCCGGGCCAGCGGCTCTGCCAGCAGCCCCGCGCCGCACCCGACATCGAGCGCAGTCTTGCCCGCCAGCGGCCTGATCGACCGCACATCGCCGCCCCAGTGCAGGTCCACCGCCTCGCGCAGGAAGGCCAGCCGCACCGGGTTCAGCTTGTGGAGCATGGCGGAAGAACCCGCCGGGTCCCACCAGTCTGCCGCCAGCGCGCCGAAATGGGCGGCTTCGGCGGGGCGGATGGTTTCATTTGCCCCGGGGCTTGCAATGCTTGCATCGGTCATGCCTCGCTCCTAACAGCGCGCAGGGTTTGAAGCCAGTATTGTGCAGGGGAAGATCCTTGGCTCGTATCGTGATGAAATTCGGTGGCACCTCGATGGCGGGGACGGAGCGTATCCGGCGCGTCGCCAATATCGTGCGCGCGCAGGCGGCAAAGGGTGACGAGGTGGCCGTGGTGGTCAGCGCCATGGCGGGCGAGACCGATCGCCTGGTAACATTCTGCCGCGAATCGAATGCCCTGTATGACCCGGCCGAATACGATGTGGTGGTGGCCAGCGGCGAGCAGGTGACCAGCGGCCTGCTGGCGCTTACCCTGCAGGCGATGGGCTGCAAGGCGCGCAGCTGGCTCGGCTGGCAGGTGCCGATCCGCACCGACGATACCCATGCCTCTGCCCGGATCGAGGAAATTGACGCGCCCGCCCTGATCGCCAGCATGGCAGCGGGCGAGATCGCGGTGATTCCGGGCTTCCAGGGAGTCAGCCCGGAAGGCAGGATCACGACGCTGGGGCGCGGTGGTTCCGATACCTCGGCCGTGGCTGTGGCCGCTGCTCTGCAAGCCGACCGGTGCGATATCTATACCGATGTGGACGGGGTCTATACCACCGATCCCCGGATCGTGGCCAAGGCGCGCAAGCTGCGGCATGTGACGTACGAGGAAATGCTCGAACTCGCCTCGGTGGGATCCAAAGTGCTGCAGACCCGCTCGGTCAGCCTGGCGATGAAGGAAAAGGTCCGCGTGCAGGTGCTCTCGTCATTCGTTGACGAGGGTGCGCCCGATGCCGACAGCCTGCCCGGCACGATGATCGTATCCGACGAGGAAGTCGCCAGAATTACCCAAGCCAGAATTGCCGAAGAAGGACTGGACATGGAACGCCAACTGATCACCGGGATCGCCGCCGACAAGAACGAGGCCAAGATCACTCTCACCCGCGTGGCTGACCGGCCCGGCGCGGTGGCCTCGATCTTCGGGCCGCTGGCCGCAGCCTCGATCAACGTGGACATGATCATCCAGAATATCGCCAAGGACAAGGGCGAGACCGATGTCACTTTCACCGTGCCCAAGGCTGATCTGCTGCGCACCCAGGCGCTACTCGAACAGCGCAAGGAAGCGATCGGGTATTTCCGTCTGATCAGCGATGACAAGGTGGCCAAGGTTTCGGTCGTCGGCGTGGGCATGCGCAGCCATGCGGGCGTGGCCGCCACCATGTTCAAGGCGCTGGCCGATCGCGGCATCAACGTGCAGGCCATCTCCACTTCGGAAATCAAGATCAGCGTGCTGCTGGACGAGGACGAGACCGAACTGGCGGTGCGCGTGCTGCACAGCGCCTATGAACTGGATGCGGCGGACCCGGCCTGATTCGCTGATTTCGCTTGCCTGCGCAGGACGCTGCGCTGCGGCATGATAATAACGATTGATATAATCAAAATCTGTGACAACTTGTTGTTGTCATGGAGAAGGCTCGCTCGCACCTGCACATTTAGCTTCGTCCTGCGCATGCCTCCTTGCTGACGGCGTCCCGAAAAATCGGGCACTTCTTTGGGTGGAGGAAGCAATGAAAGCATTTGCATCTAGCGGCGCTGCATGTCGTCGCGGTATCAGCTCGGCAGCACTGGTTATCGGCCTTTTGGCGGGGACTGCGGTTCCGGCCCTGGCGCAGGACGAACCGGCGGCTGAAGACGAAGATCGCATCATCGTCACCGGCTCGCGCGTCCAGCGTAGCACCTTCGAAACGACCAATCCGGTCACCGTACTCGATTCAGAGGACATCGAAAACCTCGGCCTGACCGACGTGGGCGAGATCGTCAGCCAGCTGCCTTCCAACTCCAACTTCTTCTCGTCAAACAATGTCGGCCTGGGCAATTTCAATGTCGGTGCGCAGTTCGTCAACTTGCGCGGCCTCAACCCGTTCTTCGGTACGCGCACCCTGACGCTGGTCGATACCCGCCGCGTGGTGCCGACCTCGATCGGCGGCGGGGTGGATGTAACACTGATCCCTTCGATGATGGTGCAGCGGACCGAAACGGTCACCGGTGGCGCCTCGGCGCTCTATGGCTCCGACGCGATTGCCGGCGTGGTCAACATTATCCTCGATACCGAACTCGACGGGCTGCGCGCGCAGGCCGATTTCAGCAGCACCACCGAAGGCGACGGCAACGAGTACCATGTCTCCGCCGCTTACGGTGCAGACTTTGCCGGGGGGCGCGGCCATATCGTGGTGGGCGGCGAGTACCAGCAGACGGATGCGATCGGCAATTGCAGCGAGGAGCGCGACTGGTGCGGCGAGCGCTATGCCCTCTACACCAACCCCGATTTCGCCACCAATGGCCAGCCGCACTACATCATCGGGGCCAATGCCTATTCCGCCAACACCAGCAGTACGGGTCTGTTGGTGCCCTGTCTGGTTTTCTCGTTCGGCGTCTGCGTCAACGTTCCCGCGCTGAGCGGCGACCTGGTGCAGTTCAACGAGGCGGGCACGGCAACCGTACCCTACGATCGCGGCCTCTATTCCGCCGGCGCCGGGTTCTTCGGATCCCGCCAGGGCGGCGATGCCGGAGCGGTGCCGGCCTATGCCGGAACCACGCTGCGGCCGGAAGTCGAGCGCTACAGCCTGCTGGGCCATGCTACCTACGAGCTGACCGACAGCGTGACCATGTTCATCGAGGGATCCTATGCCGATAGTGCGGCGGTCAACCCGGTGGCAACCGGCGCGATCGGACCCTATGCGCTGGAAATCTTCGATCGCGGCTATGTCGGCAACCATATCGCGGTCGACAACGCCTTCCTGCCGCCCTCGGTTGCGGCTGCCCTGCCGGCGGGCGGCGCGATGCTGGCGCGCGACATGCTCAACATCCAGCCCGCGCGCAACGAGACCAACAATTCCACCTGGCGCGCACTGGCCGGGTTCAATGGCGAGCTGAGCAACAGCTTCAACTGGAACGCCTACTATTCGCACGGCGTGAACAAGAACGACCAGCACCTGTTCAACAACGTCGTCAGCAGTTTCCTCAACTACTCGCTCGATGCGGTGCGGACCGGGCCGAACACAGTGGTCTGCGGCGTCAATGTGCCGGGGCGGATCAACCCCAACACCGGCGCGCCCTATACCGCCGATGATGTGGCGCGGGCGAGTAGCAGCGGGGCGTGCGTGCCGCTGAACCTGTTCGGGACCAACAATGCCGATCCGGCCGCAGTGAACTATGCCTTCCGTACGTTGGAGGAGCTGTCGACCATTAAGCAGGATGTGGTGGCGCTCAACATCAACGGCGACCTGAGCGAAGGCTGGGGTGCAGGCGCGATCAAGCTGGCGACCGGCGTGGAATGGCGGCGGGAAGCCATCGAGGTGACCCACAACATTCCCAACACGCCTTATTACAACGACTTCTTCCTGAGTTACGGGCTGGATTTCGGCGGCCACATCGAAGTGCTGGAAGGCTATGTCGAAACCAATGTGCCGGTGTTCTCCAATTCGCCGCTGGGCGATTACTTCGAGCTCGATCTGGCGGTCCGGGCGACGCAGAACAAGAATACCGGGACGCTGGGCGCCAATGCCGGCCTGTCGGGCAGCCAGGATTTCCTCACCTGGAAGGTCAGCGCGGTATGGGACGTGACCGACTGGCTGCGCTTCCGCGGGACCCGTTCGCGTGACGTGCGAGCGGCCCAGTTCCGCGAACTGTACCAGAGCTATGCCACCACCGTGGGCGGGCCGTTCGGCACGGTCAGCAACCCGTGGAACGGCGGCCTGACCGATCCCACCTCGATCACCTCGGGCGGCAACGTCAACATCGAGCCGGAACGGGCCGACACCCTGACCGCCGGCCTGGTGTTGACCCCGCATGGGGCGCTGGAAGGCTTCCGCTTTTCGGCCGACTGGTATGACATCACCATCAAGGATGCCATTGCCGGACCGCCGGTGGCCGTGGGCGCGCAGAACATCGTGACCTTGTGCTTCCAGGGCGACCAGGCGTTCTGCGACCTGATCGTGGGCGAAGGGACCAATGATATCGTGTCGGTCGCCAACACCGCGCAGAACCTGCAGGGCTTCACCACTCGCGGGGTCGATTTCGAGGCGGCCTATTCGACCGACGTGGGTGAAGGTTCGCTGTCAGTGCGGGTGCTGGCCTCGATGCTGTACGACCAGTTGTTCGCCACCGGGTTCGGCACTCCGCCGGTCGACTATGCCGGCCAGTCCGGCCCGACGGCGGCGTTCGGCACGTTCAACACCTCGCCCAAGTGGCAGGGCAATGCCTTTACCACCTACTCGACCGGGCCGCTGACTGCCACGATCCAGCTGCGCTATGTCGGACCGGGCAGCTACTACACCGTCACGCCAAGTGGAGGGGCTCCGGTGGCGCCGGGCGATCCGGGCTATGCCTCGACCGATCCCAACTCCATCAGCGACAACACGGTGGGATCGGCCGCATATATCAACGTGTCGGGATCCTATGACATCATCGAAGGGGTGCAGTTGTTCGGTTCGGTCAATAACCTGTTCAACCGCGATCCGGTGATCGCGCCGGGCGGCAACGGGTTCCCGACCAATCCGGTCTATTTCGACACCTTCGGCCGGACCTTCCGCGTCGGAGCCCGCCTGCGGTTCTGATCGCAGCGTGGAAACAAGCTGGCCCGCCCTTCCACAAGGGGAAGGGCGGGCCAGCGCGTTTCTGTCGGTGAGATTAGCGGAAGGTGATCGTATAAGCGGTGCAGACGTTGAAATCGTTCACCAGCATCTCGCGGCCACCGGCGGTGACTGCGCGGAAGTTGAACCGGCAGGCGCCTGATCCGTCATCCACCGTGGTCTGCCATGACTGGCCGGCCGGCAGCGTGCTCGATCCCAGGCGGTCGTTGCCCCAGCCGCTGGCGGCGATGTTGCTCCAGTAGATGTAGAAGATCGATTCCTTGCCCTCGTTGACGAACGAGACATTGCGGTTGTTGCTGTCGGCCACCGGAGCTGCAGCATCGGCCCGCATCGTGGTCAGCGTGACCTCGAACCGGTTCCACACGTCGCCCAGGTTGTTCACGTCCATCGGGAAAACCTCGCAGCCCGAACCGGCCTGGCGATAAAGCGTGAAGAAGGTGATGTCGGTCAGGTCATAATCCGAATGGACCACATCGCCGCGCGGGTTGCGGACCGAGAAATCAAGGTCGGTATCGCCGTCACCGCGCACTTCGACATAGACTTCCGGGTTGCAGATGCTGATGTCGACCGTGTGAGTGTCATTGGCTTCCACCCGGAACGATTCTGCCTGGGCCAGTGCCGGCGCTGCCTGGAATGTGCCGAACGCGGCCACCAGTGCCGCTGCAAATCGCAAATGCTTCATATGAACCCCCTGTTCAACAATTGTGCCAGTCGCGGGCAGGGGGGAGTGCGGAATGTCGCGATCCGTCGGCCGTGCGATCAGGCAATGGGGCAAACTATGGCGCGAAATGCTGCATGGCAACTGAATGCCGTGTCCAAGGCTTTCATATGACAGCAATTGTGTGGTTTCGTCCCGCAGATGACAGTTTTGCGGGCCGGACTGGAGCCAATAGCGCGGCGCTTGTCGGACCGGCTGTTCGCGCCTAAACGCGCAAGTCCTATGGGCGCGCAGGCGCTGTAACAATGGCTGGCGCATGACGACCTATCCCAAGACTTCCGCCCTTATGCAGCGCGGGGCAGATTTCCTCGGCACGCAAACCGCCATCCTGTGCGGCGCGATGAGCTGGGTGTCGGAACGCAATCTGGTGGCCGCGATCAGCAACGGTGGCGGGTTCGGCGTGATCGCCTGCGGGGCGATGACGCCCGAACTGCTGGATACCGAAATTACCGCCACCAAGGCGCTCACCGCCAAGCCGTTCGGCGTGAACCTGATCACCATGCACCCCGATCTGTTCGCGCTGATCGACGTTTGCACGCGCCACGGGGTCACCCACGTGGTGCTGGCGGGCGGCATCCCGCCCAAGGGCAGCGTGGAAGCGATCAAGGAGAGTGGCGCGAAGGTGATCTGCTTTGCCCCCACGCTGGCGCTGGGCAAGAAGCTGCTGCGTAGCGGCGCCGATGCGCTGGTGATCGAAGGCAGCGAGGCGGGCGGCCACATCGGCCCGGTTTCCACCAGCGTGCTGGCGCAGGAAATCCTGCCCGAACTCAGCGCCGATAACCTGGTGTTTGTGGCGGGCGGCATCGGCAACGGTGCAATGATCGCGGCCTATCTGGAAATGGGTGCGTGCGGCGTGCAACTGGGCACGCGGTTTGCCTGCGCCACCGAAAGCATCGCCCACCCCAATTTCAAGAAGATGTTCTTCCGCGCCAGCGCCCGCAACGCCGTGGCATCGGTACAGGTCGATCCGCGCCTGCCGGTGATCCCGGTCCGCGCACTGGAGAACAAGGGCACCGAGGAATTCACCGCCAAGCAGCGCGAAGTGGGCCTGCTGCTTGATCAGGGCAGCATTGACATGACCGAAGCCCAGCTGCGGATCGAAAAGTTCTGGGCCGGTGCCCTGCGCCGCGCCGTGATCGATGGCGACGTGGAAAACGGCAGCGTGATGGCCGGGCAATCGGTCGGCATGGTCAAAATGGAAGAACCCGCCGCCGAGATCATCGCCACCCTGATGGCGGAATGCGAAACGGCGCTGAATGGGCGCTAAAGGTGACACAAGTGACAGGCTGTCACCTTTGATTTCTGGTATTTCGGGCTGATATTACAGATGTTTGCGGGCGCGGGGACAAGGTGACACCCGCCCGGGAGAATCTGCGCGACATACCGACGATGTGAAAGAGCGGCTGGCACTGTCGCGGTCTCGGCTGGTGTAGGGAAGGGGTAAGTCTCCTTTCGATTCCATTGCGGACGTTCGGCATCCATTTTAGCAACGTACTGTGATTGATGGATTGCACGAAGGCGACCGCGTTCGATTGAGCGGAGGATACGACCCCGTTCCGACTTGGCTACCACAGGGTGGAAGTCGAGAAGGGACGGTCATGATGTTCATTCCCGGCCAGAACGAAGCATCCGCCGCGGTAATCAAGCTTGATGAGCTCATCATCGCAGGAGATGTGACTGGCGACACCTTGGTGTTGGAACTACGTTACGTCGGCGCAAGCTGGGGAAGCACCGAAACCGTCCATGTGGAGCTATGCGACTTCACGCCCGAGGCGAAGAAATGGCAAGAGCGACGACAGGGCAAATGGGTTGAAAGTCACGCCACGTACGTCCGAATCCCGTCTTGAGCCTGATTTCCGCTTCCCACCCTAATTCCAACCCTACCCCGCCAACCCCAGCAGCACCTGCGTGGTCAAATCCGGATCGTTCTGCATCACGAAATGGTCTGTCGCGGTCTCGTGGTAGTCCCAGCCTTCAGCCTTGGCCCTGGCGGCGAAGCGGGGGAACGGGGTGCCGTCATAGCCGGTGGCGAAGATGTAGCTCTTTTGCGGGATGGCGGCTTCGTGGCCGGTCAGCTTGACCGCTTCCACCAGGGTCAGCAGCGGGTGGTAGCCGACCACATTGGGGATCGGTGCCCAGTCATCGGGCGTCATCAGCGGGCGGATCAGGCCGGGGGTGTGCTTTTGCGCTTCCATGTACCAGCTGTGTTCGAAATCGCCGGTGATGTGCCACAGGCTCTGGCCGTCTTGCGGCAAGAACGCATCGACATAGGCGATCCCGTCGATCCGCTGGCCCAGCCGCGCGGCCAGCCCGGTGATCACCATGCCGCCATAGGAATGCCCCGCCAGCACGAACCGGTCGATCCCGGCGGCTTCAATCTGCGTGGCAACCGCGTCAACATGGTCGGTCAGGGTGATGCCGGGGTGCAGTTCAGACTGCCGCACGCCCAGGCCGGGCAGCGTGGCAACCAGCGCGCTATGCCCCGCCGCTTCCAGCCGCTGCGGTACCTCGCCCCAGGTGTGGTGGCCGCCCCATGCGCCGTGGACGAGAACGTAGTTGGTCATGCAAATCCTCCGTTGGAGTGGAGGTGCTAGCTGATCTTTCCCGGCATGGGGAGGCTGCGTGCAGCGGACAAGCAAAAAGGGGCGGTGCCTCGCAGCACCGCCCCCTGTTGTTCGCTAGCGAAAGCTTCAGCCCTGGCGGCCCGAGCGCCAGCCGGCGGCATAGGTATCGCCGGCCATCGCGCTGTAAGGCACAGGCGAAACGCGCACGCGCACGTTGAGCTGCTTGTGCGGCTCGACCGTGGTCTTCTTGGTGCCGCCATTTTCCTCGCCCCACACAACGTGGAGATCGGTGCCCAGCGGGATTTCGTGGTCGATAGTGGCCAGCGAAAGACCCTTCTTCTCGTTGAACGAGTAGCCGGTGAAGAGCGACAGGCCCACGGTGCGGCCATCGGCATCGACGACCTTGTCGTAGTTGCTGTTGCCATAGTTGGCGAGCGGCAGATCGAAGAACTTGTACTGTTCGCCTTCAGGATCGAACATCGAGCCGACGATCTTCTTCATGTCATCCGCATGCCATTCCAGCGTGACCTTCTTGCGCTGCACCGACGGATCGATCTTTTCCAGCGCTTCGCGGCCGATGAAGTCATGGTCGAACTTCACGAACGGGCCATAGCCCAGTTCCCACGGGTTGAGGTAGTAGTCATCGATGCTGTCACCCACGAACGAGCCGCCGATGGCGCCGGTTGCTTCGTAGCTGTCGGCACCCAGCCAGGCGCGATAGTCGGCCAGGTCGTCACCGGTGTAGATCGGAGGCAGCGGGCTGGGGATCCAGCCGGATTCCAGCGTGTTCGACGGATAGGCGCGCGAACCAACGGCGATCAGGCCGAATTCTTCGCCAGCCTTGAGGATTTCCTCACGGATATATTCCTGCTCATCATACGGGCCCCAGATTTCGAGACCCGGCGAGCCGGCCATGCCGTGACGCAGCGTGCGGACGGTCTTGTTGCCGATCTTCATCGACGACATGTTGAAGAACTTCAGCTTGTCGAGCGGTTCGCCGTTCAGCTTTTCGATCACGTCCCAGGCGCGCGGGCCCTGGATCTGGAAGCGCCACGAAATGCGGGTGACGGGCTTGCCCATCGGGCGGCTGGGCGAGCGGGGATCGTTGATGATCTCAACGTTGTACTTGCCCTTTTCAGCCTGGAATCGCAGCCAGTTGGCAGCAGGCGCACGGCCCACATAGACGAACTCTTCTTCGGCCAGCCAGAAGATGATGCCATCGCCGATGACGTGGCCGGCAGGCGTGGTGGGCACGTACTGCTTGGCCTTGTTGACTTCCCAACCCTTGGTCGAGTTGATCATGGTGTCCGACAGCAGCTTCAGCGCGTCCGGGCCCTTGATGTACAGGTCGAACATGTGGTGCGACTGGTCGAACAGCACTGCGCTGTGCTGCCAGGCCCACTGTTCCGAACGCCAGTTCGAGAATTCCGGGGCGACGACCGGGTACACATAGGCACCGATTTGCGAATTGCGCAGCTTGCCGACGATATCCGTCGTGCCTGCCAGGATCTGTTCAAGATTATCAGCCATTGCCTCACCTCTCCATGTTTGTGAAGGAATCACGTATGCGAAATAGTATGCGGCACATACAATATTGCGCTAGAGGTGCAAGCCGTAAGGCGCATTGTGCGGGCACAAAAAGCCCGATCACGCGACAGGGAGTTGCACATGAAAGTTGAAGCCCTCGATCACGTCAACATCATCACCGATGATCTGGACGGTACGGCCCGGTTTTACGAGGAACTGCTTGGCCTCGAACGGCGCGACGGCCCCCCGCCGCTGACGCCGCAAACCGCGCAATGGATGTTCGATGATGCGGGTCGCGCCATCATCCACATCAATTCGCTTGATTGTGTGCGCACCTATGATCGCACTGTCACGCCGGGCGATCTGACCGGCGCGCTGCACCATGTGGCGCTGCGGCTGTCGGGTTATGAGGAAACGCTGGCCCGGCTGAAGGACCGCGGGGCGGACTTCCAGGAAAACTTTGTCGCCGCGATCGGCCTGCGGCAGATTTTCACGGCGGACCCGAACAACGTGCTGCTGGAACTGAATTTCTTCGGGGAGTGAGAAATCAGGGTATGCCTATGTTGCCCAGGGTATTTCAGGTCACAGCGGGGATCGCGCTGGTAATGTGCCCGGTGGCTCATGCCGCTGCGCAGGACGGGGCAAGCGACGCCACCGGGGCCACATTCGAAGCCGCGCGGCAGCAGTTCGACTGGTCGGATGAACGTGATTTCGCTGCTGCGCTTCGTGGCCGCATCGCCGTTTATCCCGATCGCGAAATTCGCGCGGCGGATGGCCGTATCGTCTGGCGATTTCCTGATGCCGAGGCGCTGCGGGCCAGCCCGACACCGCCAACCGTGCATCCGCTGTTGTGGCGCCAGCAGCAGCTGAATGCCATCAGCGGCCTGTTCGAGGTGGGCGCAGGCGTTTACCAGCTGCGCGGCTTCGATCTTGCGAACATGACCATCATCGAAGGTGAGCGTGGCGTGATAATCGTCGATCCGCTGACCACGGTTGAGGTATCGCGGGCCGCGCTCGAATTCTATTTCACCCATCGTCCCCGCCGCCCCGTGACTGCGGTGATCTATACCCATAGCCACCTTGATCACTTCGGCGGTGTTCGCGGCGTGGTAACCCCTGAGCAGGTCGCTGCGGGGGAAGTGGCGGTGATCGCGCCAGCCGGGTTTCTTCAAGAGGCGATCAGCGAAAATCTGACTGCGGGCAATGCGATGCTTCGCCGTACGATCTATTATTCGGGCATGATGCTTGAGCCGGGACCATTCGGTTCGGTGGGTGCGGGACTGGGGCCGGGGGTATCCAACGGCACGCAGAGCTTCATTGCCCCGACCGAGGAAATCGCCGGACCGGTTTCCACTCACATGATTGATGGCGTTGAATTCGTGTTCCTTGCCGCCAACGGCACTGAAGCGCCCAGCGAGTTTGTCTTTTACCTTCCGCAACAACGCATACTCAATGTGGCCGAAGTGGCAGTACGGACGATGCACAACGTCCTTACTCCACGCGGAGCTAAGGCACGCGATGCGGCGCTGTGGTGGCAGACGATCGATGCGATGATCGCAAATTTCGGTGAGCGGACCGATGTGCTTATCGGGCAGCACCACTGGCCAAGCTGGGGCAATCAGGATGCGCTCGATCATCTCACCAGCCAGCGCGAACTGTACAAGGCGGTCCATGATCGCAGCTTGCACCTTGCCAATCAGGGCGTGACGATCGACGAGATCGGCGATGCCATGGAACGCCCCGCAGGCCTTGCGCAGACATTTTCCGTGCAAGATCATTACGGTACCTTTGGCGCGGCGGGGCAGGCCACATATCAATATTACCTTGGCTGGTATAACGGGAATCCGGCGCAGCTGGACCCGCTTCCTGCTGCCGACAGCGCCTCGCGCTACATCGCCTATATGGGCGGTGCCGAGGCCGTTCTGGCACGCGCGCGGGACGAGTTCGCGGCAGGGGAGTACCGTTGGGTGGCGGAACTGCTCGACAAGCTGGTCTTTGCCGACCCCGCCAATTCCGCAGCGCGCGAATTGCAGGCGCAGACACTCACGCAGTTGGGTTACCAGCAAAGCTCCGCGACCTGGCGCAACGTCTATCTGACTGCCGCACGTGAATTGCGTGGTGGCGTTGTCCCAATCCCGCCGGGCGCCCGCAGTGCGGACTATCTTGCCAGTATGAGCGCGCCGATGCTGCTCGATTACGCCGGAATCGCGCTGTCCCCCGAACGAGCCGAAAGCGGAGCAACGGCGATCGAACTACACTTTACCGATCTTGACGAACGGTTCGGAGTGAAGGTGGAGCGTGGCCTGTTGCAATATGCGCCGATCGAGAGCGGTAGTGCTGGTTTTCCGCTGACGTTGGCCGTGGATCGCGCGACGTTCGATGCACTGCTCACGCGGCGCACGACCCTTGCCGATGCGCTTGAAACCGGCCGCGCCGAGATAGCTGGGGACCGTGCAGAGGCGGAACGCTTTTTCACGCTGTTCGAACTGTTCACCCCTGACTTCGAGATTATCGCGCCCTAGTTCCGTCTGCTCCGCCCCTACCGCGGCACACCCCCGGCAATCGTGGTCCGATACATCTCCCGCCGGAAGCCATCGTAATCGTTCGGGCCAAGATGCATGGTCGCGGCGTTGTCCCACATGCAGAACATGCCGGGCTGCCAGCGCAGGCGGCAAGTGAAGGCGTGCTGGGTGGTGTGCTGCACCAGATAGTCGATCAGCGGCTTGGCTTCATGCGTGGTCATGCCGTCGATCCCGGCGGCGTAGGTATCGCAGATATACAGCGCTTCCTCACCAGTCACAGGATGCTTGCGCACGAAGGGATGCACGCTGCCCCGGAGCCCCTGTTCCTGCTTTGCTGCATCTCCAAAGCCGATCGGCTCGCCGCGCAGGAATGCTTGCGTGGCGAAATTGTTGCGCGCGCTCATCCATACCTTCAGCGGGCGCAGCATGGCCTGGAAAGTGGGTGACAGGTGCTTGAACGCCAGCGCGGTGTTGGTCCAGGTGGTGTCGCCGCCATAAGGCGGGCCCTCGATCTGGCGCAGCGTGGTGATGCTCGGCGGTTCTTCCAGGAACGGGCTGTCGGTATGCCAGCCGCCGCCGAACAGGCTGGGAGTGACCTCGTCGGCTTCCTTGATGATCGGGTGGACGTCGCGCTCTTCCGGCGTGCCTTGGGTATAGGCATCGACCGCAAACGGCCCCAGGCGGCGCGAGAAGGCGGCGTGTTCGGCGTGGGTCAGGTGCTGGTCCATCAGATAGACCATCTTGTGCTTCCACAGCGCGTGCTTGAGACTTTCCACGCCTTCGTCCGACAATTCGGGCAGACGCACGCCCACGATCTTGGCACCCATCGCCGCGGCCAGCGGCTCCACCGTAAAGTGGTTTGACTGGAACGGATGGTTATCGAAATCGCCGCACGGGGCGACGCGGACCTGCCACATAGTGTTGACTCCTCAACCAAAGCATGGGCGCTCAGCGGCGCAATTGCAATCCTTGCGCGCCCCGCTCCTGTCTGCTCGATCGCCGACCGGGGCAGGGCGCGCCATGACCGGCATCAATTCATCACAATTCGATCACCGTCTTGCCGAAACTGTCCGGGCCCCAGGCATGGGCATAGGCGGCCGGCGCATTGTCGAACGTGAAGCGGCCGCCAATCGGCACGTCGATCTTGTGCGCATCGACAAAGGCGTTGAGCTTGCCGGCCATCTCCACACTGCCCACAAAGATGCCGCGGATGGAGCCGCCGGTCATCATCAGCGTACGCGGATGCGGCGGTTCGCCATCGGACAAGACGCCGATCAGCGCGATCTCGCCTTCGGAGGCGAGCGCGGCCATCGACTGCGGCAAGGTGCCGACCCCGCCAACCTCGACCACCTTGTGTGCCCCGCCGAATTCCCTGGCGACATGCGCACCCCAATCGGGCGTGGTCTTGTAGTTGACCAGATGCGCCGCGCCCATGCCCTTCACGCGGGTCAGCTTCTCGTCGCTGGAACTGGTGGCGATCACCTCGGCACCCACGGCCTTGGCCAGTTGCAGCGCGATCATCGATACGCCGCCGCTGCCAAGCACCAGCACGCGGCTCCCGGCAGAAATCGGCCGACCGCCTTCAAACAATGCATTCCACGCGGTGACTCCGGCACATGGCATGCAGGCGGCAGCTGCGAAATCCAGGCTGTCGGCCATCTTCACCACGCCAGCTGCGGGCAAAACCACCTTTTCGGCCAGCATGCCGGGGGCAAAGCCATCGCCCAGCGCGCGGCCCATCACCTGCGGGCCGCTGATCCAATCCAGGAAGAACGATCCCTGCACCCGGTCGCCCGGTTTGAACGCGGTCACGCCTTCGCCCACGGCCAGCACCACGCCCGCGCCATCGGACAACGGAACAGCCGGAGCCTTCAATGCGCCACCAAAATACTTGCCCGCAGCCACGGCAAAATCGCGATAGTTGATCGACCAGGCCTTTGGCGCGATCAGCACTTCGCCCGGACCGGCGACCGGATCGGGCAGATCTTCCATGTACAGTTTGTCAAAACCGTCAGACCCGGCAGGCAGCATCCATGCGCGCATTATTGTGTTCTCCTCAATGACCCACCTGCCGTTCGTGTCGATCGAAGTCGAGACACTTCGCGCGGCCTCTCGACTACGCTCGAGGCGAACGGGGGCGGAGTTGGATTTCCTAAACCTCTATCGACTCCAGCACGCCGCCATCCACGGCCCAGTCCTGTCCGGTCACATGGCTGGCTGCATTGGACAGCAGGAAGCAGGCGACCTCGGCCAGTTCCTCCGGCTCGCCCATGCGGCGTTGGGGCACGCGGGCCGCTATCATGCCCTTCTGGTGGTCGGGAATACGGTCCAAGGCCTCGGTCTTGATGAAACCGGGGATGATGCAGTTGGCGCGGATGCCGTGCGGGGCCATTTCCACCGCGATGGCGCGGGTGAGGCCCAGCACGCCGTGCTTGGAAGCGACATAGGCCGGGTTCATCGCCATGCCGCGCTTGGAACCCATGCTGCCGGTAACCAGGATGGTGCCCTTGCCCGCCTCGATCATCGCGGGGATGACCTTCTGAGTGGCCCAGAACACGGAGGTGAGGTTGACCCTGATGGTCTCCTCGAACACCACCGGATCGAATGCGGTGAAGGGGGTGAACCCGCCTGTCAGGCCCGCATTGGCAAATAGCGCCTCGACCGGGCCGAAATGGGCCACGGCGGCATCAATCGCGGCTTCCAGCTGCGCCTTGTCGCCCACATCGGCGGCGAAACCGGCGGCATTGGGGCCAAGGTCTGCCACCACCTGGTCCAGCACTTCCTGCCGCCGCGCCAGCAGCGATACCCGCGCGCCGCGTTCCACTAGCATGCGCGCTGCCACCAGCCCGATGCCTGCCGATGCGCCGGTGACGCAGATGTGTTTGCCGTTGAAGTTCATGGTCAATCCTCCACCAGGCTGGTTGCTCGTGCCTTTGCCTGTTGCACAAAATCCTTCCACGGTGCGGCGGCAGGATGGTCGCTGGCATCCGGTTCCCATTGCTGGCGCATCATCGCCCGGGCCTGGCTTTCCGGCATGCCGTTTTCCAGATGATAGCGATAGAAGAAGGCCGAAACCCGCCAGTTCGCCACGCAATGCACATGGATGGGCGCGGGGCTGGCTTCCAGCAGGTTGACGAAGGCGGCGTAATAGGCGCCGGGGGCCTCGTCGAACGGGACCGGCAGATGGTGATAGGCAATGCCCAGCTTGGCGAGCTTCTCGCCCTCATGTTCCAGCGCGTCGACGCTACCGGTGGCTGTGAGGTCAATAACCCTGGACACGCCCAGCGCGGCCAGTTCGGCAAGCTCGCCCGCCTGCGGCATGCCCGATGTGGTTATCGTGCCGGTCAGGCGCTGCCAGCCCCGGATATAGCCGGGATCACTCACACCAGGCCCAGCAACTTGGCTGCGTTGTCCTTCATGATGCCGGGCATCACTTCATCGCGGAAGCCCACTTCGGCCGCCGCCGCCATCCACTTGTCGGGGTGGATCAGCGGGAAATCGGTGCCGAACAGCATTTTGTGCTTCAGCTGGGTGTTGGCGTAGGTGATCACCTGCTTGGGGAAGTACTTGGGGCTCCAGCCCGACAGGTCGATGAACACGTTGGTCTTGTGCAGCGCCATCGACAGGCTTTCATCCACCCACGGCCAGCTGGGGTGGGCCAGAATGATCTTCATGTCGGGGAAATCCACCGCCACATCGTCGATCAGGATCGGCTGGCCGTACTTCAGCCGCATCCCGCCGCCGCCACGCATGCCGGTGCCCATGCCGCTGTGGCCGGTGTGGAAAATAGCGGGCAGCTTGTATTCGTTTATCACCTCGTAAATGGGATAGCCCATCTGGTCGGCCGGATGGGCGTTCTGGGCGATGCCGTGGAACTTGAAGCCCTTGACCCCGTGGTTCTCGATCAGGTCGATCGCCTCGCGCGCGCCATACTTGCCCTTGTGCGGATCGATGCTGGCAAACGGGATGCAGATGTCGTCATTCTTGGCGGCGAGTTCGGCCACCTCGTAGTTCGACACCCGCTTGGCGCCCATGCCGCTCTCGCAATCGACGGTGAACATGCAGAAGGCGATCTGGCTTTCGCGGTACAGGTCGCACACTTCCTGCATCTTGGGCCGTTCGCGCGGGGCCTTGAAATAGGCGCTGGCCGCATCGAAAAACTTGCCCATCACCGGATCTTCAGGATCGTGGCAGGAAACTTCCGCATGCACGTGGACGTCGATGGCGCGGATCTTGGTGAGGTCGATGGGCATGGGATTCCTGCTCTGTATTGTCGTGAAGTATACTGAAACGAGAAGGCCCGCCCCGGCAATGCCGAAGGCGGGCCTCGCATCGTTTCGTCAGCCGATCACAGCTTCATCAGCACCGACTTGGTCTCGAGGTAAGCCTCAAGGCCCAAACGGCCCTGTTCATGGCCGATGCCGCTTTCCTTGTAGCCGCCGAACGGCAGCGCGGGGTCGATCATGGCGTGGCAGTTGACCCACACGGTGCCGGCCTTGAGCTGGCCCGCGATGCGGACGGCGGCGCTGGCGTCCTTGGTCCAGACACCGGCGGCCAGGCCATAGGGCGTGTCGTTGGCTTCGCGCACCACGTCATTCAGGTCTTCGAAGCGCTGGGCGACAACCACCGGGCCGAAGATTTCCTCACGCACTACGCTCATCTGCGGGTTCACGTCGGTCAGGATGGTGGGGTTGATGTAATAGCCGCCATCGCTGGTCGGCACGTCGCCGCCCATCAGCACCGATGCGCCATCGCGCTTGCCGGCATCGATATAGCCCATCACGCGTTCGTGCTGTTCCTTCGAGACCACCGGACCCATGTGGCCGGCAGGATCGAGGCTGGGGCGCGGGGCCCAGAATTCGGCGGTTGCGGCCATGCCTTCGATCACCTTGTCGAACACCGACTTGTGCGCATAGAGGCGCGAACCGGCCACGCAGACCTGGCCCGAGTTGAAGAAGATCGCCCCTGCCACGCCCGGCGCGGTTTCGGCCACATCAACGTCAGGCATCACGACCACGGGCGACTTGCCGCCCAGTTCCAGCGTGACGTGCTTGAGCGTTTCGGTGGCGTTGCGGTTGATCAGCTTGCCGATTTCGGTGGAACCGGTGAAGGCCACCTTGTCCACATCGGGATGCTTGACCATGCGGTCACCCGCGGTGTGGCCATAGCCGGTGATGATGTTGACCACGCCGGCAGGAACGCCTGCTTCGTGGATCAGGTCGGCCAGGCGCAGCGCGGTGAGGCTGGTCTGTTCGGCAGGCTTCAAGACCGTGGTGCAACCGGCGGCAATCGCAGGCGCAATCTTGAGGCAGGCCATCAGCAGCGGGAAGTTCCACGGCACGATCTGCGCGCAGACGCCCACCGGTTCCTTCAGGGTATAGGCGAACATCATGCCGCCCGGCATCGAATAGGGCGCCAGCGTCTCGCCGCCGATCTTGCCGGCCCAGCCCGCCATGTAACGGAAGTGGGCAGCAGCGCCCGGCACGTCGACCGCGTTGGCCATGCCCTTGGGCTTGCCCACGTCGATCGCTTCCAGTTCGGCCAGTTCATCGGCATGGGCATCGATCAGGTCGGCGATGCGGTGCATGGTCTTTTCGCGCACGATCGGCGGCAGGTTGCGCCAGCGGCCATCGTCGAACGCGGCGCGGGCGGCGGCCACGGCACGGTCAACGTCCTTGTCGGTCGCCTCGCAGAAACTGGAGATGATCTTGCCGTTCGACGGATCTTCCACGTCGATCATGGTGCCGCCCGACGAATCGACCCATTCGCCGTTGATGTACAGCTGCGGCTTGCGCGCCAGGGCGCTCTTCACTGCGGCCGAATATTCCAGCTGCGTGCGGTTGATGGTGGTGACTTCGTTCATGGCCAATTTCTCCCAAATTCAGCAGATGCGATTCTCTAGCCCTTGCAGGCAACCTAGCAGGTTATGGCGGCCTATTGCAGCCCGATCAAGCTAACGGTCGTTACTATCGCGGGTATCCTATCCCGCCCAGTTCCTTGTCCTGGTTGGCGCGGAAGATGACATACTGGCGCAGGCCCTCGATCCGCTCCTTGCTCATCGATTGGGCAAAACCGACCATGCCGTTGGATGCCAGCGCGCCATCGTGGACGATCATCTGCCAGGTCTCGGCATTGTCGAGCACGGCGCTGCGCCGCAGGTCGGGCAACACGGTGGAACCGATCGCGGCATCGCCATGGCACGCACCGCAATAGCGGCCATAGTCATAGGTCGCGGTGACCAATTGCGCCGGGTTGCCCATGTAAGCCGGCGGATCGATCGGGCGGCGGACCAGCGCGGGGGCTGGCGGCAGTTGGCCGGTCGCTCCCAGCTTGAATACCAGCAGGCGGCTGATGTTGGGCACTGCGCCCGACGTTTCGTTCAGCACGCCGCCGGGGGCCAGCGCCCAGATGCCGCCCCAGCCAGCCATAACGGCCACATATTGTTCGCCATCCACGGTATAGGTGATGGCAGGCGCGACCACGCCGGTCTGCGCCGCGAACGACCACAGTTCCGTGCCATCGCTGGCGCTATAGGCCTTGAACATACCACCAGCCGTTCCCTGGAACACCAGGCCGCCGCCGGTTGCCAGCAGGCCGCCATTGTAGGGTCCGGGGTATTGTACCCGCCAGCGTTCGGTCTGGGTAACCGGATCCCACGCGACAAGCGCTCCCTTGGTGCCTGCCGCCGCGCCCTGCCGCACTTCTTCGATGGCCGGCATCGCGCCAGCCGACTGGTCGATACCCACGTTGAAGCCGCGATTGGTATCGGGCTGCCAGTTGGCTTCGGGGAAATAGGGGAACCCGGCCTCGATCACCGGGATATAGACCAGCCCTTCGCCCGGATGGAATGCCATCGGGTGCCAGTTGTGGCCGCCGCCTGCGCCCGGGGTGGAAACGAACGGAACGCCGGTCTTGTCATAGCGCGCCGCGGGGTTTTCGATCGGGCGGCCAGTGGCCATGTCGATCCCGGTCGCCCAGTTCTGCGGCGTATAGTTGTCGGCGCTGATCAGTTCACCGGTCGCCCGGTCGATCACATAGAAGAAGCCGTTCTTGGGTGCCTGCATCAGCACCTTGCGTTGTTCACCCTCGATCTCGATGTCGGCCAGCATGATGTGCTGGGTGGCGGTGAAATCCCACGTTTCGCCCGGCGTGGTCTGATAGTGCCAGACATACTCGCCCGTTTCGGGCCGCAGGGCGACGATGGATGACAGGTACAGGTTATCGCCGCCGCCGGGGCTGCGATAGGCCTGGTTCCACGGGCTGCCATTGCCCACGCCGATATACAGCAGGTCCAGTTCCGCGTCGTAAGCCATCGCGTCCCACACGGTGCCGCCGCCGCCCAGGGTCCAGAATTCGCCGTTCCAGGTATCGCGCGCATTGGCCAGGTATTCTGGCTCGACCTCGGCCTCGTCCGGCGCGCCGGGCACGGTGTAGAACCGCCACAGCATTGCGCCATCGTCGGCATCATAGGCAGACACATAGCCGCGCACGCCATATTCCGCGCCGCCGTTGCCGATCAGCACGCGGCCATCGATCACGCGCGGAGCGCCGGTGATGGTATAAGGCTTGGTCTGGTCTACTGTAACGGTCGACCATTCCACCGAGCCGGTCTCGCGGTCCAGAGCGATCAGCCGCCCATCCAGCGTGCCGAGGAACAGCTTGTCGCCCCAGGCAGCAAGCCCGCGGTTGACCACGTCGCAGCAGGCATTGACTGCGGTCTCGCCCGGCACCTGCGGGTCGTATTCCCACAGCGGTTCGCCGGTGGCGGCGTTATAGGCCTTCACCTTGGACCAGGCGGTGGTGACATAGAGCTTGCCGTCGATCACCAGCGGGGTGGATTCCTGCCCGCGTGCGGTATCCATATCGGCCGACCATGCCAGCCCCAGGCCCGCGACCGTCTCGGCGTTCACCTGGTCAAGCGGGCTATAGCGCTGTTCGGCATAGTCCCGCCCATAGGTGATCCAGTTGGCGTTATCCTGCGCCGCGTTAACCAGTGCCTCGGCATCAATCCCGCCATCGCTGCTGTTGCAGGAAGCGAGCAGCAGGGCGGCAGCCGCTGCCATCAAACCAGTGCGGATCATCATTGTCTTCTCTCGCTCCCCCAAGGACCCGCCGTTACAGGTGGTTCGTCCTTTGTAAGCTGTGCATACAAACCAGCCTTGTCCGCAATCAAGCGGCTTTTTGGTCCGGGGTGGCGCGCGCGATTATTGGCGCGCCTGTTAGCACCCGCAACAATTGCAGTTGCGCTGATGCCAGAATTTCGCATATGTGGACGGGTCCAGTCGAGCGCGAGCCCGCGTCATGACCCTGGTCTAGCTAAATCTTTGCTTAGACAGGACATTTCCAATGACCACCAAACTGCCGTCTCGTGCCGACCATGTCGGCTCTTTCCTGCGTCCGCGCGAGATTATCGAAGCCCGGGCACACCGTGCCGCGGACAATATCTCTTATGACGATTTGCGTGCGGTCGAAGATCCGGCCATTGCCGAACTGGTTGCCTGGCAGGAATCGCTGGGACTCAAGGCGATTACCGATGGCGAATTCCGCCGCTATTTCTTCCACACCGATTTCCTGCTCCAGCTGGCCGGAGTGGAAGAGCGCGGCGGCCTCAAAAAGGCGTTCAAGAACGATGCCGGCAAGGACGTATCGTTCGCTCCGCCGGTGATGGGCATCACCGGCAAGATCAGCCACGTGAAGCCGATCCAGCTGGCCGATTACCAGTTCCTCGCCAGCAAGGTGAGTGCAGGCTGCACGCCCAAGGTGACGATCCCCAGCCCGACCATGCTGCACTTCCGCGCTGGCCGGTCGGGCATCCCCGAGGATGTCTATCCCACGATGGACGAATTCTATGCCGACGTGGCGACCGCCTATCGCACCGAAGTGGACAGCCTGGCCGCTGCCGGGTGCCGGTATATCCAGATGGACGATACCAACCTGGCCTATCTGTGCGACGATGAACAACGCGCCGACGCAGCCAAGCGCGGCATGGATCCCGATGCCACCACGCGCCAGTATGCCAAGCTGATCAACGACAGTTTCGCTTCGGCTCCGGCCGACATGCTGCGCGCCATCCACCTGTGCCGCGGCAATTTCCGCAGCAGCTGGGCGGCAGAAGGCGGATATGAGCCGGTGGCGGAGATCATGTTCAACGAACTGGCGATCGACGCGTTCTTCCTGGAATACGACGATCCCCGCTCGGGCGATTTCGCCCCCCTGCGGTTCCTGCCCAAGGGCAAGACCGTGGTGCTGGGCCTGGTCACCACCAAGCTGGGCGATCTGGAGACCAAGGACGACATCAAGCGCCGGATCGACGAAGCGGCCAAGTTTGTCGATCTCGACCAGCTGGCGCTTTCGCCCCAGTGCGGCTTTGCCAGCACGGTCCACGGCAATGACATCACCACCGAACAGCAGGCCGACAAGATCCGCCTGTGCATCGAGGTGGCGGAAGAAGTCTGGGGCTGATCCAGCCCGACGCGCGACAAAAAAAGGGGCGGCCTTCGCGGGCCGCCCCTTTTGTTTGTTTCAAACTGGCCTGTTTGGGCCGGTCAGAACTCCTTGCGAACAGTCAGCGCCCATTCGCGCGGACGGGCCGGGGCCACGATGCGGCCACCGTTGTTATTGCGCTGGTCGAACACCGAGTAGAAGTAATACTCGTCGGTCAGATTGGTCACTTCCAGCGCGACCGACAGGTCTTCCACCTCGTTGCGCCAGGTCACGCGGGCATTGGCCGTGGTGAAGGCGGGCAGCACCTGCGCCAACCTGTTCACGCCCGCACCGTCGTAACCGGAGAAGGTTTCAGCCTGGTAGGCGACGTCGATCCGCGGCGTGAGCGATCCGGCATCGCCCAGATCGATCTCGTACTGCGCACCCAGCGACCACTTCCATTCGGGCATGCCGGTGCCTTCGTCGGTCAGCAGGATGCCGGTGCCGGCGGCAACGCGCGAATAGGCGAAGTTCAGGTAGCTGACCGATCCATCAATGCGGAAACCGTCAACCGGCTCGGCATTCAGTTCCAGTTCCACACCCTTGATCTTGGCATCGCCGCCATTGACGCGGCAGGCCGAAGGCGTGGCGTAGATCGGATCGACACCGGCCGCCAGCGGGCACGGGCTAACGCCGACCTGGATCTGGTTGTACCGGTTGAGGAAGGCCGACAGGTTGAGGCGCACGCGGTTATCGAGGAAGTCGGTCTTGAGGCCCACTTCATACGCGGTCAGCGTTTCCGGCTCGAACGCCAGCAACTGGAAGGCGTTGAACGGGCGCGGGTTGGAACCGCCACCCTTGAAGCCGGTCGCCACCGAGGCATAGGCCAGCACCGCATCACTGAAGCGATAGTCCAGCGCCACGCGCCAGTCGATCTTGTCGCCGCTGTATTCAGCCACGCCGCCGGTCAGTGCCCGCAGGACTTCGGTTCTGTTGCCGTTGCCGTTGCAGTCGTTGGTGTCGACCCCGTTGAAGCCCTCGCCGCACAGCGCGCCGACCGGATCGAGGAACCGGTTGATCGTGCCGTCCAGGTTGTAGCGGAAGTAGTTCTGCTCCTTGGTTTCCTCGGTATAGCGGATGCCGGCATTGAGGTTCAGGCTTGGCATGATCTCCCAGCCGAGGTTGGCGAACACTGCCCTGGCATCTGCATCGATGGTGTCAGGCTGGCGGAACTGCAGGGGATAGGGCGGGATATACCGCAGATCCTGCACCGAATCGTAGATCGACGACTGCTCGAAGTAGTAGGCGCCCACGGTCACGAAAACGGTGTCGGTCACTTCGGTGTTCAGGCGCAGTTCCTGGCTGAAGCTCCAGTTCGACAGGTTGTTGATGCCGAAACCGGTACGCGCCGGCGAAATATCGCCATCGGCAAAGAACTGGCTGTCGAATTCACGATAGCCGGTGATCGACTGGATCTGCATCGAATCGGAAATGTCGATGTTCGCCTGGCCCGACACGCCCCAGCCGCGATAGCTGGTGCGATTGGAACCTTCGACGGCGCGCAGCGGCGTTCCGGCACCGGGACCACCCACGAACGGGTTGCCCGCGGCATTACCATCAACCTGGAAGTTGCAGAACGGACCGCAGATGAAGCGATCATCGAACGGCAGCCCTCCCGGGGTCAGGATATTCGGACTGGACTTGCGCCGGGTTGCCACGATTGTCTGGCCGCCGCCGGTCCGGTTATCGTCGGTGTAGTCGCCGATCAGGGTGAAGTCGAAAGTGTCGGACGGTTCGAAGCGAAGGATCGCGCGACCGGCCTGGTAGTTCGTACCGCCCAGCTTGGCGACGCGGCAATTGTCGGTAAAGACTGTCGCAGCTTCGCCACCTACGGGGTTGACCAATTGCGGCACACCAGTGCCCCCGTCGGCGACGGATTGGGTAAATGTGGCGCTGCCCCCGGCCGGATAAACGCAGCCGAAATCGAGCTGGTCGACATAGCCGTCCTGCCGCTTGGACACGCCCGAAACGCGCATGAACAGGGTATCGGTCAGCGCAAAGTCTGCCACGCCGCGCAGCGAAATGCGATCGCGCGAGCCGAAGCTGCCTTCGACCATGCCGCTGGAATCGCCGTTGGGCATGCTCGAATACATCTTGATCGCGCCGCCGATCGAGTTGCGGCCAGACAATGTGCCTTGCGGGCCGCGCAGGATTTCCACGCGGTTGAGGTCGAGCGTGTCGAAGATCGCGCCGGTCAGCGACGGATAATAGATGTCATCGATATAGATACCGACGCCCGGCTCGTAAGCCGGGTTGAAATCGCCCTGGCCGATGCCGCGGATCGAAGCCGTGACCGAAGGCCCGAAAGCTGCCGTCTGCGGGCGGATCTGCACGTTCGGGGCATTGTCGGCTACGGTGGCGAGATCGGTCTGGCTCTTGGCCTCGAGCATCTCGGCGGTAACTGCGGTGATCGCCAGTGGCGTATCCTGCAGGTTCTGTTCGCGGAACTGCGCAGTCACCACGATGGTGTTGTCGCGTTCGTTATCCTGCTCGGCATTCTGGGCCATTGCAGGGTGCGCCATCAGCGCCAGTGCAGAAATTCCCAATCCCAGATAAATGCGCCCCGCAGAGCGCGTATTCCGTACCAACATTACCAAACTCCCCCTCAGAAAGCGGTCGCTTCGCCGCCCTGCGACAAAATGATACAGATTTTCGAGGCCAGACACAAATTTATTGATGAATCAATTGGGGGATTGGATTCGCCAAGGATTCCAGTCGGGTAGGAAAGGGCGGCCCCGGGAAACGCCGCCCTTTCGGTATCAGGCCTTCCAGTATCAGCCCTTTCAGTATCGGGCCCTTCGGTATCAGGCGGGCACAGGAGGAGTTTGTGCCTGCCTGAAGCTGGCTCGCACCGCCGGCAGCACCACTGCCAGCGCCAGCAACAGCCAGAAGATCGCGGCAAATGGCGCAGCATTACCCAGCACGAACCGTGCAACCAGCGTGGCGGCCAGCGCCAGCGGCGCGCCCCACACCACACCGTCCCAGGCAGCGCGCAGGCGGGGTTCCGCAATGCCGCGCCGCCGCCGCTTGCCCAGCCAGATATAGGTGCCGGTGGCGCAAACCGCAGTCAGCGCCAGGCCGAACAGGATATAGGCCAGCTTCACCGCCAGTCCGCCATAGTTGCCGAAATGCAGGTTGTAGACCGACGCTGCCGCCTGTTGGCCCAGCGCGCCATCGGCCATGCCGGCGGTGCCGTGGAAATTGCCCGCCGCATCGAACGCATAATATTCGCCAAAGATCAGCCGCCGGTGATGCTCGCCCACGATCTGCACGTGCTGTCCGGCGGTCAGGGGGTCGTGGACGATGGCATAGGTGACGGACACGTCGGGATACTCGGCGGCCATATAGCCGAGCGCTGCGGCCACGTTCGGCGCCGGCGCTGGGGCGGGATCGCCCTCGGCCTCGGCCCCGAATACCGTGGCATAGACCGCCTCGACATCGCCATCGTAGGAGACCTCGGCAATGGCATAAGCGGTGACTGTGGCCAGCCCGATCACCGCGCCGGTCAGCGCGATGGCGAGGGTGAAGGGCAGGGTCCACACGCTCAACCGGTTGTGCCAGTCGGCCAGCGCGATGCCGCCGGGGCTGCGGGCGTTGAGACGGAAGGCATCGCGAAAGATGCGCGGCATGGCCAGCACGCCGGAAAATGCCAGCGCCAGCATGATCGCCCCCAGCGCGCCGACAATGGTAATCCCCACCAGCGCCGGCAGGTTGAGCGTATAGTGCAGGCCATAGAGGAACTCGGACCAGCCGTTTTCCTCGGGCATCACCAGCGAGCCGTCGGCATTGGCATGGTGTGCATTGGTGTCGGTGGTAACCGTGGCCCGCGGCAGGTGTTCGGTCGGCATGTGGACATACAGATGGGTGGTGGTGGGGCCACCAGCCTCCAGCGCCAGAACTTCCTCGACCGAGCGTTGCACCGCGGATGAAGCGAAGGTCGCCATTTCGGGGGCGGCGGGCTGTTCCAGCCGCTGCCATTCGTCATACAATACCAGCACCGTGCCCGACAGGCACACCAGATAGAGCAGGGCCGAAGCCAGCAGGCCCATCGCCGCATGGGCCGACAGCGCCTTTTTCACCGTGTCCTTGCTGGCAGTCAGGTTCATCGATCAGGTTCCCGGAACAAGGCCGACAACCATGGTCAGCGCATAGAATGACAAAAGGGTGATCTGCGCCTTGCGCCGTTGGCGCATCAACAGCACCGTGGCGAGCACGCCCCAGGCCAGCGGCACGGCGAACAGCGCGGTGGCATTGGCATTGGCCTCGCCCGCGCCAAGGATCATCAGAGTGGCCCGCAGGCCGATGGCAAAGGCAACCGAGGAGGCCAACGCCAGCGGGACCACGAACAGGAAAGTCAGCGTCCGCCGCCCCAGGTGAAGCGGCTCTCCCGGCGGGGCGATGCCTGCTTGCCGGATGGGCGCACTTGCTTTGGCCCGGCGCGGAGCGGTGGCGGCCGAATGGGCCATGACGGCCAGCGATGCTGTCATCGCCACCATCCAGCTGGCCGCCAAGCCCCACGCGCCGCCCAGCATTGCACCAGCCACTGTGGCAAAGGCCAGCAAGCCCCAGCCTGCCAGGTTGTGCAGCGCCGAACGCCGCGGCCGCGCCCAGGCAGCACGCAACACGGCAATGCCGCCCAGCGCGCCGCCCGTAGCCACGATCCAGTATGCCGCCTCGCCCATCAGAAGTTATAGCTCAAGGTGCCCATCACGTTGCGTTCTGCCCCCTGGAAGCAGTCACCGCGTGCCAGGCAGGCAGAATAGTATTCTGTGCCCAGCAGGTTGGTGGCGTTGAGGCGGAAGCTGAACTGGTCCCAGCTAATCTCGGCCAGCGCATCGACCAGCGTATAGGACGGGGTCACCAGTCCGGCGGGGAAGGCAGGACCAAAGCTGCGGCTGGACCCTGAATGGCGCACCCCGCCGCCCACCAGCAGCGTAACGCCTTCCGACAGGCGGAACGGGCGGGTGGCCCACAGCGAGGCGTTGGTCTTGGGCACGTTGTCGAGTTGCACCCCGGTGCCGGTCACTTCGGCCTGGTTATACGAGTAGTTGGCGATCAGGCTGAGGCCGGCGGGAAGCTGCGCGGTGGCGCTCGCCTCGAACCCCTTGGAGACGAGCTCGCCGACCTGGATCTGGTCGGACGGATTGGGCGTGCTGTCATCACTGATCGGGCGGTTGGTTTCGCGGATGTGGTAGCCGGTCAGCGTGATCATCACCGCATCGGACGGATGGATCTTCAGGCCCGCCTCCCACTGTTCACCCCGCTTGGGCACGAACGGCTGACCATTGCTGGCCGTGCCCGCGATCGGTTCGAAGCTTTCGGTATAGGATATGAACGGCGAAAATCCGTCGACCAGTTCGGCGATCAGGCCTGCGCGATAGGACATGGCATCGGACGAGTAGCTGCGTGTGCCAAAGGCAGACGCGCTGGCATCGTCACGCCGAAGCCCAAGCACCAGGCTGACCCGGTCGAAAAAGCGGATCTGGTCCTGCAGGTAGAACCCCAGCTGCTGCTGGCGGGTGTCCTCTGCACTGCCAAAGGCATAGCCCGCATCGCCCGGCATGGGGATGGTGCCGTTGAAATCGGACAAGGCGGCATAGTCGATGTCGTAGATGTCGATGAATTCGTAGGCATAGCCATCAGTCTTGCGCACCCGGTTCCAGCTGTAGTCCACGCCTGCCAGCAGCGTGTGTTGCACATTGGCGCCGGTGTTGAAGCTGAAGGCCAGGTTGCTGTCGGTGGAGAACACTTCCATCTGCGCGATAGAGCCCGCGGCATAGTTGCCGATGGTGCGCTGGGCGGCATCGACAAACGGGTTGGTCGGGTTGGAATAGCTATCGGGATAGTGGGTGAAATAATCCAGATCGCTATCGATATAGCGGGCGCGGGTGGAGAAGGTGACCGTATCGGTCAGCCGCTGGTCGAAGATTGCCGTCACCTGTGCCAGCCGTCCGTCATACCGGTCCCAGCCGGGCTTGCCGATGAACAGGTCCGGTGCCAGCAGGCCATTGGGATTGGGCAGGATCGTGCCCACCAGCGGCAGGAACTGGCTGGTCGAACCGCCATCGTCCTCCTGGTACAGGCCCATCAGCGTCAGGCTGGTGTCCATGCTGGGTGCCCAGGTGACAGACGGCGCGATCATCACGCGGTCATCGGGCACGAAATCGGTCTGCGTACCGCCATCGCGGATCCGCGTGACCAGCCGCACCGCCAGCGTATCGGACACCGGGCCAGTCAGGTCGGCCAGCAGTTCCTTGCGATCGAAGCTGCCCACGGTCACGGCCACTTCCCCGCCAGTCATGAATTCGGGGATCTTGGACACCAGGTTGACGAGGCCGCCGATCGATCCTGCGCCAAACAGCGTGGACGCCGGGCCGCGCAGCACTTCGATCTGGCTGAAGTTGTACGGATCGGCCCGGATCGACGCATAGTAGCTGTAGATGTCGCGCATCCCGTCGCGAAATTGCAGCGCGTTGATCCCGCGCACGAATGCACCATCGACCCGGCTGTCGGGGCCATAGGGGTTGGCCTGCACGCCCGCGACATAGTTGAGTGTATCGGAAATCGACACCGCGCCCTGCGCCTCGAACAGCTCGGCCGGAATGACGGTGACGGGCTGCGGCACTTCCAGCGCGGAGGTATCGGTCTTGGTGGCAGAGGCACTGTCCAGCCGATCGCCGGTCACCACGATCCGGTTGCCCTCTTCAACCGTGGCGGCATCGTCGGCTGCCAGCGCAGGGGCGGGCAGGACAACCAGAGCGGTGCAGGCAAGCAAGGCGGAGCGGGCAAATGACATGGAAAAGCGGTCCTTGAAAACTGGCGGGAAGCCCCACCGGCCGCCCTCGTCAAGTCCGCTAACGAGAATCATTCGCAGTCGCAAGTTGTTTATTGCGAATTATTCGCATATTCGGCCGAGTGCCCGTCAACAGCCAAAGCCGGAGTGCCGCCCGCATTCTTTTCTGGCTCCGCACGAGGCTGGGTGGTAGCGCTCCCATCCGGGAGTTCGAGGGGGAAACAGGGATGCCACCAGGCCAGGTAAGCTCACCAGACCGGATTGATATGGTCGATGCCTTGCGCGGCTGGGCGCTGATGGGGCTGTTCCTGGTCCACTGCGTGGAACGGTTCGAACTCTACTGGCTGGATCCGGTGCCCGATGGCTGGTTCGATGCCGTGTTCGCCGTGTTTGCGGGCAAGGCCTTTGCCGTGTTCGCGCTGCTGTTCGGCTTCGGCTTTGCCACCATCATGGGCAATGAACGGCAGCGCGGCGGTGACTTCACGCTGCGTTTTGCATGGCGATTGGTGCTGCTGCTGGCGATCGGCACGACCCATGCGCTGGCCTATCGCGGTGACATATTGCAAGTGCTGGCATTGGTCGGGCTGGTCATGATCCCGTTCGACCGCGTGCGATCGAGCCGCGTTCTGCTGCTGATCGCCGCGCTGCTGTTCCTGCAGGTTCCGTTGTTGTGGCGCGGCATCGCGGCGGCGGGCGGGGCTGGCTGGGCGCAGGCCAATCCCCTGTTCTTCGGCGATAGCGGGCTGGCCGTGCTGGCCGACGGCACACTGGGCCAGATGTTGGCGGTGAACCTGGGACCGGGCATGGTGGGCAAGTGGTCGTTCTATGTCGAAACCGGGCGCGTGGTGGAAATCGCCGGGCTGTTCCTGCTGGGCATGGTGATCCAGCGGCGCGGACTGTTCAGCGATGCCGCCGGGCACGGCAAATTTTGGGCAGGCGTGTTGGTTCTGTCGGTGATCGCGTGGCTCGCGATCAGCTGGGCCGAACCGCGCCTACTCCGTTCAAGCGAAGGCGCGCCAATGTACCGGCAAAGCATCGAATGGGCCACCGGCCAATGGCGCGCCTTGGCCGCAACCGCGTTCCATGTCAGCGCCTTCGTACTGCTGTGGCTCGGTGCCGCGCGGCCCTTGCTCGGCTGGTTGGCCGCACCGGGCCGGATGACGCTGACGCTATATGTCGGCCAGTCGCTGCTGTGCGTGCCGCTGCTTTATGGGTTTGGAGCGGGCCTGCATGAAGATCTGAACCATGCGCAACTGGTGCTCGCTGGTCTTGGCCTGTTCGCGCTGCAGGCGGCTGGTGCGGCCCTGTGGTTCCACCATTTCCGCTACGGACCGCTCGAATGGCTGTGGCGCGCAGGTACGCGGATGACGCTGGCGGTGCCGATGCGACAACCCCCGATGAACGCGGGAACAAGCGGGCATTAACTATCGTTTACTATACCGGTGGGCAGGGAAAAATCTGAAAGGCTTCACGATGGCCAGTGCACCCAGGTTCCAGCCGCTACAACCGATCCGCGCACAATGCGAATGTGCGGGCGAGATCGTGGATCTTGAGCTGGACGCATTGACCCCCGATGGCTGCGAGGTGGTGCCCACCGGCCCGTGGCACGGAACCTGCGATTTTCTGCGTCTGGTGATCGACGGACGCATCACCATCAACGGCCAGGTCGTGTGGCGCAGCGGCAACCGGTCAGGCGTGCGCTTCTTCGGGCAGATCCACCCCCTGGTGGTGAACCAGCTGAGCGGCCGCAGCTGAGCTGCGCAATCACCCCCTGATCCGGAACACGTGGCGGGCGTTGTCCTCCATCAGCATCTTCTTCACGTCTGGCGTCATGTCCATCCGGTCATAAGCTGCAAGTTCGTCCGAGCTCTGCTGGTAGGGATAGTCCATCGCAAAGATCACGCGGTCCGGACCCAGCACCTGCTGGCAGAACATGATGCCCGCCTCCCAGCCGTTGCCGCTGGTGGTGATCCAGATGTTGTTCTGGAAATAGTAGCTGACCGGATGCTGCAGCCTGATCTGCTCGCCCCCGTCGATCAGCGGGCGCTTGCGGCCATCGGCGTTGCCCTGCATCCAGTCGAACCGATAAAGGTGCAGCGGCATGCATTCGCCCAGGTGGCCGATCACGAGCCGCAGCTTGGGAAAGCGGTCGAACGCACCGGCCATGATCAGGCCCATCGTGTGCAGCCATACATCATGCGGAAAACCGCCCAGCGCGCCGAAGAACCCGCGCTGTTCGTAATGCGGTGCGTTGAACGGCGCGGTGGGGTGGATGTAGAGCGCCAGGTCATTGGCCTCCAGCGCTTCCAGAATCGGCAGATAGGCGGGCTCATCCAGATAGTGGCCCTGGAAATGCGAATTGAGTACTGCGCCATTCATGCCAAGGCCGGCCGCGCGTTCCAGCTCTTTTACGCTGCCTGCCACATCGCGCGGATCGAAGGCTGCCATGGCCGAGAACCGGTCCGGGTATTTGCGGCAGGCTTCGGCGGCCAGATCGTTCGCCTCGCGCGCCAATGCCGTGCCTTCACCCGGCCGCACCACCTGCACGCCTGGCGCGGTGAGCAGCAGCAGTTGGCGGTCGATTCCCAGCTCGTCCATGTGTGCGATGCGCAGCTCGCCCAGGTCCTGCAGCATTTCCTGCAGACTGGGCATGTTGTTGAACATCACTCCCATGCGCAGCGAATCATCGGCTGGCGCATCGCCGCTGTTGAAATAGTCGAGCTGGGCTTTGACCAGCGCGGGGAAGGTCCAGGCCTCCTCGGTGGCGATGCGCTTGTATGGTGCGCTGCGATCCACGTGTCCGGCGCGCGGCGCCATGCCAATCCGCGTGCGGTGGCTGAAGTCTTCCTTGAAGTGGCCCTTGAGGCCTTTCTCGCTGCCGTCTTCCAGAAGTGCCATGCTTAAAAACTCCCCCTAAAAAGCCCTCTCCCGTGGGAGAGGGTGGGGTGAGGGCATCTTATAGACCTCGCACCCCTCACCCTCCGCGCCTTGCGGCACTCCTCCCTCTCCCGGTGGGAGAGGGAGGCTCTCAAAACATCCCGTTGTCATTCTTCGATGTCGCCGGATCGGGCACTTCCTGCATCACGTCCCAGTGTTCCACGATATAGCCACCTGCCACCCGCAGGATGTCGATGATCGCATGGCCGCGCGTTCCCTGTTCGCGCCGGAAGTGAAAGTGGACCGCCACCAGATCGGCATCTCCCCACACCACGCGCTTCACCTCGTGAGTCAGGTCGGGCAGGCGGGTCATGCTTGCCCGCATCATCGCCAGCGTGGCATCGCGGCCCGTGGGCGCATTGGGGTTATGCTGTACATAGTCGGGATGCATCCAGCAGGTGAAGGCGTCCTGTGGATTGTCCTCGACGTAGAACAGCTGGATGAACCGCTCTGCCACCTGACGGGTGGAAAACGCTTCACGCTGCCGACAATCGCGCGGATCAAACGGCGGCGCGTCAACGTCCCACGGCAGAGCGCCCGGCGCAGGTTTCACTTGGACCCGTTGGCAAACGCGATCCCGAATTTGGGATGCGCAAAGTGCATCGGCACGTCCTGCCGGTATGGCCAGGTCTGGCGGTGGTGCTCGGCCGACAGTAGCCGGTCCGGCCCCAACGGGTCTTCGGGGAAGGTCTTGGCCGCCGGCTGCAGATGCGCGGTGGTGTGCGCCCAGCCGCCTTCGTAATCGCCCTGCCACTGCATCATGTAATCCAGCCGCTTGATCTTCCACACGCCATCTATGTTGACGTAATCGTTCTCGTAGATGCCGGCCTCCATGAACTGCTGCGGCATGATCGCTTCGCGCGTTTCCTGGAAATCATCGTGCCAGCCGCCCAGCAGGATGCCGTGGAAGCGGCCCTTGGCGGTCTTGCGATCGGGCGCGACGGTGATGATGTCCTGCATCTGGAAATGGTCGAGCAGCAGGCCGTTGACCGGGCCGGGCTTGCCGCCTGTGAAGCGCCCGGCGATCCAATCCCCATACAATCGCTTCACGCCTGCATGGCCGACATATTCGCCCGACAGGAAGATCACCGCGCCATCTTCGGCAAACAGGTCGGCCACTTCATCTGGGCGGTTGAAATCGATGTAATAGCCATAGGCCCAATGCAGGCGGCGGATGGCCTGGACATCCTCCAGCACACCAACCTTCTGTTCCAGTTCGGCCAGCCGGTCCTCGACGGGCCGTACCCCTGCATCGCTCATATCGACTCTCTCCCTATTCTTGTTATGAACAATCCTAACGCCCGTTATCAAAGGGCGATAGTATTTTGGTGAGAGGAAACTGGATCAGATGGAGCTGAACGGCGCGGATTATCGCGATCAATGGCAGGGCCGGGTGGCCTTTATCACGGGCGCTGCGACCGGCATCGGGCTGGGCGTGGCGCAGGCTTTTGCCGACGCCGGGATGCGGCTGGCGCTATCCTATCGCAACGAGGATGACCGCGCCAAGGCAGCCGGATGGTTCACCGCCAAGGGCTATGAACAGCCGCTGTGGCTGAAGCTGGACGTGACCGATCGCGCGCGTTTTGCGCAAGTGGCAGCCGAGGTAGAAGAGCACTTTGGCGCGGTCCACGTGCTGGTGAACAATGCCGGCGTATCGGTATTCGGCCCCACGGATGAAGCCAGCTATGACGACTATGACTGGATCATGGGGGTCAATTTCGGCGGAGTGGTGAACGGGCTGGTGTCGTTCCTGCCCAAAATCAAGGCCGCCAGCGGCCGCCGCCATGTGACCAACATCGCCAGCATGGCGGCCTTCCTGCCGGGTCCGCAGGCGGGCATCTATACTGCCAGCAAGTTTGCCGTGCGCGGACTGACCGAAAGCCTGCGCTATAACCTGGCCCCGCACGGCATCGGCTGTTCGCTGTGCTGCCCGGCGCTCACCCGGACCAATGCCTGGACCAGCGCGATGAAGCGGCCCGACGGTTTCGGGACCAGCGGATTTCCCGCAACATCGGATGATCAGCTCAAGCAGTTCGGCACCGCTTTCGAGGAAGGGATGGATCCCTATGAAGTTGGCGCCAAGATCCTGCGCGGCATGACGCAGCAGGACGGGCTGATTCTGACCCACCCTGAACACGGCCCCGATTTTGAGGAAAACCACCAGAAGATCATGGCCGCGCTGCCGGTGGAGGAGGCTCCGGCGGGCCGCCTGCACATCGAGGAGCTGCGCCGCAAGGCCATGCGCGATGCCGAGGCGGGGCTGGTGATCAGGCTGGATGACCTGACCTGATCAATCGCCGCTGGACGCGGCAGGCACCTCTGGTATCTTTGCAGCCAGTGGAGAAGATAAAGGAGGCAATTCATGTGTGATCAGGATCTGGTCGACGCCATGCCGTCGCGGGCTGCCGATGCCGGACCGCGCGTAACCCGCCGCGATTTTGGCCGCCTCGGTGCTGTTGCCGGGGCGGGCGCGCTGGTCGCCGGTTCGACCGGCGGCGCGCTGGCGCAATCGCAGCTGAGCGAGAAGGTTGTCACCTTCCCTGCACCGGGCGGGCGGATGGATGGCCTGTTCATCTATCCTGCCACCGGCAAGCATCCGGCGGTAATCCTGTGGCCGGACATTGCCGGCCTGCGCGATGCCAAATACGCCATGGCGCGTGACCTGGCGCGGTCCGGCTATGCGGTGCTGGTGGCCAACCCATATTACCGCAGCGTCGAAGGCGAACAGTTCGAAGATTTCGATGCCTGGCGCGAAGGCGGCGGCATGGGTCGCGTTGGCCCGTGGATGGCCCAGAACACGCCTGCCGCCATTGCCGAAACCGCCGTGGCCGTGGTCGAATGGCTCGATAGCCAAGACGAAGTCGATACCGCGCGCGGGATCGGCAACCAGGGCTATTGCATGACCGGCAGCTGGACCATCCGGGCCGCTGCCGCCGTGCCCGCACGCATCAAGGCGGCCGCCAGCTTCCACGGCGGAGGCCTGGTGGGCGATGCGCCCGATTCGCCGGTCAACCTACTCGCCACCCTGCCGGCCGATACCCACGTGCTGATCGCCATCGCCAAGAATGACGATGCCCAGGCCCCGACCGACAAGGATGCCTTGCGCGCCGCGGGCGAAGCTGCGGCTGCCACGGTGACGGTGGAAGTGTACCAGGGCGATCACGGCTGGACCGTGCTCGACAGCCCGGTCTACGACATCGACGAAGGCGACCGCGCATGGGAAGCCTTGCTGTCGCTGTACGAAGCGGCCCTATGATCTTGGCTGTGATCTTGCTCTAAAAAGCGATGGCAGGAGGTCCGGCATCGGGCCTCCTGCCAACCGCCGCCAAAATTGCGGCAAATCAAGGCAGGCCCATGCGCCGCCCCCTATCCCGATAACCATCAGGCCCGACCGGGGCTGTCAAAAGGCCGGATCACGGCCACGTTTTGATCGGGGGAATTGCCATGAAGAAACTCTCTCTTGCCGCGCTTGCGCCCATGCTGATGCTGGCGGCTTGCGGTGGCGGCGATCCAGCCGAATCGGTGGCGGCGATCCGACATACCGAACTGGGCCAGCTTGATTCGATCGCTTCCAAGGATATCGTCGGAATTGCCCGGCTCTATCGCGATGATGCGCGGCTGGTGAAGCCCGATGGCAGCGTGTTGGAAGGCGGGGTGGCGATTGTCGAGGAATATGGCGCGCTGCTGGAAGACCCCAATTTCGCCCTGACTTTGGAGCCTGGCCAAGGCTGGGCTTCGGCTGATGGCGAACTGGCCGTGGTGACATCCAATGTCCAGTTCACCAGCACCGACCCGGCAACGGGCGAAGCGGTCACCGTACCGCTCGACAGCCAGACCGTGTGGCATCGTGAAAGCGGCGCCACCTGGAAGATCATTTCCGCCTACAACGTCGCGCGCCCCGCAGCGCCGGCGGAAGAGGTGGCTGCGGAAGCTGCGGAGTAGAGGGGCTAATCGGCAGCTGACCGTTCGCGGCGGCACTGGCAGTTCGGCATCGTACCCCTCCCGGAACGTTCCGACCTGCCAGTGCCGTTGCCAGTTCTGGTGCGCGTTACCTGCCGATCAGGGCAGGTTCTTGAATTCGATTGTCGCCACCGGATCGGTGCACAAACGGCAATTGGCGCCCATGAACGTGCGCGCCGCGCTGGCATCGCCGCGCAACTGCCATTGCAGCCAGTCGACCACAATGCTGGCATTCCGGCCGCCCATCGGTTCATGATAGGTGCCGCCATGGCCGGTTGGGGTGTTGACCCAGAACACCGGCACATGCGCGATGCGGTTATAGTCATCCAGCCCGTTGGCATAGGCGATGTCGGTCTCGCCCCCATCGAGGTAGATCACCGGCGTATGCAGTGCGTTCAGGCCATCCTTGCCCAGTTCCATCCCGCCCAGACGCGGCCCGCCATCGGGCAAAAGGCCGGAATTCTGCACCACGATGGTATCGAACCGCGGATCGCCCGCCACGGTCAGCGCCTGGACCCCGCCGCAGGAGAAGCCGCCTGCGGCCAGCGCATTCTCGTCAATCAGGCCGTGATAGGGGCTGCCCGCCCGCGCGTTCTCGGCCAGCAGCCAGTCCAGCGCCTCGGTCAGCTGGGCGGCGCTGGTGGGCGAGGCCGACGGCGGTCCGTCCCCGCCGATCTGGCGCGGCGCTTCCGGCCCGGCCTTGGCATTGGGTCCGCTGCGCCACAGACCGGGGGCGATCACGACATAGCCATACGATGCGATCTGCGACAGGTGGAACCGGGTGCTGGTGCCATCGGCTGCGCAGCCGCCGTTACCCCATACGAAAACGCCGAGGCCGTTAGGGCCGATCCCGGACAGGTCCGCCGGGCGATAGACCACGTGGTTGGGCAGATCGGCTACAGTCTCGATCATCGACGGATAGGGACCGTCACCCGGCGTATCGGGCAAGAGATTGATTCGCGCCATCATGGTGGCCATGTCTTCTGCCGGGGCGGCATCCTGCGCCGAAGCGGCACTTGCCAGCCCGGCCACGGCAGCAGCGGCCAAAATCGCCTTGAATCGCATCCTCACATCTCCTCCACGTTTCTCGTTGAGGAGATGCTATTGGCTGGCGGTAAAAATGGAAGCGCTTTCAGCAGGCGGGCGGATCAACCGAACCAGTAGGCGGTGCCGCGCATCTCCAGACTGGCGCGGGGCGGGGCATCGGGACCGGCGATCGGGTTGTCGAACGCCCCGTGCGGCATCATCAGGGCACGGGACTCGTCGCTCTCGCTGGTCTTGAACAGGATCACTTCGCCCACATGCATGTCGGGATAGTAATACCAGCGGTGGGCCGGTTTGTGTTCCAGCAGGTAGTTGCCGAAGGTCCATTCGGGTGCGCCGCCGGGCGGATCGAAGATCGCATCGCATTCGATCAGGTCTGCCAGGTCGAGCGAGGTGTAGGAACACAGGGCCAGCGGCACATCCTGCGGCGGTTCCGACAGCACGCGCCAGGCGTTATACTGCGCACTGCGGACAACCGTGCGGCCTTCGGGCGCAGATTGCGCACGGGCGGCGGCGGCATCAGCGATCGCCATGTCGACATGGACGAAGCGGGCCGGGTGCGAATTGTCGTGCGCGTCATTCTGGCCGAGGCGTTCGGAAAACCGCAGGATGCCGCGGCTGAACATGTGGACATGATCGCACCCAGTCTGGGCCTTCAGCAGTTCGGCAATCTCGTCGGCATGGACGCGGGCGACTTCGGCCAGATCGGTCAGGTCTGCCACTGCACTGCGGTGGTCGACCAGCGTGAAGCCCTCGACATCAAGGCTGCAGCCAAGGCCGCGCGCATCGCGGATTTCCACTTCCACCGGCTCCAGCGGCACGAAGTCCTTTTCGTGCGCATTGGCATAGAAAAATGGCTTCCGGTCGGTTCGCTTCGAATAGCCGATGGGTGCGCGAACCGTCTTGTCCATGTCAGGATGCTCCAACTTCTGGCTCAAACTCTTCCGTGTCGATCGTGGGCCGGATCGCATCGTGATAGCGGTGGCCGTGGATGGTGGAGTGGTTGATGATGCGGCCTGCATCGGCGATCACTTCGGCAGAAACCGGCAGGCTGGCGGCGGACATGTTATCTTCCAGATGCGCGATGCTGGTGGTGCCTGGGATCACATGGCAGTGATCACCCTGTTCCAGTACCCAGCGCAGCGCCAGTTGCGCCGGCGTAAAGCCGTTATCGCGGGCGAGCGCGGCAAACCGCTCGATCACGGCCAGGTTGTGCGGCCAGTTCTCGGCCGAAAAGCGCGGCATCTTGGTGCGCAGATCGCTTTCTTCCAGTGTGGACGGATCGCGCAGTACCCCGCCCAACGCCCCGCGCCCCAGCGGGCTGAAGGCGACCAGCGGAATGCCCAATTGGGCACAGGTGTCCTTGACGCCCAGTTCCACATTGCGTGTCCACAGCGAGTATTCGGGCTGCGCCGCGCCCACCGGATGCACGGCATGGGCCTCGCGGATATGGGCGGCGGACCATTCGGACACGCCATAAGCGCGGATCTTGCCCGCCTCGATCGCGCGGGCCAGCGCGCCCACGCTGTCGGCAATGGGCACCTTGGGATCGAACCGATGCATGTAATACAGGTCGATACAGTCGGTTTGCAGCAAGGCCAGGCTGGTATCGAGCGCCTCCAGCAAGGCAGCGGGGCTGCAATCGACCCCGCGCTTGGCCCCTTCCACCACGATGCCGCATTTGGATGCGAGGAAGAAGTCCTGCCGCCGACCTTTCAGCGTTTCGCCAATCAGCGCTTCGTTCTTGCCCGCGCCATAGATGCGTGCGGTATCCAGGTGATTGCAGCCCAGATCCAGCGCATGGCCCAGCAGCCGTGCCCCGTCCTCGGCCGATGGCGGCGTGCCATAGGCCCACGACAGGTTCATGCAGCCCAGCCCGACGGGGTGGACTTGCGTGCCTGCAATCACCCTGGGTTCCATCAGGACCAGCCGTCCTGTGCTTCAAGGCTGGTGGCCAGTTCACCGATCACCCGGTAGCAATCCAGCACCTGGGCCACCGAACTGTTGGGCTCGCGCCCCTCGCGGATGGCGGCGATGAATTCGCGGTCCTGCAGCTCGATGCCGTTGTTGGACACGGTCACGCCGGTCAGGTCGATCTGTTCCTCCTTGCCGGAGAACAGGTCATCATAGCGCGCCAGATAGGTGGCCGTATCACCGATATAGCGGAAGAAGGTGCCCAACGGCCCGTCGTTGTTGAAGCTGAGCGAGAGGGTACAGATCGCCCCGCTTTCGGCCTTCAGCTGGATCGACATGTCCATCGCGATACCAAGGCCGGGATGCTTCGGTCCCTGGATGGCGTTGGCGGTGACGATCTTGCCCGCCTGATAAGCGAACAGATCGATCGTGTGCGCCGCATGGTGCCACAGCAGGTGGTCGGTCCAGCTGCGCGCTTCGCCCTTGGCATTCATGTTGGAACGGCGGAAGAAATAGGTCTGCACATCCATCTGCTGGATGTTGAACTCGCCGCCCACAATCCGGTTATGCACAAACTGGTGGCTGGGATTGAAGCGGCGGGTGTGGCCGACCATGCAGACAAGGCCGGTTTCGGCCTGCTTGGCCATCACGGCCTGCGCATCGCCCCAGCTATCGGACAGCGGAATTTCCACCTCGACATGCTTGCCCGCGTTCATCGCCTTGATGGCCTGTTCGGCGTGCATCTGGGTGGGCGTGCAGAGGATCACTGCGTCCACATCATCGCGCGCGAGCATCGCGTCATAATCGGTGGTGGCGAAACCGACGCCGTACTTGGCGGCCATTTCCTGCGTCTTGTCGAGCGTGCGGCCGACCAGCGCGGTCACTTCCACGCCTTCGATCAGCTTGAGGCCGTCGAGATGCTTTTCACCAAATGCGCCGCCACCGGCGAGTGCGATTTTCATGGTTTTCTCCGCGTGATCCCTTCCCGCATGCGGAAGGGTTTGGGGGTAGGAACGGGGGGCGCTTTTCAGGCCACCCCCGGCCCCTCCCGCATGCGGGAGGGGAGTTTGGGTCAGGCCGTGGCCAGGCTATGGCCGCTCATCACCTTGCGCGGGTTGAGCGGTTCGCCGGCGGTTTCTTCCGGCTGCAGGATCAGCGCGCCAAGTGCGGTGTTGGAAGCCGGGATGTGGTAGAAAGTGTACAGATCGCGCACCTTGTCACCCAGCGCACCGCGCATGATCAGCCACATCACCAGCTCGATGCCTTCGGAGCCTGCTTCGCGCAGGTATTCCAGATGCGGCTTCAGGCTCAACTGTTCGGGATCGTTGATCAGCTGATCGATGAAATCGAGATCGAACTCCTTGTTGATCAGGCCCGCGCGCGGACCCTGCAACTGGTGGCTCATCCCGCCGGTGCCCCACACGTGGACGTTCAGATCCTCGGGGAAGCTTTCCACGGCGGCCTTGATGCTGTCGCCCAGGTTGAAACAGCGGCGGCCCGATGGCGGCGGATAGGTGACGACGTTGACCGGCAGCGGGATGACCTTGCAGGGCCATTCGCTCGGCTCGCCGAACACCATCGAAAGCGGCACGGTGCAGCCGTGGTCCACCTTCATGTCGTTGAAGATGCACATGTCGAAATCATCGAGGATCAGGCTCTGGGCGATATGCCAGGCCAGATCCGGGTGGCCGATTACATCTGGCACCGGGCGCGGACCCCAACCTTCATCGGCGGGTTCGAACTTTTCCGCGCAGCCGATGGCGAACGTGGGGATCACATTCATGTCAAAAGCGGTGGCGTGGTCATTATACACCAGTACCACTACGTCGGGCATGTTGCCCGGCTGCTTGATCCATTCCTTGATCGGCTCATAGCCGGCGAAAACCGGACCCCAATAGTCGTTGCCGCTGGTCTTGGTTTGCAAGGCGGCTCCAAGCGCTGGAATGTGGCTGGACGTAATGCCCGTGGTAACGCGCGCCATGATTAGTAACCTCCCTTGATCGAACGGACGCCTTCGGGCGAACGGCCCCCGGCGATCATCATCTGTGCATATTCATCAGGCGTCATGCCGGTCATCGATCCGGCCGCGTACTGGAAGCTCTGCCCATCGGCCGAGAACAGCTTGGAGAGGAAATAGACATTGCCCCCCTCGTCGATCATCGCGTTGTAATCGCGAGCCAGCACCGCGGCCTTGGCGGCATCGGTCAAATCCCATTCGTCAAGATAGGCGGCGTTGTCGGCCTTGAACCGCTGACGGTTTTCTTCCTTCATCAGGCTCATCGCAAACTGGTTGAGCCAGTAACCCTTGCGCGCGCGCTTGGCGGTGAACACGCGGGTGCCGGGGATGTCGTCGAAAGCGGCGAGGTAGGCGTGGATGTCGATCCGCTCTTTCTTAGGTTCGGTCATTGGGTGGATTCCTCGGGTTCATTCCAGGTGTAGGTCAGCGGAGCCTCGCGGAAAGCGAAGCGGTCGACATGGCGTTCAACAACACCGCGCATGCGGACGTTTTCTTCCATGTCGGCGGTGGTCAGGGTAATGCCGATGCCGCCATCATGGGCGGTCATCACCACGTTGGTGTGTTCCGAAAACGGGAACAGGCCCATCCCGTCGCCTTCGTCATAGCTGGTGGCGAACTTGTGCCCCCAGTGGCTGACGAGTTGCTGGATGTAGCGTTCCGGCTTCTCGCACGGGGCAAATCCGGTGGCGGTGGCGCTCAAAGGGTCCTCGCTTTCAGCTTGGCATCTAGCCGCGGGAATACGCGGCGTGCGTTGCCTTCAAAGATCATGTGGCGTTCGTGGTCGGTGATTTCCAGCGCATCGACATAGCGCTTGGTATCATCGAAATAGAACCCGGTGGTGGGATCGATCCCGCGCACCGCGCCGACCATTTCCGAACCGAACAGGATGTTCTTGTTGTCGATCACGTCGGCCAGCAGGTTCACGCCCGGTTGGTGATAGACGCAGGTATCGAAGAACACGTTGTTCATCAGGTGGCCCGACAGATCAGGCTTCTTGAGCATATCGGCCAATCCCCGGTAGCGGCCCCAGTGGTATGGCACGGCGCCGCCGCCATGCGGAATGATGAAGCGCAAAGTCGGGAAACGGCTGAACAGGTCGCCTTCCAGCAATTGCATGAAAGCGATGGTATCGGCGGCAATGTAATAGGCGCCGGTGGCGTGCATCGCCGGATTGCAGCTGCCCGACACGTGGATCATCGCCGGGACATCCAGCTCCACCATCGCTTCATAGAACGGGAACCAATAGGGATCGGTCAACGGCGGGTGCTTGAAGTGGCCGCCGCCGGGATCGGGGTTGAGGTTGCAGCCGATGAAGCCCATTTGCTCCACACAGCGGCGCAGTTCGGCAATGGAACTGGCCATGTCAGCTTCGGGCGATTGCGGCAGCATGCAGACAGGCGCGAACACTTCGGGGTACAGCGCTGCCACACGGCCGATCAGGTCATTGCACACCTGCGCCCACTTCACCGCCACGGATTGGTCACCCACGTGCGGGGCCATCGCGCTGGCGCGAGGGCTGAAAATGGTCATATCGGCCCCGCGTTCGCGGATCAGCTTCAGCTGGTTGGCTTCGATCGTCTCGCGGATCTCGTCATCCGAAATCGCCGGATAGGGCGGGCATTGTGTCCCAGCCTTGAACGCGGCTTTCTGCTCCTCGCGCCAGGCATCGTGGGCCTTTGGCAGGACGGTATAGTGGCCGTGGCAATCGATGATCAGCGTCATGTTATGGCATCTTTCCTTGAATGGCGGTCACTTTGGCTGCGAGGCCTTCGGGCGGCGGTGCAATGCCCAGCTCTCCGAGTCCCTGCTGCCAGCAGACGGTATTTTCGGTCATCATCGGCGCAATGCCAAGAGCGCGCAGCATTGTGCCGGCTTCGGCCATCTCGGCCGCACGCCGGCGACCGTGCTGCAACATGCGATCAAGGTTGTAATCGGCGCGATCTTGCCATGAAATCTGTTTCTCGCTGGCATCGAGGCTGGCGAGCACCTCGTCCAGCACTCCGGCGGAACTTGCCGCCAGCACCATCTCGGCCGTCAGTGCTTCTGTCCCCTTGACCATGATGGAGCGGCACAGCTTGATCGCGCTGGCCTGGCCGATCTTGTCTCCCACCACGCGGGACTTGGCAAAGCCGATGGCGTTGAGTACGGCCATCGCATCGGCGGCGGCAGGTCCGGCCAGCAGCAGCGGCACATTCAGGCGTGCAGGATCGACCGGCGCCATCACCGCCACATCGACATAGCGCCCGCCTGCCGCCTCTACCGCCAGCGCGGCGGCGCGCTTGGTATCGGGGGCGACCGAATTCATGTCGCACCACAGCGTGCCGGGGGCCAGGAAGGGGGCGCAAGCCTGGGCAGCGGCAATGGCCTGGTCGGCCGTGACCAGCGACAGGACCACGTCTGCCCCGGCCAGCGCGGTTGCCGGGGCGGCGGCGGCAGTAACGCCGCATTCGTCCATCGCGCTGGTACGCGCAGGATCAATGTCGAACGCCGCCGCGTCATGTTCCCACCCTGCGGCACGGGCAAAGGTGCTCCCGGCTTCACCGAAGCCGATCAGGGCCACACGTTGGGGCGCGGAAGGGGTGTGCAAGTCTGGCATCTCTCCGCGTCGCGCCCTACACACTGTATGTGTTGCTTACAAGTTTGCAGCACTTGACGAAGCCATTGTGCAAGGTCAACCGGACAACGCGTAACAATCGAGCAGGAGACTCGCCCATGACCGGTATCGTCGTCCAGAATATCCAGCGCGCCGACAAGGAAGTCGTCGCGGCGCTGGGCGCTTGCGGGGTGGCCACGGTCCACGAATCGCAAGGGCGCACCGGCCTGCTCGCCAGCTATATGCGGCCGATTTACAGCGGCGCGCGCATCGGCGCGTCGGCCATCACCATCAGCGTGCCGCCGGGTGACAACTATATGGTCCACGCCGCGATCGAGCAGTGCCAGGATGGCGACATCCTGGTCATCGCGCCTACCTCGCCGTGCGAAGACGGCTATTTCGGTGACCTGCTGGCCACCAGCGCGCTGGCGCGCGGGGTGAAGGGCCTGATCATCGACGCCGGCATCCGCGACGTGCGCGACCTGACCGAGATGAACTTCCCCGTCTGGGCCAAGCGCGTGTTTGCGCAAGGCACGATCAAGGCCAGCCTCGGCAGCGTGAACGTGGATGTCGTCTGCGCCAGCGCCTTCATCCGCGCAGGCGACGTGATCGTGGCCGATGATGACGGTGTATGCGTGGTCCGCCGCGAGGATGCCGAAGTGGTGCTCAAGGCCGCGCAGGCGCGTGAAGCCAACGAAGGCAACAAGCGCGAACGCCTGGCCAGCGGCGAGCTTGGCCTCGACATGTACGGCTTCCGCCAGAAGCTGATCGACATGGGGCTGAAGTGGGTTTGACCATGCGCAGCGCACCTTGCATGTGGATGCGCGGAGGCACGTCGAAAGGCGGCTATTTCCTCGCGAGTGACCTGCCCACCGATATTGCGGAACGCGATGCCTTCCTGCTTGGCGTGATGGGGTCGCCCGATCCGCGCCAGATCGATGGCATGGGCGGTGGCGATCCCTTGACCAGCAAGGTTGCCGTGGTGAGCAAGTCAAGCCGTGAGGGGATCGATGTCGATTACCTGTTCCTGCAAGTGTTCGTTGATCAGGCGATCGTGACCGACGCGCAGAACTGCGGCAACATCCTGGCAGGTGTCGGGCCGTTTGCGATCGAGCGCGGACTGGTGGTGCCGACCAGCGATGAAACCCGCGTTTCGATCTATATGGAGAACACCGGGCAGGCAGCGGTGGCGACCATCGAGACGCCCAATGGTGCGGTAAACTACTCTGGTGATGCGAAAATCGACGGTGTTCCGGGCTGCCATGCGCCGATCCCGCTGGAATTCCGCGACACTGCCGGTTCCAGCTGCGGCGCGTTGTTGCCCACCGGGAATGCAGTCGATGTGATAGAGGGTATTTCCTGCACCCTGATCGATAACGGCATGCCGTGCATCGTAATGGCCGCGGCAGACCTTGGCGCGACCGGATACGAGACGCGCGAGGAACTGGAGGCCGAGGGATTTGCTGCCATCCGCGCGAAGATCGAACAGGTGCGGCTGGCCGCAGGCCCGTTGATGAACCTGGGCGATGTGGCGTCGAAATCGGTGCCCAAGATGTTTCTCGTCTCGCCGCCGGTAAATGGCGGCGCGATCAACACCCGCAGCTTCATCCCGCACCGCGCCCATGCCACCATCGGCGTGCTGGCGGCTGTCAGCGTGGCCACCGCCGCGCTGCTCGAAGGATCGCCCGCCAACCAGGTGGCGGTGCTGCCCGAAGGCAGGCGCAAGTTGCTGTCGGTCGAACACCCGACCGGCGAGATGAGCTGCGTGCTGGAAACCAATGATGCGGGCGAGGTTGTTTCCTCTGCGCTGCTGCGCACCGCCCGCAAGTTGATGGATGGAACTGTTTATGCCTGAGACATCTGACCGCATCACCTCGTGGCACGCCAGCCCCAGCAAGCCCCGCTTCGTGCCGCCGCCGGGCGCGGTCGATGCGCATTGCCATGTGTTTGGGCCGATGGCGGAATTCCCGTTCAGCGCCAAGGCCAAGTATCTGCCCGAAGATGCCGGCCCCGAAAAGCTGTTCGCCTTGCGCGATCACCTGGGCTTTTCGCGCAATGTGATTGTCCAGGCAAGCTGCCACGGGACAGACAACGCCGCCACGCTCCATGCCATCGCGGCATCGCAAGGTAAGGCGCGCGGCGTGGCTGTGGTCGATCCTGCGATCTCGACCGAAGACCTGCTCTACCTCCACGATGGCGGGATGCGCGGGATCCGGTTCAATTTCCTGAAGCGGCTGGTCGATGATGCGCCCAAAGACAAGTTCCTCGAAGTCGCCGGCCGATTGCCCGCAGGCTGGCACGTGGTGATCTATTTCGAGGCCGATATTCTTGAGGAAATGCGCGAGTTCGTCGCCGCTATCCCTGTACCGGTGGTAGTCGATCACATGGGCCGCCCCGACGTGGCCCAAGGCCCCGACGGCCCCGACATGCGCGCCTTCCGCTCGCTGCTCGAAAGCCGTGACGACATCTGGTTCAAGCCCACCTGTCCCGACCGGCTGGACGCAAGCGGCGATCCGTGGAACGACTTTGCCAAGGCCGTCGCGCCGCTGGTGGCCGACTACCCCGATCGCTGCATCTGGGGCACCGACTGGCCGCACCCCAACATGCAGGACAACATTCCGGACGACGGCCACCTGGTCGACATGATCCCCCGCATCGCGCCCACGGCGGAACTGCAGCAGAAGCTGCTGGTGACCAATCCGGAGCGGTTGTACTGGGCGGATTGAGGGGGCGGGTCGGCAGGTCGTGTCGGAAAACAGACGACTTGGTGACGGTTACGAGCCGCACGTCGATGAGATCACAGGCGAACTGATCTACTCTCTTCCGGTCGATGCAGGTTGTGTCAGCGGAGACTTTTCGTTCCGAATTTCGACCGATGATCTGACAGTTCTTCTCTCAGACAACTACCGCCGCGCTGCGCTCGAAGTCATAGCTCACACAATGCTCCAGCGTTCCATCCTACGGGGTGGCAAACGGGTGACTCAGTTGGGGTTTGACTCGCTTGTGTTGGAGGCCTTGCATAGCACGCCGCGCGCTCTGGAAGATTTCATCGGTGAGGTTGGTCGGGATCACAATGTCATGATTGCTTTCTACATCGAGCAAGCGATGGTTCGACTTGCCGGCGCTCCAAGACCAGACCTTGGATTGAAATGACCGCTTCCCACCCTCAGCCCATCTAGCTCTACACGGCAGCCGCTAGTGCATCCCGCCGTCACGTTGCGAATGTAGGGGAGGGCTCCGGTTCGGTCAGCCGCCGCGGTCTTCCCTGCTGACCGCTATACTGGCTTGCAGATCGGTTGGACGAATAACCTGCATGGCCGGAGGCGCGGCCACCAGTTTGATCCAGAGGGCGTCCTCGCCCCTGAACCAGGATGTCTCGTTTGCCCTGCGCAATGCGTCCATGCTGGCGGCTTGCGTTCCGGAGGCTGCATTGGTGAAGCCCGGCAGTTCGAATATGACCCATGAGCCCTGGTCCATTTCGGCCAGGCTGAGAGTGACTTCCGGCCTTTCGGTTTTCACCTCGATCTCGGTGCCGGCCCGCACGGTGCTCTGGTCGCCGCTGATGCGATATTCCCTGCCATTGCGAACAAGCGCGATGGGCGCTTGCGGCGCACGGCGGGAGAACAGGGCAGCACGCTGGGCCTGGACGAGGGGCGTGTCCGGAGCATTCGGACCGAGCGACGAGAGCAGGGCGAACCGGGCGGTGCGGGATTCCAGATCGACTGCGGCGGGAAGTTCCCCTCGTGCGTCCGAGAGATTCAGGCGGCCCACATCGCCTGTGCAGACAGCGGCGTTCCAGGAGGGATGGATCGCGCAGGTGTCGTCGGTGGCGACGCTGTCGTTCTCGCCATCATGGAGCATGACGTGGGAATTGGGCACCCCGGTCACCGATCCGTCCAGGTCGCGAAACGACAGGGTCCGATATGCGTTGCCGCCGCGGTTATCATTATCGAACCTGCCATCGAAGGTCGGGAAATAGACCGGCTTGGCGTTGACGAACTCAGCACCGCTGATCGTGCTTCCGGTACTGAGCCCCGCGCTGGTAAAAAGCAGGAAGGACAGCGCTCCTGTTCTTCTTCGGTCGTTGTCCTGGAAATTGACGAATGTCGTGTCCACCACGTCATCGCGGTAGTCATAATATTCGTAGCCGCGGATGGGGAAATCCGGGATCGCAGGCTTCGGCAGGCTGCGGCCATAGGCCACTTCCTCCGGCGTGCGCGGATTGCCGATATTGTCGGTCTCGCCCACAACCAGAGAGTCCACCAGACGTGAACTGAACGGCAGACTGCCGATGTCCCCTGCGGCCTGCGTCATGCCGATGGCGTTATCCGCAAGTGTCATGTTGCTGTACACGTAAAGGTCGCCCCGGCCCCACAGACCACCATTGCGGTTCTTGTAGGCGGTCAGGTTCTCGAAGTGCGTCTCCATCACTTCGCTCTCCAGATCGGTGGGATCTGCCAAAGGCAGAAACGGTATCGAGGCCAGCCCAAAAGTGTTGTCCTGGTCGATGTGCCTGTCGATCAGGAACCCGTCGAAGTTGGAATGGGCAACATTGCCCCTGAATGCGCGCAGCGGCGTACGGCGCGGCCAGGTGTTGGCGGAAATTTCCGTACCCTGGAAGGCACCATTGGGGTGTTGCGGGATGGACAGCCAGAAACCGACCTGATCGGAGCCGGCCGCCACATTGTCTATGTAGCTATTGTCCGGGTTGGTGATCCAGAAGGATGACACCGTGTTGTCCGAAGGCAGCAGGGTGTTGCCGCCGTGGAAGCTCATTTCCCTGTAGGCCGGACCATTCGGAAAGCTGGGGTCTCTCTCTCCGTTGGCGGCGAGGTTGGTGGGCACGCAGTCCAGCGTCGGATGGCACTTGGTCTGGATTGCCAGGTTCCTGATGAATTCATTGCCCGTCTCGATCCCGTCTTCCATGAAGAAGCAGTGACCCACGGTGTTGTAGGTCACGTTGTTCTCGACGCGAAGGTTGTTGGTGCCGTGCACCGTCACGCAGCGGTTGAACGTGTCGTGGATCGATGCGTTGCGGATGTATTGGCCGGCACCTTCCCCCAGCACGTGGAAGTGCAGCGGATAGCGGGCCAGCGTCAGGTGCTGGCCCATGCGCGCCAGTTCCACGCTGTCGACGTACATCTTCGACCCCGCCATAGCCATGATGTGCCCGCCGAAATAGCTTTGGGCAGCATCGCCGCTCGCCTGGATGCGGATATTGCGGGTGAGCATGGCCACTTCCCCGCGCTCGTCCACGCCATAAGTGATCTCGCCGAAATGCATGTATTCCAGCGGCTGGGCAAAGCGCAGCGTGTTGCCGTTGACCGCCGTGATCGTGCGCCGTTCGGCCTGGCGCGGGTTGAAGTCGGTGGAGGCAAGGACGATCTCGTCGCCTACGCGCCAGTCGCCCGCATCGAGCACCTCGACCGACGTTGCCCCGGCAGCTGCAGTGGCGGTCAGCCTGGTCCAGCTATGGTTCCGGTTGCCGTGCAGGTCGAGCGTACCGCGCATCAGGATGATGCCCCGGTCGCCCATGGTGTTGATGTCTTCGCCCGGCACATTGTCGGTAAGCGTGATGCTGGCATTGTGCCTGTGCGGATTATCCGCCGTGCCGATGGTCAGCGAACCGCCCGGAACGTAGATCCACTCGCTCTCAAGACTTATGTCGCGCTCGTCAGAGAAACTCAGCTTGCCCTGAATGGTCAGGCTCCTCAGACCCGGCGCGTCAACATCGAGCACAACCTCCATCGCGCGGGTGATCTCCACCGCGTCGCCCGCACCAGGCACCCGTCCGCTCGGCCAGGTGGATGCATCGGACCACAGCGACTGGGCATTGGCGGCAGAGCCAGGACCCATCAATGAAGCGGCAAACCCAAGTAGCGCGGATGTGATCAAGCGAGACTGCAAGTGCATGGTCTATCCCCTCCAGCAGGTTCACTGTCCCGCACTGGTAATTTCTTATGAGTTTGCCGCGAGGAGGCCGGTTTGCCAAGCATAAGCTACACGCCAGTCCACGGCCTCGCCACGTCTCAGGCGTAGGCCTGCGGCTCTCACCGGGAGCCCTTAGCTTTTTTGGCCGCAAAGGATTTACGCTGAGGGAAAATCTTGCGTTCCAGTCCGGTTTTAAGGCGGCGGCAGCGGGATCGCTTGATGTCGACTTCTGTGACTGGCAGACCTGAAAGGTCACTTTCCTGCCATTCGGCTCGCCACTCGCCCGCGCCCTAACGCGGCGGCTGCCTGCCCCGCCAGGCCCGCCAGCACCACCCCGTCCCCAGCACTGCGCAGCCGCCCAGCAGCACCGCACCTGCGGCCATGGCAATCGCCATGCCCAAGGCACCGAAGATTGCCAGGATCAGCTGGACCAGGAAGTCGAGGATGTCGCGCATTGCGCCAACCATGCGCGCATGGAGGCGGGTCGACAATCGTTACGCGGTGAGCCGCTAAAGTCCTAGTTCGCCAAGTCCCGGATGATCGGTCGGGCGCGGGCCGTGGGGCCAGCGGAACAGGCGCAGTTCCTCGGTGATCGGCAGGTCGTTGATGCTGGCGTGGCGCTGTTCCATCAGGCCGTCAGCATCAAACTGCCAGTTCTCGTTGCCATAGGAGCGGAACCAATGCCCGTCCTCGCTGCGCCATTCATAGGCGAAGCGCACCGCGATGCGGTTATCGGTGAAGGCCCACAGTTCCTTGATCAGCCGGTATTCCAGCTCGGTTTCCCACTTGGCGCGCAGGAAATCGGCGATTGCCTCGCGCCCGTGGAAGAATTCGTTGCGGTTGCGCCAGCGGCTGCCGGGCGAATAGGCCAGCGCCACCTTGTCCGGATCGCGCCCGTTCCACCCGTCCTCCGCCGCCCTCACCTTGATCCTTGCGGTTTCATCGGTGAAGGGCGGCAGCGGCGGGCGGGACATCAGCCTTCTACCACCATGCGGACGAAATCGACCGTCTGGCGGGTAGCCAGCGCGAATTCGCCGGCGGTCGCCTGGAACGATCCGAACTGCGAGAATTCTTCCGGCTTCTGTGCTTCGAATTCATAGGCCTTGCGGAAGCTGGGCAGTTTCATCAGCTTTTCGATGCTCTTCGGGTTGGGCTCACGCTCGATCGCCTTGGGATCGAACGTCAGCTGGTCCTCCACTTCCATGCAGCCCAGGATGTACCCCGGCGGGCAGGTGTAGACCATGTCCGAACCGGCGAAATCCTCGATGTGGCGGCTCACGATCTTGCCATTGTCGTCCTTTTCCACGCGCATCGAGCACTGCAGCATTTTGGAAGGATGGTTGATCGACTTGCCGAACCAGTAGGCGCGCTTGAGCACGGCTTCCTCGCCATCGCGGATTTCCATCATGGAAAGGTCGATGCCGCGCAGCTTGGCTTCACGCTGCCAGTCCGACAGCTGGCCCAACCGGCTCGACATGTGGGTGATGACGCTGCGATAGCGCGACAGGTCCACCCCGGCGGCGCGGGCGCGCTGGAGGCCGGCGGTGACCGCAGCCATGCAGCGCGAATACTGCGACACGGTGAAGCTGGTGGTGTTGTTGGTGGAAATGCCGCGCGCGGTCAGCTCCTCCAGCACTTCATAGCCTTCCTTGGAACCGGGCAGCTTGACCATCACGTTGGGGCCCTGGGCGGCAATCGTCAGGCCCTGGGCCAGCATCTTGTCACCATCGGTTACAAAGCGCGGATCGACCTGGCCGGATAGCATGCCGTACTTGCCATCGGTGGCATCATAGACCTTGCGGATGGCGCTCGCGCCCTTCTTCACCAGGTCCAGGTACATTGCCCAGTACACGCCTTCGACATCCATGCCGGGATTGTCACGGGCGATCTTCTTGATCTCGGCGCGCCACAGTTCGGGCGCAAGCTGGATCGCCTGCAGCGACAGCGGCGGGTTGGTGGTGACACCGCGGAACCCCATCGTGCCGCTGTCATGGATGGTGCCGGCATCATACAGGCGGGTCAGCTGCTCGGTCCATTCGGCGCGCTTGTTTTCCGGCGCCTTGGCCAGCGTCTCTTCCTTCCAGCTCGGATAGATCAGCGGCGACGAATCCCACCAGATTTCGGCTTCGGGATTGGTTTCAGCCAGCTTTTCGAGGACGTGCTTGGACATGGGTTTCTCCTGCGGGGCGCGGGCAGACTCGCGCCGGTTCGATCATGCGCCGGTCCCCTAGCGCAATTGTGCGCATCGGATAACCCTTGGCGTCCATAAAATGCCGTCAAAATCACCGAACAATTGCTGCGACAAAGTAATACCAATTCGCCAGTTTCGCAGATGGCCTGCAATCATCTATGCATGCCGCCCATGTCGATGCCCATTATGCTCCGCGGCCTCCTCGTGGCCATTCCGCTTTGTGCGGCCATGCCCGCCGTGGCCCAAGGCCCTGCTGATCCTGTCGCATCGACAGGCGATGACCAGATCATTGTCCGCAGCGGGCGGCCTGCCGATGTCTCGCGCGGGCAGGTGCAGCGCCAGGCACGCGCCATCACCCCATCTGGCGACCAGCTCGATATTCCGCTCGCCCGGTTCGAGGATCGGCTGTGTCCGGGCATCATCGGGCTGCAGGTGGATGCGGCGATGACCATGATCGACCGCATCCGCTATAACGCCCACCAGCTTGGCGTGCGGATCATGGACGATGGCTGCACGCCAAATATGCTGGTGGTCTTTTCCTCCGATAGCCAGGCTACGATGCAGGATCTGGTTGACCGCAACCCGTGGGTTTTCAGCCATGTCGGCGAACCGGAAGAACGGCGCATGCTGGCACCCGCGCCGGTTCACGTGTTCACCCAGATTGAGCCGCGCACGCGCGACGGCATGCCGATCGGCCAGGCGCGCGATCTGACCGCGCCGCCGGTATCCAACCAGGCAATGGCCCATTCGCTGCTATATACCTCCACCCGGCGCGATATTGTCGGCACAACGGTGATCTTCGACCGTGACGAGATTGGCGGGATGACGGTGGGGCAGCTGGCCGACTATGTCACCATGCGCGGGCTGGCGCAGACGCAGCCGACCGCTGATCTGGCGATGAATTCGATCCTCAGCCTGTTCAATCCCTCCGGACCCTATCCCGAAGGGCTGACAGATTTCGACCGCGCTTATCTGCGCGCGCTGTACGACTGGATCCCCAACCTGCCAGCGGCGGCCAAGCTGGCCAACGTCAACCAGGAACTGGCCCGCATGGCCGAGGAAGCTGGCCTGGCGGGCGAGCCGGTCACCCCTTAACCCGAACATCTCCCTTTCGGTTTCGCTTGCCCCCGCGCAGCGCTCCGCTACGATCTTCTCCAGCAGAATTGGCAGGGGGAATAGGCCGTGGAATTCGTACTTTTTGCGCTGGTATTCGGCGTGCTGGTGTTCCTTGTCATGGGCGTGCGTGTGGTGCGCCAGGGGTTCGTCTATACCATCGAGCGGCTGGGCAAGTTTTCGCTCGCCGCGCAGCCCGGCCTGCACCTGATCATCCCGTTCATCGACCGGGTGGGCCACAAGATCAACATGATGGAACAGGTGCTGGATATTCCCGGCCAGGAGATCATCACCAAGGATAACGCCATGGTGGGCGTGGATGCGGTGGTGTTCTTCCAGGTGCTGGATGCCGGCAAGGCGGCTTACGAGGTGTCCAACCTGTTCGTCGCGATCATGCAGCTGACCACCACCAACCTGCGCACAGTGATGGGCAGCATGGATTTGGACGAAACGCTGTCGAAGCGGGACGAGATCAACGCCAAGCTGCTGCACGTGATCGACCATGCCACCTCGCCGTGGGGTGCCAAGATCACCCGCATCGAGATCAAGGACATCCGTCCGCCGGCCGACATCTCCAACGCGATGGCCCGCCAGATGAAGGCCGAGCGGGAAAAGCGGGCCAACATCCTTGAGGCGGAAGGCTTCCGTGCCGCCGAGATCCTGCGCGCCGAGGGCGAGAAGCAGGGCGCGATCCTGCAGGCCGAAGGGCGCCGCGAAGCCGCTTTCCGCGATGCCGAGGCGCGCGAGCGTGAAGCCGAGGCCGAAGCCAAGGCGACGCAGATGGTATCCGATGCCATCGCCGCATCGGGCACCCAGGCACTCAACTACTTCATCGCCCAGAAATACACCGAGGCCGTGTCGCAGTTTGCCACCAGCCCAAATGCCAAGACCATCCTGTTCCCGATCGAGGCGACGCAACTGATCGGAACGCTGGGTGGCATCGGCGAACTGGTAAAGGATGCGCTGGCCGACAATCGTCCACCGGCGCCTCCCGCCCCGCGGCCCAATCCCAGCGTGCCGCGCGCAGGGGGCCAGTGATGGATTGGCTCGACACGATAGAACCGTACTGGCTGTGGCTGGCGCTGGGCTTGCTTTTGGCCGCGGCCGAAATGCTGGCGCCGGGCTTCTTCCTGATCTGGCTGGCCGGTGCTGCGCTAATTACCGGCGTGGTGGCATGGTTCCTGCCGATCGGCGTGCCGCTGCAGGTGCTGCTGTTCGCCGTGATGGCGATCGCCACCGTGTTCACCGGCAAGCGCTATTTGCGCGATAATCCCATTGCCGAGGCCGACCCGGCCATGAACCATCGTGGCCTGCGGATGGCCGGGCAGGTGGCCACCGTGACCGAGGCGATCACCAATGGCCAGGGCCGCGTCCACCACGGGGACAGCGAATGGATTGCGCGCGGGGCCGATGCGCCCGTCGGCACCAAGGTGCGGATTACCGGGGCGGACGGAGCCGAACTGCTGGTCGAACCGCTCTCCTGAAGGCCTCAGGCTTTCTGCACCGTAAAGCGCCCGTGCTTGCGGAAGCGCACCATCCACTTGTCGAGGAACAGTGACAGCGGGCGCGGGGTCACCCCCAGCTGGTCGATCCCCGGCAATGTGCCGCTGGCAACGTTGCCCGCCTTCAGCATGGCCCACTGGTCCGAATTCATCGGCGTGCCGGGCAGGGCGGCGAACAGCGCGCTGGCTGCATCGGGTACCGGGATCAGCAGGCGCTGGCGGCCCTGCGCCGTCATAATCGCCCGGTGCAGATCCATCATCGTCACCACGTATGGTCCGGCCAGCTCGTAAGTCTTGCCGCCGTGGGTGACAGGGTCGGCCAGCGCATTGGCGGCGGCGGTGGCCACATCGTCCACCCACACTGGCTGCAGCTTCGCATCTGGGCCGAATACCGGCAGGGCGGGCATGGTGGCCACCAGCCCGGCGAACATCTGCACGAACTGGTCATCCGCTCCGAAAATCACCGACGGGCGCAGGATGGTCGCCTGGGGGAAGGCCGTGAGTACCATTTGCTCGCCCAGCGCCTTGGTGGAGGCATAGCCGCCCTCGCTGGCCGGATCGGCCGACAGGCTGGAAAGATAGACGAAGGCCTTCGCTCCGCCCGCTGCCGCCGCCTCAGCCGCCACGCGTGCGCCGTCTGCATGCAGCTGCTGCTGGCCCTTGCCGAACGTGCCGACCAACCACACCACTGCGTCCGCACCCTGCACCGCAGCGCGCACGCTGTCGGCACTGGCGGCGTTGCAGCGGGTGAATTGCAGCTGGCCCAGGTTGGCCAGTGGCTTGAGCGCCAGCGCCTTTTCCGGATTGCGTGCGGCCACCCGCAGGCGGGCGCCACGCTGCAACAGATCTTGCGCCAGGTGGCGACCCACAAAGCCATTGCCGCCGATCAGCACGACCAGCTTGTTGTCCAGCTTGTTGTTCGGCGAATTGCCCATAGCCAACCTATCGTGTGAAGAATGTCGAGGTTCCGGTCCCTAAGCACATCGGCACGGCGGCGGCAATATTCGCCCACAATCTGGCATCAATCGCGCATCGCCACACCATTCGCGTTGACAAGGCATGCCCCGGTTCGCTAGTGGCCCGCGCCTACCCGGCAGCACGGCGACGATGTCCATGCTGCTTCCGGTGCCCAGATGGCGGAATTGGTAGACGCACCAGCTTCAGGTGCTGGCGCTCGCAAGGGCGTGGAGGTTCGAGTCCTCTTCTGGGCACCATTTTTTCACATTGCCGGTCTAGGCCTGCCGCGCCCCCAGGGCGCGGCTTGCTGCTGTTTTGCGTCTGGCGGGCAAAGAAACGTGCTTTGCAAGTTACCATTTGTCTGACAAATAAACGACAGGACATGCTGCCGGCAGGCGGCAGGCAGATGGGTGGAGGCATGATGCGGCAAGGCTTTACGCGGCTCGGTTTAGGGCTTGGCTTGGGGCTGGCAGCAGTCGCTCTGGTGCCGGGCGGTCAGGCCCGGGCGGCCGATGCTGTGCGCGAGGATGCAGGCGCGCTGGCTGACGGGACTGCGGTGGAAGCGGTGACGCTGTCCAATGCCACCGGCGTTTCGGCCCGCATCCTGAGCTATGGTGCCACCCTGCAATCGCTGACCGCGCCGGATCGCGCAGGCGTGCCGTCAGACATCACGCTGGGTTATGACGATACCGCCAGCTATGAGGCGCACCCCAACTACTTCGGCGTGACCGTGGGCCGCTATGCCAATCGAATCGCCGGGGGGCGCTTCAGGCTGGATGGCCGTGCGGTGCAACTGACGCAGAACGATGGCGAAAATTCGCTCCATGGCGGCACCCAAGGGTTCGACAAGCGCATATGGCGGATCGTGTCGGTGGAGAGCGGGGCCGTGGCGCGGGTGGTGCTGGAACTGGCCAGCCCCGATGGCGACCAGGGCTATCCCGCCGCACTGGCGGTGCGGGTGACCTATACGCTGGATGATGGCGGAGACCTGGGCATCCTGTTCGAGGCGGCCAGTGATGCACCCACCGTTGTCAACATGACCAACCATGCGCTGTTCAACCTGTCCGGCACGGGATCGGGCCGGGATGCCATGCAGCACTGGCTGGTCCTGCCCGCCAGCCACTACACCCCCGTCAACGATGCACTGATCCCCACCGGCGAATTGCGCGACGTGGCCGGATCGGTGTTCGATTTTCGCAGCCCCCGGCGGATTGCCGATGGGCTGCGCGATGGCACCGATGCGCAGATCGCGATCGGGCGCGGTTATGATCACAACTGGGCGCTCGACAAGGGGCGCACCGCTGAACCCGGGCTGGCGGCACGGCTGGTCGATCCGGGATCGGGCCGCGTGCTCGACGTATTGTCGACCGAGCCGGGACTGCAATTCTATAGCGGCAATTTCCTGGTCGGCACGGCCGTGGGCAAGGGCGGGGCGGTTTACCGCATGGGCGACGGGATCGCGCTGGAACCGCAGTTGTTCCCCGATACGCCAAACCAGCCGGATTTCGGCACCACACTGGTCACGCCGGACCGGCCCTATCGCCACCAGATGATCTACCGCGTCTACACCATGCCCGAAAGCCGGACAGGAGCAGCCCGATGAAACGCACCCTGGCCACTGCAGCCGCCCTGCTGCTCGCTTCTGCCAACCCGCCTGTGGTGGCGCAGGACGTGACTGTATCGGTCGATGCCACGGCCACCGGCCCGCAGATCAACCGCCACATCTTTGGCCAGTTTGCGGAGCATCTTGGCACCGGCATCTACGGCGGCGTGTGGGTGGGCGAGGATTCCGCCATCCCCAATGTACGCGGCATCCGGACTGACGTGGTCGAGGCGCTGCGCGCGATCCGCGTGCCCAACGTGCGCTATCCCGGCGGGTGTTTTGCCGATGAATACCACTGGCGCGACGGGGTGGGGCCGAACCGCCGTTCCACCGTCAACGCCAACTGGGGCGGCGCGATCGAACCCAACACCTTCGGCACCGACGAGTTTTTCGATTTCGTCGAGCAGATAGATTCCCAGGCTTTCATCTCGGTCAATGTCGGATCGGGCACGATCCAGGAGGCGGCAGACTGGATGGCCTACATGACCGCCGATACCCGCAGCAGCGCCGGCCAGGACCGCGCCGCCAATGGCCATGCCGAACCTTATGAGGTGCCGATCCTTGGCCTAGGCAACGAGACCTGGGGCTGCGGCGGCAACATGACGCCCGAACACTATGCCGACCTGCTGAAGCGCCATGCGCGGTTCGACCGGAACTACAACCCGACGCAAGCGGCGGGCAGCGGACGCGAGATGATGCGCGTTGCCGTGGGGCCGAGCGATGACGATACCCGCTATACCGAAACGGTGATGAAGGCCTGGTCAGAACGTGACTGGACATGGTCGATCGAGGGTCTTTCGCTGCACAGCTATACCGTGCCCGAATGGCCGCCGTCCTTGCCCAGCGTGGGGTTCGATGAAGGCGACTATGCGCTGATCCTGCAGACCACGCTGGAAATGGACCAGCGGATTGCGCTGCATTCCGCCATCATGGACCGCTATGATCCTGCCAAGCAGGTGGCGCTGGTGGTGGATGAATGGGGCGTGTGGCTGGCCGAGGATCCCGGCACGCCGACCGGCTTCCTGCAACAGCAGAACTCCTTGCGCGATGGGATACTGGCGGCCCTGAACTTCAACATCTTCGCCCGCCATGCCGATCGGGTCAGGGGCGCGAACATCGCCCAGATGGTCAACGTGCTGCAGGCCATGATCCTGACAGACGGGCCGCAGATGGTGCTGACGCCGACCTATCACATCCACCAGATGTACCTGCCGATGCAGGATGCCACCTTCGTTCCGATCGATTTCGATCCGGGCAGCTATCACCATGATGGCATCACCCTGCCCGGGGTGGATGCGGTGGCGTTTCGCGATACGCAAGGCGGCCTGTGGCTGGCGCTGGTCAACCTTGATCCCGACAGCGCGCGCGAAGTGGCGATTGACGTGGACGGGCTGGATGTGCGGCGCGCAAGCGGACAGGTGCTGACCGGACCGGACGTCAATTCGCTCAACACCTATGCCGCGCCTGCGACAGTGGCCCCGGCCCCGATTGCGGGCCGGGTCACGGGCGGCCTTGTGCGGGTGGACCTGCCCGGCAAGTCGGTGGCGGTGCTGTCGCTCAGCAGGTGAGGCGCAGGGTCATTCGTGGAATTCTGCCACCTGCTCGATCGTGCAGCGGGATAGCGCTTCGCTGACCAGACGCAGCGGAGCGAGGTCGATCTCGCTGGCCCCGCCTGCGATGGTGCGGCCGAAATGGGCGTAAAGCGCGGGGTATTCGCCATCGTCGGCGCTGAATTCTCCCGCTGGCGTAAGCAGCACGCTGCCGCCCTTTGACAGCAGCAGCTCGCCCTCATCGCACAGCGCCCGGATGTCCCAGGTCTGCGGCCCGGTTTGCAGGAAGTCGAGGTCCATCGATACTGGCAGTCCCATGCTGCCCGTCAGGCTGATCTGGCCCGAAACCGGCGCGGCGCAATTGGCGGGAAATTGCAGCGCCCCACCGGTCACTTGGAGCGGATCGGGCAGGATCGCGGTGATGATCGACAGGGCGTTGATGCCCGGATCGAACACGCCGAAGCCGCCCTCGCGCCAGATCCACGCCTGTCCGGGATGCCATACCCGCACGTCCTCGCGCCAGGTGATGGCAACGCCGCGGATGGTCTTGCCGCGCAGCCATTCGCGCGCCGGAGCGACCCCTGCCGAATAGCGCGAGTGCCAGGCGGCAAACAGGGTCACGCCTGCCGCAGATGCCGCATCGCACAGCGCCTGCGCTTCAGCCAGCGTGGCACCGGGGGGCTTTTCCAGCAGCACGTGTTTGCCCGCCGCAATAGCCGCCAGAGCCAGGCCGGCACGAAACTGCGGCGGGGTGCACAGGCTTACCGCATCGAACGCCAGGCCGCTTGACAACAACTGGTCGAATGACGCGAAATGATGCGTGCCCGCCACGCCTGCGCTGTGCGGATCGACTGTGGCGGCCAGCGTGAACTCATCGGACCTGGCAAGTGCGGGCAAGTGCTGGTCGGTGGCGATCTTGCCCAGCCCGATGATGGCGATGCGGCAGCGGGCAACGGTCATCGCGGCAGCAGCAGGCCTTGCGCGGTCTGTTCGACCGGCAGGATCAGTCCGTTGGCATCAAACTGCATCCGTTCAACCGCCACGGCACGGCGCCCGATGGCCCCCGTCTGGTCGCCCACCGTCAAGGTGCCCACGTGATAGAACAGAAACCACTCGCCCAGAAATTCCACGATCCCGGGATGGATCGTGAAGCTGTTGGCGGCAGAGCCGGTGATCTCGCCGCGCCAGGTCCACGGACCACGGATCGACGGCGCGGTGGCATAGGAGATCCGTTCATCGGGGCTGATCGCGCGGTCCATCGAGGCGTAGGCGAGATAGTAGGTGTTGCCCCGCCTGAAGACCCACGGACCTTCCTCGAAATCGGGCAGGTCGATGGTTTCGATCGGGCCGGCAAAACTGATCATGTCCGGCGCGAGGGGCGCGAACTTGAGCTCGGCATTGCCCCAGAACAGCCAGCTGGTGCCATCGGGCTCGGTCCACACGGTGGGATCGATATCATCCCAGTGGTGCGGGCCTTGCGTATCCTCGTTCCTGACCAGGGCCGAGCCGCGCGCATCGCGAAACGGCCCCAGCGGATTGTCCGCCACCGCCACGCCGATCGCCTTGCCGTGGCTGGTGGCTGGATCATGTTCCACCGCGGTGTAAAACCAGAAGCGGCCGTCCTTCTCGTGCACCTGGCTGGCCCAGGCATCCTTTTGCACCCAGGCAAAATCTGTCGGCTGCATGATCGGGCCGTGGGCGGTCCAGGTAATCATGTCCTGGGTGGAATAGGCCAGCCATTGGGTGATGTTGAACATCTCCTCGCCCCGCGCCTCGTCGTGCCCGACATAAAGGTACAAGGTATCGCCTACCACCAGCGGTGCGGGGTCTGCGGTAAACCGGTCGCGCACCAGCGGATTGCCCTGGTAGGTGAAGGTGCCCGATCCCGCATTACGTGGCGGCGCGTCGGCAGAGCAGGCGGCAAGCATGGCCAGCAGGCCAAGGGCACCGATCGATCGCATTGAGTCCTCACCTGTCCGGCAACACCTGATTTCAGAATTACTCCGACAATTAGTGCTGTCAAACGCTGTGTGACGTTCTCGCCGGTTGATTTTCCCTGCCCAAGTCCGAATAGGCTGTGAAGCAGCCGCAATGGCGTGCCGCAAGGGGAACCCGATGGACCAAGCCAAGCCCGATGGGACAGCGCACCTGGCCGAGGCTCTGGCCCGCACGCCGCGCGGTTCCGGACGCCGGTTGCGCGGGGCCGTGGCGCATTACCTGGGCTGCGCAATCGTTTCAGGGCAGATCCCGCCCGGCGCAAAGCTGACCGGCGAGATCGCCAATTCCGAAGCACTCAACGTCTCGCGCAGCGCCTATCGCGAAGCGGTGCAGGTGCTCACCGCCAAGGGCCTGGTGGCGAGCAAGCCCAAGGATGGCACGCGGGTCACGCCGCGCAGCAACTGGAACCTGCTCGATCCGCTGGTGCTGACCTGGGCCTTTACCGGCGAGCCGGATCCCGGCTTCGTGCAGGATCTGTTCGAACTGCGCGCCCTGGTGGAACCGGGCATTGCGCGGCTGGCCGCCGAACGCCGCAGCAAGGATGATCTGGCGGCGATGAAGGGGGCGCTGGCTGCCATGCGGCAGCATACCCTCGCCACCGAGGCGGGACGCATGGCCGACCGCGAATTCCACGAGGCGCTGCTGCGGGCGGCGGGCAACGCGGTGCTGATGTCGCTGGCGGCTTCGATCGGCTCGGCCGTCAACCTCACCACCCAATACAAGCAGCGCGCCCGCGCCTTGCCGCGCGATCCGATTCCCGATCACGCGCGGGTCTATGATGCCGTTGCGGCCGGTGATGGCGACGCGGCGGCCGCAGCGATGCAGGCGCTGGTCGATCTGGCCCACCACGATACCCGCGCCGTAATGGGCCAGATCGCGCCCTAGTGTTCGCGCCCTACTCCGCCTGCTCGAACGACAGGTTGGCACCGAAGAACGGCAGCACGTGGTCCTGCATGCGGAAACCCAGCATATTGGTGTGGTCGCCGTCATAGACCTGCAGCGTGTTTGCGATGCCCTGCGCCAGCAGTGCCTCGTGCATCAGGGTGGTATCGGCCACCAGCCCATCACGGTCGCCCACATCAAGCTGGATCGCGCGGTATTCGCGCACCTGGTGGACATACTGGTCAAGGAAGGCGAGCGGGGCGTTGGCGGTCCACTTGGCGATCACGTCGGGCCGTGCGTTGCCATCGGCATCCACCGGCAGATCAATGAACAGCGGCGGACGATTGGGATTGGGCGAGAAGGCCGAGGCGATGGCCACCGGGCCGCGCACCGGAAACGGCAAGGCCGCCGCCGCCTCGATTGAAGGCAAGGCTTCCACCTGCTGCACCCGCTCGGCAGTGAGACCCTGGGTACCCAGCGGCGACTGGCAGCACGGCGACATCAGGTACAGCGCGCCATACACGTCCGCCCGCCGCACGCCGATGCGCGAGGCACCATATCCGCCCATCGAATGACCCACCAGCCCGCGGCTCTCCCGCCGGGCCAGCGTGCGATAATGGCTGTCGATATAGGCGATCAGTTCATCGGCGATGAAGTTCTCGAAATTGCCGGTGGTGACCGAATTGCCATAGAACGCGCCGTTGTGCTGGTTGATGCTGGACGGGAACACCAGGATCATTTCCGGCGTGCCATTGGCAAAGGAACCCTCGGCCGTTTGTGGCATGTGGATTTCGCGCAGCCATTGTTCCGCGCCGATGGAATAGCCGTGCAGCGCATAGACCACCGGATAGCGGCGGTCGCTGTCGCGATCATAGCCGGGCGGCAGCACCACGAAGACATCGCGCTCGGCCGTGGTGCCGAGCAGGTTGCCTGCGATCTCGTTCGAATGGACGGTGATATGTTCGATCCGGACAGACGCGGCGCCCTCGATCACCAGCGGCTGCAGGGTGTTGACCTGCGCCAGTGCAGGGCCAGAAATCGCAAGTGCAAGGCCGGTCAGCAGCAGTCTCATCGGAATCATTGTCGTCTGTCCCCTGTCAGTGATTGTCGCGCGGCAGCCCGCGGGTCTGCGCGATACGCTGGTATTTTTCGGCCCCTTCAAGGATCGCGCCGGTATCAAGTTGGCCGACCAGCGCCCGCTGGATTTCCTGCCACGGGGTTTGCGATGGCGGCACGGCGAAACCGCCCGCCGCCTCAAGCGCTGCACGGCGGCGGGCCAGTTCATCATCGCTGACCAGCAGGTTAACCTCGCCGCGCCCCAGGTCGATCCGCATCCGGTCTCCTGTTTGCACCAGCGCCAGCCCCCCGTTGGCCGCAGCTTCTGGCGAGGCGTTGAGGATGGACGGGCTGGCCGACGTGCCCGATTGGCGCCCGTCGCCAAGGCACGGAAGCGCCGCAACGCCTTCTGTCAGCAGGTAGGCGGGCGGGCGCATGTTGACCACTTCGGCGGCGCCCGGATACCCGATCGGCCCCGCGCCGCGCATGATCAGCAGGGTGCGGGGGGTAATGCCGAGCGATGGGTCATCGATCCGGTGGTGGTAATCCTCCGGCCCGTCGAACACCACGACCGGGCCTTCAAAGGCTTCCGGATCAGCCGGGTTGGACAGGAAGCGCTGGCGAAATTCGTCCCCGATCACGCTGGTCTTCATGATCGCGGCATCGAAGATATTGCCGCGCAGGACGATGAACCCGGCGTTCTCCAGCAGCGGTTGGTCAAGTGGACGGATGACATTCTCGTCCTCGATCACGGCATCGCGGCAGTTGTCGCCCAGCGTCTTGCCGTTGACCGTCAGCGCGCTCTCGCGGATGACGCCCGCCTTGATCAGCTGCGCCACCACCGCTGGCACGCCGCCAGCGCGGTAAAAATCCTCGCCCAGATATTCGCCCGCCGGTTGCAGGTTAACCAGCAGCGGCAGCTTGTGGCCGTGCTCCTGCCAGTCGTCGAGGCTGAGTTCGACGCCCAGATGGCGGGCCAGCGCGGCCAGGTGGATCGGCGCATTGGTCGATCCGCCGATGGCCGAATTGACCGCGATGGCATTGAGGAAGCTGTCGCGCGTCATGATGTCGCTGGGTTTTACATCCTGGTGGACCAGTTCCACGATCCGTTTGCCGGTGAGGTAGGCCACTTCCTGCCGGTCACGATAAGGCGCGGGGATCGCGGCGCTGCCGGGCAGCATCATGCCCAGTGCCTCGGCCAGTGAATTCATCGTGGTGGCCGTGCCCATGGTGTTGCAATAGCCGGTGGACGGGGCCGAACTGGCGACCAGCTTGATGAACCCGGCATCGTCGATCTCGCCCTTGGCCAGCAGCTCGCGCGCTTTCCACACGATCGTGCCCGATCCCGTCCGCTCGCCCTTGTGCCACCCGTTGAGCATCGGGCCGACCGACAGCGCGATGGCCGGAATGTTCACCGTGGCCGCCGCCATCAGGCAGGCAGGCGTGGTCTTGTCGCATCCGGTGGTCAGCACCACGCCGTCCAGCGGATAGCCATAGAGCAGTTCGACCAGCGCCAGATAGGCCAGGTTGCGATCAAGCCCTGCGGTGGGCCGCTTGCCGGTCTCCTGGATCGGGTGGACCGGAAATTCCAGCACGATCCCGCCCGCCTCGCGCACGCCTTCGCGCACCCGCTCGGCCAGCACCAGGTGGTGCCTGTTGCAGGGCGACAGGTCGCTGCCGGTCTGGGCAATGCCGATGATCGGCTTGCCGCCGCGCAATTCGTCAAGGCTCAGGCCGAAGTTGAGATAGCGTTCAAGGTACAGCGCGCTCATGTCGACATTGTCGGGGTTGTCGAACCAGGCCCGGCTGCGCAGCTTGGTTGCAGGCACGTCCATTTCGTAATTACTCCTGGTTCCCAACGCCTGTTGACGCGTGCGTGCGGCTTCAATACTCCGACAATATAAACAACTGCAAGCGGCTCAATCGGCCCGGGGCAGAGACCAAGGGGATCGAGCGATGGCGGTGGCACCGGTGAACAATGCGAGCGGGGCGGCAGACAGCAGCGCGCCGGGCTTCAACTATCGCCCCGCGCTGGCCATGCTGGCCACGTTGTTCTTCATGTGGGGCTTCATCACGGTCATCAACAACACGCTGCTGCCGCACCTGCGCAGCGTGTTCGAACTGAATTATACCCAGACCACGGTGATCGAGAGCGTGTGGTTCATCGCCTATGGCGTGATGGGCATGCCCAGCGCCTTCCTGATCGAGCGGACGGGATACAAGAAGGCGATCATCATCGGGCTGGGGGTGATGGCATTGGGCGCCCTGATGATGGTGCCCGCCGCGCGAATGCCGTCCTACGGCGTAACGCTGGTCGCGCTGTTCGTGATCGCCAGCGGGATTACCCTGCTGCAGGTGGCGGCCAACCCCTATGTGGCGGTGATCGGCCCGGCTGAAAGCAGCGAATCGCGGCTGACGCTGGTGCAGGCGTTCAATTCGATGGGCACCTTTTTTGCACCGTATTTCGGCGGCTACCTGATCCTCAGCCGCACCACTGGCGGCACGTCGCTCGAAGGCACGCAGTTAAGCGCGGCAGATCGGGTGGCCGATGCCGAGGCCACGCAGCTGCCCTATATCCTGGTGGCGATCGTGCTGGCGCTGATCGCGGTGGCGATCTGGCGTTCCAGCCTGCCCGCGCTGGGTTCGGCCACCAGCCGCGTGACGCGTGAGGAACGGCGCAAGCATTCACTGTGGAGCCACCGCAACCTGGTGCTCGGCGTGCCGGCGATCTTCATCTACCTGATCGCTGAAATCGGTGTGGCCAACCTGTTCATCAACTTCGCCATCCTGCCGCACATCGCCGCGATCACTCCGGCAGAAGCGGCCAACTACCTCGTGCTGATGTGGGGCGGGATGATGGTCGGGCGGTTCGGCGGCAGCTATATCCTGCGGCGGTTTCCGGCGGATAAAACGCTGGCCGCATTTGCCTTGTTTGCGCTGGTGGTGATGGTGGGCGCGGCCACGCTGGATGGGATGTTGGCGCTGTGGTGCCTGATCCTGGTGGGCCTGGGCCATTCGATCATGTTCCCCACGATCTTTGCCATGGGCATCAAGGGGCTTGGTCCGCTGACAGAAGAGGGATCGGGCCTGCTGATTACCGCGATTGCCGGCGGCGCGCTGGTGGTGGCGCAGGGCTGGCTGGCCGATGCCTATGGCCTGCAGAACAGCTTCTGGCTGACGGTTTTGTGCGAGGTCTACATCATCTACTACGCGCTGTGGGGATCGAAGCCCAACCCGGTTGTGGCAGAGGAACCTGCTGCTGCCTGATCGATAGGGGCCAGAGGAAAGGGGTTGCAACCCGCCCTGTCGCAGCGGAAGGTTGCGGTATGGAACTGGGAAAGCTCAATCACGTCGGCATAGCGGTGCCGGACCTTGCGGCGGCGGTGGATTTCTGGCGCAACGTGATGGGCGCAACCACGATTACCCCGCCGATGGAAATGCCCGAACAGGGCGTGCGGCTGTGCTTCGTCGATACCCCCAATGGCCAGATCGAATTGCTCGAACCGCTGGGTGACGCCTCACCGATTGCCGCGTTCCTGGCGCGCAACCCGCGCGGTGGCCAACACCACCTGTGCTTCGAGGTTAGTGATATTTCCGAAGCGCGCGACTGGTTCGAGACGCTCGGCAAGCGCGTGCTTGGCCCCACGCGGCTGGGCGCGCATGGCACGCCGGTGTTCTTCGTCCACCCGGCGGACATGCAGGGCGTGCTGACCGAAATCATGGAAACGCTCGGTTCGCATGACTGACCGCAAAAGCCTGTACACCGCCGCCGATGTGGCCGGGATCGATCCCGGACTGCCGGGCGAAGCGCCGTTCACGCGCGGCCCCTATGCCTCGATGTACACCGAGCGCCCGTGGACCATCAGGCAATATGCCGGCTTCTCGACGGCAGAGGAGAGTAACGCCTTCTATCGCCGCAACCTCGCCGCCGGGCAAAAGGGCCTGTCGGTCGCCTTCGACCTTGCCACGCACAGGGGCTATGACAGCGACCATCCGCGCGTAACCGGCGATGTGGGCAAGGCGGGCGTGGCGATCGATACCGTGGCCGATATGCAGGCGCTGTTCGACGGCATTCCGCTGGATGACATGTCCGTGTCGATGACCATGAACGGCGCGGTGATCCCGATCATGGCGTTCTACATCGTGGCGGCGGAACGCGCCGGGGTTAGCGCGGAGCAGCTTTCGGGGACCATCCAGAACGACATCCTCAAGGAGTTCATGGTCCGCAACACCTACATATACCCGCCCGAACCAAGCATGCGGATCGTGGGTGATGTGATCGCCTATTGTTCGGACCGCTTGCCGCGCTTCAATTCGATTTCGATCAGCGGCTATCACATGCACGAAGCGGGCGCGACGGCGGTGCAGGAGCTTGCCTTCACCATTGCCGACGGGAAGGAATATGCGCGGCGTGCCATTGCGACCGGCCTCGACATCGACGCCTTCGCCCCGCGCCTGAGCTTCTTCTTCGGCATCGGGATGGAACTGTTCACCGAAGTCGCCAAGCTGCGCGCCGCGCGGGTGCTGTGGGCCGAGGTGATGGCCGGGCTGGGCGCGAATTCTGCGAAGTCGCTGATGTTGCGCACCCATTGCCAGACTTCGGGCGTGTCGTTGCAGGAACAGGATCCCTACAACAACGTGATCCGCACTACGGTGGAGGCGCTGGCGGCGGTGCTGGGCGGCACGCAATCGCTCCACACCAACGCGCTGGACGAAGCACTGGCCCTACCGACCGATTTCTCCGCCCGCATCGCGCGCAACACCCAATTGGTACTGGCGGAGGAAACCGGGATCACCGGCGTGATCGATCCGCTGGGTGGCAGCTATTATGTCGAGGCGCTTACTGCGCAATTGGCAGACGAGGCGCGGGCCTTGATTGCCGAGGTCGATGCGGCAGGCGGTATGACCGCCTATGTCGCCAGCGGCGCGCCCAAGGCGGCGATCGAATCCGCCGCCGCTGCCAAACAGGCGCGGGTGGACCGGGGCGAGGCGGTGATCGTGGGGGTCAACAAGTACCGCCTTGATGCCGAGGAGCGGATTGCCACGCTCGATGTCGATAACCACGCCGTGCGCGCAGGGCAGGTGGCGCGGATAGCGGCGGTGAAGGCGGCGCGCGACGAGGCGCGGGTAAGTGCGGCGCTGGAGGCGATGCGGGTTGGCGCGGCGGGCGGCGGCAACTTGCTCGCCCTGGCTGTGGGATGCGCCCGCGCTGATGCCACGCTTGGCGAAATCAGCACTGCACTCGAAGAAGTGTTTGGCCGCTATGAAACCCGGCCCACGCCCGTCAGCGGGGTCTATGCCGCAGCCTATGCCGGTGATTCTCGCTATGCCGAGGTGCTGGCGGGCGTGGAGGCTGTCGCCACCCGCCTCGGCCGCAAGCCGCGCCTGCTGGTCGCCAAGATGGGGCAGGACGGCCATGATCGCGGTGCCAACGTGATCGCCAGCGCCTTTGCCGACATGGGCTTTGCCGTGATCAGCGGCCCCTTGTTCCAGACGCCAGAAGAAACCGCCGCCCTGGCCATTGCCGAGCAGGCGGACGTGGTCGGCGTGTCTACCCTGGCGGCAGGCCACCTGACCCTCGTCCCCGAATTCGCCCGCCACCTGCGCGATGCGGGCCGCGCGGACATCAGGCTGGTGGTCGGCGGCGTGATCCCCCCGCAGGACTACGACGCCTTGCGCGAGGCCGGGGTGCAGGGGATCTACGGGCCGGGCAGCAACGTTGTGGAATGCGTGGCCGATGTGCTGCGACTGCTGGGGCACAATATGGGGCGGGTGGGGGAATGAGCTTTTCCGATAAGCCAACCGTGAGCGCTGTTGGGAAGGTTGGATGCCTAGCCTATATGGTCGTCGGAACTTTGATCGTCATCTTCTGTCTTTTGATGGCCGCGATGGGCCACAACGAATGTAGCTACGAACCTGAATTGTCCGGATGCGAATGGGACGGGCTTCGACGACTCATCTGGTTTCCGGGTTCCTTGATCCTCGTGATCGGCGGAGGCGTTTTGTTTGCTCGGCTAATCATGAAAGACGAGGAATAATGTTCCAAAAAATCCTCATCGCCAACCGCGGGGAAATTGCCTGCCGGATCATTCGGACGGCGAAGCGCATGGGGATTGCCACCGTGGCGATCTATTCGGATGCCGATGCGCGCTCGCCCCATGTCGGTATGGCGGACGAGGCGGTGCATATCGGGCCTTCGCATGCTGCCGACAGCTACTTGCGCGCCGACAAGATCATCGCCGCCTGCAAGGCCACCGGGGCCGATGCGGTGCATCCGGGCTATGGGTTCCTGTCCGAGCGGGCCAGCTTCGTTGAGGCGTTGGCGGCCGAGGGCATTGCCTTCATCGGCCCGCCAGCCAGCGCCATTGCGGCGATGGGGGACAAGATTTCGTCCAAGAAGCTCGCCATCGCGGCAGGCGTCAACGTGGTGCCGGGCTTCGTGGGGGAGATTGCCGATACGGCACACGCGCTGACCATCGCGCAGGAAATCGGCTATCCGGTGATGATGAAGGCCAGCGCGGGCGGCGGCGGCAAGGGGATGCGGCTGGCCTGGAGCGACGAGGACGTGCGCGAAGGCTTCGAGGCCACCCGGCGCGAGGGGCTGGCAAGCTTCGGCGACGACCGGGTGTTCATCGAGAAATTCGTGACCAACCCGCGCCATATCGAAGTGCAGGTGCTGGGCGATAAGCACGGCAATATCCTGCACCTCAACGAACGCGAATGCTCGATCCAGCGCCGCCACCAGAAGGTGGTGGAGGAAGCGCCTTCACCGTTCGTTACCCCGCAGATGCGCGCGGCAATGGGGGCGCAGGCCGTGGCACTGGCGCGGGCGGTGGGTTATCATTCGGCGGGCACGGTGGAACTGATCGTCGATGGCAGCGATCCCAGCGGGACAAGCTTCTACTTCCTCGAAATGAACACCCGCCTGCAGGTGGAACACCCGGTGACCGAGGCGATCACCGGGCTGGACCTGGTGGAGCAGATGATCCGCGTGGCGGCGGGGGAAAGGCTCGGTTTTGGCCAAGCCGATGTAGGGTTGAACGGCTGGTCGATCGAAACGCGGGTTTACGCCGAAGATCCCTATCGCGGTTTTTTGCCCAGCATTGGCAGGTTGGTGCGATACGATCCTCCCGCCCCGCAAGAAGATGTTCGCATCGACGACGGTGTGACCGAAGGCGGCGAGGTGTCGTTGTTCTATGATCCGATGATCGCCAAGCTGATCACCTGGGCACCCACCCGGGCCGAAGCTGCCGCATTGCAGGTTGGCGCGCTGGACCGGTTCGTAATCGAGGGGCCAGGGCACAATATCGATTTCCTGTCCGCCATCATGCAGCACCCGCGCTTTCTGGCGGGCGACCTGTCCACCGGGTTCATTGCCGAGGAGTGGCCCGAGGGCTTTTCCGGCGCGCCTGCGGATGAGGACCGCCTGCGCACCATTGCCGCCGTGGCCGCCGGGATCGAATGCAGCCAGCGCGCCCGGCTGGCCAGTGGGGCCCTTGTGCGGGCTTCCGATTGGACCGTGGCGCTGGACGGGCGCGGCTTCGCGGTCACGCTGGGAACCGGTCATGCCGTGGTCGATGGTCGCCGTATTGACGGGCATTGCGACTGGTTGCCGGGGATGACTACCGCCACGGCCAGCAAACCCGATGGCGAAGTACTCGGCCTGCAGATCCGGCGCGCGCGGCCGCACTGGCTGATTACCACGCGGGGCCGCAAGCATCGCGCGCTGGTGCTGCCTGCCGCCGTTGGCCCGCTGGCTGCGCATATGCTGGAGAAAGTGCCGCCCGATACCTCGCGCTTGCTGATTTGCCCGATGCCGGGCTTGCTGGTGCGGTTGCACGTGGCGGCGGGTGACCGGGTGGAACCGGGCCAGGTGCTGGCGAGTGTCGAAGCGATGAAGATGGAGAACCTGCTGCGGGCCGCGCGCGGCGGGATCGTTGCCAGGATCGCCGCCATCGAGGGCGAGACACTGGCGCAAGGTGCGATAATCCTCGAGCTGGAATAGAACGGTCGAGAATCCCGCTTGCGCATGCCTGCGACTCGGTTCAAGGTAGCGCTACCATAATGCACGCCGGCCATGATGCCGGGGGCGGGAGAGGGGAACAATGGATACCACAGGAAAAGACGCCAGCCGCGTCAACATGGCGCTGATTTCGGCCATCGTGGCGGTGGCCACGATCGGCGGGCTGCTGTTCGGCTATGATAGCGGCGCGGTGAACGGCACGCAGGGCGGCCTGACCGCCGAATTCGGGCTGAGCGAAGCGGCGTTGGGCTTTACCGTCGGCTCGCTGCTGATCGGCTGCGCGGTGGGTGCGTTCCTGGCCGGGCGGCTGGCCGATGCGATGGGTCGCCGAAAGGTGATGCTGGTGTCTGCCTTGTTGTTCCTGATCGGTGCGCTGGTGCAGGGCTTTACCGATGTTCACGCCGTTTTCGTGCTGGCAAGGTTTGCTGGCGGCATGGCGGTTGGGGCAGCATCGGTGCTGTCGCCGCTGTATATCTCGGAAGTGGCCCCGGCCAACATTCGCGGCCGGCTGACCACGGTGCAGCAGGTGATGATCATCAGCGGCCTGACTGCCGCCTTCGTGGTGAACTATTTCCTGGCGCAAAGCGCGGGCGATTCGCTGGGCCAGATCGGCGGGCGCGAGGCGTGGCGCTGGATGTACCTGGCACAGGCCGTTCCGGCTGCCGTGTTCCTGGTGGCGCTGATATTCATCCCCGAAAGCCCGCGTTACCTTGTCAGCCGGGGCCGCGACGGCGAGGCGACCATGGTGCTGACCCGGCTGTTCGGCGCCGATGAAGCCGCCCGCAAGGTGGGCGAGATCAAGGCCAGCTTCGATGCCGACCATCGCCCCAGCCTGCGCGACGTGACGGGCGGCAGGTTCTTCTTCCGCCCGATCGTGTGGGCCGGGATCATGCTGGCAACCTTCCAGCAGTTCGTGGGCATCAACATCATCTTCTATTACGGCGAGACGCTGTGGCGGCTGGCCGGTGTGTCCGAAGAAGTGGCGCTGGAACGCAATATCGTGTCGGGCGCGGTGTCGATTGCCGCCGTGCTGGCAGCGCTGGTGCTGATCGACAAGGTGGGGCGCAAGCCGCTGCTGATGATCGGTTCGGCCGGCATGGCGGTGACCCTGGGGGCGATGACATGGGCCTTCAGCGGTGCGGGCACCGATGCGGCGGGCAACCTGGCGCTGAGCGAGACTGCCGGATACACAGCGCTGGTCGCAGCCAATCTCTATGTCATCTTCTTCAACTTCAGCTGGGGCCCGGTGATGTGGGTCATGCTGGGTGAGATGTTCCCCAACCAGATGCGCGGATCCGCGCTGGCGGTGGCCGGGCTGGCGCAATGGGGGGCCAACTACCTGGTGGTGCAAAGCTTCCCTTCGATGGCCAGCGGGCTGGGTTTGGCGGGAACATATGCGCTGTACACCGCCGCCGCCGTGATCAGCTGGTTCCTGGTCAAGTCCCTGATCGTGGAGACCAAGGGCAAGGAACTGGAAGAAATGACCGGTTGAGGCCGGTCGTCGCAAACAGGTAACTCCGGGGGCTGGGGCGATTGCGGCGCTCCAGCCCCTTTTCGCAGGTTGGAAGGCAACATGGCCGAACACCGTCCAAAGGTAAGAGTGGTGGTGCTGGGCGGCGGGACCGCCGGGTGGATGACTGCGGCCAGCATCATCCGTCTGCTGCCCGATCTGGCCACGGTGGACCTGATCGAAAGCGAGGACATCGGCATCGTCGGCGTGGGCGAGGCCACCCTGCCTCATATCCGAGGTTTCGTGGAGAAGCTGGGGATCAACGAGGCGGCCTTCATGCAGGCCACCCACGCCACCTTCAAGCTGGGTATCGATTTCAAGGATTTCGGCGCGATCGGGACTAGCTATATCCACCCCTTCGGCAGCTTCGGCGAGGAAGTGGCGGGCGTCGGGTTTCATCACTATTGGCTGGAGATGCAGCGCCAGGGCCGCGCTGCGCCGCTGGGTGAATACTCGCTGGCGGTGGCTGCCGCGCGCGCCAACCGGTTTACGCCGCCTGCCGCCGACAGCAGCCTGGCCAGCACCTACGGTTATGCCTACCAGTTCGATGCCACGCTGTTCGGCCCGTTCATGCGCCAGTTTGCCTGCGGCCACGGAGTGGCCCGCCACGAAGGCATGGTGACCGAGGTGGAGCGCGATCCCGCCAGCGGCGATGTCACCGCGCTGGTGCTGAAAGACGGGCGGCGGATCGAGGGCGATCTGTTCATCGATTGCTCGGGCTTCCGCTCGCTGCTGCTGGGGCAGACGCTGGAGGCGGAGTGGGAGGACTGGACCCACTGGCTGCCGTGTGATCGCGCTGCAGCCATGCCCTGCACGCACCAAACCGCCGACATCCGCCCCTATACTACGGCGACCGCCATGCCCGCCGGGTGGCGCTGGCAGATCCCGCTGCAGCACCGCATGGGCAACGGCTATGTCTATTCCAGCGCCCACATCACCGAGGACGAGGCCTGTGAGTCGATCCGCTGCGCAGCCGAAGGCACCCCGCTGGCCGAGCCGCGCATTCTGAAATTCCGCCCCGGCCGCCGCAAGCATTCGTGGAGCCACAATGTCGTGGCCGTGGGGCTGGCCAGCGGGTTCCTTGAACCGCTTGAATCCACCTCGATCTATCTGGCGCAGATGGCCATCACCTATCTGGTCGAACTGTTCCCCGAACATGGCATGATCGATCCGCGTGACCGGGATGAATTCAACCGGTTGGTGGACATGGAATATGATCGGGTGCGCGATTTTCTGATCCTGCACTACCACGCCACCACGCGCGACGATTCCGAATTCTGGAACCATGTTCGCACGATGACCGTGCCTGCCAGCCTGGCCGACAAACTGGAGCTGTGGAAGCGCACCGGACGGATCGAGAAGTATTCCGACGGGCTGTTCTACGATGCCAGCTGGATTGCGGTCTATGTGGGGCAGGGCATGTTGCCGCAGGCGCACGATTCGCGCGCCAGCCTGGCCGATCCGGAGCGGGTACAAGGCGCGCTGGAACGGTTGCGGCAAGCCATCGGGGCGGAAGTTTCCGCCATGCCGGGCCATGTCGAATACCTGCACCGCGAAGCTGCCCGGTTGGCGCAACCGGCATGAGCGAGAGCCGCCCCCGCCTGACCCGTATCGTCATCGCTGGCGGCGGACAGGTGGCCGCCATCACCGCGCTGGCGCTGAAACGGGCCTTGCCGCAGGCCGATGTGATGGTGATCGGCCTGCCCGGCCATCCCGCAGCCTATGCCGATCAGGCGAGTACTGCCCTGCCGTTCAGCAACCGGCTGCATGACCGGCTGGGGCTGGACGAGGATAGCCTGATCCGCCGCGCCGGGGCCAGCCACCGGCTGCTTGCCCGCTATATCGGCTGGGGTGCGGAAGGCGTCGCGGGTGCCATGCCGCACGGGGCGCAGGTCGATCCGCAATTGCGCACACGGTTTGCCGCCGAATGGGGCGGCGGTCCCCGCGCTGCTGCCACAGCCCGGGTGGCGAGTTCACTGGCCGAAGTGCTGGCCGATGCGGGACGCTTCGCCGTGCCACCGGGTGATGTGGCGACGCCGCTGGACGATGTCGACTATGGCTTGCGGTGGCACATGCCGGCTTACCGTGATCTGCTGGTGGGCCTGGCTCAGGCTGCCGGCGTGGGGCATCTGGCAGGCCCGATTGTGGGAATCGAGCCGGATGGCACGGGCGGTATCGCGGCGCTTGCGGTTGGCGGGCCCGGGGGCGGGCAGGGGCGGATCACGGCCGACCTATATATCGATTGCAGCGGGCCTGATGCCGTCCTGCTGTCTGCCTTGGCGGAATTCAAACGGGACGACTGGAGCACATTCCTCCCCGTGCGCCGCGTGCTCCATGCCCGGCCCGGTGCGGCAATGCTGGCGCTGGAGGACCGCTGCACCCTGCTTCCGGAAGGCTGGCTGTCCGAAATCGCCGGGCGCGATGGCCACCATGTGGCGCTGGGCCTGCGAGACGGCGTGGCCGAAGATCAGGCGGTGCGCGCGCTGGGGGCCGATCCTGCCGAACTGGTGACCCTGTCACCCGGCTGTGCCGCCGCGCCGTGGATCGGCAACGTGGTGGCGCTGGGGGATGCTGCAGCGACATTCGAGCCGCTCGGCCATCTCAACCTCGACCTGGCGCACCGGCAACTGATGCTTCTGCTCGATCTGCTGCCGGGTCGCCTGATCGAACCGCTGGAGCGCATCGAATTCAACCGTCGGGCAGGGCTGATGGCGCAGCAGGTGCGCGATACGCTGGCCAGCCACTATGCCGCCCCCCGGGCTTGCGCGATATTCGGCGCGCAGACCCGGCCTGCAAGCCTCTCCCACGTGCTCGACCAGTACACCCGGCGCGGACGACTGCCGTTCCGCGAAGAAGCCGCCCTGCTGCCGCCGGAATATATGGCGCTGCTTGATGCGCTGGGCCTGTCGGGGGCAGTGACCATCGCCGCCAAAGGCCGGGATGCCCGCGATGGCGATGCGGCGCGGCGCGCGTTCGCGGCGCAAACCCGGGCCGCGCTGGACTTTGCCCCGCCCTATCGGCAATTCATGGCGGATGTACTGGGTTAGCCCAAGGTTAGCCTAACGCCTGGCGCAGAATCTGCCGCATCCTGTCAAACAGGCCGGGCGCTGCCGGGCCAAGCACCCCCTTTGCATGTGGTGGCAAGTGGGCAACCGGATCGCCGCTGGTTTCGAACACATAATAGTCGAACCAGGTGCGCCACACTGCGCGTTGTTCGGGCGGCAGCGGGCGCAAGGCCAGCAGCGCGTGGAGCAGGGCATCATAGGCTGGCGCGGCCCCCGCAGGCACGCCGTCCGTCCACCAGTAATTGACCAGCACGCTGACAGGATCGAGCGACTGGACCCCGTGCCACCAGCAATAGGGGATATAGATCGCATCGCCCGGCTCCAGCGTGGCCACCTGCGCGGATGCCCAGGCGGCGGCAAAGCGCGGGAAGCGGGCGTGATCGGGTGCATGCAGATCGACCATGCTGACCGGCGTTCCGGCCGGGGTCAGTTCGAACGGGCCGGGGTAGAGGTTGGCGATCTGGTCTGGCGCAAATAGCGTGAACCGGCGGCGGCCCGCCACGCACACTGCCAGGTTTTCCTTCACGTCATAGTGCGGCGCCACCTTGATCCGGTTGCCGATCCAGATGCGCGGGCTCAGGTGGGCCAGGGGATCGAACCGGTTGGCCAGCGTGAAGCCGGGCATGATATCGGGCAGCACTTCGGATTGCACCGCCAGGGCCGGCGGATCGGGCATGTCGGCAGCGCGCAGCAGATCATCCAGAAACGTGGGCAACTGGCCCTGTCCTTTGGCGAAGTTCAGGCCCGTCAACGCTTCGTTGTAGAAGAACCGTCCGCCTTCTTCCGGCCGCGCGGCGATGGCGCCAACCGGGCGGGCAGTGGCCATTGCCTTGAGGTAATCAATCAACGCGCTGCCGCCCTGCCTGCCGGCTGCTGCGGCTGGCCAGTGATCGGCCAGGTTGCGGATAACGACCGGCTGGTTGGCGCGGCGGATCGCGTCGAGCCCGGCGCTGCCGAGTGGTCCATCCTGTTCGGCAATCGGTGCGGGATCGGTCATGCGGTCAGGCGCAAGGCGGGATCGATCGCACTGCCGTTGGCGGCCAGGAACGCCTCCTGCATGGGCATTGCCGCCACCGCCGTCCCGATTACGCGGCGCATGTGGGCCAGCCGGCGCAGCACCTCGTCATCGGGCAGCAGGTCCGCCGCCGGATGGTAGCCCCCGGCCACGATTCCCTGGCAAGCCATGACCGACAGCCAGCTGGTTTCGGTGAACAGTTCCTCGTGCTCGCGGATCACCCGGCCCGAACTTTGGAACAGCTCCAGCTTGGCCTTTAGCCCGTCGGGTGGATCAAGGTTGCGGCAGTAGTTCCAGAATTCGGAATCGTCGCGCGTCGTGGCCTTGTAATGCAGCACCAGGAAGTCGCGGATATCGCTGTAATCGCGCGCGGTTTCAGCATTGAACCGGTCGATCTCCACCGGCGAAAAGGCACTGGTCGGCCAGTAGGCCAGCAGCCGCGCGATGCCCGATTGCACCAGATGGATGGCGGTAGATTCCAGCGGTTCCAGGAACCCGCTCGCAAGGCCCAGGGCCACCACGTTCTTCTCCCATCCCTTCACCCGGTGGCCACCGGTAAAGCGCAAGTGGTTGGGCTCGGCCAAAGGCGTGCCATCGAGGTTGGCGAGCAGGATTGCGGTCGCCTCGTCCTCGTCCATGAAGGCGCTGGCATAGACATGGCCGTTGCCGATGCGGTGCTGCAACGGAATGCGCCACTGCCAACCGGCGGGCCGCGCGGTTGATCGGGTCAGCGGTTCCGCATCGCCGCCCAGCACGCAGGGCACGGCCACGGCCCGATCACACGGTAGCCACTTGCTCCAGTCGTTGAACGCCACGCCCATTGTCTGCCCCAGCAGCAGCGACCGGAAGCCCGAGCAATCGATGAACAGATCGCCCGCCAGCACAGTGCCGCTGTCCAGCACGACCGAGCTTACAAAGCCGCTCTCCGGGTGCTGTTCAACCCGTTCTATGCGCCCCTCGACCCGCGTCACCCCGCGCACTTCGGCCAGTCCGCGCAAGTAGCGGGCATAGCGCGAAGCATCGAACTGGAAGGCATAGCCCAACCGGGCGAGCGGAGAGTTTGGCTGGGTCGTATCGGGCCAGTAGAACTTGCCCTCCTTGCCCGCCGCAGCACAGATCGAATAGGCATCAAGCGGAGAACTATTGCCCAATTCCAGCCCTTTGAGCCAGAAATGGTGGAACTCGATCCCCAGCATGTCCACGCCGTAATGGCCGAACGGATGGACATAGCGGTGGCCGACGCGCGCCCAGTCAACGAAATCGATCCCCAGCTTGTAGGTGGCATGCGTCTCGCGCATGAATTCGGCTTCGTCGATGCCGAGCAACTGGTTGAACTGGTTGATTTGCGGGATCGTCGCCTCGCCCACGCCAATGGTGCCGATGGCCTCGCTTTCGACAAGGGTAATCGATAGGCCGGGAAAGTCGCCCAGCACCTTGGACAGGGCCGCCGCCGCCATCCATCCGGCAGTCCCGCCGCCCACGATCACCACGCTGCGGATTGGCGGGGCGTTCATGCGAACTGCTCTTCCGCCCAGGCCCCTGCCTGGCGCAAGAACTGCTCCTGTTCCGGCAAGGCCTCTGCCGTGCGGCGATAGTCGGCCCGCATTTGTGCCATTGCTTCGGCCACGCGGTGCGGATCGAGCGTATCGGCCATCGGATCATGCCGGTCGGGCCATATGTTCTGCCCCAGCATCACGGCTACCCAGCTGGGCAGGGCAAACAGCTCGGCATTCTCGCGGAATACCCGTCCGTGGACCCGCCACAGTTCCATCTTGCGGGTCAGTGTGTCAGGCACCTCCATGTCCCGGACAGTGCGCCAGAACGGCGTGTCATCGCGCTGGGTGGCCTTGTAATGCAGGATCACGAAATCGCGCACGTCCTCGTACAGGTCGCGCATGCCGCGATTGTATTCATCGCGCTCGACCGGGCTGATCTGCTTGTCGGGAAACAGTGCCAGCAAGCGCTGGATGCCGTTCTGGACCAGGTGGATGGAGGTCGATTCCAGCGGCTCGATGAAGCCGGACGACAGCCCTAGCGCCACCACGTTGTGGTTCCATGTCTTGCGCCGGCAGCCGGTTACGAACCGCAGTTCGCGCGGTTCCGCCAGCGGCTCGCCGACCACATTCGCCAGCAGCACGTGCAGCGCCTCGTCGCTGTCCATGAAGTTGCTGCAGAACACGTGGCCGTTGCCGGTGCGGTGCTGCAAGGGGATGGTCCACTGCCAGCCCGCGCCGTGCGCCGTGGCGCGGGTGAAGGGGGCCGGACTGGCCCGATTGGCGGTGGGCAGGGCAATCGCCCGGTCCATCGGCAACCAATGGCTCCAGTCATCATAGCCGGTGCCAAGCGCCTGTTCGATCAGCAGTCCGGCAAAGCCCGAGCAATCGATGAACAGGTCGCCTGCCACGTGTTCGCCGCTGTCGAGCTGCACGCTGGTGACATCGCCGGTTTCCCCGGCGCGGTGCACGTGCGCGATCCTCCCCTCGCGCCGGACGGTGCCCTGGGCCTCGGCCATGCGGCGCAGCAGCGTGGCATAAAGGCTGGCGTCGAAATGGAAGGCATAGCCCAGTTGCGACACCAGGCTGCGCGCGCCAGGGGCCGGGCGGCCGAACCGGCCCAGAGCGGCGGCGGCGGCGCTCATCGAATATTCGTGGATGCCGCCCGGCCAGTCTGAGCCCGGGCCGCAGCGGGCCTGTTCGCGCAGCCACAACTGGTGGAAAGCGATGCCGTGCAGATCCTGCCCGAAGGCGCCGAACGGATGGATATAGCGATCGCCCTGCCGGCCCCAGTTGACGAATTCGATGCCCAGTTTGAACGTGCCGCGCGTGGCGCGCAGGAATTCGTTCTCGTCAATGCCCAGCAACTGGTTGAAGGCCCGGATCGGCGGGATCGTCGCCTCGCCCACGCCGACCGTGCCGATGGCATCGGATTCCACCAGCACGAAACGGCGCTGCCCATCTGCCAGATATTTCGATAGCGCCGCCGCGGCCATCCAGCCGGCCGTTCCGCCGCCGATAATCACAACCGTGGTGTTATCGTTACCATTTGTCACCATCGTCACGGCTTCCAGCCCCCCCAAACCCCGTTTTGCCCGTAACACTAGTCCTGCGAAGACCCCCTTGCCAAGGAAGGAATGGCTCGATATGCATAAGGGCAATTCAGAAGAAATGCGCCACGAAAAATAATGGTAGCGCTAACATGGGAGGGGGACTTCAGGTGACGAAAGCCAATGCGCTTCGTGGGGGCAGCAGTGCCACCGATTTTCGCACAAACCGCAACCTGCTGCGCGCCAGTGCTTCGGCCCTGGTGCTGGGCGGCATGCTGGTTTCGGCCACGGCCATGGCGCAGGATGCGCCCGCTCCCTCGTCGACCGAGGATGACCTGATTGTCGTCACCGGTATCCGCCAGTCGCTGGCCAATGCGCAGAACATCAAGCGCGATGCCGATACCGTGGTCGATGCGATCACGGCAGAAGACATCGGCGCGCTGCCCGACCGGTCGGTAACAGAAGCGCTGCAGCGCCTGCCCGGCATCGCCATCAACCGCTTTGCCGGCTCGAACGACCCGGACCACTTCTCGGTCGAAGGTTCGGGCGTGGTCATTCGCGGCCTCAACTTCGTGCGGTCGGAATTCAACGGCCGCACTGCCTTTGCCGCCGGTGTGGGCGGGCAGGCGCTGAACTTTGCCGATGTGCCGTCCGAACTGCTCGGCTCGGTCATCGTGTCCAAGAACGCCACTGCCGACATGATCGAAGGCGGCCTGGCCGGTACGGTCAACCTCGTCACCCGCAAACCACTCGATCGCGGCGGACTCAATTTCGCTTTCGGTGCGGAGGCCAATTACGGCGATTTCGCGCGCGAATGGACACCAACTTTTTCCGCCCTGATCAGCAATACCTGGGAATCCGACATCGGCACCTTTGGCATCCTGGTATCGGGTGCCTATTCGCAGATCCGCAGCCGCTCCGATGGCTTGCAGATCACCAACTTCCAGACCCGCGACGGTGCCCTGGTCAACGCCGCCAATGCCGGCGGGGTGCAGGTCTGTCGCAACCAGCTGCCGAGTGACAGCGACACACTTCAACTGCCTGCTGGCGGCGCGCTGTGCGGGGTCAGCAGCGGCGGAGCCGGGGCCGATGGTTTCGCCGATTATGCCGATGTCCGCTATGCCCCGCTGGGCGGCCAGTTCCGCACCCAGGAATTCAACCGCCAGCGCGATGGCATCGTGGCATCGGCGCAATACGAAACGCTGGATGGCGGCACTACCGTCACCGCCGAATTCATCCGCTCGCACACCACCAATGCCTGGGGCGAATACACCTACGAGACCGCGCCTGACCTGGCAGAATACTCCACCTATCCGATCGGCTGTCGCCAGAACGCCAACGGCCCTGCCCGGGTCAACGGCAACACCGATCCCACTTCGCGGGCGCAGTGCCCGGTCGGCAGTTTCGAGAACTATGACTATGATGAAAACGGGCTGTTTCAGTCCGGCTATATCGTCAACGCATCGAACGGCTGGCGCGGCGGCACCAACAACTACGATCCCGGCGTGGGCGGTGGCTCGCCCTATGTGCCGGTCGGTGGCCTGCAGCAGTCGCTCGCCCGCCGCCAGGTGATGGACGAGACGACCAATATCGACCTGAGCTTCAACGTCGACAGCCAGTTGACCGAACGCCTCCACGCCAGTCTCGACATCCATTATGCCCATTCGCAGAAGGACAACCTGGATGTCAGCGTGTTCGGTTCGGTATTTGCTGATCAGGAACTGGACCTTACCGGCAAGTATCCGGTGGTCACCCCGCACAAGCCGCAATACCTGGGCTATACTTGGTCGGCTGGCAGCCCCGCGCTGACCAACGCGACAGAACAGGAATACTTCGCCGATCCGCGCTTCCAGTTCTGGCGGGCGGCAATGGACCACCTGGAGGACAGCACCGGCGAACAGCTCGCCCTGCGGACCGATCTGGCCTATGAATTCGACGATGATTCCTTCATCCGCCGCCTCAGCGTGGGTGCGCGGTATCAGGATCGCAGCCAGGACATCCGCTACTCCACCTACAACTGGGGCATGCTGAGCGAGACCTGGAGTGGCAGCCGTCCGGTCAACTTTGCCGATACGCCGCAGGGTTCGTCGACCTACTATGAATTCGACAACTTCTTCCGGGGCGGGGCATCCGGCCCGCAGGGAGCCCACTACTATAGCGGTGACCTGATCGGTGATTACCAGGGCAGCGTGAATTTCTTCCAGTCGATCCAGGACCAGGCCCGCACATTCGGCGGCAGCCCGAGCTGGAATCCGCTGAACCAACGCAACCTCAACGATGCCGACCCGTCGAATGACTCCAATGCCGAAGGGTATATCCCGGCCGACATCCAGCCAATCTACCAACGCGATGGTTCGGGCTACATCATGGCCAATTTCGGGTCCGACGATTTTGCCGGAACCCGGATCGCCGGCAACATCGGGGTTCGCTATGTCAGCACCGATGTGCGGTCGGATGGCCGTATCGGTGTGCCCACGCAGCAGGCGCTGCAAATCACCGAACCATTCGCGGACCGTTGCGCTGCTGAAGTGCCCGAGGGCGCACCGCCGGGAACCCAGCCATCCATCCCGGGCGGCGTCTGCCTGCGCGGGGCGGCCGGTTATGCCGCGCTCCAGCAGTTTGCCAACGGTGCAAGCCGGGGCGATATTGCGCGGGACAGCTATGATTACTGGCTGCCCAGCTTCAACGTCAGGCTCGACCTGGGTGATGACCTGCTGACCCGCTTTGCGGTGTCCAAGGTGCTGACCCGCCCGGATAACTCCTATCTGCGCAACTTCCTGACCATCGGCCAGGATAACGGCGTGCTGACGGCGCAGACCGGCAATCCCTTCATCCGGCCAGCTACTGCCTGGCAGTTCGATCTTACTGCGGAATGGTATTTCGACACGGTCGGTTCGTTGACGGGTAACCTGTTCTACAAGCGGGTGAACAACTTCTTCTTCCAGGACGTATTCAACCGCACCATCACCAACAACGGCGTAACCGAGAACGTGCTGGTACGCGGCCCGGCCAACTTTGACGGGGCGGGCGAGATCAAGGGCTTCGAGCTGGCCTACCAGCAGACCTACGAATTCCTGCCGGGCCTGCTGAGCGGGCTGGGGTCATCGGCCAACTATACCTATATCGAAAGCTCGGGCCTGCCGAACGCCTTCCTCAACGGCGGCAATATCCCGAACACGTCGACCGTTGCGCCGGGCAACCTGCCGTTGGAACAGCTGTCCAAACACAACTTCAACGTGACGGTGTTCTATGAGCAGGGTCCGCTGTCGATGCGGGCCGCCTACAACTGGCGTTCGCGCTTCCTGTTGACGGCGAGCGATGTGATCTTCCCATACTTCTCGATCTTCAACGAGCCGACGGGCCAGCTGGATGCGTCGATTTTCTACAGCCTTACCGATTCCATCCGCATCGGCGTGCAGGGCGTGAACCTGCTCAACGAAGTGACCAAGACCACGCAGGCCTATACCGGTGATCCGGGGCAACTGGCACCGCGGTCCTATTTCATGAACGATCGACGCTATTCGATTATCTTGCGCGGCCAGTTCTAAGTTCCTGGCCCACAGTGAAAGGGTCGCTGGTCTCCCCCGGCGGCCCTTTTTTCTAATTGCTTCACAGGCTGCAAGGCGCGCTTACCCGGCAGGTCTTGCAGACAAAAGAAGGGCCGGCAGCGATGCCGGCCTTTTCGATTGCTACCGCCAGGCAGGATTGTTTGGCTAAGGTGTATCAGGCCGTTGCTGCCGCGAAAGCCCCGGCAATGGCCTGCCGCATCGGCTTGACCGCATAGTCGCTGGCATAGGGCGTGCCGCGCACTTCCAGCCCATCGTCACGCGGGGCAAAGCCCTGCAGCCAGTTGAACCGGTCCACCATCCCCCACGCCAGGATGTCGCCCAGCTCGGCATAGTCGAGCATCACGTCGAAATAGCGCCGGGTATAGTCGGCGATCTTCTCGTCGCGGGCGGGAATGCCGGTGGGTAGCGCCTTGTCCTTCACGTCGAACTCGGTGATCAGCAGCTTGTAGCCCATCGCCACCACCTCATCGAGGAACTGGCGCCACTCGCGCTCACGATAGGGACCCACGCCGGTGGCCGCATCGAGCGAGAAGATCTCGATATGCGACTGGATGCCCAGCGCATCGACCGGCACATTACGCGCGCGGAACCCTTGCAGCAGGCGCAGCACATCGTTGCAGTGCGCGGCGTGAGCGGGTTCCCAGCTCATATAGTCGTTATAGACCAGCTGGCCTTCGGGCAGCTGGTCACGCGCGGTGTGGAAGGCCAGGTCCAGCACCGCTTCGGGGCTGCCCATTGCCCGGCTCATGCTGGTTTCGATGGTGCGGTTGGTATCGTGGTCGATCGCTTCGTTGACCACATCGTAACTGGTGATCTGGCCGCGATAGCGGTCGGTCACGGTGCGGATGTGGGACGTCAGCAGGCGCTCGGCCTCGGCTGCGGGATTTGCGCCGTAGTCGTAGTTGTTGAGCCATTCGGGAAACCACTGCGGCCGGTGCCACAGCAGGGTATGACCACGCAGCGCCTGGCTATTGTTCTGCGCCCACGCGGCAATCGCATCCATCCGCGAAAAGTCATACCGATCGGGCGAAGGGCGGGAGAACTGCCACTTCATCTCGTTTTCGGGCACTACCACGCCGCATTCGGCACGGATGATATTGGTATAGGCCGGGTTCTGGATCGATCCGCCAGCCGTGCCGGCATTCCAGTTGATCGCACTGCCCCACCGGCGGCCACTGCGCTGGGCGAGGCTGTTCAGGCTGCCGGAAACCGGCTCGAATGCGGTTGGCGCAGGGGCAACCTGCGCCTGGCTGGCGCAACCCACCAGCGGAAGCGCGGCCAAGCCCGCCAGCGCGGCGCGGCGCGACATGGGGAAAGCGTTTGCGATAGTCACTGGATCACGATCTCCGTGGTTTTCAGGTTGGCGCTGCTGTTGCCCGCCGACAGGATCACCGGTCCCGGCTCGTTCACCTCGATCATGGCGCGATCCCAGAATGACAGCTGTGCAGGCGTGATGTTGAATGCCAGGGTGCGGCTTTCACCGGGCGCCAACGTGACGCGTTCGAAGCCCTTCAGTTCGAGCACCGGCCGGGTAACGGACACCGCGTGGCGGGTGATATACAGCTGCACCACCTCGTCGCCTGTGCGCGTGCCGGTGTTGGTGACATCCACTTCCACCGCCACGTTTTCGCCGGTGCCGAACGCCGTCTTCGCCACGCGCGGGGCGGATACCGCGAACATGGTGTAGGACAGGCCATGCCCGAAGGCGAACAGCGGGCTGGCATCGTCGAACAGATAGCCGCGGCGGCTCGATGGCTTGCGGTTGTAGAATAGCGGGATCTGCCCTTCGTTGCGCACCACGCTGACCGGCAGCTTGGCACCGGGATTGATCTGTCCCAGCAAGGCTTCGGCCATCGCCACACCGCCTTCCTGCCCCGGATACCAGCATTCCAGCAGCGCGTCGGCCTTCTCCACTACGTTGGGCCAGCTGGTCGGGCGGCCATTGATCGCGCACACGATCAGCGGCTTACCCAGTTCTGCCAGCGCATCGACCAGCTGGTTCTGTTCGCCGACAATGTCGATATTGGTCCGGTCGCCCAAATGGTTGGCGGCAAAGCCTTCGCGGCTGGTCTGTTCGGTATCGCCGATGGCCAGCACGATGGTGTCGGCCCCGCGCGCCACCGCTACCGCCTCGGCAATCAGCCGCATGTTCTCGGACGGGTCGGCCAGATAGATCAGATCCTGAGATCGGTCTTCGCTGGTGGTGATGAACACGCCCTGCGCGGTGACGAAATCGGCTTGGGGTGCGACCTGCCGCAAACCCTCGATCAGGCTGATCGTCTGCTTGGGCACGCTGGAATAGCCGCCCAGTCGGGCGATGGCATGGTTGGGACCGATCACCGCCACGCGGCCCATGCGGGCCTGATCCAGCGGCAATGCGCCGTTGTTGGTCAGCAGGCACAGCGACTTGCGGGCCGCTTCCAGCGCCAGTGCACGCGCTTCGGCATTGCCGGTCAGCGCGCGGGTCTGTTCCCAGCTGCCGTACGGGCTTTCGAACAATCCGGCGCGGAACTTGAAGGTGAGCATGCGGGTGCAGGCAATGTCGACCAGCGAGACCGGGATGCGGCCGGCCTCCACCGCCGCCTCCAGCGTGGCAAAAGCCATGCCTTCGGGCAGTTCGCTGTCCACCCCGGCCAGCAATGCCTGGTGCGCGGCGTCCTCCAGATTTCGGGCCACATGGTGCAGCGTGGCCAGTTCGTGCACCCCGCCATAATCGCTGGCCACGATGCCATCAAAACCCCATTCGCCGCGCAGCACGTGGCCCAGCAGCCAGGTGCTGGCATGGCTCGGCACGCCGTCGATCTCGTTATAGCTTGGCATCACCGCACCCACGCTGGTGCGGCGGACCACTTCGCGGAACGGCGGGAAGAAGTTCTCGCGCAGCTCGCGTACGGATATCTGCGCCGGGCTGATATTGTTGCCGGCTTCCGGCTGGCCGTGACCGGTCATGTGCTTCAGCGTGGCGAACACCTTGCCGGGCGCGAGGCGTTCGAACTTGCCCGGACCTTGCAAGCCCTCCACTGCCGCCACGCCCATCTCGGCACACAGGTGCGGGCATTCACCCCAGGTTTCCTCGATCCGGCCCCAGCGCGGGTCGCGCACGGTATCTACGACCGGAGACAGCACATAGGGCACGCCGCGCGCCCGCGTTTCGCGCGCGATGACAGATTGCACGCGGTGCATCAGATCGGTGTCGAACGTGCCTGCCAGCCCGATCGCCTGGGGGAACATGGTGGCCTCGGTCGCCATATAGCCGTGCAGCGATTCCTCGTGCACCAGCACGGGGATGCCGAGGCGGGTATCTTCCAGCGCCCAACGTTGCAGGGCATTGATGAATTCCACCGTCTCACGCGGGGTGCGCCAGCGGGCGGCCGTGCCCCCGGCAGCACCGGTGATGCCCGGCACGCCGCGCTTGTCGGAAGGGCGGGTGACATGGCCGATGCCGTCGGGGAAGGCGGCGCTGGCCTTGGCCGGATTGAAGGCCAGCGCGTCGATCATGTCGGCCTTGCCTTGCCAGGCAGTGCGGATCTGCTGGATCTTTTCGCGCAGGGTCATGCGCGCCATCAGGTCTGCCACGCGGGCGGGGATGGGGGCGGCAGCATCCTTGTATGGCAGTTGCGATCCTTGGGCGAAGGCTACGGGGGCCTGCGCCACCGCCATCGCCGACAGGCTGCCGCCCACCAGCAGTCTTAATGCACCACGACGTGTTAAAAAGTCGAGCCCCTTCATCCAGTTACCTCCAGAACGGTTTCACTTACGTCGCGTGAATTGGGGCCGACCATCACGGTGAATGTGCCGGGCTCGACCACCCGGGCCATATCGCGGTTCCACAGCGCGAAGGCTTCGGGGCGCACGGCCACATCGACATTACGCGTCTCGCCCGGCTGCAGGGTCACGCGGGCAAAGCCGACCAGTTCCTTGACCGGGCGGGTAACGGAGCTGACCTGGTCCCGCAGGTAGACCTGTACCACTTCATCGCCCGCCACCTGGCCGGTATTGGTCACGGCCACACGCACGGTGACCCCCTGGCGCGTGCCGATTTCCGTAGCGGACAGGCTGGGCTCGCCGAATTCAAACGTGGTGTAGCTGAGGCCGTAGCCGAAGGGATAAAGCGGGCTGACATCGGCAAACAGGTAACCACGCCGCGCGCTTGGCTTGTAATTATAGAACACCGGCAACTGGCCCACATCGCGCGCCACGGTGACCGGCAGCTTGCCGCCGGGATTGATCCGGCCAAACAAGGCATCGGCGATGGCGTGGCCTTGCTGTTCGCCCGCGTACCAGGTTTCCAGGATCGCATCGGCCTGTGCGGCAATCAACGGGTAGCTGGGCGGGCGCCCGTTCACCAGCACCGCCACGATCGGCTTGCCCAGGGCGCGCAGCGCGGCAAACAGTTCGTTCTGCTCGCCCACCAGATCAAGGCTTGTGCGATCGCCGAGGTGCCCGTCGGCCCAGCCTTCGCGGCTGGTCTGTTCGGTATCGCCGATGAACAGCACGATGGTATCGGCATTGCGCGCGGCTGCCACGGCGGCGGCGATGCGGGCGCGGTTCTGTGCCGGATCGGCCAGCGCTACCTCGTCGGCCCACCAGTCGTCATCCTCGGTAATGCGGACGCCTTCGGCATGGACGATCTCGGCGCGATTGCCGACCAGTTCGCGAATCCCAGCCAGCGGCGAGACCGTGGCACGCGGGATGCCGTAGTAACCGCCCAGTCGCGCGACATTCGCGTTGGGGCCGATGACGGCGATGGTCGGGCGGTCGCTGCTGCTGTCGGGCAGAGCCAGCGGCAGCACGCCGCCTTCGTTCTTGAGCAACACGAGCGATTGTTCGGCTGCGCGGCGGGCGAGCGCGATTCCCTCGGCCGTGTTCGATTGCTGCGCCAGGGCAAGATCGCCATAGGGGTTCTCGAACAGGCCCGCATCGAACTTGATCGTCAGTACACGCGCCACGGCGGCATCGATCTGCGCAGTGTCTATCAGCCCGGCATCCAGCGATGTGCCCAGCGTGGAGTAGGCCGCGCCGACTGGCAGGTCCCAATCGACCCCGGCATCCAGGGCCATGCGCGCGGCCCCCGCCACATCGGGCGCGATGCGGTGGATCTGCGCCATCTGTTCGATCGCGTAGTAATCCGACACCACGGCGCCGGGATATTCCCATTCGCCGCGCAGCACGTCGGTCAGCAACCAGTGGCTCGAGTGGCTGGGAATACCGTCGATCTCGTTGTAGCTGGCCATGACAGCGGCAATCGCGGTGCGGCGCACGACCTGTTCGAACGGCGGGAAGAAGGCCTCGCGCAAGGTGCGCTCGGAAATCGGCGCGGGGCCGACATTGGTGCCGCTTTCGGGCTGGCCGTGGCCGGTCATGTGCTTCAGCGTGGCGAACACCTGCCCCTCGCCCAGCCGGTGTTCGCGGCCCGGGCCTTGCAGCCCCTCGACTGCTGCCACGCCCATTTCGCCGACCAGGAAGGGATCCTCGCCGAAGGTTTCCTCGATCCGGCCCCAGCGTGGGTCGCGCACGATATCGACCACCGGCGACAGCACCATATGGACGCCGCGTGCCCGCACTTCGGAGGCGATATAGTCGTTCACCTCCCGCACCAGGTCGGGGTTCCAGCTCGATGCCATACCGATCGACTGGGGAAAGCTGGTGGCATCCAGCGCGGCGAGGCCGTGGAGCGATTCCTCGTGGAACAGCACCGGGATGCCCAGCCGCGTTTCGTTGATCGCCCAGTCCTGCATCAACCGGACATATTCCACGCTGTCGGCAATCGACCGGGGCGGATTGGAACGCGGGCTGGTCGGGCCAGTCAGGTCGCTTGGCCGGGCGAGCATGCCGAGGCCGTGCGGGATGCGCTGGCTGGCGCGGGTGGCACTGAAAGAATGATCGGGATTCTGGATTTCCACCTTGTTGTCCCACAAGGTGATGATCTGGGCGATTTTTTCCTCCAGCGTCATGCGGGCCAGCAGGTCTGCCACGCGCCGCGCCGTTGGCAGCGAGGCATTACGAAAGGGCGCATCGGCAGGGACTGCGGCAGGAGCTGCAACAGAAGGTGCATCCTGCGCGGCGATCTGGCCGGCCATCGGCCCGCTCAGCGCCATCAATCCGGCGGTTGCAACCAGGCTGGCTCGCAGCAATTTGCGCATTATCTCTCTCTCCCTGGACATGGGCGTCTAGCTACGCATCCTATGTGGTAGCGCTACCATGATTTGACGGAATGCGCTTGTCAACTGCCTTGGCGGTGTTGTGTGCGCTTCGTGCCTGCCGGTCCATTGTGCAGGTGCGGGGAATTGAGGCTGACCGGGACGTGTGTTTCAGGCGGCATCTCAGATTCGGCGCTGCCGATGTGTCCAGAGGCGACCAGGTTGCAATGAATTCGGTTGGGCGGGCGATCGGCTGTCAACTGTGCTGGCTTCCGGCAGTTCGGCATAGGCGGCCATTGTTGATTTGCCAGCGACAGGTCTGGCAGGCAGGCCTTGGGCAAGGTCTAAAGGCATGCCCTGCGAACGGCAGAAACGCCGCAGATCCCTGAACGGGGGCGCTTGTGCGCTCCGCCGATGCCTCCGGGAAGACGAGGTGCCAATATCGAAATGCTGAAACATGCTGTTATCGCTACCAGAATGCCACACATCACAAAACATGCGATAATTGAGAGCTTTTTCAGGTTGACACAAAGCCCTAGCATGATAACCCGTCGCAAATGGTAGCGCTATCATCACGAGTCAGTGATGGGACGTGCTGCTCTTTCGTGTGGGGAATGTGCAGATCCGCCCAGCTAGAGCGGTCGCATCAGGGAGAGGAAAGTCATGAAGATTTCCAACAATCGTGCCTGTTACAATCGTATCTCGGGCCGGGTTGGCCGGGCAGCCTTGTCGGCCGGCGTTTCTGCGCTGGCATTGGGCATCTTTGCTCCCGCCGTAATGGCGCAGGATGCCGCCGCCGATGCGGTCAACGGCGGTGACGTGATCGTGGTCACCGGCGTGCGCGCCAGCCTTGAACAGGCTATGGACATCAAGCGCGATGCCTATGGCGTGGTCGATGCCATTTCGGCCGAAGACATCGGCAAATTCCCCGATACCAACCTGGCCGAATCGCTGCAGCGCATTCCGGGCGTGTCGATCAGCCGCATCAACGGCGAAGGTTCGCAAGTGACGGTGCGCGGCTTTGGTCCGTCGTTCAACCTGGTCACTGTCAACGGCCGCCAGATCGCCACCACCTTCGTCAATTCGGTCGGCGGCGACCAGGACGTAGACTTCAGCCGTGCCACCGGTCGTTCGTTCGATTTCAACAACCTGGCCTCGGAAGGCGTTTCGCGGCTGGAAGTCTACAAGACCGGTCGTGCAGCGATCCCTTCAGGCGGCATCGGCGCGGCGATCAACATCGTTACCGCCCAGCCGCTCAACATGGCGGGCACGGGTCTGCGCGGTTCGATCGGCGCCAAGGCACTGTATGACCTCAGCAACGAGGACTTCCGGGTCGATCCCGAAGTGTCGGGCGTGCTGACCTGGTCCGACCTCGATGATACCTTCGGCGTTTCGCTGTTCGGTGCCTACCAGGAACGGCAGAGTGCGGCGGTCAGCGCCACTTCCAACGCCTGGAATGTCACGCCATTTTCCAGCTTCCCGGGCCGTGGTCCGTCAACCGTGGTGACCGGCGCTCCGTCCGATCCGTCCACCCTGGTGGCCGTGCCCAATGACAGCCGCTACCACTTCTCCGAATTCGAGCGCGAGCGCATCAATGTGGCGGGTACCGCGCAGTTCCGCCCGGTCGAGACGCTGACTTTCACCGCCGACGCGATGTACGTCCAGAACAGCCAGAGCGAGCAGCGGACCGACCAGACCAACTGGTTCAACCGCCCGTTCGATTCCATTGCCTTCGACACCAGCGATGCCGTGCCGACTGCGATCTTGATCGAGGAAGGTAACGGCTACGCAACCAAGGATCTGGGCTTCGAGCAACAATTCCGCGCGACCCAGACCGAACTGCAGTCTTTCGGCCTGAACGCCGATTGGGAAATCAGCACCGGCTTCACCTTGCGGCTTGATGGCAACCATTCGGTGTCCAATTCGCGGCCGGATTCGGCCAATGGCGCCAGCTCCACGCTGTTCTCGATGGGCGCACCGGTGGTCAATGGCCACTCGGTCGATTTCTCCGGCCCAGTGCCGAACCAGCAGTGGACGCTTAACGACGGTGGCCTTGGTACCGATGGCATCCGTGGCACAGCGGATGATCGCGGCAACAACAACAACATACTTGATCGCGGCGACCTGGGGTCGCAGATCCAGCGCACCAACGCTTCGCGCCAGCGGCACCGGGTGGACCAGTTCAGCGCCGACCTGTCGTGGGAATTCGACACCGGCAGCCGGTTCGATATCGGTGCGCGCTATATCGACAGTGGCATGACCAGCGCCCGCACGCAGACCCAGCAGACGCTGGGCGACTGGGGCATCAACAACGTGGGCGATATTGCCGCCCAGGCGGGCGACCTGGTCGAGGAGTTCTGCCTGTCGTGCAAGTTTAACCGCTATGACATCACCGATGCCGAAACCGTGTTCCGCGGCAATGCGGTGGAACTGTTCCAGATCTTCGAGCCATATTATGCCGCTCGGGGCAATCCGAACAACGTGACCGGCAACGAGTTTGACCAGGTGGGTGAGGAAATCTGGTCAGCCTATGCCCAGTACAACTGGGATGGCGAACTGGCCGACCGTCCAGTCCAGATCGTGGCCGGCCTGCGCTGGGAAAACACCCGCACCACGGCGTTCTCGCGGGTTGACCAGCCGCTGCGCATCGAATGGGATTCGGACAACGACTTCACCCGCGTGGTCAGCGGCAATATTGCCGAGATCACCCGCGGCGGCGAATACAACAAGCTGCTGCCCTCGGTCGATTTCCGCATCGAGCCGGTGGACGACCTGGTTGCCCGCGTATCCTATTCCAAAACCCTGGCGCGCCCTGATTACGGCAACCTGTTCGCCTCGCAATCGGCCAATGCGCCTGACCGCCCAACCCTGCTGGGCGGCGTGTCCGGCGGCAACCAGGGCAACCCCAACCTGCAACCGCTGATTTCCGAGAACTTCGATATCTCGCTGGAATGGTACTTTGCCCCGACCAGTTTTGTATCCGGTGCCTTCTTCGTGAAGAACGTGTCGAACTTTGTCGGCGTGGGCCAGGTCAACCAGAACCTGTTCGGCCTGCGCGATCCCACGACCGGGGCTGCCGGTACCCGTTCGGGCGCCGCGCGCGACGTGATCGCCAACCTGGGAGCGGTGTTGAGCGATGTCAGCTTGTTCACCATGACGGCACTGATCGATGCCAACAATGGCAACGTGGCCGCCGCCACCACGCAGTTCCAGGCCAACCTGGGGCCCAACGGCCAGCTCAACCAGGCCTTCGTGGATACCACGTTGGCAGCCTATGACGTGATCGCCAACAGCACCGATCCGCTGTTCGTGTTCCAGGTCTCGACCCCGATCAACAACAGGTCGGGCAACATCCACGGCTTCGAACTGCAGGGCCAGTACTTCCTGGGCGATACCGGCTTCGGCGTCTCGGGTTCGTTCACCAAGGTTTACGGCGATGTCGATGCCGACGTGCTGTCCGATCCGGGGACCGATGTGTTCGCGCTGATCGGCCTGTCCGACAGTTTCAACATCACCGGCATCTATGAAGCCGGTCCGGTGTCTGCCCGCGTGGCCTACAACTGGCGCGACAAGTTCCTTTCAGGCGTGAACCGCGGGGGCAGCCGCAACCCGGTGTTCTTTGACTCGTTCGGAACGCTTGATGCCAGTGTGACCTATGAATTCAACGAAAGCATCGCCTTCAGCCTTGAAGCGGTGAACATCCTGTCCGAACCGATCCGGTCCTATGGCCGGGACGAGAACCAGGTGTTCTTCGCGCAGGAACAGGAACCGCGCGTGTTCGTGGGCGCGCGCTACCGGTTCTGAAAAAGGTCCAGGCGACGACGTAAAACGGGGGAGGGGTTCCTGATGGCAGGAACCCCTCCCTTGTGATTGCTGCGACGCAGGTTTTGCCCGATAGTCGCCACCACCGTCGGGAGCGGAGAAATCAGACTGACATGGCCAGCGTGTTGCTAAACAATGTCGACCATCACGATTTGCGGGTAATCACCCGTGGCAGCGCCGCGTTCGGTGACGCGATGAACCAGGTCATGGTGTTCCCGACCGAATTCGAGGCGGTGGGCCGCGAATTTCCCATTATCCTGCGGCCCGATGCCGATGGCAGGTTGCGGCCCGTGGCGCTGCTGGGGCTGGCGCGGGACGAGAACCTGTTCCTCGATCCCCGCCTCGGCTGGCAATCGCGCACGATCCCGGCCTTGCTGCAACGCGGCCCGTTCAGTGTGGCTGCGCCCGAGACGGCGGACGGAGAACCGATGATCCGCATCGATCCCGCTCATCCGCGCGTATCCCGGTTTGAAGGAGAGCACGTGTTTCTGCCGCATGGCGGGCATAGCCGTTACCTCGACCAGGTGACACTGCTGCTGCGGGCCATTTATGTCGGGCATCACCTGCTGGAGCCGATGGTCGAGGCTTTCGCCAGCGCGGGCTTGCTCAAGGCGGTCGCCCTGGAACTGACGGTGGGCGAGGGCGAGGTTTATGCCGTGTCCGATGCGGTCACCATCGACCGGGAACGGATGGCCGCCCTGAACGGAGCAGACCTCGAAGCGCTCCATCGGGGCGGCTTCCTGCAATCGGCCATGCTGTTGGCGGCCTCGCTCGGCAATGTGCAGCGGTTGGTGGACCTCAAAAACGCCCGCCAGGCTGCCGACAGCCCTGCATGACCGGCTGGGGCACCCCTGTCCGGCGGATGGCTGGCACTGCGTCCGACGCGATCCCGTTTGATGTTCTGTTTACTGCCGGGGAGCCGGTGGTGCTCGAAGGACTGGCGCGCAATTGGCCAATGGTGCAACACGGCCTGGCCGGGGAGCAACAGGCGGCTGACTATCTTGCGCAATTCGGCGGGGACAGCGTGGTGACCGCCTTCACCGGACCACCGGAAATCGGCGGCCGGTTCCATTACAACGCCGATCTTACCGGCATGAACTTCGCCTCGGCGCGGGTGAAGCTGGCCGATTGTCTGGCCCGGATCATGGACACCGGCGGCAGGGCCGATGCACCGGCCATCTACATCGGATCGACCGACATCGACCGCTTTCTGCCGGGGTTCCGGCCAGAAAATGACCTTGCGCTGGACCATCCGGCATTCTCCTTCAAGCCGCCGCTGGCCAGCCTGTGGATCGGTAACCGCACCACTGCGGCGGCGCATTACGATATGTCGCACAACCTGGCCTGCTCGCTGGTCGGGCAGCGGCGCTTCACGCTGTTTCCGCCGGACCAGATCGGCAACCTCTATCCCGGCCCGCTGGAGCCGACCCCCGGCGGGCAGGTGGTGACCATGGTGGATTTCACCGCGCCCGATCTGGCCCGCTATCCGCGCTTTGCCCAGGCGATGGACGCCGCTCTGGTGGCCGATCTGGCGCCGGGTGACGTGCTGTATTACCCGGCGATGTGGTGGCACCAGGTGGATGCGCTTGCCCCGTTCAACGTGATGGCGAACTACTGGTGGAACCCCGTGCCCGCCTATCTCGACACCCCGCAGAACACCTTGCTCCACGCGCTGTTGTCCCTGCGCGACCGGCCAGAAGGTGAGAAGGCGGCGTGGTGCGAAGTGTTCGATTACTACGTGTTCGGCGATGGCGGCGCGGCGGGCGAGCACCTGCCCGAACACGCGCGCGGGCCGCTGGGTCCGATGGACGAGATGACGGCAAGGCGGTTGCGCGCGCAATTGCTCAACAAGCTGAACCGGTAAGGGAGGCGACCGATGGCGCAGGGCAAACCGGTGAAGAAAGTGGTGATCGCAGGCGGCGGTACTGCGGGCTGGACCGTGGCGGCGGCGCTGGTGAAGAACCTTGGCCCGCTGATCCAGATCACGCTGGTCGAATCCGACATGATCGGCACTGTGGGCGTGGGGGAGAGCACTATCCCCACCGCCCGCCGGTTCCACGAATTGCTCGGGCTGGACGAGCGCGAAGTGGTTCGCGCCACGCAGGCGAGTTTTAAACTGGGCATCAGTTTCGAAAACTGGACGCGCGATGGAGAGCGCTATTTCCACTCGTTCGGTACGCTGGGACGCTCGACCTGGATGGCCGATTTCCAGCACATGTGGCTGGCAGCGCGCAAGATGGGCGTGGCGGGGCCGCTGGAGGATTACAGCCTGGAAACGCAGGCCGCGCTGGCGGGCAATTTCCGTACCGGTGGTGATGCGCCGCTCAACTATGCCTATCACCTCGATGCCACGGCCTATGGACAGTACCTGCGCCACTTCGCCGAGCCGCTGGGCGTACGGCGGGTGGAAGGCAGGATTACCGAGGTGCGGCTCGATCCCGCCAGCGGGCACATCACCGCGCTTGCGCTGGATAACGGCAGTTTGATCGAGGGTGACCTGTTCATTGACTGCACCGGATTTCGCGCCCTTCTGATCGAGGAAGCGCTGGAAACCGGCTACGAGGACTGGACCCACTGGTTGGCGACGGACCGCGCGCTGGCGGTGCAGACCTCGGCGGCTGGTCCTGCACGGCCCTATACCCGCGCAATGGCGCACAAGGCGGGCTGGCAATGGCAGATACCGCTGCAGCACCGGGTGGGTAACGGGCTGGTCTATTGCAGCGAGTTCATATCGGATGACGAGGCGCTGGCGCTGCTCACATCGAGGCTGGATGGCGAAATGCTGACCGAGCCGCGCGTGATCCGCTATGTCTCGGGCAGCAGGCGCAAGGCCTGGAACCGCAACTGCGTGGCGATCGGGCTGTCGAGCGGGTTCGTCGAACCTCTCGAATCGACTTCGATCCACCTCATCATGATCGCGGTGACGCGGCTGATGCAGCTGTTTCCGTTCGATGGCGAAATGGATGCGCTGGCCGCCCGCTTCAACGATCTTTCGAAGCGCGAGTTGGAAGGTATCCGCGACTTTATCGTACTGCATTACCACCTGAACCAGCGGACCGGCGAACCGTTCTGGGACCGCTGCCGCAACATGGACATTCCCGACAGCCTTGCTGCCCGCATCGCGCTTTTCAAGGAGAGCGCCACGGCCTTCCAGGCCAGCGACGAACTGTTCCGCGTGGATAGCTGGGTGCAGGTCATGCTGGGGCAGGGGCTGGAGCCGGAGGGCCACCACGCGCTGGGCCAGATGATCGGGGCGGACAAGCTGTGCGGATCGCTGGAAAGTCTGGCGGCCCAGTTCAAGCAGGTCGCTGCCGCCTTGCCGCTGCATCAGGCCTTCCTTGACCACTACAGCCCGCAACCAGCGGCAGCGGGCGCTTGACTGCTGCGAGTCAATCGGTAGCGCTACCATGATGCAGTGGTGCGAATTTTCCCGACGGCTGGCGATGGCCTGCACGGTGCTTGTCGCCGCGCTGACGCTCGCGCCCGCCGCGCAGGCGGAGGACGGGTATGCGCTGTGGCTGCGCTATGGGCCGCTGGAGGGCGAGGCGCTGGAGCGGCTCCAGGAATTCAATCCCCGCGTTGCCATTGATGGCCTGAACCCGATGTTCAACGACGGGGACGAAATGGGCGCTGTTCCATCCGACCATGTCGCCATGCGTGAACTCCACCGCGGCCTGGCTTCGCTGCTCGGTGTGGATCGCCTGACTTATGATCCGACAGCACAAAAGATCACGCTCGATTGCGGCATCCATGCGCCGCAAGAGCCCATTCCAAGCCGCTATGCCATCCGCTCGGAAGCCGACGGGATCAGGATCAGCGGACCCAACCACATCGATTGCCTCTATGGCACCTACGCCCTGCTGCGCGAACTGGCGCAAGGCGCAGACCCCAGCACGCTCGACATCACCTCCGCGCCCGCCATGCCGCTGCGGATGCTCAATCACTGGGACAATCCCGATGGGGACGTGGAGCGCGGTTATGCCGGGCGCTCGATCTTCGACTGGTGGCACCTGCCGGACAGGCTTGACCAGCGGATGATCGACTATGCCCGCGCCAATGCCAGCGTGGGCATCAACGCCGTGGTGGTGAACAACGTCAATGCGCGGGCCTTCATGCTGGAGCCGCGCTATATCGCCAAGCTCGCCCGGCTGGCTGATGCCTGGCGGCCCTATGGCATCCGCGTATATCTCTCTGCCCGCTTCAGCGCGCCGAGGGATATTGGCGGGTTGGCGACGGCGGACCCGCTCGATCCGGCAGTAGCCGCCTGGTGGGCGGCCAAGGCGGACGAGATCTATGCCGCGATCCCCGATTTCGGCGGTTTCCTGGTCAAGGCCAACTCCGAAGGCCAGCCCGGCCCGCAGGACTACGGCCGCACCCATGCCGATGGCGCCAACATGATGGCCGCTGCGCTGGGAACGCGCGGCACGGTGATCTGGCGCGCCTTCGTCTATTCCGAGCACAACGACGTTGACCGCGCCATGCAGGCTTATGACGAATTCGTGCCGTTGGATGGTCAGTTTGCCAGCAACGTGATCGTGCAGGTCAAGAACGGACCCGTAGATTTCCAGCCGCGTGAGCCGTTCCACCCGATGTTCGGCGCCATGCCAAACACGCGCCTGATGCTGGAAGCGCAGATCACCAAAGAATACCTCGGTTTCGCCAGCCACCTCGCCTACCTCGCGCCGATGTGGGAGGAGGTGCTGGATGCCGATACCGGGCATGGTGCCACCGTGGCCCAGGTGATCGCGCCGGTCGGCATGGCAGGGGTGGCCAACACTGGCTCCGATCGCAACTGGTCGGGTTCCGATTTCGATCAGGCCAATTGGTATGCCTTCGGACGGCTGGCGTGGGATCCCACTCTGTCGAGCGAACAGATTGCCCGCGAGTGGGCAGTGCAGACCTTCAGCCGCCAGCCTGCATTCGTCGATCAGGTGGTGCCGATGATGTTGGGCAGTCGGCAGGCGGTGGTTGATTACATGACCCCGCTGGGCCTCGCGCACCTGATGGACACCGGACACCACTATGGCCCCGCACCGTGGGTGTGCGATCTGGCGCGGCCCGAATGGAACCCGTGCTATTACCACCGCGCCGATGCCCAGGGGATCGGGTTCGACCGCACGGCCGGTGGCAGCAAGGCGCTGGCCCAGTATGCCCCCGGCGTGGCCGCGCAGTGGAGCGATCCGGACACTATCGACCCGGCATACCTGCTGTGGTTCCACCATGTCGGTTGGGACCATGCGATGCCATCGGGCCGCAGCCTGTGGGCCGAGCTTGTGGCGCGCTATGACAGCGGCGTGGCCGGGGTGGACGACATGGCCGCAACCTGGGCCGGCCTGGCGTCCTATGTCGATCAGCAGCGCCACCGCGCAGTGGCTGAAAACCTCGCGATCCAGCAAGGCGAAGCGCGCTGGTGGCGTGATGCTTCGTTGGCTTACTGGCAGTCCGTAAACGGGCTCGACCTGCCCGCCGGAACGCGCCCTACCGCCGAGAGCCTCGATCATTATCGCAGCCTCACATTTCCCGTAGCCCCCGGCAATTGAAGGGGGCGCTTGATGATCGATGGAATCAAGGTCTATGGCCGCAGTGATGAGTGAAGAGGGGCACAGCCAAGGGGGTCGGCGCAAGCCGCGCGGGACGCGTCGCCATATGGGCGCGCCCACCATTGCCGATGTCGCGCGCGAGGCGAACTGTTCGCCGATGACCGTCAGCCGGGTGATCAATTCCGAAGGCAATGTGCGTGATGCCACGCGCGACCTGGTGCTCGCCGCCATCGCCAAGCTCAACTACTCGCCCAACCGTGCGGCCCGCAGCCTGGCCGGGGGCGAGCAGGCGCGCATCGCCTTGTTGTTCGACAATCCGTCGGCCTCCTACCTCAGCGAATTCCTGATGGGCGCGCTGGAAGAAGCCAGCCGCCGTGACGTGCAACTGGTGGTGCAGAGCTGCGACAATTCCGCCGCCGCCATGGTGCTGGTCCGCAACCTTGCCGAAGGCGGCATCCAGGGCTTCATCCTGCCGCCGCCGCTGTGCGATGACCAGGCCGTGCTCGATCTGGTGGCAGAGCTTGATGCTATTGCTGTGGCCGTGGGGCCGGGCAAGGCGGCGGGCAGCCAGGGCGCGGTGCTGATCGACGATTTCCAGGCCGCCTATGACATGACCCGGCACATCATCGGGCTGGGGCATGAACGCATCGGCTTCATCATCGGCAACCCCGAACAGGTGGCGGCGGACCGGCGCCTGAATGGCTATCTCGCCGCGATCAAGGATGCCGGGCTGGAAGTGGATGACCGGCTGATCGTGCAGGGCCGTTTCACCTATCGTTCGGGTATGGACGGGGCGGAAAAGCTGCTCAGCGTCGACCCGCGCCCCACGGCGATCTTCGCCTCGAATGACGATATGGCCGCGGCCACCGTGGCTGTGGCGCACCGGCGGCACCTGGATGTGCCGAATGACATCACAGTGTGCGGGTTCGACGATACCGACATGGCCAGCTCGATCTGGCCCGAACTCACGACAATCCGCCAGCCGATCCGCGAGATGACCGCCTGGGCAGTTGATGCCATCGCCCGGATGATTCGCGCCAAGCGCCAGGGGGAGCGCAGCCGGCCCGAGCAGGAAACCATGCCCTACACCTTGGTGCGGCGCGAATCCGATGCCGCCCCTTCGCTTGCCAATCGACCTGCCCAGCCGCGGACCGGGCGATGACCGGTTCATCAGCTGGCGCATCCGGCCGCCGCTTGCGGAGCCGCGACTGGTTCGACAATCCCGAGCGGATGGACATGACCGCGCTCTATCTCGAGCGGTTCATGAATTATGGTGTCACGCCCGAGGAGCTGCGCAGCGGCAAGCCGATCATCGGCATCGCCCAAAGCGGCAGCGACCTCAGCCCGTGCAACCGGATCCACCTCGATCTGGCCAAGCGCACCCGCGATGGCATCCGCGATGCGGGCGGCATTCCGATCGAATTTCCGGTCCACCCGATCTTCGAGAACTGCCGCCGCCCCACCGCCGCACTGGATCGCAACCTGCTTTACCTCGGCCTGGTGGAGCTGTTGAATGGCTATCCGCTGGATGGCGTGGTGTTGACCACCGGGTGTGACAAGACCACGCCGAGCCAGATCATGGCCGCCAGCACTGTCGATATTCCGGCCATTGTCCTGTCCGGCGGGCCGATGCTGGATGGCTGGCACGAAGGCGAACTGGTCGGCAGCGGCACGGTCATCTGGCGCAGTCGGCGCAAGCTGGCTGCGGGCGAGATTACCGAGGAGGAATTCCTCGACCGTGCCACGTCCAGCGCGCCATCAGCCGGGCATTGCAACTCGATGGGCACGGCCAGCACGATGAACGCAGTAGCCGAAGCGCTGGGCTTGTCGCTCACCGGCTGCGCGGCGATCCCGGCACCCTATCGCGAGCGCGGGCAGATGGCCTATCGCACCGGGCGGCGGATCGTGGAAATGGTGCACGAGGACATGCGCCCGTCGACCATCCTCAATCTCGCCGCATTCCAGAACGCGATTGCCGTGGTCAGCGCGTGCGGTGGCTCGTCCAACGCCCAGCCGCACATCCAGGCGATGGCTGCCCATGCCGGGGTGGACCTGCCGCTGAGCACGTGGAACGATCACGGGTATGACTTGCCGCTGCTGCTCAACATGCAGCCTGCGGGGCAATATCTGGGCGAGCGGTTCCATCGGGCGGGCGGGGTTCCGGCAGTGCTGTGGGAACTGCTGCAGGCAGGCAAGCTGAATGGCGATTGCATCACCTGTACCGGCGCGACGCTGGCCGAGAACCTGGCGGGCCGCGAAAGCCATGACCGCGAGATGATCCGCCCCTTCGCCGATCCCCTGATGGACCGCGCGGGCTTCATGGTCCTGTCGGGCAACCTGTTCGATTTCGCCGTGCTCAAGACTTCGGTGATTTCGGAGGAATTCCGGAGACGCTACCTGTTGCGCCCCGGAGCCGAGAACGTGTTCGAGGCGCGCGCCGTGGTGTTCGACGGGTCGGATGATTACCACCACCGGATCAACGACCAGGCGCTGGGCATTGACGAGGACTGCATCCTGGTGATCCGCGGATCGGGCGTGCTCGGCTGGCCGGGCAGCGCCGAAGTGGTCAACATGCAGCCGCCCGATGCGCTGATCCGGCGCGGCATATCGTGGTTGCCCACGCTGGGCGACGGGCGGCAATCGGGCACCAGCGACAGTCCCTCGATCCTCAACGTTACGCCCGAAAGCGCGGCCGGTGGCGGGTTAGCGTGGCTGCGCAATGGCGATCTGATCCGTGTCGATCTCAACCAGGGCACCTGTAACGCGCTGGTAGACGAGGGCGAGATCGCCCGCCGCCTTGCCGAGGAGCCCGCCCCGCCGGTGCCTGCGTCGGCAACGCCGTGGGAGGAATTGTACCGCGAGAAGACCGGCCAACTGGGCGCCGGGGGCGTGATGGAATTTGCGCTGAAATATCGCGGCACCGCACAAAAGGGCCTGCCGCGGCATAACCACTGAACGGGCGGAATCGAAGGTGACACAAGTGACAGGGTGTCACCTTAGTTTTTTGCCATATTAGCAAATTCATTCAGATATTTACCGCAGGATGGACAAGGTGACAGCTTGGCGGGAGAAATGCGCTCCCCGGCTGGTTTTTCAAACTGGGAAAGAGCCCCCAAACCTTCGCTCGATGCGAACGGGGACTGGATCATGAAGCGCTACTGTGTCGGCACTTCTGTAGGGAAGCTCTTTCGCCCTCAGCGCAAAGTCGCCGAAATCCACATCTGCAGGCTGGCGGTGCAAACCGGTGGCAGGCATGTCATGTTGACCGGCTGGCGGTTGAGCGCATCGGGCACGTGGCTGACCGGTTCGAGGCACAGCGCGCTGCCATCGGCCGGGGCATAGACATGCAGGTGCGGCGCGCCGCGCGCGGTGAGGGTGATGGTGCCAAGGTCGTCCTCGATCACCACCATGCCGTGCCAGTCGGTGAAGCAATGGTCGATTGTTTGCGCGGGAAGTCCTGAGCCGTGCGCATAATCGCCGAACAGGCCGGGCGCAGCAATCTCGCCGGTCGGGATCAGCGCGTGGTCCACCAGCATCACGCCTTCCGCTTCAAACCGCACGCGGGTTTCAGGCCGGCGGCGGAAATAGGGGTGGAGGCCTAGCCCGGCAGGCATGGCCATGTTCGACCGGTTGGTCACGTCGAGCGAGATCGCGCAGCCTTGCCGCCCGAGCCGCACCCGTTGCTGCGCCTGATAAGCCCATGGCCAGGTGCCGATGTCGCCCTTCCACGGCGCAGGGCCGATGCCCGGATGGCAATGTTCCAGCGCGCACTTGAAGCTGGAACTGGATGTCACGTCCCATTCATCCTGCCAGCCCAGACCGTGGAGACTGGCCGTTTCGGGCAGGAAATTGCGCGGCAGGTGGACCACTTCGTCCATCAGGTGGAACGTGCCACCGGCGATGCGGTTGGCATAGGGCACCAGGGGAAAGCAGGCGCTGGTCAGTGGATCAGCGGAGGCGAGCGGAGCAGCGGAGATCGGCGGCATAGTGCGCAGCACGTCCGCCCCGCCGAAGGTCAATGAAGCGAGCGCGCCGCCGCACCGGGGCAGCACGCTGGCCCGCCAGTCATCTGCTGCCAAAGTAAGCGTAGTCAGATCGGACATGGCTCCGTCAGGCCCCGGCATGCGTTGGTCGCATGGTCGCGCAGGGTTGCCAGCATCGTTTCATCGCTGTCGAACAGTCCATACCACCCCTGCGGTTCATGCGGAGGATCACCCATATAGGCGCGGTCGCCATCCTGAAAGCGATAGTCGGCGTGGCCGGCGCGCGCCTCGCCGTTCCAGGCCCAGAAATTGCTGCCCTGCAAGGCGCCGCCGCTGGCCCAGCTCTGCTCCACAGCGTCATAAATCGTATCGTAATAGAGCTGGCGGAACTCAGTCGTGGCGGCAGGATCATAAGCCTCGCCATCGCGCGGGAAGCCGAATTCCTCGATCAGCAGGGGCTTGTCCATGGCTGCGGCCATGCGGGTGTGGGCGGCGATATAATCGGCCACCTTCGCCTGCCCGGCGGGCCAGGTTCCGGCCAGATCATCGCCTGCGACCCAGCCCCAGTTGAGCGGCCAGATATGCGCGGTCAGATAGTCCACGTGCTGGTGCGCGGCAGTAACCAGTTCCTCGTTACCATTGGTCGCCTGGGTGCCTTCCTGCCCAAGCGAAACCAGATGGTTGGGATCGAGGCTGCGGATCAGCGCGGCGGTTTGCTCGATCCACGCCAGATAGGCGACCGAGTTGCGGGCGATCGCATCGTCGCTGCCGCCCGGGCGCGGTTCGTTGGCCAGTTGCCAGCACATCACCGCGGGATCGTTGGCATAGGGCTGGCCGGTAATCGAATTGATGCGTGTGATAATTTGGCGGACGTGATCGTGATACAGCGCCACCGCCTGCGGGTTGGCATAGAATTCGGCCGTGGCATCGGCAAAGGCAGGCCACGGATGGGCCGGATCGCCCATGTCGATATAGCTGCCGGTCACCCGCTCCAGCAGGGTCTGCAAGCCGCCCGACCATTCCCAGAAATTCGATAGCACCAGCACGGCGGTCATCCCGCGTTTGGCGAGTTCCGCCACGGCGAAATCGAGCCCTTCGAACAGCGCTGCGTTGGCCGAGCCATCGGGCAGGGTGAAGCCGGGCTTGATTGAATTGTTCAACGGGCCCTCTTCGGCCGCCCCCATGATCCGCAGGTTGTTGAGGCCCAGCGCCTGCAGGCGGTCAAGTTCGCGCACCAGCCGTGCGCGGTCGCCATATGCGGCGTCGGCCCCCAACCAGGCGGCGTACCACATGTTGGCCCCAACCACGCGGTAGGGTTCGCCAGCGCGCAGCAGCCGTTGGCCGGTGCGGGTGACGAAAGCGGGCGCAGCCTCTTCTGCTTCGTTCGAGCATCCCCCCAGCCACAGGCTGGCCGCCCCGGCAGCGGTTCCGGCCAGCAGGGTGCGGCGGTCAAGCCTCACGGGGCGATCGCCAGCTCGAACCCGGGCACGGCTATGTCGCGCGCGTCGAACAGGTTGGCGACCGGCGCGTCCGACCACAGATAGCGCAGGCGCGTGGCGGGCAGGCCGTCGTCGGCGATGACGAGCGTGTTGTCCTGCGCCCGCGCGAGTACGAAGCGGCAGCTTTCCTGCGTGTCGCCGCACACCTCCACCCCCAGCGGATAGGGGCCGCCATAGGCGCGCAAATTGCCTTCGACGCCGCTGAAGGTGACTGTGATCGTCTCGCCCGAAATGACCGCGCTTTCCGGCTGCGGCAGGGCAATTCCCTGTGCCGCCAGGGCGAGCCTGAGGCCCAGCACGTTCTTGTTGGCGGGGTGGATGTCGGTCGGCTCGCCAATGTCGATGGCGGTGACCAGCGCGGCATTGCCATCTGCCAGCACACCCTGCCGCTGTTCTTCGCGCAAGTCCGCCCAGCCGCTGGCGACCGGATGATCGACCCGCGTGCCATAGTTCGCCAGTTGCACCACCAGCATCCGCGCCTGATCACCGAACTGCTGCCGCCACCCGGCAAACAAATGCGCCAGCCGCGTATCATAGCCGGGCTGGCCAATGTCAGCCTCGCCCTGATACCAGGCCACACCCGCCAGCCGCATCGGACCGAGCGGCGCGATCATGGCGTTGTGCATCACCCCGAAGCCCGCGATGGCATCCCACGGCGCTCGCGGAGGCATCTCGGACACGGCACCCACCGAGTATTCCCAGTTCGCGCCCAGCGGTATCGCGCTGCCGGACGCAGGAGTGAAGTGCAGGCGGTCCGGCCCGGCAAAGAAGCCGCCGGTATCCCAGTTGTTGCTGGCGGCGATCAGGACTTCGTTGGTCCCGGCGCGGAGGAATTCTGCCGGTACGCGGTAGGTTCGTTCCACCCCCCAGCCAAAGGTATAGCCGACCGGCTGGCCGTTGACCCAGGTCATATCCAGATCGTCGATCGCCCCGATGGCAAGGTTGCCGTCGCCTGTGGCCACTTGTTCGGCAGTCAGGGTAAAGGTCTGCCGCAGCCAGACGTTGGCGGCGGGCTGGGTATCGAGTCCGGTCCCGTCCCAGTAATTCCAGAACGAGAACTGCGGGATCGGCTGCCATGTCAGGCTGTCTGAATCCCGCCACGGTTCGTTGCCGTTATCGGCGCTGCGCCACCAGTCAAACCATTGCGGCGCAAAGGCCTGGGCGGCGGCGAAGGGATCGCGGCTGTAGAGCTGCAACAGGTCGGCCGCATCAGCCCCATAAAGCGCGCCCACGGCTGCCGGGCTCATCCAGGCGCTGGCGGCGGACCCGCCCCAGTTGGAATGGATCAGCCCCACCGGCACAGCCAGATCGGCGCGCAGGCGCTTGCCCATGAAGAAGCAGGCGGCGGAGAACGTCTCTACGCTGGCGGGCGTGGCGGCCTGCCATTGCACCGGCTCGCCAAACTGCGCCTGTTCGGCGGCAGCAGTGAACTGCGGCACCTTGAGCAGGCGGATCTGCGGATCGGCCGACATCCGCAGCTCGTTCCAGGTGTTGAGCGCGCGGGCGACCGATAATTCCATGTTCGATTGGCCCGAACACAACCACACATCGCCCACCAGCAGATCACCGAGCACGGTTTCACCCGTTGCATCGGACAAGGTGAGGCGAGCCGGATCGGCGCTGGCTTCACGCGGGGCGAAGGTCAGGCGGAACTGGCCGGTGGCATCGGGGATGGCGGTGGCCAGTTCGCTGCCCAGCGTGCCGGTAACTTCATCGCCGGGCACCCCGCTGCCCGCGATCACGATCGGTTGGCCGCGTTGCAAGACCATGTGATCGCCATAGGCCGCACCCGGCTGCGGCGCGGCCAAGGCAGGAGCACTGGTGACAGCCATCAATGCGGCGATCCAGCACGCGGTAGCTCTCATGGCGTATGCTCCTGTCCCAACGTGCCCCGGCTTGTCCGCCGGTGGCGAACTCTATCCCAGCTTGACCCGCGTCTGCGCAAACCCGGCCACCGGTGCATCGAACGCCAGCAGGCTGCCGGCGTGCGGGTATTGCGCAAGCTGCGCGGGTTCGAGGTTCTTGGTCGCCGTGGTGACGAAGGCGGTTGTCAGGTCCGCCTCGCCAAAGCACAGCTTGGTGATGTCGCGCGCGGCAAACTCTACCTCGGCCACCAGCACCCCTTCGGGAGAGAACCGGGCGACCCGGCTGCCGAGGTAGAGAGCGGTCCACACGTGGTCTTCGGCATCGACTACCGGACCATCGGGGTAAGCATCGGGGAACAGCGCGCCGGTATCGGCAAACAGCCGCGCCTCGCCCACACCGGCAGGCGACAGGTTGGCCACCATGATCTTCTGCCCGGTGGTATCGGTGAAATAGATCCGGTCACCCTGGGCGTTGACTGCCGGGCCGTTGGTAATGGTGATGCCGGACGGGCCTGCGGGCCGGATTTCGCCCCGGTCGAACACATGGAAGCGGCCCGAAGCCTGCGCCTCGGCATCGTCCATCGAGCCGAACCAGACGCGGCCCCACGGATCGGTGCAGGCATCGTTCAAGCGGTTGTGCGCCGGTTCGCCCGGCACATCCATCAGCTTGGCAAACGTCTGGCGGGCCGGATCGAAAGTATAGAGACCGTCCTGTAACCCGCACAGCAGCATGCCGTCATCCGCTGGCAGCGCCCAGCCGATCTGGCCTGGTGCTTCGGCCATGGCGTTGCTGCCGGTCTCCGGGTCATAGTGCCACAACCGGTGCTGCTTGATGTCGACGAACCACACGATCCGCCGCTCGGCATCCCAGAACGCGCCTTCGCCCAGCTTGCTGCCGACATCGACCAGCTGGCGCGGATTGGCGGACTGGGTGAGGTTCAGCGCCATCCGGCATCCACCCAGTAATTGTGGGCCGTGCAGAACCGGGCATCATCGCTGGCCAGGAACAGGGCCATGGCGGCGATGTCGACCGGCAGGATGCGCCCTGTCAGGCACTGCGCCGCCACGATTTCGGCCTCGCCTTCGGGCGAGTACCATTTCATCTGGCGCGGTGTCTGCACATTGCCCGGAATGATCGCGTTGACCCGGATGTTGTCGCGCCCCAGCTCGCGCGCGAGCGACCGGGTCAGCCCTTCGATCGCGGCCTTGGCGGTCTGGTACACTGTCAGATCCTCCAGACCCAGGTGCCACGAGATCGACCCCAGGTTGATGATCGAGCCACCGCCCGCCGCGCGCATGGCCGGAATGGCGGCACGGGCAGCAAAAAACTGGTGCTTCAGGTTGACCGCCATCCGCTCGTCCCAATAGGCTTCGGTCACTTCCTCCACCTTGTGGCGATCGTCGTTGGCGGCGTTGTTGACCAGCACGTCGCACCCGCCCAGCCGTTCGATCAGCGTGCCGATCTTGGCGGCATAATCGGTGCAATTGGTGATGTCGCAGCGGGTGAACACGGGCGGGATTGCCGCATCGGCCAGCCGCGCCACCAGCGCCTCGCTCACGGTCGCTTCAATATCGACAAAGGCCACCGCGGCACCCTGGCGCACGAAGCCCTCGACGATCCCTTCGCCGATGCCCGAACCCCCGCCGCTTACAATCACCTTCTTGCCGGCCAGACTGGGGTAAACCGCCCCACTTGTCCCTGGCCGCAAAATCCCCTCCGCCATCAGGCTCAGTCTCCTGTGTAAACCGTTTTCATGGTTGTATAAAATTCGACCGCAGCAAACCCCTGCTCGCGCGGGCCATAGCTTGATCCACGCGTTCCGCCGAACGGCACGTGGTAATCGACGCCCGCGGTGGGCAGGTTGATCATCACCATCCCAGCCTTGACGTTTTTGCGGAAATGCCGGGCATGCTTGAGGCTGTTGGTGACGATGCCCGAAGACAGGCCGAAGTTGCCGCGATTGGCCAGCGCCAGCGCCTCGTCATAGGATTTGACCCGCACGGTGGAGACCACGGGGCCGAACACTTCCTCGTTGTTGATGCGCATGTCGGGGCTGGTGTCGGCAATCACCGTGGGCTGCATGAAATAGCCGCTCGTGTCCGCATCCACGCGTCCACCGCCACCGGCCAGCCGCCCGCCTTCATCGCAGGCAATGCCGACATAGCGGAAGTTCTGGTCAAGCTGGGCTTCGCTAGAGGCAGGCCCCACCTGCGAGGCCGGATCGAGCGCGCCGCCCACTTTCAGGCTGGCGGCCTTTTGCGCCAATGCGGCCACGAACGCTTCATGGATCCCGTCTTCCACGATCACCCGGCTGCTGGCCGTACAGCGCTGGCCGGTCTGGAAGAAGCCGCCGTCGGCTGCAATGGCTACTGCCTTGTCCAGGTCGGCATCGTTCAGCACCACCAGCGGGTTCTTGCCGCCCATCTCCATCTGCACCCGCGCACCGCGCTTCATTGCGGCCAGGCCCACCGCGCCGCCAACTTGCTGGCTGCCGGTGAAGCTGATTGCGGCCACATCCTCGTGGTCCACTATGGCCCGGCCAACATCGCCCCGGCCCAGCACCAGGTTGAACACGCCCGCGGGCACACCTGCCTCGTGGATCACTGCGGCCAAGGCATAGGCCACGGCTGGCGTGACATTGGCCGGCTTGAGCACCACGGCATTACCGAATGCCATAGCGGGGGCCGCTTTCCACGCGGGAATGGCGATGGGGAAATTCCACGGGGTGATCAGGCCGACCACGCCCAGCGCTTCACGATAGGTTGCCACATCAAGGCCCGGGCGGGTCGATTCCAGCGTCAGGCCGTGGCGGCGCAGGGCCTCGCCTGAAAAGTAGCGGAAGATGCGTGCTGCGCGCAGCACTTCGCCCATGCCTTCGCCGCGCAGCTTGCCTTCCTCGCGTGCCAGCAGCTCGCCCAGTTCGGCGGCGCGGGCAAACAGGGCGCTGGCGATTTTTTCCAGCAGGTCGGAGCGTACTTCGGGTGAGGCATCGGCCCACGCAGGCTGTGCAGATTTGGCGGCGGCGACAGCCTGGGCAACGTCTGCGGCCGAGCCATCGGGGAAACGGGCGACGACATCACTAGTGTCGGACGGGTTCAGGCTTTCCAGCGCGTCGCTCGCGCCGGTGAATTCACCGCCAATGTAGTGGGATAAGGTGCGATTGGTCATGTCAGTCAGATCCTGTCGATCAGGCCGCGAGTGGCCAGATTGCGCACGAATTCTCCGATGCCCATGGTCCAGGCCGGCGCATCGCGCGAAGTGGTGACGGTATTGGTAAGGGCGCCGATCCGCCGTGAACTGATCGTCACCACGTCCCCCACCTTGTGCGTAAACCCCGCACCGGGTGTATCACGGTCCTGCGTGGGCGCGAACAGCGTGCCGCAGAACAATACGAAGCCATCGGGGTAATGGTGTTCGGACAGGCACTGGCGGACCAGTTCGGTCGGGTCGCGGCTGATCTGGCCCATGTCGTTGGTGCCTTCCAGCCGATAGCCTTCCGGCCCTTCGATGGTCAGGTCCACATTGGCCTGCCGCACATCGTCAATCGTGAAGCTGTCATCGAACAGGCGGATGAACGGGCCGATCGAACAGCTGGCGGTGTTGTCCTTGGCCTTGGACAATAGCAGCGCGCTGCGGCCTTCGAAATCGCGCAGGTTCACATCGTTGCCCAGCGTCGCACCCACGATTTCGCCGTGGGCATCGCACACCAGCACCACTTCGGGTTCCGGGTTGTTCCACACAGAATCGCTCCTCACGCCAATCGGCGCGCCTTGGCCCACGGTGCTGAGGACGGGGGACTTGGAGAAGATTTCGGCATCGGGTCCGATGGCCACTTCAAGGTATTGCGACCACATGCCCTCGGCGAGCAGCGCGGCTTTCAGGTCGGCCGCTTCGGGCGTGCCGGGAACTACCGCGCGAATGCCCGCGCCCACCTTGTCTTCCAGCGTTGCGCGGATGGCAGAAGCGGCAGCAGCATCGCCGCGCGCGCGTTCCTCGATCACCCGCTCGATGGCAGACAGGGCGAACGTGACCCCGGCGGCCTTCACGCATTGCAGATCAATCGGGGACAGCAGGCTCCACCCTTGTGGCAGGCCGTTTTCTACCGGGCCAATTTCCGTACCGCCAGAAAATACCCGCCGCGCCACTGCGCCCGCCACTGTGGCAGTCACGCCTGTCAGGTCGAACAACCGGCCATCGCGAATCGCAATGACACAGGGGCCGTGTGGCCCCGATGCGCGGCCGATGAACTGGCCCGAGGAGTAATCCCCGGGCAGGATGGTGGTCAAATTTTCGGCCATCGCCGCTTGTTCCTCGCCCCTTGATAGCGCTACCATAAGGCGCGTAGAAGATGTGGGCAAGGGCAAACACCCGGCTTTGGGCAAGAGGAAGGGCGAATATGCGCAGAAATGCAGTTTTGGGACCGCTGGCAGCATGTCTGGCGATCTGTTCGGGCAGCGTCAGCCTGCCCGCCGTGGCAGCAGGGCCGACCGCGCAATTCGATTTCATGGAATACCGGGCAACGGGCGAAGCCTTGCCCGCGCCGCCGGGCCAGTTCCGCAACCCGGTGCTACCGGGGTTCCAGCCCGATCCATCCATCGTGCGGGTGGAGGATGATTTCTACCTCGTCAATTCGACCTTCAGCTGGTTTCCCGGCCTGCCGATCTATCACAGCCGCGACCTGGTGAACTGGAACCTGGTCGGCCATGCGATCGACCGGCCGGGCATGGTGGATTTTTCGCAGTTGGGCACCAATCGCGGGCTGTTCGCGCCTGCCATCACCCATCACGACGAAAAGTTCTGGATCGTGAACACCTGCATCGATTGCCGCGGCAACTTCGTCATCACGGCAGACCGTCCCGAAGGCCCGTGGAGCGATCCGGTGTGGCTGCCATTTGGCGGGATCGACCCATCGCTGTTCTTCGATACCGATGGATCCGCCTGGATCGTCTACAACGATGCTCCACCGGGCGAGCCGCAATATGATGGCCACCGCGCATTGTGGCTGCAGCGGTTCGATGCCGATATGATGACGCTGGCGGGGGACCGCACCCTGCTGGTTGATGGCGGGGTGGTCTTTGCCGACCAGCCGGTCTGGGCTGAAGGACCGCACATCTACCGGCACGATGGCTGGTACTACCTGCTGGCAGCCGAAGGCGGCACGGCGGACCAGCATTCGCAGACGATCTACCGTTCGCGCAGCGTGACCGGGCCATATGTCGCCGGGCCGGTGAACCCGATCCTGACCCAGCGCAACATGGACCCTGCCCGCCCCGACCGGGTGGAGGCGACCGGCCATGCCGATCTGGTGCAGCTGGATGATGGGACATGGTGGGGCGTCTTCCTCGCCACCCGTCCGTTTGTTGGACAATCGACCCTGTTGGGGCGGGAAACCTACTTGCTGCCGGTTAAATGGGAAGACAGCTGGCCGCGCTTTCTTGATCCGGGCGAAGTGGTGCCCGCCACGGTCCCGCGTCCGGCCCTCCCCGCATATGAGGGCACTAGCTGGAGCGATTGGCGCGACGATTTCTCGGGCGCGCAACTCTCGCCCGAATGGATCACCATCCGCAATCCCGGTCCGGTGCAGCAGTGGGGCATCGACCGCGCGGCGGGCAGTCTGTGGGTCACTGCCAGCCCCGCTGGTGCAGGCAGCCTTGGCCGCCCCGCCTTCACTGGCCGCCGCCTGCGACACCACGATGCGGCGGTGACCACGCGGGTGGATTTCACCCCCACCGGCGCGGGCGATTTTGCCGGGCTGCTCGCCTTCATGGACGAAACGCACTTTTTCGTCTTCGGGATCGAGGGCACGGGCGCGGGTCGGCAGATCGTCGCCCGCCTGCGCGATGCCGACCGGCCGGAAGAACGCGGCGCGGTTGTCGCCGCAGCCCCGCTCGCACAGGCAGGCGCGGTGGACCTGAGGATCGACCTGACCGGCGGCACGGCCCGCTTCAACTGGCGACGGGCTGGCGCGGGCCGATGGACCACGCTGGCGCAGGATGTGGACGTGGAAGGCCTCGCTTCGGTCCATGCCGGGCTGTTCACCGGGCTGGTGATCGGCCCCTATGCCGTGGCGGGCGACTGACCGGCATCAGGCACAGTCAGGCGCAGGGCAGCACGACCTCTGCGTCCATTCCCAGCCGCACTTCGGCCAGTGACAGGTCGCTGGCGCCCTGGGTAGTAAGGATGAACGGCGCGGCCACGCTGGCCATGTCGATGCCCTTTTCGCGCAGGCATTTGACCGGCAGGCCATAGCGCACGAAACGGCCATTGGCGGGAAGCATAACCGGGTTCACCGCCAGGTTGCCGCTCGCCCCGCGCATCGCCACGCCGATGCTGGCGGGCGCGGCATCGACTTTGACGGTGAACAGCAGCAGGATGTCGGCATTGGCTTCACGCGTGATGTCCACTGCAGCGAAATTGCTGACCGAGATGGCCGAACTGCCTGAAGCCAGCTGAAACCGGCGCGCGCCCTCCTGCACCACGTGGTTGACTGCGGTAATCCGCGCGCGCCCTTCCAGCGCCTCGGCCGGCACGGTGGTCACGCGGGTCTGGCTGCCCGGCTGGGCGGGATCGGTGATGTGGAGCGACCATGCGGCGGCCGGCACGCCATCTGCAAACCACACGCGGCTGTCACCTGCCTGTGCCGCCGCTGCCACCAGCGGCAGATCGAGCCAGGTATTGCGCGCGCTGGCATAGGTCAGGCCGTGGCCAAGCGGGAACAGTGCCCCATCGGCCATGTTCGGCGTCATCGGCCAGGCAGCGGGCAGGGTGCCGGCAAAATCGAACCGTGCGGCGCCGGTGGCATCGCCCACCAGCACATCGGCCACGCCCGCGCCTTCGCTGCCCGGCAGCCAGGCCACCACAAAGGCATCGGCGGTATTGAGCGCCTCGTTCACATAGAGCGGGCGGCCGGTGATCATCACCGCCACCACAGGAATGCCCTGTTCGCGCAAGGCACGCATGGTGGCATAGGGGCCGGTCAGCGCATGATCGAGCGCCAGCGTGGCGCGATCGCCCTGGAATTCGGCATAGGGCTGCTCGCCGAACACCACCACGGCGGCATCGGGGCGCTGGGTGAAGCTGCCATCGAGGGACAATTCCGCACTGCCGCCACCTGCCTCCACGGCAGACCGTAAGCCGCTCCAGATCGAGGTGGCTCCGGGGAACTGGTCGTTGGTCAACCCGGTGCCCTGCCAGCTTAGCGTCCAGCCGCCAGCCTGGCGGGCGATATCGTCGGCCCCGTCACCTGCCACCAGCAGGCGGCCCCCCGGTGCCAGCGGTAGCACGCCATCATTGCGCAGCAGGACCAGCGAACCGCGTACGGCTTCGCGCGCCAGCGCGCGATGGTCTGGCGCACCTAGCAGGGCAAATTCGCCCGACAGCAGCCGCGCGGACGGAGTCGGCGCATCGAGCAGGCCGAGGCGTTCCTTCACCCGCAGGATCCGCAACACCGCTTCGTCAATGCGGCTGATCGGCAATTCGCCAGCCCGCGCGCGGGCCAGCAGGTCGTTATAGATCGGCCGCCAGGTATCGGGCGCCATGTACATGTCGATCCCGGCCATCAGCGCCTGAGGGCAGCTTTCGTTGGTGCAGCCTGCCACCTGGCCGTGGGCGTTCCAGTCGCTCACTGTGAAGCCGCCGAAGTCCATCCGGTCTTTCAGCACGCCGGTAAGCAAGCTGTGGTTGCCGGTCATCTTGATGCCCTGCCAGCTGGAGAAGCTGGCCATCACGGTTGATACGCCCTCGGCAATGGCGGGGCCATAGGGCACACCGTGAATGTCGCGCAGGGATTGTTCGGTGATGGAACTGTCGCCCTGATCTGTTCCGTTATCCGTGCCGCCATCGGCCAGGAAGTGCTTTGTCGAGGCGATCACATAGGGTCCAGCCAGCAGATCGTGGTTGTCCGGCCCGCCCTGCAGCCCGCGCACCATTGCCCCCACATAGCTGGCGACGATGGCGGGATCGGACGAATAGCCTTCATAGGCGCGACCCCAGCGAAAATCCTGTGGTACCGCTACCGTGGGGGCAAAGGTCCATTCCTGCCCGGTCACGCGGATTTCGCGGGCGGTGGCCGCGCCGATCCGTTCGATCAGATCGACATCGCGGGTGGCACCAAGGCCGATGTTGTGCGGGAACAGCGTGGCCCCGATGATGTTGGAATGGCCGTGCACCGCATCGGTGCCCCAGACCACGGGAATGCCCACCCCGCCATCGGACGTATCGGTGGAGGCGGCCCAGAATTCGTCGGCCAGCCGCAACCAGTCTGCCGCCGGGGCAAGATCATTGCCATAGGGGCCGGAATTGCCGCCGTTGAGCACCGATCCAAGGTTGTAGGTCCGCACTTCTTCGGGCGTTACGCAGCAGATGTCGGCCTGGACCAGCTGACCAATCTTCTCCGCCAGGGTCATCCGGGCCAGGATTGCGGCAATGCGGGCCTCTGCTGCAGTGGTCATTTCGACCGGGTATTCGAACGCGGGCCACAGTTCGGGATGGGCCAGACCCTGGCCTTCGGTTTCAGGATATGTGGCCTGCGCGGGATCGGCCGCGGCGATTCGCGCCGGTTGCCCTGCGGCGCAGGCTGCCAGCATGATTGTGGCGAGGCCCGCGGTGGCCACTTTGCCCGAACGCACCATTCTTCATCCCCTCGTGTCCGCTTGAATCGCGGAAATCTTGACTATGTGAGCGCTACCATCCTAACTCTCGCGGAGCTTGTCAAAGGCATATTTGCAATCATGCAACAAGGCAGGCTGGTGGAAGAGGGAATGGGATGGCCGGGCTTATGACATTGGCGCGCGTGGCGCTGGCAGCGCAGATTATGGCAACAACGGTGGCGCTGGTGCCGTGCCCCGCTCTAGCGCAGGAGCAGCGGACTGCCACCAGCCCCGAAGCCTTGCTGGCCGCAATGACGCTCGATGAAAAGATCGGCCAGCTGGTCCAGCGCATGGGCGGGCGGCAGCGTGCGCTGAATTCGCGGCTGGGGCCGGACGAGCTGGACCGCGTGCGGCGGGGCGAGGTTGGCTCCTACCTCCACGTCGCAGGCGCAGAACCCTTGCGCGAATTGCAGCGGGTAGCGGTGGAGGAAAGCCGGTTGGGCATTCCGCTGCTGTTCTCGATGGACGTGGTCCACGGCTATCGCACGATCTTCCCCGTGCCGCTGGCCATGGCGGCCAGCTGGGATCCTGCCGCCGCCCGGCTTCACGCGCGAATCGCGGCAGTTGAAGCCAGCGCAGCGGGCCTCCACTGGACCTTTGCGCCGATGGTGGACATTGCCCGCGATGCGCGGTGGGGCCGCATTGTCGAAGGTGCGGGCGAAGATGCCTATCTGGGCAGCCGCATGGCCGAAGCGCAGGTATGGGGCTTCCAGGGCGAAAGCCTTGCCGCGCCCGATACGATCATGGCCGGAACCAAGCATTTCGGAGCTTATGGCGCAGCCGAGGGCGGGCGCGACTATGCCGGGGCGGAGTTGAGCGAGCGGGCGCTGCAGGAGCTATATCTCGCGCCGTTTCGGGCCGCAGCAGAGGCTGGCACGGCCAGCTATATGACCGCGTTCAACGCGCTGGGCGGCGTGCCCACTACGGCCAATGAGACCCTGCTGCGCACCTTGCTGCGTGATGACTGGGGCTGGCAGGGGCTGCTGCTGTCAGACTGGCGCGCGGTGGAAGAATTGCTGGCCCACGGTGTGGCCGAATCCCGCGAACAGGCCGGCGCGCTGGCTTTGCGGGCCAGTGTGGACATGGACATGGTGGCCGATGTCTACCAGGACAATCTCGCCGCCGCGATCACCGCCGATCCCGCGCTGTTGCCGCTGCTCGACGAGGCTGTTTTGCGGATATTGAGGGCAAAGCAGCAGCTTGGCCTGTTCGATGATCCCTATCGCTATCACGATACAGTGCGCGAGGCGGCGATCATGCTGGCTCCGGCCCACCGCGCAGCAGCACGCGACGTGGCGACCCGCTCGATCGTGCTGCTGAAGAACGCGGGCGATATGCTGCCGCTGGCCCGCAATGGCCGGATCGCGCTGGTCGGCGCGCTGGCCGACGATGCCCGCAGCGCGCTCGGCAGCTGGAAGGCCCAAGGGCAGGAGGCCGATGTTGTGACCCTGCGCGCGGCGCTGACTGCCGCACACCGCCAAGTCACCTACACCCGCGGCGTGGATAGCCGGACCGACGATGCCAGCGGCATTGCCGAAGCGGTGGCCGCCGCCGAAAATGCCGATCTGGTGGTGCTGGCGCTGGGCGAGGATTTTGACTGGTCGGGCGAGGCGCGCAGCCGTTCCAGCCTTGATCTGCCCGGTCGCCAGCGTGAATTGCTGGCGGCCATTGCAGCCACCGGCAAGCCGCTGGTGGTGGTGCTGATGGGCGGCCGTCCGCTGGCCATTCCAGAAGTTGACGCAGCAGCCGACGCAGTGCTCGCCACCTGGCTGCTGGGGATCGAGAGCGGGCCTGCCATCACGGAGGTGCTGCTGGGCGAGGCCAATCCGGCGGGTCGCTTGCCGGTCACCTTCCCCCGCGCCACGGGGCAGGTGCCGTTCGCCTATGACACCCTGCCCAGCGGACGCCCCGCCAATCCGGACCTGACGCAGGATTCGGCCCGCTACATGGACTTGGCGATCACGCCGCTTTACGCTTTCGGCCATGGCCTCAGCTACACCAGCTTTTCCTATGGCGATCTTGCGCTCAGCACTGCCACCATCGCGGCGCAGGGCGGCACAGTGACGGTGACTGTGCCAGTCACCAACAGCGGCAGCCGCGCGGGCGACGAGGTGGTGCAGCTGTACATGCGCGATCCGGTGGCCAGCGTATCGCGCCCGGTGATGCAATTGCGCGGGTTCCACCGGCTGGCGCTGGAAGCGGGAGAGACCCGCCATGTCAGCTTCACTCTCAACGCCGCGCAGTTCGCGCTGTGGGGGCAGCACGGCGGCTGGGTGGTGGAACCGGGGCGGATCGACCTGATGGTTGGCGCGGCTTCGGATGACATCCGCGCCCGGGCAGATTTCACCATCACCGGCAGTGGTTCCGGCACCATCGCGCCAGCCGCGATTCGGACCGAAGTGACAGTGCAGTGACCATGCGCCTCCTGCCGGCTTTCGCCCTCGCGCTTCTCCCGCTTCCCGTGGCTGCAGGCGAAGTGGCCGAAGTGCCGCACGGCATGGTGGTGACGACAGATGCGGGCGACGCGGTGCGCGTGCTCGCCTATGCCGATGGCACATTCCGCGTCTCGGTGGCCGAAGACCTGTCAGCCGTAGATCAAAGCCATATGGTGGTGACCCAGGCCGATGGCGCGCCGGTGTTCTATACCGATGGCGCGACTGCCAGCCTCATCACCCACATGGGCAGCGCGGTGGTCGGCCTGGGCGATGGGCGGCTGACGGTTTACGATGCGGACCGGCAGGTGCTGCTGGATGAATATGCCCCGGCCCGCGCACTTGAGCCGGTGACCATCGAAGGCCAGCGGTGGCTCGCCACCCGCGTGCAGTTCAACCGGGGGACGGACGAGGGGCTGTATGGCCTTGGCCAGCACCAGAACCGCCAGATGAACTATAATGGCGAGGATGTGGAGCTGGCCCAGCACAACATGGCCATCGCCGTGCCCTACCTGGTGTCCACGCGCGGTTACGGGCTGTTGTGGGACAACAATTCGATCACCCGCGTGGGTGATCCGGAACCCTACCGGAAGCTGGAACTGGATTGGCGGGCGGACTATTTTCTCAACCAGCAGTTCGCCCTGACCCGGCGCGAGCGGACGATCGATTACCAGCATATCCGCGATCAGGCGCGCTGGCCCACGGCGGCGCTGGCGGCAACCCAAGCTGCCACCAGCGGGCAGAACACGGCAGGCAATACCACGCAGCATCAGGCCGTGGTGTGGCGCGGACGGTTCCGGCCCGAGACCGGCGGCACCCACAAGTTCCGCCTCTATTCGTCCAGCTATGTCCGCGTGTTCGCCAACGATGTGCTGGTGCTGGATCGCTGGCGGCAGAACTGGAACCCGTGGTACCACAATTTCGAGCTAGACTTAGCGGCAGGCGAGCGGGTGGACCTGCGCGTGGAGTGGGAGCCGAACGCAGGATATATCGCGCTGGAGCACGCCGATCCGTTGCCTGCGGAAGACCGCCACTCGGTCAGCTTTGCCAGCGAGGCCGGGCGGGCCATCGATTACTACGTTGTCCCTGCGCCCACCATGGACGAAGCGATTGCCGGTTACCGCCGTCTGACAGGCAAGGCGCCGATGATGCCCCGCTGGGCCTATGGCTTCTGGCAATCGCGCCAGCGCTATGAAACGCAAGACCAGCTCACCGGCGTGTTGCGGCAGTACCGCGCAGCGCAGATCCCGATCGATGCGATCGTGCAGGACTGGTTCTACTGGCCGGAGGACCAGTGGGGCTGCCACTGCTTCGATCCCGCCCGCTTCCCCGATCCCGCGGCCATGGTGCGCGAAGTGCACGATGCAGGCGCGCGGATCATGATTTCTGTCTGGCCCAAGTTCTATCCCGATACCGCCAATGGGCAGGAGCTGGCGGCGGGCGGATACCTTTACCAGCGGCCGCTGGAAGCTGGCCAGCGGGACTGGGTTGGTCCGGGCTATGCCAACACCTTCTACGATCCCTATTCCGCCGAAGCGCGGGCGATCTATGTTCGGCAAATGGCAGAAGCGCTGGTGCCGCTGGGCTTCGATGCCTGGTGGATGGATGCGACCGAGCCGGACTGGCATTCCAACCTTTCAGTGGCGGAGCGGGCCCACCAGATGACTTCGCCCGCCACCGGCGTGCCGGGCGCGGCGATCTTCAATTCCTATCCGCTGGTCCATGCAGTGGGCGTGGCAGATGGCCTGCGCGCCGCCCAGCCGGACCGTCGCCCCTTCATCCTCACCCGCAGCGGGTTTGGCGGGGTGCAGCGGGCCAGCGCAGCCTTGTGGTCGGGCGATGTCGCGGCGCGGTGGGACGATCTGCGCGACCAGATCAGCGCGGGCCTTAACCTAAGCGTGGCCGGTGTTCCCAACTGGACTCACGACATCGGCGGGTTCGCGGTGGAAACGCGGTATTCGCGGCAGGATCCGGCGCATCTGGCCGAATGGCGCGAGCTGTACCTACGCTGGTTCCAGTTCGGCGCGTTCAGCCCGCTGTTCCGCAGCCACGGCGAATATCCCCAGCGCGAGACCCCGATTATCGCGGCAGACGATCCGGCCATGCTGGAAGGCCTGACCTACTACCACCGCCTGCGCTATCGCCTGCTGCCCTATATCTACACGCTGGCGGCGGGCACGCATTACACCGACGGCACGATAATGCGCCCGCTGGTGATGGATTTTGCCGCCGACCGGCAAACGTGGGAGATCGACGACCAGTACCTACTGGGCCCATCGATCATGGTTGCCCCGATTACCGAATTCATGGCCCGCACCCGCCAGGTGTACCTGCCCGCCGGGGCCGACTGGTACGATGCGGCCACCGGCGCGCGCCATGCAGGCGGTCAGACGATCACCGTCGATGCTCCGCGCGAACGTGTGCCGTTGTTCGTGCGGGCCGGCGCTGTCATCCCGCTGGGCGAACTGGTGCAAAACACCGGCGAAAACCCGCAAGGCCCGCTGACCGTGCACGTGTTCGCCGGAGCCGATGGCGCGTTCTCACTGTATGAGGACGATGGCGCGGACATGGGCTACACCCGCGGCGAATTCAGCCGCATCCCGCTGGTATGGCATGATAACGCCCGCCAGCTGGCCATCGGCACCCGCGAAGGCAGCTTTCCCGGCATGGCCGAATGGCGCGAAATCAGCGTGATTGTCCACGATGGCAGCACGCCCGGCCCGGTGTTCGATGCCGGAACCGAGAGCGGCCTGCTCTATCATGGCGAGCCGATGCCTTAGGCTGTTACCAGTTCCACATCGTCCCGTCCTCCAGCCGTGCCACGGGTAGCTGGGCCGGGCTGTACGGGTATTTCGCTGCCAGCTGCTCATCAATCGTCACACCGTGGCCAGGCGTTTCACCGCAGTACAGGAAGCCGCGATCGAAGCGGTAGTCATGCGGGAATACCGCGTCGGTCTCGTTCGAATGGCGCATATATTCCTGGATCCCGAAATTGGGCACCCAGGTATCGAAATGCAGCGCCGCGCCCATGGTAACAGGCGACAGATCGGTCGCCCCGTGGCAGCCGGTGCGGACCTGGTACAGGCTGGCCAGGTCGGCGATGCGGCGCAGGTGGGTGATGCCGCCGGCGCGCAGTACGGTGCAGCGGATATAGTCGATCAGCTGGTGCTCGATCAGCTCCTTGCAATCCCAGATGGTGTTGAAGATCTCGCCCACAGCAAGCGGCGTGGTGGTGCGTTCGCGGATCAGGCGGAAGGCCTGCTGGTTTTCAGCAGGCGTCGGGTCTTCCAGCCAGAACAGGCGGAACTCCTCCAGCGACCTGCCCAGTTGCGCCGCCTCGTTGGGGGTCAGGCGGTGGTGGACATCGTGCAGCAGGTGGGGCTCCTCGCCGTATGTCTCGCGCAGCTTCTCGAACAGGCGTGGCACAAAGCGCAGGTACTTGGGCGTGTCCCACACGGTCTCGGTCGGCAGGGCGGCATCGGCCGGTTCATAGTGCAGCGTGCCGCGCGCCACGCCGTAAGCCTTGTCGATCCCCGGCACGCCGCTTTGCGCGCGCACTGCCTGGTAGCCCATGTCGATATAGGCACCCACCGCATCCACCGTTTCTTCCAGCGTGGTACCGTTGGCATGGCCATACACCATCACCTTGTCTCGGCTGCGCCCGCCAAGCAGCTGGTACAGCGGCATGCCGGCCATCTTGCCCTTGATGTCCCACAGCGCGGTATCGACGGCGGAGACCGCGCTCATCGTCACCGGGCCGCGCCGCCAGTAGGCCCCGCGATAAAGGAACTGCCAGATGTCTTCGATTTGCCGCGGATCGCGGCCGATCAGGTTTGGGATCACGTGATCGTTGAGGTAGCTCGCAACCGACAGCTCGCGGCCATTGAGCGTGGCATCGCCGATGCCGGTCACGCCCTGGTCGGTCTCGATCAGCAGGGTCACGAAATTGCGCCCGGGCGAACAGACAATGACCCTTGCGGCGGTAATCTTCATGGGTGACAATCCTCTCGCGTTAGCGCTACCATAAAGCATAAGCGGCGCACGGCAATATCCCGGCAGGGCAGGACCGGGGCAAGCCAGCAGGGAGATAGCGCATGAAAAGGCTGATTGCTGCCGGATTGTTGGTGCTGGTCCTGGCTAGTTGCACGGCGGAACGCCCGCAATTTGCTCCGTTTGCCGCAGTCGATGCTCCCCTCGGCACCCCCGTGGCCCGCCACGGCGCGCTGGCCATATCGGGCAACCGCGTGATGGACGAACACGGCCAGCCAGTCACCCTGCGCGGGATGAGCCTGTTCTGGAGCCAATGGGCCCCGCACTACTACACCACCGAAACGGTCGACTGGCTGGCAAGTGACTGGAAAGTGACGGTGGTGCGTGCGGCCATCGCGGCAGAGGGCGAGGATTCCGCGCTCAACCATATGAACCGCGAACTGACCAAGGCCGCCACGGTAATCGAGGCGGCGGCGGCCAACGGCATCTATGTGATCGTGGACTGGCACGCCCACCGCAACCACCCGGACGATGCCGAGCAGTTCCTGGCTGAAATCGCCCGCCGCTATGGCCACCTCGACAACCTGATCTACGAACCGTTCAACGAGCCGCTGCGCGATGGGGTGGACTGGAGCCGCGACGTGAAGCCGTATCACGAGCGGATGATTGCCGCGATCCGCGCGCATGACCCGGACAACCTGATTATCGCCGGATCGCCCAGCTGGAGTCAGGATGTTGACATCGCCGCCGCGGACCCGCTGGTTGGCGCGAACATCGGCTATACGTTCCATTACTATGCTGCCACCCACAAGGCAGACCTGCGCGCCAAGGGGGATGCGGCGCTGGCGTCTGGTCTCGCGCTGATGGTCACCGAATTCGGCGTGGTGGAAGCGACCGGTAATGGCCCGATCGACCTGGCATCGAGCATAGCCTGGTGGGACTGGGCCGAGGCCAACGGCGTGTCATGGATCGCGTGGTCGATCGGCGATCGTGACGAGACCAGCGCCGCGCTGGTGCCCGGTGCACCGCCATCCGGCTGGACCGATGAGCACCTGACCGAGGGTGGCCGCCTGCTGCGCGCCCGCATCCGTGCGGCGGCGGAAGCTGACGGCTATTGACCTCTCGCCAACCTAACATATGGTAGCGCTATCAGGGAGAGGGGAAAGATAATGTCCCACTGGCATACCACCGGCCCCGGCGGCCGGGCATGAATGCGTCCACCAGCGGCGTAACAGGGGTGCAGAAACCGGCGGGCAAGTACCGCTGGGCGATCTGTGCGATCCTGTTCTTCGTCATCACCATCAATTACATCGACCGGCAGATCATCGGCGTGCTGAAGCCGGTGATCGAGGATGACCTGGGGTGGAGCGAGGTCGATTACGGCAACATCGTCACCGCTTTCCAGGCCAGTTACGGGCTGGGCCTGCTGGTGGTGGGGCGCTGGCTTGACAAGGTGGGGACGCGCAAGGGCGTGGCCATTGCCATCGCGCTATGGTCCATCGCCGCCTGCTTCCACGCCGCCGCCCGCAGCGTGCTGGCCTTCATCATCGCCCGCGTGGTGCTGGGCGTGGCTGAAAGTGCAGCCTATCCCGGCGCGGTCAAGTCGGTGGCCGAATGGTTCCCCCGCCGCGAACGGGCGCTGGGTGTGGGGATCCTCAACGCCGGGGCCAACGTGGGCGTGCTGCTGACCCCGATCATCGCCATCGGCATTGCGGGCGCCTATGGCTGGCAATCCGCTTTCCTGGTCACCGGCGCGATCGGCTTCGCCGTGCTGTGGGCGTGGCTCAGGTTCTTCCGCACGCCAGCCGAACATGAAAAGGTGACGCCGGAAGAACGCGCCTGGATCGAACAGGATGGCGAGGACGTGGCCGGGCCTCCGCTCGGCTGGAAGCACGCCTTGCGCCAGCGGCAGGCGTGGTATTTCATTTGCGGCAAATTCTTCACCGATCCGGTGTGGTACCTGTTCCTGTTCTGGCTGCCCGATTTCCTCGCCCGCACCCAAGGGATGGAACTGTTCCCCACAGCCAGCAGCGGCGTGCTGGCGACCATCGGTCCGGCGCTGATCGGGGTCTACCTGCTGGCGGACGTGGGCGCGATTGCTGGTGGCTGGCTGTCATCGCACTTCATTGCGCGGGGGTGGAGCGTCAACCGCGCGCGCAAGACCACCTTGTTTATCGCCGCACTGCTGGCGGTGCCGCTGGTGACCGTGGCCAATGCCTCCAGCCCGCTGGTGGCGGTACTGCTGATCGGCCTGGGTACAGCGGCGCACCAGGCGTTTTCATCCAACATCTTTGCCATGATTACCGACCTCTACCCGCGCCGCGCCGTGGCGACGATTGCGGGCATGGGCGGCGCGGCTGGCGCAGTGGGCGGGATGCTGATCGCACAGGCGACCGGCTGGACGCTGGAACTGACCGGGTCATACGTGCCGATCGTGATCTATGCGGGGCTGGCATACCTGATCGCGTTCGGTCTAATCCATGCGCTGGTGCCGCGCATGGAGCCGGCACGCATGCCGGAGGACTGACGTTTGGCCCATATTGCCTGCTTTGGCGAAGTGCTGCTGCGGCTGGCTCCGCAAGGGGGAACGTCGCTGCGGCGGGCCGATGGCCTCGATGTCCATGTGGGCGGGGCGGAGGCCAATGTCGCTGTGGGGCTGGCGCAACTGGGCCACCGGGTGCGGATGGTCTCGATCCTGCCGGCCAGCCCATTGGGTGAAATTGCCCGCCGCCGGCTGGCCACAGAAGCGCTGGACCTCGCACACCTCGGCACCGGACCGGGTCGCATGGGGCTGTATTTTCACGAACCTGCCGCCGGGCCGCGTGGCGGCGGTGTGATCTATGACCGGGCGGGCAGCGCCTTTGCGCTTGCTGGGGCAGGGGACTTCGATCTTCCCGCCGCGCTTGCAGGAGTGGGCCATGTGCACCTGTCCGGCATTTCGCCTGCGGTGAGCGAAGCCGCAGCAGACCTGACGCTGGCGCTGGCGCAGGCTGCTCGGGCGCAAGGCGCAACCGTCAGCTTCGATGGCAACTTCCGCGCCAGCCTGTGGCAAGCTTCAGGCCGCGATCCGCGCAGCGTGCTGGCACCCATCATGGCGCAAGTGGACCTGCTGTTTGGCGATTCTCGCGATGCCGGGCTGTTGCTGGGGAGCGATTTTGCCGGCGAGAATCCGGCCGTGGTGGCAGCGGCCATGTTCGCCGCTTTTCCCGCGCTTGGCGCGATTGCCCACACCCGCCGCGAAGTGGAAGCGGGCGGCGTGCAGTTTTTGGGTGCGCGGATCGACACGCCCGACCGGTTCGCGGAAATCGACGAGCGTCCGCTGGGCCAGGTGGTGGAACGGATCGGCAGCGGCGATGCCTTCGCTACAGGCGTGCTGCATCGCTGGCTGGTCGATCCCGCCGATCTGGCAGGCGCGCTGGACGCGGGTCTGTCGCTGGCCCTGCTCAAGCACGCCATGCCTGGCGACCTGCCCGATTTTAGGGTGGGCGATCTGGGCGGCAAAGGCGGTGATATAAAGCGCTAGTACTCCCCTCCCCGTGGGAGGGGCGGGGGCGGGCAGCAACCCTCTCCCGAGGGGAGAGGGCTTTCTACACCGCAATATCCACCGCCACCACCGCCCCATCGACATCGGCGCTGGCATAGATCGCCTCGATCAGCCGCATATCGCGCAGGCCCATTTCACCGGGCGTAAGATGCGGCATGTTCGCCCGCGCGGCGGCGGAGAAGCCATCAACTTGCGCGGCAAACTGCGTCATCGGATCGCCGCTGCGGAATTCGCGCGGGGGCTGGCCGCCGCCTTCGAGCACAATGCGGTTGTCATCATAGGTGGTGGCAGGCTGCATCTCGATGCTGGCCGTGCTGCCGAAATAGCGCTGGCGGCTGACATAGGGGCTATAGCAATAGCTGGACGAGCACTGGACATTGATCCCGCTGGCCATCCGCAGGCGGAAGTCCACCGCGCCTTCAACCTCGTTAAACCGTGGATCGCCGGAGGGCGTGGCGTAGTGCGCGGTGACGCCGGTCACGCGATCACCCGGCAGCATCATCAGCGAAGTGTTGAGGCCATAGATGCCGATGTCGTACATCGATCCGCCGCCGCCCAACAGCTTTTCCAACCGCCACTTGTGCGGCGGATAATCCGGGTTGGCGGAAAAGCCGTGTTCGGCTGAAATATAACGCATGGTGCCAAGCTCGCCCGCCGCGATCCGGCGCTGTGCCTCGCGGTTGTTGGGCTCGAAATGCACGCGATAGGCCACGCCAAGCTGGCGGTTTGCCACACGGGCCGCATCGACCATGGCCTGCGCCTCTGCCGCAGTGGAGGCCATCGGCTTTTCGCACAGCACATGCTTGCCTGCCCGCAATGCGCGAATGGTGTATTCGGCATGGAGGCCGACTGGCAGGAGGATGTAGACGCAATCGATCGCCGGATCGTCGGCCATGCTGTCAAAATTGGCGTAGTCGTACAGCCGGGTCACGCCGTAGCGTGCGCCAAGGTCGAGCGCCTTGGCCGGATTGCCGGAAGCGAAAGCGGTAATCTTGCTGAGGCGGGCGTTGGCGAAACCGGGGATCACCTGGTTCACGCCAAAGCTGCCAAGCCCCACGATGGCCCAGCCCATCCGGTCTGACGCCTCGTCGGGCAGGCTGGCCCCGCCCGGCAGCGGCTGTCCCACGGCCTCCTGTGCCAGCGCCTCGCCCGCTGTCAGAGCCAGCGAGGCACCCGCCCCCGCCGCCAGCAATTCGCGTCGCGACATCGCCACCTGATCCATCACCGGCATCCCTCTCTCTTCCTATGGTAGCGCAACCATTGCGCCGGGCGAGGGTCAGCTTCAAGGGCAAAGCGACAAAATGGCACATCTGCGCCCTTTTCACTTTGCCTCTGCGCCCTATGATGCGCCGCAGACGCTTGGGGAGGGCGCGGGTTGATGGGCAGAGGGTTGGCGATTTTTGCAGCGGTGATGGTGCTGGCGGGCTGTGCAACCATGCCAGCCGGCTCGCCGTCGCCCGACATTACGCTACAGGGTGAGCGGCTGTTCCCCGAGAGCATTACCTCGGATGCCGCCGGATACCTCTATATCGGCAGCAATCCCGGCACGATCTTCCGCGCCGCGCCTGGCAGCACTGTCGCCAATCCCTGGATCGTGCCCGATGCAGACAACGGCCTCGCCACCGTGTTCGGCGTGCTGGCGGATGACGCGCGCGGCCTCCTCTGGGTGTGCAGCAATCCCCGCCAGGGCGAAGCGGGCGCGCCTGCCATCAAGACCTTCCGGCTGGGCGATGGCACACTTGTGGCAACCTATCCGTTCAATGCGGAAGGTGCGACCCAAGGTCCGATGATGTGCAACGACATGACTGTGGCGGCGAATGGCGATGTCTATGCCACCGAGACGCTGGGCGGACGCATCCTCAAGCTGGCGAACGGCGGTTCTTCCTTCAGGGTGTGGGCGACCGATCCCGAGTTCGCCAGCGCCGACGGGATCGCGCTGGCAGGTGACGGCACGCTATATATGAACGCGATCCAGCGCAACAATCTGGTGCGGGTCAACATGGATGCGGCGGGCAATTTCACCGGGGCGACCGTGCTGACCCCGTCGCAGCCGATGGGCGGGCCGGATGGCCTGCGCCTGCTGTCGGGCAACCGCTTCCTGCAATCGGAAGGTAACGCTGGCACCATTACCGTGGTCACCATCCAGGGGGACCGGGCCGAGATCGAGACTATTGCCACGGGCGTGGACTATGCCAGTTCCGTCACCGCGGTGAATGGCCGGGCGTTCTATCCCGAGGGCAAGCTGCGCTTCATGTTTGGCCCGGCCGCCGGGCAGGATCCCGGCCCCTTCATCGTGCGCAATGTCGCCATTCCGGGAGGCCAGTGATGCAGCGTGTTCTTATGTTTGCGGCCTTGTTGGCCTCTCCCCTGCCAGCGCAGGCGCAGATGTCCGACGCCCGCGTGCGGGCCGAGGTGGCGGAGCTGACCAATCGCGTCGAAGTGCTGGAAGGTGCCCGCGCCATCATGAACCTGCAACGCGCCTTCGGCTTCTACATCGATCGCGGGCTGTGGAAGGAAGCGGCGGACCTGTTTGCCGATGATGGCACGATCGAGCTGGGCGTGGACGGGGTATATCAGGGCCGGACCCGGATCGAGGAATACCTGCGCCGCCTGCATGGCGGGCAAGAGGGGTTGATCTACGGCCAGTTGAACGAATGGGTGACCCTGCAACCCGCCATCGTGGTGGCAGACGATGCGCTGACCGCCACCGCCCGCTGGCGCGATCTTGGGATGCTGGGCCAATACCGCCAACACGCCGAATGGCGCGACGGGATCTATGAGAACACTTATGTCCGCGAGGATGGGGTGTGGAAGCTGAAAAGCCTGCACCTCTACGTCAACTTCGTCGCCCCCTATGCGCAAGGATGGGCGCGGTTGCAGGGTGAGGAGGGGCTGGCGCGCAGCCAGGCTTCGGTAGATTACCCGCCGGACCGGCCCACTTCTGCCACTTACCAGCCATTTCCCGCAGTGCAGGTGCCGCCGTTCCAGGCAAGCCATCCGGTTACGGGGAGGCCAGTGGAATGAACGCCGGAATGATCCGTCTTGCACTCACCTCCGCCATCGCGCTCTGCGTGGCAGTTCCGACCTTCGCTCAAAGCGCCGACCAGCGCCTCGCCCAGATGCGTGAGCGAGTCGAGCGGCTGGAGGACCAGAACGCCATCGAACTGCTCCAGGCCAGCTACGGCTACTACTTCGACAAGGGCATGTGGCCCGAGGTGGCAGCCCTGTTCACCCGCAACGGCCGGTTCGAATATGGCCAGCGCGGGGTCTATATCGGGCAACAACGGATCGAACGGGCGCTGCTGCTGTTTGGGCCGGAAGGTCTGGCCCCGGGCCACCTCAACAACCACATGCAGTTGCAGGCGGTGATCCGCGTGGGCGACAATGGCATGACCGCCACGGCCCGCTGGCAGGGCATGGTGATGCTGAGCGAACCGGGCGCCAACGGCGTGTGGGGCGTGGGCATTTACGAGAACGAGTATGTGAAGGAGGGCGATGTCTGGAAGATATCCAGCCTGCACTTCTATCCCACCGGCATGACCGATTACGATGCCGGCTGGATGCGCTCCGCCTTGCCGATGGAAGGGCCGAGCGCGGTATTCCCGCCGGATGAACCGCCGACGGTGGTCTATCGCGCGTTCCCGCAGAACTACATCCCGGAATTCAGCTATCCCCATCCGGTGACCGGCGAGCCGATCACGGTGGTGCAGCCGCGTGATGATATTGCGGGGAGGGAATGATGATGCGTAACCTGGTTTTAGCCGCCGCGCTCATCGCGCTGGCCACCCCCGCCGCAGCGCAGGAGGTGAGCACCGATGCCCTCCTCGACAGCCTCGATGCCCGCATCACCCGGCTGGAGGACATGAACGATATCGAGCGAGTGCAGCGCACTTATGGCTACTTTGTGGACAAGGGCCAGTGGACGCACCTGAGCGAGCTGTTCACCGAAGATGCGACGCTGGAAATCGGCGGCAAGGGCATTTTTGTGGGGCAGGACCGCGTGCTCGAATACATGCAGACCGCCTTCGGGCCCGATGGCGCCAACGTAGGGATGATCACCAACCACATGCAATTCCAGCCGGTGGTCAATGTCTCGCCCGATGGGCAGACCGGCTGGCTGCGCGCCCGCGCTTTCGTGATGGCCAGTTCGGGCTGGGGCCTGCCGCTGTACGAGGACGAGTTCGAGAAGGGCGAGGACGGCGTGTGGCGCATCAGTCGCCTGACCGGACCCTTCACCATGTATACCAACTGGCAGGGCTGGGGCGAAAACGCGCTCAACAACACCTGGCCCGACAAGTTCAACCCGCCGCCGGACCTGCCGCCGAGCACGGTCTACCTGACCTATCCGGCCTATTACATCGCGCCGTTCCACTATCCCAACCCGGTGACGGGCGAGGCTTTCGCGCCCGATACGGCCACCGTCGGTGCCTATCACCGCCCGCCAGGTACGGCGGAGCAGATGGAAAGCCTGGGTGTTGGCCGGCAAGCTGACGGGACGCAGCCCATCGCGCTGCCGCCCACCGAACAGGATTGATTGATGCAGACGAGTTTGAAATCCACCCTGCTCGCAGGGTTTGCCCTCGCGCTGGTGGGATGCCAGTCTACCAGCGCGCCGCAAGCCGTGGCCGCTGCGCCTGCCGCCTCTGCCGACCCGCTGGCCAATCCTGCAGCGGGCGAATGGACCAGCGATGGACGCGATTACACCGCCCAGCGGTTCAGCCCGCTGACGCAGGTCAACGCGGGCAACGTGGACCAGCTTGGCCTGGCATGGTTTGCCGATCTGGATACCTATCGCGGGGTCGAGGCGACGCCGCTCTATGCCGATGGGGTGCTGTACAACACGCTCAGCTGGAACATCACCACCGCCTATGACGCGCGCACCGGTGCGGTGCTGTGGACCTATGATCCGCAGACCCCGCGCGAATTCGGGCGGCTGGCCTGTTGCGAGCCGGTCAGCCGCGGCCTTGCCATGCATGGCGACAAGGTGGTGATCGCCACGCTGGATGGCCGGCTGATCGCACTGGACAAGCGCACCGGCCAGCCGATCTGGTCCAGCCGCACGTTCGAAGTGGACAGCGGCTATGCCTATTCGATCACCGGTGCGCCGCGGGTGTTCGGCAACCTGGTAGTGGTGGGCCAATCGGGCGGCGACCTTGGCGTGCGCGGGTTTGTGTCCGCCTATGATGTGAACACCGGCGAACAGGCGTGGAAGTTCTACCTCACCCCCAGCCCGACAGACACGCCCGATGGCGCTGCTTCGGACAGTGTAAACGCCCTGATGCGCGAGACCTGGGCGGATGAAGGCATGTGGCGGCAGCTGGGCGGCGGGGCCAATCCGTGGGATGCCATCGCCTATGATCCGGCGCTGAACCTGGTCTATGTCGGCACCGGCAATGCGGTGCCGCACGCACGGTTTTATCGGTCCGGCAATGAAGGCGACAACCTGTTCGTCTGCTCGATCGTGGCGCTGGATGCCACCAGCGGCGAATACCGCTGGCATTACCAGATGAACCCGGGTGAGGAGTGGGACTGGACCTGCACCCAGAGCATGATCCAGGCCGATCTGGAGATCGACGGACGCATGCGGCAGGTGCTGATGCAGGCCCCCAAGAATGGGTTCTTCTATGTGATCGACCGGGCGACCGGTGAATTCATCCAGGCGGGCGCGCACGTGTACCAGAACTGGAATGCGGGGTTCGAAGCCGATGGACGGCCTATCACCACCGATGCGGTGCGTTATGGCGAAGATCCGCGTATTGTCGCGCCGGGGCCGGGCGGGGCGCACAACTGGTTCCCGATGGCGTTTTCTCCGCGCACCGGTCTGGCCTATTTCCCCGCTTACCAAAGCGCGTTCATCTATGCCCTGCAACCGGGCTGGACGCCGCAACCCATGCGATCGAACAGCGGCTGGGGCGGCTATACCGGCGAGGCAGCGCGTCGCCGGGGCGAATTGACGGCCGAGGCCAACAGTTACGAGAAAGCCTGGCTCACCGCATGGGATCCGGTCGCCAACCGGGTGGCCTGGCAGGTCGAACTGCCGCGCCACGGCAATGGCGGTGTGATGGTGACAGCCAGCGACCTGGTATTCGAAGGCACCACCCGCCAGACCTTTGCCGCGTTCGATGCGCGCAATGGCACGCAAGTGTGGGAATTCCCCACGCAAAGCGCGCCGGTGGCAGGGGCTATCACCTATGAGCTTGATGGCGTGCAATACATCGCCATCAATGCCGGGTGGGGCGGCGGTGCGGCGCAGATCGAGCGCGGTGCCGGGATCGAGATGCCGCGTGCACCGGCCCGCCTGCTGGTGTTCCGGCTGGGCGGCACGGCGCAATTGCCGCCGCTCGCGGTCGATGCCAGCGCCCCGCCCGAACCGCCCGCCCTGCGCGCCAGCGAGGCGACCGTGGCGCGGGGCCAGTTGCTGTTCGCCCAGACCTGTGCGGTGTGCCACGGCCAGAACGCCATCGGCGGGGTCAAGGACCTACGCCATATGACGGCCGAAACCCATGCCACGTTCAACCGCATCGTGCTGGAAGGGCTGTATCTGGAAAAGGGCATGGCGAACTTCTCGGACCTGCTCAACCAGGAGGAGGCCGACGCGATCCACGCCTATCTGATCGCCCGCGCGAACGAGGACTGGGGCAGGTAGCTTTTTGCTCCCCTCCCGGTGGGAGGGGTTGGGGGCGGGCAGTCTTTACCGCAATTCCTGCTCGCAATAACCCTCACCCAACCCTCTCCCAAGGGGAGAGGGATTTTAACGGCGCAGCGGGATTGCCCCATCACCCACCACCGCGAAGGCCGACCAGTAGAACGGGTGCGAGGTATCGGCATCGTCCATCAGCGCCAACTGGCTGAGGCGCAGCGCTTCGGTGGTGGTCTGGCCGCTGCCCGCTTCGAAGAAGCCCGAGATCAGCCGGTCGGTGGCGTTATAATCATCCGGCACCGGCCAGTGGCTTGCCACCACGGTGCGTCCGCCGGCTCCCACGAATGCGCGGACCAGGCCATCCAGCGCAAAATCGCCGCCGGTGGTAACGCCTGCCTCGCGGCTGGCGGCAAGCCCGCCAACGCTGGCGGTGTTGCAAGCTGACAGGATCACCAGGTCGGCATCCAGTTGCAGGTCGAAGATCTCGGCGAAAGTCAGCAGGCCATCGGAATCGCTGTCCCCGAAGCTGGTCAGCAGCGCGGGGCGCGGCGGGCAATCGGGTTCGGGCGAGGTGACCAGCCCGTGGGTGGCAAAGTGCAGGATGCGGTATTCATCCAGATCGTCCATCGCCTTCAACCGGGTATCGGTGAAATCGCCATCAGTGAGGAGCGTGACCCCTCCGCCGTTGTTGCCCAGCAAAGTGCTGGCGCTGCGCAGTTCGGCGGCCGAGATCGGATTGCCCCAGGTGAGCGGCGACCAAGCGCAACGCTCTCCCACGATCCCGCCGCGCGTGCCAGTGGGCTGGCTGGCGCCTTGCACGGCGGGCAGGTTCTGCCCCAGGCCGAGGTATTCGCTGCGCGCATCCGAACGGCGCGCAGTACGCACATCGCGGAATGAACTGGGCGATACCGCCGTGGTCACCTGCATCGCCCGGCCAAGCCAGGCGGTGCCGCGATAGTCATAGGCATCGGCTGCAGGATCTTGCGTCCGGGCAGCATAGCGGCTGACGCTGGCATCATCCATCACCAGCAGGTTGGCAGGCAGCCGCAACATCGCGCCATCGGGCTCGAACACCAGGTGGCTGATTTGCGCCATGCGGACATTCACCGGCCCCAGCAGCGTGTTGTACAGCGTGCGCGCAGTGCTGATCTCGAACGGATAGGTGATCGTCTGACCGCCTTCCTCCACCGCAATGGAATCCCGCAGGGCATCCACCATGGTGCCTATTTCAGCCGGACTGGCGGACAGGCGATAGGTGGTGGCGCTGCCGCTTTCCACATAGATGGCATAGGCCGCCTCTTCCAGCATCACCAGTTTGAGATAGGCCTCACCATTGCCCAGCGCCTGCTGCAATTCGGCCAGCGGCATGCGTTCATCGCTGACCGCGCGATAACGCGGGAAAGCGGCCAATTGCTGCTGCACGACAAGCTGGCGCTGGCTGAGCAGGTCCAGTTCGGTGGTCAGCAACAGCAGCGCGGTGGCGGCATCGGGCGCTTGGGCCGCCACATTGGTTTCGGCCAGCGCAACCTCGCCCCGCAACACCTCGATCGAGCGCGACAGGTTGATCGACTGGCGGAACAATTGCGCCGCCTCGTCACTGCCACCCGACAGCTCGCGCGCCAGCACGGCCTGCGTCTGGGCCAGGCCCGGACGCAGCAGCAATTGGCTGGCATCGAACATCTCGGCAGCTGCGGTTGAGCCGCCGGGGCCATCACCCGCGCGGGCGGCAAGGATGCTGAAATAGGGCGCGAACAGCCGCCGAAGCGAGGCGGCGGGCCGCCCGTCGGTCTCGTCCACCAACTGGCGATACAGGGCAACGGCTTCGGCTTCGCGTCCGGTACGGGCAAACAGGCCGGCCAGCTGGGCTTTGGCGCTGACCAGGGCAGGCGATCCGGGATAACTGCCTGCCAGCATAGCCACCGATTGATGGTGCAGGCTTTCGGCCCCGGCAATATCGCCCCGGGCTTCGGCCAGTTCGGCCAGTTCGGCCAGGATCTGCGCGCGCAGCCACAGGACCGACATCACCCGCCCTTCGCGCACTGCGGCAATATCGGATTGGGCTTTGAGCAACACGGCTTCCGCCGCGGTCGCACTGCCGCTCAACCGCAAGGCCGATCCGCGCAGATAGGTCGATTGTCCATCGAGCAACTGGATGCGTTCCAGCAGCGTGAGATCGCTGCCCACGCCGGAGATTGAATTGCCTTGTTCGGACGACAGCCGTTCCGCCAGGGCAATGTCGATCTGCAATTGCAGGGTTGCTGCCATGCTGTCGGATATTTCCGGCAACGGGGTGTCGAGCAGTTGCAGTGCTTCAGCTGCATTATCTCGGTTGAGCGCATCGATCGCCTGGAAATTGCGCGCCAGCCGGGCCAGCACGGGATCGGTTGCAGCAGCAGCCCGGGCCTGGCCGAACAGGCTGCGGGCGTGCAGGAAATTGCCCAGGTTTGACTGCTGCAAACCTTCGTTCAGCAGCGCTTCGGTGGCGTTGGCCCCCTGCAGAGTGTCAGCGGAAACCGCAAAAAATTCCGCCGCCTCGGCAAAATTGCCGGCGTTGGACCGGCGATAGGCTTCATCCAGCGCAACTTCGGCGGAGATCGCCTCGGCCTGAGCTCGGGCGAAAGCCTGCGTGTCGCCGGCCTGGGTCAGCGGAACTTCGACCGTGCCTTCGACCAGCCGATCGCTGACCAGCGAGGCGAGGCCCAGACGCAGGGCATCGGCATAGACCGCCAGCCCGCTGGCGGCGAACACACGGCCATTGCGCTGGCCCGCCACAACCAGTTGCTCCAGCCCGTTGCCGGCGAGGGTGCAGGTTTGTGCCATGCCCCCGGCCAACCCGGCAGGCAGCGTGGCGAGGTCCGCAGTGCGACACTGGGTTCCAGTGCCGGACAAAGCGGCTAGCGCGGATGTCGGCGTGGTGCTGCCGAATACCTGCAGCGTGCCCACGGCGGCGGCGGCATCGCGGCACACGATGATATAGCGCCGGTCGAACAGGCCTTCGCCGGGCCGGGGTGACTGGATCTGCGCTTCGCACAGGCCGTTCGATCCGATCGGGATCGAATCTCGCAGGCCAACGGATTGCGTCGGGGCTGCAGATTGGGCGGCCACGGTCTGCGGGAGCAGCGCGATAGTCAGCGCCAAAATTGGACCCAGAATCGGACCCAGCAGGGACCGGATGGGCAGGACGAGGCTGCGGCTTTTGCGGACGGGGGGTAACATCAGGCTCATTCCTCGTCCTCGAGTGCGGGCTGGCCGAAGCCCAGCGCCGAGCTGTCGCCCCCGCTGGTTACAGGGTCGTTGACCACGCCCTGCTCGCGAACCGGCGGAGGGTTGAGCGCAAGCGGGAATTCCATCCCGAAAGTGGCATCTTCCTCGACCTGGACCAGCGCATCGCCACTGGTGACGAGCTCTGGCGGCTCGACATAGTCGCTGCTGGTCAGCGGCACCCCGATTTCCGGTTCCGGCGGAGGCGGAGGTGGCGGTGGCGGTGGCGGCGGTGGCGGTGGCGGTGGCGGAGGCGGTGGTGGAGGCGGCGGCGGCGGCGGCGGCGGCGGAGGCGGAGGCGGAGGCGGTGGTGGCGGCGGCGGCGGCGGCGGTGGAGGCGGCGGCGGAGGCGGTGGCGGAGGTGGCGGTGGTGGCGGCGGCGGCGGCGGCGGCGGAGGCGGGGCACCGCAAGTGCCGGTGATGATGTTGCACTCGTTCAGCGTTGCATCGACGGTGTAGTCGGCGGCCAGGTTGGTCGAGGAGAAGTCTACCAGGGCGAAAAAGTCGTCATCGACGGTGAAAGTCCCGGTGCCGTTGTCCTGCGCGCCGAAGGTGATGACGCGCATGGTGCCCGGGCCATAATCGAGCTCACGCCGGATGCGCAGACCACCCGGGCCCACGATAATCCCCGACATGTCGGCACCCACGCCGGTGTTCTGCGTCAGGATATGATCGCCCGCGGCAATCACGACCGCATTGGCGAACAGGAACGAGCCATCGACGGTGTTGGTCCCGCTGCCCAGCAACAGGGGGCCGAGTGTTGCGCTGTCCGGATCGGTCCGGATCAGGGCGAGCAGGGTACTGTCGGCTGCAAAAATCGAGCGGGAGCCGAGGTGGAGCGTACCAGCAAGTCCCGGGACGCTTAAATTGGCGTCATTCATGGCGATGCCGCCGCCGGGCAGGAGGAACTCCAGCCGGTCGCCGGCAGATAGATACAGGTCATCGGTCGATGCGACCGAGGTGAAATCGAGCTGGCCGGTCACCAGCATTGTGCCATCGGTGTGAAGCGAGACTTCCGAGAAGCCGCCCGCAGCCAGGCTGCCGGAAAGCTGGAGATTGCGCAGTTCCAAGTCAGCGAACAGGCTTGGCGTATCGACGCTGCTGATATTCAGGATGTCAGCCTGGATGCGGTCGAATTCGGCCTGGGTCAGGGTGTAACCGGCCTCTTGTGTACTGCCGCCCAGAGTGGCCGGGTTGACGGCGTCTATCGCGTTGATGAACAGTGTTGGCGCCAGAACCCTCGCGCCGGTGGCAATGTCTATATCGTCCGAACTCAGCGACAGCTGGCCGGCAGCAAGGCTGGGGAGGCTGATGTTGTCGCCGGTGATCCGCAGCAGGTTGTAGGCATAGACGTTGAACAGCGCGGTCAGGTCGGTCGTGGATGTTCCGCCCAGGATCAGCCCGCCCGACGAGGTATCGAAGGCGATATTACCCGTGCTCACCACATTGGCATCATCCAGCACCCGGATCTGGCCGCCGAGCAGGGCCTGCAGCCGCGAGTTGTGGCTTTCCATCGTAAGGGTGTTGCGGTCCTGTGCCGAGGCGGAAAGCGTGTCGGCTTGCAGCACGCCGGTGCTCAGCGCGTCGATATAGAACTGCCCGGCGGTGCCCGTGCCGGTATCGGGCACAACGGCATCTGCGGTGACCGCAAGCGAACCGGTCGCCAGCGAAGCGCCGATGCTCTGGACCACCACCTGCGCCAGGCCGCCTGTGGCGGTGCCGGTGTTGAAGCTGGTTGCCGTGGTGTCGACCGCAACAGAGCCGATCGTTGCCGTGCCCGGACCGAAGCGGACCACGGCCGAACCCGACTGGGCAGTGCCGGCATTGGTGTTGGCCAGGCTGTTGCCGGCCCCGGCGAGGCTTTCTGTCACCAGGCTGGTTCCGGTAACCGGCGAATTGTCGAACAAGACCGAGACGAGGGCCGTCTGGGCGTTGCCGCCAGCGCTGCCGCCAGTTCCAGCGCTGGCGAGACCGCTGATGGTCAGCAGCGAACCTGCCTGGTCGAACAGCAGGGTGCCGTTCTGCATGGCGAAAATCACGCTACCCGTCGCGGCATTGCCGCCTGCTCCGGATGCGTTGTTATTGCCGCCCACGGCAGTTTGGCGGAACAGCGAGTTGCCCGACAGGTCGATATTGGACTCATCGAACAATACGTTGAGCGTTCCGCTTGTGGCATTGCCCGCCGCGCTGCTGGATGTGCTGTTGCCGCCAATGGTTGAAGTCGTGGCCTGGAGGGCACTATCGAGGATCGATCCGGAGAGGGCCGTGACCGTGGTGGAGCCGCCCGTTGCGGCCCCGCCCGCCACGCTTGCGATGCTGCCCCCGCCGTTGCCGCCTACAGCAGAGTTGCTGACGGCCAGTGCCGTGGACCTAAGTTCGCCCGATGAGAGCAACAGGTCAACCGTGCCGCCCGACGCAGCGCCACCGGCACCACCGTTGGCGGCCGAACCCCCGCCAAGCGTGACGGAGGATATGACGGGTTGCAGCGTGGAAGGCAGGAGTGGAGGAGCGAACGCGAGCACGGCTCCGTCGCTGACCGTTAGGTCTACATCGCCGCCGGTGGCAGTCCCGCCGATGCCGTCGCCACCACCGGTGAAGCCGCCCGTCGACTGGGTGCGGAACATGCTGGCCCCGAGGTTGCCGACTTGCATTTCGGTACCCGGACCGCTGACCGTGACATCGACCGCGCCGCCGGTGACATTGCCACCTTCTGAGGAAAGTCCGGACCCGCCCGCCAGGTCTACCAGGACCTGGGCATAGCCGGCAGCAACCACGGACTCGCCCGTGGCGGAAAGCTGGGCAAGTCCGCCGCTCGCATCGCCTGCATTGGTGCCGGGTCCGCTGGCATCGCCGCCGATGGCACTGGCCTGGATCAACAACTGGCCATTGCCGCCACTCAAGGCAGAACCCTGGACTGTAACCCGCGCCGTGCCGGCTGTGGCCAGGCCGCCATCGTCATTTGTCCCGTCTCCGCCAGCAGCGAGGGTGGTGAAGGATGCGTTGGTGCCGATGACGGCCAGAGAATTGTCCAGCAGGTCGGCCGAAACGGTGCCGCCCGTGCCACTGCCGCCGATCCCGTTGCTGCCCGATCCGGCGAGCGCCTGGCTTGCCAGGGCCAGAGTGCTGGCCCGCAACTGGGCGCCCGCTGCCATCGACAGGGTCACATCGCCGCCGGTGCCGTCGCCGCCCGAAAAACCATTGCCACCCGTACCCAGGCTGGTGGCCGACAGATCGTCTGCCGCCATCGTGATCGAGCTGTTGTTCAGGGTAAAGTCGATCGTCCCGCCGGTGCCGCTACCGCCTTGGCCTGCGACCGCGTTAGCGCCGGTGCCGATGCTGGTGACGGTAAATGCAGCAGTCGAAGTAAGGGTAGATGTATTGGTCAGTTCGACCACCACCGCCCCGCCAAGGCCGCTGCCGGCGTTGTCGCCGATGCCGCCGGTGGCCGTGCCGTTCACGATCAGGCCATCGGTTGTGAATACGGATGACAGCAGGTCGACGGTCAGGTCGCCCGATGTCGCATCGCCGCCGTTGTCGCCTGCCCCGCCGGTGGCGATCGAGGTCAGTGTCGTGAGCCCGCTGTTGACCAGCAATCCGCCGGACGAAGTCAGGAGAACCGACACGTTGCCGCCGTCGGCAAGTCCGCCTGTTCCGTTTTCGGCAACGCCGCCTTCGGCATCGGCCGAGGCCAATAGATTGCCGCCGATGGTTATGGTGCTGAGGCTGTCGTCCACCCGCAGCGTGGTCGATCCCCCATAGCCGCCACCGGCCACACCGCCCGGTACCGCGCTGAAGGAACCGCTGCCGTCGGTTGCCAGGGTCAGGTCTGCGCCCAGATCCATCTGGCCGCCGCCCGCTGCCTGGACCAGCAGGCCACCGCCGCCACCGTCACCCACCGGATCCCCGTCTCCAGAGCCGCGGATGGCATAGGCGGTGCCATTGGCAAACACGGACACGTTGCCATCGACGGTAAGCTCGCCGCTTTGATCCGACAGCAGGTACACCAGCCCGCCGTCGCTGAAACCGCCTGAATTGAAGGCGAGAAGATCCAGCGGTGCGATGGCGCTGGCATCGACCAGCAGGGTTCCGGTGATGTCCAGCGTGCCGCCAATGGCACTCGCCTCGGCAATCCCGCCTGCGGCAAAGCCGGCCAGCAAAGTGCCGGTGTCGAAGCCCATCTGGCCTACCGCCAGTACACTGGCATTGCCGGTGATGAACACCTGGCCGCCGGGTGAGGCAGTGATCAGTGCCAGACCGGCGGTCGCATCGAGATCGGCCGGATTGTTGGCATTGACGGTGGTGACACCCAAAGCATTGGCCGACACGATCACGTTGCCGGTAATGTCCACCGTGCCCGCCGTGCCTGCTTCGATTTGCGAGGTGACCCGGCCATACAGGAACACGTCGCCCGTAATCTGGGATGTCTGGTCGAAAGCGCCGATCTCGGCGTAATTCGATGAATGGGCGACAAGATCGCTGGTTATCGTCGCGCCGTCGACCACCAGGTCGGCTTCGGACTGGCTGGTCGGGGCAAGGCGGGTGAAATCGTTGACCACACTGGTGCCGCTGACGTTGTAGTTGGCCGACAGCACGATCACGCCGTTCTCTATGCCCACGCTGACCGCCGGATCGAACCCGAGGTTGCCGTCGAACAGAGCGGTGAACGGATCGACCTGTCCCGTCGCCACACCGTAGATCACGTGGTTGTCGTTCGGGCCGCTGCTGGCCGGACCGCCGGTTGTGCCTTCGTGGCTGATCGGGGTGGACGACCCGCTTCCTTGCTGGATCACGATGTCGAACAGTCCGCTGTCGTGGACCAGGGTCATTTCCTGCCCGGCGGCGAAGACCACGCTGCCGTTGACCACGCTGGTACCCCGCGTGGTGATCTGGGGCGAGGCGAAGACGAGGTAGCTGCCTTCGATCGGCGCGTCGAACGTGGCTCCGCTCTGTATGTCAATGGACGATGTATCGATCGACTGGCCCACCAGGACCAGTGGCCCGGTGCCCGTGGCGAACTGTTCGAAGCTGGCAATATCGGGCGCCAGTGTGGTCATCACCAGGCTGCCCACATCGAATGTGGCAGAGCTGCCCACCAAGATGCCGGTGGGGGAATAGAACAGTATGTGTTGCCCGCCCGTTGTGGGTGGCCCGCTGATCGCCTGGACCTGGGAAATAACCGCGCCATCGAACTGGACGACATTGCCATTGGTGGATGGCAGGATCCGGTTGATGACCGCAAAGTCGGACGAGATGAAGCTGTTCTGGAACGTCGCGGTGTTGCCGGCCGGCAGGAAGGTCAGCGCATCGCCGCCCATATCCTCGGTCGGCGTCCAGTCGATCACCGCATTCATCCCGTCGACGGTGATGATGGTTGCGCCGGTCGTGTCGAAGAATGTGACACCGCCTTGCACCACGTTGGGGCTGGCCTGGAAGGCCTGCGCCGCGGCAGTCGTGGACACGGCCATGCTCGCCAGGGCAAGCGCGGCGCTGCCGCAGGTGGCCAGGAGGGTCGATTTGCGGTTCATCTTGTGATCCATGTCAGAACCTCCACGGGGCAAGGCGGCTGGTCAGCGAGACCAGCAGGCGCACGTCACCGCGCGGTTGGGAGGCGAGACGCTGGGTGTCGGTCCGTTCAAGCGGCACCGCCAGGGTCACATCGCCCTGCATCCCCCGGCCATAGGTAAAGCGCACACCGCCACCGACAGACAGCAGGCTGTCGGGATTGCTCGCCTGTTGGCTGGGATCACGGTCGCGCACCGTTGCCCCATCGGCAAACACGTATGGTTGCAGGGTAAAGCTGTCGATCGAATCCGGTGCCAGCGTGCCGTAACGCAATTCCAGCCGGCTGGTGACGCCAAGGTCTCCGGTAACAGACGCGGGATCATAGCCGCGCCCGGCCGAAAAACTGCCGCCGGTGATTTCCTCGAACGCGGGCAGCGCATCGGGCGTGTACTGGCCCGTCAGGTCAACAGCGATGGTGAACAGCGGGACCGGGCGGTATTCCATGTGCAGGTCCGCCCGCACCAACAGGGCGGTCGGGTCCTGTTCGATCCGGCTGGGCACCTGGTTGGCGGCAAAGCAGGCGAGCGGGGCGGTGCGGCAATCGCGGTTGGCACCCAGTCCGCCCACACCCTTGCGCAGTTCGAGGCCAGCAGCCAGCCGGGCGCGCGGCTCATAAGGGGTATAGCCGGACCGGCGGGCGATGGAATCGAGATCGGTCTCGACCAGGTCGAACCTGGCCCAGGCGGTACGCACGTTGTCGCGGCTCAGCCGGATGCCGTTGACCTTCACGTCCTGGTCCACCAGGTCCAGGCCGATCGACCCGTGGATCGAGCGCGCCTGGGTGCGCATGAACGGGTAGCTGGCCTGGACGGCGGCAAACAGCGTGTCCGATTTCACATCGAACGCGGCGATGCCCAGCGTGGGGTTGGTCCAGCCCAGCGTAAGCCGCCCGCCTAGTTGCAGCCCTTCGGACCCAACCAGCATGTCGTGCCCGATTTGCAGCGTCTGCTGCTCGGCAAAATCGTGCGAACTGTAGGCCGAAATGGTGGTGCGATCGCCCATGCCGGTCAGGTCATACAGTTCCGCCCGGAGCAGCCCGCCAAACCGGCCGAGCGCGCGCGCGCCATAGTTTTGCACGTTGGCATCCACTGCCGCCGTTCGTCTTAGCACGGCAATTTCGCCGATCAGATCACCTGGTGCGCCGTTGGCCGCAGGGCGCAGCGACAGGCGCACGTCGAGGCCGGGGATGTCGTCGGCCAACAGCAGGTAGCGTTCGGCCTCGCGCGTGTTGAACACCGGCTGGCCGACCATGTGCTGCAGATAGCCCGCCAGCAGCCGTTCCGAAGGCCCGGCATCGCCGCGCACGCGGATCGCGGTCAGGCGGCCGAGCACCACGCGGAATTGCGCCGCGCCGCCTTCCAGCCGCTGTTCGGGAATTTCGACCGCCGCTAGATAGCCTGCATCGGCCAGTATCCGGGTGGCACGGGCACGAATATCGCACAGCACCGAAATCGGCAGGTCGCGCCCGATGTAATCGGCATAGGCGGGTGTCAGGTCCACGCCGGTCGCCGCGTCTGCGCCCACGAAATTGATCCGCGCCAGGCTTACCCGCACCGTGGCCAGATCAGGGTTGTCGAGCGCACAGGCCGTCCGCGCCATGTCGCCATCCACGGTCAGCGTGGACGTGCTACGCTGTTCCATCCGGGCTGGCGGCGGCACCAGCTCATCGCGTGTTGGCGGGGCGGGCGGGGTGACCTGCGCCGCAGCGGGCGCAGAATTGAGCAGGCAAAGTGCGAGCAGTGAAGCAGCCGCGGCACTGGTCGCGACTTGGTTCCTGACTAGAGCCGCCATGCGGCTGCCGAACAGGCCCAGACCGTGGTTTTGTCGTGTCTGCACTGTAAAGTCGCCCGCCTTCCCCAAAAGACATCATGCCGGCCTGCGAACGCCGGAATGACAGGCACTGCCATTACTGCCGGGCCATTACTGTCGGGTTTGCTTTCCCGGCATCGAACGGACCTGTGCCCCAAAAATATACTGTAGCGACCCCGCGTCGGGTTATGCAGGCAATGCCAACCGGGCGCAATGCTGCAGTGCCGCGAACGTAGGGTGAATTGTTAAATATTTGGCGAAGGTTACATGCCGAACGAGGTGGCGGCGGCGCGCAATTGTTCGGCCGCGTGGGGGTTTGTGCGCAGGGCTTGGTCGAGTGCCTGCGCGGCCTCGGCATCGCGGCCCAGCGTGCGATAGCTGCGCATCAGCATGATCCAGCCATCGACGTTGGTCGGATCGCTTTCCAGCCGTTCTGCCAACCGTGCGACCATCCCTTCGGCCATGTCCTCCTGCTCGCTGGGCGGGATGGCGGAGGCGGCGGCAAGCTGTTCCTGCGTTGGTCCCGGCACGCCGCTGACCACTTCGACCGGCAGGATCGCGCGGGTGGACAGGGCCTGGTCGACGCGGCCTCCCAGGTCGATCCCCTCGCGCTGGCCGACCTGGCCAATCGTGCGGACCAGATCGTTTTCCCACGGCGCCCCAGCCGGGGTATCGGCCAGCAGGGCCAGCCAATCGGCGATTGCGCCCTGGTGATCGCCCGACAGATCCTTGGCCACGGCCAGGAAATAGCGCGCCCGGTGATCGCCGGAATCGATTCCCACCGCGCGGCGGAAGGCTTCAAGCGCGGCGGCGGGCATGGGATCGTTCTCGCTTGCCATCACCCGCGCCTCTCCCAGGGCCGACCACAGCACGGCGCTGTCCGGTTCGATCGTGACGGCGCGTTCATAGGCCTCGGCAGCTTCGGCAAACATGTTCTGGCTGAAATAGGCAAAGGCCAGACGTTGCCAGGCAGCCGAATCATCGGGCGATTGTTCAGCCAGGCGGCGCAGATCGTCGAGCGATTGCGGCGCTTCGGCAGTGGCAGGATCGGATGCGGACGGCGGGCCATCGTCGCTGTCCACCAGGCGCCACACCAGCGCGCCCGCCAGCAAGGCCACGGCGATTAGTGCCACCAATGCGCCCTTGCCCCAAGTCTTCGTATCGCTCTGTTCCACCGGTGATGCCCCCTTGTCCGGACTTATCATAGGCAGCCATGCGCAAGGTTTTCAATGCGGATGCTTTCATGCATAAGCACGGGCAGGGGGGCGGCAATGGCATCGGGACCAGACCGTGTAGCAGTGGCGATCGTCGGATCGGGCCCAGCGGGCCTGAGCGCGGCCGCGCATGCCGCGCGCCTCGGCCTGACCCACGTGCTGATCGAAAAGACCGATCACCTGTCGGACACCATCTTCAAGTACCAGAAGGGCAAGCATGTGATGGCCACGCCATCCAATCTTGTCCTGCGCGCAGACCTGGATTTCGATGCCGGTGCGCGCGAAACGATCCTTGGCTTGTGGGACGAACAGATCGCGGCGGGCGCGGTCAATGTGCGTTACAACGCCGAGGTATCCGCCATCACCGGCGACAAGGGTGATTTCACCCTGTCCATCAAGGGCGGTGAGCCGATCCTGGCCGAAAACGTGGTGCTGGCCATAGGTACCCAGGGCAATCCCAACCTGCTGCGCGTGCCCGGTGGCGGCATGGCCCACGTGCAATACCAGCTGGATGATCCCGGCGAATATTTCGACGAGTGCATCACCGTGATCGGATCGGGCGATGCCGGGATCGAGAACGCGCTGGGCCTCGCCGCCGATCCCGCGCAGCGCAATGTGGTGACAATCCTCAACCGCGGCACGGATTTTGCCCGCGCCAAGGGGGCCAACGTCAAGTTGCTGCAAGCGGCGGAGGATGACGGGCGGATCATCGTCAAGCGCGAGTGTTCGCCAGCCGAAGTGCGGATGGGTGAGCATGGGGGCGAACTGGTGCTGGAAACCCGCGACGGGCAGGAAGTGATCGCCTGCAACCGCATCATCGCCCGTACCGGATCGCGCCCGCCGCGCGATTTCGTGGAAGCTATCGGGGTTGAATTCACCAGCGCCGAACCTGGCGCCTTCCCCGCGCTCACCCCCACTTTCGAGACCACCAAGCCCGGCGTGTTCGTGATCGGCGCGCTGGCAGGCTATCCGCTGATCAAGCACTGCATGAACCAGGGCTATGACGTGGTGGAATTCCTGAGCGGGAATACCGCCCTGAAGCCCGCCGACCAGCCGATTCTGGAAGAGAAGTTTGCCGCTTTGCCGGGCGGCCGTTCGGTGGAGCACTGGCTGGAGACGATCGGCAGCAATGTCTCGATCTTCCAGGACCTGTCGCCGCTGCAATTGCGCGAACTGCTGCTGGATTCCACCGTCCGCGCCTTCCAGCCGGGCGAGGTCGTCTTTACGCGTAACGAGCCGGGCTCCTCAATGTTCGCCATCGTTGAAGGCTCGGTCGCGGTCGAGGTGAATCCGACGGACTCCTCTGTCACCGTGCCGATCGAACAGGGCTCGATCTTCGGCGAGGTGGGCCTGATTTCGGGCCGTCCGCGGGGTTCGACCGTGCGGGCGGCGGAACGGCTGGTGGTGGTCGAATTGTCGCGCACCGCCGCCTTGAAGCTGATCGCCACCGTGCCCGCCGCTGCCCGCGCGGTGAACCGTATCGCAGTTGAGCGGCAGTTGCTGCAGATGTTCGGATCAGGCCTCACGCGCGATGATGTCGCCCCGCTGGTCGAAGCCGCCGAGGTCAAGGAAGTGCGCGCGGGTTCGCGGGTGATCACCGAAGGGGGGGACGACAAGGACATCTATGTCATCCGCCGTGGATCGATGGTGGTGGAAAAGGATATTGGTGGAAAGCCGGTGTTCCTGTCATACCTCCCCGCCGGATCCTATTTCGGCGAAATGGCCGTGATCGACGGATCGAAGCGCACCGCCACGGTCAAGGCCGCAATCAAGAGCGAGGTGGTGCGCATTCCGGGTGAGCTGTTCACCGCCCTGCTGGATAGCAAACCGGCCCTGCGCCAGCGTGCGCTGGACGACGTGGCCCACCGCCGCCAGCTCAACGCCTTCGTTGAAGCGCGCAAGGAAAGCTTCGGTTCTGCCGCCGACCTGTACGCCGAAACCGCGCAGTTCCTGATCGACAACGGCATTGGCGAAGCGACAGATGCGCTGCTGATCGACGAGCGTCTGTGCGTTGGCTGCGACAACTGCGAAAAGGCCTGTGCCGACAGCCACGAGGGGTTGAGCCGGCTGGATCGCGAGGCCGGGCGCAGTTACGCCCACCTCCACGTGCCGACATCGTGCCGCCACTGCGAACATCCGCACTGCATGGCCGATTGTCCGCCCAACGCCATCAAGCGCGGCCCCGATGGGGAGGTGTTCATAGATCCCACCTGCATCGGCTGTGGCAACTGCCAGCGCAATTGCCCCTATGGCGTGATCCGGATGGACGCCAAGCCGCCTGAAAGGCCGGGCCTGCTCAGCTGGCTGCTGTTCGGTGCGGGGCCAGGGCCGGGCGAGGCGAGCTATTCGTGGCGCAAGAAGACAGCGGCCAAACAGGGGCTGGAACAGGCCAAGCTGGCGGTGAAGTGCGACATGTGTTCAGGGATAGAAGGCGGCCCTGCCTGCGTGCGCGCCTGCCCCACCGGCGCAGCGATCCGCGTGGCCCCCGAAGGCTTCCTGTCGGTCACCCGCGAAGGGGGGCTGGACTGATGGCCACCCAGCCGCGTGACAGCCGAGTGCGCGAGAGCGACCACGAGGGGTTCCTGGCGCACAAAGGCATGCGCTGGCTCAAGGTGGCGCTGGTTTTGTGCCTGGTGGTCATCGTGGCCTACCTGCTGGTCGACGTGGAGCCACGCCACAACGGCGGGACTTGGCTGGGCTATACGCTGGGCACCGTGGGCGCGGGGCTGATCGTATGGCTGGCGCTGCTGGGTATTCGCAAGCGCAACATGACGCGCGGCAAGTGGTCGCTGAAGGCGTGGACTTCGGCGCATGTCTATCTTGGCCTGGCACTGATCGTGGTAGCGACCTTGCACACCGGGTTCCAATTCGGCTGGAATGTCCACACGCTGGCCTATGGCCTGATGATGCTGGTTATCGCGTCGGGCATCTGGGGCATCTCGGTCTATGCCGCGCTGCCCGCCAAACTGGCCGATAACCGCCGCGGCATGACCAAGCAGCAGATGCTGGCGGCGCTGGATGCAATCGACCGGCAGCTTGAAGCAGCTGCGCAGCCGCTGGGCCGGGCCGATGCGGACCTGGTGATCGCCGCGCTGGAACAGGATCCATTTGCCGGCGGCCTCGTCATGCGGCTGTCGGGCCGCAACCCGCGCTGCCGCACCCGCGCCGCGCTGGACCGGATGCCTGAACGGTTGACCGATCCCGCCACGCAGAAGGTGCTCAGCCTGTTGCGCAAGCGTGAGGCGCAGCTTGACCAGATCCGCCGCCACTTGCGGCTGCGCGCCATGCTGGAAGTGTGGCTGTATATCCATGTGCCGGTCACGATTGCGCTGCTGGGGGCACTCACCGCGCATATCGTCAGCGTGTTCTACTACTGGTGACCATGGCCATGCTGTTCCGCATCCGCACGATCGATTTCACCGCCGCCGGGCGCGAACTGGTCCGTGACCGCGAGATCAGCGCAGACACCGTGGGCGTGGGCCGCGCCACCAGCAATGCCGTGCACCTGCCCGATCTGGCGGTGGAGCAGGAACACCTGGCCATAACCGCCACGCCATCTGGCACTCTGGCAGTAGAGGCCCGGGGCACGCTGGGCTTTACCGTGGACGGGCGGCAGGTCATGTCGACCAGCGTGGACCCGGCCAAGGGCGCGGAACTGGGCGTGGGCTCTTACCGGCTGCAGATTGGCCGCGAGGAACAGGGCGGCACCATCATCACCGTGCGCCAGGTGGCCCACGACGATGGCGAGGGCAAGGACCGCCTGCGCGGCTTCAGCCTCTCCTCGGCCATGCCGGGCAAGCGGGCGATGAGCTGGATCGGCCTCGCCGCAGTCCTCACCGCTTTTCTCGCCATTCCGGTCTGGTCCCACCTCAACCGGGCACCAGCCGAACCCGCTATTGACGCGGTGGGCACGGTGCGGATGGATGCCAGCTGGACTACGGGCAACCTGTCCAGCGTCCACCACGGGCTCGAGGACAATTGCGAGGCCTGTCATGTGGAACCGTTCCAGCCGGTGCAGGATGCCACTTGCCTGACCTGCCATGAAGACATCGCCGACCATGCGGAAGGTCCGCGCATGGCCGATGGCCGTCCCGCACCATCGGGCAGCGATGCCCTGCTGTGGCGGATCGCGCAGACGTTCGGCAAACCAGGCCCCGGGTCCTGCACCGATTGCCATACCGAGCATGAAGGCGCGGGCCGGATGGAGCCGACCGCCCAGGCCTTCTGTTCCGATTGCCACGATACGCTGGATAGCCGCCTGACCGATACCGCGCTGGGCAATGCCCGCGATTTCGGCGAACTGCACCCGGAATTCAAGGTGGCCGTGCTGCCAACACAAGGCGCGCCGCGCGCCGTGCGCGCATCATTGGCCAGTAATCCGCTCGACTGGAACGGCCTGCGATTCCCGCACGATGTGCACCTTGATCGCACCAGCGGGGTCACGCAGATGGCCCGGCGGCTGGGCCGGGCACAAGGCTATGGTGCGCCGCTGGAATGCAGCAACTGCCATGAACCCACGGCCGATGGGGTCCGCTTCCTGCCGGTCAACATGGAGGAGGATTGCGAGGCCTGTCACAGCCTGGTTTATGATCAGGTCGGCAGCACATTCCGCACGCTCAGCCACGGCAATGTCGATCAGGCGCAGGCCGATCTGTTGGCGGCAGACCGTTCCCCGCGCCGCCCCGTCACCACTGGCCGCCGCCGCCCGGGCGATTTTGCGGAAGGGGGGATTTATTACGGCAATTTCAGCCGCGTGATTCCTTCGGTCCTGCGTTCCAGCGCGATGAGCGAGGAAGGCCTGTGCGGCGAATGCCACCTGCCCGGCAATCCAGCGGATGGCGCGCTGGCGGTGGCTCCCGTCACCCAGCGGGACCGTTACATGATCCACGGCTGGTTCGACCATAAGGCCCACGTACAGGAAGACTGCGCCAGCTGCCATGCCGCCGATACCTCTGCCCGGGCAACGGACCTGCTGCTGCCCAACCTGGCATCGTGCCGCGATTGCCACGAAGGCGAGGCTTCGCGCACTGCCGAAGTGCCATCGGGCTGCGCGATGTGCCATTCCTATCACCCGCCGGGTTCGACCAGCGCGGCACCTGCGCGCATTGCCGGATTACGTCCTTGAGGGGCCACGAATACCATCGAGGCCGCAAAGCGGTCCGCTGCGGGAGGACATGCCGATGATCATCGCCCAGATGACCGACATCCACATCGGCTTCGACCCCGAGGCGCGGCCGGAGGAACTCAACCGCCAACGCTTCCGCGCCACATTGGACCGGCTGCTGAAGCAGCCCAACTTGCCCGATATGCTGGTGTGTTCGGGCGACATCACCGATCGCGGCGATGCCAACAGCTTCGCAAAAACCGCCGACCTGCTGGCGGGCCTGCCGTTCCCCGTTCACGTGATGGTGGGCAATCATGACAGCCGCGAAGGCTTGCTGGCCGCCTTCCCCGCAACGCTGCGCGGCGATGACGGCTTCATCCACGCCGCATTCGAACAGGACGGTCTGCTGGTGGTGCTGCTTGATACCCTGGAACCGGGCCGCCACGGCGGTGCGTTTTGCACGGCGCGGCGGGCCTGGCTGCGCGGTGTCCTGGAGGCCAACCGCACCATGCCGACAGTGGTGTTCATGCACCATCCGCCGGTGGTATCCGGCATCGGCTGGATGGACCCGCGCCCGGACGAGGAATGGATCCTCAACCTTGCTTCAGCTTTCGCTGGAATGGATCAGGTGCAGGCAATCCACTGCGGCCACTTGCACCGCCAGATCGTGACCAGCTTCTGCGGTATTCCGCTCAGCGTCACGCCGTCTGTCGCCCCGCTGGTGTCGCTGGACCTGCGCCCGATTTCGCCCGAAACGCCCGACGCCCGCGCCCTCATCACCACCGAACCGCCCAGCTATGCCCTCCACCACTGGGATGGCACGCGGCTGGTCTCGCACTACGAGAAGGTCAGCGACTGGGACGTGCTGGCCTATTACGGCCCGCACCTCCAACCGATGATCCGCGAGATGGAGCGGGAGAAGCTGGAGGGGTAGAGGTTCCTCCATCCCCCGCCGTCACCTCACCCGCGTCTAACTACCGCCCGCAGTTCGGCGTGGTGCAGGCCGTCACCTCGTGGATGTAGCGGTTCATGCCGTTTTCGATGCGGAAGGTCTGGCTGGCGGGGGTTCCCGGGTGATAGGGGCCGAGGCCGGCGTCGATCCAACTGAAGTTGTGGAAGATGCTGACGGCCCCCAGCGCCTCGTCGATCACGAACCGGCGGCTGCCGGTCTGGATCGGCTGCGGAAATGCGCCCATCGTGCAGGTCTGGCCTTCGGGGTCGCGGGTGCCGGTGAAGATGCGGCCTTCGAGCCGGGAACAGGGCGTTCCGTGCGGCACCGGCAGGTCCGGGGCGCCCCAGTTGTTGATATAGGCTTCGGCTGCGGCTTGCAGGACTCCGCGCCGGTCGCGCTGGTCCGCCGGGATCTCGCTCCAGTTCTCCACCCTCGTCTGGGCAAGGTGTGCCTCTGCGCCGAACACCCAGTCATCGGCATCGGTCACCACGGATTCCATCAAGGTCACCTGGCCAGCCTCGTTAGCCTCCATGCGCGTGTGGATCACGTAGGGGTGCGGGTGGGTGGCGGCAGTAATTTCGGTGAAAGTGGCGCATTGCGCGGTGTCGAGGAAGCTGCGGGTGAAATCGATCGTCAGCGCCTGGGCCAGAATGCCCCCGGCGAAGGCAACCGGCAGGTCATTCTCGCCATACCAGGCATCGGCGGCCAGCGGCACCAAGCCTGGGGCCCCGGTCGTTTGGGCCTCGACATAGGTGTCGGCCAAATGCTGGAGCATTGCGCGGTCGCATTCCGCCCGGGCCTCTGCCGCGAATGCCACGCCGCCGAGCGCCAGTGTCCACTTGACTGTGGCTACTGCCAGTTTCGACTTCTTCATCCGGTTTCTCCTCAATTTGCCGCCACCCTTGGCCCGGCCCCCGGCACCCAAGCGGTCATGTCCACTTCGTCGCTCACCCGCCACGGAATCCCGGCGGAGTTGAGGAAGAAGTCCTCCATTTCCTCGCGTGTGAACGGCCGCGAACCCAACCTTCCGAACACGGCGATCTGGCCGCCGGTTTCGTCCACTGCGCGGTCACGGTCCAAGCCCTTCGACATGGCGATGGCGGGCGTTGGCGTGCGGGCCCAGGCGATCAGTTCGGGCATGGGGGCGGGCGAAAAGCCATAGAAGTTGGGCTGGCTGTCGGGGCTGGTCAGTTGCACCACTTTCATGCCGTTCACCCCGTCTGCCACATAGGCGAACAGGCTGGCATTGGTGGTGCCCACGATTACGTCCTCCACATCGTTCATCTGCCCGCCGAAGGTCTCGCGGCGATAGACGGCGGGGGCCAATGGCCGTGTGATGTTGACGATCACCAGCCCTTCGGCCTTGCCCGCCACATAGGCATAGGTCCGCGCGAGGTAGAGCCTACGCGCATCCTCCATCGGTACGAAGCCCTCGGGCCGCTCCACCGGATTGCGCAGGTTGGTCACGTCGAACAGCTTCATGCCTTCGACATCGGTCACCCACAGATAGCGAAACTGCACCGCGCTGGCCCGTGCATCGCGCAGCTCGCGTACGGCAGACAGGCGCGGGTTGGCGGGATCGGACAGGTCCACCACCACCAGGCCAATGTCTGCCGTGATATAGGCCACTTCGCCCGCCAGCGTCACATGCCGCGCGCCCGAAAGGACTCCATCAGGGTTCCACGCATCGCCGCCGCTGGCGAATTGCTGGCGCGACAGATCGTTGTTGCGCAGTTCGCCATCGGCAAAGGTATCCACGTTGACCAGGATCAGGCCTTCGACTGCATCGGTCACCACGGCATAGGAATAGATCGGCAGGAAGGCCTGCTCCTCGTTCATCTCGCGCAGGGCCTGGGTGTTGCGGGTGGGGGCGATAGCCTGCATCGTGGGCAGCGCCATGCAGGTGGCATTGCGGCTGGCCACGTGGCTATCATGGCTGAGCGGGCTGAACGGCGCGGTGATGATCCGTTCGGAGAAGCCCTTGTTGGCGACAGAGGCAATATCATAAACGCGGAAGCCGCCGCGCCCTTCGGCCACAAACATGTATTCGCCGCGCATCTGCAAACAGCGCACGGCATCGCCGGTGCCTTCATGCACGTTGAAGAATTCCTCCATCGGACGGGTTTCGCCCGACAGGCCATCGCTAAAGGTGCTGCCGCGCGTCCAGTTGCGCAGTTCGCGGCCGTTGTCTTCCACATGCATGCGGAAGTAATCGGGATAGGAATAGCGCTGCAGATATGATCCGATCACCGCCTGGGGCTCGTCCCATTCGGTCACGCGGGTGGCTTGGAACCCGCCTTCCAGCCCGCTCCAGGCGTTCAGGCCCACGAAGTTGACGTAGTTGGTCCCCATCAGCAGCAGCTGCGCCATGATGGCGTTGTTGTCCTCGTTCTCGGACAGGTGGCAATCGGTGCAGGTCTTGGTCTCGGTCAGCCGCACGGTATGCGGGAAATGCGGGGCGAAAGCCTGGCTGGAAAAGCCGATCGCGCTGATCGGCGGCTGCTGGATATAGATCCGCTCGCGGTTGATGTTGGTGGAGGAGAGGACCAGCGCCGAGGACGAACGGACCGGAGCCACCTGGTTGCCCTTGGTGGTCATGTGGACGCCCAGCTGGAACATTTCGTCGCGCGCCACCTGCGGGTTATAGGTGGCAAAATTGCGGGTGCTTTCGCCTTCATAGCGGTGGATCGGGCTGGACCAGTTGGCCTCGATCGGCAGGTGGCACCCGCCGCAGCTGGTGGTCCACGACAGGTGGCAGGTGAAGCAGGCCATCTCCTCCTCGCCATGGGCGCGGTTTTCGGGGCCGATGCCCAGGCCGAATTCGAAATTCCCGGTGTCTGCACCGTCGCGGCTCATCAGCTTGGCGCGGGCGGACTTGTCGTTGAAATCGGGGCTGGCGGGGTCCACGCTGTCGTGCACCAGGCTCATTTCCCATTCGAGGCTGGGATCGACCAGCGACCGCTGGATCAGCGTGCGGCGGCCATTGGCGCCATCGACCCATTCGAACCGGCGGCGGCCATCGGGGTTGCGCAGGATCGACAGGTCATGCCCGCCGGGAGGGGCGGCGGGGCCGCTGGTGCGCAGGTTGGGCAAGGCATCTGCGGTGCCGTGGCAGTCCTTGCAGCCGATCTCGATGGCATTGGCCACCTCGCCATAGATCAGGCCGTTGCCATGGCTGTCCTGGGCAAAGTGGCAATCGGCGCATTGCATGCCCTTTTCGGCGTGGATGTCCATCATGTGGACAGTCTTGCCGGGGTTCACACCTGCGGGCACGAACTGGCCTTCGCCTTCGCGCCGCCAGCGTTCTGGATCATCCGGCGGCACGATCTCGCCTTCTGAATCGAGCAGGTTGCCTTCGCGATCACGGCTGAGGATGGCGCGGAAGTTCCACCCGTGGCCGTGGTAATCGCCGAACTGGGTGTGCTCCAGTTCCGGGTTCAGATCATAGACGTTGCGCAGGAAATCCACGTCGCCCCACAGCCCGCGGGCTGCGGCACCTTCGGGGTTGCGATCGTTGATGGCGCGCACTTCTTCCGCCGTGGGATAGCGCTGGGTGAGGTAGGTGGCGGCATAGTCCTCGTCGCTCATCCCGTGCGGGCGCGGAGTGCGGTTTTCGGGTCCGGGCCACATGAATGGCGCGTCGCTCTCGTAATCCCACATGGTGTAGCCGAGGAACGAATTTAGGAAGATATTGGGCTGGTGCATGTGGCAATTCATGCACTGCGCGGTGGGAATGGCGCGAGTGAACGCATGGGTCAGAGGGTGGCCGCGCTCACGCTCGGGCTCGTCGTGGTCGTCCTCGCCGCCAGGCTGGATCAGCCCGCCATGACCCGATGAGGCGCCTTGCCCATCCCCATGCCCGTCCCCGTGATCGTCCTGCATCTGCCGGTTGATCGTGGGATCCACCGTTACCGTCTGCCCGTCTCGCCCGTGCTGGGCATAGATCAGCGAATGGCGCGGCTCGCGGTCATTGGCATAGATCACGTGGCACGATGCGCAGCCCGAATGGCGATAGTCGCCCGGCTGGTCGTTGGTGCCCATGAACCAGGTGAACGGATCGTTCAAACGGGTCTTGTGGATGTTGAGCACCGGGATCGCTGCACGCAGGCCGGTGGCCGGGCCACGGTTTGATTGCCGCAGGTCCGGCCGGCCGGGCTCTTCCAGCCGCTGGATCTGGCCGGTGGGATTGGGCAGGCCGATTTCGGGGAACTGGGTGCCGATATTGCGCCCCCCACGCTCGAACACGCGGAAGATGTCGCCCGGCGGGACCACGTGCCAGGTCGGCAGCGGATAGAGCGTGCCCAGTGCGCCGCGCGCGGCCTGTTCCGCCGTGACCGTGCCGAACGGGTCACCGGGCGAAAGGATCAGCGCCGGTTCGCCATCGCGGGTATAGGCTTCGCCCAGGGCATAGTTCTTGAACGGCAGGATCCCGTTGTTGTAGCTCGCCCCGCCCCACAGCATCGCGCCGCTGGCCATCAGTGATCGTTCCGCCGCCTCGATCACCGGCATGTGGCATGCGCCGCACGCCTCGCGCGCCACGCGGTAGTCGCTGGGATTGGTGAACCGCAGGTATTCGGGGTTCTCGCGGTTCAGCAGCGAGTACGACCGTTCCGGATTGGCCGACGAAGGGAAGTGCCAGCTTTCCGGCAGGGTCGGCAGCACATGGGCTGCATCGCGTGCGGCAACATAGTCCGGGTGTTCAAAATCCAGTTCGGGATTGCCGCGCACCGTGGGGTTGCCGCCGTGGCAATCGATGCAGCCCAGCACCACCGCATCGCTGGTGTGCATGGTGGGGGCATCGGTCTGCACATGGCAGGAATAGCAGCCGTCCGATTTCGCCATCATCTCGGCCAGAGACTGGTTTTGCGGAGCGGGCGCGGCGCGGACCAGCGAATAGTCCCGCGGCACGGCAATCTCGCCCTCGGCCGCACGGGTTTGCGGGCCGAGCACCAGGGCGGCGGCGGCGAAGGCCAGGCTGGCGGCAAACATATAATGGCGGCGGGCGAGGTTCATCAGTAGCTCAATGTCACATTGGCGAGGACCGAGACATAGGCCCGGTGATCGTTCAGGTCGTCGAACAGGTCACGGAAGCCATCGCCCGCCACCAGCGTGGCGGCAGACAGGCGCGCGACGATGTTCTGCGTGGCCTTGGGACGCCAGATCGCGGCGGCGGAAAGATCAAAGCCGATATCGCGCGGGATCGATCCTTCCACCCGCAGCGCCTGCAGCGTGGCGGTATTTTCGAACCACAAGTGGTTGGCATTGGTCGACAGCCGCACTTCGGGCGACAGGTCGAAATCCGCGCCGACTCCCAGCAGCATCAGGCCAGGGTTGTTGAAATTCGACTGGCCCTGTTCCTTGGAACTGCGCAGCGAATTGAGAATGCCGTTGCGCCCGTTCAGGCTGATCGCCCGCCCGCCACCGGCAAAGGGGATGGTCTGGCGGATCCAGTACGATGTGTCGGCCCCGGCAAACACCGGGTTTTCGAAAATCGCGTCAAACCCGCTTTCGGTATCGTCGAACGGATCGCCATCGCCGCTGCCATAGGCGGCCGACAGGCGAAAGCGCATCCAGTCCTGGTCATAGCTGAGTTCGGCGGCTGCAAAATAGGCCCGGATTTCGGCCTTGCGATCGGTGAAGAAGCTGTTCCGGTCTTCGCCCAGCGCGCCATAGAGGCTGGCGGTGACATTGATCCGGCCCACGCGCCCATCGGCGTTATAGCCCAGGTACACCACATCGTAATCGCGTCCGCGCAGCGTGCCCAGCAGGCCAGGGCGGACCGGGAAACCGTTGGTATCCACCTCCACATTATCGCCTTCGCGGTTGCGGTTGTAGGCAATGGTCACCTGGCTGGTGAGCGCGGGAATCAGGAAATCCTGGCGATAGAGATTGGCGATGAGCACCTGATCGTCACGCGGGCGCTGGATCACCGAGTTCAGGCCGCTGTTGGTATCTTTCTCCAGCCGCCAGAATGCGCCCAGGTTGAACTGGAAGCGGTTGTTGTCGCGGTTGCCGAACAGGCGCACGCCAAGCTGGCTGTCATTGAACAGGAAGCCACGAAAATCGGACTGGAACGGCTGGATGCCGGCGCGGATCGAGATGAAATCGAACCGGTCGGTATCGAACTGGCTGAAGTGATAATCGACGAACAGTTCCTGCACCCCCAGGAAATGATCGGTCCGGTGGGTGGCGCGCGATGGTTCCACAAACAGCACGCGGCGTTCGGGCACGTCGACGTAATTGACGTTGTAGGCCAGCGTCAGCCGGTATTCGATGGATGGCGGGGCATAGGCGGTGGAGCCTTTGAGCAGCGCAAACCCGGCGATGAAGGTTTGCGACAGGACATAGGACACATCGCGCCCGAACACGTCGAGCCGGTCGGGATCCTGCGTGGTCTGCACGCCAACGGGGATGGGGAAAGTCCGCGGCTCGATCACCGTGTCCGAGATGGCGTTGGCGATGAAGAACCAGTGGTCGCTGTTGAGGCCGAGGAACGCCGGCGTGCGGCACACCGCACTGCCATAGGGCGGTTCCTCCCCGCGCGCCTCTGCCCCTTCACGCAGCAATCGGCGTCGCTCGTTATCCTCCGGCTGGTTGGTGCAGATCGGGCGATCGCCCTTGTAGGTGTTCTGGTTGTAGGGATCGAGCGGGTCTTCCACCACCAGCCCCAGGTTCTGGATCAGCCGCCACCGATCCGGAATGGCGATCTGGTCTGTCGGGAAAGCGGAAGGCGGCGGCGCGCGCACCGCGCCGGGATTGTCCTGCCGCTGTTCTTCGGGCAGCCCTTCGACATATCCGGGGCGCACGCGCCCTTCGATCACGCCGGGGTCGATCGGACCGGAGGGCGGTTCGATCATCGTCCCCAGGCCGCCCTGCTCGGCCGCGACTGGCGGTGGTGGTGGAGGTGGCAGTTCCTCCGGTTGGGCCGCCAGCGTCAGCAGCGGGAGGAGGAGCAGGCCTGCACTCACCGCGCCGCGCTCACAGGCCCTGGCACACGTTTTGCGCCGCAGTGTCGAGGAACGGCGCGAACGGGCACGAGACATAACGCAGGCGCACCTCGCGCCCGGCGCCAAGATTGACCACGATCCGGTCAGCCCGGATACCGGGCGCGGCATTGCCGATCCCGCCCACCCTCAGGCCGCCGTTATGCAAGCCAAGGAAGCTGACCATGTCGTCCTGGTCGATCCCGTCACCCGAAACGCCGATCCCGCCGACCAGTTGGTTGCCGCGATAGATCGGTACGCTACCAGGGAAGATCTGGATGCCGTTGGCCAGGCGCTTCTGGCCCGGGACAGCATCGGGCACTGTACCGCAGCCCACCGGAGTATCGGCGCTGGCCCCGCCGTTGGCGATGAAGGTAACGTGCTGGACGACGTTGCCGGCAATCAGATCGCTTTGCAGACCCACTGCGAACGGGCTGAACTGGGCCGCGTTCATCACTGACAGCGGTCCAGGTGGCTGGGCCACTTCGCCATCGGGGAAATAGGGGCGTGACAGATTGCCGCCCGACCGATCGGCAAAGGCCACGGTGCCGGTCAGTGCGGCGGGATCGTTCAGGAACGTGCGGACCCGCTGGACATAGGGTGCCACTGCGCCGCCCGCCGCCTGCAGTTGCGATGCGGCCTGTGCGCCCGAAAAGAAAGCGGCGGTGCGCGCTTTCTGCAGGCTCACATCCACGCCGAACAGCGGCCCGTCGGGCGAGCGGATCACGCCGAGCACTGCGCCGTGGGTATCCACCACGCTGACGCTGGCCTGCATCCTGCTGTCGAGCGGGCGGCGAATCTGGGCGCGGGCGCGGGACAGGACAGCAAACGCCTCCTCCATTACCGCGCGCACTTCGCCGGCAGTCAGCGGCTGGGCAATACTGGCCGCATCAGTCCCGCCCCGGATCGGATAGCGCGGGTTGCCGCTGCCATCGGACAGGACGAACGCATCGCGGTTGGTAAATTCGGCGGCGCTGGCCGCGCGTACGCCCGATGCCTCGGTGCCATAGGCGGTGCCGGGGCGCAGGGTACCATCGGTGTAGCCAGCCACCGCAGCCAGTGCGCCCAGGGCCGGGCTGACAGCGGCAAAGCTGGTGGTGAGCGGGCCGAGCTGGGCCGGCAGGGCATCGGAATAGCGCAACGACGTGCCATCGACGAAGATCATCTCCGCCCGGATCTCCTGCGGCGGCGCGAACCCTTGGGTGCCGGCCAGCGCGATGGCTTCCTCAGCATCGGCATCGGAGTTGAGGATATTGGCATCGAAGCCATAGTCCCCATCGCCCATCACGCCGATGCCGCCCACTACCACGCCGTTCTTGTACAGCGGAAAGCCGCCCGGGTCGGCCGACAGGCCCAGCGGACTGCGCTTGGGGCCGATCAGTGCGGCAGGCCCGCCACCGGGCAGGAAGCGACGGTTGAGGTCCGAACACGGAAGCTGGCTGAACTGCACCCCGAACAGCGGCCCGCTTTCAAGACCCACAGTGGTGGGAGCTGGCGGGAAATGCTCCTGCACGATCTGGCTGGCGGTGCGGCTTGAAAAGGCATTGCCGCTGCTGGACAGGTACGCGCCGGTAATGGCCTTGGCGATGGCGGCGGCGCTGGCAGGGATCGTGGCGCCTTGCAGGCCGATCTCGGCTCCGGCAGGGGCGGGGCCGCCGATGCGGTTGGTGGAAACCCGGGTGAGGTCGGGCGCACCGGTCATGCGGAAGGTGGCGAGCACGTTGCCCACCCGGTCGGTCACCGCGATCCAGCTGGGCTGGCCACGCCGCGCCGCTTCGCCCGCGGCTTGCGCCACGATCTGCTGGACATCGGCCGTGGTGAGAAATTCCAGTGCGGGCGGGGTGAATAGCCCGCCGGTGGGTGAGGCTGATGGAGTTGGCGTGGGCGTGGGACCGCCACCGCCGCCGCCGGGTGCGGAACTGCCACCGCAGCCCGACAGCACCAGCGCGGCGCTGGCCAGCAATGCCGTGCTACTGCGCAAGCCCATCAGCGCAGCCGTCCGATGGCCGTTACCGCAGCGCCCAGCGCTGCGCGGAAATCGCCGGGGTTGTAAGTCTCGGGGCGGCGGACCGCCTGATAGGCGCGGTTGATGTCCGCGCGGATGCTGGCCGCCGCGCCCAGCGTGATCCGGTCCTGCGTGACCAGCGCGTTCAGCAGCGTATCCACCGCCATCACCGCCTGGGCCGATCCGGCATAGTCGGTGAAGCGGCTGCTGGTGGCCCGGCCGCCGATAATCGCGATCACTTCGAACGCATCATTCCCGGAATATGACCGTGCCGCCAGGGCATCGGACAGGCGTTGCGATTCAGCGCGCAGGGCGGCGGCAGCGGTGACCGCATGGGCCCGCCCGCGGTTCATCGCGCTGTGGAATTCGCGGCTGGCATTGCGGAAGCTGTCGGCGCGAGCGGGGGCGAGGGCGGTTGCCACGGCATCCAGCATGATCACGTTTTCATCGTTGAACGGCGGCTGGCCGAAGGTCAGCGGGCGGCCGGGATTAGTCTCGAATGTCAGCCGCCGCTCGGCCCCGTCGGTGATCTGGCGATGGCACGAATGGCAATCGAAGAAGGTCAGTTGCGGGAACAGCCCCTCGGTGGCGAGGTGGTCCTGTGTGAACAGGTCGGTGGCGCGAGCCACGGCCTCGGCCTGGCCCACGGCCCACAACTGCACGCCGTCGGCCACGCCCTTGCGCTGAAGATAGTCGGCATCGGTATCGTGGTGTTGCTGGAAGCTGGAGAAAAGGTCCAGCTCGAAACTGATGCGCGGGTGGCCCGCGGCCATCATCGCATGGGTCACGAACTGGCCCTGCTCGGCGCTGCCATAATGGCAATCGAGGCACACGCGGGCGCGGACCTGCGGCTGTTCCAGCGCCACCATCCCGCGCAACGACACATTGGCATTGTGGCTGCTGCCAACTTCGTAATGGCTCGCCAGCCAGCCCGCCGCCGGGCCGTGGCAGCTTTCGCAGCCGACCCCATCTGTTGTCTGGAAGCGCGGGCCGCGGTTGCTGGCCGGTACAGCCGTGGCATGGCAGCCGAGGCATTCGGCGCGCGAGGTGGCGTTGTCCCAGCCCAGCGATTGAGCGATCTGCTGGCCGCGTTGCCCGCCAAGCAGGGCATAGGCCCGGCTGTGCGCGCCGCTGACTGCGAAGGGTGATTGCCAGGTGGCGATCTCGTCCTGCCGCACCACCGCGCCGTTGCCTTCGCTGCGGCCGTGGCAAGTGGAACCTGCGCAACTTGCCACGCCGGTATAGGAATAGCCCGCTTGCGCCTGCGCCCTGCTGTCCTGCGGCAGGCCGAGGAACAGGCCGGTGGCGGCCAGGCCAAGCGCGGCAAGTGCCGACAGCACCATGCGGGCAGGACCACGGCCTGTTGCCGTGCCGTTCCTCGCATCGCGTGTCGTCAAGCCCCCAAACAGCCGCACGTTACCTCCCCCAAAGTTACTTGTCCGGCCAGCGCCCCCTTGCGCGTGGCCTGCGTGCTATTCGGTCGCCATCATGGCCGCAGACATCTGCGCAAGCTGGACACTGCAGCCGTTGGCGATCAGCAATCCGGCCAGATCTTCCGGCGTATCGGGCGTCTGGTCGAGGAACACGAAGCGCACTTCCACCGGGCCGGTGTTGCTGCCGTGGCCGATGCGATAGGGCTGGCCCGCAACGGGCGGACTGGCTGCCCCCCAACCGGCCAGCATTTCGCCTGCGGGAAATGTGATGCTGGTGGCAGCAGTGCCGCCATCGGCTGCAATGGCATAGGTGCTCTCGGCCTGGGTATCGGCGCGCCACAGCCGAACGTTGGCATTGGCCGGCAGGCAGATTGTGCCCGGGGCTGCCACATCGACATACCACAGGCTAGGATTGGTTACTTCGGTTGATCCGGTGGAACGGACCGCCCCGGTGCGCGCCCGCGCGGCGGCGCGCTGGGTGGTAAGCGAGGCGAAGGCGCGGTTGCGGCTGGCAGTGCTGGCCGATCCCAGCGAATGGCTGCCCGCGCCGCGAAACACGCGGGTGCCGCCGTTTTCCAGCACGGTGACCGTATCCCCATCGCGCAGGGTGATCGCGGTGCCGGCACCGATCTGGCGGCCGACCGGATATTGCGCGGCCGATGGCCCGCTGGACGAGACCACAACCCCGGCCTCTGCCGGGCGCGGCGTGAACAGGATCGCCGACGCGGCGAGCGCAGTTCCGGTGAGAAGTCCCTTGGCCCCAAGTCGTCTAATCCAAGACATAAGACCCTTCCTCGTTCAAATTCCGGCTTCGCTCTAGCAGATTGTGCAGCGCCTTGTCAGCCGTATTGCGCGCCGCGATCAGTTCAATCGCGGCCATTGCTGCGGTGCGGTCAGTGTCCAACAATTCCACCGCTTTTGCCAGCGCATCACGGTCCTCGGCGGAAAAATCGGGCGCGGGTTCGAACAGGTCAACCGGACGAGCCCGGCCGCGCAGCGTGACCCGGCCCATCGGCCGCCACCAGTCGAGGCTAGTGCGGCTGGCGAATTCGTGGCTGGCCATGGCAGAGGATTGCAGCGACTTGTTGGCCCCTTCCAGCCGTGCGGCGGTGTTCATGGAATCTCCCAACGCGGTGTACTGGATGCGCTTCTCACCGCCGAAATTGCCCACCACCGCTGCGCCCCAATGCATGCCCACACGGGTCTTGCCGATTTTTGGCAGAGCCGGGTCCATCGCCGCAACTTCGGCGCGGAACGCCTCGCCCGCCTGCCACAGGGCAAAGCCGGCGCGGGCGGCGTTATCGGCATCGTCCGGGCGCGAGATTGGCGCACCCCAGAAGGCCACCACGGCATCGCCCACGAATTTATCCAGGATGCCGCCGTGGTCGAGCACCACCTGGCTGAGCAGGTCGAGATAGCGGTTGAGCAGCTTGGCCACCATCTCCGGCTCGATCGCGTGGCTCATCTTGGTGAAGCCTTCCAGATCGGAGAAGATCACGTAGATCTCGCGCTTGGCGCCGCCCAGTTGCAGCAATTCGGGATGCGCGATGATTTCCTGCGCGATGCTGGCGGGCAGGTATTTGCCCAACGCCCCTTGGGCGAACCGCCGCTGCACTGCGCCCGCCGCCCGCGCGGCGGTGGTGACCGCGACGAAGGCCAGAACCCAACCCAGTGCGGGGCCGATGGCGGGGAAGCCATAGGTATCGATCCCGCGCCAGTGGAGGTAGAATGGCAGGCCGATGAACAATCCCAGTTGTGCCAGCAGGATGGGTACAAAGCGCCAGCTGCGGGCCTCCAGCAAGCCGGTCAGCGCGGCAACCAGCATGGTCAGGAAGGCAAAGGCCCACAGGAATGCAGACGAAACCTGCGGCAACCGTGCGCCGTCGAGCATCTGGGCGATCTTGTGCGCGTGGATTTCGATTCCCGGCGGACGAACATCGCGTGCCTCGCCCGCCACAGCGTCATCGTTGATGCCGGAAAACGGTGTCAGCGCCCGGTCATAATCCACAATGTCGCCGCCGATCAGGACATAGGCATCGCGGATCGGGATTTCTGCCTCTGCCCGCACCTCGGGAATCATCATCAGGTCATCGTTGGCATAAAGATCAATGGCGGTGGTATTGAAGATCGGCACATCCACCAGCGCTGGCTTGCGATAGCGGATCGCTCCGTCATATCCGGGGAACGTCTGCGCTTCTGGCTCTCCGGCGCTGGCCAACATGGCTCGTCCCAGCAGTGGCGGTCCGTCGCCGATAGGCGGCCATGTGCGCATTACACCGTCACGCTCGCTCAAGGTGACGCTGGCAGGCCGGGCATTGCTGCCTTCCAGCCGTGCCATGAAGCTGTCGAGGTATTCCTGCTGTTCGAACTGGATATCGAGCGCGTTGGCGGCAGTGGAGGCATAGCCGACCAAGACCGGCGTCTGCATCGCACGCAAGGTAGTGATCAGCTCCTCGTCCTCCGCCTGCGGCTGGTCGAACAGCATATCGATGCCAATGGCCTTTGCGCCCATGCCATCGATATTGCGCAGCGTGCGCGCGAGCATTCCGCGATCGAGCGGGGATCGCTTGCCAAGGTCGATCAACGTGCGGTCGTTATAGACCACCATGACCACGCGAGGATCCTGTTCCACCTGCTCGGCCAGGATATAGCTGCGCCAATCGAACAGCGCGCGTTCGGCGTTATCGGTGAACGGCAGGCTCCACGAAAGCCGCGCCAGCAGCAGGGCGACCAGCAGCAGCAGCCCGGTCAGCGCCAGCCGCTGCGGCCCCGCCTCGCGCACGTTGCGCCAGCCGCCCATCAAGCCGGCGGTGAAGAAAGAACGGGCGCTGCTGCGTGGAATGTCCGGTCCTCCCCCAAATCCCCGACCGGCGCGAAGCCTGCGGCATGGGGCCAATCAAGGCAAGTGCAATGCCGCGCTTTATTTCAAGCCTGCGAAGTGTTCTGATGTGCGCGGCAAATATTGGTCGAGTCGCAGCGGGGCCAGAATGGTCGGGCCCCCGCCTCTACCGTTGCCTTGGGGGGAATATATCATGGCCGTTTCCGATCACGTCGATTTTGCGACATTCATGGAAGGCGTCAACAAACGCAATCCGCACCAGCCTGAATTCGTCCAGGCGGTGCAGGAAGTGGCCGAGGACATCTTCGACTTCATCGAGGACAAGGAGGATTATCACTCCGAACAGATCCTGCGCCGCATTGCCGAGCCGGACCGCGTGGTGAGCTTCCGTGTGTGCTGGGAAGATGATGCCGGCAACGTGCGCGTGCAGCGTGGCTATCGCATCCAGAACAACAACGCGATCGGCCCCTACAAGGGCGGCATCCGCTTCCACCCCAGCGTGAACGAGAGCGTGCTCAAGTTCCTGGCGTTCGAGCAGACCTTCAAGAACGCGCTGACCGGCCTGCCGATGGGCGGCGGCAAGGGCGGATCGAACTTCAATCCCAAGGGCAAGAGCGTGCGCGAGATCATGCGCTTTTGCCAGAGCTTCATGACCGAACTGTACCGCCACATCGGCGCGGATGTTGACGTTCCGGCGGGCGACATCGGCGTGGGCGGGCGCGAGATCGGCTTCATGTTCGGCCAGTACAAGCGCATCACCGGCGAATTCACCGGCGTGCTGACCGGCAAGGGGCTGGAATATGGCGGCTCGATGATCCGGCCCGAGGCGACCGGTTACGGCGCGGTCTATTTCCTGGAAAACATGCTCAAGCATCGCGGGCAGGACTTGACCGGCAAGGTCGCAGTGGTCTCGGGCAGCGGTAACGTGGCCACCCATGCGGCAGAAAAGCTAGTGCAGCTGGGTGCCAAGCCGATCACCCTGTCTGACAGCGGTGGGTTCATCCACGATCCCGATGGCCTGACGCTGGAAAAGATCAACTGGGTCAAGGAACACAAGACCCACAGGCGCGGCCGGATCAGCGAATATGCCGATCATTTCAAGGGTGCCACCTTCCACGCCAATGCCACCCCCTGGAACGTGCCATGCGATGTGGCGCTGCCCTGTGCCACGCAGAACGAACTGCTCGGCCCCGATGCCAAGGCACTGGTCGCCAACGGCTGCACGGCAGTGTCCGAAGGTGCCAACATGCCGAGCGATCTTGCGGCCGTCCACGTGTTCAAGGATGCCAAGATCATGTTTGCGCCGGGCAAAGCAGCCAATGCCGGCGGCGTGGCAGTTTCAGGCCTGGAAATGAGCCAGAACTCCGAACGCCGGGCGTGGAAGGAAGCCGAACTGCAAGCCATGCTGCACGACATCATGGACGGCATCCACGATCGCTGCATCGCCTATGGTTCGGCTGACGGGAAGCCGGGCGGCTATGTCGACTATGTGAAGGGCGCGAATATTGCCGGGTTCAAGAAGGTGGCCGATGCCATGCTGGCGTTCGGCGTCGTATAGATCCTGACGATATAACTCGGGGGCGGGGTGCCGGATCAGACCGGCACCCCGCCTACCCGCAGGGCACGACAGGAGCCGGCTCCGCCTTCTGGGGCACGCCGGTAAGATCGCGCGGATCGCGCACCACATGCGATCCGGTGGATCGGATTGCCTCCCCGGCGAAGTCTGACAGCGGGGTGATGGCCGGGCAGTCATAAGCCACCTCGACAAAAATCAACGAATGAGGCGGTGATCTGGTCACCGGAGTAGTGCTGTGCACTCGTCGTCACGTCGTTGATGTCGGCCTCGTACACCTTGTGCGATACGTGTACGTCCCGTTCGCCAATCCGCGACCTGGCACGAGGCGTGCTGCGGGAGTTACCGTGAGAGCAGGACGCGTCGAACAGCTATGGTGGCGATGTCAGAAGGCGCTGTTGAACACGTTGCAGCTGGAAGGGACGGCTGTCGGCGCTGGATTGTACATCCCGTTGGATTGCGATCCGCCGACCAGATCCCGGTCATCCCGCACGAAGAACGCAGCTTCCCTGCGCAGCCTGAAGGTGCCGATCAGCCATTCGCCGATGATTGGCTGGTAGTCATAGGTCACCTCGGCAAAGATGATGGCCGAGTTGGCCGGTGCCTGGATCCGGGCTGAGGCGCGCCCCATGCCCTGGAAACCGCTGGTCCCGGTTGAAGGCTGGGTTGCGCCTTGCACGCCATATAGCGACGCAACATTGAGCGCGCCTTTGCACCGCTGCCAGGCAATAACCTGCTGACCCGAGGAATTTCGCTGCAGGCTGGATACGATGATTCGTCCATTACCCAGCACGTCAAAAAGGGTGCTGGCCTGGAGATCGGCACCCATCAGGGTATCGTTGACATCCACTTCACGCAGTCTGGGCAAGCCCAGCGGAACCGTGGTCTTGGCGCGCGACAGGTTATCCGACACGGTCATGGCGATCTGGCTGACCCGCATGTTCGCCAATGCCAGGTTGACCAGTTCCAGCGCCGTCATCGACAGCAGCACGAACAGCGGCACGGTATAGGCGAATTCGATAATGACTGCGCCCGTCTGGTCACACGTCACCAGTCGGCGCATCATCGCGTGCTGCCTGGATGCCCATTGGCGGGCCGAGGTGAAGGCGCCACTGGTCATGGTCAAATGGCCGGACATATGCGGACACTTGTCTGCGCGGCCTGGGCCGAGAATGGCTGGTTTCTCAGGTACGTGCTGATCTGGATCGTCTGGGTCGGTCCGATGTTGAACAGCCGCCACAAGGGGAACGGGCGCACATAGGTAAGCGTTGCGTCAATCGCGACGACATCCTGTGCGCCGCCGCGGCCATCGATGCCGACATCGGTGTCATAGGTGCCGTTGTTGTTGCGATCGACGAAGCACTCGTCGGTGTCCCACAGGTCGTTGTTGTTGTTGTCCTCGAAATCCTCGGGCAGCTCGACATCGACATAGTTGGCATAATACGTAGGATCGAGATCGAACGAGATCTCGGTGTCGGCATTGCTGGCTGGAATAACCTTCCTGACCTGCTCGTTCACGCGGGTGGAAATCGCAGTCCATTCGGTGTTTTCGAGCGAGGCTGTGCGGGCAGCCGATTCCACCGCGCCTTGCAGCACGGCTCGGGCGTAGAACGCAAAGCCGAATTCGAAGGCGGTCAGCAGAAGCCCCAGGAAAACCGGTGCGATCAGGGCAAATTCCACTGCGGAAACCGCCTTGTTGTCGCGCAGGATGCCGCGCAGTCGGCGCAGGCAGCCTTGCCGCTGGCCGGATTGGCTTACCGGCGCGCTCAATGGACCAGCCTCAGATCGGCGACTTCGTTGGCAATGCGGGAGAACGCGTTGTTCAATTGGGCCGTGTTGTTGGCTTGCATGGCCCGGCCTGAGTCTGCGCAGTTCTGAAGGTTGCCGGTTACAGAGGTGCCGAATGCCACGGCCCAGATGCTGACCCGGCCGCGTTCCGCGTCGCACATGGCCTGGAACCGGCGAGCGTGCAGGGTTGATGCGGCTACGCCGGTGCTGCCAGTGATGCGGCGTTCCATCTGTTCGGTGCCATAGGCGCTGTAGCTGGTGGCGCTATCCACCGGCTCACCATCGGTCAGGAAGATGATGTGGCGGCTGATCTGCCCGCCATTGGGGCCGACCAGATTGCGGTCCGCAAACAACCCTTGCGGGGTGATCAGCCGCAAGCCCCAGATCATCCCGACATCGAGATAGGTATTACCTTGCGGTTGCAGCGAGTTCACATAGTTCACGAAAGCCGACCGGGTGTCGTATTCCTGCAAATTGCGCATACTGGCCGATGGACAGCCAAGGCCCGGCTTGGAATTGTTGTTGGTGGTGGTCTGGTTGGCCGTGCCGGTGCGCAGATAGGTCAGCTCGCGGATCATCGGCCGCCACCGCGTGGCGTCGGAGGTTCCGCCAGTGAGGTAGTTCAAATCCAGCGCGGCAGAAGGGATCGGCGAGAAGCTGGTCGCCGCGGTGGTGTCCCGTTCCTCCAGGCAGCCGTTCCAGCTGGTGGTGGACGTGGTCAGGCCGGTCTGGTCAGTCATCTGGGCCAGGGTCACCATGTCATATGATCCACTGGCCGGCACAACGGCAGTGCTGGTGCTGATCGACGACGTGTAGCTGATATCGCTCCCCGAACGATAATTCGACACATTCACGGTGACAGGCTGATAGGTCCAGTTGGTGAACCGGAAACCGGCCTCGCGGATATAGCGGGTTTGCGTGACCCGGCGCGTGCAGGCCTTGTAGTTGCCGGTCTGGGCGCCATTGTTGTCGCTCCAGGTGCTCGATACGCGCGAGAATGTCGCCCTCGTATACGAGTTGCCGGTAGTCGGTTCAGTGGATTGCCAGGTGCTCGAGCCTTCTGGCTTATAGAGCACGGAACTGCCGATGCCCGCGCCGCCCGGCCATGACGTGCGGGGGAGGAAATAGGCTTCGTAGTAGCTGCTGTTATCAATCGAGAATGACAGGTTCGCGCTGTACTGATCGCAGTCGTTGTTCGACATGATCGTGCCAGCTGACGTCACCGCAGCATCGGGCAATTTGGAGGCGGAGTTGCTGGTGCCGAAGTTCTGGTTGAAGGAAACAGGTGTCGCGTCGGGATCTTGAGCCCAACCGCCAGTAACAGGGGTGTTGAAATTGGCCACGCGGGACTGGACGGTCCGGCTACCCTGCAAATGGGTCAGCGGAAGCTGGCCAAGATCAGCGAAGTTGGGGCTGGAGACGAACAGTTCCGAACCGTTTACGGCCTGGCTGTAAGGCACAAAGCCATAGCGGACCTGCGTACGGGTATTGCCTACCATGGCCGCGGCGATGGAATCGTAAAAGCCGATGGTCGCCGTTTTCAGCGAAGCGATCTTCTTTACCCCATCGATGGTTCCATCCATCGATCCGGTAACGTCGAGCACAAACACGATATCGATGTTGGGAACCTGGATATCGGCGCTGCACTCGACATCGAGGTCGGCCACGTCATAGCCGAACATGTCCATCACCAGCATCGGGATAGTGGTCGAGGCTACGCCATCCACTTTGCCTACACTATCGGCTGTTGCGTTGAAGGCCGTGCCGGTGGACTGATAGTCTTCGTCATCGAAGTTGAAGGCGAACATGGCGTTGGCGCGCTGTTGCGCGGTCGTCGTGTAGGTCACGGTGGTCATGGCCCGGCGACCGGCCAGAACTGCGGAATCGCAGGCGGCCTGCAGGCGGGACTTGGCCAGATAAATGCGGCTGATGTCGATCGCGCTGCCGGCCAGGGCAATCATCGGAATCACGGCCGTGGCAGTCATCACAAGCACGTTCGCCGTCTGATCTCTCAGCAGGCGACCAAGAAACCCGGATTTCTTGCGAGATTCTCTGGATTTAAGCAACGACCACCCTCCTGCGCATCGTTGCCTTACGCCTCACGGCTTATCGGCAGCTTGCATAGAACAAGTTCAATGGCGCTGAATGGTTACGATATTCCTAAGGGCTCACCGAAGGCGGCGCTTTTCAAGTTGGCTATTGTGTCGGCGCGCTGATCAGGCACAGGCCGTTTGCGGAGAATTTCACCTGGCCGAGATCCGTTGCACAGGCGCACCCGCCCGGCGAGACGACCTCGCCCGAGACCATGGCATCGCCTTCAAGCGGGATCACCAGTACCGGTCCGCCATAGCGCGCGACAGTGGCGGCATCGGGCGTGCCGTCCACCCGGTCGAGCAGGAAATGCGGCCCGTCCACCAGCGTCAAACTGCCGCCGGGAGGAAGATGGCGGCGCAGCGCCGAATCGTACAACGCGCCGCGTGCTACGGTGATCCCGTCATCCAGATGCAGTTCGCGAGGGCGACCGTAATCGTACAGACGATAGGTGACGTCCGAATTCTGCTGGATCTCGATAATCGTACAGCCCGCCCCGATCGCATGCACGGTGCCTGCAGGAATGTAGAAAAAGTCACCGCGCCGCACCTCGTGCCAGGCCAGCAGGTGTTCGATGGTACCATCCAGCGCGGCGGCGCGCATGCTGGCGGCATCAAGTTGGTGAGCGAACCCGATCCCCAGCTTCGCGCCCGGCTCGGCATCGATCACCAGCCAGCATTCCTCCTTGCCCTGCCTGCCTTGCCCGGCAGTCAGTGTCTGGCTGTCGGATGGATGGACCTGGACCGACAGCTTTTCGCTGGTGAATATATATTTGACCAGCAGTTCGGGCATGTCGGCCGGCGGTTCGAACCAGATTTCCCCGATGCGCGCAGTGCTGTCGTGCGGGAAAGGCGGGGGCAGATGATCCACGCCCCACGGTTTTTTGACAGTACGGGTGGGCAGGAGCATCCGGTCTAGCCTTCTGCGTGCGCCGCTTCGACGATCGACAGATCCCATTCGAGCTGACCCAGATCATCCCGTCGGAATGTGCGGATGTCCGCCAGGTTCCCCGCTTCCACCTTGGCCACGAAATCCGGATCGCCGATCAGCGCGCGGCCCACTGCCACCATGTCGAACTCCTGTTGCGCCATGCGCTGCGCCAGGTCGCCGATGGCTTCTGCCACCCGTGCGCCCGGATCCACCCCTTCCATGAACACCGTCATGACATCGGTATCCAGCCCGACCGATCCCACGGTGATCACCGGGCCACCGAAGGCTTGCCGCGTCCAGCCGGCCAGATTCCGCTTGTCGCCTTGCCATTCGGCCTCCCAGAACCGGCGGGTGGAGGCGTGGAGCACATCCGCGCCTGCTTGGCGGAACATCGCTGCCATCGTGGCAAGGTCGGCGGGCGTGGGCGCGACACGGGCAGCGAAATCCACTTCCTTCCACTGCGAAAAGCGCAGCGAGATCAGGAAATCGGGGCCACAGGCGGCACGGATGGCGGCCACAATCTCGGCTGGAAAGCGTGCCCGGTGGGCGATGTCTGCGCCGCCATAGCCATCTTCGCGCAGGTTGGAGCCGTGCCACAGGAACTGATCGAGGAAATAGCCGTGCGCCGCATGGACCTCGACCCCACAGGCACCGATGGCTTGCGCGATCAGGGCCGACCGGACGAAACCGTCGCGGATTTCCGCCAGTTCGCCCAGGGTGGCGGCGCGGCCGCTTTCCTTGCCGGGATGGGCCAGGCCGCTGGCACTGAGCGCCTGGCCATCGGTGCGCATCGCACCTTCGTGCCACAGTTGCAGCAGCATCTCGCCGCCGTGGCCGCGCACGGCATCAACGCAGCGTGCCCAGCCATCGTGCGTGTCACGGGTGAGCCGGGCTGACGTTGGCTGAACGGTGGCCGAGGGATGGTCGATCGCCGCGCTTTCCCCGATCACCAGCGCCACGCCGCCCTGCGCCCGGCGCGCATAATAGGCGGCAAGGTCTGCGGTCGGCGCGCCCGCTTCGCACATGCCGCGCTGCATCGCGGGCATGACCCAGCGATTGCGCAACGTGGTTTTGTTCAGCGTGATCGGCGTGAACAGGATCGCGGGATCTGGTGTGACCATAGGCCCCTTGTAATGCGCCGCGCGCGATTGGCCAGCACCGGAACCTCAAACGGCATCGCGCAGGAAGATCGCCTCGATCAGGATCTTGGCATGATGGTGTTCTGGTGCGCCATGGGGAAACAGAAAGGCCCGGCTGCGCCATGCAGGCAGCCGGGCCTTCCCTTAGCTGGTGGCACGCACGCGATCCGTGCCACCTGCCCGCAAGAACTTAGAACCGCTTTGTCATGCCCACGCGAAACTGGCGCGGTTCGACTACGCGGCTGTTGCGCCCTTCGATCCCGTCCACCGGTTCGCCGGGGAAGCGGGTGGCGTAGTAATAGTCGATGTCATCATCCTTACTGTCGAGCAGGTTGAGCACCTCGCCGTAGAATTCCAGCCCCATGAGATTATCGGGCGTCCAGGCCAGCCGGGCATTGAGCAACAGAGTCGCCTCGCCGCGCTGCGAATTATCCTCGATCAGCGGGTGCGGACCCATATAGCGCAGCCTTGCCGCCGCGTTCCACTGGCGGAAAGCGGCCGACACGCCCAGTTCGCCCGAGCTGTCGAGCGCGCCCGGCACATAGTTCTCGCCATCGGGTAGGCCCACGAAGCGCGCGCGCGATCCGGTCCACACCGCGTCCACCGCCAGCCAGTTGTTGGGCTTCCAGAACGCGGTCAGCTCGTATCCGCGGCGCTTGCTGGGATCGCTCGGTTCCACCGCGCCAGCATCGCCGACATAGATCAGTTCGCTGTCGATGCTGCTCCACCAATAGACGCCGGTAAAGATCAGCCCGCCGCGTTCCAGCCGGAAACCGGTTTCCTGCATGTCGCCGCGCACCAGGCCGGGGGCGGGGCTGGCGGGGTTGGTCACGCCGCGCGCATCGTTCGAATGGAACCCCTCGCCATAGTTGGCATACAGCGCCAGGCCATCGGCCACCTCGTAGTTCAGGCCGAACTTGGGGGTCACGATGTCATCGGACACTTTGCCCGACCACACATCAATGCCGTCCAGCGCTTGGGTCTCGAAGCTGTAAAGATCGCCGCGCAGGCCCGCTGTCAGGAACAACCGGTCGACCGGTTCAAACGTCACTTCGGTGTACAAGCCAAGCGATTGTTCGGTGACATTGAAGCTGTTGTAGTTGAATTCCAGTTCGCCATCGATGGTCTGGTCAAGGCCGATCGGGCCGATGTCATCATAGCGCCCTTCGGCGCCCATTTTCAGGCGAATGCGGTTGCCCAGTTCGAACTGCCGCTCCAGCCGACCGCCGAAAGTCCACAGCCTGTCGAATTGGCGGATCTGGTCACCGTTGACCGGGTCTTCCAGAAAATAGGTGAAGTTGGACAGCAGGCTCCAGTCGTAATGCTGGACATAGGCGCTGATGCGCCAGTCATCGCTGTCGTAGTTGGCGGTCAGCACCTGGCGTTTGGTCGATCCGCGCAGGGTGTCGTCCAGCGAGCAGTAGCGGTCTTCGCACAGGGGCGTGCCGATGGTGCGTTCGGGCAATTGCTCGGTGGGTGCCCAGCTTGCATCGAACAGGTTTAGCGAGATCTGGAAATCGCCATCGCCCAGCGGCGCGGAATACTTGATCAGGCCCGAATAGCCGGCAAAGTCCTCGGCCAGTTCCCATGGCCCGTCGTTCAGCTTGATCTGGCCGATCGCCAGCAGATCGCCGCTGCCGATGCTGGCCGAACCGCCCGCCACCAGGCGGCGATAGCCGAACGAGCCAAGCTCGATCGTGGCGAACGGATCAATCGTATCGCGGGTGGTTATGAAGCTGGCGCCGACGAAGCTGAAGTCCCCGGTATCGGCCCGATATGGTCCTTTGCGGTAATCGACCCGTTCGACACTCTCGGGGATCAGGCCGTTGACGTCCAGATAGCCCTGCCCGTGTCCGTGAGTGCGGAAGTTGACCGGCATGTCATCGATATACAATGCATAGTCGGTCCCGTGATCAAGGTTGAACCCGCGCAGGAAGAACTGGTTGGCCTTGCCGCCGCCGGAATGCTGGGTGGCGATCAGGCCGGGGGTTGCTTCCAACAGCTCGCCGGGGCGTGACAGCGGGCGCAGCTGGATGTCGGCCCCCGCCACGCCGCCTTCACTGGCCGCCAGCGCCTCGCCAATGCGTCGTTCGCCCCGGCCATAGACGTAGATGATGTCGCCGCTGTCCTCGTCGCGCACGATGCCAATGTCCTCGCGCGACTCACCGCCAAGTGCTGTGGCCTCCTGCGCCTCGTCCTGCGCCATGGCGGGGTTCGCGCACATCGCGCATGAGATGGCAGCCGAACCGGCCATCAGGCCGATGCGGAAGCGGAGCGGTAATCGGGTGGAAACTGCCTGCGACAAAATGTGACTGCCTTGCTGATTGACGTTGCAGGCCAAGTGGAGCACCCAATCTGGCCCAACCACGTAATTTACGGTAATCGGCCTGTTACAAGGACGTTACATTGCCTGCAGGACCGGATCATTGAGCGACAATGCCAGCAATCTCGATCGCGCCAGCGCCTTTCGCGCCGAGGTTGAGCGGCTGCGCGCGAACGGCGCCCCGGGGCTAGGCGGGCGCTTGCGCGAACTGTTCGATTATCTGGCGGATCGCGGACCGGATGCCTCATCCGCCACCCAGGCCGAGATTGCCGCAGCAGTGTTCCACCAATCAGAAACCGATGCCGACGATGCCACGGTGCGGGTCTATGTCCACCGTTTGCGCAAGAAGCTGGAAAACCATTACCGCGACCATCCCGTTGCCACCGGCATGCCGGTCCTGGAAATTCCATCGGGCATCTATGCGCTGCAGCTGGCGGGGGAGGAGCAAGCTGCCGGCGCGGCCCCGCCCTCAGGACCCAAACGCATCATGCCGCGCTACTGCCCGGTCATGGCGGCCCTCGCGCTGTTGGCGGCATTCCTTGGCGGGTTCCTGCTCAGCCGCGATTCCGCCGCGTCATCCAATGCCATCTGGGATCCGTTGATGGCATCCGAACGCCCGGTGCTGGTGGTGCTGGGCGACTATTACCTGTTCGGCGAGATTGACCCGGTCCGGCCAGAAGAAGGCCGCCTGATCCGCGATTTTCGCGTCAATTCGGCTGAAGATCTGCTGCGTCTGCAGGAGGCGGACCCGGCCCAGTTCGGCATGGCCGAGGATGTCGGCCTGAACTATCTGCCCTATCAGTCCGCATTCGCTCTGGAACGGATCGCGCCACTACTGGCTGCGGGCGGCAAGGATGTGCAGGTGATTGCGGCATCCGAACTCACATCGACCATGCTGCTTGATCATGACGTGGTCTATCTGGGCCTGTTGTCTGGCATGGGGCTGCTAGAAGAAATCACCTTTGCCCAAAGCGGCTTCCGCATCGGTGACAGCTATGACGAGATCATCGACCGCGAAACCCGCCAGCTGTGGGCCAGCGACGAGGCGCGGCGCCTCGCTTCGCCCGCGTTCTATCGCGATTTCGCCTATGTCGCCCGCCTGCGCGCGCCAGGCGGCGGACTGGTGACCGTGGTGGCGAGCGAGCGGGTGACCGGCCTGCGCGGCATCGGCGCGATCGTGGCGGCCGGTGACCTGCCTGATGAGCTGGAAAATGTCGCCGGCGATGAAGGGTTCGAGGCCTTGTTCCAGATTACTGGCCAGCAGGGCGCAGACCTTTCGGACCGGTTGATCATGGCCCGCCCGCGGCCGTAGCAATCGCCCCAGCGGATTCAGTCTCGTCGTTATCTTGCCATTCACCCAGCCCGACCTACATTGATCGCCTGAAAGGAATACCTTGAGCATGAGCGACAATCGCGAACCGGAGAACACGCCCAACCCCTGGATGAAGAGCGTGATGGTATGGGGCGGCATTTTCGTGGCGCTGCTGCTGGTGGTCTCGCTGTTCGGCAATTCGGGCGAGGCGCCGGGCACCCAGATCAGCTATTCCGATTTCCGCAGCAAGGTGGCCGAAGGCAGCGTGGCGTCGGTCGAGATCGCCCCCAACCGCATTGTCGGTACGTTCAAGAATGCCGAGGCTTTCACCACTGTCCCGGTTGGCAGCGATCCCTCGCTGACCGCCTTGCTCGATGAAAATGGCGTGCAATATTCGGGCGCGGCGCCTGAGCAGATGAGCGTGTTCTGGGCGATCCTGATCAACACCCTGCCGTTCCTGCTGATCCTGGGTGTGGCTTTCTTCGCGCTGCGCCAGGTGCAGAAGGGCGGCGGTTCGGGCGCGATGGGCTTCGGTAAATCCAAGGCCAAGCTGCTCACCGAAAAGCAGGGTCGCGTGACGTTCGACGATGTCGCCGGTATTGATGAAGCGCGCGAGGAGCTGCAGGAGATCGTCGAATTCCTGCGCGATCCGCAGCGCTTCTCCAAGCTGGGCGGGCAAATCCCCAAGGGCGCGCTGCTGGTCGGCAGCCCCGGCACCGGCAAGACCCTGCTGGCCCGCGCCATCGCGGGCGAAGCACGGGTGCCGTTCTTCACCATCTCCGGCTCGGACTTTGTGGAAATGTTCGTGGGCGTGGGCGCCAGCCGCGTGCGCGACATGTTCGAACAGGCCAAGAAGAACGCGCCGTGCATCGTGTTCATCGACGAAATCGACGCGGTCGGTCGCCATCGCGGCCATGGCCTGGGCAATTCGAACGACGAGCGCGAGCAGACGCTGAACCAGTTGCTGGTCGAGATGGACGGGTTTGAAGCAAACGAAGGCATCATCATTATCGCCGCTACCAACCGCCCCGACGTGCTCGACCCCGCGCTGTTGCGTCCGGGCCGGTTCGATCGGCAGGTGGTGGTTTCGGTCCCCGATATTGACGGGCGCGAGAAGATTCTGGCCGTGCACATGAAGAAGGTGCCGCTGGCACCGGACGTGAATTCGCGCGTGATTGCTCGCGGTACGCCGGGTTTCTCGGGCGCCGATCTGGCCAATCTGGTAAACGAGGCGGCCTTGCTGGCGGCACGGCGGAACAAGCGCCTGGTGGCCATGCAGGAATTCGAGGACGCCAAGGACAAGGTCATGATGGGCGCGGAACGCCGCTCCATGGTGATGACCGACGACGAGAAGAAGATGACCGCCTATCACGAAGCCGGCCACGCGCTGGTTTCGGTGAACGAAGCGGCGTCGGATCCGATCCACAAGGCCACCATCATCCCGCGCGGCCGCGCGCTGGGCATGGTGATGCGCCTGCCCGAACGCGACAACTACAGCTACCACCGCGACAAGATGCACGCCAACCTGGCGGTTTCCATGGGCGGGCGCGTGGCCGAGGAAATCATTTTCGGCTATGACAAGGTGTCTTCTGGTGCCTCGTCCGACATCCAGTATGCCACCAGCCTGGCGCGCAACATGGTCACCCGCTGGGGCATGTCAGACAAGCTTGGCCCCCTGCAGTATGAAGAAACGCAGGAAGGCTATCTCGGATATGGCGGCAGCCAGCGGACGATGAATTCGGCCGACACCAACAAGCTGATCGATGCCGAAATCCGCCGCTTGGTGGACGATGCCCACGCCCGCGCCACCGACGTGCTGAAAACGCAGGAGGACAAGCTCCACCTGCTGGCCCAGGCCCTGCTCGAGTTCGAGACGCTGAACGGCGAGGAGATCGACCAGCTCATCGCCACCGGCAAGATCGATCGGCCGGATCTGCCCAAGGGTCCGACCAGCGTGCAACCGGTGCGCGGTTCAGCCATTCCCAAGGCCGGCAAGCGGTTCGGCGGCGGCGAGGCTCCGCAGGGAGCCTGATGGGCCCGGCCTCTGCATTGTCCCCCGCAGGTTCTGGCGGGGGCAGGGCAAGTTCGGGGCGCATGAAACGTCAATGTAACGGCTGCGATTACGGTAATTAACCTATCGGCCCGACCGCACACGGCGCTAGCTGGCATCATGCAGGCTGGAATAGAAACTTTCGCCCACGGCCCCTTCCCTGATCGCATGGTCGACCAGCTCATCATGGCGGCCGAAGCTGTGGTGCGCTATCGCGTGGCGACCTATCGCGACCGGTTCAAGCTGACCGAACTGCAGTACCGCATGATGATGCATGTGGCCCGCCAAGCGCCGATCACCATTGGCCACCTGGCCGCAATGGTCGATCGCGACATCGCCCAGGTCAGCAGGACGGTGCGCCTGTTGGTCGACAGCGGGCTGATGGTCTGCAGCAAGGTGCGCGGCAGCCAGGCCAAGGCCCTTATGCTATCGCCAGAAGGCCAGCTAGTGCACCGCCAGATGGCGATGATCGGCGAAGAGTGGGAAGGCGCGATTTCGGACGCCATGCCATCTGATGACATTGCCCGCGCCACCCAGGCCATGGAACAGCTCTATACCGCAGCGAACCGGATTCTTGACCGGGACGACAGCGACGCAACGCGCCATCGAGGGGGCGACGGGGCAGCCGATCGCCCCGTCTGCTTCACCCGCCGCGACAGGCGCAGGGCCGCCTGCGCCGCGCCATTGTCCTGAGGCGGCTATTGCGCCAGCTTGCGTTCGATTGCGGTCCATAGCTGGCCGAAGGCGCGGGCTGCCGGGCTGGCGGGGGAGAAATCGCCCACAGCGCGCTGCAGGACAGCACCCTGTTCTACCACGCTGGCATGGGGGATCACGGGCCATAAGGGATTGGCCAGCCGCACCTCGCGATGGAGGTTGCGCCGCAAGTCGAGCATCGACAGCACCGGCAGGATGGGCGGCTGCACCTTGGCGTGGGTGCGAATCTCGCGGGCCACCATCTCGAGCGCGCGGGCCGACAGCGGCGAGGGCGGCAGCGGCACGATCACCACGTCGGCAGCGCGGATCACTTGCGAGCTCAATTCGTTCAGCACCGGCGGGCAATCGAGTATCAGGCGTTCATAGCGCTGCGACAGATCGCTTGCCAGCCTGGCCAGCCGCTTCTTCTTGCCAATCCGGGTCAGCAGCGAATCCAGATCGCGCAGGCTCTCATCGGCCGGCAGCAGGTCCAGCCGGTCTACGCCTGTGGCCACCATCAGGTCTGCCGGATCGGCATCCTTGGCAAAGATCGACCGCGCGCCGCCGCCCTGGCGCGGCTCCACGCCGTACAGGAAACCTGCGCCGCCAGCCGGATCGAGATCCCAAAGCAGGGTCTTGCGGCGCGAAATGGCGGCAGAGAACCATGCCAGGTTGGCCGCTATCGTGGTCTTCCCGACCCCGCCCTTCACGCTGTAAACCGCGATCACTGCCATCGATTTGCGCCTCTGCTGTGATTCTGCAGCAAGCCTTGCACCGGCAGGCCCGCACGGCAAGCTGTCACTTCCCGGACATCCCGCCCCGAGACGAACCCCTGACACAAAATCCTGAACCCTGGCGTTCAAACGAAAAGGGCCGCTCCCTTGCCAGGAGCGGCCCTTTTCAATCCACGGCAGAAGAATGGCTCAGCCGTCGTAATCGCTGCCCAGCGAGCTGGTGCGAGCCGGCGCGGAGGCCGACAGGCGCATGGCTTCGGCCGACTGGCTGAGCGAACCGATTTCGTCCGCCTCATCATCTTCGTCGGGCAGGAAGTTCTGCATCGACTGGACCAGCGATTCCTTCAGTTCCTTGGGGCGCACGGTCACTTCGGCGATTTCGCGCAAGGCCACCACGGGGTTCTTGTCGCGGTCGCGGTCGACAGTCAGTTCCGCACCGCCCGAAATTTCCCGCGCGCGCTGGGCGGCGAGCAGGACGAGGTCGAAACGGTTGGGGATCTTGTCGACGCAATCTTCGACGGTAACGCGCGCCATAGGGCACTCCAGAATCGATGCAGCTTGTGCGGAAGATCGGGCAGATAGGTGAGCATGGTGCCAGCGTCAAGGTTTTCCCCCGCGCCCGACCTCGCTAGAAGGTGCAGATGGAGCAGGACACTTTGACCGGCACGGCGTTCCGTGACCCGCCGCCGTTCACGGTCGAAGCTGCCGGACTGACGCTGGGGTTCTATCCCGGCGGGCCGGACCGCTTGGCGCGGCTGCTGCGGATGATCGACGAGGCCGAGACAAGCCTCAACGTGGTGTTCTATATCTTCGAATGCGATGTGTCGGGCGCAAAGGTGCGCGATGCACTGACATCGGCGGCGCGCCGGGGAGTTGCGGTCTGTGTGATCGTGGACGGGTTCGGGGCCACTGCCACCGCCGAATGGTTTGCACCTATGATGGAGGCGGGGGGCACGTTTCTGTGCTTCCAGCCGAAATGGTCGCGCCGCTACCTGATCCGCAACCACCAGAAGATGGTGATCGCCGATGGACGGCTCGCCATGCTGGGCGGGTTCAACGTGGCCGACAGTTATTTCGCCCCGCCTGGCCCCGATGGGTGGAACGACCTGGCCCTCACAATCGAAGGGCCGGTGGTCAGCCAGATCGAGTACTGGTTCGACCAGCTGCAAAACTGGGTGGGTCATCCCAAGGCGCAGTTCCGGTCAATCCGCCGGGCGGTGCGGCGCTGGCAGGCGGGCACGGGGCCGGTGCGCCTGCTGATCGGCGGGCCAACGCGCGGGCTGTCGAGTTGGGCCAGGGTTGTTAGCGAAGACCTGATCCATTGTCGGCAAGTGGACATGATGATGGCCTATTTTTCGCCTCCGCGCAGGCTGAGACGCCGGATGCGGGTGATTGCGGAGCGGGGCGAGACAAGGCTGCTGCTGGCTGGCAAATCCGATAATGGCGCCACCATCGGTGCCAGTCGCCTGCTCTATCGCCGCCTTCTCAAGGCCGGTGCGCGGATCTGGGAATTCCAGCCCGCCAAGCTGCACAGCAAGCTGATTGTGCTGGACGATGCGGTCTATCTGGGCAGCGCCAATTTCGATATGCGCAGCCTTTACCTGAACCTGGAGATCGTGCTGCGGGTGGAGGATGCGGCGCTGGCAGCGCGCATGCGCGAACATATTGCCCAGCACATCAGCGCTGCCCAAGCGATCACGCCGGAAGTGCACCGGGCGCAGGGCGGTGGGCTGAGCCGGTTGCGCTGGCTGGCCAGCTGGCTGCTGGTAGGTGTGCTTGATTACACCGTCAGCCGCAGGTTGAACCTGGGCCTGTGAATGCTGGGCCTATAAACGAGCGAGCGGGCGGCCCTTATTCGAAGTCGTCTGGCGCGTAGGCGCCTTCTTCCAGATCGGTGAAGCGGGTGATCTTGTCCTCGAACTTCAGCCGCACCTTGCCGGTGGAACCGTGCCGCTGCTTGGAGACGATCAGTTCGGCCAGCCCATGGACCCGTTCCATCTCGGCGGCCCAGGCGTTGTGGGCATCATGCGTCTTGGCATCGTCTGATGCGTTGGGTTCCTTGGGCTCGCGCGATTTGACGTAATAGTCCTCGCGATAGATGAACCACACCATGTCGGCGTCTTGCTCGATCGAGCCGGATTCGCGCAAGTCGGACAGCATCGGACGCTTGTCCTCGCGCTGTTCCACCGCGCGCGATAGCTGCGACAGCGCAATCACTGGCACGCCCAGTTCCTTGGCCAGCGTCTTCAACCCGCGGCTGATTTCGGAAATCTCGTTCACCCGGTTGTCCTGGCTGCGGGCGGACCCTTGCAGCAGTTGCAGGTAATCGACCACGATAAGGCCGATGTCATGCCGCCGCTTCAGCCGCCGCGCGCGGGTGCGCAGGGCCGAGATGGAGAGCGCGGCGGAATCGTCGATATACAGCGGCAGGTCATTCAGGCGCTGGCTGGCGCGCGACAGTTCCTGGAAATCCTCGCGACTGATCTTGCCCATGCGCAGGGCTTCGGACGGGATGCCCGATTGTTCGGCCAGGATACGCGTGGCGAGCTGGTCCTTGCTCATTTCCAGGCTGAACACGGCCACGCCCGCACCGACCGATTTCTCGATCCCGTCCTTGCGATCGCGCTTCAGCCGGGCGGCGCAGTTATAGGCAATGTTCATCGCCAGCGACGATTTGCCCATGCCCGGACGCCCGGCCAGGATGATAAGATCTGAGTTGTGCAGCCCGCCGCACTTGGCATTGATCGATTCGAAGCCGGTGGTCTTGCCCGCCACGTGGCCGCCGGAATTCAGCGCCGTTTCGATCAGGCCCAGCGCCTGCTTGCTGGCCATGCCGAAGCTTTCCGCCTCGTTGCCGCCCGATGCACCTTCGGCCACGCGGTACAGTGCGGCTTCGGCTTCCTCGATCTGGCGCATCGGCTCGACCTCTTCCGAGGTATCCAGCGCGCTTTCAACCAGTTCGCGGCCCACGCTGACCAGTTCGCGCAGCAACGCCAGGTCATAAATCTGCTGGGCCAGTTCGCGCGGGGCCAGCAGGCCCTGGCCATCCGCCGTCAGCTGGGCAAGATAGGCCGTGCCGCCCAGTTCCTTCAGTGCTTCGTCGGTTTCGAAATAGGGCTTCAGGGTAACCGGGGTGACCACCATCTGCCGGTCGATCAGGGTCAGAACGCGCTCGAACACGCGGCCGTGGATGGGCACAAAGAAATGCTCCGGCCGCAGCGGCACGGTCAGTTCTTCCAGCACCCGGTTGTCGATCAGGACCGCACCAAGGAAAGCGGCCTCGGCCTCCATGTTGGCGGGCAGGGCGCGGCCGACGGGGTCGGGCGCACCCTTCGTGGCGGCATGGCTCTGGGTACGGATCAGCAGGTCTTCATCGGTCATGGGTGCCTGATGGGCCGACCCGCGGCGCATCGCAAGGTGCGCTGCGGCCATTCGTCAGGCTGGCCCCTGTGGATAGCGGGGATGACTGCCGACAAAGGCTGTCAGCGAAGAATCCCGACCAGGAGATTTCGCGTTTGCAGCAAAGGCATGGGTCTGCGAAAAACACCGCACCATGACCCAAACCGCCTCTCTCGACCGGATCTGTTCCATCACGCTGGACGAGGCGACCATCGTGGCCCGCAACGAGCAGGTGGAAACCGAGCGCGAGGTCGCCTTGCGCGATCTGGTGGAAGCCAATTCGTTTGCGCCCCTGCGCGCGCTGGCCAAGGGGCAGCAGGGGCCGTGGGCGCTGCAGCTTTCGGTTATCGACGGCAAACTGGCGGTCAGCTTGCGCGACCATGCGGGGGTTGATGCCGGTACCATCGGCTTGGGGCTGGCGCGGCTGCGGCGGGTGATCCGCGAGTATTTCGCGATCTGCGATTCGTACTACAAGGCCTTGCGCAAGGCGACGGCGGCCGAGATCGAGACGCTCGACATGGCGCGCCGCGCAATCCATGATCGCGGCACCCGGCACCTGCTCGATGTGCTCGAAGGCAAGATCGAAACCGACTTTGATACCGCAAGGCGGCTGTTCACATTGATCTGCGTGCTGCATATCAAAGCCTAGTTGCATCGCTTTTCAGTCCATGCCGGTCCTGGACTGAAAATCGACACATCTATCAACCGGGCAACAGAGGTCGCAAACCACGCATCATGGGTAGGAAAAGGGCATTCCCCTGGCGGGTACGCATCGCTGCAGCCGTGCTGCTGGCTGTAGCCGTGGGCGGCATCTGGCTGTGGTGGACGGCCCAGCACTGGACCCCCTCGCGCGGGGAATTTCCCACCCAGGGCGTGCTGGTCGGGGCCGCGGACGGCGTGGTCGATTTCCGCGCGTTGGCGGCCGTGGGGGCCAACTTCGCCTATGTCGAGGCGAGTAAGGGTGAGCGCGGGCGCGACGCGATGCTGGCGGAAAACCTGCGCGCGCTGACCGAGAGCGGGCTGCCGCACGGAGTGGTCCACGCCTATGATCCGTGCATTCCGGCCGAACGGCAGGCGGCCAACTTTGTTACCATTGTGCCGCGCGATGCCGCTATGCTGCCCCCGGTGATTGCGCTGGAGACATCGGCCCGCGATTGCGCCGATCCGGTGACGGAAGCCGGGGTGGAGAGTGAACTGACCACATTCCTCAACCAGGTGGAGAGCCATATGGGACAGCCCGCGATATTGAAGCTGGGCAGCGATTTCCAGGAACGGCACCCGGTCGCCGCCCGCATCGAACGCAACCTGTGGCTTGATGGGGCCTTCCTGGCACCCGAATACGCCGGGCGGCCGTTCACCCTGTGGACCGCCAATCCCCGGCTGTGGAGCGAAGTGACCAACCAGCCGGTGCGTTGGGTGGTGGTGCAGCCATGAACCTTGACCGGGCCGCCTTGGTCGATGTCGCACGGGCTGCGGCAGATCGTGCCCATGCCCCCTATTCGCAGTTCCGCGTGGGTGCCGCGCTATTGTTTGCCGATGGCGCGGTGGTGACCGGCGCCAATGTCGAGAACGCCAGTTACGGCCTGTCGCTGTGTGCCGAGACCGTGGCCGTGGCCAGGGCGATGAGCGAGGGCCGACGGGGCGGACTGGTGGCCGTGGCAGTATTCGGCCCCGATGCGCAGACCATCAGCCCCTGCGGAAGGTGCCGCCAGGTGCTGAACGAACTGGCCGGGCTGGATGGGAGTGATCCGCTGGTGCTGGGCGCGGGCACGGGTGAGGTCCGCGAATGGCGCTTGTCCGCCTTGCTGCCCGATGCCTTCGGGCCAGATGCGATTGCGTCTTCAACCCGTTCAGCATAGCCTCCGCCCTCAGGGACTCAGGAGGAGAGGATATCATCATGCAATTGAAGCACATCGCGGCGATCACGCTGGCCGCGTCGCTGCTCGCCACTCCGGCGCTGGCGCAGGATTCGCCCGTGGTGGGCGTGTGGAACACCCAGGCCGTGACCGATTTCGGCACTTTCGCCAGCACTGTCACCGTGATCGAGGATGAGGGCGGTTACCTCGTCACGATCGAGGATGCGCCGGCCGAAGGCATGCCCGCAATGGAAGGCAGTGTCAGCGACGTGGTGGTGGATGGAACGGCGTTTTCCTTCAAGCGCAGCCTCACCTCGCCGCAGGGTCCGATGGAACTGGCCTATACCGGCACGGTCGAAGGCGACAGCCTGACTGCCACCGTGGCCAGCCCGATGGGCTCCATTCCGGTCACCGGCACCCGCGCGGACTGAGCTTTCAGCGCCTTGGTCAGCGCTGCTCGAGCCATTCGAGCAGCGCGCCCAGGCAATCGCGGCCCAGCGCCTGGCACCGTTCGGGGCTCCACCCCTGCGCCGGATCGGGCAGGGGATCGTGGTCCTTGAACGGCATTTCCAGCGTCATCGATACGGCACCGAAGCGTTCGGCCAGCTGGTTCGTGCTCATCGACAGGTTGGCCTTGCCCGGCCCTGCGGCGGGATAGCCCAGCGCGGTCTGGAAATCGGGCGTGCGGCGTTCGAGAATGCTGCGATAGCGCGAGTAGCCCGCGCCCTGTTCATCGCTCCACGAGGGGATGCCTTCGAACCCGGCGAGGAAATTGGCGGCAATCGCCTCGTCCCCGTGCACGTCGATCGCAAAGTCGACGCCGGTGGCATCCATCGCATTGCGGATCGCCAGCACTTCGGGCGAGCGTTCGGGCGAGGGACTGGCCCATTCACGGTTGAGGTTCACGCCCGCCGCATTGGTCCGCAAGTGTCCGCGCACCGATCCATCGGGGTTGCAGTTGGGCACCACATGGAAGGTGCAGAGCTGGCGCAGGCGGCGGGCGACTGGGTCGGTGTCGCTGCACAGCATTTGCAGCGCGCCGTCCATCCACCATTCGGCCATCGATTCGCCCGGATGCTGGCGGGCATAGAGCCAAACCTGCTTGTCGCCCGTTCCTATATCGAGGCAATCGATTGTGCGGCCATCGAGCGTGAGGCCGAGCGTGCGGTGGGTGACCCCCCAGTACAACGCGATATCGGCGACCAAATCCTGGTGCCGCTCCCACGAATAGGGGGCGAAATAGGCGAACCAGATCAGGTCAGCCGAGGTTGATGGACCAAAACGGATTGTCAGTGTGCCGCCGTCCTCGGCCTTGTCGTAGCTGGTATCGGTGCGATTCCAGTTTTTGCGATCTTCGGAGAAACAGGCGTTGTAACCTGGCCAACCGCCGGGATAGGCCGATTGCTCCAGCCCGGTGATCTTTAGCTCGAGTTCCCGGCCGGCGTGACCCGAAACCCTGAAATGGAACCACTGGAAGAAGTCGCTGTCCTTGTCCTTGCGGATCGCTAGGCGGGCCATGGTGCCCGACACCTCCAGCACTTCGATATTGCCCGAATCGAAGGCGGCGTTGATCGTGATGTCGCTCATTCGACTTCGACCGTCTCGCCCGAATTGCCCGGGAACCCGGCGAACAGCGCGTCCATTGATCGGGTGGCGGCAGCGGCGGGGGCTGCCAGTGCATGATTGACCGTGGCGGCATAGCGCGCGCGGCCTTCCCACAGGTTCTGCCCGCCGGTGCTTGGCCGGATGGTGACGGAAACTTGCCGTTCCACCTGATCGGCCGGAGGAGGCGACAGGTCGATTCCCAGGCCAAGGCCCACGCCCGAACCATAGGAGCCGATCCCGGCCCCGCCGCCCACGCTGACCGGACTGCGCCGCGCGCCGCCTTCGCTCACCCGCTCGTCGATTGTCAGGGTGGCGACCTGGCTGGCCCCAACATTTCCTGGGCCATCGACCACGCGATAACCCAGCGCCGTAAGTTCAACCGCCAGCGCATCACGATAGAGGCCGTATTCGACCGAGGGTTCCTCGATCATCGTACCGGCCGAAATACTGATCGTGCCGCTGCCAAGCTTCGCCGGGGCCGATCCGACAAAGCGCGTGACCTCGACCGGTGAAACCCAGGCGGGGGTGGAACAGGCGGCCAGCGCGGTGGCGGCAGCGATCGACAGGATAAGGGTTCTGGTCATGCGGCCTGAACGCATGAAAAGCCCGCCGGTTGCTTGGCGCGCCACATGATGCAAATTATTGGCGTTCACGGTTAATCCTTGCTTTGCTCTTCGCTGCTAGGCCCGTGGCCATGAGCACTTCTCTCCCCGTACTCGTTACCGGCGGTGCTGGCTATATCGGCAGCCACGCGGTGCTGGCCCTGCGTGACCGCGGCACGCCCGTTGCCGTGATCGACAACCTTTCCACCGGGTTCCGCTTCGCCATACCCGACGATGTGCCTTTCTATAAGGGCGATGTGGGTGACAACGCCTTGCTGGCGCGGATCTTTGCCGAACAGCAGATCGGCGCGGTGATGCACTTTGCCGGATCGATCATCGTGCCCGAATCGGTCGAGAACCCGCTGAAATATTACCACAACAACACCGCCAACAGCCGCGCGCTGGTGGAAGCCGTGGTCAGGGCGGGCGTACGGCACATGATCTTTTCCAGCACGGCGGCAACATATGGCATTCCGGACGTCTCGCCGGTGAGCGAAGACGTGCCCAAGCAGCCGATCAACCCCTATGGCTGGTCCAAGCTGATGACCGAACAGATGCTGGCCGACACCGCCTTCGCGCACGATTTCAACTATTGCGCGCTGCGCTATTTCAATGTCGCGGGGGCCGATCCGCAGGGCCGCAGCGGGCAATCGACGGCTGGCGCCACCCACCTCATCAAGGTGGCGGTGGAAGCGGCGCTGGGCATGCGTGACAGTGTAGGCGTGTTCGGCACCGATTATGCCACGCCCGATGGCACCGGCGTGCGCGACTATATCCATGTCAGCGATCTGGCCCAAGCCCACGTGCTGGCGCTGGACGCGCTGCTGGAGCAGCCGGATCGCTCGCTAACGTTGAACTGCGGCTATGGCCGGGGGTTCTCGGTACTGGAAGTGCTGGATGCGGTGGACCGCGTGACCGGTGGCAAGCTAACCCGCATATTGGGTCCGCGGCGCGCCGGGGATCCCGATTCGCTTGTGTCGGATCCGGCGCGAATCAAGGCGACCCTGCCGTGGGTACCGCAGCACGCCAATCTGGATCAAATCGTCGCCCATGCGCTGGCATGGGAGCAGAAACTGGCCGGCCTGCGCCAGAACCGGCAGGATGCGGCCTAAACTGTGGCTGGTTGCTGTTGACTTTGGGGGGGTGCTTGCGTAACCGCGCCTCCATGATTTCCGGCATCGGAGAGAGAAACTCCGGTGCCGCTTATTTTTCAGGAATAGACCATGAAGATCGTCAACAGCCTCAAGTCGCTCAAGGGCCGTCACCGCGATAACCGCGTGATCCGTCGTCGCGGCCGGGTGTATGTCATCAACAAGACCAACCGCCGCTTCAAGGCCCGCCAGGGCTGATGCCGGCCGTGCCGCGACCAGTTCGCGGTTCGGGTCTTCTGCAAAGCCCCCGCCACCACGGGGGCTTTTTGCATGTCTGATGTCCAGTTGAATCAGGCGTGCGCTGTGGTGTTCGATGTCGGCAATGTGCTGTTCCATTGGGACTTGGCCAACCTGTTCGACAAGGTCATCGCCGATCCCGCCCGCCGCGCGCATTTTCTGGGCGAGGTGCTGACCTTCGAATTCCATGCCCGGTGTGACGAGGGCGAGGAACTGGACGTGCTGGCGCGCGAATTGCTGGCCCGGCATCCCGAATATGCGGCGGAGGTCGAAGCCTACATCACCCGCTTCAACGAAACGATCAGCGGGCCGGTGGCAGGAGTGCACGAACTTGTCGGCCAGATGGCGCTGCGCGATGTGCCGCTGTTCGCGCTGACCAACTTTGGCACCACGTTCTGGAACGGGTTTCATCCCACCGCACCGGTGTTTGGCCACTTCCAGGACATCGTGGTCTCGGGCGACGAAAAGCTCGCCAAGCCCGATCCGGCGATTTACCGGCTGGCGGAGCAGCGGTTCGGCCACCCCTCGCACAACCTGTTGTTCATCGACGACCGGGCGGACAATATCGCCGCTGCGCGGGCATGCGGCTGGCATGGCCACCTGTTCACCGATGCCGCCGCGCTGGAAGTCGATCTGAGGGCGCGCGGTCTGCTGTAGCCAATACAAAAAGGCCCCGGCGCGGTTGCGCCGAGGCCCAAGTCCGGTCCCCGGATGGATGGGGGGACAGGTGTGGTTCAGCCGTTGCAGCGGGCCAGGTCATCTGCACCCAGCACAGCATCTCCGGTGGAGAAGCGCACCACCGGGCCCAGTTCGCGGGCAAGTTCACGGCACACGCGCAATGGACGGGTGCCGGTTGCCGGGGCCGAACAGGTCGTACCTTCGCAACGCCAGGCAATGCCGCCTGCCACCACGCGCGCTTCGGCAGCGGGGCTGGCCAGTTCTGCGCTGAAGCGAGCGGCGGGTGCTTGCGCGGAAATGGCCGCCGGGGCCAGCGACAGGCCAACGGCCAGGGCAGCAAGGACAGCGGAGCGCGAACGGGCAGACATGGCAGCTTCCTTTAAGGTTGCATTGAACAACTGGTTTCGAATCGCTACCTATGTCGATACGTTTCGAAAGGCAACTGGGTTTGCTAAATTTTTTGGCTTTGACGCGATTGGTTGTAGGCCAGCCTGGTTGGAGAATTGGCACACATGGTGGGAATGGCCGATGGGTGAACTGCGCGAACAATTGCGGGACATGACCGATTGCGGCTTGCCGCAAGCGCTGGAAGTGATGGGCGAACGCTGGTCGTTCCTGATCCTGCGCGCGGCGTTCAACGGGTTCATCCACTTCGAGGAATTTTCCAGCGAACTGGGGATTGCGCGCAATATCCTGTCGAACAGGCTGGCCAAGCTGGTCGAACACGGCGTGCTGACGCGCGAACCCTGTGCGGCCGACCGCCGCAAGATCGAATATCGGCTGACATCAAAGGGCGTGGACCTGTTGCCCGCCATGCTGGCGCTGCGCCAATGGGGCGAGAAGCACGGCATCAACGTGAACCCCGAACTGGTGCTGGTCGATGCGCAGAACGGCGCGCCGGTGGCTCCGATCACGATCCGCGCGGCTGACGGACGCGAGATCGGCTGGCATGACCTTGCCTGGCACCGCCGCGAGGATGTGGGCAAGGCTGGCGGCCAGGGCTGCTGCTGAAGGCGCTTCAGCCGATATGTTGCAGCAGGATCTTGGCTCCCAGACCCACCAGCACCACCCCGCCCAGGCCCTCGGCCAGATGGCCATAGCGTCCGCCGATGCGGCTGGCGAACCAGTAGCCCGGCACGCACAGCACTGCGGTAACCCCGGCGATCACAGCGCAGGCAAGCAGGACCGGCACCCCGAACACGTCGAGCGTCAGTCCGGCGGCAGCTGCATCAATGCTGGTTGCCACCGCCGCCGCCCCCAATGCCAGCCAGTGCGCGCCCCGCGAGGTGCCCGTGTTTTCGGCCGCAGCCTCCTCGTCAGCACCGAACGCGGCGAGCAGCATGCGGACGCCCAGGAAGGTCAGCAGGGCAAAGGCGATCCAGTGGTCGAACGCTTCGATCCAGCCGGTAAACAGCGCGCCCAGACCCCAACCGATCAGCGGCATGATGCCTTGCGCCGCGCCGAACGCCAGCCCGGTTTCCAGCGCCCGACCGAGCGAATGCTGTCCACCCGCCCCGCGGGCGATGGAGACGGCAAAAGCATCTGCAGCCAGCGCGAAGGCCAGCAGGATCAGTTCGATCATTGGCATATCTCCAGCAACCGATACATCACCACGGCATCAACCAGGCTGCCATCGGGCAGGCGGAAGGCGCGGGCGAGGCGGCCCACTTCGACCATCCCGACAGAACGCCACAGGTGCAGGGCGGCCGTGTTGGTCGCAACCACCAGGTTGAACTGCAGCGCGGTAAAGCCAAGGCCTGCGGCTCGGGCAAAGCTGTCCAGTGCCATCGCCCGCGCCACCCCGCATCCGCGCGCTGTGGGATGGACCATGTAACCGGCGTTTGCCACATGCGCTGCCGGTCCGGTGGAATTGGGCTTGAGGTAATATGTGCCGATCACGCCGTTCGCATCCTCGGCCACGAACACCTGCTTGTCGGGCGCGAACCAATAGGCGAACACCGCGTCGCGGGTGGCGCGGGGATCGACCGGATAGCTCGTCCCCTCGCGCACCACAGGTTCGAGGATCGCCCACAGCGCATCGTCATCGGCGGGGCGGATAGCCGGCCGGATCGATAGCTCAGCCACGTCGGGCTCCGGTAAACAGCCCAGCCGCCACCAGCCCGAACAGGAAGCCGCCAAGGTGCGCTTCCCACGCGATCATGATTCCGGTGCCGCCAAGGAAGAACGGGATGGCGAAGATCAGGATCAGGATCAGGTTGGCCTTGGCAAAATCCCACACCCGCCGCCCCAGTTCGCGGCTTAGCAGCGGGAGCATCTGCCCGCGGCTGCCCAGCCGCGAGACATAGCCGATCATGCCCGAGATCGCGCCCGATGCGCCAACCGCCGGAATGTCGCCTGCCGGATTGAGGCCGACGAACATGGCCGCCCCCGCCAGGCCCGACAGGAAATAGAACACCAAGAACCGCAAGCTCCCGCCCGCCATATCCCCGCGCACCCCGCCCATCGCCCAGACCAGCGGCCCGGCAAAGCCCAGCAACACCGCGCTGTTCATGCCGATATGCAGCAGGCCTGCGTGGGCGAACATGTTGAGTACAATGGTGTCGTAGCGGCCCTGTTGCAGCGCCAGCGCCGAAATTCCCCATTCGCGCATGTCGCCGCCAGTTGGCAGATGCCACAGCCACGCCGCCCAGATCAGCGCCAGCAGGATCGCGCCGGGGATGTGGACGATTTTGGGCAAGTGGAAGCGCTGCGGGGCGGTGCGCGGTACCGACACCGTAACCTTGGGAGGCGTCTCGTCAGGCGGAAACCCGTCAGGCACGCGGAGCCTGCCGGCGATAGCTGAGCGCTTCGGCCACATGCACGCGGCCAACCTGTTCGCTGCCCGCCAGATCGGCAATGGTCCGCGCCACGCGCAGCATGCGGGTATAGGAGCGGGCCGACAGCCGCATCGCCGCCGCTGCCTGCATCAGCAACTGCTTGCCAGCATCGTCGGGCGTCGCGTGGAGTTCCAGCAGGTCGCCATCGAGCTCGGCGTTCGAGCGCACGCCGCGCGCGGTCTGCAGGTTGCGGGCGGCAACCACCCGTGCGGCCACTTGCGCGCTGCCTTCTGCCGGAGGGGGCAGCGACAGGTCGGCAGCGGACACAGGGTCCACCTCAACATGCAGATCAATCCGGTCGAGCATCGGGCCGGACACCCGCGTCTGGTAATCCACCGCGCATTTGGGCGCACGCGAACAAGCCAGGGCCGCATCGCCCAGATGGCCGCAGCGGCACGGGTTCATCGCCGCCACCAACTGCACGCGAGCAGGAAAACTGACATGGGCATTGGCCCGAGCCACATCGACCTTGCCGGTTTCCAGCGGCTGGCGCAGCGAATCAAGCACCGCGCGCTGAAATTCGGGTAGTTCGTCGAGGAACAGTACCCCAAGATGTGCCAGGCTGACTTCGCCCGGCCGCACCCGCAACCCGCCACCGGTCAGCGCGGCCATGCTGGCAGAGTGGTGCGGCGCGCGGAACGGGCGGTTGCGGCTGATCCGCCCGCCTTCCAGTGTGCCCGAGATGCTGGCGATCATGCTCACCTCTAGCGCTTCGGCCGGGGTCAGGGGCGGCAGGATACCCGGCAGGCAGCTGGCCAGCAGGCTTTTGCCGGCACCGGGCGGCCCGATCATCAGCAGGTTGTGGCCGCCAGCGGCAGCAATTTCCAGCGCGCGCTTGGCCACTTCCTGGCCTTTAACCTGACGAAGGTCCGGGCCGTGATTGGGCTCCTCAACCTCGCCGGGCGGCGGATCGGGCAGGCGGCTGGTGCCTTTGAGGTGGTTCAGCAGGCTGACAAGATCGGGCGCGGCAATCACCGGCACCCCGCTCGCCCAGCGCGCCTCGGCCCCCTGGCTGGCGGGGCAAATCAGGCCCAGGTCGCGCTCGCTGGCATGCATCGCGGCCAGCAGCACGCCGGGCGAAGCGATGATCCGGCCATCCAGCGCCAGTTCGCCCACCGCCACGTATTCGGCCAGTTGTTCGGCATCGGCCACACCCATGGCGGCCAGCAGGGCCAGGGCAATCGGCAAATCGTAGTGGCTGCCTTCCTTGGGCAGGTCGGCGGGTGACAGGTTGATGGTGATGCGTTTGGGCGGCAGGGCCAGGCCCATGGCCGCCAGCGCCGATTGCACCCGTTCGCGGCTCTCGCCCACCGCCTTGTCAGGCAGGCCGACGATGGCAAAGCGCGGCATGCCGGCTGCCACCTGGCACTGCACTTCCACGCTGCGCGCATCGAGGCCCAGATAGGCGACGGTTGAAATCAGAGCGACCAAGACAAGACCCTTCCTGCGCCAGCTTCTAGCGGCCCCCCGCCAAGTGTCGAGCGGTGCCTATGGTAAATCCCTCGGAAACCGTGCTTCTTCATTGTTCGGCAGGGGGCAGCGCGCAGTGAAGGGTGCATGCGTATCGCCGACCTTCTTGGTGCAATCCTGGCCCCCGTCATGGTAATGGCCACCACCGTGCCCGCGGCGGCAAAGACTTACACCTATGAGGTCGTGGTCGAGGAATGGGTCGAGACTGCGGCCTCGCGCTTCGTCTCGCCCGCACTGGCCGAGGCCGAGAACGGGGCGATTGCATCCTATGGCCCGTTTCGCGTGCTCGATGGTGGCCGCGCAGCATTGGTCGGAGTGACCGATTACCACTCCCCCGCGCAGTTCGCCGCGATGCTGGCAGCCTTTCCCGGGATCGATACGATCGAGTTCATTGAATGCCCCGGCACCTATGATGATCGCGCCAATCTCCAGCTTGGCCGGATGATTCGCGCCGCCGGGGTTGCCGCCGTGGTGCCGGCCGGCGGATCTGTACGGTCGGGCGCGGTCGAACTGTTTTTGGCAGGGGCCAGCCGATCGATCGCCGATGGAGCGGAATTTGCGGTCCACGCGTGGCTGGATGATCGCGGCATGGGCGCGCATGATTATGCCGCCGATTCGCCCGAACACGCCAAGTACCTGGCATATTACCGCGAGATGGGCATGGCGACAGACGAGGCAGCGCGATTCTATGCGATGACCAATTCGGTGCCGTTCGAGGATGCGCTGTGGCTGTCGGGCGAGGAAATGCGCCACTGGGTTGGCCTGGAGCAGGCCGCGCCGGTCCGGCAGGACTTGCCCCGAGACTTGCCACGCTTGGCATATCTTGACTTGGGGCCTGCGCTAAACTAATCGCTCGCCCCAACATAGGTCGTCCTTGTCGGCGGCCCTTTTGTCTATTCGAATTTGCAGGACGTTACCCATGAAGCGCACTTTCCAGCCGAGCAACCTCGTTCGCGCCCGCCGCCACGGCTTTTTCGCCCGCAAGGCGACTGTCGGTGGCCGCAAGATCCTTGCCTCGCGCCGTCGTCGCGGCCGCAAGACGCTCTGCGCGTAATTTGCTTTGCGAAGGGCCATCCGGCCCTTCGTCCTCGGTGCTGATCCCTACACTTCGTTTCGGGGCACCTGCGGGCGGCCGTTTGGCCTTGCGGGCTGCTTTCGGCAGCCCGTTTTCGTCTCTATATATCGCACCGTGACATTCACGGTTCTCACCAAGCGGTCTGACTTCCTCGCCGCCAACCGGGGTCTGCGCAATGCGCGGCCGGGATTTGTGTTGCTGACGCGCCCTAACGATGGGTTGGGCATGCGATTCGGCATTACCGTGACCAAGAAGGTCGGCAATGCGGTGGTGCGCAACCGGATGAAGCGGCGGTTCCGCGAACTTCTGCGTAATGCTTTGCCCACAGCGGGGATGCCCGATCACGATCACGTGCTGATCGGGCGCGATGGCGGGATCGAGCGGGACTTTGCTCGGATGCGCGTGGAATTGGGGCATGCCCTGGCCGCTGCCGCCGAAGGCAAGGGCGACAAGGCCCGTCCGCCCCGAAAGCTTAAGCGGTGAGGCAGGTACTGATCTTCATTGCGCGGGCCTGGCAACTCGGCCCCAGCCGCATACTGCCACCGACTTGCCGCTATCAGCCCAGCTGTAGCCAATACGCCATAGAAGCCCTGCAGAAGCACGGTGTAATCAGGGGTGGATGGCTGGCAACGAAGCGTCTATTGCGCTGCCACCCTTGGGGGGGACACGGACACGACCCTGTGCCATGATCCAGCTGGATCAGGGCGCCAGGACCAATTTACCGGACGGAAGCAGACCTTGAACAACCAGAAGAACCTCATCCTGGCCGTCGTGCTCAGCCTCGCCCTGATCCTGGGGTGGGATCTCGTCGCCTCGCGTTTCTTCCCCCAGCCGGAAGAAGCGCCTGCTGTCGCCACCCCGGCCGGGCAGGTCACTGGGCCGGTGCAGGAAGTCGAACTGGTGCGCGATGTCGAAACCGCGCTGGCCAGCACCGATCGCATTCCCATCGATGCGCCTGAAATCGGCGGCTCGATCAACCCCGTCGGTGCGCGGGTCGATGACATCGTGCTCAAGACCCACCGCGAGACGGTGGACAAGGACAGTGGTCCGATCCGCTTCTTCTCGCCGCTGGGCACCGAAGGGCAGCATTTTGCACGGTTTGACTGGGTGGGCGATGGCGTGGTCGTGCCCGATGCGCAAACCGTCTGGCGCGTGACCGGCAATGAACTGACGCCGGCCACACCTGTAAGCCTGGCCTGGGATAATGGCGCCGGACAGGTGTTCGGCCTGACCTTTGCGATCGATGACAAGTACATGCTCACCGTCACCCAGTCGCTGACCAACAATGCGGCCGGATCGGTGGCAGTGCGTCCACGCGGCATCATCAACCGTACCAGCGCGAATGCCAGCCCCAGTTCGTTCAACGTCCACTCGGGCCCGATTGCCGCGGTCGACAATACGCTGGATTTCGGCTGGGACTATGACGAGGTCAACGAGGACGGCGTGGTCGGGCCGGATGGGCTCCGCGTGGTCAACCTGGCGGGCAACCCGGACTGGGTGGGCTTTACCGACATCTACTGGATGTCCGCGCTGATCCCGCAAGACGGACTGGCCGCCCAGGCCAGTTTCAGCGAAGCCGGGGCCGCCAAGTACGCCGCGGTGCTGTTGTACGATACGATCACCGTGCCGCAAGGGCGGCAGGTGACCCACACCACCCGGCTGTTCGCCGGCGCCAAGGAAAGCGCCGTGCTCGACCAGTACCAGGAAGCCGGTGTGGCCAAGTTCGGCCTGGCGATCGACTGGGGCTGGTTCCGCTTCATCGCCTGGCCGATGTGGCAGGTGCTGATCTTCCTGTTCGGCATCACCGGAAACTTCGGCCTGGCGATCATCTGCCTGACCATTGTCGTGCGCACCATCATGTTCCCGATTGCGCAAAAGCAGTTCGCCAGCATGGCCGCGATGCGCGCGGTGCAGCCCAAGATGAAGGCGCTGCAGGAACGCCACAAGGATGACAAGGCGGCGCTGCAGCAGGGCATGGCCAAGCTGTACAAGGACGAGAAGATCAATCCGCTGGCAGGTTGCCTGCCGATCTTCCTGCAGATCCCGATCTTCTTTGCGCTGTACAAATCCCTGCTGCTGGCAATCGAGATGCGGCATGAGCCGTTCTATTTGTGGATCAAGGATCTGTCCGCGCCAGATCCGGCGCATATCCTCAACCTGTTCGGCCTGCTGCCGTTCGATCCGCCCGGCTTCCTGGCCATTGGCGTGATGGCGGTGATCCTTGGCCTGACCATGTGGTTGCAGTTCAAGCTGAACCCGTCGGCGATCGATCCGGTGCAGCAGCAGATCTTCATGATCATGCCGTGGGTGCTGATGTTCGTGATGGCGCCGTTTGCAGCGGGCCTGTTATTGTACTGGATCACCTCCAACATCCTGACGCTGGGGCAGCAGAAGTATCTCTATTCGCGCCACCCGCAGCTGAAGGCCATGGCCGAGAAGGATGCCGCTCCTGCTGCGGGCGACAAGGCCTGAACGATGGGTACCGAACAGATGGATGACCAACCCGAGGCCCAGGCCGAACAGCAGGACCACCAGCTGGCCGAGGACGCGCGCAAGCTGTTTTCCGGTCGGGTGGAATTCCTGAAGTCGGCCCCCACCCTGCAGTTCCTGCCCGATCCGGACTTTCCGGAAATCGCGTTTTGCGGCCGCTCGAACGTGGGCAAAAGCTCGCTGATCAACGCGCTGACCGGGCGCAAGGCAATTGCTCGCGCCTCGGTCACTCCCGGGCGAACGCAGGAACTCAATTTCTTCGAAGTGGGCGACCCGACCTTGTTCCGCCTGGTGGATATGCCCGGCTATGGCTTCGCCAAGGCGCCGATCAAGGTGGTGGACAAGTGGCGCGCGCTGGTGCGCACCTTCCTGCGCGGGCGGGTGGTCTTGAAGCGCACGCTGGTACTGGTCGACAGCCGCCACGGGCTGAAGGACACCGATCTGACCATGATGCAGATGCTGGACGAGGCGGCGGTCGGTTACCGGCTGGTGCTGACCAAGGCCGACAAGATCAAGGCGAGCGAGCTGGCCGCGGTCGAAGCAAAGGTGGCGGCAGAGGCGCGCAAGCATTCCGCCGCGCATCCGCAACTGCATGTGACATCAGCCGAAAAAGGCATGGGCATCGCCGAACTGCGGGCTGCCGTGCTGGCCGACGTGCATAGCTGAGCGGGATTGCCGGAAGGTGCCCGAAGACGCACCGTAACATACGTTCGATCCGGCACTCGATCAGGCACCCTAATGCCCGCCGGAACATCTCCGAAGCACAACTGAAAAGGGCGCCCCGAGGGACGCCCTTTTCGAAACTGGTGTGTTGGAGGCTTAGGCTTTTCCGCCGAGAAGCCAATCCCAGAAACCGCGGCTCATGTCACGTCTCCTTAAATAGACGTGTAACCAATGCATTAACCAGTTTTGTTTGTAAAGTCTAAACCATGTTGGCCTTGCGGGTCTGAGGGTCAAGTGTCTGGAATTTAAGAATTTCCTCGAATGAGATGGGCCGGGAAATGGCAAATCCCTGGGCCACAATGCAGCCCGAATCGCGCAGTATGGTTAACGTGGCATCGTCTTCCACGCCCTCTGCCACCACTATGATTCGCAAGTCTTTTCCCAGGCTCAGCACGCTGCGCACGATGGCCAGCGCCTTGGGATCGTCCTTGATGCTGGAGGTGAACAGCCGATCGATCTTGATCTCCTGGAACGGCAGGCGCTGCAGCGCTTCGAGGCTGGCGGCACCGACCCCGAAATCGTCCATCGAGATCTTCGGTCCCAGCGAGGCAAGCTCGCCCAGCACTTCGGCAGCGCGATCGTGGTTGGAGATGCGGTAGGTTTCGGTGATCTCCAGCGTGAGCAGTTGCGGGTCGAACCCGGTCTCGGCCAGAACCTCGCGCACCATGCGCACGATGTCGCGTTCGTGGACCAGCGTGGCCGAGATGTTGACTGCCACGGCCAGCGGCAGCCCGTTGGCGGCAAAGGCATTGCCCGCAAGGCAGGCTTCGGCCAGCACGTGGCGGGTCAGGTGGCTCATGCGGCCGGCGTTCTCGCATTGGCGGATGAAATGATCGGGCGGGATCAGGCCTTTGACCGGATCACGCCAGCGCACCAGCGCTTCCACTCCGATCAATTCGCCGGTGCGCACCAGCACCTTTGGCTGGTAGATGGTGTAGATCTCGCCGTTGGACAGTGCGGTATCGATGCGCGCCTGCAGCGAGATATTCCAGATCAGATCCTCGTCGCTGGCCAGTTCGGCGATGGCGATGGGTTCGTACGTCTCGGTGGTCCGCTCGGCCGCATCCAGCGCGGCGGCCAGGCGGCGCGAGACATTGGGGCTGGGAGTAATGTCGACCCCGAAGGTGATACCCACGTCGACCTGGTTTTCGCCCACCAGCAGCGGAGACGAGAACAGGGCCCTGAGGCCCTCGAGGTGTTCGCGGATCAGGGCCGGTTCCTTTTCCGGGAAGGTCCAGGCGATCGAATGCCCTTGTCCCAGATAGATCACCGCGTCCTTCTTGGCCGCCTTCAACCGCCCGACTATGCGCAGCACATATTCGGCGTGCAGTTCTGCTGGCAGTGTCTTGCGCACCTCCTCGAACCGGTGGATACGTGCCACGATGATGGCGGGCACGGAATCGCTCACCGTCTGGTCACTTTCCAGCGCGGCGAAAGTCGGCAGGCCTGTATCGGGATCGACCAGGCGGTAGTTGCTGCGCCATTTGGCCCTGGCGCGCAGCAGGCCGTACAGACCCAGCAATAACAGCGCGCCCACGATGCTGATCATCAGTCCCATCTGGGCCGTCACGAACAGCGCCGCGGGCAGCGAGATGGCAAGCGCGGCATAGCCAGCCCGGCGCAGACCGTCGCGGTTGATCTGGCTGACCAGGTACAACAACATCAGGATCGCCAGTGCCACCATCTGGCTTTCGGTCTGTTGGGTAAGGCCTGCCTTGAGCGTTTCGGCGGCGTAGATGTCCACCATCGAGGCGGGGACTTCGATTTGCCCCGGGATATTCGGATCGACTGCATCGGACCGGTTGAAGCTGCCGATCACCACAATCTTGCCCGCCAGGTCACGCGGCATCTCGCGCCGCGATCCGAGCGGCCCGGTAGACTGGGCCAGGTCCTCGAACCGGTAGCTGGGAATGCTCGACAGATCGAACCCGTAGTTGATGCGGAATTCGCCGTTCTGTCGCTCGATGCCCGCCAGCGATGCCGCAAGCGTGGGGTAGCGCTGGCCACCGAGATTGACCGAGTAGGCCATGTCCCAGGTGTAGCCGAGGAAATTGCGCCACCGATGGCTGGCAATGGTCGGCACCCCGGATGCGATTTCGGGCACCGTCTGCGCCATGCGCAGTTCACCGTTGATCCCGCTCGATACGCTCTGCACGAGGATCGCATCGCCTTCGAATGCGCGCAGCGCCTGGTTCAGGCGGGCATCTTCGGCGGGGGTGGACGAGGCATCGAAATCCATATCCAGATAGACCCGCTCGACCCCGCTTTCGCGCAGCCGATCGAGCGTTTCCGCCAGCGCGCGCCGCTGGCCGGGATTGGTTTCGTCAGTAATATCCTGGTTCGATCCGACATAGGCGATCTCGCCTGAGGGGGCGAAATTGGCCGACCTGGCCTGAAGGATCCAGTTGAACTGGTCGAGCGGCAGAAGCAGGGTGGAGAACGCGAGCGCAAGCGCAACCAGGCCTGCCCAAGAGGCATGCCTGATGCGCTCTGCGGCGCTGCTGCGTTCCCTGCTCATTTGCATCGAGCTGACCTGCGTTCACCCTTTTGGGGGCCGGAATGGGCCTATTGCACCAATCCCTAGCCGCAAGATGGTAAACAAACCCCTTCCAGTGCCGGAACTGCAAGCGCAGGCTTAACCCCGTTGCGGGGCAACCATGCGGACCGTTCAGGCTCGACAGCCCGTGGATGAATGCGTAGTCCCGAGCCGGAGCAGACAGGGGCCATTGCATGAAGCTGATTATCGGCAACAAAACCTATTCCAGCTGGTCGTTGCGCGGCTGGCTGGCGGCCAAGCAATCGGGCCAGCTATTCGAGGAACTGACAGTCCACATCGACGGCGATGACTGGGAAGCCACCAAACGCGATGGCGGCGAATTCCAGCCTTCCGCAGGCAAAGTGCCGGTTTTGTGGGATGGCGAGGTGGTGGTGTGGGACAGCCTCGCGATCATGGAATACCTGTCGGACAAGGTCGGTCGCGACCGATTCTGGCCCAAGGATGATGCGGCGCGCGCCATGGCCCGCTCCATGGTGGCCGAGATGCATTCGTCGTACCTGCCGTTCCGTCGCCAGTGCCCGATGAATATCCGGCGTTCGGTCCCGATCGACCTGACCGACGAGACGCGCGGCAACATCGTGCGCATCCTTGGCCTGTGGGCCGAAGCGCGGGCGCGTTATGGCCACGGCGGGCCGTTCCTGTTCGGCACCTTCTGCGCGGCGGATATCTTCTATGCTCCGGTGGTCAGCCGCTTCATCACCTATGGCATCGGCGTGCCGGGCTTTGCCCAGGCCTATATGCAGGCCGTGTGGGAGCATCCGTGGATGCAGGAATGGGTGGCAGGCGCGATGGCCGAGGAATGGCAGATCGCCCAGTTCGAGGTGACGCCGGGCGCCTAATAGGGCGTGCCATCCTTGCGGGTATAGCCCGCCTCGCCAAACAGCATGTCGATGTCCGAATAGACCCCGCCTGCCTCATCGTCGCCTGCACTCACCACCAGGAAGCGGCAATCGGACTGGCTGTGGTTCTGGATGCAATGGCCGTTGGGCTCGCCCGCTTTCCACAGGCAGATGTCGCCCGGGTGGAGCACGGTCATACCGGCGTCCTCCACCAGCACTGCCTCGCCTGAGAGCATCACCAGCAATTCGTCCTCGCCGTGGTGCCAGTGGCGCTGGCTTGACCATGCGCCGGGTTGCAGAGTGACGAAATTGGCGCCCAGATGCGACAGGCCCGCCTGCTCGGCAATCCGCTGCTGCCAGCGACCGGCCATCTCGCGATTGAACGGAGGGGGATAGCCGGTTGTTCCGGTTGCAGGCACTGTATCAAGATCAACCTTGGGCATTGTGCGCCGCTCCTCGGCTTGTTTGTGCACGGCTTGTTTCCGCGCAGCTTAACCCATATGCCCTGACGCGAAAACCGAAGGATAATCCATGCAAGACCCGGTCGATCTGACCAAGGCCCTGATCGCCTGCGAAAGCGTGACGCCTGCCACCGGCAGCGTGTTCGATTGCCTTGCCGGAATGCTCGCCCCGCACGGCTTTACCGTGCACCGCTTCATCGAAGGCAAGGATGCGGCGGCCAGCAACGAAGGGCCGGTCGAGAACCTGTTCGCCGTGCGCCATGGACCGCCTGGCAGCCGCCATTTCGGCTTTGCCGGACATCTGGATGTGGTGCCGGCAGGCGATGACTGGACCAGCGGCGCGTTCGCTCCCGAAGTGCGCGGCAACCTGCTGTATGGCCGTGGCGCGGTGGACATGAAGGGCGCGATTGCCTGCATGGTCGCCGCCCTGGCCGATATTCCGGCCGAAGCGGGTACGATCAGCCTGATCATTACCGGCGACGAGGAAGGCGAGGCGCAATACGGCACCCGCGCGCTGATGCAGCGCATGGCCGAGCTGGGTGAAACGCCCGACCTGATCCTGGTGGGCGAGCCGACCAGCGTCCACCGGCTGGGCGACATGATGAAAATCGGCCGACGCGGATCGATCAACGCCTGGTTCGTGGTCGAAGGGCGTGAGGGGCATGTGGCCTATCCCCACCTGGCCGATAACCCGCTGCCCCGGCTGGTGGCGCTGCTGGCCGATCTGGATGCCATCGAACTGGATGACGGGACGGACTGGTTCCAGCCATCCAACCTGGAAATCACCGACATCGCGGTTGGCAACAAGGCCACCAACGTGATCCCCGCGCGCGCCACCGGCCGCATTTCCGTGCGCTTCAATGACCTGCATTCCGGCACCGGGTTGGTTGCCCGGCTGGAGGAGATTGCCGCCCGCCACGGTGCGCTTGCCCGCCCGGTGATCTACGGCGAACCGTTCCTCACCCCGCCCGGCGAATTTTCAACCCTGATCGCCGATGCGGTAGAGGCCGAGACCGGCGTGCGCCCTGAACCATCGACCAGCGGCGGCACATCGGATGCGCGGTTTTTGAAGTCCATTGCCCCGGTGATCGAGTTCGGACTGTGCAATGCCACCATGCACAAGCGGGATGAAGCCGTGGCGGTGGAAGACCTCGCCGTGCTCACGCGGATCTACCGCCGTATCGCACTTGCAGCATTGCGCGCTTGACCTGATCGTCAGTCATTGCGAGCCTGCACCCGACAGTCCTGCTGCCGGGACCAAGGGGATCACGCCATGACATTCGAAGCCGCCGAGATCGCCGCCGGTAACGCCGAACCACAGGACACGCGGCTACAATGGCGCATCGCCATTGGCTTTGCCGCCGGACTGGTCGCGGGCCTGCTGGCCTATACCTTTGCGCCCGGGGCGGACTGGGTGGATGCCGTGGTCACTTATGTCACCGGGCCAATCGGGCAGATCTTCCTGCGCCTGTTGTTCATGCTGGTGATCCCGCTGCTGTTTTCCGCGCTGGTGGTGGGCATTGCCGAAATGGGCGAGATCCGGTCCCTGAAGAAGGTCGGCATCCGCACGCTGGCCTATACCGTGGTGGTCAGCACCATCGCGGTGGCTATCGCCCTGGCTTCGGTCAACCTGCTGCGTCCGGGCGCCGGGGTTGATCCTGCGGCGGCGGCGGAATTGCTGGCGCAAGGCGGGGAAGGGGCCGCCGGCATCGTGGCCGCATCCCAAAACGCGCAGACCGGCGTGACCCAGTTGATCAACATCGTGCCCAGCAATGTCATTTCCGCCATGTCGAACAACGACATTCTGGCGGTGATGTTCTTTGCGCTGGTGTTCGGCATGGGCCTGTTGGTGGTGCAGACCCGCCGGACCGAAGTGCTGAAGGATGCCATCGAAGGCGTGTTCGAAGTGGCGATGAAGCTGATCGGCTTTGTCATCAAGTTGGCGCCCATCGCGATCTTCTGCTTCATGTTCAACCTGTCCGCCCAGTTCGGCTGGGACCTGTTGTTCAAGCTGGCGGCGTTTGTCGGCGTGGTCCTGCTGGCGCTTGGATTGCAGATGTTCGTGGTGTTCCCGCTGATCCTGAAGTTCGGCGCGAAGAAAAGCCCGCTATCCTTCTTCAAGCAGACGCGAGAGGCCAGCCTGATGGCCTTTTCGACCGCCAGTTCGAACGCCACCCTGCCGACCGCGCTGCGCGTGGCCGATACCGAATTGCGGCTGCCCCGGCGGATCGCCCGCTTTGTGCTGACCATCGGCGCCACGGCCAACCAGAACGGTTCGGCCATGTTCGAAGGGGTAACGGTGCTGTTCCTCGCCCAGTTCTTCGGGGTGGACCTGTCACTGGCCGATCAGGCGTTCGTTATGCTGCTGTGCATCCTGGCGGGCATCGGCACGGCGGGTGTGCCGGGCGGAACCTTGCCGGTGATCGCGCTGATCCTGGCGGGAGTGGGCGTGCCGCCAGAAGGCATCGGCCTGATCCTGGGCGTCGACCGCTTCCTCGACATGTGCCGCACCACGTTGAATGTGGTGGGCGATCTGGTCGCCGCGCAGGTGATCAGCGTGTGGAGCGCCAATGATCCCAGCGCGGCGCCCGATCAGGCCTCGCCAGGCTGACGTTCCAGCACAATGCTGGTTCCATCCAGCCGGTTGCGCAGCGTCAGCCGGTCACCCCGCACGGCGTAGTCGAGCACCAGCCGGGTGTCTTCGATGTGCATCTGCCGTTCGTTGATGGCGAAGGTCTGGTAGATTTCCTCGCCGGCCTCGCGCCCGCTCATCCGGTGGGTGATGAATTCGCCGTCTGCGGTGATTGCCACCAGGTCGCCGCGAGAGAGATCGTCCACCCGTTCATGCCGCAGCACCCGCCAGTTGCCCACGACGTGCCACGGCTGCGGTCCCCGGGCCAGTTCCAGCCCGGCCAGCTGCCGGGCGTTATCGCGCAGGCCGCTGACCAGTGCCAGCTCGCCGGACATGTCGCCCATGCCGGATTGTTCGATCCGGCTGGCCAGGCTGGCCAGCATGTCAGCCGCGCCGGCAGTGTCCTTGCCCTCGTGATGCAGGGCCAGCGCCTGGCGCATGCCGAAGTACTGATCCACCAGCAGCTGCGCACGCCGTAGGTTTTCGGGCGGCCCGGCAGCTGCCAGCACCACCGCGGCGCTATCGCTTTCGCGCCGTTGGGTGGCAGTCGCGGTGTAGCCCACGGTCAGTTCCGCCAAGGGAGGGCCAGATTGTCCGCCCGGTCCGGCCAGCGAAGCATAGATGCCGCCGCCATTGCTCGACAGGAAGGCGCTGCCCACGGTGACAGTCACCGTGCCTTCGCCGGAATGGGCGATCATCTCGCCCGGCACGCCGTAAACCCCGGTCACGCTGTACCCTTCGGCCGGATCGATCGAGATCACCAGATCCTGCGCCACCTCGCTCACCATGTTGGCAAATTCGCGCTCGAACAGGGTGTGGGCCGATCCTTCGCGCGGCACGAAGAACAGGTTGCCGCCGCGCACGCTGGATACGCGGGTGGCCAGCGCGCCATCGAAATGCGCACCCACGCCGATCGTGGTCATTCCCACGCCTTGTTGCGATCCGGCGATGGCCTGTGCCATGAAACCTTCGGCGCTGGTGTTTCCCACATTGGGGTTTTCATCGGTGAACAGCATCAGCCGGGTGCGGCCGTTGGATTGTGGTAGTTCGGCCAGTGCGGTGGCAAACCCCAGCCGCATGCCCGCTTCCATGTAGGTCGATCCATCGATGGCAATCGCATCGACCGCGCGGTGCAAGGCCTCGCGGTTCTGGGCCACGTCGGTCACCGGCTGGTGGACCAGGGTAGTGGTGCCGTACAGCACGATGCCCATCCGGTCGCCTTCGCCCAGTTGGTCAATCGCCGCGTGGAGCGCTTCCTTGACGCGGGCGATCGGCAGGCCGCCCATCGAACCCGAACGGTCGACCACGGCTACCAGGCTCAGCGGCTCGGCAGAATAGCTGGCGGCATCGATATTGCTGCCAAAGCCGATGCCGACAAAGGCGGCATCATCGGGCCGCGCCATCAGGTTGCCCGGCATGGCGTGGGCGGCGATGCAGAATATCTGCTCGCAGCCGGTGACATCGGGCAGGGCCAGATCATGTTCGCCCAGCAGGCCTTCCAGCGTCAGGCTGTCGGTATCGGGCAAGCCCGGCCGCAGCGAGTCCATGGCAATCGAGCGGAAATGCTGCACATCCTGCGCGCCCCCCTGGCGGATGCGCGCGCCGGTGACGATGATGGTCTGTTCCCAGGCCTCGTCATCTTCGGGCAGGTCGTTCTGTGCCAGCGCAGGCATGGCCAATAGGGGCAGGCTGGCAAGAAGCAGCAGCTTGCGGCGGAAACGATCAGGCTGGGCCATGATTTCTCTCCCCTGTTCGGCATCTTTCCGTATGCGGATGGGCCGAAACAGATTGTGCGCCTGTTCCGGTGCACAATCAAGGGGTTGGAGCAGGTGTCCGCGCGCGGTGGGCCTATTGCGTTCCGGCCAGCTCCACCGGCACGAACTGGCCCAACCCGCAAGTGGCCACCGTGGTGCCATCGGGATCGAGCACGCGGATCACGTCGGTGCTGCACAGCTGGCTGCCGCGCAGATCATAACCAAAACGCTGCTCGAACCCCAGCCCGTTGCAGCGGGCGGGAAGGGTGTTGCGATAGACGGTGTTGTCGCGCATCTCGAAATCGATGGTGTAATCGTCATGCACATCGGTCCCGTCGATCCGGCTGACGGACAGGCAATTGACCGGTTCGCCGATCACTGTGGCCTGCGGCGCGCGGACATTGCGGTCCGAACTGGCGGCGCCATCCTGCATGCAGGCGGCCAGCGGCAGCGCGGCCAGGACGATGAGTAGCGGACGGATTGCGTAGGTCATGCTGGTGGTCCTCTCGAATTACGATCCTCCCAGTCTAGCCGGAATGGATCACGCGGAGCCTTGGTTCCGGCTCTTTCCCGCAGGCGGTGATAGCACCTTTTGCCGGAACGAGCACAGGTCTGCCACCGGGCAGCGCCAGCATTCGGGCGTGCGCGCCTTGCAGATGTAGCGGCCATGCAGGATCAGCCAGTGATGCGCGCCCAGCCTGAACGGGGCGGGCACCCGCTTTTCCAGCTTGGCTTCGACCTGTTCGGGCGTCTTGCCCCCGGCCAGCCCGGTGCGGTTGCCGAGGCGAAAGATATGGGTGTCGACCGCAAAGGTTTCCTGGCCGAACCAGCAGTTGAGCACCACATTGGCGGTCTTGCGGCCCACGCCGGGCAGGGTCACCAGCTCCTCGCGCGTGGCCGGAACCTCGCCGCCGAAGTTCTCGACCAGCAGGCGCGCCATTTCCATCACGTTCTTGGCCTTGGAATTGAACAGGCCGATAGTCTTGATGTGCTGCTTGAGCCCCTCCTCGCCCAGGTCGAGCATCTGCTGCGGCGTCTCCACCCGGGCGAACAGCCCGCGGGTAGCCTTGTTCACCCCCACGTCGGTCGCCTGCGCCGATAACGTCACGGCCACCAGCAACTGGTAGGCATTGCCGAAGAGCAGCTCGGTCTCGGGCGCAGGATTGTCCTCGGCCAGGCGGCGGAAAAATTCGAAGATCTGGTCGCGGGTCATGGTCGAAGCCTAAAGACCCAGCACGTCCTGCATGGTGTAGCGGCCCGGCACCTTGCCGATCAGCCATGCGGCCGCGCGGACTGCGCCACTGGCAAAGATCATGCGATTTTCGGCGCTGTGCGACAGGGTGAGGCGTTCGTGCGTGCCTGCAAAAATGACGCTGTGCTCGCCCGCCACGGTCCCGCCGCGCAAGGCGGCAAAGCCGATCGCGCCTTCCTCTCGCGGGCCGGTATGACCATCCCGCCCGCTTTCCATGTGACCTGCCAGATGCAACCCGCGCGCGGCAGCGGCAGCTTCGCCCAGCAGCAGCGCGGTGCCCGATGGCGCATCCACCTTCATCCGGTGGTGCATCTCGACGATCTCGATATCCCAATCCGGCCCCAGCCGTGCGGCCGCCTCGGCCACCAGATGTGCCAGCAGGGTTACGCCCAGCGAGGTATTGCCGGTTTGCAGCACGGCCACTGCCTGCGCCGCGTGATCGATGGCCAGGTGGTTCTCGTCGGCCAGGCCGGTGGTCCCCACCAGGATCGGCACGCCTGCGCCAATCGCGGCGTGGAGATTGTTCTGCAAGGCGGCTGGCGCAGAGAAATCGACCAGCGCATCGCTCGCATCGGCCAGTCGCGACACGTCCTCGCCCTTGTCGACCCCGCCAGAAACCTCGTGCCCGGCGGCAGTAATCGCCTGCTCCAGCGCCAGACCCATGCGCCCCGCGCTGCCGATAATGCCAATCCGTGCCATTGCTTTATTCCCTTCTTTGCGGCTTCATGGGGGGAATGGCTGACATCCGCAACATCGTGATCCTTACCGGCGCAGGGATAAGCGCCGAATCGGGCCTGCGGACCTTCCGCGCAGATGATGGGCTGTGGGAGGATCATCCGGTGGAACAGGTCGCCACGGCTGAAGGATTCCGCCGCGATCCCTATCTGGTGCAGCGGTTCTACGATGCCCGCCGCGCCGATGTGCAGTCCGCCAACCCCAATGCCGCGCACCTGGCGCTGGGCCAGCTTGACGCAGCATGGAAGGGCGACCTGCTCATCGTCACCCAGAACATCGATGACCTGCATGAACGGGGCGGAGCCCGCCGGGTACTGCATATGCATGGCGAGGCGCTGAAGGCCTGGTGTACCCAGTGCGATGCGCGGCTGCACTGGACCGGCATCTTGCGCGACATGCCGCCATGCCCCGCTTGCGGCCAGGCTGCCTTGCGCCCCGATATCGTGTGGTTTGGCGAAACGCCCTACCGCATGCCGGAGATCTATCGCGCCATCCAGGCAGCCGACCTGTTCGTATCCATCGGCACCAGCGGTGCAGTCTATCCGGCGGCCGGGTTTGTGGAAGAAGCGCGGCGAACGGGGGCGCGGACGCTGGAACTGAACCTGGAAACCAGCCTTGGCAGCGCCATGTTCGACCAGACACAGCTTGGCCCGGCAAGCGATCTGGTACCCGCATTTGTGGCCGGGATGCTGCAGGGTTGAAAGTACGCGCCAGATTGTCGCAAGCTGTGTCAATTGGTCGCACAATTGTGTTGCACCCTTAGGAAGCTAACGGCATGATCCACCCCGGAGAGTGAGGGATTGCGACCGGTAAACGGCGAATCCACCTGGGGAAGGGCGCATTGATGATCGCTGGCGATGCCAAGGCGACGGGTCTGTCGGGCACACCGATCACGATCCGTGCGCAATTTCTGGCCGATTGGCAGGACAAGGCAGGCTGTGTCGGTGGATCGGGCTATACCATGCCGCTGGAGAGCCCCGCCGAAGCCGCAGCGCCTGCGCGCGGCCATTGGCGCCAGTCAGACGTAAAACGCGCCATCGCCGCCGCCCAGCAGGCGGGCCTTGCCCACTACCGCGTGGAGATCGCGCCCGATGGGACACTGGCGATTGTGGTGGGCGAGGTTGCGACCGAAGAGCTGAAATGATCTTTCGCAAATAGGTTTGCCGGGACCGGAGGGGTCGGAGCACGCAGATCACACTTGACAACCACCTTTGTATACATATACCAACTTCATGTGTATACAAAGGATAATGCCTGATGACGCAACCCATTTCGATCCGGCTTTCCGAGGATCTGATCCATGCGCTTGATGCCTTTGCAGCGCTCGAAGATTTGAGCCGACCGGAAGCTGCAGCATTCATCTTGACCCGCTTTCTCGCCGATCAGGCAACCACCTCGGACGAAACAAGGGCCAGACTGGCTGCCGAAGCGCGCTTGACCGAAGCGGTCGTTAGTCGAGCAGACGATTTGCGTGACACAGACTACCCGCCAGATGTCATGCGTGGCCTCTTCCAATGGATCGAAGCGCATCATCTCGACGACTATCGAGCGGCGATCGGCAGTAGCCAGGCCTTCAAGCAGCGCCTCAATCCGCTCTTGGCAAAGCGCTTCTTTAACCGCTTGGGCGCAGACTATGCGGAAATCAGGAATGGATTGCCCAAGCGAGTAGACGTTCCGGCGAATAGCACCGAATTGATCGGAAGTTATACGTTGCTCCGCCCAAAGTGACGTGTCTGGGTTAACCGCAAGTCCGGCACGCCGGATCCTTGGCAATCTTCAGTGTCCGCATGCCCGGCTTCAGCCCGTCGAGCAGGTGTAACTGGCCCCATTGCGGATCACCCATAGTCCCCACGATGATCCGCACCGCCTGCATTGCGGCAAAAGTCGCGGCCCAGCCGGCCATTGCGCCCAGCATGCCGTCTTCGGCGCAGGTGTCGCAGTCTTCGGCATCGAAGGCATCGCCAACATAGCAGCGATAGCACGGGCTGGTTGGCAGGTGCCCGGCAAAGGCCCCGACCTGGCCCTGGAACCGACCCACCGCCGCGCTCAGCAGCGGCACGCGTTCGGCCACGCAGGCGTCCGAGGCTGCCAGGCGCGTGGCGAAGTTGTCCGTGCCGTCCAGTACCAGGCTGACCCCTTCGACCATGCCCGGCGCGGTTTCGGGCGTGATGCGGGTGTCGGAAATGGTCACGTCCAGCGCGCGGTCGAAATTGGACACCCAGCGGCGCGCAGCCACCGCCTTGCCGTGGCCGATGTCGCGTTCGGTATAGATCGTCTGGCGTTGCAGGTTGCTGGCATCGACCACGTCATCGTCCACCAGCGTCAGCCGCCCGATACCGGCGGCGGCCAGATATTGCAGCGCCGGCGCGCCGATCCCGCCAAGCCCCAGCAGCAGCACGTGGGCACCTGCCAGCGCCGCCTGCCCCACGCCGCCGATTTCCGGCAGCACGATGTGGCGGGCAAAGCGGTCGAGGCGTTCCGGGGACAGGTGGGCGGGGATGATCATGCAGGCATTCCTAGGCCCAAACTGCGGTGGGTAAAGCGTGGACATGCTTTCCTACAGCCTGTGGATCAGGGCAGCAGGGGTTAATGAACCCGCTGCACCCTTCCAACACCGAATTCCTGCGTCGCCCGGGAAAGTATCACCCTGTCCAAATTGGTATCAGGCGATTGGATTAAAACGAAAAAACCTTCGAGTAGCAGGGTTACACAGTGTCACTTGTGTCACCTTTGTCGCCCTGGGGTGCTGTGGACAAGCCAGTGGACGGTCTGCGGACAAGCCTGTGCATTCGCCCGGGATAAAGGGGCGGTGCAGCAGGCGAGCCGGGTTGTGGATCAGGCGGCGATCAGCTTTCCAGCTGGCGCAGCAGGCTCCGCACATCGCCGTCCATGTCGGCGTCGCGCTTGCGCAGGTCCTCGATCAGGCGGACCGCGTGAATCACGGTGGAATGGTCACGACCGCCGAACTTGCGGCCGATTTCAGGGTAGGAGCGCGGGGTCAGCACCTTGGCCAGGTACATTGCCACCTGCCGCGGACGGACCACGGCGCGGGCCCGGCGCTTGCTGCTCATCTCGCTGCGATCGATGCGGTAAAACTGGCACACGGTGCGCTGGATCTCGTCAATCGTGATGCGGCGACGGTTGGCCGACAGGATATCGGTCAGCTGTTCTTCGGCCAGTTGCAGCGAAACGATCTGCCCGGTCAGCTGGGCAAAGGCGATCAGCTTGTTGAGACCGCCGACCAGCTCGCGCACGTTGCGGTTGATGGTGCGGGCGAGGAACTCGATCACGTCGGCCGGCACTTCCAGCGGCGCAAAGCGGGTCAGCTTGGATTCCAGGATCTGGCGGCGCAGTTCGATGTCGGCGGCCTGGATATCGGCCACAAGCCCCATCGACAGGCGGCTGAGCAGGCGCGGTTCCACCCCGTCCAGCGCTTGCGGCGCACGGTCGGCGGCAAACACCAGCCGCTTGCCTTCAGCCAGCAGGGCATCGATCGTGTAGAGCAGTTCTTCCTGCGCGCTGGCCTTGCCGATGATGAACTGGATGTCGTCCACCAGCAGAAGGTCGAACCCGCGCAGGCGCGATTTGAACTCCATCATCTCGTTCGATTTCAGCGCCTGGACGAACTCGACCATGAAGCGCTCGGCACTGCAGTAGAAGATGCGCGCACGCGGGTGGGCGGCCAGGTAATCATGGCCGATGGCGTGGAGCAGGTGGGTCTTGCCCTGGCCGGTCGCGGCTTTCAGGTACAGTGGGCTGAACTGCGGCTTTTCGGCCTTGGCCATGCGTTCGGCGGCGTTTTTGGCCAGCACGTTGGTGGTGCCGGTGACAAAGGCGTTGAAGGTAAGGCTGGGGTCCAGCCCGACGCTGGAGGTGAAGCCATCGTCGCCGATCGATTCCATCGCCAGCACGGCATCGTTGGCGGCGCGGTGACCGAAGCCATCCTCGCCGCGCAGGTCGATGTCGGCCAGCTTGCGGCGGCCCGGGTGGACCTTGATCGATACGTGGCGCACTTCGCTGCGGGCGATCTTCCAGGCCAGCGACAACCGGTCGTGGAACCGGTCATTCACCCAGTTGGCGGAAAAGTCGGTCGGCAGGAACAGTTCCAGCGTGCCGGTTTCCTTGTGGAACAGGCCAAGCTGGATGGGGCGAATCCATTGCGTGTAGAGCTGGTGGCCAAGATCCTTCTTCAGGCCCTGGCTGATGTCGGACCAATCTGCTGCCAGGTCCAACGCTTCTTGTTCTTCCATCTTTTCCAACGCCCCGTTACGCCCCGTATCTTGTTTGCCAGTATCTCGACTGCCCGAGTAATCAGCCGATCCTGGCTGGCCGGCATGCGGTCCCACACGAATCATTGCTTCTGTGTCCTCGTCCGTTTGGCCTGCCCGCCACATCCCCCAAGCCACTTTCCGAGACGCAAAAACCCCCCGGCCGGAGCGCCGCAAAACGGCATTCCGGGTCCCGATCCAATGGCTCACTTGTTGTTGGCTGGTGCGGTTGCTCCCGGCCATGTGTCCGTTATGAACACCCCCGCAAAAGGGGCAAGAGCCGCGGTGTAAAAAAACCTAAATATAGGGAGTTGACTCGGGCCGGACTGGCGGTCTTGCGTTCAAGTATATGATATTGAACGAAAGTTTTGTGACAGTACCGCGAATCGTGGGAATACCTAGACTTGCTGCACTGCAGGGTCCGTCCGTGCCGCAAATGCGAAAAGGGCCGGTGGATAAACCCCCGGCCCCCTGATGATTTCGTTCTGATTTCGTTCCGCCGGAAAGCACCAGCGGCAGCGAATCACACCTGCTGATTACAGCGCGGCGATTCGCTTCGACAGGCGGCTCATCTTGCGAGCCACGGTGTTCTTGTGCAGCACGCCCTTGGCCACGCCGCGGGCCATTTCGGGCTGGGCAGCCTTCAGGGCTTCTGCAGCGGCGGCCTTGTCACCTTCGGTGCAGGCAACCTCGACCTTCTTGACGAAGGTGCGGATGCGGCTGATGCGGGCGCCGTTAATTTCGGCCCGGTTTTCGTTGCGACGGATGCGCTTCTTGGCTTGCAGCGTATTGGCCATGTTCGTCCTTGTCTCGGGCAACCGGAATTGCCGGATGTCGTGTAAAGCTGTGATACCGGATTGGCGGAAGCCCGCCGGAAAGCGCGCGCCTTAGCGCTGGCCCTCCGAATCGTCAAGCAATAGGCTCACTTCTGGCACTTGTGACAGAACCAGGTGCTGCGGCCCCCTTGTGCGATCCGCTGGATAACCCCGCCGTCGTTGTGCGGGCAAGGCTGGCCATCGCGTCCATAGACGGCAAAGCGGGTGGCGAAATAGCCCAGTTCTCCATCGGGCTGCACATAGTCCCGCAGGGTCGATCCGCCATCGGCGATGGATTGCAGCAGTACGGCGCGGATCGCGGGCACCAGCCGGACGAGCGCGGCCTTCGACACCCGGCCTGCCGCCTTGCGCGGATCGATCCCGGCGGCAAACAGCGCTTCGCACACATAGATATTGCCCAGGCCCGCCACCAACCGCTGATCCAGCAGCATCAGCTTGATGGCCTGCTTGCGGCCCGCCAGAGCCCGGTGGAGATGGTCGGCATCCAGCCCGTCGCCCAGTGGCTCGGGGCCCATGACCGCAAAGGCCGGCCATTGTCCCAGCAGCGGAGTATCGACCAGATCGACAAAGCCGAACCGGCGCGGATCGTTGAGCGTGAAGCGGTGCCCCCCTGCCTCCATCATCAGGTGATCATGCTTGTCAGGTGTGGCGGGATTGATCCGCCACGTGCCGCTCATCCCCAGGTGGAACACCAGCGTGGTATCACGATCGGTATGGATCAGGCCGTATTTGGCCCGCCGCCCCAGCGCGCTGACCGTTGCGCCGGTCAACGCCTGCACCAGCCCGGTGGGAAAGGGAAACCGCATGTCCGGCCGGTTCAGTTGCAGGTGGGTGATGCGCTGGTCCAGCAGGAACCGCTCCAGCCCGCGCACGGTAGTCTCGACTTCGGGCAGTTCGGGCATGGGCGGGAAGTAGGCGGGCAGCCGCGCCTTGTCCACGGGTCACGCGTTGCAACGTATCGGGCGCGGCCCTAGATGCAGGGCGAAGCAGAACAGGAGATTACCTTGTCGATCACTCCAAGTCAGGCCAGCATTCCGGCCTGCATCACCGTGCTGAGCAATTTGAAGTCCTGGCTCGACAAGGCTGCAGCGCAAAAGGACGAGGCCGTGTTGATCGAGGCGCGGCTGGCACCGGATATGTTCGCGCTCGCCCGGCAGGTCCAGATCGTGTCCGATACCGCCAAGAACGGCGCGGCGCGGCTGGCGGGGATCGAGGCGCCCTCAATGCCCGATACAGAAGCCAGCTTTGCCGAACTGAAGGAGCGATGCGACAAGACGATCGCCTTCCTCGATACGGTGGATCGCGCGGCTATCGATGCCGGCATGGACCGCGAGATCGTGATCACGTTTCCCAGCGGCGGTGGCATGAAATTCGATGGCCAGACCTACCTGACCGGCTTCGTGCTGCCCAACCTCTATTTCCATGCCAGCATGGTCTATGCCATCCTGCGGGCCGAAGGGGTGGAGATCGGCAAGCTGGATTATCTTGCCCATCTGGCCGGCAATGTGTTCGCCCCGCCGGAAAAGCCGCAAGCCTGAGCGCCTTGGCGGTAATACTTTTGCCACCATGCTTTCACTGGCACGCCTCCCGTTGACCAGCTAAGGCGCCCGGCATGGACCAGCGCATGGATGACAGCATGAACGATACGGTTTCCTTCGGTTACCAGGACGTGACCACCAGCGAAAAGACTGCCCGCGTGGGCGAGGTCTTTTCCAACGTTGCGGCCAAGTATGACGTGATGAACGATGCCATGTCTGGCGGCATGCACCGGCTGTGGAAGGACAAGTTCGTCCGCCGGATCAAGCCGCAGCCGGGCGAGGCGATCCTCGATATGGCCGGCGGCACCGGCGACATCGCTTTCCGCATGGAGGCGCTGGGGGCCGATGTCACCGTGTCGGACATCAACCAGGACATGCTGGATGTCGGCATCGAACGGGCCATGAAGCGCGGGATCGACACGCTGGTCTGGTCCCGCCAGAACGCTGAAGAGCTGACGTTTGAAGACCGGATTTTCGATGCCTACACCATCGCCTTCGGCATCCGTAACGTGACCCACATCGCCAAGGCATTGGCCGAGGCGCACCGGGTGCTGAAATTTGGCGGGCGGTTCTACTGCCTGGAATTTTCCACCATGACCTGGCCGGGCATGAAGGAAGCCTATGACCTCTATTCGCACAAGCTGGTGCCGCAGATCGGCAAGGCCATCGCGCATGACGAGGACAGCTACCGCTATCTGATCGAATCGATCCGCCGCTTCCCGCCGATGCCCGAGTTCGAGCAGATGATCCGCGCCGCCGGGTTCGCCAACACCCGGGTGGAGCCGATCATGGGCGGGCTGGTGGCGATCCATTCCGGGTGGAAGATTTAAGCCGCGTGACCCGTCCTTCGACGCATATCTTCAGACTGCTGAGCTGGGGCCGCACCCTGGCCCGCCACGGCGCGCTGCGCGGGATCGAGGCCGATCCCAACACGCCGACACAGGTCCGCCGTCTGATGCGGGTAGCGCGGTTCGGCACGGTGCAGCCCCGCGTGCCCGATTATGCCAGCGCCTTCCGCGCTATCGGCCCCGCCGCGATCAAGCTGGGGCAGACGCTGGCCACCCGGCCCGATCTGGTGGGCGAGGAAGCAGCGCGCAACCTGCTCAGCCTGCAGGACAGCCTGCCACCGGTACCCTATGCCGCGATCGAAACGCAGATCGAGGCAAGCTTCCAGCGGCCGATCTCGGACATGTTCGCTTCGATCGATCCGGAACCCGTCGGCGCGGCCAGCATCGCGCAGGTCCACAAGGGCGTGACGACCGAAGGCCGCGTGGTGGCGATCAAGGTGCTGCGCCCCGGCATCCGCGAGCAGTTCGCCTCCGACATCGCCACCTACGAATGGGCCGCGGCGCACCTTGAGGCATTGGGCGGCGAGGCATCGCGCCTGCGTCCACGCCTCACCATCGCCAATTTCAAGCGCTGGACCAATCGCGAGCTTGACCTGCGGCGCGAGGCGGCGTCGGCCAGCGAACTGGCCGGCAACATGTGCGGTGTTGCCGATTACGCCATCCCCGAGATCGACTGGGACCGGACCTGCGGCAAAGTGCTGACGATCGAGTGGATCGACGGGATCAAGATCAGCAATGTCGAGGCGTTGAAGGCGGCCGGGCATGACTTGCCCGACTTGGCCCGGCGGTTGGTGCTGGCCTTCCTGACCCAGGCCATCAGCAGCGGTTTCTTCCATGCCGACATGCACCAGGGCAACCTGTTCGTGCGCGCAGATGGCACCATTGTGGCGATCGATTTCGGCATCATGGGCCGGATCGATGTGCGCGCAAGGCAATGGCTTGCGGAGATCCTCTATGGTCTGACCACCGGCAATTACCGCCGCGTGGCCGAAATCCACTTCGAGGCGCAATATGTGCCGAGCTACCATTCGGTCGATGAATTCGCCACGGCCTTGCGCGCCGTGGGCGAACCGATGCGCGGCAAGCCGGTCAGCGAGCTGTCTGTCGGCGCCATGCTGGATGGGCTGTTTGCCATCACCCGCGATTTCGACATGCAGACCCAGCCGCACCTGCTGTTGCTGCAGAAGACCATGGTGATGGTGGAAGGTATCGCCACCCAGCTCGATCCGTCGATCAACATGTGGGATGTCTCCGCACCATTCGTGCGGGACTGGATCCGTGATGAACTAGGACCGGAAGCCGCCATCGCCGACCGGATCAAGCAGGATACCGAAACTTTGCTGCGCGTGCCCGCGCTGATCCGCCGGCTGGAGGAAATGTATCCGCCCAAGGGTGGCGCCCCCGAATCGCCGCCGCTGCCCGACATCGAACTGTTGTGGGAACGCCGCATCCGGCCGGAACGGCGCTGGCCCGGTTACCTCGCCGCTGGCGTGGTGGGCGCAGCGGCTGTCTGGGGAGGCTTTGCAACAGGATGGTTGGGCTAAGGGGGCGCTCTGCGCGCTGGGACCGGTTTTCACACTGGGCACCGGGCGCTGCCATGCTGGTGATCGCATTCAGCCTGCTGATGCTGGTCGCTGCTGTGCTGACCGCACGAACTGATGATGGCGCGGATGGCGCTGCTGCTGATGCGTCTGCGACCACGCAAATCGTGGCCGAACCTGACACTCGCGATGCCGATCTGGCCTTGTATGACGAGATTGCCCGGCGGGTGGGTGCAGGCGAGAACTATTACCGCGTGGCGGTGGAGGAACAGCGGGCCCGCGAATTCCCGGTACGCCCCGGCCTGGCGGTGCGCCTGCCGACGCTGGCATTCCTGTTCGGCTGGCTTGGCACGGCTGGCATGGCGGTGCTGGCCGGCGCGCTGTCGCTTCTGACGCTGGGGGCATGGTGGCTGCGGCTGGGCGAGGAACCCGGCGGCGACGAGCATCGCACGTTCGCCCTGCTGTTGCTGGTGATCGGCGCGGGAACCGGCCTGAAGCTGGAATACCTGGTGCTGCACGAGGTGTGGGCCGGGCTGCTGCTGGCGCTCGCCTTTGGCCTGCACCGGCCGGGCAAGTGGGGGCTGGCCTGGCTGGCCGCTGCCGCCGCGCTGGCAATCCGCGAACACGCGCTGCCGTTCGTGCTGCTGATGACGGCGATGGCCGGCTGGCGGCGCGACTGGCGCGAGACTGCTGCCTGGGGCGTGCTGGCGCTGGCCTTTGTGATCGGGCTGATGATGCATCTGTCCGAGGTCAATCTGGTGATTTCGCCCGCCGATCCGGCCTCGCCCGCCTGGCTGGTGCTGCGCGGGCTGGGCGGATGGACTTCCAATGTCGAACTGTCGACCTCGCTCCACCTGTTGCCCGGCTGGCTGGCTGCACCGCTGGTGGTGCTGCCGCTGCTCGGCTGGGCCGGGTGGAAAAGCGATGCGGGCCTGACCGGATTGCTGCTGTTCGCCGGCTATGGCCTGCTGTTCATGATCGCCGGACGCGACAACAACTTCTACTGGGCGATGATGATAACCCCGTGCTGGTTCATCGGCTTGGCCTTCGTTCCGCGAGCCGTGCGGTCGCTGTGGAGCTCGGCGCGGGGACACTGAGCGGGGCTGGGAAGACTGCGGCGCTTGTATAAGCGGCGACAGAAAGGCACAAAAAGCCAATCTTAACCAAGATCCGGCAGAACAGGACCACAAAGGACCGGAACGACCATGGACAAGCCAAGCGTTCTCTTGGTGATAGGCGGGGGGATCGCTGCCTATAAATCGTGCGAACTCGTGCGCCTCATCCGCAAGGGTGGGGGCGATGTCACGTGCGTGCTGACTAATGGCGGCGCGCAATTCGTTACCCCGATGGCGCTGGCTGCCCTGTCCGGCAACCAGGTCCACACCAGCCTGTGGGACTTGAAGGACGAGGTCGAGATCGGCCATATCCAACTGTCCCGACAGGCCGATCTGGTGGTGGTCTGCCCGGCCACCGCAGACCTGATGGCCAAGATGGCGGCAGGCATCGCCGATGATCTTGGCACCACGCTGATCCTTGCCACCGACAAGCCGGTGCTGGCCGTTCCCGCCATGAACGTGCGCATGTGGCTGCATGAAGCCACCCAGCGCAATGTCCAGTGGCTGGCCGACAGCGGTGTGCGCGTGATGCTGCCCGATGAAGGCGAGATGGCTTGCGGCGAATACGGCCCCGGTCGCCTGCCCGAACCCGAGATGATCTGGCTCGAGATAGCCGACATGCTGGGCCTTGATCCGGGCGATGCCGGGCACGAAAATGTTGCTGCCTACCTGCGCCGCATGGCCGAGGAAGAGGCGGTCGAGGAAGACGACGACGACGTTGCCATCGTTGCTCCTGTACCAGAGGCGGAAAGCGGCGGCGGTTTGGGTGGCTTGCTCAGTTCGCTGATCCAACGCACCACCTCGCGCCGCATCCGCGATGAGGAGGCAGGGTATGACGACATGGGCGACCTGCCCGAATTGCCAGAGCCCGAGTTCGATCCCGACTATATCGGTCCGGACCTGCCCGAGCCAGATCCTGCGCTTGGTCCGGTGCTGGCCACCAAGGGGGCCGCTGTGGCCGCCCCGCCGACCGACCGCGAGGCGATCAACCACGAAGTCATGCGCCAGTCCGCTCCGCAGCCGTTCGAGGGCGAGGACGCGGCAATCCCGGTGGGTGCCCCCGCAGCCGCTCCGGCTCCGGCCCAGGCTCCGGTTCCCGCAATGGCCAAGGTTATGGTCGAACCGCCCGAAGCCCCGCCCGCTTTCGCCACCAGCGAGCACCGCCCGCTGCTCGGCAAGCACGTGCTCGTCACCGCCGGACCCACGCATGAAGCGATTGATCCGGTGCGCTATCTTGCCAACCGGTCATCGGGCCGACAGGGCTTTGCCATCGCCGCTGCAGCGGCCGCAGCAGGCGCGCGCGTCACGCTGGTGACCGGGCCGGTGCACATCGCTACGCCGCCGGGGGTTGACCGGGTCGACGTGGAAAGCGCCGAGGATATGTCCAAAGCGGTGAAGGAAGCGCTCCCCGCCGATTGCGCCGTGATGGTGGCCGCTGTGGCCGATTGGCGCCCGCGCGATTACCAGGCGGAAAAGATCAAGAAGCGCGGCAGCGCGCCGCCCGCGCTGATGTTGACCGAAAATCCCGATATTCTGGCCATGGTCGCCGCCAGTTCGAAGCGGCCCGACCTGCTGATCGGCTTTGCCGCCGAGACCGAACACGTGATCGAAAACGCCCGCAAGAAGCGCAAGAGCAAGGGCGTGGACTGGATCGTGGCAAACGACGTTTCGGGCGAGCCCGGTGAAAGCGTCATGGGCGGCCTCACCAACAAGGTGCACATCATTCGCGAACGCAAGGTCGATGACTGGGAGGAGATGGGCAAGGACGATGTCGCCTTCCGCCTGGTCGCGGAAATTGCCGAGCACCTGGAGAAAGCCCATGCCTGATCAACCGCAGTTTGACCGCCGCATGCAGATCAAGGTGCCGGTGCTGATCAAGCGCCTGCCGCACGGCCACGGCCTGCCGCTGCCGGAATATGCCACAAAAGGCGCCGCCGGAATGGACGTTGTTTCGGCCGAACAAATGATCCTGCGCCCGGCCATGCGCCACGCGGTCTCCACCGGGTTCGCCGTGGCGATCCCGCCGGGCTACGAGATGCAGGTGCGCCCGCGTAGTGGCCTGGCACTGAAGCACGGGATCACCGTGGCCAATTCGCCCGGCACGGTGGACAGCGACTATCGCGGCGAGGTGAAGGTGATCCTGGTCAACCTGTCGGACGACAACTTCACCATCCAGCGCGGCGACCGGATCGCGCAACTGGTGGTCTCACCGGTCACGCTGGCCACCTGGGCCGAGGTGGCCGAACTGGACGACACCGCCCGCGGCGAAGGCGGGTTCGGCTCCACCGGGGGGCATGCGGGGCTTTAGAGCCCCCGCATCCACGCCAGGAACGGGCCCGACAGGCTTTCATCAGCGCTGCCGATGCTTGCGCCTTCGGTCATGTGGTTGTGATCGCGCAGGTACAGCATGCGCGGGCACTGGCCGCTGGCCCCCTCGGCACACAACGTGGTCCGCGCAGCATCGGCGAACTGGTGGAACGGGTCAGGGTCGAATTCGGCCCAGCCGATCATCACCGGAATCCGGGCAGTGCCCAGCCGCGCGATGACGGGTGCGGCGGTCTGGCGGCTGGCATCGGTGCCATAATAGACGTGCGGTTCCTCGCCCATTTCCATCGCATAGGCGGGCGACAACAGCAGCGCACCCTTGACTGCGGAAGCTTCCGGCCCCTGCATCTCGGCATACTGGACATAATCGGCCACGTGGTCCGCGCCGGCCGAATGGCCCCACAAGAAGATGCGATCGGGATCGCCGCCAAATTCGGCGATATTGGCCCGGACATAGGCGATGGCGGCGGCCAGGTCGTCGCGCGCAGCGGGGAACACGGCAACAGGTGTCAGGCGGTAGTCGATATTGACGCCGACCATGCCGTTGCGTGCGGCCCAGGCCGTGGCGCTTTGCGGGTAGTAGTCGCCCACCTTGCTGCCGCCGGTAAAGCCGCCGCCGTGGACATAGACCAGCACCGGGCGCTGCTCGCCATCGGGCGCATCGTTCAGGGTATAGATGTCGAGTTTCTGCGCCGGATCGCTGCCATAGGCGACATCGCTGGCGATGCTGACATCGTCATAGGGCGGGGGTGGGACCAAGGCTGCGAAGATTTCGAAACTGGCGGGATCGATCACCTGGCCGGCGGCACGGATCTGGGCGGCCTGTTCCTCCGGTACGCCGGGATAGGTCACTTCCTCGACTGCGGTGACTTCCTCGTCCGGTGCGGCCCCGCTGCAGCCAGCCAATGCCATCGCCAGCCCTGCGGCCGCCAGAATCGCCTTCATGTGATCTCTCCCGGTTATCTTATGGCGCCAACCTGGCGCAAAGCGGGGACAAAGAAAAGGCGGGCCTTCCGCCATGGAAGGCCCGCCTTTTCAGTCCCGCAAGGGATCCGGTGGATCAGCGCTGGTCGCGGCGGACCGGCTGGTTTTCCGGCGCGATCGAGATGCGTGTGGTTTCGCCCGAATTGCCGGGGAAATCTGTAAACATCGCTTCGACCAGGTTGGGCACCAGGTATTGCAGCCGGTTGGAGGTTGAAACCGCCTCGGCCTGGCCTTCGAACAGGCGCTCGCCCGTTTGGGCATTGTCGATCTTCAGCGCCACGCCGCTGGTGTAGATCGTGTAGCTGTCGATCTCGTTGCCGAAACGGCTGCTGCCAAAAAACGGATCCTGCCAGCCATAGCCCCAGCTACGGTTGGGAACGTAGGCCACGCGGCTGTTGCCGCGCCGGTCACGGTAGATGACCGGCGAATAGGAGAACCACGGATCGTAGAACGGATCCCGGTAGAACGACGACGGCCGGCTGCGCACCCGTTCGCGCCCGTCATCCACGCCGTAATCGAAGCGGACCAGCAGCGTGGCATTGTCCGGGCTGTTTGCCTGGGCATAACCGAGCTGGGCCATCTCGGCCTCGACATAATCGGCATAAAGCGCGAATTCGAGACCACCTGCCAGTGCAGGATCATCTGCCACCACGGCAAAGGTCTGGCCTTGCGGGGCGGGCAGCTGCGATTCAAACCGCGACACATCGGCGCGGAACGGGGTGGCGCAGGCGGCCAGCGAGCCGACCAGCACCGTGGCTGCAGCAAGTTTCCATCCCCGGTTAAGCTTGGAGATAAGCGACATGACATTCATCCTGTTCACTGCGTCCACCGTTTCGATGGAGAACGCGCATGTTCCAACATGGTCCCGGCAATAGCAAGCAGGGGCTGAACAGCGATTGAATGACTTATTGCAAAAAAATGTTGTTATTCAGTCAAGTGAGGCAAAATCCGATAGTCTATCCACGAATCAGGCCCAGCGCGTCATAGGCTGCCTTCAACGTGGGAATGGCGATGTCGCGGGCACGGGCCGCACCGCGCGCCAGAATCGCATCGAGCGATTCCCGGTCTTCCTTCAGGTCGACAAAGCGCTGGCGGATGGGACCAAGGCTCTCAACCACCAGTTCTGCCATGGCCGGCTTGAACGTGCCAAATCCCTGCCCGGCAAATCGCGCCAGCACCGCCTCGGGGCTGGACCCTTCGATGGCGGCGAAGATCGACACCAGGTTCAGCGCCTCGGGCCTGCCGGCCAGGCCCGCGACCTCGCCCGGTAGCGGTTCGGGGTCGGTCTTGGCCTTCTTGACCTTCTTGGCCATGGTATCGGGATCGTCGGCCAGGTTGATCCTGCTCATGTCCGAAGGATCGGACTTGGACATCTTGGCCGTGCCATCGCGCAGGCTCATGATCCGCGCGGCTTCGGGCGGAACGATCGGATCGGGCAGGGTAAAGACCGGAGTGTCTTCGGTGCAGAAATCGTTGTTGAACTTCTGCGCGATGTCGCGCGCCAGTTCCAGATGCTGCTTCTGGTCCTCGCCCACCGGCACATGCGTGGCCTGGTACAACAGCACGTCGGCCGCCTGCAGCACCGGATAGGTGTAAAGCGCCACGCTGGCACCTTCGCGGTTCTTGCCGGATTTGTCCTTGAACTGCGTCATCCGGTTCAACCAGCCCATCCGCGCCGTGCCGGTCAGCAGCCATTGCAGTTCGGCATGGGCGGGCACTTGCGCCTGGTTGAACAGAACGGAGCGCGCAGGATCGATCCCGCAGGCGACCAGCGCTGCCGTCATCTCCAGCGTGGCGGCGCGCAGTTCTGCCGGGTTGTGCGGCATGGAAATGGCGTGGAGATCGGCCAGGAAGAACAGGCACTGGCTCTTGCTGTCTGCGCTGCCGCCTGCTGCTGCCTGGGCGCGGTTCGTCTGTTCCGTCGCATCCTGCATCCGCACCCAGTTGCGGATTGCCCCCAGGTAATTGCCCAGATGGAGCGAACCTGTTGGCTGGATTCCGGAAACAACGCGCATGGTGGTCACCTGTGAGATAGCGGGAATGGGTCTGATGGTGGAAAGCGTTACGCCTTGCGGCGGCGCAACTGGTCAATCGTGCGGCGGTCAATCACGCCCAGCAGCGCGGCTGCCACGAGATAGGCCAGGCCGCCTGCCGCCACCAGTGCGCTGACAGCGCCGATCCGTTCGAACACGGAGCCTGCGTAGAATGCATTTCCATATGGCGCCGCATACCACAAAACAGCGCCCATGAAAGCCGCCGCCAGCACGATGCGGGCAATCCGGCCAAGTGACAGCGCTGTAAGCCGGTAATGCCCTTTCATGGCCAGCAGGGTGTACAGCGCACCGGCATTGCACCAGGCCGAGATCGACCCGGCAATCGCCAGCCCCTGCACGCCAAGGCGCGGCACCAGCAGGAAGTTCAGCGCCACGTTCACCAGCAGCGATGCGCCTGCGGTATAAACCGGCGTGCGGGTGTCCTTGCGGGCGAAGAAGCTGGGAATCAGCACCTTGATCAGCACATAGGCTGGCAGGCCCACGACCAGACCCGAAACCACCGCGCCTGTCGCCATGGCGTTATCCAGCGTGAACGCTCCGCCGGTATAGAACGCGCGGGTAAAGGCGCTGCCGGTGATGAACAGCGCGATCGCGGCCGGCAGGGTGAGCAGCAGCGCCAGTTCCACCGCATTGCCTTGCAGGCGGGCGGCCTCATCAGGCTGGCCCTGGGCCACAAAGCGGCTGAGTGAGGGCAGGATCGCGGTGCCCAGCGCGATGCCGATGATCCCCATCGGCAGCTGGTTCAGCCGGTCCGCCATGGCCAGGAAGGTGTATGACCCGTCGGGCAGGGTGGCGAGGAAGAACAGGTCGATGAAACGGCTGATCTGATACACGCCTGCACCCAGCACGGCGGGGCCGATCAGCACGAACAGCTCCTTCACGCCCGCTGTCATCCGTGGCCGACGCAGGTGGATGCAAAAGCCGTGGCGGGCAGCAAACCAGCCCAGCCAAAGCATCTGCAGCAGGCCCGAAACCGTGACCGCCACACCCAGCCACATGCCGACATTGCGCCGCAATTCTTCCGAATCCGGCTGCAGCGCGCCCCACACCAGCGCCACCAGCAAACAGATGTTGAGCAGGATCGGCGCGGCGGCCGCAGCAGCAAAACGCGACAGGGAATTGAGCACGGCGGCAAACACCGTGGCCAGGCTCATGAAGGCGAGATAGGGGAACGCCAGCCGAGCCATGAGCACGGCAAGGTCGTACAGCTCCGGATCGCCCGACATCGCTTCATTGGCGAACAGTCCGGCGATCCACGGCATGGCAATCAGCGCCACGGCGGAAAACAGGATCAGGATCGGTATCAAAACCGCCATCACCTCATCGGCAAAGCGGCGCGCTTCCGACAGGTCTCCGGTGGTTGACATGCGGCCGTTGAACAGCGGCACGAAAGCACTGGCAAAAGCCCCTTCGGCAAACAGGCGGCGGAAGATGTTGGGTAACTGGAACGCCAGCTGCCAGGCATCGGCCACGCCCCCGGCCCCCAGCACGCGGGCCAGCAGCATGTCGCGCGCAAAGCCGAACACGCGGCTGACCATCGTCAACCCGCCGATGGTGCCGACGTTTCTCAGCAGGCTCATCGCCGCGTTCTCGCCGATGTGCCCGCCGGGCCGGTCGTGATCAAGCCTCGCCGCTCGGCGGGGTCACAGTCACTTCGGTTGCTTCCTGCGCCCGCTTGGCGGCAAGCTGCTGGACATAGAGACCGTTGAAATCGATCGGATCGAGCAGCAGCGGGGCAAAGCCGGCATCGCGCACGGCATCGGCTACGACGCGGCGAGCGAAAGGGAACAGGATGCGCGGCGCTTCGGCATAGGTGAACATGTGCTTCTGGTCCTCGCCCATGTTGCGCATGCCGACCAGGCCGCAGAACGCCAGGTCCACGATGTAGGCAGTGCCCTGTTCGGTCTTGGCGATGGCGGTGATCTTCAGTTCGACCTCGGACACTTCTTCGCTGATCTTGCGCGCCGCGATGTTGAACTGCACGTCCATCTGCGGCTGGCTGTTCCACTGGAAGCTGTCGGGAGCCTTGGGGTTCTCGACCGACAGGTCCTTCACGTACTGGCTGATGATGCCGGCCACGGGCAGGGTATCGGCGCCATTGGGCTGCGGTGCATTGTCGAGTGTGGAGAGGACGTCGCCTTCTTCGGCCATGATATGTGGTGCTTTCGTATCGCTGGCAGGGCGTGGAACCGCCACCGCCGGTGGAACCCGGGTACTGGCTGGCGCGCCTAGCACCGGCAAGGGCTGATCGCAACGCTGCGAGCGCGCCATGTCAATGCTGCGCCACTATGTTGCCATAAGAAGACGGGATGAGCGGATTTCTTGGGCCAGCGGCGTTGTCCATTTGTAATTCGGTCCTATCTGGGCCACAATTGCTTTACGCGCGGGCCGGATTCCTTTGCGCCGCTATTTTTCGGCACCTGTTTCCGGTCCCCCACGCCAAACGGGAATTGCCTGTGGTTTTTGAGATCATCATCCTTGCCATGATCGCCGCCTTTCTGGGCTTGCGGCTCTATTCGGTGCTGGGCCGCCGGGCCGAGCATGAGGAGGAGATCGTGCCGACCGGGTTTGACAGGGCCGAGGAACAAAAGCGCGTGGCACCCGCCGCACCGGTGCTGGAAAGCCCCCGGTCCGACCGTCAGATTGCCGGCTTCCCCCCGGGGATCGAGCGCGGCTTGCGCGAGATCGCCGCAGCGGACCGCCGGTTTGACCTGATCGGATTCCTCGAAGGTGCACGCGGTGCCTACCAGATGGTGCTCGAAGCGTTCTGGCGCGGTGACCGCGAGGAACTGGCGCAACTGTGCGACACCGACGTGCTGGAAGGCTTTATTGCCGCCATCGATGCCCGCGAGGCGGCTGGCCACACGCTCGACAACCGGCTGATCCGGATCGAGGAAAGCAATATTCACTCTGCCCGGCTCGAAGGCAACATGGCGCGGATCGGCGTCAGCTTCGTGGCTGATATTGCCGCGATCACCCGCGACAAGGATGGCACTGTGGTGGCAGGGTCGTTGGATGATGCGATCGAAAGCCGCGATGTGTGGATATTCATGCGCGATGTACGCAGCAACGATCCGGCATGGCTGATCGACGAGACCGACGAAGGCTGAATGCCTGACAGCCAGGTTCCGAATACGGAGGCCAAGCAAGGAGGACAGCGCGTGAGCAAGGTCAAGGCTGTGCGCGAGGTTCGCTTTGGCAGACGCTGTGCCTTGCTGCCCGCGCTGGCGCTACTCGCCTCCTGCGTCAGTGCAGGGCCGGACACGCGGCCCGCTCCTGTCCCTTCGCCCGCCGAGAACGCCGCCTTGCTGGGCATTGCCCGGGCCCCGGCCATTTCCACCATGGGCTTGCTGCCGCGCGATAGCTCTGCCGCGCTCGATGCCTTCCAGCTTTCGTGCCCGGTGCTGTTGCGGCGCGAGGACCAGACCGGCCTGACCCGCCCGGCCGACTGGTCCCAGGCCTGCACCAGCGCCGCATCATGGCCCCGCACCAACGCCGCCGCCTTTTTCGAGAGCCATTTCGAAGCGGTCCGAGTGGGAGACGGGCAGGCCTATGCCACCGGCTATTTCGAGCCCGAGATCGCCGGATCTCGCACCCGCCGGACCGGCTATGAAGTGCCGGTCTATGCGGTGCCGCAAGACCTGGTCCGCTGCTGGCGCGAAGGCACGGCGGCCAGTGAACAGACCGGGCGCGCACCCTTGGGGCGCCTCGATGAGAGCGGGCGCTGCATCGACTACCATACCCATGCGCAGATCGCCGATGGCGCGCTGGCCGGGCGCGGGCTGGAGATTGCCTGGGCAGCAGATGCGGTGGAATTCTTCTTCCTGCAGATCCAGGGTTCCGGTCGGCTGCTGACGCCCGAAGGCGAGGTGATCCGCATCGGCTATGCCGGGCAGAACGGCCACGGCTATACCGGCATCGGAGGTCTGATGCGCGAACGCGGTCTGCTGGGCAGCGGGCCGGGGCAATATGCCGGATCGATGCAGGGCATCATGCAATATATCCGCGAGAACCCTGCCGCTGGCCGCGATCTGATGCGCGAGAATGAAAGCTTCGTGTTCTTCACCGTGCTGACCGGCGAGGGGCCATTGGGTTCGATCGGCGTGCCGGTGCGGGCTGAAAGCTCGGTCGCGGTGGATCCGCGCTTCGTGCCCTATGGCGCGCCGGTTTTCCTGTCGACCGACCGGACCGAAGCCCGCGGCCTGTGGGTGGCGCAGGATACCGGCGGTGCGATCAGGGGCGCCAACCGGTTCGATACCTTCTGGGGCGCTGGCACGCGGGCGCGTGAAGTGGCTGGTGGGATGAGCGCACGGGGCGAGGCTACGCTGTTCCTGCCTCGGGGCACGCTTGACCGGCTTGGCGCGGCGCGATGAAGCCCCCGCGCGGGCTGAGCCATGACGAGGCCGCGCTGTGGGCCAGGGTGGCGGCCACGGTTACGCCATTGAAGCGCAGGCCGGTCGTCACAGAAAGGCCGCTGGTCCATTCGCCCGTCGCGGCACCGGTGACCGTGGTGGTCAAACGGATCAAGGGCCGTGTGCCGCTGCCGCTGGTGCCGCCAACGCCGCAACCCGTCGCCGCGTCGGCCACGGGCATCGATTCGCATTGGGATCGCCGCCTCGCCCGATCCTCAACCGAACCCGATTTTACCCTCGACCTGCACGGCCACACGCTGGAACAGGCGCACCGGCGCCTCGATGACGGTCTGCTGCAGGCCAAGGCAATGGGCGCGCGGCTGGTGCTGGTCATCACTGGCAAACCGCGCGCGGCAGAGGCGGCTGACCGGGGCGACAAGCGCGGCGCAATCCGCGCCAAGATCCTCGACTGGCTGGCGGCTGGGCCACACGGATCGGATATAGCCTCTGTCCGCGCTGCCCAGCGCAAGCACGGCGGCGAGGGGGCGATCTATCTGGTTTTGCGACGGGCGCGGTAGATGTCAGGCAAAAGGCCTCCGCCATTGCTGGCAGAGGCCTTTCATCTGCACCCCAGACAGGGCTGACTGGAGCGCAGGCTTAGTGGTACTTGGCCATTGTCAGGTCGAACCGGTCGGCGTTCATCACCTTGGTCCAGGCCTTGACGAAGTCCTTCACGAACTTTTCGTCGCCGCCCTTTTCGGCATAGACCTCGGCCACGGCGCGCAGTTCGGAATTCGAGCCGAACACCAGGTCCGCCCGTGTGGCGCGCCAGGTTTCGTTGCCGCCCGCCCGATCGGTGGCGACATATTCCTCGTCATTGCTGCCTTCGACCGATTTCCAAACGTTGGTCATATCCAGCAGGTTGACGAAGAAGTCGTTGGTCAACTGGCCCGAACGCCTGGTGAAGTGGCCGTGGCCGCGTTCACCGTGATTGGCACCCAACACCCTCAGACCGCCGACCAGCACCACCATTTCGGGCACCGACAGGCCGAGCAGGCTGGCCCGATCGAGCATCATCTCCTCGGTCTTTACCGCCAGCTTCTTCTTGCCGACATAATTGCGGAAGGCATCGGCCTCGGGCTCCATCACGTCGAAGCTTTCGGCATCGGTCTGGTCCTGGCTGGCATCGCCGCGTCCGCCGGTGAAGGGCACGTTGCCCGCGCCCGCCTTTTCGAGACCAACCACACCGCCGAGCACGATGGCATCGGCCAGCGACATCGATCCGCGCAGGCCGTTCAAGGTGTCCAGCACTTTGGCCAGCATGGCAGGCTCGTTCACCTCCCAGTCCTTCTGCGGAGCCAGCGCCACGCGCGCGCCATTCGCACCGCCGCGGTGGTCAGACTTGCGGTAGGTGCTGGCAGAGGCCCAGGCGGTCTTGACCAGCTGGCTGACAGTCAGGCCGCTATCCGCGATCTTTTGCTTAACCGCCGCCACATCGGCATCAGACGGCATGGTCCCGGCGGGCACCGGATCCTGCCAGATCAGGTCTTCGGCCGGTACTCCCGGGCCGAGATAGCGCGCCTTTGGCCCCATGTCGCGGTGGGTCAGTTTGAACCAGGCGCGTGCCCAGGCATCCTTGAACGCTTCGTGATCGGCGCGGAACCGTTCGCTGATGGCGCGGAATTCGGGATCGCGCTTCAGGGCCATGTCGGCGGTGGTCATCATGGTCGGAACCTTGATGCTGGGATCCCAGGCCGCCGGGGCCATGTCCTCTTCGCGCTGGTTAATCGGCTGCCACTGGTTGGCACCAGCGGGGCTTTTCACCAGTTCGTAGTCGTAATCGAACAGCAGTCGGAAGTAGTTCTCGGTCCATTGGTCCGGGGTGTTGGTCCATGCGCCTTCGATACCGCTGGTGACGGTATGCTCACCGATGCCGCCGCTTTCGTGGCTGGAAACCCAACCAAAGCCCTGGGCGGCCAGATCACCGCCCGCCGGAGCAGCGCCGAGCAGCGAAGCATCGCCGTTGCCGTGGGCCTTGCCGAAGGTGTGCCCGCCAGCGGTAAGGGCAACGATCTCTTCGGCATCCATTGCCATGCGCGCGAAGGTTTCCTTCATGTCGCGGGCCATGCCTTCATCATCGTGCGGATTACCGCCCGGCCCTTCGGGGTTGACGTAGATCAGGCCCATCTGGATCGCGGCAAGCGGTCCTTCCAGTTCGTTCATTTGAAGTGCGGGATCGAGGCGGGTCTGCACGCCCTGGTTGACCCACTTGTCTTCCGAACCCCAGTAGATGTCGCGTTCGGGCTCATACACGTCGGCGCGGCCGCCGCCGAAGCCGAAGGTCGGGCCGCCCATGCTTTCGATGGCGACATTGCCAGTGAGGATGAACAGGTCGGCCCAACTGATATGTTTGCCGTACTTCTGCTTGATCGGCCACAGCAGACGGCGCGCCTTGTCGAGGTTGCCGTTATCGGGCCAGCTGTCGAGCGGGGCGAAGCGCTGCTGCCCGCTGTTGGCGCCGCCGCGGCCGTCTGCCGTGCGATAGGTGCCTGCCGCGTGCCACGCCATGCGGATGAAGAAGGGGCCATAGTGGCCATAGTCAGCGGGCCACCACGGCTGGCTGTCGGTCATCAGTGCTACAAGATCGGCCTTCAGTGCATTGTAATCCAGCGCATTGAATGCCTCGGCATAGTCAAAATCCTCGCCCATCGGATTGGACGGGCCGTTGGGAGTGAGGATTTCGGTCGCCAGCATGTCGGGCCACCAGTCCCGGTTGGTCCGGCCCAGCAGCGCGCGAACGCCGCCATCTCCATGCATCGGGCATCCGCCGCCTGAAATCGAACCTGTCTTGGCGTCCATCTTCTCTCTCCTGTCGGGCGGGACTCGGGTCCCGCGTTAAACCGTAGGATAGGAAGATGACGGGTGGATGATGATCCGTCTAACCGATTAATTGATGGACATTGATCGATTTTGCCGTTCGTAACTTCAGGCAGCAACCTCGGCCACGGCTTCCACTTTCTCGTTGCGGATCAGGTAGTCGAAGGCGGAGAGCGCGGCCTTGGAGCCTTCGCCCATCGCGATGATGATCTGCTTGTAAGGCACCGTGGTGCAATCGCCTGCCGCGAATATGCCGGGCAGGTTCGTGGCGGCCTTGTGATCAATCTCGATCTCGCCGTGGCGCGACAGGGCCAGGCCGCTGTCTTTCAGCCATTCGGTGTTGGGGACCAGCCCGATCTGGATGAACACACCTTCCAGTTCGACCGTTCTTTCAAGCCCGCTGGTCCGGTCGAGGTAGATCAGCCCGCTCACCCGCGAACCGTCACCGGTGACCTCGGTAGTCTGGGCCGATACGATGATGTCGACATTGGCCATCGAACGCAGCTTCTTCTGCAACACCTCGTCGGCGCGCAAGGCGCTGTCGTATTCCACCAGCGTGACATGGCCAACGATGCCGGCCAGGTCGATCGCCGCTTCCACTCCCGAATTGCCGCCGCCGATCACCGCCACGCGCTTGCCCTTGAACAGCGGGCCATCGCAGTGCGGGCAATAGGCCACGCCCTTGTTCTTGTAGGTCTCCTCGCCCGGCACGCCCAGGTTGCGCCATCGCGCGCCGGTGGACAGGATCAGGCTGCGCGCCTGCAACACTGCGCCGTTGTCGAAATGGACCGAGTGATAACCACCCAGCTGGCTGGCCGGGACCAGCTTGACTGCGCGGACCAGCTTCATCACGTCGATGTCGTATTCGCCCACGTGGGCTTCCAGCTGCGCCGCCAGTTTGGGGCCTTCGGTATAGGGAACCGAGATGAAGTTCTCGATCCCCATGGTGTCGAGTACCTGCCCGCCCAGCCGTTCAGCCGCGATGCCTGTGGAGAAGCCCTTGCGCGCGGTATAGATCGCGGCAGAGGCACCGGCGGGACCGCCGCCCACCACCAGCACTTCGAACGGGGCCTTTTCGGCCAGCTTGGCGGCGGCCCGTGCGGCAGCGCCGGTATCCAGCTTGGCGATGATTTCTTCCACGCCCATCTTGCCGCTGGCGAACATCGCGCCGTTGAGGAAGGTGGCAGGAACGGCCATCACGCCGCGTTCATCGACCTCGGCCTGGAACGCGCCGCCTTCGATCAGCGTAGCGGACACGCGCGGGTTGAACATGGCCATCAGCGTCAGTGCCTGCACCACGTCGGGGCAGTTGTGGCAGCTCAGGCTGAAATACATCTCGAAATTGTAATCGCCATCCAGTGCGGCGATCTGTTCCAGCACTTCGGCTTCCACCTTGGGCGGATGGCCGCCGGCCCACAGCAGGGCGAGCACCAGGCTCGTGAATTCATGCCCCATCGGCAGTCCGGCAAACCGCACACCGCGCGTGCGATCGCTGGCGCGGCGGATTTCGAAGCTGGGTTTGCGGGTATCGTCGCCATCGAAACTGGCGGTGACCAGCGGCGAAAGACCCGCGATCTGTTCGATCAGGGCCCGCATATCGGCGGAACGCTTGTCGTCGCCCAGGCTGGCGACCAGTTCCACGCCCTCGCGCAGATTGCCGAGATATTGTGCCAGCTGCTGGGTCATCGTCGCATCGAGCATCGCGGTTCTCAATCTGTCTGGGTGAGGCTGTCTGTGTGTGGGGGTAAACGGCCCGGGGGTCTCCAGGGTGGAGGGGGAAGGGAAAACCCCCGGACCGTTCGTGCGACCCGTCGGGGGGCCGACGGGACCTGCTTAGGTGGTCTTTGGCGAGATCAGATCTTGCCGACCAGATCGAGCGACGGAGCCAGCGTGGCTTCGCCTTCTTCCCATGCGGCCGGGCACACCTGGCCGGGGTTGTTGCGGACATACTGCGCGGCGCGGATCTTGCGGGTCAGTTCGTTTGCATTGCGGCCCACGCCTTCGCAGGTGATTTCCATGATCTGGATCACGCCATCGGGATCGACCACAAAAGTGGCGCGATCGGCCAGGCCCGAATCCTGGCGCAGGACGCCGAAGTTGTTGGCCAGCACGTGGTTCTGGTCACCCAGGAACGCATACTGCAGCTTGCCGATCTTCTCGCTGGTATCGTGCCAGGCCTTGTGGCTGAAGTGGGTGTCGGTCGACACGCCGAACACTTCCACGCCCAGCTTCTGCAGCTGCGCATAGTGCTCGCCCAAGTCTTCCAGTTCGGTCGGGCAGACGAAAGTGAAGTCTGCCGGATAGAAGAAGAACACCGCCCACTTGCCGGCCACGTCGGCTTCGGTAACTTCGAAGAAGTCCTTGCCGGCCTGGAAAGCGGTCGCCTTGAATGGCGTGATGGTGCTGCCGATAATACCCATGTGTTGTCTGCTCCGGTTGGTTGTCCTTGTGGGGACAGTGTGAATTCCGGAACGGGAGATACGCATTGATTTGCAGCAAGAAAGGCAGTTGTTGCGATTGGATTGATCGACTGAAGCGATCACGTCCGTAGAGTGTTCCGATTAATGCAACAGGTGTTGCGTTTTTTGCAGCAATCGCCCAGCGTGGCACCGGGACATCACCGGGGAGGGGGCAAGAATGGATCACGACCGGGGGTTTCGCCCATCCTTCTCGCTCGTGCTGATCCTTGTCATGTGCCTGTTTGTGTTCGGCGGGTTCGGGATGCATTCCGCGCTGCCCGCGATGCAGGGACAATTCCCGCCTGCGCCCCCGATCGTGCACCTGCACGGGATTGTCTTCATCAGCTGGATGCTGCTGCTGGTGGTTCAGGCTGGCCTGGTGAACGCGGGCAATGTCTCGCTGCACCGTACCTTGGGCATGTGGGGCATTGCCCATGCCACCGCCATCATGATCCTCGGCCTGTTCCTGCAACTGATTGCCAGCCGGGCGGGTATGGATGCGGGGCGCGATCCGGGGACCGATGGCCTCTACCTCGGCCTACTGGCCTTTGCCGGCTTCAGTGTCTTGTTCACTCTGGCGATCCGCAATGCCAAGCGCAGACCGCAGGTCCACCGCTCGCTGATCCTGCTGGCCATGCTGCCGGTGCTGCCACCGGGCGTGAACCGCTTCTGGTTCCGCGCGCTGGGGCTGGACGATCCGATCCCGACCTTCTGGCTCTACCTGACGTTGTGGACGATGGCGGCGGCAATCGTGTGGAACGAGCGGCGCACCACCGGCCGCATCAGCGCCCCGACGTTATTCGGGGCGGGGTGGATTCTCGCCCAGGGCGCAGTGCACGAAGCGGTGGTCGGCTCCCCCTGGTTCAGCGACTTTTCCCGCGCCGTGCTGGCGTTGGCGGTGTACCGCTAGACCGTCAGCCGCATTGCGCGCGGTGGAGCATTTTGTGGTCCGCCAGCACCAGCGCCATCATCGCTTCCACCACCGGCACGCCGCGAATGCCGACGCAGGGATCGTGCCGCCCCTTGGTGCGCACATCGGTCGCTTCGCCTGCGGAATTGATGCTTTGCACCGGCGTGAGGATCGAACTGGTCGGCTTGAACGCCACGCGGCAGCGGACAGGCTGTCCGGTGGAAATGCCGCCCGCGATGCCGCCTGCATGATTGGCGAGGAACTCGGGCTTACCATCTTCACCCGGGCGCATCGGATCGGCATTGCCTTCGCCGTTGTTGGTGGCAGCGGCAAAGCCATCGCCGATTTCCACGCCTTTGACCGCGTTGATGCCCATCATCGCAGCGGCAAGGTCGGCATCGAGCTTGGCATAGATCGGCGCGCCCCATCCGGCAGGAACGCCGGTGGCCTCGCAAGTCACGACCGCGCCGATGGACGAGCCCGCCAGCCGCGCTTCGTCAACGATCCGCTCCCATTCCTGCGCGGCGACCGGATCGGGGCAGAAGAACGGGTTGTTGCCGATTTCCGCTTCGTCGAACCGGGCGTAGTCGATTGCGCTGTCACCGATCTGTTCGACCCAGGCGCGGACCTTGACCCCGGGAATTACCAGCCGCGCCACCGCGCCCGCCGCCACCCGCGCCGCCGTTTCGCGCGCCGATGACCTGCCGCCGCCGCGATAGTCCCGGTGGCCGTATTTCGCGTCATAGGCATAGTCGGCATGGCCGGGGCGATAGGCTTGCGCGATCTCGCCATAGTCCTTCGACCGCTGGTCGGTATTCTCGATCATCAGGCTGATCGGGGTGCCGGTGGTCTTGCCTTCGAACACGCCGCTGAGGATGCGGACCTGATCCGGCTCGTTACGCTGGGTGGTGAACTTGCTGGTCCCCGGCCGCCGCGCATCGAGGAATGGCTGGATTGCGCTTTCATCCAGCGCCAACCCTGGCGGGCACCCGTCCACCACCGCGCCCAGCGCAGGGCCGTGGCTTTCCCCCCAGGTGGTGAAACGGAAGACCCGCCCGAATGTGTTCATGCTCATAGGCTTTCCAATAACCAAACATCCGTTCGTGTCGAGCGTAGTCGAGACACCTTGCGCTACGGCATCTCGACTGCGGACCAGAATTTGGTCCGCAGTCTATCCTGAGCGAAGTCGATGGGCTCGATGCGAACGGGGATAGTTTGTTATGAGGCTAGCCAATCGCCAATCTGTAAGGCAAGAACAAAGCATGATCGCAAAGCTAAAAGGCCTGCTCGACGAAACCGGCGCGGACTGGGCGGTGATCGACGTGCAGGGCGTGGGCTATCTGGTTCACTGTTCCAGCAAGACACTGGGCGCGCTGGGCCAGGTGGGCGAGGCCTGCACCCTGTTCACCGACCTGCAGGTGAGCGAGAACGACATGCGCCTGTTGGGCTTCGCCAGCGCCGATGAACGCGACTGGTTCCGCCTGCTGACCACGGTGCAGGGCGTGGGATCGAAAATGGCGCTGGCGGTGCTGTCCGCGCTCCCGCTTGGCGAACTGCGCGATGCCTGCGCGGGCGGCGACGCGGCCACGGTGGCGCGGGCGCAGGGCGTGGGGCCGAAACTGGCCGCGCGGATTGTGAATGAGCTAAAGGACAAGGCGGGCGCCTTGCCGGGCGGCGGTTCGGTTGGCGGCGGGGTGGCGCTGCCGAAGGGCGGGGCGAGCGCCGATGCGGTCTCGGCCCTGCAAAACCTCGGCTTCAAGCCGCTGGTGGCAGCGAACGCGGTGGCCGCAGCGATGGCCGAATTGGGCGAGGGTGCGAGCGAGGGCGATGTGATCCGTGTGGCATTGCGGAGGGCGGCGGGGTGATCCTTGGTCTTTCTCCGGTGCGCCTCGCTATTGTCGCTGGTTACACATTGGCCTGCGGTTTTCTCGTGATCGAACCAGTTAGCCAAAATGTAACGGTCAGCAGCCTTGTTGCAGCCGCTCCTTGGCTGATCTTAGCAGTGATCTGGCTTGTCCTGCCTATCGCCATGCTGGCCTATGCCCGTGGCGCAGGATCCATAACTGCTGTCGGTGCCGTAATTGTCGGCTTGGTCGGGCTATGGATTTTTTGGCGTGACGACCAAGGATTCTTGCAATTTGTTTTGCCAATATATCAGCTCGGTGCAGGGATCATCCTCGTGCTGGCTGGCTATGCTTTCAAGCGATGGGGGTCGCGAAGTGCCTAACCCCGACCTCACCCCCCAGCGCCTCCCCGAGGATCCCGACGCAGCCTTGCGCCCCAAGACGCTCGCCGAGTTCGTCGGGCAGGCCGCCGCGCGGGAGAACCTGCGGGTGTTTATCGAAGCCGCGCGCTCCCGCTCCGAGGCGCTCGACCATGTGCTGTTCTTCGGTCCGCCCGGCCTCGGCAAGACCACGCTTGCGCAGATTGTCGCCCGTGAACTGGGCGTCGGTTTCCGCGCTACCTCCGGCCCTGTCATCGCCAAAGCGGGCGATCTGGCCGCGCTGCTGACCAATCTCGAACCGCACGACGTGCTGTTCATCGACGAGATCCACCGCCTCAATCCGGTGGTCGAGGAAGTGCTCTATCCGGCGATGGAAGACCGCGCGCTGGACCTGATCATCGGCGAGGGGCCATCGGCGCGGTCTGTCCGCATCGACCTCCCGCCGTTCACGCTGGTGGGCGCCACCACGCGGCAGGGGCTGTTGACCACGCCGCTGCGTGACCGGTTCGGCATCCCGGTTCGGCTGAACTTCTATACCGAGGACGAGCTGATGCGCGTGGTGACGCGCGCGGCGGGTTTGCTGGGCATGGACATGGACCCCGCGGGCGCGCGCGAGGTGGCGCGCCGCAGCCGGGGCACGCCGCGCGTGGCTGGGCGCTTGCTGCGGCGGGTCCGCGATTTTGCCCATGTGGCAGGCGATGGCGTGGTAAATGCCAGGGTGGCCGATGCCGCGCTGACCCGGCTGGAGATCGACGGGCTGGGGCTGGATGCGATGGACCGCCGCTACCTCACCATGATCGCCGACATCTACAAGGGCGGCCCGGTGGGCGTGGAAACGCTGGCCGCGGGCCTGTCTGAACCGCGCGATACGGTGGAGGAGGTGATCGAACCCTACCTGATCCAGCTGGGCCTGATCGCCCGCACGGCCCGCGGGCGGTGCCTGAATGCGGGCGGCTGGACGCATCTTGGCCTGTCGCCTCCAAATGATCTCGGGGCCGATTCGGCATCTGGAGCGCAGGGCGGCCTGTTCGACCCCTCGAAATGACCGCCACGCGTTAACGCTTGTTCGCGAGTCCCACGCTTTCGGTTCCATTGTGGGACAAGGCGCGCCGAAGTGCCGGATTCAGGACGAAAAATCGTTGCGACACGCTTTGAAAACCCCGCTTTGGCATTGCCCATCGCGCCCCGGAAGGTCTCTGTGAAGCCTTGGAAGACCGCGAAAGGCCGCATTGGCCGTGACCGGTTGCAGGGAATTGCGAAGAGAGACTGTTCATGTCGGTAAGAATGGCCCTTGCGAAATTGTCGGCTGCTGCGGCGGGCACCGCCCTTGCGGCTGGTGGCGCGGTCCATGTGGCAGAGCCGCAGACGGCGACTGTCAGCTACAAATCGGACGAGCGCGGATCGGCCCAGCTGATCGACGTCAAGGATCGCCCCGCAGCGCGGGTCATCCCCCGCGAAACGCGCCGCATCCGCCGCGTGGTGGAAGTGGAGGAGGAGGTCGAACCTGAACTGCTGGCGCTGCCGGCCCTCCCGCTCCCGCTGCCTGAAGAACGCGGCATTCGCGGTGGCGGCGGCGGCCAGCCGATCATCATCGGCGGTTCGGGCGGCATGGGCGGCGGCTTTGGCGGCGGGTTCTTCGGCGGGTTCTTCGGTGGCAGCGGTGGCGGTGGTTCGGCCAGTGTCGATCTGTCGACCACGACCACGACCTCCTCGTCATCGTCCGGCACCACCGGCGGCACATCGGGCGTGATCATCGATATCGACATCGACAATTCTAGCACCGGCTCGTCCACCTCGACCTCGTCGGGCGGCAGCGGCGGCTCCTCGACTTCGAGTACGACCGGCGGCGTATCGACCTCGACCGGCGCGATTTCGAGCACCAGCACTTCGGGCAATGTCTCGACCTCGACTGGTTCTGTGACCAGTTCGAGCGGCAATGTCAGCACCTCGTCTGGCAACGTCAGCACGTCCTCGGGCAATGTTTCCACCAGTTCGGGCAATGTTTCCACCAGTTCGGGCAACGTCAGCACCTCGTCGGGCAACGTGACCAGCTCGACCAGTTCCAGTTCGTCCACCTCGTCCTCGTCGAGCACCTCCTCGTCAACATCCACGTCGACGTCGAGCTCCACCTCGTCGTCGACCAGCTCCAGCACGAGCTCGTCGACCAGCGGAACGTCGGGCACCAGCGGCACTTCGGGCACCACGTCAGGCACGCAGGTTCCGGAACCCGGCATGCTGTTGCTGTTCGGGGCCGGCGCCGCCGCCGTGTTCACCCGCCGCCGCCGCCGCAAGGGCGAGACGGATGCGCAAGGCGAACGTGACGCGGCCTGAGCCGCACCGGCCAAGCCAACCACGAATCAAACGGGGCGGTCCTTGCGGGCCGCCCTTTTGCTATGCGTCTGGAAGGCGGAACAACTCCTCCACCGGACATCCCAAAGTGCGCGCCAGCTTGAGCGCGATCACTGTGGAGGGAACGAACACGCCGTTCTCGACCGTGTTGATGGTCTTGCGGCTCACCCCGATCGCCTCGGCCAGTTGGCCTTGCGTCAACCCAGCTGCCTCGCGGATTTCGCGCAAGCAATTGTGCAGATCAGCCAAGCCTGTGCCCTCGCCATTCGAGGGTGCCGAAGCAGAGCAAGGCGGTGCTGAGACCGGCTGTGATGACAAGATGCGCCGCAAGCTGGCCGCTGATTTCGTAATGAGGGGCAGCCAGGTAGATCGCCAATCCGGTCAGGATCGCGGCTGCAAAGCCCGCCCGCACAGCGACATCGCGGTTGGCACGAGCAGTCTCGTCGTTCACCATCGCGCGGACCTTGCGGCCGTAGCCGAAGCCGCCACCAGTCATAAGTGCAAACAGCATGGTAATAACCAGGAAGGTCCACAGGAACATTTGGTGTGGCGCGGGCGGCGAACCATCAGGCTGATCGAGGTATAGCACCTGGAGCGCCGGAAGCATCAGTCCCGCCACGAACCAGATCCGGGCGCGCTTGCGGCCCAGCTTATCGGCCTTTTCGATATCCGACATAAACCCTCCTGTAACCTGTGAGTTACACAGTAACCTAAAGGTTACAGGAGGGTCAAGTGCAAAATATCAGGCGGCCAGCTTCCTCAGCACATAGTGCAGGATGCCGCCGTTGAGGTAGTATTCCAGCTCGTTCGCGGTATCGATGCGGCACTTGGCGGTGAAGCTGAACTTTGATCCGTCGGCGCGCGTCACATCAACCACCACGTCCTGTTGCGGCTTGATCGTGGCGAGGCCCTGGATGGTGAAGGCATCATCGCCGGTCAGCCCCAGCGTCTCGCGGCTCTGTCCATCAGCGAACTGCAGGGGCAGCACGCCCATGCCGATCAGGTTGGAACGGTGGATGCGTTCGAAGCTTTCCACCATCACCGCCCGCACGCCCAGCAGCGCCGTGCCCTTGGCTGCCCAGTCGCGGCTGGAACCGGTGCCGTATTCCTTGCCGCCGATCACCACCAGCGGCGTGCCATCGGCCTTGTGCTTCATCGCCGCGTCATAGATCGCCATGGTTTCGCCGCCATAGGACGTGACTCCGCCTTCGACGCCGGGGACCATTTCATTCTTGATGCGGATGTTGGCAAAGGTGCCGCGCATCATCACTTCGTGGTTGCCGCGGCGGCTGCCGTAGGAATTGAAATCGGCCTTGGCGACCTGGTTTTCCAGCAGGTAGCGGCCACCCGGGCTGTCGGCCTTGATGCTGCCAGCCGGGCTGATGTGGTCGGTCGTCACGCTGTCACCCAGGATGGCGAGCGGCTTGGCCTCGATGATGTCGGTAACAGGCTCGGGCGTCATGCCCATGCCTTCGAAGTAGGGCGGGTTGGCGATATAGGTGCTGCCTGGCTTCCAGGCATAGGTATCCGATGCATCCACCTTGATCGCCTGCCAATGCAGATCACCCTTATAGACATCGGCATAGCGGGCTTCGAACATGGCGCGATCGATGCTGGAAGCGCGCAAATCGGCGATTTCCTGCGTGCTGGGCCAGATGTCGGCCAACATCACATCATTGCCCTGCTGGTCCTGACCGATGGGCGATGTGGTGATGTCCACCGTTACCGTGCCCAGCAGCGAATAGGCGACCACCAGCGGCGGGCTGGCGAGGAAATTGGCGCGCACATCGGGCGACACGCGGCCCTCGAAGTTGCGGTTGCCCGACAGCACGCTGGCAGCGACGATGTCGTTGCCGTTGATGGCCTTGCTGATCGGATCTGCCAACGGTCCGGAGTTGCCGATGCAGGTGGTGCAGCCATAGCCCACCAGATCGAACCCGAGCGCGTCCAGGTGGCTCTGCAATCCGGCTTTGATCAGGTAATCGGTGACCACCTGCGATCCGGGTGCCAGCGAAGTCTTGACCCACGGCTTGGGCTTCAGGCCGCGCTCGTTCGCCTTTTTGGCGACGAGGCCGGCGGCGATCAGCACATCGGGATTGGAGGTATTGGTGCAGCTGGTGATGGCCGCGATCACCACGTCGCCATCGCCGATGTCGTGTGAGGCACCGTCAACCGGCACGCGCACTGCGGCGGTCTTGCCATAGGAAGTCGACAGGTCTGCGTTAAACAGATCGTCCACATCGGGTAGCGCCACCTTGTCCTGCGGGCGCTTGGGACCGGCCAGGCTGGGAACAACCGAGCCCATGTCGAGCTGCAGCGTGCTGGTAAAGACCGGGGAATTTTCCGGCGTGAACCACATGCCCTGCGCCTTGGCATAGGCTTCCACCAGCGCAATGTCTGCTTCGGCGCGGCCGGTCAGGCGCAGGTAATCCAGCGTCTTGTCGTCAATTCCGAAGAAACCGCAGGTGGCGCCATATTCCGGTGCCATGTTGGCGATGGTGGCCCGATCGGCCAGGCTGAGCGCGGACACGCCGGGGCCATAGAATTCCACAAACCGGCCCACTACGCCATGCTTGCGCAGCATCTGTACGCAGGTAAGCACCAGATCGGTGGCGGTTACGCCTTCGCTCATCGCGCCCGTTAGCTTGAAGCCGACTACTTCGGGGATCAACATCGAAACCGGCTGGCCCAGCATCGCGGCCTCGGCCTCGATCCCGCCAACGCCCCAGCCCAGTACGCCCAGACCGTTGATCATGGTGGTGTGGCTGTCGGTGCCCACGCAGGTATCGGGATAGGCGACCAGCTGGCCGTTCTGGTCCACGCTGGACCAGATGCCCTTGGCGATATTTTCCAGGTTCACCTGATGGCAGATGCCGGTTCCCGGCGGCACAGCGTAGAAATTCTGTAGCGAGACCGCGCCCCACTTGAGGAAGTCATAGCGTTCGGCATTACGCTCATATTCCAGCGCCATGTTGTTTTCGAACGCTTTGGGATGGCCGAATTCGTCCACCATCACCGAATGGTCGATCACCAGGTTGACCGGCACCAGCGGGTTGATCTTGGCGGTATCGCCGCCCAGCTTGGCGATCGCATCGCGCATGGCGGCCAGATCGACCACGCAAGGCACGCCGGTAAAATCCTGCAACAGCACGCGCGCAGGGCGATACTGGATTTCCTCACCCGTGGAGGGGTTGTTCTGCCAGTCGGCCAGCGCCTGGATATGCGCGCGGCCCACGGTGAAGCCACCGTCCTCGAATCGCAGCAGGTTTTCCAGCAGCACCTTCATGCTGAATGGCAGGCGGCTGATGTCCCCGATCGTTTCGGCTGCTTTGGCCAGCGAGTAGTAGGCGTATGTCTTTCCGCCTACGTCCATGGTGCTGCGCGTGTTGAGCGTGTCCGAGCCGACCTGGGTCATAGATTGCCGTGTCCTTTGCCATTGGGGCTGATTGATTGTTGCTGTTCTGGCCGTCTTGGTAAAGAGGTGGCCACTGGCGCGCGGACTGCGCTTTTGGCGGCCCGAGGTCAAGGGGACAGGCCCGTTTTACGGGTGTGGGGGGAGGATTTTACTTATCATGGTGCGGGGTGTTCTGGGCCGGGCAGGCGAGCCCAAGCCGGTATTCGGCGTATGGCGCATGGCCGCCGCGCTGGCGCTGGCGGCATTCCTTGGCGGGACGCTGGGGCTGGTGTGGCAAAGCGCCGGGTTTGGCGAGGACGAGGCCGAGGGCGCGACGGCCGGACAGGCCGAACCCGTTGATCCGCCTTTACCCTAGCTCGCTTCGGCCCCTGGCGCGGAGGTCACCACCTGTTCACTATGGCGGCGTGGGGCGGCGATCCAGCAGCCGACCACAATCAACGAAGCCCCCGCCAGTGTGGTCAGCCTCACGTCCTCGCCAAACAACAGCCACCCGAACAGCGCCGCCCAGGCAAAGCCCGAATACTCCACTGGCACCAGTACCTGGGCCTCGGCCCGGGCATAGGACCAGGACAACAGCAGCAGGCCGCAAGTGCTGAGGCAGGCGGCGATCGTGATCGCGCCCCAGGTCAGCGGCTCTTGCGGCACGGCCAGGAACAGTGGGGCAGCAGGTAGCAGCACCAGCGTCATCAGCGCGCCCTGGAAGGTGGCAATTTCCAGCGGCTTGGCCACTTGGGCCTGCTGGCGCTGGAGGATCAGGTTGACTGCGTAAAGTACGGCGGAAACAAGCACCAGGCCGATGCCAAGCATGGCATCGTCGGTCATTCGTTCGCGCCCCACGCGGCCACCCACGATCACCACTACGCCTGCCAGCCCCAATACGGCGGCGGTAATGGCCTTGCCTTCCACCTTCTCCTTCAACACCAGGGCGGCCAGCGCCAGTGCGATCAGCGGGCTGATGAAGCTCAACGCGATCGCCTCGGCCAGTGGCAACCGAACCAGTGCGGAAAAGAAGGTGAGCGCAGTGAATGCGCCGACGAAGCCGCGCGCCAGGTGCAGTTTCAGCGCGGCTTTGCCAGGCCAGCGCATGCCCTGGAACGACCACAGGCCGCCTGCCAGCACAAACCCCATTCCGCCTCTGAACACCAGGGTGGAATAGGCGCCCACCGCCAGCGAAGCGCTTTTCATGAAGCCGTCCATCAGGGTCAGCAGCGCGATCGCCAACAGGGTGGCGAGGAACGGTCCGAGCGTGGCTGGGTGAGCGCCGGGGTGGGTCATCGGCGGCTCATAATCGCACGCCAGGCCAAGGTCACGTGGATAACCTGTCCAAGCCCAACACCTTGCCAAACCCGCTGGCGAGCGGCACATGACAGATATGGTTAAAGCCCGTCGATCCTCCTTTGCCCTTGTAGTCCTTGCCGCAGTTCTATCGGCAAGCGGAGCGGCAGCGCAGACCCTGTCTTTCGAGCCGGTGCTTGAAAGCGACGCCGTGCAGGTGCTGGCACCGCAGTGGGCACCGGGCACCGCGCGCCGTACCATCGAACCAGCCCCGGCCACGGGCCTCTTCTGGCCGGTCGAACGCGCCGAGACGCTGCTCGACGCAATTCCCGGCGTGGCTCTGGAAGGGCTTGATCCGGCGGACTATCGCCCTGAAGCGTTGCAGGCGGCGATTGCGGCGGGCGAGGGGCCGGAACTGGACCGGATCGCGACCACAGTGTTTACCTGGCTGGTGGAAGATTACCGCGACGGACGCACGCCGCTTGATGCCCGCCGGGCCTACCTGATGGAAGATTCCGACACCGCGCAGATCGAAGCAGGCGCGCTGATGGAGCGCGCGCTGGCGAGCGGCGATGTGCGCGGCACGCTGGCCTCGCTGCTGCCCAGCAGCCCCGATTATGCCGCCTTGCGCGCGATCCTGTCGATCACGCCACTGGAAGAAACCGAGCTGCGCAACCGTATTCGCGCCAACATGGATCGCTGGCGCTGGCTGCCGCGGGAGCTTGGCGGCATCCACCTGCTTGCCAATGTGCCCGAATACCTGCTGCGGCTGAACGTGAACGGTGAAGCCGTGCGCACCTATCGCACCATCGTGGGTCAGCCGGGCCGCAATTCCACACCGCAGATGGCCGAAGTTGTTGAAGGAGTGATTTTCAACCCCACCTGGACCGTGCCGCAATCGATCGTGGTGGGCGAAGGGCTGGGGCGCCGGGTGCTGAACAACCCGGCATGGGCGCGCACAATGGGCTATGTCGCTTCGCGCGGGGCCAACGGCTTTGTTAGCGTGGTGCAGCAGCCCGGGCCGCGTAATGCGCTGGGCAAGATGAAGCTGGACATGCCCAATGCCCATGCGATCTTCCTGCACGATACCAACAACCGCACCCTGTTCGGCAATACCAACCGCGCGCTAAGCCACGGTTGCATCCGGGTCGAGGGCGCGCTGGAACTGGCCTTCACACTGACGCAACTGGGACAAGCGGGCACTGTGCAGGATGCCCGCCGCATGCTGGAGACCGGCGACTACACCAAAGTGCCGCTGACCCGGCAATTCCCGGTTTACCTCACCTATTTCACCATGCGGGTGGACGAGAACGGGCAGCTGGTGGAATTCAACGATGTGTACAACAGGGATGCCCCGGTGCTGGCGGCCCTGGCCCAGCCGAGCAGCCGCCAGCTTTAGGGCACTTCCTCGCCAGGCGGTTCGTAGCCCAGTTCGGCGTCCTGCTGCTGCATTTCGGCCTGCCGTTGGGCGACCACGGCGGTAAAATCGATGGCGGGCTGGGGCGGGGCGATAACATCGGCGCCGTCCTCGCCAATCCCCAGGCGGTCGGCGAACAGCAGCCGGCCACCCGATAACTGGTACAGCGCGCCAGCCAGTTCCTGTGGCCCCACGGCAAAGCACCCGTTTGAGCGTCCGGCCCGGCCCCAGCGCGTCACGTGGTCCGGCGTGGCATAACTGGCCGCGTGCATCACGATTGCGCGGGGATAGGCCTGGTCATTGCTCGGCTCCAGGCCTTCCAGCCGCATCGAGGTGCCGAAGCGCCCTTCGTACCATTCCCACGAGACATAGGCCCCGCGACTGGTGGCCCAGCTATCGTGCAGGTTTGAAAAATCGTTCAGCCAGCCATCGTGTTCAGGGTCCGATCCGCTGCCGTGGGCGACCAGCAGGCTGCGCACGGTGCCCGCTTCCAGGTTGGCGATATGGAACCGCGGCATGGCCGAATGGACCCCGAAATCGGCAATCGCGGCCATATCCCGCCGCCACAGGGCATCGCCGGCCCGGGCGATTTCGATGCGTGCCACTTCAAGCACCCGGCGGGTTCTTGCATCGGGCCCTGGCTGGGCCGCCACGCGCAGCGGAACCGCCAGCGCGGCTGCGCCGATTATGCCTGTTGCAACAAGAGTCCGCCGGTCCATTGTGCCGATATAGGCATTGCCCGGGCGAATTGTCAGCTATCCGTTCAATCGCGCGATCGCGTGGCGGCTGGCGGCGGTATAGGTGCCGTTGTCATAACGGTGCGCGCCGACGAAGTGGACGAAGGCCGCGTCCTGGTCCCACGCTTCACCCCAGTAGTTCATGTAACGCATATATGGCAGGCACACCGGCGCGCCTTCGTTGGCGATCAGGAAGCTGGAAGCGACCTGTTCAGTGCCCCAGAGGGCGGCATCGTCCTCGCCGATCACGGCCTTCATCCGGGCCAGAAAGGCCGCCGCAAGATCGCGCCCGCCATTGCCCGCCGCAAACCCGGCAAAGCCCGCGCAACCGCGAATGTATTTCCAACCCAGCCCGGGGGCGAGCCGGTCCATGCGGCTTTCGATCCGCGACTGGACATGGCCGTCGGCCTCGCCTTCGGTGTAATAGGCGGCCTTGAACTCCGCCAGTTCGAGCGGTTGGGCTGGGGCATCGGCGCCGCCCATCAAGGTGAAGCTGCGGTTGGAATCGATCGCCCGCGCCAGTTCCCACACCGGGCCTAGCGTCACGGTGTCGCTGTCCAGCTGCAGCCAGTATTCGCCAGCGCGGTGATCCAGGATGGTCAGCAGCCGCTCCCAGCAGCCACCTTGCGGGAACGGGCCGCGCGGCACATCCTCGATCCGCAGGATCTGCGGATCGCCGCAATGCTGCGCCAGGATCGCCCGGTCCTGGGCGGTCAGCGTGCCATCGTCCAGAATCGCGATGCGCCCGCGCTGCAGGTGGGACCACAGCGATTTTACCGCCACCAGATAGGGCAGGACCACGGCCGTGCCAATCATGCTGAAGATCACCAGTCCATCGCGTTTGGGCACGATTGGCGCGGTGTCGAGAATGCCGATGATCGCTTCGTTGTGGCGGCCGGCCTCGCGCTTTACGCGCCAGCGGTGCGGCAGAAGGCTGGTCATGTTCATCGCGTCAATTCTCCAGGATCATCTGGTCATCGCTGATGCGGACCGAACCCAACGTGCCAAGGAACGACTGGCCGAGCAGTGATATCCCGAGACCTTCGGGAATGATGATGGCTTGCACGTCGGGTGCCTCGTGATCGCCCAGCGTCACGCTGCCCAGTGTGGCAACCACACCCTCGACCGGGCCAGAGGCGCCCTGCGCCACCGGTCGCACGTCGCTTTCGTTCCAGCTCAGGCCCATTGCTTCGGCATCGGCGCCGGTCAGGGCCACCACGCTTGCGCCGGTATCCACCAGCATGCGGAACGGCTGGCCATCGATCATGACGCTGGCATAAAAGTGCCCGTCGGCCTCCCGCGCCAGGACTGCGCTGTCGGACCAGGCGGCGCTGGTGTCCTGCACGCCGGTATCCCGTATTGGGGAGTGGGGCGAAAGGCTGGTTGGCTGACTGGATGCAGGCGCAGCATCGCTTGCCCCATAGCTCAGCAGCCCGCCCGGCGAGGCAATGCCCACGGCGGCCCCGGCAATCAGGATGCAGGTCAGGACGATACGGAAATCCATACGCGCCAGCATAGGCGCAGGCCGGTTACCGGGGCGTTACCCTAGACGGCGGGCTTGGCCCAATGGCTGAGGAAGGCGTGGATCTCGTCCTCGCTGCGGCTGGCGGCGTTGCGCCAGCTGCGGGCGTCCTCGGGCGTGTTGAGCAGCGTGCCGTAGGTGTCGAGCACCAGCACGGTGGGCGTGCCGGTGATGTCACTCACGCCATATTGTGCGGCCAGATCGAGATTGCGGCCCTCGCCCGTCTGGGGAACTCCAGCATCGATATAGACCACTTCGAAGCTGGGCGAGACCAGCGCGGCCAAGCGCGGGGTTTGCAGCCATCCGGCCAGCGCCAGGCTATCATGGCACCAGTTGGCGCCGAACACGACGAGGACCCGCGTGCCTTGCGCTGTTGACTCCACGCGCGCTCCGGCCAGGGCCTCAGTGGCGTTGGCGCTTGGATCAAACAGCGCCGCCTGCGGATGGCTGGCCGTATGGGCTTGCAATGCAGGGCCGGCCGCGCAAGCCGCCAGCGTCGGGATGGCCAGCGCCAGCAATACGCTGCGCAGGATCACTCCGCCGCCACCGACGCGTTGCCTGCGTCGGTCATATCGGCCTCGATCTGGGCGGCCTTGGCTTCGACCAGGCGGACGATGTGATCGACCATGCCTTCGTCGGCCACGTGGTGATCGGTTACGCCGGACAGGTACACCATGTGCTTGCCCGCGCCGCCGCCGGTGATGCCGATATCGGTCTCGCGCGCTTCGCCCGGCCCGTTGACCACGCAGCCCAGAACAGACAGGCTGAGCGGCGTCTTGATGTGGCTGAGACGGTCTTCCAGCGTCTGCACTGTGCGGATCACATCAAACCCCTGGCGGGCGCAACTGGGACACGAAACCACCCGCACGCCGCGCGTGCGCAGGCCGAGTGATTTGAGGATGTCGAAGCCCACGCGCACTTCCTGTTCCGGCTCGGCCGACAGCGATACACGGATGGTATCGCCGATCCCGGCCCACAGCAGGTTGCCGATGCCGATCGAACTTTTCACGGTGCCGCCGATCAATCCGCCGGCTTCGGTAATGCCCAGGTGCAGCGGGCAATCCACCGCATCGGCCAATTGCATGTAAGCGGCCACCGCGAGGAATAGGTCGCTGGCCTTCACCGCTACCTTGAATTCGTGAAAATCGTGATCCTGCAGCAGCTTGATGTGATCCAGCGCGCTTTCCACCAGGGCGTCCGGGCAGGGCTCGCCATATTTTTCCAGCAGGTGCTTTTCGAGGCTGCCGGCGTTCACGCCGATGCGAATTGCACAGCCGTTGGCCTTGGCCGCGCGGACCACTTCGGCCACCCGCTGGCTGCTGCCGATGTTACCGGGATTGATGCGCAGGCAGGCCGCGCCCTTGTCTGCCGCTTCCAGCGCCCGTTTGTAGTGGAAATGGATGTCGGCCACGACGGGGATGTTGGAGCCCTTCGTGATCTGGTCGAAATGGCGGGTCGATTCCTCGGTCGGGCAGGACACGCGGATGATGTCTGCGCCCGCCTCCTCGCACCGGCGGATCTGGTCGATCGTGGCCGCAATATCCTCGGTCGGGGTATTGGTCATGGTCTGCACGGTGATCGGTGCGTCGCCGCCGACGGGAACCTTGCCGACCATGATCTGGCGGGACTGGCGGCGCGCAATATCGCGCCAGGGTCTGATGGATGATGACATGCTGCCCGATATAGGCGTGTGTGCGTGAAGGGGCAATGACAGCGCGCGCCGATTGCGCCATGGTCCGCCGATTGGTTGGATCAAGGTCGAAGCGATGGAACAACACGGCAGCGGTTTCCTGTATGACGGGGTAATCATGCTCGGCTTTGCCGTGGCATTCGTGCTGCTGTTCAGGCGGCTGGGGCTGGGTGCCACACTGGGCTATCTGGTGGCGGGCGTGGTGATCGGGCCGCAGGTACTGGGGCTGGTCGGCGGAGCGGAACAGAAGGTCGAATTCGCCGAACTGGGCATCGTGATGCTGCTGTTCATCGTTGGGTTGGAGCTTAATCCGGCGCGCTTGTGGCGCATGCGGCACGAGATATTCGTGCTGGGCGGGGCGCAGGTCGTGGCCTGCGGACTGGCGATCGCCGCCACGGTGCTGGCGCTGTCGGGCTTTACCATGGAAGCGGCGCTGGCGATCGGCCTGCCGCTGGGCCTGTCGTCCACCGCGCAGGTTCTGCCCATGCTGCAATCGGCTGGCCGGCTGCGCACGCCCTTTGGCGAGCGGGCCTTTGCCATCCTGCTGTTCCAGGATCTGTCGATCATCCCCCTGATCACGATCGTTTCGGCGATGAGCCGCAACCCAGCCGATGCGACCGGCCCCACAGGCTGGACGCTGGCGCTGCTGACGGTGCTGGCGATTGTGGGGCTGGTGGCGGCGGGACGTTTCCTGATCCGGCCGCTGTTCCGCCTGATCGGCTCGCTGGGCGAGCGCGAGATGTTCGTGATGGCGGCGCTGCTGACCGTCCTGGCCAGCGCCGCGGTGATGGAACTGCTTGGCCTGTCGCTGGCGCTGGGGGCGTTTATCGCGGGCGTCATGCTGGCCGATACCCCCTACCGGCACGAACTGGAGGCCGATGTCGAGCCTTTACGCGGATTGCTGCTTGGCCTGTTTTTCCTGGCGGTGGGTATGATGCTGGACCTTGGTGCCATTGCCGAGCGGCCGTTCGAGGTGCTGAGCTTTGCCATTCTGCTGATCGCCATCAAGACCGCGATCATTACCGGCCTTGGCCTGCTGATGAAGATGGGCTGGCGCGCGGCGCTGGCTCTGGGCCTGCTGCTTAGCCAGGGCGGCGAATTCGCGTTCGTGATCTATGCCGCTGCGCAGGATGCCCTGCTGATTTCGGACACGGCAGTCAGCGTGTTTGGCGCGGTGGTGACGCTGAGCATGGCCAGCACGCCGTTCCTGATGAAGTTGACCCGCCGATTTCGCGTGGCCCCGTCCAGCGGTGAAGGTGAGGGACGTGCTGCGCCGCCGCGCGATCTGGCGGCCAATGCGCTGGTCATCGGCCACGGGCGGTTCGGCCAGACCGCTGCCCGGATTCTGACCGAAGCGGGCATCAGCGTCACACTGGTCGACCGTGATGTGGAGCGGATCGATATTTCGGAGGAATATGGCTCCAAGGTCTATTTCGGCGATGGCATGCGGCTTGACCTGTTGCGCCAGGCGGGCGGAGGCGAGGCGCAGCTGATCATGTTCTGCATCGACCAGGACCAGATCGAGCCGGAATACATGCAGGCCGTGCAGGATGCGTTCCCGCAGGCGGCGCTGTATGTGCGCGGCTATGACCGGCGCACGGTGATGAAGCTGGGGCGCGGGCCGCAGCGCTATGTGCTGCGCGAAGTGCACGAATCAGCGATCCGCATGGCGCTGCTGGGGCTTGATGCGCTGGGCCTGTCGGAAGGCGAGATCGACCGGGCGGAAGAGGCATATCGCAGGCACGACCGCGAGCGGTTGCGCGTCCAGCTCGACACCGGAGACCTGCGTGCCGCACGGTATCGCATGCCCGACGGGCAGCAGGCACCCGCTACGCCCGACGGTTAGGCCGGATCAGGCCGCGCTCAACCCTTGGCGCGGAGCAGTGGCGGCTGATCCTCACCGCCCGGCTCACCGCGCGTTTCATCGGGCGAAAGGTCGGGCACCGCTGCTTCATCGCGCAGGCCCAGCATGTGCTGCTGGGCGGCGACCACCGGCAGGGGCCGGGCGAAGTAATAGCCCTGGCCATAATCCACCCCCAGGTCGGCCATCGCATCGCGTTCCTCGATGGTCTCGATGCCTTCTGCCACCAGCTTGCAACCAATATCGCGCGCCAGTTGCACCAGTGCACCGGTCAACGCGCGGCGGGCGGGATCGCGGTGGATGTCGCGGGTCAGCGCCATGTCCATCTTGAGGATATCGGGTTGCAGGTCGACGATGTGCCGCAAGCCCGAATAGCCGGTGCCGACATCGTCGATCGCGATGCGCACCTTGTCCTTCAGCCGCGCCAGCTGGCGTGACAGCGCGGTGTAATCGGCCACCTGCTGGTGTTCGGTCACTTCGATCACCAGCTTGCCAGTGTCCACGCTGTCCAACTCGCGCTCCAGCATGCCGGACATGATCGTGGCGGGGGAAGCGTTGATCGCGACATATTTGCCATTGGGCACATGGCCCAGCGTTTCCAGCGCGGCGCGCACTGCGGCCATTTCCAGTTCCACGCCCAGGCCAACGCGCTCGGCATCCTCGAACCACTGGTCCGGCCCGCGCCGGGTGGTGTTGGGGAAACGGGCGAGGCATTCGACGCCCATCGGCTCCCCCGTCGCCAGATCGTGGATCGGCTGGTGGAAAATGGTGATGGCATGGCCATCAAGCATCTCTTCCACCCGCGCACGCACTTCGGCTGCCTCCAGGTCGCTGGCCATGCTGGCTTCGATTCGTTCGGCAGCCAGTCCGGCAAAGGCGCGCACCACATTGAGATCGCGTTCACCCAGCGTGCGGTCGGGCACGCGGCCCAGGGCGCAGAAGCTGCCCCACACGCGACCGTCAGACAACCGCAGGGGCACGTTGAGGTGGCAGCCTACGGGCAGGAAATCGGTGATCGCCAGCGTTTTGGTGAACGGATGATCTGCCGCATCCACGATCAGTTCGGGCAGGCGTCCTTCAAGGATGTGCCAGCAATAGCTGTCTTCCACCGGCTCGCGGAAGCCGGGGCCCATCGGCAGGTTCAGGTCAGTGTGGACGTGGGTTAGCTCGCGTTGGCCGCCCTCGATATAGCGCGAGACAAACGCGATCTCGACGCCCAGGTGTCCGCGGACCGCCGCCAGCACGCGATCGATCGCTTCGTCGTGCAGCAATTCGTCAGCCAGGGCACCGGTGTTGATGCCGGGTGCGGGTAACTGGATTTCGGCAACAGCCATCATGCATCCCCAAATGTGTTGGGTGCATCACTGCCCGATAATCCCTAAATCAGGCTTAACCTTGCGGCGGGCGAAAGCTGGAGCAAGCGTTACAAGCGCAGTTCGTACAGGAACTCGTCATCGCACTGGCTGCCGACCCAGAAATGGATGTCGGCGATCTTGGCAAAGCCATAGCGCTGGTAGAACCGCTGGGCGCCGAAATTCTCGCTGTAGACCGATAGTGATATGGCATCGGCCTGCCATTCGCGCGCCTGGTCAATAGCCCAGTCCATCAATGCCCCGCCAAGCCCGCGCCCGCTCATCCCGCCAGCGCAGTACAACTGGTTGAGGAAGGCCGGATGCGCCGGGCGCGGTTCGGGGTGCTCGTCCATAAGGTAATCGCGCTGGAGTATGCAATAGGCGCCGATCACACCGTCCACCTCGGCCAGCTGGACCCGGGTAGCGGGGTCGGCAATTTTTTGCAGGTAACGGTCTGCCGTGCGCCATTCGCCGATGAAGGCCTGCAGGTCTTCCGACCGGTACAGATCGCCGAACGCGGCATTGAACGCGTCGCGCGCGAAATCGGCCAGCATGGGGGCATCTTCAGGCGTGGCGGGGCGCAGTTTCATCGGGCGTTCCTCACGAGTGCTTGTCTGCCTTGCGTTTGCCGAACCGCATCCCGCGTTCAAGATGCGCCCGCAGCGCGCCGTAGAACGCTTCGAGGAATTCCCGTTCGTGCCCGGCGCCCGGCTCCCACCCGATCTTGCGGCAGATCGCCAGCATTACCTCGCGCATGGCTTCGGGATTGTTTTGCCGGAGCACGCCTTCGAGCACCTGTAATTCGTGTTCGCCATAGATCATCAGCTCGGCATCGCCGAAGCGGTAGTCGCGGCTGCGGTCGGGCGCGACAGACATGGCCTGGGCAAGCTTGACCCGTGGTGCCTCGATGACCCAGGTGCCCGCGATCAGGTCTCCGCCGCGCAGCCGGTCCTTGTTGAACAGCGGAAAGCACAGGAACACCATTAGCCACACAAACGCCGCCCAGCCCATCACGCCGTCGGATTGGCCCGCCGAAACGGCCATGCCGATAAGGTAGGACACCGGCAGGAACACTTCGATATCGCGCAGCAGGTTACGAGCGATGACGGCCTCTGCGGTCAACCGCCCGCCGCCGATCCCGCCCGCCGGCCGGGCTGCCACGCGGATACCCATCATGCGCTTGCCCGGAGTTGCCCCGCGCGGCCCCAGTTCGAAAAACAGGAAATAGCCATAGCGCGCCAGCCAGAACACCATGATCATCGCCACCACCACCAGTTCTACCGCAGCAGTCGGCGTTTCTTCCGGACTATCGGCAAACAGGCCGATGCCGAACCCGGCCAGCAGCATCAGCGCCACGATCGCGGCTACGATCAGGATGATCAGGTCCAGCATCAGTGCGCCTGCCCGTGCCCCACGTCCGGCAATGGTAACGGGCAGTGCCAGCCCTTCCGGGGTGATCATCTCGCGCGTGCGGCGGGCAAGGCTGGCCTGATAGCGGCGGGCCGTGCCCTGGGTGCGGGCGGCGGTCATGCCCGATCCTTGCTGTCATGCGTGCGCGGACGCGGGACCAGGATGAAATAGGCCAGCCACGCCACCAGCATCGCCCCGCCAATGGTCGCGCGGCCTTCTGCCGTGGGCACCAGTTGGCGGGCATAGCCTTCCAGCAGTCCTGCCACGACCAGCATCAGCACGCAGCCGGCCATAACCTGCGCCGCCCGCCTGCCGCTGGTGGCCGCTGCCGACATGATCGACCGGGTGCCGGGAAAAGCCATCGCCCGCCCGATATGCAGCCCCGCCGCGCCCGACAGCAGGATGGCGAACAGTTCGGTCGTGCCGTGGACGCTGAGCCAGGCGACAAACTCCCAGCGCAGGCCGGCATCGTCGAACAGCCACAGCATCGCGCCCAGCGAGGCCATGTTATAGACCAGCAGCAGCAAGGTCGGCACACCGAAGCAAAAGCCCAGCGCAAAGGCCAGGATGCAGACCCCCGAATTGTTCGAAAACAGGTAGGCGGCGAACATCGTCAGCCCCTCGGCCCCGTCGGTGCCTTCGAGCGTGGCGGCAAGATCGGCCTTGCTGGCACCCGGCTGCCGGCCACCTGCCATGCCGCCCGGCATCAACCGGAAATACCATTCGCTGTCACCTGCCACCAGCAGCCAGCCGACGACGGTGCCAGACACCATAACTGCCAGGGCGATGCAGATGTCCAGCCACAGGTCGCGCACCGCTGCGCTCCACCCGCCGCCCAGGAAGCCGCGGATCCAGGCAAACAGCCCGGTGCGCGGGCCATAGACCTGGAACCAGGCCCGCCGCACCAGTGATTCCAGATAGGCCAGCGTGGCCGCATCGAGCGAGGTCTCGCGCGCCACGGCCAGGCTTGAGGCCGCCTTACGATAGAGCACCGGCAGTTCGAGCAGGTCAGCATCGGTGATGCGGCGCGGCTGATTGCGTTCCAGCGCCAGCACGATGGCCTCCAGTCGCTGCCAATCAGTCTCGCGCTCCAAGCGGAAGCGATCCGACCGCAAGCTGGCGGCTTCGATTGCGGCAGGCGGTTCTATCGCCTTGGGGGAAAACAGGTTGAGCGCCATCAGCCGATCGCCTCCAATCGCTTGGCTTCGAGGTAGCGGTCGATCAGGCGATAGCCGATCGCATCGTGCGGGGCCTCGATCACATCGACCCCAAGCCGCCTCAGCCGTTGCAGCACGATGGCCCGCTGCTGGGCCAGGCCGGCGGCGGCAACTGCGGTGGAGACCTGTTCAAGCGTGGTCGGATCGGCGGCGGCCAGGCCTTCCAGCTCCTCGTCGCGCATGGTTACGAAGATCACCAGGTGATGCCGCACCAGCCGCTCGACACTTTCGACCATCAGTTCGGCCGAGGTGGGATCGGTGAAATCGGAAAACAGCACGATCAGCGAGCGCCGCTGCAACCGCGCGGTCAGCGTTGCAAGTGCGAGGGTGAAATTGGGCTCCCGGGCCACATAGTCCAGCTCTGCTGCGGCGGTCTGCAGGCGGTGGAAGCTGCGGGAATCGGTGATGAACGGGGTCATCAGGTTGGGCTTGTCGGCAAACCCGAACAGGGCCACCCGGTCCCCGCCTTTCAACGCGACATAGGATGCGGTGAGCGCGGCGGACACGGCCCGGTCAATCCGCGGCAAGCCAGCGACCGGTTCGCACATCGCCTGCCCGCAATCGAACGCGAAAATGATCTGATTGTCTCGCTCGGCCTCGTTCTCGCGGGCGTAAAGCGCAGTGTGGCGGGCGCTGGCCTTCCAGTCGATCCGGCGGCGGTCCATGCCCGCCTCATACTCGGACAGCGCTTCGAACTGCGTACCCTCTCCCCTGATGCGCCGGGCGATCAGCCCGAACTGGGCATCGCGCAGGAAAGCCTGCAACAGCGGTGATCTGGTCGGCGTCAGATCAGGCCATACGCGGATCACGTGGTCAAGATCGCGCCGCACCTGCCGCATGCCCAGGCCCAGCGGGCCATGCCAGCGCAGCCACGCGGCGGTAATCTGTCCTGTTCCGCGCCGCTGGGGGACAATATCGACGCTGCCGGCAAAGCCGCTTGGCTGACCCGTGCCGGTCAGTTCCAGCCGCGCCATGCCGCCATTGCCCAGCCGTGGGTCGAAGCCGATCGCCACTTCGGGCGGCCGGGCATCGCTGTCGCGGTCAATCGTGGCCCGCACCTTGACCGGCGCGGCCTGGCCCACTTCGGCATCGGCGGCGGGTTCGACCGACAGGCTCACCAGCCCCCCCGCCAGCCAGCCATCGACCAGCATCACCAGCAACAGCGCAAGGGCTGCGGCCGGAGCCACTACCCACGCGCCGGGCGCTGTGGCCGCCACCACCAGCGCCACCGGCGCCAGCAGCACGATCACGGCCATCATCCGGCCCGATGGGACAATAGGGAAAGCAGGCAGCTTCACGTCACCGCGGCGCCTCGGTCTGCTCGACCAGCGAGGCTACCAGATCCTCGATCTGCCGCCCTTCAATTTCGGCGGCAGGCGACAGCAGCAGGCGGTGGCGCAAGGTGGCCGTGGCAAGCGCCTTCACATCATCCGGAATCACATAGTCGCGGCCCTGCAAGGCGGCGCGGGCGCGGGCGGAATTGGCCAGCAGCACTGCCGCACGGGGGCTGGCACCGCTGGCGATTTCCGGGTTTTCGCGCGTGGCCCGGACCAGCCGCACGGTATAGTCGATGATCTCGCGGGCCAGCGTCACCTGTTGCAGTGCGGCCTGGGCGGCGGTGATGGTGGCGGGGTTTGCCACCTGTTCGATCCCGAAGTCCTCGGCCCGCGCGGGTCCGCTGGAATTGCCGAACCGCTCCACGATGCGCGCCTCCTCCTCCATGCTGGGGTAAGGCACGATGATCTTGAAGGCGAACCGGTCTAGCTGGGCTTCGGGCAGCGGATAGACGCCCTGGTTCTCAATCGGATTTTGCGTGGCTACCACCATGAAATGGTCGCCCAGATCGTGCGTCTCGCCGTCCAGCGTAATGCGGCGTTCCTGCATGGCTTCCAGCAGCGCGGCCTGCGTCTTGGGCGGGGTGCGGTTGATTTCGTCGGCCAGCAGCAGCTGGCAGAAGATCGGCCCGCGCGTCAGGGTGAACTGGCTGGTCTGGAAGTTGAACAGGTTGGACCCCAGGATGTCGCCCGGCAGAAGGTCCGGCGTGAACTGGATGCGCCCGAAATCCAGCCCGGTAGCGCGGGAAAAACACTGGGCCATGAAGGTCTTGGCAGTGCCCGGCGGACCTTCCAGCAACACGTGCCCGCGCGCCACAAGGGCAATCAGCAGGTGCTCGATCGCATCCTCCTGCCCGACGATGGCCTTGCCCACTTCCGCCCTGATGGCGGCGGCCAGCGCTCGGGTGTCGTCCAGGGTCATGCTCATTTCAGAAGCGTCCTTTCGATTGATCTCAATGCATGGGCCGCGCGGACGATTTCTGCCGGGCGGCGCGCGTTGCGCAAATGGGTGGCACTGGCAGCAAAGCCGGGGCCAGAAACGGGGCCAGAAACGGGGCCAGAAACGGGGCCGGCATCGGGTCCGGCATCGGGGCCACCAAGCCCACGTGCGGCCAGAACGGCGTCGATCGCGGCTTCGCGCAGTTCGGTGTCCGTCTCGCGGATGTTGAGCGCAGCGGCGATCCGTGCGGCGACCAGTGAGGCGTAAGGCGCGCCAAGCAGCCGCCAGCGTCGCGTCCGCTCCACCAGATTGGCCGCATTGCGGGCCAGCTGCGTCTTGCCGTGAGCTAGTTCGGGCACCTCGGCCATGGGCGGTCCGAAGCGGAAGAAGGCCCGCCATCCGACCAGCAGCATGGCCAGCAGCAGGCACAGCGTGGCCGCCAGGAACGGCGGGCGGAAGGCCAGCGTCAGCAGGTTTTCGGTCGTGCCGAAGCCCGGCATGGTCAGGTCGAACACCACCGGCAGATCAGTATCTTCCATCGCAATTTCGACCAGCGCCACCGCCGCCATGGCGCGGGTGCGGTCGGCCAGGCCATAATTGTTCATCAGATCGGGCTCGGCAATCACCAGCAGCGGATATATGTCGGTGTCCTGACCGTCCTCCTCGTCCGGGTTGAACGCGATGCCGCCAGCATCGGCCAGCGCCGGGTGATAGCCACCCCTGTTCCAGTATCCGGCCAGCAGGTCGCCCTCGGCATCGCTGATCAGCGGGAGCAACTCCTTGCCCGGCACTTCGGTGATCGCCTGGACCAGATCGTTGCGCGGCAGATTGCCTGCCAGCCCCATCCCGCGCCAGCCCTGCGTGCTGCCCTGTTCGAGCGTCAGCGGCGTAAAATCCTCCACCTGCTCGAACCAGATGCCGGACATTCCGCTGCCCAGTTCCACCCAGTCATCGCCCGCCTCTTCAGGGGCATTGTCGGGGAGGGGAGTGCTCGACCATTTGGGCAGGATCACGATCGTGGGGCCGATATAGCGGCGCGCCGCGATGGTCTCGGCCAGCAGCGCCGGATCGGTATTGAGGCCCGGTGTCAGCACCAGCACGGTGCCATAGTCTTCCTGCGCCGATTGCTGGCGCGTGGTGCTGACGGTGAAGCCGCGCCGGTCCAGCAGGTCGACCAGCGCGGAATAGCCATCCAACGCATTGGAATTGGCGTGCGCGGTCACCCGCATCCGGTCGCCCGTCCAGCCCGCGCCGATGGCATAGAGAAACAACAGGAACGCACCCCCGCCTACCAGCAGGACCGCAGCCACGGCGGCAGGCGAGAACGGGCTGGTCGCGCGGCTCATGATCCGGTCCTGCGGGCAACACCGCCATAGCCCAGGGCGAATTCGGCATAGGCGGCGCGGGCCGCGTGCCAATCGTCGGCCGACAGGGTGCGCAAGGCGAACAGGCTGCGTTCCACCCGCTCGGCAATGGTGGCAAAGGCGTGGGCCGCCTTGGCAGGCAGAGCAGGCAGGGCGGAAATCTCGCGCGCGGTGCTCGACGGGTCGATCAGGTCGGGCCGCGCCTGGGCGATCTGGCCGACCGAACGCTGGAGCAGCAGGTGGGTCGCCTCGTCGAACCGCCCCTCGCTGGCCAGCCGGTCGGCATCTTCCAGCAATTGCAGCGCCTGGGCCTGGTCGGGCACGAAGCCGGGGTCATCTTCCGCTGTGGTCCGAGCTGACATGACAATCGGCCCGATCAACCGCCATATGGCATAGAGCAGCAGCGCAACAACCAGTGCCAGCAGCACCCATTTGATCACCGGCCAATTGCCGCCGACCAGCCCTGCCAGTGGTTCCAGCGCACGGGCAAGCCACTCAAACAGGTCGGCCAGCCAACCGGGTTCCGACGGCTGGGGTGCTGGTGCGGCGGGGATGTCGACCGGCGCAAACTGGATGTCGCCATCGGCACGCACGGCGTCCCAATCCTGCGAAAAATCGCTGTCCGCTGCTGTGGTTGACCCTGCTACCCTCGTCACGCACGGTTGGTGGCATGGCTTGCAGGCCAAAGCAAATGCCCAATGTGCGGGGTGCATTGCACAGGGACAAAACTGGTTCCACTATGCCGGACATGACGCAAATTTCCCTGGCCGAACAATTGCCGCAAGTTCCGCTGGACCAGCGGGTCCGCAAGGTACTGGTGGTGGGCGGGGGATCGTCGGGCTGGATGGCCGCGACCATGCTGCGCACCGTGCTGGCGCGCGACGTTTCGGTCGAACTGGTCGAAAGCGATGCGATCGGCATTGTCGGGGTGGGCGAAGCGACAATTCCGCCGATGCAGGCGTTCAACCGCATGGTGCAGCTGGATGAGCGGGCATTTCTTGCCGCCACGCAGGGCACGTTCAAGCTGGGGATCGAATTCCACAACTGGGGCCGGCCAGGCGATAGCTATCTCCACCAGTTCGGGGCTGTGGGGCGCGAGATCGACGCGCATGTCAAACTGCACCACTGGTGGCTGCTGGGGCGGCTGGCAGCGGCGGCGGATGCTCAACCATATCCGGAATACCAGGATCTGTTCGTGGCCCGCGCCGCCGCGAAGGAGGACCGCTTTGCCCCATCCGAGCGCGGCCGCCGCGATCTGGCCAACCGCTATACCCATGCCTACCACTTCGATGCCCACCTTTATGCCCGGCACTTGCGACAGGTGGCCGAGGGGCGCGGGGCGACGCGGGTCGAAGGGCGCATAACCGGGGTCGAACGCGATGGAGACAACGGCTTCGTTTCTGCCATTGTGTTGGAAGACGGCCGAAAGTTGGAGGCGGACCTGTTCATCGATTGCAGCGGCTTTGCCAGCCTGCTGCTGGGCAAGACGCTGGAAGAGCCATTCGACGACTGGAGCCGCTATATCCCGTCCGACCGCGCGCTGGCCGTGCCCACCAAGCGGGCAGATGGCGCCTTGCGGCCCTATACCCAGGGCATCGCCCATCCGGTCGGCTGGCAGTGGCGCATCCCGCTGCAGCACCGCACCGGCAACGGCCATGTCTTTGCCAGCGCTTTTTCTTCGGAGAGCGAAGCGGAGCAGCGGCTGCTCGCCACGCTGGAAACCCCGACCCTGGATTCGCCACGGCTGATCAAGTTTACCACCGGGCGGCGGCAACGTAGCTGGGTCGGCAATGTGGTGGGGCTGGGCCTGGCGACCGGGTTTCTCGAGCCACTCGAATCGACCTCGATCCATTTCGTGCAAAGCTCGCTCGAACGGCTGGTCGAATACTTCCCCACCCGCGCGATGGACCCCGCGCTGCGCGAGGCATTCAACCGGCGCACTGCGCTGGAATGGACCGAAGTGCGCGATTTTATCGTCGCCCATTACCATCTCAGCGAACGCGACGATTCCGAATTCTGGCGCTATACCAGGCACATGGCCATTCCCGATAGCCTGGCGCACACGCTGGACGTGTGGCGCGCGCGGGGCGTGCTGGATGTGTCGGGTGGCCACCTGTTCCAGCTCGGCAGCTGGTCCTCGCTGATGATCGGGCAGCGCTTCCTGCCCGCAGGCGTCCACGCCCTGGCCGATCGCGCGAGCCCGGAACACGCCGCTGCCCAAGTGCGCCGAATCGCCGACGAATGCCGCACGGCAGCGGCCAAGCTGCCGCTCCACGCCGATTTTATCCGCGAATACTGCGCCAGCGCGATGGCCTGACCGGCTATAGCGGCAGTTCCATGCAGACCGAAAAGTCGTCCGCCACGTAATCCGCAAAGGGCGGGCAGGGCTGGAACCCATGCCCCAGATAGAGCAGCCGCGCGGGGAGGAATTGTTCCGGCGTGCCGGTTTCCAGTCCGACCCAGCAATACCCGCGCTGGCGGGCGGTATCGAGCAGGTGCAGCAGGATTGCCTTGCCCGCGCCCATGCCGCGATAGGCGGGATCGGCGCGCATGGATTTCAGCTCGCCGCGCCGCTCGTCGATTTGCTTGATCGCGCCGACGCAGGCCAGCCTGTCATCGTGCCAGGCGGAAAAAAACGTGACATCAGACTGGCGCAGCCGCTCCGCCGGCATGGCGTGGACGCTGTCAGGGGGCGACCAGCGGTGCATTTCATCGAGATGCAGTTGCAGCAAGGCCAGCACCTCGGTGCCTGTCAGATCATCCTCGATAATGCGATAGCCCGGCACCGGCTACCCCCGCTTGCGCGCCTGCGCATAGGTGCCCAGCATGCGCACCTCCTTGGCGTGGAAGGCCAGCTCGGCCATCGCACTGTCAACCCCCGGATCGCCCGGAGCGCCCACGATGTCGGCAAAGAACATCGTGGCGGCAAAGCTGGAACCCTGCTGGTAGCTTTCCAGCTTTGTCATGTTGACCCCGTTGGTGGCAAAGCAGCCCAGTGCCTTGTACAGCGCGGCGGGCACGTTGTTCACCTCGAAGATGAAGGTGGTTATCGCATCCTGCCCCGCAAGGCTGGCCGGATCGAGCGGGTCTTTTGCCAGCACCACGAAGCGGGTGGTGTTGTCCGCGGTATCTTCCACCCGGCTATCCACGATGGTCAGGCCATAGAGGTCGGCGGCGATAGCGGGGGCAATGGCGGCAATCGATGGATCGCCCAGTTCCTTGACATGCGCGGCTGCCCCGGCGGTATCGGCATGACTGACGGGCACCATCCCGCGTTCCGCCAGATAGCGGCGCGACTGGTTGAGGGCGTGGACGTGGCTGAATGCCGCCTTGAACGGTCCGAACGAACCGTCGGCATTGGGCAGCGCCATCAGCGCGTGATGAATCGGCATGAAATATTCGCCGACAATCGAAAGCCCGCTTTCGGGCAGCAGGAAATGAATGTCGGCCACCCGGCCCGCCTGTGAATTCTCGATCGGAATCATCGCGCATCCGGCTGCGCCGTTTTTCACCGCATCAAGCGCATCGCCAAAGCTGAAGCACGGCAAAGGCAGGCATTCAGGGGCATATTCCATCGCCGCGCGGTGCGAATTGGCGCCGGGCGCGCCCTGGAACGAGATGGCGCGCGCCGGATCGGCAGCGGCGGCGGCGCGCATCGAAGCCACCAGTTCAAGCGCGGGAGCGGGGAAAGAGTCCATAAGCAAGGCCGCGTAAAGATACACTGGCAGGCGGACAAGCCACTATCGGCTCTTGCGCACAAGCCCCGGCCTTACTAGAGCGCGCCCAAACAGGCTTTCGCCTTCGGGTTCGGGCCTCGGGTTCACGCCTTCGGGTTCATTGTGGCAGATGATTGATCCATGACCGACCGTCTTAATACCATCTTCGGCTGGCTGCTGTTCGCCGGTGTCGTTGCCCTGCTGCTGCGTTTCGTGGTTGGCTTTGCCATTCCTGACACAGAACGCCCGGAACAACTGGGCTATGTGATCGAGGGTGTCGCCGCCGAAGGCGCGGCAGAAGGCCCGCCGCTGGCCGCATTGCTGGCACAAGGCGATGCCGCTGCGGGCGAGGCAATTTTCGCCAAGTGCATGGCTTGCCACACCGTTACCCAAGGCGGGGCAAACGGCATCGGCCCCAACCTGTTCGGCGTGATGGGCCAGCCCATCGGCCAGCATGTTGCCGGGTTCGAATACTCCGAAGCGCTGTCGGGCCATGGCGGAGACTGGGATTTCGAGAATATGTCGGCCTGGCTGGCCAGCCCGCGCGCCTTTGCCAATGGCACCAAGATGAGCTTTGCCGGCCTGGGTGATGCGCAGGAACGCGCCAACGTGATCCTGTATCTGCTGGCCAATGGCGGCGGTCCGGCCCTGCCGCCGGTCCCGGTGGAAGAGCCCGCCGCCGAAGGTGAAGGCGATGCCGCTGTTCCGGCCGAGGGCGAAACAGCCGTTCCTGCGGAAGGTGAAGCTGCAGCGGCCGAGGTTGTGCCCGCCGCCTGATCAGCGCCGATTTTTTGACAAAAGAAGAGGGCCGGGAGCGATCCCGGCCTTTTTCGTATGCCAGCGGCAGAACGGGGCGCTACTCGGCCCGCCCCTTGAACCCTTCGGCAACCACATACCATTCGGACGAACCCTTGCGGCTGGCCGGTGGCTTGGCGTGCTTTACGGTGCGGAAGTGCGTTTTCAAATAGGCCAGCAGGTCGGTATCGGTGCCGCCCGCCAACACCTTGGCCACAAATGCGCCGCCCGGTTCCAGCACGTCGACCGCGAACCACGCGCCCGCTTCGACCAGCGCCATCGTGCGCAGGTGATCGGTCTGCTTGTGCCCTACGGTATTGGCCGCCATGTCGGACAAGACCAGGTTGGGCGGCCCGTCGAGCGCGGCGGTGAGTAGGGCGGGTGCCTTTTCATCCATGAAATCCATTTGCAGGATCGTGACCCCGTCAAGCGGTTCGGTCTCCAGCAGGTCGATGCCCACAATGGCGGCGCGGGGAGCCATCTTGCGCACCACCTGCGCCCAGCCGCCTGGCGTTATGCCCAGATCGACCACGCGGGTGGCGCGCTTCAGCAGTTCGAACTTCTCGTCCAGTTCGAGCAGCTTGTAAGCCGCCCGGCTGCGATAGCCGTCGGCCTTGGCGCGCTTAACATAGGGGTCGTTCAATTGCCGTTCGAGCCAGCGGGTCGAACTTTGCTTGCGCTTCTTGTTGCTTTTCAGTCGACGGTCCACGTCCTGTCCTGCACGTGCCATCAGCGTTGGTTCCTGTTTTGGCCGGTGCTTTGGCCAGAATTTTGGCCCGCATTCCGGTCCTGGCGCTTGCGCGTTCCCAGCGCTGCGGCCGCTTCGGACCCGCGGACATCCGCTGTCATCAATGATCGCAGGATACCTTCGCGAATGCCGCGATCGGCCACGCCCAGCCGGGTGGCGGGCCAGATGTCGAGAATCGCCTCCAGGATCGCGCAGCCGGCCACCACCAGGTCGGCCCGTTCGTTGCCGATGCAGGCGAGCAGGCGGCGGTCATCCGGGCTCATCGCGGACAGGCGGGCGGAAATGGCGCGCATGGCGGCAGAAGGCACGATCAGGCCATCGACCGCGCGCCGGTCATACTGGGGCAGTTCGAGGTGCAGGCTGGCCAAGGTAGTGACCGTGCCGCTGGTGCCCAGCAACCGCAATTCGGGTGCGCGATGGCCTTGAAGGCGTTCGGCAAAGGGGCTGAAACTGTCGGCCACCAACTGCTTCATCGCGGCATAGCGTTCCAGCCGCGCGCCTTCAGTGGCACCTTCATCACCCACTGTTTCAGACAGCGAGACCACGCCCCAGGGGACCGATTGCCAGTCCACAATGCGCGGGATCGGGCTGGCGCTGTGCACGCCCTGTTCGATCAGCACCAGTTCGGTGGACCCGCCGCCAATATCAAAGATTACCGCCGGTCCGCGCCCGTCCTCCAGCAGGATATGGCAGCCCAGGACGGCCAGCCGGGCTTCCTCCTCGGCGCTGATGATGTCGAGCACGATACCGGTTTCCTCGCGCACGCGGGCGATGAAATCGGCGCCGTTGGTGGCCCGGCGACAAGCTTCTGTGGCAACCGAGCGGGCCAGGTGGACATTGCGCTTCTTCAACTTGTCGGCACAGATCCGCAGTGCACCAACCGCCCGGTCCATTGCCGGTTGCGATAGTTCCCCCGTCTGGGCAAGCCCTTCACCCAGCCGCACCACGCGCGAAAAAGCGTCGATCACCACAAAGTTGTCATCATGCGGGCGGGCAATCAGCAAGCGGCAGTTGGTTGGTGCCCAGATCGATCGCGGCATAGGATTGGCGGCCCTGGAAATAGGATGTCGGGGGCGCTGGAGCGGGCTGGGCTGGTGGGGCAGCTTCGCGCGACGACGCAGGGCTGCCCGGTCGGGTGCGCTTGGCCTTGCTGCCAGGTCCGGTGCCGGTGCCCGGGCGCGGGCTATCCGGTTTCCTGCCGGGGCGCCCTTGCTGCCTGCCCCTTGGTCCACCGGCGCTGATGCTGCGCCCGTCCGGCGGAAACACGTCCGCCATGTGATCAAAACTCGCAATCGAAAACCCGCCACACGAGCGGAACCTGCCAGCGGGTTACCCCATGCGACAGCCGGGAGCAAGCGGCGCGCAATTTGCACCTCGCGCAGGTAAGCCTGCCCTTGACCCCAACCGGCATGCCCTATAGAGGCGCCTCCGCGCGATTGCCCCGTCGTCTAACGGTAAGACTACAGACTCTGACTCTGTCTATTGAGGTTCGAATCCTCACGGGGCATCCAGCGCTTCCTCCCAGCATTAGCGATTTCACCGCCAAGGCGCGGTGATATTGTCAGAGCGGTGAAGTATCACTAGCCTCTCCGCAAAATGGGAGAGACACCGTAGAACCTTCGCGCATGTTGCCGAGCCTTGGTCTCCGCCATGGCGGTGATCACGCCGGCAAGTTCCCTTTGCTTATCGACGGCCGCTGGACAGCCTCTTCCGACGGAGCGCATTTTCGCGCGCATGATCCCTATCTTGAACAGGACTGGGGCGAGGTTGCCAAGGCCTCCCCGGCTGATGTGAATCGGGCTGTTCAGGCCGCAAAGCAGGCCTTTTCTGACGGACGCTGGTCAGGCCTGCTGGCAGGCGAGCGGGCGCGCATCCTGCTGAAGCTGGCCGATCTGATCGAACGTGAGGCTGCCCGGCTTACCACGCAGCAGATCTTCGAGAACGGCAAGCTGGTATCGGAAATGACGCCCGGTACTGCAGCGCTGGCCGGAGATTGCCGGTTCTTTGCCGGGCTGGCCGAAATTCACGGCGGGGCGACCATGCCGCCTGCGCGCCAGGGCTTCACCACATTTACGCTGAAAGAGCCGATCGGCGTCATTGGCGCCATTACGCCGTGGAATACGCCTTTGGGCCTGTTGGGCTGGAAGCTGTTCCCTGCCCTGGCAGCCGGCAACACGATCGTGATCAAACCATCGGAAGTGACCCCTACCTCCACCCTGCTGCTGGCCGAGCTGTGCCTCGAGGCCGGCATTCCCGATGGCGTGGTGAACGTGGTGACGGGCGGGACGACGACGGGATCGGCGCTGGTGGAACACCCCGATGTGGGCAAGATCGCGTTTACCGGATCGACCGCCACCGGTCAGCACATCGCCTCTCGCGCAGCGTTGCGAAGCGCCCGGGTCACGCTGGAAATGGGCGGAAAATCGCCACAAGTGGTGTTTGCCGATGCTGATCTGGACCAGGCGGTCAACGGGGTGATGGCTGGCATCTTTGCGGCCAGCGGCCAAAGCTGCATGGCAGGTTCGCGGGTGCTGGTGGAAGCCCCGGTGTTCGATCGGTTCTGCGACATGCTGGCGGAACGGGGCAGCGAAATGATCGCCGGTGATCCGCTGAATGCAGCAACGCAGCTTGGTCCGCTGGCTTCGCGGGCGCAGCTCGACAAGGTGCTGGCCTATTTCGCGATCGCGCGGGCTGAAGGCCTGCAGATCTTGACCGGGGGCGTCAGGCTTGACCGGTCCGGCTATTTCGTCGCGCCCACCGTGTACCGCGATGTCCCGAGCGACAGCCGCATCGCCCGCGAGGAGGTGTTCGGACCCGTGGTCGCCACGTTCCGATTCGATGGCGAGGAGCAAGCGGTCGCGTTGGCCAATGATACCCGCTTTGGCCTGGCCGCAGGGATCTGGACCGAAGACGTGCGCCGCGCCCACCGCTTGCTGCACCGGATCCGGGCCGGCACGATCTGGATCAACAACTATCGCGTCATCGGGCACACCATGCCGTTCGGCGGCTATGGCCAGAGCGGCGTGGGGCGCGAGCTGGGGGCAGATGCCCTGGATGCCTATTGCGAGACCAAAAGCGTCTGGATCGATACTGGCAACAGGGTCGAATTCAGGACCGGGAGAGAACATGTCTGACGCAGAATTCGACCTGGTGGTGATCGGGTGCGGGGCCGGGGGCTTGGCCAGCGCCGTGGCTTATGCAGACCTGGCGGGACCAGGTGCGCGCATTGCCGTGCTTGAACGGGCGAGCCGCGAGGAACGCGGCGGTGCCACGCGCTGGACCAGCAGCTGGTTCCGCATCACTGCCGACCGGCTGCTGGACCCGGCATTTGTCGGCCTGATGGAGCGGCTGGGCGGGGGCAAGGCCGATCTGGAGTACTGCCATACCTACGCCAGCGAGGTTCCGGCCACGTTCAATTTTCTGGACCGGCACAATGTTCCGTGGGTCTATTTCGAACAGCCGTTTGCCAACCGCAATACCGGCGGGGGACTGGCGATGCCTGTTCCTGGCGGCGTGGCAATTGTCGATACGCTGGCAGCTGTCATCGACGTTCTGCCCAACGCTGCAATCCATTACCTGACCCAAGCCGTGGCGCTGGATTGTGCCGCCGATGGCACCGTGACCGGCGTCCATGTGCGCGGTCCGGATGGCGACCGGTTGTTGACTGCACGCGCCGTGGTCATCGCCTGTGGCGGATTCGAAGGCGCGCCTGATATGCTGGCAGAACATCTTGGCCCTCGCGGTGTGGAAATGCCGCTGATTGCGCCAACGCTGGCCAACAACCAGGGCGACGGAATCCGCCTGACCGCTCCACTGGGGGCAGATTGTGCCGGGCAGTTCGACATGTTTCACGGGGAGCCTGTGGATACCCGCAGCGCCAAGCCCGACGCGGTGATCTATGGCTATCCGTTCGGCATCCTGGTCAATCGCAATTGCCAGAGGTTCTTCGACGAGGGGCAGGACAGCTTCGACGCGACATTCGAGAAGCTCGGCTACGAAATCTGGGCCAATCAGGACCAGGAGGCCTGGTTCATCGGGGAGAAGGCCATCCTGGAATGGCCGCACGTGGCGGACATCATGTTGACTGACCAGCCGCCGATAGAAGCTGCCAGCATCGCGGAACTGGCCGCCAGTCTGGGTCTTGACCCGGCTGCGCTGACAACCACCGTTGCAACCTACAACGCCGCGATCATGCCGGGCGAGAGCGACCGCAGCATTCGCGACGGAAAGCGGACAGACGGGCTCCACCCGCCCAAGTCCAACTGGGCCACGCCAATCGCCACCGGGCCGTTCATCGCCTACCCGTTGACCACGGCCATCACGTTCACCTTCGGCGGCATCCGCAGTGATGCGCGGGCCCGCGTCGTCAGGCGCGACGGGTCGACGATCCCGGGCCTCTATGCTGCCGGAGAAGTAACGGGGCTGTATTACAAGGAATATCCTGCGGGCACGTCCGTGCTCCGCGCGCTCACTTTCGGCCGGATTGCGGCGCGTGAAGCGGCGGGGGAGCGCTAGACGATGGACATTGTTCATTGTGCGCAAATGCCGTGGGGCGAAAGCCTCGTCGCCCAGCGCGGCGATACCCAGGGCATGGCGCACAAGCGTTTGTTCGAAGGCGACGAGGCTGCGCCCGACAATTACATGCTGGTCATGTCGCAGGAGCCGAAAAGCTACTTCTCGCCCCGTCATCGCCACCCGTGGGACCAGATCCGCTTCTGCCTTGAAGGCAAGATCCCGATTGCCAAAGGCCTGTACATCGAAGGCGGTGAGATCGGCTATTTTCCCGAGAGCGCCCATTACGGGCCGCAGGAAGGCGGCGACGACCGGATCGTGCTGCTGCTGCAGTTCGGGGGAGCGAGCGGGCAAGGCTTTATCGGACCCGATCGGTTGAAAGCGGCGCGGCTCGACATGGAACAGGCAGGCGTGTTCGAGCGCGGTGTCTTTCGCGTGGAAACGCCGTCAGGGCCGCATAACCGCGATGCTTATGAGGCAGTGTGGGACCATGTTAAGGGCCGCCCGCCAGCCTATGTCTCGCCGGTCTACAAAACCCCTATCGTCATGCGGCCATCAGCCTTGGCGTGGCACCGGCAGGATACACCGGGAGTATTTCGCAAGCAGATCGGCATATTCCCCCATCGCGGTCTGGACATAACCGGTTGGCAGCTGGAGGCGGGCCGCAGCCTTGCCATCCCCGCCATCGAGGCGTTGAGATTCCTGTTCGTGACGGCTGGCACTGGCACCGCAAACAAGCGCGAGCTCAAACCGTGGAGCGCTGTTCGGTTACTGCCAGGCGAAGAGGCCGAGGTGACAGCGGCAACGCAAATGGAATGGGTCGAATTTTCGGTTGGGGTCATTCGCCAGCCCTGATCTAAAGTACAGTCTGGGTGCGGTGCTGCTGGACCGGGACGACCCTTCCAGGGTGCTCGGTCGTACGGCATGCCGGATCCTGGCGGCGGCAGACAGCGACCGCGAGGGCTATGTCCCCAACGTGATATATACTTGCGGGGCCATGCGCGTGGGCGACCAACTGTTCATCCCCTGTGGCATTTCGGACAGTGCGATAGGCTTTGCCACCACACCCATCGCAGACCTGTTGGGCCTGATGATCTAGCTGCCCGCGCAGGCTGGGTCTTTGCCAGCCAGCATCTGCCCGATCTGTGATCAGGGCGGGGCGCACTTGCCTCGGCCAGCCAGTCTCCCTAGTCCGGCCATAAAGCAGCAGGAGCAAATGTCTTGGACGAACCCAGCATCGGACCTCATGGACAGATTGAAGAAGCCGACCACGACCTGGTGAAGCGCAAGTTCTATCCCGCGCAGGACGAGGCGAAATTTGTCGATCACGGACCGTCGGACACCCCGCAGACGCGCCACCCTTCGTATCGTCTGGCCTTCCGCGACACAGAATTCCTGCTGCGCGACGAATTGCGCCCGGTGCGCTTCCAGTTGGAGCTGCTTAAGCCCGAGATGGTGCTGGAAGAAGCGCGGGTGGGTTCCACGCTGGTGATGTATGGTTCGGCCCGCATCCCTTCGCCCGAACAGGCCGAGACCATGCGCGCAGGCCTCGGCTATCTGTCTGATCGCGAACGCACGGTGCAGGAAAACCTGATCGCCAAGGCGCAGTATTATGCCGAGGCCTACAAGCTTGCCCGCATGGTGAGCGAGCGGGGCATCGTGGAGGAAGGCCAGCGCCAGTTCGTCATCTGCTCGGGCGGCGGTCCGTCGATCATGGAAGCGGCCAACAAGGGGGCGAGCGATGCCGGGGCGGAGAGCATCGGCCTCAATATCGTGCTGCCGCATGAGCAGGCGCCAAATCCCTATGTGACGCCGTATCTGTCGCTCAATTTCCACTATTTCGCGCTGCGGAAAATGCACTTTCTGATCCGCGCGCGGGCCGTGGCGGTGTTCCCTGGCGGGTTCGGCACCTGCGACGAGCTGTTCGAGCTGCTCACCCTGATCCAGACCGGCAAAATGAAGCGCATCCCGATCATGCTGTTCGGGCGAAAGTTCTGGAACCGCATCGTCGATTTCGAAGGGCTGGTGGAAGAAGGCACGGTCAGCGCAGCCGATCTGGAACTGATCCACTGGTGCGAAACGGCGGACGAGGCCTGGGCGCACGTGTGCGAATACTACAAACTGACTGATCCGATCAACGGCTGCTAACGCACTGCCTGGTGCCCCATTGGCCCGTTGCCTGAGCCAAAGCCGGGGGCCGCTTCCAGCGCGCGGCGGACGAACAGGCGGGCTTCGGCCACGGCGGTTTCCAGATCGCGGCCTTGCGCCAGCAGGCACGCAATCGCGCTGGCCAGCGTGCAGCCGGTGCCATGGGTATGGCGGGTTACGATGCGCGGGGCTTCCCACATGACCGGCACCCGGCCGGGTCGGTAGAGCACGTCCTTCACGCTTGGGCCATCGGCATCGCCGCCTTTGGCCAGCCATGCCCGCCCGCGCGCCTCCATTGCTGCCGCGCCGCCCAGCGCGGCCAGTTCGGGCACGTTGGGCGTAGTCAGGGTGGCAAGATCCATCAGCCAGTCGAACACGCCCACGGTGGCTTCATCGGCCAGAACGCTGCCGCTGCTGGCCACCATGACCGGATCGAAGATGATGGGCACCGGCAAGTCCTCCAGCCGGTCGGCCACCACTTCGGCGATGTCGGCGCTGCCCAGCATGCCGATCTTGACCGCATCCACCCCGATGTCGGTCATGCAGGCATCCATCTGGGCTGCCACCATATCTGGGCTGAGCAGTTCGACCCCGGTAACGCCGCGCGTGTTCTGCGCGGTCACGGCGGTGATCGCGGTCATCGCATAGCCGCCAAGCATGGTGACGGTCTTGATATCGGCCTGGATGCCTGCACCGCCCGAACTGTCCGATCCGGCGATAATCAGGATACGGGGTGGACGCGTGGTCATCCGGCGGAAAACCGCCTTGTTGCAGAAGGGGGGGATTTGGCGAAATGCCGCCTGGGCCGGGTGGGCCGATCGAGCAATTCGCCCCCGCAATTGGGGCACAGGTCGTCCAGCCGTTCGGTGCACGACGCGCAGAACGTGCATTCAAAGCTGCAGATAAACGCGCCGGCACTTTCGGCCGGCAGATCGCAGCCGCAGCCTTCGCAATCGGGGCGCATTTCCAGGCTCAAACCGCTGCCTCCACCGCGCGGCAGATGTCATCGACCACGCGGGTCACCAGCGCGCCGTCATCGCCCTCGGCCATCACGCGGATCAGCGGTTCGGTGCCAGATTTACGGATCACCAGCCGCCCGCCGCTGCCAAGGTCTGAGGCACCATCGGCGATGGCCTGCTGCACGGCATCGGTATCGAGCGGGTCCGCGCCGTCGTAGCGCACATTCTTGAGCAATTGCGGCACCTTGTCGAACTGGTGCAGCAGTTCGCTGGCCGGCTTGCCGCTGCGTACCAGCGCCACCAGCACCTGTAGCGCGGCAATCGTGCCATCGCCGGTGGTGGCGTGGTCGGTCAGGATCATGTGGCCCGATTGTTCCCCGCCAATGTTATAGCCGCCGGCGCGCATGGCTTCGAGCACGTAGCGGTCCCCCACCTTTGTGCGAACCAGTTCCAGGCCGTGCGCGGCAAGGCAGCGTTCCAGCCCCAGGTTCGACATGACCGTGGCAACCACGCCGCCGCCCTTGAGCAAGCCGTCGCGCGCCATCGACAGGCCGATCAGCGCCATCAGCTGGTCGCCATCGACTTCCTCTCCCTTCTCGTCGATCACGATCAGGCGGTCGGCATCGCCATCCAGCGCGATGCCGATATCCGCGCCTTCTTCCAGCACGCGGGCCTTGATGGCGCCAAGATCGGTCGAACCCACGCCGTCGTTGATATTGAGGCCGTTGGGCGACACGCCCATGGCCACCACGGCCGCGCCCAGTTCCCAGATCGCGGTGGGGGCCACCTGGTAGGCCGCGCCGTGCGCGCAATCGACCACGATTTTCAGGCCATCCAGCCGGATGTCATCGGGCACCGACTGCTTGACCGCGTGGATATAGCGCCCGCGGGCGTCGTCGATCCGGCGCGCGCGGCCGATGTGTTCGGCCTGAGCCAAATCCTGTTCGCGGGCCATCTCGGCCTCGATCGCGATCTCGTCGGCATCGGACAGCTTGTAGCCATCGGGGCCAAACAGCTTGATGCCGTTATCGGCAAATTTGTTGTGGCTGGCGCTGATCATTACGCCGATATCGGCCCGCATCTCGCGCGTTAGCAGGGCCACTGCGGGCGAGGGCAGGGGGCCGGTCAGGATCACGTCCATCCCCACGCTGGTGAAACCGGCCGTCAGCGCGCTTTCCATCATATAGCCCGACAGTCGCGTATCCTTGCCGATCACCACCCGGTGCTTGTGCGACCCGCGCAGGAAATGCTTGCCGGCCGCCTGGCCCACTTTCATTGCCGTGAAGGCATCCAGCTTGCCGGCATTGGCGCGGCCGCGGATGCCATCGGTTCCGAACAGCTTGCGTGGCATCGACCCATCGTTCCTTTAATGCCTGACAGGATTACTGTCCCTGCCCTGACCTTGAGCGAGCCTTGCAATGGCGCGGGCCGCTACCAATGTCACGCCTCGATGTTCCGGCTGAGGCGCAATTTTGGCACCGATGGGCTGCCCGTGCGTTGGCCGGACATGGGATCAACCACTCTCCCCAGTAACTGAAGGAATTGTCTATGGCTTTCGAACTCCTGCCGCTGCCCTATGATAGCGAAGCGCTGGCCCCCGCAATCAGCGCCGAGACGCTGGGCTATCACCACGGCAAGCACCACAAGGCCTATATCGACAAGACTAACGCCGCTGTCGAAGGGACAGATCTGGTCGGCCAGAGCCTGGAACAGGTGATCGCAGCCGCGCGCGGGACCAACCAGGGGTTGTTCAACAATGCGGCGCAAAGCTGGAACCACGGCTTCTACTGGCATTCGCTGGCCCCTTCGACCAGCGGCCCTTCGGGCGACCTGGCGGACAAGATCGATGCCGCTTTCGGCTCGCTGGGCGATCTGGCGGCCAAGCTGAAGGAGCGCGGTGCAGGGCACTTTGCCAGCGGCTGGGTGTGGCTGGCGGAAAAGGATGGCAAGCTGTCGATCGAGGAGACCCACGATGGCGATACGTTGGCAGATCAGGGCTTCAACCCGCTGCTGACCGTCGATGTGTGGGAACACGCCTATTACCTTGATCACCAGAACGCCCGGCCGAACTACCTGGCGGCCGTGATTGACGATCACCTGAACTGGGACTTCGCGGCAGATAATCTCGCCCGCGGGTCCGCCTGGACCTATCCGGCCTGATCAGAGGGCAAAGCCCTGATCTTCAGGCAAGCAAAGGCCCGCCGCATCATTTGACGCGGCGGGCCTTTTGCCTGTGGGGTGACGCGGATCAGCCGAGCGGGTTGGTCGAATCTCCGCAGGTCTCGTAGACCCGTCCGATCGCCTCGCGCGCGCCGGTGACAACATAGTCAACCGTGATCGGGCCGCCATCAACCGGATCGAAAATCACCTGCAGCGTGTTGGCATCGGCCAGCCAGCCGAGGAATTCTGGCAATTGCCTCGCGCGGCGAGTGTTCATAGCCACTGCCGTCTGTTCGAAATGGGGCCACGACACCACCTGCGGCGAACCCCCGTCGAACCGCATGCGCAGGTCGCGCGGCTGGGGTTGCGGTGCGGGCGGCTTGAGCCGCTGGCTGCTGTACAGGACGGCCGAGACCTTACCGTCGCCGCGTTCATCGCACTTGATGATCAGCTGATCGCCTGCAGCAGTCACCGTACCAGCCTGCATCAGGCCATCACTTTCGAAATAGGCCCAGGCGGATTCCTGGGCCGATTCCTGGGCGCTGGACCCGCTCGTTGCCAAGGCTGCGCCCATTGCTGCCAGCGCGCATGCCGAAATCGTTTTGAAGCGCATTGATGCCTCCTCCTGGTCTTCTCCCCTGGTAACGCGGCGGGGATTCCCGCTCGCGCTTGCCTGCGGTGACCGCATTAGACTGCGGCTCTGTCCGGCAGGGCTTCAGGCGAGACTATTCCCTTGCCACCGAAAGGCAAGAGCGATGGACTTCAGTCTTCGCCTGACAGTTCAAGTACATTGTTGGCAAACAGCGGCTCGCCGAACAGGAAGCCGATGAAATTGGGCGTGCCCAGGTGATCGACCAGCGCAGTCAGCGACAGCAGGATCGGAACCGACAGTAACGCGCCGGTTACCCCCCATATCCAGGTGAAATAGGCCAGCGCCAGGAGGATCATCACCGGGTTCATGGTGAACCGCGCGCCCAGCACAGCCGGGGTAATGAAGTTCGATTCCACGGTGTGGAGCCCCAGATAGGCAGCCGCCGGAATCAGGCCCAGCAGCGGGGATTCGGCCGAGCCCAGGCCGAACAGCGCCAGTAACCCCATCATCATCATCGGCCCGACATAGGGCAGGAAATTGAGCAGCGTGGCCAGGCCGCCCCACATCACGGGCGCTTCCAGCCCCATCGCCCATGCCCCCAGCGCCACGACAAGGCCGACGCCTGAATTGATCACGCCCACTGTAAGGATGTAGGCTGCCACCCGGTCCTGCACTTCGCGCATCACGCGTGCCGCCTTCAGGCTGGCATCTACTGCGGTGCGTTGCAACAGCAGCCGGCGGCGCAACCGCACCCGCGCCTCGATCATGAAGAAGGCAAGCATGATCGTCAGCAGGACTTCGAGCAGCACGGTGGGCGTGGCGAAGGCGAGCTGTTCGAGCATCGACGGACCGGCCAACACCACCTCGCGGCTGTCCTTCGCACTGACAATCTGGGTCACCTGCTCGTTCAGCCGGGTGATCCAGGCCAGGCTACCTTGCAACTGGCTGAAATGCTCTCCCACCCGGGCAATCATCGCGGGCACTTCGTCATACAGCGAAACAGCCGGGCGCAGGACAACCGTCAGCGCCAGCGCCACGATGCCGATGAACGCCAGCAGGGAGGCCAGCGAGGCGAGCAGGTTGGGCAATCCCCAGCTAGCCAGCTTGTCGGCCAGCGGCGACAGCAGGATGGTGAGGATGATTGCGGTCGTCAGCGGCAGGAACACCACCGCCCCGATCGACAGCACGAATGGCAGCGCCAGGAACAGGCCGATCGCCAACAACACGACCAGGGCCGACATCAGCCGCAGTTCCTGTTCGGCAAAGGCGATCCGGCGCCGGTGCGGCGTGGTCGCCGCAGACGGCGGGCGCGGCAGGTCGCTGCCAGCAGGTAATGCCGTTGGCGTCAGATCATCGACAGGAGCAGTCATTGGCGCACCATTCCCCCTTAGCATTGCACCAATGCATGGCGCGGGCGGCGCGCGCAATCAAGCGGCAGTCAGCGGATGTGTGTGGTTATGCCGTTACCTGCGGCAACCATGTCGAGTTCTTCGAGAATGGCGCGGTGGGCAGATGGGTCGCTCAACGATCGGTCGGGAACGGTGCCGTCCTCGATCATGCTGGCCAGTGTAGCCCGGGCGCGGCCGACCCGGCTTTTGATGGTCCCGATAGCGCAGCCGCATATTTCGGCTGCCTCCTCGTAGGAAAAGCCGCCGGCACCGACCAGCAGCAGGGCCTCGCGCCTTTCGGCAGGTAGCGTCAACAGGGCGCGGTGGAGGTCCGACAGGTGAATAGGTTCTTCCTGTCCTGCAGGCGCAGTCAGGATGCGTTCGGCCACGGCCTCGTCATATTCGCCGCGGAAGCGGTTGCGCCGCATGTCGGTGAGGAACACGTTGCGCAGAATTACAAAAGTCCAGGCGCGCATCGAGGTGCCCGGTTCGAACCGTTCCTGGGCAGCCCAGGCCTTGAGCATGGTTTCCTGCACCAGGTCATCGGCCATATCGGGACGTCCGCACAGGCCGCGCGCAAAGGCCCGCAGGTGCGGCAACACGTCGGTCAGCTCGCGCTTGAAGGCGCGCCGGTCATCGGCGCTGCGTGCCGGCCGTTCGGCCTGACTTCGTTCAGGCGGTGGTGCCGCTGCTGGCTGCGCCGAACTCATTTGTGGTCGTCTTCTTCATCAAGGCTGGCGAGCAGCTTCAACATGTCGGTCGGCAGCGGTTCGCTGACGACCGAGTTGTAAATGTTGCGCAGGCCGTTGGCCCAATCTGGCTGCGGAACGGGCTCGTTAGCCGCAACGCCTGCCTTGCGGGCTGGCGTCCCGTTCGTTGGATTATGATTTTCAGTCATGGTCTGGTGCATCAAAGTCCCGTCTCTTATCCCCAAAGTGCAACTTGCCTGCACGGTCCATCTGCCGCAAGACTTCACGGGCCGAGCTTTTCGCGTTTAACTATTGTTCGTAAGGGGGAACGAAAGTCGTGCCATCCGGTTCCCGCTATGTGGATTTTGGCGCCATCGGCGCGGGCGGAGTGTAGTTTGGACGGGCGTAGTGGCAAGCGCAGCAAGGCCAATCGATGGCTTGTGAGCTATCCCCGGGGCTTGCCTGTGGGTATCTTCCTGCTTGTGCTGGCCATCACCGTGCTGTCAATTTTCGCCATCGAACGGAGCGAAGCCCAGCGCTCTACCGCCCAACTTTCCAGCCGCACCACCGCCATCGCATCGGCGCTGGAGCGGCGCGCCAATGCCAGCAGTGCCTACCTGCGGGCCGGTGCCGCGTTGCTCGCCTCGCTCGATCAGGTCCAGCCGGAAGAATTCCGCCGCTTTGTATCCGAACTGCGGCTGGATGCCGATTATCGCGGTGCTGAAGGGGTCGGCTGGGCCATGGTAGTCCGGCCCAACCAGCAGGCTGAGTTCGATGCGATCATGGCGCGTGACATGGCCATACCGGCCCAGCTCTACCCCCGGCCCAGCGGAGAACAGCCCTACGCCGTACCAGTGACCTATCTCCAGCCCGATACTGAGCGAAACCGCCGCGCGCTGGGCTTCGACATGTTCTCCGAGCCGGTGCGCCGGGCAGCCATGCTTGAAGCCGAACGCAGCGCCCGCCCGGTCGTCAGCGGCAAGGTGGTATTGGCGCAGGAAGGCGAAGGCCAACGATCCGGATTCCTGATCTACATGCCGGTGTTCGAAGCGGCGCCCGGTGGCCGCCAGTTGCGCGGCTTCATCTTCAGCCCGTTCAATGCCGCAGACTTTCTCGCCAGCGCGCTGGCGATCGAGGACAGCGGCGAATACGGCGTGAACTTCTATGACCGTTCGGTGAGTGAGGAAAACCTCATGGCCAGCACCCTGGCAACGCCCGCCGACCGGGCAATCCATCACGGGGTGACCGTGGCCATCGCCAATTCGCCATTCGTACTCGAAGTAAGCCGTTCCCCTGGCGATGTCCTGTCAGGCCTGTCGATGGCCACGCTGATCTTCGGGCTCCTGGTGGCCAGTTTGCTGATGTTGCTGGTCCGCATGTTGACCCAGCAAGCCATCGAGGACGAGGCGTCGCTGGTATGGTTCGAGGAGCAGGCATCGATCCGCAATTCGCTGACCCGCGAGTTGAATCACCGGGTCAAGAACACGCTCGCCAACGTATTGTCGATCATCGCTCTGACCCGCCGCCGGGCCGATAGTGTGGACGAATTTGCCAACGGGCTGGATGGCCGCATCCGCGCGCTGTCGGCCACGCATGACCTTCTCACGCGCTCGGACTGGGGCACTACTCCGGTGGCCGAAGTGGTCGGCGCGGAACTGCGGCCCTATGCCCACGAAAGTGACCGGGCGGTTGAAATGGGTGGACCGCAGATCCAGTTGGCCCCCAACGATGCGCTGTCGCTTGGCCTTGCCGTGCATGAACTGGCAACCAATGCGGCCAAGTACGGCGCGCTTAGCCAGCCGGGCGGCAAGGTCAGCGTGCTGTGGTCGCTGGCCGCGCCCGAACTGGTGCGGGTTGAATGGATCGAGAGTGGCGGGCCGCCGGTTCCAGCCGAGCGCGGTCGCGGCTTCGGGACAGATTTGATCGAGCGGATTGTGGCCCATGAACTGCGCAACCCGGTCCAGCTTGAGTTCGAACCGACAGGGGTGCGCTGTGTGCTGATGATCCCGGTGCGTCAGCCGACCGAGTTTTCCATGCGGGCAGCGCGTGCGCAGACCCAAGGCCGCGCGATACTGGCCGGACCGGACGCCTGATCCAGACCACCCCATCCCGCGAACGGGATGGGGTATAACGGCTTCAGGCGAAGATCGCGGTATCGATCGGCAGGTCGCGCACACGCTTGCCGGTCAGCGCGAACAGCGCATTGGTCAGGGCCGGGATCACTGGCGGCAGGGCGGGTTCGCCAAGGCCGGTGGGCGGATTGTCCGACAACACGAATTCTGCATGGATCGCAGGGACCATCGGCATGCGCGGCAGCTGGTAGTTATTGAAGTTCGATTGGCGGGCCGCCCCGCCTTCGATCTCCACCGCCAGTTGCAGCGCCTGGCCGATCCCGTCGATGATCGAACCTTCGACCTGGTTCATCGCGCCATGCGGGTTGATGATGTGGCTGCCCACGTCGCCTGCCACCCAGACATTGTGAACCGCCACCTGGTTGCGGTCGGTCAGGCTTGCTTCAACCACTTCGGCGAAATAGCCCTGGTGGCTGTAGTAATAGCCGAAGCCCAAAGCGCGCCCTTCGGCCACCGGCTGGCCCCAGTTGGCCATTTCCATGACCTTGCGGGTCACCGCACGCAGGCGGCGCGGATCGAACCCGGCAGTAGGTCCGGTGAAGCCCATCGTTGGCGCGTCGGGTTCCGCCCCGTCGACGATGTCGAGCAGCAGGGTGGGCAGGTCTTTCCCGCCAGCCCGCGCCACTTCATCAAGGAAGCTCTGGAACACGAAGGCGACCGCGTTCGACGTTGGCGCGCGCAGCGCGCCCATCGGCACGGCCGTGGGCATCTTGGTCTGGGCATAGCGCATGGCGGGCACATACTTGGCGGGGAATTCATCGGCCGACATTGCCGCCGGATTGAACGCGCCGCCGTTGATGTCGAAGGTGATGAAGTGGTCGTCGATCGCGGTGATCCTGCCATCGGCATCCAGGCCGGCGCGCAGCTTGTGCCAGCCTGCCGGGCGATAGAAATCGGTCCGCACATCATCTTCGCGGCTCCAGATAAGCTGGACCGGAGTGCCTGGCATGCGGCGCGCAATGGCGGCCACCTGCATCATGTAATCGTTGTTGAGCCGACGCCCGAAACCACCGCCCATGCGCGTGATGTGGACGATCACCTTGTCCTGCGGGACGCCGAGGTAGGTGGCGACCGAAGCCTGTCCGCCCTGTGGCAGCTGGCTGGGGGCCCACATCTCCATTACGCCATCTTCACGCATCAGCGCGGTGCAATTCATCGGCTCCATCGCCACGTGGGCGAGGAAGGGATAGGAGTATTCGCCTTCGATGACCTGTGCAGCCGAAGCCAGCGCCGCATCGACATCGCCGGTGGAGGCAAACACTTCGGTAGGCTGGCCGCCAGCCATCGCGGCGCGCGCATCCTGATTGTATTTGGCGGTCGAATGGCTGGTCCAGTCGCCGGTGTCCCACTGCGGGTTGAGCCGTTCGCGTGCCTTGTTGGCGAGCCACCAGTTGCTGGCCACGATCGCCACGCCATCGACCAGCTCGGCAACGTTGCCATTGCCTTCGACAGTGAAGGCATCGATCACGCCGGGCGCGGCCTTGGCCGCTTCAACGTCGGCCGAAACCAGCCGCGCACCGAACACCCGGCTGCGCTCGTAAGCGGCATAAACCATGCCCGGAAGTTGCGTGTCGACGCCGAAGATGCCTTCGCCGCGGACGATCTTGGGGCTGTCGATCCCGCCGATGGCGCGGCCGATGATGCGGAAATTCGCGCCATCCTTGAGCGTGATCGAAGCCGGATCGGGCACGGCCACATGGGCCGCATCGCTGGCCAGTTCGCCATAAGTGGCGCGGCGGCCGGATGCGGCGTGAACCACGACCGAAGGCTCGGTGGTGAGTTCTGCGGCCGGCACGCCCCAGCGCTGCGCGGCAGCGGCCAGCAACATGGCGCGGGCTGCGGCACCGGTCTGGCGCATCGGCATCCAGTTCATCGGCGTGGCAAAGCTGCCCCCGGCCAGCTGCGGACCGTATTTCGCCACGTTGCTATCACCCTGGACGATGCTGACCTTGTCCCAGTCGGCATCCAGTTCCTCGGCAATCAGCATGGGCAGCATGGTTTTGATGCCCTGGCCGATCTCGGGGTTCTTGCCGACGATGGTGATGGTGTTGTCGGGGTTGATGGTGACAAAGGCGTTCAGTTCTGCGGCAGTGGCAGCATCTGGGCCCATGGCCCGTGCGGCCATCGGGAAGCTGGCGGCCAGCGTCAGCCCGCCGCCTGCCAGCGCGGTGACCTTGAGGAATGAACGGCGGCTTGCGACAGGTGCATCAAACATTGGCCTGGCCCTCCGAAGCGACCTGGGCGATCGCGCGGCTGATCCTGGTGTAGCAGGCGCAGCGGCAGATATTGCCCTGCATCGCGTTGTTGATCTCGGTCTCGGTGGGGTTGGGATTGCGGTTGAGCAGCGCCGTTGCGCTCATCAATTGGCCGGCCTGGCAATAGCCGCACTGCATCACGTCCTCGTCCAGCCAGGCTTGCTGCAGGGCCATGCCCACCGGCGTCTGGCCCAAGTGTTCGATAGTGGAGATCTGGCGATCACCCACCGAGCCGATCGGCAGCGCGCAGGAGCGGGTGGCCTGTCCGTCCACATGCACGGTGCAGGCACCGCACATGCCGATGCCGCAGCCGAACTTGGTGCCGACCATGCCCAGTTCTTGCCGCAAGACCCACAGCAGGGGCATGTCTTCGGGCGCATCGATTTCGCGCGTTTCGCCGTTGATGGTGACCGTGTAGGTCATGGGGCTTCTCCTGAAGTGCAGTTATGGCCGACCCCGAAGTCACACGGCGAGGGCGCAGATGATCCTTGAGCGCCAGTCTAACCTGCCCCGCCGCCCCTGCCAAGTGGCCCTTAGGCGGGGGCGTGCATCAAATTGTCGCGGGTCAATTGGTCGCGGGCGGGGGGATCGAAACATTGGTGGAATTCATCCGCCGGGCCACAGCCACCAGCAACTTGATCAGCACCGGCACCAGCGCGATCGACAGTACGACCTTGGCCAGCGCCTGTCCCATCAGCAGTTCGGTAATCGGGCGCACCCCGTAAAAGGCGATGGTAATGAAAATCAGCGTGTCGACGACCTGGCTAAGGACCGAAGCAATCGCTCCGCGCACGGCCAGGAAGCGGCCGGTGACCTTGGCCAGCCGCGAGAAGATCATCACATTGAGCGACATCGACACGCCGTAGGCAATGATCCCGGCAATCATCAGCCGCCAGCTTTGCGACAGCACGATCGGAAATGCCTCCTTGGCCGGTTCATACATCCCTTCATCGGTCGGCAATTGCAGCACGATCCAGGTGAGCACGATGGCGCAGGAAAGGGGCACGAAACCGAAGATCACCAGTTGGCCGGCAACCGCCCGGCCATAAAGGTGCGAAATCGCGCTGGAGATCGACACCAGCATAAGAAAGGGAAATATTCCCGCCTCCACTGCCATCGGCCCCAGCGCCACCTGTTTGGCACCCAGCACACCTGCGATGCAGGTCATGCCGCCATACAGCAGGGCCAGCAGGAACAAGGCTTGCGGCATCGCTTGCACCGGACCTTGAACACGCTCTTGCTCTGCAGGCGCGGCGAGTGGCGAGGGCGGGGTGGAGTGAATATCGGCCATTCGCCCCTGCTAATGGCAAGCGGGCCGGTTGAGAAGTCCGTTGACCACAGCCCCGCCTGCGGCAATGAGACGGTCTTCTCAGATCGAGGAGGCCCAGTGCACCCGCAAGCCATCAGCCTGTTCGGCATCGTCGCGATCATGGCCATCGCCGTGCTGTTTTCCAGTGCCCGCAAGCGCATCCGGCTGCGCGTGGTGGCGGCGGCCTTTGCCCTGCAGGCCGGGCTGGCGCTCCTGATCCTGCGCACGGACTGGGGGCGGGCGGTGATCCAGGCGCTGGCCAACGGGGTGGGAGCGCTGTTGTCCTATGCCGATGCCGGCACGGCCTTCCTGCTGGGGTCTTCAGCCGAAAATCCCCTGGCCAACACCTTTGCCGTGGGGGCATTGCCGGTGATCATCTTCTTCGCCGCGCTGGTTTCGATCCTCTACCATCTGGGCATCATGCAGCGCGTGGTGCGCTGGCTGGGCGGAGCGATCGGCTGGCTGACCGGGATCGACCGGGTGGAAGCGCTGGGCGCTGCTGCCAATATCTTCGTGGGCCAATCGGAAAGCCCGCTGGTGGTGCGGCCATACCTGGCAGCGCTGTCGCCCTCGGCGCTGTTCACCCTGATGACCGTGGGCATGGCCGGGGTCGCTGGCACGATCCTGGCGGCCTATGCCGGCCTGCTGGGAAATGAATACCTGCCGTTCCTGCTGGCCGCCGCCTTCATGTCGGCCCCGGGCGGTATCCTGATGGCCAAGATCATGATGCCCGACGATCATCGACCCGAACATCTGCTGGCCGCCGAACTTGAATTGCCCCACGCCCGCATCAGCGCCGAAGGCCCTGCCGCCCTGACCGAGGCAGGGGCAAAGCCGCACGAAGTGGCGGTGGCCGAAACCTTCGATGATGACAGCCGCCCGGCCAACCTGATCGAGGCGGCCGCCCAGGGCGCGCAGACCGGCCTCAAGCTGGCAGTGTCGGTCGGTGCCATGGTGCTGGCCTTCGTGGCGCTGGTGGCGCTGGCCAATGGCCTGCTGGGCTGGGCTAGCGGGCTGGTGGGGCTCCCAGACCTGACCTTTCAGGGCGTGCTGGGCCAGATCCTGTCGCCGGTCATGCTGCTGCTGGGCATCCCCTGGGCCGAAGCGCAGATCGCCGGCGGGCTGTTTGGCACCAAGGTGGTGCTCAACGAATTTGTCTCGTTCATAGACTTGCAATCCCTGCCGCCGGGCAGCCTGAGCGAACGCAGCCGGGCCATCGTGATCTTCAGTCTGTGCGGCTTTGCCAATTTCAGCTCGATCGCGATCCAGATGGCGGTGACCGGCGGGCTGGCACCCAACCAGCGCCCGGTCATCGCCCGGTTGGGCATGAAGGCCTTGCTGGCCGGCACCCTGGCCAACCTGATGAGCGCAGCCCTGGCCGGACTCTTCATCGCGCCCTGACGGCGGCGACGACCACCAGGGACTCGGAGGCAAAGGCCGGCGTGTGAGCATGTCACGTCCTTGCTTCGCAGAGGAAAACTCGGGCGATTACCTACTAAGATTTTTCGTGTTGCAGCGCAGCAACAGATTGGAATTGTGTAAAAACAATAGCATATCGTTTCTGTTGCAACAATATTGCAGAAATGGGACATGATCGTGTTCGGTGCGTGTCCTGACCGTCTTGTAATCGTCACACATGAAACTTAGCGGCGAGTCCGTCCTCCAGCCGGGGGTATCGACGGGGAGCCCGACACATGAAGATCAAGTATTTCCTGGCCGCCAGCATGGCGAGCCTCGCCACCTCCATGATCCTTGCCGCCCCCGTTGCAGCACAGCAGATCACCTCGGGCATCGAGGGACGGGTCACCGATGAGGCCGGCGCGCCGATTGTTGGAGCCATGGTCACCGTCACCGACACCCGCACCGGGACCACGCGTACGTTGACCACCGGGTCGGGCGGCAATTTCACCGCCACCAACCTGGTCACCGGCGGCCCCTACACGATTGCAGCCAACGCCGATGGCTTCGAAGGCCAGTCGATCGCCGACATCACCACCTCGCTGCAGGGCAATACCAGCCTGTCGTTCTCGCTGGCGACCGGTGGCGGCGTGATTATGGTTTCAGCCAGCCGCGTCCGCCTGGTCGAACTGGCCGTAGGTCCGGGGCAGAGCTTTTCGGGTGAAGTGCTGGCCGCAGCGCCCAGCTTCAACCGCGATATCCGCGACATCATCCGTCTCGATCCGCGCGTCAGCCTTGATCGCGATGATGGCGGCGCGGGTGTGGACCGCATTTCGTGCCTTGGCGGCAATGATCGCGGCAATGCCTTTACCGTCGACGGCACCAGCCAGGGCGATGTCTACGGCCTCAACGATACCGGCTTCTCGTCGCGCAGCTCCACTCCGCTGCCCTATGACGCGATCCGCGAAACGCAGGTCCAGTTTGCTCCGTTCGATGTGGAATACGGCAACTTCACCGGCTGCGCGATCAACGTGGTTACCCGTTCGGGCGCCAACGATTTCACAGGTGGGGCTTTCTTCGAATATTCCGACAGCGGCATGCGTGGCAGCCGGGTGGGTGATCGCGATGTGGCTCCGATCGAGCCCGACAAGCGCTGGGGTGCCTACCTGGGCGGACCGATCATCCCCGACCGGCTGTTTTTCTTTGGCGCTTACGAACATCAGGAAGCCGGCCAATCGCAGGACGATGGCCCCCAGGGTTCCGGTTTCCCCAACGAAGTGCGTTCGGTCACGCTGGCCAATTTTGACGAATTCACCGACATCCTGTCGTCGGTCTACGGCATCGAAACCGGCGGCCTGGTGACCAACCGTCCGTTCACCAATGATCGCTACTTTGGCCGCCTCGACTGGCAGGTGAATGACGATCACCGGCTGGAATTGACCTACCAGCGGCTGGAGGAAGCCACGGTGCGGGCCGACGATTTCAGCACCAGCGGCACCAATGCGCGGATTACCGGCCTCAACACGTTCTACAACAGCGGCACCGAATCCGATTATTATGCCGGCCGCCTCTATTCGCAGTGGACAGACCAGCTCTCGACCGAAATCCGCTATGCCCGGTCCGAAGTTATCGACGTGCAAAACCCGGTCGGCGGTGGCGAAGCACAGGATGAAAATCCGATCCCGCGCATCATCGTGGGCGTGACCAACAACGGGTCAAATGGCCAGTTGCTGGCCGGACCGGGCTTCTCGCGCTCGGCCAACGACCTGCAAAGCGATGTGGATACCTTCCGCTTCCTGGCCAATTATGAAGCCGGCGATCACAGCCTGAAGCTGGGCCTGGAATATAACCATGCCGAACTGTTCAACCTGTTCGTGCAGGGCGCCACCGGCACCATGTACTTCCGCAATCTGACTGACTTGCGCAATGGCATTCTAAGCAACGGAACGACCACCAATCCTACTGCTACCCAGATCGTGTCCGGGGCTGCGGTGGGCGCCGAAGGAAATTTCAGTGCCACCGGCGATGTGACCGATGCAGCAGCCGCCTTCTCGCGCTCGATCTATTCGGCCTATGTGCAGGACGAATGGCAGGTGACCGATGCGCTCAGCGCCGTGGCGGGCGTGCGGGTGGAATGGTACAGCGGCGACCAGCCGAACGAAAATCCCGCTTTCGAGACTCGTTATGGTTTTCCCAACACCACCGGCTTCGACGCCCTCGATCCAATCTTGATGCCACGCCTGGCGCTGACCTGGGACATGGACGAAGCGGGCATTTTCCTGGCCCCGCAATTGCGCGGCGGCGTGGGCGTGTTCTCGGGCGGCGACCCGGTAGTTTGGTTCGGCAATGCCTTCCAGAACGATGGTCGCGGCTTTGCCACTGGCACCACGACCGACGCCCCGTGCCCGGCAGGCCCGATCGACGTGGTGACCGGCGGCAGCTTTACCGGGCTGCCGACCTGTTTCCAGACCGCTGCCAGCGCCCGCGCTGCTGCCGGCCTGGGCGATACCCAGTCGATCAACCCGGACATCACCATGCCATCGGTGATCCGCGCCAACCTGGGCTTTTCCTCGCCAGTCGATTTCGCGCCGTCAGGCTTCCTCGGCGGATGGGATCTGACTGTCGACTATATCTACAGCCACACCCGCAACCCGTTCACCATCGTCGACCTGTCGCAGACGCCCGACGTGCGCGCGGGCCTCAACGGCTACACCATTGATGGGCGCCCGATCTATCAGGCGATCGATCCCACCCGGACCAACTGCGATGCCACACTGACCGATCTCAATCCGGCCCCGGTGTGGACCGGCGTTACCGCCGCCTGCTTCGGCACCAGCCGCGATGACGAACTGCAGTTGATCAATGCCGACAGTTTCGACAGCCATATCGCTTCGCTGATCCTGTCCAAGCAGTTCGACGGGGGGGTGTTCACCAGCAGCGGCTCGACCTTCTTCAGCTTCGGATATTCCTATACCGATGCGCAGGATCGCCGCAGCATGTACAACTCCACCGCCGGGTCCAACTATGACCTGACAGCGGCAGCAGACCGGCAGAACCCCGCAGCCTCGCGCGGGTTCTATTCGAGCAAGCACAACATCGCCACGCAGCTGACCTTCCGCGAGGAGTTCTTCGAGGACTATTCGACCCGCCTTGGCATCACCTTCATCGCCCGCGCAGGCCGGCCATACAGCCTGACCTTCACTGGCGGCGGGGTCTTCAATGACAGTGCTTCGGGCTTCGAGAACGCGTTGGCCTACATTCCGAACGGGGTGACCGATCCCAACATCGCCCCCACGTCGAACATGTCGGCGGTCGCAGCGCTGCTGCAGTATGCCAGCACCGAGGGTTGTGCCCGCGACCACCTGGGAACCACGATCGAGCGCAACACCTGCTCGGGCGACTGGTATTATGACATGGACCTGTCGTTCTCGCAGGAGATCCCGTTCCTGGGTTCGCTGACCAACGTGGCCAACGACCGGCTGAAGCTGTTCGCCACCTTCGACAACTTCCTCAACTTCCTCGATACCGACTGGAACATCCAGCGCCGCCGCAACTTTGCCGGTTTGCAGGATGTGGCAACGGTAACCGGGGTTGATGCCCAGGGGCGCTATATCATCAGCGCGTTCAACCCGGATATCGAGAGCGACAACCAGATCAACGTCAGCTCGTCGGTCTGGCGCCTGAAGGTGGGTGTCAGCTACGAGTTCTAGGGCTGACGCCAACGAATCAGGATAAAGCCGTGCTGCCGCCACGCAGCACGGCTTCTCCCGGTGCTTGCAAACCAGTTATTGGCAGGGACATTGTCGACCATGCGCATGCGGATCACGGCCACGCTGGTTTCCACTCTGGCACTGGCGGCCTGCGCCTCTGTGCCGAGCGGGCCGACCGCAACTCCCGGGCCAGCAGCGCCAGTGGTTGTCGAACTGCAACTTCTCGGGCTCAACGATTTCCACGGCAATCTCGAGGTTCCCGCCTCCACCACCAGCTATCGCCACGGCGAGGAGACCCTGCGCGAAGTGCTGGGCGGTGCCGCGCAGCTGGGGGCGACGCTCGATACCTTGCGGAGCGGACAAGCTCTCAGCCTTACTGTGGCCGCCGGTGACCTGATCGGGGGCAGTCCGTTTGTGTCAGCCCACTTCCTTGATGAGCCTGCCATCATGGCGCTCAACATGGTCCGGCTGGATGTTGCATCGGTGGGCAACCACGAATTCGATCGCGGGATCGCCGAACTGCAACGCATCCAGCACGGCGGCTGCGACCGGCACACCAGCCGCGAGCCTTGCGCGCTGGAGCCATTCGGCGGGGCAGGCTTTACCTATCTGGCCGGCAATGTCGTCGACAGTCAGGGCCAGACCCTGTTCCCGGGCACCCAGCTGCGCCAGATCGGGCCAGCCACGGTGGGGTTTGTGGGGCTGACCTTGCGCGACACGGCCACGCTGGTGGCCCCTTCGATGACCGAGGGGCTATCGTTCCTGGACGAGGCGGAGACCGCCAATGCCCTGGCGGCTGAACTGCTGGCGCAAGGGGCGAACACTGTCGTGTTGCTGATCCACGAAGGCGCCCGGGTCGATCCCTTCCAGAACACCACCGGCTGCCCTGCGCTGTCCGGACCGATCGTGCCGATCCTGGAACGGCTCGATCCCGCAATCGGCGTGGTTATATCGGGCCATACCCACCAGTCCTATGTCTGCGCCGTGCCGATGGCGCAGGGCGGCATGCGCCTGTTGACCAGCGCGGGCCGATATGGCGCTTTCGTGACCGACATCCGCCTGTCATTCGATGTGGCGAGCGATCGCGTGATCGCAGCCGAAGCGGTCAACGTGCCGGTTCGGGAGAGCGCCGGATCGCGCGCCGATATCGATGCTGTGGTGCAACGCTATGCCGCCGCCGCCGCGCCACTCGCAGCGCGCGTGGTCGGGACTATCACGCCTGCCGCCGTCAATGGCGAGAACTGCCCGGAGACCCCGGCCGCAGACCTGGTGGCCGATGCCCAGCTGGCTGCCGCCCGGCAGGCGCTGGGCGAGGGGGTCGATGTCGCCTTCATCAACACCAGCGGCGTGCGCACGGGCCTGGCCGCTGCCGAGGACGGCGTGATGACCTATGGCGAAATCTTCGCCATGCAGCCGTTCGGCAATGTCCTTGAAGTGCTGGAAATGACCGGCGATGATCTGCGTGCAGTGCTGGAAGAGCAGTTCTGCAACGAAGGACCGGCCACGCCATGCTTCACCCTGCTCGCTCCATCGGCCAACCTGACCTATGCCTTCGATCGCAGCCAGCCACGCGGCCAACGCATCGTGGACATCACATTCGATGGCCGCCCGCTTGATGGCGCGGCGCTCTATCAGGTGGTGGTCAACAACTTCCTTGCCAGCGGCGGCGACGGGTTCGCCAGTCTGGCCCGCCACCCCACCGTGGCTGAAGCGGGCAGCGACCTCGACGCATTGGAAGCCTGGCTTTCAGCTGGAACCACCATCCCGGTATGCGGCCGGTTGCAGGACTTGACGCTAGGGAACAATAGCTAGACGGATCACATAGCCGACGGTGCCGATGGCCATCACGCTGAGGGCCCAGATGGCGACAAACCAAGCCAACTGCCTTACCCCGCGCGCCATCAATGATACCCCTCGTGCCCGACCTTGCCGCGGAACACCCAGTATGACCACGCGGTATAGGCCAGGATGATCGGCACCATGATCGCTGCGCCGACCAACATGAACACCTGGCTGCGATAGGGCGCGGCGGCTTCCCAGATAGTCACGCGGGCCGGGATCACATCGGGCCAGATCGATACGCCAAGGCCCACCAGGCACAGGCCGAACAGGGCGAGCGCCCAGAAGAACGGTTGCGCGTCTTTCTGCAGTTTCAGGCTGCGGTAGAACAGAAAGGTCACGACCAGCGTGGCCAGCGGCACCTGCGCCGTTGCCAGCACACCCGGGAAGCTCAGCCAGCGCTGCGAATACTGCGCTTCCAGCGTCAGGGTGGCCATGCTGATCGCGCCGATCATCAGCAGCAGGGCCAGCCCCAGCCTTCCGGCATAAGTGATCGCCTGCCTTTGCAATCCGTGTTCGGTTTTCCAGTTGATCCAGCAGGCGCCCAGCAGCGCATAGCCGACCATCAGGCCAAACCCGGTCAGCACGCTGAACGGCGAGAGCCATTCCCACCACCCGCCAGCATAGGCCCGGCCTTCGACCGTGATGCCTTGCAGCAGCGCGCCCAAGGCGATCCCCTGGGCAAAGGTGGCCACAATCGATCCTCCGGTGAAGGCCTGGTCCCAGAACGCGCGGTGCGCCGGATCGCGCCAGCGGAATTCGAACGCCACGCCGCGAAACACCAGCCCCAGCAGCATGGCGATCATCGGCGCATAGAGTGCGGGCAGGATGATGGCATAGGCCAGCGGGAAAGCCGCCAGCAATCCGCCCACGCCCATCACCAGCCAGGTCTCGTTGCCATCCCACACCGGCGCGATGGAATTCATCACCGTATCGCGATCCTTGCCCACCTTGAACAGCGGGAACAGGATGCCGATGCCCAGATCAAACCCGTCCATCACGACATAGGCGACAATGGCAAAGCCGATGATGGCTGCCCACACCACGGTCAGGTCGATCATGTTGGCTCTCCTTCCAGAACCGCAGGCGCGGGGGTAAGCCCGGCGGTGCGGATAGGTGCATCGCTGAGCGGGGCCTCGTGCGCTTCGGGCGGCTTCTGCATCAATCGCAGCAGATACCAGATGCCCATGCCGAACACTGCAAAATAGACCACCACAAAGGCCAGCAGCGATGCCGCTACAGCTGGCGCATCGAGCGGTGAGGCGCTGTCCGCAGTGCGCAACAGGCCGTAGATGGTGAAGGGCTGACGGCCCACTTCAGTCACCACCCAGCCAGCCAGCACCGCGACCAGGCCCGATGGCCCCATCGCCACCGCAAACCTGTGCAGCAGCGACCATTCGTAAAGCTTCTTGCGCGACCGTGCGAACAGGCTCCAGAAGCCGATGCCAAGCATGGCAAACCCGATCCCCACCATGATCCGGAACGCCCAGAACACGATGCCCACCGGCGGTTCATCGGCATCGGGAATGGTGTCCAGCCCGGCCAGGGGCGCGTTCAGATCGTGCTTCAGGATCAGCGAGGATGCCTTGGGAATTTCAATTGCAAAATCCACCCGGCGTTCCGCGCTGTTGGGAATGCCGAACAGGATCAGCGGCGCACCATCGGGATGGCTTTGGTAATGGCCTTCCATCGCCATCACCTTGGCGGGCTGGTGCTCCAGCGTGTTGAGGCCGTGGAAATCGCCCGCCATGATCTGCAGCGGGGCCACGATCACCGCCATCCACATGGCCATCGAAAACATCTTGCGCGCGCCTGGATTGGATTGGGGGTTGGCCCGGTCCTTCAGCAGGTGCCACGCCCCTACTGCGCCCACGATGAAGGCCGTGGTCAGGTATGCTGCCAGAACGGTGTGGACCAGGCGATAGGGGAAGCTGGGGTTGAACACGATGGTCCACCAGCTGTCGCCCGGCACGAACTGGCCATTGGCGGCGATTTCAAAGCCTACCGGTGTCTGCATCCAGCTGTTGACCGACAGGATCCAGAAGGCCGAAATGAATGTGCCCAGGGCTACCGCCAGCGTCGCCACGAAGTGCAGCTTGCGGCCCACCTTGTTGATCCCGAACAGCATGACACCAAGGAACCCGGCTTCAAGGAAGAAGGCGGTCAGCACCTCATAGGCCATCAGCGGCCCGATCACCGGCCCGGCCTTGTCAGAAAACACCGACCAGTTGGTGCCGAACTGGTATGACATTACGATGCCGGAGACCACGCCCATGGCGAACACCACGGCAAAGATCTTCAACCAGTAGCGGTAGAGGTTGGCATAGACGCCCTTGCCGGTCTTCAGCCACAGCCCTTCGAGCACCGCCAGGAAGCTCGCCAGCCCGATGGAGAAGGCGGGAAACAGGAAGTGAAAGCTGATGGTGAAGGCGAATTGCACCCGCGCCAGCACAATGGCCCAGTCTTGGCCGAAATTGGCTTGTTCGATCATCTTCGACCTCGTTCGGCAATACAGGAGGGATCAGGGACTCGGTAGCTTGGCCAAAGCTCACTGCCCGGCCGCGTTATAGCGTACCGGGCAATGGCTTGTCGCTTGGGTTTCAACCAAGATTGGTGGTGCGCAGGTACGGGCGATGTTCGGTCCAGCCTTGCGGAAACAGCTTGGCCGCCTCGTCATCCTTGATCGAAGGGGGGATGATCACGTCCTTGCCCACTTCCCAATCGGCCGGGGTGGCCACGCGGAACTTGTCGCCGGTCTGCAAAGCATCGATCACGCGCAGGATCTCGGCAAAGTTGCGTCCCACGCTCATCGGGTAGGTCATCATCAGGCGGATCCGCTTGGCCGGATCGATGATGAACACGGATCGCACTGCCGCTGTCTCGCTCTGCTGCGGATGGATCATGTCGTACAGCTTCGCCACCGAGAGGTCGGCATCGGCCAGGATGGGGAACTTGAGCTCGGTATGCTGGGTGTCGTTGACATCCTCGATCCAGCGCAGGTGTTCTTCAGCGGTGTCGGTCGAAAGACCGAGCGGCTTGACGTTGCGGGCGGCAAATTCACCAGCGAGTTGGGCAGTGCGGCCCATTTCGGTGGTGCAGACCGGTGTGAAATCGGCCGGGTGGCTGAACAGGAACACCCAGTTATCGCCAGCCCAATCGTGGAAGCTGATCGGGCCGAACTGGGTTTCGGTGGTGAAGTCGGGGGCAGTGTCGCCGATGTGGAGGGTCATGGCATTGTCCTTTTGCTGGTTCGCTTGCCAGCAATGAGCCGATCGAGAACGGATGGCCAATTCAATTACGCGATTAATGAAATCGATAATATGATAAGCTGTAATTGATCTTGCGCGGCCCGGAATACGGCTAGATCAGCCCCCGGGCCATCCACAGGTCGACAGGTTCTCCCGCCTCGTCAGCGCTGTCTGCCCGGGCCACTACCGCATCGAATGCGTCGTTCTGGGAAAGGAACACCTGCCCGGTCAGCTCCTGCAGAAAATGCGAGCGTTCCAGCGCGTCCATTACCGGCCCCTTCACCTCGGACAGGTGCAGCGTGACCCCGGCATCGGCCAGCCGGTGATTGATCGCCTCGATGCTTTCCAGCGCTGAAGCGTCGATCCCGTTGACCGCCGAACACATCAGGATGAGGTGCTTGAGTTGTGTGTGGTCCGCCACCTCCTGTAGCACAAATTCTTCCAGCCAGCGGGCGTTGAGGTAGGTCAGGCTTTCGTCGATGCGGATGGTCAGCACGCGCGGATCGGTGAACACCGCATGGCGCTTCACATTGCGGAAGTGCTCGGTTTCGGGAACCCGCCCGACAATGGCGGCATGGGGACGCGATGCGCGCCACAGGAACAGCGCCAGGCTGAGCGCCACGCCCACAATCACGCCCGGTTCGACCCCCACCAGCAGTGTCACCGAAATCGTCGCCATCATGGCGGCAAAGTCTGCCCTGGAATAGCGCCAGACCGCGCGCGGAGTCTTGAAGTCGACCAGACTGAGGACGGCCACGATGATCGTGGCGGCCAGCGTGGCGATCGGCAGCGATGCCAGCAGCGGTGTCAGGAACAGCGCGGCGATCAGGATGCCGACAGCGGTGAAGGCGCCGGCAGCAGGCGTCTCCGCCCCGGCATCAAAGTTGACGACCGAACGGGCAAAGCCACCGGTCACCGGGTATCCGCCCGTGAAGCTGGCTGCCACATTAGCCGCGCCAAGTCCGATCAGTTCCTGGTCTGGCACCACGCGTTGGCGCTTCTTTGCCGCCAGCGTTTGCGCCACCGATACGCTCTCGACAAAGCCGATGATCGACAGCAGCAGGGCAGGCACGGCCAGCCGTTGCCACAGTTCGGCATCGAACATCGGCACGGTGAAGGGCGGCAGGCTTTGCGGAATGTCGCCCACCACCTTCACCCCTTGCGCTTCCAGGTCGAACGCGATCACCGCCAGCGTGGACAGCGCAACCGCCGCGATCGGTCCGGCCTTGGCGATCAGATCAGCCGGGCGGGGCGGCAGTCCTGCCTTCATCAGCAGCGGCTTCAATCCCTTGCGCACCCAGAACAGAAACGCTGTCGCCGTGATTCCGATGGCGAGGGTGGGGAAATTGGTGCTGGCGGCGTTATCCACCAGCGTGCGGACCAGTTCGGGCAGGGCTTGTCCGCTGGCGCTCACTCCCAGCAGCGATTTGACCTGGCTGGTGGCGATGATGATCCCGCTGGCCGTGATGAAGCCGGATACTACCGGGTGCGACAGCAGGTTGGCCAAAAAGCCCAGTCGCAACACCCCCATCGCAATCAGCATCAGGCCCGACAGCAGGGCCAGGATCAGGGCAGCGGCGATGAATTCCGGGCTACCGGGCGCAGCAATGCTGCTCGCCGCGGTCAGCGTCATCAGCGAGATGACCGCGACCGGACCCACGGCCAGCGCACGGCTGGTGCCGAACACGGCATAGGCAACAATCGGCAGGATCGAGGCGTACAGGCCCACTTCTGGCGGCAGGCCTGCCAGCATGGCATAGGCCAGGCTTTGCGGGATCAGCATGATCGTGACGATCATCGCGGCTACCAGGTCACTGGTCAGAACCGTGCGGTTATAAGTGCGGCCCCAATCGAGGATCGGCAGGTAGCGCGCCAGGCCCTTCATCGCGGGCACCTCAGGAGCCGATCCTGTGCGGTTCGACCATCCATTCGCGTCCCTTGAGCATGCCATGCCAATAGACCGGCGGCAGGATCGTATCCTTGAGCAGCCACGCCAGGCGCGAGGGGCGGGTGCCATCGATCAGCCAGTTGGGGAAGCTGGGCAGCAGTTTTCCGCCATAGCCGAATTCGGCCAGCACAATCTTGCCGCTTTCTACCGTCAGCGGGCAACTGCCATAGCCGTCATAGTCTGCCACCGGCGGTTTGCCTTCCAGCGCGGCCAGCACATTCACCGCCACCACGGGCGCCTGCTTGCGGGCTGCCGCCATGGTCTTGGCATTGGAGGCCGAGCAGGCATCGCCAAGCGCAAAGACATTGGCATAGCGAACGTGGCGCAGCGTGGCCTCGTCCACCTCGATAAAGCCGCTGGCGGCGGCCAGCGGGCTGCTGCGCACAAAATCAGGGGCCACCTGCGGCGGTACCACGTGGATCATGTCGAACTTCTCTTCGACCCGGGTAACCGTATCGCCGCGCTTCTGTTCGAACGTGGCGATCCTGGCCGGGCCATCGATCGCCACAAGTCTGGATTCAAGATTGATGTGGGCGTTGTAGCGTTCGACATATTCCATCAGCGCCGGCACATAGGCCGCCACGCCGAACAGCACGGCCCCGGCGGTGTGGAACTGGACATCGACGCTGGCCAGCACGCCGGATTTTTCCCACTTGCTGCAGGAAAGATACATGGATTTCTGTGGCGCTCCGGCGCATTTGATCGGCATGGGCGGTTGGGTGAACAGCGCCCGGCCACCCTTCAGATCCTTGACCAGCCGGTTGGTATAAGGCGCAAGGTCATAGCGATAATTGGAAGTAACGCCGTTCAGCCCCAGCGTTTCGCGCAAGCCGGGGATGGCATCCCAGTCCAGCTTGATCCCCGGACAGGCCACCAGCGCGCGATAGGTGACCGAGCTGCCGTCTTCCAGCAGTACGCGATTATCATCGGGGGCGAACCCCGATGCCGCTGTCCTGATCCAGTCGACACCGCGCGGCATGACCGATTGTTCGGTGCGACGGGTGAATTCGGCCGAGAACACACCGGCCCCCACCATTGTCCAGCCGGGCTGGTAGTAATGCACCTCGCTCGGCTCGATCACCGCGATGGACAGATCGCGCCGCCGTTTGAGCAGGCTGGCTGCAGTGGCGATGCCCGCGCTGCCGCCGCCCACGATGACGATGTCGTAGACTCTGCCCTCTGCTGGCTCCTCTGCTGGTCTGGCGTGCGTGGCCTGCACCATCTCATACAGCTTGGTCGAACGCGCGCCGCTGCGGCAAAAGGCCAGCACGGGGGTGGGCAGTTCGGCAAGGGCCTTGCCCATCTGCGCCGCGTCGGCGTCGGTGATCGCGCCGGGCACCACGGGGATATGGCGGAACTGCATCCCCAGCTCCTCAGCCACACGCTGCAGTTCAGCAGCCGCGGTCTGGCCCGGCTCTTCCCCATCGGGGCGATTGCAGATGACCGACCTGAAGCCCTGCGCTGCCGCGGCCTGCAAATCCTCGACAGTGACCTGTTCGGTCACCGAGAAGTCCTTTGAAATCGGCTTGATAGGCATTGGACGATCCAGTCTGCCCCTGCGGGGCCAAGTTTCTCAGGGCCGCGAGGGCAGAATCCGGTGCAGTGCCATTCCGGCGAGCATGGCGATAACGAAAGGCAGCACGGCGAGCGGCGCAATGGCGAGGTCGGCAAGCGCCGGACCGGGGCACAGGCCCGCGATCCCCCAGCCCATGCCGAACAGCACGGCCCCGATAGCCAGCGGGCGATCAAGCTGGGCGGTGCCAGGCAAGCTGAACTTTGAGACTGCCAGCGGGCTCGTCATCCGGCGCTGCACCATCCAGGCGATGGCCATGGGGATCATGGCCCCGCCCATCACGAAGGCGAGCGTGGGATCCCATTGCCCGAACAGGTCGAGGAAGCCCTGCACGCGCGCCGGATCGGCCATACCGGAGAAGGCAAGGCCCGCGCCGAACAGCAGGCCGGCGGCAAGGGCAATCATGTTCTGTTTCACAGCAGGCCTCCCATCCGCAGCAGGGCGACGGTGACAAAGCCGCTCGCCATGAACATTGCCGTTGCTACCATCGACCGGCGCGACAGCCGCGACAGGCCACAGACCCCGTGGCCACTGGTGCAGCCCGAACCAAGGCGCGTGCCAAAGCCCACCAGCAGCCCGCCAATCACCAGCGGCCAGATGGAGGGCGGAAAGCGCACTTCTACCCCACCGGCCAGCAACGAGACGAGCAGCGCGCCCAGCGGCAGGCCAACCACGAAGGCCACAGCCAGCCCGCGCGGCGCGCCGGTATCGGCAATGCCCGTGGCGCGCGCGGCCAGGCCACTGACCCCGGCGATCCGCCCAAGGCCCAGCAGCATGATCGCTGCGGCAAGCCCGATCAGCAGGCCGCCGGCAAAGCCTTCGACCGGCATGGCATGGGGGAAGCCGGGGATCATACCGCGTTGACCGGGATCTTGAGGTAGGTCACGCCGTTGGCTTCGGCTGCGGGCAGGTGGCCTGCACGCATGTTGACCTGGACCGAAGGCAGGATCAGCCGCGGCATGGCCAGGGTGGCATCACGCGCCTCGCGCATCGTCACGAATTCATCCTCGGTCAGGCCATCATGGATATGGACATTGGCCTTGCGCTCCGCTTCCACGGTGGTTTCCCAGACATATTCGGTCCGGCCTTCGGGCAGGTAATCGTGGCACATGAACAACCGGGTTTCTGGCGGCAGCGCCAGGATCCGGCGGGCCGAACGATACAGCGTGCGCGCATCGCCGCCGGGAAAATCGGCCCGGGCCGTGCCGTAATCGGGCATGAACATCGTATCGCCCACAAACACCGCATCGCCGATCACATAGGCGATGCAGGCCGGGGTATGGCCGGGCACATGCAGCACGGTCACGCCCAGGTTGCCGATGGTGAACTGGTCACCATCGCGCCACAACTTGTCGAAATCCGACCCGTCGTGGCGGAAGTCTTCGCCCACGTTGAACAGCTTGCCGAACACATCCTGCACCGTGGTGATGTGTTCGCCAATGGCGATCTTGCCGCCCAGCTTGCGCTGCAGATAAGGTGCGGCGGACAGGTGATCGGCGTGGGCGTGCGTTTCGAGCAGCCAGTCTACCGCAAGACCCTTTTCCTCGACATAGGCAATGACTGCGTCGGCTGACGCATGAGAGGTGCGACCCGAGGCAGCATCAAAGTCGAGCACGCTGTCGATCACGGCTGCACGGCGGGTTGCGGGATCGTGGACGACATAGGTGACCGTGAAAGTCGCCTCGTCGAAGAAGGACTTGATCACCGGCACGCCTGCTTGCGCGGCGATGACCTGGGCGTTGGCAGTGGCAAGGGCAGAATCAGTCACGGAAAACTCCTGTAAATCATATTTACATAAACTATGTAATCATCTACAGAGGTTGCGTCAACCCGCCTTGAACGGCATGGGCCTAGGTTAGAAAATTGCAGGACTTATGACCGAGCTTACGATCGACAACGCATCCCGTTCCTTAAGGATCGGCGAGCTTGCTCCAGACTTTATCGCCCGATCGACCAAGGGGCAGGTAAGGCTTTCGGCCTATCGCGGGCGCTGGCTGATATTCTTCTCGCATCCGGCCGATTTTACCCCGGTCTGCACAACCGAATTCGTCGGGCTCGCCGGGCTGCAAGCCGAATTCGATGCCCTCGATTGTGCGCTGGTCGGGCTGTCGGTCGATAGCCTCTATGCCCACCTTGCCTGGGTGCGGGCGATCGAGCGGCAATTCAAGGTGACAATCGATTTCCCGATCATCGAGGATCCCAGCATGGTGATCGGCCATGCCTATGGCATGATCGATGGCGCCAGCACCGATGCCATGGCCATGCGTTCCGCCTACTTCATCGATCCCGACGGTATTGTCCGGGCCATCACTACCTATCCGCACAACGTGGGTCGCTCGGCCGCCGAAATGCTGCGAATGGTGGCCGCGCTCAAGGCTGTCCAGGACGGCAAGGCATTTGCGCCGGAAGGCTGGCAGCCGGGCACATCGCTGCTGGCCCCGCCGCCCGATGGAAGTGCAGGCCTGGATGAAGGGGCAGACTGGTTCTGCCGGCCGCTCGCATGAGCGCGATTTTCGAAGACCGGGACATCGCAGCCAGCGTGGCCGACAAGCTGCGCGTCTTTGCCCAGCCCCAGCGACTGATGATCCTGAGCTGCCTGTTGCGTGGCGAGCGGTCGGTGGCCGACATCGGTGAAGCAACCGGGATCACCCAGCCCGCACTTAGCCAGCAATTGGCCGAATTGCGCCGGGCGGACCTCGTCACCACGCGCAAGGAAGCCAAGCAGGTGTGGTATGCGTTGGCCGATGATGGTGTGGTAACCTGTGTCCAGACCATGGAAGCCATCTTTTGCGGAGCTGCGCCAGTTCCGGCCTTTGCATCCAGCCCGCAGCAAGCTGCACCTCTGGCGTCGCTGGCCGGCATCGCGGCCTTTGCCAAGGTAGTGTGACGGCTCGCGGCCAATCCCCGATGGCGTAAACCCCGATTGCACAAACATGGCTGCGCTGCCATAGGCGCCAACCGCTCGCGGCTGACATAAGGATGCCGGACATGACGATCAGCACGCCTGCCGCCCGTGCTGTCGGGATCGATTTCGGTACCACCAATTCAGTTATCGCCCGCACGCTTGATGATGGGCAGGCAACCCTCGTTGATTTTGCCGCGCCCGGCGGCGCCACCGCAGTGTTCCGGTCCGCGCTGTGCTTCTGGCCGGACGACACCAGCCGCGGCGAACTGTGCCATGAGGCAGGCCCCTGGGCCATCGCCGAGTTTCTCGATTTTCCGCAGGGCAGCCGCTTCCTGCAATCCTTCAAGTCGATGGCCGCCAATCCGCTGTTCGAAAGCGCCAGCCTGTTCAACAAGCGTTTGCGGTTTGAAGAACTGGGGCAGATTTTCCTTTCCCACCTGCTGGCCCATGGCGGCGCGGCCCTGGCCGACCTGCCCGATCGCATCGTGATCGGACGCCCTGTGCGCTATGTCGGTGCCCGGCCAGATCCGGCGCTGGCCCGGGCGCGCTATGATGCGATGTTTGCCGTGCTGGGGCGCCCGGTCAGCTATGTTTACGAGCCACTGGGCGCGGCCTACAGCTTTGCTTCCCGCCTGACCGATCCGGCGACCTTGCTGGTGGCGGATTTCGGGGGCGGCACCAGCGATTTTTCGATCGTGCGGGTCGAGGCACCTGGCACCGCGCGGCGCTGTGTCCCGCTGGGTTCGGCCGGCATCGGCATTGCGGGCGACAGGTTCGATTACCGGATCATGGATCACCTGGTGCTGCCATTGCTGGGCAAGGGCAGCACCTATCGCTCGTTCGACAAGGTGCTGGAGATCCCTGCGGGCCACTTTACCGATTTTGGCGATTGGTCGCGCCTGGCGCTGATGCGCAACCGGCGGACGCTGGACGAGCTGGCGCGACTGGAGCGCGGCGCCACCAGCCCAGCCGCGATCAAGCGCATGATCGCGGTGATCGAGAACGAACTTGGCCATTCGCTGTATGAGACGGTCGGTCAGTTGAAGCGCACGCTTTCAACCCAAACCCGGGCAGAGTTCCGCTTTCAAGGTCCGGGTATTGCCATCGAGGCAGAAGTCTCGCGCGATGATTTCGAGCGCTGGATCGAACCGGACCTGCGGCGCATTGCCGTTACGGTGGACAGTGCGCTGGCCAAGGCCGGCCTGTTGGCGCATCAGATCGACCACGTGTTCCTGACCGGGGGCTCGTCCTTGATCCCGGCGGTTCGCCAACTGTTCGAGCAGCGCTTTGGCGCGGGCCGGATCGCGCAAGGCAACGAATTGACTTCGATCGCCCACGGGCTTGCACTGCTGGCCGTGGATCCCGATTTGCCAAACTGGACTGTCGCCGAGGAGTAAGCAGGCATGAGCGTCGCATTTCGCCGCGAGGGAGACGATGAACATCTCGAACCCAAGTTCGAGCTGCCGCTGCCAAAGGGTCCCAATCTCGTTACGCAGCGGGGGCTGGCCCAGGTCCGCAGCAAAGTTGCCGAACTGTCAGCCGCACTGCCCAACCTGACGGGCGAGACCGAAATTGCCGCCATGCGGCGTGATCTGCGCTATTGGCAAACCCGGCAGGCCACGGCCGAGCTGGTGCCTGCACCCGATGGCACGCGCGTCGCTTTCGGCACCACGGTGGCCATCCGGCTCAACGGCCAGGACCGTTCGATCACGATCGTGGGCGATGACGAGGCGGACCCGGCATCCGGCCTGCTGTCCTTTTCTGCCCCCCTGTGCCGCGCGATGATGGATGCCGAAGTGGGCGAACTGCTGGATTTCGCAGGCAAGCCAGACGCGATCGAGATCCAGGCGATCGAAGTGACGCCAAACTGACAGCGCTGCTTCAAACCTGTTCCGCGATCCATGATTGATGCGCTCAAATTGAGGAATAGATAACAGAATGCTGCGGCCTATTCCGGCCGATTGAAGCCCACGACAGGGCGAAGCATATCCTCCGCATTCAGGCACGGGCGGCAACTTTGCCGGCGAACAATATGGCCACCACGGGGGGCTTGTGGCTTGGGAACGCAAAGCGCATCAATACATTCTGGATAGGTAGATTTTAAGGACCGTCCAAATGCGAATGATATCCATACTAGCTGGCGTGGTTCTGGTGGTCCAACCCGTATCGGTGTTCGCGCAGGGCCAAGGTAATCAGGGCCAGGGTAATCAGGGCCAGGGTAATCAGGTCCAAGGCAATGGCCAGCAAGTTGAGCGCGGCCCGCAAGCGCAGAGCAATCGCGGCAACGGTCCTGCCAACAACCAGACGCCCCGCATGGGGGCCGCAAATGCCGGCCGCAATGCTCAACCCGCCAACGAGAACCGCGGAAATGGCCAACCGCAGCGAGCCCAGTCAGAGCAGGGTCCGGGGCAAGGCCAAGGGCAGGGCCAAAATCAGCGCCGCGCAGCGCAGGGTGACGCTGCTATCCCGCTACCCGCCCAAGCCCGGCGCGTGAGTGACAGGGTCATGCGGACGGTCGAAGGCGGCAGGTATGCGTGGCGCAGTCCCGGCTTCGAGGGATGTCCGCCGGGTTTGCAGCAAAAGAACAATGGCTGCCTTCCTCCGGGCCAGGCGCGGAAGCTTTCGGGCAGCAATGATCGGGACTTGCGGTGGTATCGCTATTCGGACTGGTTTCGCACCGGTGGAGACCGTGACTGGCGGTATGACCGTGGCTATGCCTACCTTGTCGATCCCCGGACAAATCTGATCACCAGCGCGCTTCCGCTGCTGGGCGGGGCTTTGTTCGGGGGCAACAGTTGGCCGGCGAACTATGCGAGCTATCAGCTGAATCCCTATCAGACGAATTACTATGGAAGCGGCAGTAGCTACGACTATCGCGTGGCGAACGGGGCGGTATTTGCAGTCGATCCGGAAACCCAGCTGATCCAGTCCATCGCCGGTCTGATCACGGGAGATGACTGGAGCGTCGGTTCTCGCATGCCGCCGGGTTACGATGTCTACAACGTGCCAACCGGGTATCGCGATCGCTACAGCGATAACAGCTCCAGCCTTTACCGATACAACGATGGCTATGTGTACGAGGTTGACCCGACCACGCAAATTGTCCGCAGCCTCATCGAATTGGTGGTTTGATCGTGGGCCGGGGCAGCCATAACGCGGCGCGACCAATCGCTGCAGGCCTGATGTTGGCGGCTTCAGCTTTGCTGGTGTCCTGCCAGGCGCAGGATCCGGTATCGGGCGAGGCTGGTGCCTCAACCGAATTCCAGTCCGTAAGCGAGGCGCTGAGCGGGACGAGCGATCTGTCCATCTCATCGCGGCTCATCAATTCGGGCCAACTTGGGCAGGCGCTGGACGGTGAGGGAAGTTACACCATCTTCATACCTGTCGATGAGGCATGGTCCGCTCTCGAGAGCGACCAGATCCAAAGCCTGGAGACAGCCGAAGGTCGCCCGCAACTTGTTGCTGTCTTGCTCCAGCATATCGCCCCGGGGGCGATGCTGGAAGCAGATATCGATCAGGCCCTGGAACGGTCCGGTGGCATGTTGACCCTCGCCACAATGGGAGCTGGCCCGATCACTCTGCGACGCGACGAGCAAGCCGTGCGGATCGGAGGCGAGGAAGGCAGCCCCAGGATTGTCGGCAGCCCGATCTTGGCCGGAAACGATGTCATCTACCGCATAGACAGCCTGATCCCACCTCCGGAGTAGAACGACCAGCCGGAGCCGGAGCCGGATCCAGCGCCGCCAGGTGTTCCAGACCAAGCTTTCGTTGCCTTAATACCGCTATCGAGAGCGAGGCACTATGTGCGTCAGTGAGAACGCATCGTGCGCAAGTCAAACCAGGACCATGGGCTCAACGGCTGACCTCGAAGAATTTTGGTTTCGATTTGTCGCGCATTCCCTCTGTCGGCCCGGCAGTGCCGGGTTGTTTCGGTAGCCCGGCCGCGGCTACTGAGTAGGGCGATACCCGGTGGCGCGTGCAGAGCCCGCCCGAACCGTCGGTGGTGAGCTCGGTTTCGAATTCTACGCCAATTTCCGCATCGCTGGAACGGACAGCCTTGCACACCACCATCTGGCCCTCACCAAGATCCAGAACCAAATCAGTACCGACGTCGACGCCGACGATGCCTTCTATTCCAGCTCCGCTCCTCGAGAGGTTACGCATAACCGCGTTATAGTAGTAGTCTTCGTGGATGACGCCGATCCTTCGGAAAACGGAGCGCCGATCTGGACGATAGGTCTGGGGACCGTCGGGTGCGATCTTAAATTCGCCAGCCTCTATCAGCTGGAGTAGAACATCCTCGCTGATCGGTCGCGAATAGATAAATCCTTGGACGGTCTTTGCGCCGTTGCGTTTTACCACTTCCAACTGATCGAACGCTTCAACGCCCTCGACAGTCGTTTCCATGTTCAATGCGTTTGCCAGTCCGATAATTGCGGCAATAATCTTGGCGCTGTTCTTATCCTTCTGAACGCAGCTATCTACGAAGCTCTTATCAACCTTGATCTTGTCAAAAGGGGCCGATCGCAAGTAGCTGAGGGAGGAATAGCCGGTGCCAAAATCATCTAGCGCCAACCTGACGCCGAGGCCTTTCAACTGGGCGAATGTCTTCTCGATCTCGTCGTTGTCGCCAACAAAAATGCTCTCAGTGAGCTCAAGTTCAAGGCGATCGGGCTCCAGTCCAGAGTGAGCAAGTGCGTTTGCGACCACCGCGGGCAGGCCGGGATTCGCAAACTGAACGGCCGAAACATTGACCGCGACGCGCAGGCTCTTGGGCCACTTTGTTGCCGCGTGGCAGGCGGTGCGCAAGGCCCATTCGCCCAGATTATTGATCAGGTCGCTATCTTCGGCGATTGGAATGAACTGGCCTGGGCTAACAAAGCCGCGTTCCGGATGCTCCCAGCGCAGCAGCGCCTCCAAGCCTACAACGTGGCCGGTCTCTATGGCGACAACAGGCTGATAGTGCAGGCTCAACTGGTCAAGATCGAGCGCTTCTCGCAAGTCATCCAGAACGATCTGACGTTCTTGCTCTTCGTTTTTCAGGTCGGTTGCATAGAAGCGGAATTGGCCGCGCCCACCATTCTTGGAAGCGTAAAGCGCCATGTCTGCTGATCGGGTCAGTTCCTCGGTGGTCTCGCCGTCAAACGGAGCAACCGCAATTCCGACAGAAGCACCGATAATGGCTCGTTTGCCTTCTTCCAGCGCATACGGCTGGGAAACAATCTGAATGATCTTCTCGGCAAGCTTTCCGAGCTTACCTCGATCATCCTCGTCTGCGATCATAATCTGGAATTCATCCCCGCCCAGCCGGCCGATTTTGCCCCAATTCCCCACAACACTTTGTAGTCTTTTGGCCACTTCGATCAGTAGCGTATCACCAGCTTGGTGACCTAAGGTGTCGTTGACACGCTTGAACTTGTCGAGATCCAACATCATCAATGCACAGGAGCGCCCTGATGCTTTGAAAGTTGCCAAGGTGGCGTCGATCTGCCGTTGCATCTTGTCGCGATTGGACAAGCCGGTCAGGGAATCGAAATCGGCCAGTTTAGCGTCCACGAGGTTACGTTTATGTTCCAAGGTCACGTCGCTGGCGCTGCCTCGGTACCCGGAAAATTCTCCCGATGCATCGTACACAGGTTGCCCTGACAGTGACCACCATATCTCACGAGCCTTATGGCCGGAGTTGCCGCTATGAAGTCTTACAACTTGATCCCTGATCTTCAGTCGCGACTTGAGCTGGAACGGGAGTGACCTGCTCTGGTCGCTTTGACTGCTGTTTGAGTCGGTCTCAAACAGCTCGATCAGGGGTTTGCCGATGAGATCATCGGCTGCCAGTTCGGCTTCCTGAACGGCCCCGTCGGAGAGATAGACCAGCACCCCCTTTGAATCGGTCGCCCAGATCCAGCTTATTCCGACCAGGTCGTACTCGTCCAAAATGCGCAAGCGCAGCGCCACTGACGCTTGGGAACTGGCGTTGGCTTGGCCCCTGAGCGGAACTCCGCTCCTACCGGTGAGTCCGGTGAGGAAATTTTTCACTGCCATGGACGCACCAGTTCTATTCAGTTTTACGTAGGAGCCAGGCAAATGAATACGGATTCTTGGTTTCGATCGAGTTAAGCTTCCAAAAAACGAGGTGCTGAAGCGGCAGCTGATGGCTGCTGCTGTAGGCTTAAGCCATAAAGCGGCGATCAGGCCTTGCCGGACAAAAGAAGGCGACCTTCGCCCAGAAATTCGAACACGTGGCTAAGTCCGGCTTCGGAGAAGGCAAGACAGCCCTGGCTGCGCCCCAGCTTGCCGATTTGCGCGAGCATCCGAGGTTCGGCATAGTCCGCAGAATGGAACACGATGGCACGTTCCATTGCCTTGTCGTTGCTGGGGTCGAGACCTTGGAGCCGTTGCGACCGGCCATGCCTGCCGGTGTAATAGTCACAGGTGAGATAGGCTCCCTCGCTGGTGGCATTGGAACCCGGCCGATTGGAGAAGCTTTGTAACCAGCCCGTGTGGTGCGGATCCGAACCACTTCCATGCGTCACATGCAGGACATCGACCGTTCCGCCTTGCAGGTCGACAAGGTGGAAACGGGGCTCGGCCGATGAGTTGCTGAAATCAGCGATGGCCAGCCGATCTCGCTCAACCAGCGCCGCATGGCGATCAAGCGCGGCCAGCGTTTCCTGCCACAGCGGCACACCCAGCAAGGCAGCATTTGCCCCACTAGTCGCTGGCATGGTGCGGACTGGAGGAACATCCCGCGCACTCGCCGCATCGGCAGCAAGTGGCCAGCGCACCAGCCCCGTGCAAACCGCCATTGAGCCGCCAAGGGCGGCGAGAAAATTGCGTCTGTCGAAGTGCATCACACCCCAACGATACCGGAGATGCCGCAGCAAGGTCTTGGACAAGTTGCCGCGTTAATGCTTAGGATGTTGCACAAGATGACAACGACAGGTGCAACCAGGCCTATGACTTCATCTGGCAGCAAGGCCATCAGCACCGATGCCTATCGGGACGCAATCTGCGAGGTGATCGCCAACATCCGCCGGTCTGCCACTTGGTCCGACCGAGCGCTGGCTGCCCGGATCGGCTGCTCTGCCTCGACTATTCGCAATGCCCGGAACAGGACCACCAGCCTTGATCCCGCTTTGCTGGTGCGGATCGAACAGGAATTCGGACCCGGCGCGATCGACCCTTTTCTAGCTCTGGCAAATGCGCGTGCGATACCGCTTCCACAGGCCCGGCAGGTTGGCGAACCGGTGTTGGCGATCGTTACCGCCCTTCATCGGATTATCGAGGTTGAGGCGAACGAGAGCGATGGTGGGCGAAAGATAACTCGGGCCGAACTCCGCAATATTCTGGACGAATTGCGCCGGGGGCGTGCCGCGCTAGACGGTCTGATCGCGCGGGCAGGGGGCGCCTGACAGGGCGGTGCGTCAGCCTAATCACTGAGCAGTTTTTGTTCGAACAGCCGAACACAGTTCCAGCCGTATCATGCACTACCACCGATCTCAGGTGGGTATGGCCGGGCTGGAGTTCGCTTCTCCACCCAAAGGCAGCCAAGCATGACCCAATCAGCTTTACGGCCGAATGTTGCGGATTTTTCTTCCGAAAGTGATGGCGCCGCTTACAGGGCCCTAATAGTATATCGAAGTCCTTGATAGTAAAGTTTAACGTAATTTTATTAGATACAGGACACCCATTGGGGCCTCTGGATAATACCTTTAGGCTTTCGATGGCAGATACGCGCTTTCAGTTGAGACATTCGGTCCATTGGAATGCCAGGATAAAAGCGGCCAGGCATTCAGATGCAAGATGATGCTTTGGCTTGGCTGTTCAGATAGTACTTGATCCTGGGTTTCGTGATTATTTCCAGCGTTCCATGATTTTCCTCTGTAAAATGCTTTTTGCTCACCTTGCTCGACAGCTGTGGGTTCGTGTCAAAGACGACGCCTTCTTCGTAAAGCTTCCAAGCTGCCCGCCAGGTCACAAGGCAATGGAACGTCTTTCGCTTTTTGCTGCTCGACCGCTTGGCAACAGAGTTCATCCGTTGCACAACGCTGGGCAAAACAAGGGACTCGTCGTCCCGGAGGGGAATATCATCATGCGCAAACGGTCTGGCCTGCTCCTTTATGCTCGCCTCGTGCCCGCCACCCTACTGCTTGCCACAGGTGCAGGAGTCGCGGCGCAGGATCACGCGGATCACGCCAACATGGTGATGGACGTGGCACCGCCGTCGGCGTTCACGCGGACCGTCAAGTGGTCCGATGCCGCGACATGGCCTTCGGGCCGGGTACCCGCCGCGGGCGAGGAAGTGACCATTCCGCGCGGCACCGAGATGCTGCTCGACGTAAGCCCGCCTGACCTGCGCAGCCTGACGGTGCAGGGCAAGCTGACCTTCGTCGACGAGCGCGACCTGGCGCTCACCACCGACTGGGTCTACCTGGCTGGCGGCGAGCTGGAGATCGGCACCGAGGCCGATCCGTTCGAGCATGAGGCGGTCATCACGCTGACCGACAAGGTTCCGGGCGAGGACATCAACACCATGGGCGACCGCGGCATCATGATGCTACGCGGCACATTGAGCCTGCATGGCAATCGCGAGCACACGTGGTCGAAGCTGTCGGCCACGGCTGAGGCTGGCAGCACCTCTTTCACCGTGCTGGAGGCGAGCGGCTGGCGCGCGGGTGACGAGATCGTCCTCGCCTCAACCGACTTCAATCCGCGTCAGGCAGAGCGCCGCACCATTACTGCTGTCAACGGCAGCACCATCACCATCGATGCGCCGCTGGAATATATGCACTTTGGCGAGATCACTTTCGGCGTGGACCAGCGCGGAGAGGTCGCCAATCTGACGCGCAATATTCGTATTCAGGCCTCCGAAGATGCGGCGACCAGCCATTTCGGCGGGCACATCATGGCGATGGCCGGCTCCAGGATGTATATCGACGGCGTCGAGCTTTCGCGGATGGGGCAGCATCTGACGCTGGCGCGCTATCCGGTCCATTTCCACATCCTTGGCGAAGGCGCGGGCCAATATGTCCGCAATGCCGCCATCCATGACACGTACAATCGCTGTGTGACCGTCCACGGTACCAACAATCTTGCAGTGGAGAACAACGTCACCTTCAACACCGTGGGCCACTGCTTCTTCCTTGAAGACGGGATCGAAACCGGCAACCGCTTCGTCAGTAACCTGGCAATCCAGACCAAGTGCCATCCGACGCTGGACTGCGTGCCGTCCAATATTGCCCCCAATGGCGAGGTTACCCACACGTGGGAAAACCGCCTTGAACACAGGCAAGCCAGCTTCTTCGGCGGCAACACCTTGCTGCCTTCAGACAACACCGTGTCCTCCTTCTGGATCACCAACCCGGACAACAGCTACATCGACAATGTGGCGGCCGGCTCCGATCAGATCGGGTTCTGGCTATCGCTGCCGGAACACCCGAATGGCGCCCACCTGGGTACAGAGGTCAGCCTCAATACCTGGCCGCGCCGGACGCTGCTGCGCGAGTTCAGGGGCAACATCGCCCATTCGAACTACGACGGGTTCATGTTCGACCGGAACATCGCGGAAGACAACACCTTCGCGCTGGCCGGCAACACATACCTGCCGTTGAAGGACCCGACCGACCCGAGCAGCGAGGCGCTGGTTACCTATTTCGACGACCTCGTTGCCTACAAAAACCGGAATCAAGGTCTGTGGGGCCGGGGCGAACTGCTCACGTTCCGCAACCTGAAGTCCGCTGACAACGCCATCGGCGTGACGATATCGTCAGGGTCCTTCGGCACCGAGACATATACCTCGTTGGTGACCGATTCCCTGTTCGTGGGCGAGACCGACAATGTCGGCAATCCCCGGACGCCGGAAGAAGTCGCTTACGGTCGCAGCCTGCCGAAGCCCCTGATTCCGGACTATCCCATCCGCGCCTACGAATATTACGACTATCGCAACGAGGTCCAGGACACGACCTTCGTAAACTACCAGGACAATGATCTGCGCAAGACAGGTGCTCTGTCGTGGCTTATGTTCAACAGTTCGGGCGTTACCACCGCAAGCACCATCAGGACTGCGGAGTACATTAACGCCAAGCCGGTCTATTTCCCGAACATCGACCCGCGGTTCGACAACGACAACCGGGGAGGCGGGTCCTGGAGGACCCTGTCGATCCTCGATCTGGACGGTACGACATCGGGCATCCCGATGTCGCACATCAATCTCCATGATGGCGAGAACAACAGCGTCGTAACCGACGACACCTGCGTGATCCAGCCGGATTGGAACGCTTCCGTCTGCGCTGGTGATGTCGGGCGATTGTCTTTCGCACCGCGCTCGGGCTTTTCTCCCGGACGTCCGGGAACGAACGGCAGGGGTCCGGGCGGAGGTTCCGGCATTCTGGCCGCTCTCTCCAATCCGCCCCCGCCTCAAGCGCCCATTACGCTGGTTCGCAACGGCACGGAATTTCAGGTCGCAGGCAGCCAAAGCAATGTGCGTGCTGGCACCGAGGTCCAGGTCAGGACCGAAAGGCCGGAAGTCACCCTCAGCCTGGCCGAAATGGACCAGAGCTCGTGGGTGGTGTTCGAACTGCCGGGCTTCGCCAACGCGGCTTCGGGAACGGAACAGCCGAGCTTGGACGCTTTGCGCCAGGCCAGCGAGACATCCTGGTTCAAGGGTCGGGACGCGCTTTGGGTCAAACTGGTAATAGCCGAGCCTCCGGTCATGCCGGTTCGTCCATTGGACATGCAAGCCAGCGTAGCGGTCAGAAGATAAGTACTGAAGCCAACCCTCACGCCCGCAACGCGACGGCGACTTGCCGGATCCGGTACCGCGCTGGCGTGAGGAAATCGCTTCTCGGATGAACTAAGCCAATTGTATCGGCTTTGCAGCATCGCGAGCCTGAGAGCAGATGGGCCCCTTGCTGCCACCTAGCATTCATCAAATTGAAGCGGGTGTTGCATCAAGAGCCGGCAAAGCTCATCGCTCATATCAGCTGGTGATGCCAGCTCGCGCACCCAAATCGTGCTGACTTCCCAGCCCAGTGCCTTCAGCACTCGGCCGTTGTTCGAGGCCTTGTCCAACGTGGACTATCCGATGCTCGATTTGAGCCATCTCTACCTAAGCAGGTGAGATAGCTTCATCGCCTGGGCGACACTCGTGTGCTACCCATCGGCAGACCATTTGCGGATTGTTTTGAAAGACTTGCACCCACCTTCCGGGGCTTGTGTGCGACACCTGTGTGCTACGGTCAGGTGCTGCCCGTTGGTTAGACGATTGTTTCTCAACGATTTCTGGGTGGATGGTGCGCTTACAGGACTCGAACCTGTGACCCCCGCATTACGAAGGGCTGGGATAGAGAAATAATTGCACAAAGTTTCAGCGGGTTAAGGTGCCAAATTTGGAAGGGTATCGGTTTCCCCAAAGGGTTTCCAAATTCGCCAAACTTCCGGATTTCGCAGTTGACTGCTGAAAGTGCTTTCACGTGGGAAAAGGGCGGTGGCGTGCCCCATACCAGACCCGTTGAAGGCGATCAAAAATCCTTTGATCCAAAATAGTGCAGGGCAGCCTCTATCGCGGCCCTCTTCTCGGGTGGGCATGGATTTACCCGCTGCTGGTGATCGATCCGATTCGGAGCTGCGCGGTTCGTCAGGCCAGAGTCGCTCTTAATGTGAGCGATCCAGCACGTCTTTGGGACGAAACCGGCTTGCGATTTGACGCGTTGTTGAATCTCTCGATAAGTGGCCATGCATGCCTCCATGTTTAGGGTTCAACTCTGGATTTCCGGCCGATACGCTTCGCAGATCGCAGCTTCATTATGCCCGACCTCGTGGCGCTTAAGCTTGCAAAACACGGGCTTCTCCCACGTTCGAAACCCTGCATAGCGACAGAGCGCGCAGCAACGAATCTTCACGCCTGCCCGATACGCTCGCTCCGCTTCTCGCCGATAATCTTCGCCAAGGAGGAGGGGAGCCGCAGATCCAGATTCGGCATCGTGAAGTAGCTGCGTGTATACAGTGGCGGCCTTACGCCTCTCGTTGGCGATGCGCTGGGGCGGCCCAGTTTCGATCCGCGATTTGCCACTTTCATAGACGTGAAAGGCAGAGATTTCCTGTCCACACCGCCCAGAGCAATTATCGGTAATCGGCGGCGGCTCTTTCAAATTATAGGCGCTGACTGAAGGGGTCCTAGCGTCCAAGCCGGTGCGCAGCTGGAGCAAGTCTTCTTCCATCGATATCAGCACTTCAACAATGCGAAGGCCTGACGCCAGCTTCGCAGGCTCGCAGCGATGCGTGACCGCAAGCTCCACCAGGAGCTTCTCGTCCGTTCGGGAACTTCTGAGAAGCACATCAGCGACAAAGCCACCGACGGGTGCTTCCGCGTCGACCACGTCAAACAGTGCCACAAGATTGAAGGTTTTGACCCCATCAGACCGTTCACAGACATAGCCAAGTTCTGGTTGCCATCGCCTGCACAAGCGCTTGACTGGGAGCGTCAGGGAATATGCCCTGCCGGACTGTTTGGCGTCCCAGAATGCCTCGATTACGGTTCTCTTGGCCAAGGCGTGCAAATAGGTTTCGCGGGAGCAGGCTTGGTCGACCTTATGTCGAAAATGGGCTTGCCGACGCTGGCCGAGGACTGCGACAAGGTCATTGCCACAGCCAAAGCATCGTGCCCCCAGATTTGCGCTCCGACCACCAGCCGCGACGGACACAATGTCGAGTACCGCCCCTAATGGGCTTAAGGCATAGCGATAGCGCATCGGCGAGGTTGCCTAGAATGGTTCATGCGCGAATGGTGATGTCGATCTGCGAAGGATCGACCCCAAGTGCTGCTGCCAATCCAGCCTTTGCTTCCGCAATGGTCAATGGCTTCGCTTGGGTGAGCGAGAAGGCGCTGTCTCCAATTTCAAGCTCATCGCCCCCAACATAGACAAACGTGACCCGCTCGTTGTCGAGGTCCAGCGCAGTCGCCTTCCAGCCCGCTGACTGCCACGACAGACTCTGCGAACGCATTTGGTTGGCCCACCATGCCTGATAGGTTCGTGCACTTTCCGGCAAAGGAAAGCGAAGCACACTTTCGATATCGGCAAAGGTCGCATCCCACCGCTGATCGTCCAGCGCGGCCAAGTGTTCGGTCAAGCGAACATACTTCCTGCTCATGTATATCTCCTACCGGTTCGGCAATGTCGAAAATATATGGTGATATACATATATATGTCAATAGACATTCCGTCAGGGTGAGGGGCTATGCGCTCCAGCGGCTTGGCTAGCTCCAGACCTTAAGTGGCATACCTCAACCCGATACTGGCGCTCAGTCCGAAGTGATCGCTGATTTCTCCTCCGCCGGGTCGTTCGTTCGACAGTCCGTTAACATTCAAGCTCCGCAGGTCAGGAGACACACAGATGTGGTCAATGGCTTGCTTGCCTATGGGTTCGATCAGCCCGCCTGTGACCAGCTCAAACCGCCGAAGCAGCACCTCCTCCATGGCCCCGTAAAGGCGCGCGTAGCCATCATCTGGTAGACGCCCGCCTGTCTCACTCCCCACTCGGGATTGAGCGATTTCCTATCAGGCTATATTACAATCAGAGGGCTGCGTTGGCCCCGTTGTCATTCTAAAGCGATTGGACTACTTTATAGGAATGGCGTAAAGTTAAGGCGAGGTGATCATGGATCAGGATGCGGCGCTGTCAATTGCTATAGTATCATTTCTAGTTTCTGCCGTTGCTGTAATCGCTAATTTCAAACATGTAAGAATCGCTGAGGACGCATTGCAAAGCCAGTGCCAGAATTCTGAAAAGTCAGCCAGATTGCAGGCTTTAATACAAATAAGGTCATCATCCATGGGAGGTGATTACTCTGATGGAATAGAGTTGATCGGCCTTATTGAATCAAAAAATTTCGAAGATTTTGATAAGCGTTTTGGAAGGGATGATAAGAGGAAGATCCGAGATTGTGTTGAGCATCTAAATTTCGTAGCAAACCTTGTTCTCGGGAAGCATATCGGGCCGCAGGATGCATGGGATATTTATTTCATGTCATATCGCCTGTTGGGCCAGCGGCTGAACCCATGGTGGTTTGATGCGATGGCTGTGGCGCATCCAAATCGTTTCAGTGCAACTCGCACCATGATAAACAGGGTTATGAAGTATACAGACGAAGACATTGCTGCATTTGATCTAAAAAGAAATAAATTGAACGGGATATAAATAATAAATATCGAATTAAGTTTATATAGATTTTGTAAAATATCGTATTTCGGGAATCTTTGTGAATCCATTTTTATGAAATAGAGCCTGAGATGCCTTTGCTTTATTGTCGACCAATGCGTAAATACCAGACATTCCATCCGCTTTGGCTTTGGATTCGGCGAGGTTGATCAAAGCCTGGCCTATCCCACTTCCTTGGTAATTGGGCCTGACTGCGAGCCTGTAAATCCCTGCCTTTCTTCCATCATAGAACAATACACAGGTGGCAACGACATTGCTTGATTGATCATAAAATACGAGAAATCGATCTGGGAACTGTCGAAAATATGATATCCATCCCAGCTCTCTAGCAGATTCAACGGCATCAACAAAAATACCGCATTCATGCCAAAGCGACCAAGCGGCGTCGTATTTTTCTAGTTGACTGAATCTTAAATTTTCAAACATTATCTCATGATTCCTGAATTTTTTAGGCCCCTGACGTGACCCTCTGATTTTCCTCCAAATGCGATTGGAAGACTGCCCCCTGGATTGAGACGAACCGAGCTATCAGGCGCACAGCTCGATACGAGGCGCCCCACTACTTATCAGGTCTTTCGCGATTTGGCCAAGCGCCGTGGCCATCGCAGACGTCTCGTCAGACATGTCGATCCGACCTACCGCCAGCATTTCCGCTCCGCCATCGATGCCAAACTTTTGCAGCGGCCTACGGGTCTCGTTAGGCACGGCCGGATAGAGCAACATCAGCCGCTCACACCGGTAGAGGCGCGCATAGGCCATCATTTGGTAGACATCTGACTGATTGACGCCCCGCTTTGGATTCAGGGGATTCGCATCGAGCCGCTTCCACTTTGTATCGATTATGGCGAGAACGTCGGGTCCTCGCTTGAGCTGGATATCGGGGTAAGTCGCGAAGTGCTTTCCCTCTGCTAAAGCGGCCTCGGACCACTCTCCGAGACATTTGCGCGCGCCCCCTTGCGTGATAACATCGACCCCACGTGCCCACGGTGCTCCTGCAATCGCCCGGCGAAGCAGTGTCGCGACAGCGTCTTCGAAGAGCTTCTCCATGGGGAACAGCAAAGTGAGGCCGTCATGGGCGTTCGCTTCGTGGCGTGTGGTTTGCCATTCGCGGCGCACGAGCAGACGTGCCAGCCGATAGAGACCCTCCCAGCGGCGGCTGGTGCGGTCGATTTGAACCTTTTCCCAAGGCAGGGCTGAAAGCGGAAGGAGGCTCACGTCAGCCAAAACGAAGCGTAGTTCATCAAGTAGACGCTGCGTTGCTGGTGTGCGTGCGTATCGCCTCAGGAAGACGACGCTGGCTGCCATGATCTGCATCAGCGCGAAGTCCGAGCTCAGCACATCATAGCGACAAGCTAACCTGTCAGGGCGAACAGCATTGACGGTAAATTGGCGCGCAACGTCCAGCCGCCCGCGCAACACGGGTAGATCATCTTCACAGCCGATGTACCGGCGCGGCAAACCGCGTCGCGCTTCAGCCAGAAGCCGCTCGGCAAAGTGCCGGATAAGGATTTCCAGGAGGCTCTCGGCTTGGTGCGCCATGGCGAGAGAGCCGCCTTCCCCAATGCCCAAATCGAGCGCGAGATCGAGCAAGGAGATCAGCCTTTGTCGCACAGTGGGTGCATCTTTGGCTGGAGCCTCTGGATCGACCTTTGGCAAGATTTCCAAGCTGCAGCCTGGTGCGGTAATGACACCCACCATCTGCCGGACTTTGAGGTAATGGCGATGGTCAGTGAGAATGCCGGCACCCTTACCGCCGCCCAAAGGGTGATCGCGGGCAGCGGCAACCAAGGCTTCCGCCTCGGAGACGGAGAACCCCTTGGCGCAGCCCTTGGGGCTAGAAGGCGCATGTCACTGCACCTCTGGTCTTGGCGGACAGCTTATCAATTGCAGCCGCCCTCCGAGCACATGGCCAGCAGGTCCGGCAGCGTACCAGCCGCCTGTTCGATCAGGATCAGGTACCCGCGCGACAATATCATCTATTCCGATGACCACACTGCCGTCCTGATCCAGAACGGGCATGAAGTTGCCCGCGTGCCGATGGATGATACCGATCATCTCTATGGCCTGCTGGTCAGCTTCTTTGCGCACGAACGGCAGGAAATTGCGGATTTCAACAAGGCAGTGCGCCAATTCGCGCAGGATCTGCCCGCCGTGCTGCAAGCGCTGCGGGAACTGATCGCGGAAAAGCGCGCCGCCAGCCGCGATTTTGCCAAGGCCGAAGTCGATTTCCTCAAGCACGCGCAGGAAGCGATCAATCCGGCGGTGAGCGAAGAAGACGTGCAGGAAATGCTGATCCAGCACATCCTGACCGAGGATATCTTCGCCAAGGTGTTTGATAACCCCGATTTCCACCGCCAGAACAACGTCGCGTCAGAGCTCTACAAGCTGGAAGAACGGCTTTTTGAGCGAGGCGAGAAATCCACCCTGCTGCGCGCGCTGGCGCCGTATTATTCGGGCATTGCCTCCACGGCGGCGGTCATCTCCACCCATTCAGAAAAGCAGGGCTTCCTGAAGGGGCTCTACGAGAATTTCTACAAAGTTTATAACCCCAAGGCGGCGGACAAGCTGGGTGTGGTCTATACGCCGGGAGAGATCGTGCGGTTCATGATTCGCAGCGCGGATTGGCTTTGCGAAAAGCACTTCGGCAAGAACCTGATCGACCGGGGCGTGGAAATCCTCGATCCCGCCACCGGCACCGGCACCTTCATTGTGGAACTGCTGGAAAGCTTTCGCGGGCACGGCGAGAAGCTTCGGCACAAATACAAAGAAGAGTTGCACGCCAACGAAATCGCGATCCTGCCCTATTACGTCGCCAACTTGAACATCGAGGCGACCTATCAGGCGATTACCGGGCAGTTTGCGGAGTTCGAGAACCTTTGTTTTGTTGATACGCTAGACAACATCGCGGCTCTTGGAAAACATGCCGGACAAATGGACGATATGTTTGGCGGGACGAGCGATGAGAACATGGCGCGAATTAAGCGTCAGAACGAACGCCCTATCAGCGTCATCATTGGCAACCCTCCGTATAACGCTTGGCAATCAGATTTCAGCGCAAGGAACCCCAACCGACCCTATAAGCGTGTTGATGAAAGAGTGCGCCAAACTTATCGCGCTCGTTCAGGCGCTCAGAACACGATTGCTCTTAGTGATATGTATGTTCGATTCTGGAGGTGGGCCACAGATCGTCTAAAGACCGACGGAGTGATCGCGTTCGTCACGAACCGTAATTTTATAGAAAAGCTGGCTTTCGACGGCTTTCGCAAATCGGTGCGAGACGAATTTTCCGACATTTGGTTGATGGACTTGGGCGGTGATGTGCGAGCCAACCCAAAACTTAGTGGCACCATGCACAATGTTTTTGGCATACAGACGGGAGTGACGATAGCCTTCTTCGTAAAGCGAGAAGGTTTGAGCACGAACTTTGTGAACTACGCCCGTCGCCCAGAAAACGAGAGAGCAAGTGACAAACTTGCATTCCTGGGCGCATCTTCGTTGAATGATGTGCGATTTGAGCAACTCAAACCAGATGCAGGTGGAAATTGGCTTGAGCACGGACGCGACGAGTGGAGTGATTATCTCCCTATTGCGGATCCAACGAAGAGCACCGATCTTAAAACCCAAAAGATCCAAATATCGCAGGGTGAACATGCCGAGGGCGGCCAAGGCGCAGTGGTTGAAGCCCTGTTCCGTCTTTCGTCAAACGGCGTAACTACGCAGCGCGACGAGTGGGTCTGGGATTGGAAATCAGACGACCTTTTGAAAAAGGTTTCGTATCTAGTTAACAGCTATGAAGAGGGGCGAATCAGAAAAGCAGAACCGAAAGATATACCCATAAAGTGGGATGATGATTTGGAACGAAATTTTCGCGATGGTCTCTCTCTTTCGTTAGAAGAAAGTCACGTCTTTCTTTCAGGTTATCGTCCATTCGTACCGAAATGGTTGTATGTCGATCCGTCCTTGAACGGGCGACTTTATAGATTGCCATCGATGTATCGCAATGGTGACCGCAATCCTTCCATTGCTTTTCGCTCGATAGCTTCAGAAGACGAATTGACAGCACTCGCCTTTAGTTATCTTGTCGATGCAGGTTTCGTAAAAACAGGCAACGGGCGGACTTTTGAATTGTCACGCTACCGTTATGCAAATACTGGTGATCGCGTCGACAACATCACTGATTGGGGTCTCAATCAATTCATTAAATACTATGGCAAGAATGGCATTACCAAGGATGAAATTTTTGCCTATTGTTATGCCGTCCTATACGATCCAATCTATCGCGAGAAATACGCGCTGAACCTCAAGCGCGAGTTTCCCCGCATTCCGTTCTATCCCGATTTCGCCCGCTGGGCGGCGTGGGGTGAAGCGTTGAAGGACATGCACATCGGCTATGAAGCCGTGGAGCCGTGGCCGGTTGAGCGGATCGAAACGCCCGCCAAGCGCGCCGCTGGCACGCACCCCAAGCCAGTGCTGAAAAGCCAATCCGACAAGGGCTGCGTGGTGATCGATGCCGATACCCAGATCACCGGCATTCCGCTGGAGGCGTGGAATTATCGCCTTGGCAACCGCAGCGCGATTGATTGGGTGCTGGACCAACACAAGGAAAAGAAGCCGCGCGATCCCACCATTGCCGCCAAGTTCAACACCTACCGCTTTGCCGATTACAAAGAGAGCATGATTGGGCTGCTCGCCAAGGTCGTGCGGGTCAGCGTGGACACGGTGGCGATCACCGAGGCAATGAAAGCGCTCGACCGGTCGGATTGGAGAGATGCTTCAGGAAGTTGAGTGTCACTGCCCAAAGGCGCTTAATACGGCACTAGCTGTGACGGCTGCTGGTAAATGGGTATAGCTCGGGTCAGGTCTGATTCCCTACCTAAAGTCACCCAAATAGGACCCAGTCAGCTTCCAAGCTGAAAGCCTCCTCAGCAGCAAGTTTCGGATTTTCCTGCTGAAAGTGATGGTGCCGCTTACAGGACTCGAACCTGTGACCCCCGCATTACGAATGCGATGCTCTACCAACTGAGCTAAAGCGGCCCATACCCATGCGCCCATATCCCCGGCGCGGGCCGGGTGCAACAGGCTGGGATGGAGGCCCGAGCCGGAATCGAACCGGCGTGCGAGGATTTGCAGTCCTCTACGTAACCACTCCGCCATCGGGCCTCAATTCCCAGGAGACAGAGCGCGGGCACCTAGCGAATGGGCACCTGCGTTGCAATCTGATTCATTGACTGTGATAGGATGGCGGCACGATCAACGAGTGGATTGCACCGATATGGCCGACGATAAACCCAAGCTGCAGCGCGTTGAAGGCCACAGCGAGGAGCGGTTCCTGGGCTCCGACGTGTTCGAGAGCAATGCCCGCAACCTGCCCCCTCCCAATGGCGGTGGCCCCAATGGTGGCGGGACAGTGCGCGAGGATGCGCGCGATATTGCGATCTACCACAGGTGCGACGTGGCGGTGATCGGTGGCGGGCCGGCTGGCTGCGCGGCGGCCTGGGCGGCGGCGAAGGCGGGCGCGGAGGTTACGCTGGTGGAGCGCTACAATTGCCTGGGCGGGCTTTCCACCGGCGGGCTGGTCATGTGGATCGACCGGATGACCGACTGGCACGGCAACCATGTGATCCAGGGCTATGCGCGCCATTTCATCGACCGCATGCCGGCCGATGCCGTGGCCGGGCCTCCCCGCGCTGACTGGGGCAGCAACCAGGTCGACAAGTTCGAATACTGGAGGAACCGCACCACGGCGTTCCACGGCATCGTGCAATGGGCGCCGACCCTGTGCCCCGAGCGGATGAAGCTCAACAACCAGGAGATGCTGCTGGAAGCGGGCGTGCGGATCGTGTTCCATGCCTGGGCCGCGCGGCCGCTGGTGGAAGACGGCGCGGCGCGCGGGGTGATCTTCGAAAGCAAGATGGGCCGCCATGCTCTGTTGGCCAAAGTGGTGATCGATACCACCGGCGATGGCGACATGTTTGCCCGTGCCGGGGCCGAGTTCGACACCGATATCGAGGAGGGCGATGTCCACCATTCGATGAATACCGGTTGGGTGCTGGGCGGGGTCAACATGGACCGGTGGATCGACTGGAAAGCCCACCACCCGGACGAACTGCGCCAGTTCATGGAGCGCGGCCGGCAGGAGCTGGGCTATTTCCAGACACCCTATGTCAGCTGGCGCCCCGATATTGCGCTGTTCCTTGGGCCGCGCCAGTCGGGCCTCAGCGCGCTGGATGTGGATGACCAGACCGAGGTGGAGATCCGCAGCCACCGGCTGATGGAGGGGCATTGCCAGTTCTTCCGCCGCCATGCACCGGGCTTCGAGCAGGTCTACAGCCTGCAAAGCGCCAGCCAGCTTGGCGTGCGCCACACCCGGCGGCTGGCGGGGCTGGGCCGGATCGAACGCAAGGACTGGCCGCGCGGTACGCCCGCGCCCGACGAGGTGGGCGTTTCGCCGTCGATCAGCCCCAAATTCCCGGTGGTTAGCGTGCCCTATGGCGCGCTGGTGCCGCGCAGCCTTGATGGCCTGCTGGTGGGCGGGCGGCATGTCAGCTGCGATGCCAACAGCCACGGCTTCATGCGCGAGATCCCGCAGTGCTGGCTGACCGGCCATGCGGCGGGCGTGGGCGCGGCGCTGGCGGCCGATGGCGGGATCCAGCCGCGCGCGGTGAGCGTGGACGCCATCCGCAAGGTCCTGCGTGGGCAGGGCGCGCACCTGAGCGATGATGCCGCGGTTGCTCAAGCGCGGCGTGCGGCCGAGCCGGCTACTGCCGAAGGCTAAGGTCCGCACGGCAAGGTGACACAAGTTACACAGTGTCACCCAGGTGATCCGCCACCAGAATGGCAGATTTCCGGGCTATCGGTGCCTGCGCGGACAGGGTGACACCTTTCCGGCGGAAGCAGCAAGTGCGTGGGGTAGCCGGACAGTGAAAGAGCCGACCGGACTGCTGACACATGGCGGGGCTTGTAGGAAAGCGCGGGCCTTACAGGACATCAGCCTGTCACAGACAGAACAAGGGTGCGGGAAGCCAAAGCCGCCCGCACCCAATTTGTCCTCGAAAGGCTTGCGCCCTCAAACGATCGCGATTTACGCGTTCGCGAGGTTCACGGCCGAAGTCTTTCCGCGCTGATCCTTTTCCAGATCATAGGAAACGCGCTGGTCCTTATCCAGGGTACGCATTCCGGCACGTTCCACAGCCGAGATGTGCACGAATGCATCATCCCCGCCGCCTTCAGGCGCAATGAAGCCGAAGCCCTTGTCAGGGTTGAAGAATTTTACTGTTCCGATGGTCATAACGGGTATCCTTTGTCCGTTGTTTATGGCGGGCATGCACCAACAGCGGTACATCCCGGCTATGAGAGGCTAGAAAGGGACAAGGAGAAGGCGTTTAGGCAACCCGATATCCGTCGCATGCGACGTAAGCGAGAGTGATATGGGGGCAGAGTAGGGGGATTGCAAGCGATCGCCTTCTATTCGGCGTCTCGTGCCGCACGGCTCGCGCGGCTGTGGACCCGGCCGAAGCGGCTGATCGCAGGAAGATCGGGCCGCCAGTAATAGAGGCTTTGCAGGTAGCCGATGTCGAACGCTGTCAGTTCGGGCTCGCCCAGATCGTCCAGGTCGAACAACGACAGGATCGTGCCCATCGGCTCGTCACCGGTGGCAGGGCGGGTGTGGGTGAGGCCGCGCATCGTCGCATAATCGGCCAGTTGCTCCACCGTCATGCCGATCGTGGATTCGCGGTTAAAGATCACCAGCGAGAACAGGATATCGCGTCGCGTGGGCAGGAACAGGCGGTTCATCTGGCCGCGCACGCTGGGAATCAATTGGCGGTTGTTGTTGCGCGGCAGCGGCCTGCCATCAGACCAGCGCGTGTCGATATTGCTGAGCACGTGAACCGGTGCAGGAGCGGACAGTTCGGCCCACTCGTCATCGGTGAAACGGGCTCGCAACCATGGTTGGTGGCTGTTCAGCCGTTCGATAGAGCGCCGCCCGTCCTCGACAAAGCCCACGACGAGGTTGGCCGTGCACTCTTCGTCGGCCAGCGCGAGACCTAGGCGGGCAATGGTGTCGCGCATGCGCTGGACCATGGCAATGGCGACAGCATCGGCAAGGCCGGTGACCTGCGGGCAGACGGGCACTTCGAAGCGCGGCAGGGCCTCCTCATCGACCTGGTAGGCGCTGATCCGGCTGACCTCCTGCGCCTGGCGGTAAACCGCGGAGCGCGGCGGAATTGCGGGCTGCCCGGTGACCACGATGGTGTCCTGATCGGTTGATCCCGGTTCTTCTGCCTGTTGGACGTCCTGTGCGAAAGTGGGCGTATGGGCGGGAAGTACCAGCAGCAATCCTGCGATGCCTGCAACAATTATCCTGGCCATGCCCGTCCCTCCCCGTACCGCCCTTACCCCGCCAGAAACTCCCGCAGCAGTGCTTCGGTCCCTTCGGGGTCATCACGATAGCTGCCGTGGCCGCAGTCGGGGAATACTTCCAGCCGGGCATTGTCGCCGATGGCTGCTGCCAGTTCCTCGCCGCAGACGATGGGCGTGATGGGATCGTGCCCGCTGGCGATGACCAGCACGGGGCACTGGATCGCGACGAGGGCGGGGCGCAGGTCCATGTGGCGTAGCTCGTTTTGGAAGAAATGCACCGTCACTTCGCGCTTGCGGATGGCGCGGTTCATCGCGGCGGTGGCATCGGGCGCGGGGTTGGGGTTGTAGAGCGGCAGGCACATGCGCTCATAGGCGGCAAAGGTTTCGGCAGAGGGATCGTCCCAATTGGCCCGGGCCACCGCCACCGCTTCATCTCCGCCCAGCCGCTGGAACACCTCCAGCGTCACGTCATAGCGCATGCGCGCGGCGGTGCTGGAAAGGACCAGTTTCGATGGCCCGTCAGGGTGGCGCACGCCGTAATGCATCGCCACCATGCCGCCAAAGGATTGCCCCAGCACGACTGGCCGGGTGATCCCCAGTGCGGCGCAGAAATCGGCAATGTCGTCCGCCCAGCGGTCCAGCGTCATGTCGTCGAATGCGCCGCTGGAGCGGCCATTGCCGCGATGGTCGAGGTAGATCACCTGATGCGTATCGGCAAAGCGATCGAAATAGGGGCGCAGCGTGGTGTGATCGAACCCCGGTCCACCGTGCAGGCAGATCAGCGTGGGCCGTTCGACCATGCCATCAGGACCGGGCACCAGCTGCGATCCGGCTACGTCGAAAAATATCCGCGCCCGATTAAGGTCTATAAACATGGCGGGGTCAGTCGCATTCCGGCAACAACACCCCGCCGGTATCCAGCGGGCGCACCACATCGCGGAAATTGGCGAGGTAGCCGGTGGCGGGCGTGCGGTATCCCGGCCCGTCGCGCGCGGCCAGTTCTTCTGCCGACACGTCGAGATCGATCGAGCGTGCGGCCACGCTGATCTGCACGGTATCGCCATTGCGCACCTTGCCGATCGGCCCGCCGGTGGCCGCTTCGGGCGAGACTTCGGCCACGGTCAGGCCTTTCAGGCATAAGCCGGACAACTGCCCATCTGTGACAAAGGCGGTGGTCTTGGCCAGGCCCGCCGCATCCAGCGCAAACAGGATCACGCTGGCGCTTCCGCCCATCGCGGGGCCGCCTTTCAGGCCCTGATTGCGGGCGATTACCACGTCGCCCGGCTGGACCACGCGATCCTCGATCGCCTGCATGCATTCCGCCGTGCTTTCGAACACGCGGGCGGGGCCGGAAAACTCCTCGGGGCGGCTACCGTCGCGCACGCCCAGCCGGACCACGGCGCTGGTGGCGAAGTTGCCTTTGAGGATGGCGATGGCGGGGCCGGGGCCGACGGGGGCATCCATCGGCAGGATCACGTCCGGGCCTTCGATCTCATAGTCCGCCAGGTTTTCGGCCAAGGTCTTGCCGGTGCAGGTCAGCGCATCGCCGCTGATGCGCGGCAGCAGGCGTTTCAGCACCGCGCGGGCACCGCCGGCATCCTCGAACTGTTCGATCCGCACATCACCCGTGGGGCGCACGGCGGACAGCACGGGAACGTCGCTCATCTCTTCCCACAGGGCGAAGATGTCGAGATCCATTTCGGCCTCTACCGCCACCGCCTGCAGGTGCTTGATGGCATTGATGCTGCCCGATACGCCCAGCACGGTGGCAACAGCGTTGCGGAAGGCGCTGGTCGTCAGGATTTGCCGCGGGCGCAGGTCTTCCTGGACCATTTCCACGATGCGGCGGCCGGCGGCGCGCGCGTTGTCCTGCATCTTGGGGCTGTTGGCGCGCACCGGGGCATGGCCGGGCAGCGCCATGCCGAGTGCTTCGACCACCGAATGCATGGTGTTGGCCGTGGCCATCCCGGCGCAGACACCGGGGCCCATGATGGCGTTTTCGGCCATCTGCGCCACCGGGAACTTGGGCTTCTTGCCAAACCGTTCGCCGATCTGGCCGGACCAGACATCCTCCACATCCACCGGCTGGCCATCGATTTCGCCTGCCTGCTGGTAGCCGCCGATCACCAGGATGGTGGGAATGTTGAGGCGGGCAGCCGCCATCAGGTGGCCCGGCGGAGTCTTGTCGCAGCTGGTCAGGCAGATCATGCCATCCAGCAGCGCGGCTTCCACCTGCACCTCGATATCGTTGGCGATGATGTCACGCCCGGCCAGGATATAGGAGCCCGCCTTGGCTGCGCCGGTAATGAAATCCGATGGGGCGGCGGTGCGCACTTCGAACGGCATGCCACCCGCCTCGCGGATCGCCTGTTTGACGATCTTGGCGATGCCATCCAGGTGGGCATAGCAGATCGCCAGTTCGCTGGAGGAATTGACCACCGCGATCTTGGGCTTGAGCATGTCTTCGGCTGACAGGCCCAATGCCTTCCAGTTGGCGCGGCGGCCGGGGCCGTTGGCGGCGAGCGAGCGCAGCGTGGTCATGCTAAAGTCCCGTCAGGCTGGTTGCGGAGTGGCGGCCTTGCCATCGGCCTGCATGCCCCGGGCAAACCAGGCAAGCAGCAGGATGCTGATGGCGATACCGGCCAGGCAGTAAGCGGTGAACACATAGCCGTCCAGCGCTCCGCCCTGACCTTGCAGAAAGCCTGCGGCAGAGCCCACGTTGGGCGCGGCTACGGCGGCAAACTTGGCCATGAAGCTGGCCCAGCCGCCACCCGTGGCGCGCACGGCGCTGGGGTAATAGACACTGGTGATGGAAATCACTGCCGCGTGGCCTGCGCCCACCAGGGTCGCGCCGATCAGCAGCACAGGGATCAGCATCGATCCGCCGATGACATAGCCCAGGCCCACCAGCAGGGTGAACGGCAGCGCCACGATCGGGGCAAAGGCGATCCAGCCCGGCCCGCGCTTTTCGGTCAGGGCCAGCAGCACCACGCCGCCGATTGCCCCCAGGATGCCCGACGCCGCGCCCAGCCAGGCCGCATCGGTGCGCGCCATGCCGAGGTTTTCCATGAAAATCACGCCATACGAGCTTTTCAGGTAGATCGCGAAGCTGGAGAAGAAATAGGCCGCCCAGATCAGCGGCGTGACGATCAGCATGGCACCCACGAACAACTCGCGCAGCTTGCGCACCGGGTTGGCGCTGGCCGTGGTCTTGCGTTCGTCGGACAGTTCGAACGCGCCATAACTGGCGACCTGTGCATCGGGCGAGAAGCGCGCGAGGGCCGGGGCGATGCGGTCCGCCGGCTTGCCCTTGGCCACCATCCAGCGGGTGCTTTCGGGCAGGGTGAACAGCAGGATCACGGCGAACACGCCGGTCATCGCGCCGCACACCCAAAAAATGCCCTGCCAGCCCAGGACCGGGGCCACCCAGTTGGCAATCGGTGCGGCGGAGGCTCCGCCGAAGGAAAAGCCCATCATGATAATGGTCACGCTGGTGGCGCGCATTGATTTGGGCATGGATTCGATGCTCAGCGCCCACACCGGGGCGAGCAATCCGCCGATCGCCAGGCCCGATACGAAGCGCAGGACGATCAGCTGTTCGGGCGATCCGGCAAAGCCCACCAGCGCCGTCATCACCGCGCTGCCGATGGTGCACCAGATGATCACCGGCCGCCGCCCGAACAGATCGCCAAGGTAGGATCCGACCAGCGAGCCGATCATCTGCCCCAGGAACGCGGCCGAACTGACATAGCCGGTCATCGTGTCGTCGATCCCCATATCGTCACGGATATAGGGCAGGGCATAGGTCAGGGCGGAGAAATCCTGCCCGTCGAAAAATGTCACCAGGCTGCACAACAGCAGCAGCTGGAAATGATAGCGGTTAAACTTCAGCCCTTGCAGGAATTCGGCAACATCCAGTGTCGCGCCGCGCGTGTCGGCCATGTTCGATCCTCATCCCACCAACTCTTATCGGCGGACGATAGAGCCAGCCGGGCAATCTATCTAGCCACCATTTTGTGCCAGAGTGTCGCTTGCCTCGCCCTGGCCTGCAGGCCAGTCGATCTGCCGCAAATATCGGTCGAGCGTGTCGGCTTCGGCGGGGGCATGGACGAGCATGAAAGGCTTGTCGCCCGCCAGCCGGTATCCGCCCTGCGGCACGGTTTCCACCAGCTTGGCGCAGCCCGCCGCCGCCAGCTTGGCGCGCAGCCGCGAAACGTGGACTTCCACGCTGTTGGTGCCCGGATCATGGCTCAGCCGCCACACATCGGTCAGCAACTGGCTGCGGGTAACGGCTTCGCCCGGCCGGTCGGCCAGTCGCCACAGCACGCCAAATTCGCGCGGATGCAGGTTGAGCCAACGCGCACCGATGCGGATATCCCGGTGGAACAGGTCGAGCGTAAGCGGCCCGAGGGATCGCCAGCGTGGCAGCAGGCCGAACATCTCGTCCACCCGCCGGGCCCGGGCACTGAGTTCGCGCAGGGGAATGGCGGCTGGCAGGGCTTCGGCACAGCCGATCGACAACAGCTGCGCCCGCTCGCCCGGCTGCTCCACGCCCAGCAGGATCAGCCGCCAGGCTGGCCGGTCAGCTTCGGCCAGGCCAGTGCGCTGGGCCTGGGTAAAGTGGCGGACATCGCACAATAGCACGTGCTTGCAATCGGCGCGGCTGCCGTGTTCGCCATGGCACAGATGCCAGCCAGCCTGCCGCAGATCCCAGCAGCCCGGCGGTTCTTCCGCGGCAGAAACCCAGCCGAAGGTATTCACAATGCCACTCCCGCCGCGTGTCGGCATGTGCATGGCAAGGCCAATCGGGGCGCGGATTCAAGTCCGTATTATCCCCCCTGTTCTTCCGCTGGCCTTTTCCCGTACCTAGCGGGGGCATCAGGCAGCGGTAGAATTTACACCCATGCTTTGCAGATAGCGTTTGATATTGCGCGCGGCCTGACGCAGCCGCTGCTCGTTCTCGACCATGGCGATGCGCACGAAGCCTTCGCCTTCTTCGCCATAGCCAACCCCCGGTGCCACGGCCACTTCGGCATGGGTCAGCAACTGCTTGGAAAATTCCAGGCTGCCCATGTCCTTCAGCGCGGGCGGCAGCGGTGCCCAGGCGAACATCGAGGCGGGCGGGGCGGGGATGTCCCAGCCGGCCCGGCCAAAGGCTTCCACCATCACATCGCGCCGCTTGTGATACAGCGCGCGGTTGTTTTCCACGATGTCCTGCGGCCCGTTGATGGCAGCCACGGCAGCAGCTTGCATCGGGGTAAAGGCGCCATAATCGATATAGCTTTTCACCCGCGTCAGTGCGGCGATCAGCGTGGGATTGCCCACGGCAAAACCGATCCGCCAGCCAGCCATCGAATAGGTCTTGGACAGGCTGGTGAATTCCACCGCCACATCCTTGGCACCCTTGACCTGCAGGATCGAAGGAGTTGGCTTGCCGTCGTAATACAGTTCCGAATAGGCCAGGTCAGACAGGATCCACACCTTGTGGAACCGCGCCCAATCGACCAGCTTTTCATAGAACGCCAGGTCCACCACTTCGGCGGTGGGATTGCTGGGATAGTTCACCACCAGCACCGTGGGACGCGGAACGGTGAAGTTCATCGCCTTTTCCAGTTCGGCCCAATAACGCGCGTCGGGCGTGGTGGGCACGCTGCGGATCGAAGCGCCGGCGATGATGAAGCCGAAGGTATGGATCGGATAGCTGGGGTTAGGGGCCAGGATCGTATCGCCCGGCGCGGTAATCGCGGTGGCGAGGCTGGCCAGCCCTTCCTTGGAACCCAGCGTGACCACCACTTCGCCATCCGGGTCTACCTCTACCCCGAAGCGGGTCTGGTAATAGTTCGCCTGGGCGCGGCGCAGGCCGGGGATACCCTTGGATTGCGAATAGCCGTGGGCATCGGGGCTGCGCGCTACTTCGCACAGCTTTTCGATCACGTGCGCCGGAGGCGGCAGATCGGGATTGCCCATGCCCAGGTCGATGATGTCGCGCCCTTCCGCACGGGCGGCCGCGCGCATCGCATTGACTTCGGCGATGACATAGGGCGGCAGGCGCTTCATGCGGTAAAAGTCGGTATCCATCGGGTTGTTTTCTTTGTCTCGTTTCTGTTCTGGCTGGGCGGCGTATTGTCGGCGTAGTGCGGGACGCAATGTGGACGAATCCCGCCACAAGCGCAACGCAAGCGCATACAGAGCCACGCGGTGTCTCCCAAATGCCAAATTAGCGTCTATGGAGAAATCATGGGCAAGGGCGGACAAAAGAGCGATTCTGGCAAGGATGGACGCGGGGCCGTTACTGCGGGCGTTCCGGGGGCCGGTTCTGGCGGCGGGCAAATCACCGACATTTTCACCGAGATGCTGCGCATCCAGGGAGAGGCGGCCCGGCAGGTGATGCAGGCCTGGGCGCCCGCTGCCGTTCCCGCCCTGCCTGATGAGCGGGACATCGAGGAACTGGGCGCTTCCATCATGGCCTTCCAGGACACCTGGTTCCGCCTGAACAGCAAGCCCGACGGGCACGGCGGAACCTTGCCCGCGCCCTTGCTGGCCGATCCGGCGCAATGGCTGGAACTGATGCAGCACACCTGGCGGCAGGTTCCCGTGCTGGATCCTGTGCGCCAGCAGGTGATGTGGAACGAAGGCGTGGAACTGTGGGAGCAGATCCTTGGCCACTTCACGCCCGAGGGCGAGGAAGAGGACGCCCATTCTGCCATCGATCCGCACTTCCCGCGGTTCGATCGCCGCTTTGCCGATCCTGCCTGGCGCGAACAGCCGGTGTTTGCCTTGCTGCACCAGACCTATCTGCTGCTGGCCGAACGCATTGCGCAAAGTGTGGACGAGGTCGAAGGGCTGGACGAAGCCGAGCGCGCGCAGCTGCGCTTTGCCACCCGCAGCGTGCTGGATGCGATGAGCCCGTCAAACTTCCCGCTGATGAACCCGGTGGTGCTTGAACGGACGATCGAGAGCCAGGGCGAGAACCTCGTCAAGGGGATGGAGCGGCTGGCAGCGGACCTCGACAAGGGGCAATTGACCCATACCGATTCCAGCAAGTTCGTGCTGGGCCAGAATGTCGCCGCCACGCCGGGCAAGGTGGTGTTCGAAACCGATCTGTTCCAGCTGATCCACTATGCACCGACCACCGAACAGGTTCTGGAAGTGCCGCTGGTGATTTTCCCGCCGTGGATCAACCGGTTCTACATCCTCGATCTGAACCCCAAGAAAAGCTTCGTGAAGTGGGCGGTCGACCAGGGCCTGAGCGTGTTCATCGTCAGCTGGCGATCGGCCGACGAAAGCATGGCCGATGTGGGCTGGGACGATTATGTGCGCGCCCAGATCACGGTGATCGACCAGGTGCGGGCGCGCATGAAAGTGCCTGCTGTCCATACCATCGGGTATTGCGTGGCGGGGACCACGCTGGCTGCCACGCTGGCGGTGCTGGCCCGGCGGGGTGAGGCGGACAAGGTGGCCAGCGCCACCTTCCTCACCGCCCAGGTCGATTTCAGCCATGCGGGCGAACTGAAGCTGTTCGTGGACGATACCCACCTGGAACTGATCAAGCAGGCCAGCCAGGGCGGCTTTCTTGACGGGCGCTATATGGCCGCCACGTTCAACCTGCTGCGCGGCAGCGACCTGATCTGGAACTATGTGGTCAACCACTACCTGCTGGGGGAGGACTATCCGGCCTTCGACCTGTTGTTCTGGAACGGCGATGTCACCAACCTGCCGGCCAAATGGCACGAGGCGTACTTGCGCGATTGCTATCGCGACAATCTGCTGGTGGTGCCCGATGCGTTGAGCGCCGATGGCACGCCGATCGACCTGACGCGGATCGCCACCCCGGCCTATGTCCAGGCCGGGCGCGAGGACCATATCGCACCGCCCGAAAGCGTATTCATGTTACCCGGCCTGCTGCAAGGCCCGGTGAGGTTCGTGCTGGCGGGCAGCGGGCATATTGCCGGCGTGGTAAATCCGCCTGCGGCCGGCAAGTACCAGTACTGGACCGGTGCTGACAGGGCGGCATCGCTGGAGGATTTCATCGCCGGGGCGAGCGAACACGCGGGCAGCTGGTGGCCGGATTGGTTCACCTGGCTGGAAGCACTGGCGCCCGAACGGGTGCCGGCCAAGGGCAGGCGCATTCCCGGCAGCAAGGGCAATGCGGCGATCGAGGATGCGCCGGGGCGCTACGTCTGCCAGCGCTGAAATCAGGTCTGCCCCGGCTTATGGTGCGCTGCAACATTTTTTCTTGACGTCCGGAAGTCCGAGTATTATTTGTGCACTGCAGCATGAGGCTGCGGGACGCGAATTCGAGGACTTATGGCAGAAACCAAAGACCAGGCCCCCAAGGCAGAAACCAGCGTGACGACTCCCGCAGTCGCCGCCGCGCCGATATCGGTGCCATTATCGGCACCAGCATCGGCTCCGGTACCGGCAGAAGCGAAAGCTGAAGCTGCCACGCCAGTTGCCAAACCGGTCGCGGCAGCTGCTCCGACACCCAAGGCAGCTGCTCCGGCACCCAAGGCAGCCGCTCCGGCACCCAAGGCAGCCGCCCCGGCACCCAAGGCAGCCGCCCCGGCACCAAAGGCCGCCGCTCCGGCTCCCAAGGTAAAGCCGGTGCGCAAACCCGTTTCCCGGCGCAAGCCGATCACGACCAGAAAATCCGCAGCGGCGGCGACCAAGGCCACAACCCGGCCCGCCCCCGCTTCCACCAAGAACCACACTGTTTCAGAATTGAAGGAAAAGATCATGGCTACCAAGACCTCCACTCCGTTCCCCGCCAGCTTCCCGGGCTTCCCTGCCGATATGTCGAACATGGGCAAGTCGATGTCGGATGCCGTTTCCGACATGCAGAGCAAGGCGCAGGAAGCCTATGACAAGGGCACCGGCATGGTTTCGGAAATGACCGACCTGGCCAAGGGCAATGTCGAAGCGATCGTCGAAAGCGGCAAGATCATGGCCGCAGCCATCCAGGACATGGGCAAGTCCTATGCCGATGAAGCCAAGTCGGCTTACGAAACCATGACCACCGACCTCAAGGAAATGGCCGGCGTGAAGAGCCCGACCGAGCTGTTCCAGTTGCAGGGCAAGATCATGCGCCGCAACTTCGACATGCTGGTCGCGACCGGAACCAAGGGTTCGGAAGGCGCGATGAAGCTGGCCAATGAAGTGATCGCGCCGATTTCGGCCCGCGTGAACCTGACGGTCGAGAAGCTGTCCAAGGCGGCCTGATCGGGCGAATTGAGTTTCTTCGCCGGACTCTCCTCTCCTCTCCCTCCGGCGAAACGAGCGGGCCGGGCAGGCAACTGCCCGGCCCGTTTGCGTTTTGCGTTGGCATTATTCGCCTGTGCATCTTGCACCAGCCCGCTCCGATACGATATTTGACCCCGCATGATCAGCCCCGCCATCCATTTTGCGCCCAGCCGCGCCCCGTTTATCGCGGGTGACGACGACGATCGTCCGGGCGAGGGCGGCCCGCCCGGTGGCGGCGAGGGCGATAACGGCACCGATGGCGGCTCAAGAGGCCAGGTCGGCCTCGCCACCCGCACGCGCACCCGGCCCAAGAAGCCGAGCCGCTACAAGGTGCTGATGCTGAACGATGATTACACCCCGATGGAATTCGTGGTGCTGGTGCTGAAACGCTATTTCCGCATGGATCTGGAACAGGCCACCCGCGTTATGCTCCACGTCCACCAGCGCGGCGTGGGGGTGTGCGGCATCTTCCCGCTTGAAGTTGCCGAAACCAAGGTCAACCAGGTGATGGATTTCGCCAAGCAGAACCAGCACCCGCTGCAATGCACGCTGGAGAAAGCGTAAGCGTTAAGGCTGGAGCCACTAGCAGGCGGCAAACAAGCGCATGACCTTGGGCACAATTGCCGCTAAGGCCGTTAATACTACCTTGCCCCGAGACTGAGCGAGCATCCCCCCACTTGTCCCGCTTCATCACTGCCACAGATCGTTATATCTTCCGGCTCGTGATGGTGCCGATGATCGGCATCTTTGTGCTCGCGGCCAGCTTGCTGCTGCTGGAAAAGATGCTGCGCCTGTTCGAATTCGTTTCGACCGAGGGCGGGCCGATCAACGTCGTGTTCCGCATGCTGATGAACCTGATCCCGGAATATGCCGGCCTGGCGATCCCGCTGGGGCTGATGCTGGGCATCCTGTTCGCCTTCCGCCGCCTTGCCACCACCAGCGAACTGGATGTGATGCGCGCGGTCGGCTGGTCCTATATACGGCTGCTGCGGGTGCCATACCTCATCACGCTGGTCCTGCTGGGGGTCAATTTCGCGATCGTCGGCTATCTCCAGCCCAAAGCGCGGTTCGCCTATGAGGAGATGGAGTTCGAACTGCAATCGGGCGCGCTGGGGGCTTCGATCAGGGTCGGCGAATTCGTCTCGATCGAGGACCGGATGGCCCTGCGCATCGAGGAAAGCCGCGAGGACGGGCGCAACCTGCGCGGAATTTTTGCCCGCGTGGCGAGCGACAAGGGGCAGGTATTGTCGATCTCCGCGCGCGAAGGCCGGTTCCTGGCCAATCGCGAGGACCGCAACACCATTGTCCTGCGGCTGACCGATGGCACCATCATCCACGATGTGCCCAATGGCACTCCGCGCGTGCTCAGCTTCAGCCAGCACGACCTGCCGATCGATCTGCCCGCGCTCGAACGGTTCCGCGATCGCGGCGAGGACGAGCGCGAATTCGTCATCCCCGAACTGCTCGAAATCGGTTGGAGCCGGGATGCCACGGCGGAGCAACGGACCGGCAGCCTGGCCAATTTCAATTATCGCATGGTCGAAGTGGTGATGATGCTGATGCTGCCGCTGCTGGCCGTGGCGCTGGCGGTGCCGCCCAAGCGGTCCACCTCGGCGCTCGGCATATTCCTGTCGATCGTGATCGTAGTGGCCTACCACAAGGTCAACCAGTACTTCGAAAGCGTGGCACAGCTTGGCCGGGTGGATCCGTTCCTGGCGCTGTGGGGACCGTTCGTGCTGATGTTCGCGATTATCGTGTGGATGTTCTACCAGATCGCCTTTGTCCCGGGCGGGCAGCCGATCGGCGCGCTGGAGAACGTCTATGCCAAGCTGGCGCGCAAGGTGCGCCGCCTGTTCGCCAGCCGCCGCCGCCTGCGGGATGAACCACTGGACGATGAAGAAATGGATGCGCCCGCCCGTGCTTGATTTCTTCCCATCAATGCGGCTGACGGTCTACCTGGCCAAGATGTTCGCTGTGCGGATCGTGGCGGTGCTGGCCATGCTGGTGCTGGTTCTGCTGATGCTCGACCTGTTGAGCAAGACGGGCGACATCCTCGCCTATGCCGGCAACGGCCAGGCCGAACTGCTGGAATATGCCAGCCTGCGCGCGCCGCAACTGCTGCGCCGGTTCCTGCCCTATTCGGTGCTGCTGGCGACCATCATCACGCTGGCCACACTGAACCAGAATTCCGAGGTTACCGCGATGAAGGCGGCGGGTCTTTCGGCCCACCAGATCCTTGCCCCACTGCTGTTGACGGCAACCGTGGTGGCAGGCTTCAGCTTCACCTTCAACGAACGCGTGGTGACGCGGGCCACCGCCAGCCTGAAGGCGTGGGAGGCAGTCGAATACGGGGTGGTTCCGGTCGATCCCGACACCCGGCTCAACGTGTTCTTCAACGATGGCAACGATGTGCTGATGGCGCGCGAGCAGACCGGTCTGGGGGCCGATACTGTGCTGACCGGCGTCACCTTTTACGAGCGTGACGATACCGGCATGATCTCGCGCCAGATCACCGGCAGCCGCGCCACCTATGGCGCGCCGGGCTGGCTGGTCGAACAGGCGGAGATATTCTCGGTCGCCACCACGCAGACGGTCATGGCAGCGCAGCCGGTGCTGGTGGCGCAAGGGACCACGCTGGACCAATTGGCGCTCCGCCGGGTCGATGCCGATGCCGAGACGTTGTCCGAACTGGCGGATTCAATCGCGGCGCTGCAGGCTGCCGGTCGGCGTACGGCCGAACTGGAAGGCCGCTGGTGGGCCAAGATTTCGGGGCCATTGTCGGCCATCCTGATGCCCTTGCTGGGGGCGGTTGCAGGCTTCGGCCTGGCGCGCAGCGGCAACCTGTTTATCCGCGCAGTGCTGGGTATGGTGCTGGGCTTTGCTTATTTCGTGGTCGAGAACGCCGCGCTGGCACTGGGCAGCTTCGGCGGCTACCCGCCGCTGCTGGCCGCATGGTCACCGTTCGTGCTGTTCTTTCTGCTGGGCGAGACCGTGCTGATCCGGACCGAGGAATAGGGCGCTTTAGCGCGGCGTCAGCGCCACCGGCCCGTCCGCGTCATACTGCACCGGGCATCCCTGCTGGAACCGCCCGCCCGCTTCCGCCGCACGGCAGAATTCCTGCGCTGCCTCCACTTGCCGGACGGTGTTGGCCAGCACTTGCGCCAGCGGCAGGGGCCCGCTGCTGTGGACCGGGACGACGGTATCGGGTGAGATGCCGTAATGCGCGATGTTGGCGGCATAGGCGCTGCCCCAGAAGTGGTAGTTCCACGCCTCATCGCCCAGATCGCCTTCCAGCATGATCTTTTCAGCGGGCAGGTAGGCGAAAATGCCGTTGGGCATATGGCTGTGCTGGACCACGCGATAAAGCTCCAGTCGCCGGGTGCGGTCTTCCAGGACCAGCCGCTCGTCCACAGGCGTAAAGCGCAAGGGTTGCGGATTGCTCGCCAGGGCATCGGGGAAGCGGGTGGCGGGCCGTGCCACCAGTTCGCGCAGGATGCCTTCATTGCCCCGGTGCGAAATCACTTCCAGCCCGCGAGAGACGGCGGCGCGCAGGCCCCCGGTATGGTCGAAATGGTGGTGCGATACGATCACCGCTTCCACCCGCTTGCCGGGAACCAGGGCATTGGCGGCGTCGATCCGCTGCAATGTCTGCGCCTCGCCGCCATAGGCTTCGAACATCACCAGCCGATTGGCGAACTCAACCACCGCGCCGCCTGCGCCGTTCACCCGCACGTCCCATACGCCGGGGGCGAGGGGGGTGACTTGCGGGTCGGGCAGGCCGGCTGGCCGCTCTAAGAGGAAGATCTTGTCCTGTGTGGCGTCATTCAGGCGGTAGCTGTCGACCTGGAACATCAGGTTGGTGGTCCCGCGCCAGTCGAGCTGTTGCATCAGGCCCATCGGCAACTGCACCCCCTCGAACGGCAGATAGCCGGAAAACCAAGCCGTAGTGGTCAAGTCACCAAGGTTGGCATGGGGGGTGGTCCAGCGCGTGAAGAGGGGCAGGCGGGTTGCCGGATCAATGCCAAGCCAGGCTGGCGCACTCTGCGCAATTGGAGTGAATTCGATCACTAGCAGCCCGCTCTCCTCGCGTACTGATCCCAACGGGGTCTCGGAGGCAAGGGCCATCAACAGGGCAGGCAGCGGATGATCGAGCAGTCCGACGCCCGTCTGTTGGTTCGATCGCAACTCGTAACTCAGCCCGAATGTGCCAGCGAAGGGGAATTCCTGCCCCCAGCGTTCGCTGTAGTAGGCTTCACCATGCTGGAAAAGGATCGTCCGCTGCACATCGGTCAGCGCCTGCCACTTCATCGGCGCCATCGGATCGCCTGTGATATTGCCGCCGCCCTGATAATAAGCGCGCTGGCCAAAGCCGGTGTAGGTCACGTTATCCAGCGCTTGCAGCCGCTCCAGCCCGCCCATCGCTTCGGCTGCCTGCTCCAGCAGCGCGCGGGCATCGCCTTGTGCCGCGGCAACGGCGGGTGCCAGCATGGCCAGCAAGGCCGCCATTGCCACGATGATCCTGCGGCCCATAGCCATTCCTCCCCTTTGAATTCTTATGGGCAAGAATTGACCAGCAAGCAGCCGCCATTGCAACTGTCTTGGAAAGTTAGCGGCTCTGATTGCCTTGGCGCCGCATCGTGCTGCGGGCGATCTTCACCACCAGCGGGATCATGCCCGGATGGTTAGCACCCTGGAATGTGGTAGCCGGCCCGAACTGCGCGGCCAGCCGCTTATGCGCCTCACCCAGCGAGTGATAGGGCAGGCTGGGCAGCAGGTGGTGCGTGGCGTGATAGCGCAGGCCAACCGGCGCCCACAGGCCGCCGATCACGGTGGGCACATTAACCGAATCGAGATACTGCGCAGTGACCGTCATCCGGTCGCCATCGTTTTCCCACAGGTGCGCCACCAGCGTGCGCAACTGGTTGAACACGGCCAGCGCGGAGGCCACGGCCATCGCCACCAGCAAGGGCTTCCACCCCAGCCAGAACGGCGTGGAAAGCAGGAACAGCGCCCACACTGTCGCGCCCGCCTGCTGCGCAATGAACCAGCGGCGCTGCTCCTCGGTCTCGGGCGCGCGGCGGCGGAAATCAGGGTTGATCGACAGCGACGAGCCGCGTTCCCACGCAAACTTTCGCACAGCAGGCAGTACCAGCCCAAGCGGTGCCAGCACGGCCCAGCGAAACAGCAGGGCTACCGGAGCCAGCAGCGCGACCAGGATGAACAGCGGCAGGCTCCATGGTTTCATCAGCGCCAGCGGCAGGTATTCCGGGTCTTCCGGCGTGCCATAGCGCATACGCGAATGGTGGATCGTGTGGACCTGTTCATACATCAGGCTGGGCGTCAGCAGCGGCACGCCGACCAGCACATTCCATGCTGTGCGGAAGCCGGGCAGCGCGTTGCGGTGCAGGTGGGTAATTTCGTGGATGAACAGCAGTGCGCGGTACAGCGCGATCACGCTGATCGCACCGCTCAACCCGGCGAGCCAGGTAGGCTCCAGCAGGATCGCACCCGCCAGCGCGCCATAGCCGATCAGGGCCGACAGCAGCATATCAGGCCAGTAGATCGCCGGCTTTGCCACGCTGATATCGCGGGTGAGTTCGGCTGCTGCGCGCAACAGTTCCTTGTCGTCGGGAATCTCCGACTTGCGCAGCACGACCGTGACAGGGGCAATGCCTGCAGCGGGCTGGAGGGCCGGATCGAGTGATGGCATGGCAGTCATGGCGAGTGGTCTGGACTAACTCCGGTCGGGCTGCCTTGTCGCCCGTAAAGCGGCGATTGACACTTGGCCCAAAGCATAAGCAGGGCTAACCGCGAATGAACAGGCAATTGGGAAACAGGGCGGTATTTGCGTGGTTTCGGCTAAAATAGATATTGCACCTGTTTCCGGCAAGGGTGACCTTACCGCGTTCATCGAACTGGCCTATCGCCTGAATGCCGATGATCCCAACTGGGTGCCGCCGCTGCGCAGCGATATGGTCGAACTGCTCACCCCCGGCCGCAACCCGTTCCATGATCATGCCCGGGTGCAGTATTTCCTCGCCCGCCGCGCGGGCAAGGTGGTCGGGCGCATTTCGGCGCATATCGATGAACTGGCGCTGGAACAGCCGCCGGAACAGGGCATGGGGCCGGGCACTGGCAACTGGGGCCTACTGGAAGCCGAGGACGAGGACATCACCCGCGCGCTGATCGCCGCGGCCGAAGACTGGCTGCGGGGGCAGGGCATGACCCGCGTGCTCGCACCGCTCAGCCTGTCTGTGTGGGAGGAGCCGGGTCTGTTGACCTTTGGCCATGATCATCCGCCGATGATCATGATGGGCCATCACAAGCCGCACTATCAGGGCTGGATCGAAGGCGCCGGCTATGACCTGGCCAAGCGATTGCTCACTTTCGACATCGCCAGTGTGGCCAACGGATTCCCCGAAATCGTCAACCGCGTGGTGGCGATGGGCGAGAAGAACAAGCGGATCCATATCCGCACCGTCGATTTCAGCCGGTTCGAGGAAGAGGCCGAGACCATCATCGGCATCCTCAACGAAGCCTGGTCAGCAAACTGGGGCTTCGTGCCGTTTACCGACAAGGAAAAGGCCTATGCCGGAAAAAAGCTCAAGCCGCTGATCCTGAAAGGGGCCAACATGATCGCCGAAGTCGACGGCGAACCGGCGGCCTTCATGATGAGCTGGCCCGACATCAACCAGAAGCTGATCCACATGAACGGGCGCTTGTTCCCGTTCAACTGGGCCAGGTTGTTGTGGTGGTTGCGCAATCCCAAGGGCGGCAATTTCCGCGTTCCGCTGATGGGCGTGGTCAGGAAATACCAGAACACCCGCATGGCCAGCCAGCTGGCCTTCATGATGATCGAGTACATTCGCCGCTATGCCGTGGAAAAGCACGGTGCCCGCCGGTCCGAAGTGGGCTGGGTGCTGGAAGACAACCAGGGCATGGTCACCATTGCCGAAGCGATCGATGCGAAGCTGAACCGCGAATACCGGATCTATTCGAAGGCGTTGTAGGCCCGGCGGGCCGGATCGGGAACCGGACAGCACCGGATGGGGTTGAGCAAGCAGGCGGGGCATTCACCGTCCCCGGGGGTCCAGATGGCAAGCACAGTTCCAGTGAAACCGGGTAAGCAAGGCGGGCAGCGCGTGCTGTTGGTCGAGGACGATCCCGTAATTGCGTTGGCACTGGAAGGCGCATTGCTGGATGCAGGCGCGGTCGAGGTGGTGATTTGTTCCACCATGGCGGCAGCCCTGGCCCATTTGCAGCAGACCCGCCCGGATGCGATCATCCTCGATGTCCACCTGGCCGATCGGGATGATGGCTGGGCGCTGGCCGAACTGGCCGGCATGCTGGGCACACGGTTGCCGCGGATCGCCTTTTCCACCGGATCGCCCGACGATATTCCACCGCAGGTGCGCGAGATGGGGCCGGTGTTCGAAAAACCGTATGATCCGGCGCACCTGGCCGATGTCCTGCTCAACCAGAAAAAGACCGGCCTGATCGATCGCCTGCGCCACGCGCTGCGCTAGATTGTCGCTTTCTCAAGGCCAGTGGCTGAGGGAGAGCTTGGTCGGTCGCCCGGAAAGAAAAAGGCCCCCGCTCACGGGGAGCGAGGGCCTTGGGGATCGTGCCACCGTCGGCTTGGACGGGAGGGGGGTGTCTCGACGGTGACAGGATATTAACGAGGCATCGGGGGCCGGGTTCCCGCAGGCACCAAAAAATTTTCAGGCTGCAAAAATGTTGTCCGCGCACTTGCTTTCGGAACCGCGCCAGCGTCTGTGCGTTGGATAGACGACCATCTGACCGGGAAGGGTATAATCATGTCTATCGGGGCCGAAGTTGCCGCTCATTTGCCATTTCTGCGGCGCTATGCCCGCGCGCTCACGGGCTCGCAGGGCACGGGCGATGCTTTTGTAAAGGCCACGCTGGAAGCAGCGCTGGCCGATTCCGCGCTGGCCGACAGCCTGCGCGGCGGGCGCGTACCGCTGTATTCCGCATTCACCAAGCTGTGGGCCAGCGCCTATCTCGAAACCGTGGGCGATCCGCGCGGTGCCTCGCTGCATGAACTTGCGGCTCAAGGCCAATTGAGCAAGATTACCCCGGCAAACCGCCAGGCGCTGTTGCTCACCACGGTGGAAGATTTTACCCCGGCCGAGGCGGCCTCGGTGATGGGCGTCAGCGAAGACGAGGTGCGCGAACTGGTGCGCGAAGCCGTGGCCGAGATCGACCGCGAGAGCACCACCTCGGTGCTGATCATCGAGGACGAGCCGCTGATCTCGATGCAGCTGGAAGATCTGGTCAGTTCATTGGGCCATGAAATCTGCGGCACCGCGGCCACCCGCACGCAAGCGGTCGAGGTGGTTTCCAGGCAGACGCCAGGCTTGGTGCTGGCTGACATTCAGCTGGCCGACGGATCTTCCGGCCTTGATGCGGTGGACGATATTTTGGCGATTGCCACAGTTCCGGTAATCTTCATCACCGCCTATCCCGAACGCCTGTTGACCGGCAACCGGCCCGAACCGACCTACCTGATCACCAAGCCGTTCCAGGAAGATACGGTCAAGGCGGCGATCAGCCAGGCGCTGTTCTTCGGTTCCAGCCGCCCGCTCTGACAAAAGCCTAGCTTTCCTGTCGCGCCGCCGCCTTGGCACGGTGCGACAGGAAATACCACGCCAGCGCCATGGACACCGCGCCGCCCAGCAGGTTGGCCAGCAGTTCAGCGGTATAGACCGCGTCGGCACCCCAGGCGGGTTGCACCAGCAACGCGAACGGCACCATCACCAGCAGCACCCGGGCCAGTGACAGGCCCAGCGCGGTCGAAGCGTGGTCGAGCGCGTTGAATGCCCCGTTGCCCATGATAAACAGGCCATACCCGGCATAGCCCCACACCGCGATCTGCAGATAGCGCATGGCGGCCGCCACCGTGGCCGCATCGTCGCTGAACAGACCCGCCAGCCAGCCGCGCCCGAAGTATAACAGCGTTGCGGCCACTGCCCCGTAAGCCAGGCAGAACAGACCCGCCTGCACCATGGCCTGTCGTGCGCGATCGGGCAGGCCCGCGCCCCAGTTCTGCCCCACGATTGCGCCGATAGACGCCGACAGGGCCAGCAGCGGCACCACCGCCAGCACTTGCAAGCGCCCGCCGACACCGAACCCGCCCACTGCCGCCTCACCAGCTCCGGCAAGGAAGGCGGTCATCACCGCCAGGCCGACCGGATTGATCGAATTGGTGAAGGCGGCGGGCAGGGCCACGCGCAACACATCACGCACGCTGGCCATCCAGTGGCCGCCTGCCAGCAAGGCCGGGCGGAACGGCACCTCGCCCTTCTGCACCATCCACAGCCCCACGCCCGCACCAACCAGCCAGCCGACAATCGTGCCATAGGCCGCGCCCGCCATGCCGAACGCCGGAATGCCGAACCCGCCGCGGATAAACAGCGGGGTCAGCGCCACGTTGGCGGCAGCAAAGGTAATCGACACCACGGTGCTGCGCGCGGCGGCGCCTTGTGCCCGCAACACGCCGTTTAGCCCCGAAATCGTCAGTAGCAGCGGGAAGCCCAGCGCATAGGGCATCATGTAGCTGGATATGTGGCGCAGCATTTCGCCCTGCGCGCCCATCAGGCCAAACAGGTTGTCGTGCAGCAGCGCCAGCAGCGCGGCGATGGCCATGCCGGTGCACAGGCCCAGCATGATGCCCAGCGCGGCACAGCGGCTGGCCCGCTGTTCGTTGCCCGCGCCGATGGCCCGGCTGACGACCGAACTGGTGCCTGCCATCACCCCTACGCCAAGGCTGGAGAGCGCGGCGGTGGCGGGGAAGATGAAGCTCATCGCGGCCAGTTCGGTGGGGCCGAGCCAGCCGACGAAATAGGCATCGACCAGCCCGATCGACATGATCGCGGTCACCCCGATGATCATGGGCACGGTCTGGCGCACCAGGTGTCCGGCGATGGAGCCGCGCGTCAATCGCGCCTTCTGGCTCATGGGGCGATCATCACCTTGCACTGCTCGGTGCGGCGCTTGAGGCTTTCGTAGATGGCAGGGGTATCGGCCAGGCTGATCGTGCCGGTCACCATCACGCGGGGTTCCACCGCGCCTTGTTCCAACGCCTTCAGCGCGGCTTCGTATTCGGGCACGGTGAAGAAGGCGCTGGTGACCAGCCGCACTTCCTTGCTCAGCATGGCGAAGGAATTGAACGTATCTGGCTTGGTGCACAGGCCCAGCAGCAGGATCGTGCCGCGCGGGCGGACCTGGTCCACAGCTTGCGCGATCAGGCCGGGCAGGCCCACGCATTCGAACACAATGTCGGCCTTGCCGCCCAGTGAGCGTTCCGCGCTACCCACCGGATCTGCCGGATCGACCACAAAGGCATCGGCCCCCATGTCTGTCGCCCGGCCGTGCTGGAATTCCGCGATGTCCTGCACCGCCACGCGGCCTGCACCCATGCGCCGTGCCCAGAATGCCACCGCAAGTCCGATGGGCCCTGCGCCCAACACCAGCACCTTGTCGCCCGCCTTCAGGCCCGACAGGTTGACCCCGTGGAGCGCCACGGCCAGCGGCTCGATAATCGCGCCGTCGGCCAGTGTCAGACCGCTTGGCAGGGGGACGCACTGGTTGGGCCGCGTGACGGCATATTCGGCATAACCGCCGCCCTGCAGGCCGAAGTTTGCGCACCATTGCACCTCGCCCTTCCGGCAGTGCTCGCAGGTGCCGCAGCTTTTCAGCGGGATGACCGAAACCAGGTCGCCCACTTTGGGGGCGCCCGGGCTGGCTGCGGTATCCTTGCCCAGCGCCATCACTTCGCCGGCAAATTCATGGCCCAGCACGTCACCCTTTTGGCAGCCATAGGCGGCGTCCTCGGTCATGTGCAGGTCGCTGCCGCAGATGCCGCAGCGGCCGACTTTCACCACCAGTTCGCCCGCGCCTGGCGTGGGATCGGCAATATCCTCAAACGCCAGCGGGGTGTGGAGGCCCTGGAAGGTGACGGCTTTCATGAATTCACTCTCTCGTCATTGCGAGGAACGAAGTGACGAAGCAATCCAGCGCGTCAGTGCAATCCGTTCTGGATTGCTTCGCTTCGCTCGCAATGACGAAGGATTTGCTGGAGGTCATCATTCGGTCCAGATCGGCTGCTCGCCCTCGGCTACCTGGCTGGAATTGCCAAGGATGAAATCGCCCAGCACGTCAATCGTGGTGGGGAAGCGCGCGCGGACCAGCGCCTGCAGTTCGACCGAGCCGTTCGCCTGGTCCACCAGCTGCGGCCATGCGGCCAGGTAATCGCGGGTGAAGGTGAGGCCAGCCAGATCGTCGGGCAGGCCGGGGCGGGCATGGCCGGCCACCACGATGGCAGGATCAAGTGCGATCAGTTGGTCCACGCTGGCACCCCAGGCGGCGGCCGCCGCAGCATCGTGTTCACCCAGCCACAGGTGCACTTCGTTGAACACCAGATCACCGGGCAACAGCGCGCGGATCGCGGGCACCCACAGCGCGGTGGAATGGACATGGTCGCCCTGCATCGGACCGATCACACGCAATTCATGCCCTTCCAGCATGATGCGGTCCTCGGTCAGCGCTTGCGGGGCGGACGGATAGGCAGGGCCGTTGTCACCCAGACCAGGGCTCCAGCGCACCACCTTGGCCGGGAGCGAACGCCAGATGTCGGCCACCACGGTGGGATGGGCGACAATCCGCGCATTCGGGAATGCCTCGGCCAGCACTTCCATCGAGAAGAAGTGATCGGGATGGTCGTGGGTGACGAAGATCTGCGTCAGTTCGCGCCCGCTATCGAGCACCATGGCGGCAACCCGGTGGGCATCGGCCAGGGTAAACGGCGGATCGACCAGCACCGCTTCCCGCTCGCCCATGATCAGGGCGGAATTGACGTGCAGCGATCCGGCGCTGGTGCGCAACACTTCGATGGTTAGTGGCGGGGTGCCAGCTTCCTGCGCGGCTGCCGGAACTGCCAGCAGCAGGGCGAGGAAGGTCAGGACCACCCGCACCGGCTTCATTCCGCCGAAATCCGCAGCACGGGCTTCACCACATGGCCTGCCTCGCTCGCCTCGATCGCTTCGTTGATCTGGTCAAAATCGAAGTGGCCGATCAGCTTGTCGAACGGGAAACGCCCCGCCAGGTGATGATCGAGCAGGTCGAGCAGGAATGGTGCGCCATCGCTGTTGCCGCCCAGGATGCCCATCACCGTGCGCCCGCCGCCCATGAAGGCGGATTCGTTGAAGGTCAGGTTATCGGACGGGTCACTGGCACCCACGATGCCGCAGATGCCCTTGGGGGCCAGCAGGTTCCACGCACCCTCGATCACCTTGTTGATGCCGGTGGTATCGAACGCATAGCCGAGGCCTTGCGGCACCAGTTCGCGGATCTTGCCGACTGCATCGTCCTTGGCGTTGAAGGCGTGGGTCGCGCCCAGTTCCTTGGCCAGTGCCAGCCGCTCGTCGTTCACATCCACCGCGATGATCGGGTTCGCCCCGGCGATCTTGGCCGCCATGATCGCCGCCATACCCACCGTGCCGCTGCCGAACACGGCAATGGGCAATCCGGCGCGTACCTTCATGGCGTTGAGCACCGCGCCCGCGCCGGTCATCAGGCCGCAGCCGATGGGTGCGATCATATCCAGCGGAATGCCATCGAAGCGTGACGGCAGCACAAAGGTGTTGCGGTCATGCGCGATGGCATGGCTGGCGAAAGTGGACTGGCCGAAGAAGTTGGCCGCCATCGGCTCGCCCTTGTAGATCATCGTCGGCGTACCATCGGCCCGCGCGCCGCTCCAGTTGTGGGGGAAGAAATTGTAGCAATAGGTCGGCGCGTCCACATCGCAGCTGGGGCAATGGCCGCAGGAATTGAAGCTCATCACCACGCGGTCGCCCGGCTTGGCGCTGGTCACGGCGCTGCCCACGGCCTCCACGATACCTGCGCCTTCATGCCCCAGCACCACCGGCAGCGGCACCGGAAGCTGCGCATCACGCACGGCCAGATCGGTGTGGCAGATGCCGCAGGCCACTACGCGCACCAGGATTTCGTCGGCCGCCAGGTCCGCCAGTTCGACCGGCTCGATAGTGAAGGGATGGTCGTGTCCGCGGCAGATGGCGGCATTGGCGGAAGTGGTCATCGTGTCGTCCTCAATCGTTCGGAGCTTCAGGCGTTAAGCGGCTTGACGGAGCCCAATTGCATGCCCCCGTCGATCATCACGTGAGCGCCGGTCATATAACTGCCGGCATCCGAAGCGAGCAGCAGCGCGAGCGGTTTGATCTGGTATGTTTCGGCCATCTTGCCCACCGGCACCAGTTCATCCCAGGCGGCCTTGGCAGCGGGGTTCTTCTTGACCCAGCCATCGCCGATATTGGTCACGAAGGGGCCGGGCGCGATGGCGTTTACGCGGATGCCAAAGGCGGCCAGTTCATACGCGGCATGGCGCATGAAGTGCTTCACGCCAGCTTTCGCCGCCATATAGGGCACGCCAACGATCGCCTCGTTGACCTCGGCCGCGTTGGAACTGGTGATGACGATGGAGCCGCCGCGGCGTTTCCCGTTGCCCTCGTTGGCCTTCATCACCCGGGCCGCCTCGCGCACGGTGTGGAACACGCCGTGCAGGTTGATGCCGATGCTTTTGTACCAGCGGTCGGGGTCGTAAACATCGATCTGGCCATCGGGATTGCGTTTGCCCTCGGGCGTCCAGAAGCCATTGCCGACATCCAGCCCGGCATTGGCAAAGGCCACATCGCACCCGCCATAGGCCGCCACGTGGTGATCGAATGCGCGGGTCACTTCGGCCAGCTTCGATACGTCGCAACTATCCCACCGCGCATCATAGCCCTGGTCCACCAGCCGCGCACATTCGCGCGCCGCGCCTTCGGCATCAATGTCGGTCAGCGTGACCTTGGCACCGGCTTCCGCCAGCACCTCGGCATAGGCCAGGCCAATGCCGGATGCTGCGCCGGTTACAAGGCCCGAGCGGCCGGTCAGATCGAACTGGTCGAGGGTTTTCACGCTGTCTCTTTCTGTTGGGCCAACAGCCGCCTGTTGACTGCTTCGTATTTCATCACCGCCTGGTCCATCGCCAGCGGCATGATCTTCGTGCCCGTCGCCTGCATGGTGCGCCACTGCGCCTCGATCATGCGCTTGTCCTCATGGAACGCGCGCAGACCGAGGTCGGCGAAGAAATCCTGCCGGTCCGCATTGGCTGATCGCGGACCGAAGGCGAAGAAATAGCAGGCGGTGTCGGCGGTCAGCGGGGTCACCGCCTGGCAAGTGAAGGTGTCGAACAGCGATTGCCCCTCGCACCGCGCCTGGTTGGCGGGGTCCATCGATCCGGGGGCATAGCGTTCGGTAGTCTGGATGAAGGTGCCGGGCACGGTGAATTCATAGCGGCTCCACACGTCCGCGCCGTCAGCCACGCTGCCGCCTGCGGGATTGGGCGGCATCCCGCCCATCGCCCGTTCCACCGCTACGCCGCCCGGCAGCGTGGTGGTGGTCACCTTGGCCGCCAGCCAGCCATCAGCCGAAGCATCGCTGCCGCCGGCAAAGGTATCCCTGTGGACATAGGCGATGTGCGACAGGTCGAGCAGGTTGTCGTGGATCAGCCGGGCGGGTGCGGCATAATCGAGCCGTCCCGGCGTCATCGCCCAATCGGGGTGGCGATAGCCCCTGAATTCGGGAATCGCGCCGGGGTCGGCCAGCGCTGCATCACCCATCCAGATCCAGATCGCGGCGTGCCGCTCCACTACCGGAAAGGCCCGCGCCCGCAGGGCTGCCGGGATAGTGTCCTGCCCCGGTATTTCCACCGCCCGGCCATCGGCGGCAAACCGCACCCCGTGATAGAGGCAGCGCAGCCCGCCGCTTTCGCAGCGTCCGAGCGACAGCGGGGCGGCGCGATGGGGGCAGCGATCTTCCAGCGCGAACACCGTGCCCGCATCATCCCGCGCCAGCGCCAGCGGCTGGCCAAGGATGGTGGCGGCGATGACCTCGCCCGGCGGAACATCGCGGTCCCATCCGGCCATGTACCAGGCATTGCGCGGATGCTGCCATCCGACCGCGTCGATAAAGGCCTCGCCCGCCACTGCTACCCCTTACAGATAGAGCTGCCGGTTGATCTCCAGCCCGTGCTCTTTGCAGTAGGTCTCGTAGTGGTTCATGAACCACCACACATCGAGCGTTTCGACGAAGTTGCCCTGGTCGTCGTAGAACTCGTTGGCCCCCTGCATCCAGAAGAACGCCTTCATGCCATCGGGTTCGTCGGTGACGAGGGTATGCGCGTGGCCGGGGAATTCGGTGATGAATTCACCCGGGCGGCAAACCCAGTCATATTCGAGGTAGCGGAAGCTGCCTTCCAGCCCGATGGCCCACACCATGCCGCGGTGCTTGTGGGTGCCGATCACGCCGGGCGACTTGATCCACAATACGTTGGCATAGATGTTGTTGCGCACATCGAACGCCAGGTGGCGGATGGCGGCGTTGTCACCGAAGGGAACCCACGGGCTTTCCTCCTCCGACAGGCCGACATAGGTGCCCGACACGCAATATTTGTCGAGCATGTTGGCATGGGGTTCGGGCACCGACACGATCTTGAACGCGCCGCTGGGAGGCGCCTTGATCCCGCCCAACTTGGACTTTTCCTGCGTGGCCATGGTCAGCCCTTCCTTAAACGTACAGCTTGGGGTTGGGCTTCATCTGGTGATTGCGGCAGTGCGTTTCGTAGTGGTTGATCATCCAGAACACATCGACCGTTTCCACCAGGTTGGCATCGCCATCGAAGAAATCGATCGGGCCTTCCATCCAGCCGAACAGCTTGCAGCCATCGGGATGCTCGGTAACCAGTGTGTGGCTTTCGCCGGGGGTTTCCAGGATCAGGCCGCCGGGCGTGGCAACCCAATCATATTCCAGGTAGCGGACAGAGCCTTCAAGGCAGACCATGGTGATCGTGCCGCGGTGGAAGTGGGTGCCGATCACGCCGGGCTTTTTCACCCACAGGATGTTGGAATACAGGTTGCGGCGCACGTCGAACGCAAGGTGCTTGATCGCGGCATTGTCTCCGAAGGGAACCCACGGGCTGTCCACGTCGGTCTGCGCATCGATATAGCGGCCGCCGGGCGAAGTGCGCTCGACGATTTCCTTGTACGGATACTTGATGTCGACAATCTCGGCCTTGTCGCTGGGCGGTGCAGTCATGGTAGCCATCGGTAGTTCTCCCTTACCGGATCAGTGTATCGACGTAGGCGGCACCGATGCCGACCTTTTCGTAATGTTCGCGGGCCGCCTTCATGTAATCGAAGACATCGTAATGCCCCACAGTGTTGCCCTGTTCATCCAGCCACATTAGCGGACCCGACACCACGAAAAATACCTTCATCGGGTCAGGGTGCTCGTACGATACCAGCGTGTGACTTTCGCCCGGCGTTTCGAAGATGAAATCGCCCGCCGTGGCTGTCCACTCATGTTCCAGATAGGCCCACTTGCCGCTGATGGTATAGGCCCAGATCGGCTTGGGATGGTAATGCCGGTTCACGATGCAGGCCTTCTTGGCCATCAGCACATCGGCCCACATGTTCAGCGTGGGGCTGATCCATACAGGCTTGGAAAACACGTCCTCCACGATCGGCACCCACAGCCGTTCATCGCCGTCGGCAATCTTGGCCATATAGGCTTCGGGCATGGCACCGGGCCGCAGGGTGTGCGGGACTGGCGGTGTCCCGGCCCAGGGTTCTGTCGTGGGGGCTTCAGGCATGTCTCTCTCTCCGTCCGGTCCCGTTCTATCGGGAATCACAGTTTTCACCTTCTATCCTAACGGATGTTAGGATGCGAAGCGGTTTGTTGAGATTGTCATCAAGGGGGCAGGTCAGGTCAGCGAGAAGCCCGCGTAACCCGCCGCGGCCACCTCGTCGCACTTGTCGCGATAGGCGCCGCAGCCACCGACATAGGGCATGAACACCTGCCCACCATCTGCCGTGCGCCCTTGATACCAGCTGTTCGAGCGGGGGAAGAGCGTCTGCTGTGCAATCTCGTCGTTGTGCCTCATCCACGCCTGCTCGGCTTCAGGCGTCGCCTCGATCACTGCCTTGCCGCCCGCGCGCAGGTCGGCAAGGCAGCGGGCGATCCATTCGACATGCTGTTCGATGCTGACCACCACGTTGGACAGCACCGATGGGCTGCCCGGCCCGGTCACCGTGAACAGGTTGGGGAACCCTGCCACCGCCAGGCCGAGGTAGGCGCGCGGCCCCATGTCCCATTCGCGCGCCAGCAGCTTGCCGCCTCGCCCGGTGATGGCGATGTTGCGGATCGCGCCGACGCAGGCATCGAACCCGGTGGCGAAGGTAAGGATGTCGGCCGGATAGCGGCCCAGCGTGGTGACGACGGCAGCGGCGGTGACTTCCACCACAGGCTCCTCGCGCACGTCCACCAGCGCCACATTTGGCCGGTTCATGGATTCGTAGAAATTGATCTCGCTGCACAATCGGCGCGATCCCATCGGCCAGCCATGCGGGGTGAGCTTGCGCGCCTTTTCCGGGTCCTGGACCAGCTCGGCGATTTTCCGACGGGCGAAGTCTGCCGCAAAAGCGTTCGATTCCTCATCGAACAGCAGGTCTTCGTAGGCGGTAAGCAAACCGGTGGTGCCCGCGTGCCATTGCTGTTCGAACCGGGCCTCTCGCGCAGCGGGATCGTCTGCCTTGGCCGATCCGGGCAGCGCTCCGGTGAACCAGCCGAGCGGCGAATTGCGCGCGATTTCGCGCAAGGCCGGATATTTCGGGGCCAGTTCGTCCAGATATTCGGGCGGCAGGGGATGGTTGCTGGCGGGGACAGCGAAATTGGGGGTGCGCTGGAACACGGTAAGCTGCTGCGCCAGCCTGGCCATTTCGCCGACCGCCTGAATTCCGCTCGATCCGGTGCCGAAATGGCAGACTGCCTTGCCGGCCAGGTTGATCGTATCATCCCATTGCGCGGTCATCACCACTTGTCCGGCGAAGTTTTCAAGGCCCGGCAAGTGCGGCGGATTGGGCTGCGACAATGCGCCGGTGGCAAGGATCAGGAACTGCGCCGAAATGCGCGCGTCATCATCGGTTTCCACCAGCCAGCGGCCCGCGCCATCGTCCCAGGTGGCAGCGGTAACGCGGGTGTCGAACGTGATGTCGCGCATCAGATCGAACCGCTGGGCCACGTGTTCCAGGTAGCGCAGGATTTCGGGCTGGGCGGCGTAGCGTTCGGTCCAGCGCCATTCGCGTTCCAGCTCGGCATCGAAGCTGTAGGAATATTCGATGCTGGGAATATCGCACCGCGCGCCGGGATAGCGGTTCCAGAACCACGTGCCGCCAACGCCCGAAGCAGCTTCCACCACCGCCGCGCTGAAACCGTCCTGCCGCAGTTTGTGCAGCATATACAGGCCGGAAAAACCCGCACCCACGATCAGCGCGTCGATTGTGCGCAGTTCGGTCATCGGGCAGTCATCCGGCGTGGCTGGCCAGGAATGCCCCGGCCCGGTCCAGCGCCGCCCTGCCTTGTGGCAGCATGAAGTGGAACGCGTGGAACACGTGCGGCAGGCCGGGGCATACTTCCAGCGTTACCGGTGTTGCGGCGGCGCCAGCCCGGGCCACAATGGCCAGCGCATCATCCAGCAGGATCTCGATGCTGCCTACCTGCACCAGCAGCGGCGGCAGGCCAGCCAGATCGGCCAAAGCGGGCGAGGCGAGCGGGTGTGCGCGGTCACGCTCACCCAGATAGTGCGCTGCGCAGGCGGCCAGGCCTTCTGGCGTGAGCGAGGGGTCTTCGGCCCGCTTGCCTTCGATCGAGGAAGCACTGCAGGTCAGGTCTGCCCAAGGCGAAATCAGCAACGCAGCGGCGGGCAGCGGATCGCCAGCTTCGCGCAGGGCCACCAGCAGCGCCAGCGCCAGCCCGCCGCCAGCAGAATCGCCCGCGATCACGATGCTTTGCGGCGAACGGCCATCGGCCAGTAGTGCGCGATAGGCCGCAAGCGCATCGTCCACCGCAGCGGGAAAGGGATGTTCGGGCGCCAGGCGGTAATCGACCAGCAGCGCATCCATGTCAGCAGCACGCGCCACTTCTCCTGCCAGGCCGCGATAGCCCCGGGCAGAACCGATCACATAGCCACCGCCATGCAGGTACAGCAGCAGTCCCCCGCCGCTGTCGGGGACATTGACCCGCAGGCCCGGTACGCCGCCCGGCGCGACTTCGGCAAACGACAAGTCGCCTGCCACCGGGAATGTGGCGAACATTGCCTCGTAAGCGGGGCGCAGGTCGCTCGGCGGCGCGGCCAGGTCCAGATCCCCCGCCCGCAGGCCAGCGATCAGTTCGGCCAGGACGGGATCGGTCATCGGGCGCGCCGTGCCAGCACGGCTGGCGCGGTTTCCTTCAGGCCCATGGCCACAAAGCCGCTGATGATCGCCAGGCCCATCATCAGCCACAGGAAGCTGTTGCCGCCGAAGTTGTCGTTCAGCATGCCAGCCACGACCGGGCCGAACACCCCGCCCAGCACTTCGCAGCTGCCCATTGCCAGGCCCAGCACGGTGGCATGGTGGATCGGACGGAAAGTTTCCGAAGGGATCGTGGCCATGAAGATCGGGAACACCCCGTTTACGGCCCAGCCGATAAAGAAGATCGCCGCCAGGATCACCACCGGCCCATCGAAATACATCGCGCCCAGCGGGCCAAGGATCGACAGGAACGGCAGCACCACCATCACCGGCTTGCGACCGATGATGTCGGACAAGCCGGAAATCACGATGGAATAGATCGCTGCGGCGATGCCCAGCGAGCCCATTACCCAGCTCATCGTGGTCGGGTCGAAGCCTTTGGTCTGGACCAGATAGTTTGGCATGAAGGCCCAGGTGATCACGAAGTGCGCCACCATCAGCACGCCGACCACCACGCAGACCCACATGTTGCGGGTCTTCAGCGCATCCAGCATGCCCAGCTTTTCGGAGGCGGCGGCAGCAGGGCCATCGCCGAATGCGGCGGCAACGTCGCTCTGCTTTTCAGGCTCGCGCAGCATGAACCAGATCAGCGCGGCCGACAGCAGGCCGGGGACTGCGGCCAGGTAGAACGCCTCGCGCCAGCTGAACGCGGTGGCAAAGGCCACCAGCACGACCGGGGCCAGGAAGCTGCCCAGCAGGTTGGAACCAAGGTTCTGCGCCACACCTTGCGCCAGCCCGCGCCGCTTTGGATCGACTTCCGATGCCACCATCGCATGGCTGATCGGCATCACGCCCCCTTCTGCCGCGCCCATCAGCAGGCGGGCGGCAAACAGGAACACAAAGCTGGTCGCAATGCCCGACAGGAACGAACAGAGCGAAAAGGCGATGGTCGAGATGATCAGCAGGATCTTGCGCTTGCCCAGGCTGTCGGACAGCTTGCCCACAAAGAATGCCGCGATTGCCCAGCTGAACGACAGGCCGCCCGCCAACAGGCCGATCTGCGTATCGGACAGTTGCAGTTCGGGTTGCACGAACGGCATCAGCGCATTGAGCGCCTGCCGGTCGAAGAACACGATGCCGAAATTCAGGCTCAGCAGGAACACCAGCAGGAACTGGTAGCCCGGCGAATTCTTCTGCCAGTTGCCGGTTGCGGCGGCGGTTACACTTGGGTTTGACATGATCGGGCGGTTCTCTCAGCTGAAGGGGCGAATGGGGTCGCGGCCGTCCCAGTTGCGGCTCGCTTCCCAGAAGCGGGTGAAGGTTTCGTCCATGCCGGGGGTGACAGGCAGCAATTCGATAAAGCCCAACGATGGCCCGGTGCCATTGTCGAGATAGACCACCTCGCCGCCGGTCGGCACGGCGGCGCGATAGGCTTCGACATAGCCGCGCGCCTGGTAATCGCGGCTGGCGGCATCCACATCCTCGCAGGCAATGCCCACGTGATGGTAGCCGAAGCCGCGCAGATCGATCGTTTCGCGGTAAACAGACGGGTTGTTGTCGAGCGGCTGGATCAGTTCGATCATCATGTGGCCGGCAAAGCCCATCGCCAGGGTGACATCGGCGGTGCTTTCCTCTCCGCGATAGGTCTGGCCCGGCACCAGCAGGTGGGGCAGCACGTAAAACGGCCCGGCGCGCATATCGGCCACCCATTGGCGGATCGCGATGTGGAGATCGGGCACGATGAACGCGGTCTGCGCGATACCCCCCATCGGCTGGCCGAAGCCCAGCTCGTTGCTCATCGAATCCTCCCCGGCCACCGGTATTTTTACGGTCAAGCGTGCGCTTGGCTCGCCAATCGCGCTGACAAAGTCAATCTCGCTGTGCTAGTCAGGGCGCGAGGAAGAGGAAGGATAGCAATGGCCACGCAGTTGAAACCCGAAGTAGCAAGCCCCCCGATCGATTGTTCTGCCGAGGAATGGCAGGCCCGGCTGGACCTTGCCGCCTGCTATCGCATCTTCGATCACATGGGCTGGTGCGAAGGCATCTACAACCACATCACCCTGCGTGTTCCGGGGGAACGCGACGCCTTCCTGATCAACCCGTTCGGCCTGATGTGGGACGAGGTGACCGCCAGCAACCTGGTCAAGATTGATGGCGAGGGCAACAAGCTGTCCCCGAGCCCGCACCATGTGAACCTGGCCGGGTTCACCCAGCACGCAACGTTCCACAAGGCGCTCGACTGGGCCCATGCCATTGTCCACACCCATACGCCCGATACCATGGCGGTCTGCTGTTCCAAGGAAGGGCTGCAATCGACCAACTTCTATTCGTGCTTCTTTGAAGGGCTGGTCGGCTATCACGATTTCGAAGGCATCACCGTGCGGGCGGAAGAAGGCGAGCGGCTGGTGCGAAACCTTGGCAACCGGCAGGTGCTGATGCTGCGCAACCACGGCCCGGTGCTGATGGGCAAGACCATCTACGAGATGTTCTTCCTGTATTACATGTTCCAGCGCGCCTGCGAGGTGCAGGTCAAGACCCTGTCGATGGGCGAAGCGATCGTGGTCCCGCCCGAAGTGATCGAGGTCCACCAGCGTGATCGCGACCTGATGCTGGTCGATGATTTCGGCAAGCTGGATTTCGCTGCCTGGACCCGCCGGATCGACAAGATCGATTCGTCCTGGCGCAACTGAGCCAAGCCTGACCCGCGATGCCCGCACTCACCGTCAACAACCGGCCGGTCATGTTCGACATGGACCCGCAGACGCCATTGCTGTGGGCGCTGCGCGAGGCGGCCAACCTGACCGGTACCAAATATGGCTGCGGGGTGGGTGATTGCGGCGCCTGTATGGTGTTGATCGATGGCGAGGCGCTGCGCAGCTGCCTGGTCACCCTGGCCGAGGCCGAGGGGCGCTTCGTCACCACGATCGAAGGACTGAGCCGCGATCGCAGCCACCCGGTGCAGCAGGCCATGGTGGCCGAGCAGGCGATCCAGTGCGGCTTCTGCACACCCGGTATCGTGATGGCGGCAGCGGGTCTGCTGGCGCGCAATCCCTCGCCGACCGAGGAAGACATCATCGCCGCTGTACCCAACCTGTGCCGCTGCGGGGTCTATCCACGCCTGGTCAGCGCAATCCAGCGCGCCGGGCGGGTGGCCCGTCGCAGTGAACGGATCAGCGCCGCACCGGCGCCCGGAATTGATCCGGCCGATGCCGCGCGCGCCGTTCCGGCCATGCGGCCCGAAGGTTCCGCGGCAGGGGACGGAACTTGAAAGCGACGATCTGGCATAACCCGCGATGCAGCAAGTCCCGCGCGGCCTTGCAGCTGTTGCAGGAACGCGGCTGCGACGTGCAGGTGATCGAATACCTGCGCGATCCACCTTCCCGCGAAACCCTCGCCCGGCTGTACCGTGCCGCAGGCATGGAACCGGCTGCAGGCTTGCGCATTTCCGGCACCAGGGCAGTGGAACTGGGGTTGCCCCAGGCCAGCGCCGATCAGGTGCTGGATGCGATGGCGGCCGATCCGGCGCTGATCGAACGACCCCTGGTGGAAACCCCGCTGGGTGTCCGTCTGGGGCGCCCGATCGAACGGCTATTGGAGATTGTGTGAGCACCGACCGGGCCTACACGATGATTGGGCATGATGATCGGGCATCAAACTGGCCAATGGGTACAGTTCACCGACAAGCCATTGCCAAGCGCGTGCGTTTTTGCAATTCGGCAGGCACTAGTAGGCGGCGCTCGTGCAGCGTCCCGACTGTGATGGAGCAGGCAATTTTTCTATGAATGGCAATGAACTGGCCGAACAGCGGGTGTTGCCGCGCCTGCTGGGCAGGATTTCGCGTGCGATGGGTCCGGCGGGCGTTTTCTTCCAGGGGTTCCTCGAACATCCCCGTATGGTGGGCGCCATCGTGCCATCCGGCCCGGCGGTAATCCGCGACATGCTCGCCCCGGTCGACTGGCAGAACACCAGACTGTTTGTGGAATATGGCCCGGGCGTGGGCACTTTCTGCCAGCCGGTGCTCGACCGGCTGCCGCGCGATGGCGAACTGCTGGTGATCGACACCAACCCGCTGTTCATCGACTATTTGCGCCGCACCATCATCGACAGCCGGTTCCACGCAGTGCTCGGTTCGGCCGAGGACGTGGAGGAGATCATCGGTTCGATCGGCCATGACAAGGCCGATTACGTGCTGTCGGGCCTGCCGTTCTCGACCCTGCCCGAAGGCGTGGGGCAGGCCATCGCGCTGGCCACGGCGCGCATTATCCGCCAGGGCGGGGCGTTCCTGACTTACCAGTACACTGGTGCCGCCCGCGATTTTACCGCACGCTATTTCCCGCGCGTGGAATCCAGCCGCACCTGGATCAACCTGCCGCCATGCGTGCTCGCCTGGGGCTGGCAGGACTGAGACCGGCCCAAGACCGGGCAGGCTGCCCGGATTGAGCTACGTCAGTCGAAGGCCGGCCCTCAGTCGAAAGTTTGGGCGGTCGCCGGTCCATCACCCGATGCCTGGGAATGGATCGCCACGATTACCGCTGTCAGCACCATGCCCACTGCCGCGCCCAGCAACCCGCTGACCAGCCCGATCACGAACAGGTTGCCGATCAGCCCTGTCACCATCGATACCACCATCGAGATCACAGCATAGGCCACCATCAGCAGGATGAAGAAACCGAAGATCCGCGAATGGTGCGGCCCGGTCAGCTTCCATGACCGGACAAAGGCGCGAACCGGATTGCGTTCGCCATCCAGCATGACCGCCGGGGTTACCAGGATGAACCGCATCGCCAGCCACAGCAGCACCACCAGGAAGACAATCACGGCCAGCATCGTGGCGGCAATCTCGCCAATCACAAATGACAGCGCCAGCACCACCAGCACCATGACCAGGCCCGCAGCCAGGCCCAGCACCACATAGCCCACCAGCGATACCGCCACCATGCCCAGCAAGGTCGGCAGCGCCCTCATCGTGGCGCGCAGGGCCTCGCCCACTGTCGGCCGGTTCGGCCCCAGCAGGCTGACCATCGCGGCATAGCCCACGATCGACAGCAGCATGACCACCACGATCATGGCGAACAGCGGGATAAGCTGGGTCTGGATCTGGGCCGCAAGCTGTTCCGGATCGCCGGCAGGATTCAGCAGCATGCCCATCATGTCGGGGAATGCCACCACCATCAGCAGGTTGGGCAGCAGGAAGAAGATCCCGGCAATCAGCGCCAGGTATTGCCAGTTGGCGCTGACCATCGCCGTGGCTTGCGACCAGGCGCGGTTCATGTCGAATTTCATGGCTGACCTTTTCCCCTATGCATCAAGTCCGCTTGATAAACCCGAATGGCTGCGGCACGCAAATGCAACCGACCATGGCCGATCCATATTCATCCCGCCTGTCCGTGCCTGAATGGCGCGTGTCACCGCAACCGGTGCCCTATCGTGCCGCGCTGGCCGAGCAGGAGGCGCGTGCTGCCGCCATCCGCAGCGGCGAGGCGGCAGAACTGATCTGGCTGCTGGATCACCCGCCGGTCTATACCGCAGGCACCAGTGCCGACCCGGCCGAACTGCTCGATGCGCGGTTCGATGTGGTGGAAACCGGGCGCGGCGGGCGGCATACCTATCACGGACCGGGCCAGCGGGTGACCTATGTCCTGCTCGATCTACAGCAACGCGGCGGTGATGTGCGCCGTTTTGTCCATGCGCTGGAAGGCTGGGTGATCGCCACGCTGGGTACGTTTGGCGTGGAATGCTGGGCCGTGCCGGACCGGGTGGGCATCTGGACGCGCGATGTCGATGGCACCGAGGCCAAGATCGGTGCCATCGGCGTGCGCGTGCGCCGGTGGGTCACACTGCACGGTTTTGCCGTCAACCTGTCGCCCGATCTCAGCCATTTTTCCGGTATCGTGCCGTGCGGGATCGCCGAATATGGCGTGACCAGCATGGAACGGCTGGGCCACCCCCTTGCGCCGGGCGCGTGGGATGATGCATTGCGCGAAACCAGCGGCGCGTTTCTGGCCGCACTGGGAGAGTGAACCGATGACTTCTGTGCGCCTGTCCCGCCTGATCCCTGTTGCCGCGCTGGCGCTGCTGGTGGCCGCCTGCGGTGATGATGCAGCGGTGGAAGACGAAAGCGGCAGCGCTTCGGGCGAAGTACTGCCCGGATCGATCAGCGATGCCATGATCCCGTCCGACAGCCTGCAATCCCAGCCCCCGCTGGTGGCACCCGAACCGGCTGCTGCGGGAAATGCGGCCACGGGGGAATCCGAAGCCGGGGAAGATGCAGTGGCCGAGGGTGAAGACGGCGCAGCGCCCGCCGATGAACCGGAAGCCGCAGCGGAGTAACAGCTATCCCGCCTGCGCCAGCAAGCGCCGGGCACGTTCCAGGTGCGGGGTTTCCACCATCTGTCCGTCCAGTGCCAGCGCGCCTGCGCCGGGGTTGGCGGCGAACAGTTCCACGATGGCGCGGGCCTCGGCCAGCTGGGCCGCATCCGGGGTGAAGGCGGCGTTGATGATCGATACCTGATCCGGGTGGATCGCCAGCATGCCGGCAAAACCATCCGCATAACTTTCTTCGGCGATGGTCTTCAGCCCGGCAAGATCGCGGAAATCGGCGTGCAGGGTGTCGATCGGGGCGAGGCCGCGGGCATGGGCGGCCAGCAGAACATGGCTACGAACCATGCGGAACATGTCGGTCCACTGGCCGGAGCTGTCGCGCTTGCGGCTGGCACCCACTGCCGCCGCCAGATCTTCTGCACCCCAGGTAAGGGCAGCCAGGCGCGGCATGTGTTCGGTGGCGAAATCGCCGATCGTCAGCGCGCTGAGCGGGGTCTCCCCCAGCATCGGCAGCAGGCGGGTGGACCCGGCGGCCGCGCCGCAGCGCTGTTCGATTTCATAAATTTCGGCGGCCAGCATGCGCATCTGGTCCAGCCCGCCAGCCTTGGGCACCATGATGCCATCGGGTCGCCCGCGCAGGACATGCGCCAGATCATCACGCCACAGCGGCCCGCCGACCGGATTGATCCGCACCCAGCGCTGGAACCCCGCGCCCGCGACCACCTGCTGGCGATGCGCGTCCAGCCATTGCCGCACCAGTTCACGCGCCTGGGCCTTGGCTTGCGGAGCGACCGCGTCTTCCAGGTCAACCACCACCACATCGGCCGCGCAACCGGTCACCTTGGCCAGCTTTGCTTCACTGTCGCCGGGGACGAACAGCCAGGAACGGGTCTTCATGGGCATGGCCTCTTGCGGCTGGAAACGGGCTTGCATCCTGGCATCAAACTCTGATGGCCGCGTGAAGCGGTAGGGTAAAGGCCGCGGTAGGATTGGTGGCCGGAATGGATGCCACAATGAGTGCCCGAATGGGTGATCGACGCGGCGCAGCAGGCTTGATAGAACCGGCGCGGGGGAAAGCGGCGGGCAGTGATCATGCCGCACCGGGACGGGGGAATACAATGCAGCAGGACAGCGCAGCCACAGGGCCGGAATCGGGCCGCTGGGACACCGCCTATGAATGGAAGATCATCCTGGTCCTCAGCCTGACCTTCGGGCTGGTCGGGCTGGACCGCTTCATCTTGCCGGTGCTGTTCCCCGCCTTCATGGACGAGCTGGGCCTGACCTATGAGGATCTGGGCAACCTGGTGGGCATCCTGGCGGTGTTCTGGGGCATTTCCGCCTTTGCGATGGGCTTTTTGTCTGACCGGGTGGGCCGCCGCAAGGTGCTGATCCCGGCGGTGATCATCTTCTCGTTGATGAGCGCGTTCTCGGGCATGGTCGGCGGTCTGGTCAGCCTGCTGCTGATCCGCGCCATCATGGGGCTGGCCGAAGGGCCGGTCGCTTCCATCGGCGTGGCCGTGGCGGCAGAAGCATCGCACCCCAAGCGGCGCGGCATGAACAACGGTATCTTCCAGTGCATGATCAGCCTGTTTGGCAATGCCATCGGCCCGATCATCGCCACGCAACTGCTGCTGGTGACAGACTGGCGCACGGTCTTCATGCTGGTGGGCATTCCCGGCCTGATCATGGCGGCGGCGATGTTCTGGATCGTGCGCGAGCCGGTGCCACAAATGCAGGCCAGCGGAGTGGCCGTGCCGCGCACCAAATTCGTAGACCTGTTCAAGCACCGCAACGTGCCGCTGGCGATGCTGACCCTGATGTGCGCGATGGGCGGGATTTTCGTGATGGGCGCGATGATGCCCAATTACCTGACCGACTATCTGGGCCTGTCATTGCAGGAAATGGGGATGGTCACCTCGGCCATCGGGTTTGGCGGCTGCCTGGGCCAGTTCGTGATGCCGACCCTGTCGGATTATATCGGCCGCAAGCCCACCACGCTGCTGTCCTATATCATGGCGGCGATCTTCACCTGGCTGTTCACCCAGGCTGGCGCGGACAGCCTGCCAACGCTGTTCTGGCTGCTGTTCTTCGCCGCGCTGTTCAACTTTTCGGCGCTGGCCACGCTGGCAGGGCCAGTGGCGGCAGAGGCCGCACCGCTGGGCATGGTCGCATCGGTGGCGGGCTTGGTGATCGGCGCGGGCGAGATTTTCGGCGGCGGTATAGCCCCGATCATCGCCGGCCAGATCGCCGGATCGCAAGGGATCGAACACGTGTTCACCTTCACCATCGCCGGACTGGTGCTGGGCTTCGTGATCGCGCTGTTCCTGAAGGAGACCGCGCCGAGAAGGGTTGGGGCGGGCTAATCAGCCACCGTTCGTCATTGCGAGCGGAGCGAAGCAATCCAGGGCGATGATGCGCGATTCCCAGTCGGTAATCTATATCGTTGCGATGCGCCTGCTGCCCATGATTTTCGCGTCGTCTACCAACGGCACTTGTCGCGTTGGTGGACGATACGAAAATCTCGAAATGCCAGCCGAGCCTTGATGAGACTGACCTTGTGAGGGTAGCCTAATAAGACCTGCTCAAATTCCCTTCTTGGAATTTCACAATTCGGTCCAACAATTACTTCTCTCAAAACAAGGCCGTCTTCAAAATTGAAGAAATACCGGCCATCGTCGACAGTCGAGGGGTCGAGCTTGATATGGGCGCGAACTTCTTGCTCGTAGCGCCAATCCCATGATTTCGTTGAAAAAACGCGACGCATAGTCGCGAGAGCGTAGGACTCATCGCATGCGAAACGGTCCCAATCGCAACTCAGCCGCGATTTGCGATAATCGACATCAAAGTACTCGCTCGGCACGTCAAAACCCAGAGCAATTCCGGTGTGCTTTCCGGCATAGTGGCTCCACATCAAGGGATTGTGCCATCCCTTGGTGAAGCAAATGAGCCCACGATCTAGGTTGAGTTCTGACTTTACCTTTTGGAAGGCTCTGCGATGCTGACTTATGCTGTTGCCAGGAGGTGCCAGTTCGAAAGGATCATTGAGCTCTTCAAGACGTGCAATTTTAGTCCGCCTTCTTCTGAGCGCTTCGAGACCATAGGTCTTTGGAAGAAAATGATAAGCCTTCAAGCCCGACCCAAATCACCCTTGCCCACCGTCCCGCTGGCCATCGCCAACATAGCATCCAGCGATTTCTTGGCCCGCAACCGCAGGCCTTCCTCGATCTCGATGCGGGGCTGCAGGTCGCGCAGGGCGATGTACAGCTTTTCCATCGTGTTGAGCGCCATGTAAGGGCAGATGTTGCAGTTGCAGTTGCCGTCTGCCCCGGGCGCGCCGATGAAGCGCTTTTCCGGCAGGGCCTTTTCCATCTGATGGATGATGTGCGGTTCGGTCGCCACGATCAGGGTGTCGCCGGGGAAAGTCTTGGCGAAATTGAGGATGCCGCTGGTTGAACCCACATAGTCGGCATGGTCGATGATGTGCGGCGGGCATTCGGGGTGCGCGGCCACCGGGGCGGCGGGATATTCCTGCTTCAGCTTGAGCAGTTCGCGCTCGCTGAAAGCCTCGTGCACGATGCAGACGCCGGGCCACAGCAGCATTTCCCGGTCGAACTTGCGGTTGAGGTAGCCGCCAAGGTGGCGATCAGGCCCGAAGATGATCTTTTGGTCCCTGGGGATCTGCGACAGGATCGTTTCCGCGCTGGAACTGGTCACGATCACATCGGACAGCGCCTTCACCTCGGTCGAGCAGTTGATATAGGTCAGCGCGATATGATCGGGGTGGCGTTCGCGAAAGGCGGCGAACTTCTCCGGCGGACAGCTGTCTTCGAGGCTGCAACCGGCATCCATATCTGGCAGGACCACGATCTTGTCAGGGCTGAGGATCTTGGCGGTTTCGGCCATGAACTTCACGCCGCAAAAGGCGATCACTTCCGCATCGGTATCGGCCGCCTTCTTGCTCAGTTCCAGGCTGTCACCAACAAAATCGGCCAGGTCCTGCAATTCAGGGCGCTGATAGTAGTGCGCCAGGATCACGGCCTTGCGTTCCACCCGCAGGCGGTTGATTTCTTCGAGCAGGTCCACGCCGGCGGGGATTTTCGTATCGACGCTCATTCGCTTACTTCTCCATCGAAGCGGACATTTACCGTGACATCGCCATAGCCTGCGACCTGCAGCGGTATAGCCAGATTTTGCCGGATTGCATCCTTTGCCGCCGCTCGTGCCAGGGCGAGCACTTCGGGATTTTGGGCAAAGGCGACTGCGTTGCGTTCGGCCGCTTGCGAATTGCTGCGGCTGAGCGCGGTGGCGGCCGTGCGGCTGACAAACACGCCTTCGGTAAAGATGCGGGCCTGCGCTTCATCCAGGTTGGGGCGCGAAATGCGCAGGGTGGGGATCGTGACATCCAGCACCTGCTCATCTGCCGACCAGCGGAAATCGTCGCGCGTCATGCCCGACAGGTCCAGCCGGTATTCCACCGTGGCGGGCACCAGCATCGCCTGGCGCGAAGCCAGTGCATCGACATCGAACGGGCCGACGCTGGGGGTGCTGGTGCTTTCCGCCACCACTTCGAACCGCGAATTGAACACGGTCAGCGAATTCTGCCGTTCAAACGCGATCATGGCGCTGGAAATCACATCGCCTTCCTCCTCGAACACATAGGCGCGCCAGACCAGCCAGCCGACGGCGACCAGCAGGACAGCAACGATGATCCAAGGTGCCCGGCGCAGCGGGGCAAGGGAGGTATCGGGCCGGGAATCGGTGGTGTGGGTGCGGGTCAGGGGGTGATCGTCCATGGTATCCTCTACGGTTCAAGGGCGGTCGGCGTTCCGGCGGTGGCAATCCATTCATCACCCGATTGCCCGGCGCGACCTTGCCGTTCAAGTTCGATCAGGTGCGCGTGCACGCTTTGGGCGGCGGCGGGCCACAGGAATTCGGGCACGCCCTTGTACATCACCGGCACCAGCGCACCAATGGACCGCGGTTGCTGGGCCAGCAGCTTGATGATCTGGCGTTCCCGCTGGCGGCGGTGGCCGATCATGCCGCGCACCAATTGCTTTGGCTTGATAACTGCCGGGCCGTGGGCGGGGTAATAGATGCGGTCCTCGCGCTGATAGAGCTTTTCCAGGCTGGCCATATAATCGGCCATGTCGCCATCGGGCGGCACGACCACGCTGGTGGACCAGGCCATCACGTGATCGCCGGTGAACAGCGCGGCCGTCTCCGTCAGTGCGTAACACAAGTGGTTGCTGGTGTGGCCGGGGGTGGCAACGGCGGTGAGGGTGAAAGCGGGTGCGGTGATGCTCTCGCCATCGGCCAACACCTTGTCGGGCCGGTAGCTTTTATCGAACGGTGCATCGACGCGGGGTGCATCGCTCTCGATACTCAGCGCCGCGCAGCCGACAATGGGCGCGCCGGTGCTGCCGGAAAGCGGGGCAGCGGCGGGCGAATGGTCGCGGTGGGTGTGGGTGCAGGCAATCGCGATCACCTGGCGGCCAGCGATGGCGCCGGTCAGCGCGGCCAGGTGCGCCGGATCGTCCGGCCCCGGATCGATTACCGCCAGCCCGCGCGCGTCCCCCACCAGATAAGTCTGCGTGCCGGTGAAGGTGAACGGCGAGCCATTGGGTGCCAGCACACGGGCTACCAGTGGTTCAAGCTGTTCGCAGGTGCCGGTCGGCCAGGGGTGCGGGGGAAGGGCCATGCCCACCCCCTAGCCGTTCCGGTTGCGCAGTGTCGAGGAAAGCGGTCCTAAAAGCCGCTGACCGCAGCGCCCAGCCTGGTCCGCAGCCGGTGGACTGCAGCGGGATGCATGGCGAAGCGATCACGCCAGGCGCGATCCAGCCGGGCGACCCGTTCATAGAACCGCCGCGTCCGCAGCACCAGGTGCTGCAGCCGGGGATCCAACATGGCCAGTTGTTCGGGATCGCTCTCGGGCTGGGCGGCGGGCAGGCGGCCGTGCCGGCGCAACTGAAATTCCGACAATTCGCCAGCGAAATAGGCCCGGTGGTTCAGCAGCCAGGCCAGCGCATGCATCATCCGCGTGGTGGTGCGCAAAGCCTCGCATGACAGGGCGATGCGCGACATTTCCTCGCTCGCGCCGATCAGGTCGAGCCGGCCCGACATGTCGAATGCGGCGCGTGCCTCGTCGGCCAGCGCCAGCGCGTCGCAGTAGAGTGCCTCCACGATAGCGGGGCTTATGTCGGCGGGGTCTCCCATGGTGCAAGCGCTAGCCCCCCGGGCGGTGCAGCGCCAGAGCCACGATGGTTAATTTCCAGTTTCCTCTATGCCTGTCCCGCCAAGGTACGCTTTGCTTGGTGGACGGTCCGATTCGGCAAGTCCTCCGACGCGAATCCGCGCACGGGAATTCCTTCAGGCGATGATGTCGGGTGTCAGGCAATCTTCCAGCATGGCGACCTGGTCACGCAGCATCAGCTTGCGCTTTTTCAGACGGGCAACCTGCAACTGGTCGGGACCACCTGTCAGCGTGAGGGCGGCAATGGCTGCATCCAGGTCGCGGTGCTCGATCCTGAGCTGCGTCAGCCGCTTGCGCATCTCCTGTTCGGTCACTCGGTCAACCCCTCACCCCGGTAATCCAACGACTGGGCCACGTTCCGTAGCAGGCCTACATTGCTGATAAAGGACTTATGTGTTTTGATGATGATTGCGCGGCTCGAAAACGAGTTTGCGAGTCGCGTTTGTGTTCGTTCAGGCCCCTGTACCGGGGCCCCATTACGACAGGAGAACGCCAATGGAATCCTCACATGTCGCCGCCCTTCACGCCAAGCACGAAGGGCTGGAACGCCAGCTCAGGGATGAACTGAGCCGACCCGTACCCGATATGTCGATGATCCAGTCGCTCAAGAAGCAGAAGCTCCGCCTGAAGGAGGAACTGTCGATCAACTGATCGGTGGCAAGCACTTTTGAGCGCTGACCGGACGGCGGGGCAGGCTGACAAGCCTGTTCCGCCTTTTGGTTTTTTGCCTGACGTTTCTGGTCACGTCTCCGGGGACGTTTCCAAAGCCGCGATAATGCGTTAGTCCTGCGCCATGCAAGCAGCCGCCGCAGCCGCCAGATCAATTCTCACCCGGTTGCACGAGGTGATGGCCGCGCGCAGCAATGCCCAGGCCAAGCTCAACCGCGTGGTCGATATTATCGGCGAATCGCTGAATAGCGAGGTCTGTTCGATCTACCTGCTGCGCGAAGGGATGCTCGAACTGTTCGCCACCCGCGGGCTGGAACAGAGCGCGGTCCACGTTACCCGCCTGGGCGTTGGCGAAGGGCTGACCGGCACCATCGCTGCCAGCAGCGAAACGCTCAATCTGGACGAAGCCGCCACCCACCCCGAATTCCAGTATCGCCCCGAAACGGGCGAGGACAAGTTCCATTCGTTCGCCGGCGTGCCGATCGTGCGGCGCGAACGGGCCATCGGTGTGCTGACCGTGCAGCATGTCGAGCCGCGCCGGTACGAGGAACTGGAGATCGAGGCGTTGCAGACGGTCGCCATGGTGCTGGCCGAACTGATCCACAACGCCGGCCTGGTGGACGAGGAGGAACTGGGCCAGCGGTCCGGCGCGCAGAGCGGACAGCAGGTGATCGAAGGCCTGGGCCTGGTCAAGGGCCTGGGCGTGGGCAAGGCGGTGTTCCACCAGCCACGCGTATTGATCGAGCAGACGGTGGCCGAAGATACCGAGGCCGAGCGCCAGCGGGTGTACCTCGCGTTCGACAAGATGCGCGAGCAGATCGACACCATGGCGGGCCAGGCCGATTTCGGCATGGCAGGCGAGCACGACGAGGTGCTCGAGACCTACAAGATGTTCGCCTATGACGAAGGCTGGAGCCGCCGGATCAACGAGGCGATCGACAGCGGGTTGACGGCGGAAGCCGCGATAGAGCGGGTCCAGCAGCGCACCCGCCAGCGCATGCGCGAGATTTCCGATCCGCTGTTGCAGGACCGGATGCACGATCTGGAAGACCTGTCGAACCGCTTGCTGCGCATAGTATCGGGCCAATTGGGCACTGCGGCCAGTTCCGGCCTGCAAGGCGATACCGTGCTGATCGCCAAGAACCTGGGCCCGGCAGAACTGCTGGAATATGACAAGCGGCGGCTGAAGGGCGTGATCCTGGAAGAAGGCAGCCTGACAGCCCACGTGGTCATCGTGGCGCGCGCGATGGGCGTGCCGGTGATTGGCCGCCTGCGGAATGTGCGCGGGCTGGTGCGCGAAGGCGATCTGGTGATGGTCGATGGCGATAGCGCCACCGTTACCCTGCGCCCGGTGCAAAGCGTGCTCGACGGATTCGAAACCCGGCTGGCGCGCAAGAAGCAGCAGTTGGCCCAATATGCCAAGCAGCGCGACATTGAACCCTTTACCCGCGATGGCGAGCGGATCGAAGTGATGATCAACGCGGGCCTGCGCGATGACGTGGCCATGCTGGCGATGACCGGGGCCGATGGTATCGGGTTGTACCGGACAGAATTCCAGTTCCTGGTATCGGCCCAGTTGCCCCAGCGTGAGCGGCAGACGCGGCTGTATCGCGATGTGCTGGAAGCGGCCGGTGACAAGAAGGTGATCTTCCGCACGGTCGACATTGGCGGCGACAAGGCGTTGCCCTACCTGTCGAGCGAAACCAGCCGGGGGGATGAAAATCCGGCGATGGGCTGGCGCGCCTTGCGCCTTGCGCTCGAACGCGGTGGCCTGCTCAAGGTCCAGGCGCGCGCCCTGCTCGAAGGGGCAGCTGGGCGCGAATTGAACGTCATGTTCCCGATGGTCAGCGAGCCGTGGGAATTCGATGCCGCCAAGGAGGTGTTCCAGGGCCAGCTTGAATTCCTGCGCAAGCAGCGCCGCAAATTGCCCCGGTCGATCCGTTATGGCGTGATGCTGGAAGTGCCCTCGCTGGCAGAAACGCTGGACCTGCTGTTGCCGCGCGTATCGTTCATCTCGATCGGCACCAACGATCTGACCCAGTTCCTGTTCGCCGCCGATCGCGCCAATCCGGCGCTGGCTGAACGGTATGATTGGCTGAGCCCCGCAATCCTGCGGTTCCTGAAACGGGTGCTGGTCAATTGCGCTGGTTCGCCGGTCGATATCGGGGTGTGCGGCGAGATGGGCGGACGGCGGCTGGAAGCGCTTGCGCTGATCGGGCTGGGCATTCGCCGGTTGTCGATCACGCCTGCCGCTGTCGGGCCGATCAAGGAACTGGTGCGCAAGGTGGATACGCGCGAAATCGCGGCGGCAATGAACGGCTGGCTGGCCAATCCGCCCACCAGCATGCGGGCCACTTTGCTGGAGTGGGCCGCCACGCGCGAAATCGACGTGGAATAGGCTCCACCTGCCGCCTGAGTCCTTGACTCGAGGCTTTCGCACAGCATGGTGAATTTGGCGTAATATTGTGTCGCAAAATCAATAATCCAGGTCAACCAGGCCGGATTGCAACAAGGGTCGGCGGAATCGGGTATGACCGAACAGATTGAGATGCCTGAGGAATTCACTGCACCCCGGGGGGCGGGGCCGCAGTTGCGCCTGGCGCGCGAAAAGCTGGGGTTGAGCGTCAAGGAACTGGCTGACCGCACCCGCATTCCACTGCGCCATATCACCTCGATCGAAGCGGGCGATTTCGCCTCGTTGCCGGGGCGCGCCTATGCCGTGGGTTTTGCCCGTACCATGGCGCGCGAGACCGGCCTGGGCGAAGAGGCCATTGTTGAAATGGTCAGTGCCGAACTCGACAGCTTTGGCCCCAACCCGCGGGTGCTGCGCGAAACCTATGAGCCGGGCGATCCGGCCCGCGCGCCATCGCGCCAACTGGTGTGGTTTTCCGTCGGGGCCGGGATCATCCTGCTGGCAGGGCTGTACATGGCCGCCCGCCTGTTGTTCGCCCCGGCAGCCGAACTGCCTTCGCTGGTAGAGGATGCGGAGGTTGCGCCGGCAACTGCCACAGGTTCGGGCGGGCAACCGGCCTCTGCCCCCGTTGGCGATCCGGCAGGCGCGGTTACCTTTACGGCGCAAGGTGCAGTTTGGGTGCGCATTACCGATGCTGGCGGCCGCCGTCTGTTGGAAGGCGAAATGGCCCAGGGCGATACCTTCACCCTGCCGGCCGACGCCGAAGGCCCGCGCATCATCACCGGACGTCCCGATCTGCTGGCGATCACTGTGGGCACCCGCGCCGTTCCCGCGCTGTCGACCGAGCCGCTGACGGTGAGCAATGTCCCGGTCGATGCCGCCTCGCTGCTGGCGCGACCGGCTCCGGCAGCAGCTTCGGCGCCAACGCCAACGCCAACGCCAACGCCAACGCCAGCGCCAACTCCGGCGCCATCTTTCACGACTGGCGCGACGACCCCGACCACTAGGTAACCGTTGCGGGGGATTTCGCACTTCGGCGGCTCCCCGCGACGTGGTTAATCGGCTATTCGGGTGGCGCGATACAATGTGACGCGGATATTGCTTGCGGCAAGCGATCAGGCGACGAGGAACGGACAGGATGACTTCGAGGATGGCGAAATGGCACCGTTGGGGCGGCACGCTGATGGTGGCAGGCCTGGTTGCGGGGATGGTCCCGCAGACAGCTCAGGCGCAGAACGCCGATGACCGCCTGTCGCGGATCGAGACCCAGTTGCGTGCCTTGCAGCGGCAGGTCTTTCCCGGCGGCGACCAGCGCTTCTTCGAACCCGAGATAACCGCCGCACCCGGCACGCCAACCCCCGGCCCGGTGAATATCGGCGCACCCTCGGCCAGTGCGCTGACCGACGTGTTGACGCGGATGGAATCGATCGAGCTGCAACTGGCCCGGCTGACCGCCGCGACAGAAGTGAACGAGAATGCGCTGATGCTGCTCGAAGCGCGGGTTGCGGGGATGGAAGCGGCGGCCACTGCTGCTGCTGTTGTGCCGCCCGCCGTGGCCGCAGCCGTGCCGACCACCAGCCCATCGGGCGTGATCGCGCTGCCTGCCGCAGCCACGGCGGCGCCTGTTGCCGCGCCTGTTGCTGCACCTGTTGCTGCACCTGTTGCTGCACCGGTTTCTGGCCCCACGCCGGAACGGCTGGCGGGGGTCCAGGCAATCCTCAAGCCCACCACCGATGATGCGGGCAGCGATGAATATGTCTATGGCTTCCGCCTGTGGGAGGCTGGGTTCTATCCCGAAGCGCAGCAGCAACTGGCGCTTTATCTCGAACGTTATCCCACCCATGCGCAGGTCAGCTATGGGCGCAACCTGCTGGGCCGGGCGTTCCTCGATGCTGGCGAACCACGCCGGGCAGCAACGCATTTCTTCGAGAATTACCAGGCCAACAAGCAGGCTCCGCGCGCGCCTGACAGCCTGTTGTTCCTGGCCGAAAGCATGGTCCAGCTGGGCGATACCAGCCGCGCCTGCATCGCGCTGGCCGAATTCGGCGAGACCTATCCTGCGCTCGCCACCGGGCGGCTGAAGACGCAGTATGATGCGAACAGGGGCCGTGTTACCTGCCAGTAAGGCCTTGCCGCCGGAGCTTGTGGCACGCTTGCGGGCATCGCTCGAACGGCTGAACCCCGGCGGCGGCAGGATCGGGCTGGCGGTATCGGGCGGGCCGGATTCGATGGCCATGCTGCTGCTGGCACATCAGGCAATCCCGGGCCAGTTCGAGGTGGCAACGGTCAACCACGGATTGCGCGCCGAGGCGGCAGGCGAATGCGCGCTGGTGGCGGCGGCTTGTGCGGAGCGGGGCGTGGCTTGCGCGGTGCTCGCCGTGACCGTTGGCGCAGGCAATGTGCAGGCCGAGGCGCGGGAAGCGCGGTATGCCGCGCTGGGCGGCTGGGCCAAGGCGCAGGGACTGGTCGCCATCGCAACTGCCCATCATGCGGACGACCAGGCGGAGACCCTGCTCATGCGTATCAACCGGGGCAGCGGTGTGGCGGGCCTTGCCGGTGTGCGGGCACACGGATGGCTGGAACAATGGCCGGGCATCGCCCTGATGCGCCCGTTGCTCGAATTTCGTCGGGCGGAACTGGCGCAGGTGGTTGCTGTCGCAGGGACAGCGACGGTCGATGATCCGAGCAATCGCGATGACCGGTTCGACCGTGCGCGCATTCGCAAGGCGCTGGCACAAGCCGATTGGCTGGATCCGCTGGCGATCGTCCGCTCCGCCACGCACCTAGCCGACGCAGAGGAAGCTTTGCGCCAGTTCGCCAGCCAGGCGTGGCAGGATTGCGCGCAGGTTGATGGCGGCACGATCACCCTGTGCCGGGGCATGCAGCCTCATGCCATCGTGTTGCGACTGGTCGAACGGGCTATCGCAGAGCTTGGCGGCGCACCCCGCGGATCGGAAGTGGCGCAGCTGGTCTATCAGCTATACCTTGGCCGGGGCGGCAACCTTGGCGGTGTTCTGGCCACGGTTGATGGCCATGAATGGCATTTCCGTCCCGAACCGCCCCGCCGAATCTAGCTCGCCAGCGGCGATCCGACAGTAGCCATCTGGCCGTTGGTGATGATCACCACGTCGCCCACGCGGGCTTCGGCGAAGATGTGGGCGGCGAATTCATCCGGCACGCCCACGCAGCCGTGGCTGGCATAGCCCAGTTCCACCGTCGATCCGCCGTGGATCGCCACGCCATCCCAGGTCAACCGCAGGGTCCACGGCATGGGCGCATTGTTGTATTTTTCCGAAACGTTGTGCCGTTCCTTGGTCAGGATCGGGAACGTGCCGACCGGCGTGGGGTGGGCGGGCGAGCCGATCAGAGCGGCCGCAGCACCGATTTCATAGCCGTTGCGGAACACGCTGATCGTGCGCGCCTGCAGGTCCACCGTCACCACCAGCGGGCCTTCGGGCACGCCTTCTTCATCCCAGTGCCATTCGCCATAGCGGATCGGCCCTTCGATGGGCAGGATGCGCTTGATGACGAACGGGTTTTCCGCGTCATAGGCCGGGGCTTCCTGCACCACCGGTTCGGCCACAAATTCGGGGACGGCCTGAGTGCGGCCGTCGAGGGAAAGGTCGATGTCTCCGGCCAGCGGAGCTTCCTCGCCCAGCACGTCCTCGTGAACCAGCCAGCTGGCCATCTCGTCCTCGGTGCCTTGCGCTACCAGCGCATTGCCGCCGAATACCAGGGTGCCGATCAGCACCAGGGCCACCAGGGTCGATCCACCGATCCATTTTACCAGAGCGTTCATGCCAGCATAAATGCGCCGGATTGCAGGCAAAACCAAGGCTGTCGGTGCCCAAGTCCCGAAATTGGACGACGGGCGGGAGCGCGGTTAACGCCTATCCGTGTGCGCCGAAGATGTTGGCGATGGCCGTGGTGATGCGCAGCGACAGCGCATTGGCGGCCTCGATCGGGTCGATGAAATCACGCCGGATGGCGGCATAACCGTGATCCTCGCCTTCGGGATAATCGGTTGGTTCATCCAGCTGGAAATCGGTGATCTGCGGGAAGCTGGTGGGATAGGCACGGCGCAACTGCGTCAATGCCTCGTCAATCCGCAGGGTGAAGACCATTTCCAGCACGTCATCGCGGCTGACATCGTTGGCCCGGCTGAAGGCAGGCACGCTGACAGCGCGGATGAACTTGTGCTGCAGCAGGGCAAGCCGCAGCGCCTGCAGCACGCCGATGGTGCGGCGCAGGTCTTCGCCGTGTTCTGCAGGTTCCTCATCCGGCACCAGCGCCAGCAGGCGGTGCAGCTTCAGCGCATCGACCCGCAGGCGGCTGGCGAGGCGGCGGAACACGCCCACCCGGTCATCCTTCACCAGGTATTCGGCCAGGTATTCGCAAGCCCCGGCCAGGTGCGCTTCGGTGCCGCGATAGGGGCGGCTGGCCCAATAGGCCGAATTAAACAGCTCGCCATAGGAAGCGACCGTCTTGACGCTCGCCAGCGCATTGGCGGCGCGCACCAGCCGCAGCAATTGCCGCCCGCGCTCGCTGTCACGCAGCAGGGCGGCCATTTCCTCGTAATTGCCTTCTGCCGCGTGACCTACACCCGCGATCACGTTGACCGGATAGCCCAGTTGCTGGAGCACGGCGTTGTGAGGGATGGCGCGGATCTGGCGCAGGCTCATCTCGCGATCGGCCGACACATCGCTTTGCCGGCGGCTGACGCGGCTGCCCGTGGAATTGAGCATACCCAACCCGAAAGCCGTGACCGCGCGGGCATAGGTGCGGCTTTCCAGATGCTCGTGCTGGTAATCGCGGATCGCGCGGTAGAAATCGAGGGACAGGTCGGTGCGCTGGTAGAACACGTCCTTGGGGGCAGCAGGATCGGTGGCGGCAGGGGCCATTTCGGCGATGCGGGTAAGGGTGGCCAGCGCCAGATCCGGCGTGGCGAACCACAGGTAGCCATCGCCACCCTGGAAACTCACCTCCGGCTCCAGCGCGATCCCCGCCTTGGCAAAGCGGCGGCGCGACCAGTTGCTGAGCGGCCATGCCAGCCGGTCTTCCAGACTGGATGGATGTGCGCCGCGACCCATGCTTTCGCCGTGGGTGTTGAACACCAGCGCCGCCAGATCGCCCAGCCCGTTGCGGTCCATCGCTTCGGCCAGGCGGCCCTGCAAACGCTCGATCGCCAGGCTGGCGGGCAGCTGGCCCACAAACCGCCCGGCATCCGAAAACCCGGTCTGGATCGCCACCCTGCCGCGCGCCCTGGCGTAATCGCGGTAGATGTCTTCGGCCAGCAGTTCGTCAAGGAAGCGCCCGCCGTGTTCCAGCGCGCTTTCGGTTTCGAACAGGGGCGAAATATCGACCTTACCCTCGATCCCGAACAGGCGGGCAAAATACAGTGCCGCCAGGATCGTGGCTGGCTCCTCGCATTCGGCAATCAGCATGCGTATCGGCGCATCGGCATCCACATGGTGCAGGATCTGCGCCATCGCCAGGAACTGGCGGATCGCCGTGCTGCTTTCGATCGCCAGCGCGGCGAAGTTCGAACGGTGCGGCTGCAGTTCCTCGATCGCGCGGCGCAGGTGGACGATGGCCCCCTTGCTGGCCAGATCGATCCCGCCTTCAGGGTCCAGCTTGCGGCGGATGGCATTGCCCAGTTGCTTGGCATTCACGCGGAAATGGATCCAGCCCATGCCCAGCCCGTCGGCCCGCATAGCGGCGGCCAGGGTTTTCAGGTCCACGGCGCGCGCGGTGTCCGCCTCGCGCGCTTCGGCTTCCAGCGCCTCGATATAGGGGGTGAGGGTGAGCAGCTTGCGCGGATCGCGCGCGGTGAGGCGGTTGGCGGCGACCGACAAGGCAGCCGGATCGGTCAGGTCGGCGGCAAAATCGGCCGCCCGGTCGGCGGCATAGGCGGCGGCGGGCTGCAGTTCGCGCAGCAGACGGTGGGCCGGATCGATTCGCGCCAGCTGCGCCGCATAAAGCGCCAGCCGCTCGGCCTTTTCCGCCAGCCGGAACCCGACCGAGGCGGACCAGGTAATATCGGTCCGTCCATCCATGTCATAGCCGACCCAGCTGGCGAACCGGAACGGCAGCGGGGTGAGCGCCTGCCATTCATCCGGCCAGGTCGCGGCGGCGTGATCCAGCAGCGCCCGCACCAGCACATCGCGGGCGGTCTGCGCGTGGGCAATCGCCAGCATGGCGGCGGTGTGTTCGTGGGCCAGGGTGATTTGCGGGCGTTCACCGGCCAGCGTGGCAGGGTTGATCGCGTACCCGGTGGATGCCGCCTGCGCCACGGCAGTGGTCTCTGCCGGGGTGAGCAGGAACGTGGGGTGCGCGGTGAACACGGCGTGCAGTTGCGGGCGCTGCCAGCGGGCGGCGAAGCTGGCGAAATCGCTTTCAGTGAAGCAGGCTTGCAGCGCGGCGCAGTTGGCTTCCTCGCCAACCGGCTGGACCAGCGACCGCAAGCGTCCGGCCCGGGCCCCCAGCGCGGTGCATTCCAGATCGGTGATCATCGCGGCGCAATCGGCCAGCGTCAGATCGCCGCTCTCGATCAGCCGCGACAGATCCAGCGAGAGCTGGAAGACAGGGTTGAACAGCGGTGTTTCGGTGGTGCGCCGATGATGCTCGGCCAGGCGGGTATGGAGATCGGCCACCGACCTCATTGTGCCAGCCCCGCGGCTTCGGCTGCCAATGCACGTATCTCGTCAGGCTTGGCCCCAGCGGGTACCACCCAGCTTCCGCCGACGCACAGCACTTGGCGGTGCGCCAGCCATTCCGGCGCATTGGCAGCGGTGATCCCGCCGGTGGGACAAAACTTAGCCTCGAAGAACGGCGCGGCCAAGGCCTTCAACGCCGGAAGTCCACCCGCAGCCGTGGCGGGGAAGAACTTGAAGTGTTCCAGCCCCAGATCCATCCCGCGCATGATGTCACCCGCTGTTGCCACGCCGGGCAGGAACGGCACGCCGGCCTTCTGCGCGGCGCGGGTGAGCGGTTCGGTCAGCCCGGGCGAGACGATGAATTCGGCCCCCGCCGCCAGCGACGCTTCCAGCTGGTCCTTGTTGGTAACCGTGCCAGCGCCGACAATGGCACCGCGCACCAGGTTCATCCGCCGGATGACATCGAGCGCATGTTCCGTCCGCAGGGTCACTTCGAGCACTTTGAGCCCGCCATCGACCAGCGCCTCGGCAATTTCGCGCGCCTCGCCCGGATCTTCCACCACCAGCACGGGGATGACAGGCGCGGTGCGCATGATTTTCTCGATGGCGTTCATCGGTTGTGCTCCGCATGAAAGGCAGCCGCGGCGCCGAACAGGCCGGGCTGGGGATGGGTGATGAGCTTGACGGGAATGGCGGCCATCAGGGTTTCAAACCGCCCCTTGGCGCGGAACCGTTCGGCAAAGCCGGACCGTGGCAGCAGGTCGCGCAGGCGATAACCCAGACCGCCTGCTATCACCACTCCGGAGGCCCCTTGCGCCAGCGCGGTATCGCCTGCCACCGCGCCGAGGCTAAGGCAGAACCGGTCCATCGCGGCAGCGGCCAGGCTGTCCGATCCCTCCATCGCGGCGGTCCAGATCGCCACGTCATCGCATTGGTGGACCGCGCGGCCCTCCATCGCGGCGAGGGTATGGTAGATTTCCACGATGGCGGGGCCGGATACCACCCGTTCTACCGACACGCGCAGGTGCGCCTTGCGCAGGCGGGCCAGGATGGCATCCTCGATCGGGTCAAGCGGGGCGAAATCGACATGGCCGCCTTCGGTCGCCTGGACATGGGTGTAGCCCTTGCCATCGCGCCGCAACCAGGCGACGCCGAGACCAGTGCCGGGGCCAAGCACGCTGATAACGCCTGTGGCGGGCAGCGGTACGTCCGGCCCGGCCAGGTGGATGAAGCTGTCTTGCGGCGCGGCAGCCACGGCATGGCCCACGGCCTCGAAATCATTGACCAGAGTGTATTGCGCAACGGCCAGCTTTTCGGGGATCAGCGCGGGGCGGATGATCCACGGATTGTTGGTGAAGCGGATCACCTCGCCGCCCACCGGCCCGGCAATGGCGATAGCCACCTTGTCGGGCAGCGAACCGCCTGCACGCACGCGGAAATCCTCCCACGCAGTCTGGAAGCTGGCGTGATCATCGGTGTGCAGGGTTATCGGATCGCCCAGCGATATGGTCCCATCGTCGGCGATGGTGGCCAGGGCAAAGCGGGCGTGGGTGCCGCCAATGTCGACAGCGACGATCTGCGTCACAGCCCGGCTGCGGCCAGCATTGCACTGCCGCCTTTCTCTGCTTCATCCGCGCCCAGCCGGAACATGGCGAAGATCTCGCGCCCGGTGCCGCTGGCGGGTGGCGGCGCAGTGGCGGGGGTGCGGGCGGACAGGTCTGCGTCGGTCGACAGGGTGCCGGTGGTGGCGCACAGGCGCACCATGTCGCCATCGCGCAGCAGCGACAGCGGACCGCCGCCCAGGGCTTCCGGGCTGACATGGATGGCTGCAGGCACCTTGCCGCTGGCCCCGGACATGCGCCCGTCTGTCACCAGCGCCACGCGGTAGCCGCGATCCTGCAGCACGCCCAGCACCGGGGTGAGGGTATGCAGTTCGGGCATGCCGTTGGCCCGTGGCCCCTGGAACCGGACGACGACGACGACATCGCGATCCAGTTCGCCTGTGGCAAAGGCCTTTGCCACCTCGTGCTGCTCGCTGAAAATGCGGCACGGGGCTTCGATCGTCCAGCGGTCCGGCGTGACGGCGCTGGTCTTGAAGCAGGCGCGGCCCAGGTTGCCTTCGACCAGCCGCATGCCGCCATCGGCCTGGAACGGCTCGGCCACGCCGCGCAGCATCTCGCCATCGCCGCTGGCATCGACATCGCGCCAAGCGAGCGCACCGTTATCCAGCCACGGCTCGCGCGCATAGTCGTTGAGACCATCATTGCCGGCCACGGTCAGCACATCGGCATGGGCGAGACCTGCGGCCAGCAGTTCGCGGATGACAAACCCGATGCCGCCCGCGGCGTGGAAGTGGTTCACATCGCCCGCGCCATTGGGATAGACCCGCGCCAGCAGCGGCACCGCGTGGCTCAATTCGGCCAGATCGGTCCAGTCGATCACGATCCCGGCAGCGCGCGCGAAAGCCGGAATGTGGATCGCGTGGTTGGTCGATCCGCCGGTTGCCAACAGGCCCACGGCAGCGTTGATCACGGCCTTTTCATCCACGCACTGCGCCAGCGGGCGGTAATCGTTGCCTTCGCGGGTGATCGCGGCGAGCCGGTGCATGGCGGCGCGATCAAGTTCCTGCCGCAAGGGCGAACCGGGGGCGACGAAGGCCGCGCCGGGCATGTGCAGGCCCATCAGCTCCATCATCATCTGGTTGGAATTGGCCGTGCCATAGAACGTGCAGGTGCCGGCCGAATGATAGCTTTTGCTCTCGCTTTCCAGCAGTTCGGCGCGGCCCACCTTGCCCTCGGCGTAAAGCTGGCGGACGGCCTGCTTCTCCTTGTTGGGGATGCCGCTGGCCATCGGCCCACTGGGCACGAACATGGCAGGCAGCCACCCGAAGCGGAGCGAGCCCATCAGCAGGCCGGGCACGATCTTGTCGCAAATGCCCAGCAGCGCCACGCTGTCATACATATGGTGCGATAGGCCCACAGCAGTGGCGAGCGCGATGACATCGCGGCTGAACAGCGATAGCTCCATGCCCGCCGCGCCCTGCGTCACCCCGTCGCACATGGCCGGCGTTGCACCGCCGACCTGGGCTGTAGCACCCACTTCGCGGGCGTACAGTTTCAGCCGGGGCGGATACTGGCCATAGGGCTGGTGGGCCGAAATGGTATCGTTGTAGGCGCTGATGATGCCGATGTTCGGTCCGGCGCGGGTGGCGATGCTGGCCTTGTCTTCCTCGGCCGCAGCAAAGCCGTGCGCCAGGTTGGAGCACGGCAGCGCGGCGTTGCGATCACGGTGCCGGTCGGCTTCCTCGGCCATCAGCGCAAGGTAATCGGCGCGCGACCGGCGCGAGCGTTCGATCACCCGGTCGGTTACGCGCTGGAGGGCGGCGTGCAGGTTACTCATGCCAGCTTACCCCGTCTCGCTCGGCCAGGGCGATGGCGGCGCTTGGCCCCCAGCTTCCGGCGGCATAGGCCTTGGGTGTGATCGACTCTTTCTCGAAGGTGGTGCGGATGGCATCGATCCATTGCCACTGCGCCTCTACCTCGTCACGCCGCACGAACAGCGTCTGGTCGCCTTCGATCAGATCCAGCAGCAGGCGTTCATAGGCGATCCGCTTGTGCTTGCCGGAAAACGCATCGGGCATGGCGATGTTGAGCGGGACCGACCGCAGCACCATGCCCTGCTGGTCGATGCCGGGAACTTTGGCCATCAGGGTGAGCGAGATGTTTTCTTCCGGCTGGATACCGATCACCAGCTGGTTGGCTTTCATCCGGGCACCGGGGAAGATGGAATGCGGCACCTGGCGGAACTGGATGATGATCTCGGTCACACGCTTGTGCAGCCGCTTGCCGGTGCGCAGGTAGAACGGCACCCCGCGCCAGCGCCAGTTATCGACATGGGCCTTCAGCGCCACGAAGGTTTCGGTCTCGCTGTCGCGGCCCAGTTCCTCGTCATAGCCAGGCACGATCTGGCCGGTGCTGGCGCCGCCACGATACTGCCCGGTGACCATTTCCTCGGGCGATACGGCCCGCAGCGCGCGCAGCACCTTTACCTTCTCGTCGCGCACGGCATTGGCGGAAAAACTGCCCGGCGGTTCCATCGCCACCAGCGCCACCAGTTGCAGCATGTGGTTTTGCACCATGTCCCGCAGCGCGCCGGCATCGTCATAGAAATCGACCCGGCTTTCCAGGCCCACGGTCTCCGCCACGGTGATCTGCACATGGTCGATATACTGGCTGCGCCACAGCGGTTCGAACATGATGTTGGCAAAGCGCAGGGCCAGCAGGTTTTGCACCGTCTCCTTGCCCAGATAGTGATCGATGCGGAAGATGCGGTCTTCCGGAAAAGCAATAGCGACCGCATCGTTGATCGCGGCAGAACTGGCCAGATCGTTACCGAGCGGCTTTTCCAGGCTGATGCGCGCACCTTCGCCAGCCAGGCCGGCCGCCGCCAGCCCTTCGATGGTGGGCTTGAACAAGCTGGGGGCGGTGGACAGGAAGATCGCCAGATCATCGCCCGGGCCGGCTTTCTTGGCCAGCCTGGCAAACCCCTTGGGATCGGTCACATCAAGCTGCTGGTAACTCAGCCGGTTGAGGAAATCGGCCATTCCGCCGCGCCGTTCGGCCGGCAGGAACTTTTCCAGCGCATCGCGCGCAAAATTGCGGAAGCCGGCATCGGTCAGTTCCGATCGGGCGGTGCCGACGATCCGGAGATTTTCGGGCACCAGCTTTTCGGCGTGCAGCGCGCACAGGCTGGGCAGCAGCATCCGGCGCGCCAGGTCTCCGGTGGCGCCGAACAGCAGCAGCGTATGGGCCTTGCCCGTCATTTAAATCCCCCGCGAAGTAAGTGCCCGCAAGCCATGTTATCCCCCCGTTTATGTTGCACTGCAATAGGGGTAGTCGCAATTGACGCCCGACAGCCCGAAAAACTTTGGGAACGCTAACATTCTCATCCTTGCATGAAAAGGGCGAGCTATTCGCGGGCCTAGGTGCTGTGGGAAACGCGGACCTCGTGCTCACCATAATCGGCCTCGCCGAACACAGTCATGAAGCTGACATCGGCCGCATCGTGGCCTACGCCGATCTTGGCGGTGGTGGCAGGATCGGCCATGCCGGTGGGATCCACCATATACCACGCTCCGCCGCCCGGCACGGCGGGATCGGCCAGGAATACCTCGGCCACGGCATGAAAATCGGGCGGCTGCACCCCGGGCGAGAAGCAGCTGACATAGCGGGCAGGAATGGCCGAGGCGCGGGCGAAAGCGATCAACACGTGGGCAAAATCGCGGCACACCCCGCGCCGCTCCACAAAGGTATCGAGCGCGGTGGTTTCGGCCGTGCTGCTGCCCCCTTCATAGGCGATTTCGGCGGCGATCCAGTCTCTCATCATGGCCACCCGCGCGCCGCCTTCTTCCCCGCCGAACCGCGAGGTGACGAAGCTTTGCAGCTTGTCCGCCTGGCAATAGCGCGAATCGAACAGGTAGCCGACCGCCGCGCCTGGCAGTTCATGCGGATCGAGCGCGGCCAGCGTCGCCACGTCCGCCAGTTGCCGCTGCACCTCCACCCGCGCCTGGTAATTGACGGCAAAGGCGCCCTCGGCGCGCAGCAGGATCCGTTCGCCGATCATGTCGGTGGCGGGCACGCGGGCCAGGTGGATGGCTTCCGACAGGATCGTGTTGGCTGACAGAATGCGCTGTTCGGGCAGGTGTGCCGCCTCGAAATGCAGCAGCACATCGGTCGGCTGGTCGAGCCAGAAGGTAAAGCGGGCGGAAATGTCGAGAGGCATATTCCGCTCCAATGGGTGAGTTGATCCGGAGTTCCTACTCGCCGATTACATGCACCACAATGTGCCTTTGGTGCGGTATTGCCCGGTGCTCGGCCAGATAGATCCCCTGCCATGTCCCCAGCACCATCCGCCCGCCCGAAACCGGGATCGACAGGCTGGCCCCGGTCAACGCGGCGCGCAGGTGCGCGGGCATATCGTCCGGGCCTTCATCGTCATGCTCGTACCCGGAACTCTCGGGTGCAATCCGGTCGAGCCAGCGCAGCAGATCGCGCTGCACGGCCGGCGCGGCGTTCTCGTTGATCAGCAGGCTGGCCGATGTGTGGCGGCAGAACAGGGTGACAAGGCCGGTGGTGATCCCGGTGGTGCCGATCCACTGCGCCACCTCCTGCGTGAACTCGACCAGCGCCTTGCCGGGTGTGCGGATGGTGAGCGTTGTCTGGTGCTGGTGCATAGTGAAAGGTCTAGCGGCAGAACGGCTAGCAGGCGAGAGTGCGCCGCAGGGTGAGCGGGCTTTGGTCTTTCCTACACAGGCTCCGGTGTGCTCCACCGCAAGGCGGCTCTTTCACACCGTCGATCCCCCCTTCCACGCCAGGTGTTCGCACCTGCGCACAGGAAGGCCGCGTTTCTCCCGGCCAAGTGTCACCTTGTCCGCGACGAAGTTTTACTTTTCATAACAATATCTTGCGTCAGAAAACGAAAGTGACACCCTGTCACTTGTGTCACCTTTAGCCGGCGATCACCCCGAACAGGTCATGCTCGTCGGAATCCTCGATCTCGACCTGCACGAAATCGCCCTGGGCCACCCCGGCGGGCACGTTGCGCAGGTACACCGCACCGTCGATTTCGGGGGCGTCGGCCTGGCTGCGACCGGTGGCGCCGATGTCGCCATCCTCGTCGGGCTCACCCACTTCGTCGATAATCACCGGCAGCGTGCGGCCGACTTTGGCGGCAAGGCGGGCGGCGCTGATCCGTTCGGTCACTTCCATGATCCTGGCGTAACGCTCTTCCTTGATCTCGTCGGGCACATGATCGGGCAGGGCATTGGCCCGTGCGCCTTCTACCGGTTCGAACCGGAACGCGCCCACGCGGTCCAGCTGGGCTTCTTCCAGCCAGTCGAGCAGGTATTTGAAATCATCCTCGGTCTCGCCCGGAAAGCCGACTACGAAGCTGGAGCGGATAGCAATATCGGGGCAGATTTCGCGCCAGCTTTTCAGCCGTTCGAGCACCTTGGCCTCGTTCGCCGGGCGCTTCATGGCGCGCAGCACGCTGGGGCTGGCGTGCTGGAACGGAATATCCAGATAGGGTGTCAGCAGCCCTTCAGCCATCAGCGGAATGACCGCATCGACGTGCGGATACGGATAGACATAGTGCAGCCGCACCCACGGCGTATCGCCATGCGGCGTCTTCAATTGGCCCAGTTCGCGTGCCAGATCGGTCATATGGGCGCGGACCGGATGGCCCTTCCACAGCCGCTCTTCGTGACGGGTGTCCACGCCATAGGCACTGGTATCCTGGCTGATCACCAGCAGCTCCCTGGTGCCTGCCGCGACCAGCTTTTCCGCCTCGCGCAGCACGGCATCGATCCGCCGGCTGGCCAGCTTGCCCCGCAACGACGGGATGATGCAGAAAGAGCAGGCGTGGTTGCAGCCTTCGGAAATCTTGAGGTAGCTGTAATGGCGCGGCGTCAGCTTCACGTCGATCTGGGGTATCAGATCGATGAACGGACCCTGGCTGGGCGGGGCGGCCAGGTGCACGGCCTTGACCACGTCTTCGTACTGGTGCGCGCCGGTGATGGCGAGCACTTGCGGGAAGCGGGCGCGGATCACATCGGCTTCCTCGCCCATGCAGCCGGTCACGATCACGCGGCCATTTTCCGCGATGGCCTCGCCAATCGCCTCGAGGCTTTCCTCCTTGGCGCTGTCGAGGAAGCCGCAGGTGTTGACCAGCACCACGTCGGCCCCGGCATAGTCGGCCGACATGGCATAGCCATCGGCCCTGAGCGCGGTGAGGATGCGTTCGGAATCAACCAGCGCCTTGGGACAGCCGAGGCTGACCATGCCCACGCGCTTCTGGTCGGGAATAAGGGTTGCCATGATGGCCCGCCCCTACACGCGAGCGAGGCAATGCGCTAGTATCTGCGCAGGGTGGCAAACGGGAGGGTATCATGGGTGAGATTAATCTGCTGGCAGTGGTGCTGGGCGCAGCGGCGTTCTTCGTGGTCGGGGCGCTGTGGTACACGGTGTTGTTCGGCAAGGCGTGGCGCGCCGAAATGGGCCTGACCGACGAAGTGATCGCTGCCGGACCACGTCGCGGGCAGAATCCGACCTGGCTGATCTTCGGGCTGTGCTTTGCATTCGAACTGCTGATTGCGCTGATGCTGGGGCACAACGTGGCCCGCACCAATCCGGCACCGCATGTGATCATGATGATGGCGGTTGGTTTTGGCGCGGTGATCATGACCCCGGCGCTGGGGATCAACTACCTGTACCAGATGAAAAGCGGCAAGCTGTTCGCGATCGATGCCGGGCATTTCATTGTCGGCATGGCGGCAATGGGTGGGGTATTCGTGGCGCTAAGCTAGCGCGGAGATTAGCAGCCGTTCTCGCTCGGCTCAGTGGGCAGGATTTCCACCACGATATCGCCTTCCTGCAAGGCGCGGGCATCAGCTTCCCAGAACCCGATCGCCACGCCGGCACGGTAAATCCGCAAGCCCTGCCCGCCGCTGGCAAGCTTGCCCAGCGGCTGGCCGATTTCCTGCGGCAGAACCGCCCGCTCGACCAGTTGCACCCGCCCCGTCACGCTGGCGAGGTCCGCCAAGTAATCGGCGATGTGCGCCCCTTGCGCGCTGCCGGCCAGCAGCAAGCCGGTAAAGCGCACCGGGTTGATCACGTTGTCCGCGCCCGCCTGACGCGCCAGCAGTTCGTTATCGGCCGCGCGCACCACCACGCTGATCGGCACCTTGGGAGCGAGGTGGCGCACGGTCAGGACGATGAGGATCGAGGTGTCGTCGCGCCCGGCCGAAACCAGCACGCTGGCCGCCTCGGCAACGCGCAGGTCCATCAGCGCATCGTCGCGCGTGGCATCGGCCTGCATCACGTTGCAGCCCAGTTCCTCGGCCAGGGCAAGCCGTTCGTTGCTGCCGTCGAGGACCACGATGCAATGCGGCTCCGTTCCCCGTTCGATCAGTTCACGCACCGCTTCCGAGCCGGATACGCCGAAGCCGAGCACCACGATGTGGCCGGTCAGGTTCTTTTGGATGTGAGCCATGTGGAACTTCTCCCAGCTTCGCTTGATAAGGAACGTGTAGGCGGCGCCAACGAATATGAAGAGCACCGCGATCCGCACCGGGGTGACGATGACCGCCTCCACAAACCGCGCCTGATCGCTGATCGGCGCAATGTCGCCAAACCCGGTAGTGGTGATCGAGATCATGGTGAAATAGACCACGTCGAGGAAACTGACATGCCCGTCGTAGTGGTCGATCAGCCCGTCGCGATGCCCCCAGTGGATCAGGATGACCATCAGGATCAGCAGCAGGGCAAAGCCCAGTCGCAGGCCGAGGTCGCCCCATACCGGGATCTTCACTTGCCGCCGCAAGGGCGTGAACTTGCGGCGCGGAAGCATCACGGGGCGAACCGTTCCGCCAGTTGGCCGATGGCCGAATGGTGGGTGAAATCGAGCTGCAGCGGGGTGACCGCTACATAGCCATCGGCCACGGCTTCCAGATCGGTCCCGTGATCAAGCGTATGCTCTGCCTCCTGCAGGCCGAACCAGTAATAGTTGCGTCCGCGCGGATCGGTGCCTTCGACCAGCGAACCGCGATCATAATCGTGGAACCCCTGCCGCACCACCCGGATACCTTTGACGTCGTCCGAGGCAAGATCCGGGAAATTGACATTCACCAGCGTGCGGCGCGCCATCCGCACATCGATCAACGGAGCCAGCACGCGCGCTGCCCAACCTTCGGCGGCGGCAAAGCCTGTGCCGCCGATCAAACCGGGCGCGCTGCGCTGGGCCTGGCTCAACGCGATCGCCGGAATGCCCGCCAGCGCGGCCTCCATCGCGGCGGAAATGGTGCCGGAGTAGGTGACATCGTCGCCCAGGTTCTCGCCTGCATTGATGCCGGAAATCACCAGATCGGGCTTGCGGTCGGGGAACAGCTTGCGCAGCGCCAGGTTGACCGCATCGGTCGGCGTGCCGGTAACCGAAAAGCGCTGTTTGCCATGCTCGCGCAGCCGCACCGGCATGTGCAGGGTCAGCGAATGGCCCGCGCCCGATTGCTCTTCCGCCGGGGCGCAGACCCACACATCATCCGACAAGCGCCGCGCGATCTGCTCCAGCAAGGCGAGGCCGGGGGCGTGGATGCCATCGTCATTGGTCAGCAAGATGCGCATCAGGTGGCCATCACGATTGCGCGACCAGCCGTTCCAGCCCGCCCATGTAGGGTGCCAGCACTCCCGGCACGATGACCGAGCCATCGGCCTGCTGGTAATTCTCCAGCACCGCTACCAGCGTGCGGCCGACAGCGAGACCGGAGCCGTTCAGCGTGTGGACGAAGGCCGTGCCTTTACCGCCATCAGGGCGATAGCGTGCCGCCATCCGCCGCGCCTGGAAATCCCCGCACCAGCTGATCGAGCTGATCTCGCGATAGGCACCCTGGCCGGGCAGCCAGACCTCAAGATCATAGGTCTTCCTGGCGCCAAAGCCCATGTCGCCCGTGCATAGCAGCACCTTGCGATAGGGCAGGTTCAGGGCTTCAAGGATGCCCTCGGCACTGGCCACCATGTGCGCGTGTTCGGTGTCGGCATCCTCCGCGCGGCAGATCGAGACCAGCTCCACCTTGTCGAACTGGTGCTGCCGGATAAAGCCCCGCGTATCGCGCCCCGCCGCGCCCGCTTCGCTGCGGAAACAGGGGGTGAGGGCGGTGAGGCGCAAGGGTGCGGAAAGGTCGTCGATGATCTGTTCGCGCACCGAATTGGTCAGGCTGACTTCCGCGGTGGGGATCAGCCAGCGACGCGATAACCCCTTTTCCGCAAAATTCTTGGCCCATCTCTCCAAGGCATCAGCCCTAACGCGCGCAACATTGTCCGCTCCGAGCAACTGAGCTTCTGGACTGTCTTTCAATTCTTCCAGAGCGCCGTCGACCAGTGATTGAATTAACGCAGAGTGGTTCAAGCTTGTTTGAAACAGATCCTCTGCAAACTTCGGCAATTGTCCCGTTCCGAACATCGCCTCGTCCCTCACCAGCAGCGGCACTGCGCATTCGGTGTAGCCGTTCTCGCCAGTCTGCCCGTCCAGCATGAACTGGCCCAGCGCGCGGCTGAGGCGGGCCATCTGGCCGCGCAGGAAGGTGAAGCGCGCGCCGCTCATCATGGCGCCGGTTTCAAAATCCATGCCCAGCGGCGGGCCAAGGTCTGCGTGTTCAACCGGTTGGAAATCGAACGTGCGCGGCGTGCCCCAGCGGCTCACCTCGACATTGTCCGCCTCGTCCGCGCCTTGCGGCACATCGTCGGCGGGCAGGTTGGGGATGGCGGCCAGTGCATCGTCCAGCGCCTTGCCGGCGTCGCGCTCCTGCTCTTCCAGCGCGGGCATCTCGGTCTTGATACCGGCTACTTCGGCCTTCAGTTCCTCGGCGCGGTCCTTGTCGCCCTGGCCGATTGCCTGGCCGATCAACTTGGACGCCTCGTTGCGGCGGCCCTGCAAGTCCTGCAGCCGGGTGGACAAGGCGCGGCGCGCTTCGTCCTGCGCAACAAGCGTGGCGGCCAGCGGATCAAGCCCGCGTTTGGCCAGTGCGGCGTCGAAGGCCGCGGGGTTTTCACGGATCAGGCGAATATCATGCATAGGGGCGGGCTATGCCCTTCACGCCCCCGCATTGTCCAGCCCGAGCAGGGTAGCCGCCGCTACTTCTTGCAGGTGTTGACCCCGAGCAGCGAATAGGCCGGGCAGGTCCGCAGAAACCCGGTGGCCAACGGGATGATACCCAGCCAGCCCCAGTTGGTCTGTGGCCCCACGAATACCAGCGCGATCAGGATAAGACCTGCAACGATGCGCACGATACGGTCGATGCTGCCGACATTGGTGGTGAACATGATGGTTTCTCCTTGGTGGGCGGAAAATGGCGATCGGGCGGGGCGGGCGCATTGATATGGGACAAGGCTTGCTTTGCGCTCGGTCCCCTTCTTTCCGCTCACCCATCCGGGCGAGCGGTCCTCGGTGCAGTTCCCTCCACTGCGTTGCGGGGCACCTGCGGGAGGCCTTTGGCCTATGGTTCGGCTAGTCGCCGAACATTCAGCGCTTCATTGAGAGTTCGGAATGGGCCGCAGGCCCACAAGCGCGAACGCGCGCCCGCAGCGCAGGGCGGCGAAGCCGACCGAAAGTGAGGAAAGCCAAGCGGGCGGATGCCCGCGCCGGTGCTTGAGGCTCCCGCGCCGGCGCTTGAGGCTAAAGTGGAATGGTGGGCGCGGCAGGGATTGAACCTGCGACCCCACCCGTGTGAAGGGTGGGAAAACGGCTATTCGCGGTTGTCAGCGGAATAAAAATTCAATAGAAACAGTCATGGATGTGCGGACGTGTCCGCCCATGTTTTTCATGTTTTTTTCATGGATTTTGGAGCGCGGGGAAAATGGCTGATCTGAGCAGGATTGGAGAGCGAGAAAAGCTGAAGCCCAAAACAGGCGATGAGCCTCACTGGCAGCGTCTGCGCCAAGGCTGCTATCTCGGCTATCGCCCGTCAAAGAAGAAGGCTGGGGGGACGTGGTTTGCGCGCGTCTATGATCCTGACACCTGCGGCAACTCGCGCAAGCGGCTGGGAGACTATGGCACCCTGTCCGGCCATGACGTGTTCAAGCAAGCGAAGCAGGATGCAGAAGCGTGGGCCGAAACGGTTGAGAGCGGGGGCGAACGTGCCCGCGATATGGCGACGGTTGCCGATGCCTGCGAAGCCTATTTGAAGGAACGGCCCGGATCGATTGCCGAAGGCGTGTTCCGGCGGCACGTCTATTCCGACCCGATAGCCAAGGTGAAGCTGGACAAGTTGCGGCGGCACCACTTGCGCGCTTGGCGCAAGCGGTTGGAAGATGCCCCTGCCTTGCTAACCCGCAACAAGCAGGGCGAGAAGCGCACGAAGGAACGCGCGCAATCAACCGTCAACCGCGACATGGTGCCGCTGCGGGCTGCGCTTGGCCAGGTACTAAAGCAGGGCGCGCCAAACACCGATGCCGCGTGGCAGGAAGCGTTGCGCCCCTTCAAGGGTGCGGACAGGCGGCGCGAATTGTATCTGGACCGGAGCGAGCGCAAGAAGCTGATCGAAGCAGCCGGGGGAGAGGCGCAGCCCTTCATTAAGGCACTTTGCCTGCTACCGCTTCGTCCCGGTGCACTGGCGGGACTGAATGTGCGGGACTTCGACAAGCGGACTCGCACACTCACCATTGGCAAGGACAAGAACGGCAATCCGCGCCAGATGACCATGCCGGAAGTCATTGCAGAATTTTTCGCGGCGCAGGTGAAGGGCAAACTGCCAGCCGCCAGCATCTTCGCTCGTGCCGGTGGAGAGGCGTGGAACAAGGATGCGTGGAAGTATCCGGTCAAGGACGCGGTAAAGGCGGCTGGCTTGCCCGGTGCCGTGTCAGCCTACACCTTGCGTCATAGTGTGATCACGGACTTGATCCGCGCCCGTCTGCCGATCCTTACGGTGGCGCAGCTGTCGGGCACGAGCGTTGCCATGATCGAAAAGCACTATGGCCATCTGGTGCGCGATGATGCGGAAGAGGCCTTGGCGAGCATCGCGATCTAGGCCGCGTGGACAAATTCAAACCTGAGTAAGGGTCCGCTATCGGCAAGATGCCAGAATAGCCGGAATGTCCGATATGAGGGTGGGAATCGGACATTCATTCCCGCGCCGTTATGGCGCTTTCAAGCCAATAGATGCGCTTGTGCCATTGCTTGGCCATCCTGGCTGAAGGGGCGAAACTTAGCCGAATCCGCGAACGCTCAAGCTCCGCCCGCAGCTCCTCGTCACTGAGCTTGTCGAGCTCGTCGTCTCTATGAGGAACCCCAGACCGTCTACCCATGAAGCCAACCTGCACGACAGGTGGATGGTCCGCAACGGGGCCGATCACTGCCGGGCAGATATTGGTAAGCACAAGGGTCGAGGTGAATGGCCATGATGAGGGTGGGAAGCTGACATCGCATGCCAATGCACTGTGGGGTCAAGCTTAGCGGCGAGGGGTAGCGCTGCCCCTCTCATCAATGCTCCGCCGTTCGTTCCGTTGGCCTCACCAGCTACTCTCCGGCCATGAAGCTGACCGACCGCCGCAAGAGGGCTTTCCTCAAGGAATTGGAGCTGCACGGCATCCAGACCCGTGCGGCCCGGGCCGCCAGCCCGCGCGCCTCGAGCCGGTACGGCGCAATCCAGACCTTCAAGGACGAGCGGGAGCGTGACCCGGAGTTCGCCCGCCAGTGGGACGAGGCGATGCAGGCGGCCGAGGCCAGCATCGAGCACGAGATATTCCGCCGCGCGCAGGAAGGCTGGGAGGAGCCCATCTATGGCGGGCGTCACCGTGAGCGCATCGTGGGTACGGTTCGCAAATACAGCGACCGCCTCCTCGAGCTCCGCGCCCGCGCCCTGCTGCCCGCGTACCGGGAGACCTCGGCCGTGTCGGTGCGCGGCCGGGTCACGCACGATATTGACGCTGGCCTGTTGGGCGATGCTGTCGCCCGTGTCGCATTGCAGTTCGTGGATGCCCAGCGGAGGGCGCTGCCCGCCCCGGCGCGCGTGATCGACCATGAACAGGGATACCTCGAACAGCCGCGCCAGTCCCGGGCGAAGGCCCAGACCATAGCCAGCCAGATAGCCCGACAGGTCGAGAATGACCTCGCCGCCGTACCCCAGCCGAAGGAACCCGCACAATGACCACCGCCGCCAAGAAGCAGATTATCCGCGATATGACCGTGTTCGAGGTCTCGAGCGTCGACCGCCCCGCCATCAAGGGCGCCACCGCCGTCATCCTCAAGAGCTCGGGCGCCGCGCTCCGCAAGAACGCCTCCGAGGTCGCGGCCGGTGCTGCCGAGCCGCTGTATAAGGCGGCCGAGTATGCCGACGCCATGATGGCGCGCGCCGGGGAGATCGCGGTCGAGAAGGGATGCACCCCCGGACAGGCCCTCCTCGACCACTCCGGCAGTGACCCCGTGCTGATCGAGCTCGCCTGTGCCGAACGCTCGGCCGAGGTCGCCTTCCACAAGGCCCGCACCGATGCTGTCTATGAGACGAGCGACCAATGGACCTGAGCCCGGAGAGCTTCCGCAACGGCTATCTGGCGCTGTTTGATGACCGGACCCGGGACGCCCACCTGGCCGCGTTGATCGACGCCCGGTGTAACGAGCCGAGCAAGTGGCCCACCGTGCCAATCGTCCGCAAGATCGCGCGGCTGTTCGAGGTCCCGGCGGCCGAGCTCGGTGCCTTCTTTGGGCTCCTGTGCCAGCCCGGCGCGAAGGGGGAGGTGTGGGTGGACATTATCCGCTCCCCCGACACGGCCGAGCTCGTCTCGCTCGAGCGCCTGTCCCGTGGGCAGTTGCGCGCCCTCGGCATGATGCGGTCGCTGGTCGCCTAGCAGTGTCGAATGCGGGCAAGACCTACCGGCTCCGGCGTGACGCTGACGGCAACGCGCCGGAGACCGTGACGCGGCCCTGCCTGCGATGCCGCAAGCCCTTCGAGAGCGAGGGGGCGCACCATCGGCTCTGCCACACGTGTGCCCACCTCGACGTGAGCCCCTACGCGCTATGAGGCCTTCCCTCCGCCCCATGGCGCAACACGGCAGAAATGATCGTGGTGAGCTTATCAGCCGCTCGCCAAGCCGTGAAGAGCTCACCGTGCAGGGCGTCTAGGTCCGCGATCATCGCCCGGCGGCCGTCCTCGGTCTGAATCTTGAAGTTGTGCCTCTCGAAGAAGCCATGCATCAGCCGGTTTCTCGCCTCGAGTGCGGACGAGAAGCCCTCCTCCAAGTCACCCTCAATTTTGATGTGACGTTTCAGGCTGTGCAGTAATCGGCCGAGCGTGCTGCGATCAATCTCATCAAGCACCTCCCGAGCGGCCTCCCCATCCGGGAGGATGTGCCAACCCTCGTCCAAGCCCCGGAGGCCCAGCAGCAAAGTCCCGAGCTCGGTCTCGAAGAGCTGAGCCGCCTCCGCTGCAATGCCGTACTTGGCGTACAGCTCGTGCCGGTCCGCCATGCCCTCATACTCGACCTCGAGCTGCGAGGCTGTCACGGCTGCTACCCCTTCACCGGCGCGGGCGCCGCCGGACCGAGCTCGCCAATGAAGCGGCTCGGAAGGAGGTTCGCCATCTGCCCGGACTGCGTTTGGAACGCCACGTTGGCGCCGTATGCGTCCGCAATCGTCATCTGCTTTGCGTAGCTGATAAACAGGCTCCCCGGTCGATCATTCGCCGGGTCCGCCTTCACTCGCGTAATGCCGACATAGAACAGCCGCCGCGCCTCCTCGAGGGCCGCGTCCTTCACCACCTTGGGCCAGTCGTTGTCCGGCGCCGGTGGAAGGATGCCCTCCACGCAACCGGCGATGAAGACATAGGGCGAGCTGAGACCCTTGCTCTTGTGCAGGCTCATCAGCCGGACCTCCTCGACCGTGGGCGGAATGTCCGGCTGGGTAAGGGACGCGCTGAACGGCAATTATTAGGGTGGTAAACGGACCTAAGACTGGAAGTGCGCAGATTGCTAGATGCCTTACTGGCCATGATCAGAGCCCTTTCCCGTGCCGCGCTTGGATCCGAAAGTATCCTTAAAGCTTCGCACGATGCTCTTTGCTGATCGGAACATGTAATAAACCATAACGATCATCACGCCGACTAAGCTGACACCGCGCGCGATCTCGACGACTGATCGCGGCGCATCAAAAAGAAATGCAAACAGCAAGGGAAGCGCAGCCAATCCATAAAAAAGGACCAAGCTGTAAGGCCGGACGTGATTGAAATCTTCGTCAACCCACCGCCAGAAGCTCTTCCAATTCACCAGCCAGGCTCCCTGAACACCTTGTCAATTACCGAACATGCCAGTTGCCAGCGGTGTCTGCAAAGGGGTCGTTCCCAGTCAGGCAGCTTTTATCCAGAACCGCTCGGAAGATGCCAGGAAGCTTTCGGTGAGCTGGCGGGTCAAGCTGAATGGCGAGAATGAGGGTGGGAAGCAGTCAAGGCCGTGAGCGCCGGATTCAATCTAGAATTACGCGATAGAAGAATATCTCGTGATCCTTGATCAACCGTGTGTTGATCGTGCGCCTACTACCGGTCTTCATATGGAGATAGACTTCCCTGGTCTGGACTTCGATGTGGTCGATTTCCGCGATGGGTATGCGCCTAAACGGGACGACATACTCCCTTAGGATCCGGCCGTCGGAGGTGATAGCAGGCCATCGTAGCCAAGCGCGAATAGCCGAAAACAACGCGATCAGACTGAATGCGCACAAGATCAAAAAGACTACCAATCCTACTACCGTGAACCCGTCTTCGGTTCGGAGCACTCGGCTCATTCTTCCGTGAGTAGATGCAGGCAGCACATAGAAGGCTATGGATGCCGCCACGAATCCGAAGACCAAAGCGGATACTAGTCCAATCCGAAACTTCGCTTCATGGTTTACCATGGGACCAATCTGGCGAGGAAACCAAACGTCCGCAACGGGTTCGATTGCTGAATTTCTGCTTTTGGCGAAAATCCCGCGCAAGCCGCCGTCCGACACCTAACGGGCGCGAGCGATGAGACAACTGAAAAGCTTTACGGACTTCTGGTGCGCGACGCCGAAGAGCCGTTAGCAAGCATCGCGAAATCCACAGGGTGAAATCTAGACATTGGAGAGCTTTGGCGTAGCTTCACGCCCGTGGACACGCTTGAGCGAAATCAAGTCAGGCTGATTCTGGAGCATCTCAGCTCTGAGACACTGCGCAAAACGTCCGATGCGCAGAAGGCAATGCACGCCGAGCATTCTGCGACGGGGCAATTGCAATCGGGCAACACGGTTCGGCGTGCGGTCAATGTTGTCGAAGAACACGCCGCAAAATTCGTCGAGCAGGCGGTTGATCAGACTTCAGCCGTGGCTCAGGACATGGACGCATTTAACGTAATTGCCTCTAGCCTGACCGCCATGTTCCGGGGATTTGAGCCGCACCTGCATAATGCAGTGCGGCTTGCCACGATTAGAGATAGCCAAAAGTCACAAAGCGTGGCGGATGCGGGCGACAAGCTGTTTGCCGAAATGCGTAGCCGGGTTTTCAAGCAGTTAGAGATACACCGCTTTTCCTTCACGAAGCCTAGCGAGGGCGATCTCGCTGCAAGTCGGCTTCGGATTGAGGCTGCATTTCCAACATCGGCTCAACCGTCCGACAAAAAAAATCCCGGCGGGAAACCGCTTGCCGCCCATTGGGATGCGATGTGGGCAGCTATCGCGGTGAAGCTTTGGACGGGAGAGTTAACGCCGAGGTCTCAGGCCGATGTGAAGGCCGCAATGTTCGACTGGTTCAATGGGGCTGAAATCGATGTGGGCGACACGGCACTAACGCAACGTGCCCGCCAGCTTTGGCAAGCAATGCAAGACGCGGACGGTTAGCGAACCTTTCCGAACCTTTCCGCGCGCTCCAAACCCCCAATCCGTGGATGATTCTATGCATTCGCTGGCACCCGCTGGCGCTGCACAAGGAAGCACCACATGGAAATTCTGCTCGTTTCGATCCCCGATGCCGCCACGGCGCTGAGCGTAGGGCGCACCACTGTCTATGAATTGATGCGCTCCGGCCAGCTCGATACCCGCAAGATGGGGCGGCGGCGCTTGATCACGGCAGAATCGCTCCGGCGGCTGGTCGACAAGCAGGACTGAGGGGCAAAGCGATGCGCCGGATCAATCCGCGCTCCGCCAAGCTGCACCGGTCCTATACAGCTCACGAGTTGGCCGAGCAGCTGGACGTGCACAAAAATACTGTGCGCCACTGGATCAAGGGCGGCTTGCCTGTGGTCGACGGAACGCGCCCCGTCCTGATCCTTGGCAGCGAGTTTCAGGCATGGTGGGGCAAGCAGCGCAAGGCTGCGAAACGCCCGTGTCAGCCGAGGCAAATGTATTGCTTCAAGTGCCGGGAGCCGAAAGCGCCCGCGCTTGGCATGGTCGATTATGTCGCCACGAATGCCGCCACGGGCAACCTGAAGGCACTGTGCGAGACGTGCGGCACTCCGATGCACCGGCAAACCCTGCTGGGCGATATTGCGGTCAAAATGCCCGGACTGGACGTGCGCCGCACGGTGGCACCTTCAAGCATAGCTGCGCTTACGCAGCCTTCCCCAAACTGTGACAATCCGAAGGGAGCTTGAACCATGCCGAAAGCCAATGCCCAAAACACCCGGATCAAGCGGGAATACTTCCACTATCTGAAAGAGGCGCGGCGGCGCGATGAGCAATCGATCGATCAGGTAGCGAAGGCGCTTTCCCGCTTTGAAGATGCGACCGCACACAAGGACTTCAAGCGGTTTCACCGGGAGCAAGCCGTTGCCTTCAAGCGGCGGCTGGACACGTTAAAGAACGCCCGCACCAGCAAGCCGCTTGCCCGTGCCACGGTGCATTCGACTCTTTCAGCCTTGCGGGAATTTTTCATCTGGCTGGCAGGCCAGCCGACTTACAAGAGCAAGATTGCCTACGCCGACGCGGACTATTTCAACCTGTCCGAAAAGGACGTGCGGATTGCCAAGGCGACCCGTGAAAAGCCCGTGCCGACGCTCGATCAGGTGCATCACGTGCTGGCGACCATGCCAGCCGGAACGGACATTGAAAAACGCAACCGGGCGCTTATGGCGCTGGCGCTGCTTACCGGGGCACGCGGCGCGGCGCTGATGACCCTCAAGCTCAAGCATCTCGACCTGGAGCAATGCTGTGTGCATCAGGACGCGCGGGAAGTGCGCACGAAGAACAGCAAGACCTTCACCACGTGGTTTTGCCCGGTGGGCGGCGATGCGCTGCAAATCGTGACCGACTGGTGCGAGCACCTGCGCACCCGGCTGTGTTGGGGCGAAGATGATCCCCTGTTTCCGAAAACGAAGATGGGGCTGGGCGCTTCTCGTGGCTTTCAAGCCGATGGCCTTGCCCGTGAGCACTGGAGGGGCACCGGGGCGATCCGTGCGATCTATAAGCAAGCCTTCGCGGCGGCTGGCCTGCCCTATTTCAACCCGCACTGTTTCCGCGACACGCTTACGCAGCTTGGCGAGCGCATCTGCAAAACGCCGGAGGAATTTAAGGCGTGGTCGCAGAATGTCGGGCACGAGCAGGTGCTCACCACCTTCACGAGCTACGGCAAGGTATCGGCCGCACGGCAAGCCGAGCTGATCCGGGGGCTGGGGCAGGCGCAGTCAATCCCTGCAATCGATCCGGCGCTTGTGGCGCAATTGTTGGCGGCATTGCAGCAAGCGAACGGGGGCGGGCTGGCCTAATCGCCTAAGCCCACCAACCCGCTGCGAAAAATCTTTGTGTCGGCGCTCAAGCTCAGCCGCCTGCTTGTAGCCTTCGATCATCGCTATCAAACGTGCGAAATCGTGTTCCTCGATCTGAGCATCGTCCATCGGGTTCTTGGCGGGCGCAAAGGCCTCGTCGCCGACAGTAGGCCATCTGAATGGAGCCGCAACAATCTCTGCAAAAACGTTCCGCTTTCCCAATGTATCACCCTTTCAAGTGAGTGCTTTGGCAAGCACTGATAGGTGAAAGCGGACGGTGCAAGTGTCGGGTGCTCACACACTGTTTTTCATGTTTTTTTCATGGAAATGCAGGCCATCTCTTCTAAGTCCTTGAAAAGATGGTGGGCGCGGCAGGGATTGAACCTGCGACCCCACCCGTGTGAAGGGTGTGCTCTACCACTGAGCTACGCGCCCGTCAGCGGACCTGCGCGGTCCGGACAGGGGCGGGCCATTGCCATGCCGGCGCGCGAATGACAAGCCGTCAATGCGTGAAAATGCGCGCCGCCATGGCTCTCCACCACGGGTTTTCCGCCTGCCGTTCAACCCGCAGCGTCAGCGGGGTGTCGGAGGAGCAGGCGAGGCACAGCGCCTGGACCCCGGGAGCACCCATCAGGCGATCGAGGTCGGCCATGACGCGAGCCGCCACTTGCTGTTCCTGCATGGCAAACAGGCTTGATACGCTGACCAGCCTCGGCGCGCGGGCCTGGACATTGCCGCCGACCATCCCGGCCAGCATTTGCTCGAACGGATCGGACGGGCTGGTGAGGAAGCGCGGCTCCCACTGGTCCTCGTTCTCGATCCCGGCCTGCGCGGCGGCCCATTCCAGCGCGGCTTCAAGCCCGCCGAACTGGTCCACCAGACCAAGCTGCCGGGCCGATCCGCCGGTCCACACGCGGCCTTGCGCCAGCTCGTCTGCCCGGGCGGGGGTGATTCCGCGCGCTTGCGCCACCAGGCCCACGAAGCGGCCATAGATTGCCTCGGTCTCGGCCTGCAACAGGGCTTCGGTTTCGGGCGTGAAGCCGCCGATAATATCAGGCTGGCCCGACAGCGGCGTGGTGCGGATGCTCTCGGAATTCACGCCGTATTCGGCCATGATTTCCTCGAAGCTGGGCACCACCAGGATCACGCCGATCGATCCGGTCAGCGTTTCCGGCTCGGCAAAGATACGCTGCCCGGCAGTGGCAATCCAGTAGCCGCCGCTGGCCGCGTAATTGCCCATCGACACCGCCACCGGAATATCCTTGTCGCGGAACCGCATGATCGCGCGGCGGATCGATTCCGAACCGGTGACCGTGCCGCCAGGCGAATCAATGCGCACTACGAGGGCTGCCAGATCATCGTCCAGCGCGTCTTCCAGCAGGCGGGTGATGCGCGCCGCACCGGCTTCGCCGGGGCCGGCTTCGCCGTCGCTGATTTCGCCGGCCACGGTAATCACGCCGATGCGCTTGCTTTCGCCACCGAAGCTGCGCAGTCCGCCGCCCTCACTATCGCCAGCCGAAGCTGCGATCCAGGTGTCGAGATCGGTGTGGGCAAAGGCGCCGGGATGGTCGCTCCATTCATCCTCGCCCGCCAGTTCGGCCACGCGGGCACCCCATTCGTCATGCGTGCCGATGGTATCGGCCAGGCCCACGGCAAGCGCGACCTGCGCCATGTCACCATCGTTGGCGGCCAGCGTTGCAACCAGGTCCGTGGTGGCAGCATCGAAATCTGCGTCGGGCCGGGCGCGGACGATCTGCGCGCGGTATTCGTCCCACATCTGCGAGGTATAGGTTTCCAGGTTCTCACGGAATTCGGGCGACATGGCGGCATTGGCATAAGGCTCGCCCGTGCCCTTGAAGGTGCCGACCTGATAGACGTGGGCGTTGATGCCATAGCGCTCCAGCGCCTCGCCATAGAACAGGACGCTGCCGCCCGGCCCGCGCACCGCCACGCCGCCCAACGGATCGACCCAGACTTCGCTGGCCTGGGCGGCGAGCATCACGGCATCGTCGGAATAGGCCACGCCGTATGCCAGCACGGGCTTGTCCGCCGCGCGGAACCGGGCCAGCGCATCGGCCACTTCGCGCAAGGATACAGCAGCGCCGCCGGTGAACAGAGTGAGATCGAGCGCCACGGCCTTGATCCGGTCATCGGTGGCCGCGGCGTCGATCGCCTGGGCCAGCTCGCGCGAGGCATACTGGCGGGTCGGCAAAGCGCCCGACAGCAGGGCGCCGAACGGATCGACCGGCGCCACTTCCTCCACAATCGAGCCATCGAGATCGAGCAACAGCGCGCCCTGGCGCACCTGCGCCGGATTGGGCCGCGATCCCAATGCTGCAAACAACAGGCCGAAGAACAATAGCAGGAACAGCAGGGCAAGCGCATCCTTGATGCCCACCAGCAGCCGCCAAACCTTGCCCGCAAAACTCATATCGTGATCCCGTTCCAAATAGTTGCCGGCAAGCTAGGGACGATGCGCCACTTGTTCCAGCCGAAAGCGCTTGGCCGAAAGCGCTTGAGTGCATGTCATCGCTCGACTAGGGGCTTGCCTTTAATGACATCGGCGCAAACACCCCCTTCGCAATCCCGCTTTCCGGCGGGCGGGCGGGCCTTTCCCCATCGTGACCTGATCGCGATCGGGGCGCTCGCCACCCACGAGATCCTGTATCTGCTGGAAGAGGCGGAACCCTGGGTGGCGTTCAACCGCCAGCCGGCCAAGCACGCCGATGCGCTGGCGGGCCTGACGATCATCAACGCCTTCTTCGAAAACTCCACCCGCACGCTGCTCAGCTTCGAGATCGCCGGCAAGCGGCTGGGGGCCGACGTGGTCAACATGCACGCCGCGCAATCGAGCGTGAAGAAGGGTGAGACGCTGATTGATACAGCCAAAACCCTGAACGCCATGCGCGCCGATGCGCTGGTGATCCGCCACGGCTCCAGCGGCGCGGTGGGGCTGATCGCGGACAAGGTGGATTGCCCCGTGCTCAATGCGGGCGATGGGCAGCACGAACATCCCACGCAAGGCCTGCTCGATGCGCTGGCGCTGCGCCACGCCCTGCGCGCGCGCGGCGAGGCGAGCAGCGACGGGATGCTGGTGGGGCTGGTGGTCACGATCTGCGGCGACATCCTGCATAGCAGGGTCGCCCGGTCAAACATCCTGTGTCTGCAGGCCTTGGGCGCCACGGTGCGATTGTGCGCGCCGCCCGCGCTGATGCCGATGGGGGTAGAGGCGATGGGGGTGGAGGTGTTCCACAGCTTCGATGCCGCGCTGGCCGGGGCTGACGTGGTGATGATGCTGCGCCTGCAGAATGAGCGGATGGACGGGCAGTTCATCCCTTCCCCACGCGAATACCGCCACCTTTACGGCCTCACCCAGGCGCGGCTGGCATTGGCCTCGCGCGATGCGATCGTGATGCATCCCGGCCCGATGAACCGCGGAGTGGAAATCGATAGCGACGTGGCCGACATGCCCGGCCGTTCGATCATCACCCAGCAGGTGGAAATGGGCGTGGCAATCCGCATGGCCTGCCTCGACGTGCTGACCCGCAAGGCGCGGCAAATTCCCGGTTGGGGAGAGGGGCAGTGGGTATGAAACAGCAGCGCCCCATTGCCATTACCGGCGGCCGGCTGGTGACATCCGGCGGGCTGGTCGAAGGCAACCTGCGGCTGGTGAATGGCGCAATAGCGGCCATCGGCGGGCAGGTTGAAGACGGTGACGAGGTGATCGACGCGCAAGGGCAGCTGGTGGCCCCGGGCCTGGTCGATTTCGGCGTGTTCGTGATCGACAAGCCGGCGTTTCATTTTGGCGGCATCACCCGCGCCGGGCTGATGCCCGACCAGTCGCCCGCACTCGATCACCCCAGCCGGGTGCGGTTTGCAGCGCAAAGCGGCAAGCCCGATCTGTGGGTCCATCCGCTGGCCGGTGCCACGGTCGGCCTCGACGGGCGGCAATTGGCCGAAATCGCCATGATGCGCGATGCTGGCGCCCGGGCAATTGCCACGGGGCGCGGGTGGATTGCCGATTCGGGCGTGATGCTGCGGCTGCTGCAATATTCCGCAATGCTGGACATGGTCGTGGTGACGCATGCCGAAGATGGCGGGCTGGCCGGCAATGCGGCAGCCACCGCAGGCGAGATGGCCACGCGGCTGGGCTTGCCGAGCGCTCCGGCACAGGCCGAGGCGCTGGCTGTGGCGCGCGACATCGCGCTGGCCGAACTGGCGGGTGCGCGATTGCATTTGCGGCAGGTGACCACGCGCGCCGCGCTGGATCTGGTGCGCAGCGCCAAGGCGCGGGGCGTGGCGGTGACAGCGGGTGTCACTCCGGCGCATTTCATGCTGTCCGACCTGGCGCTGGCGGGGTTCCGCACGTTCGCCCGGCTGTCGCCGCCCTTGCGGTGCGAAGATGACCGGCAGGCCGTGATCGCGGCGATCGCCGATGGCACGATCGACGTGGTCTCCAGCGGTCATGATCCGCGCGGGCCGGAAGACAAGAACCTGCCTTTCGCCGATGCCGCGCCAGGAATGGCGGGGGCCGAAACGCTGCTCGCCATGGTGCTGACACTGGTGCGCGATGGCGTGATCGACACGGCCCGGGCGTTCACGCTGGTGGCGCGCAATCCGGCCCGCCTGCTGGGCGTGGCTTCGGGCGAGCTGGCGGCGGGCTTCGAGGCCGACGTGGCGCTGGTCGATCCCGAACGGCCCTGGATCGTCTCGTCGCAGAAGATGGAGGCGCAAGCCGGCAACACGCCGTTCGATCGCCAGCCCGCGCAAGGCCGCGTCACCGCCCTGTTCAAGGGCGGTGTGCGGATTTCCCGCTAGATGTCAGGTCTCAGGCTTCAGCGCCGCGCCATGCGGATCCCGCGGTCGATCGCGCCGGGCAGCGGGGTCGCCGCAGCCCAGCTGATGCAGCCGTCACCGCTGGTGGAATTCACCCGGCCACACATCGAGCGGCTGGCCGTGCGGTCGAACCCGCCGGCTGACACGCGGAAATAGTGCCGTCCGCGCACATTGGCCTCGGTGATCACCATTTCGTGGTCGGCCAGTTCGGGATAGCGGGCGGTGTAGATACCCCAGGCACGGCGGGCGGCCTGTTCGCTGGAGAAGCTGCCAAGCTGGACCAGATGCGTCCCATCGGTCGAGCGCGCGGCAGCCGGAGCAGCTTGGCGTGCATCGCTGGCGGCAGCCGCAATCCGGGCACCCGGACGATCGGCAGTAACCGCCGCACGGCCCGCCACGCGCGGCTGCGCATAACGACCGCTGGGTGCTGCAACTTGAGCCGGAGCTGGAGCCGCAGCGGCAACGGGTGTGGCAAAAGCCTGCGCATCCTGCATCACCGGACCGGCTGTCTCGGCAGCAAAAGCCTGGGCAAAGCTGGCCGGACGGGCCGCCTCGCGGGCTGCAAATGTGACCGGCGAAAGCGGCGCGGAGCCGACGGCGGGCAATTCGGTGGCTTGGGCCGGGACCGCCATCAGGGGCGTGGCAGTGGAGAGCGAGGGATTGGTGGCAAATGGCGCGGGAACTGCCGCAAGTTCGCCAGAAATGGGGGCCGGGGGGGCAGCAGCCAGCGCGGTGGCTTCGGCGGCGAGCTGGTTCACGCCGGGGTTGTTGCCCAACGCCAGGTGCACCGGCTGGCCCATGTCGGGAACGCCGGCGGGAACACCCAGCAGGCGCGCAACGCGGTGCTGATAGGCATCCGGGCTGGCCATCGCCGCCCATTGTTCCATCCGGTTGCCAACTTCGCCCGCAGGAACATCCTGCGCCGCCATCGTGCGCGATTCGCGCCAGCGGCCGGCCACGGCATAGGCATAGGCCAGGTTCTGGCGCATCTTGACTGTGTTGTCGCCGCCGCGAATGGCGTTTGACATCAGGTGGATGCCACGCTCGGGCTGTCCGGCCAGCGCAAGGGCCAGACCCAGGTCGGCCGTGGCGATCTCGCCTTCCCAATCGTTAAGCAGGGCAGCGGCTTCGGTGTATTTGGCTTGCGCGGTCAGCGACAGGGCCAGGCTCAGCGCGGTGCGCGGGCTGCGATCACCCAACGCCATCGCATCGTCGAACGAGACCTGGGCTGCAGCGAAGCGTCCGCCATCGAGGTAGGCCTTGCCGAGCAGCGCGCGGTAGGCGGCGCTGTGGGGCTCGGCTTCGACTGCCTGTTCGGCCAGCCGGACGGCACGATCGGTCCGGCCCTCGGCCATGGCTTCCTGCGCCGAAGTGGCGGACACGTCGGCACGCGGGGCAGCACTGGTGGTGCAGCCTGCCAGCAGCACGCCCGCCATGGCGGTTCCCACCGCCAGGCCCGTCATGCGAATGCTCATCTCAACCTTGTCCATGATGCGTTAGCCTCCCTCAGGCCTTGCTACCGCCGCGACGGCCATTGGGCCGTACCTGTGCGGCGAGATTTTCGATTTCGGGCATCTGCGACAGCAAGCTGTCCAGCGCCCGGGTAACCAGCGATTGCGCGCTTTCACCCTGCACTGTGCTGGCAAGGCGCAGCCGAAGGTGGCGCTCCTCATCAAGCCGCAGGGTAAAGGCGGCGCGACGGACCTGCTCGGCAGAATTGTCGACCGGACGCGGTCCGGGTTGGCTTTCGGCGGCCTGGAAAGCCGCCAGGTTGGCATCGGCTATGCGGTGCAACAGGTCCACCTGCTGGCGGCGCACAGCGGGCTCGGCAGGTTCGGCAGCAACAACCAGATCGTCGGCCAGATCATGCGTGGCACTTTCCGGCACGTCTTCGCCCATGTCGTTCCAGCCCAGATCTTCCTGGCTGGCGGCCAACTCGTCGATCGTGTCGGGCAGTGCGTGCTGCTGGCCGCGCGAGCTGGCTTCGAGCTGCGCGCGCATGGCCGGCTTGGCCGTACCCTTGCGGGCCAGCAACAGCGGTCCCAGCGATGCGACTGCCCTGGGAGGAGCGAGTGGCTTGGGAGCAGCAAGAGGCTTGGGATCGCGCATGGCCAGCCCGGGCATCTTACTGCGCGACCCGGCGGCCGAAGCCACCTTGGGCCTGGCGCGGCATGCCATTGCCCTGGGCCATCTTGGTACCCGGGGCTGCAAACACGGTGCGGCGGAAGTTCTTTTCCAGCCGGTCGGCGACATAGTGCCACAGGGCAACGATTTCCTGCGCGCTGCGTCCTGCGGGTTCGACTTCCATCACCGTGCGGCCATCGATCATCGAGGCGGCAAAATCGGTCCGGTGGTGGACGGTGATCGGGGCGACTGTGCCGTGCTGTGACAGCGCGACTGCAGCTTCCGAAGTGATCCGGGCCTTGGGGGTGGCGCCGTTGACCACGAAGATCAGCGGCTTTCCGGCGCGTTCGCACAAGTCCACCGTGGCACCCACGGCGCGCAGATCGTGCGGGCTGGGACGGGTGGGCACGACCATCAGTTCGGCCACCGCGATGACCGACTGGATCGCCATGGTGATCGCCGGCGGGGTGTCGATAACCGCCAGCTTGAAGCCCTGCTGGCGCAGGACCGCCAGATCGTTCGCGAGTCGCGCAACCGTGGTCTGGGCGAAAGCGGGCATTTCCGCCTCACGCTCGTTCCACCAGTCAGCGAGCGAACCTTGCGGATCGATATCGATCAGCACCACTGGTCCTGCACCGGCGCGCTGCGCCTGTACGGCCAGATGCCCAGCAAGAGTAGTCTTGCCCGATCCGCCCTTTTGAGATGCCAATGCCAATACGCGCACGGCGCAATCCCCCTAGAAATTCGGACCGGGAGAGAGAGAGCTCCAGTCCTTCACTCCACAGCAGTTCGCAGATCACCCTTTATTTTGAGTTAAGGCGGCCAAAGGATTTGCAGATTCCTGCGTCAGACCGGGCGAATGATGTGGGTTCGCGTTCCCGGGCAACCAATTGCCACAGGCCGCATAAATGTTTTGCTAATCGCTCGTTTACTATGGGAGGCAGGATCACATGCCATTTCGCGTGAAGGGTAGGGACATGAAGCGGTTCGGGAATTCGTGGCTGGCGGGCGGCCTCGTGCTGTGTGCAGTGGCAGGTTCGCTGCCTGCCGCCGCCGATGTGCGGGCCGGGGTGGATGCGTGGAGCCGCGGCGATTACGCTGCCGCCGTTGCCCAATGGGAAGGCCCCGCTGCCACCGGCGATGCCGATGCCATGTTCAACCTGGCGCAAGCCTATCGCCTTGGACGCGGCGTGGCGCTGGATGAGGGACGGGCCGAAGCCTTGTACTATCAGGCGGCACAAAGCGGTCATGTGCAGGCGGCCGATACCTATGGCTTGATGCTGTTCCAGGCCGGACGCCGCGATTCTGCGCTGCCTTATGTCGAGGATGCCGCACGGCGGGGCGATCCGCGCTCGCAGTACCTGCTAGGGATTGCCCATTTCAATGGTGACATGGTGCCCCGTGACTGGGTGCGGGCCTATGCCCTGCTCACATTGGCCAATTCCGCCGGCCTGCCGCAAGCCGCGCCAGCGATTTCGCAGATGGATGAATTCATTTCACTGGCTGACCGCCAGCAGGCCGCCAGTCTGGCCGAGACCATGCGGGCAGAAGCAACCTCGGTCCGCTCGGCCGATTTCGCCGCAGCCGATCTGGCTGCGACCGGCGGTGTGACCCAGACCGCCGCCCCGGCCGAGCCGCAATCGCGCGTACCGCGGCCTATTACCACTGTTGCCGTGTCGCCCTCGATCGCGGCGGCACGCTCTGCCATCGATGAAGCAAGCCGCGCCACCGGAACTGAAGATCCGGCCCGCGCCGGCGTCACCTTTGGCGAGCAGCGTCCGGCTGCCCCCGCAGTTGTTTCCGCCGCCCCTCCTGCTCCCGCACCTGTCACGGCGCGGGTGAGTAACGGCGGCCCGTGGCGTGTGCAGTTGGGAGCCTTTTCGGTGCGCAGCAATGCCGAGCGATTGTGGGCCAGCCTCGCCAGCCGGTCCGAGATCGCCGGGCGCGAGCGGCTGCTGGTGGCGTCGGGCCGCGTGGTCAAGCTGCAGGCGGGTGGTTTTGCCAGCGAGTCCGAAGCGCAAGCCGCCTGTGCAAGCTTGCAACGCACCGGGCAGGATTGCCTTGTGACCCGCAACTGAAACGTTAAAGCCTCCCGCAACGGAGGCGCGCATGGACCAAAGCCTGAACCAGCCGGCCGTCCCGGTATCGCGCGGCGAGCGACTGCAATCGCTGGATCTGATGCGTGGCATTGCGGTGCTGGGCATCCTGCTGGCCAATGTGACCTTTTTTGCCCACGGCGACCTGGCCTATTACTGGCCGCCGGCGCTGCCGTTTGGCGGGACCACGGGCGACCGGATTGTGTGGCTGGTGCAGTTTGTATTGGTCGATGGTAAGCTGCGCGGCCTTTTCACGCTCCTGTTCGGGGCCGGGCTGGTGCTGTTTTTCGAACGCGCGGGCGGGGGCGAGCGGGCGGTGGTCCTGCAATTGCGCCGCCTATTCTGGTTGGCGCTGTTCGGTGTGGCCCATTTCATCCTGCTGTTTCCCGGTGACATCCTGTTCGGCTATGCCTGCGGCGGGCTGGTGGCGCTGTTGTTCCTGAAGCTGAGCGCCGAGCGCCTGCTGGCGCTGGGCCTGATCTGGGCCGTTGTCGGCGGGGCTTTCCAGGTGCTGGCCTACCTCACGCCTGCCATGATCGAACTGGGCAGCGATCCGGGCGCGGCCCATGCGTTGGCCTATTATCAGGAGTACTGGCAGGGGCAGTCGTCCGATGCGGCGGAGCAGGCGGCGCTGATGGGCGGGGGCAGCTATGGCGAGATCCTGCGCTACCGCATTGTCGAAGAAAGCGGGCTGTTGGCAAGCTATGCTAACTACGCCCTGTTCGAGACGATTCCGCTGATGCTGCTGGGCATGGGATTGTACCGGTGCGGCATCTATGCGCCTGCCGTGGAGCCTAATCCGGATCCGATCCGGGGCCGATTGCTGGCCGTGGGAGCGGTCATCGTCGGGCTGTCGCTGAACCTGGCGACGGGCTTGTGGGTCTGGTCGCACGGGTTCGGCCCGTTCACCACGATGCTGGCGTTCTTTGGCCTGGCCAACCTGGCCAACCTGCCGCTGCTGCTGGGTGGCACATGGCTGCTGGCCCATTGGGCTGCCCGGCCGCACGATAGTTGGCTGGCCGAGCGGCTGGGACAGGCGGGCCGCATGGCATTGAGCAATTATCTGGGCACTTCGCTGGTCATGGTGCTGCTGTTCCACGGCTGGGCGGGCGGGCTGTTTGGCCAGCTTGGCCGGCTGGAGCTGCTGTTGGTTGTGGTGTTGGGCTGGTTGCTGATGATCCGGTTCTCGCACCTGTGGCTGGCAAGGTACCGCCAGGGTCCGCTCGAATGGTTGTGGCGCTGCCTGACCTATTGGCGCCGGTTCCCCATGCGCTGAATGGCGAATGATAATCGCTCGCATTAGGCTTGCTAATGAAATCGATTCGCATTAACTGGGGTGCACAAGCCGGAGAATCACCCCGCCATGTACGTCTGCATCTGCAATGCTATTCGTGAAACCGATCTGCGCGATGCTGCGCGGCGTACCGGCGGTGATGTCTGCAGCGTCTATGCCGCGCTGGGCAAGCGTCCCAACTGCGGCCAGTGCCTGGAAGATGCAGCAGAAATGATCGCGCAGGAGCGTGAAGCTGCCCGCCCGGTCACCATTGCGGCATGATCCCGGCGCAACGTCCCACGTTCTGAAACGCATTCGCAAAAGCCCTGTTTTCCGCCATTTTTTGTCACTTACGCTGTTGGTTTCGCTTGCCATAGGCACTGCGCTGGCCCCTAACTGCGGCTATCGGATCAACAGGAGATTTACGCCATGAAGGGCGATGCCAAGGTCATCGAGTACCTCAACCAGGCACTCACGAACGAACTGACCGCGATCAACCAGTACTGGCTGCACTACCGCGTGCTCGACAACTGGGGCGTGAAGAAGTTGGCGGATTACGAACGCCACGAATCGATCGACGAGATGAAGCATGCCGACAGGCTGGCCGATCGCATCCTGTTCCTGGAAGGGCTGCCCAACTTTCAGGCGCTCCACAAATTGAAGGTGGGTGAGACGGTCGAGGAAATCCTCCGCGCTGATCTCGCGCTGGAGATGGAAGCCCTGCCGCAGCTCAAGGAAGCGATCGCCTATTGCGAAACGGTACGCGATTACACCAGCCGGGAGCTGTTCGAGGACATTCTCGAGAGTGAGGAAGAGCACGTCGATTTCATCGAAAAGCAGTTCGAGATGATCGCGCTGATGGGGCTGGCCAACTACGTACAGCTCAACTCCAGCGCCGCCGGAGACAGCGGTGCCAGCTAGCGGCGCCAGCTAGCCGATCTGCCAGTAGCCCGCACTGCCGCCGTTTTCGCGCTGCAGGCGGGCGAGCTGGCGTTCGCCATCCCAAAGTTCCACTTCGCCATGCGGATGGTTGATGTCGGCCACGACCAGTGCGGTCTGCACGTCGGGCACTGCAAAGCTCAGGCGTTCGCCCGGATGCAATCCCTGAGCCAGATATTCGATGCGGTAATGCGGCATCACCCTTCTCCTTCACCTCCCCTGCGTTAAACCACGCTATTGCGGCAGGCGTGTGAACGTGGGTTATCCGCCCTTTCGGTCGAACGGATTTTTGGGGCTTTTCAGCGTAAGCCGAACAGGAACCGCGCCAAAACCCAATTCGCGGCGGATGCCGTTGATCAGATAGCGTTCGTAACTGGTGGGCAGCTGTTCCAGCCGGGTGCCGAAGATCACGAACCGCGGCGGGCGCGTGTTCGACTGGGTGATATAGCGCAGCTTGATCCGCCTGCCGCCAGGCGCAGGCGGGGGATTGGCGGCCAGTGCGGAATCGAACCAGCGGTTGAGGCCGGCCGTGGGCACCCGCCTGCTCCACGCATCGCGAATATCGAACGCGGCTGACAGCATGGTGTCGAGCCCTTTGCCGGTCAGGCCGGAAACCGCCAGCAGCGGCACGCCCTTCAACTGCGCCAGACCTTCATCCAGGGCGCCGCGAATGCCGTTGAACAGGCCGCTGGGATCCTCGGCAATGTCCCACTTGTTGATCGCGATCATCAGCGCGCGGCCTTCTTCCAACACCAGGTTGGCGATCTTCAGGTCCTGCACTTCCAGCCCGCGCGTGGCATCGAGCAGCAACACGACCACTTCGGCATAGTCGATCGCCCGCTTGGCATCGAACACCGACAGGCGTTCCAGCTTGTCCTGCACCTTGGCGCGCTTGCGCATCCCGGCGGTATCGACCAGGCGGATCTCGCGCGCTTCGCCTGATTTGGGATCGTTCCACAGCCAGTCGATGGAAATGGCATCACGGGTAATCCCGGCTTCTGGCCCGGTCAGCAGCCGGTCCTCGCCCAGCAACTTGTTGATCAGCGTGCTCTTGCCCGCATTGGGCCGTCCGACGATGGCGAGACTGAGCGGAGCCTTGGGATCGTGCTCCTCCTCATCATCCTCTTCCTCGTCGTCCCACTCCTCGTCGCCTTCCAGCGCAATGGCGCGAGCGGCGGCGCGTTCGGTGCGGGCTTCGTTGCGCAGCGCACGGGCCTTTGCCTCGTCAGCCGCGATGGCGGCCACGGCTTCGGCCTCGATGTCCAGCCGCTCGGCCTTGTCGGCCAGCAGCGGGATCAGCGCGCCATAGATCTCGGCCATGCCTTCGCCGTGTTCGGCAGAAATGCCGATCGGCTCGCCAAAGCCCAGCGCATAGGCCTCGATTATGCCGGTATCGCCAGCGCGGCCCTCGGCCTTGTTGGCCAGCACAATCACCGGCACGCCCTGGCCGCGCAGCCAGCGGGCTACTTCCTCGTCCAGCGGAGTAATGCCAACGCGGGCATCGAACACATACAGCGCGACATCGGCGCCCTTGACCGAAACCTCGGTCTGCGCGCGCATCCGGCCTGGCAGGCTTTCGGGATCCTCGTCTTCCCAACCAGCGGTATCGACCGCTTCGAATTCCAGCCCCAGCAGGCCTGCAACACCGAAGCGGCGGTCACGCGTGACGCCCGGCTGGTCATCGACCAGTGCGATCTTCTTGCCGACGAGCCGGTTGAACAGCGTCGACTTGCCGACGTTGGGGCGGCCGATTATGACCACCTGGGGATATTTGCGCTGTACCATAGGGGCGCAGGTGGCCTTTGCGGGCGCGAATGGCAAGCGGTTGTGTGTTCGGGCCGGGTCAGCCCTGGTCCGTGGATGCAGCAATACGAGCCATCAGGGCGTCGTACTCGTTCAACCTCTTTGCCATGACGATGCGACGCCTTCGCGCCAGCCATCCCAGCGCAACCACGAGCAGGTAGAACGGGATCAGGACAAAAAGCAGCGGAAGAGTCCCTTCGAAACCGAAGGCATTGGCCATCCCGGCGAACAACCAGCCACAGGCGGCGGTGGCGACAATCGCCAGGAGCCAGGCGGCCCGCTCCGGCAAACGTGACGGTTCCTCCGGGCGCATGGCTCGGCCTTACCAGCTACCGGTGTTTTTCATGCTCGCCCACGGCTCGGCAGGGGCCAGCGAACCGTCCTTTTGCAGCAGTTCGATGGAAATGCCATCGGGCGTGCGGATGAAGGCCATGTGCCCATCGCGCGGCGGGCGGTTGATGGTGACGCCGGCATCGGCCAGACGCTGGCAGGTGTCGTAGATATCGTCCACCGCATAGGCCAGGTGGCCGAAATTGCGCCCGCCGGTATAGGTTTCGCCCGCGCTGCCATCTTCAGGCGGCCAGTTGTAGGTCAGTTCCACTTCGGCCAGGTCTTCCTGTCCCGGTGCGGCCAGGAACACCAGGGTGAAGCGGCCCTTCTCGCTTTCCTTGCGACGCACTTCCTCGATCCCCAGCAGCTTGAAGAAAGCCAGCGTGGCATCGAGGTCCGCGGTGCGGATCATGGTGTGGAGGAAAGAAATGCTCACTGGCTGAAACTCCATTCGTCGCTGGTCATGCACGGTTCATCGCAGCAAGCGCATCAGGCCAAAGTCGGCCTCAGCACCCTGTCGGGAGAACCCAAGATGTCCCTTTCTAGCGAAGATCATGCCATGCCCGCCACCCCTTTCTGGCGCAGGCCACCCGCGCCACTGGTGCTGACCTCCACGGCCATCCTGTCGGTGGCGCTGGTGCTGGGCGGATACCTGCTGGGCGACGGGCTGACGCGGATGAAAATGGCCGAGCGATCGGTGACGGTGCGGGGCCTGGCCGAACGCGAGGTAATGGCCGACCTTGCCACCTGGACCATCTCCTATTCCGCCACAGCGGGCGACATGGCCAGCGCGCAGGCCAGCGTTGATCGCGATGCAGCCAGCATCCGCGCATTCTTCGATGGCCTGGGCTTTCCGGAGGACGCGGTCCAGCCAACCGGCGCCAATGTTTCCAGCTATACCAACGAGGGCGTAACCAATTTCACCGTGCGCCAGCGCATGACCTTGCGCACCACCGACATTGAGCGTGCGCAGCGCGCGGTGCGCCAGCAGAGCGATCTGGTGCGGCGCGGGGTGTTGCTGGAGGAAGGTTCGGGCATGGCCTATACCTTCACCAAGTTGAACGACATCAAGCCCGAAATGGTGGCCGAAGCGACCCAGGACGCGCGCGCCTCTGCCGAACAGTTCGCCGAGGATTCAGGTTCGGGTGTCGGCGGCATCCGCCAGGCGACCCAGGGCTATTTCGAGATTTATGCCCGCGATGGTGACAGTGGCGGCGGCTGGGGTGTGGCCGATACCCCGTTCAAGAAGGTCCGCGTGGTGACCACGGTGGATTTCTACCTCGACTGATTCCGCCCTGGCAGCCGGACATGAAAAGGCCCGCTCCGATTATCGGAGCGGGCCAATTTCTTGTCGACTGCTCGAAGGATCAGAAGCCGGCGGTCAGCGAGACAACCACGGCATCGTCCGCGAACGGATAAGCCACGGTACCCTGGCCGTCGACGCCGGTGTAGGCCACGCCCACGCTCAGCGTGTCGTTCAGCGCCAGGCTGGCACCGATCGAGTAATCGAAGGCATTGCCATCGGCGGTGTAGGTCAGGAAGCCATCGGTGTAGCCGAGGTGCGCGGTGATCGAGACGGGCGTGCCCGGCAGGCCAACGCTGGCATCGGCCCACAGGTACAGGTTGTCGTCACCACCCAGCGAATCCTGCTCGGGCGAGTAGGCCACGCCCAGGGTCAGGCCGCCGGGGCCAACTTCGAAGCCGGTCTTGGCGATGAATTCGTAGTAGTCGAAATCACCGGCCGGAGCATTCGGGTACAGATAGTACAGCGCGCTGACGTCAAAGGTTACGCCCGGGGCGAATTCACCGGCGTAGCCAGCGTACACGTCGAGTTCGGTGTGACCGTAGCCGACCGAGTCTTCGTCAAGCGACGAGGCCCAGGTGCCGACATAGAAGCCGCTGGCGCTGGCAGTAACGCCGGCCTGGACAGCGATATCGCCACCCGACAGATCGACGCCGCGGAAGCGGTATTCGCTGACGAGAGCAGCAACGCCGGAGATTTCGATACCGGAATCCTGGGCGGCGGCAGGAGCAGCCACAAAAACAGAACCGGCGAGAACAGTAGCAGCCATCAGGCTGCGGACGGACGTAAGCATGGGCAATTTCCTCAATTGCTGGTTGAACTGGTGCCTCGTCCCTACCTGCGTGGGAGCGGTCCGGCCTCTTTTCATGGGCTGGTTGTCACTATCACGTAACGAAACTGCCCATCCATGCTGCGTTGCACAAGGTTTATTGCGCGGCGAACCCAATTCCGCCCAGATGTGTTGAATTTGTGCATCACATTCAGTGGCCAGACAGGTATTTCCGCCACTATGGATGACAACCAAATCCCCGGTCCCCATTGCGGCGTTGACATCGCCTGACAGGTTGCGCCCTAGCTATATCACGATGCTGAAATTCATCCGTTCCCTGTTCTCTGCCAATCCGGAGCCGGATCTACCGGCGCTCCCGGCGGGTCAGCGCGTCTATGCCGTAGGCGATATTCATGGGCGGATGGACCTGTTCGAGGCGATGGTCGCCGCAATCGAGGATGATGATGACACTGCCGGCATCGCCGACACCACTGTTATCCTGCTCGGCGACCTGGTGGATCGCGGGCCCGATTCTGCCGGGGTGCTGCGCGCCGCGCGTGCCTGGCAGGAAATGGGGCCGGGGTCGGGCTCGGGGCGGCATGGGGCCGGGCGCAAGGTGCGGATCCTGGCGGGCAACCACGAGGAGATGTTCCTCGCCAGTTTCGACAATACCGAAGTGATGCGCCATTTCCTGCGCCACGGCGGCAAGCAGACCATTGCCAGCTTCGGCGTGGACCGGCGCGCCATCGCGGCCGCAGACCTGGAAGAACTGCAGAGGCTGATGCACCGGCAAGTGCCGCAGCGGGAGCGGGACTTCATCGCCGGCTTCGAGGACATGATCCGCATTGGCGGCTATGCCTTCGTCCATGCCGGGATCGATCCGGCAGTGTCGCTGGATGACCAGCGCGTATCGGACCTGCGCTGGATCCGCGAACCATTCCTGTCGTATGCCGAACCGCATGGCTTGGTCGTGGTTCATGGCCACACGATCAGCAATGCGCCGGAAGATCGCGGCAACCGCATCGGTATCGATACCGGCGCATATTCCAGTGGGAGGCTGACCGCGCTGGTGCTGGAAGGCACCCGCCGTCGCTATATCGAGGCGGTCGAGGTCGATGGTACGATCACCGCCGGGCCGTGCGAGATTGCCTGAACCGGGTAATGTGCCAGGGGGCCTGTAAGCCGGGTTCTGTACCGCCGACGGTATCCCTCAAGAGACCGTATCGGCAGCGGCAGCCATTCATCTTGGCGGCCCGTTGCCGGGCGCGCTCTAGCAACCAACCCGGGTCTCTCGGGGCAAAGCACCCCTGCCGGTTTTGAGACCGGCGCGAGACCCCTATTTGGTCTTGCTCCGGGTGGGGTTTGCCGTGCGGGCGCTGTTGCCAGCACCCCGGTGCGCTCTTACCGCACCCTTTCACCCTTGCCTGTGCCGTAGATCTTCCGAAGAAGTCGCCGGCCATCGGCGGTTTGCTCTCTGTGGCACTTTCCCTTGACCGCAGGATTGCTCCTTTGGCCCGGCGGGCGTTACCCGCCACCCTTGCTTGGTGGAGCCCGGACTTTCCTCGCACGAGAGTTACCCCTCGCCCGCGGCTGCCCGGCCCCCTGGCCAGCGCGATATAGGCGGGACAACAGGGCTTGCCTAGCCGTCCCGCCAACTCGCTATTCGCCTTTGCCGCCAAGGTTGGCGATCGCCTCATCCGGCGCCAGCAGATAGCGCCAGATCATCGCGCCAATTGCCGCGCCTGCCAGCGGGGCCAGCCAGAACAGCCAGAGCTGCCCTACAGCGGCCGTCTCGGCATAGAACGCCACGCCGGTAGAGCGCGCCGGATTGACCGAAGTGTTGGTGACCGGGATCGAGATCAGGTGGATCAGGGTCAGCGCCAGGCCAATCGAGATAGGGGCAAATCCTGCCGGAGCCTTGGGCGAGGTCGATCCCAGGATAACCACCAGGAAGCCCGCCGTCAGCACCACTTCGATCAGCAACGCCGCCTGCATCGAAAAGCCGCCGGGCGACAGGTCGCCAAAGCCGTTGGATGCGAACCCGCCGGGGCTCCATCCCGGCATGCCCGAGGCGATCACGAACAAGCTGCCCGAAGCCACGAACGCACCCAGCACTTGCGCAGCCCAGTAAGGCAGCAGTTCGTTCCAGCCGAACCGCCCGCCAACTGCCAGGCCCAGCGAGACCGCCGGATTGAAATGGCCGCCCGAAATACCGCCAACGGCATAGGCCATCGTCAGCACGGTCAGGCCGAAGGCCAGCGAGACGCCAGCAAAGCCGATCCCCAGTTCAGGAAATCCCGCCGCCAGAACAGCCGAGCCGCAGCCGCCGAAAACCAGCCAGAACGTGCCGAAAAACTCCGCAAAAAGCTTCTTTGTCATTGTATTCCCCCTCCTTAGCCCGGGCACCATCTTGCGGGTGCTGCCGAGACTATAGACCGGGTTCCGGAAATTTCCGAAGCGCAATTCAGCGCGCGATACCCCGGTCGCGATCGAGCAGGAGCTGGAACAGGATCGCCCCGCATTCGCCATCGGGCACACCGTCGATCATGCGCGGACGCCAGCGGCGCTGGAAGGCTTCGATCGCTTTCACCGGATCGCCAATGTCATAGCCGAACCGTTCCAGCGCCAGCAGGAAGGCGCCGTCGTTGTCGAACGGATCACCCAGGGTCAATTTGTGGGGGCAGGGCAGGCACAGGCGAACGTCGGCCAGCCGTTCCCACGGGAACAGTTCGCCCGGATCGGTCTTGCGCGCCGGAGCCACATCCGAATGGCCGACCACGTTGGCGCGCGGAATGTCATGCGCCTGCACGATCCGGTGGAGCAGCGGCACCAGCGCCTCGATCTGGCGGTCCGCAAACGGGCGATAGCCCAGCGCGTGGCCGGGATGATCCAGTTCAATCCCCACACTGGCCGAATTCACATCGTCGATCCCGCGCCAGCGGCTGCGGCCAGCGTGCCAGGCGCGCTTGTCTTCGGGCACCAGGCGGATCACCTCGCCTTCTTCGGTGATGCAGTAATGCGCGCTGACTTCGGCCGCCGGATCGCACATGCGGGCCAGCGCGGTCTCGACCGGCTTCATCTCGGTATAGTGCAGCACCACCATCGACACCGGCAGCTTGCGCTCGTTCCAGTTGGGCGAGGCGATTTCGCGGTGGACCAGCGGATCGGGACGAAGCGGGTCGATCATCGGCGCTGCGCGCTCAGCCGATCAGGTCGGGCGCGGGCATGGTGACGCCCACCACCAGCGCTTCGGGCACATGGGCCACCTGCAGCGTGCCACCCTGCTGTTCCACCAGCAGATGGACCATGTGGGCAGGTGCTGTGCGGCCCGACAGTTCGGCCGGATCCAGCGACCCGTCGAGCGCCTTGCCGATGGTGGCATCGAACGCCACCCGGTTACCACTGGCGCGAATGGCGATTTCAGTCACCTTGCCGCCCGGCGCACCGCGCATTTCCGCCCCCACTGCCAGCGTGCCGCCGCGCACCAGCGAATCGAGGCCGATAGCTGCCAGGTTGAGCAGCACCTTCACCGCCGGTTTGGGCAGGCTGGGGGTCGCCACGGCCCAATCGAGCTGCAACCGTTCATTGTTGGCGACCAGGGCGGCGATCAGCTGGCGCGCTTCGTCGGTCGGGACCATATCGCCAAAGCCACCGGCTGCACCGAAGGCCAGGCGGAAGAACTTCAGCTTGTCGGCACTGATCCGCGCGCTCTGATCGAGCAACTCCAGGCAGCGCTGGCGCATTTCTGGATCCTTCTCGTCGGCCAGCAATTCCAGCCCGTTGTTGATCGCACCCACCGGGCTGAGCAGATCGTGGCACAGGCGCGAGCAAAGCAGGGCGGCGAGATCGAGCGAGGATGTCATTCAGGTTTCCGTATGCAGGCATGAACAGGTCAAGGTGACAGAAGTGACACCGTGTCACCCAGTCGTGGAAGGGATTTTGCGAGCGATTCCAGCGCGGTACCGTGGAAGTGACAAAGTGACACCGGCCCCGGAAAAACGTGCGCTGTGCTCCATCCCGTTGGATCAAGGCCATATACGTGCCGTCTGGCGTAGGAAAGGCTTTCGCTTAGCGCTGCGACGAAATGCCGCTATTGCGCGATGCCATGTCATCACCCTTGTCCGAACCCTCGATTTTTTCCGGCACAATCGCCACCACCGCCCGGCTGGACAAGGCGCTGGCCGAGATGGCCGACCTTTCGCGTGAGCGGATCAAGGGGCTGATCGCCGAAGGCAAGGTGCTGATCGATGGACAGCCCGCTGCCAGCCCTTCGGCCAAGGTGCAGGCGGGGGCCAAATTTTCCATCCACATTCCGCCCCTGGATGATCCACAGGCTCATCCACAGGATATCCCCATCGTGGTGGTGTTCGAGGACGAACACCTGATCGTGGTCGACAAGGCCGCGGGCATGGTGGTGCATCCGGCAGCCGGCAATGCCGATGGCACGCTGGTGAACGCGCTGCTGCACCACTGCGCGGTAAAGGGCGGGGGCCAGCTGTCCGGCATTGGCGGAGTGGCGCGGCCGGGCATCGTCCACCGGATCGACAAGGACACTTCGGGCCTGCTGGTCGTGGCCAAAAGCGACAAGGCGCACGAAGGACTGGCGCGGCAATTTGCCGATCATTCGCTGGAACGGGCCTATCTGGCGGTGTGCAACGGCTATCCGCTGCCCGCCGCCGGCACCATCGACCAGCGGCTCGGCCGGTCGGGGTCCGATCGCAAGAAGATGGCGGTGTTGCCCGAAGACAGCACCCGGGGGAAGCACGCGGTCACCCATTACCGCACGCTGGAACGGCTGGATCATTGCGCGCTGGTGGAATGCAGGCTGGAAACAGGGCGAACCCACCAGGTCAGGGTTCACCTTGCGTCAATCGGTCATCCGCTAGTGGGAGACCCTGTGTACGGAAAAGCCACATCGCATCTGCGTCCGATTCTCAAGGCGCTCGGGTTTGAACGGCAGGCGCTGCATGCCGCCGTGCTGGGCTTCGTTCATCCGGTGACAGGAGCGGCCCTCCGCTTCGAAAGCGCGCTGCCGGCAGACATGCGGGAACTGATCGACGAAACCGGTCATTCCAATCGATGAAATGCATCCTATCTGGCAAAATGTTCGTCTATAAGGACGGGCTAACAAGTGGCTGCAACCCGCAAGGTGCCCAGCAGGGGCCTGCGACAGGCAGCTGACGAAAAGAAAGGTTCAGGAACCAGTGACTACCAAGCGATCCACTACGATGCCGGCCTTGAGCGGTGAGCAGAGCCTCAATCGCTACCTGTCGGAAATCAAGAAATTCCCCGTGCTCACGGCCGAGCAGGAATACATGCTGGCGGTGCGTTACCGCGAACATGAGGATTCCGATGCCGCTGCGCAGCTGGTGACCAGCCACCTCCGGCTGGTGGCCAAGATCGCCATGGGCTACCGCGGCTATGGCCTGCCGGTGTCCGATCTCATTTCCGAAGGCAACGTGGGCCTGATGCAGGGCGTGAAGAAGTTCGAGCCCGAGCGCGGCTTCCGCCTGGCCACCTATGCCATGTGGTGGATCAAGGCCAGCATGCAGGAATTCATCCTGCGCAGCTGGAGCCTGGTCAAGATGGGCACCACGGCGGCGCAGAAAAAGCTGTTCTTCAACCTGCGGCGCATGAAGCGGCAGATGGAAGCCTATGAAGACACCGACCTGACCCCGGCAGAAGTGGCCAAGATCGCCACCGATCTGGGCGTGCCGGAACAGGAAGTGGTCAACATGAACCGCCGGATGATGATGGGCGGCGATGGCTCGCTCAACACGCCGATGCGCAATGGCGAAGAAGGTAGCGGCGAATGGCAGGATTGGCTGACCGACGACCGCCCGTTGCAGGACATCGTGGTGGCCGAGGCCGAGGAAGCCGACATGCGGCGCGAGATGCTGGTGGAGGCCATGGGCAGCCTCAACGATCGTGAAAAGCACATCCTCACCGAACGCCGCCTGACCGACAACCCGCAGACGCTGGAAGAACTGTCGCAGGTTTACGACGTAAGCCGCGAACGCATCCGCCAGATCGAAGTGCGCGCGTTCGAAAAGCTGCAAAAGGCAATGCAGCGCATTGCTGGCGAAAGGCTAATGCCGGTCGCGGCGTAAGCTTTGGTGCTGATTGAATGCATGAAGGGGCCGGGCGGAAACGTCCGGCCCTTTTGCTTTGGGGCGCCTTGGGCTAAGGCCGCCGCATGGTCGCCCGTATCGCAGTCTGGACAGCTAAGGCTATCGCCATATTCATCGCGCTCAGCCTGGTGCTGGTCGTGCTGCTGCGCTTTGTGCCCGTCACCTATACGCTGACCATGCTGTTTGATGAGAACGCGGTGACGCGGGATTGGGAATCGCTCAGCAATATCGATCGCAACATGGTTTCGGCCGTGATCGGGGCGGAGGATTCCAAGTTCTGCACGCACAACGGCTTCGATACCGAGGCGATCGAGCAGGCGATCGAGGAACGGATGAGCGGCGAGCGGGAGCGCGGGGCATCCACCATCAGCCAGCAAACCGCCAAGAACGTGTTCCTGTGGCAGGGCGGGAGCTTTTTCCGCAAGGGGCTGGAGGCCTGGTTCACTTTCCTGATCGAGACGCTGTGGACAAAGCGCAGAATTATGGAAGTCTATCTCAACGTGGCCGAAACCGGCATCGGCACCTATGGGGTGGAAGCCGGATCGTGGCGTTATTTCAACCACTCTGCCGCGCGGATGAGCCGCGACGAGGCGAGCCGCATCGCCGCCGCGCTGCCCAGTCCGAAACGGCGCGAAGTGGTCAATCCTTCGGGCTTCACCCGCCGCTATGGCAACACCATCGAGGCGCGGATCGGCGTGGTGCGGCGGGACGGGCTTGATGCCTGTGTCTATGACTGACGGATGAGCGGCTCCCACTCGCACTCACATGGGCACGATCACCATCATGTCCCGCTCGATCACGGGCGCGCCTTTGCCGTGGGCGTGGTGCTCAATGCTGCCTTCGTGGTGGTCGAGGCGACCTTCGGGTTCCTGTCGGGTTCGATGGCGCTGGTGGCCGATGCGGGCCATAACCTGTCGGACGTGCTGGCGCTGCTCATTGCCTGGGGCGCGAGCATTGCCGCGCGCCGTCCGCCTACTGCGCGGTTCACCTGGGGGCTGAAAAGCTCGACCATCCTGGCCGCTCTGGCCAATGCCGTATTGCTGCTGATCGCTATCGGCGCGATCCTGATCGAGACCATCGACCGGTTGATCGATCCGGTGGAATTGCAGGGCCAGACAATGGTGTGGGTGGCCAGCGTGGGGATCGTGATCAACACCGCCACCGCGCTGATGTTCATGCGCGGGCGCAAGCACGACATCAACATTCGCGGCGCCTTCCTACACATGGCGGCAGACGCGCTGGTAAGTGTGGGCGTGGTGCTGGCAGGCGTGGCGATCTTGTGGACCGGCGCAGTGCTGATCGATCCGATTGTCAGCCTGGTGATCGTGCTGGTGATCGGGTGGGGCACCTGGGGGCTGCTGCGCGACAGCGTGAAGCTGGGCCTCAACGCCGTGCCCGACAGCGTGGATGAAGCAGCGGTGCGCGGCCTGCTGTGCGGCCTGCCGGGCGTTGCCGGAGTGCATGATCTGCACATCTGGCCGATGAGCACTACCGAAACCGCGCTGTCCGTTCACCTGGTGATGCCGCAGGGCCATCCGGGCGACGCCTTCCTGCACGACCTGGCCGAGGAACTAGAACACCACCACGCCATCGGCCATGTCACCGTACAGGTGGAGATCCACGGTGAGCAGTGCGGAGGCTGCGGTTGATACGCGAAGGCGAATGCGCCTGCGGGCACGTGCGCTACAGCCTCACTAGCGATCCGATCATGGTGCACAACTGCCATTGCCGCCTTTGTCAGCAACAGACCGGCTCCACCAGCGTGCTCAACGCCTTCATCGAGACTGACCGGATCGAATTGACGCAGGGCGACCTGACGGACACCGTGGTGACGGGCGGCAGCGGCAATCCGCACACCATCCGCCGCTGTTCGCAATGCGGCACGGCGATGTGGAGCCACTATGCCCGGCTGGGCGCGCTAGGGGCCGGGGTGCGGGTGGGTACGCTCGACGATCCTGCCAGCGTTACGCCCGATGTGGTGATCTTTACCGACAGCAAGCTGCCGTGGGTGCCACTGCCCGAAGGCATTCCGGCTTTCGCACAGTATTACGATTTCCGCGAGGTGCTGAGCGAACAAAGCAATGCGCGGCTGATGGCGCTGGCGACGCGGAGGAAAGCGGGCGAGGGGTAAAAACCCTCCCCATTGCTGTGCAACGAGGAGGATTCAGCAGGCCTAGGCCGCCTCGTCCTTCTGCTGCTTGCCCTTCTTGCCTTCCATCACGCGGACCGGTTCCTTGCGGCCGGCGACGACGTCGGCATCGACCACCACTTCGCTGATGTCGTCCATGCCGGGCAGGTCGAACATGGTATCCAGCAGCAGGGCTTCCACGATCGAGCGCAGGCCGCGGGCACCGGTCTTGCGGGTGATGGCCTTCTTGGCAATCTCCTCCAGCGCCTCGTCCGTAAAGGTGAGGACCACGTCCTCCAGTTCGAACAGGCGGGCATACTGCTTCACCAGTGCGTTCTTGGGTTCCTTCAGGATGGTCACCAGCGCTTCCACATCAAGATCGTGCAGCGTGGCGATTACCGGCAGGCGGCCGACGAATTCGGGGATCAGGCCGAACTTCAGCAGGTCTTCCGGTTCGCACTTCTGCAGCATTGCACCCACGCGGGCCTTGCTGGGATCGGAAATGTTGGCCCCGAAGCCGATGGAGCGCTTCTGCAGGCGATCACCGATGATCTTTTCCAGACCGGCAAACGCGCCGCCGCAGATGAACAGGATGTTGGTGGTGTCCACCTGCAGGAATTCCTGCTGCGGATGCTTGCGCCCGCCCTGCGGCGGGACCGAGGCAGTGGTGCCTTCCATCAGCTTGAGCAGCGCCTGCTGCACGCCTTCGCCCGATACGTCGCGCGTGATGGAGGGATTTTCCGCCTTGCGGGTGATCTTGTCGATCTCGTCGATATAGACGATGCCCTGCTGCGCCTTCTCGACGTTGTAATCGCTCGATTGCAGCAGCTTGAGGATGATGTTCTCCACATCCTCGCCCACATAGCCCGCTTCGGTCAGCGTGGTGGCATCGGCCATGGTGAACGGCACGTCGAAGGTGCGCGCCAACGTTTGCGCCAGCAGCGTCTTGCCGCTGCCGGTGGGGCCGATAAGCAGGATGTTCGACTTGGCCAGTTCGACATCGTTGGCCTTGCCCGAATACTTCAAGCGCTTGTAGTGGTTGTGCACCGCCACACTGAGCACGCGCTTGGCGCGTTCCTGGCCGATGACATAATCGTTGAGTGTTTCGCAAATTTCGCGCGGAGTGGCGATTTCGCCATCCTTCTTTCCCGCGATTCCGCCCTTGGTTTCTTCGCGGATGATGTCGTTGCACAGCTCCACGCATTCATCGCAGATGAACACGGTGGGGCCGGCAATCAGCTTGCGCACCTCGTGCTGGGACTTGCCGCAGAAGCTGCAGTACAGGGTGCTCTTGCTATCGGAACCGCTCAACTTTGTCATAATCTACCCAGAAGCGCCGGATATGCCGGCCCAGGAATCAGCCTGCGCCAGTGTAGGCCCGGCGCGGACAATATCAATCTTGCGCATCTTACATACCCATGCATTGATCCAGCCTGAAGGATCAGGGTTGCCAAAATGCTACAGGTTCATGTCCGGAAGATAACCTGCGGACATGTTGACCCTGGTAATCCGGCCTATTCCGGAGCCCCACCCGAGCCGATGCCCGATGCAGTGCCCGATCCGGTGTCGCCATCGTCGGTATCGGACTTGGGACGGTGCGCAAACACCGCATCGACCAGCCCGAATGCCTTGGCTTCCTCGGCTTCGAGGAAGGTATCGCGATCCATCGCCTTCTCGATCTCTTCCAGCGTGCGGCCGGTGAACTTGACATAAAGGTCGTTCATCCGGGCGCGGATGCGGAGGATTTCGCGGGCCTGGATCTCGATGTCCGAAGCCATGCCGCGTGCGCCGCCCGAAGGCTGGTGGATCATGATCCGCGCATTGGGCAGCGCCACGCGCATACCGGGCTCACCGGCGGCCAGCAGGAAGCTGCCCATGCTGGCGGCCTGGCCGATGCACACGGTGCGGACCTTGGGCTTGATGTAGGCCATGGTATCATGGATCGCCAGGCCGGCTGTCACCACGCCGCCGGGCGAATTGATATACATCGAGATGTCCTGCGAATTTTCGCTTTCGAGGAACAACAGCTGGGCTACGATGATCGACGCCATGTTGTCTTCCACCTGGCCGGAAACGAAAATGATCCGTTCGCGCAGCAGGCGGCTGAAAATATCGAAGCTGCGTTCACCGCGGCTGGTCGATTCAACAACAACGGGCACCAGCATGCCGGTAATGGGGTCGGTAGAAAAACGATCGCGGTTGTCACCGAACAAGTCGAACATGGATGCCCTCTCAAGAATACAAGCAGGGCCTATGTCGCGCCTGCCGACGGGATGTTCAAGGGGCTTGGCGCGCGCTTTGCCCATGCGCGTGTTTCAATTCGCTCAGGAAACCGTGCAGAACCTCGGTGGAAAGGCCGTGCAGCATCAGCCGGAAGCCTGCTTTCAGCGTGCTTTCGGGCACCATCGGATGGGCGTTTGTCACCATGGCCAGGTGTTTTTCCTCACCCGTCAGCCGCGCACAATACAGCCCGATCGTCTCATCCAGCTGCAAGCTGTTGGCCGCGCGCCAGAAATCGCGGTCGGTCAGCCAGAACGCATAGGCCGGGGTATAGGCCTCGATCGCGGTCTGCAGGTCGATGAAATTGTACCACCCGTTCGGCATGTCTTCATAACGGACTTCGGGCGGGTGGATGGCGGAAAAATCCAGCTGTTCGCAACGGGCCAGCCTGGTCCCGCGCCGGTCCATCTCGTGGTTGAGCTGGATCAGGAAGTTGAAGATATTGAGATCGTGTTTGAGGAACAGGTTGTCGCGCACATCGTCCACCACGCGCGGATCCATCGGTTCCAGCACCGGGCGGTAACCCGGAGTGGCATTGTCAGCGATGAACTGGAGGATTTGCGAACCAAGGTTGAAATGCCGCAGGATCAGCCAGTTGGCATCGCGCGACAGCAGGTGTTTCATGCCGAATGCGATCAGCCGGTGGAGAAATCGGGGGGCATGCGGAAAGCGTGGCAGCAGCGCCTTGAACATCTGCGTCAGGATGATCGACAGCCACCCCAGCGGGCGGGCAAACGGCAGCACGAACTGGCGGCTGGAACTGCGCTGGTCGCGCAGCAGGGCGGCCTTGGCAGCAGGATCGAACGGCAGCGAACGGTCCATCGCCAGCGCCGCCCACGGATCGGGATCGGCCGGATCGTGCAGGCCGAACAGGTGGGTGATCTGGTCTGGCCCAAAGGATGGCCCTGATGATTGCCCGGAGGATGGCCCCTCAGACATTGTCGATCTCTTCCAGCTGCAAGCGATACAACCGCGCCACGATCCGCGCATGGCGCGCAATCACCTCGCCCGCAGCAGGATCGCGCAGCGCCAGTTCCAGCGCGTGGTCGAATTCCTCCAGATGGTGCACGTCATTGGCCGAATGATAGGAGAAAAAGCTGATCGCTTCGGGCGGCAGGTCCAGCTGTTCGGCCATCAGCGCCGACCACGGCCCGGCAATGCGGTTGCCGAGCCCCTCGATCACGAACATCGCACCCAGCATGCCAACCGGATCGCGCTGCGAGGCGGTCTGGTACATGAAGGCGGACAGGGCTTCGGAACCCACGTTCTTGGGCGCGCCGATGATGTCTTCTCGCACCCCGCCCACGGCCACGTAATTGTCTTCCAGCAGCCTGTAATCGCGGTGCTCCTCGCGGGCGTGTTCGACAAACAGGCTGCGCAGATCCTCGTGGTCGGGGCCGAAACTGGAGGCCGCGCGGCTGATCCAGCGGCTGCCTTCCACCACTTGCTGGCGCAGGTTGACCAGCAGGCGGCGATAGTCCTCCTGCCGCCATTTGCCCGCATGCAGCCGCGCCACCAGCGGCACCTGCATCAGCGCGCTTTCGAAATCGATCCAGATGCGGGCCAGCGCGCGGTGGACCTGGGCCAGCGCCTCGGCATCGGGTTCTATCGGCGTGATCGCATTCATCGTCATTCTCTCCCGGCACCGGTGTTGTCCGGCCCGACCACGGTCAGCCCGGCATAGGACATGATGCATTGTCCGCTCTCGGGCACCGCCAGCACGATTTTCTGCCCCTCGCGCAGATCGCCGCTGCGTAGCAGATCGTCGAGGATCAGGAAAATCGAGGCTGCCCCCACATTGCCCTTGGTCGCCAGGTTGGAGACCCATTTTTCCTCCGCGATCATGCATCCGGCACGGGTGGCCAGCCGGATCATCTCCTCGCGCAGTGACTGGGCGGAATAGTGGCAGGCGAACCAGTCTACTTCGTCCGGCGCGATCAAACCCTCATCCACCAGCCGCATGAATTCGCCCAGCCACACCGGCAACATGCGGTGGAGCATGGCGATGTCCTGCCGCAACTGGAATGCGCCGCCCGCCGCCGCCTCGGCAATCCCGGCGTGGTGCGACCATGGCAGCAGATCGCCCGCTGCATCGCGGGTGGCTCCGGCAGTCATGCAGGGGGCGAACCGGTCGGCAAAGCTGCGCAGGGAAATCCAGTCAATCCGCAGCGACAACCCGCGCGCGGCAGGGCGGTTTTCCAGCAGCAGCGCGGCGGCCCCGTCGCTCAACGTCCAGCGCATGAAGGCGGCATCGCTCGGCAGGGTGCCATCGGCCTCCATGCTGGCCGTGCCTTGATAGAAGCCGGGGCGGAAATAGCGGCTGGCAAATTCGCCGCCGCCCACCAGCGCGGCACGGTGTTCACCGCACCGCAATTGCAGCCAGGCCGATTTCAGGGCCATCATCGAACTGGCGCAGACAGATTGCATGCTGGCCACTTCCAGCGGCGGCAGGGCCAGCGCGGCGTGGACCTGGCTGGCCAGCCCCGGCACCATGATATCGTTCTGCGTGGTGGCCGTGGCCAGATAGCCGACTTCGGCCGGGCCGATTTCTGCGCCATCCAGCGTGGCGCGCATGGCTTCTGCCAGCATGGTCGCCACGGTCCAGTCGCTGTGGCCCGCGGCATCCATCGCATAGTGCCGGGTGCGGATGCGGTTCTGCCGCAGGACCAGCGCGCCCAGCCGCTCGGATTCCCTGCTCAAACGCCCGATATGATCGCCGATCCGCGAATTGGGCACGGGTTCGCCGGGAAGAAACTGCCCGCTTGCAGTGACATAGACCATGCCGCTCAATTGGCGAGCCGGGCGCGCTTGGCAAGCGGTGTCGGACAAACAGCGGTTGATGATCGCAAAAGGGGCCGATGGCGGTATTGCGCGATGGCGCGGGTGGGCGCAGTTTCGGGATTATGAAAAGTCCTTTCGTGATTTCCGTCGCTCTGCTGCTTGTCGCAAGTGCGCTTTTGTTTCCATCTCCCGTGGCGGCGCAGGAAGACGAGTACGGCTCGCCAGTCTTCGATGCCCACTCAACTATGGACCAGATTTGCGGAAGGACATGGGGGCCTGCTGGCCCGGGAGCTGCTCCCCGGGCCGAATTCGAACTTCTTCAGATAACCTGCATCGATGACCGTGGTCCCATGCTCAACGCGGTTATCGCGATTAATCCTGAAGCTTTCTCCCAGGCTCTGGCGCAAGCGTCGAACTCTCCACTTGCAGGCCGCACCGTGCTGGTGAAAGACAACATCGAAACCAGCGAATGGCCCACCACCGCCGGATCGCTGGCGCTGGCCGCGAACATGACCGGCCGCGATGCCCCGCTTATCTCCCGGTTAAGACAGAACGGCGGCGTGGTGCTGGGCAAGACCAACCTTTCCGAATGGGCCAACATCCGCAGTTCCAGCAGTTCCAGCGGGTGGAGCGCAACAGGCGGGCAGACTCGCAATCCGCATGCTATTGATCGCAGCCCCTGCGGCTCGTCCAGCGGCAGTGGCGCGGCGGTGGCGGCCGGTTTTTCCTGGGCGGCCATCGGGACTGAAACCGATGGCTCGATCACTTGCCCCGCCAGCGTCAACGGTATTGTCGGGTTCAAGCCAACGGTGGGCATGGTCAGCCGCACCCACATGGTGCCGATCAGCGCCAGCCAGGATACCGCCGGGCCGATGGCGACCAGCGTGTTCGATGCCGCCCTGCTGCTCAACGCGATCGCCGGCAGCGATCCGCTCGATCCGGCGACCGCCGGGGCAGCCAGCCACGCGACCGATTTCACCCACGACCTCGCCACCGCCTCGCTCAGCGGCGTGCGGATCGGCGTGATGCGCAACCAGGTGGGCGGGCTGGCATCGCTGACTGCGGTGTTCGAGCAGGCGCTGCTCGACCTCGAGGCGGCGGGCGCGGTGCTGGTGGACGTGGAATACACGTTCGACGAAAGTATGGGGGCGGATGAATATACCGTCCTGCTGTATGAACTGCGCGAGGGGCTGGGATCATACCTCGCCGGATCGCCGGCTGACATTCCGGTACGCTCGCTGGACGATGTGATCGCGTTCAACACGGCCAATGCCGCTGCGGAAATGCGCTGGTTCGGGCAGGACATTTTCGAACTGGCCGCGATGACCACCGATCGGGTGGAATATGAACGCGCCCGCGCCAATTCGCTGCGCCTGGCAGGGCCGGACGGGATCGACCGGCTGCTGGCCCAGCATAATGTGGCCTTGCTGGTGGCTCCGACCGAGGGACCGGCCTGGCCGATCGACCTGGTGCTGGGCGACAACTTCACCGGCGGCATCGGGGCAGGAAGCCTGGCGGCCGTGGCCGGATACCCGCATCTGACCGTGCCGATGGGCGCAGTCGAACGGCTACCGGTGGGCCTGTCATTCATCGGTCCGGCATGGGCTGACCATCTTGTGTTGAAGGCAGGGGCGGCCTACGAGCGGGTGCGAAGCGCCGCTGTTCCGGTTCCCTCGTTTTCTCCGTGGCGCGCCGAATAGCGCGAGACAGTTTATTACACGATGTCCGGTTGTGACCGAAGTTGCCAAGGTCTACCGTTATTGGACATAATCAACAGGGTGGGATTTTAGGTTTGCGGCTTTGCCTGGTCCAGTCAGGACGAATTGCCATGGCCCTCGCCATGCTGGGCACGGCCGTGCCTGTGGTTGCCCAGCAGACCGCGCCCGAGAATGGGCCTGCAAATCCCGGCGACCTGCTGGCGGGCGATAATTCCGCGCCGCCTCCGCCGGCTTCGGAACTGGCGCTGGCCGGTGCTCCCCGCGTCTATTACCCTGCCGATTTCGCTAGCGTGTCGCCGCGCAGCGCGCTCGACATGGTCAACCAGATCCCCGGCTTTTCCATCGATGGCGGCGGGCGTAACTTCAATCAGGCGCGCGGGCTGGGGCAGGCAACCGGCAACGTCCTGCTGAACGGCCAGCGCATCGTCACCAAGGCCGGATCGGTTACCGACGAATTGGCGCGGATCGCGGCGGAAAGCGTCATCCGGATCGAACTGGTTGAAGGGTCCACGCTCAATATCCCCGGGCTGTCGGGGCGTGTCGCCAATGTCATCGCGGAATCGACCGACGATCTTTCCGTGCAATTCGAATGGCGTCCGCAGCTCGCCGCCGAATATGCCGATCACCGCTGGCTGGAAGGCATCATCTCGGTTTCAGGTAGCAGCGGCAACCTGGACTATACCGTCGCAGTCGAGGGCCGCCCGTTCCGCAACGGCAATGGCGGGCTCAACCTCATCACCTATGGCGACGGGAGCTTCGAAGAGCGCTTCAGCCTGACCCGATCCGCTGGTGACGACAAGCGCCTGTCGGGCTCGGTACGGTATGAGACCGACGGCGGCACGGTGGCCAACATCAACGCTGCCTACCTCCACCGCCGCTTCCGCAGCTTCGAGGACGAGACCGTGACCGGCCCGGCCGGAGTTCCGCCGCTGAGCGAGGTGTTCAACCAGCGCAACCGCGGCCACGATTTCGAACTGGGCGGCGACATCGACTTTGCCCTGGGGCCGGGGCGGCTGAAACTGATCGCGCTCGATTCCCGCGCGACGCAGACCAACCGTTCGCAATCGATCAACGATCCGGCGACCGGTGCGGCCCGCACCGGCTTCAGCTTCGAGCTCGACACCCAGCGCGGCGAGCGGATTGGCCGCAGCGAATACAGTTGGCAGATGTGGCAGGCGGACTGGCAGTTCTCGCTGGAGGCTGCGTTCAACCGGCTCGACCAGGCCGGACAGCTCTCGCTGTTGAACGCTGCGGGCGATTTCGTGCCGCTTCCCTTCCCGTCTGGTACCGGCGGCGTGCGCGAGGAGCGTTACGACGCCGCGATCTCCTATGGCCGCCCGATCGCACCGGGTCTGACGATGCAGCTGGTCCTGGCGGGCGAATATTCGACCATCAGCCAGTCGGGCAGCAATGCCCTGTCGCGCACTTTCCAGCGGCCCAAGGGCTCGCTCAACTTGGCCTGGGCACCGGCGGCCAATACCCGGCTCAGCTTGCGGATCGACCGCCGGGTCGGCCAGCTCAACTTCGGCGATTTCCTCGCCTCGGTGAACCTCAACGACAACAACCAGAATGCGGGCAACAACCGTCTGCGGCCGGACCAAAGCTGGGGCGCGGAACTCGATGTCACGCGCGACCTTGGGGCATGGGGCAGCGTGACAGCCCGCGGATTCATCCGCCGGTTCGAGGATTTCGTTACCTTCCTGCCGACTGCCACCGGGGGCGAAGCGCGCGGCAATATCGACTGGGCACGGGTCATGGGCGTGGAGCTCAACGGTACCTTGCAACTCGATCCATTGGGCATTGCCGGAGCAAGGATCGACCTGGCATCATCGCTGCGGGATTCGCGCTATATCGATCCGGTCACAGGTGCTTACCTGCCGGTCCAGTTCGCCCAGCCACACAATTTCGAAATCAATTACCGCCACGATGTCGCCGGGAGTAACTGGGCCTATGGCGGCGGCTATCGTCACAGCGGGTTCAACCCCTATTACCGCGTGGCGGAAAGCGGCCTGGACTACAACATCGCGCAGAACCTGCAGGTGTTCCTGGAACACAAGGACGTGTTCGGGCTGACCGTTCAGGCCCGCGTGAGCAATCTGCTGGAAAAGGAAGCCGTGCTTGACCGGTCGGTTTTTGCCGGGCCGCGGGGAAGCGGTGCCCCGCTCCTGTTCAGTGAATTCCGCGTGCGCGAGGTAGGCCGGGTGGTGAACCTGACCGTCAAGGGCAACTTCTAGAACCTGAAAGCCGGACACAAAAAGGGCGGCCCTGCGATGATGCAGGGCCGCCCTTTTTCGTGCGCCGCGATGCGGCTTACTTCTTGGCGGCAGGCTTCTTGGCCGGAGCCTTCTTGGCAGCAGCGGGCTTGGCTTCCGATTCAGCCTTGGGCGCTTCAGCCTTGGGCGCAGCGGCCTTCTTGGCCGGAGCCTTCTTCTCGGCGGCGGGCTTGGCTTCTGCCTCGTCTGCTGCGTCGGCCTTCTTGGCCTTCTTTGCAGCAGGCTTCTTGGCGGGCTTGGCTGCCTCGGCCGAGGTGTCTTCCGCCTCGATTGCGGCTTCCAGTTCCTCGCGCGTCACTTCGCGGGTGCTCACTTCGGCCTTGTCGAACAGGAAATCGACCACCTTGTCTTCGTACAGCGGAGCGCGCAGCTGGGCCTGGGCCATCGCATCGTTGCGGACATAGTCCACAAACCGCTGGCGGTCTTCCGGGCGATACTGCTGGGCAGCCTGCTGGACCAGCATCGACATTTCCTGGGCGGTGATGTCGACGCCGTTGGCCTGGCCGATTTCGGACAGCAGCAGGCCCAGGCGCACGCGACGCTCGGCAATGCGCTTGTAGTCTTCCTTTTCAGCTTCGATCTCGGCCTTGGCGGCGGCGGGATCGGGCTCGCGATCGGTTTCGGCCTGGAGCTGCTGCCAGATCTGTTCGAATTCGGCTTCCACCATGGTCGGCGGAACGGCGAAATCGTGGTCGGCAGCCAGGGTGTCGAGCAGCTGGCGCTTCATCTGGGTGCGGGTGAGGCCGGCAGTTTCCTGCTCCAGCTGGATCTTCACCAGTTCCTTCAGCTTGTCGAGGCTGTCGAGGCCCAGCGTCTTGGCGAAGTCCTCGTCAACCTTGGTTTCTTCTTCTACTTTCACCGCCTGGACGGTGATGTCGAATTCGGCTTCCTTGCCCTTCAGGTTCTCGGCCGGATAATCGGCCGGGAAGGTGACGGTGATGGTCTTCTTGTCGCCAGTCTTGGCGCCGGTCAGCTGGTCTTCGAAGCCGGGGATGAACTGGCCGGAGCCGATCACCAGCGGAGTATTCTCGGCCTTGCCGCCATCGAATTCGACACCGTCCACGCGGCCGACGAAATCGATGATGAGCTGGTCGCCATCGGCGGCCTTCTTGCTCTTGGGGGCATCCTTCCAGCTCTTCTGGTTGGAGGCAAAGCGGGTCAGGGCTTCATCCAGTTCCTTGTCGGTCACGGGAACCACCAGCTTTTCCAGCTTCAGTCCATCGACCGAAGGCGCCGTGATATCGGGCAGCACTTCGACTTCCACGGTCAGTTCGGCATCCATGCCCTGCTCATAACCCGGGGTCATGTCGACGCGCGGCTGGAGCGCGGGGCGGAGCGACTTTTCGCGGATCAGGCCGTTGACCGATTCGCGCAGGGTTTCGTTCAGCGCATCGTTGTGCAGCGATTCGCCGTGCATCTTGCGGATCAGGTTGGCGGGAACCTTGCCGGGGCGGAAGCCGGGCATCTTCACCTGCGGTGCGATCTTCTTAACCTCGGAATCGATGCGAGCCTCGATATCCTTGGCCGAAATGGTCACGGTATAGGCGCGCTTGAGCCCTTCATTGGTGGTTTCGACGATCTGCATGGCTTCCAGCTTTCTATACAAACGGTGCTTGCCGGCCCCGATTGCGTCGGAACTGGTGCGGGCGAAGGGACTCGAACCCCCACATCTTGCGATACTGGTACCTAAAACCAGCGCGTCTACCAATTCCGCCACGCCCGCGAGCCGACGATGATGATCAGGCCTACGCCCGACAAACAGGGATGCGCCCTTAAAGGGGCCGCGCGCAAAGGGCAAGCGGGCATGGGCGGCTGGCCAACGCTTTGTCGCTGATTGGAGCGCCGGGTGTTCCCGCACGAATGATCTTGCGGATTGATCTTCTGGGCCCGCCGGGGCTAAGCGCGCTGGCATGAGCGAAGAAAACACCCCAACGCCGTCAGGCGATACGCCCCCCGACCGCCTGGCGATCGATCCGTCGAGCGAGCATTTCGATGCCGAAAAGCTGCAGCGCGGCGTGGGCATCCGGTTCAAGGACCGCGAGCGCACCGACATCGAGGAATACTGCGTATCCGAAGGGTGGGTGCGCGTGCAGGCGGGCAAGGCGATGGATCGCAAGGGCCGCCCGCTGACCATCAAGCTCAGCGGCCCGGTGGAAGCCTGGTATCAGGATCTGGGCGACGACGCACCGGTCTGCAAGGCCTGACGAGCCGAATTCGGGGCCTGAGGAGCCGAAGTCTGGCAAGAGTGGTGGACCGCACGCCCTAACTGGCGAGCGGCGGCTGATTCGGGTGCTGCGCGGTCATCCGCAGGATCGTATAGCCCAGCACGGCGGAAATCAGCGAGCCGAGCAGGATGCCGATCTTGGCTTCATCGCGGAGCATGCGCGCGGTCTCGTCCATGCCCGGGAATGCCAGCTCGCCGATGAACAGGCTCATCGTGAAGCCGATCCCGCACAACACGGTCACGCCCCACACCTCAGGCCAGCTGCATCCGTCGGGCTTTTTGGCGATACCCAGCTTGTCGACGCTGAACACCAGTGCGAAAATGCCCACCTGCTTGCCCAGCACCAGTCCTGCCGCCACAGCCAGCGGCAGGGGATCGAGCAAGGCATCCAGGCCCAGGTCGCGCATGTCGACCCCGGCATTGGCAAAGCCGAACACCGGAACCACCAGATAGGCGTTCCACGGCAGCAGGGGATGTTCGACATCTTCCAGCAGGTCACTGCCATCGCGGCGCCTGAGCGGGATGGTCAGCGCGGCTACCACCCCGGCAATGGTGGCATGGATGCCCGAATTGAGCACGCAGAACCACAGCACGATGGCTGCCACGATATAGGGCAATATCCGGTCCACCCGGAACTTGTTGAAACCGACCATTACCCCCACGACCATTGCCGCGGCCAGCAGCCAGGCAAGCTTGAGGTTGGCGGTATAGAACAGCGCGATGATCACCACCGCGCCAATGTCATCGACGATGGCCACGGTCAGCAGGAACAAGCGCAGCACGGCGGGCACGCGGGTGCCGAGCAGGCCGACCACGCCCATGGCAAAGGCAATATCGGTTGCCGCCGGAATGGCCCAGCCGCGTGTCAGCCCCGGTTCGCCGCCCGCGATCAGCAGGAACACGGCGGCCGGAGCAATCATGCCGGCCATGGCGGCCAGCACGGGCAAGGTGCGTTGGCGCGGATCGGACAGGTTGCCTTCCAGCAGTTCGCGCTTCACTTCCATGCCGACCACGAAAAAGAACACCGCCATCAGTGCATCGTTGACCCACAGGTGCACAGTGTTGAGCTTGAAGGTGGAAGCCGAGAACAATTCGTTGTGCAGCAGGTGGTGATAGGTGTCTGCCAGCGGCGAATTGGCCACCACCATCGCCAGAACGGCGACAGCGATGAGCAGGATACCTTCGAAGGCATCGGCCTTGAACAGCGCCTTGAACGGGCGGGTGGCGGTTTGCAGCAATGTGGGTCTGGCCATGATGGCTTCTCCCATTTCGCATTTGCAGCGAACATGCAAGCCATTGCACCTCTGTCCGGTTTGGTCCTAAGGATAAATACGGGGAACGCATATTGGCAGGGGGCTGATGGTAGACTGGACCATCCTGCAATGGCTTGCGCTGGTAGAGCGCGAACTGTTGCTATTCGCAGGAATTTTCTTCCTGCTCGGGGCGCTCGACGAACTGTTGGTGGACGGTTTGTGGGCGTGGATGCGATTGTCCGGGCGGATCCCGCGGCTGGAACTCAACAGGGCTGATATGCGGGCGCACCGCCTGTCGGGGGCGGCGGCAGTGTTCATCCCGGCGTGGCACGAAGACAAGGTGATACAGCACACCATCGCCCATGCGCTGAAAGTCTGGCCGCAGCATGACTATGTGATTTATGTCGGCGTCTATCGCAACGACATGGCCACGCTGGAAGCGGCCATGCGCGGGGCCGGGCCCGACCGGCGGGTGCGGCTGGTGGTCCATGATTGCGACGGGCCGAGCACCAAGGCCGATTGCCTCAACCGCCTGTACCGCGCGCTGCAAGTGGATGAGGCCCGCAAGGGTACCGAGGTCCAGATGGTGGTCCTGCACGATGCCGAGGACATGGTCGATCCAGCCGAACTGGGGCTGATGGACAAGGCGATCGATCGGGCCGAATTTGTCCAGATCCCGGTGGTCCCGCTTCCGCAGGAACGCAGCCGATGGATCGGCAGCCATTATTGCGAGGAATTTGCCGAGGCGCACTCTCCCACAATCCGTAAATGGCCAGTGCGTCGCAACAGATTTGCCCAATGCAATGGAGGTCTGGCGCTCCCGTCCACTTTCGATGGTTTCAACCGAAAAGCTGCCGGGCAGCAAACGACCCCATTGCGGACGGTCCTCTCAGCCTCTAGTTTCGGCACCTGATGGGGAATGTCGTCCTATTTTTGAGTTTATCGGCCGGGGCTGCGCTGTTTAGCATGATCGCTTTTTCAGTCATGCAGAGGTTCACCAATAATCTATTCGTATTGCGAGTATTCAGCCCCTCCATAGCTCCGATGCTGCTGGTGACGCTTGCCGTGACCATCGAGGTCACGAACCCCGATCCTCACGGCTGGGTCTTGTCATTCCTTTTGTTTGCAGCCGTGCTTTCTTTACCCGCTTCAATCCTGACTAGTGAGATGTTCGTCCGAGAATTGGGCAAAGGTGACACCCGAAACGATTGATTCGAGTGGCACGTCCCACCTCAATTGGAAGTCCGCTTTCCACCCTCATATCGGACATTCCGCACGACTTCCGGACTGACCACTAGCGGACTGGCAACTTCACCTTGGATCTGGAAAAAAGCTGTCCGTCTGCAAACGACCCCTAATGCGACATCCGCCGGTCGAACTTAGTCGCGAGTGCTCCGGCGCCAATGACCGCCAGCACAAGGGGAATTCCGATGAAGAAAGGAAGCAAGCCCACCGACAAAGTGGCAGCCGTCAACATCCCCTCCTCTAAGGCCTGTTGCGCCGCTTGATGGCCTTCGAAATAGAAATAGAGAAGTGTGAACATCGCCAGCGCAAAGATCAGGATTGCGCTGCGGCTACGCGCCTTTTTCTCCACGCGAGCGCATACGAATGCGATGGCGACGAATGGCGCTAGCAAAAGGATCGTCATGACAAACTGCACGCCAGCCCAGTGCAGATGATCGCGCAGAGCAAAAGCCAATGACTCACCCGCGATTGTGGTTCTCGCCACAAGGTCTGCGCCAATCGTGGCAGCAAGAAAGGCGACCAGCGCAAGCGGCAAATAGAACTTCAGCCCCATCCGCTCACCTTAGTTGGTTTACGTCAGCTTTCCACCCTCATATCGGACATTCCGCGCGAATCTGGGACTTACCATCAGCGGCCTGGCAGCTTCCCCTTCGAACTGAAAATAAGCTGCCGGTCTGCAAACGACCCCATTGCGGTCATTCGGCTTGGCGCTAAGTTGAAGTGATGATTGACGTTCCTCCCGAACCTTTGCCGACGCAAGAACAGGTCATCGAGCAGCGATTGCTCGACTGTGGCCTCAATCCTGGTGGGTTCACCGTCAAATACGAAGACTACCTCCAGAGCATTGAGATCGTCATCGCACCAAGCGCTGGAGCGACTTCAGATAATTTCGCGTGCATTAAAGAGGCCGCTGGCTACGAGATCGTCACGTTTCAAGATAGTGCGATTTTTGCCGCTTACATGGACTTCGCCTCGGAGCTGGCCCGACCTGAAATGATGGTAATGCTTGAGGGCGGACTGAAGGAGGCTGGATTGTGGGAAGGCTTTCCAGACCGCGAAGACTTTGGTTCGCTAGCAGAGTATGCGGGCGCTCTTGAGATGCATGCTGGCATTAAGCGGGGGTCGGCGCTGCGTGTATCAGGCGAAGGTATTCTTTTCGACCCGCCGAACGCTTACTCCAACTATGCGGACTTTGCTGAGGGATATTCGAACCTTTCTTCGGTGGTTGCCTATGCGTCCATCAGAGATCGATTAAACTTTGGCATCATCGGAAACGAGAGGGTCGCAGAGTAGCGAAATGCGGCGATGGCCAAATGTCAGCTTCCCACCCTAATTGTCGCCATTCACTGTCAACCCAGCGGTGACCGAGAGCGGACCGGCAGCTATCGCCGAAAATTTGGAAATTGTCGCGCACCTGATGTCGCTAAATTCTTCCGCAATCCGACAATCCGCCATCCGTAAATGAGCGGCCGACTATCGGGCCAAAATTGCGGAAAACCGTAGAAGGTCCTGGCCTGTCGAGTGATTTGCAGTCCTCTCACGGCGAACGGTTTAACGGCCCCTGCCTATATGACTGTAACGCACAGTTTGCCGAAGCCCATGGCAAGACCATGGTGGTGCGCGACTGGCTGGGCACATGCATGCCGTCTGCCGGGGTAGGTTGCGCCCTGGAGCGCGGGATGCTGCACAAGCTGGCCCAATTGCCCGATGCCGATGGCCTGGTGGGTGACAGTGGTCCCTTTTCGGTCGAATCGCTGACCGAGGATTATGAATTCGGGATGCGCATCAAGGCCGCAGGCGGCCGTTCGCGGTTCCTGCGGGTGATGGGCGAAGATGGCACGCTGGTGGCCACCCGGGCGCTGTTCCCCGCTCAACTGGACGAGGCGGTGCGCCAGAAGGCGCGCTGGGTCCACGGTATTGCCTTGCAAGGTTGGGACCGGCTGGGCTGGGAAGGCGGGCTGGCCGAACGCTGGATGCGCCTGCGTGACCGGCGCGGCCCGCTGGCCGCGTTGGTACTGGCCTGCGGTTACACCTTCTTCCTCATTTCCGCGCTGTTTCTGCTGCTTGACGGCCTGGGGCTGGAGCGACCGTGGAAGGCCGATCCCTTGTTGTTCTGGCTGGTGATGGCCAACCTGGCCAGCTTTGCCTGGCGTGCGGTGATGCGGTTCGGCTTTACCGCCAGCGAATATGGCGCGGCCGAAGGGCTGCGCGCCGTGCTGCGCATTCCGCTCGCCAATGTGATTGCCATCATGGCTGGCCGCCGCGCGGTAGGGGCCTATCTGGGCAGCTTGCGCGGCGCGATCCCGCAGTGGGACAAGACCCGCCACGATGCGCACCCGGCGGCTCCGGTACCTGACGCGGCTGGCGTTCCGGATGCGGTCCCGGCCCTTGCTACCTCCGGTCTCCTCGCATGAGCGGGCGGCGACCATCGGTGCAGCGCAGGCTGCGAGGACAACCATTGCTGGTGCTGGTGGTGATGCTGGCCGGGTGGGGCATGGTGCGCGCGGCTACCTGGGTCTCACCATTGCCCGAGGAGGCAATGATCTCCGCTATTGCCGCTCCACTACAATCTGCCGGTGAGCAGGACCGCCGCGCAGGGCCGCAGCCGGTCGGCGATTCGCCTGCTGCACCGGTTCATGGTGCGACAGCGGACGGCGCCAGCAATTCCGCCAGCTGGCGTCCTGCCCCGCTGCCGCCCGGCCCACTGCTACCAGCGCCGATCCTGCCGGTCGAAGCTCTGCCGGTCAGTGCTTCTGCTCCATCTGTGCAGTTATCTGCCACACAGTCAGCGCCCCAATTTGCGCCCCGCCCGGTCGCCCCGCGACTGGCCGCCGGCCATGCCATGCTGATGGCGGCCGGATTCGCGCAGATGCGGGTTCCGCCCGAGATCGCCGCCTACTTCAGCCCCGCAACTCTGCCTGCGCCCACCTCGGCCCAGCTGGTGCAACCGTCCACTGTGCCTGCCGCGCCCGCGGCTGCCTTTGTGTCTGCCGCGCATGATCGGCAAAGCCGGTGGAGCGCGGATGGCTGGCTGATGTGGCGGGACGATACCACAACGCCGATTACCTCGGGACGTCCGTCCTATGGCCGCAGCCAGCTGGGTGCGGTGGTGCGGTATGAACTGGCACCGGGATCAGGTCAGCGCCCGCAGGCATATCTGCGCGGATCCGCCGCCTTGCAGGGCGCGCGCGAGCAGGAAGTGGCCGTGGGTCTGTCAGCTCGCCCGCTGGCCCGCCTGCCGTTGAGGGTGGCTGCAGAACTGCGCGCAAGCGACCGGGCAACCGGCGGCGAACTGCGCCCCGCAGCCTATGCGGTAACCGAACTGCCTCCGCAGCAATTGCCCGGCGGGCTGGTGGCCGAAGGCTATGCCCAGGCCGGCTATGTGGGCGGCCGGTCGGCGACCGCCTTTGTCGATGGTCAGGCGCGGGTTGATCGCACACTGGCATCTGCCGCTGGCTTCGATCTACGCGCCGGGGCGGCGGCATGGGGCGGGGCGCAGCGTGATGGTGCGCGGCTGGATGTGGGGCCCAGTGCCTCGCTCGCCTTCCAGGTGGGGCAGGCGCGCGCCCGGCTGGCCGCCGATTACCGCGTACGCGTGGCCGGCGATGCAGAGCCTGCCAGTGGCCCGGCGCTCACACTATCCGCCGGTTTTTAACCGAAAGCAGCCATTCACCTTCTATCCAGCGCAGTGATAAGATAGGCGCTGTTCATGGATGTCTATCTGCCCATTGCCAACCTTGCAGTGAACGGTCTTCTGATCGTGCTGCTGGGCGGTGCAACGGGAATTCTGTCGGGCATATTCGGCGTTGGCGGCGGGTTCCTGACCACGCCGCTGCTGATCTTCTATGGCATCCCGCCAACCGTGGCGGCGGCATCGGCAGCTACCCAGGTGACCGGGGCCAGCGTATCGGGCGTGATCGCGCAATCGCGGCGCGGCGGGGTCGATTACCAGATGGGCGGGGTGACCGTGGGGGGCGGACTGGTAGGTGCGCTGCTGGGGGCCCTGATCTTCAACCTGCTCGAAGCGCTTGGCCAGATCGATGTGGTGATCTCGATCCTGTATGTCCTGCTGCTGGGTTCGATCGGTGCGCTGATGGGACGCGAGAGCATCCAGGCATTGAAGCGCCATCCAGAAGGCCGCCCGCGTGCGGCCAAGCGCCGCCACCATCCGATGATCGCCGCCTTGCCGATGCGCTGGCGGTTCTATCGTTCGGGCCTGTATATCTCGCCGCTGGCGCCACTGCTGCTGGGCATGGGGGTGGGCATCCTGACCATGCTGATGGGCGTGGGCGGCGGGTTCATCATGGTCCCTGCCATGCTCTATATCCTGGGGATGAACGCCAATGTCGTGGTGGGCACCAGCCTGTTCAACATCCTGTTTGTCACCATGATGAGCACGATGGTCCACGCGCTGACCACCCAGGCGGTGGACATCGTGCTGGCCGGGCTGCTGCTGATCGGATCGGTCAGCGGCGCGCAGATCGGCGTGCGCATCGCGGTGAGCGTGAAGGCCGAATACCTGCGGTTGGCGCTGGCGGCGATCGTGCTGGGGGTGGCGCTGGTGATGCTGTTCCGCCTGGGCGTGGTGCCCGACGAGGTGTTTACGGTGGCGCCGATATGATCGCGCGGCTGCTGCTTTTGCTGGCGCTTGTCCTGCTGCCCGCCACGGCGCAGGCCCAGGGCCGCGATCCGATCCTGGTAACCGAGGTCAGCCAGCACGAGGTGCTGGTGCGCCAGGGTTTCACCGGCACCCAATTGCTGCTGTACGGCGCGATCCTCGAGCCGGATGGTCGCCGTGCCGGGGATGACTATGAAATTGTGGTGATCCTGCGCGGCCCGTCGGAAGCCATCCGCATCCGCGAAAAGCAGCGTTTTGCCGGAATATGGATCAACGCCGAGGCCAATTCCTTCCGCTCGGTCCCCAGCTTCTTTGCCCTCGCCAGTTCCTCGCCGGTGGCCGAGATCGTGGATGAACGCACTGCTGCGATCTACGAATTCGGGCTCGACCAGTTGCAGCTGTCGCCCACCGGATCGATCGACCAGGAACAGTATGACCGGTTCACCGCCGGGCTGGTCGATCTGCGCCAGCGGATGGGGCTGTTCCAGCAGGACGAAGCGGGCGTCGGGATTACCGAGGACGTGCTGTACCAGGCGCGGATCGACCTGCCGTCCAACGTGGCGGTGGGACGCTATGTGGCCGAGACCTTTGCCGTGCGCGACGGCCGGGTAATCGCCTCGGCCAGCACCGAAGTGCAGGTCCGCAAGGAAGGGTTTGACCGGGTGGTGGCGGAACAAAGCCGTGAAAACTCGTTCGTCTATGGTCTGTTGGCCGTGGCGCTTTCGGTGTTCATGGGCTGGGCTGCCGGCCGCCTCTATGCGCTGGTGTAGTTCCAGTGGTTCCAGCGCGATAGCGCCACTATTGACGCGATCTTAACTCCATAATCCTAAGTCTGCCCTCGGTTTTTGACACTGAGTGAGCAGCCCTGATGAACGAGATGACGCGGCCAGCATTTACCGAAGTGATGGGAGACCGGCCAATCGGCGGGCGTACCGAAAATGTCGCCGTTCCGCGTCAGACACCTTCCGATGCGCTTTCGGATAACGCGCGCAACCCGATTGGCGTGGTGCTCGAAATCGCCGGGTCGGGTTCGGCCATCGCGCTTGATATGGCGCGGTTGAATGAATGCATGGACGATACCGATCCCTCGATCGCGCTGGCCGGGCAAGTCGGCAGCCAGATCAAGATCCGCACCCGAGATGGCTGGTTGCTGGCCAGCGTGCGCAACCAGAAGCGTGATCGCCGGGGCGGCGAAAGCAATGCCGTGGTCGCCAACATCGATTTCATGGGCGAGGGCATGGAGGAACGGCTGACCGGCAAGATCCACGGTTTCCGTCGCGGTGTGACCCGCTATCCCGTTCCCGGAGCGCTGGTGTACCCGGCCAGCACCGATGACTTGCGGCAGATATATTCCAGCGACGGGCGCAGTTCGATCCAGATCGGCACCGTCTATCCCACCACCGATATTCGCGCGGCGATCTATGTCGATGCTCTGCTGGGCAAGCACTTCGCGCTGCTGGGGTCCACCGGCACCGGCAAATCGACCAGCGCCGCGCTGCTGTTGCACCGCATCTGCCAGGCCGCGCCGCAGGGTCATATCGTGATGATCGATCCGCACGGCGAATATTCTGCCGCGTTTCGCACTACCGGCACGATCTTCGACGTATCGAACCTGCAGATGCCCTATTGGCTGCTCAACTTCGAAGAGCATTGCGAAGTGCTGCTGAAAAGCAGCGGTGATGACCTGCAGGCTGACCGGGATATTCTGGCCAAGTGCCTGCTGCACGCCCGGTCCAAGAACCGGCTGGCGCAGCAGATGGGCAAGATCACCGTCGATTCGCCCATCCCCTACCTGCTCAGCGACCTGACCAACATGCTGCAGGACGAGATGGGCAAGCTCGACAAGGCGACCACCAGCGCGCCCTATATGCGCATCAAGACCAAGGTCGACGAACTGAAGGCTGATCCGCGCTATCAGTTCATGTTCTCCGGCATGCTGGTGGGCGATACCATGGCGCAGTTCATCAGCCAGGTGTTTCGCATGCCGGGCGATGGCAAGCCGATCAGCATTATCGACGTATCGGGCGTGCCATCGGACATCACGTCCACCGTGGTTGCGGTGCTATCGCGCATGGTGTTCGATTTCGCCATCTGGGGCCGCAACGAAAAGACCCGGCCGATCCTGCTGGTGTGCGAGGAAGCCCACCGCTACGTGCCGAACGAGCGCAATGCCGATGGCTCCAGCGTGGGCCGCATCCTGTCACGCATCGCCAAGGAAGGCCGCAAATACGGCATCAGCCTGGGCCTTATCACCCAGCGGCCAAGCGATCTGGCCGAAGGCGTGTTGTCGCAGTGCGGCACGATCATTTCGATGCGCCTCAACAACGATCGCGACCAGGCCTTCGTGAAAGCCGCCATGCCCGAAGGCGCGCGCGGGTTCCTCGATTCCATCCCGGCCTTGCGCAACCGCGAATGCATCATCTGCGGCGAGGGCGTTTCAATCCCGATGCGCGTCAGCTTCGACAACCTCGAAGAGAGCAAGCGCCCGGCATCCGAAGATCCCAGCTTCGTGGATCTGTGGAGCGAGGCCGGCGGCGAAGAAGAGCAGGTCGAACGCGTGGTGCAGCGCTGGAGAACGCAGGGGAACTGAGCTTTTGCTTTCCGCTCACCCATCCGGGCGGGCGGTCCTCGGTGCTGATCCCTCCACTTCGTTGCGGGGCACCTGCGGGCGGCCTTTGGCCTTTGCGGTTCGCTTGTCGCGTACCGGACCAGCTTACCGTTGAAAGGCTGGCACGGACCGCAGGTCCGCAAGGCCGAACGGCCGTCGCGCGTCGCCGCGCGGAAGCCTAAGGGGCCGGATGGCCCCGCCGGCGCTTGAGGCTAAACAAACACCCCATATTTACAATTCCGGCTTGAACCGCCCTTCCGGTGTGCCTTCGGCGTGGGCCTGTTCCATCGCTTCTTCCGGCGTTTCGGCATGCGGATCGGATCGCCAGTCACCCTTGGCATAGAACCACCAGGCCATCAGCAAGGCGGAAAAGCCGGATACCGGGAATGACCACCAGATCGCGTCTGACCCCAGCGCTTCATAGGTCAGGTAATAGAACCCCAGCCGCACCGGATAAAGCGACACGGTCAGGATCACCAGCGGCACCCAGACCGCGCCCGCTGCGCGCATCGTAGCGGTAAGCACCATGGTTACGCCGAAGATGATGAAGTTCCAGCTGGCGAGGAACTGGATATGGCGCGCCAGCGGCACGGCCGGGCTGTCCGGTCCCAGGAACAGGACCAGCGCGGGCCGATCGAACAACAGCAGCAGCACGGTGATCACGCCGGTCATGGCGAAGTTCACGATCACGCCTGCACGGGTCAGCTGGGAAATCCCGTCCCACTTGCGGGCGCCGATATACTGCGCCGCGATCGCGCTGACCGCGCCGCCGATCGCCATCGCGGGCATCTGGATATAGGTGAACAGCTGCATGGCCGCACCATAGGCCGCCGTCATCAGCGTGCCTTCCTGGTTGACCAGCCCCACCACGATGATGCCCGACGCGCTCATGATCAGCATCTGCGCGCCCATCGGCACGCCCTTGGATATGATGAAGCGCATTTCCGGCCCGCGCGGGCGCAGATACGAAAGCTCGGAACCGCGCAACCGCAGCGGCAGGTCCTTGGCATAGACATAGGCCAGCATGGCAAAGAAGCTGACCACGTTGGCGATCACCGTCGCCAGCGCCGATCCTTCGATCCCCATGGCCGGGAATGGGCCATAGCCGGCGATGAAAACGGGGTTGAGGCCTACGTCCAGCACCACGGTCAGGATCATGAAGATCAACGGCGTGCGGGCATCGCCCGCGCCGCGCAGGCCCATCGCCAGCATGATCGATACCATGCCCAGCGGCATCGAAATGAACAGCATCCGCAAATAGTCGAGCGCCAGCCCGTAAACATCGTCCGGCGTGCCCAGCAGCCGCAGCAGGGCCGGCGTGGTGACATAGCCGAGCACCGATATGCCCACCATCAGGATGAAGCAGAAGCCCACTGCCGTGCCCATGGTGCGGCGCGCGCCATCCAGATCGCGGGCGCCGAACCGCTGGCCGATCTGCACCGTGCCCGCCATGCCAAACCCGAACACGGCAGACACCAGCAGGAACATGATGATATTGGCATTGGCCGTGGCGGCCAGCGCCTCTTCGCCGATCATCCGGCCGACCCAGATCGAATTGATCGTGCCGTTGAGGCTTTGCAGCACGTTGGCCATCAGCGTGGGCACGCTGAACAACAGCAGAGTGGACAGGATCGGACCCTGCGTCAGATCACCGCGAAAGGGCGATTTGGGCGCACCTTCGGGTTTGTCTGCTGTGGTGCTGCTCATGTCCCCCGCGTATCCCCGAACAAATGGATGTGCAGCCGGTCGCTTAGCCGGAAACCATGTTTCAGGCATAGGGGCACCAGCCACTTCTCCCGCGTGGTGAGCGTGGCGCTGTCGGTGCCTTCGGCCATCAGGAATATCCGTGCGGCAGGAATGGCGTGCGCGCGCTGAAGTTCCAGCACCTGGTCCACATGGTCCGGCGCGGCGATCACGAACTTGAACCAGGCGCGGGCATCGGTCGCCCAGCGATCCAGCATGCGCGGGATCAGGGCCAGCTGCGCCGGATTGCCGCTGTGCGCCAGCTTGGGGCTGACATTGTACTGGTCCACCCGCACATCCAGCCGGGCCGGAGGTTCCACCGTGCCGTTGGTCTCGATCTCCACGGCCATGTCGGGCAGCAGGTCCAGCAGGTCCGCCAGACGGCCGGCCTGCAACAACGGCTCGCCCCCGGTGATGACCAGGCGGTTCTGGCCGAGTGCGAGGATGCGGGCGGCAATATCGGGCAGTTCCAGAACCAGCTGGTTGGCCTTGCGGTGATAGGTTTCGCCGACCCGGTGCGGTCGCTCGTCGCCTTCGAAATGCCAGGTGTAAGGCGTGTCGCACCAGACGCAGGCAAGGTTGCAGCGCGACAGCCGCAGAAAGGCCACCGGCACCCCGGCGCTCGGGCCTTCGCCTTGCAGGCTGGCGAAAATCTCCGGCTCGCCTGGCGCTTGCGTGGCGAGAACCAGTGTCACCCCAGCCGTGCCAGCGCCGCGCCCAGTCGCTCGGCCTCGGCGGCGTGCATGGCGTGGTCGGCGCGGGCCTTTTCGACCGCTTCGGGCTTGGCCTTTTCCACAAACGACGGATTGCTCAGCCGCCCTTCGAGCGACTTGGCCTCCTTGGTGGAAACCTCCAACGCCTTGGCGAGGCGGGCTTTCTCCGCCGCGATGTCGATCACGCCTTCCAGCGGCACCACGATATTGGCATCGCCCGCGCCGATCTGCATCGCGGCACCGGCAGGCGGAGCCTCGAAGCGGATGCCATTCAGCCGTGCCAGCCGTTCGATCACCGCCGGATTGCGCTCGATCACGCCGCGCGTGGCGGGCGAGGGGGCGGGCAGGTAGGCATCCAGCTTGGCGCCGGGCGAAATGCCCAGCTCGTTCTTGGCCGTGCGCAGGTTGCCGACCAGGGCGATCAGCCAATCGACTTCGGCCTTGGCTTCGGCATCCACGCTGGCGGAAGGTTCGGGCCATTGCGCCAGGATCAGCTCATACGGCCGTTGACCCTGCGCGTGCCACAGTTCCTCGGTGATGAACGGCATGAAGGGGTGAAGCATGACCAGGATCTGGTCGAGCACCCAGCCGGCAACCGCCTTGGTCTCGGCATCGAAATTGCCCTTCACCAGTTCGATGTACCAGTCGCAGAACTGGTCCCACACGAAGTGGTACACGGCATTGGCGGCGGCATCGAAGCGCAGGTCGGCCAGCGCGGTATCGAGCGCGGCGACGGTTTCCACCACCTCGCCGATGATCCACTGGTTGACCGCGCTGGTGGCCTGCGGGGCGGCGAGGCTTTGCGATGCGCCGATGCCATTGGCCTGGCAAAAGCGCGTGGCGTTCCACAGTTTGGTGGCAAAGTTGCGGTATCCCTCAACCCGCCGCTCATCCATTTTGATGTCGCGGCCCTGGCTTTCCATCGCCGCCATGAAGAACCGCAGCGCATCGGCCCCGTACTGGTCGATCAGGCCCAGCGGATCGACCACGTTGCCCTTGGACTTGGACATTTTCTGCCCGTCGGGCGCGCGCACCAGACCGTGCAGATAAAGCCGCGGCCACGGGTTCTGCCCCGTCATCGCCTGCCCCATCATCATCATCCGCGCGTCCCAGAAGAACAGGATGTCGAAGCCCGAGACCAGCAGGTCGTTGGGATAGTGGCGCTGGACGAGATCGGTCTGTTCCGGCCAGCCGAGCGTGGCGAAGGGCCACAGTGCGGAAGAGAACCAGGTGTCGAGGACGTCGGGATCTCGTTCGAGCGCAACACCGGCACCGGCCAGCGCCTGTGCCTCGTCTTCGGTCTCGGCCACAAAGATGCTGCCGTCATCGGCGAACCACGCCGGAATCCGGTGCCCCCACCACAGTTGCCGCGAAACACACCACGGCTGGATGTTGTCCATCCAGTTGAAGAAGGTCTTTTCCCAGCTCTTGGGCACAATCTCCACCGCGCCGCTATTTACCGCAGCAATCGGTGCCTTGGCCAGTTCGCCGGCATTCACATACCACTGGTCGGTCAGCCACGGCTCGATCACCACGCCGCCGCGGTCGCCATAGGGCGTCTGGATCGTGCGCGGTTCGGCATCGTGCTCCACCCGCTCGCCATCCTTTTCCACGATGTGCGGGATCAGATGGCCGCTGGCTTTCAGCAGTTCCACCACGCGTTGGCGGGCATCGAACCGGTCCATCCCGAGCAGTTCATCGGGAATGCCACCACATTGAATCACACAGGCTTCAGCATCCAGCATGTTGAGCATGTCGCCCGCCGCAATCCCGGCGCGCTTGCCCACCTCGAAGTCGTTGAAATCATGCCCTGGTGTGATCTTCACCGCGCCAGAACCCAGTTCGGGATCGGCGTGCTCATCGGCCACGATCGGAATGCGTCGCCCGGTAATCGGCAGCGTCACGAACTTGCCGACCACGCTGGCATAGCGCTCGTCCGTCGGGTTCACCGCCACGGCCATATCGGCCAGCATGGTCTCGGGCCGCGTGGTGGCGACCTCGATATAATCGCGCCCGTCAGCCAGCGTAACGCCATCGGCCAGCGGATACTTGAAGTGCCAGAAGCTGCCCTTGATTTCGCGGGTTTCCACTTCAAGGTCGGAAATCGCGGTCTTCAGCTTGGGATCCCAGTTCACCAGCCGCTTGTCGCGGTAGATCAGCCCGCGATTGTACAGATCCACGAACACCTTCACTACGGCGGCAGTAAAATGCGGGTCCATCGTGAATTGTTCGCGGGACCAGTCCATCGAACAGCCGAGGCGGCGCAGCTGGCCGGTAATGGTCCCACCGCTTTCGTGTTTCCACTCCCACACCTTGTCCACAAAAGCTTCGCGGCTGTAGTTGGTGCGCTTGTCCTGGGCGGCTTCCATCTGGCGTTCGACCACCATCTGCGTGGCGATCCCGGCATGGTCTGTGCCGACCACCCACAGGGCATCTTTCCCGCGCAACCGTTCATACCGGATCACAATGTCCTGTAGAGTGTTGTCCAGGGCATGACCGATATGCAGCGAACCCGTTACATTGGGCGGCGGATTGACGATGGTGAACGGCTGGGCATCCGGCCGTTCGGGCCGGAACAGGCCGTTTTGTTCCCAATGGGAATACCAGCGCGCCTCGATGGCGGCGGGGTCGAATGTCTTGTCGAGTTCGCGGGTCATGATGCGCGGCCTTTGCCAGCGCCTGCACCCAAGGGCAATGGGGGTTGCACGGAGTGAACGCCCCGTCGTGGCCTGATCACGCGGCGCTTTGCCTTGCCTGCGCAGTGCTTTGCCTTGCCCGCGCCGCACTTTGCCAGCATAGCTGGTGCGATTATGCGTGAATGGGCAGACCACACCATCGAGGAAGCAGGGGGGCGAACCACGGTGGTGGTGACTGGCCCCTTGCTGGTATCGACCATCGGCAAGCTGGATGCTGCCCTGCGCAAGCTGGATGGCCCGATCCAGTTCGTTGACATCTCGCGTGCCCATCCGGTCGATACGGTGGGCGCCTGGGTGATCCACCGCTTTGCCGAGGAACAATCGGCCGAAGTGCTGGGTGCCAGCCAACAGGCCGAGGTGTTGATCGACACGGTGACCGGCAGCGCCAACGCCGAGCCGATCTCGCCCCGGCTGGAAAGCTTGCTCACCCGCGTGCCCGAGCAAGTCGGCGATTTCGTGACCGGCGGGCTGAGCGAAACCAAGCACACCATCGGTTTTCTGGGCGCGATCATCATGGCATTCGGCAGCCTGATCCGTCATCCGCGCCGCTTCCGCCTGCGTGCGCTGGTCCACCAGATGGAACTGGTGGGCGTCACCAGCCTGCCGATCATCGGCTTGATGAGTTTCCTGATCGGCATTGTCATCGCCCAACAGGGTGCGGTGCAGTTGCAGCAGTTCGGGGCCGAGACGCTGACGGTGAACCTGGTGGGCCGCATCACCTTGCGCGAACTGGGCGTGCTGATGACCGCGATCATGGTGGCCGGCCGTTCGGGCAGCGCCTTTGCCGCGCAACTCGGCACCATGAAGCTTACCGAGGAGATCGACGCCATGCGCACCATCGGCGTTTCGCCGATGGAAGCGCTGGTAGTGCCGCGGATCCTGGCGGCCGTGCTGATGATGCCGCTGCTGGGCTTCTATTCATCGTGCATGGGTATCCTGGGCGGGGCCGTGCTGGCGGACCTATCGCTCGGCATCCCGTTTCTCACCTTCCTGACGCGCATCCAGGAAGTGGTGCCGGTGTACGATTTCTACGTCGGCATGGCCAAGGCGCCGGTGTTCGGCCTGATCGTGGCGCTGGCAGGCTGTTACCAGGGTCTGCGGGTCGAAGGAAATGCCGAGGAAGTTGGCATTCGCACCACCAAGGCAGTGGTCCAGGCGATCTTCATGGTCATCGTGCTCGATGCATTCTTCGCCATCTTCTTCACCAAGATCGGTTGGGCATGAGGGGGCGGGAATGAACGATCTGGCGATCAATCCCGATGTGGTGGATGAAGCTTTCACCGGCGAATTTCCCATCGTGATCAGCGGGCTGGTCAACCGCTTCGGCGACGTGGCGGTCCACGAGAACCTCGACCTGAAAGTGCGGCGCGGCGAAATTCTCGGTGTGGTGGGCGGATCGGGCACCGGCAAATCGGTGCTGATGCGGTCCATCATCGGCCTGCAGATACCGGCTGAAGGAACGATCGAGGTGCTGGGCCGCGACATCCATTCGGACGAGGATGACGAGGAGATCGGCCTCCGCAACCGGTGGGGGGTCTTGTTCCAGGGCGGGGCACTGTTTTCAACCCTGACCGTTGGTGAGAATGTGCAAGTCCCGCTCAAGCAATTCTATCCCGAGCTTTCGCAGGATCTGCTGGACGAGATCGCGGCCTACAAGACCGTGCTGAGCGGGCTTCCCCCTGAAGCTGCCAGCAAGTATCCGTCCGAACTGTCGGGCGGCATGAAAAAGCGCGCCGGGCTGGCGCGCGCACTGGCGCTCGATCCCGAATTGCTGTTCCTTGATGAGCCGACCGCCGGGCTGGACCCGATCGGCGCGGCCAAGTTCGATGAATTGCTGCGCGAACTGGCCGATACGCTGGGTTTGACAGTGTTCCTGATCACCCACGATCTGGATACGCTGCACGCCATCTGCGACCGGGTGGCTGTGCTGGCCGACAAGCAGGTGATCGCGGTCGGTCCGATCGATGAATTGCTGAAAAGCGACCATCCGTGGATCCAGGAATATTTCAACGGCCCGCGCGGCCGGGCCGCCCATGCGTCCAGCGACAGGACACATCTGGCTCCACCGGCCAAGGCGCCGGTGACCAAACCATTAGACAACCCAACTGCAGGCGAGGCATAGGCACGAGCTATGGAAACACGCGCCAATCACATCTGGGTCGGAGCCATCACCCTGCTGCTGCTGGCGCTGGCCGCCGGGTTCTTCATCTGGCTCGCCCGCCTGGGCAACCAGGACCAGAAGGAATACGACATCTTCTTCCAGCAATCGGTTGGCGGGCTGGCCAAAGGCTCGTCGGTCGCGTTCAGCGGTGTGCCGGTGGGCCAGGTGACCGATATCGTGCTGTGGGAACGCGATCCGGAATATGTCCGCGTGCGCATCAGGGTAGAGGACGAGGTGCCGGTGCTGGTGGGCACGACGGCGTCGATCTCGTTCAGCTTTACCGGCGTTTCCACCCTCAACCTCGAAGGGGCACGGCGCGGAGCACCGCCCATCACCTGCGAGACGACCGATTGCCCCGAAGGCGTGCCGGTGATTCCGCCGGCCGGTGGTGCGATTGACGAGATCCTGTCGAGCGCGCCGCTGCTGCTCGAACGGCTGGCCACCTTGACCGACCGGCTGACCCGCGTGCTGGATGATGACAACCAGGCCTCGATCGGCGGGATACTGCGCAACACCAACGCCATCAGCGCCGAACTGGCCTCGGCCTCGCCTGAAATCCGCCGCACGATGGTCGAACTGCAGTCCACGCTGGCGCAATCCACGCTGACGCTGGCGGCATTCCAGAACACGCTCAACAGTACAGACGCCCTGCTGGAGAGCGAAGGCCGACCGCTGGCGGCAGACCTGCGGCAGACGCTGGCATCGGCGCGGCAGGCCGCTGCGGCGCTGGAGACCACGCTGGCCCAGGTCGAACCGATTTCCCGCCAGTTGAACGAGGACACGCTGCCGGCCGCCGAAGCCACCATGCGTGACTTGCGCCGCACCAGCGAGACCTTGCGCAGCCTCACCGAAACCCTCGAAAGCGAAGGCGCCGGGTCGCTGCTCGGCAGCAGGCCCTTGCCGGATTACCAGCCATGAGCGCGACAGGAGCATCTTGCATGCGTTTCAAGCCAATTACCGCCGCATTGGCAGCCTCCGCGGGTGCCTTGCTTCTGGCCGGCTGCGTCAGCATTGGCGGCGGCGGCGAACCGCCCGAACAGCTCTACACCCTGACCGCTTCGGCCACGGTTCCGGCCGGTGCTGCCAGCGAAGGTGACATGGCTGGCGCGCTGGCGGTGACTGAACCTTCGGTGCCGCACCATCTGGATGCCTTGCGGGTGCCGGTGCAGGTGAACGACGTTTCACTCGCCTATCTGCAGGATGCCGTGTGGGTGGAAAAGCCCTCGCGCCTGTTCCAGCGCGTGCTGGCCGAAACCATCCGCGCGCGCAGCAACCGGCTGGTGGTTGGTGCGGGCGAGCTGGAATATGCCGCCCAGACCCAGTTGGGCGGCGATCTGCTGGCGATGGAATACGATGCCCCGGGTTCGCGCGTGATTGTGCGCTATGACGCGATGTTGCGCCTGCCCGATGGCACCGTTCGCACCCGCAGGTTCGAAAGCGAAGTGACCGGGATTGCTGCCGATGCTCTGGTCGTCGGCCCCGCGCTCAACCGCGCGGCCAACGATGTGGCAGCGCAAGTGGCCGATTGGGTGGGCTGATCAGCTTGCGGCTGTCCGTCAAGCTGTGCGGGCTGCCGCCACAAATTCCAGCGCCAGCCTGAACGCTTCGGCGCGCAGGGCGCGGCTTTCTTCGGCAGTCCATTCCCAGCCCCACAGCTCTGCCTGCCAGTCTTCCTCGGCATTGGCGGCGGTGAACAGGATTGCGGCGTCCGCGCCGGGTTCCAGCGCCGCCAGCGCGGTAATCAGCGATGCGGCCAGCGAGGCGAGAGTGACAAGGCCGGCCAATGCAAAATGATCATGCTGGTCCAGCGCACCGCGCATGGCGGCCAGCGTTTCAGGCGGCTGTGCACGGTGGAGCACGCCGCTGACCCGCCGGAAGCTGGCCCCCAGCCGCGCCTCGCACGCGGTCACCAGCGGCTCCCACAGTTCGAGCTGGCGCTTGTACAGCGCCTCGTCGGGATCGGCGCGATAACACAGCGTATCGCTTTCGGCATAGGTCATCAGCTTGGCCAGCACGTCCTGGCGGTCATGCTGCACCACGTCGATCGCATAGTCTGCCAGATCGCGCATGATCAGGCCGCGCGGGTCGATTTCCTCACCCTGCCGGCGCCACTCATCTGCCAGCAGGCCGGCCAGCGCCTGTGACGCAACCAGTTGCGGAGCACCGCCAGCCGTGCGGACCGGTCGCCCGTCCAGCAGCACCTGCCACTCGCCTTCCTGACAGGCGACGGAAACGTCGGTGTAAAACCGCTTCATCAGCCAGCGTGCCTCATCACCTGGGGGGCAACCGATCGCTGGTGCGCCAGATGCGGGCAAAGACCTGCGGCATCACGAAAGTTTCCACCATGCCCAGCACGATCAGCAGGTATGCCGCCCATTCGGGCAGCACCACAGCGCGTTGCAATACGGCAATGCCCAGCAGGATCATCGCCACGCCGGCAATGCGCATGGCGCTGATGGCCATGAACCGGCCCTTGGCCTGCTTTTCTGTTTCAGGTGATTGCATCGAGCATCTCCTCCAGTTCGCCAGCCGATCCGGCGACCGCGCTGGCCCCGGCTGCCAGCAATTCGTGCGCTTCGTGATAACCCCAGCCCACGCCGATGGCTGCGGTTCCCGCCGCCCCTGCGGCCAGCATGTCATAAGCGGTATCGCCGATCATCACTGTTCGAGCGGGGTCAGCCGACACTTCGTGCATCGCCGCCAGCAGCATCGCCGGATCGGGTTTGGACGGGTGGCGATCGGCGGTCTGCAACGTGGCAAAGCAATCGAGCAGGCCGTTGGTTGCCAGGGTGGAGCGCAGGCCACGGTCGCTTTTGCCGGTGGCCACGCCCAGTGCCCAGCCGCGGTCATGGAGCGAGTGGACCAGCGCCGCGATCCCGGGAAACAGCGGCTCGTGCAGCGATCCGTCCATCCGCGCGGCGCGAAATGCGGTCTTGTAGGCGTCGACGGCGTGGATGCGCTGCTGTTCCGGCGCATCGGGCACCAGGCTGGCCACGGCCTGCGGCAGGCTGAGGCCGACAATGCGGCGCACCTGCGCCGGAGCAGGGGCGGGCAGGCCGGCCAGGTCAAAAGCAATGTCCATCGCCCGGCACACTGCGGCCTGGCCATCGGACAAGGTGCCATCACAATCGAAAATGGCCAGCCGGACGGGTACTTGCGTGCTCACCTGGGGGCTCACTTGCGCGGCCTTGTCGGCTTTGATGCCCCTCCTGGCTTGCCCGAACCGGTGGGCTTGCGAGAACCGGCAGGTTTGCCTGCGCCCGGAGGCGTTCTTGGTCCGGCGGGCTTCCGGGCTGTGCCCAGCTTCCTGTCGCCCGTGCTGCGTTCACCCAGCGTCCTGCCGCCGGGCTTCTTGGGACCAGACTTCCTGTCACCGGACTTCTTCTCGCCGGACTTTTTCTCAGCGGGCTTCTTGTCGGACACAGATCGCCCGGTGCGGGGGCCGGCTTCGGGACGGACCTTGCGGTCGCCCGATTTGCGTTCGCCCCGGCGTTCCTTGCGGTACAGCTTGGAGTGGGCCTTGGAGGCCTGCTTTTCCTCGTCCTTTGAACGTGGCTGGCGGCCGGCCTCGGGCTCGGCATCGCTCATCATCTCGTCAAAGCCCAGTTGCACCATGCTGGCGGCAAAGTGCTCGGGCAGTTCGGCCGTCTCGTCGATTGTCTCGCCATCGGGCGCTTCGATGATCAGGCGGCGCGCATGAAGGTGCATCTTGCGGCTGATCGTGCCGGTCAGGAAGGCATCCGGCCCGCCATATTTGCCGTCGCCCACGATGGGATGGCCGATAGCGGCCATGTGGACACGCAACTGGTGGGTACGCCCGGTCATTGGCTGCAGTTCGACCCAGGACGCGCGGTTGCCCGCCTTGTCGACCACCCGGTACAGCGTCTTGGCAGCCTGTCCGCCTTCCAGATCGACCTGCATTTTCTCGCCGCCGCTGCCCGGCTGCTTGCCGATCGGTGCCTCGATCGTGCCGGCCTTCAGCTGCGGCACGCCGACTACCAGCGCCCAGTAGATCTTCTTCGCGCTGCGCCCGGAAAACCGCTTGGAGAAGAAAGCCGCGCTGCCGGGGCTGCGGGCGACCAGCAGAATGCCCGAGGTATCCTTGTCGAGCCGGTGAACCAGGCGCGGACGCGGTTCGTTGGGTTCGGCATAGGCATCCAGCAGGCCATCGACGTGGCGCGAAGTCTTGGTGCCGCCCTGCGTCGCAAGGCCCGGCGGCTTGTTGAGCACCAGGGCAGACTTGCTGCGCCGGATCAGCATGGCTTCGGCTTCTGCCTCGTCCTCGGCTGAAAGCACGTGGCGGGCGGGACCCTTCTTGGCCGGATCATCACCACCCGGCGGCACGCGGACTACCTGGCCCGTAGCAATCCGGTCATCCGGCTTGATCCGCTTGCCATCCACTCGCAGCTGGCCGGTGCGCGCCCAGCGCGATACCGTGCCAAAGCCGACCTGCGGCAGGTGGCGCTTGAACCAGCGGTCCAGCCGGACCCCGTCATCATCCGGCGCAACAGTGAACTGGCGCACGTTCTTGTCATCAGCGGGCTGTTGATCCGCCCGCGCGCGATCTGCCCGCTTGTCGTCAGCAGGGCCGACGTTATCGTTAGGGTCGTAGCTCATGCGCCCAGCCTCGCCATGGTAAGGCCGAAGATCAGGCCGCTCACCCCCAGGCCCAGCGACAGCAGCGCATAGATGCCCGCCATGCCCACCTGGCCACGCTGGATCAGCATGGCCATTTCCAGGCTGAAGGCGCTGAACGTGGTGAACCCGCCCAACAGGCCCACGCCCAACAGCAGCCGCCAGCCATCGGTATCGCCGCCGTTGCGCACCAGGAAACCGGCCAGCAGGCCCATCGCCAGGCTGCCGATCGTGTTGACCGCCAGCGTGGCCCAAGGGAACACCGACATCGGCAGCGGGCCAAGCCACAGCGTCATCAACCGGCCGAGCTGGTAACGCAGCACCGATCCGGCAGCGCCGCCAACGGCAACATAAAGCGTGGCGACAAGGGGGGAGGAAATAGCCATAGGGGGTGCCTTAGACCGATGCGCGTCGTTTCGGAAGGGATTCACGGTCCGCCAAGGCAGATGCATTCGACATGCGTTCGGACGCTTGCCTTCCTTGCCGTTTTCACTTAGGGCGCGCCCAATATTGCCGTTCCTTTACCGGATTCGGCGCAACATCCATTGTTTTACGGGTCCAGTGCCCCGCGCCAGTTGCAAGCGGGATTCGGACCATTTGACCGATTAGAAAAGGTGGCTTGGTTTTATGCAGATCATGGTTCGCGATAACAATGTCGAGCAGGCACTGCGCGCTCTCAAGAAGAAGCTGCAGCGCGAAGGCGTGTATCGCGAGATGAAGCTGCGCCGTCATTACGAAAAGCCGAGCGAAAAGCGCGCCCGTGAAAAGGCAGCTGCCGTCCGCCGCGCCCGCAAGATGGAGCGCAAGCGCATGGAACGCGACGGCTAAGCTTGCGCGTTTAGCGAAGCTGGGCCAAATGGGGGCGTGGAGAGGTATCTCTCGCGCCCCTTTTTGTTGCTTTTCAATACTATCTCACCGTTCTTGGCAGGATTATCCGCAATGACCGAAGTTACCCGCGTACCGCTGCAGCCCATCGCTTCGGGCTCGCTGATGAAGTTTTTCCTCGGCGTGCTGGTGGGCGCACTGCTGGCCGGCGGTGTGGCCTGGTTCCTGGCCCGCCCGGCTTCGGTCGATGTCGATGTGGTAACCGCCGGTGAAGGCCCCAGCCCGCAGGAAGGTGACGCGGTATTTGTCGATTATGTCGGCAAGCTGGAAGATGGCACGGTGTTCGACCAGTCGCCCCCGCGTCCCGAAATCCCCGCCGAGATCGCTGAACTGATCCCGCAGGGCAGCTACATGGAACTGGGCGGCGTGGTCCCCGGCTTCCGTGATGCGCTGATGCAGATGCAAAAGGGCGGCGTCTATACCGTCGAGATTCCGGCCGAGCTGGCCTATGGCGCCAACCCGCCCGCCGGTTCGCCGATCCCGCCGAATGCGGACCTGATCTTCGAAGTGACCCTGCACGAATTCATGACCCAGGAAGAACTGCAGGCACGGGCCATGCAGATCAACCAGATCATGGCCGCATCGCAGGGTGCCGCAGGTGAAGGTGGCGAGGGCGCTGCTCCGGCCGCACCTGCACCTGCTCCGGCTCCGGCGGAGTAAGCCAGCATGACTGACGGGGTCGAGGCTGTGGATACCGCGCCCGACCCCGACATGTTGCTTGAGGATTGGCCGCTGCGCCCGTGGGTGCTGGCGGCCATTCTTGCGTTTGCCGGCCTGCTGATCCACTTCCTGTTCGATGGCAACACGCCCGAACCGCTTTACGGAGCGGGCGCGGCGTTCGTGTTTTTCGGCTCGCTCAGCGCTGCGTTTGCGCTGGGCCCGCGCCGCTGGATCGAACCGGCGGTGTTTGCACTGATCGTCGGTGCGGTGATGGGTGGGATCGCCTGGCAGGTCTTGCGCAGCGAGAATATCTGGGCCGGTCGCGAGTTCGCCTTTGCCGCCGGGGTATTCGCCAGCGTGATATCGCTGCCACTGTTCCAGGCCGAATTTCACCGCACGCGCCTGTCCACCGATTACAAGCTGACCCATTTCCACGTCTGGACCGATGCCATTTCGGGCGCAGGCGCGCTGGCCTTCACCTGCCTGTCTTGGTTGATGCTGCTCTTGCTCGACCAGCTGCTGGGCCTCGTCGGGATCGAAGTAATCGAACGACTGGCGCAAGAGGAATGGTTCGGCTGGGTGTGGAGCGGCGGCGCTTTCGGTACGGCGCTGGGCGTGTTGCGCAACAACCTCAAGATCATCGGCAGCTTGCAGAACGTTGTGCTGATCGTCCTCAGCCTGCTGGCGGTACCGCTGGCCCTGGCCCTCGTGGTGTTCCTTGTCGCGCTCGCCGCATCGGGCGGACAGGCGCTGTGGAATGCGACCGATGCGGCGACCCCGGTGCTGCTGGCCTGTGCGGTCGGCTGCTTCGTGCTGGCCAATGCTATCGTGCGCGATGATGGTGAGGCGATCAGCCGCAACCGTCTGCTGCGCGTGGTGGCCGTGGTGCTGGCAGCGGGCGTGCTGCCGCTGGCGCTGTTTGCCGCTGTTTCGATGGGCATCCGGATTGACCAGCACGGCTTGTCGCCCGAACGGATATGGGCCCTGATCGCGGTGATCGTGGCCGTGGCTTATGGCGTGGCCTATTGGGCCGGGCTGGCACGCGGATTCAGGAAGGATTGGGCCGCCCGCCTGCGTGATGCCAACCTTCACCTGGCCGCTGGGACCTGCGTGCTGGCACTGGTGCTGGCCCTGCCCTTGTTCGATTTCGGCGCGATTTCCTCCCGCCAGCAGATCGCCCGCCTCGAATCGGGCCAGGTGAGCGCGGAAGAGTTCGATTTCACCGCCCTGCGCTGGGATTTCGGCGATGCCGGGCGGCGCGCCTTGGCGCGGCTGGCCGAGGGTGAGGGCGAGGTGGCCGATCTGGCGAAGGCAGCGCAGGCGCAGACCGAGCGGGTGTACGATTGGAACCGCGACATGGTGGGCGATGGATTCACCGGCACGCTGCGCCTGCAGCCTGAGGATGACGCGCTGCGTACCAGGGTGGAGGCATACCTTGATTACGAACCGTGGCGGTGTTCCGACTATTGTGTGGCACTGGACCTTGGCGCGCAGGCTGACGGTACGCACCGCATCGCGTTGGTCCAGCGGTTCGGTTATGAACTGGTCGATCTGCCAGCCACGAAAGACGGCGACCCTGCGCCGGTCCCCGTGCCGGATGTCCAAGTCCCGGCGAACCTTCCAAGCGGTCCGATGACCGACGAAACTGTGGTGGAACTGCGCGAAGAGACCACCCGCTCGATTTATGTCGACGGGCGGCGCGTGGGCAGCCCGGTGGAAGTGCAGGCGGAATCGACTGTGGGGAACATCCGGTTCAGCGCCGAATAGCTTGAAGCCTGCGGGCCTCGCCGCTAGTGCCAGCCCCATGTCCGTAACCCGAGAACAAGTGGCCAAGATTGCCGCGCTGGCGCGCATCACTGTGGACGAGCACGATCTCGACCGCATGGTGCCCGAATTCAACAACCTGCTCGCATGGGTGGAACAGCTGGGCGAGGTCGATACGTCCTCCGTCCAGCCGATGACCGCGGTGATCGAGCAGAAGCTGCGCCTGCGCGCCGACGTGGTCGATGCCGATCCGCTGACCGGCGGCGGCAAGCGCGATGCGATCCTGGCCAATGCCCCGGCCGCCGAACACGGCTTTTTCGGCGTGCCCAAGGTGATCGAATAATGACCAATCTTACCGACCTTGGCGTGAAAGCCATCCGCGATGGCGTGGCTTCCGGCGCGTTTTCCGCTGTCGAAGTGGCGGAGGCGTTCAACGCCAATGTCGCTGCAGCCTCGGCGCTCAACGCCTTCATCGTCACCACCCCTGACCATGCGCTGGAATCCGCGAAAAAAGCAGATGCCGACCGCGCTGCGGGCAAGCCTGCGGGCCTGATGGCGGGCGTTCCGATCGGCATGAAGGACCTGTTCGCCACCAAGGGCGTGCAGACTACGGCCGCCAGCCACATCTTGGAAGGTTTCACGCCGCAATACGAAAGCGCCGTTTCGCAGAAGCTGTGGGATGCGGGCGCGGGGATGCTGGGCAAGCTGAACCTTGACCAGTTCGCCATGGGTTCGAGCAACGAAACCAGCTATTTCGGCAACGTGATCTCGCCGTGGCGGCGCAACGATGGCGGCAATGCCGCGCTTGCCCCCGGTGGTTCGTCGGGCGGGTCTTCGTCTGCCATCGCCGCGCGGCTGTGCCCGGCGGCGACCGGCACCGATACCGGTGGCTCGATCCGCCAGCCAGCCGCCTTCACCGGCATTTCCGGCATCAAGCCGACCTATGGCCGGTGCAGCCGCTGGGGTATCGTCGCCTTTGCCTCGTCGCTCGACCAGGCAGGCCCGATGGCCCGCAGCGTGGAAGATTGCGCGATCATGCTGGAGGCGATGGCAGGTTTCGATCCCAAGGATTCGACCAGCCTCGACATGCCCGTGCCCGCATGGTCCACCACGCTCAACGCGGACTTGCGCGGCAAAAAGGTCGGCATCCCGCGCGAATACCGGATGGACGGGACCGACGAGGAAATCCTCAAGTCGTGGGATCAGGGCATTGCCTGGCTGAAGGATGCGGGCGCCGAAGTGGTCGATATCAGCCTGCCGCACACCAAGTATGCGCTGCCCGCCTACTACATCGTCGCGCCGGCCGAAGCATCCAGCAACTTGGCCCGCTATGACGGCGTGCGTTACGGCTTGCGCGACCTGCCGGAAGGTGCAGGCCTGCAGGACATGTACGCCGCAACCCGCGCCGCCGGGTTCGGGGACGAGGTCAAGCGCCGCATCCTGATCGGAACCTATGTACTGTCGGCGGGCTTCTACGACGCCTATTACACCCAGGCCATGAAGGTCCGCACGCTGATCCGCCGCGATTTCGATGCTGCATTCGAAAAGTGCGACGTGATCCTTGCCCCCACCACGCCTACTGCAGCTTTCCCGTTGGGCGACAAGGTGGACGATCCCCTGGCGATGTATCTGAACGACGTGTTCTCGGTGCCTGCCAGCCTTGCGGGCTTGCCCGCGATGAGCGTTCCGGCGGGTCTCAACAAGGATGGCCTTCCGCTGGGCCTGCAGCTGATCGGCAACGTGTTCGACGAACAAAGCGTGCTGAATGCCGGGCTGGCGATTGAACAGCGGGCAGGGTTCACCGCCCAGCCCGGGAAATGGTGGTAAGCATGAGCAACTATCGCATCAACGGCGCAACCGGCGAATGGGAGGTCGTGATCGGCCTTGAGGTCCATGCGCAGGTCACCAGCAAGTCCAAGCTGTTTTCCGGCTCCTCGACCACTTTCGGCGCGGAGCCGAATGCGCAGGTCTCCCTGGTCGATGCGGCCATGCCCGGCATGCTGCCCGTGCTCAATGCCGAGTGTATCCGCCAGGCGGTGCGCACCGGGATGGCGATCGAGGCGCAGATCAACAAGTGGAGCCGGTTTGACCGGAAGAACTACTTCTACGCCGATCTGCCGCAGGGCTACCAGATCAGCCAGCTGTATCATCCGATCGTGGGTGAAGGGTCGCTGACCATCGAGGCGGACGAGAAGGCGGGCATTCCGCACGACAAGGTGATCGGCATTGAACGCATCCATGTGGAACAGGATGCCGGCAAGCTGATGCATGACCAGCACCCCACCATGTCCTATGTCGACCTTAACCGCGTGGGTGTGGCGCTGATGGAGATCGTCAGCCGTCCGGACATGACTTCTCCGGCAGAGGCCGGGGCCTATGTCCGCAAGCTGCGGGCGATCCTGCGCTATGTCGGATCGTGCGACGGCAACATGGAGGAAGGCTCAATGCGGGCCGACGTCAACGTGTCCGTCCGCAAGGTCGGCGATCCCGAACTGGGCACGCGCACCGAAACCAAGAACGTCAACTCCCTCCGCTTCGTGATGGCCGCGATCGAACATGAGGCGCGCCGCCAGGTGGATGTGCTGGAGGATGGCGGCAAGATCGTGCAGGAAACCCGCCTGTTCGATCCCGGCACCGGCACCACGCGGTCGATGCGCAGCAAGGAAGACGCGCACGATTACCGCTATTTCCCCGATCCCGACCTGCTGCCGCTGGAACTGGACGACGCGTTCCTGGCCGATTGCCGCTCCAGCTTGCCCGAACTGCCCGATGCCAAGCGCACGCGCTATATCGAGGAACTGGGCCTTACCCCTTATAATGCAGCGCAGCTGACCGCCGAAATCGAGGTTTTCGCCCGGTTCGAAACCTTGCTGGCCGAAACCGCCAAGGCGCTGGGCAAGGGCGAGGCGGCGGTGGCCACCCAGGCTGCCAACTGGACGCTCAGCGTGGCCCCTGGCGTGCTCAAGGCGCTGGGCGACGAAGCCAACCCGTCGCACAACACCGCCGCCGCCAGCGCCGCAATCCTGAAGATGCAGGATGCGGGCGAAATCAGCGGCGGACAGGCCAAGGAAATCTACGAGATCGTACTGAAAACCGGCCGCGATCCCGCCGAAGTGGCCGACACCGAAGGCCTGAAGCAGCAGAGCGACAGCGGCGCGATCGAAGCTGCGGTCGATGCGGTGCTGGCGGCCAACGCCGACAAGGTCGAACAGTATCGCGGCGGCAAGGAAGCCCTGTTCGGGTTCTTCGTGGGCCAGACGATGAAGGCCATGCAGGGCAAGGGTAATCCGGGCGTGGTGAACGCTGTGCTGAAAGCAAAGCTGGGCTGAATTCATTCGCTTGCCGATTTCCCAGCTGCACGATACGAGCAGTGCATAATTCCACTGGGGGGCGGTATTTAACGTGAAAATCAGCTTGTTGGCTGCAGCACTCGTGTGCGCGGCAGTGCCCGTTTCTGCGCAGGATTCGACCGCGCGCACCGATGCCGAATGGATGGCCTGGGTGCCGTCCGAGGGCGAAGTGACCATGCCCGACCTCGTCTTTGTCGAAGATCAGGCGGACCGCGACAACTACGAGAAGTACTATTACTTCCACCGGCCCGAGACCGATTTCCCCACGGCCCTGGCAGACCTGCGCGAGTGCGATTCGCATGCGCGCGGGCTCTATCGCGGCAATCACGTGCCCGACATGACATCGGCGATGGTGCAATACGGCGTTCTCGCCGGGGCTGCAGGTGGCCTGATCGGCAGCCTGGTGGCCGATGCGATCATGGGCCCTGCTGAACTGCGGCGCAAACGGCGGATCAACATCCGGCGGTGCATGTCCTTCCTGGGCTATGACCGGTTCGGGCTCGACAAGGATTTGTGGGAAACCTTCAATTTCGAGGAAGGGACGGGCGAAGTGGCCGAGGCGGATCGTCAACGCATGTTCGCCCAGCAGGCAAGGGTCGCATCCGGACCGCGTCCGCAAGCCGGGGAGTTGGGCCTGTGAAGATTGGGACAGTGAGAATGCGCCTTTATCCATTGGCTGCGCTGTGTGCCGCTACCCTGATCGCCCAGCCGGTCGCCGCGCAGGACAGTGATCCGGTCCGCATCACCCGTATCGCTGATCGTCCGAGTGTGACGCTTGATCCGGCGAAGGCCTATCTTCTGGTCCAGTCGAACGGCCAGCTGGCGAGCAACTTCCTGCTAGCGCCAACGGCGGAAGAGCAGGCTGACTGGGCTGGCCAGCGTGCCGAGGCATTGGCCGAAGCGATCCGGCGCCATCCCCGTGCTGTCGATCGGTACGAGCGTGACAGCGAATTGTGGGCCGACATCATGACGCGGCGCGGGCCCCGCCCGGTAATGCCGGTCGAACCGACCGAGGCGAATTTTTCCTGGCCGGACCTGGAATCGCGCAAGCAGATCGTCATCGGACCGACCAACCGTTTCCTCGCCGAGGAAGGGCGGTCGCTGTGGTTGTTTGAAGTGCCCGCTGGCACCTACACCTTCTACAGCACTGGGATTCTTGGCATGACCGACTGCGCGTGCATGGGCACGGCCAGTTTCCCGGTCAGCGCTGGTCAGGTGACAGCAGTGAGGGTGGGGCTGGAACTGGTCGATGGCGAGGGCAATCTGATGGCCAGCGTTCCTGACGGTCTTAACGAGAATGATCGCACCACGCGGACCATGCCGGCGCTGACCGGGCCGACCGAAGCTGCCTATGATCCCCGCATCCCGCGCGAGATGATCGTGCCCGCCAGCTTCACCCCGGTCGAACGCGTGCCCAACTGGTTTGGCAGCACGATCAACCGCATCATGCCGATCCCCGGCGTGCTGCGTTACGAACGGGGCCGGGCGGTGGGGGACCACGGCGGGCCGGTAGCCGATTGACCCTTCGCCCGTCCATCATCCTCGTCCACCCGGAAATCCCCGGCAACACCGGCGCGGTGGGTCGCACGTGCGTGGCGCTGGATATGGAACTGGTGCTGATCCATCCGCTGGGCTTCACCATCACCGACAAGCGGGTGAAACGATCCGGCCTCGATTACTGGCACCACGTGCGGCTAGCGGAGTTTCCCAGTTGGCAGGCATTCCTGGAGGAGCGTCAGCCAAGGGACGACCAGTTGTTCCTGTTCGAGGAATTCGGCGCGCGCAGTTTCTATGAACCGGATTATCCCGCTGATGCCATGCTGGTGTTCGGGCAGGAAACCAAGGGCCTGCCGCAAGCCATGATCGACCGTCACGCCGACCGGTTGTTCAAGCTGCCGATGCGGTCGGAGCATATCCGGTCCCTGAACCTGGCCAATACCGTGGCGGCGGCGGCCTATCAGGCGTTGCGCGGCAAGCTCTAGCCCAGCATCAGCCAGCCTGCCGTGCCGCCTGTGGCCAGAATGGCGGGTGTGACCCAGGCCCCTTTCAGCTTGAAAGCTGCTACCAGTGCCAGCGCAAACAGCACGATGGCCGGAACCGGCGTGTCGATCCGCAGCCAGGCTGCCGCGCCAAGTTGCAACAGGGTGGCGGCGATAATCCCCACTACTGCGGCTGCCACGCCATCCAGCGTGCGGTGCAAGCGCTGGTTCTCCACCACGGCTTCCAGCCGTTCGAAGAACAGCAGCGAGAAGGCAAAGGCTGGCAGGAACATGCCTAGCGTGATTGCCAGCGCCCCTGGCACGCCGGCAGCGATATAGCCGGCAAATGTGGCGAAGATCACCAGCGGGGCGGGTAGCATGTTGGCGAAAGCCACCCCGTCGAGGAACTGCCCGTCCTCCAGCCACCCGCGCCCCACAGTGTCCGCCCGGACATAAGGGATCGCGGTATAGGCGCCGCCGAAGGTCAGCAGTCCGCCTTTAAGGCCAGCCACGACCAGCGCCAGCAAGGCGGCCTGGTGCCCGGCGGCGCTCGGCGATAAGTCGCTTCCTGCTTCGACCGGCAGCATGAACCAGACAAGCAGCACGGCCAAGGCGGCCAAGGTCATGCGGATTTCCGGATTTCGCGGTACGGCATAGGCGAAGGCGGCAGCGATCAAGGGCACCCAGAACGGGATACCCGCCAGTATGGCCGCTGCCCCGATCGCTGCCAGCAACCAAAGCGAGCGGTTGGCCAGCACATGCCCGCCGATCCGCTGGACCGCGCGGGCAATCACCGCCAGCACCGCCACCTGCACGCCCAGCAGCACGCCGTCGAACGTGTCGCGCCCCGCCACCAGCGTTGAATAGGCAAAGCCGCAGGCCAGCATCAGCAGAAAGCCGGGCAGCATGAACCCAAGCCCGGCCAGCAAGCCGCCAATCCGTCCGCGGGCCACCATGCCAAGGTGCACGCACAACTCGTGTGCTTCCGGGCCGGGCAGGATTTGCATAACCGCCAGCAAGCGATTGAACCGCGCAGGCTCGATCCAGCGCTCTTCCACCACCAGCGCTTGTTTCACCATGGCGATCTGCGCAATCGGTCCACCAAACGCCAGGCAACCGAAGCGCAGGAATTTGAGGAACAGGGCCAGCAGCGAGATGGCGGGCGGTTGGGTGGCAAATTCAGTCATACAAGCTCCTTCGGCCACGCGCGTGCATGGCCTCACGGAGCGGAGCTTGGGCAATTGGGTTGCCTCACCGGGTGTCCGCGTGGACCCGGTCAAAGGGCCTTAGTCGCAGCTTGAACGGCCGGCAAGGCCCCGAATCAGAGCTCGTCTGCCGCCATATATTCCACCTGCATCCCCAGCGTAGACACCTGCTCGTCGATCACCGCGCGGTCGCCCACCACCACGATCGCCATGTCGCGCGGGTGGAGGTATTCGCGCGCGGCCGTGTCGATCTGCGCGGCGTCTATGGCGCGATAGATCTGGGGCAGGCGTTCCTGGTAGTCGTCGGGCCGGCCGAATAACTGGTTGCGCAGAAGTGCGCCGAGCACCTGTTCGTTGGTCTCGAACTGGTTGGGCAGTCCGCGCACGTTGCCGTCGGTCACGCGCTGCAGTTCCACCTCGTTGACCGGGCGGGTGGCGGGGAAGGCCCCCATCTGGTCCACGATCGCGCGGATCGAATCCGCTGTCCGGTCGGCCTGCACCGCCGTGGAGACTACAAAGGCCTGTGGCCCGACGCGGCCCGGCAAGGACGACCGCACACCATAAGTCCAGCCGCGCGTCTCGCGCAGGTCATTGTTGAGACGCGAGAGGAAGCCGTTGCCCATCACCTCGTTGGCCAGTTCGAGCGGTTCGGTCCCTTGCGCCATGCCGGTCAAAGGCAGCAGCCGGGCCAGCATCAGGACCGATTGCGGCGAATTAGGCCGGTCGATCACTACCAGCCGCTGTCGTGCTGGCGGAACAGGGGTGTCGATCGCCTTGGCCGAGGGCGCGGTGGCAGGAGCCTGCCACTGGCCGAACGCCCCTTCCAGCAAGGGCAGCAGGCTGGCCATGTCGATATCGCCCACCACGGTAAAGCTGGCGAGATCGGGGCGCACCCATTCCTGGTGTTCGGCCCGCATGTCGGCGGTGGACAGACGTTGCACCACTTCGTTGCTGCCGATGGTGGAGGCCAGGGCATAGGGATTTTCGCCAAACAGCAGGCGGCCCATCGCCCGGCTGGCGAGCGCGCCCGGCTGGGTCCGCTCCTCGTCGATCTGCGCCAGCCTCTGGGTCACCACTCGGCCAAACGCGGCTTGCTCGAAGCTGGGGTTGAGCGTGATGTCGGCCATCAGGCCAAGTGATTGCGGCAAACTGGTGGTGAGGGAGGACAGGGTGACCGTGGTGGTATCCACCCCGGCCGATGCGCTGACGCTGGCTCCCAGTTCCTCCTGCGCGATCAGGATGTCGAACGTATCGCGGGTGGTGGTGCCTTCGGTCAGCATGTCCACCATCATCTGGTGCCGCCCCGCTTCGCCTGGTCCATCGACGACCGATCCGGCATCGAGGGTCAGGGCGATGGTGACGGTCGGCACGGTTTCGCGCCGCACCAGCGTAACCGGCACGCCGTTTGACAGCATGGCGCGGGTGGCGGCGGGAAAATCGAGCGCCGGAACTTCGCCCACGGCGGGCAGATCGCGCGGCTGGCCGGAACGGGCCGCAACCTGGCCGCCACCGGCATCGGACGCGGGAGGAGGATTGATCGCCTCGTCACCCCAGCCACCCATTGCCCCACCATCCAGCGTGCGTTCGCCCGGCACGATCGCCAGGGTGTAGGCCGGGCGACCCAGCCAGCGCTGCATGGCATCGCGGATTTCGGCAGGAGTCAGGCGGGCCACGCGATCAAGCTGGGAGCGGTAGAAGGCGGGATCACCGGAATAGAGCAGCCCTTCGGCCAGAACCATGCCCTTGCCACCAAAGCCGCCAACCATTTCCAGGCTGCCGACCTGTCCGGCGATGATCTGGGTGGCCGCGCGGCGCACTTCATCCTGCGTTGGGCCTTCATTCACCAGGCGGGCGATCTCGGCATCGAACAAGGCTTCGGCTGTGGCGCGATCCGCACCGGGCACAAGGTCGAACTGCGTGGACACGAAGCCCAGCTGTTCGAACGGCTGGAAGCTGCCCATTACGCTGGTCGCCACTTCCTCGCCATAGACCATGGCCATGTCGAGCCGCGAGGAGGCAAGGCCGCCAAGGATGTGCATGCCAACCTGCAGCGGCACGGCATCGGCGTGGTTGAGGCCGGGGCCGGTCCAGTGACGGGTCACGCGGACCTGGCTGACCTGATCGACCATTTCCTCGGTCACCGGGGCTGCCAGTGCCACCGGCTCTGCCTCCACCATGACCACGTCTGGTCCGCGCGGGATATCGCCGAACCAGCGTTCCATTGATGCGCGGGCGGTGGCCAGATCGATCTCGCCGGCCAGGGCGATCACCACGTTGTTGGGGCCATAGTTGGCGCGGAACCAGTTCTGCACGTCGGCCAGGCTGGCGGCCGAAAGATCGGCCATCGAACCGATGGTGTTGTGGCGATAGGGGTGGCCGACCGGCAGCAGCACATCGCTCACCCGGTAATCAACCAGGCCGAACGGCTGGTTGTCGCTCTGCCGCTTTTCATTCTGCACCACGCCGCGCTGGGCATCGAGCCGTTCCTGCGACACCGCACCAAGCAGGTAGCCCATGCGGTCCGCCTCCATCATCAGCGCCAGGTCGAGCGCGCTGGTAGGCACGGTTTCGACGTAGTTGGTGCGATCGAACCAGGTCGAGCCATTGGTGGGGGTGGAGCCGGCACCTTCCAGCGGAATGTCGAAATTCTCCACGTTCTCGCTGCCGCCGAACATGATGTGCTCGAACAGATGGGCAAAGCCGGTGCGGCCACGCGGTTCATGCTTGGAACCCACGCGGTAATAGACCGTGATACCCACGATCGGCGCCTTGCGATCAGTGTGGACGATCGTGGTCAGACCGTTGGGCAGCGTGAACGTCTCATACGGAATGTTCACCTGCGCTACCAGCGCGGCCAGGTCCGCCGCGGGCAAAGCGGCGGCAACCGGCGCGGTTGGCATGGCTGCTTGCGGCGTGGCGCAGGCGGCCAGCAGCAGGGCGGGGACGAGCGCGGAGAAAAGCTGAAGCGGTTTCATCTGCATCAATTACCACCGGTGGCGTACCTGTCCAGCATCGCGAGGCCGCGTGACACTGGTTGATGTGCGTCATTGTAGGCTTTTCGATGAAGGGCCATCTTGGCCGGGTCAGGGACTTCGCGGCGGATCTTGTGACCGGTAAACGGACACCGATCTAACACCGTAACACACTTGCAGATCGACAGGACTTGTGTTGCAAGGTTGCAACACTATCTCAGGGTAGAATTGGGACCAAGGGGCTAAACATGAACCTCGAAAAATTTACCGACCGCGCCAAGGGCTTCCTCCAGGCGGCGCAAACTGTTGCCATCCGCATGAACCACCAGCGGATCACACCCGACCATGTGTTGAAAGCCTTGCTGGAAGATTCCGAAGGCATGGCCGCGGGCCTCATCCAGCGTGCGGGCGGCAGCGCCCCGCTGGCGGTGGCGGCGGTGGATGCCGCGCTGGCCAAGGTGCCAGCCGTGTCTGGATCGGGTGCGCAGGCCACGCCGGGGCTGGATAACGATGCGGTGCGCGTGCTCGACCAGGCTGAACAGCTCGCCGCCAAATCGGGCGATGCCTATGTTACGGTGGAACGCATGCTGCTGGCGCTGGCGCTGGCTACCACTACCGCGGCCGGCAAGGCGCTGGCGGGTGCGGGTCTTACTCCGCAGTCCTTGAGCAGCGCGATCGAAGCCCTGCGCAAAGGCAAGAATGCCGACAGCGCCAATGCCGAGGCGACCTATGACGCAATGAAGAAATACGCCCGCGACCTGACCCAGGCGGCGCGTGATGGCAAGCTTGACCCGGTGATCGGCCGCGACGAGGAAATCCGCCGCACCATCCAGATTCTCGCCCGCCGCACCAAGAACAATCCCGTCCTGATCGGCGAACCCGGCACCGGCAAAACCGCAATTGCCGAAGGCCTCGCGCTGCGTATCGCCAATGGGGACGTGCCCGACAGCCTGAAGGATCGCACTCTGATGTCGCTCGATCTCGGCTCGATGATCGCCGGTGCCAAATATCGCGGCGAGTTCGAGGAACGCTTGAAGAGCGTGCTGGACGAGGTGAAGGGCGCCGAAGGCCAGATCATCCTGTTCATCGACGAAATGCACACCCTGATCGGCGCTGGCGCGTCCGAAGGCAGCATGGATGCCGGCAACCTGCTCAAGCCCGCGCTGGCCCGCGGCGAACTGCATTGCATCGGCGCGACCACGCTGGATGAATACCAGAAGTATGTCGAAAAGGACGCCGCCCTCCAGCGCCGGTTCCAGCCGGTGTTCGTGCCCGAACCCAGCGTGGAGGACACCATCAGCATCCTGCGCGGGCTGAAGGAAAAGTACGAACTGCACCACGGCGTGCGGATCACCGACGGTGCCATCGTGGCCGCTGCCCAGCTTTCCAACCGCTATATCGCCGACCGATTCCTGCCCGACAAGGCGATCGATCTAATGGACGAGGCCGCCAGCCGCATCCGCATGGAAGTGGAAAGCAAGCCCGAAGAAATCGAAGGACTGGATCGTCGGATCATGCAGCTCCAGATCGAGGAGTCCGCGCTGGCCAAGGAAACCGACAACGCCAGCAAGGACCGGCTGGCCAACCTGCGGGTGGAACTGGCCAACCTGGAACAGCAATCGAGCGAACTGACCACCCGCTGGCAGAACGAGAAGGACAAGATCCACGCCGAAGCGCGGATCAAGGAAGATCTCGACAAGGCGCGCATCGAACTGGACCAGGCCCAGCGGCAGGGCGATCTCGCCCGCGCGGGTGAGCTGTCCTATGGCACGATACCTGCGCTGGAAAAGCAGCTGGGCGAGGCCGCAAACCTCACCGAAAATGCCCTGCTGCGCGAGGAAGTGACCGAGGACGACATCGCCAGCGTAGTCAGCAAGTGGACCGGCATTCCGGTGGAACGGATGATGGCGGGCGAGCGCGACAAGCTCCTCAAGATGGAGGAGGTGATCGGTGCCCGCGTGATCGGCCAGGCTGCCGCGGTACAGGCTGTGTCCAAGGCCGTGCGCCGGGCCCGGGCGGGCTTGCAGGATCCGGGGCGGCCGTTGGGCAGCTTCCTGTTCCTGGGGCCGACCGGCGTGGGCAAGACCGAACTGACCAAGGCGCTGGCCGAATTCCTGTTCGATGACGACAGCGCGATGGTGCGGATCGACATGTCCGAATTCATGGAAAAGCACGCCGTCAGCCGCCTTATCGGCGCCCCTCCGGGCTATGTCGGCTATGACGAGGGCGGGGTGCTGACCGAAGCTGTCCGCCGCCGTCCCTATCAGGTGGTCCTGTTCGACGAGGTCGAGAAGGCCCACGCCGACGTGTTCAACGTGCTGCTGCAGGTGCTGGATGATGGCCGGTTGACCGACGGGCAGGGCAGGGTGGTGGATTTCTCCAATACCCTGATCATCCTCACCAGCAACCTGGGCAGCCAGTACCTCGCCAGTCTGGCCGACGGGCAGAGCGTGTCCGAGGTGGAGCCGCAGGTGATGGACGTGGTGCGCGGGCACTTCCGGCCCGAATTCCTCAACCGGCTGGACGAGATTATCCTGTTCCACCGGCTGGCGCAGGAACACATGGCGCCGATCGTGAAAATCCAGGTCGGCCGGGTGCAGAGCTTGCTGAAGGACCGCAAGATCGTGCTCGACCTGACCGATGCCGCGTTGGCTTGGCTGGGGCGGGTCGGATATGATCCGGTCTATGGCGCACGGCCGCTGAAACGCGCGGTGCAGCGCTACCTGGCCGATCCGCTGGCCGAGATGCTGCTGTCGGGCGAGGTGCCCGATGGCTCAACGGTCAAGATCGACGAAGGCGATGGCGCGCTGGAGATGGCGGTCAGCTGACCGGTCAGGTGTAACCGAGCAACTGCCTCAGACCGGGCGCAGCGAATTCCACCATGCGCTTCTGATGCTCGGTCAGGGCAGCGGGAATGGTGATGCCGATTTCGCTCAGGTTCTCGCGGGCGGTACCGCTTTGCTTGCGGTCCGAACCGATACGCACGCGTTCGCGCCAGTCGTCGGGCACTTGTGCCAGGCCGGCTGCGGCGAACAGGGTTGTGAAGAAGCTTTCCGCACCGTCGCTGTCCAGCGTCTTCACCGCGCCGACCAGGTCTTCGTAGCGGACCATCGTGCAATCGGTGCCGAGCCAGCCGACCGCGTTATAGGTGAACAGGTCGCGCATGCTCATGGCCTTGCCGTGGATGCCGACGATCATCAGGTTGATCAGCGAATCCACGGTCAGCTCGCCGTTCTTGACCAGCACGGTATTGTCGCCGAATTCGTCCGACAGGAAGAACCGGGCGCGGGCCAGCACCCACGTGTAGGGATCGCGCACCAGCACGATCTTGCGCGCCGGACCGGCTTCCACGGCACTGGCATCGGAAAACAGCAGGTGCCCCCAGCTCAACATGCGGCCTTCGGTTTTGAATGCGTGCTTGTATTGCTGCAGGTTGCCCCACTGGATGAACTGGTCCTTGAAGTGGTCTTCCACCGGCACGAACATCCGCATGATGTTCCGCAGCAGGTGCGAGCCTGATTTGGGGACCGAGTTGAGGAACAGCGGTTGCGGCAGGCGCACCTGGGCAAACTTCGCATTCTCTTCATCGAGCGTATCGGGCTTCAGGCGGACACGGGTCATGGCAGCAGCACTCGCTAGGTTGGCGGGATGATGGCAGATAAGCCAAGGGCGGCGGGTTTGTCACCCGCCGCCCCCGAATTAGCAGACGCTAGAGCGTTGCTTAGTAGCGGATGTTGAAGCTCGCGAAAGCACGACGACCGCGCAGATCGTACTGCGAAGTCAGCACGCCCTGGCCCAGCATGTTCACGCCCGTGCCGGAGACTTCCGTCAGACGGGGAGCCCTGGTGTCCGTGACGTTCGACATGCCGACGGTCAGTTCCATGTTGTCGTTGATCACGCGGGTGATCGCGAAGCTGTGATAGAACTTTGCTTCGGCCTTGAGCATGGCGCAAACCGGGGTGTCGTAGGTGACGAAGTTGCGGCAAAGGCTGCCGTTGCGTTCGATGTAGTATTCCGAGTTGTCGGTTTTGCCGACGACATCCAGACCGTAGAAAAAGTTCCACGGACCGGTGTCGAGCTGGACGTTGAAGTCGCCAACCCACTCCGGCTCACCCGACAGGCCATTGTTGTCCTGGTTGGTGCCTTCGAACAACGCGACCTCGTCACTGAACTGCCAGGTCATCTGGCCCTGCAGCGTCAAGGTCGTGTCACCAGCAAAGTCATGAACGATGCGGGTCGTCACATCGAGGCCGGTGTTCTTCTGGCTGTTGATGTTGAGGAAGCTGTCACGGATGACGCCAACGTTGTTCTGGTTGCCGGTGTTGTAACCGATGTCACCAGGTTCAAGATCACGCACACGATCGAACTGGTTGCACAACGGATCGGCCAGGCCAAATTCCGAATCGTAGCAACCGTATACGATCGATGCGGCACCCAGCTGGGCGATTTCACCGTTCACTTCGATGTTGAAGTAATCGAACGCGATGCTGATGTCGGTATCGGGCAGGAACCCGAAGCTCGGCGTCAGGATGGCAGAGATCGTGTAGGCTTCCGACGTTTCAGGCTCGAGTACGCCAATACCGCCACCGGTGATGGTGCTGGGCTGGATGCCGCCACCGGTAAAGCCGGTAACCGGAATGCCATCTGCAACGCAATTGTCATACCGCAGCTGGGTGATGTCGCCTGTCGCCAGGTTGGTTTGCAGGTTGCCGCAAGGATCGCGCCATGCGCCCAATCCGGCAACCTGGTCAGCCAGGAACTGCTCAAACAGTGCCGGAGCACGATACGAGGTGCCGAAAGTACCACGCAAGCGCAGGAAGTCGGTGACTTCCCAGTCCAGGCCCAGCTTGTAGGTCCAGTTGCCGTTGGTGGTATCGTTCAAGCCGTCCGAAGCGCGGGTCGCCTGCACGTTGGTGACGCGGGCGGCACCGGTGAAGTCGAGGCGCTGGATCAGCGGCAGGTCGGCGAGCAGCGGGATGTTGATTTCACCGAAAGCTTCCTTGGTCAGCGACTTGCCTGCCGTGATTCCGGCACCGACCAGCTGGAAACCGAGGTTGTTCAGCTGCAGGTAGCCAGGTGTGTCCTCGATCACGTCTTCGCGCACTGTGGCACCAAACGCCACTCCGACCGGACCGCTCCACGGAAGATCGATCAGGTCACCGGTGAAGATGGCTTCAACGTACTTCTGGGTATAGAGCGTGTTGCCTTCGTCCCATGCGAACAGGAAGTCGTATTCTGCCTGGGTGAAGTCACCGAACATGACCCGCGGGCTGTACCAGTCGATGTCCACGCAGGGGCGTTCGATATCGGTACCGGCGCCGACAACGGTGCCTTCGCACGATGCCGAACGGAAAATCGCCACATCCAGTGCGTCATTCAACGGCGTCTGGTTGCGATAGGTGCCTTCCGACCGCGAATACTGGCCATAGACGTCATACGACCAGTTCGAGGTGATGTCGCCGCGGAAGCCGGCCACAGCACGCCAGTAATCCACTTCGACTTCGCTATCCACAAAGTCGGTGAAGCCGGTCGGGCTGAAATAGCCTGCACCGCTCCAACCCACGGCGAGCGGATCGTTCGGAAGACCGAAAACGCCGGTTTCCTCGCCTGGCTCGTACAGATATTCGCCGTTGCCGAACATGTAGATCTGCGCGGACGAGTTCACGTAGGTCTTGCGCTTGTTGAACAGGCCTTCGACGTAGAACTCGGCGAAATCGGTCAGTTCATAAGCACCATCCAGATAGACCGTGTAGAGATCGGTCTGCGGAATGATCGTATCGTTATAACGACGCGGGTGGAAATTGTTCTGCACCGCTTCCGAAGCTGAATCGAGACCAACTATGTACCAACCATCCGGCACGTTGAGGTGACCGGGCTGGGTGGCAGCCGGGAAACCTGGGATATACTGGCCCAGGTTGCCGTCATAGTCGTACTGGATCAGGTACACATCGCCATCGCCGGTCGGGTTGCCGGGCGAAACTTCCGGCATGTTGCTGTCGACGCCGTAGTAGTAGCTGTAATCGTAGGTCCAGACGTGGCCCCAGGTCGAATTGCTCTCGCCAACGCACGACGATTCGCCGGTGCGCGGATCGACCAGGTCGGCGCGCGTGCTGTACGTATCGTCGGTGAAGCCATAGAGCTGCGTGCAGCCGAGGTAGTCACGATCGCCGCGCGCCAGTTCGTTGCGGCGCTGATAGCTGGCCGAAACCATGAAGTGACCGCGATCGAAGGTGGTGCCCCAGGTAGCCGCACCCGACCACTGCTCGCCACCGGATTCGAACGGAACCGAGCCGAAGAAGTCGAATTCGATGCCATCGGTGTCACGCTTGGTGATCAGGTTGACCACGCCGGCAACGGCGTCCGAACCGTAGATCGACGAAGCGCCGTCCTTCAGCAGGTCAACCTGCGCCACAATCGACTGTGGCAGGACGTTAAGATCGAACGAGGAGACTGCACCACGGGTACCGGCCGGACCGGCGCGACGGCCGTTGAGCAGGACCAGCGTACGCTCGGCACCCAGGCCGCGCAGCGAGATGGTCTGCGCACCGGCACCGCCGTTGGTGAGGAAGTTGGACGAAATCGCGTCGGTGATTTGCGACGAACCCGAGGCGATCGGCGAACCCTGCACCATGTCGGCCGTGCTGTTGAGGCCCTGGCGCGCGGCGATCTGAGGATCGATCACGGTCAGCGGGGCAGGCGCGGTGAACTCGTCACGGCGGATGCGCGAGCCGGTCACGAAGATGGTGTCGCCGCTGCTGCCGTCGGCCGAGACGGCGGTAGAAGCTTCCTCTTCATCTTCGTCAGCGGTGGTGGTGGTCGCATCCTGCGCCAGCACAGGAGAGGCCAGCAGCGCCACGGAAAGGGCAATGGGTGCGCTCGCACCCTTCAGAGCGGTTCGAAACTTCACAGGTTAGTCCCCATCATAGGGCCGCTGGGCGGCCAGGAAATCGGTGGTTCGGCTGTTCGCAAATTTACCCGGGGCGAACAGTCGTTGGATAGCTTAGTGCTGTGATCGGACCTGCTTGAAGCCAGAACTAGTTTCAATTCCAATTATACTTTCCCGCCAGCTTTGTTGCAGTCCTGTTGCAGTTTAACAACAGATTGGTTGCAGTGCGGTAAATGGCCTTTAGGGGCCGCACTTGACCGCCAACCGTGCGCCATTAGGAGCGGTGATGACACGGGCCGGCGGCCTGAAAACCAGTGGCCTGGAAACCAATGGCCGACAAACTAGGGAGACGGCGGGCATGAAGATCGATTCGACGATTGCGGCAGTTGTGACCGGCGGCGCATCAGGCCTGGGCGAAGCGAGTGCGCGGGCGTTGGCGGCCAAGGGAGCCAAGGTGGCGCTGTTCGACCTGAACGAGGAGCGCGGACTGGCCGTAGCGGCCGAAATTGGCGGCACGTTCTGCAAGGTCGACGTTTCGGATGAAGCCTCGGTCGATGCCGGATTCGCCGCGGCGCGCGCCGCGCACGGGCAGGAACGGGTGCTGGTGTGCTGCGCCGGCATCGGCACCATCGGCAAGACTGTTCGCCGCGACAAGGAAACCGGCGCACCTGGCCATATGGCGGTCGACCTGTTTCTCAAGACCATCAAGGTCAACCTGATGGGCACCTTCCAGTGCGTGGCGAAATCCGCCGCCGGGATGATGACGCTTGACGGGCTTGAAGATGGCGAACGCGGGGCGATGGTCACCACTGCCAGCGTGGCCGCCGTGGACGGCCAGATCGGGCAGGTCGCCTATGCCGCATCGAAGGCCGGTGTGGCAGGAATGACGCTGCCGATTGCGCGTGATTTCATGTCCGAAGGAATCCGCATCAACACGATCCTGCCGGGCATCTTCAACACCCCGCTGCTGGCCGGGCTGCCGCAGAATGTGCAGGACGTGCTGGCTGCATCGGTCCCGTTCCCCAAGCGGCTGGGCCAGCCGGAGGAATATGCCGCACTGGTGCTGACCATGATCGAAACCGGCTATTTCAACGCCGAATGCGTGCGGCTGGACGGCGGCATCCGCATGCCGCCGCGCTGAACTGCGGGGAGCGTGCAGATGGCACAATGGCACATCGGCGTGATCGGCGGGTCGGGGCTTTATGCACCCGGCGTGCTGGACGAGATGCAGGAGATCCCGGTCGGCAGCGCATTCGGCGAGCCATCGGGACCGGTCACCATGGGCCGCATCGGCGAAGTGCGTTTCAGCTTCATCGCCCGCCATGGCGCACAGCACCATCTGGCCCCGGGGCAGGTAAACTATCGCGCCAATATCGACGCGCTCAAGCGCTGCGGGGTGACCGACCTGCTGGCCCTGTCGGCCATCGGTTCGCTGCAAGAGGATCTGGCACCCGGCAGCTTTGTGGCGGTGGACCAGTTGATAGACCGGACCTCCGGAAGGACTGGAAGCTTCTTCGATAGCGGGATCGTGGCCCATGTGCCGCTGGCCGATCCCGTCTGCCCGCGCCTGGCGGGCCTTGCGGCAGAGGCTGCGCGCGCTGCCGGGGCCACGGTGCACACCGGCGCGACTTACGTGGCGATCGAGGGACCGCAGTTTTCCACCCGCGCCGAAAGCCTGCTGTATCGCGCCTGGGGCGCTCATGTAATCGGAATGACCGCCATGCCCGAGGCCCGTCTGGCGCGTGAGGCAGAGCTGCCCTATGCCCTGCTCGGCATGGTGACCGACTATGATTGCTGGCGCGACCCCGGGGTTGATGGCAGCGCCGATGTCGACGTGACTGAAATCCTTGCCGTCATGCGCGCCAATGCCGATCTGGCCCGCGCCACCCTGCAGCAGCTGGCGGCCTTGCTTCCGGCGATTCGCCCGGCCAGCCCGATCGACACCGTGCTCGATCGTTCGATCGTGACTCCGCGTGAAGCCTGGACACCGCGAGCCGCCGCACGGCTCGATGCAATTGCTGCGCGTTTGATGCCATCGGTTTCACAATGAGCCAGCTATCGCGAAAATCGTGCGAAGCGCTTGCATTGCGCGGCCTGCTGGAACAATAATGGTTGCCTATGCAACCGACAACACCCCTTTCGAAGTTCCTGCCTTACCAGCTGTCGATTACGTCCAACGCGGTCAGTGGTCGGATCGCGCAGGAATACCGCCAGCGTTTTGGCCTCAGCGTGCCCGAATGGCGCGTGATGGCAGTACTGGGCGATTCGGGCGCGCTGACCCAGCGCGACCTGACCCAGCGCACTTTGATGGACAAGGTGGCCGTCAACCGGGCCTGCAAAGTGCTGGAAGAACGCGGGCTGGCCACGCGCACGCCCAATGCGCAGGATGGCCGTTCACACCACCTCGATCTCACCGCTCCGGGTCGCGACATGCACGGCCTGATCATGCCACTGGCCGTGGAGATGGAACAGCGCGTGTTTGCCGGCTTCAACCCGGACGAGCTCGACCAGTTTCGCGGCCTGCTCCAGCGCGTGCGCGGCCAGGTGGGCGAGCTTGATACCGAAGGGGTCGACAGCGGCAATATCGGCACTGATTGAGGTGCCGCAGCGCTGACAAGAAAAGGCCCCGCCCGGTAAAACCGGCGGGGCCTTTCTCGTTGTTGCGCGGGTCTTGCGAACCCGCGTGCTCAATTGTTGGCGAAGGCGTCGGTGATCGAACAGGCCGCCGGGCCAAGGATGACGATGAACAGAACCGGCAGGATGAACAGGATCAGCGGCACTGTCATGATCGCAGGCAGGCGGGCGGCCTTTTCTTCGGCGCGCATCATCCGTTCGTTGCGGAACTCGGCCGACAGCACGCGCAGGGCCGAAGCCAGCGGAGTGCCATAGCGTTCGGTCTGGATCATCGTGGTCACCACGCCCCGCACGGCATCCAGATCCACCCGGTAGGCCAGGTTCTCGAACGCCTGGCGCCGCTCGGTCAGGAATGACAGTTCGATTGCGGTCAGGGCAAATTCGTCACCCAGTTCGGGATAGGCGCGGCCAAGTTCCTTGGCCACGCGGTTGAACGCGGCATCGACGGTCAGACCGGCTTCGGCGCAGATCACCAGCAGATCGAGTGCATCTGGCAGACCCTTCTGGATTTCCTTGGTGCGCTTGGTTGAAATGTTCTTCAGGTAGATTTCGGGGCCCTTGTAGCCCAGCACCAGACAGGCAGCGAAGCCCATGAAGCGCTTCATGCTGCCCCACTCGGGGAACATGTCGGACCAGTAGAACATGGCCACGCCGACCAGGCCCATCACCACCGGCAGCACCATGCGGGCAAACAGCACGACAACGGCCAGTTCCTTGTTGCGGAAGCCGGCCTGGGCCAGCTTTTGCTGGATGATCTTGACCTGGCTTTCCTGAAGGACTTTCATGCCCTCCATCGCGCCCTTCATACGATCAGTGGTGTCGGACCGGCGAACCAGGCTCTGGCGCTTCTTCGACTTGCCGGTGATCATGCCGGTCTTGAGTTCGGACCGGCGGGCGTTGAGCGAACCGATCCGCTTGCTCATCGGATCCTTGACCGTGACGGCTGCGTAGATCGCCAGGCACACCGCAGCTGCGGCAATGGCTGCCAGGATCGTGCCGACCAGGAATACGTCGACGCCGAGCAGCGTTGGGCCTGTAGGGGGAGCAATCATTGTCGTTTACCTTCCCGCGCTCAGATTTCGAAGCTGACCATCTTGGCCATGATAAAGCCGCCGATGCTCATCCATACCATCCCGCCAAGTCCGGCCACCATCAGGCGCTGCTCTTCAAAGAAGCCGCCGATATAGCTCGGGTTGACCCAGTAGATCATGCCGAACACGATGAACGGCAGCGAGCCGACGATATAGGCCGAGGCCTTGGATTCCGAGCTCATGGCCTTGATCTTGAGCTTCATCTGGGCGCGCTTGCGCAGCACGTCGGCCAGATTTGACAGGGTTTCGGCCAGGTTGCCGCCGGTTTCGCGCTGGATCGCCAGCGTGATGACGAAGAACTGGAACTCGGCCGTACCCAGCCGGTTGGCTGTTTCCTGCAACGCTTCCTCCATCGTCCGGCCAATGCGGATGCGCTCGGTTACCGAGCGGAATTCCGAGCCGACAGGGCCGGGCACTTCGCTCGCCACCACGCCCAGCGTCTCACCGACAGGCAGGCCCGAGCGCAGGCCGCGCACCAGCAGTTCGATCGCATCGGGGAACTTGGCATTGAAGGCATTGGTGCGCCGCGTGATCAGCTTGCCGACCACTAAATGCGGCAGTCCGGCGCCCACCAGCAGGCCGACCGCCAGCGCCAGCATGGGCGCGCCGGTCTTCAGGAAGATCAGGGCAGCCAGACCCAGGCCAAGGCCGAGCGAGGCATAGAAATACTGGATGACCGTCCACGTCTTGCCGGTGCGGTCAAGCCGCACTGCCAGGGCCTCGGCGCGCGAACCGGAACCGGCCTTGGCGAACTGCTTGGGCTTGCGGGCTGCGATCGCCTTCTTGAGCTGCGATTCAACCCTCACGCCGGTGCTTTCCGAATGGCGATAGTGGACCGCCTGCAAGCGCCGTTGGCTCTGCTTGGAGAACGACGGGCCGGCCAGGGCAAGGTAGCCCAGCACCATGACCGCGATCACGCCGCCGCCAACTAGCAATAGCTGGAACATATACATAAATTGCCCTTGCTTTCTTGCGGTCTAACAGTCTGGTCCAGGAGCCGGCCCCCGAAAGGGCCAGCTACCGGATTCAATCGGCGTTCGCGGTTGCTGCGGACTTGGCGCCAGCCTTGCCCTTCTTCGAGCTCAGCAGCGACATGATGTCGAATTTCGAACTCTGCTTGCCGGCTTCCTTCAGGCCCGCCCCGTCATCCTTGGCAACACCCACGATGGCAGAGGCGATTTCGCGCAGCGGGGCCATGGCCTTGTTGCCCTTGTTCGCTTCCGCCAGGGTCTGGCCCAGCTTGGCCGCGTTGACCGATGCCTTCTGGTCGAACGGCAGGACAAAGTTGATCTTGCGTTCGATCGAGGCTTCGAAATCCGACCGGTTGATCTCCGATACGCCCGAGTGGAACTTGTTGCACACGATCAGCGGTTCGGCATTGGGCGCATTGGTCTTGAGCCATGACAGGATGCGGATCGTGTCGCGGGCCGAAGCCAGCGTCAGTTCGGTTACCAGCGTCACCACGTTCACATCTGCCAGCAGGTGCGGGAAGTTGATCAGCATGTTGCGCGGCAGGTCGATCACCGTCATCTCGAACGCCTGGCGGAACTCTTCCTCCAGTTGCACGAAAGCCGTTCCGTCGGTCATCAACGGAGAATTGATCGGCGCTTCGGCGCTCATGATGGCCAGCCGGTCGTTCGCGCGGATCATGGCGCGCTCGATGAACAGACCGTCGATCCGGCTCGGGTTCTCGATCGCATCGGTCAGGCCGCGGCCCGGTTCCAGATCGAGGCACAAGGCTCCGGTGCCGAAATGCACGTCGAGATCGAGCAGCGCGGTCGAACGCTGGTGGTCCGTCGAGAACAGCCAGGCGATCGAGGTGGCGATAGTGCTCGCCCCCACGCCGCCGCGCGTCCCCACCACGGCGGTGGAAATGTGCTGCTTTTCACTGTCATGATCGGTTGCCCGCGGGGCCGAAAAGACCGCCTGGGCATTGGTCAGCGCATCACGCAGCTGCCCGGCCGAAAGCGGCTTGAGCAGGTAGTCATGGATGCCGCTGGTCAACAGGTCGCGATAGAGCCGCACGTCGTTAACCTGGCCGGTGGCGATCACCACCGTCCCGGGCTCGCACACCTCGGCCAGCGCATGGATGTCGTTCAGCGGATCGCCGCTTTCCGACAGGTCGACCAGCAGGATCGCCGGGCTGGCGGAGATGGAGAGCGACTGCACGGCATTGCGCAGTCCGCCCTTGTTGCACTTCTCGGGCTGCCAGCCCATCTCGATCACGACGGGGCGCAGCACGTCGAGCGCAGCTTCGTCGCAGATGTAGGCGGCAAATGGATCACGGTTGCCCATTGATCCGGCTTTCCACGGAGCGTTCATCTTAATTAACCCCCACTATCTTGGCTGGAGACTTCCGGCAGACCGCCGGCCCCCGTCGGTTGTGCGGCACGATAAGTCTCGATCGCCTTGGTCGAGCTCATCACCACGGTCTCGCCGCTGCCTGCTGCACCGTCGAGAAGGTGCTGCGGATCGGCGACCATGGCAGCAAGGTTGCTGTTGACCGCGCAGCCATAGCCAGCCGACGTATTGTTGCCGAGGTTGCCGTTGGCATTGCCCGACCAGTTGGGGCAGTTGGGGACGTAGGCGGTTGAGCGCGTCACAACCACGCGGACATTGCCGGGATCGATAAAGCCGACCGTTACCGGCGCGGAGTTATCGAGCAGCAGGCCGTGGCGGCTGGCCACTGCGGCAACATCCTCGCGCACGGCATCGCTCGTCATCGGATCATCGATGGAGATGCGATCGCCGTAGCCCAGGTCCATGGCTTCGAACCAATCGGCCAGACGGGCCATTTCGGGCACCGACAGGCCAGAGGCGTTGGCGCCGAGGTCGAGTGTGTAGTTTTGGCGTTCGACCACTGGCTGGTTGACGCTGTCGAGCGAGGAGTTCGCCGTACCGCCGCCCGGCGTGGCGCAGGCCGAAAGGCCGGCCACCAGGGCAAGGGCGAGAGCCGTAGAGGCGGCGCGGTTGATACAAAGGGTCATCACTGTCACCTCTCTCAGTTCAGGCTGAAGCCGGGCGCGACAGCGCCGGCAGTGCGGGTCTCGGCCCCGGTCGGAGCGCTGCCAGCCAGGGCTTCGCCGCCCTGGTCGTTCAGGCCGATTGCCGGGTTCGCGGGTGCTTCGTCGGCGGCGCGGGGCCCCGGGCGAAGCTGGCCGCTCACGCCGTTGTGTTCCCGGTTGAGCAGGAACTGCTCGGCCGCAGTCGGCGCATTGAAGCCATCGGTCGGCAGGCGGATGTCGCGGTCATTGACCGGTTCCACCAGGTAAGGCGTCACCACGATTACCAATTCGGTTTCCCCGCGCCGGAATTCGGTCGAGCGAAACAGGTTGCCCAGGATGGGGATTTCACCCGCGCCGGGAATGCGATCGATAGTGTTCTGCGAGTTGTTGCTCATCAGGCCCGCGATCATGAAGCTCTGGCCGGAGCCCAGTTCGATCGTGGTTTCGGCGCGGCGGATCGTCAGAGCCGGGATCTGGAAGCCGTTGAGCGTGACCGCCCCCTGGCTCGACAGTTCCGACACTTCGGGGCGCACCCGCATCGAGATGCGACCGTTCGACAGGACCGTGGGCGAGTAGGACAGGCTGACACCGTAGTTCTTGTATTCCACAGTGGTCGTGCCGAGGCCCTGGCTCAGCGGGATCGGGAATTCGCCGCCGGCAAGGAATTCGGCGGTTTCACCCGACAGTGCGGTGAGGTTGGGCTCGGACAGCGTGGTGACCAGGCCTTCACGTTCGGCCAGATCCAGCGCAGCTCCGATATCCAGACCCAGGAAGCGGGTCACGGCGCCCAGCGTGGTGCCGGGCGAGATCGGGTTGATGCTGGTGCCGTCGACTTCGATGAACTGGCCCGGATTGTTGATGTCCGGAACCATCACCTTGACCAGGTTGCCGACGCCGGTAGCCGTACCGGGGGCAAAGGTCGGGGCGAAGCCAGGGCGGCCCTGGCCGATGCCGAACTGGAAGCCGCTGCTGCCATCGATCGTGGTGAGGTTGGAACCCAGCGTGCGGACCAGCGAGCGGCTGACTTCGGCAAAGCGCACGCGCAGGTTGACCTGCAGCGGCGTTGCCATCCGCAGGCGCGATACCACGTTGGCTTCTTCGCCCACGAAGGCAGCGACCAGGCGTTCGGCCTCGGCCGCATCTTCAGGCGCCGCCACGGTGCCGGTCAGCAGCACGGTGTTGGTGCCCATGGTGGCGACCTGGATGCTGGCATCCGGCATGGCCAGCGACAACATCTGGTCGACGCTGTCGATGTTGGAACCCACGCGGACATTGGCTGACCAGATAATATCGCCGGCAGCATTGCTGGCGTAGATCGTGGTCAGGCCGCCCGATAAGCCCATAACAAACAGCTGGCGCTGCGATTTCACCTGCACATCGGCAATGGTATCGTTGGCGACAAAGATGTCGGCCATGTTGCCGGGTACGTTGATCAGCTCGCCGCGGCCGATCGACAGGACGATGTCCTGCGCCGGACTGATGACGGTCTGGGCCTGGGCCGTGCCAGCCGGCATGGCTGCCAGCGGTGCCAGCGCGACGGCGGCGGTCAGCACGGATTTGAGAAGGCGGGTCTGCATTGTCTTGCCCCTGGAATAGGATCCGCGCTTGCGGGCGGGTCCGGTGAACTTGGCGAAGTTGGTCGCGGTCAGCGCGTGGGTCATGGCTATTACCTCGTCACGCCGGCGGGCCGGTCGAGCAGCGCGCCCGCACCGCGAGCCACCGGCTCTTCGGTGGTGGTCTTGCCGCGCGTCACCCGCACGCTCGGTCCGGTCGGTCGAGCAACAGCCTGGCCAGTCCCAGCAGAAGGAACGCCCATCACAGGAGCTGCCGCCGGAGTGTTGTTGCTGCTGCCGAGCGCCGGCATTGTGCGGCGCTGGAAGCGAGACACGTCGCCGCCGGTCACGAAGGTGGTGGCACCCTCACGCGGGCGGGACACGACCTGGCGAAGCAGGCGTTCTTCCTGTTCGCGGGTGGCGCCCTCGGGGATGTCCACGTCGCCGGCTGCAATGGCGCGGTCGAGTTCGGCCTGGTTATCCGCGATCGAACGCAGCGACAGGCTGAGCGTGCCGATGGTCTGCGCCACGGCGATCTTTTCACCGATGCGCGGGGTCACTTCCAGCGTCACCGTGCGGAAGGCGCGCACCACGGTGCGGCCATCGTCGGTGGTGGTGGTTTCGGTCGACTGGTCGGTCGCCAACACGCGCAGGTTGGTAAGGATGGTTTCGGATGCCTGCAGGCCCTGGCCTTCGTCGCCTTCAACCGTCTGGGTCAGCACCAGGTCGATCCGGTCACCCGGGAACACAAAGCCGCCAACGCCGGTCCGCGCCGACACCGGAACGGTAACCGCCCGCATGCCCGGTCCGAGCGCCGCAGCAAGGAAGCCGCGATCGCCGGGTGCAACCAGAGAACCCTGGGTCACCGGCTCGCCGGCCGTGACCTGAAAGCGGACCACGGTACCCAGCAGGGCTTCCATGTTGGCCTCGCCGTCGATGAAGTAGGCGTCCTGCACCAGTTCTTCCGGCCACAGCTGGAAGCCGATGGCGTCGGCCGTGATGATGGTGCCCGGCGGCAGGGCGCGCTTTGCGACCAGTACCTTGGGGCCCGTGGGCACGACCGGCGCTGCTTCTGCAGCGGGGGCGGTATTGCCGGCGAACATGGTCCTTGCAGCAAGGGCAGTACCGATCGCGATGATCAGCGCCCCTATCAGCAGAACGAGCTTCTTCTTGTCCATGGTGCGTCAAGCCCCCTTAGTGGTCCTTGCGGAATGATATTGTCCGCATAGGTGGTAATTGGTTAAAATGGAGTTCACTGGCCCGGCTTTTGGTCGGGTGTCGGATCGATTAGCCAACCAGCCCTGCAACTGCAGATGCCGGAACGTAGAAGCTGGCGATGACCCACAGGCCTGCGGCAGCAATTGCGACGCCATAAGGTATCGCCAGCTTGTGCTTTTCGCGGCGGATGATGTGCCAGCCGCCGAAAGCCAGCGTCAGGACGCCGCCCGCCAGCGCCATCATGATCAGCAGTTGCAGGAAATGTGCAGGTGCGATCCACAGGGCGAGCGCAGTCAGCAGCTTCACGTCGCCGCCGCCCATCGCCTTCAGCGCGAACAGGATCGACAGGCCGAGGAAGGTTACGGTGGCCAGGCCCAGTTGCAGCGCCACATCGGGCCACAAGGCCATGCCGGTCGCCCACCAGAACACCGGTGCCGCCAGCGCGATTGCGCCGTTCAGCCAATTGGCAATCTTGCGACTCTTGAGATCGGTAAAAGCTGCTACCAGCAGCGCGATTGCCAACATGGCAAGCAGTCCGTACTTGATCGGATCGTCCAGCATCGTAAATCCCCGTGGGTTCCCCAAGGCTTCACTTGCTAGCGACCATCACTTACCAAATAGTAACCACGGGCAGGAGGCTGGTATTCATCACGTGGCGGAAAGCACCGGGGCCGTGCCTGATCGCCCGTACGTTCCCCCGTTCGATCGGCGGGCTGTTCCCCCGGGCGCGACGGAGCGGATGTGGCAGGCTGCCGATAGCCACGCGATCCGCCTGATCGACTGGCCGGCCCCGGATGGGCCTGCTCGCGGTGCCATCCTGTTCATGGCCGGGCGCGGCGATGCCTATGAAAAATATCTTGAAACCTTCGAACACTGGCGCCGGCGAGGCTGGCAAGTCAGCGCTGCAGACTGGCGCGGTCAGGCTGGATCGGGTCGGCTGGGCAGTGATCCGGTTACCGGGCACATCGGGGATTTTGCCCAGTGGGTGGCTGATCTGGCAGCGTTGTGGGCTCACTGGACAGTGGGCAAGGCGGGACCGCTGGTGCTGGCAGGCCATTCCATGGGTGGCCACCTGGTGCTGCGCGCGGCGGCCGAACACGTGCTTGCGCCCGCACCGTCCGCACTGATCCTGTCCACCCCGATGCTGGGGGTCCATCCACAATGGCTGCCACTGTGGGTGCAGGCCGCAGCGGCGAAAGCCATGACGATGCTGGGCGATCCCCGCCGCCCGGCGTGGAAGTGGAGCGAGAAGCCAGGCGAACTGCCCAGAGACCGGCGCGAGTTGCTGACCCACGATCTCGAACGGTATGCCGACGAGCAATTCTGGCGTGATACGCGGACCCAACTGGTGATGGGTCCGGGCAGCTGGGGCTGGGTCGATGCGGCATCACGCTCGATGGGAATACTGGCCAGACCCGGCATGCTGGAAGGCGTGGACGTGCCGGTATTCCTGCTGTCCACCACGGGCGACAAGCTGGTATCGTGGCGCGCCAGCCGCCGTGCCGCTGCTCGCCTGCCCCGGGTGGAATTTCTTGAACTGGGACCCGAAGCGGCCCACGAAATCCTGCGCGAAGCCGATCCGGTGCGTGACCGCGCGCTGGCGGCGATCGACGGATTTCTCGACCGGATAGTAAATTCTTGAGCAACCACGTCGACATTGCCGTTATTGGTGCGGGCATCGCCGGGGCCAGCATTGCGGCCGAACTGGCGATCCACGGATCGGTTCTGCTGGCCGAGGCGGAGCGCTTTGCCGGCTATCATGCGACGGGACGGTCCGCGGCGTTCTGGGACGAATGCTATGGCGGGCCGGACGTGGTGCCGCTGACGCTGGCATCGGGTGACTGGCTGCGCGCCAACGGCTTCCTCAACTCGCGCGGCGCGCTGCATATCGCGCAAGCCGGACAGGCAGATGCGCTGGCCCTGTTCGAACGCACCTTTGCCGATAGCGGCGCGACGATCGAGCGGATCGGCCGGGCTGAAATGGCAGCGCTGGTTCCCGGCATCCTGCCCGGCTGGGACCAGGCGATCAGGGAACCCCACTGCGCCGATATCGATGTGGCGGCGCTTCACCAGCATTACCTGGCACAGGCGCGGCGCGGCGGGGCGACACTCGCCACCGGTCACCGGCTGACCCGCGCCAGGCGCTCCGGGGAAGTGTGGCATCTCGCGTTCGAAAACGGCGCGGAAGTGACCGCTGGCACGCTGGTCAACGCGGCAGGGGCCTGGGCCGATGAGGTGGCACAGATCGCCGGGTGCCGGCCCATCGGCATAACGCCATATCGCCGCACGGTGGTGCAATTGCGCACCGATCCTGCCGCCGATCCGGCATTGCCGCTGGTGCTGGCGATCGATGGATCGTTCTATTTCAAGCCCGACACCGGCCGCGTGTGGCTCAGCCCGCATGATGAAACCCCCAGCCCGGCCTGCGATGTCGCGGCCGAGGAGATCGACGTGGCGCTGGCCATTGACCGGTTCCAGTCGGTAGTAAGCTGGCGGATCGAAGCGGTCGAACGCAAGTGGGCCGGGTTGCGCAGCTTCGCCCCCGACCGGTTGCCGGTCTATGGTGCAGACCCTGATTGTGCAGGATTTTTCTGGTTTGCCGGGCAGGGCGGCTTCGGCATCCAGACCGCGCCGGCCGCAGCCTGCCTTGCCGCCCAACTGCTCACCAAAGCACCGCAAGATGCGATGACGCATGGAATAGACGCAGGGATTTACTCTCCCGCCCGCTTTGGCTAGCCACAGGCGCAGCAGGAAGGGCCTGCGACAGACGACAAAGGGGTTGCAGCATGGCGCACAAATTCGAAATCTATAAGGACAAGGCTGGCGAGTTCCGCGTCCGCTTCAAGTACAATTCCGAAGTCATGTTCTCGACTGAAGGCTATTCGAGCAAGGAAAGCGCCAAGAGCGCGATTGCCTCGATCCAGAAGAACGGCCCGGGCGCCGAAATCGAAGACAACAGCTAGGACTGTTTCCGGCTCGCCTCGCTGGCGGCATCGCTGGCGAGGCGGTCGACCCGTTCGTTCTCCACGTGGCCATTGTGGCCGCGCACCCATTGCCATTCCACCTTGTGGCGCTTCGCCGCCTCGATCAGCTCGTGCCACAGGTCGGCATTGCGCACCGGCTTCTTGCTGGAATTGATCCAGCCGTTGCGCTTCCATCCGGCGATCCACTTGGTCATCCCGTCGATCACATAGCGGCTGTCGGTGTGGATGATCACCTCGCACGGCTCGATCAGGGCTTCGAGCGATTTGATGACTGCCATCATTTCCATGCGGTTGTTGGTGGTATCGGGTTCTCCGCCCGACATTTCCTTTTCGTGCTTGCCCATCCGCAGCAGCACGCCCCAGCCGCCGGGGCCGGGATTGCCCTTGCAGGCACCATCGGTGAAAATCTCGATCCGTTTCATGCGACCCGCTTCATGCGATCGGGGATTGGCTGAACAGGTCGGGATGGGCGCGGTAGAATTGCAGGCGGCGGGCAAAGGCCATCGGGTCTTTCTTGGTGACCAGCGCATCGGCCGGGGTGTTGACCCAGTCATAGGCGCGGGTCAGCGTAAATCTCAACGCCGCGCCGCGGGCCAACACCGGCAATGCCGCCCGTTCTGCCGCTGACAGGGGGCGCAGCGCTTCGTATCCATCCAGCAAGGCCGCCGAGATCGCCGGATCGAACTGCTTCCCGTCGGCGGAAAAGCACCATGCAGCGTGGGTGATAGCCACGTCATAGGCAAACATGTCGGTGCAGGCGAAGTAGAAGTCGATCAGCCCGGTGACGGTATCGCCCAGCATCAGCACGTTATCGGGAAACAGATCGGCATGGATCGCACCGCGCGGCAGATCCTGCGGCCATGCGCTGGCCAGCGCGGCCAGTTCGGCCTGGACCAGCGGGCCAAGGGCAGGGTCCATGCTGGCGAAATCGCTGGCGCAGGCGGCGGCCAGCCGGTCCCATCCCGCAGGCCCCAGATCGTTCTCGCGGGTGGCGGCAAATTGCCCCGACGCAAGGTGCAACTGGGCCAGCGCCCGGCCCACGCTGCGCGCCTGCGCGCTGGTCGGATGGTCGAGCGAGATGCCCGACAGGAACTCGATCAGGGCCAGCGCCTTATCGCCAAATTTGCGAAAGCTGGCTCCGGACCGGTCATGGATCGTCTGCGGAACCGGGCAGCCGGATGCCGAAAGATGATCCAGCAGGCCCAGGAAGAACGGCAAGTCCTTCACCACGGTCTGGCTTTCATAGATCGTCAGGATATAGCGCGAGCCCGCACCATCTCTGCCAGTCGTGTCGACCAGGAAATTGGAATTCTGCACGCCTTCGGCAATGCCCTTGGCGCTGACCACGTCGCCCACGTCATACTGCGCGATCAGGGCCGCCAGATCGTCCGACGAAAGCTGGGTATAGACTGCCACAGGCGCCTATTCCGTCAGCTGGCGGGGCAATTTGAAGATCATGGTTTCCTGCGCGGTCAGCACGGCGCGCTCATCCACCTCGCGCCATTCACCCAGCCGTGCGATGACCTCGCGCACCAGCGCTTCGGGGGCCGATGCACCGGCCGTGAGGCCCACGGTGGCGATCCCTTCCAGCCAGCTTTCCTCGATCTCGCTGCCGCGCTGGATCAGCCTGGCGGGCGTGCCGCAGCGTTCTGCCACTTCGACCAGCCGCAGCGAATTGGACGAATTGGGCGCACCGATCACCAGCACCAGATCAGCTTCCGGGGCGATCTCCTTGACCGCTGCCTGACGGTTGGACGTGGCATAGCAGATGTCTTCCGCCTTGGGGGCCACGATGTGCGGGAAACGGGCCTTCAGTGCCTCGATGATGTGTGCAGTATCATCCACCGACAGCGTGGTTTGTGTCAGGAATGCCAGGCCGCGATCGGCCGGCACTTCCAGCGTGGCGACATCCTCGACAGTTTCGACCAGCGTCATCTGGCCTTCAGCCACCTGGCCGAACGTGCCGATAACTTCCGGATGGCCGCGATGGCCGATGAACACTATGTGCCGTTTGGCCTCGATCTGACGTTCGGCCTGGCGGTGGACCTTGCTGACCAGCGGACAGGTGGCATCGACATAGATCATCTTGCGGGCCTCGGCCTCGGCCGGAACGCTTTTGGGAACGCCGTGGGCGGAAAACACCACCGGCACGCCTTCGGGCACTTCGTCCAGTTCCTCCACAAATACCGCACCCTTGTCCTTCAGGCTGTCGACTACATAGCGGTTATGGACAATCTCGTGCCGGACATAGACCGGGGCGCCATAGCGTTCGAGCGCGCGCTCGACGATTTCGATCGCCCGGTCGACCCCGGCGCAAAATCCGCGCGGGGCGGCAATCAGGACGGTGAGCGGGCGCTTCTGGACGACACTATCGGCCGGTGCGGCGGGATCGGGAAAGGGAGCGTTCATATCCACGCCACTAGCGGTTGTCGCCCGGAAGCGAAAGGGGTAGGGGCTGCTTCTGGTAAAGGACAAGGACCGGGAATGAACCTCCGCATAGCTTCGATCGTCGCACTAGCCGCATTCGGCCTGGTCGGCTGCAAGACCTCTGGCGACATCGTTGTGGAACAGGGTGTCGGCATCACTGCGCTGCGTTCGATCTGCCCGGCGGTGGGCATTGCCGAACATACCGGCGACGTGACGCTGTTCTCGCCTGCCGGTGCCACCACTGCCGATGCGCTGGATGTGACAGCCGTGATCACCAATGTCCGCAGTACCTGCGACGATTCCGGCGCCGAAGTGCGGACCGATGCCACGTTCGAAGTGCAGGCCCAGCGCCGCAACACCCAGGGTGCGCGCACGGTGGAGCTGACATATTTCGGCACTGTCCTGCGCGGCGGCGATGCGGTGATCGCCAAGCGGTTGCGCACCGTCACCCTCAATTTCGCCGACGGACAGGCTCGCGCCAGTGCCCCGGGCATGGCCGGCGCGCTGGTCAATCGTGCGGAGGCAACCCTGCCGGCCGACATTCGCGAGCGGATCACCCGTGAACGCGAGGCGGGCGACAACGATGCGGCAGTCGATCCGCTGACCCTGCCCGAAGTGCGCGCCGCCCTGGCCCGCGCCAATTTCGAACTGCTGGTGGGTTTCCAGCTGACCGACGCGCAACTGCAGTACAACGCGACCCGATAGGCTGCTTCCGTCTTGCCGTTGGCGCCGGGCCATTGGAGCGGGGCCGTTGGTGCCTTGCCGTGTGGTGGGCAAACAGGCTAACGGCGCGGCATGGACGCTAACCACACGCTGTACACCGCCTATGCGGCCCGGATTGATGCCGTTCTGGCTGCGCTTGAGGCAGAGGGCCACCTGCCGGCCGGATGCCCGCGCGGCAATGTGGCGGTAGAGCCGCCGCGTGATCCTGCGCACGGTGATCTTGCCACCAATGCCGCCATGGTCCTGGCCAAGCCTGCCGCGACCAACCCGCGCGCGCTGGCTGAAAAAATTGTCGAGAAGCTGGCTGCCGATCCGCTGGTCGAAAGCGCCGAGATCGCCGGCCCCGGTTTCATCAACTTGCGCCTTACGTCTGCCAACTGGCTGGCCGAACTGGCAGCCATTGCCACCATGGCCGATGGTTATGGCCGTTCCACCATGGGCCAGGGGCGGCGGGTCAATGTGGAATATGTCTCGGCCAATCCCACCGGCCCGATGCACATGGGTCATTGCCGCGGCGCGGTGGTGGGCGATGCGCTGGCCAGCCTGCTGGAATCCGCCGGGCATACGGTAATCCGCGAATATTATGTCAACGATGCGGGCAGCCAGGTCGATACCCTGGCCCGCTCGGTCCACCTGCGGTACCGCGAGGCGCTTGGCGAGGACATTGGCGAAATTCCGCCTGGTTTCTACCCGGGCGATTATCTCAAGCCCATCGGCGCTGCGCTGGCAGCGGAGCTGGGCGACCGGTTCGTCGGCGCGCCCGAAAGCGAATGGCTGATCGATTTCCGCACCCGTGCCGTGGCCGGCATGATGGAACAGATCCGCGCCGATCTGGCGCTGCTGGGCATCAAGCACGATGTGTTCTCGTCGGAAGCCGAACTGCAGGCAGCGGGCAAGCCGGAGGAAGCGGAAAAGTGGCTGCGGGCGCATGACCTGGTGTATGATGGCGTGCTCGAACAGCCCAAAGGCAAGACGCCGGAAGACTGGGAACCGGTTGAACTGCCGTTGTTCCGTTCCACCAAATTCGGTGACGACCAGGACCGCCCGATCAAGAAGTCCGATGGCAAGTGGACCTATTTTGGCGCTGACCTGGCCTATCACATGCAGAAGGCCGAAACGGCTGACGAACTGATCGATATCTGGGGCGCGGACCACGCAGGCACGGTCAAGCGGATCAAGGCCGCCGTGGCCGCCTTGTCCGAAGGGCAGGGCGATACCATCCCGTTCGACGTCAAGCTGGTGCAGATGGTCCAGCTGTTGCGCAACGGCGAACCGGCCAAGATGTCCAAGCGCAGCGGCAATTTCATCACCATCGCCGATATGGTAGAGGAAGTGGGCAAGGACGTGGTGCGGTTCACCATGCTGGCCCGCAAGCCCGAAGCGCAGATGGATTTCGACTTCGCCAAGGTGGTCGAGGCATCGAAAGACAATCCGGTGTTCTATGTGCAATATGCCCATGCCCGGATCCGTTCGATCCTGCGCAAGGCCGAGGCCGAAGGGTTTGCGCCGTCCGATGCGCAACTGTCCCTGCTGACCGCCGACGATCTGGCCCTGATCAAGCAGGCCGCACAGTTCCCGCGCGAAGTGGAAGCGGCTGCCAAGGCGCGCGAACCACACCGGATCGCGTTCTATCTGTATGACCTTGCAGCCACATTCCATGCGTTCTGGAACCTGGGCAATGATGATCAGACAAAGCGCATCATCGTGGCACAGGACCGCCAACTGTCCGAGGCGAGGCTTTTCCTTGTCACCCAAATCGGGCAGGTAATCCGCAATGGCCTCGCTCTGCTGGGCGTGGAAGCGGTTGAGGAGCTTTGAATATGGTCGCTTCGGGCGGTGAACACGAGGGCGATGTGCCCGAGGGCGATGCCTACGAAGCCGGCGAACAGCTCACCCTGACAGGGGATGGTGACGCGCTTCCCTGGCTTGAAGCCGATGACGAGGAAGTCGAGCAGGGCACCGATTACCGCATCCTTATTTTTGCTGCGCTGGCCGTGGTGGCGCTGGCCGCGATCCTGTTTGCGGCCAACCATTTCCTGTCAGGCCGGATGGGCGGCGATACCGCCCCCGACGGCAGCACCATTGCCGCGCCCGACGGCGCCTACAAGACGCGGCCGACCGATGCCGGCGGCACCGAAGTTGCGGGAACCGGCGATCTCAGCTTCGAGGTTGGCGAGGGCGAAGGCCGCGAAGGCCGCATAGCCAGCAACGATGCCGCCCCGTCGATCGATGTCGAACAAGCCGGACCTGCGGCACCGGCGGCTACTCCGGCCAGCCCGGGCGCCACGCCCACAGCTGCTCCGCGCGCCACAGGCGTGGGCATCCAGGTCGGCGCCTATTCCAGCCGCGCTTCTGCCGAGGCGGGATGGAGCCAGCTGAGCGGCCGGTTCGATGTCCTGTCGGGTCTGAACCACCGGATCATCGAGGGCACTGCCGACAGCGGCACGATCTTCCGCCTGCAAGCCGTGGCCAGCAATGCCGCCGCCGCAGACACCGTATGCCGTGCGATCCGCAATGGTGGCGGCGATTGCCAGGTGAAGCGCTGATCGCTGCCGCGCTGGCACCTGTCCACATCATCCGTTCCGGTTACGCTTGAAGCAGGCGGGTATTCCTGCGACTCCTGCCGATTATGACACCCGCCATCTTCGGCCTTTCCGGAACCGTGCTGACCGCCGCCGAGCGGGCCTTCTTTGCCGAGGCTGATCCGGCCGGCTATATCCTGTTCGGGCGCAACGTGGAAAGCGTAGAGCAGGTGCGCGCGTTGACCGATGACCTGCGCACCATCCACGGACGCGACGGCCTGCTGGTGTCGATCGACCAGGAAGGTGGCCGCGTGGCGCGCATGAAGCCGCCGGTGTGGCCGTCCTATCCGTGTGGCTGGGCCTTTGCCGACCTGTGGCAGGTTGCCCCCGCCAGTGCGATCGAGGCAGCGCGGGCGAATGCACACTTGCTGGGGCAGGATCTGGCCGAGGTTGGCATCACGGTGGACTATGCACCGCTGCTGGATGTGCGGCAGATGGGCGCGCATGACGTGATCGGCGACCGGGCGCTGGGGTCTGATCCGCTGGCCGTGGCGGCACTGGGGCGCGCGGTGCTCGACGGACTGGCACGGGCGGGTGTGACCGGCTGTATCAAGCACATGCCCGGCCACGGCAGGGCCCTGGCTGACAGCCACAAGGAATTGCCGGTCGTCGGCGCCACCGCAGAGGAGCTGGCAACAGACCTCGCCCCGTTCGCCAAACTGCACGATGCACCCATCGGGATGAGCGCGCATGTACTGTACCCGGCATGGGATGCAGATCACCCCGCCACGCTGTCCCACCGCATCATCGCCGAAGTGATCCGTGGCCGGCTCGGGTTCGAAGGCCTGCTGTTGACCGATGATATCGACATGCAGGCACTGGACGGCACCATTCCCGAACGCAGCGAGCGCGCGATTGCGGCGGGCTGCGATGTGGTGCTCAACTGCTGGGGCAAGATGGATGACATGGTGGGGATCGCCAATCGCTTGCCCGCAATGTCTTCCGTAGCCGCCAGGCGGCTGGCTGCCGCGCTGGACTATCCCCAGGCGCAGGAGGCTGACCGTGCGCAACTGCTCGCCACCCGCGACGGCCTGCTGGCACAGGTGCACGCGGTGTGATCGACGACGGTCTGATCCTTTCTGCGCCCCATGATGCGCCAGCGGCGGATGAGTGGGATGGCCCCGCCGGCCAGCCGGGCGGCGACGCTGCGCTCTATCTGGAACTGGATGGATGGGAGGGACCGCTCGACCTGCTGCTCGATCTGGCGCGGCGGCAGAAGGTCGATCTCAAATCGATTTCGATCCTCGCGCTGGTGGACCAGTATATCGATTATATCGAGCGGGCCGAGGCGCTGAAACTGGAAATCGCCGCCGATTATCTGGTGATGGCGGCCTGGCTCGCCTACCTCAAGTCCGCGCTGCTGCTGCCGAAGGATGAGCAGGAGGATCCAAGCCCCGAGGAACTGGCGCTGCGCCTGCAACTGCGGCTGGAGCGGCTGGGGGCCATGCGCGATGCCGCTGCCCGGCTGATGGCGCGTGACCGGCTGGGGCGTGATGTGTTCGCCCGGGGCGCGCCCGAAGGCCTCAAGATCCTCAAGAAAAACCAGTGGCAATGCGACTGGTACCAGCTGGTGCGCGCCTATGGCGACGTGAAGCTGCGGACCGAGCTGGTGGTCCACATGGTGCGCGACCGGCCAGTGATGACATTGGACGCCGCGATTGACCGGGTTTCGGCCATGCTTGGCGTCAGCCTCGACTGGATGGAACTGCGCACTTTCCTCCCCTCCCATTCCGACCCGCGCCTGCGCCGCTCTGCGCTCGCGTCCAGTTTTGTCGCGGCGCTGGAACTGGCGCGGCGCGGGCGGGCGGAACTGCGGCAGGACGATGTGTTCGGACCGCTCCACTTGCGCCGGATAGAGGCATGACCGAGCCGTCCGATGATCTGGTGCGCGCGGTGGAAGCAACATTGTTCGCCGCCGATGAACCGATGACTGCCGAGCAAATCTCGGCCCATCTCGAAGGTGCCGACGTGCGCGCGGCGCTGGACGAATTGCAGGCGTTTTACGCAACGCGCGGGGTCAATATGGTCGAACACGGCAAGCGTTGGCAATTTCAGACCGCGCCCGATCTGGCGCACTTGCTGCGCCGCGAGAAGGAGCAGTTGCGCCGCCTCAGCCGCGCCGCCACCGAGGTGCTGGCCATCGTCGCCTATCACGAACCCGTCAGCCGGGCCGAGATCGAGGCGATTCGCGGGGTGCAGACCAGCGCGGGCACATTGGACGTGCTGATGGAAGCGGGCTGGGTGCGCGTGGCAGGGCGGCGCGAAGTGCCCGGTCGCCCGGTGATCTATGCCACCACGCCCGAATTCCTCGGCCATTTTGGCCTTAAGAGCCGCCGTGACCTGCCCGGGATCGACGAGTTGAAGGCGGCGGGCCTGCTCGATCCGGTGGACGATGCCTATGACGAGGTGATCGGCCAGCAGGCTGATGATGCGGCAGAGGGTAACGGCGGGCTGGCAAGCGCGCCGGAAAGCGCCTAGACAGGGTTCTCGGGCATAATTTGTGTTTCAGGAGCCGCGTGCTCCGCCATGCAATTCGGAGTTTCGTGATGGGTAGTTTTTCGCTTTGGCACTGGGTCATCGTCCTGGTGGTGGTGCTGCTGCTGTTCGGTCGTGGCCGCATTTCCGATGTGATGGGTGACTTCGGCAAGGGTATCAAAAGCTTCAAGACCGGTCTGGGCGAAGCAGCGGACGACAAGCCCGCCACACCTGCGCCCACGGCTCCGCCTGCGCAGATTTCGTCGCCGCCGGCCGCTCCTGCCCCCACCCCGTCGGAAACTCCCGCCAACAACAGCGGCCAGTAAGCGGGAAATCAGCCGATGTTCGATATCGGCGCGTCCGAGATATTGCTGGTAGCCGTGGTGGCGATCGTTGTGATCGGTCCCAAAGACATGCCTGCTGCCCTGCGCCAGGCGGGCCGGTGGATCGGCAAGGCGCGCAAGATGTCCACCCATTTCCGCACAGGTCTTGATGCCATGATCCGCGAGGCAGAAATGGAAGACCTGGAGAAGAAGTGGAAAGAGCAGAACGAGAAGGTGATGCGGCTGCATCCCAACGGCGGTCCGGCAGACGCCGCGCAGACCGGCGCCTATCCTGCGGCCACGGCTGAATCCGCATCGACCCCGCAAATGACCCCGGCCGCGCCAGCGCCAGCGGCCCCGCCAGCGACCCCGCCAGAGGTTGCTGCGGCTCCTGCACCTGAAAAGGCGGGCGAGTAGCCATGGCGTTCAAGCTCAAGGAACTTGACCAGAGCCAGGCCCCGCTGCTCGATCACCTGATCGAACTGCGCAAGCGGCTGATGCGCTGCGTCATCACGTTGCTGCTGGCTTTTGCCGTATGCTTCTATTTCGCCGACGAGATTTTCGGGTTCCTGGTGCGCCCGCTGACCGACGCGTTCCCGCCGGGCGAGGGGCGACTGATCTTTACCCGGCTGTACGAAGCCTTCTTCGTCGAGATTAAGGTGTCGCTGTTTGCCGCCTTCTTCGTCAGCTTCCCGGTGATCGCCAACCAGATGTGGGCCTTCATCGCGCCGGGTCTCTATGCTAAGGAAAAGGGCGCATTCCTGCCTTTCCTGCTGGCCACCCCGATCCTGTTCACGAGCGGTGCGGCGCTCGCCTATTACGTGGTCATGCCCACGGCGTTCAGCTGGTTCCTGGGGTTTGAAGGCGAGATGGGCGGCCTGTCGCTCGAAGCCCTGCCCGGCACCGATGATTACCTGACGCTGGTGATGCAGTTCATCCTGGCCTTCGGGATCAGCTTCCTGTTGCCGGTGCTGCTGCTGCTCCTCAACCGGGCCGGGATTGTCAGCCGCGCGCAGCTCATCGCGGCGCGGCGCTATGTGATTGTGGCCATGTTCGTTGTGGCAGCAGTGGCCACCCCGCCCGACGTGGTCTCGCAGCTGATGCTGGCGATCCCGCTGATCTTCCTGTTCGAAGGATCGCTGGTGATCATGGCGATCACCGAGAAGCGCGATGCCAAGGCGGCGGAAGCGGCGGCTGAAGCTGAGGCGGCAGCGGTGCCGAAGATCGAACAGGGCAGCTAGCGGACCCTACTCCCCGTCTTCGGCCGACCATACCCGCTGCCCGGCAATCCATGTTTCCAGCACCTTGATATTGCGGATGTCAGCGGGGCTTTCGATCAAGGGATCGGCATCCAGCACCACGAAATCGGCCCGTTCGCCGCGCGCAAGCGATCCGAACCGACCTTCGGCAAATCCGGCATAGGCACCGCCAGCGGTATAGGCCGCCAGCGCGGTTTCGCGGCTGACAACTTCGCTTGGCCACCAGCCGCCCACCGGCTCGCCAGTGGCATCGACCCGGCTGATTGCCACGGCCATGCCTTCCAGCACATCGGGCACTTCCACAGGTGCATCGGACCCGAACACCAGCGGCGCGCCGGTGGCGGCGATCGAGCGCCATGCATAGGCTCCGCCCAACCGGTCAGGCCCCAGCCGCGCTTCGGCCATCAGCCGGTCGCTGGTCTGGTGGACCGGCTGCATGGATGCGATCACCCCGTGCTGTCCGAACAGGGCAATATCGGCCGGATCGACCACTTGCGCATGTTCGATCCGCCAACGCCTGTCGCCGGGGAAATCGGGCGCGAGCTGGTCGATCGCGGCCAGGGCATCGGCATTGGCGGCATCGCCGATAGCGTGGATCGCCACCTGGAACCCGTCCATCGCGGCGCGGCTCATCGAATTGCGCAGCTGCGTGCCATCCAGCACAGCCAGCCCGCGATGGCCGGCTTCATCGGCATAGGGCGCCTTGAGCAGCGCGCCACGCGATCCCAGCGCACCATCCAGCCAGAACTTCACCCCGTTCAACCGCAGGCGATCCTCATACAGCCAGCCGGTCGGTTCGGGGCCGCCGATCAGCAACATGGTCTGCACGCTATCGGCATAGGACATGATGCGCAGCGAAAGCCGGTCGGCATCGCCAGCGCGCCGGAACGCCATCCAGTCCTCGATGCTGGTGCCCATGTCGGCCACTGCGGTAACGCCGTGGCTGAAGAACGCCCGCTGCGCCTGGTGCAGCGCCAGATCCATGTCACCCGGACGTGGCGGCGGGACGACTGCCCGCACCAGCGCCATCGCATTGTCGACCAGCACCCCTGCCGGGGCGCGCGATCCGGCCTGCCGGATGATCCGGCCACCAATGGGATCGGCAGTTTGCGCGGTGATCGCGGCATTTTCCAGCGCCAGGCTGTTGGCCCACAAGGCGTGGCCATCGGCCCGCTCCAGCACGATCGGCCGACCGTCGCTTGCAGCATCGAGATCGGCCGCGGTGGGCAGCCGGCCCAGGCTCCACCGCTCCTCGTTCCAGCCGGTACCGACAATCCACGGACGACCGGGGTATTCAGCCACATAAGCGGCTACCATAGCCAGCGCCTGATCAAGGCTGGCGGCACCCGACAGGTCAAGCGATAACCGGGACAGGCCCAAATCCATCACGTGGGCATGCGAATCGATGAAGCCGGGCACCACGGTGCGGCCTGCAAGATCGACGTAGAAATCGATCTCGCCGGTCGGCCGGTCACCAAAATCGAGCAGCTGGACGATCCGCCCCTCGTCATCCACCACCATGCCGGCAAACCGGTCCACCCCGCCATCGCGCCTGACAGACAGGCCCTCGATATTGTCGAAATGGGTGTCGGCCACAGCGGGTGTGGCAGTCAGCAGCACAGCGGCGGCGGCCAGCAGGGCGGCCTTCATGCTGCGCCCCCTGCGGACAGGTGGCGGATCAGCGCGCTGGTATCCTGCCGCCCGCCGCCCATTGCCTGCACCTTGTTGTAAAGTCCGTCCACCTGCGTGGTAACCGGCAAGGCCAGCCCGTGTTCCTGCGCCGCCGCCAGTGCGATGGCGAGATCCTTGCGCATCCAGTCGATCGCGAAGCCGAAGTTGAACTCGCCTGCTGCCATCGTTTGCCAGCGGTTGTCCATCTGCCAGGATTGCGCTGCGCCGCCGCTGATCGCGGCGAACACCGCGTCCATGTCGAGCCCGCTGGCCTGGGCCAGGGCTACCCCTTCCGACAATCCTGCCAGCACGCCGGCGATGCATACCTGGTTGACCGCCTTGGCCCCTTGCCCCGTGCCGGCCGGACCGATGTGGACCATCCGAGAGCCATAGGCCTGCATCACCGGCTTGGCCGCCGCCATTGCCTCGGCGCTGCCGCCGCACATGATCGACAGCTTGCCGTTTTCCGCGCCCGCCTGTCCGCCAGAAACCGGAGCGTCCAATGCCAGCAAGCCGAGCTTGTCCGCTTCTTCCGCCAGCCGCCGGGCAATGGCGGGGCTGACCGTGGTGTGATCGACATACAGTGCGCCCGGCTGCATCGCTGCCAGCGCGCCTTGCTCACCCAACATTACCTGCGCAAGGTCGTGATCATTGCCGAGGCACGACAGCACCACCTGCGCCCCTGTCACCGCTTCGGCGGCAGAGGGGGCGAGCGAAACGGCCAGTCCCTGCGCGCTGCACTGGTCCGCCCAGGCTTCGGCGCGGGCCAGTGTGCGGTTCCAGCCGGTCACGCGGTGGCCGGCGCTTGCAAGGTGGCGGGCCATCGGGGCACCCATCGTGCCCAGGCCCAGAAAAGTGATATCGAGGGAGTTTGTCATTGGCGCCTGACTGCCAACTAAGGCCCGCTAAAGCAATCTTTGCACGCCCGAATGCGGACGAGGGTTCCCTTTGGGCAGAAAAATGCGATAGGCCGTGCCGCATGGACCAGGGAGCAACACCGCCCGCAAAACTCGACCTCGCCAATATCCGCGCTGCAGCGGATAGGATCGGCGATGCTGTCGTGCATACCCCCACGGTGCACAGCCGCACGCTGTCGAACATTACCGGGGCAGAGGTGTGGCTGAAGTTTGAAAACCAGCAGTTCACCGCCGCCTACAAGGAACGCGGGGCTCTGAACGCATTGCTCAACCTTGATGCGGCGCAGCGCGCCAAGGGCGTGATCGCGGCGAGCGCCGGCAATCATTCACAAGGTCTGTCCTACCACGGCACCCGGCTTGGCGTGCCTGTCACCATCGTGATGCCGCGCACCACGCCCACGGTGAAAGTGATGCAGACCGAAAGCGTTGGCGGCAAGGTCATCCTGGATGGCGAAACCTTCGATGAAGCCAATGCCATTGCGCTCAGCATGGAAAAGCAGCTTGGCCTGACTTTCATCCATCCGTTCGATGATCCGCTGGTGGCCGCAGGACAGGGCACGGTAGCGCTGGAAATGTTCGCCGATGCGCCGGACCTTGATACCATCGTGGTGCCGATCGGCGGCGGCGGCCTGATCTCGGGCATGGGCACGGTGGCGCGGGCGCTGAAGCCGGGCATGGAAGTGATCGGCGTGCAGGCCGCGCTCTATCCATCGATGTACGGGCACTACAAGGGCCAGGCGGTCGAATGCGGCGGCGATACTCTGGCCGAAGGCATTGCCGTGAAGGAACCGGGGCAGTTCACCCGCCAGATCATCCGCGATGTGGTGGACGACATCGTGCTGGTGGAAGAACCGCACCTGGAAGAGGCGGTGGCGCTGCTGCTTCAGATTGAAAAGACCGTAGTCGAAGGCGCGGGCGCGGCGGGGCTGGCGGCCGTGCTGGCGCATCGTGCGCGGTTCCAGGGCAAGAAGGTCGGGCTGGTGCTGTGCGGCGGCAATATCGATACCAGGCTGCTGGCCAACGTGCTGCTGCGCGACCTGGCGCGATCGGGCCGGCTGGCACGGCTGCAGATAAACCTGCAGGACCGCCCGGGCGCGCTGTTCAAGGTGATGGACCTGTTCAACCGCCACAACGTCAATATCCTGGAAATCTACCATCAGCGGATCTTCACCAACCTGCCCGCCAAGGGCCTGGTGACCGACATTGAATGTGAGGCGCGTGACCGCGAGCAGCTCGAAGCGCTGATTTCGGACCTGCGGCGGACCGGCTATTCGGTTAGTCACGTCGAACTGAACTGATCCGTTTCGGGGCGGACCCGCGTACTTACCCGCAGGCTTGTGCAAATTAACCCTGACCTCGGGGCGAATTGTGGTTAAGATCATTCCACGGCACGAATCCGCACTGCATAGGCGGTACAGTTCGCAAATGGATCAACCAGGCCAATCAAGAGGATGTGCGAAGAGGTGACGGCGCCCGTTCGATTTCCCCGCTTCTTCGTGACCAGCCCGGCCCCGTGTCCCTATTTGCCGGGCCGGACCGAGCGCAAGGTGTTCACCGAACTCAAGGGCCCGCATTCGGAACACCTGCATGACGCGCTTAGCCGGATCGGTTTCCGCCGCAGCCAGACCGTCGCCTATCGCCCATCCTGCGTCGAATGCCGGGCTTGCGTGTCGGTGCGCGTGGTGGCGGCTGAATTCCGCGCTTCTGCCACCCAGCGCCGCAGCCTGCGCCGCAACGATGACCTGGTGGTGACCGAATGCCGCCCCTGGGCCACGTCCGAACAGTATGCCCTGCTGCAGAAATACCTCGCCAGCCGGCACCCCGGCGGCGGCATGGCCGCGATGGACGAGGTCGATTATGCCGACATGGTGGAACATACCTCGGTTTCCAGCTTTGTTATCGAATACAGGGAGCCTGATCATGATGGGCGGCCGGGCAAACTTGTCGCTGCATGCCTGACCGATCAGCAGGGGGATGGGCTCTCGATGATCTACAGCTTCTACGATCCGGAGTGCGGGGAGCGCAGCGGGCTTGGTAATTACGTTATCCTCGATCACATCCGCAGGGCGGGGGAAGCCGGGCTGCCCTACGTCTACCTCGGCTATTGGGTCGATGGATCGCCGCGCATGCAATACAAGGTGCGCTACCGTCCGCTCGAACAACTCGGGCCCGATGGGTGGAGTCGCATGGCAGATGGCGAACAAAGCGCCCGCATCGCATCCCTCGCTGCTGAACAGCCCGGGAGCGGGCTTGAAGGTGCAACCAAGGACGGCGCACCGGGCGAGCAGCGGCAATATCGCTTCGTCTGATCGCTCCTGTGCCAATGGAATGAAGCGCTGCGCCCCCCTGCTGGTTACGGGGATGGCGAGAGTTCTCGTTGCCTGCCTTGCCCTTGCGGCCAACACGATCACCGCACCGCTGGCGGCGCAAAGCCTGCCCACCTTGGATGACCTTATCCCCGAGGAAGCGGTCAATGACCCTGAAGCCTGGGCCGGGCAGGGCGGCGATCCCGATGGCAGCACGAGTGACGTAAGCGGCGTGCTCGAAGCGGATTCGCCATTGGAGCCGATGCCGCTGCTGACGCTCGAACCGCCGGAGGATCTGGTCCTGCCAGACGTGGATCCGCTGCCGTCAGCCGAAGAGCCGATCGAATTTGTCACCTTCGACGAGGTCATTCCGCCGCTACCCGAAGTGAGCGAGGAGCGCATTTCGAGCGAACTGGTGCTGGCCTTCCCGTCCGATCAGGCGCTGTTCCCCATTCGCGACGAATTCCTCGCCCGGTTCAAGGCGCTGTCGACCGTGGTCGATCTGGATGATGACGGCAGCCAGGCGCGGCTGGCGGCGCAGGCCCGGGCCGACGAGGATCTGCTGGCGCGCTTGCTGCGGACCAACGGCTATTTCGACGCCCAGGTGATCCGCTCGATCGTGATCGCTGAAGATCGGGCCGATGCCTCCCAAGACCCGGTCGCGCGGTTCGACGTGATCCCTGGACGCCGCTTTGCAGTGGGCGCGGTGGATCTTGGCAACCTGGCCGCCACGGGCAACGATTTCGAGGCGCTGCGCAAGACCTATGAAGTGTTTCCGGGCGATCCGCTGTCGCTCGATACGATCACCGACGAACGCTTTGAACTGGATAGCGCGCTGGGCGAGAGCGGCTATCCCTTTGCCGCGATCGAGGATCCCGAACTGCTGGTCGACTATGCCCGGCTTGAAGGCGATGTGACGATGCCGGTGGAGCCGGGTGGACGGTATGTGTTCGGCACTGTCACCAGCTCGATGGAACGATTCCTCCCGGCCGATCACCTGGCCGATATTGCCCGGTTCGAACCGGGTGATCTGTATCGGCGCAGTGACGAGATGGACTTGCGCCGCGCGATCCTGGCGACCGGACTGGTCGGTTCGGTCACGATGACGCCGGTTGAAATCACGCCGCCTGTGGGCGACCAGCCGGGCACGGTGGACATTGCGGTTGGCCTGACGCCGGCTCCGCTGCGCACGCTGGCCGGATCGATCGGGTTCGGGACAGAGGAAGGCATCCGGCTGGCGGGCAGCTGGGAACATCGCAACCTGTTCCCGCCTGAAGGCCTGCTGCGCGTGCGCGGGATCGCCGGCACGCAGGAACAGCTGGCCGGGGTGACCTTCCGCAAGAACAACTTCAACGGGCGGGATCGCATCCTGACGCTTGATGCCTATGCCTCGACCATCGACAACGATGCCTTCGAAGCCAGCACAGCTTCGCTGATCGGCACTTATGAACGGGTCAGCACGCTGTTGTTCCAGAAGCCGCTGTCGTTCGGATTCGGGCTGGAACTGGTGGCCACCGAGGAGCGCGAGACCAAGCGCGATTTCACCACGCCGAACAATACCTTCCTGGTCGCCGCCTTGCCCGTCTGGGGCCAGATCGACACCAGCGACAACCTGCTGGACCCGACAACAGGCTTCCGCCTGCGCGGCGCGATCAGCCCTGAACTGTCGCGGGTCGATGGCGGCAATGCCACCTACCTGAAGGTGCAGTTTGACCTGTCCTATTACCAGAGCGCAGGCGAAAACGTGGTGCTGGCGGCGCGTGCCCGGGCCGGTACCATCGCCGGAGCAGACATTACCGACATTGCCCCGTCGCGGCGCTTCTATGCCGGTGGCGGCGGGTCGGTGCGTGGTTATGGCTACCAGTCGATCGGCCCGCGCGACGGGCTTGGCGAACCCAACGGCGGCCGCTCGCTGCTGGAACTGGCGGCAGAAGCACGGGTGCGAACAGGTTTGATGGATGGGGCAATTTCGGTCGTGCCGTTTGTCGATGCAGGGGTGGTCAACACCGGCACGGTGCCCGATTTCAGCGACATCCGCCTGGGTGTGGGCGTGGGCGTGCGTTACCAGACCGGCTTTGGCCCGATCCGCGTCGATTTGGGCGTGCCCTTGAACCGGCAGCCGGGCGATGGCCCCGTGGCGCTCTATGTCGCGCTGGGGCAGGCTTTCTGATGGCCGAGGCCGAAACTCCGCTCGAACAGCCGGTTGTGCGCAGGCGCGGCCCGTTACGCCGTTTGTGGGTGTGGGCCGGCCGCGCGGTGATCCTGCTGCTGGCCATCGTGGTTGCCTTCGCGGTGTTCCTGCATACCCCGCCAGGGAGGCAATTCCTGCTTGATCAGGTCAGTTCCTATGCGCCTGCATCGGGCCTGTCGGTGGAAGTGGGCGGGATCGAAGGCTCGGTCCTGTGGAGTGCGACCTTCACAGATGTAAAGCTGCGCGATGCCAACGGGGTGTTGTTCCTCGAAGTACCCACGGTCGACCTCAACTGGCGCCCGTGGAAGTGGTTCTTCACCGGACTGGATGTGCGACACCTGGTGTTGAGCGATGGCACGCTCTACGCCTTGCCCGAACTGGTGCCGGGTGATCCCGATGCGCCGATCCTGCCCGATTTCGATATTCGCGTGGATCGTCTGGTGGTCGAAGACCTGCGGGTGGTCGAAGGCGTGCTGGGCGAGGAACGGACGATCCAGTTCCGGACCGAGGCCGATATTCGCCGCGGCCATGTCTTTCTCGATGCCGGTGGCGATCTTGGCGGGGGTGACCGGTTCAACTTCCTCGTCGATGCCGAACCCGATGGCGATGTGTTCGACCTTGATCTGGACTATGTCTCCCCGGCAGGCGGCTTCCTGGCCAGGCTGGCCGGGACCGACCAGGATCTGGTCGTGCGCCTCGAAGGCGATGGAAGCTGGGAATACTGGGCCGGTAAACTGATCGCACAGCATGGCGGCCAGCCCTTGCTGGACGTGAATATCTACAATGACGACGGGCAATACCGGCTGGTCGGGCAAGCCGTTCCGGGCGATTTTGTCGCCGGGCTGACAGCCCGCGCCCTGGGCCGCGAGGTGGCCTTTACTGCTTCGGGCACCCTGGAGGCGAGCGTGCTGGAAGGCAGCTTCGCCCTGCGCGCCCAGGGATTCAACCTTGACGGTGGCGGGGCAATCGATCTGGCCGATAACCGCTTCGATGCCTTGCAGATCGATGCCGAACTGCTCGATTCCATGCTGTTCGGCTCAGCTGTGGCGCTGGAGGATGCCCGACTGGCTGCCCGGCTCGATGGCCCGTTTGCAGGACTGGACGTGCCGCACCAGATCAGCATTGGCCGCATCGTTGCGGGCGACATCATTTTCAGCGACGTGACCCAGCAGGGCACCTTGCAGGGCGTTGGCGGTCGCTATTCGGTGCCGCTCGACATGCGTGTGGCGCGCGTGGTCAGCGGCATTGCGCTGGCCGACCCGCGCCTCAGCAATGGCCGGATCGGCGGCACGCTGGTGTGGGCGGGGGACAGCATCACCGTGGACCAGCTAGGGATCGTGTTCCCCGGCCTGACCGCGCAACTCGGCGTCAATGCCAACCTCGCCAGCGGACTGGTGCGGCTGGTGGGACCGGTCGAGGCCGACAACCTGATGTTCGATGATGTGGGCCGGGTTGATACCACGGCACAGATCGACCTGACGCTTGGTGGCGGCCGGCCGTGGAGCCTGGCCGCACAATTGCAGGGCCGGGTTTCACAGATCAGCAATGCTACGCTGGAGAACGTGGCCGGGGGCAATATCCGCTTCGCCGGTGGGGTGACGCTGGGCGCGGCACGGCCGATCGCGTTCAACCAGATGCAGATCAATTCCGACAAACTGGCGGTCACGCTGGCAGGGCGGGTGGATGGGGCGACGACCTATCTGACAGGCAATGGTCGCCACACCGAATATGGTCCCTTCACGGTGGAAGCCACGCTGGCGGACGATGGACCGCGGGTGGTGCTGGTATTGGCCGATCCCCTGCCCTCGGCGGGCCTGCGCGATGTGCGCGTGGCGGTGGAGCCTGCGGGCGACGGGTTTGCCATTGGCACCACCGGCCAATCGCTGCTGGGCGAATTTGATGGCGATCTGAACGTTGTGGCCCCGGCAGGCGGTGCGGTGAGCATTGCGATCAACCGGCTCGACGTGGCCCTGACGCGGATCCAGGGGCAGCTGAACCTGGTTGCAGGCGGGGTCGATGGCGGGTTGGCGCTGTCCGGCGGCGGTGTAGCCGGCCGGGTCGGCCTGGCCGCACGGCCCGAGGGGCAGGGTTTCGATGTTGAACTGACCGCGCGCGACGCCCGCTTCGGCGGCGCAACCCCGCTCACCCTGGCGCGCGCCGATGTGGATGCGCGCGGGTTCATTGCCAATGCCGCAGGCGGCGATGCTACCACCATCGAAGGCACGATGAGCGCGCAAGGCATTGGCTATGGCAACCTGTTCCTTGGCCGGATGGCGGCCAATGCCCAGGTGCGCGGCGGCCAGGGCACGTTCAACGCAGCAGTGGCCGGCCAGCGCGGCAGCCGGTTCGAACTGCTGCTCAATGGCGAGGCCACACTGGAACGGATCGCACTGGCAGTGCGCGGATCCTATGCCGGTGAAGCGATCACCATGCCGCGCCGCGCTGTCCTCGCCCGCACAGATGACGGCGGCTGGGAACTGGAACGCGCGCAGTTGTCCTATGCTGACGGGTTTGCCATCGCCAGCGGACGGTTCGGCGGGGATCAGCCGATGGCAGGCCGTCTGGCGCTGGCCGACATGCCGGTGGCCCTGGTCGATGCGCTGACCGGTGATCTGGGACTGGGCGGGACGGTTTCCGGCGTGATCGATTTTGCCGGCAGCGATAGTGGAGTACCCACCGGCGAGGCGCGCCTGATCGCCAGCGGGCTCACCCGGTCGGGCCTGGTGCAAACCTCGCGTCCACTTGACATTGCGTTGGTGGCGCAGCTTTCACCCAGTCTGCTGCAAGCCCGCGCGGTGATCGAGGATGCCGGCGTGGCGAGTGGCCGGCTGGATGCGACGATCTCGAACCTGCCCGCTGGCGGTCCCTTGGGCGAGCGATTGTATGCCGGCGACCTGTTTGCCCAGCTGCGCTATGATGGCCCGGCCGAGGCGGTGTGGCGGCTGGCCGCGATCGAAGTGATCGACATTTCCGGCAATATTGATGTGGCCGCCAACGTTCGCGGCTCGCTCGGCAGCCCGCAGGTCCAGGGTTCCTTGGCGGGCGACGGATTGCGGGTGCAGGCACCCATCACCGGGACCGACCTGTCCGGCGTGTCGGCCCGCGGACGATTCAACGGACCGCGCCTGCGCCTGACCGCGTTTTCCGGCACAGCACCCAATGGCGGGCGAGTGTCCGGCAGCGGTTTCATCGACCTGTCCAACATGACCGGCGGTCGCGGCCCGCAGATCGATATTCGCCTCGCCGCGAACAATGCCCGCATCCTGCAACTGCCCGGCATGGGGGCCACGGTAACCGGGCCCATGCGCATGGTGTCTGACGGGATCAACGGCACCATTGCCGGGCGGCTGACCGTGCGGGCGGCGCAATGGCGGCTGGGTACAGCGGATGAAGCGGTGGACCTGCCCGATATTGCCATTACCGAGGTCAACCTGCCTGTTGACCTCGCCCCGCCGGGTCGTGCTGCCCGGCCGTGGCGCTACCTGATCAATGCCACGGCTGCACGCGGTATCGAAGTCGATGGCATGGGCCTCGACAGCGAATGGGGCGGCGACATCCGCCTGCGCGGGACCACCACCGATCCGCGCATCGGCGGTCAGGTACAGATCGTGCCCCGCCAAGGGTTCTACAGCTTTGCCGGGGTCCGGTTCGAGATCACCCGTGGCCGGATCGACTTTGACGAGAGCGAGGCGATCAATCCGCGGCTCGATATTCTGGCCGAATCCGATGTCGATGGGTTGAATGTCGATGTGACCGTGCGCGGCACCAGCATCCAGCCCGAAGTCAACTTTGCGTCAATCCCGGCCCTGCCCGAAGAAGAACTGCTGGCCCGGTTGCTGTTCGGCGGTTCGATCACCAGCCTGTCGGCCACCGATGCGCTGCAATTGGGTTCGGCGCTGGCCAGCCTGCGCGGCGGCAGCGGGCTGGATCCGATCAATCGCCTGCGCAGCGCAATCGGGCTCGACCGGCTGCGCATCGTCCCCGCGGATGCTGCGCTCGATCGCGGCACCGCAGTGGCGCTGGGCAAGAATGTGACGCGGCGGTTCTATGTCGAACTGATCACCGACGGGCAGGGCTATAACGCGACTGAACTGGAATACCGGGTGACCGGCTGGCTCTCGCTGCTGGCATCGATCAACACCGTGGGCAGAGGCGGCGTGGCAGCAGAATATTCGCGCGACTACTAGTGTGATTAGCTGCGGTAGAGCGCTGCCTCGGCCTCGCGGCGGCGCACCAGCCCGGGCAAGACCTTGCCCCCGGCGAACACCCAACGGGCAAATTGCCCGGCAGCGCCCACATGATCGCCGGCCACGTGCAGCCGGGTCAGCGTGGCCTTGCCGATTGCGCCTGTGTTGTAGTGAAAGCTGACCAGCGCATCGAACTGGCCCTGGGTGGTGGCGGCCCGGCCGATCACCCGCGCCACATCTGCCGCATGACGTGCCACATCGGCCAGCAGCCGCGCATCGGCCTGGTCTTGCGTCCACACGGTTCCGGGGCCAATCCCCGCGCCGGTCGCGCCCCATCCGATAGTCCACGGATCGCCTCCCGTGCCCGGATCGGGATAGGCGGACAGGCGGCACCCTTCGAACCGCTTGATATGCGCGATCCCGGCGGACGACATGCGGCGGCGGGGCTTGGTCGAAAAGACGGGAAACATGGGCAGATCTCCGGCTGGGCAGATTCGCCAGCGGGATTAGGCACTTGCTGCAGCTGTAGGAAAGTCCTCACTCGATCCGCTGCGAGAACACTGCAAGCCCTGCGGTGATCGACGCTTAGAAGGCGCCCACGGTGAACAGCGTGTAGGCGGCATAGAGCCCCACCAGGATCACACCCTCGCGGCGGCTCAGCCTGCCTCCGGTATAGGCGAACAGCATGACGGCCAGCGCTGCCGCCAAAGCCAGCCACAGGTCCAGCCGCAGGATGGTTTCGGGGATGGCCGCCGGAGCCATCAGCCCGGTGGCCCCGCCGATGAACAGCATGTTGAAGATGTTGGAACCCAGCACGTTGCCCAGCGCGATCTCGCTGTGCTTGCGCAGGGCGGCGATTACCGAGGTGACCAGTTCGGGCAGCGATGTGCCCACGGCCACCACTGTCAGCCCGATCACCGCATCTGTCACACCCAGGTCGGCGGCGATCACAATGGCATTATCGACCAGCAACTTGCCGCCACCTACGATCACCACCAGCCCGGCCATCACGGTCAGGATCGCCATGATCAGCGAGCCGCTGGGATGGTCGAGCGGGACCAGGGCCGGATCAGCCTCTTCCGCCGCCATCGCCTTGTCATAGGCGGCACCGTGCGCCGCGCCGGCGCGTTCCTGGCTGTAGGCGTAGTAGATATAGCCGGCGGTTGCGCACAGGAACAGCGTGCCCACGATCCGGTCCAGCCCCAGCGTATAGCCCGCCGCGATCATCGCCAGTGTGGCCAGTACGCCCACCCCGCCATCACGCCACAGCACGCCGCGCTGCACCGCCAGCGGAGCGAGCACGGCGGAAATGCCCAGGATCAGCAGCAGGTTGGCGATGTTCGAGCCGACGATATTGCCCAGCGCAATGCCGGGCGATCCGGCCAGGCTGGCCTGCACACTGGCGGCCAGTTCCGGGGCGGAGGTGCCCATGCCCACCACGGTCAGCCCGACCAGCATCGGCGACATTCCCAGAAACGCCGCGATCCGCACCGCCCCGCGCACCAGCAATTCGCCGCCAATGACCAGCAGGATCAGGCCGACAAGTAGCAGCACAGAGGTTAGCAGCATCACATTTCCAGTCGTAGCGGGGCAGATCCTGCGCCGCCTTAGGGCAGGCTTGATGACATGAGAAGGGGCGCCCGGATCGCTCCGGACGCCCCTGTCGTTAGCTGCTTTGTTCCAACGCCTAGGCGCTGAAATACATGTCGAATTCGACCGGGCTTGGCGCCATTTCCCAGCGATACACTTCGGGCCACTTCAGTTCGATGTAGGCATCGATCTGGTCCTTGGTGAACACGTCGCCCTTCAGCAGGAACTCGTGATCGGCCTTCAGGGCTTCCAGCGCTTCACGCAAGGAACCACACACGGTTGGCACCTGCGACAGCTCTTCCGGCGGAAGATCGTACAGGTTCTTGTCCATCGCATCGCCCGGGTGGATCTTGTTCTGGATACCGTCAATGCCGGCCATCAGCAGTGCTGCGCATGACAGATACGGGTTGGCCAGAGGATCGGGGAAGCGGAATTCCACCCGGCGCGACTTCTCGCCGCTGCCGTACGGAATGCGGCAAGAGGCAGAGCGGTTGCGGGCCGAATAGGCCAGCAGCACCGGCGCTTCGAAGCCCGGCACCAGCCGCTTGTAGCTGTTGGTGGTGGGGTTGGAGAACGCGTTGATCGCCTTGGCATGCTTGATCACGCCGCCGATGTAATACAGGCAGTTGTCGGACAGACCGGCATAACCATTGCCGGCGAAGGTGTTCTTGCCATCCTTCCAGATCGACATGTGGGTATGCATGCCCGATCCGTTATCGTCCTTGATCGGCTTGGGCATGAAAGTTGCCGTCTTGCCATAGGCCGCAGCGACCTGGTGGGTGACGTACTTGTAGACCTGGATGCGGTCGCAGGTTTCCACCAGCTTGCCGAAGGTCAGGCCCAGTTCGTGCTGCGCAGCGGCCACTTCGTGGTGCTGCTTGTCCATCGGCAGGCCCATTTCGATCATGGTCGTGACCATCTCGGCGCGGATGTCCATCACCGGATCGACCGGCGGCACGGGGAAGTAGCCGCCCTTGGCGCGCGGACGGTGGCCCAGGTTGCCGCCTTCGTACGAGCGGCCGGTGTTGGTGGGGAATTCCACATCGTCGATGTAGAAGGCCGAACGGTCATAGCCGGTCTCGAACCGCACATCATCGAACATGAAGAATTCAGGTTCCGGACCGACAAAGATGGTGTCGCCCAAGCCGGCCGTCTTGACATAGGCTTCGGCGCGCTTGGCGCAGGACCGCGGATCGCGGGCGTACAGCGAGCCATCGCTGGGTTCCACGATGTCGCAAATGATGATCATCATCGGGGTGGCGCTGAACGGATCGATGTAAACGGCATCGAGATCCGGCTTCAGGATCATGTCGCTTTCGTTGATTTCCTTCCAGCCCTCGATCGAAGAGCCGTCGAACATCAGGCCTTCTTCAAGCGCATCTTCATCGATCACACTGGCGCACATCGACAGGTGATGCCACTTGCCCTTGGTATCGGTGAACCGGACATCGACCCATTCGATCTCCTCGTCCTTGATACGCTTCACGATTTTCGCTGCACTCGACATGGTTTTTCCCTTCTTCGGATCACAAGATCATGTGTCGGTTGGTATTGGCGAGCGCGGGCGACCCGGCTCGGAATCTATAGCTTTTCGGCGGGATCAGATCGCGGCGTCATCCTGTTCGCCAGTGCGGATGCGCAGGGCGGACTGGATGTCGGACACGAAAATCTTGCCATCACCGATGCGGCCGGTGTGCGCCGCGCCAGCAATGGCTTCGACCACGGCAGCGGCCTGGGCATCGGAGACGACGACTTCCAGCTTCACCTTGGGCAGGAAATCCACCACGTATTCGGCCCCGCGGTACAGTTCGGTATGGCCCTTCTGGCGGCCGAAGCCCTTGGCCTCGGTCACGGTGATGCCGGATACGCCGACTTCGTGCAGCGCTTCCTTTACCTCGTCCAGCTTGAACGGCTTGATGATGGCTTCGATCTTTTTCACGTTAATCCCGTCGCTAGACTTGGGCCTGCGAAGCCCTGGTACAGTGCCCTATGGACGCATTCGAGAAACATGCTTCAAGAATCATGCCAAGGTCTGGCAGCAGGCGTAAACAATCGTGCAGCAAACCGAAAGGGCGGATTCGCAAGATTGGAAAACAAAACGTGCGCTCGGGTGTTCGATTATTGCCCAAAATTTCGGCACCGAACTGCCTGTTTTTTGGGCAGATCAGAGTGCCAGGCCAGCAGTCTCAGGGTATCCGGCCATAAGGTTGAGCGATTGCACCGCCGCGCCGCTGGCACCCTTGCCCAGGTTGTCGAGCACAGCGATGAGGCGCGCCTGCGATCCATCGGCATTGCCAAACACGTGCAGGGTCAAGGCATCGCTCGGCCCGGCAGAGGCGCGTAGCAGCAGTTCATCCGGGACAGTTGCATCGGCGGCTACCCTCACCACCGGGCTATCGGCATAGAATTCTGCCAGCGCGGCGCGCAGCCGGCCGGGCGTGGCGGCACCGGGCATGGCGGCCAGCACCAGCGGAATTTCTGTCACCATGCCGCGATGCGCCGGGATCACCGCCGGGGTGAACAGCGGCGGCAGGGCGAGGCCGCAGCGGGCCTGCATCTCGGGCACGTGCTTATGGCCCAGCGCCAGCGCATAGCCGCGCCAGGCGATGTCGGGATCATCCTCGAACCGCGCGATCAGAGCCTTGCCGCCGCCCGAATATCCGCTGACAGCGTTGCAGGTATAGGGCCAGTCGGCCGGCAGCAGTGCGGCGCGCACCAGCGGCGCCAGCAAGGCAATGAAGCCGGTGGAATAGCAGCCGGGATTGCTGACCCGGGTTGCCGAAGCCACCACGTCGCGCCCGACAATCTCGGGGAAACCATAAACCCAGCCGGGGGCTACACGGTGGGCGGTGGAGGCGTCGATGATCCGCACCTTGCTGCCGCCTGCAAGTTCCACCGCCTCGCGCGCGGCATCATCGTGCAGACACAGAATGGCGAAATCGGCCGCGTGCAAGGCGTCCTGCCGGGCGGCAGCGGATTTGCGGCTGGCATCATCCAGCACGATCAGGTCGAATTCCGGGCGGCCCGCCAGCCGGTCGGCGATTTCAAGGCCGGTGGTGCCCGCCGCCCCGTCGATGAAAACGGTGTGCGCCATCAGATAACAGGCTCCAGCCGGTCGATATGGACAAAGCCGACCGGCCCTTCGAGTGACAGGCAACCCCAGGCCCACTGGCCGGTTATGTCGAGCAGTTCGAAGCTGTCACCCTCGGCCAGCTGGGCCAGGCTCACGCCATCTGCATTGGGGGCGGCCAGCAATGGCGCGCCGCCGGGCATGACACTGCGCGGCTGGGGTACAGCATAGTGCGGCACGAAATAGCGGCCCGCCAGCCCGACATGCGCCAGGTCCCCGCGGATCGGCACGCGGGTCTCGTCCGGCCGTGCGACCGGGCCGCTGAGGACGAACGGCCCTTGCGGATGCGTGGATGAAGGGTTGGCGGTCACAGGCGTGGGCTTACTTTCGATGATGTTGCCGCGCGCTTAGCGGGGCTGGCGCGCGGGAGCAAGTTTGCCGCCAGCCGGGCCGAAACCTGCCTGCCCAGCCGCATGCCGTCATGCATATCTGGCGGTCAGGCATATCTGGCCTTGAGCATGTGGAAGCTGGACCGCAGGCCCAGCGCCGCGCCGCCCTTGGGCCGCCCGGGCCGCGCCGCCGGTCGCCAGGCGAAGGTATCGAAATGCGCCCATTCGATGCCCTCTGCCACGAACCGGTCGAGAAAGCTGGCCGCCACGCTGGCTCCGGCATAGCCGTTGGTATGGGTGTTGTTGAGGTCGGCAATGTCGGACTTCAGGTATTCGCCATAGGGCGCATGGATCGGCAGCCGCCAGCACGGATCATCCTGGGCCTTTCCGGCAGCGAGCAATTGTTCGGCAGTGCTATCCAGGCGGGTGAACAACGCGGGCAGATCCGGCCCCACGGCCACGCGCGCGGCGCCGGTCAGGGTGGCAAAATCGATGATCAGTTCGGGCGCGCTCTCGCTGGCATAGGCCAGGGCATCGCCCAGGATCAGCCGCCCCTCGGCATCGGTGTTGCCGATTTCCACCGTCAGGCCCTTGCGGCTTTTCAGCACGTCACCCGGACGGAAGGCATTGCCCGAGATGGCATTTTCCACCGCCGGGATCAGGCATTGCAACCGCACTTTCAGGCCCGCTTCCATGATCAGCCCGGCCAGCGCCAGCGCGTGTGCCGCGCCGCCCATGTCCTTCTTCATCAGCAGCATTCCGGCGGCAGACTTGATGTCCAGCCCGCCGGTATCGAAGGCCACGCCCTTGCCGACAATGGCCACGCGCGGATGGGCATCATCGCCCCAGTTCAATTCGATCATGCGCGGGGCATGCTTGCGGTCTGCCGCCCGGCCGACCGCGTGGACCATGGGGAAGCCGGTCTCCAGCGCATCGCCGCGCACCACCGAAAACTTTGCGCCGTGCCCGTGGGCAATGCGCTTTGCTTCGGCCTCGATCGCTTCGGGGCCCATGTCTTCGGCCGGGGTGTTGACCATGTCGGCCACCAGCGCGGCGGCCTGGACTTCCGCCACGGCGGAGGGGATGCGGCCTACATCGCCGGTCACCAAGATGCGCGGGCCGGGGGCATCGGGATCGGCGCGATAGCGGTCAAACACATATTGCGCGCTCTGCCAGCCATACAGCGCGGGATTTGCTGCCCCCGCCGGCTCACCGGCAGCAAGGCGATAGGTGCCGGCCGGCAGGGTTTCGGCCAGCTTGGCCAGGCACCAGCTTGAAAGATCGGCCGGATTGGCCACGCCGCCCACGGCGAACCAGCCTTCTCCATCGGGCACAATGGCCACCTGGTAACCGCCGCCGATGAATTTCTGCGCCGCCAGCGCGCTGCGCTGCGGGCCGCTCAGCCCCTTGGCGAAATCGGTGAACAAGTCCTTGTTGACCAGATGAATGGCTACGGCATCCTGCCCACGATCCGGCTGGATAAGATCAGTTTTTGCGCTCATAAGCGTGCTTCTGCCCAAGCCGGGCGGATTTGGAAAGGCAATCGAAGCGCATGCATAAGGTTTGTCTGGGGATGGTGGCGGCTATCGCACTCGTCTCCTGCCGCGAGGAAGCGCCAGCACCTGATCCGGTGCCGACACCAACCGCGTCTGCCAGCGCGATTGCCACGGCCGAACCAGCCAACGGCGCGCGGACCGTAGCCGAGGAAACCGACGATTTCCTGTTCGAGTATTCCTATCCGGCGGAAGCGGGCAACGTGGCCGAGCTGGCCGCCCTGCTGGATGCGCGGCTGGTGCGCGTGCGTGCCGGTCTGGCGCGCGATGCGGCCGAGGGGCGCGAGGCGGCACGCGATAACGGCTTCCCGTTCAACAAGTATTCCACCGGCATCGCCTGGTCGGTGGTGGCCAATACGCCGCGTTTCCTCAGCCTGTCGGCCAGCATCACATCCTATACCGGCGGCGCGCACGGCAATGCCGGGTTCGATGCGCTGGTATGGGACCGCGAGGCCAATGCCGCGGTTGAGCCGGCGGCTTTCTTTACGTCGATCGCAGCGCTGGAAGACGCGATTGGCACCAGATTATGCGACCTGCTCAACCGTGAACGCGCCGCCCGGCGCGGCGCCGAGGGCATCGACGGCGAGCTGTTCAATGACTGTGTGCCACTGACCGATACCACGCTGCTGCTGGGTTCCACCAACGGCCGCGTGTTCAACCGCCTTGGCGTGTTGATGGGGCCATATGTCGCCGGTCCCTATGCCGAGGGCAGTTACGAGTTCACCGTGCCGGTCGATGCCGCAGTGCTTGATGCGGTCAAGGATGACTATCGCAGCGCCTTTGCTGCTCGCAATTAACGCCCGCCATCGCTACATAACCTGCCATGATCGAATATCAGCACGTCACCTCCGACATGACCGTCTATCGCGACGGCACCATCAAACTGCACGGGCCGGAAGGCTTTGCCGGGATGCGCGCCGCCGGTCGGCTGGCGGCAGAAATCCTCGATGCCCTGGCGGATAAAGTGGTCCCCGGTGTTACCACGGGCGAACTGGATACATTCGTGCGCCAGATGATGCTGGATGGCGGATCGGTCCCCGCAACGCTGGGCTATCGCGGCTTTACCCACAGCTGCTGCACGTCGATCAACCATGTGGTGTGCCACGGCATTCCAGGTTCCAAGGTGCTTAAGGACGGCGATATCGTGAATATCGATGTCACCCCGCTGCTGGATGGCTGGCATGGCGATACCAGCCGCATGTATCTGGTGGGCGATGTGCCCTTGCGTGCGCGCAAGCTGGTCGATGTGACTTACGAATGCCTGATGATCGGTATTGGACTGGCCAAGCCCGGCGTGCGGCTGGGTGATATTGGCGCAGCGATCCAGGCCCATGCCGAAGCCCACCGTTATGGCGTGGTGCGGGAATTTTGCGGGCACGGCCTTGGCCGCCTGTTCCACGATGCGCCCGAGGTCATCCATGCGGCCCGTGCAGGCACCGGACCCGAACTCAAGCCTGGCATGTTCCTGACGATCGAACCGATGATCAACCTGGGCAAGGCTCCGGTAAAGATGCTGAGCGACGGGTGGACCGCAGTTACCCGCGACAAGTCGCTGAGCGCGCAGTTCGAACATTCGATCGGCATTACCGAGGACGGGTGTGAGATTTTCACGCTGAGCCAGACGGGTCGCCACCAGCCACCCTATTGATTGCAGTCAATGCAGGGCTTGCGGCGACAGGCCTATCGTTCCTCCGTCAACCAAGGAGGATCATCATGACTCTGCGCTTTATCGCCGCTGCTGTCGCGCTTGCCGGCACGACCTTGCCGGGGCTCGCCTTGGCGCAGGTGGAAACGCCCGTGCAGGAACTCGCCAACAGATGGACTGCGGCCTACAACTCGGTCGATGTGCCCGCGCTGATGGCGCTCTATGCCGATGATGCGGAACTCTACATCCACCAGGAAGGCCGCGTGATCGGGCGCGAGGCGATCAGCAACTATTGGGCGGCCGACATGAACCGGTCCAACCCCATCACCGTGCTCAACGTGACCGATTCTGTGGTCGATAGCGAGATGATGCTGGTGCACGGCAATTACCAGGTGCTCGATCGCAATACCGGCGTGCCGCTGGGCAGCGGGCGGTTTGCCCATATCTGGGTGCTGGAAGATGAAGGCTGGCAGCTGGACCGCGAGGTCTGGGTGGATCGTAGCCAGTGATCGCGCTGCGTATAGGTCTGGCGCCGGGTCTGGCGTTGGCGGTGGGCGGCGCAGTGCTGGCCGCCTGCCAGCCGCTGGCCCCTGCTGCCGATGCACTGCCGCCGCCGGTTGATCGCGAAGTCCTCGCCTTTGCCCAAGGGGCCTGCGGGGGATGTCATGCGGTGGAGCACGACATGCTGTCGCCCAATCCGCTGGCGCCTGAATGGCCGCGCATCGTCAACACGCCGGGCCTGACAGCGGATTCGTTGCAGCGCTGGCTGGTCGATGCGCACAATTACCCCGAGGAAATGGATTTCGACCTCGATGTGCCGCAGGTATCGGATCTGGTTGCATATATGCTGGGCCTGCGGCGCGAAGGGTATGAGCCGCCGATCCAGTAGGTTGCGCTTTCCTACAGCGTCTGCGCGCGCCTAGGGCCTTGGCGGCTCTTTCCAATCGATGGCAGATCCGGTGTGTTTCGCCGGGGTGGTGTCACCTTGTCCGCAAGGCGATTTCGCGGCTCAGGTGACTGTAATCAAGCGATAAAGGGTGGCCGGGCGAAAGTGACAGGGTGTCACTTGTGTCACCTTTGCCCGCCTACCCCTCGCGCGCCGCTCTGATCGCCGCGCCGCCGGCAAAGGGCGCAATCGCCACCAGCAGCAGGCTGATTGCGCCGGTCAAGGCAAGGCCGCCTTCGCCGCCTGTTGACAGCGAGCCTGCGCCGAATACCAGCAGCGGCACGGCCAGCGGGATCATCAGCAGGCCCGACAGCGCCGCACCGCCGCCTTTCAGCCCCACGGTAACGCTGGCGATGATCACGCCGATCGCGGCAAGGCCGGGCGTTCCGGCCAGCAGGCCCAATTCGACAATCCGCAGCGTGTCGCCATCTATCCCAACCAGCGCCGAAGCGGGCAGGGCGGCGAGTATCACGAAGGGGCCGAAGCTGGCCCAGTGTGCCACCATTCGCACGGCCACCAGCAGTTCCTCCGATATGCCGCGCAGGGCCCACTGGTCAAAGAACCCGGCCTCCACATCGCTGGCCAACAGGCGGTCCAGCGGCAGGATCGCGGCCAGCAGCGCGGCAACCCAGATCACCCCGCCGCCGGTCGCCGCCAGCAGGGTGGGGTTCGGGCCGACCGCAAAGGGATAGAGCATGGCCACCGCCAGGAAGAACAGCAGCGGCAGCAACGAACCGCCCCCGCGCATGCCCGGCAACAGCCGCGCCAGATCGCGCCACAGCAGGGCGGCAAGCAGCCTCATCGCGCGTAATCCGCCAGATCGAACTGGCGCAAACCGGCCAGGGCAAAGCTCTGGTGGCTGGCGATCAGGGCGATGCCGCCGCTGGCGCAATGGTCCGCCACCAATTCCTCGACCAGCGCCACGCCCTTGGTATCCAGCCCGTTCAGCGGCTCATCCAGCAGCCAGATCGGCGCTTGCTGGCCGATCAGCCGGGCCAAGGCGGCACGCTTCCTCTGGCCGGTGGAAAGGTAGCGCACCGGCACATCGGTGATCTCGCCAAGGGCCAGCTTTTCGAGTGGGGGTAGGGCCGGGTCAAGCCGGCTCCAGAAGCCCAGCGCCGTGCCCAGCGGCTGGTGTTCATCCAGCGCGGGCCGTTCATCCAGCAGGCCGATCATGCCGCGCCGCTCCACCGATCCGGCAAATGGCCGCATCAGTCCCGCAAGAATGCGGATGAGGCTGCTTTTTCCCATTCCGTTGGGTCCGGCCACCTGGCACGCCTGACCCCCTGCCAGCGCCAGCGACAGCCCGGCGAACAGCACCCGGTCGCCCCTGCGGCAGGCCAGATCGCTGGCAACAAGGCGGCACTCTTCCATAGTCGCCCCCGTTAGGGCAGACTTGGCGCGGCGACAAGCAAGCGAGGCGCAAGGCAATGGATCGACTGACCGATAGTGAACGCAATGCCGCGCTGGCCACACTGCCCGGCTGGAGCCTGCGGACCGATGGCCAGGCCATCAGCCGCACTTTCGCCTTTGCCGATTTCAACGCGGCCTTCGGTTTCATGACCCGCGTGGCGCTGGCGGCGGAACGGCAGGGGCATCACCCGGACTGGTCGAACGTCTACAGCCGCGTGGACATCGCCCTCACCACGCACGAGGCAGGCGGGCTGACCACGCGCGATATCACGCTAGCGCAGGTGATCAGCGGGTTGTGAGGTGGCTGCCGGCTCTCGCTGGGGCAGTGCTGGCCCTGTTGGCCGCGCCGGCGATGGCGCAATCGGGACCGGACGAAGCGCTGGCAGGCGTGTGGCGCGGCACCGTGGGCGAGCTTCCCGTCACCCTGTGCCTCGACCGGCAGGAGAACAGGCAGTGAAGCTGGGTCGAAGGGGTATATTATTTCGACCGGATTTTGCGCCCGATCCGCTTGGCCGCCATCGAGGGCGGGCTGGAGGAACAAATCGGCTGGAACTCCGAGCCCGGCGCGCAGTGGCGATTCGCCGGGGCAACGGGCACCAGCGTCAGCGGAACATGGCACGATGGATCGCGCCGATTGCCGGTGCGGTTGCAGCGGGCGGAGTGGACGCCAGGCGAAATCTGGCCGCAAGCGTGCGCTTCTGCTGCCTTCGTCGGCCCGCACCTCGACGGCGGCGACTGGCAGGACGAGCAGTCTGAGTTTGCAGGCTATGGCTACACCTTGCGGACTTTCCGGGCGCCTCCCCAACTAATCGAACAGGACAGCGGCTATCCGCTCGTCGAGATCGTGGCGTTCCTGATCCCCGAAACACAGCCCGGTGATGCAGCGATCAACGCCGCGCTGGCGCAATATGAACTGCCAGATGATTTCACCGATTGCTTTGCCGGCATGATCGCGCAGCGGGGGCTGGACGGCTTCTGGTCCCTCTACGCGCAGCCGGAAGTGATCACGCCGCGCTGGCTGGGATTTCGGACCAGCAACGAAAATGACTGCGGCGGCGTCCACCCCAATCACTGGCAGGATCGCCGCGTGTTCGACCGGCAGAGCGGCAGCCAAGTGGATGCCACGCGGTGGCTGGGCCACGCCGGGACCGTGCGCGATCCGCAAGCGGAAGCGGGAACTGCCTATCCCCAGACCTCGCTGACGCCCGCGCTGCTTGAACTGGCGATCGCACATTGGCCCGAAGCGAGCGGCAACGAGGTCGACCTGCAGGACTGTTTCGAGATCGTCCGCGAGGGACGCGGCTGGAATGTCGGGCTGGCACCCGACGGGTTGGCTTTCATGCCCGACCTGCCGCACGTGGGGCAGGTCTGTGCCGAGACGCTCGTGGTCCCTTGGCATGAACTCGCCCCCTACCTCAGCGACGAGGGCCGCGTGGTCGCCGCCACTTTTGGCGTAGGCTAAAGCCCGGTGATAAACTCCCGCCCCACCGGGATTTGCGCAGTCGCGGCGGCCAGCACTTCGCCCATCTCCTCCACCCGGCCGCCCAGGTTGGTCGCCAGGAACCCTTCGACGATGGCGTTGAAGGCAATGTTGTTTTCCGGACGATGGAAGCCGTGGCCTTCATCGGGGAACAGCACATAGGTGACGGGGATGGAGTGCCCCTGCATGGCCGCCACGATCTGGTCGCTCTCGCTCTGCTTCACGCGCGGATCGTTGGCCCCCTGGCCTATCAGCAGCGGGCGCACGATCTGGTCCGCCTTGTGGATGGGCGAGCAGTCCTTGAGCAATTGCAGGCCTTCGGGCGTGGTCGGATCGCCCATCCGGTCATGGAACTGCTTGACCATCGGCGCCCAGTACGGCGGGATCGTTTCCAGCAGCGTTTCCAGGTTCGATGGCCCCACGATGTCCACCCCGCAGGCGAACAGGTCGGGCGTATAGGTCAGGCCAACCAGCGTGGCATAGCCGCCATAGCTGCCGCCCATGATCGCCACCTTGTCACGCGCGGCAAAACCTTGTGCTACCGCCCATTCGACCGCGTCGATCAGGTCATCGTGCATGGTCTTGGACCATTGCAGGTTGCCCGCATTGATGAAGTGCTTGCCGAACCCGGTGGAGCCGCGGAAGTTGACCGACAGCACGCCGTATCCGCGGTTCGCCAGCCACTGGTGGGTGCGGTTGAAGCCATAGCCATCGCGTGCCCACGGTCCGCCGTGGACCAGCAGCACCAGCGGCACCGGGCCATTACTTCCGGCAGGCAGGGTGAGGTAGCTTGGCAGGGCCAGCCCGTCGCGCGCGGGGATTTCGTGGCACTGCATCGGCTGCAACGGTGCGCCTTCCAGCGCCGGCTTGGTAACGTAGAACAGCTTCAGCGTATCGCCGGCGCGGTCATAGATATAGCACCGCATCGGCGCAGTCAGCGGATCGTTCCACACCAGCCATTTCAGATCATCGTCGGTCCGCGACAGCACGCCGAAATCGCCATCGAGCTGCGCCCGCAGCCAGTCGAGCGAGCTCTTGATGCCTTGATCCACGCAATGCCATTCGGTCCGCAAATAGGTGACCGCCCAGGCCTGGATCACGCCGCTGCGGGTATGGCGCATGGTGCTGCCGATGTCGGCCCGGGCATCTTCGGCCAGCAGGGTGCGGGTGCCGGTGGCGGTATCCTCGGCATAGAGCGCGGCAGTGTCGCGGCCCCGACTGTCGAGCCAGTAGAGCGTCGCACCATCGGTGGTGTAGCCGGCCATGTGGGTGGAGAGCGAATCGTCCATCGCGATCACTTCACGCGGAGCTTCAGCAATCACGCCGTCGGTAATGTCGTGCAGGTCCGTGCCGCCCGCTTCGTTCTGGCGCATGGCCCAGCGCAGGGCCAGGCTGTCGTCGGTTTCGAACCCGGCCCATTCGGTGTTCTCCAGCACCAGTTCCAGCGCGCCGGTGGTGAGGTTGAGCAGGTACACATCGTGCCATTGCGGATCGCGGTTGTTGAGGCCCACCAGGATGCGGTCGCGAATGGTGTCGGACGCGCCGACCACGCGGGCGCGGGTGTTCTCGAACGGGGTCAGGCAGGTCTCCGCGCCCGTTGCCACATCCACCTTGTACAGCAGGTAATTCTCGTCCCCCGCCTTGTCCTGCACATACAGCAGCGCGGTGGAATCGGGCGACCAGAAGTACTGCGGGATCGGCCGGTCCTTGGCGCTGGTCATGCGCCGCTCGGCCGCCGGATCGGCATAGGGCGCCATGAACACGTTCATCACCCCTTCGTGCGGGGCCATCCAGCTGAGCCATTGGCCATCGGGGCTGAGCTGCCCGCCAGCGCGCACCGGATTGCCGAACAGGTCCTCACGCGAAATCAGCGGAATGTCGGCGACGAGTGTTGCGGCAGGTGCGATAATGGCGGTGGTCATGGTTGCTCCCGGGTACGAATGTCCCGCGTCCCAGTTAGGGAGCGCGCCGGGAAATGCAAACCGGAGCAGCGGATGTTTGCCTTTCACCGGTCGATCCATACCTGCCAGGCGAAGCGGGTTGACGCTGCTTGTCCGGCAAGGTGAGATGCGCGGCTAATGACGGAGCATCATGAATTGACGCCGCAGACGCGCACCGTGGTCCAATCGCTTTTTACCGCGAAGGATTGCCTGCGTGTCGAAGCCATGTTGCTGAACGAATGCGGGGCAGTTCAGGTTCACAGCCCCGATTTACCCGCCAGTGCAATGGAGCGCATCCGGCTGGCGGCGCTAAAATGTTCCGGCGGCGATTATGATCTGCTGGGGAACGCGGTGCTGCTGGCACAGACCGACTGGCGCGATTTGCTGATGGCTGCCGGGTTCGGTGACAACGTCGATGCCCATCGCGAGTGGGCGGCGATGCTCGCAACTACCTAAAGCGCAGGATTATCGTAACAATGCCACGTGAAGATCGCCAGCGCGCCCCGGTGTGGCCGCCAGCCTTCTGACATGGCGCGGGTGGCCTTCTCGTCGGGCCGTGTTTCCAGTCCCAGAATCTTGCCGAGACCGGCCATCACCGCCAGGTCGCCCGCGGGCCAGATGTCGGGGCGTCCTTCGGCGAACAGCAGGTAGATTTCGGCCGACCAGCGGCCCACGCCCTTGATGCGGACCAGTTCGGCCACGGCTTCTTCGTCATCGGCGGGCAGGTTGGCGAAATCCAGACCGTCTTCCACCAGTTCGCACAACGACCGGACATAGCCCTGCTTCTGGCGCGATAGCCCGCAGGCGCGCAGGGCATCGAAATCGCGGGCGAGGATTTCGGCAGGCACCATCTGTTCGCCCACTTCGGCCTCCAGCTTGCGCCACATAGAACTGGCAGCGGCGACGGAAACCTGCTGGCCCACGATCGTGCGCAGCATGGTGCGATAGCCGCGTTCGCGCAGGCGCGGTTCGGGATAGCCGACCCGTTCCAGCGCGCGGGCAATCGCCGGTTCGCGCCCCGCAATCGTATCGAGGCTGTGTTTTAGCTGGTCTGCGTCAAGGCCCATGTGCGCTCCGCTTGCGTAAATGCTGCCAATTGCCTAGCAGCCCACGCGAAACTGAACACGAGGATATTCTCGATATGCCCAAGCTGATCGTCGTCAACCGTGCCGGGGAAGAACGCGCCGTGGAGGCCGAAGCCGGCCTGACCGTGATGGAAGCCATCCGGGACAACGGCTTCGATGAATTGCTGGCGCTGTGCGGCGGCTGCTGCTCGTGCGCCACCTGCCACGTCCATGTCGATCCGGCCTTTGCCGGTATGCTTCCGCCGATGAGCGAAGACGAGAACGACCTGCTCGATTCCACCGACAGCCGCGATGCCACCTCGCGCCTGTCGTGCCAGTTGCCGTTCACCGCAGAGCTGGACGGGTTGAAGGTGACGATTGCCGAAGAAGACTGAGTTGAGGGAAGTCTGGGTTGGCAGGGGGCAAGCGCAAATCCATTGCGCCGCGCCCTTGGGCAACCTAATTCCAGCAGCATGACTGCACCTGCTCCTGTAACCAAGACCCTGGACCTGATCGGCAACACCCCGCTGGTCCTGCTCGAAGGCCCCAGCACCGCCGCCGGGTGCGAGATCTGGGGCAAGTGCGAATTCGCCAACCCCGGGGCCAGCGTAAAGGACCGCGCGGCCCTGTGGATCGTGCGCGATGCCGAGGCGCGGGGCGAACTGCTGCCGGGCGGCACGGTGGTGGAAGGTACGGCGGGCAATACCGGCATCGGCATTGCGCTGGTGGCCAATGCCAAGGGCTACAAGACCATCATCGTCATGCCCGATAACCAGTCGGTCGAGAAGATGGCGACGCTGCGGGCTTTGGGGGCGGAGCTGGTGCTGGTGCCGCCCACCAAGTTTGCCGACCCCAACCATTTTGTCCACACCAGTCGCCGCCTGGCGGAAGAGACCCCGGGGGCGGTCTGGGCCAACCAGTTCGACAACGTCGCCAACCGCCGGGCACATATCGATGCCACCGCGCCGGAAATCTGGCAGCAGCTTGGCGGCAAGGTGGATGGTTTCACCTGCGCGGTGGGCACCGGCGGCACGCTGGCGGGCGTGGGCATGGGCTTAAAGGCGTTTGACGAGAACGTGCGCATTGCGCTGACCGATCCGCATGGGGCGGCGTTGTACAATTATTATGCCCATGGCGAGTTGAAGGCCGAAGGTTCTTCCGTGGCCGAAGGCATCGGGCAGGGGCGGATCACTGCCAACCTGGAAGGCGCGCCGATCGACACCCAGTTCCGCGTATCCGACGAGGAAGGGCTTGAATGGGTTGCCCGGCTGTTGCGCGAGGAAGGGCTGTGCCTTGGCCTGTCGAGCGGCATCAACGTGGCCGGGGCGATCATGCTGGGCCGCCAACTGGTGGCAGAGGGGCGCAAAAATCCGCGCGTGGCGACGATCCTGTGCGACACCGGCTTCCGCTATTTGTCCAGCCTGTACAATGCCGAATGGCTGAAATCCAAGAAGCTGCCCGTTTTCGACTGGCTGGGTTAATGTTGCAGCGCTAGAATGCGCGCATGGCTCTTGATCCGCACGAAATCCTGCAAGGCAACAAGCCGCTGGCCGACATTGCCGCATCGCCGCTGGGCGGCACGCGCCGGCAGCGGCTGCAACGGCTGCAAGTCGGCGGTTTTCTGCTGGGTGCCATGATCTTGATGGTGGGATTGGCCAATATCGTGATCGACAGCGTGCAGGAAAGCCAGGCAGCCTTGCCCGAAGCCCTGCCACCGGTATCCAGCGAGGACGTGCCCAAGCCGCGCGATCCGCTGGCAGATGCGGGCGTGGTGCCCGAACTTCCCGTCGATGGTGCCAGCGGCGCGCCACCTGCAACAGCCAATGATCCACTTGTTTCGCCCGGCAACTAACCCGGCGGGCATCCTGGCCCTCGCCGTTGCTGCCTTGCTTGGCGCCAACACGGCCAGCGCGCAGGAAAGCTCGCGCCCGCCGCTGGCGCTGATGGGCACGGTGCCGATCTATTGGGGTGAGGCCGAGGGGCTGGCTGGCCTGCTCGACACGCAAACCACCGGACACTGGGCGCGCCCGGTGCTGGAACGTTCGTTCGAACTGGTCCCGCTCGATTACCTGTCCTCCGCCGCGCTGGAGGTTCACGGCACCCTGCTGCTGGCCCAGCCGCGCGCTCTGTCGGCAGAGGAGAACGTGGCGCTGGATGGCTGGGTGCGGGGCGGGGGGCGCCTGCTGCTGTTTGCCGATCCGATGATGACCGGCGATTCCCATTATGGCCTGGGTGACCGGCGGCGGCCGCAGGACGTGGCGCTGCTGTCGCCAATCCTGGCGCACTGGGGTTTGGACCTGCGGTTCGATGCACAGCAACCTGCGGGCGTGCAACTGGTGGAGGGTGACGGGTGGAACTTGCCGGTTAACCTGGCCGGGCAGTTTTATGCCAGTGGTGGCGGCACCTGCCGCTTTGAGGCCGACCGCGTGATCGCCCGTTGCCGATTGGGCGCGGGCGAGGTGCTGCTGATGGCCGATGCCGCGCTGCTCGATTTCGAACGTCCGCCCATGGCTGCGGAGACGGGGTTGCAGGCCTTGCTGGCCGCGATTTTCGGCGAAAGTGGGGAAATTGCGGGCCTGCAACCTGTCCGGCTGGCCGCAGAAGCAGGAAATGGGGCCAGTCTGGTTGTTTATCCGCATGAGGAGGCTGCTCGAAGCCATCTGGCCGCACCATGAAAGCATAACAAAACAATAATTTGCGACTCTTTCCCCAATTTCCCCGCAAATTCCCCTTTCATCCCGCTGATCCCCGCGTTATCACGTTCTTCATCGGACATGACACCCGCGTTGCATCCTTGATTCTTGTCAGGATGGACGGGCCGCGCACCTGCGCGGCGCGCGAGGGGGAGATTTGCCCGATCAGGTTTGGACCCAAAGGCGGGTTGTTGAGGGCGGGTACCGGGGGACGTGGGACACAAGTCGGCAGGATTTAGCGGTCAGGGCTTCTCGCTTCGCGGCGAGAAGGATCGCTTCGTGCTGCCGCCCGACATGCGCAATCCCATCGCCGAAGCCAGTGACGAGCGCGTGCTGTGCGTAGGCAAGCATGAAAGCTGGCCCTGCCTGGTGGGCTTCGGCACCGACCGGATCGACCGCTTCGAAGACCTGCTCGATGATCTGGAAGACAAGGCTATCCGCGCAGGCAAGGATTTTGACCGCGCCATGCGTTCGGCCAAGCTGTGGAGCTTCAAGCGGGTCAATTTCGATGCCAGCGGGCGGTTCGTCCTCACCTCGACGCTGAGCGATCTCGGCAAGATCACCGACTCGCTGTATTTCCACGGCATTGGCCAGGTTATCACCATCTGGAACCCCGAAATCCTCCTTGGACTGGGTGAAGAGTTCGAGATATTCCAGGTCTATTGCCGCCAGGAAATGGCCGAGAGCCGCGCCAAGGGGAAGGGCAAGTGACCCCCGAACCTGCGCCGAACCCCGCGCCCCATGTCCCCGTCCTGCTGGATGAAGTGGTCGAAGCGCTGGCGATCCAGCCGGGCGACGTTGTGATCGACGCCACCTTCGGCGCGGGCGGCTATACCCGCGCCTTCCTTGATGCAGGCGCCACAGTCCACGCATTCGACCGCGATCCCGATGCCATTGCTGCTGGCGAAGGCTGGCCCGAAACGCGCGAGCAGCCGCCCCGGCTTGTGCTGCACCCGCGCCGCTTTTCCGAAATGGTCGAGGCCATGACCGAGGCCGGTGTGGCATCGGTCGATGGCATCGCGATGGATATTGGCGTGTCCTCGATGCAGCTTGACCAGGCGGAGCGCGGCTTTGCCTTTTCCACCAACGGACCGCTCGATATGCGGATGGACCGGCAGCGGCCCAATGCCGCCGATTTCCTAAACACGGCCGATGAAGCTGCGATTGCCGATGTGTTGTATCTCTATGGCGAGGAGCGTCAGTCGCGCCGGGTGGCGCGGGCCATCGTGGCCGCCCGTCCGCTGGAAACCACCGGCGATCTTGCCGCCGTGGTGCGCAAGGCGCTCGGCTATCGGCCCCATTCGAATAAGGGCCCCGCGCCCAAGGATCCCGCCACCCGCAGCTTTCAGGCCGTGCGGATCCATGTGAATGGCGAACTGGACGAACTGGCCGACGGTCTGGTGGCGGCAGAGCGGCTGCTGCGCGAGGGCGGCCGGCTGGCCGTGGTCAGCTTCCACAGCCTGGAAGATCGCACGGTCAAACAGTACTTGCGCGATGCGGCCAATGCCAAGGCTGGCGGATCGCGCCACCTACCTGCTGTCACAGCGCAAAACCCCGCCCGCTTCGCCGCCCTGTCCAAGGCGATCCGCCCGTCCGAGGCCGAGATTGCCCGCAATCCCCGTGCCCGCTCGGCCACGCTGCGCGCCGCCCTGCGCACCGCCGCACCATCGCTTCACCAGCCCCCATCCCCACGAAATCAGGGACAGGCCGCATGACCCAGCAAGCCCGTTTGCGCCGTATCGGCTGGTTCGCCCTTCTGGCGCTGTGCACCGGATTGTATGGCGTGCTGCACTTCCAGGTCTGGTCTGTTGCCAGTGACGTGACCAAGGCCGAGCGCCGGATCGTGGCGCTGGAAGAGACCAACATGTTGCTGGAAACCGAATTCCTCACCCGCTCCAGCCAGGTCCAGCTGGCGGCGTGGAACCGGGTCGATTTCGGCTATGGCGCGCCCGAAGCAGATCAGTTCATCGGCAGCGAGCGGCAACTGGCGCAATTCAGCAGCCCGCGGGCCGGCGATGCTCCCACGCTGCAACTGGCGGGCTATTCCGAAGAAGATGCCGAGGCCCCGCCGTTCCCCCGGCTGGTCTCGCCGATGACCGGACGCCCGATCGACATGGCGCTGATCGAGCCGGACCACGATACTGCCGATGACAACCGCACTACCTTGGCCGCGCGGGTGGCCGGCGCGGCGGGCAGGGGGCCAATGGGTGGCCCGGCCGAGCCTGTCGCCGCCACCGTCCGCATCGCGCTGAGCGGGGTCGGCCAATGACGGCCTATGCCGTATCCCGGCCTGCTGCCACCGGGCGCGTGCGGTTGGTCGACTATCGCCGCAAGTCACTGCTGACCGCGCGCCTGCGGGTGCTGTTCATCGGCCTGGCGTTCCTGCTGATCGCTACTTCGGCCGTGGCGCGGATCACCTGGCTGGGCGTAATCCAGCCCGCGCCCACCGCCACCAGCATGGCCGAGGCGCTGTTGCCTCAGCGTGGCGAGATAACCGATCGCAACGGCGTGCCGCTGGCCAGAGCCTTTCCGGCCTATGCCCTGTGGTTCAACCCGCAGGCGATGGACGATGGTGGCTCGCCGCTGGTGAAATCGCCCGATGCGGTGGCGGCAGAACTCGCCACGATCTTTCCTGACCTTGATCCAGTGGAAGTGGCCGGCAAGCTGCGCGCCGGACGCGGCACCTATCTGCGCCGACGCGTGCTGCCAGAAGATGCCAACAAGGTGATGCAGATCGGCGAACTTGCGCTGGAACTCCCGCGCGAGAATGACCGCTATTACCCGCAAGGATCGCTGGCAGCCCACGTGCTGGGCTTTGTCCAGGACGGCGAGGGTCGGGTGGGCATGGAGCAGGTGCTGAATGACCGGCTGAGCGATCCGGCGCACCGGGCAGAGCCCACGCCGCTGTCGATCGACGTGCGCGTACAAGGCGCGCTGGAGGATGAACTGTCGCGCGGCATGCTGGCGGTGAACGCTGCCGGAGCTGCCGGGATCGTGCTCGATGTCGATACGGGCGAAGTCATGGCGATGGCCTCCTTGCCCGAATTCGATCCCAACCACGTCCTGCCATCGGACCTGACGGTTTCGGCCGAACAGGCAGCGCAGAACGAAATGCCACCGGTGTTCAACCGGGTGACCAACCAGGTTTACGAACTGGGTTCCACCTTCAAGCCGCTGACCGTGGCTGCCGCCATCGATGCCGGATCGATCACCAATCTGGCGCGCCCCTATCAGGCCAGCCGCCCGGTCAGCATCGGCGGCTTCCAGATCCGTGATAGCCACGTGATCGGCAACTGGCTTAACGCACCGCAATCGCTGATCCATTCTTCCAACATCGTTACCGCACAGATCGCCGACGAGATGGGGCCGGCCGTGCTGCGCCGCTACATGGTCGATCTGGGCATGAACGAACGGCCCTATATCGAATTGCCGGGGCGCGGTTTCCCGCTGTGGCAGAGCGGTGACTGGGCGCGCATCACCGGCATGACAGTGGGCTTCGGCCACGGTCTGGCGGTTACCCCGCTGCACCTGGCCAGCGCCTATGCCGCAATGTCCAACGGGGGTATCTGGCGCCCGGCCACCTTACACAAGATCGAACCCGGCATGGCTCCGCGCGGCCGGCGGGTATTTAAGGCCAGCACCAGCGCGCGGATGAACCAGCTGCTGCGGATGATCGCGGTCTATGGAACGGGCCGCAATGCCAATGCCGAAGGCTTCCGCGTTGGTGGCAAGACCGGTTCGGCCGAAAAGCCCGGCGCAGGCGGATACCGCCGCTCGTCGCTGGTGGCCACTTTTGCCGCCGTCTTCCCGATGGACCGCCCGCGTTATGTGGTGATCATCATGTTGGACGAGCCACAGGGCACCGCCGCCAGTTCGTATCAGCGCACTGCTGCCTGGAACGCGGCGCCGATCGTCAAGCGGCTGATCCCGCGCATCGGCCCGCAACTGGGCGTACTGCCCGACGAAGGGCGCGACATCGACCTGACCGATCTGGAGCCGCTGGTCGGCGGCGGGGATCACTGATGCGGCTGGCAGAGCTGGCCGGCGTATTGGGTCAGGATGCCGGAGCTGCGGGTGACGTGACAGTCACGGGCTTTGCCATCGATCACCGCAAGGTTGCGCCGGGCAATGTGTTCGGCGCGTTCGAGGGTGCGGCAGTCAACGGCGAGGATTTCATCCCCGCCGCTATCGCAGCAGGCGCGATTGCTGTGGTCGCCCGCCCGCAGGCCCGGGTCGAAGGGGCATTGCACCTGACCGATCCGCTGCCACGCCGCGCCTTTGCCCGCGCTGCCGCCCGCTTCTTCACGCCGGTCCCTGCCAATGTGGTGGCGGTTACCGGCACCAACGGCAAGACATCGACGGTGGAGATGGTGCGCCAAATCTGGCGCATGTGCGGGCATTCGGCGGCCTCCATCGGTACGCTGGGCGTGACCACGCCGGACGAGAGCGTGTCGACCGGGCTGACCACGCCCGATATTGTCACCTTCTTCCACAATGTCTCGGGCCTGGCGCGCGAGGGCGTAACTCATCTCGCTTATGAGGCATCGAGCCACGGCCTGTCGCAATACCGCAACGAAGGGCTGGCGGTGCAGGCGGGTGCTTTCACCAACCTCAGCCGCGACCACCTCGATTACCACGCCGACATGGCAGACTATTTCGCCGCCAAGATGCGGCTGTTCACCGAAGTCGTGGCAGATGGCGGCACGGCAGTTATCTGGGCGGATGACGAATGGTCGCAACCCGCCGCGCTGGTGGCGCAAGCGCGCGGCCTGCGGATATTCAGCGTGGGCAGCGCAGGGGCTGACCTCAAGCTGGTATCGCGGCAGGCGAGCGCCCTGGGGCAGGATCTCGAGATCGCCTATCAGGGTGAGAGCCGCACGATCCGATTGCCGCTTATCGGTGCCTATCAGGTGGCCAACGCGCTGGTCGCCGCGGGCCTGGCCCTGGCAACCGGCGAACAGGCTGCGCGGGTGTTCGATGCCGTGGCCCGGCTGCAACCAGTGCGCGGCCGGCTGGAACGCGCGGCAATCACCCACGCAGGCGCGCCGGTCTATGTCGATTATGCCCACACGCCCGATGCACTTGAGGCCGCCATTGCCGCGCTCCGTCCACATGTGACCGGGCGGCTGATCACGGTATTCGGCGCTGGCGGGGATCGTGACACCGGCAAGCGGGGGCCGATGGGCGCTGCTGCCGTGGCGGGCTCTGATCTGGTGATTGTAACGGATGACAACCCGCGCGGCGAGGATCCCGCCGCGATCCGCGCTGCAATTCTGGCCGATGCGCCCGGTGCCACCGAAGTGGCCGACCGACGCGCCGCCATAGACGCCGCCATTGCCGCAGCCGGCGCACAGGATATCGTCCTCATCGCGGGCAAGGGCCACGAGCAGGGACAGATCGTTGGACGCGGCGATGCCGCGCGTGTCCTGCCTTTCGATGATGTGACGGTGGCTCGCGAATGCGCCGCTGCCCTTTCAGGAGCGCAAGCCCGATGAATGCCATTGCCGCCAAGATCCTGCGCTGGCCCAATATGGAAGCGGACCGCCTGCGCCTGGCGCTGTGGACTTCGGCTGAGATCGCCGCCGCGACCGGCGGGACCGCTTATGGTGAATTTCAGGTTAGCGGCGTGGAGATGGACAGCCGCGATGTGCGTTCGGGCGATCTGTTCGTTGCCTTGCGCGGTGAAGAAATGGACGGCCATCGCTTCATCGACAAGGCCTTCGCCAATGGCGCTGTGGCGGCGCTGGTGGATCGGCCGATTGACGGCCCGCATGTGCTGGTTTCAGATACCTCAAGTGGACTTGAGGCCTTGGCAAGAGCGGCTCGCAACAGGGTTTCGGCCACCATCATTGGGGTAACCGGTTCTGTCGGCAAGACAAGCGTCAAGGAAGCGATCTTCGCATCACTTGAAAGGTCCACAAGGGGCGCAGCGCATCGCTCCATCCGGTCATACAACAACCATGTCGGCGTGCCGCTCAGCCTGTCGCGCATGCCGCCGCGCAGCACGGTCGGGGTGTTCGAAATGGGCATGAACCATGCCGGCGAGATCGCCCACCTGACCGCGCAGGTGCGCCCGCATGTGGCCGTCATCACAACAATCGCCCCGGCCCACATTGAAAGCCTTGGCAGCGAACAGGCGATTGCCGATGCCAAGGCGGAAATCTTTGGCGGGATGGAGCCGGGCGGCACGGCAGTTATTCCGGCCGACAGCGTACATTTCGAACGGCTGCGCGATGCGGCGCTGGCGGCAGGGGCCCGGGTGGTCTCGTTCGGTCGCGCGGCCCATGCCGACATGCGACTGCTCGACGCAATTCCCGACAGCAGCGGCGGATCGCTGGTCACGGCAGCGCTGGGATCGGACGGCGGCGGGCACCGGTTGTGCTATACCGTGGCCGAGCCGGGCGAACACTGGGTGTCCAATTCGCTGGCAGTGATGGCCGCAGTCCACGCGGCGGGGGGCGATCTTGGCGCGGCCGGCCTCGCCCTGGCCGAGATGGGCGGCCTCAAGGGGCGCGGTGCGCGCAGCCGGGTTGCTGTGCCGGGCGGCCATGCCTTGCTGATCGACGAGAGCTATAACGCCAACCCCGCTTCCATGCGGGCCACGCTGGCAGGACTGGGCCAGACACCTGCGACCCGGCGCATTGCCGTGCTGGGCGCAATGAAGGAACTGGGCGATTTCGCCCCCGGCTTCCACGCCCAGTTGGCCGAGCCGCTGATCGGCGCCGATGTCGACTATGCGGTGTTGGTGGGCGACGAGATGACCGCTCTGGCGCGCGAACTGGGGAAAGGCCTTGCCAATGCGCTTGGCAAGCCCTTGCACTTTGCCCATTGCGCGAATGCGGGCGAAGCGATTGCCGCGCTGGAGGAATTCGGCTTGGTCGGTGGAGATGCCGTGCTGGTCAAGGGCTCCAACTCGGTCGGGCTGGCACGCGTCGTGGCGCATTTCGCTGCCCGGGAAGGCTGATCGAACTGGACCAATGCTCTATTATATTGCCTCATTGCTGGACTTCGAGGGCATCCTGAACCTCGTGAGATACCAGACCTTCCGCTCCGGCGCGGCTATGATGACCGCGCTGGTCATCGGCCTGCTGATCGGACCTAAATTCATCGCCATGCTGCGTGTCCGCCAGGGCAAGGGTCAGCCGATCCGCGAGGACGGCCCGCAAACCCACCTGGCCAAGCGCGGTACGCCCACCATGGGTGGATTGATGATCCTGACCTCGCTGGTGCTGTCCATGCTGCTGTGGATGGACCTGTCCAGCCCGTTTGTCTGGGCCTGCATCGCGGTGTGCCTGGGCTTCGGGGTGATCGGGTTCCTCGATGATCTCGACAAGGTGACCAAGGGCCACCACCAGGGCCTGTCCGGTCGGGCGCGGTTGCTGGCCGAATTCGTGGTGGCTGGCATCGCGGTCTGGCTGATCGTGGGAGAAATCAACACCAACCTCTATGTCCCGTTCCTCAGCGGCTATTCGATCCCGCTTGGCCCGTTTTACTATGTGTTTGCCGCCGTGGTGATCGTGGGCGCGGGCAATGCGGTAAACCTGACCGACGGGCTGGACGGCCTAGCCACCATGCCGGTGGTGATTGCGGCGGGCGCGTTCATGCTGATCTGCTATCTGGTCGGCCGGGTCGACTATTCGGCCTATCTGGGTATTCCGCACGTGCCGCTGGCGGGCGAACTGGCCATCCTGTGCGCCGCCATCATGGGATCGGGCCTGGCCTTCCTGTGGTTCAACGCGCCGCCTGCCGCCGTGTTCATGGGCGATACCGGATCGCTGGCCTTGGGCGGGGCGCTGGGCGCGATTGCGGTGGCCAGCCACCACGAGATTGTGCTGGCTATTGTCGGCGGTCTGTTCGTGCTGGAAGCTGCCAGTGTGATCATCCAGGTGTTCTGGTTCAAGCGCACCGGCAAGCGGGTGTTTCGCATGGCGCCAATCCATCACCATTTCGAACAGCTCGGCTGGAAAGAATCGACCGTGGTGATCCGCTTCTGGATCATCGCCATCGTGCTGGCCGTGATCGGGCTGGCAACGCTGAAGGTCAGATGATCGTTTCGCCCGCCTTTGCCGGAAAGAGCTTCGCCGTCCTCGGCCTTGCCCGGTCGGGCATGGCGACAGTCGAAAGCCTGCTGGCGAGCGGTGCAAACGTGACCGCCTGGGACCGGCAGCAGACCCCGCGTGACAAGCTGGCAGGGCGCTGCACCCTGGCCGATCCGATGGAAATCGACCTTGCAGGGTTCGATGCGCTGGTCGTGTCCCCCGGCGTGCCGCTGAACACTCACCCACTGGCGGACAGGGCGCGCGCGGCGGGCGTTCCCATTATTGGCGATATTGAGCTGTTCGCAATCGCCCGGCCGGACCTTCCGATGCACAAGGTGGTCGGCATTACCGGTACTAACGGCAAGAGCACGACCACCGCGCTGGTCCACCACTTGCTGGAACAGGCGGGCCTTGCGGCGCGTATGGGCGGCAATATCGGCCTTCCGATCCTTGGGCAGGATCCGCTCGGAGCGGGCGGCATTTATGTGCTGGAACTGTCGAGTTACCAGATTGACCTGACACACAGCCTAGATTGCGATGCGGCGGCGCTGACCAACGTGACCCCCGACCACCTCGACCGCTATGACGGGTTTGCCGCCTATGCCGCGTCAAAGGCGCGGCTGTTTGCCATGCAGGCTGCGGGCAACTTTGCCGTGTTCGGCTGCGACGATCCCGAGACTTGCGCGGTCGAGGCGCTTGAAGCCGGTCGCCGCCTGCCTGGCCGCGCACTGTGCATGGACGGTGATACCATAGCTCAACACCAGCACGAATGGCCCAGCTTGCAAGGCCCGCACAACCTGCAGAACGCAGCAATCGCTGCGGCACTGGTCGAGGAGCTGGGCCTGTCGCGCGAACAGGTGCTGACCGGCCTCGCCAGCTATCCCGGCCTGCCGCACCGGATGGAAGTGCTCGGCACTTTCGATGGCGTGCTGGTGATCAACGACAGCAAGGCCACCAACGCCGCCTCGACCGCTCCCGCGCTGGCCGCATGGAACCCCGCACCCCACAAGCGCATCCACTGGATCTGCGGCGGCTTGCCCAAGGCCGACAACCTGGATGAGTGCCTGCCGCATCTGGGCAATGTGGCCGCTGCCTATACCATCGGTGAAGCCGGACCGCTGTTTGCGACCCTGCTTGAAGGGCATTGCCCGGTCGAACAGTGCGAGATGCTGTGCACTGCAGCCGAGCGCGCGCTGCTGGCTGCAAAGCCCGGCGATGTGGTGCTGTTCAGCCCCGCTTGCGCCAGCTTTGACCAGTTCCGCGATTACGAGGCGCGCGGTGACAGCTTCCGCGAGATCGTGGCGGGCCTGACGGGTACCAGTTCACCAAGGCCTGCCGCATGAAGACCGCGCGCCCCTATATCCCCGCGCCCGGCCGCCGTTCGCCGCAAGCTCCCGCTTTCCCGCAGGATCGCCGCCGCCAGTTGTTCGTATGGTGGCGCGAGATTGACCGGGTGCTGCTCGGCCTGGTGCTGGCGTTGATGCTGATGGGTACTATTGCCGTTTATGCCGCCTCGCCCGCCAGCGCGGGGCGCCTGTCGACCACAGATGTATCGCTGGGCGAACACTACTTCTTCTGGCTGCATCTGCGTTGGCAGTTGCTGGGGATGGTGGTGTTGCTGGTCACTTCCTTGTTGCCGCTGGAAAACGCGCGGCGCGGATCCATCCTGCTGGGCGGTCTGATGCTGTTCCTGCTGCTGCTGGTGCCGCTGGTCGGGGTGGAGCGAAACGGCGCGACGCGGTGGCTCAACATCGGGCTGACCTTCCAGCCATCGGAATTCCTCAAGCCAGCCTATGCGGTGATCCTGGGATGGATCCTGTCGTGGAAGCTGCGCGATCCGGGGCTGCCGGTGATCGGCATTACCGGCGCGCTGCTGGGCCTGATCGTGATGCTGCTGATGATGCAGCCCAACTTGGGCGAGGCGATCCTGTTTGTCGGCAGCTGGTTTGTGGCCGTTCTGCTGGCGGGATTGCCGGTCAAACGCATCGCGATCCTGTCGGGGGTTGGCGTGGCCCTGCTGGCCGTGACCTATGCCTTCTATGACAACGGCAGAAACCGGATCGACGCATTCCTTGGCGGCGGTACGGCCTATGACCAGGTTGATCTGGCCAAGCGCACACTTCTGGGCGGCGGGTGGACGGGGACCGGTCTTGGCCTTGGTGACCAGAAGATGCGCCTGCCCGAAGCTCATACCGATTATATCTTCTCGGTCATCGGCGAGGAATTCGGCCTGATCGTATGCATGGTGCTGGTGCTGGTCTATATCGCCATCGTGCTGCGCGTGCTGGTGCGGTTGGTGGAGGAAGACCGGATGTTCATCATCCTTTCGGCCAGCGGGCTGATCGCGCTGTTTGGCGGGCAGGCGTTCATCAACATCCTGATGAACCTGCAATTGTTCCCCTCCAAGGGAATGACCCTGCCGCTGGTCAGCTATGGCGGTTCGTCCACTATCGCCCAGTGCTTTACCGTGGGGCTGCTGCTGGCGATCACCCGGCGCAACCCGTTCCTCAGCCGCGAGGCATTTGATTTCGGCGCCGCGATGGACCGCGAAATGGGCAGGGAGCCTGGCCGATGAATTCGATCACGCGGCATTATGTTCTGGCAGCCGGTGGCACCGGCGGTCACCTGACGCCCGCTTTCGCGCTGGCGGCAGAACTGGTTGCGCGCGGGCATCACGTGGCGTTGGTGACCGACACGCGCGGCGCGGAAATCCCCGGCAAGCCCGATTTCCTGCCTGCGCATGTGCTGCCCGCCGGGCGCTTCGGCAAGAACCCGTTGCATTGGTGGGCGGGCTTCAAGGCCGTGCTCGAAGGGCGCAGCATGGCGCGGCGGCTGTACGATACGTTCCAGCCGGGCGCCGTGATCGGGTTTGGCGGCTATCCCGCGCTGCCCGCGCTGCTGGCGGCAAGTGCCGAGGGCGTCCCGGCGATCATCCACGAACAGAACGCAGTGCTGGGCCGAGTCAACCGCCTGCTGGCGGGCCGGGTTGATGCCATCGCCACCGCCTATCCCGAAGTGGCGCGGCTCAAGCCCAAGTACCTTTCCAAGACGCATCTGGTGGGCAACCCGGTGCGGCCCGAAGTCCTCGCCCTGCGGGACCACGAATTTCCCGCCTTCACCGCCGACAGCCTGCTGCGCGTGCTGGTGACCGGCGGCAGCCAAGGGGCGCGGGTGTTGTCGGACGTGGTGCCAGATGGCCTGGCCATGCTGCCTCCTGCGCTGCGCAGCCGCCTGCAGGTGACACAGCAGTGTCGCCCGGAGGATATAGACGCTGTGCGCCAGCGCTATGCCAACCACAATATCCCGGCCGAACTGGGCACCTATTTCGAGGACATGCAGGCGCGGCTGGCCGATGCGCACCTGTTTATCGGCCGGGCCGGTGCCTCGACCATTGCCGAGCTGACGGCGGTGGGCCGCCCCGCGATCCTGGTGCCGCTGCCGATTGCGACCGATGACCACCAGGCCGCCAATGTGCGCGAGATGGTGAAAGCCGGCGGCGCGCGTTCCATCCGCCAGCCGAAATTCACCGCTGCCGAACTGGCCAAGCAGATCCAGGCGCTGGCACAGCATCCTGAAACCCTGGCCAACGCTGCCCATGCCGCGTGGAACTGCGGGCGGCCGGATGCCGCAATCAAGCTGGCCGATCTGGTCGAAAGCTTCGGCGCCACCCCGATCCAGGATGTGATCCGCGTGGGCGCTTCAAACGCGGCTGCCTCCGATAGCGTCCAGCCCGCCACGGCACGGGTTCAGCCATGAAGGGTGTCCCCACCGATATTGGCACGGTCCATTTTGTCGGCATCGGCGGCATCGGCATGTCCGGCATCGCCGAAGTCATGCACAACCTGGGGTACAGCGTGCAGGGTTCGGACATGGCCGAAGGCTATGTGATCGAGGGCTTGCGCAAGCGCGGCATCAAGGTTGCAATCGGCCATGACGCAGCCAATCTGGGCGATGCTGCAGTGGTCGTCACCTCCACCGCGGTAAAGCGCGACAACCCCGAAGTCGCCGCTGCCCTTGAAGCGCGCATTCCCGTGGTCCGCCGGGCGGAAATGCTGGCTGAACTCATGCGGCTGAAGAATACCGTGGCTGTGGCCGGAACGCACGGCAAGACCACGACCACCTCTATGGTTGCAGCCCTGCTCGATGCGGGCGGGGTCGATCCTACTGTGATCAACGGCGGGATCATCGAAAGCTATGGCTCCAACGCCCGGTTGGGGGCGAGCGACTGGATGGTGGTGGAGGCTGACGAGAGCGACGGCAGCTTCCTGCGGCTGGATGGCACGATTGCCGTAGTCACCAATATCGATCCCGAACATCTCGACCATTACGGCAGCTTCGATGCGGTGAAGGATGCCTTCCTCCAGTTCATCGAGAACGTGCCGTTCTATGGCGCTGCGGTGTTGTGCATCGATCATCCCGAGGTGCAGAACACCATTGCCCGTGTGCGTGACCGGCGGGTGATTACCTATGGCTTTTCACCCCATGCCGATGTGCGCGCCGAAAACCTCATGGCCGAAGGTGGATCGACACGGTTCGATGCCGTCCATCGCGATCGTGACGGGCGCGAGCACCGGATCGACGGGATCGTGTTGCCCATGCCGGGCCGCCACAACGTGCAAAATGCACTCGCCGCCATTGCCGTTGCGCGCGAGATGGAATGTGCCGACGATACCATCCGCACCGGCTTTGCCCGCTTTGGCGGTGTGCGCCGCCGCTTCACGCTGGCCGGCGAAGTGGATGGCGTGCGGATCATTGACGATTACGCCCACCATCCGGTGGAAATCCGCGCGGTACTGTCGGCCGCGCGCGAGTCCGTTGCAACCGGCTCGGGCGGCCGGGTGATCGCCGTGGCCCAGCCCCATCGCTTCACCCGCTTGCGCGACCTGATGGAGGATTTCCAGTCCTGCTTCGGCGATGCCGACGTGGTCTATGCCGCCCCGGTCTATCCGGCGGGCGAGCAGCCGATTGCAGGTGTCGACAGCGATGCGCTGGTCGCCGGGATCAAGGCGCGCGGGCACCGGCAGGCGAGCACTATTGCCGGACCAGAGGCGCTGGCGACCGAACTGGCACAAATTATCCACCCGGGCGACATCGTGGTGTGCCTGGGGGCAGGCGATATTACCAAGTGGGCCGCCGGTCTTGCGCCTGCGATTGCCAGCCAACGCAAACCGGGGGCAGCAGCGTGACCTGGTCCGTCCAGCCAGATTCCATGCAGCCGGCCGATTTCGATGCCAGCCTCAACGCGCCGGGCGCTGGTACCGTGAGCGGCAGCGGACAGTCGCGGATGCCAGCTGTACGCGGGCGGCTGACCCCGCATGCCGCGCTGGACAAGCTGGTGTGGTTCAAGAGCGGCGGGGCGGCCGACTGGCTGTTCGAGCCGGCTGACCTTGACGACCTGACCTCGTTCCTGGGCGGATTGACAGAAGGCACGCCGGTTATGGCGATCGGCCTTGGCTCCAACCTGATCGTGCGCGATGGCGGGGTGCCGGGCGTGGTGGTCCGGCTGGGCAAGGCCTTTGCCAGCGTCGAAGTGCGGCGCGACCATATCGTTGAATGCGGCGGCGGTGCGCCGGGCATCCTGGTTGCCTCCACCGCGCGCGATGCGGGGATTGCGGGGCTGGAATTTCTGCGCGGGATCCCCGGCACGGTCGGCGGCTTCGTACGCATGAACGGCGGTGCCTATGGCCGCGAAGTGGCTGACATCCTGGTCGATTGCGACGTGGTGCTGGCGGATGGCAACTGCGTGAACATCCCGGTGGGCGACCTGGATTATAGCTATCGCCATTCGCGCCTGCCCGATGGGGCAATCGTGGTGGCAGCCCGGTTCCAAGGCGTGGCAGGCGATCCAAAGGTAATCGGCGCGGAAATGGACCGCATCGCCGCAGAGCGCGAGGCATCGCAGCCGCTGCGGAGCAGGACCGGCGGATCGACGTTCAAGAATCCCGCAGGAAAGAAGGCGTGGCAACTGGTTGACGAGGCGGGTTGCCGCGGGCTCGTCATGGGCGGCGCGCAAGTGAGCGAGAAGCACGCCAACTTCCTCATCAACACCGGCGAGGCGACTAGCGCAGATATCGAAGGTCTGGGCGAGGAAGTCCGCCGCCGCGTGGCGGACAAGACCGGCGTGGCGCTGGAATGGGAAATCAAGCGGGTCGGAAGGCCTTGAACCTTATGCAAACCGGGAACTGAAATGAGCCGTCTGCCGCACCTGCATGTTGCTGTCCTGATGGGTGGCTGGGCCAATGAACGCGAGGTCTCGCTGATGAGCGGGAACGGCGTGGCCGATGCGCTGGAAGGGCTGGGCCACCGCGTTACCCGGATCGACCTTGACCGCGACATTGCCGCCCGGTTGGCCGAAGCTGCGCCTGACGTGGTGTTCAACGCGCTCCACGGCGTGCCGGGCGAGGACGGCACCGTGCAGGGCATGATGGACCTGATGGGCCTGGCCTATACCCATTCCGGCATGGTGACCTCGGTCATCGCGATCGACAAGGAACTGACCAAGCAGGCCCTTGTGCCCGCTGGCGTGCCCATGCCCGGCGGGCGCATCGTGCGCAGCGAAACGCTGTATGAAGGCGATCCGATCCCGCGCCCTTATGTGCTCAAGCCGGTCAATGAAGGCAGCAGCGTGGGCGTGGCGATCGTGATGGACAGCAGCAATTGCGGCAATCCGATCCGGCGCGCGGCCGAAGGGCCGTGGCAGCAGTTCGATGCCTTGCTAGCCGAACCCTATATCCGTGGGCGAGAGTTGACCACCGCCGTGATGGGTTCGGGCGACAAGGCCCGCGCGTTGCTGGTGACCGAACTGGTTCCCAAGAGCGGGTTCTACGATTTTACCGCCAAGTACACCGATGGCATGACCCAGCACGTTTGCCCGGCGCAAATTCCGGAAAATATTTCCCGCCTGTGCCTCGAATATGCCTTGGCCGCGCATCGCAAGCTGGGCTGCCGGGGCGTGTCACGATCCGACTTCCGGTGGGACGACGAACGTGGCGAAGAAGGCCTGTTCCTGTTGGAAACAAATACCCAGCCGGGAATGACCCCGCTCAGCCTGGTGCCCGAACAGGCGCTGGCCTGCGGTATCGCCTATCCGGAACTGGTCGAGATCATCATCGAGGATGCGCTGCTGCATGCGGGCCGGCTTGAAGGAGGTCGCGGCTGATGGCCCAGACCATCCGTCGTAGTGGCACCGGCGTACGCCGCCAGGCAGCGTCGCAAGGCCGCGCCGGACAGGTCCGCAAGGCGCGGGCGCATACTTCGTCGCTGTTAGACCGGATGATGACTGCGCTGCCCTTTACCGAGGATCAGTGGCATCGGTTCTTCACCGTGCTGATCCTGGCCGTTGCGCTGGCCGTGGTGGTGGTGATCGCGCGGCTTTCCGGCGCGACCACCATGGCCGAACAATACTTCGCGCAAGTGGCCGCCAATGCCGGGTTCAAGGTGGTCAACGTGGTCCCCAAAGGCACCGACCGGCTGGATGAGGCGCGGGTATATGAAGTGGCGCTCGACCGGCGGGATCTCTCGATGGTGCTGGTCGACCTGGAAGAAATCCGCACCGAACTGCTGCGTCTCAACTGGGTGGCCGATGCCCGGGTGTCCCGCCAGTTGCCGGATACACTGGTGATCGACATCGTGGAGCGGGAGCCGCATGCCGCGCTGCGCAGGGCCGACCGGCTGGTGCTAATCGATGCCACCGGTGCGGAACTGGAACCGGTATCTGCCGCCGCAGTGGCCGACATGCTGGTGATCTCGGGCGAAGGCGCGCAAGGTCAGGTGCAGGCGCTGGAAGACCTGCTCGACGCCGCACCGGCGCTGCGCCCGCAAGTCATCGCTGCCGAATGGGTTGGCAACCGGCGCTGGAACCTGACATTCCATACCGATCAGCAACTGGCATTGCCCGAAGGCGATGATCGCTCGGCTGCCGCGTTGATCAGCTTTGCTCGCGCCGATGGTGTTCACCGGCTGATCGGTGGCGAAGTGGTTCGGTTCGATATGCGCAATGCCCCGCGCACATATTTGCAGGTGCCCGGCCGGGCAGATCGCGAATTACAATTGCAGGAGGAAAGCTGATGGCGACCGAGCCCAGGGAAACCCCGCGCAGCTCCCCGCGCAACACTCCCCGCATCACCCCTCGCATTACCAACGTGATCGGGGCGGTGAATATCGGCTCCTATCGCATTTCCGCGATGATCGCCGGGATTACCGAGCACGGCGAGATGCAGGTGCTGGGCAGTTCAAGCCGCGCGGCGCAAGGCATCAAGCGCGGCTATGTCACCGATATGGCGGCGGCAACCTATGCCGTGCGCGATGCGGTGGAGCGGGCCGAGAAGCTGGCCGGAACCAATGTCACCAGCGTATGGATCGGCTGTTCGGGCGCAGGGCTTGCCAGCCTGATCAACCCGGTTGAAATCGAGATCGGCGGTCGCCGGATCGAGGAAGAGGATATCGAGCACCTGCTGGTCGCCGCGCGCGAAGGGCTAGAGCCTGACGGGCGCATGGTGCTGCATGCGCAACCGGCCTGCTATTTCCTCGATGGGGCGGACGGCGTGGCCAATCCCAAGGGGCTGCATGCGGACCGGCTGGGCGTGGATATCCATGTGATGCTGGCCGATGGCGCGCCGATGCGCAACGTGACCGAAGCGGTGCAGAACGCGCACCTGGAAGTGGAAGGCATCGTCGCCTCGCCGCTTGCTGCGGGCTATGCCTGCCTGACCGCAGAGGAGCGTGACCTGGGCGTGGCGCTGGTCGAATTTGGTGGCGAGGTGACCAATGTGGCGGTCTATGCGGCGGGAATGCTGCTAGGCTTGACCACGATCCCGCGCGGATCGGCCGATATTACCGATGCCATCGCTTCATCGCTGTCTATCAAGCGGTTTCAGGCCGACCGGCTGAAATGCGTTAACGGGTCAGCTATCGCCAGCCCACATGATCATCGCGAGATGATTTCAGTTGTCGGGCCGGATGATGAAGGATCAGCCAGCGTCGCACGCGGGGCCGATGACCGCGGGCGTATTCCGCGCGCTGAACTGATCGCGATCATCACCGGCGAACTCGACGGGCAGATGCGCGATGTTGGCCGGGCGCTGGAAGCGATGGGCTTTGCCACCGGCAAACCAACCGCGCGGCAGGTGGTGCTGACCGGCGGCGGGGCGGAAATGTCCGGGCTGGCGGATTACGCACAAAGCGTGCTTGGCATGCCGGTGCGGATCGGCCGGCCGCCGATGCTGCGCGGCCTGCCCGAGGCCCACTCGATGCCGGGTTTTGCCACGCTGGCAGGGCTGGTGCTGTATGCGGCAGAAGACCCGGTGGACATCCGCTCGGTCGGCTCACGCTTTACCGAAACCACGCGTTCCAGCGGGCTTTCGGTGGTACGCCACGTGATGAAAGCGGTAAGAGATTATTTTTGAAAGGTTTGCGGCGGGCAGGGCCGGGTGTTCAGGGCTGTGGATACATCGAATTTACCCTTAACGGGATGATTCGGTTTGTGGCACAAGCAAGCCTGAAATATTTTCGGACCAGCTCCGTAGGAGAGCACTGACATGAGCATCAATATCGGACCCCCCTCGGTGGAAGAACTGCGTCCCCGGATCACCGTAATCGGCGTGGGCGGCGCCGGCGGCAACGCCATCGCCAACATGATCGAGGCCGAGATCGAGGGGGTCGACTTCATAGTCGCCAACACTGATGCCCAGGCGCTCAACAATGCGGTGGCCGAACATCGCATCCAGCTTGGACCCGATATTACCCAGGGTCTGGGTGCCGGATCGCGCCCCGAAGTGGGGCGGGCTGCTGCCGAGGAAACCGTCGAGGAACTCGAGCGCGCGCTTGAAGGCGTCAACATGGTGTTTATTGCCGCAGGCATGGGCGGGGGCACCGGCACCGGGGCCGCGCCCGTGATCGCCGAGATCGCCCGCCGCAAGGGCATCCTGACGGTGGGCGTGGTGACCAAGCCGTTCCTGTTCGAAGGCACGCGCCGGATGCGGTCTGCCGATACCGGCATCGATGAGTTGCAGAAGCACGTCGACACCCTGATCGTGATCCCCAACCAGAACCTGTTCCTGGTGGCCAAGGCCGATACTACCTTCCGCGAAGCCTTCATGCTGGCTGACGAAGTGCTGCAGCAGGGCGTTCGCTCGATCACCGACCTGATGGTGATGCCGGGCCTCATCAATCTCGACTTTGCTGACGTTCGTTCGGTGATGAACGAGATGGGCAAGGCAATGATGGGTACCGGTGAGGCCGATGGCCCCAACCGCGCACTGGAAGCGGCTGAGCGCGCCATTGCCAACCCGCTGCTCGACGGTGTGTCGATGCAGGGCGCCAAGGGCGTGATCATCTCGATCATCGGCGGCGAAGACATGAAGCTGCTCGAAGTGGACGAGGCGGCCAATCATATCCGCGAACTGGTCGATCCCGAAGCCAACATCATCTGGGGTTCAGCGTTCAATCCCGATCTTGAAGGCAAGATCCGTGTGTCGGTCGTCGCCACCGGGATCGAGCAAAGTGCGAACCACGTGCAAAACCCGCACCAGCCGCTTGGCCTGGGTGGTTCGCGCGGCCCCCGTCGCTCGATCGCGACCGAAGCTGCTGTCGGGTCGGCGGCAACTGCACTTCCGACCGATGCCGCTGGTGCCGACAGCCAGCCTGCAGTCGGTTTCTCGCTGGGCGCTTTCGATCTCGCCCCTCAGGCTCCCCCAGAGGACTCCAGCGAAGGCCCGCTCGATCTGGACGAAATGTCGGTAGCAGCAGACCAAATCGAGGACGCAGACGAAGCAATGTCCGATCCTGTCGATGACAGCCATTTCGGTACCAACGCGCGCGACGGTTTCGGCTCCTTGTCGGGTATGCACGATGAGGCGGTCGAGGAAGAGGCGCTGGAAGACGAAGGCGGTGAAGCTTTCGAACTGACGACCGAAGCCGAGCCGACGCCGCCCGCGCAAGATGAGCTGCTGCTTGATGCCAGCAGGTTGGCGCAGAGTGATCTGGACGCCGAACTTCCGGTAACAGGCCGCCGTCGCCGCTTCTTCGGTGGCGGGGATGACGAGCCTGAAGCAGCGCCGGCGGCACCGGCTGCCCCGACGGCAGCAGCAGCGCCGCCAGCAGGCAGCACGCTGTTCGAACGCATGGCCAATCTCTCCCGTTCGAGCGCGTCTCCTGACGAGGATGAGGAAGAGGATGGTGCCTCTGCCCTGCGAATTCCGCGCTTTCTCGGCAGGACGAACAACCAGTAAGCCCGCCGGGGCCGGCCCGGCTTGACGTGCGGGACGGCGGCCACCAAGTGATCGGAATGAGATTGCGCAAGCTTGCAGCCGTTCGGCGGGGACCGGGTCTATGGACCCGGGTTCCTGCTGTTGCGCTTGCCGCATTCGCACTGCTGGCCTGGCCAACAACGGGCGCGGCGCAGGAAGTGGTGCAGCAACTGCCCAATCCGGCATCGGTCACGCTTAACGAGGCACTGCGGCGTCTGTCGCGCAGTCCAACCTCGCTACCTGCCCTGCTTGATGCCGGTCGCTCGTCACTGGAACTCAACGATACCGATGCGGCGGAGGGTTTCTTCCTGCGCGCAGCAGCCGTGGCACCCAATGATGGCGCGGTGCTGGCGGGCCTGGCGCTGGTGGCTGTCCGGCAGGTCGATCCGCACACCGCGTTGCGCCTGTTCGAACAGGCCCGTGCTGCGGGCGAGAACCTTGATCCCCATGCAGCCGATCATGGCCTCGCCTATGATCTGGTTGGCCGCAATGCCGAGGCGCAGGAACGCTATGGCGTGGCACTGTCGCGCGGCGGGAATGTCGAGGTCGAACGGCGGCTGGCGCTGAGCTATGCCATCGGGGGGGACCAGGACGCATCCGAAGCTACGCTGCTCCCGCTGCTTCAGCGGCGCGACGTGGCGGCCTACCGCACGCGGGCATTTGCCCTCGCCATCCTGGGTCGCGAGGAGGAGGCGGTGTCGATTGCAGAAGTCATGCTGCCTGCCCGCATTGCCCGGCGGATGGACCCGTACCTGCGCAACATGCGGCAACTGACCCCGTCGCAGCAGGCTGCTGCAGCCAATCTCGGGGTATTCCCAACCAATGGCGAGGCGGGCCGCGAGCCGGTGCAGCTTACCCGCAGTATGGATCTGACCGCACCGCCAGCCCAAACGGGGCAAAGCGATTCCCGCCTGATCCCCGGCGGCGAACCGCTGGGCCCGGCGGCCCGCGCGCCGATGGAACAGGTGCCGGTTGTCCAGACCAGGTTGGCGGAGACAACGATCGCGCAGGCACCGGCAGAACTGCCCGCGCTGGTCCAGCAGGCAGAGGCATCTTCGCCCACACCCGCAGTGCCAGAACCTGTGGTGCCGGAACCGGTGGTGCCAGAACCGATAGTGGCAGTGGCTGAAGAAGTCATCGGCCCGTCCTTCTCGATTGCCGAACCAGCGCGAGTGTCCGAACCCGAACCCGCACCCGAACCCGAACCGATCAGCTTGGCCGAAGCCTTCGCCTCGTTCGATCTGCCGCCCGCCGATCCGCCGGTCCGGGCGGCTCCGGGCGCGGTGGATATTACCGCGATCGTGCCGGTGCGCGAAGTGCGTCGTCCGCCTCCGCCACCGCCATCGCCGCCACCTCCACCGCCCCATCCCAGCCGCCATTGGGTCCAGGTAGCCACCGGGCAGGACGTGGCCGCGTTCCGGTTCGACTGGCGCCGACTGGTGCGCGAAGCCGATGGTGCACTGGCCGGTCGCCAGCCCTATCGCGCCCGTTGGGGACAGACCAACCGGCTGGTGACCGGCCCGTTTGCCAGCACCCGTGAGGCCAATGCTTTTGTCACTGAACTGGGCGAGAAGGGCATCGATGCCTTCCGCTTCACCAGCGCCGCTGGCGAGGAAGTTCTGGCCCTGCCCTAAGTGTTCGGATTGACGGCAGAAATGGCGGTTATCCGCAAGTTTTCCCCAAGCTGTGCCACTTGATCCCCAGCTAGTTCTGCACATCTTGCCAACAGGCTTGTGCAGGTTCTCCCCCATCCAGGCCGGTTCACCGATTGCGCCAGTGCGGCCGTGCGGCGCATGGATTGGCCGACCGATGTGAGCCGGCAATTGAACACAGGAATACCGATGGAAACCAGGCGCGAAACGATGGACGAGAATGACGACGCGGCACCGGTAGAAATGCTCGCGGCGCTGTTTGATGCCCACGGCTGGTCGTCAGAATATGTCAACGATGACGAGATCTGCGCCGAGATTCCTGGTAGCTGGACGACTTACCAGTTGCGCGGCGTATGGCGGGCGGAGGACCGGGTGCTGCAGATGTTGTGCCTGCCCGAAGTGCGAGTTCCTGCTCCCAAGCGGCGCGCAGCGCACGAATTGCTCGCGCTGATTAACGAGCAGCTGTGGCTCGGCCATTTCGATATCTGGTCGCAGGGCGGTGTCCTGCTTTACCGGCACGGCATCATGCTGGGCGATGATGGCATGCTGAGCCTGTCAGTTGCCCAGGCCGCGGTGGAGAACGCCATTTCGGAATGCGACCGGTTCTATCCCGCGTTCCAGTTCGTGCTGTGGGGTGACAAGAAGCCGCAGGATGCGCTGGATGCCGCGCTGGTAGATGCGGCGGGCGAAGCCTGATAGGCGCCAGGGTCATGATCACATCCATCCTTATTGTCGGCTGCGGGAACATGGCCGGGGCCATGCTCCAAGGGTGGCTGGCCGCGGGGCACGATCCAGCCCGCTTCACCGTGGTCGATCCGGTACGCGAGAATGCTCCGGGTGGCATCGCCGTGCTGCGTGAACTGCCAGCTTCCGGTAATTTTGACGCGATCCTGCTGGGTGTGAAGCCGCAGAACCTGGGCGACGTGGCTTCCCAGGTCGCGCCTCTCGCCGGACCTGACACCATTGTGCTGTCGCTGCTGGCGGGTGTCGAACTCGAAGTATTGCAGCGCTATTTCCCCTCTGCGCGTGGTCAGGTGCGTGTCATGCCCAACCTTGCCGTATCGCTGGGCAAGGCGCCGGTTGCGCTGGTGGCCCAAGGGCTGGACGAACAGGCAATCGACGCGGTCACCGCGCTGATGCAGCCGCTGGGCAGCCCCGAATGGATCGGGCAGGACCGGTTCGATCTTGTTACCGCACTGGCTGGCAGTGGCCCGGCCTTTGTCTATCGCTTCATCGATGCTCTGGGTGCAGCGGCCACGCGGCTGGGCCTGCCCGAAGAGCAGGCGCGGGCGATGGCGCTGGCGATGGTGGAGGGGGCCGCTGCGCTCGCCGCCCGATCGCCGCACGATCCCGGGGCATTGGCGGAAATGGTCGCCAGCAAGGGCGGCACCACCCGCGCCGGGCTGGATGTGCTGGACGCCGATGGCGCGCTGATCCGACTTGTCACCGATACCTTGCGCGCCGCGCGTGATCGCAGCGCGGAAATGGCCCGCGAAGCACGCGATTGAGCCGATCGGGTCGTTAACCCCGCTTTGTCCGGTTTTGCTTGAAATCAGTCGTCAGAACACTGATATTGTCACCAATCCGGCCCGCGATGTGAGGCCGGGACAAGGAGTTTTGGATCACATGGCCAATTGGAACGACGACCAGGCAACCCGCCAGGGTTTCGGCGTGTCGCCGAACCAGGGTGGCGACCTTACCGGTCGCACCACCACCACCTTCGACGCAGGGCTGCGCAAGCACATGCTGTCGATCTATAACTACATGGCGTCGGGCGTGCTGCTTAGCGGCATCGTGGCGCTGCTGTTTGCCCGTTCGGGCATGGCGGCCCAGGTGTTCATGGGCGGCGGCATCCTGCCGTGGATCATCATCCTGTCGCCGCTCGCGATCGTGATGGCGATGAGCTTCGGGCAGGGCAAGTTCTCTACCCCCACGCTGCAGATCATGTTCTGGGCCTTCGCCACGCTGATGGGCCTGTCGATGTCCACGATCTTCCTGATCTATACGGGCGCATCGATCGCGGTGACGTTCTTTGCCACGGCGGGCGCTTTTGCTGGCCTCAGCCTGTTCGGCTATACCACGCAGAAGGATCTGTCCGGCATGGGCACCTTCCTGACCATGGGCGTGATTGGCCTGGTTATTGCCATGGTGATCAACATGTTCGTGGGTTCGGAACCGCTGGGCTATGCCATCAGCTTCCTGGGCGTGCTGATCTTCGCGGGCCTGACGGCTTACGATACGCAGCGCCTCAAGGCGCAGTATGCCTATGTTGCCGGAACGGAAATGGCCGGCAAGGCGATCATCCTTGGCGCGCTGTCGCTGTACCTGGACTTCATCAACATGTTCCAGTTCCTGCTCAGCTTCCTGGGCCAGCGCGAGTAACCTTACGCTCGGTCTGCCGCAGCAGCGATTCGTTTCATCGTGCCCGGGGTGCAATATGCATCCCGGGCACTTTCTTATCCGCGCCGACGCGCTAGGCTTTGTTCAATAGATATTTGCCGTGCGTTGTGCGTGTTTTGACGCTGCGCCGGGGTTGAGAGGGATCGCGAAGACATGCTGACCATACGCTGGAGACACGCCTCACTGGCGCTGGGCCTGGCCCTGCTGGCCGGGTGTACCACGCCCGCGCCACCACCCCCGCCGCCGCCGCCACCCCCGCCTCCGCCGCCAGTGGTGCAAGTGGCGCCGGTTCCCTATCGTCCGATCCCGCCTGGCGGGGCACCCTATGCGATGCAAATTCCCGCAACCAACGCGGCCGGCCAGCGGTTGAGCGTGAATTATGGCATCGACGAACTGCAATCGGTGTGGAACTTCCGCGCCGCATGGAATGTCGCTGCGCTCAACTGTACGTCGGCCGAAGATGCGCAGATCATCGATGCCTATGGCAGTTTTCTCACCCGCTTCTCCCGCCAGTTGAGCAGCGTGAATACGGCGCTCGACCGCCGCTTCCGTGATTCCGAAGGATCAACCCGTGCGGGCACCCGCGCACGCGAGGCAGGGCTGACGCAGGTCTACAACTATTTCGCCCAGCCTGCCGCCCGCGGCGATTTCTGCAATACCGCGCGGCTGGTCTCGGCCTCGTGGCTGACTACCCCGCCCACAGAACTCAACCCCTTTGCGGTGGCGAACCTGGCATTGTTCGAAAACGCGTTCGAGAACTTCTTCCGCCAGTATGAGGAATATCGCGCGGCATCCAATGCATGGGACCGGCAGTATGGCGCGCAGTATGGCGCCTCGCAGCCGGGCTATGTCGCGGTTTACGGCGCGGGTGGCGCTCCGGTAGTGACCAGCCTTGTGGCGAATGACCAGCCAATGGTGGCCAGCGAAGTGCTTGATTCCGTCACCGGCACTCCGATCCCGGTCATTCCGGCGGCGGAAGGTTCGGTTGCAACACCGGTAGTGCAGCCCTTGCCTGCGGCCGCCGCCGATCGCTGAATTGGCGACAGGCGCCGCCGTTTTTCGCTTCCAACCGCCGGACCCTTTCGCTAAGACGCGCGCTCTTCGCAGGGCAGCGGGTTCAAATCTCGTGGCCGTGCGGTGAAAACTGGAACGGGGCCGTAGCTCAGTTGGGAGAGCGCGTCGTTCGCAATGACGAGGTCAGCGGTTCGATCCCGCTCGGCTCCACCAGTTTTGATTGTGTCGCTGTCTGGCCAATACGGGCTTATCCGCATTGGCAAGGTTCTTGCGACTTTGCTGGTTTTGCGGCTTCTTTCGAGCTATGCAGATAATTGCTGGTCCGGTCGCCCGTAGGGTGGCCGCAAGTGCCATTGCGCGCCGGCAGGAGCAAAGCGGCGGATGAAAGCCAAAGTCGCGGATGCGACCACCGGCGCTTGAGGCTAAACGAATATGCATTTTCTCGACCAGGCAAAAATCTATATCAAATCGGGCGGCGGCGGGCCGGGCGCGGTGGCGTTCCGACGCGAGAAGTATGTCGAATACGGCGGCCCTGATGGTGGCAACGGCGGCAAGGGCGGCGATATTATTTTCGTCGCCGTGCCCGGCCTCAACACACTGATCGATTTTCGCTATACCCAGCATTTCAAGGCCAGTCGCGGTGGCCACGGGATGGGCCGTGACCGGACCGGCCGGGGCGCCGAGGATCTGGTGATCGAGGTGCCTGTCGGCACTCAGATCCTGGACGAAGATCGCGAGACCGTGCTGGCCGATTTTACCGAACAGGGCCAGCGCGTGGTGCTGCTTGAAGGCGGCATCGGCGGACGCGGCAATGCCAGCTTCAAGACCAGCACCAACCGCGCTCCGCGCCAGCACCAGACCGGTGTTGTGGGCGAGGAGATGTGGGTCTGGCTGCGGCTGAAACTGCTCGCAGATGCGGGCCTGGTCGGCTTGCCCAATGCCGGCAAGTCCACCTTCATCAACGCGGTCAGCAATGCCGGAGCCAAAGTGGGGGATTATGCCTTCACCACGCTGGTGCCCAAGCTGGGCGTGGTGCGGCACAAGAACCGGGAATTCGTGATCGCCGACATCCCCGGCCTGATCGAGGGCGCGGCCGAAGGTGCGGGTATCGGGGACCGGTTCCTCGGCCATATCGAACGGTGCCGGGTGCTGATCCACCTGATCGACATTGCCGGTGTTGACCCGGTCGAAGCCATGCAGGTGGTGGAAGCCGAACTGGCTGCCTATGGTGAAGGGCTGGAGAACAAGCCGCGTATCGTGGCGCTCAACAAGGTCGATCTGGCTGATCGCGAACTGGTTTCGGCCTTTGCCGGCGAACTGCGGGCAGCAGGCGCGCAGGCGGTCTATCCGATCTCTGCGGCGACTGGCGCGGGGATCGATGCGATGATGGATGCCGTGCTCGGCTTCCTGCCACACCGTACATCGACCGAAAACCCCGGCCAGAGCACGGTCGAGGTGGACCCCGATGCCGAGCCTGAAGATCCGATCTGGGATCCGCTCGGCTAAACATGCGCTCCAATACCGGGGGCATTTGCTTGCGCGGTGACTTTCGCTAAGCGCAAAGCCATGATGATCGAACATCTTGCCGATCTGGCGGACCCCGCCAAGACCCCACGCCTGGTGGTGAAGGTGGGTTCCGCCCTGCTGGTGGGCAAGGACGGTCAGCCCCGCCGGGCCTGGCTGGCGGCGCTGGCGGGCGAGATTGCCGAGGCGCGGTCGCGCGGACAACAGGTCATCGTGGTCAGTTCCGGTGCCATCGCCTTGGGCGCAGCGCGACTTGGGCTGGCAAAAGGCGGGCGCGGCAGTCTGGCTGATGCCCAGGCGAGCGCAGCAGTCGGGCAGATCGCACTGGCGGGTTTGTGGGCCGAACTGCTTGGTGCCTTGGGCATCACGGCGGCACAATTGCTGGTGACACTGGAAGACCTGGATGACCGGCGGCGCTATCTCAATGCCTCCGCCACCATTTCCAAGCTGCTTGAGGCAGGCGCGGTTCCGGTCATCAACGAGAACGATTCGGTAGCGACCGAGGAAATCCGCTTCGGCGACAACGATCGGCTCGCCGCCCGCACGGCGCAGGCGGCGCGGGCCAATGCCGTGGCGCTACTGTCCGATGTCGATGGCCTGTTTGACCGCGATCCGCGCGAGCCGGGGGCCACGATGCTGCCCCGGGTGCAAGGCGTGACCAGGGCGATCCACGAGATGGCGAGCGCTTCGTCCACCTCGGGCATGGGCTCGGGCGGCATGACCTCCAAGCTGCAGGCCGCTGAGATCGCCGGGCGGGCCGGGATTGTGCTCGCCATCATCAACGGCACGCATGACCGGCCGATTGCCCGGGCGCTGGATCAGGACCTGGGTACGCTGTTTCTCCCGCGCCGCCGCGATGGATCGCTGAAGACCTGGCTTGGCGGGCGGCAACAGATGGCCGGAACCATCATGGTCGATGATGGCTGCGCTGCGGCGCTGGGCCGGGGCGGAAGCCTGCTGGCCACCGGCATTACTGGCATTGAAGGACCATTCCGCCGGGGTGATGCCGTAGCTGTGCGCGACGGTTCCGGCCGCGCGCTGGCACAGGGACTGGTCGAATATGACGCGCCGGAAGTTGACCTGATCAAGGGCCGCCGGAGCGAGGAACTGGCAGACCTGCTCGGCTATGCTCCGCGTTCGGCTGTGATCCACCGCGACCAGTTGGTGCTGCTGTGATAGCCGATGGCCCGGTGGCCATCACCGGAGCCACGGGCTTTGTCGGACAAGCAGTGCTGGACGAAGCGGCCCGGCGCGGTCTGCCCGTGCGGGCCCTGGCGCGGCGCGAGATGCCGGCGCGGCCCGGTGTTGATTGGGTGCGCGGCGACCTGCACGATGAGGCGGCGCTTGCCCGGCTGGCATCGGGCGCGGCGGCCGTGCTGCATGTGGCCGGCGTGGTCAGCAGCCATGACAAGGCAGGCTTTCATGTCGGCAATGTCGAAGGCACTGCCCATGTGATCGCAGCGGCCCGCCATGCCGAGGTGAAGCGGCTTGTCGCAGTGTCATCGCTGTCGGCGCGAGAGCCGGGATTGTCGGACTACGGCCATTCGAAAAGCATCGCTGAAGACCTTGTGAAGGTCAGCGGCTTGGACTGGACGATCGTGCGCCCGCCCGCAATCTATGGTCCGCGCGATACCGATATTTTCGAGATGTTCCGCGCTGCGCAGTGGGGCCTGGTACCGATGCCGCCGGCCGGGCGCGCTTCGTGGATCCATGTCGATGACCTGGCACGGCTGTTGCTCGATTGCCTCGATGGGGGCGAAGCTGCGCGCCAAGCGGTGTTCGAGCCCGACGATGGCCGGGCAGGCGGCTGGCCGCACGGGGAACTGGCGCGAGCTATCGGGCAGGCTGTCGGCAAGAAGGTGTGGGCGCCGGCTATGCCTGCCGCGCTGGTGTCATTAGCGGCCCGTGCCGATCTGCTGCTGCGCGGACGCAAGGCGCGGCTGACGCCTGACAGGGCGCGCTACATGGTTCACCCCGACTGGGCTTGCGATCCACGGTTCGCCGTTCCCGCAGCCCTGTGGAAACCCCGTATCGACACGCATGACGGGCTGGCACAGACCGCAGCATGGTATGCAGCAGAAGGTTGGTTTACGAAGAAAAGCTAGGATTTGCGCGCAGTTTAGCAGAAATGTTGCGTTAATCGGGTCAGAACTATCAACATATGTCACACACGCTTAGCCTTTCAGCGGGTATGATGGTATGGCAGGCGAGGGCCTGTTCGCCGGGGGTGCCGCAAGGTGCAGTGGGCGGGCCAAGATTGGGGGAATATTCATGAAGAAGACCAGCCGCGTTTCCCGTCGTTCGTTCGTTGCCTTGGTAACGGGCGCGGCAGCAAGTGCCATGATCGCTTCGCCGGCCAAGGCGCAGAACACTGGCCGCACTGATAGCGATTCCGGCGACAGCGCCGGTTATGGCCGTACCGGCTATACCGACAGCGATCCCAACGATGGTTCGGGCCGTGGTCGCACGGGCGTGACCGATGGCGATTCGAACGATCGGGCCAGCTATGGTCGCGGCGGTGGCGGCGGTGGTAACCGTGGCGGCGGCGTGACCGACAGCGACACCGGCTCCAACCGCGATGCTTCAGGCCGCGGGCGTGGTTCGGGCACCGGTTACACCGACAGCGATCCCAATGACGGCGCCGGGCGTGGCCGCTCGGGCATCAGCGATTCCGATGATTCCGATCGCGCCGGCTATGGTCGCGGTCGCGGCACCGGTCGTTAAGGCAATCCAGTTCCGGGCCTGCCGATGGTGGCGGGCCCGGCCCCTCTTGCTCGTCAGGGCTGGGCCAAATTCATGCAAGCGCAAACCAAACCTGCGTCAGGCAGCCTGCTGGCAAGCCTGATCGCGCCGCTTTCGATTGAGCAGTTCTTCGCCGACTTTTACGAGAAGGACTGGTATCTTGCCCCGTCGCCCGCCGCATCGGTGGCAGGCCTGATCAGCATTGACAGGATCGACGAGATTATCTCGGATTCCGAACTGCCACCCACCGCGCTGTCGATGGCGCAATCGGGGCAGGGACTGGCGCTGGAGGAATATACCCACCCCAATGGCACGATTGATCGCGGAGCCGTGCTCGACAATTTCCGCAATGGCGTGACCATTGTGCTGCCGCAGATGCATTTTGCCGATGGCAAGCTGTACAACTTCTGCCTGGGACTGGAGCGTGATTTCGGTGCAAGGATCCAGACCAATATCTACCTTACGCCCAACAGTTCGCAGGGCTTCGGCATCCATTATGACGATCATGACGTGCTGGTGCTGCAGGTCTCGGGCCGCAAGAAGTGGGAACTGTATGGCCAGCGCGAAGGCCTGCCGTTCCGCGGCGAGAAATTTAGCAAGGACCATGATGATCCAGGCGAACTGAAGGCCGAATTCGTGCTGGAACCCGGGCAGTGCCTGTATGTCCCGCGTGGTCTGGCGCACCGCGCCACCAATGAAGGGGCCGAGCCGAGCCTGCATATCACCGTGGGTATCCTGGTGCAGACCTGGGCCGAATTCATGCTGGAGGCGGTGGCCGAAGTCACCCTGCGCTCGCCAGAGATGCGGCGATCGCTGCCTCGCTCGCTGTTTTTCGATCCGTCCGCCCACGCAGACAATGCGGCGATGTTCCAGCACCTGATGGACGAACTGGGGCGCAAGGCGAACTTCGATGCGACGATGGCGGTGTTCGGCAGCAATTTCATCATGGCGCAAGGCCCGCGCGTGCGCGGCGCGCTCAACGCACTGGCCAGCGGGATTGCCGACAATGATCGGCTGACGGTGCGCGAATCCATCCTCTATGCCATCGATACCGCTGGCGAGGAACCGCAGCTCACCATTGCCGACACGGCCGTATCGCTGGCCCCGGACCTGGCCCCGCAGCTGCAGGCCCAACTGGCCAGGGGCAGCGTTTCGATCGCGGATTTCACTGTCGAAGATGCAGCAGACCTGCGCGATACGGTGGAAACGCTGGTTGCCTACGGCCTGCTCGAACGCGCCTGACCGGCACAACCCGACTGGCACAAAAAGAGAGGCCCGGTCGTTGCCGACCGGGCCTGAAAAGTTTTGGGAGAGGATGCCTGAAAGGCACCCCCTCTTTGCGGCGGGGCGCCGATTCCTGCAAACGCGATTACTGCAAGACCTGTTGCGGTTTTCGCAATGCGTTGCGTAAATCTCAGAAAACTGGCTCGTATCCCGGCGGCAATTCGCCATCCTTGTGTGGGTCGGGGGTGATGGGGGAATGGATCCCGCATTCGGTCTTGTCCCACCCGCGCCAGCGGCCTGCGCGCGGATCTTCGCCCGGCTTGACCACGCTGGTGCATGGCGCGCAACCGACCGAAAGGTAGCCCTGCGCCTCCAGCGGATGGCGCGGCAGATCGTGTTCGGCGAAATAGGCCTCAAGATCGTCCTTGGTCCAGTTGCCAAGCGGATTGATCTTCATCCGGCCGTTCTCGATCTCGAACCGGGGCAGGTTCTCGCGGGTGACCGACTGGAATGCCTTGCGGCCCGAAATCCACGCATCAAGGCCGCTCTTGGCGCGGGCCAGCGGTTCAACCTTGCGAATTTCGCAGCATCCGTCTGGATCCCAGCTCCAACGAAGGCCGTTCTCGTCCTTGGCGGCAATCACGGCAGCATCGGGCGCGACAACCGAAGAATTGACCAGGCCGAAGCGGGTCGTCAGCGTTTCGCGGTAGTCGAGCGTTTCGGGAAACATCTTCAGCGTATCGACGAAGATCACCGGAGCGGTGGGATCAGCGGTGGCTACAAGATGCAGCAGCACCGCGCTTTCGGTGCCGAAGCTGGAGACCACGCCTACCCGGCCCAGCGAGCCGTCGGCGAACAGTTCAGCCAGCATTGTGCCAGCACCCACCCCGGCAAAGCGCGCGTTGAGGCGGTCGGCATCGGCCTGCACAAAGGCAGGGGCGGTGTCGATCACATCGCGAGTCCGGGCGGCTGCGGCATCAGCCATGCCGCAGCTTCCAGATCGGTACCCGGCAATCGGTGGTGGGCTGGTAGACATGCGGCCAGCGATCGAATGCTGCGGCCACGTCACCCTCGTCCAGCTTGGCGTCAGGCGCAAAGCTATCGAACCCGCAGCGGCGCATGGCGGCAATCTGGTCCACCAGCACATCACCCACCGCGCGCAATTCGCCAGTAAAGCCCGCTTCGCGCAGGATACGGGCAGCGGAATAGCCGCGCCCGTCGCCAAAGCCGGGGAAGTTCACTTCCACCAGCGCCAGCCGGCCAAGGTGGCCCAGCAACAGCCGTGCATCATCACCCGGCTCGATCCGCACGGCAGTCGCATTCGACTGGTCGAGAAAGGAATCCACGGTCACTGCCGGATGATCGACCGGCTCATCATCGCGGAAGCGGAATTGCACGTCGTCGGTCCCCGGACCCAAATCTGCATCAGCCATAAAGCGCCTCCTTGAACGGCTCCATGCCGATGCGACGGTAGGTGTCGAGGAATCGCTCCCCTTCATTGCGTTGTGCGAGATAGACGTCGGTGGCCTTTTCGACCGCATCGACGATCCCGTCTTCCGAGAAGCCCGGGCCGGTGATCTTGCCGAGCGAAGTGTCTTCCGCCTCGGACCCGCCGAGCAGCAGCTGGTAGTTTTCGGTGCCCTTCTTGTCGACGCCGAGAATGCCGATGTGGCCTGCATGATGGTGTCCGCAGGCATTGATGCATCCGGAAATCTTCAGCTTCAGCTGGCCCAGTTCGTCGCCCTTGCCGTTGGCGGCAAAACGCTGCGAAATCTTCTGCGCCACCGGGATCGAACGGGCATTGGCCAGGCTGCAATAGTCGAGGCCGGGGCAGGCGATAATATCGTCGATCTGGTCAAGGTTGGGCGTGCCGAGGCCGGCCGCATCAAGCTGCTGCCACAATTCGTTCAGGCGGCCCAATTCGACATGGGCGAACACGATGTTCTGCGCATGCGTTACGCGGCATTCGTCAAAGCTGTATTCCTTGGCCAGCGCCGCCATCAGGCGGATCTGGTCGGCCGAAGCATCGCCCGGGATGCCGCCAACCGGCTTCAGGCTGATGGTCAGCGAGACATAGCCCGGCTGTTTGTGCGGATGGGTATTGCGATCCATCCAGAGCGCGAAATCCGGGTCGGAGCGATCGGCCTGGGTCGGCAGGCCGGGCTTGAATGCGGGGTCCGGGAAGTGCGCCTTGATCCGCTCCAACTCGGCCAGCGGCGGTTCGATACCCTGCTGTTGCAGAAGAGCGAATTCCTCTTCCACCTGACGCTTGTATTCATCCGCGCCCAGTTCGTGAACCAGGATCTTGATGCGCGCCTTGTACTTGTTATCGCGCCGACCATAGCGGTTGTAAACGCGCAGGCAGGCCTCCGAATAGGTCACCAGCTCGTCCAGCGGCACGAAGTCGCGGATCAACGGGGCGATCATCGGCGTGCGGCCCATGCCGCCGCCGACATAAAACGCGCAGCCGATTTCACCGGCGGCATTGCGCACGATCTGGATGCCGATGTCGTGCAGCCGCATGGCCGCGCGATCAGTGTCGGACGCGATCACCGCGATCTTGAACTTGCGCGGTAAATAGCTGAATTCCGGGTGGAAACTCGACCACTGGCGCAGTAGCTCGGCATAGGGGCGCGGATCGACCAGTTCATCCACTGCCGCGCCGGCATAATGGTCCGAACTGATGTTGCGGATGCAGTTGCCGCTGGTCTGGATGGCGTGCATTTCAACCGTGGCGAGGTCAGCCAGGATGTCGCCTGCATCCTCCAGCTTGATCCAGTTGTACTGGATGTTCTGGCGGGTGGTGAAGTGGCCATAGCCGCGATCGTACTTGTCGGCGATGTCGCCCAGCATGTGCATCTGCGCACCCGACAGCGTGCCATACGGCACCGCCACGCGCAGCATGTAGGCATGCAATTGCAGGTACAAACCGTTCATCAGCCGCAGGGGCTTGAACTGGTCCTCGGTTAGCTTGCCTTCGAGGCGGCGCTGCGCCTGGTCGCGGAATTCCGCCACGCGGGCATCGACCATCGCCTGGTCATAGGTGTCGTACTTGTACATGTCAGATCACCCAGTTCAGTGCTTCGGGATCGGCGGGCTTCAGCGTCAGATCGGGGCGCACGGTGGGGCCGAGTGCCCGCACGCGGTCCTTGATGTGGGCAGGGCGCACGCGGCCATCGGCATCCTTGCTGGCTTCGATGGCATAGGCGGCGTTGACCCGGCGGGCCGATTGTTCACGCCCCAGGATCTCGTCTGCCGCAGGTCCGACGTCGACGGCATCATCGACATGCAGGGACCAGCCCCGGCCATCCCACCAGGTGACGGCGCCGCTGCCAAGGTCATTTCCGGTCAGGATATTCACGTGTGCTCCACTCCAACTGCAATATGCGCCCCTTGCGCCACCACTTCAGCGGTGACTTCGCCGATCACGATCAGCGCCGGGCTCTTGATTTTTTCGCGTTCCACCAGGTGCGGAAGGGCGGCAAGCGATCCGCGCAACACGCGCATTTCAGGCCGCGCGGCGTTCTCGATCACGGCCACCGGCATGTCTGGCGCCAGGCCATCTGCCATCAGCTTTTCGGCGATCTGCGATGCGGTCGACACGCCCATATAGATCACCAGCGTGCGGCCCACCCCGGCCAGGCCGGACCAGTCCTGCTCGCTCAGTCCCTTACACTGGCCTGCCACGAACGACACAATGCTGGCATGGTCGCGATGGGTCAGCGGGATCTGGGCAGCGGCCGCAGCGCCATTGGCTGCGCTGATGCCGGGCACGACCTCGACCTTCACGCCAGCCGCAAGGGCCGCTTCCATTTCTTCGCCGCCGCGACCGAATACGAACGGATCGCCGCCTTTCAGGCGCACAACGTCCTCACCTTTGAGCGCCTCGGCCACCAGCAGGGCGTTGATCGCTTCCTGCTTCATGGTGTGGCGCGAACGGCTTTTGGCCACCGAGACCAGCCGCGCATCGGGGCGGGCAAGGGCCAGGATCTGCGGATCGACCAGCCCATCATGCACGATCAGCCGAGCGCGCGAAATCAGCCGCGCGGCGCGCAGGGTGAGCAGGTCGGGCGAACCCGGACCAGCGCCCACCAGAAAGATCGTGCCATTTTGCATGGGACGTAAATGATCGTTCCGGCCCGAAGGTGCCAGCGAGAATGGGTTGGGGAGGGGCTAGGAGAGCTTTAGTGTAAAGTTACTCGGGCTTTTCCACCCGCTGGCCAACCGCTGCCAGCAGTTGCTGGAACTGAGCATTATCGCGCAGGCTGAGGTCGCGCTGGGGGAACGGAATCTCGATCCCATTTTCCTTGAACAGCTGCCATACCCGCTTCAGCACGTCGGAGCGGATGTTGCTCATCCCTTCTTCCGGGTCGCGGATCCAGAAGCGCAATTCGAAATTCACCGAATTGTCGCCAAAGCCCATCAGCAACACCTTGGGTGCCGGCTCGTTCAACACGCGCGGCACCTCGAACGTGGCCTGCAGCAGGATTTCCTCAACCTGGGCAAGGTCGCTGTCATAGGACACCCCCACTGGCGCCTTCACCCGTACTTCCCGCGAGCTGTAGGACCAGTTTTCCACCTGATTGATCATCAGGTTTTCGTTCGGGATCAGGTATTCCATCTTGTCGCGCGTAACGACCGAGATTGCGCGGATTCCGATCTTGCGGATCTGGCCATAACTTTCATTGCCCGCAGTATCGGCCACTGAAATCACGTCACCCGGCTTGATCGACTTGTCCATCAGCAGGATAATCCCGGCGATAAGGTTGCCGAAGGTCTTTTGCAGCCCGAACCCGATGGCAAGGCCGAACGCGCCGGAAAACACCGCCAGCGCGGTAAGGTCGATACCCAGCAGGTCGATCCCCACCATGATCGCCAGGCCCCATACCCCGATGGTCACCAGCTTTTCGCCCAGCAGGCGCTGGCTGGGATCAAGCCGGGTGATGTGGCCGAAAGACCGCTTGGCCAGCCGCGAGCCCAGACGGGCGAATATAAACAGCGCCAGGACCACCAGCACGACCACCAGCACACTCCACAACGAGAAGCGGGTATCGTTGACGGTGAAGCCCCATGCATCAAGCTGGGTGATCACATCGGACACCGTTCCGCTGCGGCTGGACACAGCATCGCGCAGAACATCGGCCTCGATGATCTTTTCGGGCGGCACGGTACTGACGGCCGGGGGTGCAGTGGTGGCTGGTGCGGTCAAATCCGGTCCATCGCGTCAAGTGCCTGCGCCAGATCGGCGATCAGATCGGCGGGATCCTCCAGCCCGATCGACAAGCGAACGCCCAACCGGTCGTCAGGGTTCCAGCCGCCGGGAGGCCACGGCGTTTCGGTCCGCACGCGGGCCGGGTCGAACGGGATCACCAGGCTTTCAAACCCGCCCCACGAAAAGCCGATGCCGAACAGGTCCAGCGCGTCGATGAAGGCGGACCTTTGGGCCGGGGTCCGACCGTTGAAGACAAAGCTGAACAGGCCGCAGCCGCCGGTGAAATCGCGGATCCACAGGTCGTGGCCCGGCGAACCCGGCAGCATCGGGCACAGCACCTGCGCCACTTGCGGCTGTTGTTCCAGCCAACGGGCAATTTCCAGTGCGCTGGCGGTGGAGCGGTCGAGCCGGATACCCATCGTCCGCAGACCGCGCAGGGCCAGCGCGGCATCATCGGGCGCGACCACCAGTCCCAGCGCCTGAGCTTTCAGCCGCATCCGCGTGTACAATTCCTCGCCGGCTGAAACCGAACCCATCATCAGGTCCGAATGGCCGCCGACATGCTTGGTCAGGCTCATGATCGACACGTCGCAGCCATGCGCCAGCGCGGCAAAGCCCAGCGGCGAAGCCCAGGTGTTGTCGAACAAGGACACCGCGCCCTTGCCCCGCGTGATGGCGGCCAGCGCCGGTATGTCGCACACCTCCATCGTCAGGCTACCGGGGCTTTCCATCAGCACGGCCTTGGTCCGGTCGCAGAAGCGGTCCGCAAATCCGGCCAGGTTGAGCGGGTCGAAGAACCGGGTTTCGATGCCGCAGCCTGACAGCAGATTGCGCGCCATCGCCCGGCTTGGTTCATAAGCGTTGTCGGTAATCAGCAGCACGTCGCCTGCCGACAGCACGCCGAGCAGGGCGCCGGCGATGGCGGACACCCCGCTGGGGTACAGCAGCGTGCCGAAAGCGTCGGGTTCCAGCTGGGTCAAAGCTTCGGCCAGCGCCCATTGCGTTGGGGCACCGCGGCGGCCGTAATAGAACAGGCCATCGGCATTGGCGCGGACCTGGGCCAGATGGGCGCTATCCTGGTAGAGGTGCGTGCTGGCCCGCCATACCGGCGGGTTGACCACCGGGCCGGTCCATTCAGGCCGCCGTCCAGCCTCGACCAGCCGGGTGGAGGGTTTGTGGTCCTTTTCGGTGCTCACCGGGCGGGGCCGGTTTCTTTGGGCAACGCGGGATCTGCGCCCCATTCGCTCCAGCTTCCGTCATACAGCGCCACGTCCTGCTTGCCCGCCAGCTCCAGCGCGAACAGCAGCACCGCCGCCGTCACTCCGCCGCCGCAGGTAGTCACCACCGGCTGCGACAGGTCCACTCCGGCAGCCTCGAAGGCTGCGCGGATTTCAGCGGGCGACTTGTAAGTGCCATTGGCGTTGAGCACCTGATCGAACACCACATTGCGCGAACCCGGGATGTGGCCATCGGCGATGCCGGGGCGGAAATCGCCTTGTTCGCCGATAAAGCGCGCCGCGCCGCGGGCATCGACCACCTGCTCGGCCCGGGTATCGATATTGGCCAGCATGTCGGCCTTTGTGCGCACCGGGGCGAGGCCCTGGTCCGGATTGTGGGGGCTGGATAAGTGGCTGACGGGGGTGATGTGGGCCGCACCGCCTTCCAACGGCCGCCCTTCGTCGCGCCACTTGCCAAGGCCCCCGTCCAGCACGGCCACCTGCTCAACCCCGTGCATCCGCAGAATGAACCAGGCTCGGGCGGAGGTTTTCACATAGCTGTCGTCATAGATCACCACGCGCGATTCGTTGGCCACCCCCAGCGCCCCCATCCGTTCGGCAAATTGTGCCGGGGTGGGCAGGGCAGACGGTACCGGTGAGGCGGGATCGAAAAAGCTTTGTAAATCGAGATAGCGCGCGCCGGGCACATGCGCGGCACTGAACTCGGCTGCAGGATCGCGGCCAGCGTCGGGCAGGTGGGCCGAAGCATCGAGGATGACGAGGTCGGGCGCGCCAAGCTGGTCGGCAAGCCATTGGGTCGAGACAAGGTTTTCCATGCGCGCAAGGATAGGCCAAGCCAGCGTGATCGACAATGCACAGCTTGCCACCATGCGTCCGAAACGGCATCAGGCGCGCATGACCAACGATACCGTCCCCAGGTTCCTCGGCCAGCAGAGCGCGCTGCCTGCCTCGCCCGTCGAGGCTGTACTCGACTATGTGCCCAATCCCCGGCCGGGTTCGCTCTATCTTGTGCGCTTTGCTGCTCCCGAATTCACCTCGTTGTGTCCGGTCACCGGACAGCCTGATTTTGCCCATCTGGTGATCGATTACGCACCTGCTGATACCATCGTGGAATCCAAAAGCCTCAAGCTGTTCCTCGGCTCGTTCCGCAACCATGCGGGTTTTCACGAGGATGTGACCGTGGGGATTGGCGAACGGCTGGTGGCAGAAATGCGCCCGAGCTGGCTGCGGATCGGTGGCTATTGGTATCCGCGCGGCGGCATCCCGATCGACGTTTTCTGGCAGAGCGGCCCCGCTCCCGAGGGGTTGTGGGTGCCCGATCAAGGGGTTGCATCCTATCGCGGGCGTGGCTGATCGGCTTGCCTGTGGTGAACGCGTCTGGTTAGGACGCGGCTAACGATCACCTGCTATGCGCCCGTTCCTCGGGTCCAGGGCGGGTTCGAGTGGGAAGGGATTGTTGGTAAATGCGTATCGTGATGATCGGCACGGGCTATGTCGGCCTGGTCTCGGGGGCTTGCTTCGCCGATTTCGGGCATCACGTGACCTGCGTGGACAAGGACAAGTCCAAGATCGATGCGCTGCTGGCCGGCCGTATCCCGATTTTTGAGCCGGGCCTCGATGATCTGGTGGCCAGCAACGTGGCCTCGGGTCGGCTCGATTTCACCCTCGATATAGCCGCCGTGGTTCCGCAGGCGGATGCCGTGTTCATCGCGGTGGGCACGCCCTCGCGGCGCGGTGATGGCCACGCCGATCTCAGCTATGTCTATGCTGCTGCCGCCGAAATGGCCCCGCTACTGCGCGATGGCGCGGTGGTGGTGGACAAGTCCACGGTTCCGGTGGGCACAGGTGACGAGGTGGAAGCGATCATCCGCAAGGCCCGGCCGGACCTGAAATTCGCCGTCGCCTCTAATCCCGAATTCCTGCGTGAAGGCGCGGCGATCGATGATTTCAAGCGCCCCGACCGCGTGGTGATCGGGGTGGATGATGATCACGCGGAAGCCGTGCTGCAGGAAGTCTACCGCCCGCTGACACGCAACGATTCGCCGCTTCTGGTGATGAGCCGGCGCGCGGCAGAACTCACCAAATATGCCGCCAACGCATTTCTTGCCACCAAGATCAGCTTCATCAACGAGATCGCCGACCTGTGCGAAAAGGTGGGCGCAGACGTGCGCGATGTGGCGCGTGGTATCGGCAGCGATACGCGCATCGGAGCGCGGTTCCTCCAGCCCGGCCCGGGCTATGGCGGTTCTTGCTTTCCCAAGGACACGCTGGCCTTGTTGAAGACCGGGCAGGATTACGGCGCGCCGCTGCAGATCGTGGATGCGGTGGTCAAGGTGAACGACCAGCGCAAGGCCGCAATGGGGGCCAAGATCATGGCAGCCATGGGAAGTGACGTTGCCGGCAAGACCGTCGCCCTGCTCGGCCTCACCTTCAAGGCCGATACCGACGACATGCGCGATTCGCCAGCGATCGACATCACCCGCTCGCTGCGCGCGGCTGGCATTACGGTGCGGGCGTTCGATCCAGAGGGAATGGAAACATCCAAGGCGGTGATTGACGGGCTGGTCTATTGCGACAGTTCGTATGATGCACTGACCGGCGCCGATGCGGCGGTGATCGTGACCGAATGGGATGCCTTCCGCGCGCTGGATTTGCCCCGCGCCCGCAAACTGATGAACCGCCCGCTTCTGGTGGACTTGCGCAACCTCTACAGCAGATCGGACGTGGAGAAGCAGGGTTTCGAGTATGTCGCGGTGGGCCGCTGATTTCAGCTGTTCCGGCAGCCGGGGCCCCATTCGGCCGGGTTAAAGGAATGTTGGGATATTGGCGCTAGGCTTGCCAGCGACCATGCAGCACGACCGGCAGATACCATGATATTCTTGCGCGCTTCGCACACCCTGATGTTTGTCGGCGGCATCCTGCTGCTCGCGGTCGTGGTGTCCACTGAGGGCGGCGTGATCGAGAGCTATACCAAAAGTGCGCTGGGTGAAGCCGGAGCAACGGGTGACGTAGAGCTGGCCACTCCCTTTTCAGCCGCTGACCTGCCTGCCGCAGCCGCGCCCGGGGTGGTTGAAGAGGTCGACGGGTGGGAGGATATCGGTGACGAAGGCGCCGAGGCCATGCAGGACATCGGGCCAGACCCCGCCACGCCCCACAACATGGGTGAGGACATCCTGGATCCCAGCGCCGATGCCCTGCTACCGGTTCCGGAAACCGATGAACTGATGGAATCCGCCGAGGTTACCTAGTGAGGCGATAGCGCCCCAAACCCGCACTCAGGTAGCCGAGGCGCTAGAGCAACGAAAGTGGTGCGTGGGGCAGTCCAGAGCGGATCGGTCTCCCAATCACATTCCCGTTTTCTCGCCTGAGTTTCCCGTTTGCAGGGCAATTTAACGGGAATATCCGCATTTCAATAAATTGGCCTGACTGGTGGGGCTCTTAACCAGCTGATCTTGCGACGATAACTACAGAGAGTTCCCGTGAACCAGAAACGGGAAAGATCCCCTAACAAACCGGAATCCCAACCGGCAACGCCGTTGCCGATCGGCCCCGCGCGATGCTCAACTTTCGGGCGGCTTCGGGAGCATGTCCAGAGTCGAGACAGTGCGCGGAAATTCCGGATTGGCATCACTCACCGGTCCGCGTCTGACAGACTCCCTTGTCGAGAGGATCCACCACGGTAAGACCGTGTGTTTGTTCGACAAGGATCATGCATGTCCGGGCTCACCTTCAATGACCCTTTCGGGTCACTTCGAAGGACAAGGCCATGATTGCATCTGCCAACCGCAAGAAGACCACGAGCCGCAAGCTCGCCGTACCGGACCAGGGTCCCATCGAGCAGATCCCGCCAGAGCTACTCCGCCCCTATGCGCGCAATGCCTGCACGCAAAGGGAACGCCGGGTGGCGTTGATCGCCTAGTCGATCGAAACCTTCGGCTTTACCAACCCTATCATCGCTGATGAGGACGGAACGATCATTACCGGCCACGGCCGCTGGGAAGCGGCACGAGTGCTTGACCTTACGACCATTCCGGAAGCCTATGGCGGTGCCGGGGTCAGCTATGTTGCCTATGGCCTGATCGCACGCGAGATCGAGCGGGTGGATTCGGGCTATCGTTCGATGTTGAGCGTCCAGTCCAGCCTGGTGATGTATCCGATCAATGCCTATGGCTCGGAACAGCAGCGACAGCATTACCTGCCCCGGCTCGCTTCCGGCGAATGGATCGGCTGCTTCGGCCTGACCGAGCCGGATGCCGGTTCAGATCCCGGCGGCATGCGGACGACCGCCAAGAAGACCGCAGGCGGATATGTCCTCAAAGGCAGCAAGACCTGGATCTCCAATTCGCCGATTGCCGACGTATTCATCATCTGGGCCAACAGCGAAGCCCATGGCGGTATACGGGGTTTCATCCTCGACAAGGGCATGGTCGGACTGTCCGCGCCGAAAATCGGCCATAAGCTGTCGCTACGCACGTCGATCACCGGCATGGTCGTTATGGAGGATGTCGAGGTTGGTGAAGATGCGCTGCTGCCCGGGGTGCAAGGGCTGAAGGGGCCGTTCGGCTGCCTCAACCGCGCGCGCTATGGCATCAGCTGGGGCAGCATGGGCGCAGCCGAGGCATGCTTCCACGCCGCGCGTAACTATGGGCTGGACCGGCGGCAATTCGGCCGCCCGTTGGCTGCGACCCAGCTCTATCAGAAGAAACTCGCTGATATGGAAACGGAGATTGCCCTGGGCTTGCAGGCATCGCTGCGCGTTGGCCGATTGATGGACGAGGGCTGCTTCGCCCCGGAGATGGTCTCGATCGTGAAGCGCAACAATGTGGGCAAAGCGCTGGATATTGCCCGGGCTGCGCGCGACATGCACGGCGGCAATGGCATTTCGGGTGAGTTTCCAGTGATGCGCCATATGATCAACCTCGAAACGGTGAACACCTATGAAGGCACACATGATGTCCACGCGCTAATTCTGGGCCGGGCGATCACCGGCCATGCTGCGTTTTAGAGCGTCATGATCGTCCCCGGTACCACCCAACAGTTCTACATCGGCGGGGCATGGGTCCGTCCGCTTAGATCGGCCCGCCTCGATGTCGAAAGCCCTGACACCGAAGCGGTGATTGCCTCGATTGCGCTGGCGTCTGCCGCCGATGTTGATCGCGCGGTGGCGGCAGCGAATGCGGCTTTCCCCGCCTTTTCCGCCACGTCAAAAGGCGAGCGTACAGCCATGTTGCGCGCGCTTATGGCGGAGATGGAGCAACGCAGGGCTGCGCTGGCTGCGCTGGTTACGGCCGAGATGGGATCGCCGCTGGCGTTTGCGCGCAGTTTCCATGTCGCGGGTGCGATCGCCAACATCGCCGGACATCGCCGCCGGATGCACCCTGGTGGTCAAGCCATCGAAAATATCGCCGCTCAACGCCTTGCTGTTTGCAGAAGCGGTGCATGCCGCCGGAATTCCGGCTGGGGTTTTCAACCTGGTCAACGGCGAGGGACCGGTCGCCGGGCAGCGGCTGGCAGAACATCCCGATGTGGCCATGATCTCAATCACCGGCTCCACCCGCGCGGGCAGGCTGGTCGCGGTCGCAGCGGCGGAGAGCGTGAAACGCGTCCATCTGGAACTGGGCGGCAAATACGCCAATATCCTGCTGCCCGATGCCGATTTCGAGGCAGTTGTTCCGGCCGGGCTGGCGCGCTGCTTCGTGGGCGGCGGCCAGTCGTGCCAGTCCCCCACGCGCATGCTCGTGCCACGGTACCGGATGGACGAGGCGATGACGCTCGCTGCGGCGGCGGCAGATGCGATCTTGGTAGGCGATCCACTTGATCCGTTGACCGGGATGGGTCCGGTCGTGAACCGGCTACAATTCGACAAGATCCAGGCGATGATCGCAGCGGGCATCGACGATGGGGCTACGCTGGCCGCCGGTGGCCAAGGCAGGCCGCCAGGATTGGAGCGCGGCTACTTTGTGCGCCCGACGGTGTTCGGCAATGTTGCGCCCGATTTCAGAATTGCGCGCGAAGAGATTTTTGGCCCCGTCTTGTCGATCATTCCTTATGACGACGAGGCACAGGCGATCGCCATTGCCAATGACAGCGATTACGGCCTGGCAGGCTGGGTATGGTCCGCCGATCCCGATCGCGCTCGAAGGGTTGCGCGCGCGATGCGCACTGGCCGGGTCTACATCAACGGTGCCCCGCCTGCCCCGAATGTGCCATTTGGCGGTTATCGGATGTCAGGCAACGGCCGTGAGAACGGAACCTGCGGGATCGAGGAATATCTCGAAGTGAAGGCGATGCTGGGATATTGATGGGTGCCCTCTGGGCGAACGGCAGCTTGAAGGGGTTTTATGGTCTGCAGAATGACTGCGACGAAGGTTTAAAGCTGTCCGGCAGGATTGCCCATACCGGTATTGCAGCTTCCGGGCCGTTATCCGCCTGTCCGCTATTGGATTAACGGCGCAAGATGCCGACCTAAGTTGATAACTGCCGCCCTCGACAATCTACTCGCCGTTATAGGACGGCCGGTTGTTGAAGTCTCTCTGTGGCAATCCTCATTAGCGATCGGTCGGTTCAAGGGTGGCGCGCCAGCGGCGAAGGAAATTCGTGCTGTTCAGGCGGTCGCGGTTGGCAAGGAGGGCGGGGCCGACCCTGATGGCACGCGTCCTGACTCCGGCAATTTCGGGATAGGGATTTGGCAGGTCAAGCCTGACAGGGATCATTCCTTGGTGTGCCACAAGTTGCTGTCCCGGGCGCGAAAGCAGGAAGGTAAGCAGGCTTCGCGCGAGAGCAGGATTTGGTGCTGAGTCAGGTATGAGCGCCACGCGCGATGCCAGCAGGGTGTAGTCGCTCGGCATGATGATTCCGAACCGATCGTCAACGGCGGCCTGTTGAAAAGCATAGGACCCCAGAATGCCGTAGGCCAACAGCAGCTTGCCTTCGCTGACATCTGCAATCATGGCGCTCGACGAATCGTAGAGCTGTGGTCGCAGTGTTCCGATCGTGCGGACCAGCTCCCAATTTGCCGGATCGGCTTCCAGATCCTGATTGATCAGAAGCATGCCCGTCGAACTGCGCTCCGGGTCGTAAATGCCAATCCGGCCGAGATAGGTTGAACGGTTGTCCTTCAGATGCTCGGTGAGCTGTCCCCGGCTGGCGTTCGGCGCGAGGTCGATCCCGGCGCGTGTATGGATGCCGACGACGATCGGCTCGATACCAATGGCATAGGCACGATTGCGCCAGTGTGCCCAATCTGGGAGTTGGTCCATCTCGGGCGCAACGAAAGGGAGCGCGCGACCATCGTTGGCCAGCTCTACCTGGAGGTCCATGGCGGAATTGATCAGCAGGTCCGGACCTGGCCGACCAGCCTGCCGGTCGCTCAGAAACCTCTCGCTCACTTCAGAAGCGGTGAGCGAATGGTACTCGACCTCGACACCCTCGTTTGCTTGTTTGAAGGCAGCAAGAACGGGCTCAATGACAGGCGTATCGATCGTGCTGTACACGATGACGGTTCCTGTCAGCTCCTCCGCGCCAATGTTGTCGCAGGCGCCAAGCGACAGGATACCGGGCAGAAGCAGCAGTAGTCGAACCATCCCATTCCTCCTGTATGATTGTCGCACGGCCACGGACTTGACACAATCGGCGTCAGGGCGGACCTTGATCCATGGCAAGGATTCTAGTGGTAGAGGATGACATGGCGGTCGCGCGGGGGATACTCTCCCTCCTGCGTGCGGATGGCCACGCCGTCGACCATGTCGATTCTGCCGAAGAAGCGTTGGAGCTGGTCGACCTTGAACCATACGATTTGTTGGCCGTGGATCTTGGCTTGCCCGGGATTAGTGGCGTGGATTTCGTCAAGTGTGCCCGGGCCCGCGGCAATGGCGCTTCGATCCTCATCCTCACGGCGCGCGATGCAATCGAGGACAGGGTGCGCGGGCTCGACGCAGGGGCTGATGATTACCTGGCCAAGCCGTTCGATCCTGCCGAGCTGGGAGCGCGGGTCCGGGCGCTTTTGCGGCGACATTCAAGCGACGTGAACCCACTGGTCATTGTGGGCAATCTCGTTTGCGATCCAGCGGTTAATCAGGCGAATGTCGGAGAACGCGTGCTCGATTTGCGGCGGCGCGAATGGGCTGTCTTGATGGCCCTTGCACGCAAGGCCGGGACTGTTGTGGCGAGGGAACGCCTTGCAGCCGAGGTGTTCGATTATGACGACCCCGTGGGACCGAATGCACTCGAAGTGTACGTCGCACGATTACGCAAGAAGCTGCAACCGTCCGGTCCCCAGATCCGCACATTGCGGGGGCTTGGTTATATGATGGAAGCAGAGTGACCGGGCTTTTGCCCCGTTCGCTGTCACAGCGGCAGCAGGTGATCATGGTTTCCGCACTGGTCGGAATTGCGGCAGTACTCGCTGCGGGCGGAACCTTGCTGGCGGCCAATTTCGCCGAGCGCGCTTCCGACCGGGTGTTGCGCAGCGCGGTCTCGTCAATCAGCGAAACCCTGACCGCCGAGGGGGACACGATCCAGGGGCGGGTTCCGGTTAGTGCGTTCAATTTCCTGGAAGATAGCGGGCAAGACAGCGTCTTCTATAACATTTCCCAGGGTAACCAGGTGATTACCGGGTACAACGAGTTGGCCATCGTGGCACCGGAACAGGGGTATGAAACGGTCTTTCGCGATGGTGAAGTTTTCGGCCAACCGGTGCGGATTGCAGCCCAGCGGATTGAGCTGCCACGTCAACGCCAGCCAGTAATCGTCCAAGTGGCGGAAACCCTGTATCACCGCAGAAGCCAGACAATCGAAATGGTGATGGCGGTCCTCTTTCTCGAACTCGTCCTGGTGCTTGCGGTAGCGGCTCTCATCAAGCCCGCTGTTCGCTGGGGCCTGCGACCTGTCGAAAAATTGCAGACCCAGCTCAACGATGAAAAACTCGGCACGCCGGGCAAGACGAAGTTGGATACGCGTGAGGTCCCGCGCGAACTGCAAGGCCTGGTAGAATCCTACAACCAGCTCATCGCCCATCTTGGCGATGCCCTTATCGCCCATCGGCAGTTTACCGGCGACGCGTCCCACCAGTTGCGGACGCCTCTGACCATTCTGAAAAGCCACATCACCGTGCTGCAGCGAGCCAGCACAACTCCGGAAGATGCCAGGCAATCGGTCTGCGACATTGCAGATGCGAGCCTGCGATTGGAACGGCTGCTGTCACAGCTCCTCAAGCTAGCCCGTGCCGAGGGAGAGGGGGTAAGCGAGAGCGCGATTGTCGAAACAGAACTTGTCATGCTGACTGCTGACCTGTGCCGCAGGATGGCTCCGGAGGCCCTGCAATTAGGGATCGAAATCGAATTTGTCTCAAGTGGTCCGGTGATTGTCCGCACTCATCCTGTGGTCATCGAGGAAATCGTGTCCAACCTGGTGGACAACGCCATGCGATATAGTCGGCCTAACGGCACGATAGAGGTGTGTGTCGAAAGGCAGGAGCTGGGGCCTGTTATCGAAGTTCGCGATACTGGCCCGGGTATCGCGCTGAAAGATCAGGACAGGATTTTTCGCAGGTTTTCCCGCCTGTCGCGGGATTCCGCCAAGCCGGGCAGTGGACTGGGCCTCGCCATCTCGCGCACCTTGGCGGACGCTGTAGGAGCGAATGTGGAATTGGCCTGGAGCGAGGTCGGCGAAGGGTCGCTGTTCCGTGTGAGTTTCATGAAAGGCTGGTGACAGGTTGGCCGCCTACTCCCGACTTTAGAAAATTGCCGGACTTGATTCGGCAAGCTGAAAAGGGGGATAAGATGCACCGTTACAAGCTCCAGCTGTCCGCTTCACTGCTCGCCTTGGCGATGCCTTCGACTGCCGTGTTCGCGCAGCAGCAAGATGCCGCCAGCCAGCAACCTGCTGGTGATACTGCAGAGGGTCAGAGCGAAGGTTCCGGCACGATCATCGTGACGGGGTCGCGTATTCGGTCGGGCACGTTCAATGCCCCCACACCGGTCACTTCGGTTTCTGAAACGCAGCTGTCAAACGCTGCGCCTGGCAATATCGCCGATGCGCTCCGGCAGATTCCTTCGGTGGTTCCCGGTGGCGGTCCGACAGCCGGCGGCGGCACAAGGGCAGGCGGACAGAATTTCCTGAACTTGCGCGGGCTGGGAAATAGCCGAACGCTCATCCTGCTCGACAATCGGCGCTTCGTACCGACCGGGCCCGACCTGCTGGCGGACATCAACCTGATCCCGCAGGGTCTGGTCGAGCGCGTGGACGTGGTCACCGGCGGTGCATCTGCCGCATACGGTTCGGACGCGGTTGCAGGCGTAGCCAACTTCATTTTGAACAAACGCCTCACCGGGTTGCGCGTGAATGCAACGACCGGTCTTTCGCAGCGCGGTGACAATGAGGAGGTCCGGATTTCGCTGTCCGGCGGCTTCAGCGCGCTGGACAATCGCTTGCATGTCATAGCTAGCGGCGAATATTTCACGGGTGAAGGCGTTCTGGGCAATGAACGGGAGTTCCGGCGCACGGCCGGAAACCAGGTGATCGACCCCACCCGTCCCGGCTTCCTCACGCGGATCGAAGATTATCGCACCTCGTATACGACCGGCGGCTTGGTCGTCGTTGGCACAGGCGGGACCGTGGCCAACCGCAACCAGGTCTTCGGTATCCAGTTCGGACCAGGCGGGACGCCAATGCCCTATGACTACGGCACGGTTTCCACCACCCTGCGCAGTGCGACGGGCACCCAGAACGGTGGTGATGGCTTCCGTGCATCGACCGGGCAGGAGATCGTCCGCCCCCTCGACCGCAGATCGGCCTTCACCCACATCGATTTCGAAGTTACCGATGGTTTGACCCTTTACGCCGAGGGGCTTTACGGCAAGTCGGTGTCCGTGTTTGCCAATAGCCCGACCACGCGCACTTTCACCATCTCGCGAACCAACCCCTTCCTTGCACAGGCGGCTCCCGCATTGGTCACCCAGCTCACGACCCTCGGTCTGACGGGCGTATCGGTCAACCGGCTAACGCTTGAGCGCGGCCCGACTTTGACGACCAACGAGAATGAAACCTTGCGCGGCGTCCTGGGGGCCGAAGGCGAAATTGGCGTGTGGAACTGGGACCTGTCCTACCAGTACGGACGCAACGACACGCACAGCCCGACCGCCACCAACCTTGTCCTGGGGAATTTCTCGCGCGCCCTTAACGCCACAGTTGCCGCCGCAGGCAATCCGGGCGGAGTAGCTACTGGCACGATAACCTGCGCCGACCTGGTCAGCGCCGATGCGGCGGTGCGGGCCAATGCTGCGGGGTGTTCACCGTTCAATCCCTTCGGCGCCGGTTCGCCGTCCGATGCGTCGCTGGATTACGTGTTCGGCACGTCGGTGTTCGATACGCGTACGACCCAGCAAGTGGTCGATGCCAGCATGTCGGGCGAACTGTTCGACCTGCCGGCGGGCCCCATTTCCGTCGCCTTCGGTGCGGAATGGCGCAAGGTCAGTGCAGTTACTACAGCAGATGCCACTTCCATCGCGGGTGGCTACCGTCTGGTCAATCAGCAGCCTTTCTCCGGCAGCGTGACGGTGAAGGAGGCATTTGGCGAAATCCAGATCCCGGTATTCGACTCATCGGCTCTCGGCTCGCTGGATACCAACTTCGCCGGCCGCGTGACCGACTATTCGACCAGCGGCGGAGTATTCACCTGGAAGGTCGGTGCTGTCTGGCAGCCGATCGAGGAACTTCGCCTGCGCGGAACCTTGTCGCGTGACATCCGTGCGCCCAATCTTGAGGAGCTGTTTGCCACCGGGCGCCAGAACAACATCACGATCCAGGACACCCTCACCAACGCCACATATCTTTCTGTTCCGAACCGCACACTTGGCAATCCGGCACTGACGCCGGAGAAGGCCAAGACGCTGGTTGTCGGCTTCGTTTACCAGCCGACCTGGGCCGACAACTTTAGCCTGGCAGTCGACTATTTCGATATTAGCATCAGTGACGCAATCGCCAATGTCGGTGGGCAGAACGCGGTAGACCAGTGCAACCTCAGCAACCAGACCTCGCTGATTTGTGATTTCATCCAGAGGAATTCGGCCAACGCTGTGATCGGCACGCGCACTTCGCCGTTTAACCTGACATCACAGGAAACCAACGGCGTCGATGTCGAGGTGCAGTATCGCACCGAACTTGCGGCCGACCTCGATCTGACCCTGCGCAGCTTTGCCACCTACACGGCAAAGAACCTGACCCTGAGCCCGTTCAATGCAGTCAATGGTGACGCAGTGGGTGACCTGTCCGAGTCGTCCCAGCCGCGCTGGCGCAGCACGCTCTCGGCCACACTGGATGCAGAAAGCTGGGGTGCCTACGTCCAGGCGCGCTACATCGACAAGTTTACCTGGGATCGGAGCCGGACCCTGGGTGTCGACACGGACTTCAACCAGGTTAGCGCGCAGGTCTACCTCGACGGACAGATCAGCTACAAGCTGGAAGCGTTCGGCAATACGCAGGAGGTCTTCCTGAATGTTTCCAACCTGCTCGACAAGCAACCGCCCTATGCCCCCATCCGTGGCGGCGCCACTCCGTTGCCAACCAATCCCAATCTCTATGACCAGGTCGGGAGGATGTTTCGATTGGGCATTCGCGCCCGCTTCTGACCTGGGGCATGGTCCCGTCTGCCTGCTTACATAAGGGAATGGAATGATGCGCTGTCGCCTGATGCTTTCCGGTTTGCTTCTCTCCCAGCTGTTGGCCGGGGCGGCGACGGCGCAACCATTTCGTTCCCCGCCGGATCCCGCCACTCACGAGTGGCGGGATCTTGAGCGCGAACTGCGCAACAAGATGACCGGTACCTATACAGTCGCGATCACCGGCGACCTGTTGTTCCAGGAACCCGCGGGCCAACGGATCGGGGAACAGATCAGGCAGGTCCTGCAGTCATCCGACACCACGATGGGCAATCTCGAAGGCTATCTTGTCGATCGCCAGTCCTGGGCGGGAAGCCACGGTTACCGCAATAACTGGGCCCCCAAGGAACTGGCGCAGGACCTGGCAGACCTCGGCTTTGACCTGGTCGCTCCGGGTGAAGCCGACGGTGGCCCGGACGAGCAGATCGAAACGATGCGCTTTCTCGATGAAGTCGGGATCCGGCGGCCGGGATACGGGCCCAACCTGTCCATTGCCCGCCAGCCCGCATTCCAGGAGCTGCCCCAGGGCAGGGTCGCAATGGTGGCGGCATTTCCGATTGGCCCGGTCGCCTCGGGTCCCATCGCCGCCAACAAAGACGGCAACGATGGTGGTGAACAGGCCGGCATGAACCCGCTGCGATTGACGCAGTGGGTGACCGTTACTCAGGACCAGTTCGACCAGTTGCACGCGATGCGCGACGCCATGCTCGCCCGCCGCAACGAGGCAGATGTGGTACGGCCCACCGATCTTCCGCGAGACCGTCCCGGCCACCTTATTTTCCTCGGTCGCAACTATGTGGTGGCCGAACGGCCGGGCGAATTCCGCTATGAAATGAATGCGAATGACCTGCAGGCCCAGTTGCTGGCGATCCGCAATGCCAAGGAATATGCGGACTTTGCTGCGTTCACGATGCACGTGCATGAGAACCGCTACGCCTTCCAGGCCTATTCCCAGGACAATTATCCGACCGATTACGTGATCGAGATCGCCCGGGCTGCCATCGATAATGGCGCCGACATGTTCCTCGGGCACGGCAACCACACGATGCAGGGCATCGAGATCTACAAGGGGCGGCCGATCTTCTACAATCCGGGCAACCTTGCAGTACAGAGGTTCGGATCCGACGACAGCCCGCCCAATCCGGGCAACCTGACCAACATTGAGGCAGGCGAGCTGGGCAATCGCTGGTTGCAGCAATACGAGAACCTGGTCGCCTATGTTGCGCAGTCGCACTATCGCGACGGCAGGCTGGAGGAGGTCCGGATCTACCCGGTCGATCTCGGTGTAGATTCGGCCGAGGTACCGTGGTCGCGATCGAGCATCCCGCAGACGCCCTCGCCAGAACTCGCCCAACGGATTTTGTCCGAGCTGCAACGCTTCTCCGAACCGTTCGGCACCCGTATCGAAATTCGCGACAACATCGGCATCATCCGCGTACCGCCGGAAGCGACGGTCCCAATTGGTGCAGACCTCGGAATCCCCGGCCGCGGCCCTTCGGCCGGGCGGCAAGGCGGCAACTAGGGTGGCTGAACACGATTACACCCTTGCACGCCGTTCCTTTCTGGCGGGTGCCGCAGCTGTTGCTGCCACGCTGGCAACCGGTGCGCGCGCTGCCGGTGACTTCCCGCAGCGTCCGCTGTCAATCCTGGTCCCGGCCAATCCAGGCGGAGGGTGGGACCAACTCGCCAGGGTCATGCAGCAAGTCATTGCCGAGAACCGGTTGGCCCCGATGCCGATCGATGTTTTTAACAAGGGCGGGGCGGGCGGCGCGATTGGCCTGGCGGACCTGGTCACCCGCAAGCATGACGATCCCTACACGATCATGGCGGCAGGATCGGTCCTGCTGGGCTCTACCATCTCGCAGCACAGTCCGTTCAGAGCGAGCGATGCGATGCCGCTGGCTCGGCTGATCGTCGAGAACATGGTCGTTGCAGTTCCGGCGGACTCCCCGTTGCGCAAGATCGAACAACTGCTGGAGGCCTACCGCTCCGATCCCGGCAGCTTCACGTGGTGCGGCGGCTCTGCAGGCGGCGTCGACCATATCCTGATCGGCCTTATTACCGAGGCTTGCGGCGTGCCATCGGACCAGATGCGCTACGTCGCATATTCAGGGGGTGGCGAGGCATCGGCGGCGATTATGGGCGGCCAGGTAACGGCCGCCGTAGCTGGTTTTGGCGAGTGGAGCAGCCTGGCCGAGTCCGGCCATATCCGGATCCTCGCAACTGCCGCGCCGGAAAGGTTCGGTGACATGACAACGCCGACTTTGCGCGAGGCGGGCCTCGATATCGTCCTGCAAAACTGGCGCGGGATCTTTGCTCCCCCGGATATTGGCGCGGAAGCCGTTTCGTGGTGGACAGATCTGATCATCGCCATGCGCGCAACGGCCCAGTGGCAGGAACTGCTGGTTAACCGGGGCTGGGAAGACGGCTTCATGGATGCCGCAGCCTTCGCCGAATTTGTCCGCAGGGAAGAAGCGACGACCGAGACTACCCTCGCCAGGATCGGGATCGGTGCCACCGCCGGCGGCAATTCACCGCTCGGCCCGTGGGGAATGCCCAAGGCAATCGGGGTTCTGGCTGCAGTTGCTGCCGGAGGTGTCGTCATGGAGTACCGCCAAGGGGTGACCGTCGCACCCGCCGGGCTCGAGGATGATGACGATGGTGGCGGAGACCTGCCTGTCTGGAGCCGGTTCCTGGCCGGAGCGGTATTGATACCTGCCTACCTGGTGGCGCTGTCGATCGCCGGGTTCCTGTTGGCAACGCCCTTCTTCGTGATCGCGGTGTGCCTGCTGATGCGGTCCCGCACGCTCAAGTGGGATGTCGTGGCAGCCTTGGCATTGACCGGGCTCGTGTGGCTTCTGTTTACCCGCCTGCTCAACATTTTCCTACCGTAACGGGGACTCAAATTGGATCTGTCGACCCTCGTCTTTAACATGAGCAACGGCTTTGCCGTAGCGCTCAGTCCGGATAAGCTCGCTTTCGGATTGCTGGGCGTTATCATCGGCACTGCGGTAGGAGTCCTGCCGGGGCTTGGACCGTCGGTGGCCATAGCCCTCCTGCTCCCGTTGACCTTCGGCCTCGATCCGACCACTGCGTTCATCTTCTTTGGCGGCATTTATTACGGCACCATGTATGGCGGATCAACAACCTCGATCCTGATCAATACCCCGGGCGATGCGGCAGCTTCGGTTTCTACCTTTGAAGGCTATCCGATGGCCAAGAGTGGACGGGCTGGTGTCGCCCTTGCCACATCCGCCATCGGATCTTTCATCGGCGGGACATTCGCCACCTTCATGCTGATGATCGCGGCCACCAGCTTGGCCAGCGCCAGCTTGATATTCGGGCCGCCGGAGTACGCCGCGTTGATGCTGCTGGCATTGACGATGGTGAGTGGAATGGCTGGCAAGTCCCTCCCACGGGCGCTTCTGGCCCTGTCTCTCGGGCTTGGTCTGGCAATGATCGGTATCGACATGCAGACAGGCGAGAACCGCCTGACGTTCGGCGTCCAGGAACTTTACGGCGGGATCGACGTGGCGCTGGGTGCAATGGGGCTATTTGCGGTTGGCGAGGCCCTGTGGCTCATAGCCGCGCCGGCATCAGCTGCCAACGAACGGCTGCCAACCAACCGGTTGTGGCTGACCCTGGATGAATGGAAAAGATCATTCGTGCCGTGGATAAGGGGAACGCTTGTCGGGTTCTTTAGCGGGTTACTGCCTGGCACGGGCGCGACGTTCGCCACCTTCCTGAGTTATGGCGTGGAAAAGCGCTATTCCAAGCATCCCGAGGAATTCGGCAAAGGTGCGATCGAAGGACTGGCCGGGCCTGAGGCGGCCAATAATGCCGCTGCAGGTGCCAGTATGGTGCCCCTGCTCGCATTGGGAATTCCGGGTTCAGCAACCACCGCGATCATGCTGGTAGCGTTCCAGCTCTACGGTCTGCAACCCGGACCCACGCTGTTGGAGAACAATAAGGACCTGGTTTGGGGCCTCATCGCCAGCCTTTATGTCGCCAACGTTCTTCTGGTGATCCTCAACCTTCCGTTGGTCGGGTTGTGGGTGCAACTGTTGAAGATTCCCAAGGGCATGATGACAGCCCTGATCCTGGTCTTCTCGACCGTGGGTGCCTATAGCCTGCAAGGCAGCCTGGGGGATGTGACCATCGTTTGGCTGCTGGGCGTGGCCGGTTTCCTGTTGCGGCGCTTTGGCTTTCCGATCGCCCCGGTCCTGCTGGGGCTGGTTCTTGGTCCGCTGCTGGAACAGGACCTGCGCCGCTCTCTCGCCATGTCGAACGGGGACTATTCGATTTTCATCACCCGGCCCATATCGGCGGCGATACTGGTGGTCATTGTGGTTGGCCTTGCCATCTTTATTCGCAAGGCCCTGCGCGAACGCACAGCAAACCGGGTTGTTGGTGCCTCCTGAAGTACGGCAGAATCTAGGGTTTTCATGCAATCGCGCTTTGTCAGGACACATGCAAACTTGCTCGCCATATCCATGATGGCGGAAATGTCTGCTCTCAGGAGTCAACTCAAAGTGGCCGAACGTCTGATTTGAGGGCGCAAAGCCGACGAAAAGGCTTAGCGACGAGGTGATTGCAAATTCTCTATCTGGGGGAACAGGGCTCTCCTCGGCGCTGAAAGATCCAAGCACGTTGGATTTCGTCCAATGTGTTGTGACGTCCCACAAAAATGGTGCGTAGGGCAGTCCTCAGCGGATAGGTCTCACGCGCCAATTCCCAGGGAAATGGGAAAGTAGTGGGAAATCTCCCGTAAATCGCCCATTTTTGCGATTATGGACAATCAGGAACCGCCGTTTTCCGCTGAGGAACGACCAATTTTCCCATTTGACGTTTTGTGGCTTGGTTATGGGAATTCAGAAGTCACCTTAAGGGAACTTGCGCAAAGCGAGCACGAATTCTCGGCGCTGAATGATCTGGATCCGCATCAGGCCAATATGCCTCAAGTCACCCGTGAACTCGTTCAGAACATTGCGGATGCCTTCGGTCTCGATGAGAACCATGCAAACGACCTGTGGCTGATCTGCGCATATTATCTCGCACCGAAGCAGTGGAAAGCGTTCGGGCAGGACCGAAGGACTTCGCGGGACGTGCTGATCCGCAGCATGCACGCCGCTAGCGAGCTTGAACGGGCGTTGGACGCGCTCCCTGCAAAGGTCATCGCGGCGCTTTATTACATCCGCAGATCAGTCCCGGACCTGCAGGAGCCGAACGGCCCATATTTCTTTGAGCTACACCGTGAGGCCAGTGATTTCGCGAAAGTAGCCAGGATTGCCGCGGCCGACCTCGCTGGGCTCGAAGGACGACCGCGGTACCACGAACGAGATACGATGTTCCGCCTGCTGCTAGAGCAGGTCGAAAAAGTCGGACTGTTGGATTTAAGAATTTCAGGCGGGACGACTTCACGCCCAGGCCCTCACCTTACGGGACGGGCAGGCGAGCTAATTCTAGAGATTGTTAAGCTAGTTGAGCCTTGGTGGACCGAGCCGTGGATTGCTCCTCGCCTGAAATCAGTGAGAGCAAAACTTGTGAAGGCACGCGCCGCAGGTGCAAAAACTAGCCAAACCTAGGGTCCTGTTTTTGCTCTTTCCAACTGGCAAAGCATGATTCAAATAGTCTTCCACCTGATTTCCGGTGGAGGCCTTTCATGCAGTCCAGTCTGTCACGTGCGGCGGCGCTCAAAATCGAATACCGCCCAATCTCCCAGCTGACGCCCTATAAGGGGAATGCGCGCAAACACCCGCAAGGCCAGATACGCAAGCTCGCCAAAAGCTTGCGCAATTTCGGCTGGACGAACCCGCTGCTGATCGATCGAGAAAACATGGTCCTGTGCGGGCACGGCCGCCTCGAAGCCGCAAAGCTGCTCGGCGAGAAGTCCGTCCCCGTTATCGTACTCGAACATCTAAGCGAAGCCGATCGCCGCGCCTAGCCCTGGCCGGCACATCAACAACTTCGGGCTCAGTGGTCGGTACCGCACCAATGTCTGGAGCTACGCCGGTGCCAACACTTTCCGCAAAGGCCGCATGAAGGATCTCGGCGATCACCCGACCGTCAAGCCGCGCAAGATGATCGCCGACGCGATATTGGACTGCTCGCGGCACGGCGGGATCGTTCTCGATCCATTCACAGGGTCTGGCACGACGCTGTGCGCGGCCGAAGTCACGGGGCGCAAAGGGCGGGGCATCGAACTCGACCCGATCTATGGCGACGTGATCCTGCGCCGACTGGCGGAGACGTGCGGGCGTGAAGCGGTGCTTGATGGTCGGACCTATTCCGAAGTAGCAGCGACGAGATTGGCGGACGACCAATGACTGCGGGCGGAAGCGATCATGGGGGCCAAGGCTTCAAGCCGGGCAACACCAATCCGGATGGCAGTTACAAGGTGGGGAAGGGAAAGCCTCCCGAGGGTGGGAAGTTCACCGCCGGTGATGGCCGACAACGCGGGCGGCGCAAGAAAGGCACGTGCAATCTGGCGACCGATTTCAGCGAAGAGCTGGAAACGACGATAACGCTCAAGGTCGACGGTAAGACCCGCAAGGTCACAAAGCAGCGCGCGATCATGATGCGCCTGATGGACAATGCATCGCGCGGCCAGAATACTGCGATCAAAACTATCATGGCCTACGCCGAGCGATTTGGCATCCAGGTCGAGATGGCGGGGCAGGGTACACCTGACCTCTCCCACTTGGACAAGCTGTCGGGTGAGGAACTCGACCTTCTGATCAATTTGCTGGGGAAGGCATGTGGCGCGGAATGCAAAGATCCGGTCCTTCCTGTGGATCCTTTTGCCTACGTCAATGACCCGGAAGACCTTCGAAATTATTGGCTAGAGGCGACCGTAGAGGGATTGCAAATTCGTCGGTATCGGGCTGACAGTTTCCTCGATCGGATCGAGAAAATTGATAACCGGGCCTACTACAGCGCTGCGCTCCCGCGAAGACCCGACCAACGACCGGCTAACCTATGACGACCGGTTCATCACCGACGACATCGATGAAAGTTATGCAACAGGCATAAACTTCTCTCAATTGACCGCTTGGGGTCTGGCTGTGGGTGTGGCTGGGGGACAAGGATACAGCGGATGAAGCACTGATTTGCGATGCCTTCGATCCCGCCGATCCTGCCCTCAGTCTACGCAAGAACTCTATCCGCATAGAAACAGGCTACCGTCAGGAAATCGCCAACCTGGCCGACCTCAGCCACATTTCCTGGGTCCATGACGTAACATTCGGCGGCACCGACGAATGACCGAGGGCTTCATCATCCGCGATGGAGTGCGTTTGCGATACGCCGTTGACGGCAATCAGGCTGCACCGCCTGTCGTCCTACTCAATTCGATCGGGACCGGTTTGCAGCTGTGGGACGACGTTATTCCCCACCTTGCCTCGTCAACGCAAATACTTCGCAGTGATGCGCGCGGTCATGGCGGCTCTGCTGCTACAGAAGGGATCTATTCGCTGGATATGCTGGCGCACGATCTGGCAGCCACAATGGACGATGCCGGCATCTTCTCCGCCGTTATCGCGGGAAACTCGCTTGGCGGAATGGTCGCGATGCAGTTTGCCTGCCGTTTTCCTCGCAGGACAGCCGGACTTGTCCTGATCTGCACCTCCGCGCAGATGGACCGCGCCGCCTGGCAGAGCCGCTATCAGACGGTGAGCGAACAGGGTATTGCAGCAATCGCTGATTTGTCGATGGAGCGGTTCTTTTCTGCCGATTTCCGCGAGCACAGGCCGGGAAAAGTGCTTGCGACAAAACATGCCTTACTTACGATGGACCCGCGCGGCTACGCGGGCTGTGCCGCAGCAATTCGTGACATGGATCTGGCGCGCCACATCTCCACCATCGCCTGTCCAACGCTTGTGGTTACAGGTCGCAGCGACATTTCCACGCCGTTGGAAGGGCACGGCGAGCATTTGCTGGCAGCGATACCGGGATCGCAGCATCTGGCGCTGGATTGCGGCCACCTCGCCCCACTGGAATGCCCGGCAGAACTGGCTGCGGCGATGGCGCGGATGTTGCGGAACGAGGATGCGCCATGAGAGACGCTTTCATCTGCGAGGCGGTGCGGACGCCGATTGGTCGGCTGAACGGGGCATTGGTGACCATACGGGCGGATGATCTTGCTGCGATCCCTATCAGGGCACTGATGGATCGGTGTCCTTCGGTTGACTGGGAAGAAGTTGATGACACCATTATCGGCTGCGCCAACCAAGCGGGCGAGGATAACCGCAATATCGCCCGCATGGCTGTACTGCTGGCGGGCCTGCCCGACAAGGTGCCGGGTGAGGCGGTAAATCGGCTGTGCGGGTCCGGAATGAACGCCATCGGCCATTGCGCGCGCGCGATCCGGCTTGGCGAGGCCGATTTGATGATCGCTGGCGGCGCAGAAAGTATGACGCGAGCGCCCTATGTCATGGGCAAACCGCAAAGCAGCTTCGACCGCACGATGGCGCTGGAAGATAGCACCATGGGCTGGCGCTTTATCAATCCCAGGATGCTGGCCGAGTATGGCGCGCATTCCATGCCGGAAACGGCGGAAAATCTTGCCGCCGAGCGGGGCATCAGCCGCGAAGAACAGGATGCCTTTGCTTTTGCCAGCCAGCAAAAGGCAGCAATGGCCCAGAGCAGCGGACGGCTTGCTGTCGAACTCGTGGCGGTCACCGTGAAGCCGCGCCGAGGCGATCCGGTTACATTCGACAAGGATGAACATCCACGCCCAACCAGCATTGATGCGCTGGCAGACCTGCGCCCGATTGTGCACCGGGCAGGTACGATCACTGCGGGCAATGCGTCCGGTCTCAACGACGGTGCGGCGGCAATGCTGATTGCCAGCGAAGGCGCAGCGAAACGGCACGGACTCAAACCCCGCGCCCGTCTGCTGGGCATGGTGACAGCCGGAGTGGCACCACGGATCATGGGAATTGGCCCCGTCGAGGCAGCGCGCAAATTGCTTGTGCGCCATGATCTGACGTTCGACGACATGAGCGTTATCGAACTCAACGAGGCCTTCGCGGCTCAAGCGATTGCGGTTCTGCGCGAGCTGGAATTGGACCCGGCTGACCCTCGGGTAAATCCCAATGGCGGGGCGATTGCGCTGGGCCATCCGCTCGGCATGTCGGGCGCCCGCATCGTGATGACAGCAGTGGAAGAATTGCACCGCTCGCGCGGACGGTTTGCCTTGGCCTGCATGTGCATCGGGGTCGGGCAAGGGATAGCCGTGCTGATCGAGCGGATCTGATTTTAGAGTTGCACACCCGGATTTTCCGGTTGCCTAGATCAGCCGGCTTCTTTGCGCCACCTGGTGGGGCTGCTGCCGAAATGCTGGCGAAAACGGCGCGCGAAATGGCTGGGATCGGCAAACCCGGCATCGTACGCAACGTCGCTAACCGGATGGTCTGCAGGCAGGGTGCGAAGCTTGACGGCGGCATATTGCAGCCGACGTTCGACAAGTTCGGCACCGAACGTCGAACCTGCCGCAGCGAACAGGCCGTACAGATGGCGCCGCGATATGCCGGCATCGCGCGCAAGCTCTGCTGGTGTCAGATCCGGTTCGCGGAACCGTTCGTCCAGCTTGCCGAGCAAACGCTCAAGCGTGGATTTCCGGTGGGCCGGACCAGAACCTGCATGACGGCCAATCAGGCTGAGCAGGCCGCCGATCTGGTCGGCAATGACCGATCGGGGAATGATGCTATCCTGCAAGCCCTGATCGGAAATAAGCCGCAGCAATTCGGCCAACGGCCTGCCCCATGCAGATCGGTTTTCCCAAGGCAGGTCGCGCAAGGTTTCGGGGTGGGCCAACCAGCTTTTCAGCCAGGCTTCGGGCATATGCGTGCTGAGCGCGATATTATGGCTGCTGCATTCAAATTCATACGGCACCGCATTGCGCAGAAGGCCGAAATCTCCCTCGCGGATCAGATCCTCGCGATGGCCTTCGCGTACGATCATGTCGCCGCGTTGCATGTAGACTAATTCGAACGTCGCTTCGCTGCAATTGCGCACCATCTCGGGTGTCCGGCGAACAATCTGTGGCGTGGTGGACAGCACGTTGACATCGATCGGGCCAAGGCAGACTTGCTGCCAATTCGCCTGGAATGGGTGGCTTTGCGCAGCTGTCACATGCATTTCGGCCATGTTGGCAGCGACGATTTCGTTCCAGCGGCTCATCCGCCCGGATCCCGCCAGATTGCTGGTTGACCAGTTCCTGTCCTGTTGCCTTTCCAAGCGTGTCGGCATTGGCCTTCTCCCGGGCGATGACCGATCCGCTGTCCGCTCATCTGCTACGTCCGACGCATACCAAAATGGCGCAGCTTATCAAACTGCACTCTCATCCCGGAATTGCTGCACTCCCAGCCGCGCACAGCCAGTCGCAAGACTGTTAATCTGCGCCTTCACCGGGAGAGCCATGCAATGTTGACCAGGCGTCGCTTCATACAAAACTCCGTCGCAGGCTCAGGGCTTGCACTGGTTGCAGCCAATGGCGCCCTGGCGGTTGGCCCTGACGGGATGCCCTTGCCTGCAGGGGTTACCCGAAGTGCGTTTCTTGCCGCACTGGATGCGCTGCGTGCCATCGTCGGCCCACGTAATGTCTTTGCCGATGATGACCAATTGCTTGGCTATCATGATCATTTCGCCATGAAGCCGCTTTCAGCCCATGCCCCATCCGGCGCGGTGGCACCTACCGGCGTCGATCAGATCCAGCGCATTCTGGCCGTTGCGCGCGATCACGGCATTCCAGTCTGGACAATCTCTACCGGGCGCAATCTTGGGTATGGCGGACCGGCCCCGCGCATGCCTGGAACGCTTGTGCTTGATTTGAAGCGCATGAACCGGATCATCGAGGTCAACGAAAAGCATGCCTTCGCCGTGGTCGAGCCCGGCGTTTCCTATGCCGAGCTTTATCATCACCTCCAGCGCACCGGTTCGAAGTTGTGGATCGATTGTGCCGCGCCGGGATGGGGCGGCGTTGTCGGCAATCTGCTCGACCGAGGGGTGGGCTATACCCCGATGGGCGAACATTTCCTCCAGCAGCAATGCGGAATGCAGGTTGTGCTGTCCGATGGCACGGTGGTCGACACCGGCATGGGCGGGCAGGAAGGCCAGGCGGCGATGCATGTCTATCGGTATGGCAACGGCCCGTGGGTGGACGGGCTGTTCACCCAGTCCAACTTGGGCGTGGTCACGCGGCTGGGCGTGCAGCTGATGCCAGAGCCTCCTGGCTATCGCCCCTATATGGTGACCTTCGCCGACGAAGACGCGATCGAGCCATTAACCGAGGTGGTCCGCCCACTGAAGCTGGCGCAGCTCATTCCCAATGCTGCCACTTCTACTGAACTGCTGTGGGAAGCTGCGGTGGAGCGACGCAAGGATCATTATTATTCAGGTGATGGCCCGTTGCCCGACAGTGCCCGCCGGGCGATCATGGCCGATCTCGATGTCGGCACCTGGAGCTTTTACGGCGCTTTGTACGGCACGCCCGAAATCATGGACGCGACATGGGAGGTGCTCCGCGACAGCTTTGCCACCATTCGCGGCGCGCGGTTCTTCAATGCAGAACAGAAGGGCCAGACGGCGACTTGGCAGTATCGCGAGAAGCTGATGCGCGGGGAGCCGAACATGAGCGAATTCGGAACTGTCGCCTGGATACCCAACGCCGGCCACGTTGGCTTCGGCCCGGTCGTACCGGTCGACGGCGCTTTAGCGCTGCGCCAGTATGTGAAGGTCAGGGAGATGTCGGAGGCGGCAGGCTTCGACTATTTCGGCGAGTTCATCGTCGGCTGGCGCGATATGCACCACATCTTCATGCCAGCTTTCCGGCGTGATCGCCCGCAGGAGAAGGAACGCCTGCTCGCGCTGATCGACCAACTGATCGACGATGCCACGGCAGACGGGTTTGGCGTTTATCGCACGCACCTCGATTTCATGGACAAGGTGGCCGCATCGTACAGCTGGAACGATGGCGCGCTCGGTCGCTTCAACGCCAGATTGAAGGCGGCGATCGATCCATCAGGCATTCTTGCTCCGGGCAAGAGCGGCATCTGGCCGGCCCAGTTCTGCGAAGGAGATGCCCCATGCGCCTGATCGTCCTTACAGCTTCGCTGACGTTCGCTGCGGGCGGATTGCTGCTGACGCATCACGTTGATGCTCAGGAAGAGGCCGAACCTGGCGGGCAGGAACTGTTCGAGATGTGGTGCGCCGATTGTCATGATCCCGGCCCCGGCCATCCCGGCACCTTGCGAATGGAGGGTGATTTCGGCGTTGAGAATTCGGTGCTGCGCGAGATGCAGGCGGTCAACCGCCCGCTGATTCACCTCGCTGTTCGGCGCGGTTTTGCGATGATGCCCCCGTTCCGCCCGACCGAGATATCGGACGAGGAACTAGAGCGGATTGCCAGCTACATTCTGGAAGAAGGAGAATAAGCATGGCAACCATTGCGGATCTCCGGCTGGTCGTTGGCAACGATCATGTGCACACTTCGGGTGATGAAGCACTGACCCGATTGGCCACCCGCTTTGCCGTGCACCCCGGTGTTGCGGTAGATTTTAAGGCGGCGGTCGTTCCGGGCAATGCCGAAGAAGTGCGGCAGGTGGTCGCCTTCGCTCATCGCGCGGGCATGGCATTGTTGACGGTATTCGGCGCATCCCCGATCGGCGCCTGCCTTTATGGCGAGGGCGAGGGACTGATCCTCGACCTTTCCCGTATGAACCGGATTCTCGAAACGGATGTCGCCAACGGCTATGTGCGGATCGAACCTGGCGTGACTTACGCGCAGCTGGCAGCACATTTTGCCAGCGAAGGCCTGCCGCTGTGGGTGGATAGCGAGCGCGATCCGGATGCGTCGATTGCAGGCAGCGTGATGGCCAAGGGGATCGGCTTCACGCCTTATGGCGATCACGCACTGGTGCAATGCGGCGCAGAATTTGCGCTTCCCTATGGCGAGTTGATGCGGACAGGCATGGGCGCCATGCCGGGCAGCACGACATGGCAAGTCTATAAATATGCGCTGGGTCCCTATGCCGACGGCCTGTCGATCCAGTCCGGCTTGATGGTGCCAACGCAGATGGGTCTATGGGTGATGGGCGAGGTGCCGGCGAAAACACTGCTGGTGCTCGACATTGCCGATGATGCCGCATTGACCAATCTGGTCGAAGTCCTGCGGGCGCCGAAATTTGCCAATATGCTGCCTGGCACAATCAGCATTACGTCAAGCGAGTTCGATGCCGCGCGCCATCCCGACGATCCTGCGGGCCCCGCCTGGCGACTGGTCACCGCGCTGTACGGCCTTCCCCGCGTGGTTGAACTGACCAAGGTGGCCGTAATGGGTATGGTGGCCAATCTGGCCGGAGTGACCACAGCGGAAACGGATCGGCTCGTTTCAACCGCTACTTCGGTCAGGGAACGCGGCGCGCTGCTGTTTGGCCAGCCAGGGCTGGGGGCTGTGACATTCCCGGCAATTGCCAAGGGCAAAGCGGCCAGCCTGACATTCGTGGCACCGATAGAAGATCGCTTTGCGCAGGAATTGATCGAGCGAGCGAGCGCAGTGACAACGCACCTCGGACTGCCCCTGCTCTGCGAGTTTGCCTTGGTCGGTCGGGCCTTGCTGCTTCATCTGCACCTGCCCTTCGACGCTGCGGACCCCGCCAGTGTCGAGCAACTCGCAGCCGTGGCGCGGCAACTTACCGCTTCCATGCAAAAGGCCGGGATTGGATTGGCCGCCCAAAGCTTCGAGCTGGCGCATCTGGGACTAGTTCACAAGCCTGACAGTGGGCTTGCCATGCTTGAAGACCGGATTGTGCAGGCATTGTGTAGTTGAATGCGCTTTGTCCGGTGCGGCAAGGCTATTCTCATCCTTGTGGGCGCGCTGATCCTAAATGCCGGGTAAGATGTCCTGATGATGCGACATGTCATCGATGATCGCTGTCGCTCAATCAAACGAAGCGCGGTGCGATCATCAAGCAGGTTCTTTTGCAATTGGGCCGTACGCAACCTTCGGGTGCGAGGAGAGTGATGGGCGTACGATTACATACAAGATCAAAGTTCCTGATTGCTGACGTGACTGAAGGTCCCCCAAAAAAGGTAGCAGCCTAACCACTGGCTGGGTTTTGCTCTACCCACCTCAACATCACGCCAACGCTGCATTGGCCCGAACTGCCACCGCCATGCGCACTCCGGCATCGCGCCGTTCGATGCCGGGCTGGTTGACAAGGTTGTGACGCTGACACCTGAGGCGCCTGGCCATGAGGCGACGCACTGACCGGTCAGCGCGATGGTCGCGCCGCTTCCTCTCGGAGGTTAAAATCTAGGAACCTCCAACAACCTGCACTGCTCCCAACCTTGGACCGCTCAGGTCTGGAGTTCTCCGCCTTTCCCAGATCCGGCGGGCTGGTTTCACCGGCTGGGTTTGCCAGCATGATCGGGGGCGGCCTCTAATCGAGACTGGAGGAAAGCTGGGGGTCACTGACGTGACCCCCAGCTTTCCTCCAGCTGGGATTAGAGCCGAGCCGCTTTGTTGCGCACGAGCGCGGTTGAAACAGGCCATTGTTCATTGCCTATTTAGTGAGGCCGCGAACGCTGCTGGCTCGGACCAAGATCAATCGCAAGCAAGCAGAAGCCCGGCCGCCGCCGGATCGTGGCCCAGCAGTTGGCGGATGCGCGAACTGGAGATCACTTCGCCATTGGAGCAGCAAACAGCACTGACCACTTTTACCGCAAAGCGTGTTGCCAATAGGGTGACATCTCCTGCACTCTTCGCGCCGAACCTGAAGTCGGCGCCGACCCAGATTTCCTGCGGGTTGAGGCGGGCGAGTTCGACCATGAAATCCTCTGCGCTACGGGCGGCATAGTCCCGATCGAATGTCGCGACCACGGCACACGAGGCGCCCAGTTCCTTGATCTTGCGTACTTTTTCATCCACCGGAGTTATCACCCGGGCACCAGAAAAGAAGGTCTTGGGCGGTGTGTCGAACGTATAGACAACCGAGGGACAGCCGTGCTTGCGGGCCGATGCTACAGCGGATCCGATCACCTTCTGATGTCCGCGGTGTACACCGTCGAACGCCCCGATCGCCACGATGCTGGCGTCCAGCCGCAGCGTGCTGGCAGGGAAGCTCGGTAAAGCATGGAGACCTGACCGTGCGTAACCGATCCAAGAGGATGCATCCGGCGGGCAGGCGGACACCATCATTGAGGGTCCTGGCGGAATGCCAGAATGCCGGCCGCAACCATGGCGCCGAGCCCGCGCGCGGCCTTATCCCAATCGATCTCCGCCTCGCTGATGCCCAGCACCGACGCCAGCCGCGCACCGTGGACCTGCGGATAGAGATAAGTTCCGTTGACCAAGGTCATCGCCAGGAACAGGTCCTGTTCGCTGCATCCCGGCATGAACTTGCGGGCATAGCTGATCATGCGTGCACGGACATTGGCCACTAGTGGTCGCACGATCGCCTTGGCTTCCTCCGACGGGTCGGACAGGGCCTTGCAATAGACTTGGTGGCTTGCCATCGATTGGGTGGCCGTTCCGCGACCAGCGTTTGGCGTGGGGGCCAGCACAGGCCGGTAAAAGGCGTAAAGCAACTCGCCGAAGCTCGCGTTGCCGGCCTCCTCTTGGAGGTCGAGATTGCGGTTTTGCGCTGCCTCGATGGCCTGGAAGTGCACGCCGAAGACGTCTTCGAACAAGTGGCGCTTGCCCGACCAGTTGCGGCTGAGCGAAGCGATGCTGGTGCCTGCACGAGCGGCGATGGCGCGGATTGTGCACCGCTCATAACCCGTCTCGATGAATTCCAGCGCGGCGGCATCGATGAAGCGCGCCTTGCTTGATCCTGCCTTAGTGCCGTTGGCGGCAGGCGCTTCTTCAATCGAAGGTGCGAGGGCGTGCATAGCTTCCATCCAGGTAGATAAGTCCGTCAGTATCCTGCCGGAAATGCGTGCTCTGTACGAGCCCCCTGATTACCATGTGGCTGCCGAAAGGCTCGGCCTGGTCGACATCGCACACGATGCTGGACAGTGCGGCGCGCAGCAGGGGAACGCAGTTCTCATCGTAAATCCAGTCATCGGCGGCAAAGCGTTCCCCCACATCGGAGGTGGCGAAGGCATGGCACCAGTCCTTGCTCCCGCTGCCGACCACGTTGATGCTGAACCGCCCGCTATGTTCCACTGCCGGAAACAGGGATGCCGAACGGTTGATGGCAATCAGCATCGACGGCGGATCGAAGCTGAGCGACATCACTGCGGTCATCACGATGCCCCGCGGCGTTCCGTCTTCCGCTATGCTTGCCACCACGGTCACTCCGCTGGCGAACCTGCGGAGTGCCTGGCGAAAGCCTTCGACTGTGTCGGCTGGGGCAGCAAGCGCGCTCATCGGATCAGGCCGGAAGAATGCCGGATTTCTGCATGAACTCGCGCACCTGGTTCCATTCGTAATCGCGCTGGGCGACCATGTGATCGCCCATGCGCGCGCGCGACTGGCTGGTGAGGTAGAACATCTCGTACAGCTCCACGCGGCTGCCTAGCGCCGATCCGGCAAAGTCCCACGCCATACGCATGATCCGCGCCCGGTCTTCCGCCGACATTCCGTTGGATCCGGGAAGATACTTGCGCAGCTTGTCGCCGATTTCCGGGTCCTCGAACAGGGCCAGCGACGGGGTGCACAGCAGGTTGTGCCCGCCGATTACGCGGATGATCTGGTTCACCCGGCTCATCCATTCGGGCATCACGCAGCGCAGGACCGACAAGTCGCGGTGCGGGAAGAAGGCGCCTGCGCCCCAATCGTGCGCCCGCGCTTCGGCGGCGATGATGGCCGAGCGGGTGAGCGACAGGTAGGAATGGATTTCCCCCAGCATCTGCGCTGTTTCCGGATAGTTCAGGCTGTTGGTGACCTTGGCCACGCTGGAACACAGGTCATAGGCGAATTCCAGCTTCACCATCGCGCGGATCGCGGTCTGCTGCAGGGTGTTACCGGGGGAAACGCCCTGGTTCAGCGTGTTGTAAACGCGCAGGTCCCCGTCGCAGAACACGCGTTCGTAGGGGACTTCTACATCGTCGAAGATCACGAACGAATCCTGCTCGTCAAAACGCGAGGAGAACGGCGCATCGGCCACGCTGGCATCGCGGCCGTAATGGTCGCGGCATACCTGGATCACGCCTTTGGTGGCCACCGGGACCGAGAAGATCAGCGCATATTCTTCCCCGCCCGCAGGGATCGGCATGGAGGAATAGACGTACAGTTCGTCCGCCAGCGGCCCCAAGGTGGCCAGCACCTTGCCGCCGCGCACCACGATGCCGTTTTCGTTGCGGCCCACCACACGCAGCGTCAGGTCGCTGTTCATCCCGCCCAGTGGCGGGGCGGATTTATCGATGTTGGCGTGGACGATGGTGTGAGTCAGCGCCAGATCACCGTCGATCACTTCGCGGTGGAACTTGCGCAGCCGTTCGTAGCCTTCCGGCTGGCCGGCGGCCCAGATGTCCGCGCGGGCGGTGTGCCCGGCCAGTACGACGTTGACGTAGTCAGGCGTGCGGCCCAGCATGCCGTTGGAGTAGCGCGCCAAGCGCTCAAGACCGCGATGCCGGATTTCCAGGTCCTCGCGGCTCTTGGGCAGCATCAGGCTGACGCTCATCTTTTCGCCCGGCTTTTCCGGATCGTCGATCAGGCACTCGTCGGCATATTCATGCTGCCAATCGAAATAGCCCGCCATGCCGCCGATCGAGCCCTTCAGGATGGGGTCCTTGGCAACGTTTACGCGTCCTTCGCCAAGCCAGACCTCGCGCCCATCGTCGAGTCCAGCCTTGTATTGATCACCGGTTCTTGCGGCCATTTTGACATCCTCCCATAAGGCGTGAAAACGGTTGTATTCACGATTCGCTTGGTTTGCAATAGGAATAGATCATCGTTCTGTTGAACAGACCATTCGCGGAACAGGCAGTTGACGCTTCGTTGTGGCGCGTATAAAAGAACATAGTTCTACTAAACAGAACAGACTTGTGCGCAGACACAAGGTGGGCAGAGGGAGAGTGAGTGTGGCCGTGAATGCCGGGGTTGCCCAAGGGCCTGATGCTGAAGCGATCGCCAAGGCGGCAGAGCGATATTCTGCGCTGCTGGGATCAGAAGCGGTCTTTGCCGATGCCGGAACGCTGGCCGAATTCTCCGATCCCTACGCCGGACCGCAGCCTTCGGATTATCGCCCGGGCCTGGTCATCCAGCCGGCCAGCACTGAACAGGTGCGCGCGGCCGTCCTTGTGGCGAGCGAACTCGGGGTTCCCCTGTGGACGTCCTCGATGGGTCGCAATTTCGGATATGGCGGCTCGTCGCCGGTCTTGGACGGTTCGGTGGTGCTCAACCTGCGGCGGATGGATCGCATCATCGACATCGATGCGCAGCAAGGTTTTGCCCGGATCGAACCTGGCGTGACCTTTGCCAGCCTTTACGAGGCGCTGCGGGCACAGGACGCGCCGCTGATGATGTCGGTCCCTGACCTTGGCTGGGGCAGCATGATCGGCAACGGTCTTGAGCACGGCTATGGCTACAACGTGATGGGGGATCACGCATCGGCGCTTTGCGGCCTGGAGGTGGTTCTGGCCAACGGTGATGTCCTGCGCACCGGACAAGGCGGGTTACCGGGCAGTCCACTGTGGTCCTGCCACAGGCGCGGGTTCGGGCCGTCACTCGACAGCCTGTTCATGCAATCCAATTTCGGCGTGGTAACCCAGGCCGGCGTGTGGCTGATGCCAAGGCCGGAAAGCTTCATGATTGGCACCATCATGTGCCACAAAGACGCCGACATCGTGCCGCTGATCGGGTTGCTGCGCCGTCTGGTGCGCAAGGGCGTTTTGCAGGGTGTGCCGATGATTGTGGGAACGCCAGAAGGCGCTCAAGAAGTCTCGCCTGAACAGGCCCCTTTCACCCTTGCCAATCTAAAGCAGGTGCTGCGTCCGGGCCGCTGGAATGTGCGCATCGGCATTTATGGTGACGATGTAATGAACGCCGCACGCCGCACCATTCTGGAGCGGGAGCTGGCGGAAATTCCGGGGGCCGAGCTGGAGCTTCGCAGCTATCCCGGCAATGCCGGCCCGGACGACGTCGAGCCGCGCGATTACATCTCTGCCGGGATACCCAACAGGCTGCTGCTCGAGGGGTTGCAATCCGTGTTCGGGCCAAACTTCGGCCATATGGATTTCTCGCCGGTGATCCCGTTGGACGGCGAGTGGGCGCAGCGCGTGGACGCATTGGCCCAGGCCACCAGCGCCCGCTATGATCTGATCGCCCCGACCGGCTTTCTGGTGCAGGAGCGCAGCCTGGTGAGCGCCTGCATGGTGATGTTCGATGCCAGCCGGGCCGAACGCGTGGCGGCGGCGCGCGAAGCGGTCGCGACGATGTATGCCACGGCAGCAGAATGGGGCTGTGCGCCCTATCGCTCGCACATTTCCCTCGCCGATGTGGTCGCCCAACGGTTCAGCGCCAATGATCATGCCTATGGCCGTACCTGCGCGCGGATCAAGCACGCGTTGGATCCTGCGGGCATCCTTTCTCCCGGCAACCACGGCATCTGGCCCGACCTGCGGGCGTGACACACCGCAACGGCCCTCTCTCGAATACGCAGCGCCAGTTGCGGTGATGCGCAAGGTTTGAAAAATTTGTTGGAACACCTCCGGCTCAGCGCAGGGGGAACAGTGAAGGAAGCACAGATGGCAGATACCCGCCCCTCTCTGGCAAAAATGCGCCAGTACGCCTGGGCCAACGTGGTCACCGGTTTCCTCGTCTGGGGCATTGGCCTGGCAGGTGTGTCGATGATGATGCCGGTGATGTATTCCAATATCTCCGAAAACATGGACTGGACGGTGGGCCAGACCACAAGCTTCATGGTGGTCAAATCGGCCGTTTCTGCCCTGGCGGGCCTGTTTGCGGGCGGCCTTTTTGTCCGCTTCGGGCTGAAGCAGGTCCTGCTGCCATCCGTCTGGGCCGTCGGTCTTAGTACGATGGCCTTGTATTTCGTGAACATGCTGTGGGAATATTATGCGTTGGCCGTGGTCTCCGGGATTGCCTCCATCCTGTGCTTGGTAGGCATTCAGTTGACGCTGGCGCGCTGGTTCGAAGCCAGCCTTGGCCGCGCAACCGGTATTGCCATGATGGGCGGCGCGGCAGCGGGCGCGGTGGTGCCGCTGGCGACCAATTACGGGCTTGAGCATTACGGTTGGCAGGTCACCTGCGGGGTCGCCGGTCTCGTCGTGCTGGTGACGCTTTCGCTGTTCGTCATCTTTGCCGTGCACGAAAAGCCAGAAGACTACGGCTACACCGCCGAGGAGTTGGACGACGCCAATGCTGCGGCCAAGGGCAAGGCGCCGCCCGCCCGGTCGAGCGGCGATCCCGGGCCTGAGTTCAAGGACATCCTGCGCACGAGACCGTTCATCCTGCTGATCCTCGCCACTGCCTTCTCGGGCGTAATCAGCAATGGCATCAACGAGTACATCCCGCTGTTCATTGAGCACCAGACCGATCTTGGCAGCACCATGGCGGCGCTGGGCTTCACCATTGTGCTGGTGCTGTCTGGCCTTGGCAAACTGGTGTTTGGCTGGCTGTTCGATCGCTTCTCCACCAAGGGCGTGGCGATGTGCTGGGCGCTGTGCGGCATTGCCGTACTGCTGGCCTTTCCCGTCTCGGGCCTTTTCACCTTCGCGCTGTTTACCGTGGTGCGTGGGCTGTCGCACGGGGGCATCGTGGTGCAGGCGCCAATCCTTGGCCGGCACATTTACGGCACCCGCCCGATTGCCCAGCTCATCGCCATCCTTAATGCGACCTTCCACTTGGGAGCCGCTGCCGGGATTGGATTGATCGGCCTGGCGGTCGACTGGACGGGTGGTTACACCGTGCCGTTCATCTTCGTGACGGTACTGGCCTTCGCGACCGCGCTGATCGGCCTGACATTCAAGCCGAAATACTGGAGCGGATATCGCGAGGCATAGAACGTGAGCGAGGGCGTGACGCTGCTGCTGCTGGCGGCAGCGTCCTTTTCCGCCGCTGCGATCAGTGCCAGCGTTTCCGTGGGTGGAGGCTACGTGCTGTTCGGGGCTACGACCTTGCTTTACCCGCTGCCCGTGGCGGTGGCGCTGCAGCCGTTGCTGTCCTACTCGTCTCTGCTGGCGCGCAGCATCGCGTTCCGAGAGGCAATCACCTGGTCGATCGTCGGCCCCTTCACGGTTGGCTCGCTGGCCGGAGTGGCGCTTGGTCTGGTGGTGTACCATGCCATACCCGAACGGGTGATGGCCCTCGGCATCGGTAGCCTCATGCTGGTCCTGACCTGGTGGCGCCTGCCCCTTCCGCAAGTGCATTCGCGTGGCGGGATGGCGGGGGTGGGGATTACGCATGCACTGAGCGGGACAGTGCTGGGGATGGGCTCGATCCTGCAGCCGGTGCTGCTCAACGCCGGAATTGACCGCCGGGCCCTGGTTGGAACCTTCGCGACCTGCCTGTTAGCTCTCGAGGCGATCCGCTCCATAGGGTATGGTCTGACCGGGTTTGCCTATCAGTCCTATATCGGAGCTGTGGCTGTTTCGACGCTTGCTGGGTTCGCGGGTACATGGGCGGGAAAGCGGCTGATCGGGCGCACGCCGGAATGGGCGTTCCGGTCTATTGTCACTGGCCTCGTCACCTTGCTGGCGGTGCGCCTGCTGGTTCGGGGGGCCTTGGGGGGAGATTGACTCGCATTTGACCAGATTGTAGAATACAGAATAGAAGTCTGCCTAACAGAACATTTGATTGCGGCGCGCGTACCGCCAACGGGGAAGAAAGATGCCATCCAGTCCATTGCCCACCGGCGTCAGTTCCGCCACGTTTAGCGCCGCACTTACGGCGTTCCGGTCTGCCCTAGGCGAAACGGGCGTGCTGGGTAGTGACGAGGATCGTCGGACCTACCTTGATCCTTATGCTTTCGGTGACGGGCTTGACCATGAATCCTCGGCCATCCTGGCTCCTGCCGAAGTGGCCGAGGTGCAGGAAGTGGTGCGCATAGCCAACCGCTTCGGCGTGGCGCTGTGGCCGGTCAGCCGGGGCAAGAACTTCGGCTATGGCGCAGCCGCCCCGGTGCGCCGGGGCGACGTGATCCTCGATCTCAGCCGGATGAACCGTATTCTCGACGTGGACGTGCAACAGGCCAACTGCCTGATCGAGCCCGGCGTCAGCTTCTTCGACCTGTTCGACCACTTGTGGGCGCAGGAGATTCCCTTGTGGATGTCGGTCCCCGGCAACAGCTGGGGTAGCGTACTCGGCAATGCCCTCGATCGCGGGATCGGCTACACTCCGCTGGGTGACAATTGCGAGGCAATCTGCGGGATGGAAGTGGTCCTGCCGGATGGAGAGTTGGTCCGCACCGGCATGGCCGCAGTTGGCGAGGGGGTGACTTGGCGCAATTACAAGTACGGCTATGGCCCCGCATGGGACCAGATGTTCATGCAATCCAATCTCGGCATCGTGACGAAGGCCGGCCTGTGGCTGCAGCCGGAACCGGAGATGACTGCGGCGGTGGAGATTGCCTTCCCCGAATTCGACGATGCGGCCTGGGCGATCGATATACTGTGTGACCTGCGTCGGCGCGACATCATCCAGCACAACGTCGTGTTCGGCAGCCCCGTGCGCGCGGCATCGGTGCTGACCCAGCGCGCTGAATGGTACGATGGCGAGGGCGCCCTACCTGAAGAGGCGGAGCTGGCCATAATGGAGCGTTTCGGGCTGGGCTGGTGGAACGCCAAGATTAGCTTCTACGGGCCCGAGTTTCAGGTGGAAGGCAGCATGCGGCTGCTGCGCGAGCTGTTTGAGCAGCGGCTGGGCAAGGAACTGGAATTCACCACCTGGCGCAAGGGAGAGCCTTACGAAGGCTCTGCCCGCGGCGTGCCGTCGACCGTCGGCCTGCAATCGGTCAACTGGTTCGGCGGGCGGGGCGGTCATCTCAGCTTTGCCCCGGTCATGCCGCAAGACGGGGCCAAGGTCCTTGCCTATGCCAAGCGCGTGAAGGACATCTACCGCGAAGTCGGGCAGGATTATTATGCTACCTTCACCATCGGCCGGCGGCACATCAACAACGTCAGCCTGATCCTCTATGATCGCGACGATCCGGCCAGTACGGGCCGCGCCAACACCTTGTTTGAGCGGCTGGTGACCGAGGCTGCGCGCGAGGGCTATGCGGAATATCGCGGTCATATCGACTACATGGATGCGATTGCCGCCACTTACGATTTCAACAATAATGCGCTGTTGAAGCTGAACAACACGGTCAAGTCCGCGCTGGACCCGGGCAACATCATCGCGCCTGGTCGCAACGGTATCGGAGGGCGCGGCTGATGGTCACCTGGACGAATCGCCTTGGCCTGGCCTTTGCACTCGCCGGCCTTGGCGGATGCTCCGGTGCTGAGCAGGAGCCGGCCGGCGGTGCTCCTCCCCCCGGACCCACCCAGATCGAGGCCGTGACCTTCGGGATGAATTCCGAGGTGGCGGGCGAACGCCTCTACGGACGCGAGTGCGCCTTTTGTCACGTGGGCCGGAACACCGGCACCATCATGCTGCAAAAGCGATTGCCTGAAGGCACGCCCGCGCAATTGCACGAACGCACCGGCCTTTCGGCGGACTACGTGAAGCTCGTGGTTCGCAATGGCCTGGTCAACATGCCGCCGCTGTCGCGCGCCGAAGTGAGCGATGCGGAACTGGACCAGATCGCCCAATGGCTGGCAGATGGACCGGCGCGATGAGGCGACGTAGCGTTCTGGCCGTCGCCGTCGCCGCACCCATTGTGTTGGGTCTTGGCATCGATCTGCCGGGTGCGGGCTACCCCCTGCCGGGACTGACCCTCTACGACGAACGGCTCCCGCGGGCCGAGCGCGCCGCGTGGCAAATGCATCTGCGGGGCGGCGATACGCGCAAGACCGGCGGGGAAATCGCCGCCTTGTTGCTGCGCGAGCGTCTGTTTGCCCGGACCGGACCGGTTCTGGGGATCACCGGCCATGCCGAGTTTTTGCTCGCGCAGGACATCGGCCGCATGAGCGGGCGGCAGGTTGCTCCCCTGATGCAGATGGGCTGTGGCCAGAGCTGGCTGGGCGGCATTGCCGAAGAGCCATGGCGTGCCCTGCTGGAAGGCATGCTGGACAACGGGTTCGGGCAGGGCACCGCCTACGCCTGGATCGCTGCCTGACGCCCTCTGCGACGCAGCGGCCCAGCGCCGCGCGGATTGGCGGGCCATGGCCAACGCACCTCATCAGAAACTGGATCATCCCATGAATCAGATTGAGTTTGACTACATCATCGTCGGCGCGGGTAGCGCCGGGGCGGTTGTCGCCAATCGCCTTAGCGAGGATGCCGGCGCCACGGTCCTGTTAATGGAAGCAGGCGGCGAGGCCAACCATCCGTATATCCGCATGCCTTTGGGCTTCCTCCAGGCGCTGCGCAATCCGCGCCTCACCTGGCCTTTCGTGTCAGAGCCGGAGCCCCACGTGGGCGGCAGGGTATTCCCGCTGCCGCGCGGCCGGGTGCTGGGCGGATCGTCTTCGATCAACGGTACGGTCCACTTCCGTGGCCACCCGCTCGATTTCGATGAGTGGGCCTCGCTCGGCTGCACCGGGTGGGATTATTCGTCGGTGCTGCCTCACTTCAAGCGGTCAGAGGATTTCTGGGCCGGTGAGAATGCGCAACGCGGGGTGGGCGGCCCCATAGCAGTGCGCCCGGTGGATTCTACCCGCCTGATGGGCCGCGAACTGCGCGAAGCTGCCGCTGCTATGGGCGTGGATTATGTCGGCGACTACGATGGCGAGCGCAACGAAGGGCTGGCCGATGTCCACGTGGCGCTAAAGGACGGCAGCCGCTGCGGCGCCGCGCGGGCCTATCTGGACCCGGTCCGGCGCACGCGCGCCAACCTCACCATCTGGACCGGCGCGCAGGCCAGCCGAGTGCTGATGGAAAACGGGCGCGCGGTGGGTGTGGAGTTTGAACGCGGCGGCGCGGCGCAGACCGTGCGGGCGCGGCGCGAAGTGATCCTGTGCGGCGGTACCTATGGTTCCCCCCAGTTGCTGCTCCTGTCCGGCATCGGCGATGCGGCGCACATTGCCGATCAGGGGATCGACGTGGTCCATCACTTGCCGGGCGTGGGCCGCAACCTGCAGGAACACCCGCGCATCGCCAACCAGTACCGTGCGCGGTTGGACCACAGCTTTGCCCGCGAACTGCGGTTTGACCGGGCGGCACTATCGTTCCTCAACTGGGCGCTGCGCGGCAAGGGGCCGTTCGCCAACCAGATCGCTTCTGGCTGCCTGCTGCTGCGCAGCCGCGAAGGGCTGGACCGGCCGGACATCCAGATCATGGTCAGCCCCACGCGCGTTGACGCGAACATCTGGTTCCCCGGCGTGCGCAAGCCGGGGGAGGATTGCTTCTTCGCTTCCATCTGCCTGCTACGGCCGGTCAGCCGGGGCGAGGTGCGACTGCGCGATGCAAACCCGCGTTCCGCGCCCAGGATTCACCTCAACATGCTGGCGAATGACGACGACTGGCAGCGGCTGAAGGACGGCCTGGCCCTGTCGCGTCGGCTTTTCGCACAGCACCCGTTGGCCGATCACGTGCTGGAAGAAACCATGCCAGGGCACGGCGGCGCGACCGATGCGGGGCTGGAAGCGATGCGCTCAGACCTCATCGGCGTGGTCCATCACCCGGTGGGCACCTGCGCCATGGGCACTGGGGATGAGGCGGTGGTCGATCCGCGCCTGCGCGTGCGCGGAGTGGCGGGGCTGCGGGTGATCGATGCCTCCATCATGCCGCGCCTGGTAGGCGCGAATACCAATGCCGCCGCCGTGATGATCGGCGAAAAGGGGGCGGATCTGATCCGCCAGGATGCACGGGCCTGACAGGAGCAGACATGGAAATGGACCGCACAGAATCCTTCCGACGCGCGCGCGAATGGATCGCGCAAGCAGGCGACCACATCATCGGCGGGGAACGGGTGCCGGGCAGCGGGGCGGGCATCCCCGTGATCGATCCCGCCAGCGAGGAGCAAATCGGCACCATTGCCGCTGGCGATGCAGCCGATGTTGACGCGGCAGTGCGCGCGGCGCGGGCTTGCTTTCGTTCCAGCGCATGGCGTGACATGGCGCCCGCCGCGCGCGAGGCGCTGCTGCTGCGCCTGGCTGACCTGGTGGAGCGGGAAGCACCCGTGCTCGCGGCAATCGAAACGCTGGACAATGGCGTGCCCTATCCCATGGCGCTGGCCATGGCGGGAAAGGGCGGGCCGTCCGCCATCCGTTACAACGCTGGCTGGGCGCGTCGGCTGGGCGGGGAGGAGGTGTCGCCTTCGGTCCCCGGCCGCTGGCATGCCTACACCGTCAACGAACCGGTGGGCGTGGCCGGCCTGATCGTGCCGTGGAACGCGCCGCTAGCGATTGCCTGCAACAAGGTTTCCGCCGCACTGGCTGCGGGTTGTACCGCGGTGCTCAAGCCCGCCGAGCTTGCGCCGATGACCTGCAACCGGCTGGTGGAACTGGCGCAAGAGGCGGGCTTTCCCGCTGGGGCGATCAACCTGGTGAACGGCACAGGCGTGGCCGCCGGGGCAGCGCTGGCCGCGCATCCGGGCGTGGACAAGATCTCCTTCACCGGATCCACTGTCACCGGGCAGGGCATCATGCGCCAGGCGGCGGAACGGATCACCCGCATCTCGCTGGAACTGGGCGGCAAGTCTCCCGTGGTGGTGTTCGACGATGCCGATCTGGCGCGGGCCGTACCGGGCGTTGGCATGGGCATTTTTGCCAACAGCGGGCAGGTGTGCGCCGCGGGATCGCGCCTGTTCCTGCACGATGCGATCTATGACCAGTTTATGGAACGGCTGGGCGCCTTTGCCGCGGGCCTTAAGGTGGGGCGGGGCGAGCAGGAGGGCACGATGATCGGCCCGCTGATTTCCGCCGTCCAGCGAGAGAAGGTGGCCGGCTATGTCGCCGGTGCCATGGCCGATGGCGCCCGCGTGGCTTTCCGTGGCGAAGTGCCGGCAGGCAAGGGCTTCTTCCACCCACTGACCATCCTTGGCGAGGTCAATCCCGCCATGCGCGCCGTGCGCGAGGAGATCTTCGGTCCGGTGCTGTGCGTCATGCGGTTTGCCGGTGACGAAGGGTTGGGGGCGCTGATGGAGCGCGCCAACGATACCGAATACGGCCTGTCCGCCTACGGCTGGACCGCCAGCCTGGAGCGGGCCCAGGTGATGGCGCGGCATTTGCGTGCGGGATCGGTCAAGATCAACGGTTCGGGCATGGAATTTGCGCTGCCCTTCGGCGGCTTTGGCCAATCGGGCCTGGGGCGGGAAAACGGGCGCGCTGGGGTGCTGGCCTTTACCGAACCCAAGGCTGTAATGATCGGTTACTGACAGCCTGCAAATGACAATGCCTTCTTCCGGGGGGCCGGAAGAAGGCATTGTTTTGGGAAAGCCGGTCTCAACGTGAGGCGGAGAAACCTAGTCGGCTTCCAACGCGGGCAGGGCGGATGCGTCCGCCCAGTTGCCGTGCAAACCAAAACGCAGGCGCACGGGAATGGCAATCGTGGCGATCGGACCCTTGGCGATGTCCGTGGCTTCGAACAGCAGCAGTTCGCTTGCGCGTTCTTCCAGCCGGTTGACGACCATCACAATCCATCCATCACCTTCAGGGGCGTCCGGGAAGCGTGGGATGAAGCACGGCTCCTGGATGGAGGACACCGGGCCGACCCAGTACTTCTGCTCAACACCCGTTTCCAGATCGACGAGGCCTAGCGTGTTCATCACCCAGCCGCCGGCGCTACCGCCCTTGATTTCAACCGGCTGCGACGGATCGATCACGACCAACCAGCCGTAGCGGTACTTCTTCCCGGTCAAGCGATCGTCGTACTTGGGGAATTCGCCGATCATGTCCGACAGGCGCTCGGAATGGTATTCCTCCTCGTTCTGGCTGAGGTCTACCGTCCAGCGCGAAAGATGGGTGCTGCCCGCGATAGGATCGAACGGCTTGTCGTTGATGTCGGGGAAGAAGGGCATCATGTTGTTTGAAGCCACCGGCAGGTCGAGGATGATTTTCGTGCCTTCGTTCCAGGCATTCATCACATGGCCGGCAAAGCAGCTCGGCCCCTTGAACCAGCGGATATCGTCTGCGGTCGTGCCGGCCTTGCGCGGGACGACGGCGAGGTAGCTGGGCAGTGAGGTGTCGAAGCCGAAGTGCGGCTTCACCGCTTTCAGGCGTTCCCAGTTGCTGGTCATCGGCATCACGGGGAACAGGGCGTAATCCTGCGTGATCGCGAAATCGTGCATCATCGCGTAGTAGGGATTCTCCCACCAGATCTCGAACAGCAACTCGCCGTCCGGGCCGATCTCATAATAGGTCATGTCGGTGGTGAGCACGCCCTTCGAGGCGTAGCCGAAATTGCACAGGTTGCCGGTCAGGGGATCGGTCTTGGGGTGGGCGCTGAAGGTCTCACCCGACATCTTGCCGTCGAAATCGGTATAGCCGCGGGTTTCCAGCGAAAGCGGGTCCATCACCAGGGCCGGCGAGTCCTCCTTCAGCGCATATAGGCGGCCGCCGTGGATATAGGCATTGGTATTGGCCGTGCCGCGGATCTTGCCCTTGACCTCCTCGTCATCGGTCAGCGGGTTGCGGTAGGCGCCAAACAAGGCGCGTCCGGCGGCGTTTTCCAGCTTCCACTTGTCGGTCTTGGCCCAGCGCTGACGGTAATCCACTTTGCCATCCTGGAAGCGGAACATGGAAATCATCCCATCGCCGTTGAACGCAATGTCGTTACCCAGCTTTGGTGGAAACTGATGCTCCGGCTGGACGCGATAGAATGCGCCGTTGATTTCAGGCGGGATCGCTCCGCGGACATCGAGATCGTGCACATCGGCTTCGACTCGGGACGGTTTGTTGAAGCCCGTGAATGCCGGAACGTCCGGAAATTGAGACATTTCCCTCTCCTGTGTTCTGTCTAACAGACCCATATTCTATAAAGATTCTTCTATCCTGTCCAGCATCGCTGACGCAGGGTCAAAAAGTGGCTGATTTACAAGGAAGTTCCGACGTTTTCCGGTGTCATTGACAGGACGCACAAATCGCGCAATAACGATAAACAAGAATATGGTTCTGCCTAATAGAACATCTGCAATGGTGTTCTCTGCGGCCGCCCGGGAGGAGGATAAAAAAATGAATGCTTTGCGTGCCCACCTGCTGCTGTCTGCCGGCCTTGCCGGTCTGTTCGCTCAACCGGTCCTGGCGCAGGATTCGGCCTCTGCCGACTCGGTCGAGGCGGATTCGGATGTCATCCTGGTCACGGCCCAGTTCCGTGAAGCCAGTGCGCAGGATACGGCCATCTCGCTGGATGTCGTTTCCGCAGACACGCTGAATGAGGCCGGTATCACGCAGATGACCGACCTCAACCGCGTCCTGCCGGGCGTGCAGGTCAGCCAGGGCGGCACAGCGCTGCAGGTTTTCATCCGCGGGGCGGGTGACTTCTCGACCACGTCGTACAACGATGCAGCCGTGGCGCAGAGCTTCGATGGCGTGTTTGCCGCCCGTACCCAGTGGATGGCGGGCACCTTCTTCGATCTTCAGCGCGTCGAAGTCCTGAAGGGTCCTCAGGGCACCCTCTACGGTCGCAACGCGACTGGTGGTGTGATGAACCTCATTCCCGTGCAGCCGAGCATCGGGGAGACGACCGGATACCTGACCGCCCAGGTGCAGAACTATGATGGCTATCTGTTGGAAGGTGCGGTGAACGTGCCGGTCAGCGAAATCGCGGCGCTTCGCGTGGCCTATCAGGGCGCTTGGCGTGATGGATACGTCAGCGATGGTGGTGACGACGATCGCCACCAGTCGGTTCGCGCCCAGCTGCTGCTGGAGCCCACGCCGGAGTTCACGGCGCGCATCACCGGCAACTACCAGCATATCGGTGGCCGTGGCCACAGCCAGGTGATCTACGCGCCGACTGCGCCCAACGGCCCCGGCCTGACCCCGGCCCCGATTATCCCGGATGATCGGTGGACCTCCATCGTGCCTTCGTTCAACGCGCTGGCAGCGCGGTTGACCGCGCCGCCGGGCGTCTATCCGATCAACATCGACCTACTTCACCAGGACGTGGAAGCCTGGGGCGTTTCGGGCCACTTCGACTGGGATCTGGGCGGCGCCACGCTGACTGTGATCCCGGCCTACCAGAGAGTCGTCAACGCTTCGCAGTCCTTTCCCGTCCTCAGCTTCAACACGACCAACCCCTACACGGGTGAACCCTCGACCTCGAACGGTCGTACGCTCGAAGTCCGCCTCGGCAATGCGGCAGGTCCGCTTGTCTGGGTTGTCGGCGGCTATTTCTTCGATGAGGAGCAGAAGAGTCGCAACGAAGTGGCGCTGGGTCGGGCAAGCGATACGACCTTCGTCGGTGACCTGGGCACGCGCGCCTATGCCGCTTTCGGTGAGGCCACCTATTCCGCCACCGATGCGCTGCGCTTTACCCTGGGGCTCCGCTACACTGACGAGACCAAGACGGTCGATGCCTTCCGCTACGCGCGCCTTGGCTCGCTCGCTTGTCCTGTCGCGAAGACCGGGCCGGGGGGAAGCTGCGAGCTGCTCACCAGCGCCGGCACGAACATCGTGGGCACCTATTCGGCCGATCGGATCAACTACAAGGTGGGCGTGGAATACGACGTGGGCGCGGACAGCCTGCTTTATGCCACCCTTGCAACCGGCTTCAAATCGGGCGGGCAATCCAACGCGGACCTTGATCCCTATCGTCCGGAAGACGTGACGGCCTACACGATCGGTTCGAAGAACGAATTTGCCGATGGCAGTGTCCGGCTGAACCTAGAAGGTTTTTACTACAGCTTCACCGATCGTCAGGAAAGTTTCGCGTCGCTCGATCGTGGCGGTGCGCAGGTGTCCTCGCTGTTCAACGCCGGCAAGGCTACTGTCATGGGCGGCAGCGTGGAACTGATGGTCCAGCCGACCGATAATGACACGCTCACCTTCGCCGCAGAATACGCCGACAGCGAATACAAGGACTTCACTTACCGGACCTACCGTGCAGCAAATCCCGATGCGCGCACGGCATGCGCGGTCTCCGCAGTGCCGGGCGGCACCGCGCAGATCGGCTTCTGGCAGATCAATTGTGATGGTTTCCAGTTGCCGCGCACACCGAAGTGGTCGGGCTCGGCAAGCTACAGTCACGTTTTCCCGCTGGCGAACGGGGCCGAAGTGGAATTCTCGCCGAACCTCACCTTCGCCAGTTCGCGCTGGCTGTCGGCCGAGTTCGTGGAGAATGCGCGGGCGGCCTCCTACCTGCTGCTCAACGCCAACCTGACCTATAGCTCGCCGGACGACGATTATTCGGTGCAGGCATTCGTTCGCAACATCACCAACGAAGCGGTCTACACCGGCACGCAGCAGGCGCCGTTCATCAACAATTTCAACGGTCTGGATATCGCCCCGCCGCGTACCTACGGCGTGCGCCTCCGCTACGATTTCTGATTCCCCTATCTGGCCTGCCTGCATCGCCGGGCAGGCCATTCTTTTCTCAATCGTTCCAAAAATAGAATAGTAGTCTGTCAGAAAGAACCATGGTGACGGCATGAAGGTGGCACGCTTCAACAATGGCAGGATTGGCTTGGTCGAGGGCGCGGGCCTGATCGATGTCAGCGATATCGTGGGGGCAGGCGATGGGCAGTGGCCCGATACTGCGCCCCTGCGCCTGATCCGCGATTTTGCCGCGCTGCGGCCACAGCTGAAAGCGGCAGCGCAAACGCGCGAGGCTATTGCGCTTGATAGAGTACGCCTCGAAACACCAGTACCCTGGCCGAACAAGGTCATTGCCTATCCGGTCAACTACCACGCGCACGGCAAGGAAATGGGTGCGGGCTACCGTGCCAAGAACCAGGGGTTCTTTCTGAAGCCGCCATCGTCTGTCAGTGGCCCCGCCGATGCGATCGAACTGCCGCTGGTGCCAGGCCGTGAAGTGCATCACGAAGCCGAACTTGGCATCATCATCGGCAAGCAGTGCCGCGATCTGGCTCGGGAGGACTGGCGCGAGGCGGTGTTCGGCTATGCCTGCCTGATGGACATGGTGGTGCGCGGACGCGAGGAACGGGTGTTCCGCAAGGCCTACGATACCTTCTGCCCGGTGGGCCCGTGGATCGTCACCGCAGATGAGATCGAACACCCTGACCAGCTTTCGATGAAGCTGTGGGTCAACGGCGAGTTGCGCCAGGCCGCCAATACGCGCGATCTCGTGCTCGATATTCCGGGCATGGTGGCCACGGCCTCTGCCGTGATGACGCTCTATCCCGGCGACATCATCGCCACCGGCACCCCTGAAGGCGTTGGCCCTGTGGTGGACGGCGACCAGGTGCGCATCGTGATCGACCAGGTGGGCGAGATGAACCTGCGGGTGATCCAGGGAAGCCGCGGCGCGACCGAGGTGTTTGCCGATGCTTACGTCCCGCCGATCGTGAAGCAGGAACTGACCGACCGATGAGTGGCGCCTCTGCCCCGCTGGAGGAGCTCTACGCCTCCTTCGCCAACCTCAACATGGAGGGCGGCTGGCATCGCCGGTCCCCCGCCCTGTGGAGCGAGCCGCGGGAGAACTTCCTGCCGCACATCTGGCACTACGGGGAGGTCAAACCGATTCTCGCGCGCGCAGGCGATCTGGTCGACACCGAATTAGCCGAACGCCGCAACCTGACCATGTTCAACCCGGTAGAAGGCAACGTCTATTCCACCGTCCGCACCATTGTGGCGGCCTACCAGATGGTGCGGCCGGGCGAATTTGCTCGCGCCCACCGGCACACGCCCAACGCGCTGCGCCTGATCCTCGAAGGCAGAGGCACCTATACCGTGGTGGATGGACACGAAGTGGAAATGCGCCCCGGCGACGTGCTGCTGACGCCCAGCTGGGCCTGGCACTCGCACGAGAACCAGGGGCAGGATGACTGCTACTGGATGGACTTCCTCGATGTCCCGTTGGTGCACCTGCTGGAACCGATGTTCTACCAGCCGCATCCGCAAGGGCGGGAGCGCGATGTCGTGCCGCTAGACGAAGCATCCATCGCATTCCGCGCTGAGGATATCGCTGCGGGCCTTGCTGCTACCACGCCAGATGCGGCAGGGGTGCGGCAGGTGACGCTGGGCCCCGCCACGCTCGCCAGCCTAGCGCTAGACGTGGTGGAACTGCCCGCCGGCAGAACGTTTGCTCCCCTGCGGGAAACCGCCAATGCCGTCTACGCCGTGATGCGGGGCCATGGCACGCTCACCATGGGCAATGAACGCAAGGCGTGGGCCTTTGGTGACACGATCGCGATGCCCGCCTGGCGGCCCTTTGCGCTGCATGCCGGCGAGCAGGGCGCGCTGCTGCTGAAGGTGTCCGACCGGGCGCTCCTGGAAAAACTGGGCTGGTACCGCACCGCTGCGGATCTGGCCGATTGAGATCAACGTCGCCGCGACAACCGTCCGGCGCTGCTTTGGAGAAACACGATGGGCGACAAGCCTCGGATCACGATCGCTGGCGGGGGTATCGGCGGGATGGCGGCAGCGCTGTCGTTGCTGCAGCGCGGCTATCCTGTCAGGGTTTACGAACAGGCGCCGGAACTGGGTGAAGTCGGCGCGGGTGTCCAGATCAGCCCAAACGGTTCGCGGGCGCTGGATTCTCTAGGCGTTTTCGAGACGCTCAAGGCTTTGTCCAGCGCCCCCAAGCGCAAAGAATTCCGCCTGTGGAACACCGGTCGGTCGTGGCCGATGTTTGATCTCGGTCCGGAAGTCATCGAAAAATATGGCTACCCCTACCTCACCGTCTACCGTCCGGATCTCCTGTCGACGCTGATCGATGCCGTGAAAGCAATCGATCCCGATGCCATCAAGCTGGGTTGTGAAGTGGTGGGCGCGGAAGCGGATAACGAGCGCGCCGTTTTGATCCTGAAGGGCGGAGAGCGGATCGAAAGCGACATCCTGATCGGCGCAGACGGGGTCAAGTCCACCGTCCGCATGGCGCTGTTCGGCGATGACCATACCGAATTTACCGGCATGATCGCTTGGCGTGCGGTCATTCCCATGGAGCGGTTGCCTGAACGGTTCCAGGAAATGGTCGGCTGGACCTGGATCGGTCCAGGCGGACATCTCGTCAACTACCCGCTGCGCGGCGGCAAGCTGATGAACATGATCGGCACGATCGAACGCGACGACTGGAAGGTGGAATCCTGGTATGCCGAAGGCTCCATCGAGGAATGCGCGCGAGACTTCGCCGGCTGGCACGAGGACGTGCAGACCCTGATCCACGCGGCCCCTAAGGTGCTGAAGTGGGCCTTCATGGAACGCCAGCCCCGCCAGATCTGGAGCAAGGGGCGCGCCAGCCTGCTCGGCGATGCCAGCCACGCGACCTTGCCCTTCCTGGCGCAAGGGGCGGTGATGTCGATCGAAGATGGCGTCGTGTTGGGCCGCTGCCTCGACAAGTATCCCGATCCCGTCGTGGCGCTCAAGAAGTACGAGGAAGCCCGCGTGGACCGCACCACCCGGATGGTCCGCGGGGCGAAGGAGAACACCGCGCGCTTCCATGAATCCGCGCTCGCGACAGAAGAAGGCGCCGTTGCCTACATGGAAAGCGAGTGGAGCCGCGATCCGATCCGTGAACGCTATGACTGGCTCTACCGTTACGATGTGGAGGCCGTTCCCGTATGAGCGGAACGCTTCCGCCTGCGCGCCACATGGAGGGCGTGCGGGTGCTGGACCTGACCAACATCCTGTCCGGACCTTATGCAGCATTCCAGCTCGCACTTTTGGGTGCCGAGGTGATCAAGGTCGAGCGGCCGGATGGCGGCGACCTTGCCCGGCGGTTGGGTGCCGATCAGGCGCTGAACGAGAAGCTGATGGGAACATCTTTCCTGGCGCAGAATGCCGGGAAGAAGTCGGTGACCATCAACCTCAAGAGCGAGGAAGGGCGCGCGCTGTTCCACATGCTTCTGGCCAGCGCGGATGTCCTGATCGAGAATTTCCGCCCGGGCGTGATGGACCGGCTCGGCCTCGGCTACGAGACGCTGAAGAACGATAACCCGCGTCTGATCTATTGCGCAGTGTCGGGCTTCGGACAGGAAGGCCAGCTAAGCGGCAATCCGGCCTATGACCAGATCATCCAAGGTTATTCCGGAGTGATGAGCGTGACGGGCGATGCCCAGACCGCGCCCCTGCGGGTCGGGTATCCCCTTTGCGACACGCTGGGCGGTCTGCTGGCTGCCTTTGCCATCAGCAGCGCCCTGTTTGCCCGCGAAAGGAGCGGTAAGGGCGAATTCATCGATGTCTCCATGCTAGATGCTACGATTTCGGCGATGGGCTGGGCGGTGTCGAATTACCTCATTGCCGGTGTAGAAGCCCGGCCGATCGGCAACCAGAACATGACGGCGGCCCCTTCGGGCGCCTTCACTGCGGCAGATGGGCAGATCAACGTCGCGGCCAACAAGCAGGAGCAGTTCGAAGCGCTGTGCCGCGTCATGGGCGTAACCGAACTGCTGGAAGATCCGCGCTTTGCCGAGCGCGAGGCGCGCAAGCGCAATCGCGACGAACTCAACCGCATCCTCAATACCATATTCCTCACGCGAACGGCGGTCGTATGGGAAGCGGATCTCAACCGCGCCAACGTACCCGCCGGGCGGATCTTGACCGTGCCGCAAGTGCTCGACCATCCGCAGATCGCCCAGCGCGGGTTGATCCAGGAGGTTGGTGGCATCCGCATCGCCCGCAGCGGCTTCCGCTTCGCCGATACGCAGCCCGATGCAGCCTGTGCGCCGCCGGAACTGGGCCAGGACAATGCTGAGATTTACGGTGGCCTAGGGCTGTCAGAGGATGACCTTGAGCGGCTGCGCGAGGCAGGCGCGATCTGATGGAAAGGCCCGTCTGCCGTGAGGCCCGGCAAGCCTGCAACCCGTCAGATGTCGCGGAACAGCCCCGATTGCGCGCCCAGCATGCGCGACAGCGTTACTGCCTGCTCAGCCAGTTGCGGACCCAGCGTTTGCGCTCGCTGCTCATCGATGCGGGAGGTGGGGCCGGACAGGGTGATGACCCCGACAAGATCGTTCCCCTGGCCAAATACCGGTGCGGCCAGCGCCGCCATTTCCGGCGTGACCGTTCCAAAGGAACTGAACACCAGGTCATCCACCGTGTATGGGCCTTGTACAGATTCAAAGCGACGGAAGGCCTGCGACGATGCGCCCTTGTCGATCGGCCGGCGGTCACCCAGCCGGATCGTATAGTCACGGATGGTCTGGCTCCCGTCGACCCGGAACAGGCACATCTGTTCGTCACCGACGCGGACAAAGAAACTCGCCCCTTCACTGGTTACTTCCACCAGACGCTCCAGCGTCGGCTGTACGAACTGACGGAGGTCGAAAGAGTCCTGGTAGATGCTGGACAGCTCCAGCACTGCAGGCCCCAGCTGGTAGGTTCCATCAGCGCGCTGGACGACGAAGAGGCCCTTTTCGAGCGATCCGAGCAATCGCAGGATCGTGCTCTTGTAAAGGCCGGTGCTACGCGAAATTTCCGCCAGCGAAAGTACGGGTTTGCGGTGCGTGAAGGCGCCGATGATGGCGAACGCGCGATCGACGGCGGCTACTCCGCCCTTGGAACTCATCACTTCACTATCCCTTCCGCCTTGCGGATTGATGTTCTTCATAGCAGAACGATAGCACCTGCTGTCAATGGGCCAAGCGAGGAAAGCTGATCACATGAGCCAATTTCCCCAACGCGTCTTTATCAAGGAAGAGGGCCCACGCGAAGGGTTTCAGATCGAAGGCGCTGGTGTACCTACGGCCCGCAAGATCGAGCTGATCGACGCGCTCTCGCAAACGGGCCTGAAGCATATCCAGATCGTCTCCTTCGTTAACCCCAGGCTGGTTCCCGGGATGGCGGATGCAGAGGACGTGGTGGTCGGCTTCACGCCCGCCCCCGGGGTCGCCTATGCCGGATTGTGGCTGAACCAGAAGGGTCTTGAGCGGGCTATCGCCAGCCGGCGCCTCGACTTGCAGGGCAAATTGACGCTCTATGCCTCCGATGCTTTCCTGAAGAAGAATCAGAACCGCACGCCCGATCAGCAACTGGCCGCGCAGCCGGACCTGATCCAAATGTACCAGAACCATGGCATTCCGGTGCGGACTGGCTTCGTGACAGCGGCCTTCGGTTGCAATTTCGAAGGCGATGTTCCGGCAGAGCGGGTGGTTGCCATCGTGGGCCAACTGCTGGCGATTGCCGAGGCCGAGGGAGAAAAGCTGGAACTGGTGGGACTGGGCGATACCATGGCCTGGGCAACGCCGGACCGGATCCAGCGCGTGGTTGGCTTGGTGCAGGATGCCTATCCCGATCTCGATCTTTCCCTACACCTTCACGATACGCGTGGGATGGGTCTGGCCAATGCCTACGCTGGACTGCAGATGGGGGTGCAGCATTTCGATGCGGCCGTGGCGGGGCTGGGCGGTTGTCCATTTGCTGCGCATCAGGGCGCGGCAGGTAACATCTGCACGGAGGACTTTGTCCTGATGTGCGAGGAAATGGGCATCCACACCGGCGTCGATCTGGAACAGCTGGTGGAATGCGCTCGGCTGGCAGAGGATATTCTTGGTCACCCCTTGCCGGGCAAGGTCAAGCAAGGCGGAAGTTTGGCTATCCTGCGCCGCAGATTGTCATCCTGAACCATCCGGGTGACCATGGAACAACTTCTGACTGCTTGGGATCGTCTCGATCTCCCGACCCGCGCACTCCTTGACTCGCTGCCGCGCTCGCTGCGCCTTCTGCTCGAGAATGCCCTTGCACATGGCGCGCCGCCATTGGTGGCTGGGCAATTTGTCGCCTGGCTTGAAGGGGACAGGGAGGGCCTCGAAGTGCCCTTCGCTCCGACCCGCATCCTCATGCAGGACACTGCTGGTGTCGCGGCCTTGGTGGACTTGGCCGCGCTACGCGACCGGGCGGCGAGGCCTATTGAATCGCTGGTGCCCATCGATCTCGTGATCGATCATTCGCTGAAGGTTGACTTCAGTGGCATGCCCAATGCAGCGGCCCGCAATCTTGACCTTGAGTTCGAACGCAACGCAGAGCGATACAGCTTCTTTAAATGGGCGGAACAGGCGTTCAACCAGCTGACCGTGGTTTCTCCAGGCAACGGCATCTGCCACCAGGTCAATCTTGAACGACTGTCGGCCATTGCCCGCAGGCAAGCTGGACCGGACGGGTTGGTTACGCCGGAAATCGTGATAGGCACCGACAGCCACACCACGATGATCAACGCTCTGGGCATTCTGGGCTGGGGCGTGGGAGGACTCGACGCTGAAATGGCGGCGCTCGGGCAGGTCTCGCAACTTCCCTTGCCGCCGGTGACCGAGGTGCGACTGGCCGGCCGGCTGGCTCCCGGCGTTACCGCGACCGATGCGGCTCTGACACTCACCGCCTTTCTGCGCGATGCAAGCGTCGTCTCGCACATCCTCGAATTCACCGGCGAGGGAGCGGCCGGCCTTTCCCTTCCGGATCGGGCGGCCATCGCCAATATGTGCCCCGAGTATGGCGCAACTGCCGGCCTCTTTGCGGTGGACGGCGAAACGCTCCGCTATCTACGCGCGGCCGGCCGCAGTGAAGCGGAACTAGTTTTGTATGAAAACTACGCACGCCAGTCCGGCCTGTGGGCGGACGGATCTGAGCGTCGCTATGACCGCGTTCTTGCCTTCGACCTTGGCGCTGTCCAGCCGGTGATGGCAGGCCCCGCACGGCCGCAGGACATCCGGTCCCTGGCGCAAATCCCGGCAAGCCTCCCGCAATCGGGCAATGCGGAAGACGGGGCAATCTTCATTGCGGCGATCACCAGTTGCACCAACACGGCCAACCCGGTGCTGATGCTTCAGGCCGGTCTGCTCGCACGGCGCGCCCGGCAACTCGGGCTTGCCTGCCCGCCATGGGTGAAGGCCAGCCTGGCACCGGGATCGCGGGCCATGGCGGACCTTCTGCACCGGGCAGGGCTGCTGCAAGAACTTGAAGAACTAGGCTTCGCGCTGGTGGGTTTCGGCTGCACGACCTGCGTCGGCAATTCGGGGGATCTGCTTCCAGCAGCGCAGGCGATGCTTGATGCAAGCCCGGGAATGATCGGCGCGGCAGTGCTGTCCGGCAACCGCAACTTTCCCAATCGCATTCATCCAGACATACGTGCCAATTACCTCGCCTCACCCGCGCTGGTGGTGGCGGCAGGGCTGGCGGGCACATTGGCGCGCGATCTGTCGGCGCAACCGGTGGGCACGGACCTTAACGGCAAACCGGTATTCCTTGCCGATCTCTGGCCGAAGCCGGGTTCGGCCGAAGAGTTGCTCGCCCGGTTGGACGAAGCTGGCACCCAGGTGCCGGGCGAATTCCAGGCACCACAGTGGGAGGCCCTCGCTGCACCCGAGGGTGATTTCTATCCGTGGAACCCGAGCTCGCTGATTCTCCGCGCGCCGCCGTTTTTTGCGGCAGAAGAGCGGCAGGGCTTCCCGCCGATCGTTGAGGCTGCGCCCCTCGTCGTGCTGGGAGACGGTGTCACCACCGATCACATCTCGCCTATTGGGCGGCTGGCCCCTGATGGTCCTGCTGCTCGATGGCTGCGGGGTAATAGCTGGAAGAATCCGGTATTCGGCAGCTTTGGCGATTTTCGCGGCAATCACGAGGTCATGATGCGCGGCACGTTCGACAATGCCCGGCTGGATAACGCGCTGGTCGCGGACGAAGGCAACCTGACCCTCGACGTCGATGGGCGGGAAAGCAGCGTATTCGACGCAGCAATGTCATTTGCCGCTGCCGGCAGGCCGGTCATCGTGTGGGCGGGAGAAGCCTATGGCTGCGGCTCTGCCAGGGACTGGGCGGCCAAGGGCACTGCTCTGCTGGGAGTTCGCGCCGTGATCGCCCGCAGTTTTGAGCGTATCCATCGCAGCAACCTGGTCGCAATGGGGGTCTTGCCGATCACGATCCCGTCTGCCGGCGAACTGGCTCCAGGTGCGGGCGACCGGATCACGATCAATGGCCTCAATGGCCTTGGCGTCCGCGCAGCGGTGGAGATCGTCATCGGATCATCCACCCAACGTCGCGTCGCCGGAATTGCAGAACTTCATACGCCGGAAGAAGTGCACGTTCTTGAGCGAGGAGGTGTTCCGTGCATCCTTGCAGCACAGGTTTCTATCCCGCACGAATGCTGATCGCTGCCCTGCCGGTCCAAGTCGATATCAGCTGAGTTTTGACGGCACCTTGACGCCAATCGAGCCTACGCCCCCCCGAGCCTACAGATCTCTCCAGAAATTTGGAGATGGATATGCCTTTAAGAAGGCACAACATTACACAGCACCCAACTATACTCATGTTAAGTGGGCCGGCGGTGGTCGTACGTGATGAGCCAGCGGCACGAGGGCTGGGAGCTGGTCAAGGACCGCTACGATGACGGCGGGTTCTCGGGTGGCAACCTGGAGCGTCCCGGCCTCAAACGTCTGCTGGCTGATGTCGCGGCCGGCAAGGTGCAGGTAATCGTCCTCTACAAGATCGATCGCCTGACCCGCAGCCTCGCGGACTTCTCGCGCATCGTCGATGTGCTCGACAAGGCGGGTGCCAGCTTCGTGTCGATCACCCAGTCGTTCAACACCACCACCTCCATGGGCCGGTTGATGCTCAACGTGCTGCTGTCGTTCGCCCAGTTCGAGCGTGAGGTCACCGGTGAGCGCATCCGCGACAAGATCGCCGCGTCGAAGGCCAAAGGCATGTGGATGGGTGGTGCCGTTCCGCTCGGCTACCAGGTGCAGGAGCGCAAGCTGGTGATCGATGAGGAGGAAGTGGCGACAGTCCGCCACATCTTCAGACGTTATGCTGCACTGGGCTCAGGAGGCGACTTGCTCGACGATCTGCGCTTGCACGGTATTCGCACCAAGCGGCATATGCGGAAGGACGGATTGGTACGCGGCGGTATCCCGTTCACGCGCGGCTCACTGTTCCACCTGCTGAAGAACCGCGTCTATCGCGGCGAGATCGTCCACAAGGACACGGCGTACCCCGGGGAACACGAGGCGATCATCGAACAGGACCTGTGGGAGAGCGTTCAGCAAAAGATCGTCGAGAACACGGTTGACCGGAGGCTGCGCCGCAAGGCGAGAGAGGCGAGCTTGCTGTCGGGGATCATCTTCGATGGCCACGGCCGGAAGATGTGTCCCAGCCACACGGTCCGGAAGGCAAAGCGCTACCGCTACTACGTGACCCATCCCGACAAGATTATCGATGACACGCCTCAATGGCGCCGGTCGGCATTCGACATCGAGAAGCGGGTGATAGGCGCCCTGGCGGATTATCTCGAAGACCAGCAGGCCGTCCGCAAGCTTATCGGCAGTTCCGACGCAAGCCAGTTGGCGACAACCATCACGCGGTGCCAGCGCGCTGCCAATCAGATCCGCACCAGCACGTTCCATCGCCGCACCAAGGTGCCCGCGCTCGTCGCGCGGGTTGACCTCGGCGATGACGAGATCGGGATTAGCTTGTCCTCCGAAGGCTTTGGCGGTCTCCTCGGTACCGCAATTGATGCAGAGCGACTGCCGCGCCTCGCAGTGCAGGTGACCCGGGTGCGCAGGGGCAACGAGGTCAAGCTTATCCTCACCGAAGGAGTTATGACCGAGGCCGACGAAACCCTGGTCTCGCTACTGCGCGAAGCCATGGCAGCAAGGAGAGAGATACTGGCCGAATCTCCTCGCGGCATCTGCCAGTTCGCCTCTGCCACTGGCCGCTGCAGCAAGCGCATGACGCGGCTGGTCCGCCTGTCCTGGCTCGCGCCGGAAATCGTCGATGCGATACTGGCCGGTCGCCAGCCACTGGGACTGACCGCGCGATCGCTGTTGTCCGCCGAGCTGCCCGTGGACTGGGCGGGCCAGAAGGCTGCGCTCGGGTTCTAATCCCGTCAAATCCAACTGAGGTCTGGAAATCGGCTCCCTGAGACTAGGGGCAGAATTCCCGGTTAAACGCCTCATCGCGCTGGTCTCACGGCCTCACCTGAAGTTCTGCCCTCGCGAAAGCGCGCGGAAAAGCGGGCTACACAGGGCTGTCGGACCAGGTGCCCCGGAGAACCGGTGATTTTGGGAGTGGGTGGTGCCGGCTAGAGGATTCGAACCCCTGGCCTGATGATTACAAATCAACTGCTCTACCAACTGAGCTAAGCCGGCTTGCCGCGTGAACGGGCAGAGCGCCTTTGGCTCATGTCACGCCGAAGGTCCAGCCCTCGGTGTCGCGGACATCGTCGAGGCGGTCCGGAGTCCACAGTTCGCTGCGCTCGGCGGCAGTGCGCATCCAGGCCGAAGTCAGGATCGCGTCGGTCGCGTGGTCCGTATATTTGGCAATCGGCACGTGCCCATCCACACCAAACGCTTTCAACGCAGTATCGAGTGCTTTTGCATCGAGCATCTTGCTGCGACCTGGCGGGATATTTGCCGCGCGCGCGGCCAGGCTGGTGTAGATTTCGACGATCAAGGAACCGCGTGCGGGCAGCGGGTCAAACGGCCAAACCGGAACCCGCCCGCTTAGCTGATGCAGCATCCGCATTCCGGTCAGACTGGACTTTCCTACCTGCGCCGCGCCGACCAGGTTGAAGCAGCTGGATGGCGACAGTTGCATGGTGCGTTGCCGATCTTCTGTCACCCGCAACCGTCCTTTGCCAGGTGCAAACAGGTCACCACAGGCACCCTTGCCATGGCGAAAATGGCGCCACACATCCGGCAGGGAGATAAACCCGCCTGCCGCCAGATGATCGTCTGCAGATAGCTCATCGACCATATGCCACAATTGCCTGGCGGTGGGGGGCGATTGTTCCCAACCTGGAAAAAACGCCTGACAATCGGCGAAAGGAAGCCCCGGCGAAAGATCCAGGCCAACCAGTGTGTCGGACGGCAAATCGCTGATCAGAAAGTCGCGCACTTCGGCCCTTGACCAGCGATGGCCGGGCCGGACCAGTTGCGGCGCGTCATTGCCTGCACCGCACAGGGCAAGTGCGATCCCCGACTGTCGCGCCGTTTTGGCACCCGACCAGTCGATGGCGAGGAAGTGGGTGAAGCCCCTCACCCTCGCTCCCGTCGAAGCTTGCTCCAGTAATCCAGCCGCTTCTTCACCTCGCGCTCGAACCCGCGTTCGACTGGTTGGTAATAGTCTTGCGGGGGCAGGTCGTCGGGCCAATAGTTGTCGCCCGAAAATCCCTCGTCGGCATCGTGGTCATAGGTGTAGCCCTGGCCGTAACCGACGTCCTTCATCAGCTTGGTCGGCGCATTGACGATGTTCATCGGCGGCATCAGGCTGCCGGTGTCGCGGGCGCTTTTCCAGGCCGCTTTCTGCGCCTTGTAGACCGCGTTCGATTTGGGCGCGGTGGCGAGGTAGATGCAGGCCTGCGCCAGCGCCAGTTCGCCTTCCGGGCTGCCGAGGAACTGATAGGCATCCTTGGCCGCGATGCACTGGGGCAGGGCTTGTGGATCGGCCAGGCCGATATCCTCCACCGCCATACGCACCAGCCGCCGGGCGAGGAATAGCGGCTCTTCCCCCGCCACCAGCATGCGCGCCAGGTAATACAGCGCCGCTTGCGGATCGGACCCGCGCACCGCCTTGTGCAGCGCGGAGATCAGGTTGTAGTGCCCCTCGCGGTCCTTGTCATACACTGCCACCCGGCGTTGCAAGAACTGGCCAAGCGCGGCGGGATCGAGCGGTTCTGCCAGCTTGGCGGCATACAGCGTCTCGGCCTGGTTGAGCAGGAACCGCCCGTCGCCATCGGCGCTGGCTACCAGCGCATCGCGCGCTTCGGCTGTCAGCGGCAGCGGGCCTTCAAGTTCTTCGGCTCGCGCCAGCAACTGTTCCAGCGCGCAGGCATCAAGCCGGTGGAGGATCAGCACCTGCGCGCGGCTGAGCAGCGCGGCGTTGAGTTCGAAGCTGGGGTTTTCGGTCGTCGCGCCAACCAGCGTTACTGCGCCGCTTTCGACAAATGGCAGGAAGCCATCCTGCTGGGCGCGGTTGAAGCGGTGGATCTCGTCCACGAACAGCAGCGTGCGTTGCCCGGCCTGCTTGGCCACCTCGGCGGCGGCAAAGGCCTTGCGCAGGTCCGCCACACCGGAAAACACCGCGCTCACCGCTTCATACCGCATGTCCACCGCAGCGGCGAGCAGGCGGGCGATGCTGGTCTTGCCGGTGCCCGGCGGTCCCCACAGAACCATGCTGGAGAGCCGCCCCGCCGCTACCATCCGCCCGATCGCGCCTTCGGGGCCGGTCAGGTGTTCCTGCCCGATAATCCCGGCCAGGTCGCGCGGGCGCAAGCGGTCGGCCAGCGGGGCATCTGCGGCAGGCTCTGCGGGATCAGCCGGATCGGGGGCAAAAAGGTCGCTCATCAGCCTGCCAAATAGGGGCCTCGGGGGCGGATTGCCAAGCGCAGACAACAGGAGCATCCGGGCGGGCGGGAAATCGAGGGGAGAACGGGCATGTCGCAAGTCGGGTTGCCGGAGGAAAGTACGGTCGATGCGCCGTGGCATGTGTGGGTGGTGGGCGTGCTGGCACTGCTGTTTTCGCTGTTCGGAGCGCTGGATTATGTCATGTCGCAAAGTGCCAACCGGGCATGGATGGAAGCCATGGTCGAGCCGATGGGCATGGATGCCGATGTGGCCTTGGAGTACTTCTCTAGCTTCCCGCTGTGGGCCGATATGGTATGGGCCATCGGGGTGTGGTCCGGCGTTGGCGGAGCCGTGCTGCTGCTGCTGCGGCGCGCGGCAGCCTACCCGGTGCTGATTGTGTCGCTGGCAGGTCTGGTGCTGTCCAATGCCTATAGCCTGGCCAATCCCTTGCCCGGAGTAACCGACAGCACGGCAACCTTTGCCACGGTGGCCGTGATCTTCTCCCTTATGCTGGCCATCACGCTTTACGCCCGCGCGATGCGGAACAATGGCGTGCTACGCTGAAGCGCGCTGCTTCTGCACCTGGCCGCCGACCAGCCGGACATAGGCCTCGGCCACGGCAGAGTTGATCGCGTCCCAGGTGAAATCCCGGCTGCGCTTCTCGCCCGCAGCACCGTGGGCAGCGCGCAGCAGGGGATTGGCGCAATAGGCGGCGACTACGTCGGCAAAATCGCCAATCCGGCCGGGTTCGACCAGCCGCCCGGTCTCGCCATCGCGCACCAAGCTGGTGCTGCCGGTGGCGCGGGCGGCGACCACGGGAATGCCGCTGGCCATGGCTTCCAGCGTGACATTGCCGAATGTCTCGGTGACGCTGGGGTTGAGCAGCAGGTCCATGCTCGCCACTGCCCGGCCAAGGCCTTCGCCGCGCTGGAACCCGGCGAACACCGCATTGGGCACCACCTGGGCAAAGAATTCGCGCGCCGGACCTTCGCCCACCACCAGCACCTTGTGCGCCACGCCGCGCTTGTTCAGTTCCGCGATGGTATCGGAAAATACGTCCAGGCCCTTTTCCATCACCAGCCGGCCAAGGAAGCCCACGGCCACCTCGTCATCCGCGATGCCCAGGCTGCGGCGCCAGGCCATGTCGCGGCGCGCCGGATCAAAGATCGTGCGATCCACCCCGCGCGACCAGATGCCGATATCGGTGTTCATGCCCTGCTCGCGTAGTACGGCGGCCATGCTTTCGGACGGGGCGACCAGCGCATCGCAACGGTTGTAGAACCGCCGCAGGATCGCCTCTGCCACCGGCTCCAGAAATGCCAGGTTGTAGTACCGGGGATAGGTTTCGAACCGGGTGTGGACGCTGGCCAGGATCGGCAAGTGCCGCTCGCGCGCCCAGGTGACCGCGCGGTGACCGGCGACATCGGGGCTGGCCACATGGACCAGGTTGGGCGCAAAGTCCGCCAGGTCCTTCTTCACCTCGGCCGAAAGGGCCAGTGAGAAACGATATTCGCTGCGCCCGGGGATCGGCCAGTTGGGCAGGCCCACCAGTTCGCCCGCCGGTTCGAACGCCGGACATTCCACCTTGGGCGAATAGACACGCACCGCCGCACCCTGCCGCAACAGGTATTCGACAAGCCTGTTCAGCGCCTGGTTGGCGCCATCGCGGACATAATTGTAGTTCCCGCTGAACAGGGCCACGCGCAGATCGGCGATATTCATCAGCCCCCCTTAGGACAGGTGGCGGGGGATTGCGAGAGGGTTGGAACCCAACCAAGTGTCATCCCCAAGTCAGTGTCCGGATGGTCGGCATAAAGGTGACACAAGTGACAGGGTGTCACCTTGCGATACAGGTGGGTTCGTCCCTTGATTACATGATGATAGGCGGTTTGCGGACAAGGTGACACCTGCCGGGGAGAAACACCGGAATCGCTAGGTTGGGCAGGCTGGCGCATGATCAGCCTGATTGAACGGGCCGGGCGGTGTAGGAAAGGGGGGTCACTAAGTCTGTGGCGGGCTTCCCAGCAGGGATTCAAAAGTCGCCTGATAGGCTCGCGTTCGCTCGTCGAGCCAGTCTGTCATCTGTGGCCAATTGGCGTGATCATGTGCATCGGTATCAAGGCTTTGGGATAAAAAGCTGGTCTGCCCACCTGCTGGCGCACCAAGGACGGCGGATAACTGGTCGAGCCAAGGAGCCAATTCACGTCCGACATCTTCCATCGAGCCGCCGCGAGGGGGCCTTACAAACACGCCTACGCCCCCGCGTGCGATATATTGAACAACGACGGCATCTGTACCGGGCAGTGCGGCCCAATGAGAACTTGCAGCATGAGGAGTACCATAAATCGGATATCGTTCAAAAAAATGTGTCCAGAAGGCCAGACGATGCTCGCCCAATTCTGTGCGTCCCGCATCAATGGTGCGCTTCTTTTCCGACAGCTTCCGGTCCCAGTTGTTGGGGCGCTCAATCACTTCGAACAAGGGTGCAAAAGGAGACCCGTCAATGCGGACTACACGCAAGCGGACTGCGAAAAAGGCGAACGGATCAACCGTGTGTTCGTTGAGCCACCGAATTGCCGAAAGGTGTTCATCCCTGAAGTTTGGCGCCACCCAAATCATGGTGTGAGTTTCCAACCCGGCCAGATAGGTCATGATCTGGCCCAAGTGCGTGTGATCGGAACCCTCAAGCTGATTTTCGATCAAGACGACACTGTCGTCCGCAGGATTACGGGCAAGAATGTCGGCGCTGAATGTCCCAACGCGCGCTTCAACGCCTGACAACTCCAGCGGGATTCCAATAACTTGCGAAAGGCGGTCCAAGTTCTCGGCCAGCCAGGGGGTAAACCTGTGTGCCTCATGAGCCCAGGCCTCGCGCAAGGGAACATCAACCAAGGTTCCGAACGAGGTTTGCGTATCCATGATCGTGAACCCTATTCCTGCAAATTCTCCGCTTGAGGGTTTGGCAGGTTGAGTTCGTCCCGTCAGCCCTTATCCCCGCACGTGGCCCAGCACCTTTTGCGCGCCACTGATCAGCAGGCCGATATCCGTCCCGATCGAGATGAAGCGGAAACCCGCTGCAATCGACTGCCGGGCGTGTTCGGGGTTTACCGCGAAGATGCCGGCGGGCTTGCCGGCGCGGTCGATGGCGGCCTTGGCGCTGGTGATGGCTTCCGCCACTGCCGGATGGGTCGGCTGGCCGAGGTAGCCCATCGAGGCGGCGAGGTCGGACGGGCCGATGAACAGCGCATCCACGCCTTCGACCGCCGCGATCTCGGCAATGTTGGCGAGGCCCGTGGTGCTTTCGATCTGGACGATCAGGGTCACGCGGTCATTGGCTTCGTGGAGGTAGTTGGCGTCCGAACCGAAGTTCGCCCCGCGGCTGGTGGCGCTTGATACGCCGCGGATGCCGTGCGGCGGATAGCGACAGGCGCGGACCAGTTCTGCCGCGTGCTGCGCCGTGTCCACCATCGGCACCAGCAGGGTGTGCAGGCCCATGTCGAGATACTGCTTGATCGCCACCGGCTCGCCATATGGCACACGGGCGATCACCTCGACCGGGAAGGGCGCGATGGCCTGGGCCTGGGCCAGCAGGGATTGCAATGTGTTGGGCGAATGTTCGACATCCAGCAGCAGCCAGTCAAACCCCTGCCGGGCGCAGATTTCCGCCGCATAGCCGTTGGCCAGCGCCTGCCACAGGCCGAGCAGCGGGCGGCCTTCCGCCAGCTGGGTCTTGAAAGGGGTCATCGTGTCCTCGCTCCGGTCGGCCAAACGGCTAGCGGGCCGCGCCGTGCGACCGCTATTTGTCGGACAAATTCCTTGAGGAACCGGGCGTGAAAGTCAACTCCGCCGGGCAGTTGACCCGCCCCCTCCCGCTGGCGGAAGGGGGCTGAGGCAAATTACGCGGCGTCAACCTTGCGGCGGTGGCGCTTGCGTTCGTGCGGATCGAGATAGATCTTGCGCAGGCGGATCGACTGCGGGGTCACCTCGACCATCTCGTCATCATCGACATAGGCGATGGCCTGTTCCAGCGTCATCACGCGGGGCGGGGTGAGGCGGATCGCATCATCCTTGCCGGTGGACCGGAAGTTGGTCAGCGCCTTGGACTTCATCGGGTTGACTTCAAGGTCATCGGGCTTGGCGTTCTCGCCAATGATCATGCCTTCGTACAGCTTGGTGCCGCTGCCGATGAACAAGGTGCCGCGTTCTTCCAGCATGTTCAGCGAATAGGCCACTGCGTCACCCGCTTCCATGCTGATCAGCACGCCGTTGCCGCGCCCGTCGATGCGGCCCTTGTAGGGGGCGTACTTTTCGAACAGGCGGTTCATGATGCCGGTGCCGCGGGTGTCCGACAGGAATTCGCCGTGATAGCCGATCAGGCCGCGCGACGGGGCGCTGAAGGTGATGCGGGTCTTGCCGCCGCCACTGGGGCGCATGTCGGTCATCTCGCCCTTGCGGGTCGCCATCTTTTCCACGACCGTGCCGGCATATTCATCGTCCACGTCGATCACGACGGTTTCGAACGGCTCGGTCCGCTTGCCGTTCTCGTCGGTCGAATAGATCACGCGCGGGCGGCTGATGCCCAGTTCGAAGCCTTCGCGGCGCATCTGTTCGATCAGCACGCCAAGCTGCAATTCGCCGCGCCCGGCCACTTCGAAGCTGTCCTTGTCTTCGCTCTCGGTGACCTTGATGGCGACGTTGCTTTCGGCTTCGCGTTCCAGCCGGTCACGGATCATGCGGCTGGTCACCTTGGTGCCTTCGCGGCCGGCCAGCGGGCTGTCGTTCACGGCAAAGCGCATCGACAGCGTGGGCGGATCGATCGGCTGCGCGTGCAGCGGCTCGGTGACCGAAGGGTGCGCGATGGTGTTCGACACGGTGGTGGCGGTCAGGCCGGCGATCGACACGATGTCGCCAGCGTGGACCTCGTCAACCGGCACCCGCTCCAGCCCGCGGAAAGCGAGCAGCTTGGAGGCGCGGCCGGTTTCCACGATCTTGCCGGTGGCATCCATCGAATGGATCGGCTCGTTCACCTTGAGCGAACCGGAGAACACCAGGCCGGTCAGGATGCGGCCAAGGAAGTTGTCACGATCGAGCAGGGTGACGAGGAACTTGAACGGGCCGTCCTCATCCGCGCTGGGGGCGGGCACGTGTTCGACGATTTTCTGGAACAACGGCTCCAGCGTGCCTTCGCGCAGGGACGGGTCGGTATTGGCATAGCCGTTGCGGCCCGAGGCGTAGAGCACCGGGAAATCGAGTTGTTCGTCATTGGCTTCGAGGCTGACGAACAGATCGAACACTTCGTCCAGCACTTCCTGGATGCGCTCGTCCGGACGGTCGACCTTGTTGACCACCACGATGGGCTTGAGGCCCAGGCTGAGCGCCTTGCCGGTTACGAACTTGGTTTGCGGCATCGCGCCTTCGCTGGCATCGACCAGCAGGATCACGCCATCGACCATCGACAGGATACGCTCCACCTCGCCGCCGAAATCGGCGTGGCCGGGGGTGTCGACGATGTTGATCCGCACGGGATCTCCACCTTCGGGGGTCCACTCGACCGACGTACACTTGGCCAGGATGGTGATGCCGCGTTCTTTTTCCAGATCGTTGGAATCCATCGCCCGCTCTTCGATCCGCTGGTTATCGCGGAACGTGCCGGACTGGCGGAACAACTGGTCGACCAGCGTGGTCTTGCCATGGTCGACGTGGGCAATGATCGCCACATTGCGTAAGGGCGCGGACATATAGGACAGCCTTTGGATAGTAGTGGGCAGGAGCGCCATTGCTGCACCTGCGAAGATTGCGCGCGCCTTAGCCGAGGACGCCCCTGTTCGCAAGGAGGTGCAAATAGGTGCCTCAAAAACAGGCGCAAACTCGCGGGAAAGCGGCCGAAGCGCCGAATATGTGGCGCGTTTGCTACAGGCGCGGTTTCAAACGCAACCTTATGCATATGCCAATTGTGCTTAACGATTGCGCAAACTAGCGGGCGCGTCCAAATTCAACTGCATCACGTTCGGCATACCAGAGCCTGAAGGGCCAACCGAGCCGTGGGGAGAGATGGAGAAACGCATGACAGTTCGTACTGCCGGCACAGCCGGAATCGCCCGTTCGCTTCTGTCCGGGGTCGCCGCACTTGCCCTTGCCACGCCGTTTGCCGCCCAGGCGCAAAGCGCGCCTGAAGAAGTGATCGAGCCGGTCGATGGCAACATGATCATCGTCACCGCCACCAAGCGCGAAACCACGCTGCAGCAAACCCCGGTAGCGGTCAGCGTGACCACGGCCGAAACGCTCCAGCGCGAACAGATTCGCGACCTGAAGGACTTGCAGACGCTTGTTCCGTCGCTGCGGGTCAGCCAGCTGCAAAGTTCTGCCAACACCAACTTCATCATCCGCGGCTTCGGCAACGGCGCCAACAACGCCGGCATCGAACCGTCGGTCGGCGTGTTCGTCGATGGCGTCTATCGCAGCCGTACCGCCGCCCAGATCAGCGATCTGCCCAATGTCAGCCGGATCGAAGTGCTGCGCGGGCCGCAGTCCACGCTGTTCGGCAAGAACGCTTCGGCCGGCGTGATCTCGCTGGTAACTGATGCGCCGTCGTTCACGCCGGAAGGCTCGATCGAGGCGTCCTACGGCAACCTCGATGCCATGGTCCTGCGCGGGTTCGTCAGCGGTCCGATCACAGACAGCTTTGCGGTTAGCGTGGCCGGCGGCATCAACCAGCGCGACGGTTACCTGACCGATCCCGCCAGCGGCACCGAAACGAACGCGCGCGATCGCTGGTTCGTCCGCGGTCAGGCCCTGTACGACAATGGTGACAACGTCTCGGTCCGCATCATCGCGGACTATGACCGTATCGACGAGAATTGCTGCGGCGTGGTTAATGTCCAGCGCTCGGCGGCTTCGGCGGCGATCCTGGGGCTCGGCGGCCAGCTGAATGATCCCAACAATCCATTCGAGGATCTGGTCTACAACAACTTCGCCAGCACCAACGACATCGAGAACTACGGCCTGTCCGCCCAGCTCGATTTCGAACTTGGCAGCGGAATGACGCTGACCTCGATTTCGGCCTGGCGCAGCACCAACGGCGCCTATGACCAGGACGTCGATTTCACCTCGCTCGACCTGCTGCAGCGCTACCAGACGCAGGCGCTGGAAACCTACACCCAGGAACTGCGCCTGTCGGGCAGCTTCGGCGCGGTCGATTTCCTGGCCGGCCTGTTCTACTTTGATGAAACGATCATCGAACAACAGGACATCTTCAAGGGCAACCGCTTCCGCAACTTTGCCGATCTTTCGGCAGGCGGCAACGGCAGCGGCAGCACGATCCAGTTCATCGAAGGCACGATCGGAACGCTGTATGGCAACCCGGGGCAGTATATCGGCCAGTTCGGTTCGGCTGGCCTGGCGGAAACCGGCCAGTTCTTCCTCAGCAACGATGCGCTGTCGCTGTTCGGGCAGGTCGATTTCGAGATCACCGATGGCCTCGTGCTGACGGTTGGCGGCAACTACACGATGGACGACAAGCGGATGGTCACCGACTACCGGTCGCTCGACGTGTTCTCGAACATCAATCTGGTCGATGCCGGCAACCGGGCGATTTTTGCCCAGGGTCTGGCGGCCAATATCGGCACGCAGCTCGGCCTTGGCCGTGCGGCTACTCAGGCGGAAATCACTGCCTTTGCGACTGGCACCAGCCCGGCGGGCGCGGCGGGGGCAGCAGCCTTCCCAACGATCCGCGCCGGGGTGCAGGCATTCGCCAATGCCAACCAGAACAACTCGGCGGTCAATCCCTTCCTGGTGGGCCGTCCGTTGCAGCTGTTCCCGCAGTTCATCAATGTCCCCAACGGGGTGGAAGATGGCGCGACCAGCGACAACGATCTGGCCTACACCGTGCGGCTGGCATACGATGTCAATCCAGACCTCAACGTCTATGCCAGCTATGCAACGGGCTTCAAGGCAAGCTCGTTCAACCTGGGCCGTGACAGTCGTCCGCTGGCTGCCGATCTGCCCGCGCTGCGCACCGCCAACCCCACGTTCAACAACCAGATTTCGGGCAGCCGCTTTGCCGGTCCCGAAAACTCCAAGGTTATCGAACTGGGCGTGAAGGGCGATTGGGACATGGTCTCGATGAACTTGACCGGCTTCCGGCAGGACATCGACGGCTTCCAGTCAAACATCTTCACCGGCACCGGCTTCCTGCTTTCCAACGCGGGCAAGCAGCGGACCTGGGGCGTGGAGCTGGAAAGCCAGGCCAACCCGATCGATCCGCTGACGCTGAACTTTGCCGTCACCTGGCTTGATCCCAGCTATGTCAGCTTCCCGCTGTCCAGCGTGGGTGATCTGTCGGGCACCACGCCCTCCGGTATTCCCGAATGGACCGTGGTACTGGGCGCACAGTGGGAGCAGGAAATCGGCAATGGCGATCTGCTGGTGCTGCGTTCCACCTTCCACCACGAAAGCAACGTGCAGGTGATCGAAGGCCTGCCGGGCTTCCTGTCGGGCGGCCAGGCGGCGGCCATCGCGGCGGCGGCTCCATTCCAGCGCCAGGTGGATGATCTGTCGGCCTCGATCAGCTACGAATTCAGTGATCTGGAGCTCGATGTCAGCGTGTGGGGACGCAATCTGCTGAACGACCGCTACCTGCTCAGCCTGTTCGACAGCCCCGGCCAGCCGGGTTCGATCTCGGGCTATCCCAACCAGCCGCGCACCTATGGCGTGACGGTTCGCAAGACCTTCTGATCGGCCCAGGCGCGCCGATCATTGGACGGGGAAGGGGGCCTTTTGGCCCCCTTTTTCGTTTGCCAAGCGGGCGCAAACGTGTTGGATTTGGAGTCCTCGGGGATGAGGGGGGTATGATTATGGAAAATTATGGTGGTTTCTGGCGCCGCGTGGGTGCCTATCTGATCGACGTTGTCCTGCTGGCGATTGTCGGCAGTATCATCGGCGGCATCCTGGGCTTCGGCACTGCCGTGACCGTGGCACCGGGCGAACTGCCGAATGACGTGCTGATGGCGCAACTGGCATCGGGCAACAACCTGCTCAGCCTGGTGATTGGCATTGCCTATTTTGCCGGGATGGAAAGCTCGTCGTTCCAGGCCACGCTGGGCAAGAAGGCTCTCGGCATGACGGTGACTGACCTTGCGGGCAACCGCATTTCCTTCCTGCGCGGGGTGGGGCGCTATTTTGCCAAGATTCTGTCGGCAGTTATCCTGTTCATCGGCTTCATCATGGTTGCCTTCACCGGCAGGAAGCAGGGCTTGCACGACATGCTGGCCGGAACGCTGGTCTACGTCGGCAACCCGTTGCAACGGGACGTTTCGACTTTCAATTGATCGCTGCCAATCGGACATGAAAGGGGGACACCGCAGCCGGTGCCCCCTTTTTCGTGTGCGCGTTACAGAGTGCGCAGCGTCTGTGCCGGTTTGGCCCGCAGAACCGGCAACGAAGCCGCAAAGGCAAAGCCCAGCACAAGCACCAGTCCTGCGCCTAGCACCAACAGGATGCGGGGCCAATCGGGCAGCCAGTCAAATTCGAACAACTGGGTGATGATCAGCCACGCCAGGCCCGTGCCCAGCGCCAGCGCCACGCCCGCCAGGATCATCGCCAAAAGTCCAAACTCGGCAAATTGCAGGCCCAGCAATTGCCCGCGGCTGGCACCCAGGACGCGCAGGATCACTGTGTCATAAATCCGCGCAGCCCGCGCTGCGGCAATCGCGCCAAGCAATACCGCCACGCCTGCCAGCACGGCCACCGATGCGGCGGCCAGGATTGCCAGCGAGACCTGGTCAAGGATGGTGCGCGCCTCTTGCAGGATCGGACCGACCTCGATCACCGAGCTGGAGGGGAAGGCGCGGGCCAGATCGCGCAGCAAGGTGCTGCCGGGCGCAGCGCCAGCAGGGAACGCCACCGTGGCGGCCACATTATGCGGCGCATCGGCCAGGGTATTGGGGCTGAACACGAACACATAATTGAAGCCCATGCTCTCCCAGTCGAGCCGGCGGAAATTGGCCACGCGGGCGGTCTTTTCGACCCCCAGCACGCTGACAGTAATGATGTCGCCCAGCCGCAAGCCGGCCGCGTTGGCCAGCTCCTCGTCAATCGAGACCAGCGGATCACCTTGGTAAAACTGCGGCCACCATTCGCCCCGGGTTACCGAATTGCCCTGCGGCACTCCGGCCGAATAGGTCATGCCGCGCTCGCCGCCCAGGCCCCAGGCGCCTTCGGGCAATTCCTCCAGATCGGCCACAACGGTGGGGTTGTCTGGCGATCCATAGGCTATCACGCTGCCGCGCAGCGTGGGGGTGGCGGCGATTTCGGAGCCGGGGACGGCGGTCTCGATCAGGTCGGTGAACTCGGCCACTCGGGCAACCGGCAGGTCGAGCACGAAATAGTCGGGCGCGATGGCCGGGACCGAACGCTGGATATTGCCGTTCAGGCTGGTCTGCACTCCTGCCAGCAGGACGAACGCGGCCAGGCCGAAGCCCAGCGCGGTTACCAACGAGCCGGTGGCCGAGCCGGGGCGGTGCAGGTTGGCCAGCGCCGCGCGCACGATCGGATTGGCCGGACGCGGGGCCTTGCGAGCGGCCCAGCCGATGGCGCGGCCCAGCACGGCAAGAAGCGCCAGCATCGCCAGCGCTCCGCCCAGGAACCCGGCCGACAGCAGCGGCGTGGGCGATCCCAGCAGCGCCAGCGCGACAATCCCTGCCAGACCAAGGCCGACCGGCAGCGCGGCCCCGCGCCATCCGCTGGCGATGGGGGAAACGCGTGACCGCATCAGCGCCATGGCGGGGAAATCGCGGGCGCGCAGGATCGGCGGGGCGGCAAACACCAGCGCCACCAGCAGGCCAAAGGCGGCGGCGCGCAGCAGCGCCACAGGGTCGATCACAAAGGCGGTGGAAACCGGCAGCAGCGATCCCAGCGCGCCCGCCAGCAATGGTGTGACCAGCACGCCTGCCACCAGGCCCGCCAGCGATCCGGCCAATGCGGCGGCGCCCACTTGCAGGGCATAGATGCGGGCGATGTCGCCGCTTGATGCGCCGAGGATTTTCAAGGTGGCGATGCCGGCGCGGCGAGCTTCGAGGTAGGAGGCCACGCCTCCGCCAATACCGATGCCCGCAATCACCAGTGCGGCCAGACCCACCAGGGTAAGAAATTCGCCCATCCGGCTGACAAACCGTTCCGCCCCGGGCGAGGCGCGGTCGCGCGTGCGGGTGTCGAGGCCGGTTTCGGGGAAGGCATCCAGCACCGCCTCCTCGACCGTTGCGGGATCGTATGCGCTGTCGAACCGTACGCGGGTCTTGGATTCGTACATCGCACCGGGTGCGGTGAGGCCGGCGGCGGCGGGCACATCCAGCGGCACGATCACGGTCTGGCCCAGCGTGAAGCCCTCGCTCAACCGGTCAGGCTCCTCGGCGATGATGCCGGCCACGGTCAGCGGCAGGGTGCCGAGGGTGAAGCTGTCGCCGGGGACCAGGTCCAGCCGGTCGGCCACGCCATCGGCGATCCATGCCTGGCCTTGCTGCGGCGCGCCCACGCTGCGGCCATCGGCCAGGGTAAGCGCACCATACATCGGCCAGTTGTCCTGCACCGCCTTCAGCTCGATCGGCGAAGCGGCATCTCCGGTGCTGGCCATCGCCTGCATCCGCAGGCCGTTCGACAGCTCGCCATAGTCCGCCAGAAAGGCGGTCTCCTCAGTCGACAGCGGGCGCTGGTACACCTCTACCTCGAGATCGCCGCCCAAGATCATCTGGCCTTGGCCGTTCAGCTCGCTGCGGATGGCCGAAGTGAGCGAGCCGATTGCCGCCAGCGCGCCCACGCCCAGGAACAGGCAGACCAGCAGCAGCCGCAGCCCGCGAAACTGGCGGTGCAGGTCGCGTCGGGCAATCCGCCATGCCGCGCCCCAGCCCAGACTGGTCATGAGGTCAGCGTGTCCGACACGATCAGCCCGTCGCCCAGGGTCACGATCCGGTCGCAGCGGGCGGCCAGTTCGGCATCGTGGGTGATGATCACCAGCGTGGCGCCCATCTCGGCGCGGCGGTTGAACAGCACGTCAACAATTGATCCGCCGGTCGATCCATCCAGGTTGCCGGTCGGCTCATCGGCAAAGATCAGCGCGGGGCGCGGGGCGATGGCGCGGGCAATGGCCACGCGCTGCTGCTCGCCGCCCGAAAGTTGCGCGGGATAATGCGACAGGCGGTGGCCCAGGCCAACCGCCTGCAGTTCTGCCCCGGCCCGGTCCCAGGCGTCTTTCTCGCCCGACAGTTCCAGCGGAGTGGCGACATTTTCCTGCGCGGTCATTGTGGGCAGCAAGTGGAACGCCTGCAGCACGATGCCGATGCGGCCGCGCCGGGCGAGAGCCAGCTGGTCCTCGCTCATCTGGGCGAAGTTTGCGCCAGCCACTTCAAGTTCACCGCTGGTGGCACGCTCCAGCCCGGTCAGCACGGCCATCAGCGAGCTTTTGCCCGAGCCGGACGGGCCGAGCAGCGCCAGCGTCTGGCCGGTGGGGACGGTCAGGTCGATGCCGCGCAGGATTTCCACTGCGGCAGGGCCTTCACCCAGCGTCAGGCGGAGATTGCGGGCAAGGATGGCGGGATTGTTCTGTTGGGGGCTTGTCACCGCCCTTCGATGGCATAGCTATGACACAAGGGCAATACAGGCGAAAAGGCTATTATCGATGCGGATTGGCAGTTGGACGATCGGATTGGCGGCGCTGGCCCTGGCGGCATGCGGGGCCGAAGCGCCGGTTGAACAGCCCGCCGCCGCCGCCGAAGCGCCGCAGGTAGAAGCAGACGTCGCCCTGACTGGCCCTGTGCGGACTATCCTGGCGTTCGGTGACAGCCTGTTTGCCGGCTACAACCTGGCCGAACCCGAAGGCTATCCAGAACGGCTGGAAGTGTTGCTGCGGGGGCAGGGCATCAACGCCCGGGTGATCGATGCCGCCGTATCGGGCGATACCACTGCCGCCGGGCGCCAGCGGATCGGCTTTGTGCTGGATAATGCGGCGACCAAGCCCGACCTCGCCATTGTGGAACTGGGCGGCAACGATCTTTTGCGCGGCCTTCCGCCGCAGGCCACGCGTGAAAACCTGGCCGCCATCCTGGGGGAACTGGCCGCGCGGGATATTCCCGTCCTGCTGATGGGCATGCGCGCACCGCCGAACCTGGGGGCGCAGTTCCAGACCGAATTCGACGGGCTTTATCCGGCGCTGGCCGAGGAGCACGACGCGGCGCTGGTGCCGTTTTTCCTTGAGGCGGTATATGACCAGCCGCAGCTGATCCTGCCTGATCGGATCCACCCCACGGCTGAAGGAGTGCAAGCGCTGGTGGAGGCCACCGGGCCAGCGGTGGTGGCAGCGCTTCCCCCGGTGCAATAAGGCCGGAACGGTGGGCCAGAACAGTAAGACTGCCCCCTAGCGCACGCTCCGCACGCACAGGATGGCGGCCCCCGCGGCCAGCGCCAGCACTGCGCAACCAAGGAACATCTGCCCCAGCAGGGGCGCCAGCGTAGGGGCCATTGCCCCCGGCTGGAGGGCCAGCAGGGCCAACCCGGGAGCGATGACCGATGGCAGGGTGTTGGTGAGGTTCATCACCCCCAGCAACGAACCGCGATGGCGGTGACCCGACACGATCTGCGCCACCAGCGCGGTGTCGATCGAAGTGAAGACCGACAGCCCGACATAGAACAGGCAATACCCGGCCAGCAGCAGCGTGGTGCCGCCGCCCGCCTGGCTCAGCAGACCCAGGCCCGCTGCTGATGCTACAGCCGCCAGCGCCAGGGGCATTCGCCGCCGTCCGGCCCGGTCCGACAGTGCGCCAGCGGCCAGCGTGGCCACCACCGCCACAATCCCGGCCGGCCACGACAGGTCGGCCAGCAGGCTGGTGGCGGTCGCCCCCGGGTCAGGCGTGCGGCTGGCAATGGCAGCGGCCAGATAAAGGTAGATATAGCCGCTGACGAAAGTGGCCCCCAGTTGCACCGCCAGCTTGGCTCCCCAGGCAATGGCGAAATCGGCTCTGGCCCACGGTGCAGGATTGGCGAGTTCGGCTTGTCCGGCCCGCTGCAGGGCAACCACCGGCCCAAACCGCCAGGCCAGCAGCAACGGGCCAAAGCAGGCGACCGCCAACCCGCCGGCAAACAGGAACGATACCGCGCTGTCAGTCGGGAAAAGTCGGCCCACCAGCACCACTGCCAGAGTGGCGGCAGGCATTGCGGCGTGCATGATTCCGGCCATCAGGCCTTTGGCTGAATCGGGAAAGTGATCGGTCAGCAGCGCGCCCTGCGGGGCAAAGGCGAAGTTGAGTGCGCACTGGAACAGCGCGATCGCCACCAGCAGCTGCCCGAAGCTGCTTGCCAGTGCCAGCACCACATAGGACAGCGCCAGTCCCGCCACGCCGATGGCGATCAGGCCGCGCCGGGTGCCGTGGCGTGCCAGCCAGCGGTCGCTTGCATGGCCGGCCACGATGTTGGACACTCCCGCCACCACCGCCCCTGCCAGCAACAGCCAGCTTTGCATGGACCCGGCGTCCGCTGCGCTCAGCGCTTCCACCCGGCGCGGCACCAGCAGCACCAGCAGCGGCATGAATGCCAGGTGCACTCCCAGATAGGCGAGCCCATACTGCGCGATGGCCATGCGCGACGGCCGGACCACCCAGGTAACCTTCGGCGTATCCTTCGGCGTATCCTTCGGCGTGGCCATAATTCGCCAACTCCCCCTTGCATCTGCGGCTTAGGGCGGGCACTTGAAGGGGGCAATGATAGCGCTTGCATAGATTGGGCAAGTTTGTGCTCGAATTGTGGACGCAACACATTTACGGCGAGGGACATGAAAACACAGGTTTGCATTATCGGAGCCGGGCCGGCTGGCCTTTTGTTGGGACATCTGCTGCGGGCAGAAGGCGTGGATTGCGTGGTGCTGGAGCAGCGCGATCCGGACTATGTGCTCAGCCGCATCCGGGCCGGCGTGCTGGAAAACATCACTGTCAGCCTGATGGAGCGGTTGGGGCTGGATGCACGGCTGAAGGCCGAAGGCCTGCCGCATGACGGGTTCAATCTGGCCGATGGCGAGCGGCTGATCCGCATCAATATCGGTGAACTGACGGGCCAGAACGTGTGGGTCTATGGCCAGACCGAGATTACCCGCGACCTGATGGATGCCGCAGAGGAGCGCGGGCTGCAGGTAATCTACAACGCCGAGGATGTGGCGCTGCACGATGTGGCTGGCGATGCGCCCTATGTCACCTATCGCCAGGGCGAGGATGAATTCCGCGTCGATTGCCGCTTCATCGCCGGGTGTGACGGTTTCCACGGTCCCAGCCGCAAGGCCGTGCCGGCCAGCGTGGGCAAGGAGTATGAACGGGTCTATCCGTTCGGCTGGCTGGGGATCCTGGCCGATGTGCCGCCGTGCAATCATGAACTGATTTATGCCAATCACGAACGCGGATTTGCCTTGGCCAGCATGCGCAGCGCCACGCGCAGCCGCTATTACATCGATGTACCGCTGACCGAGCGGATCGAGAACTGGCCGGATGAGCGCGTGTGGGACGAACTGGCGATCCGCCTCGGTCCGCAAGCCGCCGCCAATATCACCCGCGGTCCGGCGCTGGAGAAGTCGATCGCGCCGCTGCGGTCCTTTGTGTTTGCGCCGATGCGCCACGGTAGCCTGCTATTGTGCGGTGACAGCGCCCACATCGTTCCGCCAACGGGGGCCAAGGGTCTGAACCTGGCGGCGAGTGACGTGCATTATGCCTCTGCTGCCCTGATCAGCTATTTCAAGGCGAACGATGCCGATGCGATCGCCGGCTATTCCGACAAGGCGCTGGCCCGGGTGTGGAAATCCGAACTGTTCAGCTGGACCCTGACCAAGCTGATGCACCGCTTCCCCGAAGACGGTCCGTTCGAACGGGCTATGCAGGTGGCCGAACTCGATTATATCGCCAGCAGCAAGGCGGCCCAGATGACCATTGCGGAAAATTACGTGGGCTTGCCGGTCTGACCTGACCGGCATCAGAAACCAGCGGGACGAGGAATACAAGACATGGCGAAATTCGAACGTTTGAACCCGATGACCGGTGCGGTCGCCTCCACGGCAGAAGCCATGAGGGCAGGCGATATACCGGCCATTGCCGAGCGTGCGCAGGCAGGTTTTGCCGTGTGGTCGCGAATGGGCCCCAACGCCCGCCGTGCGGTGTTGAACAAGGCGGCCGATGCGCTGGTGGCCAAGAAGGATGAATTCGTCGCTGCGATGATGGGCGAGATCGGTGCCACTGCCGGCTGGGCCATGTTCAACTTGATGCTGGCCGCAGGCATGGTGCGCGAGGCCGCTGCCATCACCACGCAGATTTCGGGCGAGATCATCCCGTCGGACCATCACGGCACTGTGGCCATGGCGATGAAGGAGCCGGTTGGCGTGCTGCTGGGCATTGCCCCGTGGAACGCGCCGATCATCCTGGGTGTGCGCGCCATCGCCGTGCCACTGGCCTGCGGCAACAGCGTGATCCTGAAGGCGAGCGAGTCCTGCCCGCGCACCCACGCGCTGATCATCGAAGCCTTTGCCGATGCGGGCTTCCCCGAAGGTGTGGTCAACGTTGTTACCAATGCGCCCGAAAATGCCGGCGAAGTAGTCGGCGCGCTGATCGATGCGCCGCAGGTGAAGCGGATCAACTTCACCGGCTCCACCGCGGTTGGCAAGATCATCGCCAAGCGCGCAGCCGAACACCTGAAGCCTGTGCTGCTGGAACTGGGCGGCAAGGCCCCTATGCTGGTGCTGGACGATGCCGATCTGGACGAAGCCGTGAAGGCGGCAGCATTTGGCGCCTATATGAACCAGGGCCAGATCTGCATGTCGACCGAACGGATCATTGTGGTCGAAAGCGTGGCCGATGAATTCGCGCAGAAGTTCGCCGCCAAGGTCCGCACCATGCCTGCGGGTGATCCGGCGGCGGGCAACACGCCGCTCGGCGCGGTGGTTGATCGCAAGACAGTCGACCATTGCCTGTCGCTGATCGACGATGCGGTGAGCAAAGGCGCCGACCTGCTGGTGAGCGGCGAAACCACGATGAACGTGGTGATGCCCGCCCACCTGTTGGACAAGGTCACGCCCGACATGAAGCTGTTCCGCGATGAGAGCTTCGGTCCTGTCGTTGGCATTATCCGCGCACGTGACGAGGCCCATGCGATCGAACTGGCGAACGATACCGAATATGGCCTGTCATCCGCTGTGTTCACCCGCGACACCGCGCGCGGGCTGAAAGTGGCGCGGCAGATCCAGGCCGGCATCTGCCATGTCAACGCCAGCACCGTTTCGGACGAGCCGCAGATGCCGTTCGGCGGGATGAAAGCCAGTGGCTATGGCCGCTTCGGCGGGCGGCAGGGTATTGATGCCTTCACCGAGACCCGCTGGGTCACGTTCGAGACCGAGCCGGGCCATTACCCGATCTGATAGATGAGTTGCCGCAGGGTCGGTAGGGTCGGCGGGGATCAGACCTCGCCGACCCCGCCGTGGTGTACTGCGCGGTCGATGTCGGTCAGGAAGCGATGGCCGTTCTCGATATGCTGGCGCATGGCCATTTCGGCTGCCGGTCCATCACGCTCCAGCACCGCTTTCACGATCAACCGGTGGTCATTTGCCGCCTCGCGTAGCCGGTCACCCTGGTAGAACGTCTCGAACAGCAGGTGATGCACCGGGGTGTTGAGCCGTTTGACAATATCCTCGATCACCGCATTGCCGGCCCCGCGCATCAGCAGCGAATGCCAGTCAGAGTTGAGCTGGCCGAACCGTTCGGGCGCGCCGCCTTCGACACAGCGCTCCATCTGTTCGGCAAGGTCGGCCAGTTGCAGGCGCTGGTCATCGGTGGCCTTGAGCGCGAACTCGGCCGCGCAAATGCCTTCCAGCGCGGCGCGCGCGCGGTAAAGCTGGCGCACTTCATCCATCGAGGCACCACGCACAGACGCACCGCGAAATTCCTCGATCTCGACCAGCCCTTCAGCCGCCAGCCGCTGGAACGCCTCGCGCACCTTGAACCGGCTGCCGCCCGTCTGGCGGATAATGTCCACCTCGACCAGGCGCTGGCCTGGCACCAGACGGCTGGTCCGGATCTGCGACCGGATCCAGTCGGCAACCTCGATTCCCGACGGTCCTTTACGGGCGAGCGCTTCGACAGCTTCCTTCATAATTGACGGATAACGCCGCTGATAATATTGTCAACAATCTTGTTAGCGATATTCTGATTGCTCTTTTGGCGCCGATTTGTGATCCATCCTCCACACGCTCCTCGAGAGGGCGATGATACGGAGGGTAATATGTCCAAGGCACAGAGCACCAAGGGTGCAACCAGGTTCCTGCGCGCCAGTTCGGCCGTCGCACTCGCAACCGCAGGCTTGTTTTGCACGCAGCCAATCATGGCACAAGATGAAGCTGCAGTCGAAGAACAAGACACGATTGTCGTCACCGGCAGCCGCATTGCCGAAGTGCCGGTCGGTTCCGCTGCCACCGTACTCGGGCGCGGCGAAATCGAGGCCTCGGCGGGTGTAACCATCGATCGCGTGATCAAGGAACTGCCCGCCAACTTCGATCTCGGCGTGTCGGAAAACTCGCGCGGCCAGGCCGGCGGGTCGGGCAACATCACTTATGGCAACACCGTAAACCTGCGCGGTATCGGCCCCTATGCCACGCTGGTGCTGATCGACGGTCACCGGGTGGTGAACAACAGCCGCTCGACCGACCCTTCGGTCATGCCGACGCTGGGCGTGCAGCGGGTGGAAGTGCTGGCTGACGGTGCATCGGCGGTATACGGTTCGGATGCGGTGGCCGGTGTGGTCAACCTCATTCCGCGACGCAATCTGCAGGGTGCCGAAGCCTTCGCCCGCTATGGCTTTGCCGATGAGGGCAATTTCGATGAACTGGCTTTCGGCATGGCGCTGGGGCACCAGTTCAGCGGCGGCCAGTTCATGGTCGCGTTCGAACATGTGGAGCGGGCCAACCTGAGCGGCGGAGAGCGCGACTTCTTCACCTCCGACCAGCGGGATTTTGGCGGCAACGATTACCGCACCACGCGCTGCGCCCCGGGTACCCTGGTGATCGGCACGACCAACTATGCCCTGCCCGACCAGTACACCCCGGCCAATGCCGGCGCGATTACTGCCGGCACGCGCAATCTGTGCGATACCAACCCCAACCAGGATCTGATCCCCGAGCAGTCCTACAACTCGATGAACGCCACGTTCGATCTTGAACTGACCGACTGGGTCGAAGTATTTGCCGACGCCTTCTGGTCACGGCGTGAATTCGTTCGGATCGGTTCGCCGCTGTCTGCCCGGATCAACGTGCCGCAGACTAACGCCTTCTTCGTGCGTCCCCCAGGCTTCACCGGCACCAGCTATTCGATCGACTACAGCTTTGCCGACGAGCTGCCCACCACGCAGACAGAAGGTTACGCGCAAAGCTGGCAGATCACCCCCGGCCTGCGCTTCAACCTGCCGAACGACTGGACGGCCGAAGTGCTGGTCGGCTTTGGCCAGACGCGCGACTTTTCGGGTTCTTATGACGGGCTCAGCAACGGCGCGCTCAATGCCGCGCTGGCCAGCAGCAATCCGGCCACAGCGTTCGATCCCTATGGCCTGAACCGCACCAGCCAAACGGTTATCAACGGCATCTTCAACCAGATATTCCTGGCCCCGACCTATGGCGATCTGACGCTGTACGAAGGGCGCATCAACGGTCCGCTGTTCAGCATGCCGGGCGGCGACGTAATGGTTGCGGCCGGTGTAGAGCGGCAGGAATTCGAGGTTTCGCTGGGTTCCGCGCGCGGCAACCCCAGCACGCCGATCGCGTTCCGCCACTTCGATCGCACGGTGGATTCCGGCTATGCCGAAGTTCTCGTGCCGCTGTTTGGCGATGGCAATGCCACGGCTGGTTTCCAGGAACTGACCATCAATGCCGCCGTGCGCTATGACAAGTACAGCGATGCGGGCAACACCACCAATCCCAAGATCGGCATCAACTGGGTGCCGGTCGACGGGGTGCTGCTGCGCGGTAGCTACGGCACGGCCTTCCGCGCGCCGACGCTGCCGGAAATCTATGGCAACAGCAACGCAATGTTCGGCCAGAACTACCAGAACCCGGCGGGCGGCGCGCCGCTGCTGGGCTATGCCTTGTCTGGCCCCAACCTCGATCTGGGGCCGGAGACGGCTACCACATGGTCTGTCGGCGCAGATATTGACGTGGTGCCCAACCTGCGCCTGTCGGTGACCTACTTCGACATTGCCTATAACAACCAGATCATTGCCAACCTGTCTAACCTTGCCATCCTTGGCCAGGCGACGGAGTACGCTTCGACCGGGATCATCCTGCGCGACCAGGCTGCACGTGATCGTGTACAGGCCCTTCTGAATGCCGGTATCCCGGTCCTGGGCACGCCGTTCCCGTCCAACAACATCGCCAACGTCAACCTGTTCGTCGATGGCCGCAGCCAGAACCTGGGCAAATCGTCCACTCGCGGGATCGATTTCCAGGCGACCTATGACATGGACCTGTCGGCCAGCGATCGGCTGACCTTGGTGGCCAGCGGATCATACCTGCTCGATTACCAGGTGGCCGTGTCGCCCGAAGGTGCGCTGGTGGACCAGCTCAACAACATCTTCCAGCCGTTGAAGTTCAAGGCCCGGTTGTCGGCCGAATGGGAGCACGGGCCGGTTACGGCGCGTGTCCTGGCGACCCATGTGGCTGGCTACAACAACACGCTGGTCAACCCTGTACAGCAGGTTGGCAGCTATACCCCGGTTGATCTGAGCGTGACCTGGCGTCTGGGCGACAGCCTCGGCATCGAACGTGTGCAGGAGCTGGCATTGACGGCCGAAGTGCGCAATCTGTTCGATACCGATCCGCCCTACGTCAACCTGGCGCCCGGTGGCAACGGCAGTGGCGGCTACGATGCCACGGCGGCCAACCCGGTCGGACGGATGTTCGCCCTGGGCGCGCGGATGGCATTCTGACCGGGTAATGGATGACGGAACGAGGTCGGCGAGGTTCGTGCAGGGCAATTATACCGAAGTGCTGGTGACCGGCGATCTGGTTCTGGATGAACCCGATGCCGATCACTGGCTATCGGGCATCGCTCCGGCGCTGCGCAATTGCGACCTGGCGATTGCCCATCTCGAGGTTCCGCATACCGGGAGCCTGCACGAGGCCGGGGGCGATATACCGGCCCCCGGTGCTCCGCCGGAAAACGTGGCGGCGATTGACCGTGCCGGAATTGGCATGGTCAGCCTGGCAGGCAACCATATTGCCGATTGCGGGGCTGCCGGAATCGCGGACACCATTGCCTTGCTCGATGCCCGCGCCATCCTCCATGCCGGGGCCGGGTCCGATCTGGCCCATGCCCGCAATCCCGCGATAGCCGAGGCGAGAGGCATGGGGATCGCCCTGCTCAGCTACAATTGCGTAGGGCCTGAATTTGCCTGGGCTGGCCAAGCCAGCGCAGGCTGCGCCTTCCTCCCCGTGGCGACCAGAGACGGGTCGTCCGTGTCGCCAAGGGCGGATCTCGAAAGCCTGGATCCAAGGGCTTTCGAGATCCTGGAGGAGGACATCGCTGTGGCCCGCAAGCAGGCCGATTTTGTGATCGTTGCGCTGCACCAGGGGGTTGTCCACACACCCGCTCGAATTGAGGATTACGAGCTGGCTTCCGCCCGCGCAGCGGTGGATCTGGGCGCGGATGCGGTGATCGCGCACCACGCACATATCGTTCGCGGTATCTCGTTCCACAATGGCCGCCCGATCTTTCACGGACTGGGCAACGGCTGCGTGGTGACCTCTGCCCTCAGCCCGGGACAGGATCATGCCGTGCGGGCCGAATGGGCGCGCAAGAGGCGCGAAATTTTTGGGTTCGAGCCGGATCCGGCCTATACCCTCGCGCCGTTTCATCCCGAAGCCGTCAACGCCTTTGTCGGTCGCCTGCGGATCGATCATGCGGGCAATGTTGAAGCGGGTATCATTGCCGTGCATGTCGAGCCTCCGGGACGTCCGGTGCTGGCAGACAAGGCCATGGCCCGGCAGATTGCCGACTATGTCGAACGGATCACGCTGGCCGCTGGCCTTCCTCCGATCCGGATCGACGATACGGGCCGAGTGGAGCAAGCAGCATGAGCATGGTCTGGAAGATCGTAATCTGGATCGGGGGACTGGCCCTGCTGGCGGCCACCCTGGTTGATACGGTGGCAGTGATCGGCCGCAATGTCGGCCTGCCATTTACCGGCTCGATCGAGGTCATGCAGGCGCTGGTGCTGGTATCGGGCGGGCTGGGCATCGTGATTGCCACGCTGGAACAATCCCACGCGCGGGTGCGGCTGGTGGTGGATCGCCTGCCGCCGCGCGCACGCGAACTGGCCGACCGGCTTTCCAACCTGATGACAATGGCGTTCCTTGTGCTGCTGCTGGTCGGTTCGGGCTGGCTGGCGCTGGACCTGTGGTACGGCCACGAACAAAGCGAATGGCTCGGTATCCCGTGGGCGGCGATGCGCATGGTGGCCAACGGCTGCCTGCTGGCGGCGGCGGCCATTGTGGGCTGGCGCGTGATCCGCGGCGAACGGTCATGATGGCGACGCCGGAAACCGGCCTGGTCGGCATCATCGTGCTCTTGGTCCTGCTGCTGGCGGGCGGACGCATCGGCGCCGTGCTCGGCCTGGTCGGACTTGGCGGGCTGACGCTGGTGCTGGGGCTGGAAGCCGCCGTGATCAAGGGCGGGGTGATCGCTATCGATACCCTGACCCGGTACGAACTGGGCACGCTGCCGCTGTTCCTGTTCATGGCGCACATCTTCTTCTCGATCGATGCCAGCCGCGACATGTTCGATGCGGCGGCCAAGCTGATCGGCCACCGGCGCGGGGGACTGGCCTATGCCTCGATCGCAGGCTGCGCAGGCTTTGGCGCGATCAACGGATCGAGCCTGGCGACCACCGCCACGGTGGGACTGGTCGCCTATCCCGAGATGAAGCAGCGCGGCTATGACGACAAGCTGTCCACCGCCACTATCGCGGCGGGCGGCACGCTGGGGCAGATGATCCCGCCCTCGGGCGCGCTGATCGTGTTCGGCATCATCGCGGAAACGTCCATCGGCGACCTGTTCACCGCTGCCATCATTCCCGGCCTGACCCAGGCGCTGTTCTATGCCCTGGTGGTGTTTGTGCTGGTGCGCATGCGCCCCGGCCTGGCACCTGCGGGCGAACGGGTGGCCTGGCCGGAACGGTGGCGGGCGCTGGGCCGGATCTGGGAAATCGTGGCGCTGGTCCTGCTGGTGATCGGCGGGATCGCGATGGGCTGGGTCAGTCCGTCCGAAGCCGCGGCGATTGGTTCTGCCGGAGCGCTGCTGATCGCCCTGTTGCGCCGCAAGCTGACCCGCGCCACCTTGTTCACCGCGTTCAGCGAGACCTTGCGCACCAGCGGGCTGATTTACCTTATCATCATCGGCGCACTGCTGTTTTCGGCCTTTGTCGGCGTTACTGGCCTTGCCGATGCAGCGGGCGCACTGGTCAGCAGCATGGGCCTCGGCACGTTCTGGACCCTGGTGCTGGTGGCGCTGATCCTGCTGGCACTGGGCACCGTGCTCGACGGGCTGGGCCTGATGCTGTTGATGACGCCGATCCTGCTGCCGATTGTAGAGGCCACCGGCCTGTCCGCCATCTGGTTCGGCGTGTTCCTGGTGCGCACGATGGAGGTGGGCTTCCTTACCCCGCCATTGGGGATGAACCTGTACATCATGCAGGGCGTGGCCAAGGACGTCTCGATTGACCGGATATTCCGCGGCGTGCTGCCGTTTCTGGCCAGCGACGTGGTCCACATCCTGCTGCTTATCCTGTTTCCGGCAATCATCCTGTGGTTGCCCGGTGTGTTGGGGAATTGACCTTGATTGCGATTGCCGGCCCTGACCTGCCCCATGAAGTGCTGCTGGCCGCCGGCTGCCACGCCGGGCCGATTGCCTTCGATCCGGCGCGTGCAACACCGCGCGCAGCGCAATGGGTGGAAAGCAAGTTCTCCCCCTGGGCCTTTGCCGTGGTCGAGGGGTGGGCAGAGGGCGCCTATGACGGTCTGCAGCATGTGCTGTTCAGCCGGGCTGACGATACCTCTCAGCGATTGTACTACTACATCTGCGAATTGCAGCGGCGCGGGCTGCTGGCCGGGCCAGAGCCGCTGATCTGCGACATTGCCAAGATCCCTCGCGCCAGCAGCGTGGATCGCACGGCCGATGCGGTGCGCGGACTGGCGCAGCGACTGGGCGTGAGCGACGAAGCGCTGGAGGCGGCAATCACGGCGACCAATACCGCGCGGTCAGCCGTGGTCCCGCTGGCTGCGGGCAAGCGCTGCCTCCTCACCGGAACTCCGGCGCCCGATATGCGGCTACATGATGCGATTGCGGCGCAAGGCTTCGTTCCTGTGGGCGCGACCCTGGCGCAGGACTGGGCCGACCTGGGAGCACAGGTGCCGGAGCAGACGGGCGATCCCGCGCTGGCCATTGCCCGCAACCTCCACGCGCGCGAAAGTGGTTCACGCAGTTTTTCCGATCCGGCCACCCGGTTGCGGACCAGGATCGAGCAGTGCCAGGCGGCTGCCGTGGTGCTGTGGCGGATCGAGCAGGAGGAGGCGCAATGCTGGCACCTTCCGGCGGAACACCGCGCACTTGAAGCGGCCGGCGTGCCCTCGCTGGTGCTGATCCGGCGGGACTGGCTGGCGCGTGACGGGGCTGCGACCGAAATAGCAGCATTCCTGGCGGAGATTGAAGCATGATGCCGCTGACCGGACATCGCGTAGCCGTGCTGGGTCAGATGGCCCAACGCCCGCTGGCCCGCTACCTCGTCTCGCTGGGCGCGGAACTGGGCGGGCCGGTGGAAGGGGCCAGCTTCGTGATCGATGATCTGGGACTGGACGCCACCCAGGGCCTGCCGATTGGCGAACAGGCCATCCACGTTTCGGTCACTCCGTTCGGATCGGGCGGTCCGCGCTCGCACTGGCAGGGGGGCGAACTGGTCGCCTCGGCCGTGGGCGGCGCGCTGCGGCTGACGGGCGAGCCGGGCCACAAGCCGGTCAAGGAAGCGGGCGATGCCTGCACCTTCCATGCCGATATGGTAGCGGGCGCAGGCGCGATGGCGGCACACTATGCCCGCGGAACCCACGGCCACGGCCAGCATGTCGACATCTCGATCCAGCAAGTGGCGATGAGCCGCAACGTCAACGGCGTGCTGGTATGGCAATTCGACCAGCGCAAGCTGGACCGTGCGGGTGGCTGCATCGCCTATGGCAGGGTTACCGTGCAGGTGATCTGGCAACTGGCCGATGGCTGGTGCTTTCACGCGCTGATGACAGGGCGGCTGGGCGCGCCTGCCAACGCCGCACTGTCGGCCTGGATGGACGAGACCGGGTTCGATAACCCGATGCGCGACGTGGACTGGCTGGCCTACAACCGTTCCACCTTGCCGGGCGAAACGCGCCTCGTATGGCAGGCGGCAATGGCGGCGTTTTTTGCCAGCCGCACCAAGGCCGATATTGCCACCGAAGGCCGGCGGCGCGGGATCAATGCCTGCGTGGTCAACGAACCGGCCGATGTGCTGGCCGATCCGCATCTGAAGGCGCGCGGCTTCCTTGATACACCAGATGGCCTGCCGCACCGCTTTGCGGTGATCCGCGAAGGCCGCCAGGGCGCCGCACCGGCGATCCATACCGGCCAGCGGCCCGGGCCACTGTCCGGCGTGAAAGTGCTCGATTTTGCCTGGGCGCTGGTGGGGTCGATCAGTACCAAGACGCTGGGTGATCTGGGGGCCGAAGTGGTCAAGATCGAAAGCCGGAGCCGCCCGGACCTGTCGCGGATGGATGTGCAGGTTTCGGCCTCCAGCGCGACCAGCCTTGATGACAAGCCGTGGTTTGCGCACCTCAACACTTCGAAGAAATCGCTTACTCTCAACCTCAAGCAGCCCGGGTCGCGCAGCATCATCGATCCGCTGGTGGACTGGGCCGACGTGGTGGTGGAGAATTTCTCGCCCGGTACGATGGCCAAGCTGGGCCTGGATTATGACAGCCTCGCCGCGCGCAAGCCCGGCATCGTGATGGTATCGGGCAGCGTGTTCGGGCAAACCGGCCCGCTGGCGCAGGAATGGGGCGTGGATGGCACCGGCGGCGCATTGTCGGGCCGCACCTTCCTGACCGGTTTCCGCGATGGCAATCCGGTAATTCCCGGCGCGGTTCCCTATGGCGATGTGATCGTGCCCTATGTGATGGTGGGCCATGTGGCCGCCGCCTTGCAGCACCGGCGCGAGACCGGGCGCGGCTGCCACATCGATGCCTCGATGTACGAGATTTGCGTGCAGCAGATGCGCGATTTCCTGCGGCTGGCACAAACCGGGGAACGTCCGATGCGGCTGGGCAATGCCGATCCTGCGGTGTGGTTCCAGGACGTTTTCCCTGCTGCGGGGCAGGATCGCTGGGTGGCGATCAGCCTGGCTGATGGCGATCAACGTGCGCGGCTTGAGGCGATCACCGGGCCGGACATTGCCGCCTGGACCAGCCAGCGCGATGACAAGGCGATTGCCGAGCAGTTGCAGGCAGCCGGGATTGCGGCAGGCGCATTGCAGGATTGCGAAGACCTGATGGAACACGACCCGCAGATCGCCTCGCGCGAGGCGCTGGTGATGCTGGAACACCAGGTGCTCGGCCCGTTTGGCCATGTCGCCACGCCGATGCGGTTCTCGCATGACCTGATGGCTCCGTTCCGTGCGCCGGGGCTGGGCGAACACAGCTTCGAGGTGGCGCGGCGCATCTGCGGCCTGTCGGAAGCCGAGATTGAACGCCTCGATGGCGAAGGAGTGTTCCATTGACCGTGACCGCCAACCAGCGCAGCCGCAAGACGCTGGCCTGCACCGCCGAGGCGACTGCCTACCAGAAGGCGTTCGGGGCAGAGTTGCGCCGCCGTGTGGTGGAAGACCGCGAACCTTATGCCATCGTGCAGGCCGATACCCCGCACGAACTGTTCCATGCGATGGACATCCCTATCGTCACCAACCAGTGGTGGTCGGCCTATATCTCGGCCAAGCAGCTTTCGAGCACCTATTTCGACGCGATGACGGCGAAGGGTTTCCCCGGGAACAGCTGCAAGTACTGCTCGCTGGGCCTTGCCTGCACGCTGGCGAACGATCCGGCCAATGCACCTTGGGGCGGCTTGCCGCAGCCCACGGTGCTGGTGGCGCGGCTGACCTGCGATTGCATCCAGCAGGTGTTCGGCCTGTGGGCTGAGGCGCTGGGCAGCGAGTTTTTCCCGATGGAAGCCCCCGCCTGGACCGACAAGGATCCCGACTGGTTCCTCCACGCGCGCGATGACTGGCGGCGGGTCTATCAGCCCGACCGGATTGCCCTGATGGTGCGCGAGATGGGCGACCTGATCGCGTTGCTGGAAAACCGCACCGGTCGCAAGTTCGACGAGGCGAAGTTCCAGCACCTGATGGAACAGATCAACGTGCAAGAAGGTTATATCTGGGAAGCTGCCCAGGCGATCGGCAATGCCCGACCGTGCCCGGTTTCGATTGCCGAACAGATGCCCAACACCATGATCCCGCAATGGCATCGCGGATCGGACTGGGCCGTGGCCCATGCCAAGAAATTCCGCGACCAGGTGCTGGAGAAAATCGCCGCGGGCGAAGGTGCTTCGGCCAACGAGAAGCTGCGCCTGATGTGGATCGGCGCTGGTGTGTGGCACGATCCCGGCTTCTACCAGGCGCTGGAAGAGCGTTTGGGCGCGGTGTTCGTGTGGTCGATGTATATGCCTTTTGCCGGCCCGGCCTATATCCGCGAACTGCAAGGCAGCCCGATGGAAGCGCTGGCCAGCCGCGTCGCCAGCATGAACGAGACGCTGCATCTGCCGCCGTGGATGTCGAGCTGGATGGTGTCGGAAGCCGATCGCTGCGGGATCGATGCTGCGGTAATCCTGCTGCCGCCCGACAATCGCCTGTCGCAATCGGGCAACAAGCTGACCGCGCTGGCGCTGGAACAGGCGGGCGTGCCGGTGCTGATGATCGATGCCGATATGGTCGATGCCAAGATCTGGGACCATGACAAGATGGTTGGCATGGTGGCCGAATTCCTCGTCCAGCGAGGCCTGACATGAAGCGGTTGGCGATTGCCTTACTGCTGCTGCTGGCCGCCTGCTCGCGCCCGCTCCCCGATGGCGTGACCGAGCTGACCTATGCCACACCCTATCCGCCGTCGCACCCGTTCAGCCAGGCGGACCAGCGCTGGATCGACTGGGTCGAAAGCGAAAGCGATGGCACGCTGGTCATCCGGCCGATCTGGTCCGGCGCGCTGCTGTCGGCCGATATGTCGATGGAAGAACTGCGCCACGGCGTGGCCGATATCGGCCTGATCACGCCGATCTATGTGCGCGGCGGAACCCACCTGCTGCGCATCCACACCGGCTTTTACAGCGGGGCCGACAGCGTGGAATCGCAGGTGGCGCTCTATCGCTGCATGGAAGCCGAGATCGACCAGATCGGCAAGGAACTCTCGGGCCTCAAGGTGCTGGCGGTTCAGGGCGGCCTGCTTCCCGGCGTGCTGACCCGCACCCGCCCGGTGCATAGCCTGGAAGACCTGCGCGGCATGCGCATCCGCGCGCCGACCGAATTGATGCCTGTGCTGCGCAACCTGGGGGCCGATCCGGTCAACATGCCGATGGGCGAGACTTATTCCGCGCTGGCCAAAGGGGTGATCGACGGGGTGGTGGCACCGGCCGATACATTCCGGGCGCTCCATTTCGTGGAAGTGGCGAAGTACTATTACGAGCTCAAGGTGCCGCGCGGCGCCTATCCGGCCCGCGCGATGGGCGAGGAGCGGTGGCATTCGCTGTCGGCAAACCACCGGGCCCTGCTCGAACGCAGCACTGCGGTATGGGAAGCGGCTTTGGCCGAAGAAATTCGCGCGTCCGAAGCGGTGGGGCGCGAGGCTGGCGAAGGCCGGATCGTCTATGCCGCGGCCAGTGCAGAAGACCAGCGGGCATTCGATGAACTGTACCTGCGCGATGGCGAAGAAAATGCCCGCCGTCTGTCGCGCTTCGGGATCGATGGCCTGGCCGCCTTCCAGTTCGCCCGATCAAGCATCACCGGCCGTGACCAGGTCAATTGTGGAGACATTTCGTGACCCAGCCGCTTGCGGGCATCCGCATTGCCGATTTCAGCCATGTGATGGCCGGCCCCTTTGCCAGTCACTTGCTGCGGCTGATGGGCGCAGAGGTTATCAAGATCGAATCGCGCAAGGGTGACCAGTTCCGTAACTACGGGTCCAATCGCGATTATGATGGCATGGCTCCGGCCTTCATCGCGGCCAATGTTGGCAAGAAGAGCATCGCGCTCGACCTCAAGGACCCGGCAGAACTGGAAATTGCCCGGCAGATCGTGGCGCGCAGCGATGTGCTGCTGGAAAACTTCCGTCCCGGCGTGATTACCCGGCTGGGCCTGGGTTATGACGTGGTGCGGGAATTGAAGCCCGACATCGTGTTCTGTTCGGTCTCGGGCTATGGCCAGGAAGGCCCGCAGCGCGATTGGCCGGCAATCGATAATATCATCCAGGCCACCAGCGGCATGATGCTGCTGAGCGGGGCGGAGGGTGATCCACCGGTGCGCGTGGGCTTCCCGATCGTAGATACCCTGACCGGGCAGACTGCCGCCGTGGCTATCCTGGGAGCGCTGCTGCAGCGGATGCGGACCGGGCAGGGCGCCTTCATCGACGTGTCGATGCTGGATGCCAGCATGGCGTTCATGACCTCGGCGCTGACGCCCTATCTGGTCACCGGCAAGCCGTTGCAACGGATGGGTAATACCGGCTATTCCGAACTGCCCACCGCCGCCCTGTTCGAAGCGGCCGACGGGCGGCATATCTCGCTGGGGGTGGTGCAGGACAACCAGTTTGCCGCCCTTGCCAAGCTGCTGGGACGCGAAGACTGGCTGACCGATCCGTGCTTTGCCTCGGCCGATCTGAGGCGCGCCAACTTTGCCGAGATGACCGCGCAGTTGCGCCAGATCCTGGCCACCCGCGACGCGGCAGACTGGGAGCGCATCTTGAGCGAGGCGGGCATTCCGTGCGGCATGATCCGCCGGGTGAACGAGGCGGTAGACCTGTGCAGTCCGGCCGGCCTGCTCGACATTGAAATCGACAGCTTGCCGGGCACCGGCCGGGTCGCTGTGCCCAACGCCGGTTTTCGCATGGAGCCGGGCTGCCCGGGAACCAGCGAGCCGCCGCCACGGATCGATGAACATCGGGAAGAAATTCTGGCCTGGCTGTCCGCTGGCACCAAGTGATGGGGGACTGATTGGGCAGGTGCGCGATCGTCAACAATATCGTAGTGGGAATTTGGGTTGAAGCGCGCGCCCTGACGCGCACAACTGTCTTGGAGAGGAATGCTGCCATGCCATTTTTGTATCGCTGGATGATAGCGCTTGCAGCCCTTTGCCTTGCCGGTGCGCCCGCCGCTGCGCAGGACTATCCCGAGGTTGCGCGGCAATCACTCTATGTACCGGTGCGCGATGGCACGCGGCTGGCGGTCAACATCTATCGTCCGGCCAACGCATCGGGCGTGGAAGCCGGGCGCTTGCCGGTTATCTTTGCCTTCACGCCCTATCGTGCGCGGTTCACCGATGCCCAGGGCAATGTGCAGGAAACCGCACTGGGTGACGGGCTGGCGCTGCGCAGCCTGATCCGTGCAGGATATGTGGTCGCGGTGGCAGATGTTCGCGGCAAGGGTGCATCCTTCGGCTCGCGCCGGGGCTTTCAGGACCGCACCGAGGCCAACGATGGCCACGATCTGGTGGAATGGTTGGCGGACCAGCCGTTTTCCACCGGCCAGGTGGGTATGATCGGTTGCTCCTATCTCGGCGGCACGGTGATGCACACTGCCAGCACAGCCCCGCCATCGCTGCGGGCGATTTTCGTCGGCGCGACAGAGTGGGACAAGTACGAATTCGTGCGCCAGGGCGGGATCACCGCGCAGTTCAACACCCGCCCGGACGAACCGCTGTCGGACGATCTGGCCAGCGTGCCGGTGGATAGCGACACAGATGGCGCAATGCTGCGCGAAGCCGTGGCCCAGCACGCCGCCAACACCCCGATGGCCGCACTGTGGTATGGTATGCCCTATCGCGATAGCGTTTCGCCGCTCACCGGCAATGCGTTCTGGGACGAAGTGGCGATCTGGCAATATGCCCAGACCATCCGCGATGCCGGGATCGAGACCTATTTCTGGAGCAACTGGAAGGACGAGCCGACATCGCAGGTCATAGTGGCGGCCGAGAACCTCGGTGGCCGCCTGCTGGTCGGGCCGGGCAGCCATTGCGAGACACCCGCCGGGTTCGATTTTACCGGTGAGATCACGCGCTATTTCGATCATCACCTGAAAGGCGCGGACAATGGCCAGGCCGAAGCTCCGCGCGTGACCTGGTGGCGTGATCTCGGCAACGGCGAGGGCGAATATGTGCTAGGCTCCGACGTACCGGGCGCGGACAGTGCCGTGCTCAGCTACTACCTGGGCGGTAGGGCTGACGGCGATGGCCTGACCCTGGCGGCCAGCCCCGGCGCGGCTTCAGCCAGTACCTTTTCTGTCGACTACGACGTGGCCGACGATGCCTATTTCGCCTTCTGGCCGCCTTCGCTGGCTGACCGCGGGCTGGCTTATGCCACCGCTCCTGCAACGGCGGACTTTGACCTTGCCGGTTACCCGGTGGCGCACCTGGCCGTTCGGCTAGACCGGCCGGATGCCAACGTTTTCGTCTATCTGGAGGAAGTGCGCAGCGATGGCGCGGTGGAAGTGCTGTCGTTCGGGCGGCTGATGGTCTCACACCGGGCGCTGGCCGAAGCCCCGTGGGACACGCTGGGCCTGCCATGGCATTCGGGCCGTGCGTTCGATGTGGCGGCCTTGCCCGAAGGCGAAACCGGCCACCTGGCGATTGCCATGCAGCCCCTCTCGCACCGCGTAACGGCGGGTTCGCGCCTGCGCTTCGTGGTGACCGGGGCCGATCCGCGCCAGCGCAATTTGAGGGATCTGCGCGAGGATCCCGCACCGCAGATCACCGTGGTCGAAGGCTGGCTGGCCGGATCGCGGATCGACCTGCCGCTGGTGCTGGCCAACAATTGATAGGGGAGTGACTGCGATGGACTTCAAGCGACTTGCCCTGACGGTGGCCGGTATGGCCCTGCTCGCCGGTCTTGCCCCTGCGGCCTCATCGCAGGACGGACCGCCCGACCCCGCCGCGATGCGCCGCGCGATGGAGGAGCGCAACCGCGTTCCCAATACGCCCGGTGACGGCCCCTATCCGGCGCTGATCGAGACTGATCCAACTTTGCCCGGCCATGTCATCTATCGCCCGGCGGACCTTTCACCTTTCGGTGGCGGCAAGCTGCCGGTGGTGGTGTGGGGCAATGGCGGCTGCGCGGATGATGGCACGGCCCATCGCTTCCACCTCGCCCAGATCGCCTCCTATGGCTACCTGGTGATTGCCGCCGGGCACTGGCGCAGCGGGCCCGGCGCGACCGATGGCCCGGCAGAACAGCGCATGCCCGCAGGCGGGGGACTGCCTCCGCCCGCCACCACCGCGGCCGATGTAATCGCCGGACTGGATTGGGCTATCGCGCAAGATGCCGAGCCTGCCAGTCGCCTGTATGGCCGGGTGGATAGTGGATCGGTTGCCGTGGCGGGTCATTCGTGCGGCGGCTTGCAGGCGATCGAACTGGCCGCTGATCCGCGCATCGATACCGTGCTGATCCACAACAGCGGGATCTACAATTCCGAAGTCAGTGCCATTCCCACCATGCGCGCCACCAAGGACATGCTGCGCAACTTCCACCAGCCGGTGATCTATATCCTGGGTGGGCCAACTGACATCGCCTACCCCAACGGGACCGATGACTATTCGCGGGTCAGCAACGTGCCGATCATGCTGGCCGACTTGCCAGTGGGCCATGGCGGCACCTTTGGCCAGCCGATGGGCGGCGCTGTGGCGCATGTGGCGGTGGACTGGCTGGAATGGCAATTGCGTGGTGATGCGGTGGCCGAGCGCACATTCATGGGGCCAAACTGCCGCCTGTGCTCCGGGACCGACTGGACCATCGAACGCAAGGGATTCTGATTGCAATGAGTGTATCCGGGCGAATGATGCTGGCGGTCGCAGGCGCGGCAGTGCTCGCGGCGGGATCGTGGTCAGCCGTGACCGCGCAGCAGCCGGCAGTGGAACGGCGCGACTGGTGGAGCCCCGGCGAAGGGCGGCAGTTTCCCCAGGCGCTGGAATACGCCAACGAACACGGCAGCCTGGCGCTGTTCAATGTAGATGGCGCGTTCAACACCGCCGGTCACGCATTCTTCGAACCGCTCGGCCCCAATGGACGCGCCTGTGTCAGCTGCCACCAGCCAGCCGATGGCATGAGCCTGTCGCTCCAGTCGATCCGCGAGCGGTGGGAAGAAACTGGCGGGACCGATCCGATCTTCGCCGCCATCGATGGTTCGAACTGCCCCACCCTGCCGCAGGCCGAGGAAGCATCGCATTCGCTACTGCTCCAGCGCGGCCTGTTCCGCATTTCCATGCCCTGGCCGCCGAAAGATCCGTTCGGCGAAGGCACGATAGAGCCGGAATTCGACATCGAAGTGGTGCGCGATCCCGGCGCTTGCAATCTCGATCCGCAATACGGCCTGTTCAGTGCGAACCCTGCGGTATCGGTCTATCGCCGCCCGCGCGTGGTGGCAAACCTGCCCTATGTCAGCCACAGCAACTTCGGCGTGGGGCCATTCGTGGGCAAGACGGGCGAGCCGACCTTGCGCGATCCGGTTACCGGCCAGCCTTCATCGATGAACCTGATGGCCGATGCCCGCGTGCCCACTCTAGCCACCCAGGCCAGCGATGCGGCCGCGGTCCACCTGGAAATGGCTGGCGGTTTGACAGCGCAGCAGCACGCCCAGATCAACAGCTTCGAACGCCAGCTGTTCGCGGCCCAATCGGCCCATGTCGGCGCGGGCAGCCTGTTGGCGGGCGAGGGCGGGCGCGCATTCGGGCCGCGCAACCTGGCGGCGGGCGATGTTGGCGTGCTGGGCAACAACACCACCCGCTGGGTATTCCCGGTCGATCCTGCCTGGGCCGAACCGCAGCCGGGCCTGAGCGAGGCCGAGAACGCCATGCGCGCATCGATCTTTCGCGGGCAGCAGATCTTCCACTTCCGCACCTTCTGGATTCGCGATTCCATGCATCTCAACACGGTGGGGCTGGGCAATCCGACCAAGCGCACCTGCGCCACGTGTCACGGGATGCATATGACCGGGCTGGATACTGTGAACGGCTGGATGGACATCGGGACCACCAACCTGCCGTGGGCCCGCGAAGTGCCGTTGAACCCGTGGAATGACGAGCGCGAGGTGATGCCGCTGTTCAAGATTACCTGCCACGATGACGTAGCCCCGCACCCGTTCCTTGGCCGCGTGATCTACACCCAGGATCCTGGCCGGGCGCTGGTGTCAGGCAAATGCAACGACGTGGGGACGATCGTGATGCAGCAGTTCCGCGGGCTGGCGTCACGGGCGCCCTATTTCTCCAATGGATCGGCCAGCGACATCGACGAGATCGTGGATTTCTACGACCGCCGCTACAACATCCAGTACACCAGGCAGGAACGCACCGATCTGGCCAATTTCATGGGATCGCTGTGATGCTGAGAAGTCCTGCCCAAGCCTGCCTGTCGCTCGCCGCGCTGGCCCTGTCCACCACTGCGATCGCACAAGACCGGGTGGCCTTTGTCGCCTGCCCGATCGTGCGCGATACCAGCAGCGTGCCGTGTTGGCTGAGCGAATATGGCGGCGAGACCTACTACCTTGGCATCCAGACCGATGTGTCGGCCGAATTCAATCCGCCGTGGCTTGGCCACATGGCGCTGATCGAAGGTACCCCAAAGGTTGGGGAACGCATCTGCGGCGGGCTGGTGCTCGATAATGTAAGAGTCTCGGTCATGCCCGAACTGTCGCCCGAGTGTGATACGGTGTTGATGGCCGAGGAACGGTACGAGCTGGGGTTCGAGCCGCCGCGTCCTCCCGGCCCCAGCGGCGGACGCCTGGCATTCTCGCCCCCTGCTCCGCCGCCACTGCCCGAGCCGCCGTTCGTGGCGCAGACTTTCGACGTCTATTTCCCGTTTGAAACCTCGGTCAATTTCAAGACGCCCAACGCGCTGCAGGCCGTAGTCGCTTATGCTGAGGCTGTCGGTGCCACCCGGATCGAAATCACCGGCCATCGCGCAGCCGTCCGCCTGTCCGACGGTTCGGTGCTGGAGGAACACGAAGGCATTGCCACCCGCCGCACGCGCGAGATTGCCCGCATGTTCAACGGCCTGATCGCCACGGTCGAACGGATCGACAGCGTGGTGGACGAAAGCGCCGAACCGGGCGGCTGGCAGGACCGCAAGGTGGCGATCACGGTTTATCCGTAACCGCCACCTGATCGGGCAAATCAGCGCGGACGCATGCCGTAGGGTAGTTCGCTGGTGAAGGCTTCCACCCGCGCTATCCGGCCATTTTCGAACCGGTAGAGTTCGACCACCTGGGTGGTCATCGGATAGCCGTTGCCATCGGCGGCGGGGATGTCTTCGAAAAAGCGCACTGCCACCAGGCCGCGTTCCTCGTCTGCTGCCAGCACCTGCCGGTCACGTACAGCCTCGATCCGGGCCAGCGGCGGGCTGCCGAAGGAACCCGCGCAGCCACCCACGTCCTGCCCGTTTACCAGCCAGTGGCAATCATCGGCCAGCAATCCTTCCGGCACGCTGTTGGCATCAATTGCCGCCATGAACCTGCCCGCGCCCGCGACCAGTGCGGCGCGGGCAGTGCGGCGGGCAGTGGGCAGCGGGGCATAGTCGCTGGCCGAGACCGGCTCGACATAGGGCGGGCCATAATTGCTGCGGCGGATCAGGGCATCGACGCTGCCCACCGCGTCTCCATCGGCGGCCACTGTGAAGGCGGCCCAGGCGGGCTGGCCATGCTCCTCGATCCGGCCGATCCACACGGCCTTGCCGGTCGTGCTATCCGCCACCACCAGAGGATCGGCATCGATCGCGGTAATGCCGCGCCAGATAGACTCGCCCACGCGGATGCCGACCGAGTTTTCCGAATAGCCGACCGTTTCCGCCCAGTTCACCTGTTGCCAGTTGTTACCCGGCATGGCGCTGGCAACAGACCGGGCGAGGCCTGTCAGGCAGCCATCGTTGCACGCCGCCGCATCGGGCGCGAAACGCGGCATGGGTGCAGCATCGCTCCAGAACGGGTTGTGCATGAAATAGGGGACATAGGTGAAGGTCGCCTCGATCCGCTGGATTTCGGCGTCGCGGATGCGGAAGGCCTCAATCAGCGTGATGGAATTGGGCCACTTCAGTGCGGTGCGCATCTCGCGGCCGTTGGTCAGCAGATAACGATCCCATTCGTTGGCATGGTCGAAGAACCCGCTGCCCACCACCACTCCGCGCTGCACATCGACCAGCGGCAGGTGGCGGCGGATGCGCTTGTTGATCTTGTAGATGCCCAGTTCAAACTGCTCGCGGCAGCCGCTGGCGATATTGGCTGCACTGGCCTGTGCCCCGGGAGCTGGCGCGGTAGTGCTGATGCCGTTTTCCAGCCGGCTGCAATCTTCGGAGAAAGGCGCGAAAACCTGCCCGTCGTTCAGTTCGACCGTGTCGAAATAGGCATCGGCAATGGCCAGCATCCGTTCGCGCGGGCGGCGTTCTTCCTCGGGCAGCACTTCGTAGAATTCTGCGAAGTGTTCCATGTTCTCCCAGTCACCGAACGGCGCGGGCAGGGCGGTGCGGCGGTGGACCACGCTTTCGATCTCGTCGATCATGCCGCCTTCCACATGAATGCGCACGGCATAAAAGGCCGCGTGGTCATTCTCGCGAACCGACCCGAACCAGGCGGCGTGGCCGGTGGTTTCATCCGCCACGGCGAGGCCATTGTCATCGACATCGCCCACGCTGCGCCACAGCCCCTGACCCAGCGGCAGGACCACGTTGTTCTCGGTGAACATCACGTCGGCTGCCAAGGGCAAGCTGGCGTAATCGCGCGCTTCCAGCGCCGTCATGTGGCCGCGCACGGTTGCAATCAGGCAATCGTAATCGCACGAGACATCGGCCACGGCGCTCGCCTCTCCCGGGGCTTGCGCCAGGGCGGACAATGGCAACCCGGCGGCCAGCGCCAGGGCGGATGCGGCAGTCTTGAACAGTTTCATCGGTCTCTCCCTCGCGGATGCGCCTATGGATGGGCGGCGGCGTCCGCATAGTCCTCGTTGGCCCGCGCGATCAGGAAGGCATGGATGGCGGCAGCGTCACCCTCGCTCAACTGGTCGCCAAAGCCGATCATCCCGCGATCCGCCAAGGTGCCGCGCAACACAATATCGGCAAAGCTGGCGCGGGTTTCGGCAGTCATCCAGCGCAAGTCCTTCATTCCGCCCACCGCATTGGGGCCGTGGCAACGGGCACAGGTTTCGCCGTATAGTTCTCGCCCGCGCGCAATCACGTCCTCGGTCGCAGTCAGAAACGGCGGGCGTGGCAGGGCGCTGGGTGGCGGCGGCGGGGGCAGGGTAACGCCGGTCGCGCCCAGGCGGAACACCAGCAGCTTGGCGCTCGATGTCTGGAACGGGCCGAGATTGTAGACCGGTGATCCGCCCCAGCCGGCGTTGATGGCGATATATTGCACGCCATCCACCATATAAGTGATGGGGCCGGCCACCGGGGCCTGGTCAATGTCCATCTCCCACAGCTTGGCGCCGGTATCGGCGGCATAGATCGCCAGTGTCTGGTCGATCGTGCCCTGGATCACCAGGTTACCCGCCGTGGCCAGCACGCCGCCCGATCCCGGTACGCGATAAGGCACGCGCCATGCCTCGGTCTGGGTGACCGGGTTCCAGGCAAGCAGGTAGCCCTTCTCGGCAGCGGTAGCCTCGGCCATCAGTTGTGCGCGCAGTTCGGGCATGTTGCGCCGTTGCTGGCCCGAATTGCTGCGGTGGTGGACATAGCGGAACTCGCCATCTTCCGCCCGCGCATAGACATCGCCCTGCTCCTGCGCCGACAGGTAGACCAGCCCGGTATCTGGGCTGTACGCCATCGGGTGCCAGGTGTGGGCGGCCAGCCAGCTCGGGCTCATCAGGTGCGGCGTAGTGGTATTGTGCGCGCCGGGTTGCAGCACCGGGCGGCCGGTCGCCATGTCAATGCTGCTGGCCCAGGTGTTGACCGAGGTATAGCCCTCGGCGCTCAACAGCTCGCCGGTGGCGCGATCGATCACGTAGAAGAAGCCGTTCTTGGGCGCCTGCATGATGACCTGGCGCTGTTCGCCGCCGATCTCGAGGTCGGCAGTGATCATTGGCTGGGTGCAGGTGTAATCCCAGTCTTCTTCCGGCACCATCTGGTAATGCCATTTGTATTCACCACTGGATGCATCCACCGCCACGATCGAACACAGGAACAGGTTGTCGCCGCGCCCTTCGCTGCGGATGTGCCACATGTGCGGGGTGCCGTTGCCCGTGCCGATATAGACGAGGTTCAAGGCCGGATCGTAGGCGAAGGCATCCCACGCCGTGCCGCCGCCGCCATAACGCCACCACTCGCCGTGCCAGGTGGGGAGCGCAATCTCCATCGCGCTGTCCGATGCTTCGCCATCGGGTCCGTCCGCCGGATTGCCGGGCACGGTGTAGAATTTCCACAACTGCGCGCCCGTTTCCGCATCAAATGCGGCGACAAATCCGCGCACGCCATAGTCCGCGCCGCCATTGCCGATCACCACCCGGCCATCATACACCCGCGGGGCACCGGTGATCGAATAGGCCTGGGCGCGGTCGAAGGTCTGGACGGTCCACACCTCGTCCCCCGTCGTTGCGTCGATTGCGATCAGCCGCCCATCCAGCGCGCCGACATACAGCTTGCCGTTCCACGCCGCGATGCCCCGGCTGGATGGGCCGCAGCAGGCCAGCCGCGCCCATTCGGGACCGACTTGCGGATCATAGGTCCACAGCTTCTCGCCAGTGGCTGCGTTGTAGGCGGTGACAATGTTGTAGATGCTCTCGTTATACAGCACGCCATCGACCACCAGCGGGGTCGCCTGCACGCCCCGCGTCGTTTCCAGGTCATCGAACCAGGCCAGGCCCAATTGGTCCACAGTGGCATCGTTGATCTGGGTGAGCGGGCTGAACCGGTCCTCGCCCCAGGTGCGGCCATGGCTCATCCAGTTGTCCACGTTGGCCGGGGCTTCGGTGGCCAGCATGCGCGCGGTATCGACAGCGGCAGCGCCTGCCTGTGCAGCGTCAGGGGTGGTTTCGACCCGCGTGGAAGATGGGGCGCAGCTTGCCAGCAACAGGCCGACAGCCATTGTGCAGGCCGCAGCCCGGTTCACGAAACCCATCACGACAGCAGCTCTCCCGATCCCTGTTGCGCCAGCTAACGCGAAAGCGCGGCGAGGCACAAGCGGCTATTGGCCACTGCTCCCGGCTATTCGGGTGCCGGGTTATCTACTGCGGTCAGGATCAGGTCGAGCATGCGGTGCATTTCCTGCCGGTCGCTCTCGTCCACGCCCGCCAGAACATGGCCGCGCAGACGATCATAGACGACGAAAATCTCTTCCAGCGCCGCCTCGCCTGCCGGAGTGATCGACAGCAGATTTACTCGCCGGTCGCCTGGGTCGGGAGTACGTTCGACCAGTCCTTCGCGGCTCAATATGTCGATCATGCGGGTGACAGTGGCACCTTCCACCCGCAACCGGCGCGCCACGTCGCTTTGCGATTTGGTGCCCGGCATGTTCATGATTGCGGCGAGCGTTTCCATCCGGCTGACGCTTTGGCCAATGCGCCGCAACCGCTCGTCCAGCTGGCCGCGAAAGCCGCGCACGGTGAGAACCAGCTTGACCATCAGGCCGATATCAATGGTGGTTTCGCCCGCCCGATAGATTTCGAAAGTGCTGCGCGCCATGTCAGCTTCGCCCCTGCTGGCCGATGGCGGCGATGGCCCGGTCGAGCAGGCTGGTAAATTGGACGAGGTCGGCCTCTCCCAAGGCGGCCCTTATCGGGCTCTCGATGGTAGAGACCGTGGCAAACAGCAGTTCCATCGTCGCGGTTCCTTTATCGGTCAGCACCAGGATGTTACGCCGCCGGTCAAGCTCATCCCGCCTGCGGACTAGCAAGCCGCGTTGTTCTAGCTCGTCAAGCAGGCCCACCAGGCTGGGTCCGGTAATCCCGGCCTTGGCGGCAAGTTCTGCTTGCGAGCTGCCCGGATTGGCTGACACCAGCGCCATCACGGTGAGTGATCCGGTAGGCAGGCCGAACGGTTCCGACACGGCCAAAGATCCGGCGTGCAGCGCATTGCGCAACAAGCGCACCCGCGGACCGATCGATGTATCGAGAAAACCCCAGTCCAGCGTGCCTGCTCCTGCCATCGGCGAAACCCGTTCACCGGCTATGGTCGGATGCACCAGAGGCCGCAAGGGGCTTCGGCGGGGGGAAAGTTTGCGCTGCAGGCGGCTGTCAGTCCCCGACGTTCATTGCCAGAACGGCCATTGCCCCCAGCATCCCGACAATCGCCAGGACCACTCGCATGGGGTCAAACTCTGCGGAATCTGCCGGGGACCGCCGTTGCGCGGTGTTCCTCGTTCGGTCGGGTCGATCGTCCATCGGCTCGCTCTCCAACAAGAGGCAGAGACTGGCACATACCTTGGCAGAGTCAAGCCGGCCACACCCGCTGCCCCCAGCTCTGCACCACGTCCCCTTCACGAAGCGACCAGCAATCCCCATGTGACCTTGTACCAAAAGGAGCATGCACAATGATCGACATCCGCCGCTTCGAAACGCTGGGCAAGGCCGACCACGGCTGGCTCAAGGCCAATTTCCATTTCTCGTTCGCAGACTATTTCGATCAGAGCCGCATGAACTGGGGCGCGCTACGCGTGTGGAACGATGATGTGATTGCCGCCAAATCGGGCTTTCCGCCGCATCCGCACCAGGACATGGAAATCATCACCTATGTCCGCAAGGGCGCGATCAGCCACCGGGATTCACTGGGCAATTCGGGCCGCACGGCGGCAGGCGACGTGCAGGTGATGAGCGCGGGCACCGGGATCACCCATGCCGAATACAACATGGAGGACGAGGACCTGCTCAGCTTCCAGTTGTGGATCATGTCCGATCGCAAAGGCATTGCCCCGCGCTGGGGCGAAAAGGGCTTCCCCAAGGAAGCCCGCGACGGGCGCTTCGTAGTGCTGGCAAGTGGCCGCGACGAGGCGATTGATGCCGATGCCTTGCGGATCAATTCCGATGCCCGGGTGCTGGGGGCCACCGTGAAGGCGGGCGAAAGCGTGGAATATGACCTGGGAGGCCGCAAGGGCTACCTCGTGCCGGCCACCGGCAAGGTCGAAATCGCCGGCGAAGTCGTCAATGCCCGCGATGGCGCTGCTCTGGCCGACCTGGCCACGCTGACAGTAACCGCGCTGGAAGACAGCGAACTGGTGCTGGTGGATACCAAATAGGCTGGCCCCGTCCCGCCCTCGTCAGATCGGGGGCGGGACGGGATGCCTGCCTATTCGTGCCGCAGCGCCTCGATCGGATCGAGCTGGCTGGCGCGGCGGGCGGGGAAATAGCCGAACACGATGCCGATCAGCGCCGAAACCACGAAGGCCAGGATATTGATCGTGGGATCGAACACGAAGGGGAAGCCGAACAGGCCTGACAGGCCATAGGACAGGCCGAACCCCAGCAACATGCCCATCACCCCGCCAAAACAGCACAACACCACTGCTTCGGTCAGAAACTGCAACTGCACCTCGCGCGCCAATGCGCCGATGGCGAGGCGGATACCGATTTCCCGCGTCCGCTCGGTCACCGAAACCAGCATGATGTTCATGATGCCGACCCCGCCTACCACCAGGCTGATCCCGGCAATCGCTGCCACCATCAGGGTCAGCGTTCCAACCGTGCTCTGCACCGTTTCGTTGATGGCGGCGGTATCGACGATGTCGAAATCGTTGGCCTGGTTATCCAGCAGAACGCGCCGTTCGCGCAGCAGGTCCACCAGTGCCTTGGTCATGGTGACGCTGTCATAGGCGCTGTCATAGCTGACCGACATATAGCCGATATTGTCATCGCCGGTGAACCGCCGCTGCACATTGGTCAGCGGCATAAGCACGGAATTGTCATCATCCCCGCCGCCACCCACGCTGCCGCGCGTGGCGAACTTGCCGATCACCTGGCAACTGACATTGTCGAGCCGCATCCGTTCGCCCAGCGGGCTGGAATTGGCCGGGAAAATCTCGTCGTACACGGTGGGCCCGATGATGCAGACATTGGCCCCGGCAGCCATTTCTGCATCGGTAAAGCGGCGGCCTTCGTCCAGCTCGATCCCGCGGGCGTCGAGGAAATCGTTGTTGACCCCCTCGACCTTGGAATCCCAGTCCTGTCCGTTGTAGATCGCCACCACGTTGGCCTCGACCTGCCCGGCAACCGACTTTACCCCTGCCACCTGTTCGCGCACGGCCACCACATCACGCTCGTCGAACGAGCGGAACTGGCCGCGATCACCTTGGATGGGGAACACGAAGAAGACGTTCGAACCCAGCGAGCTGATTTGGTCTTCGATTTCGGCTGTCACGCCGCGGCCCAGTGTGACCATGGTGATCACCGCTGCCACGCCGATGATGATACCCAGCGTGGTCAGGAAGCTGCGCAGGATATGACGGCGGATTTCGCGGAACGAGAGCAGGAGCGTGGTGCCGAACATCAGCCGTGTGCCCCTGCTGCGGCGTGGCCACTTGACATTGCCCCGCGCTCGATGCGTTCGACCAGCCCGTCCTTGAAATGGATGATGGTCTTGGCGAAGGCGGCCATTTCCGGCTCGTGGGTGACCATCAGGATGGTGATGCCCTGGCTGTTCAGTTCTGCCAGGAACTTCATGATTTCGATCGAGCGTTCGGAATCCAGGTTGCCGGTCGGCTCATCCGCCAGCAGCACTTCGGGATCGGTCACCAGCGCCCGGGCAATCGCCACGCGCTGCTGCTGGCCGCCCGACAGTTCCGCCGGGGTGTGGTCGGCCCAGGGGCCAAGGCCTACGCGGTCCAGCGCGCGCATGGCGGCGGCGTGCCGTTCAGCCTTGCCCATTCCGCGATAGATCAGCGGCAGTTCGACGTTTTCCACCGCGGTGGTGCGGGCCAGCAGGTTGAACCCCTGGAACACGAAACCCAGATAGCGCCGCCGCAGCAGGCTGCGCTCGTTCTTGCCGAGGTTATGGACCGGTTGGCCAAGGAACTTGAACTCTCCGGCGGTGGGCACGTCCAGACAGCCAAGGATATTCATCGTGGTCGATTTGCCGGAGCCTGATGGTCCCATAACTGCCACAAAATCACCGCGCTGGATCTTCATGTCCACGCCCTTCAGCGCCTGGAACGCGGCGGTTCCGGTGCCAAAGGTCTTGGTAATGCCTTTGAGTTCAATGATGGTCTCGGCGGTCACCTGCGATCAGCTCACTCGGTCTCGGCCTTGATCGCGGTCACGACCTTCATGCCGGGTTCCAGCTCATCTGACGACACGATGGTATAGCGTCCATCCGACAGTCCGGTGGTGACGGTAATGGCCTGCAACTGGCCATCGGCACCCAGTATGTGGACCGTCTGGCGGCTGCCTGCCCCGATGGTCGCGCGCGCTTCCTCGCGTTCAAGCCCGAATTCCTCGTTGCCGGGGCCGCCGCCGCCGACCTGCAATCCGCCCGCTTCGTCTTCCTCGGGCGGTTCGAACCGTAATGCGCCGTTGGGCACTACCATCTGGGCGGCAGTGTTCTCGGTCGCGATATTGGCGGTGGCTGTCATGCCGGGGCGCAGCAGGCCGTCAGAATTGTTCACCGTCAGGCGCGCTTCGTACTCCACCACGGCATTGCCGGTGGTGGCGGCTGCGGCAGTGGTGGCGATATTGCCCGATGCCAGATCAACCCGTTCCACCAGCGCAGGAAATTCGCGGCCGGGATAGGCATCGACGGTAAAGGTTGCGGTCTGCCCGGCTTCGACCTGGCCCACATCGGCCTCGTCCACCTTCACGCGCAGCTGCATCACCGCAAGGTCTTCAGCCAGCACGAACAGGGTGGGCGTGTTGAAACTGGCGGCCACGGTCTGCCCCGGCTCAATCTGGCGGACCAGCACCACGCCGGCCACAGGCGAGCGGATGACAGCCCGTTCGCGATTGGTCAGCGCGGTCGACAGCGATGCTTCGGCCGACGTGACATTGGCCTGCGCCGAAACCAACGCGGCGCGATCACGCCGTACGGCACCTTCGGCCGCGGCCAGTTCCTGCTGCGAAGGCACGCGGCCATCCGACAGGCGATAGACCTCGCGCAGCCGTTCAAGCTGGGCAACATCGACATCGAGGGTGGCGCGGGCCTGTTCGACCTGGGCGCGGCTGGCGCTGAGATTGGCGCGCTGCTGGGTGATCTGGTCGTTGATGACATCGGTGTTGATGCGCGCCAGCACTTGTCCGCGCGCCACCCGGTCATTCACATCGACCAGCACTGCATCGACCCGGCCGGAAACTTCCGAACCCACTTCCACCTGGTTGGTCGGGCGCAGGTTGCCGGTGGCCGTCACCAGCAGGTCAAGACTGCGGGTTTCCACCTCCTCGGTGATATATTCGGGGCCTTGTTCCTCACCGCCCAGCACGGTCCACGCGAGCAGGGCCAACAGGATGATCAGCGCCGGAATCCAAACGATCCGGCGCTTCCACCAGGACTTTTTGGTTGTGCCGAGGAAATCGTCGAGATCCTGCGGTGTGGTCTGGTTGGTATTGCTCATCACGGGGTCCTGTCATCTGCAGGCGAAAGGGTTTGCGGCAGCGGGAATTCGCGCGGATCCCAGCCGCCGCCAAGCGCCTGGGTCAACCGCACGAAGGCGCTGGCACGGTCGGCCTCGGCGCCCACCAGCTGGTTGCTGGCCGACAGCAGCGTGTTTTCCGCCGATAGCAGGGTGCGGAAATCGGTTAGCCCGGCCTCATACTGGCTGCGCGCCAGGATGGCGGAATTGTTGGCCGCTTCGACCGCTTCGATATTGAACGCCACGCGTTCGATCGCGCTGCGCTGGTCTACTGCGGCGGTTTCCACATCTTCCAGCGCGCCCAGGATCGCCTGTTCCCACGCTGCCAGCGCGCCGCGCGCACCGGCTTCGGCGCTGTCGACTTGCGCGGCCGTGCGTCCGCCATCGAAGATCAGCTGGCTGACGCTGCCGACCACGCCGGCGCTGATAATGTCGAAGAGGTTGGACAGGCCCAGCGAACTGGTGCCGATATTGCCGGTCAGCCGCAACAGCGGGTACAGCTGCGCCCGCGCCACGCCGATGCGAGCCGTGGCGGACAGCAGGCTGGCCTCGGCCCCGCGCACATCGGGGCGGCGGCGCAAGACTTCGGCCGGCGCTTCGAACCCGGCCAGCTGGACCGGCACGGGGATCGGCGCCACCGTGTCAAATTCGGCCAGCACGCGGCCCGGCGCTTCGCCCACCAGGGTGGAAATCGAATTGGCGGTGGAAGCTAGGCTGCTTTCCAGCGACGGGATCGAGGCGGCGGTCTGCGCCCGCTGCGCCCGCGCCTGTTCCACATCAAGGCTGGACACCAGCCCGGCCTGGTTGCGCCAGCGCGCGATCTGGAGGTTGTCTTCCTGATAGGCGAGGGTGGAGCGGGCGATCGCCAGTTGCCGGGCCAGTGCGCGGGCATTGATGGTGCCAATCGCCACCTGGCCTGCGATCAGCCGCTGCAAATCGGCCAGAGAATATCCGGCGCCGAGCAGATCTGCCTCTGCCGCGGAGATATTGCCGCCGATCTGACCAAACAGGTCCACTTCCCAGCTGGCATCGACCCCGAGGGAAAAGCCAAACTGGTCGGCCGAATTGTCACCCAGATCGCGGTTGCTGCGGCCACTGGCATTCAGGCCGGGCAGCAACGAGGAGCGCGCCTGCACCAACTGGGCGCGAGACTGGTCGATCCGGGCTGCGCTTTGCGCCAGATCGCGGTTGTTCGCCAAGGCGGCTTCTACCAGCCGGGTAACCAGTGGATCGTTCAGCAGCACCCAGTATTCGGATAGTTCGAGCGCGATCGGCGCAGGGTCACTTTCGGCCCAGTCCACCGGCACGGCGAGGCTGGTTTCTGGCAATGCGACCTGCGGCGTGGCACAGCCTGCCGCCAGCAACGCCAGCGGAGCCACCGCAGTCTTGAGCAAAAAGCCCCTTTTGTCGGAAGACGACCCCAAAATACCCCTCATCGACGTTAAAGACGATCCCCCGTCTTGACCCAAGTTCCGCCTATGCCTTGTTGACGCTTGCGCCAAATGGAACCTTGTAACAAAGGGTAATAGGCGTAGCCTGCCGGTAATCCACAAGACATTGTTGTCCATGAAAATTTTGAGCGAACCTGTATATTTCTTGCAACGCTGCGCGGCCGCAATGCTGGTCGTGCTGACCTTGCTGCTGTCTATTAATCCGGCCCAGGCACATCCTGTTCCGTTCAGTTACCTCGACCTGCATCTGGAAGCAGACAGGATCGATGGCGTGCTGACCGTGCATGCGATCGACCTGGCGCATGAACTGCAAACCGACGAACCCGCTTTATTGCTCGACCAACGTGTGTTGTCCACGCAATACAGCCAAATCGGATCAATTCTCGGGCCACGCTTGCGGATTGGCCGGGGCACCCTGCCGCCAATTATCTGGCAGGAGATCGCGCCAGTTGCAGGCGACGATGCGGCGCGCCTGACTTTCACCATTCCCGCCGCCGCACCGGCCGCGCTGGAGGTTGAAGCCGTGCTGTTTCCTTATGATCCGGCGCACCAGACTTTCGTCAACGTCTACGAAGATGGCACCCTGCGCCAGCAGTGGATTGTTGGCCAGGGGGCCGGGCCACGGACGCATTTTGCCGGCTCCACCGCCGGGGTGCTGGCCGTGCTGGGCACCTTCATCCCATCGGGCGTGCACCACATCATGATCGGGCCGGACCATATCCTGTTCGTGATCGGGCTGATCCTGCTGGGCGGGACTTGGCGGCGACTGGCGCTGATCGTGACCAGCTTTACACTCGGTCATTCCGTTACCCTGACGCTGGCCGCACTCGACATTGTGATGGTGCCCGCACAAGTGATCGAGCCGCTGATCGCGCTCAGCATCGTGGTCGTAGGGGCCGATAACCTGCTGCGCGGCAAGGAGCCGGACAAGTCCCGCGATTTCCGCGCGGTGATCGCTTTTGTGTTCGGCCTGATCCACGGCTTTGGCTTTGCCTATGTGTTGCGCGAATTCGGACTGCCGGACGAGCAACTGGCCTGGTCCCTGTTCGGGTTTAACCTGGGGGTGGAGATAGGCCAGCTGGCCATCGTGCTGGTGGTCGCCCTGGCCCTCCACCGGTTGCGCCTTCGCAGCGAAAAGGCTGCGCGACAGGTCGCGACAATTGGTTCGCTTGCGGTGATCGCGGCGGGTGCCTATTGGTTCGTTGACAGAGTCCTGATTTAGGGAGCGGGGATGATGAAGCGGATTGCGGTGCTTGGCGCCATTGTATTGAGCGGCCTTGCGGCAGTAGGCGTGACAGCGCAGGGCTTGCCCGGCATCACCGCGATCGAACAGGTCAGTGGCAACGTGTACAAGATCTTCGGCGCGGGCGGGAACACCGTGGTGTTCGTGCGTGCGAACGATGTGGTGCTGGTCGATACCAAGCTGCCTAACAGCGGCGATGCGATCCTGGCCGAAGTCCGCAAGGTGACCGATAAGCCGATCGGCATGGTCATCAACACCCATTCGCACCCCGATCACATGGGTTCGAACAACCAGATGCGCGAAATGTCGGGTGACGGGATGATCGTTGTCGCCCACGCCAACACCGAACGCCGGATGGAAGTGGCTGCCGGCCCGTTCGGCGCGTCGGAAGTCGATACCAGCTTCACTGACCGGATGACCATCGGTGAAGGGGCCGACCAGATCGACCTGTATTACTTCGGTGCCGGCCATACCGATGGCGATGCCTTTGTCGCGTTTCCGGCGGCGCGTACCGTGATGGCAGGCGATATCTACGCCTGGCACATGAGCCCGCTGATCGATCCGGGTTCGGGCGGATCGATGCTGGCCCTGCCGACCACGCTGACCCGCGCCTATTACACGATGAAGGATATTGACCTGGTGATCCAGGGCCACGGCGGCGTGTCAACGTGGCAGGAATTCCGCAGCTTCATGCAGTTCAACCGCGCGTTGGTGGCCCAGGCCGAGGAAACCGCACTGGAAGGCGGCACCCCGGAACAGGCGCTGGAGGCGCTGGAACGCAATCCAAGCTTCGCGATCTTCCTCGATCACCAGATCAAGGAAGGGCTGGAATATGGCGGCACCCCGTGGAGCCGCGCGCTGATCAACCTGCGCGTGACCTTCCAGGAACTGCGCGGCGAAGCGCCGACGCTGATGATGGGTGTGGAAGATCCGCACCAGCACTAGATGATGGCAGACGACCGGGCAGCCCTGCGCGCGGCACTTTCGCCGGGCACGGGGCTGTGCACCATTGTCGGTATCGAAGGCAGCTTCTCGCGGCGACTGGGCGCGCAACTGGCCGTTGCCCCCGATGGCACCGTGACCGGCAGCCTCGCCGATGGCTGCCTGGAGCGCCAGTTGGCGGCCGAGGTGCTCAAGGGCGGCGAACGGCGGGTGATGCGCTTTGGTGCTGGATCGCCGCTGATCGATTTCCGCCTGCCCTGCGGTAGCGGGCTGGACATCCTGATCGAGCCTGAGCCTGATCGGGCTGCCTGCCGCGCGGCGGTGGAACAGCTCGATGCGCGGCAAGCAGCCTTGCTGCCGCTCTCGCCCGGCCTGCTGCCCGAACGGCATTACATGCCCGCACTGCGGTTGGTGTTGTTTGGTGAAGGGCCCGAACTTGATGCCCTGGCGCTGCTGGGCAATGTGGCGGGGCTGGAAGTCGAGACGCACAGCAAGGACGGCGGCGGCATGCTGGCGCTGGGCAAGGCTCCATCGGGCGTGGCCGTAGACCGCTGGACGGCGATCATCCTGCTGTTCCATGATCACGAGTGGGAACAGGCGATCCTCGAATGGGCGCTGGCAACGCCGTCTTTTTTCATCGGTGCCCAAGGCGGGCGCACCGCGCGTGACGAGCGTGCTGACAGGCTGCGCCAAGCGGGCGTGGAGGCCAGCCAGATCGCGCGCGTGGCCAGCCCGATCGGTGTGGTCCAGCACAGCCGCGAGCCGATACCGCTGGCGCTGTCGATCCTGGCGGCTGTGGTTGGTGATTACGAAGCGCTTCATCCGCATGCCTTGCTGCGTTCCTCCTGAAACCGGCCCGCTGGTCGCCGTGCTGGCGGCGGGCGGAGCCACGCGGTTCGGGGGCGGCAAGCTGGATGCGCTGCTGGCGGGCAGGGCGGTCGGTCAGCGAACACTCGATGCCATTGCTACAGCGGGTCTGGCCCCCGGTATCATCGTGGTAGGCCGTGGGGCACCGCATTTTGCCCGCGAAAGCGGATGGCAATTGCTGGTCAACCCGCAGGCAGAACATGGCTTGGGCACCTCGCTGGCTCGCGCTGCCAGTCATGCCTTGGTGCAGGGCCGGGGGCTGCTGGTGGTGCTGGCTGATATGCCGCTGGTCGACCCTGTGCACCTGGCGAGCCTGGCCGCTGGCACCGGCACCGCCGCTACGCTTTATCCGAACGGCAGGGCGGGTGTCCCGGCGCGCTTTGCGCTCGGCATGCTGCCGCAACTGGCGGGCCTGTCAGGGGATACAGGCGCAGGCGCGCTGCTGGCCGGGTTGGCCGAGTTGGACCTGATCGCGCCGCCTGCCAACATGCTGCTCGACATCGATCGGCCGGAAGATCTGGCCAGCGCCGAAGCCCTGCTCAAGCGCGGGTAAACACCGGATCACCGCCGCGCTTCACACCGATGTGGCTGATCAGCCCATTGGTGAGGGCATAAGTCACGATCACCCGCACATCGATGAAATCGCCCTGTTTCAGCGCCCCAACCACAAAATCCGGCGCATCGGTGATGGCAGTGAAACGGCTGGTGCAATCGACCACCAACCGTTCGTCTGTTGCATCCAGCGAGTGGATCGTCAGCGTCTCGCGCACGGAGCGGAACATGGTGGTGTAGAAATCGGCGATGCCTTGTGCGGTGCGGATGGGCGGCATGGAGGACAGTTCCAGTACCACGTCCGGTGTATAGAACCGGGTATAGCGCGCCGGATCACCGGCAGAAAATGCCGCCGCATAGGCATCATAGGCGGCGACCTGGCTTGGATGACCGCCCAGCGGGGGCAGGCGGGTCACGCCGCGTCCCTCGGGCCAGGTCATCGTCTTCAGCCGCCAGACTTGCCCGGCATCGTTGAGGATGTAATGCGCAAGGAACTTCACGGTGATTGAATCCCCGGGCATCAGGTGCCTGAACGGGAAATCGGACCGTTCCTTCGTCGCATGGAAATCCATGTCGATCTCGGCGAACAGGTGGTTGCCCGATTGCAGATAGTCGACAATCCGGGGGCACTCGCGCACACCGTCATGCGCCCAGGCAAGGAACCGGCGCATCCCATCGCGGCCTTCAAAAGTGCCGCTGCCGCTTTCCATCGCGCAATCTTCCGCGAACCAGCGATCGACCAGGATTTCATCGTCTCCGGTCAGGAAATCGGTGATATAGGCGCGGTAATCAAAGGTCATGGCTGATCCAGGTAGCTTATCATCGAACGAAGCTCATCTGTGCGCTCGCGAGTTAGGGCGGCGCGGCAACCTGCAACCAGCATGGGTTCGGCAGACCCGCCACGTGCCAGGTAGCCCTCGCTGTCGCACTGTGCATCGCGATAGGCCAGCCATGCGCGCTGGGCGGCCAGCAATTGGACGAAATAGCCGGGTCGCCCGTCACTGTGCGGCTGCGTCGCCTCGTCCACCCGGTGCATTTCAGCGGTGGTAACCTGCCATTGCGCGTTCAATTGGGCATCTGCTTCATGAAATTCCTGCGCAGCGCAGTAATTCAGCTCCTGCTGCACCACGGGATTGGCGCAATCGGGCTCGGGTGCGGCCACTTGGGCCATTCCGGCCTGGGCGAGCAACAAGGTGATAACAAAGCTCATGCCGCCGAGCCTAGCCCAACCCGCACGCCGCCACCAGTTCGCCGATATTGCCGATTACCAGGTGCGGAGTCTTCTCGGGCGGCTGCATGGCCCACTCCTCCGCGCTGGTCGATCCGCTGGTGACCGCGATGCCGATCGCGCCCGATTGGCGGGCCATGAGGATTTCTGCAGTCGCATCGTCACCCACTACGCCGACATCTTCGGGCGCCACGCCGAGCGCGTCGGCGATCACGGCCATCGCTGCGGCGCTGGGCTTGCCGGTGGTCTGCGGCTCCGCGCCAGTAACCCGCGAGATCGCGCCGTTGATGGCGCAGGAATAGCCGAAGCTGCGGCCTTCCTTGGTGGCGAAGAACGGTACGTCGGAAGCGGACAGGAAGGCGGCGCCTGCCAGCACGCGCTCGCACGCAAGATGCAGGTGGGGCATGGTGCAATCAGGGTGCCAGGCGACATAGACCGCATCGCATTCCATCTCGGCCCCTTCGGCCGGGCTGTAACAGGTGACGCCCAGTTCGGTCAGTGCATCGACCACGCCCTGTGTGCCCAGCACCAGCACGCGCTGGTAACCGCCATCCTTGATCACTTTGGCGGCGACCGAGTTGGGGGTAAACAGCTTCTCGTCCGGCACCGGAACACCGACTGCCCGCAACCGAGGCGCCTGAACCCGCGCGGCATAGGCGCTGCCATTGGTGAGCGCGATCCACGGAATGCCCAGCCGGTCGAGTTCGCCCAGCGCTTCGGCCGCGCCGGGGATGGGATCGTAGTTGCCCAGCGCGCGGTTCGACAGGATCAGCGTGCCATCGAGGTCGAACATGAAGCCTTTGGGCTTGCGGGGGAGATTCATGCGGAAACTTCCAACCTGAAATCCTCTTTCTCGATCTCGAACGCTGTCACATCGCGCCGCTTCAGCACTTCGCGCACAAGGTTCATCACCGCCACGGTATCGGGATCATACACCTGCGGGGCAGGGCCGGCGGCCTGCATGGCATCGACCAGATCCACCGGCATGGTGGCGCGCAGCAGGAATTCCTCATCCGACAGGTGCGCGCCGATGCGGCGACGCAGGTCCGACAGTTCCGCCATGCCGGTTTCGGCCTCCAGTTCACGCGTGCGCGGGTTGGCCATGATGCGGTCCATCACCTCGGCGTCCACCGGAGCATTGGGGCGCCCGAACTTGCCGATGGCGAAACGGATGATTTCGTCCGGGATGATCGCCCAGCGCTCTTTTCCCGTCACATTCATCACCGCCTGTGTCTGCAGCATCTGCGCGAACGGCGTCATCACGATGGGCCAACCCAGTTCTTCGCGCACGCGGCCGATCTCCTCGATCACCGCGCTTTCCAGATGTGGCACGCGCTGGTCGGCCAGGTGGCGGCGCATGGTGCCGACCATGCCGCCGGGCAGGTTGTGTTTGAAATAGGCAGCATCAAAAGCCATCGGCGCGCCCGTGGGCAGGCCTTCCGCCTCGGCCATCGCGGTCCAGAAATCGGCCACTTCCTGCGCGGCCTCATCGTTGATCTGCACATCATGGCCGGCGGCGCGCAGGTTGGCGATCATGCGGGTGATCGGCGGATTACTGGTGCCGTCCGCTGCTCCGCCGCTGGCGCATTGCATGGCCGATACGCCAAGGTCTGCCGCTTCGAGGCAGGCGGGTTCTGCCAGCCCGATGGTGCAGTGGTTGTGCAGTTCCAGTTCCTTGTCACCGATTTCGGCCAGGATCGCGGGGATCAGCGTCTGCGCGCGCTTGGGGGTTAGGAGGCCCCCTGGATCCTTGATATACAGCGCATCAATATCCGGGCTGGCCGCCATCAGTTTGGCCGCCGCGGCGTAGTGGGCATCGTCGTGGATCGGGCTGATCGAGAACACCAGCGCGCCCACCACCTGTTCGCCGCCCGCGCGCTTGACCAGCCGCGCGACCTCGACGTTGGACGAGGCATCGTTCATCGGATCAGCCAGCGCGAACCGGCGGATGCCGTTGGTGGCAAGCGTGCGGAATGCCAGTTCCATGAATTCAGGGGACGCGGTTTCCCATGCAATGAAGCGGAAGCCGGTGGACAGGAACTGCAGCGGCGTGGTTTTGCAGATTGCCGCCATTGCACGGATCCGCTCCCACGGGTCTTCCTGCTTGTACCGCACGGCCACACCCATGTGGGTGGAGGTGGTGAAATCGATCGCCTTGTAGCCTGCGCGTTCCATCGCCGGGGCCACGCTCAGCGTCTTGGCGGTGTTGACCCCCAGTGCGCCCCACAGGCACTGGTTGCCATCGCGCAAACTGGTTTCGACGATGCGGATCGTGGAGCGAGTTGCGGCCATCAAACAAGCTCCGTTCGTGTCGAGCGAAGTCGAGACACGTTAGCGCTGTGGTGTCTCGACTTCGCTCGACACGAACGGATGTTGAGTTGAAAACTCACAATCAACTTACCTTCACACGCAGCAGCGCCTGGCCTTCTTCCACCGCCTTGCCGTTTTCTGCCAGCAGTGCGGTAACGGTGCCGGCAACACCGGCGCGGATCGGGTTCATCAGCTTCATCACCTCGATAATGCCGATGGTGGTATCAGGCCCCACGGTATCACCAAGCTGGACGAAAGGCGGCTCGCCCGGGCGGGGGGCGGAGTAAAAATTGCCTAGCAGCGGTGCGATCACGTCAACCTCGTTGGTCGCCGGGCCGGATGATGGTGCCGCTACAGCAGGTGCGACAGCGGCACGGGCCGGGGGGCGCGGGGCGGGAGCCTCGTCCTCACCGTCATCGGTATCGCCTGACCAGCCCCCATCGCGCCGGATGCGCAGGCGGAATTCGCCCATCGTCAGGTCCAGCGAGGAGAACTGGCTTTCGTCCAGCAGCTTGGCAATTTCGGCAATATCCTTGCCGTTGAGGCGGCTCACTTGCGGCCCCCGAAGATGTTCATCACGTGGCTGAGCGGATTGGCCGTGGGATCGGCAATGGGCCGGGCCAGTGCATCCTTGACCGACCAGACGGTTTCAGGACGCGACTGGAGCAGCAGGATGTTGCCGGCCTTGTCCAGCGCCCATTCGATATCCTGCGGCTTGCCATAGTGCCGCTCAACCTTGCGGCCCACTTCGCGCAAGGCCATCAATTGCTCGTCGGTCAGGCAGGGCGTGGAGCGTTCTGCGCCCGCCAGTTCCACCTCGACAATGCCGCCGCCATCAGCCGGCACTTGCTTGGCGTGCTTGTCCGATATGTCGCGGATGGAAATGTCGCCGGTGATCTTGCCCACCACCCAGCGATCGGGCGTGACCTCACCTGATACCACTGCGCTGCCAAGGCCCCAGGCGCCTTCGATGGTGATGACGGATTTGTCGCCGGTGGTGGGGCTGCGGGTGAACATCACGCCCGCACAGGCCGCATCGACCATGCGCTGGATCACCACCGCCATGGCCACACCGCTTTCGGGGAAGGACTGCTTGCGGCGGTAGATCATGCTTTCGACCGAATACATCGAGCCCCAGCATTCGCGCACTTTGCGCGCCATGTCTTGCGGCGTCAGCACCCACAGGAAGGTGTCCTGCAAACCGGCAAAGCTGGCATCCTCGGCATCTTCGGTGGTGGCGCTGGATCGCACGGCGACCGGCTGGCCATCAACGCAAAGGGTTCGCATCGCATCCATGATGGAGGTTTCAACCGCAGGCGGCATCGGCTCGCCCATCACGCGGGCGCGCAGTTGTTCAGACAGGCGGGTGGCTGCCCCCAGATCGCTGGGGTCAAGCGCTTCCACCTTGTCGCGCACCGGTTCACGCGCCTCCAGATGGCTGAGGAATTGTTCGAATGCCGATGTGGTGACCACGAAGCCCGGCGGCACCGCGATGCCCGCTTGCGTCAGTTCGCCCAGCGAACCGCCCTTGCCGCCCACGGTGGGGCGATCGGCAATGCCGACATCTGCAAACCATGCAACGGTGGTCATGCTATCGTCCTGCTGGTGGGAGTGGTTAGGGGTGGGCACGTGATCGACTGGAGCGAGCCGACCGGCCCACCCCTGGCCCCTCCCGCGAGCGGGAAGGGGGAAGGGCGGAAAATCATGTTCACGCTGGCTCCAGCGCGGGCGCTTCGTCCACGGGCAAATCGTCCAGTATGGTGACGATCCCGCGCCCGCCATCCACGCGGATGCGCTGGCCGTCCTTGATGCGGGTGGTGGCCTTGCCGGTGCCGACCACGGCGGGCAGGCCATATTCGCGCGCCACGATAGCCATGTGGCTCATCGAACCGCCGATGTCGGATACCGCTGCGCTGATCTTCTGGAAGATCGGGCTCCACGTGGGGTTGGTCACCTGGCACACCAGGATGTCGCCCTGCTGCAAGCGGCCGATTTCCTGCACCGACTTCACGATCCGCGCCGTGCCTTCGACCACGCCGGAACACGCCGCAAAGCCCTTCAGCTCCTTGTCGTTCTCGCTGCCGTCATCAAGCCACTTGTCGAGGTTTTCGCGGGTGATGCCCCACAGCATGTTGATGGCAGGATCGTCGATCGCATCGGGCACATTGCCCAGCGCCGGCGGCGTATCGTGCAGCGCCCATTCGGCAATCGCCGCCTTGCGCTGCGCCACGATGGCGGGCCAGTAGGCCGGGCCGCGCGGATCGCTGCCGATCCCCCAGCTGAGCATCAGGTCCACGATGGCGCTTTCCAGTTCGTATTGCGTCAGGTGGAACACGTCCTCCTCCACGCCGTCTGCGCCGAAGAAACCGTGGGCCAGCAGCAGCCGACCGAATTCGCGGATCTTGTTGAAGAACAGGTTGGTGTACCAGTGCTCGCAGTAGAACTTGTGCCCTTCCACATAGGGGAACACGCGGTGCGCCAGTTCGATCAGCTGGTCATAGGTCGCCTTGTCCTCGTCAGTGTCGAGCAGTTCGCGGTAGTCGGCCACCAGGGCCTCGCGCTCCTCGATCAGCTGGGCGGTCGGGCGTTCAACATTGATGCCGGCCTTGATCTTCTCGATATAGCCGGGGAATGCCGCGAACGGCATCGACAGGTCATCGTTCCAGCTGCGGTGATAGTGGTAGAAGCCATCGCCGCTGGATACGTTGAACCACGGGTTGCGGCTGGTTTCCAGCTCGGCCAGCCATTCCTTGCCCGCGCTGCCGACTGCGTCGAGGTCTGCCAGCACCGTGTCGATATCGGCGTTGTCGATGAAATGCCCGTCGACACCCAGTTCCACCGCGCGCCGGGCAAGGCGCTTCACCTCTTCATCAGGGCGGAAAATCTCGGCTTCCATGCCTGCCACCATGCGGCTGATTGCCTGGTCGGAAATCTCCGGGAAGGCCTTCTTGCAGAAATCGAAGAAGGTCATGTAGGCGCCGTAGCCGAGCAGCAGGAATTCGAAGTGGTGGTGCCACATCCGGTGGTAGCCCTCGATCTGCTGCCTGGTAGATCTTGAGCAGGTCGTGGTTGGCGGCGATGCCCTTGCCGGTATGGGTGGTTTCCAGCGGCTCGTACTTGGGCAGCGACGGGACCGGCAGTGCCTGGGCATCGGCGATCAGCGCCTTCATCTTTACCTTCCACTGGTCGTAGAGGGTTTCCCAGTTCTCGTAATAGTAGAACGCGCGCTGCTGGAATTCGCCCACCCGTTCGGCAATCTCGTCAGGATCGGTCACCGCCACGCCGCCGATATAAACTCGGCCGTTGATCACGCGGTGATCGATGCCCTTGGCGGTGGGGAGCACGTGGACGCGGGTGTTGAAGGCACCCAGCGCAACATAGGCGGCTTCCGCCGTGATCATGTCGAAATGGTGCATCGGCTCGGGGAAATGCATCGAGTTGTAGAACCAGAACCGCTCGTCATCTTCGGGCACGAAATGGGTGTAATACGGATAGGCCGCCTGGGCCGCCTCGGTGCCGGGGACGATTGTGAGTGAACTGGGGAGGGGAAACCCCTTGGGCGCATCGCTCATGCCAAAACCTTTCAGGCCATGTGGCCGTACCGTCAAAAGTTTGGCGCGCCGCCCCACCTCTGTCGGGTGGTGGCGGCGCACCCAGGTCTCCTCTCCGAGCCTGATCCTGTTCGCTTCTGTCGACCCGAAGCGCTCCGGACAATTGTCAGGGCTGCAGGTTTACTGCATCACCTGCCCGGCCCAAAGGATTCGTGCGCATGCCAAACAGGATAAAAGCGCAGGGGGTTTTGTCTTGATGTTGGATGGGTGGGGGATCACATGACAGTCACGACGACCGAGCTATTTTTGGTAGCGCTAACAATCATCCTCACCGTGCCTTACCTGTTCTGGCGGGTGCTGCGGACCGATTACTATGCCCCGCTGGTGGTGGTGCAGATCATCGCCGGGATCATCCTGGGGCCGGGTGTGCTGGGGGCAGCCTTTCCAGCCTATTACGACACCATCTTCGCCCCCGAAGTGATCGGCGCGCTGAACGGCATCGCCTGGTGGGCGGTGATGATGTTCGTGTTTGTGGCGGGGATCGAACTTGATCTGCACGCCGCGTGGAAGGATCGGCGCGAGACCACTGTCACGGCCGGGTTCGCGCTATTCACGCCCTTGCTGGCGGGTGCCGCGGCGGCGGTACTGATCCTGTCCTTCCCCGGCTGGCTGGGACCGGAAGGTTTTTATTACCAGGGCCTGCTGGGTATCGGCATGTCCTGCGCGGTCACCGCGCTGCCGATCCTTGTGCTGCTGATGGAAAAGCTCGAGATATTCCGCCAGGATCTGGGCCAGCGGATGCTGCGTTATGCCAGCCTTGATGATCTGGCGATCTGGGCTGTGCTGGCGATTATCCTGCTGGATATGGAACGGATCGCGCGGCAGGGCGCATTCCTGCTGCTATTCACCCCTGCGGCCTGGGCAATGCGCAAGCTGATGGTGCGCCTGTCGGAAAACGATCGCTGGTACGCCGGGTTGATCTGGCTGGTCGTATGCGGGCTGGTGGCCGACTGGGCGGGGCTGCATTACATGGTCGGCGCGTTTCTGGCGGGCTGCGTGCTGGATCGCCAGTGGTTTGGCGAAGACAAGCTGGACACCTTCCGCGGCGTGATCCTGCTCACCGTGATGCCGGTGTTCTTTCTGTCGACCGGCCTTAGGACCAGTTGGGAAGGCGGCGGGCTGGCGGTGTTCGCGGTGGCGGCACTGCTGCTGGCGGCATCGGTTGGCGGCAAGCTGCTGGGCGTTCACCTGGCGGGGCGCATGCTCGGCTGGAAGAAGGGCGAGGCTAGCGTGATCGGCTGGCTGCTGCAGACCAAGGCACTGATCATGATCATCTTTGCCAACGTACTGCTGGATAAGCAGATCATCACCAGCCAGACCTTCACCGCCCTGCTGCTGATGGCGGTGGCCAGCACCATGCTGACCGTGCCGATGGTCACGCCGAAGCTGCGCAAGCTGGGCGCGCCCTAGCCGAAGCGAAAGCTGGATACCGCCATCGAGCCGAGGAAGGCATCCTCGTGATAGGCCAGCGTGGCGGGATCATCGCGCGCCGCACCTGCCGCCACCATCAGGGGCAGCAGGTGATCCTCGCGCGGGTGGGCAAGACGGGCGGCGGGTGCTGCGGTCCAGTGGACGAGGTCATTTTCGCGCATCGTAGCTGACTTGCCGAGCAGGCTGGTCTGCAGCCAATGATCGAACGCGCGCGATGGGCCGGCGGCCTGCGGCCCCATGTTGCGCAAGTTGTGATAGCTCAGCCCGCTGCCGATGATCGCCACGCCCTCGTCGCGCAGCGAAGCGATCAGGTGCCCGGCGGCGATATGGGCAGCAGGATCGTAATCGGTGCGGATCGACATCTGCACCACGGGCATATCCGCTTCCGGCCAGATCGCCTGCATCAGGCTGAAAGTGCCGTGATCGAAGCCGCGTGCCGGATCAACCCGCGCCGCTATCCCGCCCGCTTCGAGCAGCGCCGCCGCCTGCGCGGCCAGGGCCGGTTCGCCCGGCGCATCATAGCGGATGGCGTACATCTCTGGCGGGAAGTTGTAATAGTCATACAGCATCGGCGGACGTGCCGCGCCCGAGAACGAAAACACCGCCTCCTCCCAATGCGCCGAGACCAGCAGAACCGCGCGCGGCCGGTCCCCCAATTCGCGCCGCAAATCCTTCAGCGAGGCATCAAGCGCATCGAACGGCGAGCCATCGCGCGCCATCAGCCAGGGCCACGGGCCGCCACCGTGGCTGAGGAAATAAGCGGGGAGGGTGGTCGTCATGAAGCTCAACTCTGCGGTGCATTGCCGGCCCGCCATTCGCGCGGCGTGATGCCGAAGCGTTTGCGGAACAGGCGGGTGAAATATCCGGGATCGAGGAACCCGGCGCGGAAGGCGATGTCGGCCACGGGCAGGCTGGCGGCGCGCTGGTCGGCCAGCAATTCGCTCGCGCGTTCCAGCCGGGTGGCGTTCAATTCGGCCACGAAGCTGGTGCCGCTGGCTGCCAGCAGCGTTTGCAGATAGCGTTTGGATATGCCGATTTGGCCTGCCACCATTTCTGGCGACAGGTCGGGATCGGCATAGTCGCTTTCGATCCGCCGCAGGATGCGGCTGGCCAGCTGGTTGCGGTGCCGCGGCGCTTCCTCTGCTTCCGGCGTACCCGTGGCGAGTGCCAGCAAGCGGCCGAACTGTTCGGCAATCAACGGGCGCGGCAGGGGCGCGTGGGTAAGTCCGCCATCCAGGATGGTCTCCAGCAAGGCCCCGAGCGGAGCGCCCCAGCCTTCACGGGCCGAGATCGGGCGGGCCAGCAGGGCGGCGGGGTCGGGCAGGTAGCGTTCCAGCCAGCCCTGCGGCATCATCAGGTCCACCGCCTCGTGTTCTGTCGCCATCTCCATGCAATAGAACCGCGTGTTGTCGAGCAGGACGAACTGGCCCGGCGATACGTCGAAGGTTCGCCCGGCCATGGTCGTAACCAGCACGCCAGCGCGGGCATAGACCAGCTGTATTGACGGCGTGGCGCGCATAGTCGGCCCTTGGGCCAGCCCCTCCGCCCCGACATGCGTCACACGCTGGGCCGGGGCGTGGAGGTGGAGCAGTCGCAACTGGCCGATCCCGTGGCTCACCCAGCGGGCGGCAAACGCGTTCGGGTCGAACACCTCGACCTCGATCGGGGCGATGGTGCTGGCCGCCCAATCGCGCCAGGCGCTGATCGCATCGCGCTGGGCCAGGCCGGTAGAGGTCCAGCTTTCATCCTGCGAGGGGGCGCGTTGCGGCATGGCAGGAAAGCTAGGCGGCAAGCGGGAAGGCGGCAAGCGATTGCGCCAATTCCGATTGCGCCAAATCCGATTGCGCCAAATCGGATTGCGGTTGTCCTTGGCGCATCGGGCGCTACGTTGTTTGCAACAGACAAACTGGTCCTTGGCAGAGGCCAAGCCTTGGGAGAGGAATGCACATGGGTACGAAATGCCGCCTGATCGCCTGCGAGGAAGCCTGGTCGATCCCCGAAGTGGCCGAGGAATTGCGCAAGGTCGCGCGTGGCCCGTCGCAAAGTTCCGACAAGCTGCTGGTTGGCGGCATCTACGATGCGGACAACGATTCCACCGGCTATGGCAAAATGAACTTCCTGGAAGGCCTGAAGGACGTGGAAGGTCAGCGCCTGTCACAGATGGACCAGTACGGCGTGGACATGCACCTGCTCACGTTGACCGCGCCGGGCGTGCAGATGTTCGATGCCGATACCGCCACCGAACTGGCAGCGTTGGCGAATGACCGGATGGCCGCGATCTGCGCCAAATACCCCACCCGCTTCGCCGGCCTCGCCAGCTTCGCCCCGCATTCGCCCAAGCGCGCGGCCAAGGAAGTGCAGCGGGTGATGACCGAACTCAAACTGAACGGCCTGGTGGTCAACGGCCACACCAATGGCGAATATTTCGACGATCCAAAGTTCTGGCCGATTTTCGAAGCGGCAGAGGCGCTGGATGCCACGATCTATATCCACCCGCGCGGGCCTTCCGATACGCTGAAGGGTCCGCTGATGGACTATGCGATGGACAGCGCCATGTGGGCCTACGGGGTGGAAGTGGGCACCAACATGCTGCGGATGATGGCAGGCGGCGTGTTCGACCATTTCCCCAAGCTCCGCATATGCGTGGGCCACATGGGCGAGATGGTGCCGTTCTTCATCTGGCGGATCAATTTCATGAACAGCCGCGCGCAACAGGTTGGCCGCGCCCTAAAGACCCAACGCAGCATGGAAGAGTATTTCAAGGACAACTTCGTGTTCACCACCAGCGGCGTGGAAGACCCGCTGGCGCTGCGCTATGCGATTGACCGGATGGGCATCGAAAACGTGATCTGGGCCATCGACTATCCGTATCAGCCGATGAAACCGGCGGTGGATTTCATCGAGAACTTTGCCTGCACCGATGCTGAAATGCACGCATTGTGCCACGGCAATGCCGAACGGGTGTTCAAGATCGCGGCGGTTTGAGGAGTTGCTGACATGCTACTGACCGGCCTGCTGGTCGTTTTGACACTGTTGCTGCGACTGGCGCCAAGTGCCCCGTTGGCCAGAATGGCTCATCGCATGTTAGTGGTTTGGCCGATCGAACAGATTTCCAGCCTGACGTTACGGCAAGCGATATTTGCTGCCCTCATGATGGGCTTCATGCTCGCCGGACCCGAGGTAATCTTCCTTGCCGGGCCTGAACTGGTGGCCACCTATGCGTTCGAACTGTCGATTTATCTCGATGCCGTGCTGGTGACCTATGCGCTGGCAGCTATTTCTTCGGCGAAAGCAGGGCTGGGCCGCGTTAGCGATGTGCTGACAAAAATCATGCGGCGGCCGCAAGCACGGCGGCGCAAGCGCACGGCGCAATGTCGATCAAACCGCAGTGCCAATGACGATGAGGCCGGCCCTGCATATTGGTTGGCCGCATGACCAACGCTCCCCGCCAAACACCGCTCCACGGCATCAAGGTGGTCGAACTCGCCCGCATCCTGGCGGGGCCGTGGGCGGGGCAGGTATTGGCGGACCTGGGGGCCGAGGTGATCAAGGTGGAAAGCCCCGAGGGCGACGATACCCGGCGCTGGGGGCCGCCGTTCATTGACCGGACGGACGGTAGCAAGGAGGCAGCCTATTTCCACGCCACCAATCGCGGCAAGACCAGCATGGTGGCGGATTTTCGCAAGGCCGACGATGTGGCCCGCGTGATCGACCTGATCCGCGAGGCCGACGTGGTGATCGAGAACTTCAAGCTGGGCGGCCTGAAGCAGTTTGGCCTCGATTACGAGAGCGTGAAGGCGATCAACCCGCGCGTGGTCTATTGCTCGATCACAGGCTTCGGGCAGGACGGGCCTTATGCCCCGCGCGCAGGGTATGATTTCATCGTGCAGGGCATGGGCGGGATCATGGACCTTACGGGTGATCCCGCTGGCCCGCCGCAAAAGATCGGCGTGGCCTATGCCGATATTCTGACCGGACTGTATGCGGTGATCGGCGTGCAGGCCGCGCTGCACATGCGGCAGCGGACAGGGCAGGGGCAACTGGTCGACATGGCGCTGCTGGATGTGATGGTGGGCACGCTGGCCAACCAGGCGATGAACTACCTCGCCAGCGGTGTTAGCCCCACGCGGCTGGGCAATGCCCATCCCAACATCGTGCCTTATGAGGCGTTCCCTTGTGCCGATGGATGGCTGATCATCGCTGTGGGCAATGACAATCAGTTTGTGCGGTTGGCCGACCTGCTCGACCTCAATCCGCCGCAGGGCTGGACCACCAACGCTGGCCGGGTGGCTGACCGGGTGGCGGTGTCCGCCGCCGTTTCCGCCCAGACCCGCGATTGGGAGCGCGATGCACTGCTGGCGGCGCTGGAGAGCGAAGGGATACCCGCAGGTCCGATCAACACGGTTGAACAGGCGCTGGCCGATCCGCAAGTTGCGGCGCGCGGCATGGTATTGGATCTGGGTGAAGGGATCATGGGGCTGCGTACACCGATCCGGTTTTCGGACGCCGACCTGGCCACGGGCAAGCCGTCACCAATGCTGGGTGATTGACCCGGAACAATGCAGTGCCCAAACGGGCAGCGCACAAGCAAACGAGAAGGGATCGCCCCCATGTCCTCCACACCCAGTTCCGGTCGCTACAGTACCGCCTCGATCATGCTCCACTGGCTGATGCTGCTGGTTATGATTGCCGTTTATGCGCTGATCGAGCTGCGTGAATTCTATCCGCGCGGCAGCGACCCGCGTGAAGCGATGAAGGCGTGGCACTTCACCCTTGGCCTGTCAGTGTTTGTCCTGGTCTGGCTGCGAATCGTTGCAAGGGTTTTCACCAGGTCACCGCCCAAGCTGGTTGAACCGGCGTGGCGCAGCCTTTCGGCCAAAGCCGTTCACCTGGTGCTCTATGGCCTGATGATTGCGATGCCGCTGGCCGGCTGGGTAATCCTGAGCGCCGAAGGGGATGCGATACCATTCTGGGGGCTGAACCTGCCCGCCATCGCCCCGGTCGACGAGGCGCTGGCGCACAATGTCGAGGAACTGCACGGCTTGGGCGGAACGATCGGCTACTGGCTGATCGGCCTCCACGCGGTGGCCGCACTGTTCCACCACTATGTTCTGAAGGACGGGGTGCTTTCGCGGATGTCGCTGCGGCGGGGATAGGCGCACCGCCATATTTCCCCGCCACAGGTCGGGTCTGTCAGATTGACAGGCATTGGTGCTTGTCCCAATCTCTTCTCAATCTATCGCGTTCGGGGCTGAAGTCGATTGTTTCAACGACGGGCAGGGGCCGAGCACATGGTTTGCCAATATTCTTGAAATTGATAATCCGACTGTGCTGCCCCGCGCCAGGCGGAGGACGAGCAAAAACCCCTAAGTCAGCTGCCCCATCGCCGCTTTGCACGACTAAACACGCAGCGCCCGTAACAACAAGGGGCGACCAATCCGGCCGCCCCTCGCTTATCGTCACGACAATCTGATCAGACCGTCACTGCAACATCTGCACCGTGAGTGTGGTGCCATCGGCGTTGGTCGAGGTGAAGGTACCATCCGCACCCATTTCGCCCGGCGTTCCGCAGGTTTCTTCCGCAGTTGCATTACTCCGACCGCAACGCTGGCCATCGGCAGCCCGCCAGCTTCCGGTCTCGGCCACAGGAGCCATATATGACTTGCCATCGGCGGCCCACACGGCGAGCGACATGGTCCCGTCTGCGTTGGCGACGGTCCAGGCACCCCCTTGGCCTTCCACAGCCTCCACCAATGGCGTTATGGTGCCCGAGGCAGTGCCATCAGTTCTGGTAAAGGTGAAAGTTCCGTCAGCGGCTGGCTCATTGTTGGTCCAGCAAATCGGTTCTGCATCGCCGGCCGGATCAACGCAGGCCCCATCGTCGGTCCTGGTCCAGGCTCCCGGTTCTCCTGCCAAGGCTCCACCATAATTGACACCGTCGGCGGTTGCAAAATTCAGGGTGCGAGTGCCGTCCGGGAAAGTGACCAGAAATGGTCCGGTCCCAGCAGCAAGGTCTACTTCAGGCGCTGCTTCGACTGGAGTCGCTTCTTCCGATTCGCTGCATGCACCAAGAAACATGAGCGGCAAGGCCGCAATTATAAAGCCATTTTTCATGACATTCCCCTCCGAGGGGGATCGCCCGCCATTGGGCATTCCGCCCCGGCAGAAAGGAACGCCCCTTCCCGAAAAGAGTCAAGTACAGGGGGTCAGCTGCGCGCCTCATACACCACATGACCCACTGCCGTGTTGCTGGCCGGAACCTTATAGAACCGGTGCAGCTCCTCCACGCCATAGCCCAACGCAGCGCGCATGATCAGCCACATGATCAGTTCGATCCCCTCGGTGCCTGCCTCGCGCAGGTATTCCAGCCGGGTCATGGGAACCAGTTCTTCCGGCTCGTGCGCCAGCAGGTCGATGAAGCGCTGGTCGAATTCGGCGTTGATCAGGCCTGCCCGGGTGCCTTGCAACTGGTGGCTCATGCCGCCGGTGCCCCACACTTGCACGTTCAGATCTTCCGGGAAGGTCTTCACCGCATTGCGGATTGCCTCGCCCAGCTTCCAGCAGCGTTCGCCCGAAGGGGTGGGGAACTGGGTCACGTTGACTGCCAGCGGGATGACCTTGCACGGCCATTCCGCAGGCTGACCGAACACCAGCGACAATGGCACGGTCAGGCCGTGGTCCACGTCCATCTCGTTGATGATGGTAATGTCGAACTCGTCGATCACCAGCTGTTCGGCCACGTGCGCGGCCAGATCGGAATGGTTGTGCACCACAGGCACCGGGCGGCGGCCCCAGCCTTCATCGGCAGGCAGGAATTCTTCGGCAAAACCGATCGCGAAAGTGGGCACGATGTCGAGCATCAGCGCGGATGCGTGATCGTTATAGACCAGGATCACCACATCAGGCGTGTTGTCCTTGATCCATTCCTTCACGAATTCATAGCCTTCGAATACCGGCGCCCAGTATTCGTCAGCCATGCGGCCGTTGTCGATTGCCGCGCCGATGGCGGGCACGTGGCTGGTAGCGATACCGGCGGTAATGCGGGCCATCAGTGCTGCTCCTCCCTGGACTGATCCCGCTTCGACCGCAGGCCTTCGGGCGAGCGGCCACCGTCCTTCATCATCTGTCCGTATTCCTCGGCGCTCATGCCGGACATGGAACTGACCGCCTTTTGCGCGCTCCACCCGTCAGTACTGGCGATCTTGACGAGGAAGTACATGTTGCCGCCCAGCTCGATCAGGCGGGTAAGATCGCGCGCCAGCACGGCTTCCTTCTGCTCGTCCGTCATCTTGTAGCGGTCCAGATAGGCGCGCTCATCGGCCCGGAAGGCGGTGCGGTTGTCCTCCTGCATCAGGCTCATACAGAACTTGTGCAGGTGATAGCCCTGCCGGCTGCGGCGGGCGGTGAACACGTGGGTGCCGGGGATGTCTTCCAGCTCTTCCAGCGAATAGAGGCGGGCGCGGGGCATGGCAGTTCCTTGTGGCGGCAGGCGCGGGATTGGAGCAAGCCCTGCCTACCAGCAGCGCCGGTATGCAACCAGTCTCCTGTCTGCCTACCGCTGCATTTATCGCAGAAGTGAGGCTACCTGGTACCAAACTGACAAGCCGGACCGGCCCACTGCCCCTAGCGATAGCCCATGTACCAGCTGCGCGCGCCGTCATAGGCTGCTTGCTCGGCGTTTGGCGCGATGCCCTGGTCCACTTGCTGCCGCGTCTGGATCAGGATGGCCTCGGGCAGAAATTCGTCGAATTCCAGCCCGCCCTCGCCCGATGCGGCCCACACGATGGTGCCAAACGCCTCGAAGCCGAGCCAGGTCACGACAGCCTCATCGCCCCGCACAAGCCGACCCTTGGTGCGGATGTGCGCGCCCGACTGCGACAGGTCGGCAAGACTGGCAGTGAACTGGCCATGCAGGGTGATCAACTGCGCGGGAACGCCAACGCGCAGCCGACTGTCACGCCGCCGCCCGATCATTCCGCCAATTTTTTGCACCATGTTCATAGCCTGCACCATGCAGCCAGATGGCTACGATCGTGCGACAATGGACCTGGGGGATTTTACCTAGGCATTCGGATCCACCGCGCCGCGCACCATGCCGCCTTCGTCATTGGCCTGCGGCCCGGGAATGGCGGTGAGCGTGTGGATCAGGCGGAACTTGCCGTCGATATAGCGGAAGGTGTGCGAATCCGGCGAGGTAGCATTGCCGCCGAACCGGCAGAACACGTTGACCACGCCCATCTCCTCGTCGATCAGGTAATCCCGGTGGGTGATATACAGCACGCCCGGCGGCATGCCCACTTCGCAGCTGGCATCGGCCCGGCCATCGCGGTTGGTATAGGCGCCGCCTTCCAGCCGGGCGCAGGGCACGCCCCACGGAATGTCGGTGAACTTGTCGGCAAAACCATCGAGATAGGCGTTGGCCCCACGGATCATCTCGGATGCCGGGGTCCGCTGGTATGGGTGTAGCACGCTCCAGTCCTCGGCCTGCGAATAGCGCAGGAAGGCATTGGCATTGAACAGCCAGTCGCCGGTTTTCGTCACGATGGAATCGACCCGGATAATCTGGCCTTCGTGGACATAGAGCCGGGTGCCGATGATGTAGGGGGTGCCCCCTTCCGTCACCACGATCTCGGTGAAGGTCTTGCACCGCTGGTCATCATGGAAGCTCAGCGAATTGGCCACCGGCAGCGCGGTGTTCCACAGACCCGCACTTGCCTCCACGTTGGCCATGTTTTCCAGATACTGGGCATTGCCCGCCAGCGGCAGGGCGGACAGGCTTCCGCTGCGCTGTCCTTCGACATAGGCGGCGGTTAGCGCCTTCAGCTCATCCCGCGTGCAGGTGGGCCGATCGACCCGCGCGGCATAGGGGCTGGGCGGCGGGCCGTTCTGGGCCATCGCCGGGTTGGCAGTGGCGAGTGCGGCGAGGGCGGCGGTGGCGATGAGCAATGTGCGGATCATGGTCTTGTCCTTTCAAGCGCGCTCAGCGCACGTCCTGCGGTTCTTCGCTGCGGCACAGCTCGTAAGTGCTCCAGCCCGAACAGATGCCGTACGGCCCGCGAATGAAGATCGCCTCGATGCGGGTGAACTGGCCGTTTTCCACCTTGAACAGCTCGCCCAATTGCCATGACCAGTTGATCGGCCGGTGATCGAAGAAGGCGAAGGCGAACACGATGCCGCGCTCCTGATCAACCGCCACCACGCGCCGGTCGCGGATCGAGGTGACAGCGCCGATCAGGCTGGTTTCAAGCTGCTGGCGGCACCCTTGCACTTCCTGTCCGCGCATGCCGATGGTGCCCGGCGGGCCGACGATGATCATGCCGTTTTCATAGCGCAGGCAATCGTCGGCGAAGGGGTAGTAATCGTTTCCGGTATTGCGTTCGACCGCCTCGAAATAGGCATTGGCCATCTCGACCAGTTCAGCGCGGGAGTGGCGTTCGGCTTCGGGTACGGCCTCGAAAAATCCCGGCCAGGGTGCGCCCATGGCTTCCACTGCCGCGCCTGTTGCGGGGAAGGGGTTCGACGAGGCTGTGGCAGCGCCTGCGCCGAGCGGGCGATCGGGGCGGGCCGCGATCTGCTCGACCTCGGAAATCCGCCCTTCGCGGTCGATCCGCAAGCGCAGCGAGACGCCGACCGGCTCTGCCTCGCGCTGGGGGCCGGTGGCAGACGAACTGGCCTGTTCCTGCACCGTCACCAGAGCGGCGACTTGCCCTGTCACCACATCGGGCACGACCAGTCGGTAGCCGCGTGGGCTGACCGTGCTGGCCCACAGCCCTTCGTTGCCAAGCGGCAGTTCCACGCCGTTTTCGGTGAAGCGGACATTGCGCGCGAAAAGGTCATCCGCCACCTCGCCGTCGCTCATCGCCTGGAGATAGCGTTCGACATAGGTTTCCAGGCACGCCCGGTCGCAGGCGCGCGGTTCCATCTCCAGCGGCACTCCGGCGATCTGCGCAGCTACGGGCAGGCTGATGCCCGCCAGCCCCAATGCGGCAGACGCAATCAGTGTGGTGCAAAACTTGGTTTTCATGGCTCTCCCCCTCCATTTTTATCGGGGGAGTTTAACCACAAGGCCAAAGCTTGCCAGCGCGAAATTGTATTCTTTGGTGTCGCGGATTACGCGGCGATCGAGCGTTTGAATGCGGGGCGGCGCTGCAACCGCTGCCAATAGCCGGCAACGTGCTGGGGCAAGGTCACTTCACACCTGGTGAATTCGGCCAGCAGAAAGGCATAGCCGATGGAGATGTCGGCGATGGTGAAGTGGCCACCAGTCACAAATTCGCGCCCGTCGGCCAGATGATCGTCGAGGAAATTCAGCCGCTTTTCGAGCTGCGCCAACTGGTCGGCGATGGTGTTGTTGGTCTGCTCCGCGGTGAACACACGGGTGCGGAATATGGTGCCGATGGGCGTTGCCAGATCGGCCTCGCCGAAATGCAGGAATTGCAGGTGCTGCGCATAATGGGCCGGATCGGGGCGCGGGCCGACCGCGAGGGCAATCGCCCGCTCGTTACCTGCCACCAGCCGCCGGCCGGTGATGTACAGCAGGATGGCGATGCTTTCGAACATGGTGATCGGCGTGTCGGCATCGTCATCGGTAATGGTCGGCACGCTGCCCAGCGGGTTAACCGCCAGGAAGCTGTTGGGCACCGGGATGCCGAAACTCTCCAGGTGATAGGCTTCCTCCATTTCCTCCATCAGCCAGACGATCCGCTGGCTGCGCGAACTGGGGACGTGATAAATGGTGATCATCGTTGTTACCCCTTCGTGTGCGGGCTGTTCTGCAACAGATCATCCACCACACTCGGGTCAGCCAGCGTACTGGTATCGCCCAGGTTTCCGGTGTCGTTCTCGGCAATCTTGCGCAGGATACGGCGCATGATCTTGCCGCTGCGGGTCTTGGGCAGGCTGGGCGCGAACTGGATCACGTCGGGCGTGGCAATAGGGCCAATTTCCTTGCGCACCCACTGGATCAGTTCGCGGCGCAGGTCGTCGCTGTCGGCCACCCCGTCCATAGTGGTGACATAAGCATAGATGCCCTGGCCCTTGATGTCGTGCGGCATGCCCACGACCGCTGCTTCGGCGACAAGCGGATGTTCCACCAGCGCGCTTTCCACTTCGGCAGTGCCCATGCGGTGGCCGGACACGTTGATCACATCATCGATCCGGCCGGTGATCCAGTAATATCCGTCCTCGTCGCGGCGGCAGCCATCGCCGGTGAAATATTTACCCGTATATTGCGTGAAGTAGGTCTGGATGAAGCGATCGTGATCGCCATAGACCGTGCGCATCTGGCCGGGCCAGCTGTCGGTCAACACCAGCGCGCCTTCGGTGGCCCCTTCCAGCACGTGGCCATTGGCCGGGTCGACCACTTGTGGCTGCACGCCGAACATCGGGAAACTGGCGCTGCCGGGTTTCAGCGCATGGGCGCCGGGCAGGGGGGTGATCATGTGGCCGCCGGTTTCCGTCTGCCACCACGTGTCGACAATCGGGCAGCGCCCGTCACCCACCACGTTGTAATACCATTCCCAAGCCTCGGGATTGATCGGTTCCCCCACTGATCCCAGCAATCGCAAGGACTTGCGGCTGGTTTTTGCCACCCAGTCATCGCCCTCGCGCATCAACGCGCGCAACGCTGTAGGGGCGGCGTAGAAGATTTCGACCTGATACTTGTCGACCACCTGCCAGAAGCGGGAATAGTCCGGGAAGTTGGGCACGCCTTCGAACATCAGCGTGGTTCCGCCGTTCAGCAGCGGGCCGTAAACGACATAGGAATGGCCGGTCACCCAGCCAATATCGGCTGCGCACCAGTAAATCTGGCCGGGGGAATAATCGAACGTGTATTCGTGTGTCATCCCCGCCCACAGCGCATAGCCGCCAGTGGTGTGGAGCACGCCCTTGGGCTGGCCGGTGGAGCCGCTGGTATAGAGGATGAACAGCGGGTCTTCCGCGCCCATTTCCTCCGGTTCGCATGTCGCCGGCATGGCCGCGACCGCCCCGGCCCAGTCGACATCGCGGCCTGCCAGCATCGGTACGTCGGCCCCGGTGTGGCGCAGCATGATCACGGTATCGACCCGCGCCTTGTCGCACGCCGCATCCACGTTGGCCTTCAGCGGAACCTTCTTGCCGCCGCGCAAGCCTTCGTCGGCCGTGATGACAACGGTGCTGGCGCAATCCGCGATCCGGCCGGCCAGGGCATCGGGGCTGAACCCGGCGAACACGATTGAATGGACCGCGCCAATCCGTGCGCAGGCCAACATGGCCACCGCAGCTTCAGGTACCATCGGCAGATAGATGGTCACCCGGTCGCCGCGCTTCACACCATGTATCTTGAGTAAATTCGCAAATTTGCAAGTCGCTTCGTAGAGTTCGCGGTAAGTCAGCTGGCGGGCAGGTGTATCGGGATGATCCGGCTCCCACAGGATCGCCACGGTATCGCCGCGGGTGGCCAGATGCCGGTCGAGGCAGTTGGCGGCGAGGTTCAGTGTGCCATCGGCAAACCACCGGATGCGGAAATCGTCCGCCGCGAAGCTGGTGTCCTTGATCTGCGTGGGCACCTGCAGCCAGTCCAGCCGCTGCATCTCCTTGCGCCAGAAGGCGTCGGGATCATCCACCGACTGGCGATACATCTGTGCATAGCGTTCCGCATTGATCTTCGCGCCGGCGGCCCATTCAGCCGATACCTGGTGCGCTGGGTGGATGTGCATGGCTGGCTCCCAAACCGTTGTTGCAGGACTGGTAGGTAATCCGCGCGCCTAGCGCCAGAGGGCATCCAGCGCAGGCAGCAGGTGAGCGCGGTGTTCAACCGGAATACGGCCCAGCAAATCGGCCTCGAACTTATCGATGATGGCACGCGCCTGTCCCATCGTGTCACGTCCCGCATCGGTCAGCGCCAGGCCTTGCGATTTGCCGTCAATCGGCGTGCGGGCGATCAGTCCGGCGTCTTCCAGCCGTTTGAGCAGGGGCACCATGTTGGCACGCTGGATGTCAAGCTGGCGACCCAGCGCACTGGCAGTCACCGCAGGATTGTCTGCGAGGAGTAACAATACCGAGGCATCGACCTGCTTCAGCCCCACCGTGCCCAGCCGCGCCGACAGGTCTGCCGCCGTCGCATTGGCAGCACGGCGCAGCGAATAGCCGGGGTAAGATGGCAAGGGATCGCGCATGGTGGGCAGGTTAGCGATTGTTGTTGATCATAGCAATCCATATCGCTATCCACGATAACAATATTGGCGCGATCCAGGGCGAATCGGCTCTGCTCGCATTTCAGGAGAGAACCCCATGGCCAAGCAGCCTTCGCAGCCCGATCCCCGTCCGCAGGAAGAAACCGTCAAGTACGACATCGTCGACGGCGTGGCCTGGGTCTATTTCAACCGCCCCGACAAGCGCAATTGCATGAGCCCGAACCTCAACCGGCAGATGCTGATCGTGCTGGAAGAACTGGAATTCCGCGATGACGTGCAAGTGCTGGTGCTGACCGGCGAAGGCGCAGCCTGGTCGGCCGGCATGGATCTGCTGGAATACTTCCGCCACGCCGAACAGGAAGGCCTGCACAAGGTCCGCCAGCACCAGCGTGAAGCCTATTCGTGGTGGGAACGCCTGCGCTGGTACGAAAAGCCCACCGTGGCGATGATCAATGGCTGGTGCTTCGGCGGCGCTTATGGCCCGCTGTTCGCCTGCGACCTGGCTTTCTGCGCCGAAGATGCGCAGTTCGGCCTGTCCGAAATCAATTGGGCGATCCTGCCGGGTGGCGGCGCATCGAAGGTTGCGGCCAACCTGATGGGCTTCCGTGATGCCATGTACCACGCCATGATGGGCGAGAACCTGACCGGCAAGCAGGCCGCAGAAAAGGGCATGGTCAACGAAGCCCTTCCCGCCGACAAGCTGAAGGCCCGCGTGCAGGAAGTGGCCGACGTGCTGAAGAAGAAGGACGGCCAGGCCGTGCGCGCCACCAAGTGGGCCATGCGCCGCGTCATGGAAATGACCTATGACAACGCCGAGGATTACCTGATCCGCGCGCAGGAAGCGCTGAACCAGTTCGGCGGCGTAGAAAGCCGCAAGGAAGCCACCAAGCAGTTCCTTGATGACAAGACCTTCAAGCCCGGCCTTGGCACATTTGACAAGACCAAGCTCAACAAGGGCTGATACCGAGAACCTGATGCCTGCCGCGTCACCTCTGCCAAGGGCGGGGGTGACGCGCTGCATGTCTGGCGTTAGGACGCGCAGCAAGAACTGAGATGCCAGAAATACCGCAGCCAGAAATACCGCAGCCAGAAATGCCGCAGCCAAATGCCGCAGATGGAAGAGGAAACAAGATGACCACCCGCCGCTTCACCAACGAACAGATCGACCGCCTGCTGCGCCCCAAATCGGTGGCCGTGATCGGGGCTTCGGACCGGCATGGCGCGCTGGGTGCAACGCTGCTCAACAACCTGGTGCAGTACGAATTTGCGGGTGATGTCTATCCGGTCAATCCCAAGCGGGATGAGCTGCTGGGCCTGAAGGTGTGCAAGGACGTGTCCGAGCTGCCGCAGGGCATCGATTGCGCGGTGCTGGCGATCCCGCGCCCCTTTGTGCTCGATACGGTGAAGGGCCTGGCCGAACGCGGCTGCGGGGCCGTGGTGATCTATTCTGCCGGTTTCTCCGAAGCGGGCGAAGAAGGCATGCGCGACCAGCTTGAACTGGGCCGCATCGCACAGGAATACGGCATGGTGATCGAAGGGCCGAACTGCCTGGGTGCCACCAACTACGTCAATCGCGTGCCGCTGTCGTTTGTCGAAACCAATATGCAGTCGCCGCCAAAGGGCACGCGCGCTGTCGGTATCGCCAGCCAGTCGGGCGCGCTGGCCGCCGTGCTGGCCACTACGCTGCACCCGCGCGGGCTGTATGTTTCCACCTCGGTTTCCACCGGCAATGAAGCGGCCGCCGGGGTCGAGGATTTTGTCGAATGGCTGGTGGATGACGAAGATACCCACGTCATCGCCCTGTATGTGGAAAGCCTGCGCCGTCCGCGCGCCTTCATCGCCGCCGCGCGCCGCGCGCGCGAAGCCGGCAAGCCGGTCATCATGTTGCACCCTGGCCGCAGCGACAAGGCGCAGGCCAGCGCCGCCACCCACACCGGCGCAATGGCAGGCGACTATGCGCTGATGAAGGTCAAGCTTGGCCGCGAAGGCGTGATCTTTGCCGAAACGCTGGAAGAACTGGCCGACATCACCGAGATCGCCCTGCGCTGCAAGGCGCTGCCGGGCGCGAACATGGCCGTGCTGGGCGAAAGCGGCGCGCTGCGCGGCCTGGCGTTCGATATTGCCGAGGACATCGGGCTCGACCTGATCCATCTCGATGATGACAATTCGCCGGCCATCCGGGCGATCCTGCCCGATTTCGTGCCGGTGTCGAACCCCACGGATATTACCGCAGTGGGCCTGTCAGAGCCGGTGATCTACACCAACCTGCTGGGTGCCCTGCTGGCGGATGACCGGATCGGTTCGGTGGTCGCATCCATCATCCAGTCCGATCCGATCACCAGCAAGATCAAGTTTCCCGCCATCATCAAGGTGCTGGAAGACGGCACTTTCGCCAAGCCGCTGGTATTTGCAGGGGTGGATGAAGGCGCGCGCGTGCCGCAGGAATATATCGACGGGCTGCGCAAAGTCGGCATTCCGTGGTTCCCCAGCACCGAACGGGCCTATCGCGCGATCGCCCGGCTGGCCGATCTGTCCAAGCGTGACCTGTCCGACCACTCGCTACCGCCGCTCGATGTGCCGGGCCTTGATGCCGTGTCGGGCGTAGTGCCCGAATACAAGGCCAAGGAACTGCTGGCGCCGCTGGGCATCAGCTTCCCGCAAAGCCAGTTCGCCGCCAGTGCCGACGATGCCGTGGCCGCGGCCGAAGCGATTGGCTATCCGGTGGTGATGAAGGGCCAGGCTTCGGCACTGGGCCACAAGAGCGATGCGGGCGCAGTGCTGCTCAACCTGAAGACCGCCGACGACGTGCGCGCCGCGTTCGACCGGATGTACACCAACGTGGCCGCCTATAACGCTGCCATCGCGCTCGACGGCGTGCTGGTGGAAAAGATGGGCCGCATGGGTACCGAGATGATCGTGGGTGCCAAGTCCGATCCCGAATGGGGGCCGGTGGTGCTGGCGGGCTTTGGCGGTGTGACCGCCGAAATCCTCAAGGACGTGAAGCTGTTCACTCCCGACATGGGCAAGGACCAGGTCGTGGCCGGACTGCTGTCACTGAAGCAGGCGGCAATCCTGCAGGGCTGGCGCGGCGCGCCGGCGCTGGATGTGGCGGCGCTGGCAGACCTGATCGTGCAGATCGGCCGCGTGATGGAAGGCAATCCGCGCATCCGCGAGATCGACCTCAATCCCGTCATCATCCACCCCAACGGTGATGGCGTAGTCGCGCTGGATGCGCTGATGCTGGTGGAATAAGCTTTGCCGAGCGTCCTGATCATCCACCAAGTTGCAGATTATGCGGCTTGGAAGGTGGCGTTCGACGCTGCCGCCGGGATCAGGCGCGCTGCTGGCGAGCTTAGCTATGACCTGCTGCGTTTTGATGGCGATGCCAACAAGGTCGTCCATTTCTCCGAATGGACCTCGCTCGATGCCGCGCGCGGCTTCTTCCAGTCGGCCGAGGTGGCGGAAATCCGCCGCCGCGCCGGGGTACATGAACCGGAGTTCTGTTACCTAGAGCGGATCGAAGCCGGAGCGCTGTAGCCGCCGCGCGAAGTTCCTTGCCACTAACAGGTGCCGCGCTAGTCTCCCGCCCGGAGATTTGCTGGAGGGTTTGCCATGAAAATTGCTTTCGCACAGGCGCGCGGCGTTGCTGCTGCCGCGCTATTGGGACTGGGCTTGTTGGCCACACCGCTGGCGATGGCCCAGAACGGACCTCCGCCCAGCGCCAACGGCCCGCCGCGCATGGCCATGACCATGCCGGTCGATCCGCGGGCGGAGGAGCGCTCCTATACCTTCGCGCCCACCGGCCAGCAGATGCGCTATACCATTTTCGTATCGAGCAAGGTCGATCCGGCGGTTCCTGCGCCGCTGATCGTGGCGCTGCACGGCATGGGCGGTGATGCCAATTTTATCGTGCGCGACCGGCTGATCGATCTGGCGGAAGAAGGCGGCTATGTCGTGGTCGGCCCGATGGGTTTCAACGAGGTGGGCTGGTACGGTTCGCCGGTAATCGCCTTCGGTCCCGACGGCCCCGACCCTGCCAACCTGGCCGAATTGAGCGAGCTTGACGTGATGACCGTGACCGCCATCGCCACCAGCGAATTCACCATTGATCCCAACCGCACCTACCTGATGGGTCATTCCATGGGCGGGGCCGGTACATTGTTCCTGGGCCAGCGCCATGCGGACCGCTGGGCCGCCGTGGCCGCCATCGCGCCCGCGGCCTTCATGATGCAGCCGACGCAGGAAGCGGTGCTGGCCCCGATGAAGGATGCCGGCATTCCGGTGATGATCACCGAGGGCGGAGATGACAACGTGGTGCCGCCAGACAGCGTGCGCACCTGGGCTGCCGCATTGGAACGCATGGGCATGGAACACGAATACCTCGAAATGCCCGGGCTCGATCACGGCACGATCATCGGGGCATCGATGCCTGAAATCTTCCGCTTCTTTGCTGCCAATCACCGCACCCCGCCGCCGCCGCCTGCATTCCGTCCCGGTGGCCGCCCCGGTGGCCGTCCGGACGGCCCGCCGCCAGCCAACTGAGGCGCGCCTTGGACCAGGTTATCCTTGGCCGCACCGGCGCACGCGTTTCTGCTGTCGGCCTCGGCTGTGGCGGGCACTCGCGGCTCGGCATGGCGCGCGGGGCATCTGCTGCCGAGGCCGCGCGGATCGTGGCTCACGCCATCGAACTTGGCGTGACCTTCATCGACACGGCCATGTCATATGGCACCGAGGAAGCCGTGGGGCTGGGTATCAGGGAGCATGATCGCAGCGGCCTGTTCCTGTCTACCAAGAGTTGGGTGGGACAGGCAGGTTCGGAAAAGCAGCCCGAACTGCTGACACCTGCGCAATTCACCGCCAACCTCGATGCCAGCCTGAAGCGGCTGGGGACCGATCATGTCGACCTGTTCCACCTCCACGGGGTGAGCACGGACCAGCTCGATTACGCTTGCAAAGTGCTGGTGCCCGAGATGCACCGCCAACAGCAGGCGGGGAAGATCCGTTTCATCGGCATTACCGAGGTGTTCCGCTTCGACACGCAGCACGCGATGCTGCAGGCGGCGGTTCCGACCGGCCTGTTCGATGTGGCGATGGTGGGCTTCAACATGCTGAACCAGAGCGCGCGGAAACTGGTGTTTCCGCACACCATGGCGCTGGATGTGGGCACGCTGATCATGTTCGCGGTCCGCCGCGGGCTGAATTCCGCCGCCAACGCGGCCGAGGCAGTGGCCGAACTGGTGGCCCGCGGCGAGGTGGATGCAGCCGCGGTCAATCCGGCCGATCCGTTCGACTTTCTGGGGCGCGATCCCGCCATACGCAGCCAGATCGAGGCCGCCTATCGCTTCTGCCGCCACGAACCCGGCGCCCACGTGGTTCTTACCGGCACCGGCAGCGCGGCGCATCTTGCAGAAAACATCGCCTCGATCCTCGCCCCGCCGCTGCCCGCAGATGTGCAAGCGCCGCTGGAGGAGATTTTCGGGCGGGCGGTTTCGGCCAGCGGCGAGTAGCGGCTAGAATAATCACTGCCGGCCAGCTTCAACGCCCGCCAATGCCCCGGCCATTGCTATAGTCGATCCGGATCCGCACCCAGCCGCCGACCAGTGACTGGTTGCCGCGCCGGGGCGGACGGACGCGGAACTGCCAGGCCATCGCCAGCACGGCGCGCAGCATGTTGGAGCCTGCCGGGTATTCGCTCACCCCCACGCAGTCCTCCACCCGCCATCCGGGCGCGGTGCGACAAGAGATCGTGGCGGAACCATAGGTGGCGGTGGACAGGTAGCCGGTCATTTCCTGGTCGGTTGGTTCGGTGTACCATCGCGCGCCATATAGCGGGGAGCCGTCGGGCGCGGTGCCCACTACCTGGCTGTCACCCGCCGAAGGGCCAGGCGCAGCAGGGCCATAGGCCGGGCCGCTGGGTGCATCGGGGCGGCGGCGGGGCAGGTTGGAAATATCGGCACCCTGCATCTCCTCGCGCGTCATGGGGATCAGCGCTGCGCGCGGGGCGGGTTGCTGCGCGCCGGGTGGCGGTGTTTCGGCGGGAGGAACAGGCGGCAAGGCTGCTGGAGGCTCAACCTGGGGGACCAGTGCCGAAGGGGCCGCCGCCTCGGCCTCGGGTGGGTCCTCGGGCAGGGGCGGATCGGTGAATTCCACGCTGGTCAGGCGCGGCTGGTCGGGCGTGGGTGGCCGGGTGCCATAGTTCAACGACAGCAAGACCAGCAGCAGCAGCGCTTCCAGCACAATGGTCGCCACCACACCGCCCGCCCGCGTGCCCAGCCGGTCGCGCAACGTGTGGAAGCGGGAATATGGGGGCGGCTCGGGGCGAAGGATGCGGGGGTGACCTGTAGAGGGGCGTCTGGCCACGCCATCGGCCCGCTTGCCTGTTGTTGCAAGCGTCAGCTGCACCAGCCGACCGCCGCCAGCGTCACAAAACCGTAACATGATCCGCGCAAGTCTGGCCTGCCTGCCATCTTTCAGGCTGGGGCGGGGCGATTCTGCAGGTCATGGTTTCACAGGTAGACTGGGTAATGCGGGCACATGCCCTGGGCGATGATCTCTCGACCCAGGAATGGGTCTTGCTGACCGAACTGGCATCGGTTGTAGACGACTGGCCGGCGCGCAACGCGGTGGTGCGAACAGCCCTGCACACTGCGGCCTGCCACTTGCAGGCGCTGGCGGCGGACTGTTCGCGGTAGGCTAGAACGCGGCAATCCCCGTAATCGCGCGGCCCAGGATCAACGCATGGATATCGTGCGTGCCTTCATAGGTGTTGACCGTTTCCAGGTTCACCATGTGGCGGATGACCTGGTATTCTTCGGAAATGCCGTTGCCGCCGTGCATGTCGCGCGCCATCCGCGCCACATCCAGCGCCTTGCCCACGTTGTTGCGCTTGACGATGCTGACCATTTCGGGGGCGAACCGGCCTTCATCCATCAGCCGCCCGATCCGCAGGCTGCCCTGCAGGCCCAGCGAGATGTCGGTCAACATGTCGGCCAGCTTCTTCTGGAACAGTTGTGTGGCGGCTAGCGGACGGCCGAACTGCTTGCGCTCCAGCCCGTAAGTGCGGGCGGCGGCGAGGCAGAATTCCGCCGCGCCCAATGCGCCCCACGAAATGCCATAGCGCGCGCGGTTGAGGCAGCCGAACGGACCCTTCATGCCTTCGACCCCGGGTAGCAGGGCATCGCCGGGCAGGCGCACGTCGTCCATCATGATCATGCCGGTGGTGCTGGCGCGTAGCGACAACTTGCCGGCGATCTTGGGGGCATCAAGACCCGCCATGCCCTTTTCCAGCACGAAGCCGCGGATCTTTCCGCCATGCGCTTCGGATTTGGCCCAGACCACGAACACATCCGCGAACGGCGAGTTGGAAATCCACGTCTTGGAGCCGGAGATGCGGTAGCCATCGCCATCCGGCTTGGCCACGGTGCGCATTCCGGCAGGATCTGAACCGGCATCGGGTTCGGTCAGGCCGAAGCAGCCAATCAGCGCGCCGCTGGCCAGGCCGGGCAGGTATTTGGCCTTCTGTTCGTCCGAACCATAAGCGTGGATCGGATACATCACCAGGCTCGACTGGACGCTGGCCATCGAACGATAGCCCGAATCGACCCGCTCGATCTCGCGCGCCACCAGCCCGTAGGCAACATAGCTGGCACCCGATCCGCCGTATTCCTCGGGGATGGTCACGCCCAGCAGGCCCGCCTGGCCCATCTGCGGGAACAGCTCACGGGCATCGGCCTCACGGGCAAAGTCCTCGATCACGCGCGGTTGCAGCACGCCTTGGGCAAAGCCGTGCGCGGCTTCGCGGATCATCCGCTCTTCCTCGGTCAGCTGATCATCGAGATTGAGCGGATCGGCCCAATCGAAAGGCACCATCGCGGCCATCAAACAAGTCTCCTTTGAAACCGCCCTTAGCGACTAACCAGCGTAAAGCAAATGCGGCACAAATGCCGCCTCAGCCGTTGCCGAACTGGCGGGCGAACCCGGCGCTGTCCCCCGTGGCCAGCAGCCGCGCCTGCGCCACCCAGTCATCGCGCCGGATGCGTCCCTGGAAGCGGCCCATCTGCGCGTCGATCCGGTCAATTTCGGCATCGTCCCAGGCGGCAATCTGGGCAAAAGTGGTGATCCCCATCTCTGCCAGTTGCACTTTCAGCTTGGGGCCAAGTCCCTTGATCAGGGCAAGGTCGTCAACCCCGCTGGCCGGTGCTGTTGGGCTGGGCACAACCGGCGGGATTGCTGCAGCGGGCGGGGCGTCGATCAGCGCCTGGTTGCGCCGAGCCAGCGCGTCAGCTTCGCCGCTGTCGTCCTTTTCCACTTTGGTGGTGCGGTTGGCGGCAAATACCCACCACGCCACCAACACGCCAATGGCCAGCGCGATCAGCAACAGGATCCAGTTTGCTTGCAACAGTTCAGCCACGAAAACCCCCAAAGCTGCGGTGATACCTTGTTATTCCCGCCCCCAGATGACCCAGCCAAGGCCGATCCCGATTGCATAGGCAACCAGCAGCAGGACCAGCAGTTCGAGCCAGATGGGCATGGGAATCCTTGTTCAAAGCCGGTCTTCTAACGATCCGGGATGGATGCTGGCAACCTGCCAGTGGCTATCCTGTGACGATCCTGTGGTGGTGGTTCAGCGCGGGCCAGGGGTATCGACCGGCGTGGGGGAAACCGGCTCGGTGGCCAACACCCCGAATTCGATCCGCCGGTTGGCCGGATCGCCCGGATCCAGTCCCGGCACCGACACGCGCGATCCTACGCCGCGTGCGCGCAACCCGTCAGCCGGTATGCCGCGCGCCACCAGTGCCGCTTCCACTGCCGCCGCGCGATCACGCGACAAGGTCAGGTTACCCACTTCGTTGCCCGAATTGTCGGTGTGCCCGGTGATCGCAATGATGCTGCCGAGGCAGGGGCGCAGCGCGGCGGCGACCTCGTCGATCAGCGAATTGCTGGCCGCATCTATCCGGGCCGAGCCTTCTTCGAACCGGATGGTCCGCGCGCGCAACAGGCCGTTGACATCGTCCTGGCAATGCAACGGGTTGACGATCGGCGCTTCGCCCGCAGCCAACAGGCCGGAATCAGCCCAGCGTACGCTGCCCACACCGGATACGGCGCCGACTGCGCGGGCAATCCGGGCGCGCGTGGCATCGTCCAGCGCTTCGCCGCCCACCAGCACCGGGTGACGGCTGGCAAAGCCATTGGCGGAATTGAACTGGGCCACCACCTGTCCGGCGCCACCAGCCCGCTCGATCATGGCGCTGGAACTGCGCGCGAGCTTGTCTGCCAGTGTCGGGCCGGTCAGGCGGCCACCGATCAGCGACAGCACAATGATCGCCAGGGCGCCGAGCGGGAGCACGACACGGGAACTATGCAGAATGGCCATTGCACTGTCCTAGCGGATCAGGCCGCCTCCCGTCGAGGCCATCGGCCAGCGGGGCGCGGCATGACAGCAAGAAATGCCGCTGGTTCAGCAATCCCTGGCGCCTTCGGAAGGGGGTCCTTCGGCCTTGCTGCTGCGGCGGAACAGAACCCGGTCTTCCGGCCCGAAACCGCGCGTCCAGATGATCCAGCCATAGACGGCCATGATGGCGGGAATACCGAAGGCCAGTTCCATCCATTCGGGCAGCAGGATGGCCACCTGGCCCACCAGAACGGCCGCCGCAGCGGCCCACACCAGCGGCCAGCGCCAGTTGTTGATCTTGTGCCCCAGAATGCGGCCCAGCATGACCGCCTTGATGACAGAGGCCGTCGCCAGCGCCAGCATCAGGGCGGCAGCGGCAGCAGCGGCGCGGTAATAATCGGCCCGCACTGCGCTTTCGAAATCGATCCGTTCGACCAGCAGCATCAGGCCCACTGTCAGCACAGCCTGCAGCGCGATCATGCCGATCGATACCCACAGGTTGCGCAGCCGCGCCACATAGACCAGCGCGGCTTCGGATACCACGGCGGTGGCGGCCACCACTTCTGCCGCCAGCAGGAAGGCCAGGGCCCCGGTGCCGGGCACGAATTGCCCGTTCGGTCCGAACAGGCCCATCAGCGCCTCGCCCGGAATGCCCAGCGCCAGCGCGATCCCGGCCTGTGCGGCCACGATCCAGAAGCCCACCTGGCACACCTGCCGGGCGATGGCGGCATAGTCCTTTTCCTTCAGCCGCGCGGTGATGACCGGGCCGAGGATCGGCTCGAAACTGGTCTTCAGCTTCTGCGGTAGGCTGGCGACTTGCTGCGCCATGTAATAGACACCCACCGCGATGGGTCCGGCAAAAAAGCCGAGGATGAACAGGTCCAGCCGGCGCGAGCCCCACTCGATCGCATCGGCCACTGCCAGCGGGACAGCCCGCAGGGTCATCCGCCAGATCCGCGCAGGATCGGGGTGCCACTGGCGGGGCGGCCCGTAAGTGCGCAGGTAGGACCATAAGGCAACCGCCAGCCCGGCATAGATCGAGGCCAGGTAAGCCATAGAAAGCCCCGAAGAGCTGACCGGTTCGAGGTAGAAGAACACCCCCGCCAGGATCGATATGGTCCACGGTTCCACCACTGCCCGGGCGCGGACGGTGGTGGCGATGTCGAAGCGATAGGCCTGGGCCGCCAGCACGATCTCGGTCAGTGCATATCCGGGGATGGCCAGCACGATCCAGCGGTCAAGCTCGGTATAGATGCCCGACGGGAACAGCGGGGCCGGGACAAAATAGAGCGCGGCGGCAGCCAGCCCGGACAGCACCAGCGCTACCAGCATTCCGTCTGCGATCAGGCGGGCAGGATCATCCGAATTGTCGGCCAGCCGCTGCGCCAGCCCGCGCTTTTCACCGATTGAACAGACCAGGGCGAGCAGTTCGACCACCACCAAGGCCGAGGCAAAGCGGCCCACCGCCTCGGCCCCGTACAGTTGCCCGGCGATAAACAGGAACGGTAGCCGCGCCAGCAGGCGCAACAGGAACCCCATGAAATTGGTCCGTCCACCCCGCGCCAGCGCGGCGATATCGCCCGATTGCCCAGGGTCGCCGGATTGTGAGGCCTCGCTCAAGTGGTGGAACCTTCGGCCTGCGACGATTCCGATTTAAGGGGCCGGGTGAGCATGTCCTGTGCCACTTCGGCAGCACTCGCACCGCCGAGCAGCGCGCAGACCGCCTCGACAATGGGCATGGCCACGCCGTGGCGCACGGCCAGATCGCGCAATACCGGCGCGGTGTGCGCGCCTTCTGCCACAGTGCGCCGATCCTGCATCAGGGCAGATGCGCTTTGCCCTTCGCCCAGCGCCAGGCCGAGGCTGAAGTTGCGGCTGGACGTGGAAGAACAGGTCAGCACCAGATCACCCAGCCCGCATAGCCCAGCCAGCGTATCGCGCCGGGCACCCAAAGCCTCGCCAAACCGCAGCATCTCGGCATAGCCGCGGCTGATCAGGGCCGCGCGGGCGTTTTGCCCCAGCCGCAACCCTTCCACCACGCCGCAAGCGATGGCGAGCACGTTCTTGACCGATCCACCCACTTCGGCGCCGATCAGGTCATCCGAATAATAGGGCCGGAAGGCAGGCCGGGCGATTGTCGGGGCCAGCCGGTCCCATTGCGCCCGTCCGCCCCCGCAGGCCAGGGTAACGGCGGTGGGCAGCCCGGCGGCCACTTCATGGGCGAACGTCGGCCCCGTCAGCACGGCGATGTCGCTGGCCGGAGCACAGGCTCGCGCCACTTCGTGCATCATCCTTCCTGTACCCGCCTCGATCCCCTTGGCGCACAGCACCAGGTCGGCGGGGAGGGTGGGCAATCGGCCAAGGACGGTGCCAAGATGCTGCGCGGGGGTCACCAGCAGCAGCACGTCGCAGGCAGCCATGTCGGCCAGATCGCCGGTGGCGCGGATTGACGGGGCAAGGGTTGCAGACGGCAGGAACAGGTCGTTGCGGTGATCGCGGTTGATGGCATCGGCCAGGCCGTCCTCCAGCGCCCACAGCAGCACCCCGGTCCCGTTATGCGCCAGCATCTGGGCCAGCGCCGTGCCCCATGCGCCTGCACCTACAACACCGATGGACAGACCTGTCATGCTTTCACTCCAGCGCCGCGCACTGTCTCTGCTGCCGGATCGAGCGGCCAGCGCGGGCGGGCCGAAACATCGAGCGGATCGGCGGGGAAGCCTGTGGCCAGCCGTTCGATCCCGGCCCACGCGATCATCGCTGCATTATCGGTACACAAAGCCATCGGCGGGGCGCTGAAGGCGAGGCCGTGCTGTCCCGCCAACTGCTCAAGCGCGCCGCGGATCGTCGCATTGGCAGCCACCCCTCCGGCCACCACCAGCGCCGTAACCTCGCCCATGCCGGCCAGCGCAATGCGGGTGCGGTCCAGGATACAATCGACAGCCGCCTGCTGGAAACTTGCCGCCACATCCTCGGGCCGGTGCAGGCCGCTTTCAACTGCGCGCACCACTGCGCTCTTGAGTCCGGCAAACGAGAAATGCACTTCACCGCTGCCCACCAGCGGGCGCGGAAGTTTGACCGCCCTGGCATCGCCCAACAGGGCCAGCCGCTCCACCGCCGGGCCGCCGGGATAGCCCAGGCGCAGGATCTTGGCGGTCTTGTCGAACGCCTCGCCCAGCGCATCGTCAATCGTTGTTGCCAGGCGGCAATAGCGGCCGGGACCATCTACCCGCAGGATCTGGCAATGACCGCCCGATACCAGCAGCAGGGCATAGGGGAATTGCAGGCCTGGATCGGCCAGCCGCGGGCTCAGCGCATGGCCTTCAAGATGGTTGATCGCCAGCAGCGGAACATCGGCCGCCATGGCCAGCGCCTTGGCGGTGACCAGACCGACCATGACCCCGCCAATCAGGCCCGGCCCGGCGGTGGCTGCAATCGCATCGCAATCGGCCAGGCCCTTGTCGGCCTCGTTCAGTACCCGTTCGATCAGTGGGACCAGCCGTTCGGCGTGCGCGCGGGCGGCGATCTCGGGGACCACGCCGCCATAAGGGGCGTGCGCCTCGTCCTGGCTGGCGATGGCCTGGGCAAGGATATGCCGCTCGCCGGTTGCATCAAGGGCAACCAGTGCGGCTGCGGTCTCGTCGCAGGAACTTTCTATGCCGAGTACAAGCACCATCCTGCGGCTTCCACTGGACGGAAATGCATTCTAGGGCAAGCGCCACGCATATGACGACACTTGTGAAACTGAAGCTGGGAACCCGCGCCTCGCCGCTTGCCATGGCGCAGGCGCACGAAGCGCGTGCGCGGTTATGCGCAGCCCACGGCTGGGACGAGGGCGCGGTCGAACTGCATCCGGTGACCGCCAGCGGAGACAAGGTGCAGGACCGCCCACTGGCCGAGATCGGCGGCAAGGCGCTGTGGACCAAGGAACTGGACCAATGGTTGGCCGATGGCACGATCGACGCGTCGGTCCATTCGTTGAAGGATGTCGAGACAGTTCGCCCGCCGGAATTCGTGCTGTCGGCAATCCTGCCGCGGGCCGACAAGCGGGACCGGCTGGTGGGGGCCCTCAGCCTGGCGGAGCTGCCGCAGGGCGCAATAATCGGCACCAGCGCGCCGCGCCGGGCGGCGCAAGCCCTGCACCAGCGGCCCGATTGCAAGATCGTGCTGTTCCGCGGCAATGTCGCCACCCGCCTCGCCAAGCTGGCAGCGGGCGAGGTGCATGCAACTTTCCTGGCGGCAGCCGGGCTGGAACGGCTGGGGCAGGACGGGGTGGGCCATGCGCTTGATCCGGTCGATTGGCTGCCGGCCCCGTCACAAGGGGCCATCGCGATCGAATGCCGCGCCGCCGATGACAGGGTGCGCAGGCTGCTGGGCGCTATCGATCATGCTCCCAGCCGGGCCGAAGTAATGGCCGAGCGGGCGTTGCTGGCTGAGCTCGGTGGCGGTTGCCAATCGGCCATTGCGGTCACCTGCGATCCTGACGGCGATGGCCTGCTGATGCGCGCTGTCCTGTTCAGCCCCGATGGAACAGAGCGGATGGAAGGAACCGCTCGTTTTGCCCCTGGCGACAGCGCCGGCCCCGCTGCACTGGCGCAAGACCTGCTCGCCCGGTCCAGCCCCACGATCCGCAGCCTGTTTGGAAGCGATGTATGATCCCGGTTATCACCATCAGGCCCGCCATTCGTTCGGTGCGCACTGCCAGGGACGGTGCGGCTGCCGGGCTCGCTATCCAGGTCTTCCCGCTATCCGAAGCTCATCCGGTCGACTGGAGTGGACCCGATCCGCGCGGGATCGATGGCCTGTTGGTGGGCAGTGCCAACGCCTTTCGCCACGGCGGCAAGGAACTGGCCAGATATGCTGGCAAGCCGGTGTTCGCTGTCGGACCGGCCACGGCCAGGGCTGCCCAGCGCGCCGGGTTCCGCGTGCGACTGGCGGGCGACGGCGGATTGCAGGCAGTGCTAGGCCTGATCCGCGAACGGCCTGCGCGCCTGCTGCGCCTCGCCGGGACGCGGTACGTGCCAATCACGCCGCCGCAGGACATCGTGGTTACCACTTGCGAGGTCTATGCGGTGGATATCCTGCCCATGCCCGATAGCATGGCAGCAGTGCTGCGCGATGGCGCAGTGATCTTGCTCCATTCTGCCGGATCGGCCGAACACCTGCGGGCTGAATGCGAGCGCCTTGGCATTGACCTGTCGCGCCTGCGCCTGGCAGCCCTGGGCCCGCGCATCGCCGAAGCGGCCGGCCCCGGCTGGGGCATGGTCCGGTGGGCCGAACAGCCAGCCGAAGGTGCGCTGTTGGCCTTGGCCACCGACATGTGCCATTAAGGTCGCTCGGGACAAAGGGCCGCGCAACGAATGACGGATCCAGCACAATCCAATCCGGTCGAAGAACCCCGGCGCAGCGGTCCTGGGCGGGGCACGCTGGCACTTGCTGTGCTGGCTGCATTCGCTCTGGGTGCAGCGCTGATGCTATATCTTGCGCGAACAGAAGGGTGGGGCGTTGCCAGTCTTGTCGACGTGCGGAGCGAAACACCGCCGCTCGCCACCGGGCCACTGGCGGCCACCAGCCGATCTGGCACTATGGAGGGGGGCACCCCCAGCGAGGCCCAGGTGCGCCAGACGGTGCAACGGGTGGAACAGGTGGAAGAGCAGACGGGCGGCATCGACCAGCGCGTGGCGGCGATGGAGCAGCGGCTCACCCGGCTCGATCTCCAGTCCCAGGCGGCTGCCGGCAATGCTGCGCGGGCCGAGGGCATGCTGATCGCATTTGCCGCCCGCCGTGCCATCGAACGCGGCCAGCCATTGGGCTTCCTTGAGGACCAGTTGCGGCTGCGGTTCGGCGATGCCCGGCCCAATGCGGTGCAGACGGTGATCGATGCCTCGCAGGATGAAGTGACGCTCAACGAATTGCTGGTGCAACTGGATGGCATGGGCGGCGATCTGGTCGAGGTGCCGGAGGATGAAGGCCTGCTGACCCGCATCGGCCACGAATTTTCGCAGCTTTTTTCCGTCAGGACCGACGACATTCCGTCGCCCATTGCCGAACGAAGGCTGGAGCGGGCGCGGCTGAACATCGAGAACGGCCAGATCGAACGTGCGATTGCCGAGGTGCGCGCCATGCCCAATGCCACTCTGGCGCAGGACTGGCTTGAAAAGGCCGAGCGTTATGCGGCAGCCCAGCGGGCGTTGGAAGTTCTGGAAACCGCCGCCGTGCTGGAACCGCGCGACCTGCGTGATGGCGATGGCCGGCGGGTGGAACAGCCCGGGCTGGGAAACTAGACCCTAACCCTTCAGAAGCTCCGGCAGATCGCCGGTCACGCCGCGCGCCTCATCCATGAACCAGCGCTTCAAGGGCGGGGTGCGCTGCACCAGTCCCATGCCAAAGCGGCGGATGGCGCTGGGGATGCGGCCGGGAATGCCGAACAAGCGGGTTAGGCCATCGGTGGCTGACATGACCATCAGCGAATCAAGCGCGCGCCAATCCTCGTAGCGCTTCAGCATCTGGGCATCGGCCACGTCCAGCCCCAGACGGGCGCCTTCGACCAGCACTTCGACCAGCGAACCAACGTCCCGCAGGCCCAGGTTCAGCCCTTGTCCCGCAATCGGGTGCATCCCGTGCGCGGCATCGCCCACCAGCACCAGCCGCTGGCCGGTAAGTTTGACCGTATGCTGGAAAGTGAGCGGGTAGGAACTGATCTCGCCCTCCACCGTGATCTCGCCCAGCACACCGTGCATCCGTTCCGCCACTTCGGCAGTGAACATGCCGCGCGGCATGGCCAGCACGCCGGCGGCATCCTTTTCGGCCACGGTCCACACCAGCGCGCTGCGGTGGCGGCCCTGGGCATCATCCAGCAGCGGCAGCAGCGCGAACGGCCCGGCGGGATAGAAGATTTCCCACGCGGTATTGCCGTGCGGTTTGCTGTGCGTCAGGCCAGCGATCAACGCGCGGTGCGAATAATCCCAGTGGGCCATCGTGATGCCCGCTTCCTCACGCGTGGGTGACATGCGCCCTTCCGCGCCAACCATCAGCCCGGCTTCCAGCACGGCGCCATCGGCCAGCGTCGCGGACACACCGTGTTCGCCGCGCTGGCGTTCAACCACATCTGCCTTCGGGTGCCAGGCGATCAGCGGCTCGGCCTTGGCGGCTTCGAACAGTGCCAGCCGCAATTGCCGGTTGGGAAACATGCGGCCCAGTGATCCTTCGTGCGGTTCAGGGCGGAAATCGAGGCGGCCAGGCTTCATCCCGTCGGTCACCGCAATGGCGGCGATGGGACAGCCGAAAGGCTCTAGTGCATCGGCCAGCCCGATGTTGCTAAACAGGTTCCAGCTGGCGGTGGAAATGGCCGAAGCCCGGACATCGAAGCCATCGGCGGTCAATTCGGCCGGATCGGCGCGGTCGACCACGTGGCTGGAAAGGCCGCTGCGGGCGGCAGCGAGGGCAAGGGTCATGCCCACCAGTCCGCCACCAAGGATCAGGAGATCTCGCTTGTCGCTCATAACATTGGCTCCTAGATCGTGCGCCATGGCACGCGCAAGCCTCATGACCTTTATCAGGTATCTGCTGGTGCTCGTCGCATTGGCGCTGGCCCCCGTTGTTGCGGCCCAGCAGCGCGAAAACAACATCGCCGCCGACCTCGTGGCCGAGGCCGCCCCGGTGCCCGGCGATACCATGATGGTGGCGCTGCATTTCCGCCCCAAGGATGGCTGGCACGGATACTGGTCGAACCCCGGCGATGCGGGCCTCGGCATCCAGCTGGACTGGACCCTGCCGCAAGGCTGGGAGGCGGGGGAGCCCGAATATCCGGTGCCGCAGAAGCTGGTGCTGGCTGGCCTGATGAACCACGTGTTCGAAGGTGAATATGCGGTGCTGGTACCGATCACGGTGCCAGCGGGCGCAGCGGTGGCCAACGTGGCTCCGATCACCCTGGCTGCGCAGTGGCTCGCCTGTACCGACCAGATATGTGTGCCTGAAAGCGCTGAACTCACGCTACGTTTCCCGCAGCAGATCGCGGGCAGTAATCCCTTCGATGGCTGGCGCGCCGCGCTGCCCCCGCTGATCGATATGCAGGCGCGGTTCACCATTGCGGGCGACCGGCTGCGCGTGGCGATCCCGCTGCCCGCCAGCATGGTCCTGGCCGACTTGCATATCTTCATCGGTCAGGATCGCGTGGCAGCTGACCGCCGCATGGCCTATGCCGCCGAACAATCGTTTTTTCGCGATGGCGACATGCTGGTGGCAGAAGTGCCGCTGGCCGAACTGAACCTGCCCGCAGGATCGGCCCAGGCTGCGTTCGATCCACTGCCCCAGGTGACCGGCATCCTGGCCTTCGGCGCGCCGGGTAGCGGTATCCGGTTCGAAGCCGTGCCGGGCGAGGTGCCCACCGGTGGAACGCGCATCGGCGGCACTGCGCCCGAAACCGCGCCCTTGTGGTCGCTGATCCTTGCTGCGCTGGCTGGCGGGTTGCTGCTCAACCTGATGCCCTGCGTGTTCCCGATCCTAAGCCTGAAGGCGATGACCCTGGCCCGGGCAGGTGCCCAGACCGGCAAGACCGGCGAGATGCAGGCGCGGCGCGATGCGCTGGCCTATACCGCAGGCGTGGTGCTCGCCTGCATGGCGATCGGTGCGCTGCTGCTGGTGCTGCGCGCCGGGGGCGAGGAGATCGGCTGGGCGTTCCAGCTGCAGGAACCGGGCGTAGTCGTCGCGTTGCTGGTGCTGGCCGTAGCGATCACCGCCAACTTTGCCGGGGTGTTCGAGCTGCCCTCGGTTTCGGTGGCCGGGAAAGGCGGAGGCGGATCATCCTTTGCCACCGGATTGCTGGCAGCTTTCGTAGCCACGCCTTGCACGGGCCCGTTCATGGCGGCGGCCCTGGGAGCAGCCCTGCTGCTTCCGCCGGTGCAGGCGATGCTGCTGTTTGCCACGTTGGGGCTGGGTCTGGCGCTGCCGTTTCTGCTGCTGGGCTATGTGCCTGCTCTTCGCAGCAAGCTCCCCAGGCCCGGTGTTTGGATGAACACGTTCCGCCGCGTGATGGCGGTGCCGATGGGGCTGACCGCATTGGCGCTGGTCTGGCTGCTGACCCGGCTGGGCGGACGCGAATTTGCTCTGGTGGCACTGGCGGTGTGCGCCGGTGTGGTGCTGGCGCTGATCATTACCGGACGCCTGCAGCGCAGCGGTAAGCTGGCCTGGCCGGCCTTCGGCCTGATCGCGGCGCCCTTTGCCCTGTTCGGAGCCTTTGCCTTGCCCGCCGTGTACACGCAGGCCGAGCCGGGCGGCGGAGCATCGATCCTGGCACCGGTTGATTACACTGCCGCTGCCCTGGCAGAGGCGCGGGCATCGGGCCAGCCGGTATTCCTGTGGTTCACCGCTGACTGGTGCGTGACCTGCAAGGTCAACGAAAGCGTGGCAATAGAGCGCGAGGCCACGCGCGAGGCATTCGAGGCAGCCGGCGTGATCGCCATGCGCGGTGACTGGACCTTGCGGAACGAGGAAATCACCCGCTTCCTGACAGATCAGGGCGTGGCCGGTGTGCCGCTGTATATGTGGTATCCGGCTGGTTCGCAGGGTGAACAATTGCCGCAGGTGTTGACCCCGGCGATGCTGGCGGATTTGGCCGCTAGCTGACCGGCTGGTCGGGGGTTTCGTCCTCAGGGGTTTCATCGGCGCCGGTCGGTCGCACCACGCCGCCAGCCCGGCACCACGTGATGAATTCCCCCGGAATCCGGCTGCCGCCAATCTCCAGCATGCCGCCACCCGGCAGGGTCGCCGTCATTTCGCGCGGACCGGTGAACACGTCGAGCGAGGGGTCGGCCGCCATCAACTGCGCCTCCCAGCGCCACTCGCCATCGGCCAGCGTGGCATCGACCAGGAACCGGCTGCGCATGCCATTGCCGATCACCGGAAACAGCGCGCCTTGCCCCGGCAAGGCGGACAGGTGACGGATCACGCTCAGCTCGGGCGGGTTTTCAGTCGGGCGGCAAACCAGCGACAGCAGCGGCGGCGCGCCTGCATTGCCGAAATGCACCGCCTGGCCATTGTCCGCCACTTGCCAGAAGGCTTGCGAGGTATCGGGCGATTGTTCCATCACCCGCGGCATCGCCGCCTCTGCCTCAGCCAGATCGACCCGCTGCACCGGCGGCGGAGCCCGGTCGCAGGCGGCAAGGACGAGGGGGAGTGCCAGAGGGAGGGCGAGCAGCAGTGCCGCAGTAGGAGCCTTCACTTGCCCCACTTCCGCTGGCTCTTGCCATATCGCGTCTTGCGCGTGCCCGGCTTGCCTTCGTTGGACCGCCCGACCATCGGCGCGCGCTTGTCGGCGTTGGGCAGGCCCAGTTCGTCATTCTCCAGCTTGCGGATTTCGTCGCGCAGGCGCCCGGCTTCCTCGAATTCCAGATTGGCGGCGGCGTTGCGCATCTTCTTTTCGAGGTCTTCGATATGGCTGCGCAGGTTATGGCCGACCAGGTTGTTGGCGCCGTCCGCATCGATCTCGACCAGCACGCCATCACGGCTGGCGGTGTGGGCCACAATATCCTGGATATTGCGCTTGATCGTGGTGGGCGTGATGCCGTTCGCCTGGTTGAACGCATGCTGCCTTTCGCGCCGCCGGTCGGTCTCGGCCATCGCCCGTTCCATACTGCCGGTAATCCGGTCGGCATAGAGGATCACTTTGCCATCGACGTTGCGCGCCGCGCGGCCGATCGTCTGGATCAGTGACGTTTCCGAACGCAGGAAACCTTCCTTGTCAGCATCGAGGATCGCCACCAGCCCGCATTCGGGAATATCCAGCCCTTCGCGCAGCAGGTTGATGCCGATCAGCACGTCATAGACCCCCAGCCGCAAATCGCGGATCAGTTCGATGCGTTCCAGTGTCTCCACGTCCGAGTGCATATAGCGCACCCGCACGCCCTGTTCGTGCATGAACTCGGTCAGGTCTTCGGCCATGCGCTTGGTCAGCGTGGTCACCAGCGTGCGATAGCCGTTGGCGGCAGTCGCCTTGCATTCGGCAATGCAGTCCTGCACCTGGTCTTCGACCGGGCGGATCTGGACCGGCGGATCTATCAGCCCGGTGGGGCGGATGACCTGTTCGGCAAATACCCCGCCCGATTGCTCGATCTCCCACTTGCCCGGTGTGGCCGAGACCGCAAAGGTCTGCGGGCGCATCGCGTCCCATTCGTTGAACCGCAGCGGGCGGTTGTCGATGCAGCTGGGCAGGCGGAAGCCGTATTCGGCCAGGGTCAGCTTGCGGCGGTGATCGCCCTTGGCCATCGCGCCAACCTGCGGCACGGTCTGGTGACTTTCGTCGACGAACAGCAGGGCGTTTTCCGGCAGGTATTCGAACAGTGTGGGCGGCGGTTCGCCCGGCAGCCGGCCGGTCAGGAACCGGCTGTAGTTCTCGATCCCGGCGCAGCTGCCAGTGGCCGCAATCATCTCCAGATCGAAGTTGGTCCGCTGTTCCAGCCGCTGGGCTTCCAGTAGTCGGCCTTCTTCGTGCAGTTCCTTCAACCGCTCGGTCAGTTCGAACCGGATCGCCTCTGCCGCCTGCTTCATTGTCGGACCGGGGGTGACATAGTGGCTGTTGGCATAGACCCGCACGGTGGCCAGGCTGGCGCCTTTCTTGCCGGTCAGCGGGTCGAATTCGGCAATATCCTCGATCTCGTCGCCGAAGAAACTGATCCGCCAGGCCATGTCTTCATAATGGCTGGGGAATACTTCCAGGCTGTCGCCCCGCACGCGGAAATTGCCGCGCGCAAAGGCGGCATCGTTGCGCTTGTATTGCAGCGCCACAAGCTTGCGGATGATTTCCCGCTGGTCGACCGATTCGCCCCTTTTCAGGTCGAAGATCATGGCGGAATAGGTTTCCACCGAACCGATACCGTAAAGGCAGGAAACAGACGCAACGATCAGCACGTCATCGCGTTCAAGCAGCGATCGGGTGGCCGAATGACGCATCCGGTCGATCGCCTCGTTTACCGAGCTTTCCTTCTCGATATAGGTATCGGACCGCGGCACATAGGCTTCTGGCTGGTAGTAATCGTAGTACGAGACGAAATACTCGACCGCGTTTTCGGGGAAGAAGCTCTTGAATTCGCCGTATAACTGCGCCGCAAGGATCTTGTTCGGGGCCAGGATCAGGGCGGGGCGCTGGGTCGCTTCGATCACCTTGGCCATGGTGAAGGTCTTGCCGCTGCCGGTAACCCCCAGCAGCACCTGGGTCTTTTCGCCCGCCAGCGTGCCTGCCACCAGTTCGGCAATGGCCGTGGGTTGGTCGCCCGCCGGTTCGTAATCCGATACCAGCTTGAACGCCACACCGCCTTGCGACTTTTCAGGCCGCACGGGCTTGTGCGGGGTGAAGCTGGCAGAAGTGTCGGGTTCTTCCAGGCCGCGCCTGATAACGAGTTCGGACATGGGCGAACATATGGGGAATGTTGGGCCCGGGGGCAATGCTGTTGGCAGCACGGCTGCGGCTTGTTATCCTGGCATCCGACCATCGGGGCACCTGTCCCGCCATCCTTGGGGGGAATACCATGCGCTATTCGATTATCCTGCCGCTCGCCGCTGCCCTGGCCCTGACGGCTTGCGGTGATTCTGCCGAAGAAGCAGGCGAAGGCGCCAGCCCGGCCGACGTGGCCGATGAAATGGCAGATGGCCCGCAACCTTTGCCCGGGCAGTATACCACGTCCACCGAAATTCTCGAATTCAACGTTCCCGGCATGACCGAGGACATGCGCGCCATGATGCAATCGGCGATGGCCGAGGGCGCGAGCGAAGGGGCCAGCTATTGCCTCACCGCCGAAGATGCAGCCACCTCGCGCGAGGACATGATCAAGAGCATGACCGAGAGCGATTGCACCGTGCAACGGTTCGACGTGTCGGGCGGTAATATCGATGCCGCGCTGCAATGCCCGACCGGAACCGAAGGCATCAGCGGCGATGTCACCATGACCGGAACGATGGCCGAAGACGGGGCCGACATGCAGATGAGCTTCAAGACCCAGGTGCCCGAACTGGGCGAGGCAACCATCCGCATGCGCATGGTGTCCCAGCGGGTGGGTGATTGCACGGCCGAAGCCGGCTAACGCCCAGCCACCGGGGCATCAGCTTGTGGCGCGGGCGTGACAGCCTGCGTTGTTCAGCGACGCGACAAGTCAGTTCTGTTACACAATCGCCATGACTGTCGCGAAACTGAAACACCGCGCGCCCTTGCGCGACCTGGCAGACAAGGCTTCGCTTCTGGGCGACGGCGTGTTGCGCCGCGTGCGCCTGTTGCGCAGCCAGCCGCCGGATAGCGCTGCGCGCCCGTCACAAGCGTTGTTCCTGGCCGAATCGCTGGCGCTGGTAGAACCGGTGCTGCGCAAGCTGCGCCCGCCGCTGGTGGTGCCTGTAGCTCCTGCTCGCAGGGTGGTGATCCTGATGCCGGGCTTTGCCACCCATCCGATGCGGATGCGCTATATGGCGGAGAAGCTGGAGCAAGCCGGTCACAAGGTAAAGCGCTGGGGCATGGGGTTCAACTTCGGCCCCACGGAAGAGAATTTCGACCTGCTCGCCCGCCGGGTGCAGCATGTTCACCAACGTTATGGCCACCAGGTCGTGCTGGTGGGGTGGAGCCTGGGCGGCATTTTTGCGCGCGAAGTGGCCAAGCGCCATCCTGAATGCGTGGCCAAGGTCATCACCATGGGATCGCCGTTCAGCCACACGCCCTATTCGAACAATGTCTGGCGGATGTACCAACTGGTCACCGGCCATTCGGTGGAGCGCCCGCCGATCAAGGCAGACCTTGCCGCCAAGCCGCCGGTCGAGACCGTGGCCCTGTGGAGCCCGCGCGACGGCGTGGTGTCCGTACGCAGCGCACGTGGTCTGGTTGCCGAGCGTGACCGGGCCCGGGCATTGCGCTGTACGCACATGGGATTCTCCAATTCATCCGAGGCAATTCTGGCTGTGGCCGAGGAACTTGCAACGCCCTGAAATGCCCATGGACTTGCCCATGTCGTAATCGCGCTTGGCGGCGCGGTTCTTTCGTGCAATGTTGCACTGCGACATAGGTGGGTATGAGTACGGGCGAGCCAGCAAAATTCGATGAGATGCACGGCCCTGACGGGTCGGTTCGTGCTGCCTATCGGGATTACCAGCGCTGGCTGGACCAGCAAGACCCCGCGTTGATGCGCCGCAAGGGGAGCGAGGCGGAAAGTTTCTTCCGCCGCACGGGCATCACTTTCAACGTATATGGCGAAGATGACGCTGAGGAACGGCTGATCCCGTTCGACATGATTCCGCGCATCATCACCGGCCATGAATGGCGCAAGCTGTCACGCGGGATCGAACAGCGGGTGCGCGCGCTCAACGCTTTCATCCACGATCTCTATCACCGGCAGGAAATCATCCGGTCGGGCATCCTGCCGGAACGATTGTTCCGGGATAACCCGGCGTGGCTGTCGCAGATGGTCGGCTTCACTCCGCCGGGCGGGGTCTATACCCACATCGTCGGGATTGATCTTGTGCGGACCGGGCCAGACGAATTCATGGTGCTGGAAGACAATGCCCGCACCCCCAGCGGCGTCTCCTATATGCTGGAGAACCGCGAGACGATGATGGCGATGTTCCCCGAGCTGTTCAGCAAGGTGAAGGTGCGGTCGGTGTCGAACTATCCGCGCCGCCTGGCCGCCAGCCTGGCGGCCTGCGCGCCCGATTGCGCCGGCCCCAAGCCGACCATCGCCGTGCTGACGCCGGGGATCTACAATTCGGCCTATTTCGAGCACGCCTTCATTGCCGACCAGATGGGCGCCGAACTGGTGGAGGGCAGCGACCTGCGCGTGTTTGACGGGCAGGTGCAGATGCGCACCACCGACGGGTTCCGTCCGATCGACGTGCTGTATCGCCGGGTGGATGACGATTACCTCGATCCGCTGACCTTCAATCCCTCATCGGTGCTGGGGGTGCCGGGGATCATGGACGTCTACCGCGCTGGCCGCATCACGATCGCCAATGCGCCGGGCACCGGGGTGGCCGACGACAAGGCGATCTATTCGTTCATGCCCGAGATCGTGAAGTTCTACACTGGCGAGAACGCGGTGCTGCCCAATGTCGAAACCTGGCGCTGCGCCGATCCTGATAGCCTGAAGTTCGTGCTCGAGCGGCTGGACCAGCTGGTGGTCAAGGAAGTCCACGGTTCTGGCGGCTATGGCATGCTGATCGGGCCGACCAGCTCGAAGAAGGAAATCGAGGCGTTCCGTGCCAAGCTTGTTGCCCGGCCGGATAACTACATCGCGCAGCCCACGCTGGCGCTGTCGACCTGTCCGGTGTTCACCCGCGCCGGATTGGCCCCGCGCCATCTGGATTTGCGGCCGTTCGTGCTGTGCACGCCAGACGGGGTGGAGGTCACGCCCGGCGGGCTGACCCGGGTGGCGCTGAAGAAGGGCTCGCTGGTGGTCAATTCCAGCCAGGGCGGCGGGACCAAGGATACCTGGGTGCTGGATGACTGACGGGGTGTCATACAACACGCTGGAAAAGCCGATGCTGGGCCGCGTGGCCAACGGCATTTTCTGGATGTACCGCTATCTCGAACGGGCCGAGAATACTGCGCGCCTGCTGGCGGCAGGGCACCGGATGACCCTGACCCGCGGGGCCGACGAGGCGACGCAGGAATGGCGTTCGATCCTGATCACGCTTGGCCTGCTGCAATCCTATCAGGCACATAACGAAGGCTTTGCCGGTGCCCAGGTGTGCGAATTCGTGCTGCGTTCGCGCAACAACCCGGAAAGCGTGCTGGCCATGTTCGAACGCGCCCGCACCAGCGCGCGGGCCTGCCGTTCGGCCATCACGCGCGAGGTATGGGAAGCGATCAACGAAGGCTGGATGGCCTTGCGCGACATGCTGGCCCGCCCGGTGCGCGAGACCAACCTCAACCAGGTGCTGGCCGCGATCCGCCGCGAATCCACCATTGCTCGCGGTGCCACGCACGGATCGATGCTGCGCAACGAGACATACAGTTTCGCCCGCGCCGGCACCTTTCTGGAACGGGCCGACAACACGGCGCGCATCCTTGACGTGAAGTATTACCTGCTGCTGCCCAGCCTGGCCTATGTCGGTACCGCGCTGGACACCGGGCAATGGGACAATGTCCTGCGTTCCTGCTCGGCCGAACGTGCATTCTCCTGGCTCAATGCCGGACGGATGGATGCCCGCTCGATCGCCGAATTCCTGATCCTGGACGAACGCTTCCCGCGCAGCCTGATGTTCTGCCACGCTGCCATGCGCGAGAACCTGGTGGCTCTGGCCCGGTTCCATCGCCGCGAGGGGCGGGCGCATGAAGCGCTCAACGTTTGTGATCAGATGCTGTCATCCCGGACAGTGGATGACATTTTCGAACACGGGCTGCACCAGTTCCTGGTCGGCTTCATCGCCTGCAACGCCAGTATCGCCACCGCCATATCGGAGGAATACCGCTTCGTCGCCTGACGCAAGCTGACCAGACCATGCGCTTATCGATCCGCCATAACACCCGCTATGTCTTTGCCGAACCCGTCGCCCACGGGGTCCAGCGCCTGCGCCTGACGCCCAAGGAAACGCAGGGCCAGGCCATCCTTGACTGGTCGATGAGCTATCATGGCGCGCGCGAGGAGCTGGCCTATGATGACCAGAACTTCAACCACACCAACCTGGTGTCGGTGGAGCCGGGCGCGACCGAGGTCATCATCGAATGCCGGGGGACCGTGCAGACGACCGATCTGGCCGGGGTGATCGGCCGCCATTCCGGTCATATGCCGCTATGGGCCTTCCTCGGCCGGACTCCGCTGACCAAGCCTGGCCCGCGTGTGCGCCAGTTGCTGGGATCGGTCGAACGCTGCAGCGAGGGCATCGTGGATACGCTCCATCGCCTGTCTGCGGTGATCCGCGGGGCAGTTGATTACGAGACCGGATCGACCACGGTGAATACTACCGCCGAAGAAGCCGTGGGGCACGGAGTCGGAGTGTGCCAGGATCACGCCCATGTGTTCATTACCGCTGCCCGCATGCTGGATGTGCCGGCGCGCTATGTTAGCGGCTATCTGATGATGGACGACCGGATCCACCAGGAAGCCACGCACGCCTGGGCCGAAGCCTGGGTGGAAGGGCTGGGCTGGGTCGGGTTCGACATTTCCAACCAGATCAGCCCCGATACGCGCTATGTCCGCGTGGCCACCGGGCGCGACTATCGCGATGCGGCACCGATCACCGGGATCAGTTTTGGCGCCCGGACGGAGGATCTGCACGTGGAACTTTCGGTGGAACAGCAGACGGTGGAACAATAGCCGCCCGGTGCTTGCATCGGCGCATCACCGCTTGCTAACCGTACGGCGGGGGACTGATCGAAGCAGTCGCACAAAGCATTGAGACGGGGGATACGGAACTTTCAAGATGACCTATTGCGTTGGAATGGTGCTCGACAAGGGCCTTGTGCTGATGAGCGACACCCGCACCAATTCGGGCGTCGACAATATCTCTGTATTCCGCAAGATGTTCCGCTGGTCGGTGCCCGGCCACCGGATGATCTCGCTGCTGACAGCCGGCAACCTGGCCACCACACAGGCCGTGATCAGCAAGCTGGAAGAACGCACCAAGGCACCGGGTGACCGGCACAATTCGCTGCTCGAACTGCCGACCATGTTCCAGGTGGCAGTGGAAGTGGGCAAGCTGCTGCGGGAAACGGTGCAATCTACCCAGGCCGATAACGGCGGCATGGTTGCAGCCAGCCGGTTCAACGCCAGCATCATCGTGGCGGGCCAGATCGCGGGCATGGAGCCGCGCCTGTTCATGATTTACCCCGAAGGCAACTTCATCGAGGCCAGTTTCGACACGCCATTCTTCCAGATCGGCGAGACCAAGTATGGTCGCCCGATCCTGATCCGCGGGTACGACCGGAGCATGAGCTTCGAGGATGCGATCAAGCTTTTGATGGTCAGCTTCGATTCCACCCTGAAGGCCAATCTCTCGGTCGGATTGCCGCTGGATGTGATGGTGATCGAACGCGACAAGTTCGAGCCGACACACGAGCGGCGGATCGAGCATGATGACAAGTATTTCGATGCGATTTCGAGCAGCTGGAGCGAGGCTCTGCGCACCGCCTTCCATTCCTTGCCGGACTATACATTTTACCAGCAGGCAGAATGACCGCCAGAGGAAGGTTGCCCGTTCGCCCCGCCAATTAAGGCGGTTGGCGCCAAACCTACGCAATATCCCCTAGACGTCGATTCACTAGGTAATCCCAACATCGGGGCAAATGCTGAATTCCACTCCGGAATGGATGCAACTTGCCCTTGGATTTCCGCGCTCTCACGCCGTTTGAACACGTAACATTGCTTGATTCCGGTTGGGATACAGCGTGCGTCGATGATTTATCGGGCGCAACACTTGTGGCCATGGAACAGCGTCTCAAACTTCACATCGTCGGTGGCGACAGCCGCCTCAGGGCCGAACAGTCCCGCATCGCCTTCGGGCTTGGACATCATGCCGAAGTCTATTCGGACATGGCGGAACTGATGGACAGCCACCCCAGGGATGGTGTGATCGTCGCCTGCGAAGGGGTGTTGGCTTGCGGGATGGACCGCCTGCTCGACCGGCTGGGGGATGCGGGCATCTGGTTGCCGGTCATTGCTGCCAGCCACGCCCCCGATGTGGACGAGGTGGTCCAGGCGATCCGCGCCGGTGCGCTGGATTACCTGCGACTGCCTCTGACCGAGGGGGAATTTGCCCGCATGGTCGCCCATGTGATTTCGGACGCCGGCCGCCACGGCGATGCCCGCCGCCGGCTGGTGGAAGCGCGCCAAAGGATCGGCACACTCAGCCGGCGCGAACGCGAGGTGCTCGACTGGCTTAGCGAGGGATGTTCCAACAAGGCCATCGCCCGCGCGCTCGATATCAGCCCGCGTACGGTCGAAATCCACCGCGCTAACATGATGGAAAAACTGGGCGCGACCCATTCGGCTGAGGCTGTTCGCCTCAGGCTGGAAGCCCGGTTCGAAGATCGCCTGGCCCCCGAACTGCTGGCGCAAGCGGAAACTGTGATGCGGATTGTCGCCGAAGGCTGAGCGCTGGGTCCAAGACCCGGACAGGTCAGCGGCAATAGGAACTGTCGCCCATCACCCCTTCAACATGGAAGTGATCGCGGTGCGCGGCGTTGTATTCCGGCCCCAGCACGGTGGCAAAGCGGCGGCAGGCGCTGCGTTGCACGGTGCGCAGGAATTCCTTTTCGTCCACCGTCCCGGCGTGCCAGTCCTCGGCCACAGAAATACGGCGGCCGTCTTCCAGCACGAATGCCGCAATATCGATCGCGCCTGCGGTGGCGTGGGCCGAACGGCGCTGGCTGCCCGCCACGTTGCGGCAGGCATAACTGCCCATAGTCTCGATACGTTGCAGCGGAGAGCCGAGCAGCTGTTGCGCAGCGCGGTCCACCCCAAACCGGGCCCAAGCGGCAAACGCCGCCCCCACGCCGCATTGCACCGGACCGATATTGCTGACCGAAAGGCGCGCCACATCGCTGCGCAATGCGCTCAGCTGCACCGTCCCCACGGTGCTGCAGCCCTGCGCGGTATAGGCATCGGCCACGGGCACGAACTGCGCGCCGGTATCGGTTAACTGGGCAAGGCACTGGCGATCCTGCGGCGCAACGGCGATCGGGGCCGCTTGTTGGATACGGGGCGCTGCCGGGGCCTGGCTGCCGCGCGCTTCGGGTACGACCGAACAGGCCGAGAGGAGGGCGGTGAGCGCGAGCAGGGGGGCAATGCGTTTCATGATCGTGCTATTGCGTAGGTATGGTAAAATATCATCGAAGGAACAAGGTTAACGGAGCGGCAACATTTCGCCGCGATGGCAATACAGGGGCAATAAAGGGGCAATTATATGCCGCTTTTGCAGGTTGCCCACCGGCCAGACCGGCATTGCGGCTTGACTATGGCCAGCATCCTTCTAGTGACCGCGCCGGGCCACGCGGTCCCAACGCCGCGCGAGCTCTCTGCAAGGAGAGAATACATGACTGTACAACCTACGCTTCGTCCCGAACGTCCGTTCTTCTCGTCCGGACCCACCGCCAAGATCCCCGGCTGGTCGGCTGACAAGCTCGATATCAAAAGCCTCGGCCGCTCGCACCGCTCGCCCTATGCCAAGGGTCGGCTGAAGTACGCCATCGACCTCAGCAAGGAACTGCTGGGCGTGCCCGATGACTACCTCGTCGGCATCATGCCCGGGTCCGATACCGGCGCGCTGGAATGCGCGATGTGGACCATGCTGGGCCAGCGCCCGGCCACCATCGCTGCCTGGGAGAGCTTCGGCAACGTGTGGATCCAGGATGCGGTCAAGCAGCTCAAGCTGCCCAACCTGCAGGTACTGGAAGCAGGGTACGGCGAAATTCCGGATCTGACGCAGATCCCGCAGGACAACGACGTTGTCTTCACCTTCAACGGCACCACCAGCGGCGCGCGCATCCCCAATCTCGATTGGCTGGCCGCAGACCGCACCGGCCTGGCGATCAATGATGCCACCAGCGCGGTGTTCGCGATGGAGATGGATTGGTCCAAGCTGGATGCCACCACCTATTCGTGGCAGAAGGTGCTCGGCTCCGAAGCACAGCACGGCATGCTGATCCTTAGCCCCAAGGCGATCGAGCGGATTGACAGCTACGATCCCGAATGGCCGCTGCCCAAGCTGTTCCGCATCAAGAAGAAGGGCAAGCTTGATCGCTCGATCTTCGAAGGCGCGACGATCAACACTCCGTCGATGCTGGCGACCGAAGATTACATCATGGCGCTGGAATGGGCCCAGTCCATCGGCGGACGTGAGGCAATGTTTGCCCGTGCCAATGCCAACGCCAAGCTGGTGTTCGATTTCATCGACAGCAAGGATTACCTGCGCAACATGGTGCCGGATGCCGCCCAGCGGACCAATACCGGCGTGTGCATGGTGTTCCAGGGTGACTGGTATGAAAGCCTTTCGGCCGAAGAACAGGCCAATGTCCCCAAGAAGATCGCCTCCACGCTGGAGAAGATGGACATCGGCTATGACTTCAACGGCTACCGCGATGCGCCCCCTTCGCTGCGCATCTGGTGCGGCGGTTCGGTCGAGCAGGAGGACATCAAGCGCCTGCTGCCGTGGATCGACTGGGCTTATGAAGAGCTGAAAGCCGGCACTCTCTGATCGCTGATTAGTAGCGGGCCTGCCGATGCGGGCCCGCTGCTCCTCCATTTTTTTCAGGCGACGCCCGAGAACCCTTTTCGCCAGGCGCGCCGTTCTCAAATTGACGGGACAATTCCCATGACCAATGCCCCCAAGAAGCCCAGGGTCCTTATTTCCGACAAGATGGACCCCAACGCCGCCCGCATCTTTGCCGAACGTGGCTGCGATGTGGATGTGAAGCCCGGCATGACCAAGGAAGAACTGATTGCCTGCATCGGCCAGTATGATGGCCTGGCGATCCGTTCGGCCACCAAGGCCACTGCCGACGTGCTGGATGCCGCTACCAACCTCAAGGTGATCGGTCGCGCTGGCATCGGCGTGGACAATGTCGACATCCCCTATGCCTCGTCCAAGGGCATCGTGGTGATGAACACCCCGTTCGGTAACTCGATCACCACCGCCGAACATGCCATCGCGATGATCTTTGCGCTCGCCCGGCAGATCCCGGAAGCCAACGCCAAGACCCAGGCCGGACTGTGGCCGAAGAACGATTTCATGGGTGTCGAAGTCACCGGCAAGACGCTGGGCCTGATCGGCGCGGGCAATATCGGCGGCATCGTCGCCAGCCGCGCGCTGGGCCTGAAGATGAAGGTCGTCGCCTATGACCCGTTCCTGACGCCTGAACGGGCGATCGAAATGGGCGTGGAGAAGGTTGATCTGGGTGCCCTGATCGAGCGCGCCGATTTCATTACCCTGCATACTCCATTGACCGACGAGACCCGCAACATCCTCAACCGGGAACGGATGGAGAAGTGCAAGAAGGGCGTGCGCATCATCAACTGCGCGCGCGGCGGCCTGGTGGATGAAGTGGCGCTCAAGGACCTGCTCGACAGCGGCCACGTGGCCGGTGCCGCGCTCGACGTGTTCGAAAGCGAACCGCCCGCCAAGGACCACCCGCTGTTCGGCACGCCGAACTTCATCTGCACCCCGCATCTGGGTGCCTCGACCACCGAAGCCCAGGTCAACGTGGCGCTGCAAGTGGCCGAACAGATGGCCGATTTCCTGGTTACCGGCGGTGTCACCAACGCGCTCAACATGCCGTCGCTCAGCGCCGAGGAAGCTCCCAAGCTGCGGCCCTACATGGCGCTGGCCGAAAACCTCGGCAGCCTGGTTGGCCAGCTGGCCCACGGCGACCTGCCCAAGATCTCGATCGAGACCGAAGGCGCCGCTGCCCAGCTCAACCAGAAGCCTATCGTGGGTGCGGTTCTGGCTGGCCTGATGAAGCGCTATTCGTCCAGCGTGAACATGGTCAACGCGCCGTTCCTGGCCAAGGAACGCGGCATGGAAGTGCGCGAGATCCGCAACGAGAAGGAAGGCGTGTACCACACGCTGATCCGCGTGACGGTTGAAACCAGCCAGGGCAGCCGTTCGGTTGCCGGAACGCTGTTCTCCGACGGTTCGCCGCGTCTGGTGGAGATGTTCGGTATCTCGATTGAAGCCGATCTCGAAGGCCAGATGCTGTACATTTCCAACATGGACATGCCCGGTTTCATCGGTTCGGTCGGCGCTCTGCTGGGCGAAGCGAAGATCAACATTGGCACGTTCCACCTCGGTCGGCGTGAAGCCGGCGGCGAGGCGATCCTGCTGCTTTCGGTCGACAGCAAGGTGCCGGCAGACCTGATCGACAAGATCTGCAAGGTCCCCAACGTGCGCCGGGTGCAGCCGCTCAGCTTCTGAGCACTTTCACCTGACGGAATCAGGGTCTAGGGGGTCAGTCATGAAAGATCGGACGACTGACCTCCTGCCTGAAGGCCTTGAAGACCGCTTGCCGCAAAGCGCGGCGGCGGCGGCCCGGATCGAACGCGATGCCATGGCAGTGCTGGGCGCGCACGGGTATGACCGCGTGCGCCCACCGCTGATCGAGTTCGAGAAGAGCATGGCGGCGCGGATGGACGGGCTGCTGACGCGGCACATGTTCCGCTTTGTCGATCCGAAAAGCTTGCGCACCCTGGCGCTGCGATCGGATATTACGGCACAAGTGGGCCGCATCGCCGCCACGGGCCTGGCCGAAGCAGCCCGCCCGTTGCGCCTGTGCTATGCAGGGCAGGTGGTGCGGATCACCGGGGAGCAGATCGAACCCCGACGCGAGAACCTGCAAGTGGGCGCTGAACTGATCGGCAGCGACAGCGCCGCAGCGGCGGGTGAGATCGTGGACCTTGCCATCTCCGCGCTGGAAGCCGCCGGCGCGACCGGCATTTCTGTCGATTTCACGCTGCCTGACCTGGTCGATACGCTGGCCGCCAAGGAATTCCCGCTCGATCCCGACCAGCGCGAGGCAGTGCGACGCGAGCTGGATGCCAAGGATGCAGGCGCACTGACGGACGCTGGCGGGGCGGCCTATCTGCCCCTGCTGTTCGCATCAGGCCCATTCGATACAGCGGCGGACAAATTGGGTGCGATCGACGCTGGTGGCGCGCTGGCCAGCCGCATTGCGGGCCTGCGCCAGATCGCTGACCGCGTGCGCGGGCGGGCGCGCCTGACACTCGATCCCACTGAACGCCACGGCTTTGAATACCAGAGCTGGTTCGGCTTCACCCTATATGCCGATGGCGTGCGCGGAACGCTGGGCCGCGGCGGGACATACCGCATCGGCGGATCGGACGAGGCTGCCGTTGGCTTTTCGCTGTTCCCCGAAGAACTGGTGGAAGCGGTGAAGGCCGCCGAAGACCTGGGCCGCAAGGTGTTCCTGCCGCTGGGGCATGACCGCTCCGCAGCCGCCCGGCTGCGCGTCGAAGGCTGGCGCACGGTTGAGGCGCTGTCTGCTGCCGACGCCGCCGCCACGCTGGGTTGCAGCCATGTGCTGGTCGGGGCAGTGGCGCAGCAGCTTTAAGACGCGTCAGGGCGCTTTGGCACCGATGTGCTGGAGCCCCCGCTGGCGGGCGAGCAATTCCTGCCGCTGCCGTTCGGCATAGCCAGCCCTTTGTTCCTCGGTCCGCTCGTCGTGGCACGCGGGGCACGATACCCCTTCGGCAAACAGCGGCGAGGCCCGGTCCTGTGCGGTGATCGGGCGGCGACAGGCGCGGCACAATTCCATGTCGCCTTGCGCCAGGCCGTGGCCAACGCTGACGCGCTCATCGAATACAAAGCATTCGCCGCGCCAGCTGCTTTCCTCCGCCGGGACATGTTCCAGATAAGACAGGATGCCGCCTTTGAGGTGGTAGACCTCCTCGATCCCCTCGGCTTTGACGAAGGCGGTGCTTTTCTCGCAGCGGATTCCGCCGGTGCAGTACATGGCGATGCGCGGGGTTTCGCCGAATTCGGACCGGTGGGCGCGGAACCAGGCGGGAAAATCGCGGAACGTGGGCGTGGCCGGATCGATCGCGCCGGCGAATGAGCCGATTGCCACTTCATAATCGTTGCGGGTGTCGATCACGATAGTGCCGGGCTGGGCAATCAGCGCGTTCCAGTCTGCCGGATCGACATATGTGCCCACCAGGCTGGTCGGATCGACAGCGGGCACGCCCATCGTCACGATTTCCTGCTTCACCCGCACTTTCAAGCGGGCAAAGGGCATGGCGGCGGAAGGAGAGTATTTGACCGCAATATCCGCGCAGCCGGGCAGGGTGCGCACATAGTTGATCACGGCCGCAATCGCCTCAGGCAGGCCGGCAATTGTGCCGTTGATGCCTTCTGCGGCCAGCAGCAGCGTGCCCTTGACCCCGCGCTCCTCGCACAGGGCGAAGAGCGCCGCCCGGATGGCGGGCAGATCGTCCAGCCTGGTAAACTGGTACAGCGCAGCAACGCGGATCGGCGGATGGTCCATGCCGCGGGCTTTAGCAGCAGGTGGGGGCGCTGCAACTAGCGGCTGAATACTTGCGCCAGGAAGGCATCGACCACCGGAGTTGCCGGATAGTCCGGATCGCCCAGATCGCGGTTGATCTGGGCATGCCCGCGCAGACCCCGGCCGCGGAATTCCTGCACCGTGGCGGGGGTTCCGGCTGCCCGTAGACGCTCGACCAGTTCGTTGCTCTGGCGGCGGGCATCGTCACGCTGGACGTGCAGCACCAGGAAGGCGGGCGCATTGGGCGCGGCGGTGTGCAGGTTGGGGGACAATGCGCGTTGGCGGGCCGGATCGGTGCCGAACGCCTGTTCATAGGTATCACCCAGCAGCCGTGCGTTCTCGTCCATCTGGTCGGGCACGTTGTAGCCCGCCCCATCCAGCGGAACCACGCCCACCACAGAGTCTATCGCCAGTCCTGCGGCACGGAAGTATTGCGGATCAGTCCCCACCAGTGCCACCAGATGTGCGCCCGCGCTGTGGCCGACCAGCGCAATGCGGTTGGCATCGAAGCGCAAGGCGGCGCTCTGGGCCTTGAGAAAAGCCACCGCGCTGGCCACGTCGGCGGCTTGTTGCTCCACCGTGTGATCAGGCACCAGCCGGTAATTGAGCGAGGCGACCGCATAGCCAAGCCCCTGCCAGTGTTCGAGCTTGTCCGATCCGCGCATCATGGTCTTGTCCCCGCGCTTCCACCCGCCACCGTGGACGAACACCACCAGCGGCGCATCCGGCGCGGCACCCGGCCAATAGTCGAGCACTTGCGCCTCGTCAGTGCCGTACGCCAGCGTCTGCATGGTGGTTTGTGCGGCCCGGCGTGACTGGGCGGCCGATGTGATCGGCTGGGCTATAACGGCCAGCGTGGCACTGGCGGCAAGCAAGGCAAAGGCAAGACGGCGCATGGTGAGACTCCCTCGTCAGTCCACCGCCAGTTTGGAACTGCGTCGATTGCGCCCCGCTGAACCGAGATGGTGAACAGGCGAAGCCCGCAAGCGCGAATGCGCGCCCTCAGCGAAGGGAGGCAAAGCCGACCGAAAGCGAGGAAATCGCGGCTCCGGATGGGCCTGCGCAAACAAAATGCTGAACGGGCGAAGCCAGCAAGCGCGAACGCGCGCCGCGACACGCGGAAGACAAAGGGCCGGATGGCCCCACCGGCGCCTGAGGCAATCAAGAAGAAAAATGGTGCCCAGGGGCGGATTTGAACCACCGACACGACGATTTTCAGTCGTCTGCTCTACCCCTGAGCTACCCGGGCATCACTGCAGCGACATTCCCCGATAAGGGAGCGGCGAGCGATTGGAAGCGGCGCTATGGCGAAGGCGCTGCCGCTTGGCAAGGGTGTTTGTGCCCTTTTTCCAGCTATTCCCCGTCCGGCAGATCCTCGCGCCCGATGGTGGCCGGATCGACCCGCTCGCCCGGCACGGCATAGCTGTCGCTGAACCAGCGGGCCAGGTCGCGGTCGCGGCAGCGGGGCGAGCAGAATGGCTTGAACTCTTCCGCGCGGAGCTTGCGGCAGATCGGGCAGAGCTTGGTCATAAGGCCACAGCCTGCGCGAAGCCGCCGTGCAGCGCAATCACCGGATCGCCGGCCACGCGCACTTCGCGCCCGGTTCGCCGGGTAAGCTCGGCCCGCCAGGCCTTGGGTATCCGCGCCAGCACCGATGGGTGCGCGGTGAGCAGCAGGGCACCGGGTTCCTCGACCAGTTCGGCCTGTCGCACCAGTAGCCTTGCCGCCGCTCCCGCCGGATCGAACTGCTGCCGGTGGAGCAGCGATGGCCGCTCCAGCCGCGAAACCAGTTGCACAAACCCGAACCCGTTCATGGCAGTGCGCTCATGGTCGAAATCGGCCAGCGCGCCTTCCAGGTTCACGTCCACCGCCTTGCGATCGTCCTTCGATTGCAGGGTGGGGAAATCGATCCCGATCACCCCGCCAAGGCCCATGCGGGCAATCGCGCGGGCCAGTGGATCGATCGCCTCCAGCGCCAGCGCGCGCGGGGCCATAGTGCCGTCCACATCGATCAGCGTCATCGCCGGGGTCGGGCTGATGACCAGTGAGCCGCCGGAAAATGCCACCACGCCGTCTGCCGCATCGCCCATTACGTCTTCCCACGCACCGGCGGGAAATTTGCGCACTACGCGGGCGCCCAGGGTTTCGGCCAGCCAGGGGGCCGGGCGGGGCGGCAATTGGGTCGGCCGGGCCTGCGCCAGCTTGACCCGCCGCCCTTCACCCATGCGGCTGCGAGTGACTTCGAGGCGGATCGTCGCACCTTCCACCGCATCGGGCGGCAGGCGGTCGACCAGCGCTTCCTCGCCACTGGCAAAGCGGGCGCGGCCACGGGGGGATGTGCGCGGCTTGTATTTCAGCACCGCGTCCTCGACCAGCCCGGCCTCCAGCTCGCCCGGCCAGCGGACATGCGCGGCAATTGCCTCGCTGTTTTCCACCAGCAGTGCGCGTTCTTCACCGATACCGTCTTCGACCAGCCAATCAGCCAATGGGGAACCCCGCAGCTTTGAGCAGAGCTCGTGTTTCAAACAAAGGCAGGCCGACAACGCCCGAATGGCTGCCCTCGATCCATGCAATCAGTCCTTCGGCGCGGCCCTGGATGGCATAGCCGCCCGCCTTGCCATGCCATTCGCCGCTGGCGATATAGGCTTCGATCTCGGGCCCGGTCAGGCTCTTGAAGCGGACCTTGGTCTCGCTCAGCTTGTGGCGCAGCGTTCCGTCGGGGGCCAGCAGGGCCACGGCAGACAGCACCGTGTGGCGGCGGCCGGACAGCAGTTCAAGGCATTGCCGCGCGGTTGCTTCGTCTTCTGCCTTGGGCAGGATGCGCCGTCCGCAGGCGACCACGGTATCCCCTGCCAGCACATGGGCCGCAGGATCGGCGGCGGCATGCGCCTTCTGGCGGGCCATCCGCTGGGCATAGATGCGCGGCAGTTCGGCCTTGTGCGGTGTCTCGTCGATGTCGGTGGCGGTGAGGCGCACTGGTTCGATCCCCAACCGCGCGATCAGGTCACGCCGACGGGGGCTGGCCGAAGCCAGAACCAGTGTCGGGATAATGGCATGCGCGTCCAAGGGTGGGGCCACTTGGGCCACAGCCGCTTATTGCGGGCCGGGGCCGCCGCGTCCCGGCATGAAGCGGTAAGTGATGCGGGCCTTGGTCAGGTCATAAGGGGTGAGTTCGCACAACACCTCGTCGCCCACCAGCACCCGGATGCGGTTCTTCCGCATCCGGCCTGCGGTGTGGCCCAGCACTTCGTGACCATTCTCAAGCTCAACCCGGAACATCGCGTTAGGCAGCAGCTCAACCACCTTGCCGCGCATTTCGAGAAGTTCTTCCTTGGCCATCGAGTCTCCGGTTCAGTCAACAATTGCAGATCAAGCGGCGCGCATAGCCGCGAGCGGCCCAAAAGGGAAGGGCCGTCATATCGCCACAACATACGATACATAAACGAGACATCTGCGACATTTTATTACCCTGAGCCGACTTGCCGTATTGTGCACTGCGGCACATATGCGCCGCAAGGCCACAGCACCGGTACTTGCAAGGATCATCATTTTGCGTCTGTCCAGTTCAGCCAGCCTGTCAGCGATCGCCATCGGCCTCATTGCTGCCCACCCTGTGATGTCGCAAGCGCAAGGCGTAGCGCCTGCCGTTTCGCAGGCACCCGACGGCGCAGCTTCGGCGGAGGCGGCTGGAGAGGACTTCGACGATGCCGATACCATCGTGGTGCTCGGTGCGCGGCTGATTGGGCAGGTCGAGACATCGCAACCACCGATCCTTGAACTGACCGAGGCCGATATTGCGGCCTATGGCGCAGGTTCCATCGCCGAACTGATCCAGGCTCTGGGGCCGCAGGTCAATTCTGCGCGCGGCCGTGGCGGCGGTGGGCCGGTGATCCTGGTCAACGGTGTGCGCATCGGTTCTTTCCGCGAATTGCGCAGCTATCCGCCCGAAGCGATCGAGAAGTTCGAGGTATTCCCCGAGGAAGTGGCCCTGCAATACGGCTATTCAGCCGACCAGCGGGTTATCAATGTCATCCTCAAGCGCAATTTCTCCAGCCGCGAAGTGGAGGCTGAATATGGCCAACCGTGGGCTGGCGGATTCTCGTCGCAGGAAGTCGAGGCGACCTATCTGATGATCGCCGGTGCCTCGCGGCTCAACTTCAACCTGGGCTGGGACAACGCCAGCCCGTTGACCGAGGCAGAGCGCGACGTGATCCAGACCGGCGGCTCGCCCAGCCTGGCGACCGATCCCGACCCGGCCGCTTTCCGCAGCCTGACCGCCGATACCGCCGGGCTGGAAGGCACGGTCAACTGGAGCACGACGGTGGGCGGGATGCACGCGCTCAGCCTGAACGGCACGTTCGAGCGGTCGGACAGCCTGCGCCTGCAAGGCCTTGATACCGTGCTGCTGACCGATCCTGCAGGCAACACCGCGCTGCGCAGCTTCAATGCGGCCGATCCGCTGGCTGTCGACAGCCGCTCGCAAACCTTTGCCGCAGGTGCCACGCTCAACCTCAATCTGGGCGATTGGGAAGCCACCACCACGCTCGATGGCAACCGCACCCGTTCAATCAGCCGGATCGAACGCCGGGTGAATACCGCCGCACTGGTTGCGGCGGCAGCAAGCGGCAGCTTCGATCTCGACGATCCCATCCCTGCCTTTGGTGATGCCGGCGTGGACGAGGCGCTCACCCGCACCACCAGCGCCAGCGGCCTGACCACTCTGCGCGGAACACCGTTCTACCTGCCCGCGGGCGATGTGAGCGTCACTTTCGATGGCGGCTACAACTGGAACCGCATCGAGAGCGAGGACACCCGCAATCCTGGCCCGGCCACCGTGCTCAAGCGCGGCAATCTGACTGCTGGCGTCAACGTGTCGTTGCCGATCACCAGCGTGCGCGACGATTTCCTCAGCGCGGTGGGCGACATCAGCCTGAACGCCGCCGCCGGGATCGACCATCTGTCGGACTTCGGCTCGCTGTATGACTGGACCCTGGGGCTGACCTGGGGCGTAACCGAAACGCTCACTTTCAACGCCACTTATGTCAACCGCGATGCGGCACCTTCGCTGGGGCAACTGGGCAATCCCGAGATTGCCACGTTGAACGTGCCGGTGTTCGACCTGACCAACAACGAAACCGTGCTGGCCACGGTCATCTCGGGCGGCAATCCGCTGCTCCCCGCGCAAACGCAGAGCGACTGGAAGCTGGGCGTGCAGTGGGCCTTGCCGTTCCTCGACAATGCCACTGTCTCGCTCGACTACCTGCGCAATTCGTCGGAAGATGTCGCTTCCGCCTTCCCGGTGCTGACGCCCGAGATCGAGGCCGCATTCCCCGGCCGCGTGACGCGCGATGCCAGCGGAAGGCTGATCCAGATCGACCAGCGCCCCATAACCTACGCCTCGCGTGAGGAAGAGCGGCTGCAGTTCGGCATCAACCTGTCAGGCCAGATCGGCGCAGCGGCAGAAGCTGGCGGCAATGCCGGCGGAAACGCGGGCGCAAACGGCGGTCCGGTTGGCGGGGCTGTAGGTGGTTTCGGGGGCGGCCAAGGTGGCGGCTTCGGGGGCGGCCAAGGTGGCGGCGGCGCGACCGCAGGCGCACCGGGCGGCTTCCGCCCCAATCCCGAGGCCTTTGCCCAGATGCGCGCAACTTTCTGCGAGGCTGATCCCGAAGTCCTGCGCACTCAGCTCAATGCGGCCATCGCCGCTTCCGCTGCGGGCGAGCCTGCCCCGGTGGGAGAGAACGGTGAAGCGCTCGCCATTCCGCCGCAGATGCTGCAGCGGCTGGCCGGTGACGACGGCGTGATCGATGCAACCGAATTCGAGACCATGCGCAGCCGGATCTGTTCGGCTGACGGCCCTGGTGCCGGCGGTGGAGCGCCTGGTGGCGGTGGCGCACCGGGCGGCATTCCGGGCGGCGGCGGTTTTGCCGGCGGACCTCCGGGCGGCTTCGGCGCCGGTGGACCTCCTCCCGGTGCTGGCGGTGGCGGACCCGGCGGCCCCGGTGGTTTTGCGGGCGGCGGCATGCCGTTCGGTCGCGGCGGCGGGCAGGGCGGATCGGCCGGTCGCTGGTTCGTCAACCTGCAATACAATCTGGCGCTGCAGGACGATGTGCTGATCGCACCCGGTCTGCCAGTACTGGACCTGCTCGATGGTGATGCCCTGACGGGTGGCGGCGCAACCAAGCACAGCGGATCATTGCGGGTCGGCACGTTCTACAACGGCTTCGGCATGATCTGGAACGCCAACTATACCGGCAACTCCACGCTCGACGGCACGGGCCAGATCGGCAGCACCGACCTGAAGTTCAATGACTATGTCACGCTGAACGTGCGCGCATTCGCTGATCTGGGCCAGCAGGCCAGCCTGGTGAGTGCGGTGCCGTTCCTTGAAGGATCGCGGATCGGCTTCAATGTCGACAACATCTTCGATGCACGCCAGCGGGTAACCGACAGTGCAGGATTGGTGCCGCTGCGTTACCAGCCATTCCTGATCGATCCGGTTGGCCGCAGCTTCGAGATCGAGTTCCGCAAGCTTTTCTAATTGCGATCGCGCAGCCGCCCGATCGTCCTCGGTGCTGTTCCCTTCGTTTCACTGCGGGGCACCTGCGGGCGGGCTTTGCCCTTGCGGTCCCAGCGGGCCCGAGGTGTTATAGAGCGTGGGCGCAGGCATAGCCGCTGGCCCAGGCCCACTGGAAATTGTACCCGCCCAGCCAGCCGGTCACGTCCACCGCCTCGCCGATGGCATAGAGGCCAGGCAGCTTGCGCGCCTCCATTGTTTGGGATGAAAGCTCGGCGGTGGAAATTCCGCCAGCGGTGACCTCGGCCTTGGCATAGCCCTCGGTGCCGTTGGGGTGGAATTGCCACTTCGCCAGCCGCTCCTCGGCCGCGCGCAGGCCTTTGTCGGGCAGGTTCCCCAGATCGCCCGCAAGCCCGATCTGGTCGGCCAGGACATCTGCCAGCCGCTGCGGCAAATGGTCCCGCAAGACGGTTCGCACAGTGGCCGACGGGCGTTCGCGCTTGGCCGCCAGCAGCCAGCCGACAGGCGCCTGGGGCAGGAAGGTGATGGTCACCGGATCGCCGGGTTTCCAATAGCTCGATACCTGCAGGATCGCAGGGCCGGACAGGCCGCGATGGGTGAACAGTGCAGCCTCGGCAAAGCTGGTCTTGCCGGCCGATGCGGTCACCCCGGCCGCCACGCCCGACAAATCGCGAAACAGCACCTCCTCGCCGCCCAGCGTCAGCGGCACCAACGCCGGACGCGGCTCGACCACCTTGAGGCCGAACTGCCGGGCCAGCCGATAGGCAAAATCGCTTGCCCCCATCTTGGGGATCGAGGGGCCGCCAGTGGCGATGACCAGCTTTGGCGCAGTAAACAGGCCATTCTGCGTGGTGACAGTAAACAGACCATCTGCCTGTGTAACTGTCACCACTTCCTCAGCGCAGCGGATCGTGACCGCGCCCGGTCCGGCAGCACATTCGGCCAATAGCAGGTCGACGATCTGGCGGGCAGAACCGTCGCAGAACAGTTGGCCCAGTGTCTTTTCATGCCAGCCAATGCCGTACCGATCGACCAGCGCGATGAAATCGGCAGGGCTGTAACGGCTCAGGGCCGATTTGGCGAAATGCGGGTTGGCCGACAGGTAGTTGCCAGGGCCAGCGCCAAGATTGGTGAAATTGCACCGCCCACCGCCCGAAATCAGGATCTTGGCGCCCACTTTGTCCGCTCGTTCGAGCACCAGTACCCGACGGCCTCGCTGGCCGGCGGTGGCAGCGCAGAACAGGCCGGCCGCGCCGCCTCCCAGAATGATCGCATCGAAGCTGTTGTCCATCGGCCCCCGTTAGGGACGAACGAGCCAGCTTCCAAGGCCCGTCACTCAGCCACTCACTCGATCCTGCAATCTTCCTGCCCTGACAGCATGATCTGGTTGCGGCCGCCTTCCTTGGCCCGGTAGAGTGCCTCGTCTGCCGCTGCTAGCGCGTTACGCGGGTTGGCATGGGCGAAGACATCCGCGATCCCGCCCGAGAACGTGATCTGGCCGAACGGTTGCTCGGTCCGCCGGTTGACCAGCCTGCGCGAGGCCAGTTCCTCCCGCGCATGGTCCAGCATCACAAGCGCTTCCTCGGGCGTGGCACCGCGAAACAGCATGACAAATTCCTCGCCGCCGTGGCGGGCGATGTGGCACTTCTCGCCCGAAATCTGCGACAGCGTCTTGGCCACTACACACAGAATGCGGTCCCCCGCTTCGTGGCCGTGGGTGTCATTGACCTGCTTGAAATGGTCGATGTCGCAGAAGGCCACGCTCAGGTTATCGCCCGCGGCCTGTGCGGCGGCGAAATTCTTCTCCAGTTCCACTTCGAATGCGCGACGGTTGGGCAGGCCAGTCAGGAAATCGATCTCGGCATCGCGCCGCGCGCGGTCTAAGTTGCGGCGCAGCGAAGCAGCTTCCTGTTCGCTGTGGCGCAGTTCGGCTTCGGCCTTGCGCGATCGTTCGAGCATCGAGCGGGCATAGATGGCCAGTTCGGCAATAATATCGCCCGGCTCGGGCGTGGCATCCAGCTGCTCGACATGTTCGGCCAATGCATCGCCATAGCGCCGGGTGACAGTGCGGGCGTCGCTGGTCGAACGCGAGAAATCGGCAATGCCCTTTTCAAGCTGGTCAACCAACTGCTTGACCGATGTATCTTCGCTCTCATTCTGGCTGGCTGTTGCCCGGTCAAGCCAGGCTTGGGTCACCTGGCTGCCATGTTGGCGCAACTGTTCCACCTTGCGCCGCAAGCCGGGGTTGAGGCCGGAACACAGCCCGTGCGCCGTAATTAGGTTCTGCTGGGTAATTTCCAGCCCGTTCTCGACCAGGAACAGCCCGATCTGCTCGACCAGAAAGCGCCTTGCCTGACGGGTGGGATCCTCCCGGGCCATTACTGGGGCGGTGTTCTCGTCGGCCTCGGCCCGGCCAAAGCGCAGCCAGCCGAGCAAACCGGTCGATGGGGTTCCGGCCGAAGCGGCGGAGCTGTCATGATGATCGTGAGTTTTCATGGCTCTAGAGACGTCCCTGCCGCCGCATGTTGAATTGCGGACGATTACCTAAGGGACTTTTCACGCCAGAGATTGTGCCACCCTGCCGACCTCCCTATCTCTCCCACCCATGGCTCGCACACCCTCCGGAACTCCGAACGACCCCAGGGGCAAGGAGCGCTTCAACGAGGAGCGCGCCACCTCGACCGTGCGCGGGTCTTCCTCGCAACCCGATCTGGCGATGGGCGTGGACGCAATCCGCAGCGTGGTGAAGACGCTGAAGCCTTGCCCCGGTGTCTATCGCATGATCGATGCGCGCGGCGACGTGCTGTACGTGGGCAAGGCGCGCGCGCTGAAGAACCGGGTGGCAAACTACCTGCAGGTGGCAGCACTGACCAACCGTCTGCAGCGCATGGTCAGCCAAACGCGCAGCATGGAAATCGTCACCACCAATTCCGAAGCGGAGGCGCTGCTGTTGGAAGCGCAGTTCATCAAGCGCTTCCGCCCGCCATACAACGTGCTGCTGCGGGACGACAAAAGCTTCCCTTTCATCCTGCTTCGAGAAGGGCATGATTTCCCGCGCATCATGAAGCATCGCGGGGCGCGCAAGGCCAAGGGCGCCTATTACGGACCCTTCGCCAGCGCAGGATCGGTCAACACCACGATCAACGCATTGCAGAAGCTGTTCCTGCTGCGATCGTGCACCGACAGCTTCTTCTCGCGCCGCGACCGGCCGTGCCTGCTGTACCAGATCAAGCGCTGTTCGGCGCCGTGCGTGGAGCGGATCGATCCGGCTGGCTATGACGAACTGGTGGGCGAGGCCAAGCAGTTCCTGTCGGGCAAGTCCGATGCCGTACAACGCAAGATCGAACAGCAGATGGCGGCCGCCGCCGAAGCGCTCGATTTCGAGACCGCGGCAATGCTGCGTGACCGGCTGCGCGCCGCGACGTTCATCCAGGGCAGCCAGGCAGTAAATGCCGAGGGCGTGGGCGATGCCGATGTGTTCGCGCTGGCATCTAAGGGCGGGCAGATCGCCATCCAGGGGTTCTTTATCCGTGGCGGGCAGAACTGGGGGCACCGCGCGTTCTTCCCCAGTCATATCCAGGAAGTGCCGGAGGACGAGGTGCTGGTCCGCGTACTGGCCCAATTTTACGAGGAAGTGCCGCCGCCGCGCACCGTGCTGGTCGATCGTGAATTACCCGATGGCCAACTCCTGGCGCAGGCGCTGGGCGTGATGGCCGGGCGCAAGGTCGAAGTATCCGTGCCGCAGCGCGGGGATCGGCGGCGCCTGATGGAACAGGCCAGCCGCAACGCAACCGAAGCGCTCGACCGGCGGCTGGCCGAAAGCGGCACCCAGGCCCGCACCCTTCGCGAACTGGCCGAATTCCTCGAACTGGCGGACATCCCGCGGCGAATCGAGGTGTATGACAACAGCCATATCCAGGGCACCAAGGCGGTGGGCGCGATGGTGGTGGCGGGGCCGGAGGGGTTCATCAAGAACCAGTACCGCAAGTTCAACATCAAGACCGCGCAAACCAATGACGATTTCGCGATGATGCGCGAGGTCATGCAGCGGCGCTTTTCGCGGGCGATGGAGGAAGATCCCGAACGCACCGGCGGCATGTGGCCCGATCTGGTGCTGATCGACGGCGGCAAGGGCCAGATGAGCACGGTGCGTGACACGCTGGAGGAACTGGGCATCGAGGACGTGCCGCTGATCGCGATTGCCAAGGGGCCGCACCACGGGCGTGACGGACGCGAGGTGTTCCATTTCCCCGATGGACGCGAGAAAATGCTGCCGACCAATTCGCCGGTGCTGTTCCTAGCCCAGCGGTTGCGGGACGAGGTGCACCGCTATGTCATCGGCGCTCACCGCGACAAGCGCAGCCGGGCGATCACCGCCAGTCCGCTGGACGAGATTCCCGGCATCGGCCCGGCCCGTAAGCGCGCTCTTCTGCTGGCTTTCGGCACTGCGGGCAAAGTGCGAGCGGCGGCGCTGGATGATCTGAAGCGTGTGCCGGGCGTCAGCGAGAGCGTGGCCCAGCTGATCTACGATTTCTACCACCCCAGCGGGTGAACGGCAGCAGCACTCAGAGGCCGGTGGGCCGCATCATGCCTTCCTGCGCTACGCTGGCCACCAGGCGGCCATCGCGGGTGAAAATCTGACCGCGCCCGAACCCGCGCGACCGACCGGACCACGGGCTGTCAGTGGCATATAGCAGCCAGTCGTCAGCCCGGAAATCATCGTGGAACCAGATCGCGTGATCGATGCTGGCACCTTTGACCTGGCCCAGGTGCATCGAAACGCCGTGCGGCTGCATGGCGGTGGAGAGCAACTGGAAATCGGACGTATAGGCCAGCACGGCCCGGTGGATCGGGCGGTAATCGGGCAGACTGGCCACGGTGCGGAACCAGCAATGGGCCCGTGGCTCGCGCACGTGCGGATCGAGCCAGTCGCGCGGCTCAACCGAGCGGAAATCGATCGCCCGGGGCTGCAGCAACAAGCGTTTGATCGGGCCATCGGGCAGCGTTTCGGCCACTTCGCGGCGGATTTCCGCGTCGGGGCGCAGCTCTTCTGGCTGAGGCACATCGGGCATAACTGCCAACTGATGGCTCAACCCTTCCTGCGGCAGGTGGAAGCTGGCGGTGAGGTTGAGGATCGGTTCACCACGCTGGCTGGCCACCACCCGGCGGTTGGAGAAGCTGCGGCCATCAAGATCGCGCTTCACGCGAAATTCGATTGGATGCTCGTCGGTCCCCGGTCGCAGGAAATAGGCGTGCAGCGAATGGGTGAAGCGTTCAGCCGGGACAGTCCGCCGCGCCGCGCCCAGAGCCTGCGCCACAGCCTGCCCGCCAAACACGCGCCCCATGCCTTCGGGATGGCGGCGGCCAACAAACAGGTCTCCGCCGCGCTGCTCCAGATCGAGCAGCAGCATGAGATCGGCGACCAGTTCTTCCGGAGTCGCATTCGGGCGTAGGGCAGATGACATCGCCTTGCCCATGGGCGGCACGGGCGCTTTCGTCAACTTGTCCAAGGCAGCTTGCGGATGATTCGCCAGGCGAGGGCCTTGCTTTCGTTGCTGCCGGGCCAGCGCGCGGGGGGCTGGGGATGCCAGCCCCATTTGCGCAGCAAGCCATTGAAAGCGCGCGCATCTGCCTCGGCAAAGCTCCAGTCACTGCGCCAGGTAATGGACAGCGAGATCGACACCCGTGGGCCGTTGCGCACGAAATGCGGTGCCATGACGGGGACATAGATCGCCTCACCTTCGGCCAGGTGAAACGGCACGCCGTCGCGCACGAAACTCTCCTGCCAGGCCAGTTCACGCTTGCCGCCGCGGTGATAGGTCTCGTGAACTTCATCGGGCGCAAAGCGGGCAGAGCCGGCGGGGAAGACGGTCATGGTTTTCTCGCCGCGCAATTGCAGCAGGATATTGTGTTCCGGATCGAAGTGATACGGTGTCACGGCGTCGGGGCTGGAGATGAAGATAAAGCCCTGCGGTTTCAGCATCTTGCCTGTGCGCTGTTCGATGATGGGGCGCAGTTCGCCCAGCAGTTCGTCGATCAGCGCCCGATAGGTCGGCACTTGCTGGACCTGCTTGAGCACGGCCCAGCTGTTGCTGTTGTCGATCCCGCGAATGGTCTGGCCGATGGTAAGGCCAGTCGACCCTGCCTGTCCCTGAAGACCGACCGGCACGTCGCCTCGGTTATATTCGATGTTTTCGTCCGGCAGCTGCTCGGCCAATTGCGCCAGCGCTTCCAGCTCCAGCATCGGATGGTCGCCCAGCTCGTGGTTCAGCTTGTGAGAGCCTTCCGGATAGGAGGCGGCGAAATCCGCGCGCGAGTGTCCGCCAAAGATTTTCGGTGTAGCCAAGGGCTTACCCTGGCGGCCGGGCATACGCTCGATCATGCTATTCCTCCCGGAATACTGCCTGTTTCACGCTTGGCGAGCAGGCGAAAAATCTGCCGTCGGATACGACCGCCAATGGCGATGGAGTGGCGGGCAATGCGGCGCCGTTCGCGCCAGATATGGTCGATCATTGCGTGATCGGGCGCGGCGCAACTATCGATCCAGTCGATCTGGGCATCGCTCAACAGTGCCAGCGCCTCGCGCTGAAGCAGGACGCCGGGTGAATAGCGGGCAAACTGCTCGTCGAACGCGGTCTTGTAGGAAAACGCACCCGGCGGGGTGAGGAAGGTTGCCAGCATGGCAATCGGTCGCCCGTCGAGCAGCAGGGATAAGCGTTCCAGCCTACCGCGCGCGGCGGCACCCGCCAGGCTGGCGGCAAACAGCGCGGTATTGGCCGGATCATCCGCCAGTGATGAACCGGCGCGCCCCTTCCATCCGCTTGCCTCAAGGTCGAGGAACGCGTCGGTCCAGTCCGCCATGCCATCCGCGCCGCGCAACCGTTCCACGCTCAGCACGCCTTCTTCGCCCAGGCGGCGATGCTGGCGGCGCAATTCCTTGCGCTTCTTGGGATTGAGCGAGGCTTCGAAATAGTCGACCGGAGCCAGATCGCTGGCCAGCAAGGCGCGGTCTTCCACCAGCACTGTGGCTGCGCTGCGATCATGCGCCGCCAGCACGGCCTTCAGGGCATCGTGGATGGGGCCTGTGGCAGGCATCTGCAGCAAGTGAAGGAACAGGCTTCCCCCGGCGTTGGTATCGCACCAGTCGAGCACCGCGCGCCAGAAGCGGTCTTCCATGCCGCGCGCGACCAGCGGCTGACCGCAGAAGCAGTTATCATGCACCCAGTTGCGCAAGTGTGGCAGAGGATAGCCGTAATAGGCCGGATGGCGGCGCACCGGCATCAGCCCGATCAGGCGGCCTTCGTGGGTCATCCACAGCAGCTCCACCCGCCCATCGGGATCTAGCGACCGGAGCGATGGCAGCAGGTACCAGCTTTCATAGAACGGGTTGGGTTCGACCGCTTCTGCCGCCAGCTCATCCCACTCCGCCACGATCCCGGCCGCCTGGCAATCGCGCCAGTTGCGTGCTTCCAGCCGCGCCCGCACCAGACCCGCGCTCACATCGTAAGGAATTGATGTGCGTTCGGTAAGGATTGTCGCAGATACAGGCACAAATGCGGCCAAAAAAGTTAACCTTCCTACAGATACCCCAAGCAATCTGCTGTTAACTTGTAGGACCGTGGTTCCAACGAAGGATTAATCGAAAGGGTAAAGAAAACCCTGCCCGGCGGGTGCCGGGCAGGGTCTAGGCTTCATTTTGGCCATGTGTCCCAAGCTGGGACCCGGCCTTATGTCGGGACTGTAATCAGGCCAGTGCCGCCAGCAGCAGCAGGGCGACGATGTTGGTGATCTTGATCATCGGGTTGACGGCGGGACCAGCGGTATCCTTGTAGGGATCGCCCACCGTGTCGCCGGTTACTGCGGCCTTGTGGGCTTCGGAGCCCTTGCCGCCGTGGTTGCCGTCCTCGATGTATTTCTTGGCGTTGTCCCACGCGCCGCCGCCCGATGTCATTGAGATGGCGACGAACAACCCGCCCACGATCACACCCAGCAACAGGGCGCCAAGCGCGGCAAAGCCGTTGGCCTGGCCTGCAACCGCAGTGATCACGTAATAGACCACCACCGGTGCCAGCACCGGCAGCAGCGAGGGGATGATCATCTCGCGGATGGCGGCCTTGGTGACTAGGTCGACCGTGCGGGCATAATCGGGCTTCGTTTCATAGGTCATGATGCCCGGGTTCTTGGCGAACTGGTCACGCACGTCCTTGACCACTTCACCCGCCGCGCGGCCCACCGCCGTCATGCCCATAGCCCCGAACAGATAGGGCAACAGCGCGCCGAGCAGCAGCCCGACGATGACGTAGGGGTTCTCGAGGCTGAAATCGACGGTCACATCGCTGAAGTATTCGCGCAGGTCAGCGGTGTAGGTCGCAAACAGCACCAGTGCGGCAAGCCCGGCCGAACCGATGGCATAACCCTTGGTGACTGCCTTGGTGGTGTTGCCCACGGCATCCAGCGCATCGGTCTTTTCGCGCACGCTGTCATCCAGACCGGCCATTTCGGCGATGCCGCCGGCGTTGTCCGTCACCGGACCGTAAGCGTCGAGCGCCACGACCATGCCGGCGAGTGCCAGCATCGATGTGGCAGCATAGGCAATGCCCATCAGGCCCGCCAACTTGAAGGCCACGATAATGCCGGTGCAGATCACCAGCGTGGGCAGCGCAGTCGATTCCATGCTGATGGCCAGGCCCTGGATCACGTTGGTGCCGTGGCCGGTTTCCGAAGCCTTGGCGATCGAGCGGACCGGGCGATAATTGGTGCCGGTATAGTACTCGGTGATCCAGATGATCAGGCCGGTGATGACCAGGCCCAGGAAGCCGCAATAGAACAGGGTACGGCCGTTGTAGGCCTGGCCTGCGATTGCCGTTTCCATGTCGCCCAGAGCATAGCTGATCGCCCACCAGATGGCGGGAACGGAGAGCACGGCGGTAACAAGGAAGCCCTTGTACATCGCGCCCATGATGTTCTTTCCGCCACCAAGGCGGACAAAGTAAGTGCCGATGATGCTGGTGACGATACACACGCCGCCGATCAGCAGCGGCAGCGCCATCAGGGTGGCGAGGTTTTCTGCCCCACTGAGCAGCAATGCGGTGAGCACCATCGTGGCGCCCACGGTGACGACATAGGTTTCGAACAGATCGGCCGCCATGCCGGCGCAATCGCCCACGTTGTCGCCCACATTGTCGGCGATCACGGCGGGGTTGCGGGGGTCATCTTCCGGAATACCGGCTTCGACCTTGCCCACCAGATCAGCGCCCACATCGGCCGCCTTGGTGAAGATGCCGCCGCCAAGGCGCGCGAAGATGGAAACCAGCGAAGCGCCCAGCGCCAGCGCGGTCAGGCCGGTGATAACCGGGCGGCTGTCCGCCGCCAGACCGGCAGTGTTGGTCAGGTACCAGAAGAAGCACGCAATCGCGAGCAGGGCCAGGCCGGCCACCAGCATGCCGGTGATGGCACCGGCGCGGAACGCCAGTGTCAGGCCCTGTTGCAGGCCCACCTGTGCCGCAGCGGCGGTGCGCACGTTGGAGCGGACCGACACGTTCATGCCGATAAAGCCCGCCACGCCCGAAAGCACCGAGCCGATTACGAAGCCGACCGCCGGGATCGCCCCCAGCGTGACCGCCACGATCACGGCCACAATCACGCCGACCACGGCAATCGCGGTGTACTGGCGCTTCAGGTAGGCTTGTGCGCCTTCCTGGATGGCAGCAGCGATTTCCTGCATCTTCTCGTTACCGGCGCTTGCGCCCAGCACCTGGCGGCTGGTTACGAAGCCATAGACAATGGCCAGCAAACCCAGAAAAATTGAAATGACTACGAGGTCCATGACCTGGTTTTCCCCTCTCCGAAATGAAAACGGCCCGGGTTTTCCGGGTCCGCAAGACGGCTATGGCTAGTAGGCACCGGGGATGGGCGCAAGCGTAAAAGGGCGGCTATCCCCTAGGTGTGGCTGTAGCCGAGGCCTTGCGGGTTCACCAACGGCTCGCCATCAAGGAACAGCGGGGCGAAACCCTGCAGTTCGACCAGGCCAATGCGAGTGGCTGGAACCGGCGGCCGGGTGCCGGGGGGCAGGGTGAACAGCAGCTGGTAATCATCCCCCCAGGTCATGCATTCCAGGCGCCTGGAAGGATCGGCAACGGGGACCAAGCCGCCGTCAACGGCGATCGAAACACCGCTGGCGCTGGCCATCCGGAACGCATCGAGCAGCAAGCCGTCCGACACGTCCATCATCGCGCTGACATGCGGGGCAAGCGCCCTGCCTTCCGCCACCAGGGCTTGAGGCCGTGAATAGGCGGAGTGGTCAGCGCCGGTGCCATCGCGCAGGGCTTCGAACCCCGTCAATGCCGCGCCGAGCTGGCCCGTTACCCAGACCTCATCACCGGGCTGCGCTCCATCGCGGGCAGGGACAGGGGTGCAGGTAGCCCGGCCAATTGCGGTCAGCCCGTGGCTGCGGGTGCCGTTCCCTGATACCGTATCTCCGCCGAGCAACGCCACGTCATAATGGGCCAGCGCCTCGGCCAGACCTTCGACAAACCGCTCGTCGCCCGCCCCGAGCATGTGGCCCAGCAGCACGCCGATTGGCTGGGCGCCCTTGGCGGCAAGGTCCGACAGGTTGGTGGCGACCAGTTTCCACGCCACATCGGCCATGTCTGCGCCGGGAAAATAGTGGGTGCCCTCGACCAGCATATCGTGGGTGAGGACCAGTGTCTCGCCGCCCAGGTCGATAACGGCGCAATCGTCTTCAAGGTTGCGTGCAGCAGGATGGCGGGCCAGCGCGCGCAGGGATTGGATGAAGGCGGCCTCGCCGCTCACCGCACCTGCTTGGCCACGGCATCAAGCAGGCCGTTGACGAATTTCGCCTCGCGCTCCTCGAAAAAAGCGTGGGCCACATCGACATATTCGCTGATCGCCGCGCCTGTCGGCACATCGGCGCGGGCGAGCAGTTCATAAGTGCCCACCCGCAGGATCTGCACCATTGTCTTGTCGAGCCGCGTCAGGCTCCAGCCCTCGGCCAGCTTGCCGGCTACCAGGGCGTCGATTTCATCGGCCCGGGCAATCGTGCCGCTAACCAGGTCATCGAAAAAGGCGACCTCGGCCTCGGCATACTGCTCGTCCTCGATTTCGCGGCCCAGCCGGTGCTGGTGGAATTCGTTGAGCAGCCGGGCGAGCGGGGTCTTCTCCATGTTGTACTGGTACAGCGCCTGGACGGCGGCGAGCCGCGCGGCGGAGCGGGCGGTGGATCTTGCTGGATTGCTCATTTCAGGCGCACCTGCACCGATTTGGCGTGCGCGGGAAGCCCTTCTGCACCGGCGAGCGCAATCGCAGCCGGACCAATCGCCCCAAGTGCGGCCTGATCGAGCTGGATAAAGCTGGTCCGCTTCATGAAATCGAGCACTGAAAGCCCGCTGGAAAAGCGTGCGCGGCGCCCCGTGGGCAGCACGTGGTTTGGCCCGGCGACATAGTCACCCACGGCCTCGGGCGTATGGCGGCCAAGGAAGACGCTGCCAGCGTGGCGGATCTGAGCGAACAGGGCTTCGGGATCGTCCACCGCCAGTTCGACGTGTTCGGCCGCCAGCCGGTTGGCCAGCGCAGGCGCTTCTGCCGCCAGGTCATCCACCACGATGATCACGCCGTGATTGTCCCAGCTGGCCCTGGCCGTGCGGTTGGTGGCAAGGCTGGCACACATCACGTCCACCGCATCTTCCACCAGCCGGGCAAAGGCCAGATCATCAGTGATCAGGATCGATTGCGAGGTGGGATCATGTTCTGCCTGGCTCAGCAGGTCGGCGGCGATCCAGTCCGGGTCCGACTGGTTGTCCGAAATGACCAGGATTTCGCTAGGGCCGGCGACCATGTCGATGCCCACCACGCCGTATAGCTGGCGCTTGGCTTCGGCGACAAAGGCATTGCCGGGGCCGGTGATGACATCCACCGGGGCGATGGAGGCAGTGCCATAGGCCAGCGACGCGATTGCCTGCGCGCCGCCCACACGCCAGATTTCGTCCACGCCTGCCAGATGCGCGGCGGCCAGTACCAGCGGGTTGACCTCGCCCTTCGGCGTCGGCGTGGCGACCACCAGCCGTTCGACGCCCGCCACCCGCGCCGGGATCGCGTTCATCAACAGGCTGGATGGATAGCTCGCCCGGCCGCCGGGAACATACAGCCCCGCCGCCTCGACTGCGGTCCACCGCGCGCCCAGCCGCACCCCTGCCTCGTCGGTATAGTCGCGATCTTCCGGCAACTGCGCTTCGTGATAGGCCCGGATGCGATTGGCGGCGGTTTCCAGCGCGGTCCGCAATGCCGGATCAAGGTCGGCGAAGGCGGCGGCGCACACATCCTTGCCGATCTGCCAGCCATCCTGCGCCAGTTCGAACCCGTCATAGCGGCGGGTCAGATCGACCAGCGCGGCATCACCTTCTACCCGCACGCGGGTGATGATTTGCTGCACCACGTGCGCCACGTCCTTGTCGCTTTCGCGGCGATCGTTGACCACGCGGGCGAACAGCTTGGCAAAATCGGGCTGGCTGGTGCGGAGCATCTGCATCAGGTGGCCGCCCCGGATTCTGGCTTTTCAGCATTGGCGCGGAACCGCTCGACCAGCGCGGCCACGCGGGGATCGGTCTTCAATGCCACGCGGTTGACGATCAGCCGGGCGCTGACCTGCATGATGATATCGGTTTCAACCAGGCCGTTCTGCGCCAGGGTCTTGCCGGTGGAGACAAGATCTACGATCCGTCCGGCCAGGCCCAGCGAGGGGGCAAGCTCCATCGCGCCGTTCAGCTTGACGCATTCGGCCTGCACGCCTTGCCGTTCGAACCAGCGCTTGGTGATGCCGGGATACTTGGTCGCCACGCGCAAGTGGCTGGCTACTCCGGGGGCAAATGTGCCGCCCCGAACCGGTTCGGCCACCGACAGGCGGCAATGGCCGATGTCGAGATCTACCGGGGCATAAAGCTCGGAATAGTTGAATTCCTCGATCACGTCCGATCCCACGATGCCGGCCTGCGCTGCGCCGAACGCCACGAAGGTCGCCACATCGAAGGCGCGCACGCGGATGACGCGCATTTCCCCAAGGTCGCCCGTGCTCTCGCAGGCAAAGCTGAGCGAGCGGTCGGCCTTGTCGTGGAAGCTGGAATCCGGCACCACGCCGGCGCGTGCCATCACAGGCAGCGCCTCGTCGAGGATGCGGCCCTTGGGCACGGCGAAGGTGAGGGGTCGGTTTTGCAAGTCGCTCATGGCCGCGCGATGTAGTTTCTGATGGCCGAAAGGGCAACGCAATTGGCAGCGAAAGATGATCAGGCCGCAGATGCCATTACCCCGGCAGCCGGGCGCATAATGGAAATTGCCGACGTGGGCGAGGCGATCGAGTGGCAGGCCCGCCATTCGGAACTGGCCGGTGCGCCGATCAATGCGCGCATCATCCGGGGCGAACTGGCCATTATCGCTGCGGGCACTGCCACCGGCCGGCGCATGGCCAATTGGCCGGGTTTGAGCCTGGAGGATGCCATGCCGCTGCGCATGGCTGGCGGGCTGCATTTCCTCCACCTGACTGGGCAGACAGACCTGCTGGCGCCAATCTATGCTGGTAAGGTGATCAAGCAGGGCCGGGTCGATGAACTGGTGCGCGAAGTGGCGCAGCAGTTCGATGCCCAACTGCTGCCGTGGCTGGACGGGCCGCCCCAGACCAACGAGGCCGGGCGATCGTCTTGCGTGATGGCGGGCCTGATGTGGCTGTCCGGCCGGTTGGGGCCACGGTTCGAACTCATCGAGATCGGGGCCAGCGCTGGCATCAACACCATGATGGCGCGCTATGATTATGATCTTGGCGGGGTGCGGGCGGGGCCGCAGGGTTCGGCCATGCAGATCGTGCCCGAATGGCGCGGCTGGCCGCCGCCTGCCTATCCGGTGGACATCGTCAGCGTCAAAGGCTGCGATATTGCGCCGGTCGATCTGACCGATGCGGAACAGGCGCAGCGGCTCAAGGCCTATATCTGGGCCGACGCGACCGAGCGGATGACGCGGATGGACGTGGCGATTGCGCTGGCGACCGAGCAAGCGCCCGACCTGGTGCAGATGGATGCGGCCCAGTTCGTGGCCGAGCGACTTGCGGCAGAGCAGGAAAGCGGCGTCACCCGGGCGCTGTTCCACACGGTGATGTGGCAGTACCTGCCGCAGCAGACCCGCGCGGCGATCCGCCAAATGATGGATGCAGCAGGCCAGCAGGCGACGGCGGACAAGCCGCTGGCGTGGATCCGGGTCGAAACCAACCGCACCACCTTCCGCCACGAATTGACCGTGAAGTACTGGCCTGGCGGGGAAATCGTGGAACAACTGGCCCAGGCGCACCCGCATGGCGCTTGGGTTGAATGGTTGGGCGGGTAGGAAGGGCTGATGTCCGTTAGCTTCAAGGACGATCCATTCGCCACCGGCTTCTTTGCGCCGATGCGGTTTGAAGCCGATATTCACGATTGCGAGGTGGATGGGACGATTCCTGCAGACATCGATGGCACGTTCTATCGCACCTGCGTTGACCGCCGCTATCCGCAGTTGAACCCCGCCGACATTCCCTACAACGCCGATGGCGCAGTGGACATGTTCCGCATCCGCCAGGGCCACGTGGATTTTCGCAGCAAGTATATCCGCACGCCGCGCTATATTGTTGAACGGCAGGAGCGGCGCAGCCTGTTCGGGGTCTATCGCAATGCCTCTACCAACGATCCGCTGGTGGCAGGAATGTCGATCAACACCGGCAACACCACGCCGATTGTCCATGCCGGCAAGCTGTTCTCGCTCAAGGAAAGCAGCCCCCCGATGCTGCTGGACCCGCATACCTTGCGCACGGTGGAAGAGCATGATTTTGGCGGCAGGCTGACCGCCACCAGCTTTACCGCCCACCCCAAGATCGATCCGGTCAGCGGCGAGATGCTGGCTTTTTCCTATGAAGCCAAAGGCGATCTGTCAGACGATCTGGCGGTGCATTTCTTCGATCCGCAAGGCAACCTTACCCGCACGGTGTGGCTCAAGGCTCCGGTGGTGAGCATGATGCACGACTGGATGATCACGCAGGAACACGTGATCCTGCCCACCACCGGCATGGTCACCAGCGCGGAACGGTTGCGGCAGGGACTTAATCACTGGGCCTATGATCCCGCTGTGCCGGCCTATGTCGGCATCCTGCCGCGCAACGGGGATGCCGCTGATGTGCGGTGGTTCCGCGGGCCGCCCGATCGCGCCATGCTGGTCCACGCCACCAATGCCCGCACGGTGGGCAGCAAGGTGATCCTGGATGCACCGGTGGCGCGCGGTAATTTCAATCCGCAGTTCGCTAACGTCGACGGGTCGCCGTTCGATCACGAGGCGCGCAAGAACACGATCCGCCGCTGGACCTTCGATCTCAATTCCACCAGTGACACCTGGGAGGAGGAAATCCTGTTCCCCGGCATCCTGCCGACCAGCTTCTCGCGCATTGATGACCGCTATCTCACGCAGGATTTCCGCTGGAGCTTCAACCTGCTGACCGACGACGCGATGGAGTGGGACGCGGCGCGCGGCGGCGATGTGCGGCACCGCGGGCCTAATGCGTGGTACCGGTTCGATCATGCCCGGGGGACGGTGAACAGGTTCTGCCCCGGCCCCACCCACGCACTGTTCGAACCGCAGTTCGTGCCCCGGCGCGATGATGCGCCCGAAGGCGATGGCTACCTGATCGGCGTGGCCAACGACTTTGCCGAGATGAAGAGCGAACTTCTCATTGCCGATGCCCAGCACCTGGAAGAGGGTCCGATTGCGCGGGTGAAGCTGCCATTCCGCTTGCACATGCAGGTCCACGGCTGGTGGACGCCGGCCTCTGTGCTGCCGTTCGAATTCGGCCAGGATTATGACTATGACGGGCCGCAATACCGCTGAGCGGGCTGGCCCCGGCTAACCGGCTTACCGGCCCGGCGGGACCATCATGTCGACCAGCTCGATCGTGAAGAACAGCGTGGCTCCCGGCGGAATTGGCCCAGCCCCGCGCGGGCCATAGCCCAGCTCTGACGGGAGGGCGATTTCGATCGTGTCGCCCACGCCCATATAGGGGATCGCCACCTGCCAGCCGCGCACCAGCTGGGCCAACGGGAAAGTGGCCGGATCGCCGCCATCGGTGGAATCGAACACCGCGCCGTTGGTCAGCCGCCCGCTGTAATGCACGCTGACGATGTCGCGCAGGGTGGGGGCGGGGCCGGTGCCATCGCCCGCCACGCGGCGAAAGCGCACGCCGCCTTCCAGCGTGGTCCAGCCGTCCGCCGGTGACAGTTCGGACAATGCCGATTGCTGGCGATTGAACCAGGCCGACGACTGGGTCACGTCTTCGCGCTGCTGGGCAGCTGCGGGAACGGGGGCGAGGGTGAGCGCGGCCAGGGCAGCGGCGAACACGGTGGTGGGGGTGAGATGCTTCATGCGCGGTCTCTTATCCAACGGTGCGGGAAAATCAAAGGTAGCTCACCGTCTTGGCCACTTCGGGCAGGGGGATGAATTCCTCCGCATCGTCTGGCACAACGGGGAAGCGGCCCTCGGCCCAGTCGTGCTTGGCCTGGTTGATCCGTTCGCGATCGGACGAGACGAAGTTCCACCACACATGGCGCTTGCTGGTAAACGCCTCGCCGCCCAGCAGCATGACCTTGCCGCCCTTGGCCGAGGAAAGCTGCATCGCCGCACCAGGCGCAAGGACGTGGAGTGTGTAGGGTTCGAGCGCAGTGCTATCCAGCACGGCCTCTCCGCCTACAAGCATAACCGCGCGCTCATCCGCGCTGTTGTCGATCGGGATGCGCCCCCCGGGGGCCAGGTTGATTTCGGCATAGATGGTTTGCGCGTGGGTAGTAGTTGGCGCGGTTGCACCCCACAGGCGGCCCATGATCACCGTTGCCGATGCTCCGCTGTCTGCCACCAGCGGTAGGTCGCTGACGGCCTCGAACGCAGGATCGATCTCCTCCTGCCCATCGGGCAGCGCCAGCCAGGTCTGCATGCCATACAGCCTGGCACCCTTGCTGCGTTCATCGGCGGGCGAGCGTTCGGAATGGACGATGCCCTTGCCCGCTGTCATCAGGTTTACCGTGCCGGGGCGAATGGTGGAAAAAGTGCCGAGGCTGTCGCGATGCTCGATCGCGCCGGAAAATTCGCCACCAAACAGCCACGTTACCGTCGCCAAGTTGATGTGCGGGTGCGGTCGCACGTCCATGCCGCTGCCCAGATCGAGGCTGGCAGGCCCAAACTGGTCGACAAATATGAATGGCCCCACCATGGTGCGGGTACGGCTGGGAAGCACGCGGCGTACTTCGAACTGGCCAAGATCGTGCGTTACCGGGGCGATGGTTTCCGTGATCATGCGGCCTCCCCCGGGGCAAAGGCCTTGATGGCCAGGGCGTGGACGCGAGTGCCGGGGATGTCGCCCAATGCGCTGTTCACCATGCGCTGGCGCTGCAAGCGGCTTTTGCCGACAAATTCCGCACTCTCGATCACCACGGTGAAATGCGATTCGCCGCTGCCATCGTCGCCCGCGTGGCCGTGATGGCGCGCGCTGTCGTTGATCACCTCGAGGCGGGTGGGGGTCAGCGTGCGGTTGAGCAGCGCTTCCATCTCGGTCTGCAGCGGTCCGGGCATTTTTCACTCCTCTGGGGGGTTTTCATCTGGTGCTGCATGGCCCATTTTCAAGCCGATGAGCACAGCACGGTTTCACGGACGGTATGACAGCCAGGGGCGTGCTTGCGAAGCGCCGGGTTGTGACGAGGAAGGCGAATTCCGCGCTCCGGGGCAACGCCTGCACGGTTTTGACGGGCCGGGCGAATGGCGCTGGTTCTGCCTTGATCACGTGCGGGATTTCAACGCCGGGTACAATTTCTTTACCGGGATGGATACCGAGGAAATCCTGGCCGCGCAGTCCCCCGTAGCCGGCTGGCAGACCGAAACGCGTGCCTTCCGTCCCACCGCCGGGATCGACGGCATGCCGCGCTGGTCCGATTTCTCCGATCCGCTCGATGCCATCGGCGCGCGTGCGGGCGAAATCCGCCGCACTGCCGCAGGATCGGCGGCGCAACGCGAACACATGGTGCGCTTTACCCCGCGCGAACGCCACGCGCTTGATGTGATGGGCCTGGGAACAGAAGCTGACCGGCAAGGCTTGCGCCGCCGCTATTCCGAACTGGTGCGCAAGTACCATCCCGATCGTAACGGCGGCGACCGGCGGCACGAGGACCGCCTGCAACGGGTGGTCGAAGCCTACCAGCTGCTGCGCAAGGCGCATGCTTTCGCCTGAACGATCAGGCGCCTGCTGCCTGTTGCTGGGCGATCAAGCCCATATCGATGGCCTTAGCTGCGATATAGGCCGGCCTGGCGCGGACTCGTTCGGCATAGGCGGCGAAGCTGGGCCGATCGGGCAATGACTGGAATTGCAGCCCCCAATCGACCTGGCTGCCCAGATAGACATCGGCCATGGTGAAGCGTTCGCCGCAGGCAAAGTGGTTGCCTGCCAGCCACCAGTCGAGTGTATCGACGGTGCGTTCATAGCTGCCGAACCCGGCCATCCCTTCGCGCCCGGCGGGCACTTCCCAGCCCATCGCGCGCGCGGTGGTGGCGGCCTCAACCGGCCCGGCGGCGAAGAATAGCCAGCGGAAATAGCTCGCCTTTTCAGCAGCGGTTGGCAGCAGGTCCGATCCTTCGGCTTCGGCCAGATAGTGGCACACTGCCGCACCTTCGCTCACCACATGGTTACCGGTGGGCGCGTGGTGGATGATGGTGGGCAGTTTGCCCATCGGATTGGCGGCGAGCAGGGCGGCCGGTTTGTTGGCCCAGTCGACCAACACCGGTTCATAGTCTGCGCCCACTTCGTGCAGTGCCCAGCGCGCGATCTGCGCCCGGCTCATCGGGTTGTAGAAGAATGTGTAGTCCGCCATCGCAGGCTCTCCGAGTTCACGTATTCATGGAACAATACAGGAACAACTGACGAGGTCAATCAGCCTCGCTCAGGGCCACCAACTGGTCTGCACAAGCGCCCCAGCCTTCCTCGAAGCCCATGTCCTGATGGCGCTTGGCATCTTCAGCGTTCCAATGGCGGGCGCGGGCGGTGTAGCGGGTGCCGGTACCCTCAGGTTCGATCTCCCAGATGCCGATCATGAATGGTCCGGCGGGTTCAAGATCGCCCACCACGGCATCGGTCGAGGCAAAGCGACGGCCTTCATCGAACGCCAGATAGATGCCGCGATGCGGGTGGATCTCGCCATCGGGGCCATACATCGTGGTGTCGAACTGGCCGCCCGCCCGCTGTTCATCGACATCGAATTCGGCGCGCCACGGCAGCGGGCACCACCATTCGGCCTTGCGGTGGGCGAGTACGTCCCACACCTTGGCCGGGGCGGCGTTGATATGGCGGATGATGGCAAGTTCGGTCATGTGCAATCCTTCTGGTCAATCCCTGTCGGGTGCGCCGGGCGGGAACCAGCTGCGGAACGGGCGGGCATCGTCCACGCAGCGCGCCACGGAGGGCAGGGCCAGCAGATCGGCCCGCAACTGGCGCAGGCACGGAGCGCTGGCGGGGATCGGTTCGATCCAATCGGCATAGAACAACGCGGGCGCGGCCGCACAGGTGACGAGGTTAATCTCTGCCGCAATCGGGCGGGACTGGAGATGGTTTTCCAGCCAGGCATAGCTGCGCAACAGGTCTGCCTTGGCCTTGGCAATCACCGCCTGGTCGGGCGCATCGGGGTTGGCGATGCAGGCCGCCACCACCGGAAAGGAACTGCCCTGGATCGACAGGTCGAACACCCGGTCGAGCATCCGCGCTTCGACTGCCGCAGCCGGATCGGCCGGGATCAGCCCGCGCGCTTCCGGCCGGGTGATGGCGAGGTGTTCGATGATGATCGTTGCCTCGAACAGCACGGCATTGCCATCCACCAGCATCGGAAACTTGCCGAGCGGGCTGGCCGTGGCGACCAGGTCATTTCCGCCGGGCATCACTTCGTGGAAGGTGAACGGAATTTCCAGCGCATAAAGCGGGATCAGTGCCTTCCAGGTATAGGAGGAAAACGGGTGACCATAGAGTTCAAGCCGCTCATCCATCGAGCGCGGCCTGGATCGCGGCAATATCCACTTTGCGCATCGTCATCATCGCGCTGAACACCCGCTCGCGCGTGGCTTCATCGGGGTTTGCCAATGCCTGGCTGAGGATGCGCGGAGTGATTTGCCATGACAGGCCCCACTTGTCCTTGCACCAGCCGCACGCGCTCTCCTGGCCGCCGTTGTCGACAATGGCATTCCAGAAGCGATCGGTTTCTTCCTGCGTATCGGTATGGACCTGAAACGAGAACGCCTCGCTCTGGGTGAAGGCCGAGCCGCCGTTGAGGCCCAGGCACGGCACGCCCATCACGGTGAATTCCACGGTCAATTCATCACCCTTGCGGCCGCCGGGAAAATCGGTCGGCGCGGTGGTGACATCGCCCACGGAGCTATCGGGGAACGTGGAGGCATAGAATTGCGCGGCCTGCAGCGCGTCCTTATCATACCACAGGCAGATGGTGACTGGGTGCGATGTGCTCATGCGATTGCTCCTACCAGGGCGAAGTTGGCCCCTTGGGGATCTGTACACAGGATGACCCGGTCGCCATCGGGAACATCGTGCGGCCCGTCTGTAATGTTGCCGCCATGTTGCACCACCAGGTCGGCGGCACTGGCAATATTGGCCACGCGGAAATAGAACCGCCAACCGGATGCGCCGCTGCCGTGGCGATATATTGCGCCCAGCCGCTTGGCCCCGTTGGTGATGAAATGGTATTTGCCCTGCGGCCCCATATCCATCGCATCGGTGCTCTGCCAGCCCAGCAGGCGGGTGTAGAAATCGAGCGCCACCTGCTCATCGGGTGCGGCCAGCTCGTTCCAGCCGCAGCGATGGGTGGCCGTCTCGGAATAGACGTCGCTTGTCGCGTCGGGCTGATCGGGCGGAGGGGTGGGGTCCATCAGGTAGAACGGCGCGCCGCCGGGATCGGCCAGCATCGCCATGCGGCCGGCGGGAAGTTCCTGTAGTTCCATCTGTACGCTGGCACCCAGGGACACTGCCTTGGCGATGGAGGCAACGATGTCGGGCGCGTGGAGATAGGCGATCCACAGGGGCCGGGCGCCGTGATCAACCATGGCCTGCGTCAGTTCCATTACGCCCCCTGCTGCGCCGCCATCGGGACGGTTTATCAGGCGATAGTTGGAGCCGTTGGGCATGGCATCACCGGTGGCAGGAATAGCCCAGCTGACCACGGCGTTATAGAACGCCGCCGCCCCGGCAGGATCTGGCGTCATCAGTTCGTACCAGATGAAGTCTCCGGCCATCAGTCCCTCCTGTAAACTACCAGGGGCTCAAACCCGCCCCAGACCATGCGTGCGCCATCGAACGGTATCTCCATGTCCATACCGTGGACCATCTTCTCGTGCGCGGCATCGCAGGTTGCCTTGTCGGGCCAGATGACCCACGAGAACACCACCTTTTCCCCTTCGGCCAGGTTCACCGCACGGCGGAAATCGGTCAGCTTGCCATCAGGCACATCGGCTTCCCAGGCTTCCACCACTTCGACCAGGCCGTGCGGTTTCATCAGATCGGTGAATTTCTGCGCGACAGCGCGGTATTCTTCCTTTTTGTCCGCCGGAACGGGCACGATGAAACCCTGGATATACACGATGGCTCTCCTCGATTGGCGGGCATTGTACCGCTCGCCATGTTTATTCCCTATGCGCGTTGGCCGGGATCAGACCGTGTCAGCCAGGTCGGGTGGCCCGCTGGCCGCTGCTGCCGCGTCCATCCAGAACGGCTCCCAAACGTGGCCGTCGGGATCAGCGAAACTGCGCTGGTACATGAAGCCGTGATTTTCTGGCGGGTTGATGTCCGGCGTGCCGCCATGAGCCGCGACCATATCAAGCACGGCGTTGACTGCGTCGACGCTTTCGAAATTGATCGCCAGCGCCACCTCGCTCGATCCGCGATCCGGGATTGGTCGGGAGGTGAAACTGCGCCATTTCGCGTGGCTGAGCAGCATCACATAGATCGCGTCAGACCATACCATGCAGGCGGCGGTCTTATCACTGAAAGCTGGATTGTTGGCGAAGCCGAGCGCCTCGTAGAACTTCTGCGACACGGGCAGGTCGTCAACCGGCAGGTTGACGAAGATCATCTTCGACATCTCGGCTCTCCTTTACAGCGCCGGGCAGGGCCGAATCGCCGTATTGATATTTATGTCGCCTATAGTTACTGAAGGCAACGATGAAGTTACAAAAAGAAACCTATTCGTCGCAAGCAGGACACGGTCGGTGGTATGACGATGCCTGCGGGACGGCCTTTGCCCTCGAACTGGTGGGAGAGCGGTGGTCGCTGCTGGTGGTGCGCGAACTGATGTGCGGCCCGGTGCGTTTTACCGATCTGCGCCATGCGCTGCCCGGTATCTCGGCCAAGGTACTGACAGAACGGCTGGCCGGGCTGGAGCAGGCCGGCGTGGTGGAACGCAGCATGCTGCCGCCGCCCGCCAATACCCAGGTCTATGGCCTTACGGCATGGGGCTATATGGCGGAGCCGGTGATCCAGGAATTGGGCCGATGGGCCGCGCGATCGGTGCGGCATGATCCCACGCTGCCGCTCTCGCCGGTGTCGCTGATGATGTCGCTGCGCACCATGATCGACCGTGTGCGGGCGCCCGATCTGGAGGCCGACGTGGGCTTTGCGATAGGTGGCCAGACCTTCCGCGCGCGCCTGTCAGGTGGAGACATGCCGATCGTGCGCGACAGTGTGGCAGGGGCGCAGGCGGTATTCAGCGCAGCCCAGGCCATGCCGATTGCCGCGCACTTCTATCGCAAGTTGCCGGTTGACCAGATTCCCGGCCTGTCGTTCAGCGGGGATGCCGCACTGGCCCTGCGGTTCGTCGACCTGTTCCACCTGCCGCCCAAGGCCGACGGACCGCCGGACTAGCTGGCTGCCTGGAGGTAGGGGGCGAGCCGCTGGCGTAGCAGGGCGGCATCGTCGGTAACAAAGCCGCCCGCCAGTTCGCCCGCCATCGCCTGCACGGCCTGGCCCATCGCGGCGTCGTGCCATACGGCATGCAGCGTCTCGACCAGGGTCTGGGCCGGGGCAGTGCGCGGCCAGATCACGCGGCCCACGCCCGCTTCTTCCGCTCGCCGGGCCATGTACAAGTGTTCCAGATGCTGCGGCAGGAACACCTGGCGCAGGCCTGCCGCCATGCCGAGTGACAGGATGCCGTGCTGCCCGCTGGTGAACATCAGCCGCGCGCGGGCGGTAATTTCGGCCACCGGCAACGGGCGATCACTGATGGCGACACCTGCCCGCACCAGCCGGGCACGCACCTCGTCGGACGCCCCAGGCAGATAGGCGAAGGTCGGCAGGCCGCTGGTTTCCAGCGCTTCGACCAGAGCGGGGTTCTCAAGTTCGTAGCTGGAGAAATAGCAGAACAGCTCCGATCCCGTGCCCTGCGCCGCGCCGGCATAATCGGTCACCGGCGGCATATAGTCTGCCGGATCGCGCAGGTCGCGATAGGGATCCAGCATCGGCAGCGTGCGCAGCAGATCGCCGGTGCGGGCATAGATTTCGGGCAGGTAGCGGATCGGCGGGTAGCCCAGCGGTGCCAATGACCGGTTTATCGCGCCAACCATCTGCGCCTCGTCCGCCTCGCGCTGGGCATATTCTGGCAGGAACACGGGAAAAGTCTCAAGGCTGGCCGGGGGAATGCCGTATCCGGTGCCGATTGCCAGCGAGGGAATGCCCAGGATCCGCGCCGCCATCAGCGCGCGGGGCGCGTAGTCTGCCACCACCAGCCCGATCCCGCGGACCTGCAAGGTTTCGATCCACCAGGCGACGTTGCGGCGCAGCTTGTCGCCATCGGTAAAGTGGCAATCGAGCAGATAATCGGCCCAGGTCGCGTTGGCCGGAGCCTTGCGCGCCCGATGACCATCAAAATCATAGGGCAGCCGGGCACCGTGATAGGCGAGATCGACAAAGGGCTCGATCTCGGCCGCATGATCCATCCAGCCGAGCGCCGCGTCGCATACGGCCAGCCCATCCAGCGCTCGGGCAACGCGGGCAAGTGTCACCACATGCCCGCGCCCGGCGCCTGCTTCCCATGCCAGCATTACGCGAATCAAGTCCCGGCCCCTTCACCAGCGGGTGTGAGGCCGGGAATGGCTGGCCACATCAGGTGTCGCAATAGCCGCCGCAACCGCCGCAGCTACCACATCCATTGTCCGTCGGCGGCGGCGGAGGCGGCGGAGGAGGCGGCGGCGGAGGTGGCGGCGGAGGCGGCGGCGGAGGCGGCGGCGGAGGCGGCGGAGGAGGCGGAGGCGGCGGAGGTGGCGGCGGAGGTGGCGGCGGAGGAGGTGGCGGAGGAGGAGGAGGAGGAGGAGGAGGAGGAGGAGGAGGAGGAGGAGGAGGTGGAGGAGGTGGAGGCGGCGGGGTTACGCCTTCGGTGGACACGCGGCGGGTATTGCCGGGTGCGAACAGGTCTTCGATCAGGCGGTTCTGCAACAGCTTGCCGGCATCGGCGTTCTGGCCGCCGAATACCAGCCGCAGGCCAAGCAAGGCAGCGTTGTAATCGCCGCCACCCAGCCGGGCCTGTCCGGTGACCGACAGGCCGGGCGTAACCGGCAAGGCAGCACCCACGGCCAAGGCATGCCGTCCGCCGGTGTAGCGATGACCGACAGACACGGCCCCGCCGCTTCCGCCGGGCTGCAGGATCAGGTCGCTGAACACGAACACGTCCGTTCCGCCAAAACTCTCGAACGTCCGCAGCGTGGGAGTAACGGACACCAGGTTGGTCACCTCGTCGATGTCTTCCAGCCCGGCAACGGTGGCCAGTGTCCAGTCACCGAAGCTGTGCTCCAGCTCGCCGCCCACGCGCATGGTCTGCAGGCCTCCGGTCTGGCCAAGATCGGACAGCGATCCGTAGATCCCGATATAGGTCTCGTTGCCCGTCCGGCTGCCCAGGTGCAGGGCACCGCCAATCGCAATCGCATCGCGATGGCCCATGCCCATGGCATCGACCTGGAATGCCACAGGACCATCGAAACCGACACTGCCCAGGCCACCGCCCGTGAAATCGGATGCACCGGTAGTGGTCAGCCCGTCGTCTTCCGACACGCCGCCCAGGCCTTCGATGCTGAACGTGATTTCCTCGGCGCTCAACGATGCGACCGGACACACCAGGGTGATGACCGTCAGGCTGACGCCTGTCTTGAACAGTATGCGCATATGAATATTCCTTGCCCCAAAAAGGTAGCCCGAATTGTATTGGGCAGAGCCTTTTCGTCACAAGCCGCCACGATGTAGCATGTTGGCGTATCTTGTTGCAGCGCAGCTAAACTGCTTCGCCCTCAGGGCATCATCAGCGCATCGCCAGCGCCTGGCCCAGGCTTTGTGCCGCCGAACATAATCGCGCGCCGCTTTGCCCTTGCGGCTGGCAACCTCTCCCCCTAGTCACTCGGGAGACATGAACGAGATGACCATGAACCCCGAATCCGGCAACACGCTGATGGCCGAGCCCGATACCGAAGTGGACGTGCGCGAGACTTTCGGCGTCGATATCGACATGAAAGTTCCCGCCTTCAGCCAGGCTGACGAGCGGGTGCCCGACCTTGATCCCAGCTATGTGTTCGATCCGGATACCACGCTGGCGATCCTGGCAGGCTTTGCCTTCAACCGCCGCGTGATGGTGCAGGGCTATCACGGCACGGGCAAATCCACCCATATCGAACAGGTGGCAGCCCGTCTGAACTGGCCGTGCATCCGCATCAACCTTGATGCCCACATCAGCCGGATCGATCTGATCGGGCGCGATGCCATCGTGCTGCGCGACGGCCTGCAGGTAACCGAATTCCGCGAAGGCCTGTTGCCGTGGGCGCTGCAGCACCCGGTGGCGCTGGTGTTCGACGAATATGACGCGGGCCGTCCGGACGTGATGTTCGTGATCCAGCGCGTGCTCGAACAATCGGGCAAGCTGACCTTGCTGGACCAGAACCGCGTGATCCGTCCAAACCCGTGGTTCCGTCTGTTCTCCACCGCCAACACGGTGGGCCTGGGCGATACCAGCGGGCTGTATCATGGCACGCAGGCGATCAACCAGGGCCAGATGGACCGCTGGAACATCGTCACCACGCTGAATTACCTGCCGGAAGAGACCGAGCGCGCCATCATCGGCAGCAAGACCGATCTGGATGCCAAGCTGGTGGCCGACATGATCCGCGTGGCGGACCTGACGCGCCAAGGCTTCATCAACGGTGATATTTCCACCGTGATGAGCCCGCGCACCGTGATCAGCTGGGCGGAAAACACCAAGATCTTCAAGGATCCCGGCTTCGCCTTCCGCCTCACCTTCCTCAACAAGTGCGACGAGGCGGAACGCACGCTGGTGGCCGAATACTACCAGCGCGTGTTCGGTGTGGAACTGCCCGAGAGTGTGGTGACCAAGGCTTAAGCTAGCCATCGGATTCTGGCACCGGATTCTGGCACCGGAGTATGCCCCGGTCCGGATCGAGTCAGCCGTTCATCGATTGAAAGCTTGCCCCGCGCGCCCGCGTGTGTAGCGGATTGCTTTCAGTTGAAACGGGACTCGCGCCACATGAATCTTAGCATAACCTCGCTGGGCACTGCCCTTTGTTCTGGCCTTTGCCTTGTCCTGTCCACGCCTGCGCTGGCGCATATGGCCGAGGTCGATCAGGCCACGCTGGAACGCGATGTCACGATCCTGGCCCATGACAACATGGAAGGGCGGGAAGCCGGAACGCGCGGGCATGAACGGGCGGCGGGCTATGTTGCCGGGCGCTTTGCCGCGCTGGGGCTGGCGCCTGCGGGCGATGCTGGCACCTATTTCCAGAACGTGCCGATGCTGCGCTATCAGCCGGCGGCAACGGGCAATGCAATGACCATCACCGGCCCCGATGGACCGATGGATTTAACCATATCGGCTGACTACTACTCCGCCGGGCTGGGCGGCCAGCAAAACGGCGTGATCGAAGGCGAGCTGGTATTTATCGGCTACGGTCTTCAGCTAGACGGGCGCGATGATTTTGCCGGGGTTGACCTGAACGGCAAGATCGCGGTGCGCGTCTATGGCGGGCCGACGGGCGATGAAGCGCTCGATTCCGAAGTGCTGGCGCATTTCAACAATTCGCTGCGTCAGCGGCTGTCGGATCGCGGCGCGGTGGCCGTGGTGACCCTCCGCACCCCCAAGCTGGAAGAGGCGCAGAGCTGGGAATCGACCGTCGCCAGCGTCAACAACGATAGCTCGATGACCTGGCTCGATGCAGCGGGCAATCCCTATACCGAAACGCCCAATCTGCGGGCAATTGCCGGGCTGTCGCAGGATGCTGCGCGTGCGTTGATGGCGGGTTTGGAGTTCGATTTTGACGATGTGGTTGCCGCCGAAGGCACCGCAGAAGCGCTGATGCCCAGCTTTACCATGGGCCGCACCGCGCGGATCGTATTCGCCAGCAATTTTGACCGCATCGACACGCCCAACGTGGTGGGGCTGGTGCCGGGCAGCGATCCGTCGATGGCGGATCAGTATATCGTCGTTACCGGCCACCTCGATCACGAAGGGATCAAGCCCACGCCGGAAGAAGGGGATGATGAGATCTACAACGGTGCAATGGATAACGCCGTCGGCATCGCCGCGATGCTGGAAGTGGCGCGGCTGCTGGCCGATCATCCGGTGCGCCGCCCGGTGCTGTTCGTGGCATTGACGGCAGAGGAAAAGGGGCTGGTGGGGTCCAGCTACAACGCCGCCAATCCCACCGTTCCGGCAGATCACGTGGTGGCCAATATCAATGTCGACATGCCGATCATGTCCTATGCCTTCAGCGACATCGTGCCGTTCGGCGCGGCGCGTTCGAATATGTATCCGCACGTGGCGGCCGCGATCACCGAGGCCGGGCTGACGTTGAGCGCGGACCCCATGCCCGAACAGGGCGTGTTTACCCGGTCTGACCAGTATTCGTATGTGCGCAACGGGGTTCCGGTGGTCTATCTGGAACTGGGCCATGGCAATGGCGGACGGGCACCGCATGAGGATTTTCTGGCCAACCACTATCACGAGCCGTCCGATGAAGTGGAGTGGGTCGATTTCGCCTCGCTCGCCCGGTTTGTGGCGGTGGACTATGCCGTGGTGCGCAACGTGGCCAACATGGCCGAGCGGCCGGCCTGGAACGAGGGCGATTTCTTTGGCGACACGTTCAGGCGCACTGCAGGCGAGTAATCTGCATGGTTAAATCGGCGTAAATGCTGTCTGTCAGGGATTGGTTGTCAGCGCATGGTTCATAGCGATTGCGGCTGGGCAATCGTGCGCGCCGCTACTCCGCAGGAGGTTTCCCTCATGCCGTCCAGGCGCATTGCCGATCTGCCATCGAAACTGCTGGCGAAATGCCGGTTCCAGTCCGGCTCCACTGCAGATCTGGAAGTGCTGGACCTGTCGCATGGCGGCTGCATGATTGATCGCAAGCGCGCCATCGCCGATCCGGGCGGGCGCGTGCTGGTCAAGCTACCGGGGCTGGAATCGCAGGCCGGTAACGTGGTGTGGGTGGAAGATGATCGGGCAGGTATCGCGTTCGAACAGGCGCTCCACGAAGCGGTGCTGGAACATCTCTGGCAGACGCTGTCGGCAGCACCCAAAGCAGCTTGAGCGCCGCCTGACAGTTCAGCGCAGGCCGCTGGCCAGCATGTCCAGCCGGTAGATCGTCATCGCCACGTTGCGCACACCTTCGGGCGTGGCCCATGCCTGGCCGCTGGGGACAGAAGCGCCCATCGCACCGACATAGAGCTGGTTGCGCTCCGGCCCGGCAAACGCCAGCGTAATGGTGCGGCGCGGGGCCGGGATTACGCCCAGCTCGCGGCCATCGGGGGCAAAGACATAGACCCCCGCATCGCCGGTGACATAGACCCGACCTTCCGCATCCACCGCCATGCCATCACCGCCAAAGCCGGCGGTATCGCGCGACAGGGTGGCAAACACGCGCTGGTTGGAAGGCAGCAGGTCTTCATCCAGGTCCACGGCGATCACGTTGGTACGATCGGTGACATACAGCGTGCGACCATCGGGGCTGGTGGCAAGGCCGTTCGAGAACGCGGCTACATCGGCCGTCATGGTTACCGTTCCATCACCCGCCACGTGATACAGTTCGCCCTGCGTGACCCAGGCTCCGCCACGCCCATCGGCATGCAGATCGTTCAGGCGGCCAAGGGTCGATCCATCGGCGAAGGTTTCGGCAATTACCCGGCGCGTGGTGCCCAGTTCGACCACGCGGCTCGGCTGCGAACAGGTGAGCGCATTGAGTCCGGGATCGGTGCAGCCGCGTTCCACCGCCAGCACGCGGCCCGAACTATCGACCGATACTGCGCCAGCACCCAGCACATAGGGGTATTCCACAAAGGTCCGCCCATCGGGCCACATCTTCCAGATCGCGTTCGACTGCTCCTGCGCGAACAGCAGCATGCCTTCGGGCGATACCGACATGCCATCGGCAGTCATCGGCCCGGTCCACACGGTTTCCCATGCGGCATCGCCTGCCACCACACCTGCGATGGTGGGGACATCGGTGGCGACTTCGCCGGGCAGCAGAGCCTGCGCAGCAGCCGGCGCGGCCAGGGCCAGGGCCAGGCCGGTGGCGAGAGCGGTGGTGAAGGCGAGTTTCATGGCTTATTGCTCCACAGGGGCGAGTTCGATGGTGTTGAGGCCATCCTCGTTTCCGGTCCGGTCATTGTCCCAGTCGAGCACGATCATCCGATCAAACCCCGGGTCGCGCACATGGCTGACCGTGGCGGTCCATGGCCCGGTCAGCGTGACGGGATCGGTCACGGTGACTTCGTTGATCAGCCGTTCGCCATCCAGGCGGATGCGTTCGACATAGCGCGCTTCTTCGGAAAACGGCGGCGAGCCGTGGAAGAAGGTCGAAGGATCGTTGACCATCACTGTCTCCACCACCAGCGTATCGCCTTCCCAGTGGCCAACCGAAGTGCCGTAGGTGGTGGGCCACATGTCGATCTCGTCGGGCATGGGCCTGCCATCGGTGTAGATATAGCGCGCTTCTGCATAGGCGTTGATGATGATCGTTTCTTCGGGCGTGATCAGGAAACGCAGCGGGGTGGCCGAATTCATCATCATCGGATAGCCCCAGCCCGTCGCCTTGCGGCCCCCGGCAATTGCCCGCACCTGCGCGCGGCGGCGTTGGCCTTCCTCGTTCCACGGGGCGGAATCGCCGCGCAGCGACATGATGTTGGCAAAGTTTGCCGCGCCGCCATCGGAACTGGTCACTACCGGGGCCAGGCCGGTGATCGTGGTGCCTGCCTGGTCTTCCGATACCCAGTAGCCCGGCCAGTTGGGCAGGGCGGCAAATGCTTCCACCCGGTCCGCAGGCTCTTGCGCGGTTGCAGGCGCGGTTGCAGGCAGGGCGAGCGCGAGACTGGCAAGCGCCAGTGCGGCGAGCCTCACTGGTTGGTCCCCACTGGATTACCTGCGGCATCCATCACTTCGAGCACCACGCCGCCCGGTTCACCGTTGCGCAGTGGATTGTACTGGATTGTCACCTGCGAACCGGGCCGCAATGTGCGCGGCCTCCAGCCACGGGCATAAAGATACATCGGCGCGCCCATTTCCAGGCTGTATTCCACTTCGCGCCCGGCGCCGTTGCGGGTAGTGAGCTGGATATAGGCGTGGGGATTGGTCCACTGGAATTCGCGGACAGTGCCATTGACCGTGGCCGTTCTGGACCGGTCGAACATGGCAAAGGAATGATGCGCGAACGCACCGGTGGCGATGGCAGACGTCCCCGCAAGCGCCGCAAGGACGAGAAATTTTTTCCGCATAGACCTCTCCTGGCCGCTATTGTCCGGCCTCGTTAATATCACGCATGGCATCTAATGGTGGCTTCGTCATCAACGCAAATGGATTTCGCCAAACTGAATGGGCCGCCTGAATGGACCCGCCTGAATGGGCACGGCTGATTGGGGCTACCCATCGCTGTATTAAACGGATAACACAGTGACGCGATGAACTGGTTGCGATCGAAGAAGAGCGGGAAAGACGGCTATTGGGCGCCGGGCGAGGTCAGCTCGGTGCTGGAATCCGCACCCTGGCACCCGCTGTTCCGCGGCGAGGGTGATGATGCCCCGCCTCCGCCGCCCACATCGCCTTCATCCGATACCGCAATGGGGGAAGGCAGCGGGCCACCACCTGTCACTATCGGCAAGCCTCGTCGCACCCGCTGGTGGTGGGCGATCCGGGGCGTTGCGGGAGCGTTGTTCGCCTTCTTCCTGCTGGTCGGTTATCTGGCGGTCACCGCGCCGCTTTCAAAGTCTCTCCAGCCCATTGCTCCGCCGCAGATCACCCTGCTGGCCAGCGACGGCACGCCGATTGCCCGCACCGGGGCAGTGGTGGCCGATCCGGTCAAGGTTGCCCTGCTGCCCGGGCATGTCATCCAGCCGTTCCTGGCGATCGAGGACCGGCGGTTCTACAGCCACTGGGGGGTTGATCCGCGCGGCGTGGCGCGGGCCATGTTTACCGGCGTGGGCGGCGGTTCCACCATCACCCAGCAGCTGGCCAAGTTCACGTTCCTCACCCCCGAACGCAGCCTGACCCGCAAGGCGCGCGAGGCGCTGATCGCGTTCTGGCTTGAAGCGCGGTTGAGCAAGGACGAGATCCTCGAACGATACCTTTCCAACGCCTATTTCGGCGACAACACCTATGGCCTGCGCGCCGCGTCCTTGCATTACTTCTACCGCCAGCCGGAGAACCTGCGGCCCGAACAGGCGGCGATGCTGGCGGGCCTGTTGCAGGCCCCCAGCCGCCTTGCCCCCACCAGCAACCCCGAAGGGGCGGCAGAACGGATGCGGCTGGTGCGTAACGCGATGGTCGCGGCGGGCTATCTCACACAGGACCAGGCTGATGCCATGCCGGTGCCCCAAGTTGATGTGCGCCGCCAGCGAGACAACCTGCCCACCGGCACCTATTTTGCCGACTGGGCGCTGCCCGAAGCCCGCCAGCGCAGCGAGGTTGGCTATATCAGCCAGACCTTGACCACCACGCTCGATTCGCGGTTGCAGAATGTGGCCCGGCAAGCAGTGCAGCGGGCCAGCCTGGGCGGGGCGCAAGTGGCGCTGGTGGCCATGCGGCCCAATGGCGAAGTGGTGGCGATGATCGGCGGGCATGACTATGCCAGCAGCCCGTTCAACCGTGCCACACAGGCCCAGCGGCAGGTCGGATCCACTTTCAAGCTGTTCGTCTATCTCGCTGCCTTGCAAGCGGGATGGGAGCCGGAAGACACGATTTCCAACGCCGAGTTTACCACCGGATCATACCGGCCACGCAATTCCAACGGCAACTATTCCGCTACGATCACGCTGGCAGATGCCTTTGCCCAAAGTTCCAACGTGGCAGCGGTGCGGTTGCAGGCCGAAGTGGGCGACGATGCGGTGATCGACATGGCGCGCGCCCTGGGCGTGACTGCGCCACTGGACCGGGGCGATCCCAGCCTGGCATTGGGCACGTCGACCATGACTCTGATGGAATTGGTCGCTGCCTATGCGGGCGTGGCTGGCAACCAGTATCCGGTGGAGCCGCATGCCTTCGCCCGGCCCGAGCAGGGCTGGTGGGACTGGCTGTGGAACGGGCCGAACAGCTTCTCGGGCGGGGTGCACGAGGATATGGAGAGTTTGCTGCGGCAGGCGATCAACCGCGGCACCGGGCGCGCGGCCGTTCTACGCAGTGCCAACTTCGGCAAGACCGGCACCACGCAAGACAACCGCGACGCGCTGTTCGTGGGCTATGCGGGGACTGGCGAGGATCGGCTGGTGGTGGGCGTATGGGTCGGCAACGATGACAACTCGCCATTGGGCCGCGTATCGGGCGGCACCGTGCCGGCCCGCATCTGGCGCGATTTCATGGCCGCTGCGATCGGCGAAAGCACCCGCCCCGCACCGCGCCCGACTGCATCGGCCGATCCGGGCGGGCCGGTCCAGCCGCTTGACGTGGAAGGGCTGGAAGATATTCCGCTGACCGAAGACGGCGGCACCACGCTGTCGGTCGACCAGCAGGGCGCGACAATTTCGACCGATGTGGAAGGCATACCGCTCGATATCCGGCTCGACGAACAGGGCCTGCGGGTTACGCCGGGTGGTGAGCCGCCGGGTTAGGCGGGATAGGTTGCCGCCACAAAATACAACCCGTCCGGCGGCGCATTGAGACCCAGCGCGCCGCGATCCCTTGCCGCCAGTGCCTCTGCCACCTGCTCCACCCGCCATTGCCCCTGGCCGACCAGTGCCAGCGTGCCCGCCATGCTGCGGACCTGGTGGTGCAGGAAGCTGCGCGCTGCGGCCCGCACGATGACATGCTCACCTTCGCGGCTGACATCCAGCCGGTCGAGCGTCTTGTGCGGGCTGAGCGACTGGCAATGGGCACTGCGAAAAGTTGTGAAATCGTGATGCCCGACCAGCGCCTGCGCCGCCTCGTGCATGGCGCTGGCATCGATGGGCCGGGTGATGAGCCAGGCCTTGCCGCGTTCCAGCGTCAGCGGTGCGCGGCGGTTGACGATGCGGTATTCATAGGCCCGGCCAAGGCAGGAAAAGCGCGCGTGCCAATCGTCCGGCTTTACCTCGCAGGCGATCACCGCAACGGGGGCTGGCCGGAGCAGCGCGTTCAAGGCGGCCATCAGGCGCGGCGGATCGAACGGTCTGGCCACATCGATATGCGCCACCATGCCCAGCGCATGGACGCCGCTGTCCGTGCGCCCGGCTGCATGCATCCGCACGTCCTCGCCAGTCACCGCACGGGCAGCGTCCTCCACCGCCTGCTGGATCGACGGGCCATGATCCTGCCGCTGCAGGCCCATGAACGGGCCGCCATCAAATTCCAGCGTGAGGGCAAAGCGGGTCATGCCAGCCGCGTTCCGGCGGAGATGGGCAAGCCGCGCAACAGGTCTGCTGTCGGCATGGCGGGGCGACCGGCGCGCTGGACCAGGGTGGGGCGGAGCGCTCCCGAAGCGCAGGCGATGGTCAGCGCGTCGTCAATCGTGCTGCCGGGCGGCCCGCTGGCATCGACCAGTTCGGCCGCCAGCACCCGATACCGTTCACCCTCCAGCTCGAACCAGGCGACAGGTGCAAAGGCACGGACTTGCCGTTCCACTTCCACGGCGCTGCGGGTGAAATCCAGCCGCGTCTCGGCCTTGTCGACCTTGTGGGCGTAGGTCACGCCGTCGCCGGATTGCGGGCAGGGCGGATAGGCGTCCAGATCGGCCAACACCTGCACCATCAGGCTGGCACCCATCTGCGCCAGTTCATCGGTCAGCTCGCCGGTGGTCTTGCCATCCACGGTGGTCCGCGCCTCGGCCCGCACCGGTCCGGTATCTAGGCCTGCTGCCATCTGCATTACGCCAACGCCGGTTTCGGCGTCGCCCGCCAGGATCGCCCGCTGGATCGGTGCCGCCCCTCGCCAGCGCGGCAGCAGGCTGGCATGGAGGTTGAGGCAGCCGTGCTTTGGCGCATCCAGCACCGTTTGCGGCAGAATCAGGCCATAGGCGGCCACCACGGCGATATCGGCATCCAGCGCGGCGAACTCTGCCTGCTCCTGTGCACCCTTCAACGATGCCGGATGCCGTACCGGGATGCCCAGTTGCTGTGCCGCGAGATGCACTGCCGTGGGCGTCAATTCCTTGCCGCGCCGCCCGCCTGGGCGCGGGGGCTGGGTATAGGCGGCCACCACATCGTGCCCTGCCGCCACCAGTGCGCGCAGCGCCGGCACTGCGAAATCGGGGGTTCCCATGTAGATCACGCGCATGTCGGGCTTTGCCTTTCGTCGGCGCCCGCCCTATCTGCCGCAACATGGCATCGCAAGAGATCGAGGCGCTGGCAGGCGCATTGGCCAAGCTACCCGGCCTTGGCCCGCGTTCTGCGCGGCGCGCGGTGCTGTGGCTGGTCAAACGGCGCGAGACCGCGCTGGTGCAGGTGATCGAGGCGCTGGCTGCGGTGAAAGAGCGGCTGGTGGAATGCGAGACCTGCGGCAATGTGGATACCAGCAACCCGTGCCCGATCTGCACCGACCCGCGCCGCGATGCGCGCCAGCTGTGCGTGGTGGAGGACGTGGCGGACCTGTGGGCGCTCGATCGGGCCAAGCTGTTCACCGGGCGCTATCACGTTCTGGGCGGCAGGCTTTCAGCAATGGAAGGCGTGCGGCCCGAAGACCTGACGATCGACCGGCTGGTCGCGCGTGTCGATGCCGGCGGGGTGGACGAGGTGGTGCTGGCCATGAACGCCACCCTGGAAGGCCAGACCACCGCCCACTACATCGCCGAGAAGCTGGAAGGTTATCCGCTGCGCATCACCCAGTTGGCCCACGGCCTGCCGGTGGGGGGCGAGCTGGATTATCTTGATGAAGGCACATTGGCGCAGGCACTGCGGGCCAGAAGGCCGGTGGGTTGAGTTTCGGAAAGTCACTTGTGGCAGGGCTCGCCGGCGGTTTGCTGATTACCTTCGTGGTCGGCCAGATGATGCTGGGCAACAACAACCAGGGTGAATTCGCTGATGTTATCTCTGGCGAATGGACAGGATATTTCTGGGTTATGCTCGCGTTGGTGGCTGCCATCGCGACGATCATTGTGACGCTGTTCCTGTCGATCATCGGCTTGTTGCGCCAGCCGGACGATTGACCATCGCGGTCAGGGTTCCTATTTGCGCCCCATGGCCATCCTAGAAATCATCGAAGCGCCCGATCCGCGCCTGAAAACCATTTCCAAGCCCGTCGATACGTTCGACGACCAGCTCAAAATCCTCGTCGATGACATGTTCGAGACGATGTATGCCGCGCATGGCATCGGCCTTGCCGCGATCCAGGTGGGCATTCCCTTGCGCGTGCTGGTGATTGACCTGCAGCCCGATGACGAGGATGCCGAGCCGGAACCGTGTGACCACGATGGGCACCACCACACCCACCAGCCGACCAGGCGCGAACCGCAGGTGTTCATCAACCCTGAAATCCTCGATCCCTCGGTGGAAACCAAAAGCTATCAGGAAGGCTGCCTTTCGGTGCCTGACATCTATGCCGATGTCGAACGCCCGTCAGCCTGCCGGGTGCGCTGGCAGGATCTGGCTGGCAACCAGCACGAGGCCGAGATGGACGAGCTGATGGCCGTGTGCATCCAGCACGAGATGGATCACCTGAACGGCGTGCTGTTCATCGATCACCTTAGCCGACTGAAGCGCAGCATGGCGCTCAAGAAGCTGGAAAAGGCGCGCAAGGCGGCCTGATTTTCCGTGTGACGGCAAACTGATCTATCCTTCGCCCCGGAGATGATTCGGGGGGAGGGAATACATGTCGATCAAGTTGGCAGTTGCGGCGCTGGCGCTGGTGCCGCTGGCAGGGTGCAGCGATAGCGCTGCGCTGGAAGCACGAGTGCAGGCGTTGGAGGACCATCAGGCGATCCAGCGGGTCATCACCAACTATTCCGCCTACCTCGATGCCCGCGATTACGATGGTTATGTCGGCCTGTTTACCGAAGACGGCGTCTGGGCCAACGGCGCGACCCGGCGCGAAGGGCAGGCAGAAATCCGCGAAATGCTGACCGGCCTGTTCGGCGAGGTGGAGCCGGGTTTCGTCAACCTGTCCAGCTTTCACCAGATCGGCAATTTCGAGATCGACGTGGATGGCGATACAGCCACCGCCAAATCCCGCTTCGTATTCGTGATGCGCGGCGAAGGGGGCGCACCCACGCCGTCGCTCAGCGGGCAATACCATGATCGGTTGGTGCGGGTGGACGGGACATGGAAGATCGCCGAGCGGGTGGATCACACCGTCATGCCTACAGCCGAGGAATGGGTCGCCGAAATCCAGCGGCGCGGGTTGGCGACGATGGAGGATTGAACGCTGCGTATGGGCCAGTTCCCGATCCCGCCGAACGGCGGTGAAGCTCTCCCCAATTCTCTCGACGAAGCGTTGCGCGATTTCTTGCGCGACACCGACATCATGCCAGGCTCGCAGGTTCATGATGAGATCGGCGCGGCACTGGCCAGCTTCGGGTTAGACCTTCTTGGCTGGCAGTTCAGGAATGCCGCCAAATCGCACTTTGCTCGAACTTCGGCTGACGGTAGCCATGTGGTCTGCCCGGTGCTGACGCTGGTCTTCCGTCGAACGGTCGATTTCGAGGCTTCGGGCATTCTCACCGAGTTTGATAATTGGAATGACGACTGGTCATTGACCGGCCCGATCCGCGAGGCGTTGAACCGTGCCTTGGTACGGTATCCCCTGACGGCTGCCGACCGGTCTGATCAGACATTCGTCTTTGGCATTTCCTGGGAAGAGAGGGCTTACTGGTTACTTGGCGGGCTGCTCAAGCCAAAAATTGCCGCAATCGAGTCCAGCCTCCTCCCACGAGCAAACCCGTGGCTGGCGGCCGAGAAGCGAAGGGCAGTGCAGGTCTATTTCGGCGGCTATTGGGGGCAGGAGCCTGGCATCCGCGGCCAGTTCAATCTGCTCTTTCCCGATGAAGAGAGGATGCGCCAAGCAAGCCTCATTGTGGCCGAACTCCGCAACCGGGCTTGCGAAGAGATGCGACTTGCGGATGCCTCGGGGCATTGCAGAAACCACAAGGTTGATGTGGCGCTGTACTATTCAGGCATGCCGAATCTGCCGCCGCTTTACCGCGAAGATTGAGCCAACGAAAAGGGCCGCCCCATTGCTGGAGCGGCCCTTGCGTTTTTCAATCTAACCCGAAGGGATCAGAACAAGCCTTCGATCTGGCCGTTTTCATCGATGTAGATGTTTTCCGCGCTCGGCACCTTGGGCAGGCCGGGCATGGTCATCACGTCACCCGCGATGGCCACCACGAAGCCGGCACCGGCCGACAGACGCACTTCGCGGATGGTCACGTCGTGATCGACCGGAGCACCCAGCGCCGTGGGATCGGTGCTGAAGCTGTACTGCGTCTTCGCCATGCACACCGGGAAGTGGCCATAGCCCATGTCTTCCCATGCCTTGAGCTGGCTGCGGACGGCGGGGGACATGGTGACAGAACCTGCACGATAGATCTCGGTGCAGACCGTGGTGATCTTGTCGGCCAGCTTCATTTCGCTGGGGTACAGGAAATCGAAGTCCGGTGCGCCCTTGTCGGCCTTGGCCGCCACGATGTGCGCCAGTTCTTCCGCGCCCGCGCTACCATCTGCCCAATGCTTGCAGATCACGGCTTCGGCGCCGTATTCGGCGGCCATTTCCATGATCACTGCCAGTTCTGCATCGGTATCGAGGTAGAAGTGGTTGATCGCGATGGTCGGGGTGATGCCGAACTTCTTCACGTTTTCGATGTGGCGACGAAGGTTGACCGAACCGGCCCGCACGGCATCCACGTTTTCACCGGCAGTCAGGTCCTTCTTGGACACGCCGCCATTCATCTTCAGTGCGCGCACGGTGGCCACCAGTACCACTGCATCGGGCTTCAGGCCCGCCAGGCGGCACTTGATGTCCATGAACTTTTCCGAGCCGAGATCGGCTCCGAAACCGGCTTCGGTCACCACGTAATCGGCCATCCGCAGCGCGGTCTTGGTGGCGATCACGCTGTTGCAGCCGTGGGCGATGTTGGCGAACGGACCGCCGTGGAGGAAGGCCGGACGGTTTTCCAGGGTCTGCACCAGGTTGGGCAGGATGGCATCCTTCAGCAGCACGGTCATGGCGCGATCGGCCTTCACGTCGCGGCAGAACACCGGGGTCTTGTCACGGCGATAGCCGACGATGATGTCGCCCAGGCGCTTCTGCAGGTCTTCCAGATCGGCCGCCAGGCACAGGATGGCCATGATTTCCGAAGCCACGGTGATGTCGAAGCCGGTTTCACGCGGGAAGCCGTTGGAAACGCCGCCCAGCGGGCCGACGATCTGACGCAGTGCGCGGTCGTTCATGTCCAGCACCCGGCGCCAGGTCACGCGGCGCAGGTCCAGCTCCAGCGTGTTGCCCCAGTAGATGTGGTTGTCGATCATCGCGCTCAGCAGGTTGTGCGCGCTGGTGATGGCGTGGAAATCGCCGGTGAAGTGCAGGTTGATCTCGTCCATCGGCATCACCTGGCTCTTGCCGCCGCCGGCGCCGCCGCCCTTGACGCCGAAGCATGGGCCAAGCGAGGGTTCGCGCAGGCACAGCATGGTCTTCTTGCCGATGCGGTGCAGCGCGTCCGACAGGCCGACAGACGTGGTGGTCTTGCCTTCGCCAGCGGGCGTGGGGTTCACTGCGGTGACGAGGATCAGCTTGCCTGCGCTGGTGGTGGGCAGGGTGGCGGTGTCGACCTTGGCCTTGTACTTGCCATAGGGGATCAGCGCATCATCGGGCACGCCGGCATTCTTGGCGACTTCGGTGATCGGGATAAGCGTGGCTTGGCGGGCAATCTCGATGTCGGTCAGCATGGGCGTCCTCTCTGGGATTTGTGCAGCTTGAGACTGCAAAGTTTCATAGCTGCGAATTTTTCGCGAATCTGAATTTGTAAGCACCCCATACAATTTTGCCGGGGGTTTTCTCAAGGGCTTTCGCATGTGTGGCGGCATCGGCACGGCGGGTCAGTGGGGGAAGAAGCCGCTTGGCTGCTTGTGCGGCTGGGCGGACTGGGTTACGTTCTCTCTTCGTTCTTACGGTGAAGTTGGGGCATTCATGGATTCGCTGTCGCTCATTCTTGTGGTTGTTGCGCTGGTCATCGGCGGGGCGATCGGCTGGTTTGTCGCCAGTCGCCCACTGGCCGATCTGCAGGCGCGGCTGGCGGCCAGCGAGACCGTGGCGCAAGGTCGCGAAGCCGATTTCAAGCGGGCGGTGGCAGAACTGGGCGCTGCGCAGATCGATAATGCCACGCTGAAGGCCAATGCCGCCAATTTTGACCAGCAGATCGCGCAACTGAATGCCGCACGGGCCGAATTGCTCACCCAGTTCAAGGCCACCGGCGGCGAAGTGCTTGCCAAGGCGCAGGAGGAATTCCTCAAGCGGGCGGAAGAACGGCTGGGCCATTCGGAAAAGGCGAGCGAGGAGAAGTTGAAAGCGCTGCTCAATCCGGTCGGCCTCACGCTGCAGAAATATGAACAGCAGGTGCGCGAGCTGGAAGAGAAGCGGACCAAGGATTTCGGCAATCTGGCCGGCGTGATCGAGGAAATGCGCAAGGGCCAGGAAGATGTCCGGCGCGAGGCGCAGCGGCTGGGCAATTCGCTGACCAATGCCCCCAAGGCGCGCGGCCGCTGGGGTGAACGGGCCTTGCAGAACGTGCTGGAACAGTGCGGCCTGTCGGAACATACCGATTTCAACCTGGAGCACTCGCTCAACACCGAGGAAGGGCGGCTGCGCCCCGATGCCATCGTGCGGGTGCCGGGCCAGAAGATGCTGGTGATCGATGCCAAGGTCTCGCTCAACGCCTATCAGGCCGCGTTCGAGGCGGACAATGACGTTGATCGCAAGCGCCAGCTGGACATGCACGCCAAATCGATGCGCAACCATGTCCAGCAGCTCGGCTCCAAGGGGTACCAGAACCAGTTCGAGGAAGCGCCTGACTATGTGGTGATGTTCGTTCCCGGCGAACATTTCGTCGCCGCCGCGCTCGAGCATGATCCGGAGCTGTGGGATTTCGCCTTCAAGAACGGCGTGCTGCTGGCCACCCCCACCAACCTGGTCGCCATCGCCCGCACGGTTGCGCAAGTGTGGCGGCAGGACAAGATGGCGACAGAGGCCAAGGAAATCGGCCGGATGGGGGCGGAACTGTATGGCCGGCTCAAGACTGCGGCGGATCACCTCAAGGGCATGGGCGCAGGTCTCGACCGCGCGGTGCGCAAGTACAATGACTTCGTCGGCAGCTTTGAACGCAATGTCCTCACATCAGGCAAGCGGATGGCCGAGAAGGGCCTGGAAATCGCTGCCGAGATCGAGGAGGTGCCGCTGGTGGAATCCGCGCCGCGCTATGGCGCGCTGGATGTGCCGGAACCTGCTGCGCTGCCCCTGGTTGACGGTGGACCAGCCGAGGAGTCCTGACCTGTGAAGATTGCCCCGTTGATCGCGTTGCCCCTGGTTGCCTTGCTGGCGGGCTGCGGTGATGCTGCCGAGCCGGTCGAGAGCGAACCAACCGAAACTGCCGCGCCGGTTGCCGTTGCTACGCCTGCGGGCCCGCTCGCCCCGCGCAACGATTGCGCCGACGTACCGGGCGCGCAGGCGTTCCTCGACCAGCTCAACGCTGCGGTGGCGGCGCGCGATGTGGATGCCTTAGTCAACCTGGCCGATGTGCATGTCCGGCTCGGCTTTGGCGGCGAAGATGGGGCGGCCAACCTGCGCGAGACGCTGGAAGCGCCTGATAGTGGCCAGGACGGCAGCATGTGGGACGAGATCGCCGAACTGATGGCGCTGGGTTGCGCGGTCAGCGAAGCCGGAGAATTCACCACGATCACCCTGCCATGGTATTTCGCGCAGCAGATGGAAGGCGATCCGTTCGAGACGATGGTCGTTATCGGACAGGACATTGCAGTGCGCGAGGCGGCCGACGGCACTTCGCGGCAGGTGGCCTCGGTATCATGGGATGCGGTGCAACTGGTGCCGGAGGAAGAGACCGCAGGCATTGTGTTCGGGGGGCCAGATGAAACGGGCTGGCGCCGGGTTCAGCTCATGTCTGGTCCTGGTGCCGATCCGGTGACCGGATACATGCGCGCCGAAACCCTGCGCAGCGTGATCGATTACCGCCTGCTGGCGCATAACGGCGATGGCAGATGGAAGATCAGCGCGCTGTTGGCAGGCGATTAGGCCTCCAGCCGCTCCAGCACTTCGTATGCCAGAACCGCCGCGGCAACAGCGGCATTGAGGCTGTCTGCCCGGCCGCGCATCGGCATGGTCACCCGCAGGTCGCAGGCGGCCTCGTAGTCCTCCGGAAGCCCGCGCGATTCGTTGCCGACCAGGATGAAGCACGGAGCGGTGTAGGGCGCGCCGCGATAGGGCACGGCATCGCGCAAGCTCGCTGCCACCAGTTGGCCTTCACCAGCCCGCAACCACGGCAGGAAATCCTCCCACCGCGCCTGGGCGATCTTCTGTGTAAACACCGCGCCCATGCTGGCGCGCACGGCTTCCACGCTGAAGGGATCGGCGCAATCGTCAATCAGGATCAGCCCGCCGGCACCCACCGCATCGCCGGTGCGCAGCATGGTACCAAGGTTGCCCGGATCGCGCAGGGCCTGGGCCACCAGCCAGATCGGCGCGGACGACCGGTCCAGTCCTGCCAGCGACGTATCAAATTCGGCGAACACGCCTGCCACAGCCTGCGCATTGTCCTTGCCGGTGATCTTGGTCAGAATATCGGGCGCGGTTTCGATCACTTCGCCGCCTGCCGCGCTCACCGCCGCTTCCAGCGCATCGACCAGCGGATGCGGATCGCGCGCACTGCTCATCACCAGCACTTCAGGAACGTGGCCACAGGCCAGCGCATCGGTCAGCAGCCGCAACCCTTCGGCCAGGAAACGTCCCGCAGCCTTGCGGTGCTTCTTCTCGCGCAGAGCCCGCAGCTCCTTCACGACAGGATTGGAAAAGCCGGTGATCTGGCGGCGCATGAAGGGTTACCGGTCCTCGCCGAAGCCGTCTTCGACCATGAAGACAAGCTCGGCCAGCCGCGCTTCGGCATTGTCGCCGGTCACGCGGATTTCTACCGTGTCGCCCTTTGCTGCGCCCAGCATCATCAGGCCAAGGATCGAACCCCCGGCAGCCGAATGGCCGTCGCGCGAAACGGCGACCGCCACGTCGGGCATGGCGGCCACGGCACCGACGAACTTCGCACTTGCCCGGGCATGTAGCCCGCGCTTGTTGACGATACCGACCTGCTTGCTTGCCTCTGCCAGCGTGACCTCCCCCGAAAATCCCAGCGCGATGCCGCCCTGTGGGGCGGTCGTATTATGCATCCTGGCCCAGGAATTCCGAAGCCAGGGTGATGTAGTTACGCCCGGCATCGCGGGCAGCGCAAGCCGCGCGCGAAAGATCGAATTCCTTGCGGGCACCCGCCAGCCGGATCAGCATCGGCAGGTTGATGCCCGCGATCACCTCGGTGCGGCCGCGTTCGAGCAGTGAGATCGCCAGGTTTGACGGGGTACCGCCGAACAGGTCGGTCAGGATCACCGCGCCCGATCCGGTATCGACCGCCTCGATCGCGGCGGCGATCTCCTCGCGCCGCTGCTCCATGTCATCGTTCGGGCCGATGCAGACGGTTGCCACGTCCACTTGCGGGCCGACCACGTGTTCCATCGCATGGACAAATTCCTCGGCCAGGCGGCCATGGGTAACCAGAATCATGCCGATCATGGGTGCTGACAACTCGCAATGGGGGGAAGGGGGGATGAGCCGGTCATGCCTTTGGGTTCATAACTGCGGGGATCAAAAAATGCATCATTGGGCCTGCGATCCTTCGACCAGCTCGGCCGCGCGTGACGCCAGGTTGCGGTGCAGCACAGTGGGCGAAAACCCCGCTTCGCGCAAGGCCTCGGCCATGCGTTCGGCACTGTAGACCGAGCGATGACGCCCGCCCGTGCAGCCGAAGCCGATGTTGACGTAGGTTTTTCCCTGCGCGGCGTAGTGCGGCAGCAATTCCAGCACCAGTTCGCGCATCTTGGAAAAACTCGAGTCGAACAGCGGATTGGCGGCGATGAAATCACCCACCGGCGCATCCTGCCCGGTCAGTTCCTTCAGACCCGGCTGCCAGTGCGGATTATCCAAGAAGCGCATGTCGAACACCAGATCGGTGGCTGGCGGCATGCCACGTGAATAGCCGAAGCTGGAAACGATCACCGTCATCGCACGCGGCGCGGTCTGGCCGAACTGTTCGCGCATGCGCTGCTTGAGGTCATTGACGGTAAAATCGGTGGTGTCGATCAGCACATCGGCCCAGCGGCGCAACGGGCTGACCAGTTCACGCTCGGCCTTGATGCCCTGGGGCACCGGCATGTCCTGCGCCAGGAAATGGCGGCGGCGTGTTTCGTCAAACCGGCGGGCGAGTTCGGTGCCAGCGCAATCGAGGAACAGGGTGGTGATTTCAAGGTCGGCGCGTGCCGCCAGCTTCTTCACCAGCTGGATGATTTCTACCGGCACGAACCCGCGCGTGCGGCAATCGAACCCGAAGGCCATCGGATAGGGTTGAGTACTGCCGGCAGATTCGGGGCCGAGCAGGCGCTCGATCAGGCCGATGGGCAGGTTGTCGATCGCTTCCCAGCCCAGGTCTTCCAGTTCGCGCAGCGCGGTCGTCTTGCCCGCACCGAGCATGCCGGTGACGAGCAGGATGCGTTGCCGTTCTGCAGGACGACTCTCGGTCGGTACGCTGGCCATCACCGCGCCATTGCTCCCGTCGGAGGCAAAAGCCAAGGGGCTAGCCGAAGCTGGCATATTTCCGGACAGCCGCTTCGGCCCGCAAGGGGAGGGCCGGACTATCGGGAAATAGTGCGATCACGGGCACGACCGCGCCAAGGATCACTTCGTGCGCGGCCACTTCGACAAAACGCGGGGCGGCGGGATCGAGGCGCAGCAGCAGGCCGACCGGCCCTTCGGCAGTGGGAAAATCGAGCAGTCCCACGTTGCGCACTTCGAGCAGCCCGGCAATGTTGGGCGGGGGGCTGGCCCACAGGCGGCCGTCCCGCTGCTCCAGCGTTACCCCGTCATCGCCCACCAACACCGCGCCGCGATCGATCAGGGCGAGGGCGAGGCTGGATTTGCCGCAACCCGGCGGGCCTTCGATCAGCACGGCGCGGCCATCGATCACTACGCAGGTTGCCAGGCGCAGGGTCTCCGTCATTCGGCTGGCAGGTCCAGCACCAGCCGTGCGCCGTGCTGGCCATCGGCCCGGTCTTCCACCACCAGCGAGCCATTGTGTGCCTCGGCAATTGTGCGGGCAATTGCCAGGCCAAGGCCCGAATGGTTGCCGAACCCTTCGCCTTCCGGCCGGTCGGAATGGAACCGGCGGAACACCAGTTCGCGGGCTTCCGCGGGGATGCCTGGCCCCTGGTCGCTGACAGCGGCGACCACGCGGCTGGATTGCCGTTCCACCTTCACCAGCACCTCGCCATCGAGCGGAGAAAATGACACCGCATTGTCGAGCAGGTTTTCCGCAATCCGTTCCAGCCGCAGGGGCACCCCCATGACCGCATGGTTGCTGGTGTCCTTGACAAGGCGGATGGTGCGGCCGGCATTTTCGCCGCGATCCTCCCGCGCCGCGATGATATTGGCAAACAGCTGGGCAATATCGACCGGTTCGAAGCGGGTGCGGCTGATTTCCGCATCGACCCGGCTGGCTTCGGAGATTTCCGACACCAGCCGGTCAATCCGCTGCACGTCATGCGCGGCGATCCCGATCAGCTGGCGTGCCAGTTCCTCGTCCTTGACCCGCGGCAGACTTTCGGTGGCGCTGCGCAAGGATGCCAGCGGGTTCTTGATTTCGTGCGCCACGTCGGCGGCAAAGCTTTCTACCGCGTCGATCCGCTGGCGCAGGGTGGCAGTCATGTCGGATACCGCGCGGGCCAGCACGCCGATCTCGTCGCGGCGCTCACTCATGCGGGGCACTTCGACATCGCGCTCGCGCCCGCTGCGCACCAGCACGGCAGCGCGCACCAGGCGGCGCAGCGGCTGGATGATGGTGCTGGCAAGGTAGAGGGACAGGATGATCGACACGATCAGCGCGGCCGCGATGATGTTTAGCAGGCTGGTCCGCGCGCTGCGCACCGACTGGGTAATGTCGCCGGCATTGCGGGTGGTTAGCAAGGTCACCCCGTTCAGGCCCACCGGCGCGGCGGCGTTGATTACCGGGGTATCGTCCGGGGCTAAGCGCAGTTCGATCTGCGTGCGGCCCTGTTCGCGAGCCCGCACCAGTTCGGGCCAGGCATCGGCATCCTGGACTTCGGGTTCGACATAGCGCGGGGGGGCAGGTGCCCCGACCGCGAAGTTCACCGCGTTATCGGTCCACCGGGCGAAATCTTCCAGGAAGGGTTCGGCCACCGGATCATCGAACCGGAAACTGGGTTCGGCCAGTTCGAAGCTGTCAGCCCACAGCGTGCCTTCGGCATCGTAGATCCGTAGCCGCATGCGCTGTTCCTTGCCGATCTGGATCAGCAGCGCCTGTTGCCGATCGCGCGTGGCACCGGCCAATGCCTCGGCGGTGATCTGCGCTTCGATCCGCGCCAGCTGGAAGCGTTCGGTCAAAAGCTGGCGGCGATAGGAATCGAGGAAGAACAGCCCGCCTGCCAGCACCAGCAGGGGGATCAGGTTGACCGCCAGGATGCGCGTGGTGAGCGACGCCCCGAGCGGGAAAGCCAGCCGCTCCAGCCGTCCGGCCCGCAGCTGGTCCTGCCCGGTCGACCCGCCCGGTTCAGCCATCGGAGAACGAATAGCCGGCGCCATACAACGTCTCGATCGCGCCGAAATCATTGTCCGCCGCGCGGAACTTGCGGCGCAGGCGCTTGATGTGGCTGTCCACTGTCCGGTCGTCGACGAACACGTCATCCGGATAGGCGGCGTCCATCAGCATGTTGCGGCTCTTGATCACGCCCGGCCGCGTGGCGAGCGCTTCGAGGATGAGGAATTCGGTGACCGTGAGCGAGACCGCCCGACCGTCCCACGTAACCTGGTGGCGCGATGGGTCCATGCGCAACCGTCCACGCTCGATGATGGCGGCATCGCCCGGCTTGGCGGTGGCCAGATCGGGCTGCGTTTCGTGCCCCGGACCGGCGCGGCGCAGGATGGTGCGGATACGGGCCAGCAGCAGGCGCTGGCTGAATGGCTTGGCGATGTAGTCATCCGCCCCCATCGCCAGCCCGGCTTCCTCGTCCTGCTCCTCGTCCTTGCTGGTCAGGAAGATCACCGGCAGGTCGCTCGTTTCGCGCAGGCGGCGCAGCAATTCCATCCCGTCCATGCGCGGCATCTTGATGTCGAACACTGCCAGGTCGGGCGCATTTTCGCGTAGTGCCTTCAGGGCCGTCTCGCCATCGGAATAGAGCCTGGTGGCATAACCTTCGGCCTGCAGCGCGATCGACAAGGTGGCCAGGATGTTGCGGTCATCATCGACCAGCGCAATGGTGCGCTGCCGGTCACCGTCTACACGCTCACCGTCCGCACGGTCACTTTCCGGGTGATCGGGTTGGCCGTGGTTGGCCGGCCTGTCGCCTTGCATAGCTGCATTCCCTGTGTGCACAAAAATCCGCCCTCCGGCCGACCTATCGCCTAGGCTGTCGCGAGACAATGGGCACGTCGACAATTGGCCCGCCATGCTGCACCTATCGAGGCAAGCGATCTCGTCGGTCGAAATTTTCGCACAATGCGGCGCAATCCAGTAAATTGACGAAAGCGGTCCGCCTATCTAAGGGCACTTGCCTAACCGCAGGGCAGACCTGATTGCTGCACCTGCACCACATCCCGCCGGGAGATCCGTTCAGTGTCCAAGACGCTTTCCGTTTCACTTGCCGAACAAGGCATTGTGACCGCAGCAAAGATCCACGCCAACCTGGGTACTGCGGTGCTTGTCGAACATTCCCTGCTCAAGGGTGAGGGCAAGATGACGCGGGATGGCGCGCTGCTGGTGGATACCGGAAAGTTCACCGGCCGCAGCGTGAAGGACAAGTTTATCGTCCGCGACGCGGCGACTGAAGGCACGATCAACTGGGGCCCGATCAACCAGCCGATGACGGTCGAGCATTGGGCCAACCTCAAGGCCGATTTCCTGGCCGCGGTTAAGGACCAGAACGAACTTTACGTGGCCGACCTGTTCGGCGGATCGCAGCCGGAATACCGCGTCAACGTGCGCGTTATCACCCAGATGGCCTGGCACAGCCTGTTCGTGCGGACCCTGCTGGTGCGCCCCACGGCAGAAGAGCTGGCCGGCTTCGCGCCTGAATACACCATCATCAACCTGCCCAGTTTCAAGGCCGATCCGGTGCGCCACGGCTGCCGCAGCGACACGGTGATCGCGGTCAACTTCAGTGAAAAGCTGATCCTGATCGGCAATACCGAATATTCGGGCGAAATGAAGAAGGGCGTGTTCGGCCTGCTCAACTACCTGCTGCCCGCGCAGGGCGTGATGCCGATGCATTGCAGCGCCAACATCGGCGCCGACGGCAAGAGCGCGATCTTCTTCGGCCTGTCGGGCACCGGCAAAACCACGCTGTCCGCCGATGCCAGCCGCACGCTGATCGGCGATGACGAGCATGGCTGGTCGGACCAGGCCGTATTCAATTTCGAAGGCGGCTGCTACGCCAAGATGATCAACCTTTCGGCCGAGGGCGAGCCGGAAATCTACGCCACCACCAAGATGTTCGGCACGATCCTGGAAAACGTGGCGATGGACGAGGACACGCGCGAGCTGGACTTCGACGACAACAGCAAGACCGAGAACACGCGCGGCGCCTATCCGATCGAATTCATCCCCAACACCAGCGAGAAGAACCTCGGCCCGGCACCCAGCAATGTCATCATGCTGACCGCCGATGCCTTTGGCGTGCTGCCCCCGATCGCGCGTCTGACAGCGGACCAGGCGATGTACTACTTCCTGTCGGGCTACACTGCCAAGGTCGCCGGCACCGAAATCGGCGTGACCGAGCCGGAAGCCACTTTCTCCACCTGTTTCGGCGCCGCCTTCATGCCGCGCCACCCGTCGGTCTATGGCAATCTCTTGAAGGAGCGGATTGCCAAAGGCGGCGCGCAGTGCTGGCTGTTCAATACCGGCTGGACCGGCGGCAAGTACGGCGTGGGCAAGCGCATGCCGATCAAGGGCACGCGCACGCTGCTCAACGCGGTGCTCGATGGCTCGCTGGAGAATGTCGAGTTCCGCAAGGACGAGAACTTCGGCTTCGAAGTACCGGTTTTCGTGCCTGCGCTGGAAGCCGCAGGAGTGGACATGACGATCCTTGATCCGCGCAGCACCTGGGGTGACCCCGACGAGTATGATGCCACCGCGCAAAAGCTGGTGCAGCTGTTTGTGGACAATTTCCGGCAGTTTGCCGATTATGTCGATGAAGGCGTGCGCCAGGCGGCTCCGCAGTCGGCCTGAATTCAGCGGCCTTGCTGATCAAAACAAAGGGGCGGCACCGCGAGGTTGCCGCCCCTTTGTTTTGACTTGCGCCAATGCGGGCGAGGTTCATCATCGCCATTATCGGAGTCGCATGAAAGAGGGAGCAAGCAAATGTCTATTCTCGATGAAGTCCTCAAGGGTATCAGCGGCGCGCCGGACGATGTGGTGAATCTGGCCGAACGGGTGGGCATTTCGCCCGCCATGGCCGAACGCGCCATCGCCGCGCTTGGCCATTCGCACCAGATGCAGGGCGATACGGTGGAACTGGCTGCAGCGCAGACCGGGCTTGATCCGTCGGTTCTCAGCTCCATCGTGGGGCATATCGGCGGCGAGGGTTCGCTGACCAATTTCGCCTCGATGCTGGAAAACAATCCGCAAGCCAAAGGCCTGCTTGGAATGCTCGACCGCGATGGCGACGGCAACCCGCTGAATGACATCGCCGGCCTGGCCCGCGGACTGTTTGACAAAAAATAGCCACAATTGGGGAACCGGAAGTTCGATGGTGCGTCATTGGTGAAATTCCAAGGAGACCTGCCATGAAGACGTTCCGGATCGTTGCCACTGCCGCCGTTACCGGTGCCGCCCTGTCGCTCGCTGCTTGCGACAGCGGCGCAGAAAACCAGGTGGAAGACCAGGCCGAAGCGATCGACGAATCGTACGAGGCCGAAGCTGATGCCATGCGCGATGCGGCAGATGGCACTGCCACCGAAGATGTGGTCGATGACCAGGCCGATGCGCTGGAAGCCGAAGGCGAGCAGATCAAGGACAACATGGAAGACGCTGCGGACGACATGGACGCCGCTCCGCAATAAGCGCTTCACATTACCCACATACCCGAGGGGGGCGCCGGAGCGATCCGGTGCCCCTTTTGGTATGCGGTCGGGGCCAATGCGCTGTTCAAGCGCGAATGGCCGTTGTAACGCGGGGGCGGGGCAGAAGATCAAGGTGTTGCGATGACTTCTCGAGATATGACAAGCCTGCTCCCGCTGCGCGATGGTGCTGCGGCCAACACGGGTGACCGCGAGGCTGGCCAGCCGTGGGCCGACCGGCTGCAAGTGATCGGCTATGGCGCGATTTCCTGGCCGTTCCTGCTCTACAGCTTGTGGGGTGGCACCAAGGACAGCAAGCGCCGCCTGCTGGCCCGTGTCGGGCTGGCAGATGATGCGCTGCCCAACCTGGGCAGCTGGAAGGCCGATACCGGTTTGCTCCATCGGATCGTCGATGCGGTGGAAGAATTGCGTCCGCGCCACGTGGTTGAACTGGGGGCGGGTGCCAGCAGCCTGGTCTGTGCCCGCGCCTTGCAACGCAACGGCGGCGGTACGCTGCACAGCTTTGACCAGCATGCCGGGTTCGTGGCGGCAACGCGCGAGTGGCTGGAGCAAGAAGGGGTCGAGGCCTGCATGCACCATGCCCCGCTCCAAACAGCGCAGGCGGACAGTGCCGGCAGTTCGGGTCGCACCTGGCCCGGAAAATGGTATGCCCTGTCCGATCTGCCCGATGTTATCGACCTGCTGATCATCGATGGACCGCCGTGGACGGTTCATCCGCTGGTGCGCGGCGGGGCCGAGGTCTTGTTCGACCGGCTGTCGCCCGGCGCTATCGTGCTGCTCGACGATGCATCGCGTCCGGGGGAACGGGTGGTCGCCCGCCGCTGGGCCGAAGCCTGGCCCGACATGCAGTTTGAGCGGCATGGCGGCAGCACCAAAGGCACGCTGGTGGGCCGCAAGCTGCCCACGGCAGAGGTTATCGCGTTTCCCGGGTCTGCACCGCGCAAGCCTGTCAGCCACTGGCGGCGCGCAGCCACGGTGGCGGCCCTGCTGGCGCTGGGCTGGTTTGCCCACGATGTGGCAGGTGACATGTCGCGTCCGGCGCAGGCAGCGGCCTTCATCGAGGAAGCCGATGCTTCGGCCCAGGCCAGCCTGATGCGCCAGCAGATGGCATCGCAGATCGAAAGCGTGAAGCTGGACCGGGCCGAGATCCTGCGCGTTACCGGATTGGCCCTGCCAGCCCTGCCGGCCGATTGGCGGGTCATCGACGTGCAGCTTTTCCCGTCCCACATGGGCACTGCCCTGACGGTTTCGTTGCAGACGCCGCAGGGCCAGGCACTGGCCCTTTATGCGACGCGGGCCGAGACCCCGGCTGAGGCATTGCCGCTGCTGGAGCGCCGCGAGGGACGCGCGCTGGCTTATTGGGAACAAGGACCGATGGCCTATGCGCTGAGCGGCGAGATTGCCTCGGCGCAAGTCCTTGCCCTGGCGGCGGAGCTGGCGGACGAGGGTTGATTGGTTATATTTTCATATTTTAATAACCAGAACGGTTCTTATTGACTGGCTGGCCCAGCGCGCCATCCGCCGCTATAGGGTGCAAATGTCCGGCTTTATCCCTTCAATCACCGTGCTTGCTGCCTTCGCCTTGCTGGCGGGCTCGTTCTATCTGTGGCGCAAGCACGGGGCGGGGCGGCAGGCCATGCTGATGGCGATCCTGGCTTTCGTGATGCTGGTCAACGTCGTGATCTGGACGCTGCCCGAACCGGCGACTGTGGGTGACGCCGCGACCGGCGCCACCCCCTAGCGCTCAGTTCTCGGGGATCGTCCAGCTGACCGTCCCGCGATAGGAGCCGGCCACATCGTTGCCCGACCGGTCGGTCGCCGGATCGAACCGGGCGCGTCGTTCGATCAGCCGGCAGGTCGCCTGGTCGAGCGAGTCATGCCCGCTTGACGAAACTACCCGGCACGCGGTGGGGCGGCCATTGATGTCGATTTCCAGCGCATAGGTCACATCGCCTTCGTATTCACGGGTGATGGCAACGCGCGGATAATCGTTGTTGGTCACCCATCCAGCCGGGCCGTTGGATGGCACCGGGCTGCGCGGGGTGAACACCGGAACAGGATCAGGCCGCGCAATCGGGCCCACATCGGGCAACCGCGTCACCACCAGTTCGGTGATTACGGTGTCGGGAAAGTCGATCGTGGTTTCGAACGGGGTGTTTTCGGTCAGGTCGATCACGGTATCGGTGGCGACCGGCGGGGTATAGCTGTTGGTTTCGGTGGGGACCGGATCGGGCATGGTGGTCGGGACCGGCTTTGGCACTTCGATGAAGGTGGTTTCGATGTCCGGACCATCCTCCACAATCATGCCCTTGATCGTCAGCCCGAACACCAGTCCGGCGGCCAGGGCGATGTGAACCAGCGCAACGCCGGTGATCCCGGCCAGCCGCTTGTGCCGGTGCTGGGGGTCGTGCTGATGGTTGTCGAGATAAGCCATGATGCTTCACTCCTTTCCCATATCGGCGCGATGTCGATGCCGCATCGCTTCCGTGTAATAATGTAACATTACATCATCAGGATCCGAGTCGCAAGGGTCCATGCGCAAAGCCGCGCACGTGGTTTAACCGATGGGAAAAGGGCCGGCCGTCAGGTGATCGGGCAGGACGGATCGAGCCTGAAATTCAGGTATTTGTCCATCGATGCCTTCAGTTCTTCCAGTTCATTCTCGAAGAAGTGGTTGGCGCGGGGAATCTCGTCATGGTGGATGGTGATGTGCTTTTGCGTGCGCAGCTTTTCTACCAGCTTGGTTACGCTGATCGGCTGGACCACGGTATCCTGCGTGCCCTGGATAAAGATGCCGCTGGCCGGGCAAGGGGCCAGGAAGCTGAAATCATACATGTTGGCGGGCGGGGCGACAGAGATGAAGCCGCGGATTTCCGGACGGCGCATCAGCAACTGCATGCCGATCAGCGCACCGAACGATACGCCGCCGATCCAGGTGACCGAAGCCTCGGGGTGGATCGACTGGACCCAGTCGAGTGCCGCTGCCGCATCTGACAGTTCACCGATGCCGTTGTCGAAGCTGCCCTGGCTCTTGCCTACGCCGCGAAAATTGAAGCGCAGCACGGCAAAGCCGCGATCAACGAAGTTGCGATACATCATCTGCACGATGCGATCGTTCATCGTTCCGCCGCCCTGGCTGTGCGGGTGCAGGATCATCGCCACGGGCGCGCGCGGACGCGGGCCGGGGGAGAAACGTCCTTCGAGGCGGCCTTCAGGGCCGGGGAAGATCACGTGAGGCATGGTGTTCGGGCTCTATATGCAAGTGGTGTTGCCGTGCGAGTGGCGCGGTGGAAGTGGGGCGCTATATAGGAAGTCACCGCGATTTCGCAATTATTCCCTGAGGTACCCATCTCCGACCGCATCTATCTCGACCATGCCGCCACCAGCCCGCTGCGTCCTGAAGCCCGCGCGGCGATGGAGCAGGGCTTTGCGATCTGGGCCAACCCGTCCTCGCCGCACGCCGAAGGCCGTCGGGCGAAGTCGGCGCTGGAGGATGCGCGGGCGCGGGTAAAGGCAGCGCTGGCGTGGGAGGGCGAAGTGATCTTCACCAGCGGCGCGAGCGAGGCGCTGGCGATTACCCTGGGGCGGGCGAAAGGCGGTGCCCGGCTGGTAAGCGCAGTAGAGCACGACGCTGTCCTTGCGGCCGCCTCGCAAGCCGAACACCTGCCCGTATTGTCCACCGGCCTGCTCGATCTTGCCGCATTGGCCGAAGCGGTGGACCGCGAAAGCCCGCTGGTCGCGGTGCAGACGGTGAATTCCGAAACCGGCGCGTTGCAGGACGAAGTGGCGATTGCCGCCATCGTTCACGCTGCTGGCGGGTTATGGCTGGCCGATGCCTCGCAAAGTGCGGGCAAACTGGCGCTTCCCGCTGCCGACATGGTGGTGGTATCGGCGCACAAGCTGGGCGGTCCGGTGGGCGTTGGCGCGTTGCTGGTGCGTGACTATGCCATGCTGGAACCCAGCGGCGGGCATGAACGCGGCTATCGCCGGGGAACCGAGAACTTGCCTGCTGCGCTGGGGTTCGCCGCCGCGCTGGAAGCTGGCGAATGGGCCACCACCCCGGCGCACCGCAGCGACTTTGCCGCGCAACTCAAAGCCAGCCTGCTGCCGATAGCCAGTAGTGCCGATCACATCCTGGCCCTGTCACACCCCCAATTGAGCGCGCAGGTGCTGGTCATCCGGCTGGATGCGATGGGCTTTGCGGTATCGGCGGGCAGCGCCTGTTCATCGGGCTCGCTCAAGCCCAGCCGGGTGCTGTCGGCCATGGGCCTGCCGGCAGACAAGGCGCAGCGCACGATCCGTGTCAGTCTTGGCTGGAACACCACGCCGGCCGATCTCGATGCCTTCGTAGCCGCGTGGAAATCGCTGGCATGATCTACCTCGATTACCAGGCCACCACGCCGCTGGCCCCCGAAGCGCGGGAGGAGATGCTGCGCTGGCTGGGCGGGCCGGATGAGGACAGCTTCGGCAATCCGCATTCCGCCCACCGGATGGGCCGCAGCGCCGCGGCGGCAGTGGAACTGGCGCGCGAGCGGGTCGCCATGTTGTTCCCGGCAGGGGGCAAGGTGGTGTTCACCGGCAGCGCGACCGAGGCGATCAACCTGGCCATGCGCGGATCGGGCCAGGCTGGCACCATCGCCGCCAGCGCGATCGAACATGCCGCCGTGCTCGATACCGCGCGGGCGATCGGCAGCGTGCACCTGATCCCGGTAAACGACGCAGGAATTGTCGACCCTGCTGCCTTGGTCCCCGCAGATACGCGCCTGATCGCCGTAATGCAGGTCAACAACGAGATCGGCACAGTGCAGCCGGTGGCCGAATGGCATACACGGGCCCAGAGGCTCGGCGCGCTGCTGCTGTGCGATGCGGTGCAGGGGGCAGGGCGCCTCGGCCCGCCATCGGCCGATATGATCGCGGTATCCGCCCACAAACTCCACGGCCCCAAGGGTATCGGCGCCTTGTGGCTGCGAGACGGGGTGGAACTGGAGCCGCAGATCACCGGTGGCGGGCAGGAACATGGCTTGCGCTCCGGCACGCTCAGCCCCGCGCTGTGTGCGGGGTTCGGGTTGGCGGCCAAGCTGGCGGTGGAGCGGCGCGAGGAGGACCTGGCCCATGTCGAAGCCCTGTGGACCCGCGCGCGCGCCATGTTTGCTGGCTGGACGCTCAACGGCAGCGCGGACCACCGCTGGCATGGCAACCTGAACTTGGCGCTCGCTGGCCTCGATGTCGCCCGCCTGATGAGCGATTGCCGGGATGTGATGTTCTCGGCCGGGTCCGCCTGCGCCAGTGGATCGGGCCGCCCCAGCCATGTGCTGCGCGCCTTGGGACTGAGCGATGCCGAGGCTAAATCCTCCATCCGGCTGGGCTTTGGGCGTTATACCACAATGGAATCGCTTGAAGCCGCCGCGACAAGGCTTATTCGGGCAGCGTCGCAACAATCCGGGTAATCCGGGTAATAGGGATAGAGTTATCAAGATCACCTTCATCACGCGCGATGGCGACAGGGTCGAGGCCGAGGGCCAGCCGGGCGACCGCCTGCTGGAAGTGGCGCAGGCTGCCGCCATGCCGCTGGAAGGGACCTGCGAAGGCCAGATGGCCTGTTCCACCTGCCACGTGATCGTGGGGCGTGACTGGTTCGCCAAACTGCCGCCTGCCAGCGAGGACGAGGAAGACATGCTGGACCTGGCCGCAGACCTTGCCGCTACCAGCCGCCTGTCCTGCCAGATCCTGCTGTCCGACGAACTGGACGGCATGGAAGTGCGCATCCCGCGCGACAGCCACGATATGCAGGGAAGTTAGGGGGCGGCCCGTTCGGGCTGTCAGACTGCTGGCCTTGAAAGCCCTTTGCGCCAAAGTCCCGTCGATGTCAGCAGGAGGCTAAGTGTCGGCCAGCGTTGGACGATTTTTCGAAAAAATGCGCGCTGGCAGGAAGACGCGCGATCAGCCTGGGGCGCGAATAAGCAGAAGAGTTTCGAACGGATCGAGCTCCCATTCGGTAGCTAGGGCAGCATCCTGCGCAAAGGGATCGAACTCCTCTACCGTCAGCCCGGCTTGTTCAAGCGCCGAACGATAGGATGCCGGCGTGAACAGGCGGACGTGATCGTCCTGGCCGAACATGGCAATGCGATCCTGCGCCGACATCGTCTGGCCGCCGTCACGATGCTCACCAAGCTTGAGCGCCAGCGGAACCTGCATGATCGCCAGGCCGGATCCGGGCCTGAGCACGCGGCGCACTTCCGACAGGGCCTTGGGCAGGTCGAAGACATGTTCCATGATGTGATTGGCCAACACCAGATCGACCGAGCTATCGGCGAGCGTCAACGTTTCGAGATTCTGCACCTCGACATCCGACATGTGGCGATAGCGATGGGGTGCGAGGTCATAGGCCTGGTACCTGGGCCCAAACCGCTTCTTGAGGTTGATCGAAAGACCCTTCTCCGGGGCAAAATGCGCCACGGTAAGCTGGATCCCGCCCGAAAATGCTGCATGGTCGCGCGTCAGGTAATGCCAGATCAGCCGTTCGCGCGACCCGGAGTGACAGATCGGGCACAAATCCTTGCGGCGTGTGAGCCCCCCGACCACTTGGAGTTCTTCGAGCACGGGGTAGCCATAGCCGCTGTCGGACCGCTGGCGCACATGGCTGTGGCAAACCTCGCAACGCCGTAGGCCGAAGTGAAGCAGTTTGCGACCAGTCGCGATCACGGGGTAAGGTATCGAAGTGCCGAGGCGCTTTTTCAGGCTCAAATGTCTTGCTCCGTCATGCATATGCGCTGGCACGTACATCGCTTCCGCGTCATTGTAACATCGTTAGAGAGCGCAGGCCCCAGAAGGAAGCGAGCATACGACCGTTCCCGCCGTTTCGCGTCCGGTCGCGATCTCCCAAGAGTGCTCAGGAGTCAATTCGAGAGCCGCATTAGGTACCGCATTTTCTCCCGCTCGCATGAGGATGGCCTGCGCTTTCCTACAGGCCTTGAACCATGGCATCGTCCAAACGGTTCATTCACGCTCCTTCACATTGTCGGCATCTGCAGTCTTTCCTTTTGCGCATGTTTGCAGCTCCAGCGGGCTTTTCCGGCGCAAAGTGGACGTGTTTCTTTTCACCATGGTGTCACTCTATCGCGCCTCTCCTGAAACCGCGGTATTCCGCTGGTTTGGTGCTCGAAACAAAGGTGACACGGTGTCACTTGTGTCACCTTTGCCCGGGCTTGAATCAGGCCGCGTCGTCCATTCGGGCCTGTTCGCGCAGCGTTTTGATCAGCGCGTCCGAAAAGGCGGGAATGTCATCGGGATTGCGGCTGGTGATGAGGTTGCCGTCGACCACGACCTCGGCATCCTCTACTTCGGCTCCGGCATTGGCCAGATCGGTGCGGATCGACGGCCAGCTTGTTACCCGCTTACCGTCGATCACGTCGGCTTCGGCCAGCAGCCAGGGTCCGTGGCAGATCGCGGCGACCGGCTTTCCGGCATCATGGAAATCGCGCACCAGTTGGATTGCCTTGTCCTCCATGCGCAGGATGTCGGGATTCATCTGCCCGCCCGGCAGAACCAGCGCGGCATAGTCATCCGCATTGGCATCTGCCAGCGGACGGTCGACCGTGACAGGCAGCCCCCAGTCGCCGCCGTCCCAGCCGCGGATCTCGCCTTCCTTGGGGCTTACCACCAGGGTCTGGAACCCAGCTTCCTGGAGCAGCTTGACCGGCTGTTCCAGTTCGGACTGCTCGAAGCCGTCAGTGGCGAGGATCATGATTGGTTTGTTCATCGGTGTGTTCCTGTGTCTGTGTTCGATAGTCACGCAACACATGGGGAAAGTTACTGGTTCCACGCTGTCCCACGAGGCGAGCCGCTGCTAGGGCGAGGCGCATGGCCACCCTTGATGCCGACAAAGACCCGTTCGACGCGATCGTCGATGCCCCGTTCGACAGCGCACTGTCCGAACGGTATCTGGTCTATGCCTTGTCGACCATCACCGCGCGCAGCCTGCCCGATCTGCGCGATGGGCTGAAGCCGGTCCACCGCCGCCTGTTGTGGGCCATGCGCAGCCTGAAACTGGATCCCGGCAGCGCGTTCAAGAAGTCTGCCCGGGTGGTGGGCGATGTGATCGGCAAGTATCACCCGCATGGCGATGTGGCGGTTTATGATGCGATGGTGCGGTTGGCCCAGGATTTTACCCTGCGGTATCCGCTGGTCGAAGGGCAGGGCAATTTCGGCAACGTGGATGGCGATAATGCCGCCGCCTATCGCTATACCGAATGCCGCCTGACGCGTACCGCGATGAGCCTGATGGAAGGGCTGGATGAAGGCACGGTCCATTTCATCCCGACCTATAACGGCGAGGAGGAAGAGCCCGAGATTTTCCCCGGTCTGTTCCCCAACCTGCTGGCCAACGGCGCGGCCGGTATCGCGGTGGGCATGGCGACCAGCATTCCCAGCCACAACGTGGCCGAGATCATCGATGCTGCCGAACTGGTGCTGTTCAACCGCGATGTAACCCACGCCGAACTGATGGGCGTGTTCCACGGGCCGGACTTTGCCACCGGCGGGATCATCGGGGACAGTCCGGCGTCCATCGCCAACGCCTATGAAACCGGGCGCGGCAGTTTTCGCGTGCGCGGGCGGTTCCACGCGGCCGAGGCGACCACCGAGGAAGATCGCGCCGCCGGGATCGAACGGTCGAAGGGCGGCGGGTGGCAGCTGGTCATTTCCGAAATCCCCTACCAGGTCGCCAAGGGCAAGCTGATCGAACAGATCGCCGCCGCCATCAACGACAAGAAGCTGCCGATCCTGGAAGACGTGCGCGACGAAAGCGACGAGCAGATCCGCATCGTGCTGATCCCGCGCAGCCGCAATGTCGATCCCGAACTGCTCAAGGAATCGCTCTACAAGCTGACCGACATGGAGACGCGGTTCAGCCTGAACCTCAACGTGCTCGATGCGCAGCCGGGTCTCGATGGCGAATTGCGCCGCACGCCGATGGTGATGGGCCTGAAGGAACTGCTGGAGCGCTGGCTGGTGTGCCAGATCGACATCCTGCAGCGCCGCACCCGGCATCGGCTGGACAAGATCGCCAGCCGCCTGGAACTGGTCGAAGGCTATATCATCGCCTTCCTCAACCTGGATCGGGTGATTGCCATCATTCGCACCGAGGACGAGCCCAAGCCGGTGCTGATGGCCGAATTTGGCCTGACCGACCGGCAGGCCGAAGCCATCCTCAACATGCGGCTGCGGTCCTTGCGCAAGCTGGAGGAAATGCAGCTTCGCCAGGAACAGGACGAATTGCTGGCCGAGCGCGAGGAACTGCAGAAGCTGCTCGATTCGCCTGCCCGCCAGCGCACCCGCCTGAAGCGCGACCTGGCCAGCCTGCGCGCCGAGTATGCGCCCGATACCGCCATCGGCCGCCGCCGCACCACAATTGCCGAGGCCGCACCCACAGTGGAATTCAGCCTCGACGCGATGATCGAGAAAGAGCCGGTTACCGTTGTGCTGTCAAAGAAGGGCTGGATTCGCGCTGCGCGGGGCCATGTCGATCTGGGCGCCGATGGCTGCGGCGATTTCAAGTACAAGGAAGGCGACGAGGCCGGGTTCGCGGTCCACTGCCAGACGACCGACAAGATCCTGCTGGCTTGTGATGACGGGCGGTTCTTTACCCTTGGCGCAGACAAGCTGCCCAGCGCGCGGGGTTTCGGCGAGCCGGTGCGCAACACGCTGGATATTGATTCCAGCGCAGCCGTGGTGGCCATGATCGTGCACGAGAAGGACCGCCAGCTGTTGCTCGCTTCCACCTTGGGCAAGGGTTTTGCCGCAGTGACCGACGAGCTGCTGGCCGAGACCCGCAAGGGCCGCCAGGTGGTCAACCTGAAGGACGATGCCAAGCTTCTGGTGGTTCGCCAGATTGCTTCGGTCCACGATCATCTCGCCGTGGTGGGTGACAATCGCAAGCTGGTGGTCTTCGCGCTGGATGAAGTACCGGTGATGGCGCGCGGGCAGGGGGTAACCCTGCAGCGCTATCGCGATGGCGGACTGGCCGATGCCACCACCTTCACCCTGGCAGATGGCCTCAGCTGGACGATGGGCGGCGAAACCGGCCGCATCCGCACCGAACATGAAATCCACATGTGGAAGGTTGCACGCGGGGCTGCCGGCAGGATGCCGCCCACCGGGTTCCCCAAGGACAACAAGTTCTAGCCCACCTGCGTCAAGGGCCGGAGGATTGCTCCCCCGGCCCTCGTTCCCGTCCAGGGGTGTTGGTTGAACTGCTCAGCCGCCAGCTTGCGCCGCTTCGATCGCGGCCATGATATCAGCGTGGTTGGCCAGGGCCATCAACTGGCCGTTGGCATCCAGCGCCAGCATCTCGCGCGGGAGGGTGACAACGAATTCCCCTTCGCGGATCACGATGTTGTCTCCATCGATGGTGTCGACCGAACCCAGCGTCTGGGCGTCTGCCGTGACCACGGCGGCACCGGCTACCAGTGCGGTATCGCGCGCGGCGGCGGCTTCGGCCAGCTGGCCGGCGTAAAGCGTATCGAGTTCGGCCTTGGTGGTGTTGATCGACGAGCCCGCTTCGCCGGTGGCGAACACGTCGGCGGGCAGCGGCACGCGGTGGGTGCCGGTGTCGACCACAATCGTGGCGCCATCGTTGGAAACCACGGTCCCGACTGCTGAACCATCATTGCCATTCACGGTTTCGCCCACGGCCTGCGCCAGTACGGACGCGGGGGTCAAGGCCAGGGCCACTGCGGCGATTGCTGCTGAATACTTCATCTAGATTACGTCCTTTTCGCGATTGTCGCTGCTTTCAAGCGCGCCAGATTTCATCCCGCAAACCTGCAGGTTTCCGATCGGGCCGACGGGAAGGGCGCAAAGACACGAAGGCCTTGCCAACTCAGGGTCGGCAAGGCCTTCAATGATCGCAAGTCGAACGGGACAAGCTGTGCATCAGGTTCCACGAACCGAGCAGGTGGCCCGGCCGTTTCGTCTGATAGCCTGGTTAGACGCGCGGAGCAGCCTGGCTGGTTTGCGTCCGCGAGCGGTGCTGCTGGCCACTGCGCTGGCCGCCGCCATTGCCTTGCGGCCGACCACGACCGCCCTGGCCACCACTGCGCTGGCCACCGCCGTTGCCGCCGCCAGCCGCACTGCGACCGCCTTCGCCGCGTGGCTGGACTGCCACATCGGGATGGCGCCGCGGGGGGCGAGCCTTGCGTTCGGTATCGCGCGCCCGACGGTTGCCGCCGCCGCTGCGGTTATCATCCGAATGTTCGGCTCCAAGCTGCTTGGCCGAAGGCTTGGGCAGGCGTGCGGCCTGCTCCAGGAAATCCTTGGGCAGCGCAATCGCGCCGGGAGTAACCCCGGTCAGCTTGATGATGTCGCGCAGGAACGGCCGTTCATCACCCGCCACGTAACTGATGGCCAGGCCACCCTTGCCGGCGCGCGCGGTGCGGCCGATGCGGTGGACGTACTGTTCGGCCACGTTGGGCAGTTCAAAGTTGAACACGGCCGACACGCCCGGAACGTCGATCCCGCGGGCGGCGATGTCGGTTGCCACCAGCACCGGCACGCGGCCGGCGCGGAAGCCGTCCAATGCACGGGTGCGCTGGGCCTGGCTCTTGTTGCCGTGGATCGCGGCAGCTTCGACACCGGCGGCGATGAGGCTGCGGACAACCTTGTCGGCGCCGTGTTTGGTGCGGGTGAAGACCAGGCAGCTTTCCAGCTCGCCCGATTCCAGGCCCTTCTTGAGGGTGATGGTCAGCAGCGCCTGCTTTTCCTTCTGGTCCACATGGGTGACGTACTGGTCAACCCGCGCGGCAGTGGTGGCCTGCGGTGCCACTTCGACCTTCACCGGATCGGTGATGAAGCGCTTGCCCAGCTGGGCAATGGCATCGGGCATGGTGGCGCTGAAGAACAGGCTCTGGCGCTGGCGCGGCAGCAGGCCGGCAATGCGGGTGAGCGGCTTGATGAAGCCCAGGTCCATCATCTGGTCGGCTTCGTCGAGCACAAAGATTTCAACCTTGTCGAGCACCAGGGCGCGCTGTTCGATCAGGTCGAGCAGGCGGCCCGGCGTGGCGACGAGGATGTCGACCCCGCGGCCCAGGCTGGAGATTTGCTTGCCCACCGGCACGCCGCCAAACACGGTCATCACCGACATGTTGAGGAACTTGGCATAGCCGACCATGTTGTCGGCAATCTGCGCTGCCAGTTCGCGCGTGGGCGACAGCACCAGCATGCGGCAGCTGCGCGGCTGGCGCGGCTTGGGATCTGCGGCCAGGCGGTGGAGCGAGGGCAGCGAGAACGCGGCGGTCTTGCCGGTGCCGGTCTGGGCAATGCCCAACAGGTCACGGCCTTCGAGCAGCGCAGGGATGGACTGGCGCTGGATCGGCGTGGGGTCATTGTAACCCTTGGCTTCGAGTGCGCGCAGGATAGGCTCGGCGAGGCCGAGTTCGGAAAAAAAGGACATGAATATCTTTCGTACATCACGGGTGCCCCAGGTCTCCGCGTGACGGATTCCGGGTGCAATATGGGCGCCTTTGAGGCGACCCAAGCGTGAAGCGGGTTGCTTTGGCAGAATGACCAAGCGGGGATTGCCCACTTCCGATGCCGGTCCTCACCCTGTTGGATCTGGGGAGGTTCACGCTCGCATCACGACACGCGACGAATTCGCGCTGGTCGAGCGGGCATATAAGCAAGTTTCGTTAACAAGCAAGTATCTTGCGCTTACGGGTTTCGAAGCCGCATCCGCGCCTTCGTCCTCGGTGCCGTTCCCTCCACTGCGTTTCGGGGCACCTGCGGGCGCGCAGTTGCGCTTAGGTTCGGCTGGGCGCCGAACAAGGCAGCGTTGATCTACTTTGCGAGTTCTTCTGCGAGCAAGTGCTCTACCCGGGCGCGATCAGGGAAGCCTTCGGCGATCCATGTGCGTTCTACACTGCGCAGGATGCGCGCGACATCCGGCCCTGCGCCAACGCCGCGGGCGACAATCTCTCCGCCTTTGAGCGGCAGTTGCGGAATATCCCAGCCGATCACCGGGGCAGGGTCGAAACCGCCCAGCAACAGGCGGTCCCGCGCTATGTCCGTGCCATGCCGATAAGCCAGCGCGCGGGGGCTTTCGCCGTCCGTCGCTTCGCGCGCGGCACAATGGCCAAGGTATTTGCGCTGGGCGGTGGACAGTTTGAGCCGGGCAGCCACTTTGTCTGCCACCAGTGGATCGGTCGGCAGGAGCGCGGCCAGGCGGCGCAAGGCGAGGGGAGCGATGCCATGCGCGCGTTCGGTAGCAACCAGCGCCGCCAGTGCACCGGGCTGCGCTTCGGGCAGCACCATGGGCAACACGCCAAGGTCGGCCATGCGCGTGATCGCGGCCACGGGATCGGGCAGGGCCAGAATGGCGAGCAGTTCCATTGCCACCCGTTCGCGGCTGAGGCCTTTCAGCGTGGCAGCCATATCACGGCAGGCGGCTTCCGCTTCGGCATCCACCGTTTCGCCGAACCGCGCCTGGAACCGGAAATAGCGCAAGATGCGCAAGTGATCTTCGGCGATCCGCTGGCGGGCATCGCCGATAAAGCGCACGCGGCGCTGCTCAAGATCGGCAACTCCGCCAAAGAAGTCTGTCACTTCCAGCGTGGCGGGATCGGCATAGAGTGCGTTGATGGTGAAATCGCGCCGCGCTGCGTCATCCTGCCAGTTGCTGGCAAAGGCCACGGTGGCGCGGCGGCCATCGGTCGACACATCGTGGCGCAGGGTAGTTATCTCGACACTGCCGCCCGATAGCAGCGCGGTAACGGTACCGTGGGCAATGCCGGTGGGCACGGTACGAATTCCGGCGGCCTTGCAGCGGGCGACCACGTCTTCCGGGCGCAGCGTGGTCGCCGCGTCAATATCGGCCACCGGCAAGTCGAGCCACGTATCGCGTACCGCGCCGCCGACCCAGCGCACGGTACCCTTGCCCAGGGCGGCGACTAAGGCGGCGAGATCCTCGCGCCTGGTCCAGTCTGCAGCGGGCAACACGTTCATCGGATCTGCCCCGGCCATTCCAGGCGGCGAGCCAGGTTGGCGATGATCGCCGCAGTCACGCCCCAGATCCGGTGTTCGCCCCACATGATCTCGATATAGGACCGCATTTGCCCGGCGAACATCGTTTCGCGCGGGACATGGCTGGCAGGATCGAGCACGAAGGCCAGCGGTGCCTCGAACCAGGCGGAAACCTCGTCCGGGTTGCAGATCAGCGGCATGTCGGGCGGGACCATGGCCAGCACCGGGGTAATGTCATAACCGGTGCCGGTGATGAAGGTATCGCTGGAGCCGATCACGCGCACATGCGCGGGGTCGATGGCCAGTTCCTCATGCGCTTCACGCAGGGCGGCAGCCACGGCATCCTCGCCGGGATCCAGTTTGCCACCGGGGAAGGCCACCTGTCCGGCGTGCTGGCGCAGGTCGGCGCGGCGGTGGGTGAGCAGGACGCCAGGCTCAGCCCGTTCGGTGATCGCGATCAGCACGGCGGCCTTCTTGAGCGTTTCGGGCATGGTCACGGCAAAGCCCGCCTGCTGCGCAATATCGCTGCGCGCATGGCCACGTTCGTAATGATCCGCCAGGCGGTCAAACAACTCGCTCATCGGGCAGGGGGTGACTGGGGGCAAGACATGGCCAGTCAGATGGCAGGAACTATCCGTTCTTCCAAGGGCCGAGCGAACCTTCTTGCGGAAGGATTGCCGGGTTGGCGCACCGGACCAGCAACCGTTCCGGCTCCCACGGGCCGGGCAAGGTCCACCCGCCTGTGTGTTCGGCGCTAAAGCCGAACCGGCCGTAATAAGGTTCGTCGCCGATCAGGAACTGGGGCAGCGGGGCTGCCGGACCCAAGGCTTGCGCCTGGGCCAGCATCAGCGCGGTCCCGAAGCCTTCGCCTTGCCGTTCGGGCAGGACCGCGACCGGCCCGACCATGATCAACGGATGGGCGCGCCCTTGCGGATCGGTCAGCGCCACCGGCCAGGCCTGGATCGTGGCGACCAGCAGTTCGTTCTCGTCCACCAGGGCAAAGCTCAATGCGGGCAGGCTTTCGGCAGTGCCCCGCACTTTATAGGCGGTGCGCGCCAGACGGCCCGGCCCGAATGCCCGATCGAGCAACTGCTCGACCATTGCTGGGTCCACCGCGTCGAGCGGAATCAGGGCGGGGGCAAGCTTGGTCATGGAGGCGCGCCGATAGAGAGGGGCGCGCCGCCATGCAATTGTTTCTGCCGATACCGGGCATTTCTGCCGACAGCGGGCAACCTTTGCCTTACATCCGCGGCGTGAGGCGCAGCAGGCGGCCGTTGCCGCCATCCTCTACCACCCACAGCGATCCGTCGGCGGCTTCCTTGATGTCGCGCAGGCGGCGGGGGAAAGGATAGCGCCCCTCCTCGGTTGCGGTGCCGGCAGCTGCATTGGTGGCCACCCTCACTATGCTCTGGCTGCCGAGATTGGCGATCAAGGCCTGTCCACGCCAGGCGGCGAACATGTTGCCGCGGTAAAAGATCATGCCGCCCGGCGCGATGACCGGATTCCACCAGATGGCGGGCTTGGTGAACCCGTCGTCCGCCGTGTGATCGGGAATATCGGTGCCGCTGTAATCATTGCCGTTAGAGCGGACCGGCCAGCCGTAATTGTTGCCAGCAGCCACCTTGTTCAGCTCGTCACCCCCGCGCGGGCCGTGTTCCAGATCCCACAACTGGCCGGTGGCATCGAACTGCAGGCCATAGATATTGCGGTGGCCGTAAGACCAGATCTGATTGGTCGGGCTGGGCTGGCTGGCGAACGGATTGCCCGCTGCCGGGGTGCCATCCAGATTGAGCCGCACGATCGTGCCCAGATTGTTGGAATTGTCCTGTGCAGGATCGCCCTGCATCCGCTCACCGCTGGAAATGAACAGGTGCTGCCCATCGGGCGAGAAGGCGAACTTGTGGCTGAAATGGCCGGCGCTTTCGATCGCGGGTTCCTGCCGCCAGATTTCGCGCAGGCCGGTAATCTCACAAGCAGACGCGCTGCACATCAGCCGTCCGCGACCTGCCACGGCGCGGCGTGCGCTGCCTTCGGCCGCCTGTGCCCAGCTGAGGTAGATTGTGCCACTGGTGGCATAATCGGGCGCGAAGGCGACATCGCCCAGTCCGCCCTGGCCGCCATAGGCCACGGTCGGCAGGCCGCTCACTGCCAGCGCCTCGCCGGTGGCGGGGTTGAAATATTTCGCCGTGCCAGCTTTTTCGGTGATCAGTAGGTTGCCGGTGGTCGGCTCGATCGCCACGGCCCAGCCTTCATCCAGATCGAGGTGGGCTTCGGCCATGAACGGCGAACCGGCTTCCAGCTCGACCGCCTCGGCTGCGCGCGGCGTGGGCGTGGCGGCACTATCCCCCACCTGGGCCGCGCCGCAGCTTGCGGTCAACAGGGCAATTGGGAATATGGTGAAGCTAAGGACTTTGTTCGACATGCTCTCGGGAACTCCCTCACGCGATTTTACGGCCCGTCTGGCCCCATCTCCGCTGATCGCGGGTGTGGATGAGGCTGGGCGCGGGCCTTTGGCTGGGCCGGTTGTGGCGGCAGCGGTCATTCTATGCAAGCCGGGACCAAAGGGCGTGGGCGATTCCAAGGTGCTCAGCCCCAAAGTCCGCGCCCGGCTGGAGGGCGAAATCCGCCAGTCCTGCGCGTTCGGCATCGGCGTGGTGGACGTGGCCGAGATTGACCGGCTCAACATCTTCGGCGCCACCATGCTGGCAATGACGCTGGCGATGGATGCCTTGTGCGCGGCGATTGGCGGTTGTCCGGACGAGGCGCTGATCGATGGCAACCTAACCCCGCATGGCCGGGTGGAGGGCTGGCGCTGGCCCGCCCGGGCGATCGTGGGCGGTGATGGAACCGAAGCGGCAATTGGCGCGGCATCGATCCTGGCCAAGGAATACCGTGACCGGATGATGTGCCAGGCGGCGATCGAACATCCGCAATACGGGTGGGAACGCAACAAGGGTTATGGCAGCCGCGAACACATGGAAGCGCTGCGGCTGCACGGGCCGACCCCACTCCACCGCCGCAGCTTTGCCCCCGTGGCGCAAGCCGTGCTGGAATTCAGCTAAGCAAACGCCTTGGCGCGCAACATATCGATATAGATCCGGGCGAAGGCTTCACGTTCCACCGGATCGGCCGGAATGCCGCCATGCTCGTCGGACTGGCTGCCCAGTTCATCGCGGCTGTTGACGCGCGGAAACGGGCCGTCCGGCACAGCCACGCCGAGGAATGTGCAGAGCGGAGCCCAACCATCCTTGGGGTGGAATACCAGCAGCCGCTCGGGCGGCAGGCTGTCGATCACCTGCTGGTTTCGCCGGGCGTACCAGTCGGTCATGAAGGCGCGGTCAGCCAGCTTCCCGTCAAAGTGGCGGATGGCGACCCCGTTGAGCAGTGTTTCGAACGGCGTGCCTTTGACAGAATCGTTCATCCGGGCGGAAAAGATCGTCTCGCTGACAGAATCAAACCAGCTGTCGGGATCGCGGGTGGTCAGCACCACTTTGGCCTGCGGATAGAATTCGGCCAGTTCCCGCCAATAGGTGCAGGCAGGATAGTCCGTGGTGGATCGGAAGCCGTCGAACACCGCATTCCAGTCCGGTCGACCATCGATCACATCAAGCCACAACGGGATCGCGCGGCGGCCATCGGCCAGCACTTCGGACATGTGATAGCACGGACCGAAGCCGAGTTTTTCCAAGGCGAACTTGAGCGAGAACGTGGCGTTGCGGCCAAGCCCTGCGCCGATCACTTCCAGTGCCATATCTGATCCCCCCGAACCTTAAGCCGGCAAGGTGATACAGCCGCGCGGGCACGGCAAGTGCTTTTCCGGGCGCGATTGAGTCCGCAGGGCCACACCGCTGCATATCGAGTCCCGCAACACCCAAGGGACTCAACATCTTGTGCCGGACTCTTTTCGTTCTCCCTCAACCTTTGCCGCTTGCCAGCCTCGCCTGAACATTTGCTGCTTGACCCATGGACTCGAAGGACTCACCCTGTGGATAACTCAGGGGGCGTTTTGTTGATGGGTAATATGACTAAGCTGCGCGCGGCACCGGCTGCACGGGTAAAAAGCGCGCCGCAGAAGGTGAACAAGCAGGATCTGCCGCTGGGCCAAATCCTCGATGGTGACTGCGTGGAAGCCATGCGTAGCCTGCCGGATAACTGCGTGGATCTGATCTTCGCCGATCCGCCATACAACCTGCAACTGGGCGGCGATCTCAACCGGCCCGATGGCAGCCACGTGGATGCGGTGACCGATCACTGGGACCAATTCGACAGCTTCGCAGTCTATGACCGGTTCACCCGCGCCTGGCTGACCGAGGCGCGCCGCGTGCTGAAGCCCGATGGCGCGCTGTGGGTGATCGGCAGCTATCACAACATCTTCCGCGTGGGCGCGATGATGCAGGACATGGGATTCTGGCTGCTCAACGATATTGTCTGGCGCAAGACCAACCCGATGCCCAATTTCCGTGGCACCCGCTTCACCAATGCCCACGAAACGCTGATCTGGGCGAGCATGGGCGAGAAGGCCAAGTACCACTTCAACTACCGGGCGATGAAGACGCTGAACGACGAACTGCAGATGCGGTCTGACTGGGTGCTGCCCATTTGCTCTGGCGGTGAGCGGCTGAAGGACGATGCCGGCCACAAGGCGCACCCGACACAGAAGCCCGAAGCGCTGCTCTACCGCGTGATGTTGGCCACCAGCGAGGCGGGCGACGTGGTGCTCGATCCGTTCTTCGGCACCGGCACCACCGGTGCGGTCGCCAAGCGTCTGGGGCGTGACTGGATCGGTTGCGAGCGTGAACCCGCCTACCGCGAAGTCGCCACCCGCCGCATCGCCAAGGAGCTGCCGCTGGATGAAAGCGCGCTGAAAAGCATGGCCAGCAAGCGCGATGCGCCGCGAGTGGCCTTTGGCGCGGTGGTGGAAGCCGGGCTGCTGCCGCCGGGCACCAAGCTGTGTGACCGCAAACGCCGCTGGACCGCCGAAGTGCGCACCGACGGTTCCTTGTCATGCGAGGCCTTGACCGGCTCGATCCATTTCGTCGGCAAGGAATTGCAAGGCGCACCAAGCTGCAACGGCTGGAGCTTCTGGCATTATGAGGCCGAGGGCGAACTGAAGCCGATTGACGCGATGCGGCAATTGTACCTGCTCAGCATCGAGGACTAGCCCATCTCTTCGTCATTGCGAGGAGCGCAGCGACGCGGCAATCCAGAGCACACGTCAATCGCCCTGGATTGCTTCGCTTCGCTCGCAATGACGATTAAGGAGCGATTATGAGCCAGCAAATCTACCTCCAGCCCATCGCCCTCGTCACCGGCCCTCAGGCAGTGGAGGGCGATGCCGTGCGGTTGGGCGGATCGATGGTCTGGGCGCACCGGTTTGCCGTGGTGGTGCGCGATGGCGGCACCGTCACTGAACGCATCATCTGTGGTCCGCGTGAAATGGCGGGCGTGCTGGGCGGGATCGGTGGTGAGCTTGCTACGCAGGGTGGGGAACAATGGGCGGCGATCGGCACCGTCCACCAGCCGCTGCAATGTGGCGCGCGCACGATCCGGCTCGACACCCCGCAGGTCATGGGCGTGCTCAATGTCACGCCCGACAGTTTTTCCGATGGCGGCCAGTTCATGGACGATCCCGTCGCCATGCAGGGTCAGGCCGCTGCCATGAACGAGGCCGGCGCGGCCATCATCGACATCGGCGGCGAAAGCACCCGACCCGGTGCGGCCGAGGTGTGGGAAGGTGACGAGATCAAGCGCGTGATGCCCGCCATCCAGTATTGCGCGGCAATGGGCGCGGCGGTCAGCGTGGATACACGGCGGCCGGCGGTGATGCAGGCAGCGCTTGAAGGCGGCGCGCACATCATCAACGATGTGTCGGCGTTGCGCCATGATCCGCGCAGCCTGGAATTCGCTGCCTCCAGCGGCAAGCCGGTGATCCTGATGCACGCGCCGGGGCCAAGCACCGAGGCAACCGCAGACCTCCACGCCAATGGCACCTATGCCGCCGTGGTGTTCGACGTGTTCGACTGGCTGCGCGAACGGCGCGATGCGGCGCTTGCGGCGGGTGTGGCGCGCGAGAAGATCGTGCTCGATCCCGGCGTCGGCTTCGGCAAGTCGCTGGCAGACAACCTCGCCCTGCTCAACGCCCTGCCGCTGTTCCACGCGCTGGGCCAGCCGCTGCTGCTGGGCGCCAGCCGAAAGCGCATGATCGGCGCACTCAGCAACGAGGCGGCGGCCCACCAGCGACTTGGCGGATCGCTGGCCCTGGCGCTGCGCGGGATGGACGCGGGCTATCACCTGTTGCGCGTGCACGATGTGTTCGAGACGGTGCAGGCGCGCAACGTGTGGCGCGGTTTGCGGGATGCAGCGCTGACCGATTTTGCGGGGTTGGTTGGGTAGAGTCGACTGCAGGCGGAAGCGGCCTACCAGCAAGAGTCCCCGTTGCAGGCACGCGACTTAGAGGAAGGAGCCACCCGCCTCTTCCATTCCGACCCTTCGGTAGAGTGAAATTGCGCCGAAATTATCGGTTTCGACTTTCAAATCGACTGCGGAAGCGCCTCGATCACGAAATGTGGAGAATGTGTGCTGCAAAAGGTTCGTTGCTAAGCCAATCTGGCGGTGCTTTGCTGCGACCACGAGATCCTTCACAAAGGCTGTCGTCCAGCAGATCGCGACTCCAGCAAGCTCGCCGCCCGGGTCGTAAATAGTGAAGACGAGCTTCGGATCATATTCGTCATCGGTAGAAAGGGAACTCCACCACGCCGGAAACTCAGAAACCGAGCCTCCCCCTGTCGCGTACCCTTCTTCAAGCAATCGATGTACTGATTGTGCGCTCCTCTCAGGAATGAACGGGAGCAGCGCAAATCCGATTGGCCAGTTTGCCGGGGTTTGGATCTCGTCTAGCCTGCGGCAGAAGCGATAATACTTCGCGGGTGTCATGGACGATCGAATACAGCCATCTAGGACGGTAAACTACACTTTTCAGACACTCGGCCGATGGTCTCCAGCCCGCCCGCCCAGCCAAAACCTCAGTGGCCCTAAAGCAAATACCCCCCATCGCTCACCAGCACCGTGCCGGTCATGTTCGCCGCCGCATCGCTCAGCAGGAAGCCGACCTGCGCGGCGACCTCCTCAGATTTAGCGAAGCGTCCCAGAGGCGTGGCCACCGAGGACAGCGCCTGCATCGCTGCTGCCCTGTCACCGCCGTGCTGGGCGACCATGTCCTGGAAGAACGGGGTCTGGTCCCAGATTGGCGTATCGACCCCGCCGGGCGCAATCATGTTCACACGAATGCGGCGGGGGGCCAGTTCCTTGGCGGCCACGCGGCCCAGCTGCATCAGCCCGGCTTTGGAAGCGCCATAGGCGGCGGTGCCGGGTTCGGCCTTGATCGCGCTGACCGACGCGGTGAGCACCACTGAGCCGCCAGCGTTCAGCGTGCGCGCGGCGTAGCGCAGGGCGAGGAATGCACCATCAAGGTTGACCGACATGGTCTTGCGCCATTCGGCCAGCCCCATGTCGGCAATCGGCGCGCCGCCTGCGATCCCGGCGTTGATCACGGCATAGTCGAGCGCCGGGACCGACGAAGGGGCGCGGGCCTCGATTTGCGCCCACAAATCCTCGTCGGCCACATCGCCGGGAAAGCGCAGCACTTCGCCCGGCAGGTCGAGCGCGGCAAGGGCAGGGGCGTCGCGGTCGACCAGCAACAGGCGGGATACGCCTTGGTCCGCCAGCCAGTGCGCGCAAGCCGCGCCGATGCCTGATGCGGCTCCGGTGATGAGGGCGCTTTTGCCGCCAAATCCGGTGAATTGGTTCATGCGGCAAAGATTATCGCGCGCGCTGCGGCCTGTCGAGACATGGCGCTGTCCTACAGGTGCGGTCTTGTGCCAGCACGGCAAGGTTCTTTGACCCTGCAGATTGTCCGATCAGGCCGAACCGGCATTTTTCGCCGCTGAGCGGCCAGGTGTCACCCGATTTCCAGCAGGAAAATACGCTTTTTCAAAGTTTTGGGCAGAAATCAAAGGTGACAGTGTCACTTTTGTCGGCCCCGAATCAAGCAGCGCTCTCGATACCCAGGTCGCTCAGCTTGCGGTACAGCGTCGACCGGCCAATTCCCAATCGCCGCGCCACTTCGGTCATGCGGCCGCGATAGTGGCCGATGGCGAGGCGGATCACGTCGGCCTCGATTTCTTCCAGCGGGCGCAGGTTGCCATCGATGGTGTAGACCTGCACCCCGGTGCTTTCGAGGACCGGCTGGCTGGCTTCGGCAAGGTCGCCGATCAGCTGGTGCAATTGCGGGAAATCGGAAGACGTCAGCGCGTCACCATCGCAGAACACCGCTGCGCGGAACAATACCGCCTGCAACTGGCGGACATTGCCCGGCCAGTCGAACGCGGCCAGCAGTTTAAGCGCGCCTTCGGTAATGCCCAGTTGGCGCAGGCCCGGCTGGTCACCGATCCGGGCTAGGAAATGGCGGGTGAGGCCGGCGATGTCGCCGCTGCGCATCCGCAATGGCGGCAGGGTGACTATGGTGCGGGACAGATGCTCCAGCAGTTCGGCGCGGAAGTGCCCGGTCGCCACCAGGTCTGCCAGAGGCAGATTGCTGGCCGAAATGATCCGCACATCCACCTTGAAGCTGTGCCGGGCGCCGATCGGGCGGACCGAACCGGCCGCCAGCGCTTCGGCCAGGCGGTCCTGCAGTTCGGGCATCAGGCGATCGACCTCGTCAAGCACGAGGGTGCCGCCATCGCAATTCTGCAGCGCGCCTACCTGGCGATCAAAGGCACCGGGGAAAGCCCCCTTTTCGTGCCCGAACAGCACCGATTCCAGGCTGGAAGCGGGCACGCCGCCGATATTGATCGCGCGATAGGGCGCGCGGACGCGAGGGCTGGCAGCGTGCATCGCGCGCACCAGCATTTCCTTGCCGGTGCCGGTCTCGCCCTCGATCAGCACGTTGCCGTGACCGCGGGCCGCCTTGGCCGCCTTGGCCAGCGCATCGCGGAACGATGGGGCGGTGCCGACCATCGCATCGAAATCCAGCCGGGCCGGCATTTTCTCCGTCAGCGGGGTCAATTCGTCGCGCGGGGCCAGGTGGTTGGTGGTGTTGCGCAAGGCCTGCATCAGGCGCTCGGGCGCGACCGGCTTGACCAGGTAGTCGGTGGCCCCAGCGCGCATGGCTTCCACCGCCAGCAGCGGCGAGGTGCTGGCGGTCAGCATCAGGATCGGCAGCGCGGGGCGGCGGTCTTTCAGTTCGGCGATCAGTTCGCACGCGGCATCGCCGGGCACCCATTGATCCAGGATTATGGCGGACAACTGCATGCCCTGCCGCGTGCCGAGCGTGGCGATGGCCTTTTCCGCCTCGTCCACCACCAGCACGCGCCAGCCTTCACGCGCAGCGAGAGCGGTGATCAGCCGGCTTTGCGCCGGTTCATCATCGATCAGCATCAGCAGGCGCTGTTCGGCTTCGGCCATTATCTCTGTCAGCTCCGCATTGCCGGTTTTCCGGCGCAAGCGATGGGCATAGCAGCGGCAGGTAAAGAGGCGATTAAGGGCGGATTGCGGCTGCCCCTTGAGTGCGTGCGACAGGGACGATAGACGATGGCCCAGCAACTTTCAGATTCTCGCAAGGATACGAGGCGACAATGGCCAATACCAATGACACCAAAGCCCACGCACAAACCTATGACGGGTTCATCGGCATGCTCAAATGGGCGCTGCCGCTGATCGCAATCCTGGTGCTTGTCATCCTTATCGTCATCAGCTGAGCTGATTGGTGGGGGGGATGCGCATTGCGGTTCTGAAAGAACGGGCCGCTGGTGAGACACGCGTGGCAGCCTCGCCCGAAACGGTGAAGAAGTTCATCGCACTGGGGGCCAGTTTCGTGGTGGAGCAGGGCGCCGGTCGCAGCGCATCTGTGGCCGACGAGGATTATGCCGCAGCCGGGGCGGAGATCCTGCCTGCCGCACAGGCGGTGGCGGGGGCGGACATCGTGCTGGCGGTGCAAGCCCCCGATGTGGCCCTGTTGGCAGGTGCCAAGCCGGGTGCCTGGGTGGCGGCAACCTTCGATCCATTCAGCCAGCGCGCCCGCGTGGATGCCTATGCTGCCGCGGGGCTTGAGGCGTTGAGCATGGAATTCATGCCGCGCATCACCCGTGCGCAAAGCATGGACGTGTTGTCCAGCCAGTCCAATCTGGCGGGCTACAAGGCGGTGCTGGCCGCCGCCAACCAATATGGCCGCGCCTTCCCGATGATGATGACAGCGGCGGGCACGGTTTCTGCCGCCAAGGTGTTCGTCATGGGTGTGGGCGTGGCGGGCTTGCAGGCGATTGCCACGGCCAAACGCCTGGGTGCGCAGGTTTCCGCCACCGATGTGCGTTCCGCCACCCGCGAACAGATCATGTCGCTTGGGGCCAAGCCGGTGTTCGTGGAAAGCGTTGCAGGGATCGAGGGTGAGGGCGCAGGCGGCTATGCCACCGAGATGAGCCCCGAATACCAGGCAGCGCAGGCCGAACTGGTAAGCAGCCACATTGCCAAGCAGGATCTTGTCATCACCACCGCACTGATCCCTGGCCGCGCCGCACCACGCCTGGTTACCGATGCCCAGATCGCTACCATGCGCCCCGGCAGCGTGATCTTCGATCTAGCCGTGGCGCAGGGCGGCAACGTGGAGGGTTCCGTGCCGGATGAAGTGGTCACCCGCCACGGCGTGCACATCATGGGCTATTCGAATACCCCCGCGCATCTTCCCGCCGATGCCAGCGCGCTGTTCAGCCGCAACCTGTTCAACTTCCTGTCCGCCTTCTGGGACAAGGAGCAGGGCAAGCCGGTGCTGGACGAGGAAGTGGGCAATGCCGTGCGGCTGACGCAAGGCGGGGCCGTGGTGAGCGAGAGGTTGAAGGGATAACGATGAACAAGCTGATCTTCGCGCTGTCTGGCGCAGCGCTGGCCATGGCCGTTCCCGCTTCGGCGCAGGCACCGGAATATGCTGAGCAACCCAGGATTGAGCTCAACCACTTCCTGATGGCGCTGTCTGTAGCGGATATCGAGGCGGTGACGGCCTTCTATGTCGATGTGCTCGATTTCGAAGTGGTGAAGGACGCGCCGCTGGGTGCGGCGATGCATTTTCGCTGGCTGCGTAACGGCACACAGGGCCTGGAGCTGGTGCAGATGGCCGATTCCCAGCCCGGCCCAGAGCGGGCAACACCTCCCGGGCACTTGGCCGTGCGCGGCCCTGGCCAGATGATGATGGAAGTAGCGGATATCGAGGCAACGAAAGCGATCCTGTTGTCGCGGGGGGTAACCCCTTCGGTGGACATTACCGATCTTTCGGCAGTGCTGGGCATCAAGGTGATGTTCGTGGTCGATCCTGAGGGCAACAACATCGAAATTGTCCAAGTGACGGGGAACTGATCTCCATGGACTTCATCTCCATCCTGTCGATCTTCGTGATGGCCTGCTTCGTGGGCTATTACGTCGTCTGGTCAGTCACGCCTGCGCTGCATACGCCGCTGATGGCGGTGACCAATGCGATCTCCTCGGTCATCATTGTTGGCGCGCTGGTTGCTTCGGCCGAAGCGGGTAGTGCGGTGGCCAAGTGGCTGGGGCTGGCGGGCGTGGTGCTGGCGAGTGTCAACATCTTCGGCGGCTTTGCCGTGACCGAGCGGATGCTGGCGATGTACAAGAAGAAGGACAAGAAGTGATGCTGTCCTTCCTCTCCGCCGCTGCTGCTGGCAGCCATGCGCCGGTGGACCCATGGGTGGGCCTTGCTTACCTCGTCGCAGGCGTACTCTTCATCCTGGCGCTGCGCGGCCTGTCGCACCCGACCACTAGCCGCGCGGGTAACCGTTACGGCATGATCGGCATGCTGATCGCGGTGGTGACCACGCTGGTCACGCACGACCTTGCGAGCCTGCCCGAGATCGTCGTGGCGATCGCTATCGGCGGGGCCGTCGGCTGGATCATCGCCCGCAAGATCAAGATGACCGACATGCCGCAACTCGTCGCGGCGTTCCACAGCCTCGTCGGCCTCGCCGCCGTGCTGGTCGGCTTGGCGGCTTACCTCAATCCCGAAGGCTTCGGCATTACGGGCGCGGATGGCCTGATCAACCCGGTCAGCCGCGTCGAGCTCGGCCTTGGCATTGCCATCGGTGCGATCACATTCAGTGGCTCGGTCATCGCGTTCCTGAAACTGGCGGGCAGCATGAGCGGCGCGCCGATCATGCTGCCGGGCCGCCATGCGATCAACCTGGGCACCTTGGCAGCAATCATCGGCCTCACCGGCTATTTCACGCAGGACCAGGGCCTGTGGGTGATTGCCGCCATCACCATCGCCGCCTTTGTCATCGGCTTCCTGCTGATCATCCCCATCGGCGGGGCGGATATGCCGGTGGTGGTTTCGATGTTGAACAGCTATTCCGGCTGGGCCGCCGCGGCGATGGGCTTCACGCTCGGCAATACGGCCATGATCATCACCGGCGCGCTGGTGGGCAGTTCGGGCGCGATCCTGTCCTACATTATGTGCAAGGCGATGAACCGCAGTTTCATTTCGGTGATCGCGGGCGGGTTCGGTGCGACAGCAGAAGCTAGCGGCGAGGCGCGAGAACAGCGCCCGTGGAAGCAGGGTAGCGCCGCCGATGCCGCATTCATGCTGAAGCAGGCCGAAAGCGTGATCATCATTCCGGGCTATGGCATGGCCGTGGCGCAGGCCCAGCACGCCTTGCGCGAGATGGGCGATCACCTGAAAAAGGAAGGCGTCAGCGTCAAATATGCCATCCATCCGGTGGCCGGCCGCATGCCCGGCCACATGAACGTGCTGCTGGCCGAAGCCAATGTCCCCTATGACGAGGTGTTCGAACTGGAGGACATCAACAGCGAGTTCGCCCAGTGCGATGTTGCCTTCATCATCGGCGCAAACGACGTGGTGAACCCTGCCGCCAAGACCGACAAGAGCAGCCCGATCTACGGTATGCCGGTGTTCGATGTGGACAAGGCCAAGCAGGTGTTCTTCATCAAGCGTAGCATGGGCGGCGTGGGCTATGCCGGCGTGGACAACGACGTGTTCTATATGGACCAGACGATGATGCTGCTGGCCGATGCCAAGAAAATGGTCGAGGAAATCAACAAGGCTTTGGACGAATAGCGGACCGGCCTGAGGAACCAAGCGGGGGCAAAACGGGCTGCGGGGGCATAGCCACAAGAAGGATCATATTTTGCGCAAGCTGGGCCTGATCGGAGGGATGAGCTGGATCGCCACCCGCAGCTATTACGAACAGATCAACACGATCTACCAACGGGCAAAGGGCGCTCCTGCCAGTGCGCCGATGCTGATCGAGAACCTTGATTTTGCCGGTCTCGCCGGGTTGGAAAGCGACGAGGACTGGGCGCGTGCCGCGCAGACGCTGATCGAATCCGCCCAGCGGCTTGAAACGGCGGGCGCGGGAATGCTGGTGATCGCCGCCAATTCGATGCACCGCGTTTACCGCGAGATCGAGGCGGCGGTGAACATCCCTGTATTGCACATCGCCGACTGTGTGGGCGAGGCCATGGCAGCGGATGGCGTTAAGCGTGCGGCGCTGATCGGCACGCATAACGTGGCGGCCAGCGCGTTCTATCGGCGGCGGCTGGTGGCGCACGGGATCGACCTGCTGCCGCCCGATCCCGAAGACATCGCGAAGGTCGATGCCATCGTCTATGGCGACCTGATCGCCGGTCGCGCCACCCGACCGGCCGAACGCATCCTCAAGACCATGATCACCGAAAAGGGGCAGGAAGGGGCACAAGCCATCGTGCTGGCGGCAACGGAACTGGAGCTGGTGGTAATGGTCGATGCCAACATCCTGCCGATCTACGACAGCACCCGTATCCATGTGCGGCGGGCAACCGCGTGGCTGCTCGGCACGGATTAGCGGTTCCCCTACTGTTCCCGTTGTCACACAGGCGGGCGACCTTTAGCCCGCTGCAATGTTATCCATCTCCCCAGCCGCCGATCCCGCTGCCACCCGCGGGCGCGAATTTGCCCAGGACAGCGGAGGGACACGCGGGCCGCGTAGTGCGTTCCAGCGCGATCGTGACCGCATCATCCATTCGATCGCCTTCCGGCGGCTGGCGGGCAAGGCGCAGGTGTTCGTGGCGCCCGATGGCGATCATTACCGCGTCCGCCTGACCCACAGCCTGGAAGTGGCGCAGATCGGGCGGGTAGTGGCCCGGTCGCTCGGGCTGGACGAGGATCTGGCCGAAGCCCTGTGCCTGGCGCATGACATCGGCCACCCCCCGTTCGGCCATTCGGGCGAGGATGCCCTGGCAGCAGCGCTGGAACAGCATGGCGGCTGGGACCATAACGAAAATTGTCTGCGCGTGCTGATGCGGCTTGAAAGGCCATACTGCGATATCGATGGCCTCAACCTTTCCTGGGAGGTGCTGGAAGGCCTGGCCAAGCACAACGGCCCGGTGGCCGCGCCCGGCTGGGCCTTGCAGGAACTGGACCGGGCCTTCCCGCTGGAGCTGCATCTGCACGCCTCGGCCGAAGCACAGGTGGCCGCGCTGGCCGACGATATTGCCTATGACAACCACGACATCGATGACGGCTTGCGCGCAGGGTTCCTCCAGATAGATGACCTGCTGAGCCTGGATTTCCTCCGCGACCAGTGGGATGCTGTCCGTGCGCGCCACCCCGATGCCCCGCAACCGCAGCAATTGCGCGAACTGGTGCGGGACCAGATCGGGGCCATGGTCAACGACCTCATCGTGACCACAAGGGCCAATCTTGCTGGCATGACTTCGGTCGACGAAGTGCGGCAGGCGGGAAGTGCCGTGGCCACCTTCTCCCCTGAATGGGCGGCCCGCGAAAGGCGGCTGAAGGCATTCCTGTATGAACGGCTGTATTTCCATCCCGAACAGGTCGAGACAGCCCGCGTGGCGCAGGGCGTAATTGCCCGGCTTTATGCCGCCTTCGAGGCGGAGCCTGCGCTGATGAATCCCGGCTGGTCCGAGACACTGCCCGCCGATCCGGCCTTGCGCGCCCGGCACATTGCCGATTTCATCGCCGGGATGACTGATCGCTATGCCATCGATTGCCACGCGCGGATCTTTGGCGAAGTGCCAGAGGGTCTGTCAAATGTCTGATCCCGTGCGGATATTGCTGCTCGGCGCGAGCGGGCTGGTCGGGCGATGCGTGCTCGAACAGGCCGTGGGGCGCAACGAAATACGGTTGGTGGGTTTGTCGCGGCGCGAGGTGGCCATGCCACCCGGTGCGCTGATGGAAGTGCATCTGGCCCCGGTCGAAGGGTGGGAGCAGGAAATCAGCGCCATCGCCCCCAGCCATGTGATCTGCGCGCTCGGCACCACGATCCGCAAGCAGGGCGGCGATGCAGCAGCATTTGCAGCGGTGGACCGCGATCTGGTGTTGCGCGTTGCCCAATATGCGAAAGGGGCGGGCACGAAGGGCTTTGTGGTCATCTCCTCGGTCGGGGCAGACCCGGCGGCCAAGGCGCTCTACCTGCGCACCAAGGGCGAGATGGAGGCGGGTCTTGCCCGGATCGGCCTTGCCCGCACTGATGTGCTGCGGCCTGGCTTGCTGCGCGGCGAACGGGCGGCGGACATGCGACCGCTGGAAAGGATCGGGACGGCCCTGGCGCCTTTGGCCGATCAGTTCCTGCGTGGCGAGCGGCGCAAATACCGATCCATCCGCGCGGCCGATGTCGCAGCGGCGGCACTGCAGGCGGTGCGCGAGAAGGCACCCGGCCGCTTCGTGCACCAGCACGACGATATGATGCGCCTTTGCGCGCGATGGCATCGCGGCTAAAGCTCTGCCTTCCTGGGGGAGGGCAGCAATTTGGCAAAGTGGATTGACCGGGCGACCGGCCTGTTTGCAGTATGGACCGTGCTTGGCGTGGGCTGGGCATGGCTGGCGCCGGCGCATTTCACCTGGGTAACGCAGACCAGCATTGCGGGGCAGGGGCTGGTCAGCGTGCTGCTGGGCGTGATCATGCTGGGCATGGGGCTGACGCTGGGGCTGGACGATTTCCGCCGCGTATTGGCGATGCCGCGCGGGGTGATGGCGGGCGTGGCCCTGCAGTTTACCGTGATGCCGCTGGCCGGGCTTGCCTATGCCATGTTGTTCGGGTTGGAACAGGGCCTGGCGGTGGGACTGGTGCTGGTAGCCTGTTGTCCCGGCGGCACGGCGTCGAACGTGGTGACCTACCTGGCGCGCGCCAATGTTGCCTTGTCGGTGACGATGACGCTGTGCTCCACCCTGGCCGCGATCCTGCTCACCCCGCTGCTGACCGACTGGCTGGGCGGCGTGTTCATCCAGATCGACCGCTGGAGTCTGTTACGTCAGATGGTCGCCGTGGTGCTGATCCCGGTGGTGGCGGGCGTGGCGCTCAATGCCCTGCTGCCCAATATCACGCGGCGGCTGGCGGTGGTATCGCCGCTGGTCTCGGTGATCGCCATCGTGCTGATCGTGGGCGGTATCGTGGGCAATTCGCGCGACTTGATCGAAGCACATTTCGGCAAGCTGCTGGTGGCGGTGTTCATGCTCCATGCTACCGGCTTTGCGCTGGGCCTGCTGCTGCCGCGGCTAATGGGCTTTGCCAGGGACGATGCGCGCACCATCAGTATCGAGGTGGGGATGCAGAACAGCGGGCTGGGTGCCAGCCTTGCTTCGGCCCCGGCCTTTGCCGCGCAGTTCGCCAATCCGCTGCAGGCCGCGCTGGCGCCGGTTCCCAGCGCCATCTCGTCGGTCTATCACGTGGTGATTGGCTCGATCCTGGCGGGGATCTGGGCCCGCCAACACAAGGACAAGCGATGAGCTGGGATTTCGCATTCGGCGCGGCCAACGGGCTGGCGCTGGCCTGTTGGGCACTGCTGCTGCTCGGCCCGCGCGGCCCCCTGGCGCGCACAGTGGTGTTCTATGGCGGGATCGGTGTGTTGTGCCTGGCTTACAGTGTCCTGCTGGTCCTGTTGCTGGCGGGTGTGATCGACGGAGGCGGCGGAGCCAGCTTCACTTCGATCGACGGGGTGCGTGCTATCTTCGGGTCCGATGCGGGCGTTACGGTGGGCTGGATACATTATCTTGCGCTGGACCTGTTTGCCGGCCTGTGGGTTGCGCGCGATGCCGATGGGAAAGGCTTCTCGCGCCTGTGGCAGGCACCGGTCCTGCTGCTTACATTCCTGGCCGGGCCGTTCGGCCTGCTCGTGTGGCTGGTCATTCGCGAGCCTGCCGCCCGCCGCGCCAATCCGCGCCAAGGCGTCAAGCGGAGTCTCAAGCGGTGAAGCAGGAAGCGCCCGCCGCCGCGCGCAACCGCGCGCCGATTGCAGATGTGCTGGCGGATGAACTGCCCGCCAGCGGAACCGTGCTGGAAGTGGCCAGCGGGACGGGCGAACACGTGGTCCACTTCGCGCAAGCCTTCCCGCATTTGCTGTGGCAGCCGAGCGATCCTGCCGCCGATGCCCGCGCCTCGATCGCCGCGTGGACCGCGGAGGCCAACCTTGCGAACGTGGCCGCGCCGCTGGCTATCGATGCGGCCAGCGCGAATTGGCCGGTGTCGGATTGGGCCGCCATCGTGTGCATCAACATGGTCCACATCAGCCCGCTGGCTGCGAGCGAGGGGCTGGTAGTTGCAGCCGGTAAGCTGTTACCGCCGGGCGCGCCGCTGATCTTCTACGGCCCGTGGATTGAGGCGGAGCAGGATACTGCGCCTTCCAACCTGGCCTTCGACGCCAGCCTGAAATCACGCAACGCCGGGTGGGGATTGCGCCCAGTGTCCTGGATGGACGACCTGGCCGCCCGGCACGGGTTGCAGCGGACACGGCGCGTTGCCATGCCCGCTAACAACATCATGCTGGTGTACCGGAAAACCTGAAGGTCAGATGGCCTGATCGACGTCGTTGGCGACTGATTCTAGATCCTGCCCGGCGCCGCGCACCGTGTTGCAGGCAGTAGCGGTCAGCGCGAACAGGCTGACTGTCAGGGCGAGGACGAATTTGCGAGCCATCGGCTGTTCCTTGATTTGCAAATGCTGATGCGGCCACGTTCGGCGCAATCAGCTTAACCCTGCCGGAACGAATTCCGGGGCGCAACGAAATGTGGCGGACAGGGCTTATTGCCCTGTCCGCCAGCATTGTAGCGCCACCTGAAACAGGTGTCAGGCGTCAGATTTCTTCGTCGACGTCGTCTGAAATCGACTGCAGGTCTTCGCCGGCACCAGAAACGGTGTTGCAGGCGGCGGTACCGGCCAGAGCAAAGATGCTGGCGGTGACTGCGAGAATGACTTTACGCACGGGTAATTCCTTTCATGGGTCTGGCTCACAAACGGTCCATTCCAATTCAGGTTCCGGCAGCATCTCTCAAGTCGGCGAATCGGCGCTTCGACACGACGCGCTCGCGCCAGGCGATGATGATGCCGGCGGCGATGATCAGGGGTGCACCCAGGAACGTGGTGGCGGGTGGCAAGACCGCGAACAGCGCGAAGCCGAGCACGGTAGCCCACACGATTGCCGAGTAGTCCATCACGATTACGCTCGACACCTTGCCATAGCGCAGGGCGGCGGTGATCATCAGCTGTCCCCAGGTGCCTGCCAGGCCGATGCCCAGCAGGATCAGCCAGTCTGTGCCCGAATGCGCCTTGGTGACGAAGGGCATGAACGGTGCCGCGCAGATTGTGCTCACCACGGCAAACCAGAACACGATCGCCAGTGGCTTCTCGGTGCTCGACAGGTCGCGGATCTGGATCGAGATCAGGGCAATCATGAAAGCCCCGCACATGGCCACCAGTGCGCCTGTCAGCGGGATATGCGAGCCACCCGGCTGGGTGATTACCAGGATGCCGGCAAATCCCGCCAGCACCGCCGACCAACGCCACCAGCCGACCTTTTCCTTCAGCAAAACGATCGACAGGATCACTGCCCAGATCGGGGCGGAAAAATTGATCGTCGTGGCTTCAGCCAGGGGCAGCAGGATGACCGCGCCGAAGTTGAATACCATGCCGATCAGGCCATAGATGCCGCGCATGGCGTGGGCGCGCGGCCGCTTGGTAGCCAATTGACCCACCCCGCCAGCCAGTGCGGCCCAGGTCAGCAGGATCGGCAGGGTGGTGAACTGGCGCCAGAAAATGATCTCGGCCAGGTGCACGCCGCGTTCCGAAGCAAGCTTGATCAGTGCTGCCATAATCGACAGGCCCAGAATGCCTCCCAGCCGCACGAGCAAGGCCAGCATGGGGCGGTCGTTTTCGCTGGCGCTCATCGCGTTGCCATAGAGCGCAGCGGCATTTGTTCAAGCATTGCAGTCATCGCCAGTCCGGCACATATGCGCAGGCAGGATGCATTGGCCTGCCTTCATCACATTTGCCAGCGAGGCGACCGAAGTGGGCCTGTGGGCGGGCGGCTTCCTGCTGCTGGCGGTGGTGGCCCTGTTGGCCGACTGGCGGCGCGCCCGGCGCAGGCAGATCGATCGCGTCGGCTGTATGCCCTGGACCCCGCTGTTCCTTGCCTTTGCCACCATCGGCAGCGGATTGCTGCTGGTGGCGATCAAGGGCTGGCTGGCGGGCTGATTCCGGCCCTGTATTCCCGCGTCCTGTTCCTGTATCGTCGTGCAGGAGGGGTATTGGGAGAAAGCGTGATGCAAAACGGTTTCCTGATTGCTGGCCTTGCCTGTGCCGGCCTTGCGATGTCCACCACCATTCTGGCCCAGACGGGTGAAAGCGGCACAACCGTTACGGTATCCGCGCTGGCACCTGTAGAATTGACAGAGTGGGCCGTGCCGTGGAGCAATACGCGCCCGCGTGATCCCTATGCGGTGTCCGACAGTGAAGTATGGTTTGTGGGGCAGGGTGGGCACTATGCCGCCGTGCTCAACCCGCAAACTGGCGATTTCGAGCGGTTCGAACTGGGCGAGAACGTGGGGCCGCACAACCTGATCGTGGGGCCAGATGGCGCGGTATGGTATGCTGGTAATCTTGCTGCGCATATCGGCCGGATCGACCCCGTTACTCGCCAGATCGAGCGGATTGCCATGCCCGATCCTGCTGCGCGTGACCCGCATACCCTGGTATTCGATGCTGCTGGCGACATCTGGTTTACCGTGCAGGGCGGCAACATGATCGGCAAGCTGACCGTGGCGACCCGCCAGGTGCAACTGATCCGGGTGCCGACCCAGCGGTCGCGCCCCTATGGCATCGAGGTAGCGGCCGATGGCACGGTGTGGGTTGTCCTGCTGGGCACCAACAAGCTGGCCTCGGTTGATCCTGAGACGATGGCACTAACCGAATACGAAATCCCACGCCCGGGTGCCCGCCCGCGCCGCATTGGCCTGACCGACGATGGTCGCGTGTGGTATGTCGATCATGCCGAGGGGATGTTGGGCGCGTTCGACCCGGCCAGCGCCACATTCGAGGAATGGGCAGCCCCCGCCGGTGCAGGCGCTCGCCCCTATGGCATGGCGGTGGATGGGCAGGACCGCATCTGGTTTGTCGAAACGGGCGTCCAGCCCAACCGCATGATCGGCTTCGATCCGGCGACCGGCGAGTATTTCGCGGCGGGCGATGTCCCTTCAGGCGGCGGCACGGTGCGGCACATGCAGTACCATGCGCCCACCAATGCTATCTGGTTCGGCGCCGATACCGATACGATCGGGCGGCTCGAACTGGACTAGCTGCGCCAGATTACAGGCAGGCTTCGAGGTACGCCTGATCATAGCCGAACTGGCGCGCCTTTTCGAGCGTGTAGGGGCGCAGGCCGGTGGAGCGGAATTCGCCCAGGATCTTGCCGTCTTCGCTTTCGTCCAGGTATTCGAACTTGAACAGTTCCTGCGTCACGATCACGTCGCCTTCCATCCCGATCACCTCGGTGATGCCGGTGGTGCGGCGTGAACCATCGCGCAGCCGCTTCACCTGAACGATCAGATCGACCGATTCGGCGATCTGGCGGCTGATGGCTTCCTTGGGAATCTTGATGTCACCCATCAGGATCATGTTTTCCATACGGCCCAGGCATTCCCGCGCCGAGTTGGCGTGGAGCGTGCACATGGAACCATCATGGCCGGTGTTCATCGCGGCGAGCAGATCGAAGCATTCCGCGCCGCGGATTTCGCCCAGGATGATCCGGTCAGGACGCATACGCAGGGCGTTCTTGACCAGATCGCCAATGGTGATCGCACCCTGGCCTTCCAGGTTCGGCGGGCGTGTTTCCAGCGGCAGCCAGTGCGGCTGCTGCAGGCGCAATTCGGCCGCGTCTTCAATCGTCAGCACGCGCTCGCCCGGGTCGATCATCTTCGACAGGGCATTGAGCATGGTGGTCTTGCCTGAACCCGTACCGCCGGAAATCACCACGTTCATCCGGCACGCGCCGGCAATCTTGAGCGCGGTGGCCATCTTGACCGACATCGAGCCGAAGCCCTGCAGCATGTCGATGGTGATCGGCTTTTCGGAAAACTTACGAATCGAGATCGCGGTGCCGCGCAGCGATAGCGGCGGCACGATCACGTTGACGCGGCTGCCGTCCTTGAGGCGGGCATCGGCCAGTGGCGTGGTCTGGTCAACCCGGCGGCCGACCTGGTTCACGATCCGCTGGGCGATCTGGAACAGATGCGATTCGTCGCGGAACTTGATGTTGGCCAGCTGCAACCGGCCCTTCTTTTCGATGTAGGTCTGGTCCGGGCCGTTGACCATGATATCGGAAATATCCGGATCGCCCAGCAGCTCTTCCAGCGGGCCGAAGCCGAGCAGCTCGTCGATCAGCACCTTTTCCAGCGCGAACTGTTCACGCCGGTTGAGCGTGATCTTGAGCTCGGCCAGCACTTCCAGGATGATCGGGCGGAATTCTTCCGACAGCTCTTCCTTCGACAGGGTCGCGGCAGCTTCGGGATCGACCCGTTCGAGCAAGCGCGGCAGCACCTGTTCCTTGATCTTGTGGACCGATGCTTCGAACCCGGTCGCCTCGCTGGGCGCTTCGTTCACTGCATTGGCGCGGTCGGACAAGCGGCTCATCGCGTCATCACCGCGATTGTAGGCGCCGCCCATCTGGTCGTTCATTTCGGCATCGTCGCCAGGGATCGGGGGAAACTGCTCGCCCCCGGCAGGCATGCCGCCGGGAACACCGCCCTGCGGACCGGACCCGGAAGAGCCCCCGCCGCGCATCGGCTTTGCCACGCCAAAGGCCGGGCGGGCACCTGCGCCCATTCCCCCAACTCCCGGCTTGCGTCCAAAAGCACTCATCGTCGCGTGTCCTCGATGGATATTCAGTGTTGCGGTGCCGGTTACTCGGTCAGCACAGCGTAGTGACTAGCGGCTAAGCGTTGAGGTTTTACTAACCACCATTTGCAAGAATCGGGAATGCACGGCGCTCGGACCGCGACCGATCAATTCTTGGTCGCGACGAGCAAGTAGCCGTCGCCCAGGCGCGTTCCGACAAACGGACGCTGGATGTGGCAGGCCGTGCCCATGATCGCCCTGCCAACAAGCGAGCGCTGCCACGGGAAATATTTGATTGCGGTCGTACGGTCCGTCCCGCTGGCAGCGGTTGCCTCTTCCTGGCTCATTCCGCCGCCTGCATAGTCCTGTCCGTGAACCGCCATATTCCCGAGCCAGTGGGTCAGGTTCGACATCGGGAAGCCGTAGCATTCGAGTCGGTCGACTTTCAGCCCTGCAGCAGCAGCCAGGTCAACCATGGCCTGCTTGCCATAACGACGATAGTGCCCGGCCCAGGCATCCCGCTGGCTCCACATTGCCATATGCGCAGGCATCGATAGAATTACCTTCCCGCCAGGCTTGAGCCAGCGCGCCCATTCTGTCAGCGCGGCATGATCGTCCTCGATATGCTCGAGCACTTCGAATGCCATCACGATGTCGGCTGTTCCTTCCCAATCGGGCTCGGCAGAGGCGGCGATGCGGGCCGAAGGAAATCCGGCGAGCATCTGCCCGGCTACTTCCAATGCATCAGGCGATGTCTCAAGCCCGATACATTCGTGCCCGCGCACGGCCATCTCGCGTAGCAAGGCGCCCGAGCCGCATCCGACTTCGATGACCTTACCGGTAGGCAAATTGTCAATCATCGGCAAAACTCGGTCACGGCGCAGCACGAAGCGTGGGGCCGGGACCCACCGACCTTCGAGCACCGCGCCATATTGCCGATCAACGGTAATGGCCGGGTTGGCCAAGTGTGCATCTTGCATCAAAGGGTCTCCGTAGCTGAGATGAATTGGCGGCAAACCGCTTGCGGCCCGATCCGTGGCATGGTGGTAGCGGCTGCCTGATGAAGGGCGAGAGCGCCGCAGGGATTTGCGTAGTCTTGTGCCAAGTCGGTGATGGCGCTTGCCAGGGATGCCGGATCACCCGGCGTAACCAGGCGGATTGCAGGGCCGGGCGAAACAACCTCGCGGATGGCGGGGCTGTCCATCGTGACCAGCGGACGGGCCATGGCAAGGATCTGGAACACTTTGTTGGGGATCACCCGCAAGCCCTTGCCTTCAGGCGCGAAAATGCCAAGGCAGATCGCCGCGCTCCCGATCAACTGGGGAAGATCGCTGTATTCGATCCAACCGATCCGGCTGATCGATTGCAGGCCTTTGGTGGCAATCAATGCATCTATCCGGATGGCTTCCTGCCCCGTTCCGACGATCGTGAATTCTATCGGCAGGCAATGTTCCTGTTGCTCAAGAATTTCGATTGCCGCCACAATTGTGTCGAGCCCGTGCAGCGGAATGAACTGACCGTAGAACAGCACTTTGAGCACTGAAGGATTAGTCGGGTTGTCCGCCGGGAGAAGGGAGCGGGTAAATAACTCCGTTTCCGCTCCTACCCAGAACGAGCCCATCTTTGCTGGCGACAGGCGGAACAGGCTTGCTACGTGGTCGGCATGGGCGCGGGTGTCCAGGAGGATCCGATCGGCTGCGCGGGTTGCGATCCATTCTACAGCATAGAGCAGGCGGGCGGGAATGCTGCTCCTGTGCACCATGCAGCGGTCGATCACTGTGGTGTCGTAGAGAGAAAGGAACATGTCCCAGCAGATACTTGCCCCGCGCAGCCTGGCCAAAGGCCACAAGACCAGGACATCGAGTATTCCGGGATAAGGGACCACGACAATTCGATGGGATGGTGCCCTGAGGTAGGCAAGCAGGAGCATAGGATAGGCCAGCAACCAGCGCGCCATCAGGGCGATCCATTTGCCCAAGCCCTTGACCTGGCTCTTGTCTTCTATCCCTGTCCATAGGTCGCGATGGCAGACAGGCAGGGCCGGATCTTCAAGGCGCAGCGCCTCTATCAGCATCCTGACCCGCGGCTTGCCGGTATCGAAAGTCCCCCAGACGAGAAAACGATGTGCAGGAGCGCTCATGCCCGTTTGCTTCGGGATTGCGAGACGGCGAGGACAAGTATCGCGCTGGCGGCAAGGCAGACAAGGCGATCGAGGCCGACGGCCAGGAACGCAGCGGCAGAAGCAATGTCAACCGTTCCGGCGGCAGTAGCGGCTAGCGCCTCGCTGATGCCAAGACCAGCAGGCGCAATCGAGGCGGCCGATCCGGCGATATTGGCCAGGGCGAAAGGGAAGGTGTCGAACAGCGGAACAGAAACACCCATAACCAGGAATGCCAATTGCAGCCGCACCGCAATTAGCGCCATGCCTGAGAGGCGATGCGCCGTGGTCTGCGCGGCCAACATCAAGCCTGAGGTGCGCGCCAGCCAGACGAAGCACGCCGTCGAGCCGGCCGCTCCGCCAAGCGCGAGCACGCTGGCCATGCCGTGTCCATGGCCGAGCAGGACCACGCCGCAGCCCAGCGCGGCGAGCGAAATCCACAATACCGCATTGGCCAGCACAAGCGCGGAGCTGCGACCAAGTCCGGTTCCTTCGGCAACCAGCGCCCCGGCTCGGACCATAGCTCCGCCAGGCAGCGGCAGGATTTCGGCCAGAGTCGCCCAGGAAGACAGCGCAGTCGCCTTACCCAGTGGCATGCTGATACCCGCGCTTCGGGCCAGCAGGTGCATGCCGATACCGGCATAGAGCAGCGAGAGCGGGGCGAGCAGCGCCTGGGCCAACATCGGTCCGGTTTGCAGCTCGCCGAATGACAGGCCGAGACTGCGGAATGAAAGCCAGGCGCCGGCTGCGAACAGCCCGGCCCCTGCGAGAAGCAGGGGAAGTCGCCAGCGCGCCAGCCGGGTTCGCAGGCCTTGCATCAGCGCAGATGGATCGAGCGGGGCGGTTCCGGCGGCCACGGCTCAGAAGGTTCCGAAATAGGGTGGAGCAGGGGGCGGACCGGCGGGGCGGCGCGCGGCGGCCCAGACGATCCGGGATTGGGCCGAAGTCAGCGGTTCGGCGCGGTGTGGCCCGTAGCCCAGTGTAACGAGCGCATCGGGCTGCAAATCGCGTCCATCGATCCGCAAGGCGCTGCCCTCGACCCGGTATTGGCCAGGGACGCGAAGCGTGAACTCCGTCGCCTTGGGGAAGGCTCGCCCGGCGATCCAGAATGGTCCCCAGAATGGCACGTAGGTTTCGCGCAGTGCCGCCAGGTCTTGCGGCAGCAGGGCAGCGACCGGTTCAGCGGTAGTCAGCACTCGTTCGAACAACTCATCGCTGGCCAGCACTAGCGGTACGGCCTGGCGGGCCATGACATCGGTCATCGGGGGATAGGCGCCTTTGAGGTACTGCGCGGTACCCGCCGGGGTCATGAAGGCATTGGCCTTGGGAAAATGCCCCAGCATCGCGGAGCTATCGAAATAGGCGGGCTTATCAGGGAAGATCATGTCGGCCGCGGCCAGGATCTCGCGCTGTTTGTCCAGCGGGCCTGTTCGGTCGACCGCCCAGATCGCCAGCGCCAGTCCGCCCAGCAACAGGGCGATCCGCGCTTCACCATAGCGCGGCAGCGCGCGATCGAGCACCAGGGCCAGCGCGGCACAGATCGGGGCGAGCATGAAGACAAAGTAGTAGGGCGCGGAGTTGTGGTAGAACAACAGCGTTGAGAGCGGCAGGATCAGGCCGATCAGGGCCACCCGTTCGGGTCTCGAAAGCGCGGAACGCCGCAGGATGAACGGAAAGGCGATCAGCATCAGGACAATTGCCGGGGCAATGGCGAAGCCCTTGAGATGATGCAGCCAATAGGGTTGGAGCCCAATGCTGAACATGCTTGTACCGACCCCGCCAACCACGGTCAGGGCTTCGCCGCCAACGTCGCCGGTAAGCGTTGAGGCGTGAAGGCCGTAGATCACGGCAAAGGCGGCCAGACTGGTGGCCCCGCAGGCGACGATACGCAGCGCAGCGGCGCTGGTACGCCCAGCTTCAGACCAGCGCAGCCAGGCGATCCCGGCGAAGACCGGGGCAAATAGTGCCGCCTTGATGGTCAGCACGGTTGCACTGCCAATCAGCAGCCCAATGGCGATGATCGCCAGGGTGCCAAGGCGGCTGCGTAGCAGGATCCAAGCCGCGGTCATCAGCAAGGCGGCGGCGGGGCTATCGAAGCGGAACGACGTGGCGTGTTGAAAGACATAGCCACCGCTGGCATAGGCCAGGGCGGCCAGCCAAGCTGCCTGACGGCTGGCAAAGCGCGATGCGATCCCCACGATCGCGGCCAGGATTGCCAATTCGCAGCCAAGCATGAACCAGCGGATCGTAATGATATGGTCGATCCCGCTGCCTGGCAGCGCCACCACCCAGGCAAAGGCGCGGGTGTAAAGCGTCTGAAGCGGTGTGCTGAGAGTACCGGCAACCAGCTTGTGGATCTGGCTGTAGTGAAAGAACTCGTCCCAGTTGATTGCACGCCCGGTGACCAGCGTTGCTTGAAGCGCCAGGGTTAGGACCAACATGGCCGCAGGCCAGCGTGGCGCAAGGGTGATTGGCCGCGTGACCATGGTCAGGCTGCCTCGGACTTGCGCCCCTGTGGCGACCCGTTCTCGATCCGGGCTAGCCGGTCTTCGAGTTTGCGCACGTGGCTCAAGGTTGTTTCCAGCAGCTTGCGGTTTGCACCGATCAGTTCGGCCAGCAGTCCCATCAGCCCGGTCAGAACCCCCAGCACCAGCAGTGATCCCCCCAGCACCAGCGACTGGATATGGCCATTGCCGTCGCCGATCGACCAGAACCACAGGAACCGCACGATCGGGGCTAGGCCGACCAATGTGATGATCCCGCCGATCAACGCGAAAGTTCGCAGTGGATTGTAGGTCGCATAGGCCCGGGTCATCGTCAGCAACTGCCGGGCGATGAACTGCGGAATCGATTTGAACAACCGCGATGGACGTTCCGTCGCGTTGGTGCGCACCGGCACGGAAGCAATGGCCATCCGCTTGCGGCCCGCCTGGATCAGCATGTCGGTGGTATAGGAAAATTCGGTTGTGATGTTGATCCTGCGAGCAGCATCGCGGCTGATGGCGCGGAATCCGCTGACGGCATCGTTCACCTGCGCCCCGGCAAGGCGCTGGACCATGGAGCTGCCCAAGCGTTGGAGCAGGCGCTTGAACGGGCCGAAGTGGGTGTTGTCGGCTACACCTCGATCGCCCACGACGATGTCGGCCTGGCCCGCCAGGATCGGCTGGACGAGGAGTGCGATGTCGGCGCCTTCATACTGTCCGTCGGCGTCGGTGTTGACGATGATGTCGGCCCCGGCTGCCAAAGCGGCGTCGATCCCGCTGCGGAAGGCGGCGGCAAGGCCGCGGTTGCTGCGATGTTGTACGATATGGTGGACGCCCCACTGACGGGCGACCTGCGCCGTGCCATCCGAACTGCCATCGTCGATCACGAGATATTCAATCACGTCGATGCCATCGATCCGGCGGGGCAGGGCGGCCAGCGTCTGCGGCAGACTTCCGGCCTCGTTGAGGCACGGGATCTGAATGATAAGTTTGGTCAAGTCGGCCCCCGCATGACGGGCCACAGACCCGCGTGATAGGTCTTTGTTAAGCATGATGGTTTAACGATTGGTAAACCGGACAAGGGGGCACCGCAGCATTTGCGGGCGGCGAACATAGCGCCTAAGCGGGCTACCTCTCTTCGAAGGATCGCCACTACCCATGCAACAATCGGATCGTGCCGGACTGCTCTATGCGCTCGCAGGGTTCTGCACGCTTTCAATCGGCGATGCCATCATCAAGGGCATGGCGGGTGACTGGCCTGCCCCGGCCATGGCGACCACGCGCTATATCGTTGGCACCGCCCTGTTGGCCACGCTGATCCTGCGCCATCACGGCGTGGCCGGCCTCGCCTTGCCGAAGGACAAGCTGCAATGGCTGCGCGGGGTCGCGATCAGTTGCTCGGCGATCGGCATGTTTCTGGCGGTGTGGATCATGCCGCTGGCCGAGGCGACGACCATCGCCTTTACCCAGCCGGTTATCACGGCCTTGCTAGCCTTCCTGTTCCTTAAGGAGCGGGCCACGCGGGAAACCTGGATTGCCACTGCGGCGGCGTTCATCGGCGTTTTCATTGTGCTGAGGCCCAGTTTCGACAGCGTCGGCTGGGGCGTGCTGCTGCCGCTGATGGGCGCCATGGGCATGGCGGTAACGATCATTGCCAACCGTGCCACTGCCGGGCGGGCGAGCGTGTTGGCCATGCAATACTATATGTCGGTCACCGCGATGATCTTCCTGCTATGCGCCACGCTGGCCGGTCATCTGAGCGGTGCCGAGGGGTTCGAGGTGACGGTGCCGCATTGGTCTGTCGTGGCGCGGTGTGCCTTTATCGGGGTAACTGCCACCCTGGCGCAGTATCTGATCTACATGGGCACCATGCGCGCCGGCGCGGGCACCATTGCGCCGATGACATATGGCCAGTTGCTGATGGCGGCGGTGCTTGGCTGGTGGTTCTTCGGCGATACGCCCGATGCGCTGTCGATGCTGGGCGCAGCCATCATCATCGGGGCGGGGCTGTTCCTGTGGTACGCCGGGCGCACCCGCAAGAAGGCACCAAAAGTCTGAGTGAACGGTAGCCTGAAATGAAAAAGGGCGCCGCAATGGGCGCCCTTCTCGAATTTCCGGTTTGCAGGTGTCAGGCGATAACCTGTTCCGCCAGGACGGTCAGGCCTGCTTCGCCCACTTCGGCAAAGCCGCCGCGCACTTCGATGCTTTCGGGCGTGCCGCCAGCCGTGCGATAGACCTGCACTGCGCCATCGCGGATGGTCGACATGAAGGGCGCATGGCCCTCCAGCACGCCAAATTCACCCTCGGTGCCGGGTACGACAACCATGTACACGTCCTCGCTCAGCACGAGGCTGGCGGGGGTTACGAGTTCGAAGTGCAAGGCCATGTTATCAGGCGTCCTCGGCCATCTTCTTGGCCTTGGCGACCGCTTCATCGATGCCGCCAACCATGTAGAAGGCGCTTTCCGGCAGGTGATCGTATTCGCCTTCCACAACCGCCTTGAAGCTCTTCACGGTGTCTTCGACCTGGACGAACTTGCCCGAGATACCGGTGAACACTTCGGCCACGTGGAACGGCTGGCTGAGGAACTTCTGGATCTTGCGGGCGCGGGCCACGGTCAGCTTATCTTCTTCGCTCAACTCGTCCATGCCGAGGATGGCGATGATGTCCTGCAGGCTCTTGTACTTCTGCAAGGTTTCCTGGACGCGGCGGGCGGTGTCGTAATGCTCTTGCCCCACAACGGCGGGCGTCAACACGCGGCTGGTAGAATCGAGCGGATCGACGGCCGGGTAGATGCCCAGTTCCGAGATCGCGCGGTTCAGCGTGGTGGTGGCGTCCAAGTGGGCGAACGAGGCGGCAGGCGCGGGATCGGTAAGATCGTCCGCGGGAACGTAGATCGCCTGCACCGAGGTGATCGAGCCCTTGTTGGTCGAAGTGATGCGTTCCTGCAGCTGGCCCATGTCGGTCGCCAGGGTCGGCTGATAGCCCACGGCCGAAGGAATACGACCGAGCAGGGCGGACACTTCCGAGCCGGCCTGAGTAAAGCGGAAGATGTTGTCCACGAAGAACAGCACGTCCTGACCTTCCTGGTCGCGGAAGTATTCGGCCATCGTTAGGCCGGACAGGGCAACGCGGGCACGCGCGCCCGGGGGCTCGTTCATCTGGCCGAACACCAGGGCAACCTTGGAACCTTCCGAAGTGGCATTGCCATCGGCATCCTTGGCGATAACGCCGGCGTCGAGGAATTCGTGGTACAGATCGTTGCCTTCGCGGGTGCGTTCACCCACGCCGGCGAACACCGACACGCCGCCGTGGCCCTTGGCGATGTTGTTGATCAGTTCCTGGATCAGCACCGTCTTGCCCACGCCGGCGCCGCCAAACAGGCCAATCTTGCCGCCACGCGCATAGGGCGCGAGCAGGTCGATCACCTTGATGCCGGTGACAAGGATCGCCGCTTCGGTCGACTGGTCGACGAACAGCGGGGCCTCGGCATGGATCGGGGCGGTCATTTCGGCACCGATGGGGCCGCGTTCGTCAATCGGCTGGCCGATCACGTTCATGATCCGGCCCAGCGTTTTGGGGCCGACCGGCACGCGGATCTGCGCGCCAGTGTTGATCACTTCCTGGCCGCGGGTCAGGCCGTCGGTGCCGTCCATCGCGATGGTGCGGACGGTGTTTTCGCCCAGATGCTGGGCAACTTCGAGCACCAGCGTGTTATCGCCGTTGCGCGTTTCCAGCGCGGTCAAAATCGCGGGCAGTTCGCCCGGAAAGGTCACGTCGACGACGGCGCCGATGACCTGGCTGATGGTGCCATTGGTGGTCTGGTTAAGAGCGGGGGCGGTAGCCATTTTCGTTTTCCTCAGGGCTTACAGCGCTTCAGCGCCAGCAATGATTTCGATAAGTTCGGTGGTGATCGCGGCCTGGCGGCTGCGGTTGTACTGGATGGTCAGCTTGCTGATCAGGTCGCCTGCATTGCGCGTTGCGTTGTCCATCGCGGTCATCGATGCGCCCTGCTCCGACGCTTCGCGTTCGAGCAGAGCGCCGAATACCTGGGTCTTGATGTAGCGCGGCAGCAGTTCGTCGAGGATCTGCTCCTCGTCGGGCTCGTATTCGACCACGGCATCGGCGGCTGCCACGATTGCCGGGGCAGGCACGGGGATCAACTGCGAGGTGACGGGTTCCTGCGTCAGGGCATTCTTGAACACCGGCGCGATCAGGTGAGCCACATCGAACCGGCCGGCCTCAAACATGGAGACCAGTTCCTCGGCGATAGCGGTCGCCTCGGTAAAGCCGGGGGTGCGGACCAGGCTGGTGTCGTACCCGTCCTTGATCGACGCCGGGAAATCGCGCTTAAGCGGCGCGCGACCTTTCTTGCCGACGAGGAAAAATTCCACGTCCTTGCCTTCGGCCTGCAAGCGCTTGGCCTGGCTACGGGCTTCCTTGACGATGTTGGAATTGAGGCCGCCGCACAGGCCCTTGTCGGTGTTGACCACCACAAGCAGGTGGCGCTTGTCAGCTCCGGTGCCGGCCAGCAGTTTGGGCGCAGCATCGCCGCTCACCTTGCCGGCCAGACTGGCCATGACTGCCGCCAGCCGCGAGGCATAGGGGCGACCGGCTTCGGCCGCAGCCTGGGCACGGCGCAGCTTTGCCGCTGCCACCATCTGCTTGGCCTTGGTGATCTTCTGGGTCGATTTGACCGAGTTGATCCTGCCCTTAAGTTCTTTCAACGAGGCCATTTCGGCTCCCTAGTCAGGCTCTTGAAGGCTCAGGCGAACTGCTTGGCGAAGGTATCGAGCGCGGCAACGACCTTGGCCTTGGTGCCATCCTCGAACTTCTGCGTGTCGCGGATTTCGGCCACCACTGCGGCATGCTCGTTGTTCATGTAGCTGAGCATAGCGGTCTCGTACTCGCCTACCCGGTTGACCGCGATGGCATCGAGGTAGCCGTTGGTACCGGCAAAGATCGACAGCACCTGCTCTTCCATCGTCAGCGGGCTGAACTGGGCCTGCTTGAGCAGCTCGGTCAGGCGCGCGCCGCGGTTCAGCAGGCGCTGGGTCGAGGCATCCAGATCGGATCCGAACTGGGCGAATGCCGCCATTTCGCGGTACTGCGCCAGTTCCAGCTTGATGGAACCTGCCACCTTCTTCATCGCCTTGGTCTGGGCGGCACCGCCCACGCGGCTAACCGACAGGCCCACGTTGATGGCCGGACGGATGCCTTGATAGAACAGGCCGGTTTCAAGGAAGATCTGGCCATCGGTGATCGAGATCACGTTGGTCGGGATATAGGCCGACACGTCACCCGCCTGGGTTTCGATGATCGGCAGCGCGGTGAGCGAGCCACCACCCAGTTCGTCGTTCATCTTGGCGGCGCGTTCCAGCAGGCGGCTGTGCAGATAGAACACGTCACCCGGATAGGCTTCACGGCCCGGCGGGCGGCGCAGCAGCAGCGACATCTGGCGATAGGCCACGGCCTGCTTGGACAGATCGTCATACACGATCACGGCGTGCATGCCGTTGTCGCGGAAAAACTCGCCCATCGTCACGCCGGTGTAGGGCGCAAGGTACTGCAGCGGAGCAGGTTCGGACGCGGTGGCGGCGACCACGATGGAATACTCCATCGCGCCGTTTTCTTCCAGCTGGCGAACGATCTGCGCCACGGTGGAGCGCTTCTGGCCCACGGCGACATAGATACAATAGAGCTTCTTCTGTTCGTCGCTGCCCTGATGGGCTTCCTTCTGGTTAATGAAGGTGTCGATCGCGACAGCAGTCTTGCCGGTCTGGCGGTCACCGATGATCAGTTCGCGCTGGCCACGGCCAACCGGAACCAGAGCGTCGATGGCCTTGAGGCCGGTCTGCACGGGTTCGGAAACCGACTGGCGCGGGATGATGCCCGGGGCCTTCTTTTCCACGCGCATACGGGTCACATCGACCAGCGGGCCTTTGCCGTCGATCGGGTTGCCAAGTGCATCGACCACGCGGCCCAGCAGGCCCTTGCCAACCGGAACGTCGACGATGGTGCCGGTCCGCTTGACGACGTCGCCTTCCTTGATTTCGGAATCGGAGCCGAAGATCACCACGCCGACGTTATCGGCTTCCAGGTTCAGGGCCATGCCCTGCACACCGTTGGCAAATTCGACCATCTCGCCGGCCTGGACCTTGTCGAGACCGTGGATACGGGCGATGCCGTCACCAACGGACAGTACCGAGCCAACTTCGCTGACTTCGGCTTCAGTGCCAAAGTTGGCAATCTGGTCCTTGATAACCTTGGAGATTTCTGCGGCGCGGATTTCCATGATCAGCCTTTCATGGCTTGTGCAAGAGAGTTGAGACGGGTCCGGATCGAACTGTCGATGCGCTTCGATCCGATGGTGACGACGAGCCCGCCCAGAAGGTCGGGGTCGACGCGGGATTGCAATTTGACGGTGCGGCCTTCGCGGGCGCGCAACCGGTTTTCCAGCTCGGTAAGCTGTGCGGGCGTAAGCGGGTGCGCACTGGCGACCTCGGCCGCCACCTCGCCGCGCTGGGCGGCCGCAATGGCGGTGAACGCCCGAATGATCCCGGGTAGATCGCCCATGCGACGGTTCGCAGCCAGCACGCCGAGGAAATTGCCCGTCAGCGTGGTGATTTCGAGATGCGCGGCGATACCTGCCACGACCTTGCCCATCTGGCCGCGGCTGACCTGCGGGTTCCTGATCAGCGAGCCCAGCTCTGCCGATTCGTGCAGCGCACGGCGCAGCTTGTCGAGATCACCCTCGACAGCCGTAACCGATCCCGCTTCGCTCGCGAGATCGAACAGGGCGGAGGCATAACGCCCTGCCAGACTTGCCTTGATACCGGCGGAAAGCTCCACGCGTATGGGTCCCTTGTGAGGTTACCGAAAACGATAGATTTCGCTTGCCGCTGAATGGACTCAACGAGTGGGTCCGGGCAAGGTTGGCGCGCGCCTAGCATCGGGGTGCGCGGTATGCAAGCGGGTGGGGCATCAACGGCGCGGGAAAGCCCTTATCGCGGCACAACTGGCTACACTGATATAACTAGTCCTGGCTCGGCAGCGCGCCCTCGTTTGCCGGGCCGCAGCGATAGACTAGCCGTTCGTTGGGGCTTTGCGGCAATGTGCTGGTTATGCTGGCCTGCTGCAGGCCCAGTTGCGCGGCAGCTTCCGGCCCGGCACCACATGCCGGAGCCTGGTACGCTGCGCGAGCCTCGCGGGCGGCGGTCATCGCGTCGCGGTCGAGCAGGTAGCGTTCGACCATATACTCGCCTGTGGCCGGATCGAACCGGGTCACCGAAACGCTTTCATCATCGCCGGGAACCAGCACCCGCGTCCATTCTCCGCTGGCCAGCCCGTATTGTGTGCGCGCGTTGACGCAGCCATCGGCATCCCATTCCAGCGGGATCGATTCGACCGGCTCGCCCAGCACCCGGCTGCGCGATGTGTCGAGCACGCACAGGAGCGCGCCGGCAGTGGCGGCAGTGATCGTGCCACTTGCCTGTTCTGCCAACTCGGTCCGCAGCCGCTCTTCCAGCAGTTCGTCCACATCGGCGAAACCAGGGCGCGAGAACCACGCGATGGTGGCCAGGGCCAGCGCGCCAAGCGCCACCGAGCCGCCGATTGACCGATGGCGGAACTGGCCCCTGCGGTGAGCGTCGAAGGCGAAGGCTCCGCCGCCCGCTGCCAGCATGATCAGCATCAGGGCCAGCGCCATGCCGTTGGACCGCTGATCGAGTACGGCAAATTCGATTTCCCTGCTGAGTTCGGTCCGGCGTAGCGCGGCTGCCTGTTCATCGGCTTCGGCCTGATTCTGGGCGACCAGCTGGCGGCGCTGCTCGAACTCGCGCTCGGCCTCTTCCATTTCGGCCAGGCTGCGACAGGGCAGTGAATTGACGCGGGGGGTAATGTTGTTGGCGCGCAGGAACGGCAGCAGTTCGCGCATGGAAACGGCAAAGAAGAACTCGGCTTCGGTTCCGGCGCTGTCGGTGCCGAACGAATTGACCCCGATCACCCGCCCGCAATCATCCACCAGCGGTCCGCCACTGTTACCGCGCGCGATAGGTGCGGTGTGGAGCAGGGTGTCGAATTCGCGGCTTGGCCGACGGCCCGACAGGAATCCCTGGCTGGTCACTGGCGGCTGGGCGCGAAAGATGTCGTCCATCCCCAAGCCCTGTGCCTGGTCGACATTCATCGGATAGCCGACTGCGGTAACCGAGCCTGCCCCGCTGGGCGCAATGCCAGCCAGGGTCAGCGGCGGCAGACGCAGCGGGCTGGTGGTGCGGATCAGCGCCAGGTCGTTGCGCGGACTGACCGAGATGACGCGGCCATAGACTGCTTCGGCCCCGTCGGATGGCACGATGCCGATCACCAGGCTGGGATCATCCACCGCTTCGCCCACCACGTGGGCATTGGTGACGATGGTTTCCGCGTTGACCGCAAAGCCCGAACCGTGGCTGATCGGGAACAGCTGCTCGCCATCGCGCCCCGCCACCACCACGCGTACCACGCCGCGGGCGGCAGCGTCGATGTCACCTGGATCGGCCAGGGCAGGTGGAGCCACAAGAGCGGCAGGCGCCAGCAAGGCAAGAAAAAGGAAGCGCAACAGTTTCATTGCCCTTCCATCAGGGATGCGCCGCGCCAGTGCAAGATTCGAGAAGCAATCCATCCGCAGCCTCCTATCATCGCGATATGACGAATCTTCAACAGGATCAGGTGGTGGCGCAGATTGCCGGGCTGCTCGATGGCGAGGGCAAGGCTCCGTCGCTGGAGGAGTTGGGCGCAGCCACCGGCCTTTCGCCGTTCCAGGTCCAGCGCCTGTTTACCCGCGCCACCGGCATGTCGCCCGCTGCCTTCGCCCGCGCCCTACGTGAGGAGCGGGCAGTCCGGGCGCTGGAAAGCGGCGGGCGGATCACCGATGCCATCTATGATGCAGGCTATGAAAGCGCAGGCCGGTTCTATGCCGCAATGCGCGAACGGCTGGGAATGACGCCGTCCGCCTGGCGCAAAGGCGGGGCGGGCGTGCGCATCGGCTATATAATAGAGCCAACCACGTTGGGTCCGATGCTACTGGCCGCCACTGACAAAGGCGTGTGCCGCTTGGCATTCCACGAAGGGGCGGAAGATTTGCAGGCCCGCTTCCCGGCGGCTGAGTTGGTGGAAGGCGGCGTACCCTCCGATCTGGTGGCGCGGGTGGTGCAGGCGATAGAGGCACCGGACAATTCGCCGACACCGATTCCGCTCGATACCGCCGGCACCCCGTTCCAGCAGCGCGTATGGGCGCAGTTGCGCGCCATCCCCCGGGGCGAGACGCGATCCTATGCCGAGATTGCCGCCGCTGTCGGCCAGCCCAAGGCGACGCGCGCGGTGGGCGGGGCCAATGGCGCCAATCCGGTCGCCGTGCTGGTCCCGTGCCACCGCGTGATCGCAGCCGACGGCAAATTGGGTGGCTATGCCTGGGGCGAGGCGATCAAGCGCGAACTGCTGCGGCGCGAGGGCGCACAAGCCTAGCTCTCTTCCTCGTCCTCGGGGTCGAGCATGCGGTTGATAGTGTCGATCGCCGTGGTGCGGTCATTCGCGGCAATCGCATCAAGCACGGCCTGCGGAGTGGGCGTGTCGTCATCTTCGTCCTGGTTGAACGAATGGCCCATGTACAGCGCGGGCAGTAGCACAGTGCGGGCATCGGCAAAGCGTTCCTCGATCAGCAGCTGGCGGCCCAGCATCAGCCGGTAGTCATCATCCGAGCCGGCCGTGTCGAGTGCCTGCTCCAGTGCGATGATCGCATGTTCGGGCGGTTGACCGTCAGTCTCGTCATAATGGGTCTGATAATACAGGATCATCGATCGCGGATCCGCATCGTCCAGTTCGGCTGCCGAGGACAGGTATTGGCGCGCGGCGCGCAGATAGGCTGGATCGGTTTCGGCCAACTCGATCGCGGCCATCGCGCGATAAAGCAGAGCATCGATATTTGCCGGGTCCAGTTCCAGCGCACGGGCTGCCGCCTGCTCCGACGCGATGAAATTGCCCGCATCGTACTCGGCTTCGGCCAGCCAGCGTTGCGCTGCGCTGCTTTGCGGGAACCGGGCAGTCAGCCCGCGCAAGTCTGCGGCAACGTCAGCCGCATCGGTCTTGCTGCGGACGCCTGCCTGCAAGCGCATTTCCTGGTTGATCAGGGCAACTTCCTCGTCAGCCATCCGGCGGATGGCGACAGCGGGTTCGGCAGTGTTGTTGGGCCGCACGTCATAGCCGGGGAACGGCCCCTGCTTGTAGCGGTCGATCTCGCGTTCCATCTGCCGCAGATCGCCGAACAGCTCTTCAGCCGCGGTCAGCGAATCCGCGCCGTTGCCCAGCGCCACAAGATACCGCCGCAGCACCTGCTCGCGATCAATATTGAAGCTGAGGTAATGGGTCACCAGCCAGCCGGTGCCGTAAAGCTGGAAGTTCTCCATCCCTGTCAGCTCGTGGTTCGAATCGAGCATGTTGCGCAGGCGGAAATCCTGCATCTGGAACACCTGCGCCGCGCGGCCCTGCGGCACATCGCCCAGGTGGAACGCCCCGCCATCCATGAAGCGCATGGTGCTGAGCATTTCGGCATAGCCTTCCGAATACCAGCGCGGATAGGCGGCCGGGAAGTTCTGCATCATGAAATAGTGCGTGTACTCGTGGAACAGCACTTCGTTCGGATTGTCCCGCACCGGACCGCGCCGCTCGCGCGAATTGTTGGTGGTATAGCCCCGGGTGGGCACGAACGAGACCGAACGACCGGCCCGGCTGATGAAGAAACCGGCAATGCCGGATCCCGGTGCGCCGGCCATCCTCGCCATGTCGTTGTAATCGCCGAAGCGGTAAATCACCGGCTTGTTGGCGCGGCTTTCCTCGACATGGTTTTCATCCAGCCCGTTAAGGAACCGCAGCCCGCGATCGAACCGTTCCACCTGCGCGGCGAATTCCCGCGTGCTGTCTTCGTTATCGCGCGACTTGATAATGAAATGGGCGGTTTCCGCCTCGATCCAGGTCTGCGCCTGTACGGGCAGGGCAAGCATCAGCGCGCACAGCGCTGCCAGAAGAATTCGCATGAAAATAAGTCCCCGGAATATGCGATTCGTGAAGTGTAATCATCAAGGTAGCTGGCGACGCAGGGTAAGTCGATTTCAGACGATATTATTTTGTCTGCTACACGAAGCTATACGGATCAATGTCCACCGCGACCCGCACGCCAGGGGGAAAGTTCAGCGCGCCGAGCCATTGGCGGATCACGTCCTGCACATTGGCACTCCGCCGGGCGTTCAGCAGCAGGCGATAGCGATAGCGGCCGCGCAGCAATGTCATGGGGGCAGGGGCAGGGCCGAGGATCTGCACGTCCGGCAGCATGGGGCGGGTGGCGCCGATGCGGTTGGCCGCCTCGCGCGCCTCGGCATCGTCTTCGCTCGATACAATGATTGCCGCCCAGCGGCCGAATGGCGGCGCACCGGCATCACGGCGGGCCTCGGTTTCGGCGGCGTAGAAGGCGTCGCGGTCTCCGGCAGCCAGTGCGGCGATCACAGGGGCTTCGGGGTGGCGTGTCTGGATCAGCACTTCACCTGGTTTCGATCCGCGCCCGGCGCGCCCGGCCACTTGCGCCACCTGCTGATAGGTCCGCTCTGCCGCGCGCAAATCTCCGCCTTCAAGGCCCAGGTCGGCATCGATCACGCCCACCAGCGTCAGCTCGGGGAAGTGGAACCCCTTGGTCACCAGTTGCGTGCCCACGATCACGTCGATCGCGCCGCCTTCCGCCTCGGCAATAAATTGCGCGGCCTTTTCGGGCGAGTTGATCGTGTCGCTGGTGACCACGGCCACCCGCGCATCGGGCATGATCGCTGCCACTTCATCGGCAATCCGCTCCACCCCCGGGCCGCAGGCTACCAGGCAATCGCCTTCGTGACATTCAGGGCAGGATTCGGGCGTAGCGGTTTCCAGGCCGCAGTGGTGGCAGGCCAGCCGCCGCGACAACCGGTGTTCGACCAGCCAGGCGCTGCAATTGGGGCATTTGAAGCGGTGCCCGCAGTGGCGGCACAGCGTCAGCGGAGCATAGCCGCGGCGGTTGAGGAACAGCAGCGATTGTTCGCCCCGCCCCAGCCGGTCCTTAAGCGCCTCGACCAACGGGGGCGACAGCCAGTGTTGGCTCGGCGGCTTTTCCTTGGTCAGGTCCACCGTGGCGATGGACGGCATCTGCGCCCCGCCGAAGCGGCTGGGCAACACCAGCTTTTCATAGATCCCCTGGTCGGCCATGTGCAGGCTTTCCAGCGCCGGGGTGGCGCTGGCGAGGACGACCGGCAATCCTTCGAACCGCGCGCGCATGACTGCTACGTCGCGCGCATTGTAGCGCACGCCATCATCCTGCTTGAAGCTCACCTCGTGGGCCTCGTCCACCACCAGCAGGCCGAGCCGGGCATAGGGCAGGAACAACGCCGATCGCGCGCCAACCACAACCTGCGCCTCGCCGCTGGATATGGCCCGCCAGGCCCGCCGCCGCTCCGTGCTTTTGAGCGAGGAATGCCACAGCACCGGAGCGGTGCCGAAACGGGTCTCAAATCGCTTGAGAAAGGCCTCGGTCAGGGCGATCTCGGGCAGCAGGACGAGCACTTGGGAGTCCTGGTCAAGCGCGGCGGCAATGGCTTCGAAATAGGTCTCGGTCTTGCCCGATCCGGTCACGCCATCGAGCAGGAACGGGGCAAATGCACGCGCCTTTACCGCCGCCACCAGCCGTGCCGCAGCCGCATCCTGCTGTTCGCTCAGGTCCGGCTGGTCGAAGTCGGCGCGGGCGCGGGGGTAAGGGCGGTCGCAATCGACCTCGACCGGTTCCAGGACGCCCTGGTTCACCAGCCCGCGCAGCACCCCTTCGCTGACCCCGGACAGGCCCGCCAGTTCGCGGATCGTCGCCTGTTCGCCTTCCAGCGCTGCCATCGCCCGCTCGCGCATGGCGGTCATCCGTTCGGGTAGCCCGCCCGACAGGCGGTATTCGATCATGGTGGAGGGGCCACGCAGTGCACCGCCGCTCGACAGGACCATTCGCGCTACCGACGCCATGCCGGCGCAGTAATAATCGGCTGTCCATTCGATCAGCCGCATCAGCGCGGGTTGCAGCGGCGGCACCGGCAGGACAGAAATGATCGGTCGCAGCTTGGCTTCGGGCACTTCGGAGCCGGGCATGCGTTCTGGATCCCAGACGATGCCAACAATCTGTCGCGGACCCAGCGGGGCAACCACGACCGAACCCGCGACGACTTCCATCCCTTGCGGAACACGGTAGTCTAGCGGGCCAAGGGCGGCGTTGAAGATGAGCAGTCGGACGCGGTTCATGAGCATCCCGCTATGCGCGGGTGAGGGGCCGGGTCGCAAGCCGGAAGAGTGGAGAAAATGACATGACAATTCTGGAAAGTAATCTTCTCGGTCGCCGCCAACTGCTTGGCGGGATGCTGGCGGGCGGCGCAGTGCTGGTGTTGCCGGGTTGTGCCACCACCGGCAGGTACAGCCTGATCGATGCCATTCGCCAATTGCTATACCTTTCGTCCACCCGCGCCTTTGCCCGGTTGACCAGAGATGGCGGATACTGGGACGAAGGCGTGACCCAGCTGGGCCTCGAAGGTTTTCTCGGTTCGCGCGGCAATGTGTTGGCCCAGATCCTCTCCTCCAACCTGTTCAAGGACCGGCTGGCCCGCGCTTTCGTGCCGATTGCCGAGGAAGCATCCTATCGCGCCGCGCCGCTGGTGACCGATGCGGTCCGCGTGATCGGGTTGCAAAATGCCTTGGCGCTGGTGCGCGGCGGGCCGACGGCCGCCACGGCCTTCCTGCGGGGCGAGATGGGTGATGCGTTGATCCAGGCCATGGTGCCCGAAGTGGGCCAGGCCCTGCGTATCGCTCAGGAGCCGCTGGTCGGCCAGATGCTGGCGGCGCTCACCGGGGTCGATGTGGCGGGTGTTGCCAACACCTTCTCCACCCGCGTCAACGATGTGATCTGGACCGAGATCGGGGCCGAGGAAGCCGCCATCCGCGCCAATCCGCGATCAACCAACGACCCGCTCCTGATCGCGGTGCTGACCGGGGCTTCGGCGCTCTAAGCTGTTGTCGAACGGGGCGTGTGTCCTCTACGGACGGCGACTAGCATGTCTCAAGAATCGCCTCTCGACCGTTTCAAACTCGCCCTGACCGGCGCGGCGCGTGCCATTGGGCGCGATGCCGAGACAGAAGTGGCGTGGACGGCGGAAACTCCGGGTATCCAGGGCAAGACCATTCGCGTGCCCATGCCGCCGCGCGCGCTGCCCGCCGCACAGGCGATCGAGGCGCGCGGGTTTGCCGACAGTTTCGCCCTGCGGCAGCGGCATCATAACGAGGCGCTTCACACCCGCCATGCCCCGGCAGAGGCCGATGCCCGGGCCTGTTATGATGCGGTCGAACTGGTGCGCTATGAAGCACTGGGGGCCAACGCCTACGCCGGGATGCGCGGCAACCTGGACGCTGCGACCGAAATCCGCACCAGCGGCGATCCGATTACCCGCGCCACCAATGCCGATGAAGTGCCGGTGCAATCCGCGCTGGCCTTGCTGCTGCGCGAAAAGCTGACCGGCCAGCCGGTACCCGCCGCAGCCGAGAACGGCGTAGCCATGTTGCGCGAGTGGATCGAGGACCGGGCAGGCGGCGATTTCGAGCGGCTGGCGAGTTTGATCGATAACCAGCGTGCGTTCCAGTCGCTCACACTCGACATGCTGCGCCATCTCGAACTGGTCCGTACCGAAGAACAACCGGACGAGGCCGACGAGGATGACGGCCACGACGACGACAACGGCCCCGACAGCGACGAGCAGAACAACAGCGCCGACCAGGACAACACCCAGCAACAGGTCACTACCGAGCAAGCCGAAAGCGACGGCGAGAGCGACGACACGCAGGAGATCGGCCAGGACCAGGAAACGTCCGAAGGCGAGCCGGGGGATGATGGCGAGGAGGGCATGATGCCCGTGCGGCCCAACCGGCCGTGGACCGACCTGCCCGATACCTTCGACTACCGTGTCTATTCACCCGCCTTCGATGAAGTGGTCGAAGCGCAAGACCTGTGCGATTACGAGGAACTGGACCGGCTGCGGGCTTACCTCGACAGCCAGCTTGCCGGGCTGGCGGGGATCGTCACGCGGCTGGCCAACCGCTTGCAACGCCGCCTTATGGCGCAGCAGAACCGCAGCTGGGATTTCGACCAGGAAGAAGGCCTGCTGGACGCCGCACGGCTGGCCCGGGTGATCGTCAGCCCCGGCCATTCGCTGTCCTACAAGGTGGAGCACGAGGTCGAGTTCAAGGACACGGTCGTCACCCTGTTGATCGACAATTCCGGTTCCATGCGCGGACGGCCGATTTCTATCGCCGCGATCAGTGCCGATATCCTGGCGCGCACGCTGGAACGGTGCGGGGTGAAGGTAGAAATCCTCGGCTTCACCACCCGCGCGTGGAAGGGCGGGCAAAGCCGCGAGAAATGGCTGGCGGATGGCAAACCGGCCGATCCCGGTCGGCTCAACGATCTGCGCCACATCATCTACAAGCAGGCCGACCAGCCGATGCGCCGTGCCCGCAAGAACCTGGGCCTGATGATGCGCGAAGGCCTGCTGAAGGAAAATATCGATGGCGAGGCGCTGTTGTGGGCGCACGAACGCCTGCTTGGCCGGAACGAGGACCGGCGCATCCTGATGGTGATTTCCGATGGCGCGCCGGTGGACGATTCCACCCTCAGCGTGAACAACGCGGGCTATCTCGAAACGCACCTCAGGAAGGTGATCGAATGGATCGAGAAGCAGAGCCCCGTTCAGCTGGTGGCCATCGGTATTGGCCATGATGTGACCCGCTATTACAAGCGGGCGGTGACGATCATGGATGTCGAACAACTGGGCGGCACGATCATCGAACAGCTGGCCGACCTGTTCGAGGTGGAGTGAGCATCATGAAGCTGCGTCTGCTGGTCATCCTCTCGGCGCTGATGGTGGGCGCATGGTATTTCGCCTCTCCGTGGTACACCATGTGGCGGATCGTTTCGGCAGCCGAGGATGGGGACAGCGCGGCACTGGAGGAGCGGATCGATTTTGACCGTTTGCGCCAAGGCATGCGCGATGATCTGGTGGCCAGCCGCGACGATGGCGATAGCGATTTACTCGACCGAATCGGCGATGGCGTTGTCCGCACCGTGGGCACGGCGGCGATCAATACCATAGTCACGCCGCGCGGGCTGGCAGTCATGCTCGATGCCAGCCCGGCAATGCCAGGCCAGGACCTGTCGTGGGATGTGTCGCGCACCGGATTCAGTACATTTGACGGCGTTTCGACCTATGAGGACGGCACGCCCGGCCCGACCATGGTGTTCGAGCGCAACGGACTGGCATGGCAACTGGTGGGTGTGCGGGTTTAGCCCGGCCTCAGCGCCAGCCGCAGCGCAAAATGCGTTTTGGCATCTGGCGACATTTCCGTTACTTCCCTTTGAAAAATAGCCGGGGGGAATATGGATGAAAGATGAAATGCTTGGGGCATTGGTTGGCTGGGACTCGCAACCAATCGGTAAACGCCTGACACTCCGGCTGCAAACCACGACCAAACATCCGCCGCTTGGCAAAGACGATGTCGAATCGTTCTATGTGGTGCTTGATCGCAACCAGGCGGTGCAACTGGGGCATTACCTGTTCATGATTACCGGGCAGACGGCGGTGACCCGAAAGCGCAGCTGGCTGGAGCGCCTGCGCGGGGATTGACCGGCTAATCCATGCCTTGACCTGCGCGGCGCGCGACGTAAGCACCCGATCCATGACCACGCCCTTGCACCTGTTCAATTCGCTGACCCGCCAGCTGGAGCAATTCCGGCCAGTCCACCCTCACGAAGCGCGGGTCTATTCGTGCGGGCCGACGGTCTACAACTATCCGCATATCGGCAACATGCGCGCCTATGTGTTTGCCGATCTGCTGGGGCGCACGCTCAGCTGGAAGGGGTACAAGCTCACCCATATCATCAACATCACCGACGTGGGCCACCTGACCGACGATGGCGATACGGGCGAGGACAAGCTGGAGAAGGCCGCATCGGCCAGCGCGCAGTCCATCTGGGACATCGCGCAGCATTACACCGAGGCCTATTGGGCCGATGTGAAGGCGCTGAATATCCGCCAGCCGGCAGAGTGGACGATTGCTACCAAATTCGTCGCGCAAATGATTGAATTCGCTACCAGGATTGCGGAAAAACATTGTTACGAACTAGCTGGCGGGCTGTATTTCGATACCTCCACCGTGGCTGATTATGGCCGCCTCGCCCGCGCCCAGACTGATGAAGGGGAAGGCCGGATCGACGCGGTGGAAGGCAAGCGCCACGCCGCCGATTTCGCCATCTGGCGCAAGACTCCGCCGGGCGAAACGCGGCAGATGGAATGGGATTCGCCGTGGGGCAAAGGCGCACCCGGCTGGCATCTGGAATGCAGCGTGATGAGTGCTGCGCTGCTGGGCCTGCCGTTCGATATTCACACCGGCGGGATCGACCACCGCGAGATCCATCACCCCAACGAAATCGCCCAGAACCAGGCCTTCTGCGGCACCGATCATTCGGGCGCGCGGCTATGGATGCATAACAACTTCCTGGTCGAACGCTCTGGCAAGATGAGCAAATCATCGGGCGAGTTCCTGCGGCTGCAGCTGCTGATCGACAAGGGCTATCATCCGCTCGCCTACCGGCTGATGTGCCTTCAGGCGCACTATCGGAGCGAACTGGAATTCAGCTGGGACGGGCTTGAAGCGGCCCTGACGCGGCTCAAGCGCATGCTGATGGGCGTGGCACAGCTTCGATCGCAGCTGGACGAGTTGCCAGCCGAGCCGGTCGGCGGCTGGACGCTGGACGAGGCGCACGGCGAGGTGGGCGGGGCGTTGCTGCCGCTGCTGGCGGAATTCGACAAGGCCATCTCGGACGATCTCAATTCGCCGCTTGCCCTGACCGTGTTCGAGGATGTCCTGGCGGCCAAGAAGCTTGATCCTGAACACAAGTGGCAGATGCTGGCCGCGCTGGATGCGGTGCTGGGGCTTGGCGTGCTGACGCTGGAACGCGCCGACCTGCGGATGCGCCCCAAGTCTGCGGTGACCGACGAAGCCGCCATCGAAACCATTCTGGCCCGCCGCAGGGAAGCCCGCGCCGCCAAGGATTTCGCAACGTCCGATGCGCTGCGCGATGAACTGGGCGCGCAAGGCGTCGAAGTGATGGATGGCGATGTGCTGGGGTGGGATTGGAAGCTGGATCACGTTAGGTTGCAGCAATGACCATCGCCCTCATCACCGCCCAAGCCCGCCCGATAGTAGAAGGCCGCCTGCCGCCCGGCATAGAGCCGCTGTGGTGGGAAAATGGCGAACAGCTGGTGGACCTTGCCCCGCAAGCCGAGATCGGCTGGTTCGACATGTTCGACAAGACCGCGCCGCTGGAAGCCATCCGGCGGGCGAAGAACCTCAAATATCTCAACAGTTTCTTTGCCGGGGTGGACTGGCTGCCGCTGGCGGACCTGCAGGCGCGCGGGGTCATGCTGACCAACGGTTCGGGCATCAATGCCAACACCGTGGCCGAGTTCGCCCTGATGAACATGCTCGCGCTGGCCCGCGGCCATGCCGAGATTGTGCGCGCGCAGGACCGCCACGAGTGGCTCGCCCCCAGCATGGATGGCAAGGCGCGGGAACTGGCCGGGGCCAAGGTGCTGATCATCGGTTACGGCGAGATCGGCCAGGCCATCGGCCGGATGCTGGCGGGTTTCCGGGCCGATGTAACGCCGGTGCGCCGCAGCGGAGCCGATGGCGCACTTGGACCCGATGAATGGCAGGCGCGGGTGGGCGAGTTCGAATGGGTCGTGCTGGCCATGCCCGGCACGCCCGAAACACGCGGGCTGGTGGGAGCGCAAGTGCTGGGCGCGATGCGGCCCGATGCAGTGCTGGTCAACATGGGCCGGGCCGACGTGCTGGACCAGCCGGCGTTGATCGCTGCGCTCCACGCCGGGCAACTGGCCGGCGCGATCCTCGACCTGACCGACCCCGAGCCGTTGCCGCCGGGCCATCCGCTGTGGTCCGCCCCGGGTGCCCACATTACCATGCACATGGGCGGGTTGCCGACGCTCGCCAGCAAGGTGGCCGCTGCCGAGCGGTTCGTGGCCAATTGCGGGCACTTTTTGCGCGGTGAACAGCTCATCAGCCAGGTCGATCTGGCGCTGGGTTATTAGGCGTTGATTAGCGCCTGACTCGCTCGCCACGCTCTGATACGTTCCCGCTTGGGGTGGGGCTGTTCGCGTGAGCGCCCCTGTCAACTTGGGGGATCGACGGCGATGGCACATGACGAAGCGGTTGGCGCAAAGCAGAAAGCATCGGACCTGTTCATCCAGTGCCTGGAAGAAGAAGGCTGCGAATATATTTTCGGCGTGCCGGGCGAAGAAAACCTCGATTTCCTAGATTCGCTGTCGCGCTCGTCCAAGATCAAGCTGATCCTCACCCGCCATGAACAGGGTGCTGGCTTCATGGCTGCCACCTATGGTCGCCACACGGGGCGCACCGGTGTGTGCATCGCCACCCTGGGGCCGGGAGCGACCAATTTCGTGACCGCCGCAGCCTATGCCCAACTGGGCGGCATGCCGATGATGATGATCACCGGGCAGAAGCCGATCAAGAAATCGAAGCAGGGCCGGTTCCAGATCCTGGATGTGGTGGCCATGATGGGGCCGATCACCAAGTACACCCACCAGCTTGCTGCTGGTGACAACATCCCCAGCCGCGTGCGCGAGGCGTACAGGCTGGCGGAGGAAGAAAAGCCCGGCGCGGTCCATCTGGAATTTCCCGAGGACATTGCCGAGGAAATGACCGATTCCACGCCGATCCAGCGCTCGATCGCGCGGCGGCCCAGTGCAGAGCACAAGGCCGTGCGCCACGCGGTGAAGGAGATCGAGAACGCCAAGGCCCCGGTGCTGGTGATCGGCGCGGGTGCCAACCGCAAGCTGTGCGGGCGGATGCTGCTGCAATTTGTCGAAAAGACCGGCATCCCGTTCCTCACCACCCAGATGGGCAAGGGCGTGATCGATGAGCGACACCCCAAATTCCTTGGCTGCGCCGCGTTGTCGGCAGACGATTTCGTCCACCGGGCGGTGGAGGATGCCGACTTGATCATCAACGTGGGCCACGATGTGATCGAAAAGCCGCCGTTCTTCATGAAGCGCGGCGGGCCCAAGGTGATCCACGTGTCCACCCGCACGGCAGAGGTTGATCCGGTCTATTTCCCGCAGATCGAGGTGATCGGCGATATCGCCAATGCCGTGTGGCAGATGAAGGAGGATATTACCCCCAACCTGTCGTGGAACTTCGATCACATGCTAGCCTATCACGCGGCCGAACTGGCCCACACCGGTGAGCTGGCGAAGGACGCGCGCTTCCCGATCTTCCCGCCGCATCTGGTACAGCAGGTGCGCGATGCCATGCCGCATGACGGGATCATCTGCCTCGACAACGGGGTCTACAAGATCTGGTTCGCGCGCGGCTATTGCGCTTACCTGCCCAATACCGTGCTGCTGGACAATGCACTGGCCACGATGGGGGCGGGGCTGCCCAGCGCGATGATGAGCGCGATGCTGTACCCTGATCGCAAGGTGATGGCGATTTGCGGAGACGGGGGCTTCATGATGAACAGCCAGGAGATGGAAACCTCCGTCCGCCTCGGCCTTAACCTGACGGTGCTGATCCTGCGCGATGATGCCTATGGTATGATCCGCTGGAAGCAGGCCAACATGGGCTTTGCCGATTTCGGCCTGACCTATGGCAACCCCGATTTCGTGAAATATGCCGAGAGTTACGGGGCGCATGGTCATCGCGCGGAATCGAGCGATCACTTGCGCGTGTTGCTGGCGCACTGCAATTCCACCCCGGGTGTTCACCTGATCGATTGCCCGGTCGATTACACCGAGAACGACCAGATCCTGAACAAGGACATCAAGGATCTGTCGAAGGCGCTTTAGGCTGCCAAGTCCCCCTCCCGCTTGCGGGAGGGGTTAGGGGAGGGCTTGTCAGGGCCGAGCCTCTCAACAGAAACAGGCCCTCCCCCGGCCCCTCCTGCAAGCGGGAGGGGGGAGTTATGACAGATGCTTAAAGACACTTACCCGCTCTACCTCAACAACAAGGCGGTGCAGCCCAACACCGATCTTGAGGTGACCGACAAGTTCACCGGCAAGGTGGCCTTCCGCACCGCTCTGGCCACGCCCGACGTGATCGAGGAGGCCATCGCCGGGGCCGTGCGCGCGGCGGAGCCGATGGCGCGGCTGGCCTCTTACGAGAAGCAGGACGTGCTGATGCACTGCGTCGCCCGCTTCAAGCAGCGGTTTGACGAGCTGGCCTATGCCTTGTGCATCGAGGCGGGCAAGCCGATCAAGGATGCCGAAGGAGAAGTGGGCCGCCTGATCGACACTTTCCGCATCGCCGCCGAAGAAGCCGTGCGCAATTATGGCGAGGTCCAGCCGCTCGATATTTCCCCCCGCGCCAAGGGCTATATGGGGATGTGGAAGCGCGTGCCGATCGGGCCGTGCAGCTTCATCAGCCCGTTCAACTTCCCACTGAACCTGGCCGCCCACAAGATCGCGCCGGCCATTGCAATGGGCTGCCCGTTCGTGATGAAACCTGCCAGCATGACCCCGCTGGGCGCGATCATCATGGGCGAGGTGCTGGCCGAGTGCGACATCCTGCCCGAAGGCGCGTTCTCGATACTGCCAGCCAGCCGCGCTGGTGCGGACTTGTTCACCACTGACGAGCGGCTGAAGCTGCTCAGCTTCACCGGATCGCCGGGCGTTGGCTGGGACTTGAAGGCCAAGGCGGGCAAGAAGAAGGTGGTGCTGGAACTGGGCGGCAATGCGGCGGTGATCGTGGACCATGATGCGGACCTCGACCACGCGCTGGAGCGGATCGTGTTCGGTGCCTTCTACCAGAGCGGGCAAAGTTGCATCGGGGTGCAGCGGATCATTATCCACGATGCCATCTACGATGAATTCAAGGCCATGCTGGTGGCCAAGACTGCCACGCTCGTCTCAGGCGACCCCAAGAACCGCAACACCTTCATCGGCCCGATGATCTCCGAAAAGGAAGCGCAGCGGCTGAAGGGCTGGATCGACGCGGCGGTCTCCGCAGGCGCAACTCTGCTGTGTGGCGGCAAGCTGGAAGGCGCGATGCTGGAAGCGACCTTGCTGGAAGGCGTGCCCGAAAACTGCGACGCCAACCGCGAGGAAGCTTTCGGGCCGCTGGCCAACCTGTCGCGCTTCTCCGAATGGAGCGAGGCTCTGGAACAGGTCAACGACAGCAAGTTTGGCCTACAGGCGGGCATTTTCACCCGCGACATCCACAAGGTGCTCGAAGCCTGGGACAGCCTTGATGTGGGCGGCGTGGTGGTGAACGATGTCTCCAGCTACCGGGTGGACAACATGCCCTATGGCGGGGTCAAGGATTCCGGCCTGGGGCGTGAAGGCGTGCGCTTTGCCATGGAAGACATGAGCGAGATCCGGAACCTGGTGATACGGCGCATTTGAGTTTCGCAGGCCCATCCCGGCCTGCGTCCTTGGTGCTGTTCCCTCCGCTCCGCTGCGGGGCACCTGCGGGCGGGCGGTCGCCCTTGCGGGCCGCCAATGGCGGCCCGTTGGGTGGCCATGCCTTTACCCTTCGTCCAGCAGCAGCAGTTCGCACATCACCGTCATCCGCGGCGGGTGGGCCACATGATCGACTTCTACCACCGCAGCATCGGCCACCAGTTGGCCGGGGATGGCGAATTCGTGTTCGGGCAGGAAGGCGATGAAGCATTCGCCTGCTTCCACCGCTTCGGCCCCGTCGAACAGCAGGTTTACCCGGTGCCGCGCGCCGACAAAGGTGATGCTGGCCCAGCTGCATTCCTCGTGGTGAAGCATCGTTGCCTTGCCTCGTGCCAGCGCCACCAGCGCCTCCACCAGCCGTTCGCCACTGGTCCGGCGGCGCTTCCACACGGGGGCAGGGCGGCTGTTCAATTCAATATGCATGCGACTGCTCCCCGTAAGTGTTCATGAAATGTTCCACCCGTGACTTGGTATTTTCCCTGGGCGACCGGCCATTGCGCAGGTCCAGCACGAAGCGGGGATCCTGCGTGGCGAGGCGGCCGAATTTGGTGGCGGGCATGCCCGTCCGGCGAAGGAAGACTTCAATCTTGCGGATCAGCATCGCGGTTCCCTTATCCTGTTCTTGCGCGTGGCTTTTTGGTGGCCAGGTAACGAATCACCCTGTCATCTAGCTGTCCTGCGAAATCCTACTTGTCTAGGAAAAATCCTTCATGTAGGAAGCGATCAGCACCACTTGGGGAATTGGGCCATGCAATCGCGCGCAAGACTGGCAACATTGGCGAAGGACAAGGGCAGCAGCCTTGCCTCGCTCTCCCGGATGCTGGGTCGTAATACCACGTATTTGCAGCAGTATATTTCCAAAGGTAGTCCGCGCAAGCTGGAGGAGGACGATCGGCGCAAACTGGCGCGGTTCTTCGGCGTGGCCGAAGCTGAGCTTGGTGGGTCGAAGGAAAAATCCTACGATAGTACCGGAGACTGGGTCGAAGTGCCGCGCCTTTCGGTCGAGGCTTCGGCCGGGCCTGGTGCCGCGACCGCGCTGGAGGGGGCGTTCGACAGCTTCCGGTTCAGCCGCAAATGGCTGCGCGAACACGCGCTGGATGCCAGCAAGCTGTCCGCCGTGCGGGTGGTGGGCGATTCGATGGAGCCGCTGTTGCGCGAAGGTGATGACCTGCTGGTGGATATGGGCGCGCGCCCGTTCCGCGATGGCATCTACGTGCTGCGGCTGGATGGTAACCTGCTGGTCAAGCGCGTTACTTCGCAGGGGGCGGGCCGATTCTCGATCCTCAGTCAGAACCTCAGTTACCCGCCGATCTCTGTCATGGCTGACGATCTGCATCTGGTTGGCCGTGTGGTGTGGAAAAGCGGGCGGTTGTAAATGCGCTGGCGGGTCGCCACACATTACGGATGACTGCTGAAGCCCCCCTGCGCGCCGCGATCCTGCCGGTGACTGCGTTCGAACAAAACTGTTCGCTTGTCTGGTGTTCCAAAACCATGCGCGGGGCGCTGGTCGACCCGGGCGGCGATCTGGCCAAACTGAAGGATGCCGTGGCGCGGGCTGGAGTGACCGTGGAGAAGATTCTCCTGACCCACGGCCACGCCGACCACTGCGGCCAGTCGGGCATTCTGGCCAAGGAACTGGGCGTGCCAATAGAAGGGCCGCACGAGGCGGACCGCTTCTGGATCGCCCGGCTGGAAGATGATGGCCCGCGGTTCGGCATGCATTGCGAGATTTTCGAGCCGGATCGCTGGCTGCACGATGGCGACACTGTCAGCTTTGGCGAGATTACGCTGGAGGTGATTCACTGCCCAGGCCACACGCCGGGCCACGTGGTGTTCTTTCATCGCCCGACCAGTTTTGCGTTTGTGGGCGATGTTCTGTTTGCCGGATCCATCGGGCGGACCGATTTTCCGATGGGGAACCATCAGGACCTGCTCGACGCTATCACCCAGAAGCTGTGGCCACTGGGCAACGGGGTTACTTTCGTGCCCGGCCACGGCCCCACCAGCACTTTCGGACAGGAGCGGGCAACCAACCAGTTTGTCAGCGATGCGGCAATGGCGCGCGCCTAAACGAGCCTAAACGCCGCAGCGATCGCCCATCCGGCCCACAGTATCAGCAGTGGAAAAGTCAGCATCATGCCGATCATGCGCGGTCGGGCGGCGGTTTCTGCGTCCATTCCGATAGCATGAAGCACCCGCCCGATCAGGAAGGCCAGGGCGGTAAGGCCCAGCAGCCAACCGTCCTGATCCGCCAAGTCCAGTAGCAGGATAAGCATCAGAGCAATCGGGGTGTATTCGGTGAAATTGCTTTGCGCCCGCATGCGGCGGTGCAACAGGGCATTGCCGCCATCGCCGTGGAGGATCTTTTTCTTGATGCGGATATTGCCGCAGCGATACCCCAGCCATCCGGTGACAAGCGCGGCCAGCGCGGCAGACAGCAAAGAAATGTGCAGATCTTCCATCGGATTTCCCCTCCATCGATTTCCCGGCTTAGGGTCGGACATGGTGGCTTGCAACACCGGACAAATGGTCTATAGCGCGCGCCTTCGACGCATCCCTGGGGCACTTTGCGGCGCGCTTGCGCAGGCAGGGTGCTTGCCCTAGGGCGGCTCCAACATTTTATTGTATTCAAGGAACAGGTGCCGCCATGGCTGTCCCTAAAAGAAAAACATCGCCGCATCGTCGCGGCAACCGCCGCTCGCATGATGCGCTTCCGGTCGAGGCGTATCATGAGTGCTCGAACTGCGGCGAACTGAAGCGCCCGCACAATCTGTGCGGCGCGTGTGGCCACTATAACGGCCGCCAGATTCTCGAGCCCAAGGGCCTCTAGCCCTAATTTGCCGGGAGTATCGAGCGTATGACCCTGCCGCGTATCGCTATTGATGCGATGGGCGGCGATGAGGGCGTGCGCGTGATGGTATCCGGCGCAGCGCTCGCCCGTCGCCGTCACGAGCAGTTCAAGTTCCTGCTGGTGGGCGATGAAACGCGCATCAAGGCGGCGCTCGACAATCACCCCAACATGCGCGGTGCGTCCGACATCCTCCACTGCGATGACGTGGTGGCCGGTGACGAAAAGCCCACCCAGGCCCTGCGCCGCGCCAAGACCACCAGCATGGGGCTGGCGATCAACGCGGTGAAAACCGGCGATTGCGGTGCTGCTGTCAGCGCGGGCAATACCGGCGCACTGATGGCCATGAGCAAGCTGGCCCTGCGGACGATGCCGGGGATTGACCGTCCGGCACTGGCCGCACTGCTCCCCACACTCAGCGATGATGACGTGGTGATGCTCGATCTGGGCGCCAACACCGAATGCGATGCGCGTAACCTTGTGCAATTCGCCATCATGGGCGCGGCCTATGCCCGCATTGTCACCGGCAAGGACGCCCCGCGCGTGCGGCTGCTCAACATCGGCACCGAAGACACCAAGGGTACGGACAAGCTGCAGGAAGCTGCCAGCCGCCTGCGTGCGGCCACCGGCCTTGCGCTCAGCTTTGAAGGCTATGTCGAGGCCGACAAGATCAACCGCGGCGATGTTGACGTGGTGGTGACCGATGGCTTTTCGGGCAATATCGCGCTGAAGGCGATCGAGGGATCGGCGCGCTTCGTGACCGACCTGCTCAAGACCGCGTTTCGGTCCTCGTTGCGCTCCAAGATCGGATTCCTGATCTCGCGCCCGGCAACCGAATTGCTGCGCCATCACCTCGATCCCAACAACCACAACGGCGGCGTTTTCCTGGGCCTTAACGGCGTAGTGGTGAAGTCGCATGGCAGCGCCAACACGCAAGGCGTGGCCAATGCCGTTGCCGTTGCGGCGCGCCTGCTGGAAGAAGACCTGACCACGCGCATCTGTGCCGATCTGGCCGAACTGGGCGAAGTCCGCCTACGCGAGAACGGCAGTGACAAAGGAAGCCCGGCCAAGTGATCCGATCGATCTTTCTGGGTTCGGGTTCGGCGCTCCCGGCCCGCGCCGTCAGCAACGAAGAGCTGGCGAAAACCGTCGATACCAGCGACGAATGGATTCGCGAGCGGACCGGCATTACCCAGCGCTATCTGGCGGGTGAGGGCGAAACCACCGCCACGTTGGCCACTGCTGCTGCGCGCCGCGCACTGGACGACGCAGGCATTGAGATCGGCGAGATTGACCTGATTGTGCTGGCCACGGCTACGCCCGATTGCACGTTTCCCGCCACTGCCACCCTGGTGCAGAAAGCGCTGGGCGGGGCTGGCTTCCCGGCGTTTGACGTGGCGGCGGTGTGTTCGGGCTTTCTCTATGCGCTGGGCACGGCCGATGCGATGATCCGCAGCGGCATGGCGTCAAAGGCGCTGGTGATCGGCGCTGAAACGATGAGCCGCCTGCTCGACTGGGAAGACCGCGCGACCTGCGTGCTGTTCGGCGATGGCGCGGGTGCCTTTGTGATCGGCGCGGCCGAAGTTGATGGCGATAAGGCAGACCGCGGCATCCTTGCCACCCAGCTCCATGCCGATGGTGCGCATGGCGAACTGCTTTATGTCGATGGCGGCGTGTCCACTACCGGGACTGTTGGCCACCTGCGGATGAAGGGTCGCGAGGTGTTCCGCCATGCTGTAACCAACCTGGCGCAAGTGCTGGCCGACGTTCTGGCCAAGTCTGGCCATGTATCGGCCGATATTGATTGGGTGGTGCCTCATCAGGCCAACCTGCGCATCCTCGATGCCACGGCACGCAAGTTGGGCCTGCCGATGGAAAAGATCGTAATCACGGTCGATACCCATGCCAACACGTCTGCCGCATCGGTTCCGCTGGCGTTCGATACCGCCTGGCGTGACGGGCGGATCAAGCGCGGCCAGCTGGTCATGCTCGAAGCAATGGGTGGTGGTTTCACCTGGGGGGCCAGCCTGATCCGCGTCTGAACCGGCAGTCGCTGTTCATGATGTGGGATATTTCCTGCGCTTTGCTTGCCAAGTCTCGGTGATTATAGCATTAACCGTTTTCGGGTCGTGTTGTGGATGAGGAGATTAGGCGCATGGATTCGATGCGTTCCGTTGGCACGTTGACTCGTGCCGACCTAGCCGAGACGATCAATCGCAAGATGGGTTTCTCCCGTTCGGAATCGCTTGACCTGGTCGAGGCCATCCTCGCTCGCATGTGCGAAGCCATGGGCAATGGCGAGAATGTGAAAATTTCCGGTTTCGGCAGCTTCGTGCTGCGCGACAAGAAGGAACGCGTCGGGCGCAATCCCAAGACGGGGGTCGAAGTGCCGATCACCCCGCGCCGCGTGATGACCTTCCGCGCCAGCCAGAAGCTGAAGGAACGCGTCGTCAAGGGATCCTGACATGATGTCGCCAGCCAACTCTCCGTTTGATGACGGCAAGGCACCTGATGCCATGCGTACGATCGGCGAAGTGGCGGCGGCTTTTGGCATCCGGCAGCATATCCTGCGCTATTGGGAACAGCAGTTCCCAATGCTCAAGCCACTAAAGCGCAGTGGCGGGCGGCGGCTTTATCGCCCACATGACGTGGCCCTCGTCAGGACAATCGACCGGCTGGTGAACCGCGAAGGCTATACGCTGAAAGGCGCGCGTGCCGTGCTGGAGGAGGCGGAAACGCCCGCTGCCCGCGCACTGTCGGCCGATGAGGCGATCGTGGACATGAAGGCGCGGCTGCTGTCCATCCGCAACCGTCTGTCGGGCGCGCTGAAAGCGGCCTGACGCCATTCCATCGCTAGCCCGTTACCGTTCAGGCCCCAAATCCGGATCCAGGTCACGCGGACGGACAAAATGCGTCAGGCGACCGCAGCCGGGAACGCAATCGGCCCAATCGTCAATATCGAGTTCGAACACCGCAAAGGCAGCGGTGGGAAACTTGGCCATGACTTCTTCGAACAGCTCATCTTCCGCATCGGGCGGAACCAGGTCGAGCGCCAGTTCCTGCAATCCCGGATTGTGCGCCGCCAGCAGCAGGGCGGGGGCATTACCGCCATGTTTGCGCAGCAGTGCCAGCAAGGTGGTGCTGTCGGCCATATAGGCCTCGTCGAGCCAGGTCACCGGCAGGTCCAGCCCTGATGCTTCGAGCGTGCGCCGGACCCGGGCAGCCGGGCTGGCCAGCACATGATCCCACGGCAGCCCGAGCGCTGTGACATGCGCTCCCATCAACGCCGCCCCCTTGCGACCGCGATCGTTCAGCCCGCGATCAAAATCACGCAGGCTGAGGTCGTCCCAATCCGACTTGGCATGGCGCATCAGGCCCAAGGTCTTCATCGAATCTCGTCCTCTGGCGCAGGCACCGCGCCGTGATCCATTACCAGATTCGCCGCATCCACGCGATGCAGCGCTTCGTCCAGAGTCACCCGGTGGACCGGCGTTCCGGCCGGGAAAGCGCCGAGCAGGCGACTGGGAAAAGCGGGTGACAGGACGATGAAATGGCCGCGGTCGTCCTTGCTGCGGATCAGCCGGCCGAATGCCTGCGCCAGCTTTGCCCGGATGATCCGGTCGTCATATGCGCCCCCGCCATTGGCCGCCCGGCGGGCACGATGGAGGATCGACGGCTTGGGCCAGGGAACCTGCTCCATCACCACGCAGCGCAGGGAATGGCCGGGTACGTCCACCCCGTCGCGCAGGGCATCGGTGCCAAGAAGGCTGGCGGCAGGATCGTCGCGGAAAATATCGACCAGCGTGCCGGTGTCGATCGGATCGACATGCTGGGCATAGAGCGGCAGCCCAGCCCGGGCGAGGCGGTCGGCGATCCGCCCATGCACTGCGCGCAGGCGGCGAATGGCGGTGAACAGGCCCAGCACACCGCCACCGCTGGTATCGATGATCCGGGCATAGGCCCCCGCCAGCGCGGCCAGATCGCCTTTCGGCACATCGGTCACGATCAGGACTTCGGCCCGCGCGGCATAGTCGAACGGGCTGGCAGCTTCGGCCAGCTGCGGGGTAATATCGAGATGGCCAGCCCCGGATCGTTCCACCGCGCTCGCCCAGTCGGCCCCGTCCATGCTGCGATCGCATAATGTCGCGCTGGTCAGCATTACCCCGTGCGTACCTGCCAGCACCGTCTGCGCAAATGGCTTCATCGGATCGAGATAGCAGCGGTGCAGCCCCACGTCATAATCGCGGGCATCCGACCGATCGACCGCCAGCCAGTCAACAAAATCAGGATTGGCTGGCCCGCCCATCCGTTGCAGCAGGGATTCCCAGGCGGCCAGCATATCAATCCGCCAGACCAGCGAGTGGCGCGCGCCCTCGATCCGCGCCCGGCCCTGGCCGTCAAGCCAGTCGGGGCCATCGGTCAGCAGCGCTTCCAGCCGCACGCCAAGCCGGATCAGCGGGGTGCGGATTTCGGCCAGCGAGATGGCAGCCTGCTGGGCCAGTTCGACAAAATCCCCTTCGAGCTGGGCAGCCTCGGTTTCAATCGCATAGCCTGCATCCTGCCCGCTTTCGTCGCGCGCATAGGTGACTGCTCGCACCGCGGCGAACAGCTCCTCCAGCGGACCCGAAGGCTGGCCTTCGGCCAGACGTTGCAGCCAGCCTTGGGTGGGCAGAGCTTCTGCCGCCTGGCAGGCCGCCGACACTGCCTTGCCGCCAACCTCGTCATAGCTTGAAACATCGGCCAGTCGCGCAGCCAGGCCCCTGCGCCGACCTTTCGAGCCGCGCTCCGGTCCCAGGATCCAGCGCTTCAGTTCCACCGTCTCGGCCCCGGTCAAGGCGGCGGCAAAGGTGCTGTCAGCCGCTTCGAATACGTGATGGCCTTCGTCGAATATGATCCGGGTGGGCCTTTGTGCATGGTCCCTTCCGCGCGCTGCGTTGACCATCACCAGTGCATGGTTGGCGATGACCAGATCGGCTTGGGCGCTGGCCCGGGCGGCCCGTTCGATGAAGCATTTGCGGAAATGCGGGCACCCGGCATAGATGCATTCGCCGCGCTGGTCGGTCAGGCTGCGGATCGCGCGGGCGCGGAACAGCGTGCCGAGCCAGCCGGGCAGGTCGCCGCCGATCATGTCGCCATCCTGCGAGTAAGCAGCCCAGCGCGCCACCAGTTGCGCCATGATCGCGGCTCGCCCGCCGAACCCGCCTTGCAGCGCGTCTTCCAGGTTGAGCAGGCAGAGGTAATTCTCGCGCCCCTTGCGGATCACCACCGGGCGGGTGCCATCGGCGCGGGCTTCGGGCCAGGCGCGGCGGCTTTCGCTGCGCAGCTGGCGCTGCAGGTTCTTGGTGAACGTGGAGACCCACACTGTCCCCTTCGATTGTTCGGCCCACAGCGAAGCGGGGGCGAGATAGCCCAGCGTCTTGCCGATGCCGGTGCCGGCCTGCGCCAGTAACATGTGCGGCAAATCCCGCTTTGCGCGCGGCGCGAAGATGCGCGCGGCAGAACGGGCAAAATCGCGCTGCCCGTCGCGTCGCTCGGCGGCCAGCCCGGTCAGTTCGACCAGCCGGGTATCGACCGCTGCCTCGACCAGCTGAACCTGCGCCGGTTGCGGCCGTTCGCCTGCCTCTTCCCATTCGGGCAACCGGGCGAACAGCCACTTTTCGGCCTGCTGCGGCCGGGCCACATGCTGGGCCAGCACGCCCGCCCAGGCCCAGCGCAGCCGCGCCAGCGATTCCAGCACGCTCCATGCGCCTTCGCGTTCGGGCCAATCGGGGGCGGAACAACGCGCCAGCAGTGCGCCCGCTGCCAGCTGAAGAAAGCGCGGCACATCATCATCGCCCGCCGGTTCGGGCAGGCCCAGGGCATGGGCCAGCCCGCGCGGGGTCGGCACGCAGAACCGCGCCGGGTGCACGAAAGCGAACAGTTCGAGCAGATCGAGCCCGGACAGGTCGGGATAGCCGAGCCTGGTGGCTACCAGTGGCGCATTGATCATCAGCAGAGGGGAATCCGCTGCCGCCATCACCGCCTCGCCCTTGCCCACACCCGACGTTGCGCCATCCGCCCGCCGCAGCCAGCATCCGGCATGGCTGGCATGGATCGCGGGCAGGGCCAGAGGGGAGGGCGCGGCTGGCAGGTCGGGGGACATTCGCCCACTATCGCAAGCTGGAACGAAAAGTAAACGAAGCTTGGCAAAGTTGACTGGAAATTCTGCCAGATCGGATTTCTGGATGCATCACCGGTCGCACGGACTGCTCCTCCTGCCGCAAGAAATGAAAGAAGAAATATATTATATCATATAGTTAGTTTGTCCCTGAACGTCGGTTAACGGAACTGGCAGATCGTGTTGCGGGTTTAAAGCTTCACCATGATCACAAAAACACACCTTGCTCGCAGCACTGTTCCCGCGATTGCCGCGGCTCTGGTGCTTGGTTCAACCCCGCTTGCTGCGCAGGACCCCGCCGCTCCGCCAAGGGGCCAGCCCAGCGTTGTTGCTGCCCCGCCTACTGTGGCACCGGCGCCGCTGCCTACACCCCGGATGCAACTGCCGGTCGATCCCGCGCCGGTTACGTCCGCCCCGCCTGCGGCTCCGATGACTTCTGGCCCGGCCAGTTCCACCTCGTCAAACCCTGTAACGACCGGGGCCGCCCCGGTGCGGACAACCACCAACACCCCGCCGACATCCAATCGTGTGTTTGATGCGCGAACGGTCGTGCAGCAAGTTCCGGCCACCCAGGAAGGCGCTGCCGCTCCGGCAACGGCTGAACGTGCTCCGGCACCCCGCGCTGATGCTGCCGCACGCACCAGCGCGGCAACGCCGCCGCCCGAGCCTTCGATTCCGGAGATCCCCGAACCCGCACCCCCGGGAGACATCCCGCCGCCCCTACCGCCTGTCCCGCCGGTGATCGACCAGAGTGTCGACGCCAACGCTTCGATTGATTCGGCTTCGCAGGACAGCGGCACCGACACGGCTGTGTGGCTTGGCTTGCTGGCATCGGGTCTGGGCATCTTGGGCCTCGGCTTTCTCGGCGCGCTGGCCCTGCGTCGTCGCCAGGTTCGCCGGGTTGACCGGGTTCCGGTGATCGAACGGCCGAAGGTCGATCCCGCGCCGGTTCCGCCCGTTTTGGCTAGGACCAGCAGTGATGTGGCACCTCTGGCTATCCCGGCCGGCACGGCTACCATTGCCGGTATTGCAGACGCTTCAGCAAGCGCCCCGCGAGATGCGGCGCCGCACTATCAGGGACTGGTCTTGCAGATCCGTGAACCTGCTCGGGAACGCAGCCCAAACCTTGCTCCGGCTGGTGCCACGGTGGCCCTGCCTCGAACCATTCCGGCGACCTATGACGAGCGTGAGGCCCTGCTTCAGCGGATGGTGGCGGCCAAGCCTGACCGGGCCAACCCGTTCCATTCGCCGCGCGCGCGCCGCCATCGTGCCCGTCTGATCATGCAATCGCTTGGCCGGACGTTCGCAAACGGTAAGTCGCGCATTGATCTCAGCCAGTATCCGCAGAACTGGCCGGAACTGCAGCATAATCGTCCAGCGGCTGCCTGATGGTTATCCCCTATCAGGCAAGCTAGGCGGAGAAGGGGCGGTTACCCACGGGTAGCCGCCCCTTTTTCGTGGTCATGTGCGGGGAACGCAGGCCCAGCCTGCCGGATCGTTGGCATCGCCGCCGCCTTCGAACCGGGCTACATTCGGCCAGGCACAGTGCGGTCTGGTCATCGAGCCATCCTGCCGGGTTCCGATCAGACGTTCGGGCGCTTCACCGCTTTCCACCCAGTCATCCATCGCCGACACGTAATCGACCAGGTCCGCGCCCGGTCCACCACGACAATGCCCTACGCCGGGCAGGGTGAAGTAGCGGAATTGATCGGCCGCAGCAGGATTTTGCGACATTACGGCTTGCGCATATTCCAGCGAGCCGACCGGGCTGGGGCCAGGGTCACTCTCGCCGTGCCACATGATCAGCCGGCCACCGCGCTCGAAAAAGGCCGACAGGTCGGGGTTCTTCGCCTCGTACATTTCAGCAAAGGGACTGGCGCGCACTCCGAGGTAGTTGGCGTCGTTGAAGCTGGCGAGGGTGACGGGGGTATCGCCAAAGAACAGCGGGAACAGGTTGGCAAGGCCGCCACCGCCGGTCGGATCCTGACCCTCACCATTAGTGCCGACAAACATGGCCCAACCAGCTTCACCGCCGCGCCGCATGGGGAACATCGACCACGAATTGTCCGACGCCCGGACTCCGTCATAGGCGGTCTGTAGCGCGGTGACTTGCGGGGCCGAAAGGCACTGATCGGTCTTGGCTCCCGTGCATTGCAGGCTCGACGGCTGCCAGCCACACGATGACGGGTCGTTCACGATGCCGTCCGCCAGCCCGTCTGCCGCGTCGCACTGGGCCAGCACAGAAGACTGCACCAGTTGCAGGTCCGCTTCTGTAAAGCCGCCAGCACCGCCGCCAGCGGCAAAGGTCTGGTTGCGCAGCACTGCACTGGTCTGCACCTGCAGCGTATAAACCGGCGCACCGGCGATAATCGCGTCATAGTCCTCGGGGTAGCGCTGGGCTTCCATCAGGGCCATGCGTCCGCCGGTGGAACAACCGTTGAAGTATGCGCGGCGGTGCTCCTGGCCGTAGAAGTCGGCCGCCACGGCCTTGCCGGCCACGGTCATTTCGTGGACCGCGCGGTGGCTGAAATCGGTGGCGCTTTCGGGTCGCTCGGCCACCCAGGTGTTGGCCCAGACATCCGTCCCGGCGTTGCCGCCATCGGTCTGCAATGTGGCATACCCTTTCGCCAGCCCGTCTGCTGCCGCCATCAGCGTGACATTGCCGGCCCAGCCGCCGCCGCCGATGCCCAGCAACTTGCCATTCCATTCCGCCGGCAGGCGATAAACCACGCCGATCGCCGAGCCTTCGACAGGTGACAGGGTGGCTGTCACTTCGCAGAAAGAGGGCGCGCCATCGGCCGCTTCCACCCAGGTGGCCGTTGCATTCGCGCCTCCGATCGCGGCGGCATCGAAGCTGGCGCAATCTTCCGCTGTGGCGGTGATCGTGGCGGGCGCTTCATTCTCGCCCGTGGTGCAGGCAGCCAGCGCCAGCGCGGTCACGCTGACCGCTGCAAGTGTCTTCATCGTATTCTCTCCCTCATTCGCCTTTCGATCAGGCGACATGCATAGTGCGGATTGCCCAACCGTTCGCGCTGCGCTCCATCGTGAGTTCGAGCGTGGCGGGGGTGGACCCGGTGGTTTCAGTGTGTCCCTGGAAGCGCGCCATGCGCTCCACCGTGGTGTTGCCCGCAAAGGCCAGGGCTTGTTCGGCCCGGCACTGCTGGCGACAGATCGCGCTGGCGCCGTCCGCCGCCAGTTCCACGGCCAGATCGACATCAGGATCGGGCCTGATTGCGCTCAACATCGGATCGAGCCTGAAGGCATCGCTGCAGCGGGCAAGATCGGCGCAGGCATCGGCCCCGCCATTGTTGAACCGGCGCACGACCTTGCGCGCCAGATCCTCGATTGCTTGCCGGGTTTCCAGCAGCGAGAGCCGGGCGGCACTGTCATCGCTGGCGGCCAGCACGGCTGACGGGGCCAGCACGGCCAGCGGCGTGGCGGCCAGCGCGCCCAGCTTCAGCATGCTGCGCCGGTCGGTCTGGTGCCCTGTCGTGTTGAGCTGGTTCATACCGCGTAACCTCCCCGCTTGTTGCCAAGATACCTGTCCACTTCGAACCGCCCGGCCAGCCGGGCATAGGCACCTACCGGGCTCATGCTCAGGCCGTTCTCGCCGCAGTGATAGCCGATCCCGCTGTCGTGCATGGTGCGCATGTTGATCAGGATCGTGCCCAGTGTGCCGTTGCAGGCTTCTTCCTGCCAGCGCACGAAATACAGCTGGTCGCGGATCTTCACATAGTCCCCGCTTCCGGCCCATTCCGCGCCGCCGTGGCCGCTGGGGGTGAAGATGATCCAGCTCACCGTGTTGGGGCTGGAATACAGATGCATTGAAGTAAGACCCGGCGAATAGGACCAGGTGAAGCAACAGCCGAGCAGGTCGCCCGTGCGTTCATGCCGCGCGTCACCCGGATCAGGAATGCCTTCGCCCACCAGCTTGCCGAACCACGTTTCCGCGCCCGCCTCGTTGGCGAAATAAGGCGTGTTGAGATAGCCGTGGAAGCAGGTGGCCTTGCCGTTTTTGAGGTCTGCCACGACCACGTGGCCATCGTGGTTGTCGGTGCCTGCCAGCAGGTGCCCGAAGATAAACACGCCGGGCATATTCTCCCAGGCGTTGTACCGCGCCGTGGTGAAGCCCCCCTGGCCATTCATCCGCCATTCCAGCGCATCATGGCTGGTGAAGCGGTATTCAATCTGTTGTCCGCCATCATATTCGACTGAAAAACTTTTGCCTGCAAGGCCGGGGCTGGGCGGCAGTCCGTGGCCCGCCATCGCGCTGGCGCGGTCAAATACATGGGTATCGGTTGCTACCACCGCGTTCACTTCGGCCGGTGTCATCTTGTCCATCGTTTCAAGCGGACGATAGACCCGGCGCGCGCCCTTGGGACCATCGGGCATTGCCAGCGGATCGCCGCTGACATCTTCAAACTTCATGAAGTTGGCGATCTGGCCAAGCCATTCTCCGGTGCCGCGAAACATATAGTATTCAAGGTTGTCGACACCATCGAACCCGAGGCGCAGGCCGACCGATTCCAGCCGGTTCGCATCCATCACATACATGTGCCACAAGCCCGAAAACTCGGCCTCGGTGCGGCTGTAGAGATACAAATCCTCGGTCAGCTTGATGTAGTCCGATGGGCCGGAATAGCCGCGCCCTTCGGCGATCCGGTCCAGCTCCACCCAGTGCGAGAAGGCGGACGATGGGTAATAATCGACAGTGCGATTGCCGGTATCCTCGGCCCACATGATGGCGCGGCCTTGTACGCGGCCGGTCGGCATGTGCAGTTCGCCCGCAGGCTGCACACCGCCTTCGATATGGCCGTGCCACACGGCCCGGTTGACCTCGCGGTTAGTCGGGGCAGGGCCACCCCCGAACCACAGTTCAAATACCGTGGCGCGGTTATCACGCCGGTCCCACGCGATGGCATAGCCGCGTGTGGTGCCCGGCACCAGGTGGGCGATCAGGGTGACATGATCGACAGTCAGTGCGCCATAGCGGCCGGGCTGCTCGCCTTGCAGTGTGACCTGCATGTTGGCTCCGAAATTCCACGTCAGTCGCGTGCCGTCTGTCGCCACGAAGGCCAGCTGCTCGAGGGAGAGCTGCTCCAGCTCACCCTCGCTGTCAGGACCGGCCAGGGCCGGGGCGCGTAACGCAGCGCCAACCTGGTCCTGTGTCAATGCGGTATAGGCGTACCGGAACAGTGGTACGTCATCCGGATACGCTTTGCGCGCCATCCTGTTATCTCCCCCAAATCTTCTCCGCCTGGCAGACTGCCACAGCAACAGGGGAACGCCAACACGCGAAAATGTCGCAACATGTCCTCTCGCACTTGCGAAAGAGCGGGGTTTGGGCAAAAGCCGCGCGATTATGATTGATGATGCGCTGATCGCTGCCGCCCACACCTCCAAGTCCTGGCCTTTCCAGGAGGCGATGAAGCTTGTGAAGCGCTTTCGCGGTGCCAAGCCAGGCGGCGCACCCGCATTGTTCGAGACCGGCTATGGCCCCAGCGGCCTGCCGCATATCGGCACCTTCCAGGAAGTGCTGCGCACCACGCTGGTTCGCCGCGCCTATGAAATCGTGGCGAGCGAAAACGGCCTGCCTGCGCCCACGCGGCTGGTGGCGTTCAGCGATGACATGGACGGCCTGCGCAAAGTGCCGGACAACGTGCCAAACAAGGCGATGCTGGAAAGCCACCTCGGCAAGCCGCTGACCCGCATTCCCGATCCGTTCGGCACCCACGAAAGCTTTGCCCACCACAACAATGCGCGGCTGAAGGATTTCCTCGACCAGTTCGGGTTCGATTACGAATTCGTCTCGGCATCCGAACGCTATAATTCGGGCGCGTTCGACGATGCGCTGCGGCAGGTGCTGCGCAAGTTCGATGCCATCCAGGCGATCATGCTGCCGACCCTGCGCGAAGAACGCCGCCGCACCTATTCGCCAGTCCTGCCAGTCAGCCCGACCAGCGGCGTGGTGCTGCAGGTGCCGGTCGAAGTGCTGGATGCCGAAACGGGCATGATCCGCTTCGAGGATGAAGGCCAGATCATCGAGCAATCGATTTTCGGCGGGCAGGCCAAGCTGCAATGGAAGGTCGATTGGGCCATGCGCTGGTATGCGCTTGGCGTCGATTACGAGATGTGCGGCAAGGATCTGACCGACAGCGTCACCCAGTCGGGCCGCATCGTCGAGGTGCTGGGCGGGCGCAAGCCCGAGGGCATGATCTACGAGCTGTTCCTCGATGCCAACGGCGAGAAGATTTCCAAGTCCAAGGGCAACGGTCTCAGTATCGAGGAATGGCTGACCTATGGCAGCGAGGAAAGCCTGGGGCATTACCTCTATGCCAATCCCAAAAGCGCCAAGCAGCTATCGATCAGCGTAATCCCGCGCGCGGTTGACGAATACTGGCAGTTCCGCGCCGCCATTCCGGCACAGGAATGGGACAAGCGGCTGGGCAACCCGGCGTGGCACCTGCTGCACGCGGCCAACAACGATGCCGGGGCGGGCGATACCTTGCCCGTAACTTATGGCCTACTGCTTAACCTGGTCAGCGTCCTGGGGGCAGAGGCAACGGCGGAGCAGGTATGGGCGTACCTCGGCAATTATGTGGCCGACGCCTCGCCCCAGGCCTATCCCGACCTGGCCGTACTGGTGGGCACGGCGCTGGCCTACAACCGTGACTTCGTGGCACCGACACTGGCCCGCCGCGCACCCGCGCCGAACGAGGCTGCGGCCCTGCGCGAGTTGGATACATATCTGGCCGGCGCCACGGACGATACCTCGGCCGAGGACCTGCAGAACATGGTCTACGAGATCGGCAAGAAGGAAGAATTCGGTTTCGAAAACCTGCGCGACTGGTTCCGTTCCTTGTACGAGACCCTGCTCGGTAGTGAGCAGGGTCCGCGCATGGGCAGTTTCATCGCGTTGTACGGAATTGCCAACAGCCGCCGACTGATTGCCGAGGCGTTGGCCAAGGCTTAGCCAAATTCATTCAATCTCCGTTCGTGTCGAGCGAAGTCGAGACACCGCGCATGGCATCTCGACTTCGCTCGATGCGAACGGAGCTGGGTTTGAAATTCGGGTGCATCGAACGCCCTACCGCCAGGGCTTGGCGCGGTACCATTTGGTGATCACATACTTCGCCCCGCGCACCACGGGCCTGCCGGCGTGGATCGTGGCATGGTTGGGCAGGCCCTCGCCATCGGTATTGTTCCACAACAGCAGGACACCTGCCTTGGGCTCGATCGCCATGCCCAGATCGGTGAAATCGGTCGTCCCACCTTCTTCCACATCGTTGAGATAGACCATCGCTGTCCACGCCCGCTGGCCGCCGCGAGCGGTCTCGATCTCCCAGTAGCTGGTGTTGGGATGGAACCAGTCGTGATGCGGCTTGAATTCCTGCCCCGGCATATAGCGCTGGCCCTGGATGGTCTCGCCGAACGTGGGCTCGATCCCCATCAGGTCGTCAATCCGCCGGTCGAGCATTTTGACGAAGGGATTGTGCGGATCGACATCGCCCGAATAGGAGGTGCGGTAACCATCCTTGTATTCCATGTCGAATACGCTGGAAGGCCGTGCGACCTCGTCGATCATGGCGATCATCCGGCCACACTCTTCCCGCGTCATGAAATCGGCGACGGCAAACACTTCCGCCTTGTCGGTCGGCACTTTCCATACTGCCGGATTGGCAGTTACCCGCTCACGCACCTGGTTGCCCACCTTGCGCAGGGCGGGCTGGTCCTTGCGGAACTCGGGCTTGACCTCGGTTGTCATCGCCGCCCTTGTTCCAAAGCGCAGGCTATCGTGCAACACAAAACCCCCGCCCACCTTGCGGGGGACGGGGGCTCCGTTTGCCGGCCACTCTTCCGGCATTCAGTTTGAGGGGTGATTACCAGAAGAAATCGTAGATCACGTCCACCACTTCACCGCTGTAGGTATCGACCAGCAGCACGTCGTCGTAATAGCGGACCCAGCGATAGGGGCCGTAGACGGCGGGCAGGCGATACTGCCACGGATCGTTGATCCAGTAGCGGCTGCCGAAGAACAGGCTGTCGAGGCTGAACCCGATGCTTATCCGGCTGTAGCTGTAGCTGCGATAGGGCGAATAATAGCTGCCCAGGCGATAAACGTTGCGGTTGGAACGGCGATAGTCGTTCCAGTTGTAGCGCCGGTCGTTGCGCCAGCCCTGCCGGTCCCACTGGCGATGATCGCGCCGGGAATCCCGCTGGGAATCGCGCCGGTCGTCACGGTAGCTGCCATTGCGGTTGGCATCGCGATAGCTGCCGTTGCGGTTGTTGTCGCGATAGTCGCGATTGCTGTCGCGGTCGCCGTTGCTGGCCCAGCCGCGATTGTCGTTGCGGTCGCGGTTGTCGTTCCAGTCGCGGTTGGTGCTGTCACGCCCGCCATCACGGTCACGGTTGCCGTTCCAGTTGCGATCCGGGGCCGCTGCGACATTGCGATCACGCGGGGCTTCGCGGTTCTGGTCCTGCCAGTTTCCGCCGCGATTGCTGACGATACGCTCGCCGTTACGACCTGCAGCTGCTGAACCCTCGGCGCGCCGTTCACGCTGCGGCTGGGCCTGGGGAACGCGGGCCTGGGCCTGGCGGCTGGCACCCGGATCGGCCCGCTCGATCGGCCGACGCTGGTCTGCCGATCGGGGTTGTGCCTGGGGAGCGTGAGCCTGGGCTTGCGGCTGGGCCTGCGGTTGCGGCTGGGCTTGCGGCTGGGCTTGCGGCTGGCGCTGGGCGCGGCCTTCGCCGCCGTTGCGACGATTTTCACTGCCACGATTTTCGCTGCCACGATTTTCGCCGTCCGAGTTACCACCGCGCCATTCGCCGCGCTGCGGACGGTCCTGCGCCGCGGCACTGACGGAGATAGCGGGGATTGCGATGGCAATAGCCAAGGCAGCCAACCCACTCGACTTGAGGAGAGATGTAAATGTCATTTTCGGCGTCCTCCAAATAGATGCCGCGAGTGGGAGCGGTCCATGGGGATGCTTACTATGCGAGTCGGCCTGTCCGATATCTGAACCGGCTTGTCGTCCGTCTGTTCATGTTGCGGGGCGGGCAAATGAACGCCCGCCCCGCACCATTACCTGGTCAGCTTCTTGTAGCTCAGCGCCGTTGGCCGGTCGGCCGCATCGCCCAGGCGGCGGCGCTTGTCTTCTTCGTAAGCCGCAAAGTTGCCTTCGAACCATTCAACGTGGCTGTTGCCTTCGAACGCCAGGATATGCGTTGCCAGGCGATCGAGGAAGAAGCGGTCATGGCTGATGACCACGGCGCAACCGGCGAAGTTTTCGATCGCATCTTCCAGCGCGCCCAGCGTTTCCACGTCGAGGTCGTTGGTCGGTTCATCGAGCAGCAGCACGTTGCCGCCCAGTTTCAGCATCTTGGCCATGTGCACGCGATTGCGTTCACCACCCGACAGCTTGCCCACGTTCTTCTGCTGGTCCGCACCCTTGAAATTGAACGCCCCGACATAGGCCCGGGTGCTGGTTTCGTGCTTGTTGACCGTCATGTAATCGAGGCCGTCGGAGATTTCCTCCCACACGTTCTTGGTCGGGTCGAGGTGGTCACGGCTCTGGTCAACGAAGCCCAGATGCACGGTGGAACCGATGTCGATCTCGCCGCTGTCGGGCGTTTCCTTGCCGGTGAGCAGCTTGAACAGGGTCGATTTGCCCGCCCCGTTCGGCCCGATCACCCCAACGATGCCGCCCGGCGGCAGAGTGAAGGACAGGTTTTCGAACAACAGCTTGTCGCCATAAGCCTTGGTCAGGTTCTTGGCCTCGATCACCTTGCTGCCGAGACGCTCGGGCACCTGGATGACGATCTGCGCCTTGCCGGGCTTGCGATCATTCTGCGCATCCTGCAGCGCTTCAAACTTGCGGATGCGGGCCTTGGACTTGGTCTGGCGGGCAGCAGGCGTCTGCCGGATCCACGCCAGTTCTTCCTTCAGCGCCTTGGACCGGCCGGATTCCTCGCGATCTTCCTGGTCCAGCCGCTTGGCCTTCTTTTCCAGGTAGGTGGAATAATTGCCTTCATACGGGAAATAGCGTCCGCGATCGAGTTCGAGGATCCAGCCCACCACGTTGTCGAGGAAATAGCGGTCATGGGTGATCATCAGCACCGCGCCGGCATATTCCTTGAGGTGGTTCTCCAGCCATTCGACGCTTTCGGCATCGAGGTGGTTGGTCGGTTCATCGAGCAGCAGGATGGAAGGCTTCTGGATCAGCAGCCGGGTGAGGGCGACGCGGCGCTTTTCACCGCCCGACAGGTTCTGAACCGGGGAATCCGACGGCGGGCAGCGCAGCGCTTCCATCGCGATTTCGAGTTGGTTGTCGAGGCTCCAGCCGTCCACCGCGTCGATCTTGTCCTGCAGCGCGCTCATTTCCGCGCCCAGCGCGTCGAAATCGGCACCGTCCTCGCCCATTTCCATGCCGATCTGGTTGAACCGCTCGACCATGTCGGCCGTCGCGCGCGCGCCGTCCTTGACGTTTTCCAGCACGGTCTTGGTCGGGTCCAGTTCCGGCTCCTGCGCCAGATAGCCCACGGTAATATTCTCGCCTGGCCATGCCTCGCCGGTGTAATCGGTGTCGATCCCGCCCATGATCTTCATCAGCGTTGATTTACCCACGCCGTTCGGCCCCACGATGCCGATCTTGGCACCCTGGTAGAACTGCAGGTTGATGTTCGACAGCACCGGCTTTGACGCGCCGGGGAAAGTCTTGGTCATGTCCTTCATGACATAGGCGTATTGGGCGGCCATCAGTCGTCCTTCATCAGGCAATTTTTCAGGTTTTTGGAATTGCCGCGCAGATAGGGACAATGGCGGCCCGGGGCAAGCGTTGCGCATGCGAAAGCCGCCCTGTCACTGCGCCTCGCCGTTCTGATCAGGTGGACAAGGCAGTCAGCGCCGCCGGAATTCGCCACAGATTGTCCGGGCCGCGGCGTTGCACGATGACTGGCTGGGGTAGTCATCCGGATCGGCATCGATCACGCAAGCTGCCTCTCCGGCATCCACCAAGCGCACGGGCAGCGCGGTCATTGCCTCGCAATCGAATGCCAGTTGAGATCGCCGGTGCGGAGAGCAGGTGCGGTGAAATGGCCACAGCTGGGCGCATATCTGGGAAAAAGTGCTGCTGCGACGGAAACTGCAAACGGATCCGGAGGTTGAGTGCCCGACAGGATGGGGCAGGATTACAACGAAAGGTTCTTATGAATTACAATCGCAAAATCGCCGTTTCCGCTGCGCTGCTGTGCGCTGCCGGATCGGTTCCCGCCCTGGCCCAGGATGCTTTCACGGGACCGTACGTGTCGGTCTTTGGCGGCGGCACCAAGGCTGATGACAATGCTGATGATCGCCTGGCGTTCGATACCGACCAGGACGGCTTCTTCAACGATCAGGTCAATACCGCAACCGGTGCCAACGCGTTCTCGCCCGGCTTCTGCGACAGCTCGGTTGCCGGCAATGCTCCGCCGTGTGGCACGGACAGCAAGGAACTCGAATACGGCGCACGCATCGGTTATGATATGCGTCCTGGCGGCATGGCCCTCATCGGCACAGTGCTCGAAGTAAGCCGTAGCGAATTGTCTGACAGCACGACCGGGTTCTCCACCACGCCGGCCAGCTACACCATCACGCGTGAAATGGACTATGCTGTCAGCGCCCGCGCGCGCATCGGCGCGGTGTTTGGTGAAAGCGTGCTGGCCTATGCCACGGGCGGCGTCAGCTATGCTGCTATCGAACAGACCTTCACCACCACCAACACGCTCAACAGCTTCAACGAAGTCAACAATGATGACATGCGCTGGGGCTGGCAGGCTGGTGGCGGTGCCGAATTCGCCCTGACGAGCGCCCTGTCCATCGGTGCCGAGTATCTCTATTCGGACTATGGTGACGGCGATTATTATGTCGAAGTCGGTCGCGGCACGGCGGGTCTCACCAACCCGTTCCTGCTGGTGAATCCCACCGGCACGGACCTGCGCTCATCGAACGACCACCTGCGCACGCACAGCCTGCGGGCCTCGGCCACGCTGCGTTTCTGAACCAGCGGCGGGTATGAAAATGAAGGGGCGGCCTTGGCAGGCTGCCCCTTTTTCTGTCGGCACGCTGGGGTGCCGGGCGCGGCGAAGGGGGACAAGATCATCGACGGAATCGAACTGGTTCCATAGAAGTCCGGGTCTGGATTGCAGACGCCACCGGCACAGGCCGGGGTACGAACGGCTTCAGGGAGAGGCACAACCGCATGGCACGACCATCGCATATCCTGGCAATCGATCAGGGCACCACATCCTCCCGTTGCATCCTGTTCGATTCCGCTGCCCAGCCCGTAGCCGTGGCTCAGCGCGAATTCGCGCAGCATTATCCGCAGCTCGGCTGGGTTGAACATGATCCGGAAGACATCTGGCGCGATACGCTCGCCACGATGCGCGAGGTGGTGCAACGGGCCGGTGTCAGCGCGGCGGATATTGCCGCCATCGGCATCACCAACCAGCGCGAGACTGTGGTGGTCTGGGAGCGCGCCACCGGCAGGCCGATCCACCGGGCGATCGTGTGGCAGGACCGGCGCACGTCCGAATGGTGCGCTCGGCTGAACAGCGAAGGGGCCGAAGACCTGGTTACCCGCAAGACAGGCTTGCTGATCGACCCCTATTTTTCGGCCACCAAGCTGTCCTGGATTCTCGACAACGTGGCAGGCGCACGGGCGGCGGCCGAGCGGGGCGAACTGGCCTTCGGCACGATTGATTGCTTCCTGCTATCGCGCCTGACGCGCGGCAAGGTGCATGCCACGGATCCGACCAATGCCGGGCGCACGCTGCTGTTCGATATAGCCCGGCAGCAGTGGGATCCCGAACTTTTGCGCCTGTTCAACGTGCCGGAAACGCTGTTGCCGCAAGTTCATGACAACGCCCACCTGTTCGGCGAATGCGACCCCGACATTCTGGGCCGCGCGATCCCGATTGCGGGCATGGCGGGAGACCAGCAGGCGGCGCTGTTCGGGCAGGGTTGCTTCCGGCCCGGCATGGCCAAATCGACCTATGGCACTGGCTGCTTTGCGCTGATGAACATTGGCACCACGCCGGTCCTGTCGGCCAACCGGCTGCTGACCACCCCGGCCTATCGGCTGGATGGCGTGACCACCTATGCGCTGGAGGGGTCGATCTTCGTGGCCGGGGCGGCGGTGAAATGGCTGCGCGATGGGCTGAAGATTATCACCCGCGCATCCGAAACCCACGATCTGGCCACGCGCATTCCCGATAGTCACGGGGTTTATATGGTCCCGGCCTTTGTCGGGCTTGGCGCGCCCTACTGGAACCCGGATGTGCGCGCCCTGATCTGCGGCCTCACGCTGGATGCCACCGATGCGCATCTGGCGCGGGCCGCGCTGGAAGCGGTCGCCTACCAGACCAAGGATCTGACCGACGCCATGCGCGCCGATTCCGTGCCGGATACCGGCGCCTTGCGGATGGATGGCGGGATGGCCGAGAACGACTGGCTGTGCCAGTTCCTGGCCGACATCCTTGATGCCCCGGTCGAACGACCTTCGACGGTGGAGACCACCGCGCTGGGGGCGGCATTCCTGGCGGGTCTGGGCGTGGGGATGTGGCAGGGGCTCGATCATCTGGAACGCGTGTGGAACCTTGGCCGCCGGTTCGAGCCACGAATGGACCCGGCAGTGCGCGCAAGGCTGATCGCAGGCTGGCGCAAGGCAATCGAACGCGCGCTGGTTTGATTGCATCAAGGCAAAGTGTTGCGCCGGAACCCGCAAGTTTGCGGGAATACAAAGAATGGTCGGGGAGACAGGATTCGAACCTGCGACCCTCTGGTCCCAAACCAGATGCGCTACCAGGCTGCGCCACTCCCCGACATGTTGGCCGACCAAACGATCGGACCCTGGTATTCTTTGCGGCGGTGGTGGGCCCGGCAGGATTCGAACCCGCGACCAAGCCGTTATGAGCGGCCGGCTCTAACCGCTGAGCTACAGGCCCGTCACCGACCGGAGTTGCCTCCAACCGCGGCGCGGGACTAGCCGCGTGCGGGGCTGCTGGCAAGCGGCTCGATCAGTTGCGCTGAACTTGTCCCATAATGTCGGTCAATGCAGCCGGCCGGACCCCGCGCCGTTCGAGGTAGGCGAAGATCGAGCGCCACCAGTCATACAGTGAGTCAACATCGTCCGCATCGCGCACATAGGGGGTGTAGCCCGGGCACAGCGAAGGCGAGTGGAACGAAAACACCAGCAGCGGCAGACCATCATCGAGCGCGATGTCGATGCCGCGAATCGCTTCGGCCACGCTCACCCCTTCGGGCGTCAGCGGGATGCGTTCGAGCAGGCCGAGGCGGGCAAGAATGCCGCGCAGGCTGGGCATGCGCCACAGCCGCGGGAAGATCATGTCGCCCTGTCGCCGCAACATGCCCCAAAATACCGTGGTTAGCGGCAGTTCGAGCAACGTCTTGGCGTCATCCAACCAATAGGGTTCCAGCGGGAAGCTGCGGTAATCGGGGCCACCGGCGCTCGAATAGTCGAACAACGGGCGGACAGAAGTGTCGATCGCCAGACCCTGATCGGCGAGAAGCTGGGCGCTGTTTGGCCCCAGGCCATAGCGCCCGGCGCGGTAGATCAGCGGGGCGACGCCGAAATTCTGCTCGATCGCATTGCGCAAGGCGGCAAACTTGGCCTCTTCCACATGTTGCGGCAGGTTTCCGGCAAACGAATTGTGCTGGTTCAGTTCCTCGGAGAACGGCGGGTTTACCCAGGGGTGCAACTGCACGCCGATCTCGGCCCGGCCATCTGCCAGCGCGGGGGCGAGGATTTCTGCTGCCAGCTTTGAATTGGCCACCGGCCAATCAATCAGCCAGACCGGCACCACACCGTGTGTCTCGCAAAACTGCTGAAACTTGGCGATGCGCGAGACATGATCCAGCCCAAAGGTATCCCGCCCGAGCGGCTGGTCCCAGTCGAACTCCTCCTCCGTATCCACGGTCAGGAGGAATCGCTGGCCAAAGCCCGGTGCGAATTTCGCCCGGGACTTGTGTGGAGGCTTCTCCACCAGACTGCGCACGCGGTATCCCCCTTGAAAGCGGCACCCTCAGGCCCCGGCCGACCCTGTGCTATGGCTAGCATTACCCACGGTCAATACCGGCAGGGTTAACTTCAGGTTTCGCTCGGAAATTTTAAAACTGCCGCCAGCTGCATGCACCTCGGCCCGCGCCAGCCGAAGTGAGAATCCGCTGCCGAACATCCCGGCGGTGAGGGCGGGCGAGCGTTCTGCGGGGATGCTGGCAAAGCGATCCTGCTGCGCGGCGATGGCGGCCGGCAGCCGGCATTTGAGCGTGATCTGGCTGCCATCACCCGTCAGTCGCGCCTGAATGCGTTCGGCCGGGGCCATCGCGCTCGCCAGTGTGGCCAGTACCCGCCAGGCCAGGCCGAGCACTTCCTCGCGGGCCAGCGGCGTGATGAAAGGTGATCCGCTGACCTCCAGTTCGATCGCTGCGTTGCGCGGCCGCAATACGCCGTCGAGCCGGCGGATCGTTTCAACCACAACCTCGCGCAGGTCGGCTTCGCCTTCTGCCAGGTCGAGCGCGTCTGTCTCCAGCCGGGTCAACCGGTCGACCTCCTCGAAGGCGGCCAGCAACTTGGCGGCATCGACGGCAACGGCGGCGGCCAGCGCGCGATAGGCGTTGGGTGCGGGTCCGAAAATCTGCTGCTGGATGATCTCGGCAAAGCCCTGGATCGCGTTTACCGGGGTGCGCAATTCGTGCAGCACCTGGCGCATCCGGTCTTCCGGCGTATCGACGGTGGTAGCGCCCGTGCCATAGGCGGAGGTGGAGGCGGCTGCAGCAAATATCGGGCGGCGCATCCGTCCGCGATAGCCGCTGAACTGCCCGCTGGCGGCGGCGAAGACCGGTTCGGCATCGATCCTCCAGTCTCCCGATATGGCCGGTGCAGCAGCAATTGCGAGGCGCGCATTGCGCAGCGGCAGGCGGCGGGAAAACGCCTCGGCGGCACCGGCTTCCAGCGCGGCGAGCGTGCCGGGCGAGGCATGGCCCAGCCGCATGCCGATCACCAGCGGCGCCAGATCGGCGTCGGCCCAGTCGATCCGGTTGTCCTGGCCAGTGGTGAAATCGAAGCGATCAAGTTGCGGACCATCGCTGTCGTCGGCCAGGTCGCCCAGCGGTAGCCGCGGGGTGCTGCCAGCAGGTCGCCGCCCTTCGCGAAATGCCTCGATCCGGCGCAGGAGCGCGCGAATGCCGTCGCGGTCCTCTGGCTCCATCGGGGCCGAGCCGGTTTGCTGGGTTGGCGGGGACGGAATGGCGGGGGCATAGGCGCTGGTCTCGGGGTGCGGCAGCACCATGTCGCCCACGCCCAGGCTGGCGAGCAAGTCACGCACGCTGGCGGGAAGATCGCGCCGGTGACGGAGGAAACCGCGCGCCATCACCGGCAGGCGCGGGATCAGCGCTAGCCACTCTTCCTCCTCCAGCCGGGCGCTGGCGACTGCAGCAGCGGCGGGGCGGGCATCACCGGTGGCCAGCAAGCCCACCAGTTGCGGATTGCGCAGCCGTTGCCCCGGCTCCCGTAGAATACGACTGCGTTCATCGGCGGGGATTGTTCGGCCAACAGCTCCAGCCGCTGCCAGCCGAGGAAGGCCAGTAGGGCAGGATTGCGGCCGAGCAGGGCAGGCGCATCGATGATCCGGTCACGCTCTGCCGGGGGCAGGCTGCGCGCCTGTGCTGCCAGGCGTCGATAGCGTTCCACCGTAAGTTCACCCGGCGCATCGCCCTTGCTGCCCAACAGGTCGAGCAATTGCCGGTATTGCGTGCGCGCGGCCGCATCACCCCCCACCGGGGAGCGCAACACTGTTGCAAGGCGATCGTCGAACAGCATGGATGCAGCGCGAATCCGGACACTATGCGGGCAGGATTGCCCGTAGCGTGGCCCTAGCGTGCCCGGGGCGGGCAGGCATGGGGCCTGTCATGGTGCGTTGCAAAGCGGGACAATTGCCGTCATACACAATAATATTTCGGACAGCAGTAGATTTGCGCGCATTTCATTTCGCGTACAGGCTGTCCGGCAACCATTTTGGTACAGACCAGAATATTATTAGAAGGTTTGGCAATGGCGACGCTGGATTCGATCGACCGGAAGCTCCTGGCCGAACTGCAGGCCGAAGGCCGGGTGACCAATGTGGACCTGGCCAGCCGCGTAGGCCTGACCGCGCCCCCCTGCCTGCGCCGCGTGAGGGCGCTTGAGGAGGAGGGTGTGATCCGCGGCTATCACGCCGATCTGGACCCGTCAAAGTTGGGCTATGCGATTACCGTGTTCGCCATGGTATCATTGCGCAGCCAGGCCGAGGAAGACCTGCGCGCCTTCGAAAATCACATCAAGGGCCTGCCCGAAGTGCGCGAATGCCATATGCTGAATGGCGAGATCGACTTCATCCTCAAGATTGTTTCCCGTGATCTGCAAAGCTTCCAGGAATTCCTCACCAGCCACCTGACACCGGCCCCCAATGTGGCGAGTGTTAAGACCAGCCTCACAATCCGTACCGCAAAGCAGGAGCCAGGCGTACCGCTCGGTTGATTGCGCAACAACATTTTGCCAGACTCAAAAAGGGTGATATGGCGAGGGCGTGGCGCTGATAATTTATCAGGCTTAGCGAGATTTCGGAGAGGTTTCAGTGAAAAGAATAGCCATCATGGCGGCGACAGTTGCGACGGCGCTAGTTCTGCCGCTGGCAGTTGCGGCCCACCATTCCTTCGCCGTGTTTTTCGACGAAACGCGCAACGTGCGGGTCGAAGGCGTGGTCACCGCGTTCCGCTTTACCAACCCCCATGCCACGATCGTGATGGATGTGGTGGCATCGGATGGCCAGACGCACGAATGGCGGGCGGAAACCAATGCGCCGGTTGTGTTGCAACGGCGCGGCTGGACGCGGACCAGCCTGAAAGCGGGTGACCGCGTGACGCTGGATGGCTGGCCATCGCGTGACGGGCGCCTGTACATGCGCCTGCGCAGCGCGACCGATGCCAATGGCCGCGCAATCGGCAGCGCTCCGTTCAGCTCCAACGATGATTAAGGCCCTTTTCGCAGCCGCCGCGCTGCTCATCGCCCTGCCGGTTCAGGCACAAGACGCGCCCGCCGATTTTACCGGCTTTTGGGGGCCGGACTTTACGACTGACACGTCGATCCGCTTGCCGGGCCTGTTGGAGCAATTGCCCGACGATGCCGTGCTGATCGAGGATGTCGGCGCGGCTGAATTCCCGCGTGGCGAATTTGGCGGACTGGTGCTGACGGCAGAAGCTGCGGCCCATGCTGCCACCTGGAATGCCGAGCAGGAAATGGCCATCAACCGCGTCTGCCTGCCGCCCTCCATCGTCTATGCGGTACAGGGACCGTTCCCGTTCGAAGTGTTCCAGACGCCCGAACTGGTGGTGTTCAAGTACGAGTATTTTGATCAGGTGCGGCTGATCTTCATGGATGGCCGTTCCGCGCCGGAAAACCAGCCGCCTTCGAAAATGGGCTTTTCAACCGGGCGCTGGGAAGGGCCGGAACTGGTGGTCGAAACCAGCAATATCGCCGCCAGCACCATCACCAACAATGGCCTCGACCACACCGACGGGATTGTGATGGTCGAACGCTATCGCCTGTCTGATGACGGCACGAAGCTGCACGCAACGCAGTGGTTCAGCGATCCGGCGGTAATTGAGACCGATGGGGCGCGATACATCACCTGGACCAACCGGCCGGGCGAGCATGTTTATCCGTATGAGTGCGATCCGAGCTTTGCGCTGGAATATGCGCAGGTGGGGTCGGAGTAGGTTGATTGGTTGAATCCGCCGCGATTTACATCGATCCTAAGGATGGTAAGATTCAGATTGGTGAGAACGTAACAATCTCCGCCGAAATGCTTCTCTCGGATTCACTGAATTCGCTCGCCCGGTTCACCACGTCAAAGCGGGATATGCGCACCGGATATATCTGGCTCGACGTCAAGGAATTGACGTTTGGCGGAGTGCCCGCTGCCCTAAGCCTCTGTTTTTTCGACGGTCGACTCCAAGCAGTTGGTTGGGGCATGCGGATGGAGGGCGTCCCTGCGGATGGCAATTGGCCGAGCCGCGCAGAATCGGATGCTGAAGTCGCCTTCATCACTTCGGAACTACAACGGCAGGGTCATTCCCTTGGCATGACGCCCTGGGGAAAGATTTACGCTGGATATGACGAAAAGTCTGGTTGTGCGCAGTCCGGTCTGCGTTTCAATTGACCGGTCCGCCTACTCCACCCCGCGCTTGGCCAGATAATCCTCCAGCCACTTGATCGAATAATCGCCGCTCAGGATATCCGGCTGGCGGATCAGTTCGGCGTGCAGCGGGATCGAGGTCTTGACGCCTTCGACAACCATCTCCTCCAGCGCGCGCTTCAGGCGCATGATGCAGCCTTCGCGGGTGCGGCCATAGACGATCAGCTTGGCGATCATGCTGTCGTAATAGGGCGGGATCGAATAGCCGGCATACAGCCCGCTATCCACGCGGACGTGCATGCCGCCCGCCGGGTGATAGGCGGTGACCTTGCCGGGGCTGGGGGTGAAGTTGAACGGGTCTTCCGCGTTGATCCGGCATTCGATGGCGTGGCCGGTGAAGCGCAGATCTTCCTGCGTCACGGACAGCGCCTTGCCATCGGCAATGCGGATCTGTTCGCGCACCAAGTCCATGCCGGTGATCGCTTCGGTAACGGGATGTTCCACCTGCAGGCGGGTGTTCATCTCGATGAAGTAGAACTCGCCGTTTTCCCACAGGAATTCGATCGTGCCCGCGCCGCGATAGCCCATGTCGGCCATGGCTTTTGACACGATGCCGCCCATCCGGTCCCGCTCTTCAGGCGTGATAACGGGCGAGGGGGCTTCTTCCAGCACCTTCTGGTGGCGGCGTTGCAGAGAACAGTCGCGCTCACCCAGATGGATGGCATTTCCTTTGCCATCGCCGAAGATCTGGAATTCGATATGGCGTGGATTGCCGAGGTATTTCTCGAGATAGACGGTATCATCGCCGAACGCGGCCTTGGCCTCGTTCCCGGCCTGCATCATCAGCGTTTCGAGGGTGTCCGGGCTTTCGCACACCTTCATGCCCCTACCGCCGCCGCCGCTGGCTGCCTTGATGATCACCGGATAGCCGATTTCATCGGCAATCTTGGCCGCTTCCACCGGATCGGTGATCGCGCCATCGGAGCCCGGCACCAGCGGCATGCCCAGCGCGCCCGCAGTGCGCTTGGCTTCCACCTTGTCGCCCATGGTGCGGATATGTTCGGGCTTGGGGCCGATCCAGGTAATGCCGTGCGCCTCGACAATCTCGGCGAACTGGGCGTTTTCCGACATGAAGCCGTAACCGGGGTGGATCGCATCCGCGCCGCTGATTTCGGCGGCCGAGATGATCGCGGCGGTGTTGAGATAGCTGTCGGTGGCAGCGGGCGGCCCGATGCACACGGCATGGTCGGCCAGCCGAACGTGCATCGCCTCGGCATCGGCGGTGGAATGCACCGCCACCGTCTCGATGCCCATTTCATGCGCCGCGCGGTGGATGCGGAGCGCGATCTCGCCGCGGTTGGCGATCAGGATGCGGCTGATACCCATAGCGGCCTCAGCCGATCACGAGCAGTGGCTGGTCGAATTCGATCGGCTGGCCGTTCTCGATCAGGATCGCACCGATCACGCCATCGCGCGGGGCAGTGATGGGGTTCATCACTTTCATCGCCTCGACGATCAGCAGAGTATCGCCCGCCTTCACTGTGTCGCCGGTTTTCACGAAAGCATCGGCGCCGGGTTCGGGCAGCAGGTATGCAGTGCCCACCATGGGGGAGCGCAGTGCCTTGGACAGGTCCGGGCCGGTATCGACAGGAGCAGCCGCCGAAGCAGCAGCGGCGGCTGGTGCAGCGGCCGGCGCGGCGATGGCGACCGGAGCCGCTGCGGCTGGCGCAGCGACCGATCCGCGCGAAACGCGAATCTTGCGGTCACCGTCTTCGACCTCGATTTCAGTCAGGCCGGTTTCGGCCAGCATATCGGCCAGTTCGCGCACCAGCGCGGCATCGATATTCATTGCGCCCTTGCGAGCCGGGGAGACCTTGTTGTCGGCCATGCGAACCTCTTGCTGGGATGATATGTTGCCATCCCGCTAGATGCAGCAGCGCAGCATGGCAAGAGTTACAGCCGCGCGGCAGCTTCCAGCGCCAGTTCGTAACCGTAAGTGCCAAGGCCGGCCACGGTGCCTTTGGCCGCCATGCCGACATAGCTGTGGCGGCGAAATTCTTCGCGCGCAGCCGGATTGGAAATGTGGACCTCGATCACCGGCACCTTGATGCTGCGGATCGCGTCATACAGCGCCAGGCTGGTGTGGGTCAGCGCGCCGGCATTGAGCAGCACGGCCTTTGCGCCGGTCGCCTGTGCTTCGTGCAGCCAATCCACCAGGTGACCTTCATGGTTCGACTGGCGCATGTCGATGGCAAGGCCAAGTTCGCGCCCGCGATCATCCAGCCGGCCGGCTACATCGTCGAGCGTGTCGGAGCCGTAAATCTCCGGCTCTCGCGTGCCGAGAAGGTTGAGGTTGGGTCCGTTGAGGACAAAAACAGTGCTGGTCATGCACCCGTGATTAGCGGGGGGTGGCCGCCTTGCCAAGCTGCGCCGCCACCCCGCCGGGCAAACGCCTTATTCGACGCCGCGCACCTTGCCCCACTGGCGGGCCGCCGTGTAGCCGAGGTAGCCGGTGCCGAACAATGCATAGAGCGGTTCCGGCAGGCCGGCGAGATAGGCGTTCATACCCGCAGCAATATCGCTTGCCGCCTGCGGACGGAACGCGGCCAGCACGCCCATCGGGATCGCGAACAGCAGCATGGTATACATCACATAAAGAAAACTGGGGCGTGCGCGGCTGGTCCACGGATCGGCCGATTGCGCCTCGGCCACGATGGCCGACATGCGGGCTTCGATTTGCTGCAATTCCTGCGTGCCTTCCAGTGACAGCAGTTCGAGCTTGGCGCGATCGCGCGCTGCCTTGTCGGGGATTACCTTGTCGATGATCGAGACGATGGGGCCGATGAGGGATTCGATGAGTGCCATGGCGCAATGTCCTTCGCTGATGATTCGCCACGGCCCTGCGCCACCAAGGCAGCTGTAGGAAAGGTCTTATCCCCGCCAACAACTTATGCCCCGATCATTTTGATTTCGACAAATAGCTTGCATTTGTCTGAATCAAAAATATCCTTGGCATTCACGAGCAGCCGTCAGCCGTGAACGCCCCTGAGGCGATATAATATGGCGGTACCTGGGAAGGGGAGAGTTCCGATGGGGTTGGGCAATTCGATTGGCCGAAAGGCCGCTTTGGCTGGTTCTTGCGCGGTAATGGCGCTGGCGATGCCGGCAATGGCGCAGGACGTCGAAAACGAGGAAGCGTCGAGCGGCAGGCTCGGATCGACCATCATGGTTACGGCCGAACGGCGGGCCACCAACCTGCAGGAAACACCGCTGTCGATCATGGCATTGACCGGCGAGATGCTGGAAGCCAAGGGCATCGAGGATCTGCAGGATCTGTCCCGCTACACTCCCAACCTCTCCATCACGCCGACCCGCGGTGGGGGCAACAACTCTTCCAACTTCGTGATTCGCGGCATCGGCGGCGGCGGCGGCGCCACGGGCGAGCGCGGCGTGGGCCTGTATATCGATGGCGTGTTCATGCCGCGTACGGCAGGCGCCGTGCTACGGGTGATGGATGTCGAGCGGGTGGAAGTCCTGCGCGGTCCGCAGGGCACTCTGTTCGGACGCAATTCCACCGGCGGCGCCATCCGCATTTTCAGCCAGCAGCCGACCGACGAGTTCGAGGGCTATGCCAAGCTGACCCTGGGCACGCACGAGCGCGTGGACATGATCGGCACGCTCAACGTGCCACTGACCGATACGCTGGCCATACGCATGCAGGGCGCGTGGCTGGATCAGGGCGGTTATGTCGACCGCGGAACCGAACGCCTTGGCGAGAGCAGCGATGCCCTGGGCCGCCTACAAGTGCGCTGGGAGCCGTCGTCCCGTTTCGAAGCTTCGCTGGGCGTGTTCTACAACGAATCGCGCGCCAACGGCACGCCGTACGTGATGACCGAGTTCGACATGCGACCGGGAATCGAAGGCGTGATCCAGGGCAACTATGCCGACTGGATCAATGATGCGTTCAAGCTGGCAGGGCAGGCCCCGCTGGCTGCCTACAACGATCCGCGCATCGTCACCGGCGATCCGTATACGGCGTCCAGCCTGTGCTTCATGGACGATTTCAATCCCGACTATGACCCGGCATGCAACCAGTTCAGCAATGACAACTTCTTCCAGGCCGATCTCAACATGTCGTACGACCTGTCGGAAACGCTGACGCTGTCGTCGGTCACCGGCTATTCGCACCTCAAGCACACCGGCCTGACCGACTTCCAGGTTCTGGGCACCGAAAGGCGGACCGACGACGTGCAATCCGAAGTGGTTTACCAGGAAGTGCAGTTGAACGCGGGCTTGTTTGACGGGATGCTCGATCTGGTGACCGGCGGCAGCTATTTCTGGGAAGATTCATTCTCTCCCGGCGAGAACCTGACCCGCCGCGGCACCAGCAGGTTCCCGACAGCGGCGCAGCAGGCGGCGCTTCTCGCCAACACGCTTAGCCTCAACTCTCCCGCTCTTGCGAACGGCGATGGCGACGGTGGCCTGTTCCGCACCGCGGTGTCCAACATCGGCCAGGTCAGCAAGTCCTACGGTCTGTTCGCCAGCGGCACGCTGCACTTCGGTGATCTGGTCAACCTGACCGGCGGCGTGCGCCGGGCGTGGGACAGCAAGAACTATGAACAGGAGCGGTTCCCCGGCGGCAACCCCGGCACGCCGGACTTCACAGTGGTACCGGGCACTACCAGCACCTATGTCTCCACCTCGGCCAACTTCTCGGCCTGGGACTGGCGCGGTACGGTGGATATTACCCCGGCTGAGGGGGTCATGGCCTATGCCACCGTGTCCAAGGCCTACAAGGCGGGTTCGTTCAGCTACAGCATCGCCTCGTACAACGCCGCCAACGCCACAAGGCCGAACAACCCCGTCGACTACAGCGGCGCGGCGCAGAGCCTTCTCATCAACCCGATCCCCAACGAAGAGGTGATCAATTACGAAGTCGGCCTGCGGCTGGAACTGTTCGATGGCGTGGTGCGGCTCAACCCCACCATTTTCCGGATGGACTACACAAATCGGCAAGCTGCCGTGCAGGTGCAATGCGGTTCTGGTGTGCTGATTGGCACTCCTGCAGGCAGCGCCCAGTGCCCGGTCGGTTTCCTGATCCAGGTGCAGAACCAGGGCGATGTGCGGCTGGAAGGCGTCGAGATCGACGGCCAGCTCGCCCTGTCTGACAGCTTCCTGATTGACGGCAGCTTTGCCGCCGTCAAGCCCACGCTGATCAATCCGCCGGCGGGTACGGACAACCTGTTCCCCGATTCGCCGTCCCCCACCTTCAACGTGGGTGCCACGTGGATCGGTGATGCGCTGGGCGGAGAGCTGACGATGAACGCCAGCTACGCCTATCTGGGCAAGATGGAGACGCACCCGTCTTCGGGCACTGATTCGTCGTACACTTTGCCATCGTATGGCCTAGTCAACGCGCGCATCCAGCTGTCGCTGGAGGAATATCCGGTCACCTTCACGTTGGCGGGCACCAACCTGTTCGACAAGACCTATGCCACCTATGCGCAGCGCTTCGGTGGGGGCTTCTGGGATGCTGGCGGCCCGCCGTCGCGTCTGTCCGCACCCTTGCGGTCTGCCGTATCGGAGGTGCGGGGTCGTCCGCGGGAAGTCAGCCTGACGATGCGTTACGATTTCTGATTGCATACCCGCCTGCCATTTCAAAGATGGCGGGCGGGATGCCACGGAATGCGATATTCCTGACACGTTGTTCATGTGGCCTTCATCCTTTTTGACTTAGTCAAAAAGCTATCCGGGAGCCTGAGAGAGTGATGCCGAAAAACCTGCAATTAATCAAAGCGGCCACGATTGGCGCACTGGCTATGTCTACGGCTATTGCAGTGCTGGCCACGCCCGTAATGGCGCAGGACGACACGCCGCAGCAGCCTGAAGTCGTGCGTCAATATGCCCCGCTCGATCCCGAACGGCTGGCCAATATGGTGCCCAAGCATCCGGGCTATCTGGGGGCACTGGCCCCGGCCAATCTCAATGCCGATCGCCCTGCTGCACCGTTCAACGTGACCGGGACCTGGTTCATCGACCTAGCGCAGGGTTTCAACCACTACCTGTTCGGCCCGCCCTATCCGCAATTCGGGCCTGAAGGCATCGAGGCGCTGATCGAGGCGCCACTGGCCCAGCAGCGTGGCGAAACCTATCGCGACTCAATCGGCCAATGCTACCCGCCGGGCATGCCCATGCTGATGACGCGGGTCTGGCCGCATGCCTTCATCCAGTTGCCCACCGCGATCTACATCATTTCGGGGTTCAACAATTCGGTCCGCACAATCTTCCTAGACGGGCGCGATTTCAGCGATTCCAATCTGGTGGTGCCCGGTTACAACGGCGAAAGCGTCGGTCATTTCGAAGGCGATACGCTGGTTGTGGAAACCCGCTATTTCGAAGCTGACAATCACTGGATCGACCACGGCATCCCGATCTCGTTCGACACCGTGATCGTCGAACGGATCCGTCTGGTGGAAGGCGGCACGGTGATGGAAGTGGAATATACCATGACCGACCCCGTGTTGTGGGAAGGCGAATGGAAATCCACCAAGCGCTTCGGCCGCCAGGATTACACCGATATCAACGAGAGCAATTGCATCCTTGCCTACAATGCCAACCTGCCGGGTACCAACCTGGGCCGGGAAGAGGCGGAAGAGCGCGGGCAGAGCAATGTAGAAGGGGTTTCTGATGATTAGGAAAACTGTCCTGGCCGCAGCCAGCGCTGCCATTGGTCTGGGTGCTGTTGCCGTGCTGTCGATCCCGGCAGCCTCGCACCACAGTTTCGCGATGTTCAACCAGCGCCAGATCATGACGCTGGAGGGGACTGTAACCCAGTTCCAGTGGACCAATCCGCATGCCTTCATCGAACTGGAGGTGCGTCAGGGCAGCAGCACCCGCACCTGGAGCATCGAATTGAACAGTCCGAACAACCTCACCCGGCAGGGCTGGCGGCGCAATTCGCTGCGTTCGGGTGACCGGATAACCTTGCGCATGAACCCCTTGCGCGATGGTTCGTCGGGCGGCCTGTTCCTTGATCTGCACAAGGCCGATGGCAGCTTGCTTGATTCCGGTCTGCCCAAGAACGGGCAACCAATCAACGTTCCACAATTCTGACCGATCGGGGAGATAGACCGATGAAACTGCTGCAAAAAATAGCGCTCGTTGCCCTGCTCGTGGCTCCGCTGGCAGTCCCTGCCGCGGCGCACCATTCGTATTCCATGTTCGACATGGCGCGGACTGTCCGGCTGGAGGCCACGGTCACGCAGTTCCGCTGGCAGAACCCCCATGCCTTTATCCGCGTGGAAGTGCCGGTTGGCTCTGCCCGCGAAGTGTGGTCGATCGAGATGACCAGCCCCAACAATCTTGCCCAGGACGGCTGGACCCGTACCACCTTGCGGCAGGGTGACCGGGTGCAACTGTTCGTCCATCCGTTGCGCAGCGGCGCACGCGGCGGGGCCTATGCCGGGGTACGCAAGGCCGATGGCACCACCTTTGGCGAGGTCGAGTAAGCGTGGCGTCCCGCAGCAAGCTGGTGGCCCTGATGCTGGGCGCGCTCGTCCTGGCAGGCGGCGCGGCCCAGGCGCAGATTGGCACGCCGACATCCTCGCCTTTGCCCGAGGGTATTACCGCACCGGAAAACAGCGCCGGTTTTACCCGTGGCCGCTATCACGAACTCGACCAGCTGCCTGACTGGGGCGGCATCTGGTTCGTTGTGCGCGGTGATCCGGCCATGGCGCGCGTCCCCACGCTGCCGTTGCAGGGCGAATACCAGGCGCAGTGGGAGCGCTGGCGCCAGCAGGTGCTGGACAACGATGGGGTGGAACTGCGCAGCCGCTCCAACTGCAGCCCGCCGGGGCTGCCGCGTATCATGCAACTGGCGCAATACCCCTACGAATTCCTGTTCACGCCGGGCCGCATCACGATCAACCAGGAAGCCTGGATGCAGACCCGCACAATCTGGACCGATGGTCGCACCCATCCGGCACTCGAAGAACTGACACCCAGTTTCCACGGACATTCGATCGGCCATTGGGAAGGCGATACGCTGGTGGTCGATACCATCGGCATTTCCGACCAGCTCGAAGTGGGTGAGGGCGGCAAGCATTCGGACCAGTTCCGACTGGTCGAGCGGATCCACCTGTCACCCGACAATCCCGACCTGCTGATCAACCAGATGACGATGACCGATCCACTGGCCTTTTCAGAACCCTATGTAGTCACGGTGAATTATCGCCGCGACCGGCATGGCGCGCTGATCGAGTTCCAGTGCGCCGAGAACGATCGCAATCCGGTGAACGAGGACGGAGAGACACTGTACCTCTAGCATCTCGCGAACAGCTCCCGGGCCTTTGGCTGCACTGGTTTTTCGCTTGGCGCCCGCTAAGAAGGCACGCGATACCATGGTGAATGCAATCGCAGAGGGGCACAGCGGATTGTCGAAGGACAGCACCAGATCGGTTGATCAGTCCACGCGTTCGATCGAGGAAATGCGCCGCCAGTTGAGCGGTAAACGCAGCGGTCCATTGGCCGAACTGCTGAGCATGCGCATGGTCGTGCTGTTCAGCATCATGCGGCGCAGTACGATCTTCAACCAGCGCCAGATCTTCGATCTGACCGAGATAGAGTGGCGCATCATGTCGCAGATGCATGAACACGCGCCGCTGTCGCTCAATGGTCTGGCGGAACTGCTGATGCAGGATCGCGGGCAATTGAGCCGTGCGGTCAAAAGCTTGGTCGAACGCGGCCTGATGACCCGTACCCGCAAGCCGGGCGGCCCGGAGATCGAGATCGGGCTGGCAGAAGGGGGCAAGCAGTTGCAGGCCCGCATGGTCGATCTTGCCATCCAGCGCGACGTGTTCCTGACCGACGGGATCGATCCGGCTGATGTCGAGGCCGCGCGAAGGGTCGTCGAACAGATGATTACCCGCGCAGAAGTGCTGGCCGAACAGGCTCTGGCGGCAGGCGGGAAGTAGGAATTGCGGCGTTCGGCAGCTGTTCGCGCAACTGCCCTCGCAAGCCGGGCCATGCGCGGCTAGGGTATACGACAGAAATCGGGAAAAGGGGTTGCGATGTTACAGCGTGGGGCGGAACGTTATAGTCGCGGGGCGATCCTGCTGCACTGGATTATCGCAGCGGCGCTGGCAGTCGAGCTGGCGATCGGGTTCGGCATGCCCGGCGATGCCAGCGGCTTTGCCCTGTTCCAGCTCCACAAAAGCCTCGGCATCACCATCCTGCTGCTCACGCTGGTCCGCATTGGCTGGCGGTTGACCCACAAGGCTCCTCCAGCGGTCGAGGGCGGCATCAACGGGTTCCTCGCCCGCGCAGTGCATTTCGGTTTCTATGCCTTCATGCTGGCCGCGCCGCTGACTGGTTGGGCCGTTGTTTCAACCTCGCCGATCGACATCCCGACCCTGTTGTTCGGCGTGGTGCCATGGCCGCATCTGCCGCTGGAACAGGCGCTCAATCACACATTGGAAGAGGCGCACGAACTGCTGGCATTCTTCGGGATTGGCCTGTTCCTGTTGCATGTGGCAGGCGCGCTGAAGCATCACCTGCTGGTGCGCGACGGGGTGCTGGCGCGCATGTCGCCGGGCGGTTCGGCCAAGGCGGGGCTGGCGCTGCTGGCTGTCGTCGTGCTGGCCGGAGCGGGCACTTTTGCCGCGATGCCGACTGGTGCAGAGCACGATCACGAAACGGATCACGCGGCAGAAGCGGGCGCGGCACCGGCAGATGCCAGTGCCGCCGATCCAGCCGCGCCGGTTACCGATGAAGCCGATCCGGCGCTGGCCGAGGAAGAACTGACCGAGGAGGAAATTGCTGCTGCCGCGGCTGATGGTCCGCCTCCGGCTTGGGATATACAGTCCGGTGGATCGCTGCACTTCATGGCGGATAACGGCGGCACCATGTTGCACGGCAGTTTTCGCCGCTGGAGCGGGTCGATCACGATGGATCCGGAAAATACGGCGGGCGCCAATATCCGCATCGAGATCGATCTGGCGAGCGCTTCGCTGGGGGATGCGACGCAGGATACCATGCTGGCGAGCGGCGATTTCTTTGGCGTGTCGGCCAATCCTGTGGCCGTGTTCCGTTCAACCAGCGTGACCAAGACCGGCACCAATGCCTATCGCGCCAATGGCACGCTGTCGCTGAAAGGCGCGAGCCGGGCGCAGACGATCAATTTCACCTTGTCGGGTAGCGGCACAACGCGGTCGGTCAGCGGCAGCGGAACGGTGGATCGCACGGCATTCGGCGTGGGTACCGGCGATAATGCTGCAGGGCTGGCGCCATCGGTGCGGGTGGAGTTCACCTTCGATGCCGCCCGCAACTGAGCGGGGCGAGGCGCGGGGTCCGATGCGGGCCGAGCGCGGGCAGCAGGGGGTATGAGAGGGTAATTCCACTGGTCGGGACGACAGGATTCGAACCTGCGACCCCCACACCCCCAGTGTGGTGCGCTACCAGGCTGCGCTACGTCCCGTATCCAGTGGAGTGCGGGCCTATAAGCACCACTTGGCAGGTTGGCAAGCCGGTCGATTGCCCTTCATTGCCATTGCTGCTAGGCGCGCTGCCACATGCCGGGCCACATGCTGGCCACACACCGGAATGAGGCCACACAGGTCTTGAACCCCGGCGATAAACGGCCATTTACCACGCTTCGTGCGTTACACATCTGATGGGGCATACCATGCTTGATTTTCTCGCCGCCGGTGCCGGTTCAACAGGTCAGGGCCTGATCGGCTTCATTCCGATCGTCGGCATGGTGCTGATTTTCTGGTTCCTGATCATCCGTCCGCAGATGAAGCAGCAGAAGGCGCACAAGGCCAAGGTCTCTGCGGTCAAGCGGGGCGACCAGATCGTTACCTCGGGCGGGATCATGGGCAAGGTGACCAAGGTAGATGACGACTACATCGAAGCCGAAATCGCCCAGGGCGTGAAGGTGAAAGTGGTCAAATCGATGCTGGGTGATGTGATCGCGCCCGGCGGCACAGCCGCGAACGACTGATCGAACCCCACCCATGCTCGACTTTCCGCTCTGGAAGCGCAATTTCCTCTGGGCCATAACCCTGTTGACGGTGGCGCTGTCGCTGCCCTCGCTCGCGTCGCTGGGCAATTTGCGCTGGCCAGATGTCCTGCCCGACAAGACGGTCAGCCTCGGGCTCGATCTTGCCGGCGGCAGCCACATCCTGCTCGAAGCGGACAGTTCGCAGGTGGCGGCACAGCGGCTGGAGAACATGGAAGAGGCTGTGCGCTCTGCGCTCGATGCTGCCAGTCCGGACATCGGCTTCGGCGACGTGTCGACCGCGCAAGGCCGGCTGTCGGTAACACTGGATGATCCCTCGCAGGTCGATGCCGCGCGCGAAGCAATCCTGCCGCTGATGAACGGCACCGGCCTGGTCAGCGAATGGGACCTGCAGGTGCTTGATGGCAACCGGATGGTGCTGACCCAGACCGAAAGTGGGGTCACCAACGCGGTCACCACCGCGATGGACAGCGCGACCGACGTGGTGCGCCGCCGGATCGATTCGCTCGGCACGCGCGAACCGACGATTATCCGCCAGGGCGATACCCGCATCGTGGTGCAGGTCCCCGGCCTGCAGGATCCCGACGAGTTGAAAGACCTGCTGGGTCAGACTGCGCGGCTCGAATTCAAGATGCTCGATACCCAGGCCACTCCGGCCCAGATCGAAAGCGGCATTCCGCGCGCCGGCAGTGAACTGGTGCCGGGTGCAGTGGGTGGTGACTATGAAGGTGCGGTGATCGCGGTGCGCCGGCTTGGCGGCGTGCGGGGCGATTCGCTGGTCGACGCACAGCAGACCTTTGATCCGCAGACCAACGAGCCGGCCGTGTCGATCACGTTCGACAGCGTAGGCGCAGAGCGTTTTGCCCGCCTGACGACCGAGAACGTGGGCCAGCAGTTCGCCATCATCCTTGATGGCGAGGTCTTGTCCGCTCCGGTTATTCGCGAGCCGATCTACGGCGGATCGTCGCAGATTTCGGGCGGTTTCAGCACCGAGAAAGCGGCGCAACTGGCGCGAGCGCTGGCATCTGGCGCGCTACCGGTCGACCTGGCGGTGATCGAGGAGCGCACCGTGGGGCCGGATCTTGGCGCAGAATCGATCCGTAGCGGCATGATCGCGATGGGGGTCGGCACCCTGTTTGTCATCCTGTTGATGATCCTGGTCTATGGCCGCTTCGGGATTTACGCCACGGTGGCGCTGGTCATCAACGTGCTGATGATCCTGGGCATCATGGCGGTGGTCGGCTCCACCCTGACCTTGCCCGGCATCGCCGGTTTCGTGCTTACCATCGGTGCCGCGGTGGATGCCAACGTGCTGATCAACGAACGCATCCGAGAAGAGCGCAAGCGCGGGCGGCGCGTAGTGGCGGCGGTAGAGAACGGCTACCGCGAAGCGAGCCGGGCGATCTATGATGCCAATGCCACCAATTTTATCGCCGGTATCCTGCTGTTCCTGTTCGGATCGGGCCCGGTGAAGGGTTTTGCCGTGGTGCTGCTGATCGGCCTGTTCACCAGCGTGTTCACAGCCGTGACCCTGACCCGCATGTGGGTGGCCGGCTGGCTGCGCCGCACGCGCCCCAACGATATCCAGATTTGAGCGCGGGAAGATAACCATGAGACTGCTCAAGTTCGTCCCCGACGATACCAACATCCACTTCCTGAAGTGGCGCGTCCCGTTCTACGTTGTCAGCGTGCTGCTGATCATCGCCAGTTGGGCGATGGTGTGGGTCAACGGCCTCAACTATGGCGTGGACTTTGCCGGTGGCCAGGAAATCCGCGCGACATTCGTGGGCGAGGCGGAAGCCCCGGTCGAGGAATTGCGCGAATCCATCGGGACGCTGGGTTATGGCGACCCCGTGGTGCAGCGCTTCGGTGCAGAGAACGAGGTATCGATCCGCGTCCGCCTGCCGGATGAAGTAGCGGGCGACCCGGCCGCAGCCGAACGCATCAGCCGCCAGATCGTCGGCACCATCCAGCAGGAACATCCGCAGGTCAGGATCGATGGCGTGGATACGGTTTCAGGCAAGGTTTCGGGCGAATTCCGGGAAACCGCCCTGTTGGCCCTCCTGTTCGCGACCATCGCGATCTCGATCTACATCTGGGTGCGGTTCGAATGGCAATTCGGCGTGGGTGCGCTGTTCGCGCTGGTACACGACGTATCGCTGACCATGGGCATGCTGGCTGTGTTCAAGATGGAATTCAGCCTGACGATCGTGGCCGCCATCCTGGCGCTGATCGGGTATTCGTTGAACGACACCATCGTGATCTATGACCGCATCCGCGAGAACCTGAAGAAGTATCGCAAGATGCCGCTGCCAGAACTACTTGACCTGTCGGTCAACGAGACCCTGTCGCGTACGGTGATGACATCGACCACGCTGCTGTCCGCGCTGATTCCGTTGCTGCTGTTTGGCCCGACCAGCCTGTTCGGCATGACGGCCTGCATCACCCTGGGCATTTTCGTCGGCACCTACAGCTCGGTCTATATGTCCGCACCGATCCTGATCTGGCTGGGCGTCAGTTCGGACAGTTTCGTGCCCAAGGAAAGCAGCACCGACGTGCAGGATCGCAAGGCACGCGGGGAGGCCTAGGCTTCCCCGATCAGCCCCTGGTAATAGTCTGCCAGTGCGGCGGCGTTGTTGTCCCAGCTGAAGTGCGCGGCGGTTGCTGCCACCTGTTCGGGTGCCAGGCGGGCCGCCAGCACTTCGCGTAACCCTGCGGCAATAGCCTCTGTCTCGCGCTCCACGATCCGGCCTGCTGCAGGCGATGTCACCAGTTCGCGCGCGCCGCCGGCATCGGTGATGACCAGCGGAGTGCCGCAGGCGAGCGCTTCGACCCAGGCATTGGCGAGTCCCTCGCTGGCCGACGGCAAGACCATCGCATCCGACGCGCTCAGCACCACCGGCAGGCTGGCATGATCGAGCGAGCCAAGGAAATGGACGCGGTGCGCCAAGCCCCTGTCCCCCGCCAGCGCCTCCAACATAGCACGGTCCGGCCCCTGGCCGACCAGTACGAGTTGGCCTTCGGGCAATCGCGCCAGTGCCTCGATCACCAAGCTCTGCCCCTTGCGCGGGATCAGCGCACCAACGCTGGCGAACAGCGGGCCGCCAGCCGGAACGCCAAACTGGTCGAGCAGCCGCTGACGGCACAACTTGCGGTCCAGAGGGCGAAACAGGGCATGATCCAGTCCGGTATAGTGCACGGTGATCTTGTCACCCGGCAGGCCGATCGCGGCCATGTCATCGGCCAGCGCCCGGCTGACGGCCAGCAGGCCCGCTGCCTGCCGCGCCGCCTTGTGCATCTTGCGCAAGGCATAGGGCTTGTGTCCCCAGTGGGAAATATCTGCGCCGCGCGCCTTGATAGACAGTGGCAGGCCCAGATCGGCGGCGACTGCCGCAGCGGCGGGGCCATCGGGATAGAAGAACTGCGCATCCACCAGGTCAAACGGTTCGCGGGCGTGCAATTGGCGCGCCAGCGGCAGCACGCTGCGGCAGATCAGGCGCGGGTTGAACGGTCCACCCACAGCCGGGATCAGGGTAAAGCGCGGGCGGTGGACCATCACGCCATGCTCCTCGCCGCTCACCGCTGCGGCAAGCAATGGGGCATAGCGGCCCAGCGCGATAGGCGGCACCCCGATGGGGTTGATCACGGTGATTTCCCAATCACCGCTCGCCGCCAGCGCTTCCAACTGGCGAGCCACGAAGGTGCCAAAACGCGGCTGGTGGCCGTTGGGATATAGCGTGGCGATGGATAGCAGGCGCTTCATTATCCGGCCCCCGGTCAGAGCTTACGGACCAGCATTTCGGCCACTGCCAGCCAGGCGGGACGGTCAATCACGATCTGCCGCTGGCCGATGCCGGGGGGCAGCAGGCCAACCATCGTGCCCTGCCGGTCGATCAGCCGCCCGAAGGCGTAACGACCGCCGCTGCGCGGGGCGAGCACATCGCGGTTGATCAGGCTGGCGGCATCTTCCAGGCGCAACTGCCGCATCCACAATTGGTCACCGCTGCGATATTCACCCTGCGGTGCCTCGATCGCCAGGCAGACGAGCGCCGCGCCATCGGTCAACTGGGTTGGCAGGATCGCGTCGCGCGTGCGGGTGAGGGGTTCTGCGCCTTGGTCTGTCAGCCGGGCGATTACCTGCGGAGCGGCCTGTTCATCACCCTTCACCAGCATTTCGGGATCCACCCCCAGCGCCGCACCGATCCGGTTCATCCACACCAGCGACAAATTGCGCATCCCGGTTTCCAGCCGCCCGATGGTCTGCGCAGTGGTGGCCGGATCGCAGGCGGCCCCGACCTCGGCCAGGGTCATGCCCTTTTCCTTGCGAATGTCGCGGATGCGGTTGATCATCAGACAGCCTTTCGAATAACCAGATCGGTTTCTTCTTTCCTACAGAATGTTCCATCTGGCAAGGCCCCGCAGCGTCGCAACTGGGGAGATTCGCGCACATGAAGCAGCAACTGGTCGAACGCGAACTCACCGAAGAAGGCCCGCGCCGCAAAGGTGGCGCCGTGGCGCGCAGGCGCAGCGTGACGGTGAACCTGGCCGAGAGTCCGCTCGCCTGGCTACACGCCCACGGCCACCTGGAAGCGCGGCTGTTCGATGCCGGCGAAGCTTTGCGCAATGATTATGAGCGCGCGCAACTCGGCCCCAACGTCACGATGCGGTGGGATGCGGTGCGGATCAAAGGAACCGCCGATCCGGGGCTTAACCAAAGCGAACGCGCAATCGCCGCTCGCGCCCGGTTTCACGCCGCATTGGCCCAGGCCGGGCGCGGGCTGGAGGATATCCTGTGGCGCGTGGTCTGCGCTGGCGAGAGCCTGCCGATCGCCGAACGCAACCTCCAGTGGCCGGCCCGCAGCGGCAAGCTGGTGCTGAAACTGGCGCTTGACCGGGTGGCGGATTACTATCGGCTGTAGGGTGGGGGGCTTTACCCCTCCACCAGCTCCGCCAGTTCCAGCCAGCGCATCTCGGCCGCGTCCTTTTCCTCGCGGGCGAGGTCTAGGCTTTTGCTGATGCGGTCGAATTTGCCAGGATCGGCTGAGTACAGGGCGGGGTCAGCCAGGGCGGCCTCGCCATTGGCGATCAGCTTGTCGAGTTCGTCGATCCGGGCGGGCAGGATCTCGTAATCGCGCTGATCCTTGTAGGACAGCTTTTTGGCCGCAGGTGCCGCCTTCGCGGACGGCGCGGATTCCGCACCCGCGCCAAGCGGAGCTTTCCTGGCTGCGGCAGCAGTGCGTTCCTTGCGGCGCGCCACCCAGTCCTCGTAGCCACCGGCCACCACATCCACTGTGCCGCTGCCATCAAGGCCCAGGGTGACCGTGACCGTGCGATCGAGGAAATCGCGGTCATGGCTGACGATCAGCACAGTGCCGGCATAGTCCGCGATCACTTCCTGCAGCAGGTCGAGCGTTTCGAGATCCAGATCGTTGGTCGGCTCATCCAGCACCAGCAGGTTGGATGTGCGGGCAAACTCGCGCGCCAGCAGGATGCGGCTGCGCTCGCCGCCACTGAAGGTGCCGATCTTGGCATCGACCACTGAAGGATCGAACAGGAAATCTTTCAGATAGGCGGCAACGTGCTTTCGCTCGCCGTTCACGTCGATCCAGTCACCGCCATCGGCCAGAATATCGCGCACGCTTTTCTGCGGGTCGAGCAGTTTGCGTTGCTGGTCTATCACCACGCCCGACAGTGTCTTGGCCAGCGTGATGGTGCCGGTATCGGGCGCGAGTTCACCCGTCAGCATATTCAGCAGCGTGGTTTTGCCGGCACCATTCGCGCCGACAATGCCGATCCGGTCACCGCGCTGGATACGCAGCGAAAACGGCTTGATGATCGTGCGCTGGTTATCTCCGGCTCCATAGGTCTTGGAGATGTTCTCGGCCACGATCACGGACTTCGATTTGAACTCGCCATCGCTCGCCAGTTGCAGCTTGGCGGTGCCGGCCGGGCCCATCATGGACGCGCGGGCCGCACGCATTTCCCACAATTTTGCGAGGCGTCCCTGGTTGCGCTTGCGCCGGGCGGTGACGCCCCGTTCCAGCCAGTGGGCCTCGATCTTCAGCCGCGCGTCCATCCGCTGGGCGTTGCGCGCCTCGTCGGCATAGACTTCTTCCTCCCACGCCTCATAGCCGCCAAAGCCGATCTCGCGGCGGCGCATATTGCCCCGGTCGAGCCACATGGTGGTGCTGGTAAGGCGCTTCAGGAACGTACGGTCATGGCTGATTACCATGAACGCGCCCTTGTAGCGCCCCAGCCATGCCTCCAGCCATTCGATGGCGGCAAGGTCCAGGTGGTTGGTCGGTTCATCCAGCAGCAGCAGGTCCGGCCCCAAGGCCAGCGCGCGGGCAATCGCCGCCCGCCGCCGCTCGCCGCCGCTGGCGGTCTGCGCGTCGCGGGTCATGTCGATGCCGAGCTGCCCGGCGATAGATTCTACCTCGTGCGCTTCAGGCGCGCCCGGCCCGGCCAGGGCATAGTCCATCAGCGTGGCGAACCCGGCCACTGCCGGGTCTTGTTCAAGCGTGACGATGTTGGTGTTCGGCCGCGTCTTGCGCAGTCCCCGGTCACCCTCGATCTCGCCTGCGATGAGCTTCATCAGCGTGGTCTTGCCCGCGCCGTTGCGGCCGATCAGCGCGATCCGGTCCCGCGGGCCGATATGCAGGTCCATACCCGGTCCCGGCAAGCCGCCGAACAGCCAGCCGCCGCCTTGCTGCAGGCCGAGGCCTTCCCATGAAACGATTGGTGGTTCTGCCATGATGGGGCGCAGGTAGGGCCGGGAAACCTTGCTGGCAAGGAACCGCGTGGTTCAGTCCTTCGTAATGCGATTGGGCACATTGGCTTGCCCAACATGAATGGAGACTACCCAATGATGAATTCCAGGCTTTCGCCCAAGATTACAATCGCCGCTGCCGCCGCCGTAATGGCGCTGTCGCCCGCTGCAGTGTCTGCCGCAGAAGTGCAGATCCAGGCCACTGGCCCGGTGGTCGAACTGGCGGTTACCGAAAGCGTGGCAACTGCGCCCGATATTGCCAATCTTGATGCCGGGGTCACCACCTTTGCCCCCACGGCGGTGGAATCGATGCGGCAGAATGCGGCGGCCATGACTGCCGTGATCAATCGGATCGAGGCGCTGGGCATCGATCGTGACGACATCCAGACCAGCGGCATCAACCTTGGTGCCGAATACGAATATGACGAGGCGACCCGCAGCCAGCGCTTTCGCGGCTATCGCGTGGCCAACCGGGTCAATGTGAAACTGCGTGATATTGACCGGACCGGTGAAGTGCTGGATGCGCTGGTGGCGGCCGGGGCAACCGATCTGGGCGGCATCGGGTTTGCCATCGATGATCCCGCCACCGCGCAGGAACAGGCGCGCAGCGCAGCGGTGGAAACCGCCAATTCCCGTGCGCTGGGCTATGCCCGCCAGGTCGGCTACACCGGTGTGCGCCTACTGGAAATCAGCGAGATCATGGCTCCCAGCTATCCCATGCCGATGTTCCGCACCGCCGAAGTGCAGAGCGCCAGCGCTGATTCCACTCCGGTCCGCCCGGGACAGGTTGAAGCGAGCGTAACGGTGACCTTCAAGTTCGAGATGACCCGTTAATCTGAACTCAAACCTTTCTGAACGGCGGCGCTTGCATTCACAGCTTGTTCAAAGCGCCGCCGCTAGGCAAAAGGCCATTATGAAACGGATTCTTGCAACCCTGGCCGCAATGGCCCTGCTGGCTGGCCCGCTTACCGGGGCGGAAGCCCTGGCGCAGGCGCGCTCGTTGCAGCCGGGTAACGGCGAACAGGCCCGTGCGCGCGAGCAGATGCAGGCCGGTCGCAACATGCCGATCCGCGATATTGAGCGGCGCATTATCCCGCAAATGGAAAGCACCGACGAATATATCGGGTTCGAATACGATCCTGCTGCATCGGCCTATCGCCTCAAGTTCATCCGCGAAGGCCGGGTGATCTGGGTCGATGTCGATGCCCGCACGGCGCGCATCCTGCGGGTCTCGCGCTAAGGGCGCGGGGCAGGCATGCGGACCCGGAGGCAGGTTCTAAGCGTTAAGGGCAGCCGGTCGATCATGGCCGGTGCCAGAAACAGGGGAATACAAGCATGCGCATCCTGATCGTTGAGGATGAACCGACACTGGGCCAGCAGCTCAAGAACACGCTGGAACAGGCAGGCTATGCCGTGGATCTTTCCACCGATGGTGAAGACGGCCACTATCTCGGTTCGACCGAGGATTATGACGCCGCCGTGCTGGATCTGGGCCTGCCCGAGATCGATGGCCTGACCGTGCTGGGCATGTGGCGGCGCGAGAAGCGCAACTTCCCCGTGCTGGTGCTGACCGCGCGCGATAGCTGGTCGGACAAGGTGGCGGGTCTGGATGCAGGCGCCGATGATTACCTGGCCAAGCCGTTCCAGTCCGAAGAGCTGATCGCGCGTTTGCGGGCTCTGATCCGCCGCGCATCGGGCAATGCCAGCAGCGAACTGATCGCCGGCGATGTGCGGCTGGACACCCGGTCGGGCCGCGTGACCCGCGCAGGAGAGCCGGTCAAGCTGACGGCGCAGGAATACAAGCTGTTGTCGTACCTGATGCATCACAAGGGCAAGGTGGTCAGCCGGACCGAGCTGATCGAGCACATCTACGACCAGGATTTCGATCGCGATTCGAACACCATCGAAGTGTTCGTCACGCGCATCCGCAAGAAGCTGGGCGCCGAAGTGATCACTACGATCCGCGGCCTGGGCTACAGTCTGGATGATCCCGCCCACGCCCCGCGCGAATGAAGTGGCGGATGCTGGCGCTCACGAGCCGGTTCCAGTGGCGGTCCCCCACGCCGTAACTACGGAGCAAGGGGCCGATGGCAGCACCGCGCCTGTGTCGGTGTCTCCAGTTCCGCATACCGGCAGCATCTCGCGCCGGATGATGGTGATTGCGGCCGGGTGGATCCTGGTCCTGCTGTCTGTCGGCGGTTTTGCGCTGGACCGCGTGCTGACCAACCTGGTCTCGACCCAGTTCGACGAGCAGCTGGAAATCTCGCTCAATGCCATGGTCCTGTCGGCGGAGATCGATCCGTTCGGCGAGGTGCGGTTCAACCGCATCCTGGGCGACCAGCGCTTCCTTGAGCCGAACAGCGGCTATTACTGGCAGATCTCCGGCGGCGAATATTACCCCTATCTGTCGCGGTCCTTCTGGGACAGCAGCCCGCTGGAAATCCGCGAGGATGTGGTCGCGACAGAGCCGATCTACTACGATTCGGACCAGTTCGAGGATGAACAGCTGCGGGTTGCCCAGCGCACGGTCGGCCTGCCCGGCAGCGACGTGAACTGGCAGTTCGTGGTGGCCGGATCGCGCGCGGAAATCGATGCTCAGATGGCCGATATCCGCGCTATCCTGGTCTGGTCCTTTGCCGTGCTGGGTATCGGGCTGTTCATCATGGCGATGTTGCAGACCTGGTACGGCCTTGGTCCGTTGCGCCGCATTCGCCGGGCCATCGCCCGCATCCGCACATCGGGCGCCAATCGTGTGACCGATCCACTGCCGTTGGAAGTGCAGCCGATGGTGGAAGAATTGAACGACCTGCTCGCCCATTCGGAGCGGCAGGCGGAAGAAGCGCGCACCCATGCCGGCAACCTGGCCCATGCGCTGAAAACCCCGCTGACCGTGCTGACCAATGCCGCCACCGCCCATGCCCCGGACCTTGACGAGACCGTGCTGCGCGAGACGCTGGTGATGCGCCGACAGGTGGATCACCACCTTGCCCGCGCCCGTGCGGCTGGCCGGCGCGCCGTGGGGCTGGCGCGCACCAACGTGCTGGCCAGCGCCGAAGCGGTGGAACGGGCGGTGTCGCGGCTCTATCCCGATGTGCGGCTTGATATTGATGGCTCTGCCGATGCCGAAGCGGTGATCGAGCGGCAGGATCTGGACGAAATCCTCGGCAACCTGATCGAGAACGCGGCCAAGTATGGCGGCGGCAGCGTGTTCGTGACCGTGGATGCCGAGCCCGATAGCGAACAATGTACCGTGTGGATCGAGGATGACGGCGCCGGCATCCCGCCCGCCAAGCGCGGCGATCTGTTTACTCGCGGCGCGCGGCTCGATACCGAAAAGCCCGGTACCGGCCTTGGCCTCGCCATCGTGCGCGACGTGGCGGAAATCTATCGCGGCAGCGTTGAACTGGGCGAGAGCGAGGATCTGGGCGGGCTGCTGGTCAAACTGCGCCTGCCCCGGGCCACCTGATCGGCCAGCCGGGTTACAATACCCGCTGGGGCAAGCCCTCGAACTGCGGCAGGCTCTCGTCAAACTTGTCCCACGAAACCTTGTCCTTCACGTAGATCACGCTTTCGGGGCTGACCTGGCCGGGATCGTCCAGCGACCCGGCCTGCACCATGATATGATCGCCCGGCGTATCGCCCGAGGTATACAGCCGCCCGCCGCAGCGCCCGCAGAAGTGCCGCGTGACCTTGCCGCCGGTATCGCCGGCATTGGTGAAGGTGGCCGGCGTGCCGTGCAGACGCAGCTGGTCCTTGTGGATGCCGATGATCGTGGTGTGCCCGGTGCCGGTCGCCTTCTGGCAATCCTTGCAGCAGCACTGGCTGACAAACAGCGCGGGCGGGGTGATCTGGTAACGGATATCGCCGCACAGGCATCCGCCGATGAGATTGTGATCGCTCATGTTGGCTTCCTCTTGCTTGCCCGACTTGCCAGCCGGGCCTTATTTGCCCTGCGCCCGGTTATGATGCCGGATCACCTCGTCGATCACGAAGCGGATGAACTTCTCGCTGAATTCGGGATCAAGCTCGGCCTCGACCGCCAGCGCGCGCAGGCGTTCTATCTGGCGCGCCTCGCGGCCGGGATCGCTGGGAGGAATGCCGGTCGTTGCCTTGTGCTGCCCCACGGCCTGGGTGATGCGGAAGCGTTCTGCCAGCATGTGGATCAGCGCAGCATCGATGTTGTCGATGCTTTTGCGGAAACCGGCCAACACCGGATCGGGTGCGCCGGCGGCGGGCGAGGCGGCAATGGAGGGTGCGGGCGATTGCGTCATGCAGCCTTGCTAGCAGCAATTGCGAACTTGCCAAGACGGGTAGGTTTGCCCATGGGAAACCTCGCATGAGCGCAGACATCATCCCATTAAAGCGCGGGCCCGCGGCTACGCCCAGTCTGGCCCCGATCCTGTCGCTGACAGCCACCGCGATGAATTCGGTCAACCAGGTGATCCTGGCTCGGATGCAAAGCGAAATCCCGTTGATCCCGGCCCTTGCCGGTCACCTGATCAGCGGCGGGGGCAAGCGGATGCGGCCCATGCTGACGTTGGCCGGCGCAGAAGTGCTGGGCTATAACGGCACCCGCCATCACACCCTGGCAGCGGCAGTGGAATTCATCCACACCGCCACGCTGCTGCATGATGACGTGGTCGATGGATCCGAAACACGGCGCGGCAAGCAGACCGCCAACATCGTTTTCGGCAATCCGGCCACCGTGCTGGTGGGTGATTTCCTGTTCTCCCGCGCGTTCGAACTGATGGTGGAAGACGGCAGCCTCAAGGTGCTGAAAATCCTGTCCGGTGCCAGCGCCATCATCGCTCAGGGCGAGGTGGACCAGTTGGTATCGCAACGCCGGATCGAGACATCGGAAGAACGCTACCTCCACATCATCGGTGACAAGACGGCTGCACTGTTCGCCGCCGCCAGCCGCATCGCCGCCGTGGTGGCCGAAAGCGGTGATGATGCGGAGCGCGCGCTGGACGATTACGGCCGCAACCTGGGCATCGCCTTCCAGCTGGTGGACGATGCGCTGGATTATGATTCCAGCGCGGCAGAAATGGGCAAGGAACGGGGCGACGATTTCCGCGAGGGCAAGATGACCCTGCCGGTGATCCTTGCCTATGCCCGCGGCACCGAGGAGGAGCGGCGATTCTGGCGCGACGCCGTGGCCGGTTTCACCAATTCGGACGAGGACCTGGCCCAGGCGATCGAACTGATCGGCCGCCACAACGCCGTGGCCGACACCCGCGAACGCGCACGCCACTTCGCCATGCGCGCCTGCGATGCCCTGTCGATCTTCCCTGACAGCAAGGCGCGGTCCGCCATGATCGAAGCGGCGATGTTCGCGGTTTCGCGGGGGTACTAGTCTGGTAGGGGACGCGGGTGACCGATAGCCTCCCCATCCACGCAGTCCTGCCAGACCTGCTCGTCGCCCTGGGCCAGCGAAACAGCGCCGTGCTGATCGCGCCGCCGGGGGCGGGCAAGACCACCGCGGTGGCACCGGCGCTGATGGGGGAAAGCTGGTGCAACGGGCAGGTGATCGTGCTCAGCCCGCGCCGGGTGGCGGCCCGCGCCGCTGCCGAACGGATGGCGCAAATGCTGGGCGAGGAGGTGGGGCAGACCATCGGCTATTCCACCCGGCTCGACAGCAGGAGCAGCAAGGCCACCCGCGTGCTGGTGGTGACCGAGGCGATCTTTGTCGCCCGGATCCTGGCAGATCAGGAACTGGCCGGCATTTCCGCCGTGCTGTTCGATGAGGCGCATGAACGGCATCTCGATAGCGACCTTGGCCTGGCGCTGGCGTTGGAATCCCAGGCCGTGCTGCGCGAAGACCTGCGCGTGCTGGTGATGAGCGCCACAATCGATGGCGCGCGTTTTGCCCGGCTGTTGGGCGATGATGCGCCGGTGATCGAAAGCGCTGGCAAGGCCTGGCCATTGCGGATCGAATGGCTCGGCTCCAGTCCAGAAAAACGGCTGGAGGACGCTATGACCAGCGCCGTCCTCACCGCGTGGCGGGCCGAGCAGGGCGATGTGCTGGCCTTCCTGCCTGGCGTGGGCGAGATCGAGCGGGTGCGCGAGCGGCTGGCCGAACGCTTGCCCGATGTGCCGGTTCTGCCGCTCCACGGGCAGGTCCAGCCGCAGGATCAGCGCGCCGCGATCCGCCGTGATCCGGCCGGGCGTCGCCGCATCATGCTGGCCACCAGTATCGCCGAAAGCTCCATCACACTTGATGGTGTCAGCGTGGTGGTGGACGGCGGTATGTCGCGTAGGGCGGCGTTCGACGTGGCGGCTGGCGTGACCCACCTCGTCACTACGCGCGCCAGCCAGGCGAGCGCGGCGCAGCGGGCAGGGCGCGCGGCGCGGCAAGGGCCGGGGGTCGCCTATCGCCTGTGGGAAGAGGCCGCGCACGCCGGGCGCGAAGCGTTCGATCCGCCCGAAATGTTTACCAGCGACCTGGCCCCGCTGCTGCTGGCGCTGGCCCAGTGGGGTGTGGAGGATGCGGCCAGCCTGCCGTGGCTCGATCCGCCGCCGGTCCCGGCGCTCGGCGCGGCGCGGGTGCGGTTGCAGGCGCTGGACGCGCTGGACGAGGGCGGGCGCATTACCGAAACCGGCCGCCGGATTGCTGCCCTGCCGATGGATCCGTGGCAGGCTGCGATGCTGCTGTTTGGCGCGCAACATGGCGCGGCGCGGCTGGCGGCCAGAGTGGCGCTGTTGCTGCAGGAACGCGGGCTGGGCGGGCGCGGCGAGGATCTGCTCGCCCGGCTTCAGCGGTGGCAGGGCGATCGGTCGGGCCGGGCGGATGCCGCGCGCAAGCTGGCCGATGGCTGGGCGCGGCGGGCCGAAGGGTTGACGCGGACTGGCACCGGTGACGTCCCCGCCGCGATCCTTCTCGCCCATGCCTTGCCCGACAACCTGGCCCGCCGCCGCGATGCTTCGGGCGAAAGCTGGTTGTCGGCTGGCGGGCGCGGCTATGCGCTTGACGCCGCAAGCCCGCTGGCCCGCGCAGAATGGCTGGTCATCGGCGATGCGCAGGGGCGGGCAGGGGGGGCGCGGATCACGGCCGCGCTGGCGGTGGAGACCGCCGAGGTCGAACAATGGCTCGGCCACCGGATAGAACGCCGCCACTCTGCCCGCTGGACCGGGGAACGGGTGGAGGCGCGGCTGGAACGGCGGCTGGGCGCGATCACGCTCGCCAGCGGCCCCGATCCCAAGCCTGATGAGGATGCCATCACCCGGCTACTGGTGGACAAGTTTGTGGAAAAGCTGGGGGAACTGCTCCCCCGCAGCCTGATGGCCCGCGCCCGGTTTGCCGGTATCGCCACGCTTGATCCGGGCTTGCTGGCGGACGAAGCGAGCGACTGGCTCGCCCCGCTGCTCCACCGCCGCCGCGATCTGGACGTCCCGCAGAGTGCGTTGGTGGATGCGTTGCTGGCCCGACTGTCATGGGAAGAGCGTCAGCAGCTTGATAGCCGCGCCCCGCGTGAATTCGCCAGCCCGGCAGGCACCAGCCACAAAATTGACTATGCTTCCGACGATGCGCCCAGCGTGGAGGTGCGCGTGCAGGCGGTATTCGGCCTCGAACACCAGCCGATGATAGGTGGCACGCCGCTGCTGCTCAAGCTGACCGACCCCGGCGGCAAGCCGATGCAGGCGACCCGTGACCTGCCGGGCTTCTGGCGCGGATCGTGGCGCGATGTGCAAAAGGACGGCAAGGGCCGCTATCCCCGCCACCGCTGGCCGGACGAACCGTGGGCGGAAAAGCCCAGCCTCAAGACGCGCAACGCATTCGATCGCACTTGATTCCCGCGCGCAGACACAACAAAGGACATGCCATGCAGGCAAGAATCTACACCCGCCCGAAAAACGCCATGCAGAGCGGCAAGGCTCTGTCGGACCAGTGGATCCTCGATTTCGCTCCGGCGGAAGCGAAGAAGCCCGATCCGTTAATGGGCTGGGCGGGCAGCGGCGATACGCAGGCGCAGGTGCAGCTGAAGTTTGCCACGCTGGCAGACGCACAGGCCTATGCCGCAAAATACGGCATCGACGCTGTGGTCCACACGGTCCCGCCGCGGCGGCTGAAACTGCAGGCCTACGCCGACAACTTCCGCTGATTATTTGCCAGTAGAAATGCCCCTCAGGGTAAGGTTGCCCGCCTCGTAAGCGGTGCGGCAATCGGTCGCGTCATGGCCGATATCTTCTTCCAGTAGCGGCGTGGCTGTCATCCCGGCACCTTCGAAGCGGCTGTCGTCGCATTCGTTGTCGTTCGACCAACGTCCGTTGTCGTCACCGAAATCGATCGTGATTTGCCCAGCAGATGCGCCGTCTCCGGCGGCAATGGCCGGTGCGGCCAGAGCAGCGGCATCGGTCGATTCGGCGGCGGGTTCAGCCTCGCTGCCACAGGCGGCCAGCGCCAGTAGCAGCGCGAGCGGTGCAATGGTCCGTTTCATGATGTTCCCCTTCCCAGTTGAGGGCTGCGATCATGGCAGAACGCGGCAAGACTTGCCATCCATCGCCGCCACACCTAAATGCCGGATCGGGAGTCGGGTGGACGTTCGCGTCTGCTTACCTGGTCAGATCCGGAAGGAAGCAGCCAAGGTAGATTGCAGCGGGTCGCCCGGCTCCTTTTATCCCCATCAGCACCATGACATTGCGCGGCCAAGCGCCTAACTGTTGGCGCATGGGCGATTCACCGGATGACGAGACCCCGCCGTGGGGCATTGATGGCGCGGACGATGAGCAGCAGGCTCCCGATCCCTTTCCCTCTGCGGCGGAGCTTGAGGCAGCCGGGCAGAACTCGATGTTCGGCGCTGCGCCGGAGCCGGTAGCGTCGCCGCTTGCAGCGGCGACCGCACCCGTGACCAACCAGCCCTATCGCGTGCTGGCGCGCAAGTACCGCCCGCAGACCTTTGCCGAACTGCTGGGGCAGGAACCGATGGTCCGCACGCTGGCCAACGCCATTGCGCGGGACCGGCTGGCCCACGCCTTCCTGATGACCGGCGTGCGCGGGGTGGGCAAGACCTCCACCGCGCGGCTGATCGCCAAGGCGCTCAACTGCGTCGGCCCCGATGGCACTGGCGGCCCCACAATCGATCCGTGCGGGGTGTGCGAGCCGTGCCGCGCCATTGCCGAGGGCCGCCATATCGACGTGATCGAGATGGACGCCGCCAGCCATACCGGCGTGGACGACGTGCGCGAGATTATCGAGGCGGTGCGCTATTCCGCCGTCAGTGCGCGCTACAAGATCTACATCATCGACGAAGTGCACATGTTGTCGCGCAATGCTTTCAATGCCTTGCTGAAGACACTTGAGGAACCGCCGCCCCACGTAAAGTTCCTGTTCGCCACGACCGAGGTCGACAAGCTGCCCGTCACCGTACTGTCGCGCTGCCAGCGGTTCGATCTGCGGCGCATATCGGCCGACCTGCTGCGCGAGCATTTTGCCACCATCTGCGTGAAGGAAGGCGTGGCCGCAGAACCAGAGGCGCTGGGCATGATTGCGTCGGCGGCCGAAGGCTCGGCCCGCGATGGCCTGTCGATCCTGGATCAGGCGATTGCCCATGCGGACATGGAAAGCGACGGAGAATCGGGCGGCAGCAGCGCCATGGTCACCGCCGACAAGGTGCGTGAAATGCTGGGCCTGGCCGACAAGGGCGCGCAGCGGCGGCTGTTCGCCTGCCTGCTGGAGGCCGATCCCAAGGGGCTGCTGGCGGCAGTGGAAGACCAGTATTCGCTGGGTGTCGAACCGCTCGCCCTGATGCGGTCGATGATGGAATTGAGCCACCGCATTGCCGTGGCGCAGCTTGGCATGGGTGCCGATGGCGTATCCGAGGAGGAGAAGCAGGCGCTGACCGAGTGGGCCGCGCGGCTTTCTGTCGGGCAGGTCCACCGGCTGTGGCAACTGCTGATCAAGGGTTATGACGAGGTGCGCACCGCGCCCGATCCGCTGGTTGCGGCGCAGATGGCGCTGTTGCGCGTGCTCCACGCCAGCGAACTGCCCGATCCCGGCACGCTGGAAAAGCTGCTGAAGGACGCGGCGGAGCGCGGTCTTTCGGCCCCTGCAACCGGGCCTGCCGCCGGGCCTGCCGCCGGATCGGCTGATGGGCCTGCTGCGGGAGCTGCTGCCAGCACCGTTGCCGCCCACACCGATGCGGCGATGGAATGGTCGATCCTGTGTGACCGGGTGGAGCAGGAAGGCCTGCTGCGCGTGGGCCAGATCATGCGCGATTGGGTGCAGGTGATCGACCTGTCGCCCGGTACCCTGTCCTTCACCACGCCGGCCGAATTTGCCGAAGACATCCTGCCCGATCTGCGCGACGCGTTGCTGCGCGCCACGGGTGAGCGTTGGGAGGTTGCGCGCGGGCAGGGCGCAGCCCAGCCCAGTTTGCGCGAACGCGAGGAAACCGCCCGCGCTGCCGAAACGTTACGCATTCGCAAGCACCCGCTGGTGCAATCCGCACTCGCCGCGTTCCCCGGTGCCGAACTGGTGGAAGACAGCGCCGACGTGTCCCGCGCCAACGATTACCGCAACAGGAAGGCCCGATAAGATGCAGTCGATGGAAGAGATGATGAAAGCCGCCCAGGCCGCGGCGGAAAACATCCAGAAGCAGATGAACGAAGCGCAGGTAAAGCTGGATTCGGTCGAGGTAGAGGGCCGTTCGGGCGGCGGGCTGGTGAAAATCCGCGCCACCGCCAAAGGCCGCATCCTGGGCGTGGCGATCGATGACAGCCTGATCTCGCTGGAAGAAAAGCAGATCCTCGAAGACCTCGTCACCGCCGCGTTCAACGATGCCCGCGACAAGGCCGACCGCGCCGCCAATGCCGAAATGCAGCAGATGCAGGCCGGTCTGGGCCTGCCGCCGGGGTTCAAGCTGCCGGGGATGTGAGCGTGCTTGGGAGGGGGTAGGCGTGAGGCTGATTATTGGCCTTCTGGGCGCGCTGGCCCTGACTTTTGCGCCTTTGCAAGCGCAGGACGATGCATTGAGGTTCGAGCCGGCCGGTGATTGGGTGATCCAGCAGGCAGATGAAAGCTGTGTTCTGGGAAGGAATTTCAGCAGTAGCGATCAGGTAGCTGGAATCCGCATCGAACGTCAGGCACCCGGGCCTTATTTTCGCATTTCGGTATTGAGCCCCGGCTTTGAAAAGGCGAACCCCGCAATCCGCGTCCGCTTCACACCGGATCGCTATGCCGAAGTGCCTGACTTCCTCGGCCACGGAACGACAGGCGAGTATTTTGTCCTGACCTTTACCGATAGCACCTTCCCCAATATGCGCGGCCAGGTGCGTCCCTTTATCGACTGGTCGACCGACGAAGAGCGTCTTCGCGAGCAGTCGATTACGGGCCTGGAAATTCCCCAGGGTCTGAATGAACCGGTGTTCCTGGCGACGGGCGAAATGTACGCTCCGATGCAGGCGCTCCGTGATTGTGTCGATGCGCTCTACGCATCTTGGGGCGTGGATCTTTCCGCCCTGGACGATTCGTCGCTGCCCGCTGGCGCCGACAATGCACGTGAACTCACCGGTCTATTGCTAAGGGAACTGCCGCAGGAAATCCGGCGAACCCTGCCAGAACAGTTGTCGGTCGCCCGGGTGATTTTCAATCCAGATGGCCATGTGACACGCTGCCGCATTACCATAACGGAATGGGGGCCGGATTTGATCGCCCGCCTCTGTGCGGTGATAACTGAGCACGCGCAGTTTCGCAGTCCGCGCAATGCCCAGGGCGAACGCATTGCCGGGTACAGCACAATCTTCTTCGGAGGACGGTAATCGCGATTGGAATTCGGTGATCGCCGGATTTCCTTTCCTACACCGTCGCATCCCGTCATCCTGCCGAAGCCAGCCAACCTTTTGATCCAGACCTGATTGCCATTCGCGCAGACCCAGCCCGCATTTTCTCCCGGACCCCTGTCACCTTGTCCGTTCCCCCGCAAACCCGCACAAAACCGCCATTCCGCCAACAAAATCAAAGGTGACACCCTGTCACTTGTGTCACCTTCGTCCCCCATCCACACCCTTGCGACATGCCGAAGTTGCAGCCGCGCCAAGGCATCCCCATATTCCGCCCATGACCATAACCGCACCAGAAAACCCCATCACCGCCCTCCCGCTGCTGCCGCTGCGCGACATTGTCGTTTTTCCCGGCATGGTGGTGCCGCTGTTCGTCGGCCGCGACGCGTCGGTTGCCGCGCTCGAAGCGGCGATGGAGGGGGACAAGGATATCTTCCTGCTCGCCCAGATCGATCCGGCCTGTGACGAACCGGGCAAGGACGATCTGTATACCATCGGCGTGATCGCGCAGGTGCTGCAGATGCTCAAGCTGCCCGATGGCACCGTGCGCGTGCTGGTGGAAGGCACCGCCCGGGCCGAGTTGATCGAGCTGCGCAATACCGAGAACATGGTGCTGGCGCAGACCCGCCTGGTCGACGAGCCCGCCACCGAAAGCAGCGAGGCGACCGCGCTGGTCCGCTCCGCGCTTGATCAGTTTGGCGAATATGCCCGCCATAACAAGAAGCTGCCCGACGACATCGAAACCGATCTGGCGCAGATCGAGGATGCCGGGCAGCTGGCCGATGCCATCGCCGGCAACCTGGTGGCCAAGGTCGCCACCAAGCAGCAATTGCTGGCCGAAAGCGATCCGCTGAAGCGGCTGGAACTGGTCTATGCCGCGATGGAAGGCGAACTTGGTGTTCTGCAGGTGGAACGCAAGATCCGCGGCCGCGTGAAGCGGCAGATGGAAAAGACCCAGCGCGAATATTACCTCAACGAACAGTTGAAGGCGATCCAGAACGAACTGGGCGGCACCGAGGACGGCGAGGGCGACGAAATCGCCGAGCTGACCAAGAAGATCGGCAAGCTCAAGCTGTCGAAGGAAGCCAAGTCCAAGGCCGAGGCCGAGGTCAAGAAGCTGCGCGGCATGCAGCCGATGAGCGCCGAGGCCACCGTGGTGCGCAATTATCTGGACGTTCTGCTGGGCCTGCCATGGGGCCAGAAAAGCAAGCTGAAGCGTGATATCGCCAAGGCGCAGGAAGTGCTCGATGCCGATCACTATGCGCTCGACAAGGTCAAGGACCGGATCATCGAGTATCTGGCGGTGCAGGCGCGAACCAACAAGCTGAAGGGGCCGATCCTGTGCCTCGTCGGGCCTCCCGGCGTGGGCAAGACTAGCCTCGGCAAGTCGATCGCGCGCGCCACGGGCCGCGAATTCATTCGTCAGTCGCTCGGCGGCGTGCGGGACGAGGCCGAGATCAGGGGCCACCGCCGGACCTACATCGGTTCGATGCCGGGCAAGATCGTCGCCAACCTCAAGAAGGCCGGCACCAGCAATCCGCTGTTCCTGCTGGATGAGATTGACAAGCTGGGCCAGGATTTTCGCGGCGATCCGGCTTCGGCGCTGCTCGAAGTGCTGGATCCGGAACAGAATTCGAAATTCCAGGACCACTATCTGGAACTCGATATCGACCTGTCGGACGTGATGTTCGTGTGCACGGCCAACAGCCTGAACCTGCCGCAGCCGCTGCTCGACCGGATGGAGATCATCCGGCTGGAAGGCTATACCGAGGACGAGAAGGTCGAGATCGCCCAGCGCCACCTGATCGCCAAGGTAGTGGACGAGCACGGCCTGAAGCCGGGCGAATTCACGCTGACCGAAGAAGGCCTGCGCGACCTGATCCGCTATTATACGCGCGAAGCGGGCGTGCGCACGCTGGAGCGCGAGATTGCGCGGCTGGCGCGCAAGAGCTTGCGCAAGATCCTCGAAAAGAAGGTCACCAGCGTCACCATTACGCCCGAGAATCTCGGCGAATTTGCCGGGGTGCAGAAGTTCCGCCACGGCGTGTCCGAAGTGGACGCGCAGGTCGGCACGGTAACCGGCCTGGCGTGGACGTCTGTCGGCGGGGAGTTGCTCACCATCGAAAGCGTGACCACTCCTGGCAAGGGCGAGGTGAAGACTACCGGCAAGCTGGGCGAGGTGATGAACGAGAGCGTGGCGGCTGCCTTCAGCTTCGTGAAGGCGCGGGCGCCTGCCTATGGCATCAAGCCGTCGATTTTCCAGCGCAAGAACGTCCACATCCATCTGCCCGAAGGCGCAGTGCCCAAGGACGGGCCGAGCGCGGGTGTGGGCATGGTCACCTCGATTGTCTCCACGCTGACCGGCAATCCGGTGCGGCCCGATGTGGCGATGACGGGCGAAGTTACGCTGCGCGGCCGGGTGCTGGCGATCGGCGGGTTGAAGGAAAAGCTGCTGGCCGCGCTGCGCGGTGGCATCACCAAGGTGCTGATCCCGGAAGAAAACGTGAAGGACTTGGCAGAGATCCCAGACAACGTGAAGGCGGGGCTGGAAATCGTGCCTGTCAGCCATGTCGATCAGGTGCTGGCGCACGCGCTGGTGTCGCCGATCGTGCCGATTGAATGGACCGAAGCGGACGATCTGGCCAGCCAGCCACTCGCGCCCGTTCCCCCGGCGGGAACCACCGCGCATTGAGTCGCTGTTACCGCTACCGGGCGACTCGCACCGGCCAGTAAGCGAGGCAAAACAGCCGATAGCGGGCACTAGTTGTGCCCTTGCGGAACGATTCGGGCGGATCGGGCCGTAAAATCGGCCAATTGGCCGCCACACCGGGGCTAGCCCCTAGACATGGTGGGGAAAACTCGCTCAATTCGCTGCCCATCGCCTGAGAGCGCATAAGCGGATCGACTGACAACAAGTGTGAGGGGGAATTTCATACCATGAACAAGAACGAAATGATCGGAGCTGTCGCCGAATTGAGCGGCCTGTCGCGAAGTGATGCGACCAAGGCCGTCGAAAGTGTTTTCGATACGATTACCAGCACGCTTTCGAAGGGCGATGAAGTGCGTCTGGTTGGCTTCGGCACGTTCTCGGTGGCCAAGCGCAAGGCTTCGACGGGTCGCAACCCCCGCACCGGTGCGCCGATGAAAATACCGGCTTCCAGCCAGCCCAAGTTCAAGGCCGGCAAGGGTCTGAAGGACGCGGTGAACTGATCAACCTAGCCCGGCCGCGGAGTAGCGGCGGGTCGCAATCGAAGGGCCGCTGCCGCACAAGGCAACGGCCCTTCGCTGTTTTTACGACTGCGCCCGCGTCGCCGTGGCATACAGCGCAATGGCAGCCGCGTTGGATACGTTGAGGCTTTCCATCGCACTGCTGATCGGCAACCGCGCAAGGCTGTCGCAGTGCGCGGCGATGTTGTGGCGCATGCCTTCGCCCTCGGCCCCAAGTACGATGGCCACCGGCCCGGTTGGCAGCGCATCGGCGAAATCGGTGTCGGCCTCGCCAGCCAGGCCAATCCGCCAGTATCCCGCCACGGCCATTTCCTCCAGCGCGCGGGACAGGTTCACCACCCGCACCCACGGCACGATCTCGAGCGCGCCGGATGCGGACTTGGCCAGGACGCCGCCTTCGGGCGGGGCGTGGCGATCCTGCGTCACGATGGCGGCGGCGTTGAAAGCTGCCGCCGAACGCAGAATGGCGCCGACATTGTGTGGGTCGGTCACCTGGTCAAGCACGATGATCGGGCGGCTGCTCTCTCCGTCGAGCACCTCTTCCAGCAGCAAGTCCTCCAGTGCATCACATTCAAGCACCAGCCCCTGGTGCGGCGCATCGCGGGCGACCAGTCGCGCCAGATCTTCCGGCCCGGCATATTCGAGCGGGAAGCCGACCGGCAGCGCTCCATTGAGCGAATCCACGCCTTCGTGGGTGGCCCACAATTTGCGGTGCACGCGCGCCGGGTTCATCAGCGCAGCTTCCACCGCATGGCGGCCCCACAAGCGCACGGCTCCGGTGCTGGCGCGGCCCGATCCCCGACCGCCCTGGTTGCGCCCGGCTCTTCCGCGAAGGTTACTCTTCTCGCCACGTTTGTTCATCATCGGTCCTTCTTTGCGCAAGGCTCCTGCCAGTGTGGCCATTGACAGGCAAGCGCAGCTTCGCCATTGGGGCGCCTCTCGGCTGGACCGGGCCTTGCAGAAGGTCCAATCCCAAGCGGGTTTTCCCGCTTTCCGGCACCGGTGGACAGGTGGCCGAGTGGTTAATGGCAGCAGACTGTAAATCTGCCCGCGAGAGCGTACGCTGGTTCGAATCCAGCCCTGTCCACCACCGCCGCCCTGATGATTTTCGACCTGGCGCATACGCGGAACGCCACCGGCGTGCCCGCGTTGTACGCAAGCAGGAGCTGAACGACCGGGCCTGATGTGCCGCCGATTGCAGATCCTCGTGCCAACCCGGCGATGCCGGTCGTTCAAGCCAATAGCCCTGCTGCCCTTGTGCCGCATGGCGCTAAGTTCTAGATGGAAATGATGGCCGGAGAATTGAAAGACAACCGCGGTCGCGGCGATGCGCAGTGGCGCTGGCCAGCGATCCACCCAGAAGGACGCAAGTTTGGACTGATTGGTGTCGGTCTGTCGCTGCTTGTCCTGTTGTGGCTTGATTGGGAGCTGCTTGGCTGGCCAATGCTGGCATTGTCAGCCTTCGTGTTTGCATTTTTCCGTGATCCGGAACGCGTTGTGCCGCAGGGCCAACAGCTGATCGTGGCACCGGCCGATGGCCTGGTCTCGCTGATCGTCATGGTCCCTCCGCCGCCCGAACTGCAATTCGATGACGAGAGCGGCCGCGGTCTCGGCACGGATCCGGTGATGCGGGTGTCGATCTTCATGTCGGTGTTCGACGTGCATATCAATCGCGCCCCGGTGCCGGGCACCGTTCGCCGCATTGTCTATATTCCCGGCCGTTTCATGAATGCCGACCTCGACAAGGCGAGCGAGGATAACGAGCGCCAGCATATCCTGATCGAAAAGGCTGACGGGCAATCGATCGGCTTCACGCAGATCGCCGGCCTGGTGGCGCGGCGCATCGTGCCCTTCGTCAAGCCGGGTGATCTGGTGGCGGGCGGCCAGCGGATCGGCCTGATCCGGTTCGGCAGCCGGGTGGATGTGTATTTGCCGCAGGGTACCGATTCCAAGGTTCTGCTGGGCCAGAAGGTCATCGCAGGTGAGACAGTGCTGGCCGAAATCGGCCGTCAGGCGCTGATCGAGGGCGTTAGCTTGTGACCATTCCGGTTCCTCCGTCCTCACCTGACAATGATCTTGCAACCGATGATAATCCTGCCTGGCTAGGACCGCGGGCAAGCGAAGACGATCCGCCTGAACCCGCCTTGCGCAAAGGTCGGGGGCTGACGCTGCGGGCAGTCATTCCCAATGCCATTACCGCCGCCGCGTTGTGTTCGGGGTTGACCGGGATTCGCTTTGCGATCGAGGGGAACTGGTCGCAAGCGCTGTTTGCCATCGTTCTGGCTGGTGTCCTGGATGCAATGGACGGGCGCATGGCGCGCTTGCTCAAGGCGCAATCGCGCTTCGGAGCCGAGCTTGACAGCCTGGCCGATTCGCTGAGTTTCGGCATGGCTCCGGCGCTGGTGCTGTTCCTGTGGTCCTTGCAACAGTTGCCGAGCCTTGGCTGGCTGGCGGCACTGGGCTTTGCGATCTGTTGCGCGCTGCGCCTGGCGCGGTTCAATGCCCAGATCGATACCGAGGAGCAACCGCACAAGTCTGCCGGTTTCCTGACTGGCGTTCCTGCTCCGGTTGGGGCGGGCCTGGCTTTCCTGCCGATGTTCCTGTGGCTGGCCACCGGCGGCGAAGAGTTTTTTCGCCAACCCTGGCTCGTCGGCATCTGGATGGTGCTTATCGCGGTGCTGATGATTTCAAACCTTGCCACACTCAGCTGGACATCGATCCGGCCGGGGAAGGAAATCCGCATCGCGGCAATTGCGCTGGTGGGCCTGCTGTTCGCCGCACTGCTGACCGAGCCGTGGTGGACGCTGGCTCTGATCTGCGTGGTCTATCTGGCGATGATGCCGCTGGGGATCGTGCGTTATGCCCGTGTCAGGCAGCAGCGCAATGCGGCCAGACACGCAGCGTCTGAACATGCGGGCGGCCCGAACGCTGCCGGCTGACCTTGCGGCGGGCGGGCAGTGTGCGGACAGGCGGCGAGGGGCGATAGCCAGCTTCCAGTGCCGCCAGTTCGCGCAGGATGAGCCTGCCGCTGGCAATACCGCGACGGATCGACAGCGCAACGCTGACCATGGCAACAACTGCCAGCGTGCCGATGAACAGCGAAATGGCGATGGTGATCGTGGTTGCAATCATGACCTTAATTCCCTGCCTTGGCGAGCCTGGCAGCCTGTGCCGGGCGAACTGTGAAATGCGGGAATCGGAGGATTGTTCCTAAGTTCCCTGTCTGTTCCTATGTGTTCCTTATTTGTTCCGGCCTGTCAAGCCGATTCGTTTGCCGCCGGCCTCCCTCGGGTTGGCCGCCGATTTGGACTGGCATTTCCTGCCCACTGGCGCTAAGGCGCGCCCGTCGTCCAGGTTTTGGCCATTCAGGCTGGAACGCCAGGGCGGCAAATTCGCATGGAAGGCACACATCGCCGGTGCCGTTCGCAGGCCAGATCCCGCGACCGGTTCCCCGCTTTCCAGAGGCATAACCGGAAAGGAATTTACTTATGGCGGCTCCTACCGTCACGATGCAGCAATTGATCGAGGCTGGCGCCCACTTCGGCCACCAGACCCACCGCTGGAACCCGCGCATGAAGCCGTACATCTTCGGCGCGCGCAACGGGGTCCACATCATCGACCTTTCGCAGACCGTTCCTTTGTTCGCACGCTCGCTCGACTTTGTCGCGCAGACGGTGCGTGCGGGCGGCAAGGTGCTGTTCGTCGGCACCAAGCGTCAGGCGCAGGAGCCGATTGCCCAGGCAGCACGCGCTTGCGGCCAGCACTTCGTCAACCATCGCTGGCTGGGCGGCATGCTCACCAACTGGACTACGATCAGCAAGTCCATCAAGCGCCTCAAGGCTCTTGAAGAGCAGCTGTCGACCGGCGTGTCGGGCCTGACCAAGAAGGAAATCCTCCAGCTAACCCGTGAGAAGGACAAGCTGGAAATGTCGCTCGGCGGCATCCGCGACATGGGCGGTATCCCTGACGTGATGTTCGTGATCGACGCCAACAAGGAAGAACTGGCCATCAAGGAAGCCAACGTGCTGGGTATTCCAGTGGTGGCCATTCTCGACACCAACGTCGATCCCAATGGCATCGCGTTCCCGGTTCCGGGTAACGATGACGCCAGCCGCGCAGTTCGCCTCTATTGCGATGCGATCGCTCAGGCAGCCACCAAGGGCCGCACCGATGGCGTGGTCGATTCGGGCGCCGATGTCGGCGCGATGACCGCTCCGCCGGCTGAAGTTGCCGCGATCGAGGAAGCTCCTGTTGCCGCACCTGTCGCTGAAGAAGCGCCTGCTGCTGCAGCGGTGACCGAGGAAGCTGCCGCCGAACAGGCGTAAGCACCGCGTCACATTCGACCTTTAGCGCGCCGGGCCTCACGCAGGTCCGGCGTCGCCAATTCAATCAAGAGGAACAAACCGATGGCTGCTTTTACCGCTGCTGACGTGAAGAACCTGCGCGAGATGACCGGCGCGGGCATGATGGACGCCAAGAAGGCGCTGGAAGAAACCAATGGCGACATCGAAGCTGCGGTTGACGCGCTGCGCGCCAAGGGTCTTGCCGCCGTGCAAAAGAAGTCCAGCCGCACTGCGGCCGAGGGCCTCGTCGGCGTGGCTGTTGCCGGCACCCGCGGCGTGGCCGTGGAAGTGAATTCGGAAACCGATTTCGTGGCCAAGAACGAGCAGTTCCAGGACTTCGTGCGCAAGACCACCGAAGTCGCACTCGGCCAGTCGGCTGACGATGTCGAGGCGCTGAAGGCCGCTGCTTATCCCGATGGCGGCACGGTGAGCGACAAGCTGACCAACAACGTTGCCACCATCGGCGAAAACCAGCAGGTCCGCCGGATGAAGACCGTGTCGGTGAACAAGGGCGCTGTGGTGCCTTACATGCACACCGCCGCCGCTCCTGGCCTGGGCAAGATCGGCGTACTGGTCGCCCTGGAATCGGAAGCCCCTGCTGACGTGCTGGTCGATCTGGGCAAGAAGATCGCCATGCACATCGCCGCCGCCTTCCCGCTGGCGCTGAATGCCGAAGGCCTTGATGCCGACGTGATCGCCCGCGAACGCAAGATCGCTGCCGAAAAGGCTGCCGAGACCGGCAAGCCCGCCGAAGTGCAGGCCAAGATGGTCGATGGCGCGATTGCCAAGCACGCCAAGGAAAACGCCCTGCTCAGCCAAGTGTTCGTGATGGACAACAAGACCGCTATCTCGGACGTCGTGGCGCAGGCCGGCAAGGCTGCCGGTACTTCGATCGTGCTGACGGACTATGTCCGCTTCCAGCTGGGCGAAGGCATCGAAAAGGAAGTGACCGACTTCGCCGCCGAAGTGGCTGCCGCCATCAAGGGCTAAGCGAGCTTTCCAGCGAGTCGAATTGCAAGCGGCCAAAGTGACACTGTCACTTTGGCCGCTTTGCTATGTGGTTGGCGCGTAACGAATTTTGCGCGAAATATGGGTGACACTTGGCCGGGAGCGCGCGAAAACTTCGCGTGCGCTGCTGATACATGGTGATCGACGGTTTGAAAGAGCCGCAGCGAGGCTAGGCGGGGCGGGGCGCTGTAGGAAAGGGCAAACCGCCCGCGTCCTCTCTCGCACCTGCTCACAAGCCGCCCTTGCCCCTTGGCACGCCACCGCTGCCCATTATAAGGGCCGCACCCAGAAACCCGCACCCAACCCGCAACAAAGGCCCAACCCTCCCATGCTGCTGCCCAATACCAAGCGCATCCTGCTGAAGCTTTCGGGCGAGGTGCTGATGGGTGACCAGCAGTTCGGGATCGATCCGGCCTTCGTGGCGGAGCTGGCGGCAGAGGTGAAGGCAGCCAAGGAAACCGGCCTGCAGATCTGCCTGGTCCTCGGCGGGGGCAACATCTTTCGCGGCATGGCGGGCGCGGCACAGGGGATGGACCGGGCCCAGGCCGATTACATGGGCATGCTGGCCACCATCATGAACGCGCTGGCGATGCAGAACGCGCTGGAACAGCTGGGCGTCGATACCCGCGTGCAAAGCGCGATCCAGATGGATGCCGTGTGCGAACCGGTGATCCGCCGCCGCGCGGAACGCCACCTTGAAAAAGGCCGCGTGGTGATCTTTGCTGCCGGTGTCGGCAGCCCGTACTTCACTACCGACAGCGGCGCTGCCTTGCGGGCTGCGGAAATGAAGTGCGATGCATTGTTCAAGGGCACCAGTGTGGACGGGGTCTATGACAGCGATCCCAAGAAAAATGCCGGGGCAACCCGTTTTGAAACCGTCAGTTACGATCGCGTGCTGGCAGATAATCTCAAGGTGATGGATGCCTCCGCCGTGGCCCTGTGCCGCGACAACGCTATCCCGATCGTGGTCTTCTCGATCCGCGAAAAGGGCAATCTGGCGCGTGTGCTGGCGGGCGATGGCGTGCAGACCCTGGTGCAGAAGGACTAAGAACCCTTCTACCCGGTATTGATGCACCGCGACGGAGCCAGTTATGGCCGAGTGCAAGGAGTGAGGAGGGAGCAATGTTCTCGCATAGTGACCGATCGAAGGACGCGGCAATCGGCCATAACTGGCCCGCCCTCCGGGTTGACGCTGGAAGCCTCTCGGACTGCGTTACGCTACTTGTCCGGACAACCAGTCCGGCCTACGCAGCGCGCCTTGCCGAGAAGCTTCCAGCGTCAATCGCGGCGTATCAATACCGGGTAGAAGGGTTCTAGAATGGCAAAGTATGACAAGGCCGATGTCGAACGCCGCATGGCGGGCGCGGTAGAAAGCCTGAAGAGCGATCTTTCGGGCCTGCGCACGGGCCGCGCCAACGTGGCGCTGCTCGATCCGGTGATGGTCGAGGTCTATGGCAGCATGATGCCATTGAACCAGGTCGCCACGGTTTCCGCCCCCGAAGCCCGCATGCTGAGCGTGCAGGTGTGGGACCGGTCGAATGTGATCCCGGTGGAAAAGGGCATTTCCCACGCCAACCTCGGCCTCAACCCGATCATCGATGGCCAGACGCTGCGCCTGCCGCTGCCCGACCTCACGCAGGATCGCCGCAAGGAACTGGCCAAGTTGGCGGGCAAGTATTCCGAAGGCGCCAAGATCGCCATCCGCAACGTCCGCCGCGATGCGATGGAAGCGCTGAAGGAAGACGAGAAGAAGAAGGAAATCTCCGAGGACGAGCGCAAGCGCCTTGAGGAAGAAGTCCAGAAGCTGACCGACAAGGCCGTGGCCGATGCCGATGCCACCACTGCGGCGAAGGAAAAGGAAATCCTGACCCTGTGAGCGTGCGGGGCCGCCTAGAATCTCTGTCATGACTGCGGAAATCACCACACCCCGCCATGTCGCCATCATCATGGATGGCAACGGACGCTGGGCGAAAGCACGCCACATGCCGCGCGCACTGGGCCACCGCGAGGGCGGGGAGGCCGTGCGGCGCGCGGTGAAGGCCTGCGAAGTGCTGGGGATCGAATGCCTCACGCTGTACGCCTTCAGTTCCGAAAACTGGAAGCGCGGCGAGGAGGAAGTGGGCGATCTGATGAAGCTGATGCGCCGTTTCATCGAGGCGAACCTCGATGACATGGTGGCACGCGGGGTAAAGCTGAAGCTGATCGGTGATCACACCGCCTTCGAGGCCGACATCGTGGCGCAACTGGAACACGCGGTGGCCAAGACGGCAGGCGGCACGCGCACGCTGGCGGTGGCGCTGAACTATGGTTCGCAACAGGAAATCGCCCGCGCGGCGGCCAAGGCAGCGGCCGCTGGCGATGTGACGGTGGAAAGCATCGAGGCCAATCTCGACACCCGTGACCTGCCGCCATTGGACCTGCTGATCCGCACCAGCGGCGAAGTGCGATTGAGCAACTTCCTGCTGTGGCAGGCCGCCTATGCCGAGATGATTTTCATGGACGTGCTGTGGCCCGATTTTGGCGAGGCGCATTTGCGCGAGGCGCTGGCTGAATATGCGACCCGGGAGCGTCGTTATGGCGGACGGTGACAGCGTTCCGGTGCCGCTGCCGGTGAAGACTTCGGACCTGAAGGTGCGGTCGCTGTCGGCCATTGTCATGCTGGTCGTGGCGGGCGGGGCATTGTGGCTGGGCGGGTGGTTCTGGATCGGTTTTGTTTGGTTTCTTGCGCTCGTTTCAGCCTATGAGTGGAAGTCGTTGGTGCGCAAGTTTGCGAAGGCCAAGCTCCAGCTTTACCTTTGGGTCCTGGGGGGTGCGATCTATATCGCCGCAGGGGCTGGTACGCTCGTTTTCTTGCGAGGCAGCGAATACGTTCAGGTCCTGTTCGTGTTGCTGATGATGGTTGTAGGCACCGATATCGGGGCATATCTCTTCGGTCGAGCCATTGGTGGCCCCAAGATCGCTCCTCGTATAAGTCCGTCAAAGACTTGGGCGGGTCTCGTGGGTGGTGTATTCGGCGCCGCCCTGTTCGGTTTTCTGATCTGGCTACTGACATGGTATGATCGGTTCGGCACTTTTGGCCCTACATCAGATTTCGGAAGTGTGGTCGCCGAAAGCGGCTGGCGTTTCCTGTTGGCCGGTGCCGTGATTGCCCCAGTTGCCCAGATTGGCGACTTTTTCGAAAGTGCCATGAAGCGGCGCGCCGGGGTAAAGGATTCAGGGTCTTTGATCCCCGGCCATGGCGGCGTGCTCGATAGGGTGGACGGCTTGCTCGCCGTTGCTTGCCTTGTCGGAATACTTCTGGCTTTGCCCTTATGACCCGCACCCTTTCTATCCTCGGCGCAACCGGCTCGATCGGCGCGTCCACGCTCGACCTGATCCGCCAGAGCCGCGACCAGTGGCGCGTCAAGGCGCTCACCGCCAATTGCCAGGCAGCGGAGCTGGCGCGGCTGGCGATCGAGTTTAACGCCGAACTGGCGGTGGTGGGCGATGAAAGCTGCCTGTCCGAACTGCGCGCGGCCTTATCCGGCACCGGCATCGAGGCCGCTGGCGGGGCGCAGGCGCTGTGCGATGCGGCGGCGACCGGTGCAGATGTGACCGTGGCGGCCATCGTCGGCTGTGCGGGGCTGGCTCCGGTCATGGCGGCGGTGGAGCAAGGGGGCACCCTGGCGCTGGCCAACAAGGAAGCGCTCGTAAGCGCGGGCGATATCCTGATGCAGGCGGTGAAGCGCCACGGGGCGACCTTGCTGCCGACTGACAGCGAGCATAACGCCATCTTTCAATGCCTGACCGGGCAGGACATGGCAGACGTGCGCTGGATTACGCTGACCGCCAGCGGCGGGCCGTTCCGCGAATGGAGCCACGAGCAACTCGGCAAGGCCACCCGCGAACAGGCGCTGAAGCACCCCAACTGGGACATGGGCGCCAAGATCACGGTCGACAGCGCCACCATGTTCAACAAGGGACTGGAACTGATCGAGGCGTGGCACCTGTTCCCCGTCGGCCTCGACCGCCTACGCATCGTGGTCCACCCGCAAAGCGTGATCCATTCGATGGTCGAATACCGCGATGGCTCCACTCTGGCGCAGCTTGGCCCCAGCGACATGCGCGTGCCGATTGCATCATGCCTCGCCTGGCCCACGCGGATGGACACGGCCTGCAAGCCGCTCGACCTGCCGACCATTGGAACGTTGAGCTTTTTTGCACCTGACGAGGACCGTTTCCCCGCCACCAAACTGGCGCGCGAGGCGGCCGAGGCGGGCGGGGCGGCCCCTGCAGTGCTGAACGCAGCGAACGAGGTAGCAGTAGCGGCATTCCTGGCCGGTCAGATCACGTTCACGCAAATTTCGGCAATTGTTGCCAGAACCCTCGACAGCGCGCTGCCGCCTGCCCCCACCAGCCTTGCAGAAGTGCTTGCGGTGGACAGCGAAGCGCGCCAGCTTGCGGCAACGATGTTGGAGCCTGCCTGAAACCATGCCCCCAGTACTTGAATCGGTTCCGTTGTGGATGATGGCTGTCGGCTTCCTGCTGTTGCTGGGGCCGCTGGTTACCTTGCACGAACTTGGCCACTATCTGGTCGGCCGCTGGTTCAGGGTGAAGGCCAACGTGTTCTCGGTCGGCTTCGGCAAGGAACTGGCGGGCTTTACCGACAAGCGCGGCACCCGCTGGCGGCTGTCGGCGCTGCCGATGGGCGGATATGTCCAGTTTGCCGGTGACATGAGCCCGGCCAGCGAGCCGAGCGACGAGTATCTGGCCTTGCCGCAGGAGGAGCGCGACAAGTGCTTCCAGGCCAAGCCACTGTGGCAAAAGGCGCTGATCGTAGCCGCCGGGCCGGTCGCCAACGTGATCATCGCCATCACCATCTTTGCCGCCTTCGCCATGATCTATGGCAAGCCGACCACGCCGCCGGTGATTGAGGGCTTTTCCGAAGGATCGGCCGCGATGGCTGCCGGGCTGGAGGAAGGCGACCGCATCCTGGCGATCGACAACGAACAGATCACCGAATTCGAGCAGGTTCCGCAGCACGTGGTGGTCTATCCCGGCCGCACGGTCCGGATCACCTTTGAACGCGGCGGGGTGACAGACAGCGTGCCCGTGACCATCGCCTCTGTCGACATGGTGGACCGGTTCGGCAACGAATCGCGCATTGGCCTGCTGGGCATATATTCCACGGCCGCCAACCGCGAATATGTCCCCACCGGCCCGATCGAGGCCATCGGCTTTGGCACCAGTTCAAGCTGGAACGCGCTCAAGATGATGGTCACCGGAATCGGCCAGATCATCACCGGCGAGCGTTCGGTCAAGGAACTGGGCGGCCCGATCTCGATGGCCAAATTCAGCGGCGAGCAGTTGAGCCTGGGATGGCCCGAATTCATCAGTTTCGTCGCCTTCGTCTCGCTTAATTTGGCATTCATCAACCTGCTGCCAATCCCCGTCCTCGACGGTGGGCACCTGGCTTTCTACGCGGCCGAAGCAATCCGCCGGAAGCCGGCCAGCCCGCGCAGTCAGGAATGGGCGTTCCGCACCGGCATGGCACTTGTGCTCGGCCTGATGCTGTTCGTGACGATTCTCGATATTGCCAAGCTGCCCCTGTTCGGCAGCTAGGCGGGGACGCAGTGAGGCGGGGGCATCAAAGCGGGGCAGCAAGGCGGGGGAAATGATGGTGCTTCCAGCGCGATTAGCGGCCTGATCGCTTGATCGAACAGGCCGCATCGGGCAAGGGGCGCCATTCACCTTGCGGATGGTATACTCACCGGTTCCCGATTGCGGGGCCTCACCCTTGCAGGGACACAAGCGCAATGTCGTTGGGAATGAACGAATGATGAGCTCAAAGGCGCACCAGGCGCACAGCATGACAGCTTCCAGGTTCGCCGTGGCCCTGCTGGGCTGCACTGTCCTGGCCGGTCTGCCTGCCACTGCCGGTGCGCAAGATGTCGCGCCGGAATCTGCCCAACCTGTGCCAGCGCCGGCACCAGTAGCGGCCCCGGTTGCCCCGGTTGAACAGGGTGACGTGATCCGTTCGATCACCGTGGCCGGTTCACAGCGTTTGGAGCCGGAGACGATCCGCAGCTATATCCAGTTGCGCGAAGGCCAGGTCTACACCGCCGCACGGGCCGACCAGGCGCTGATCGACCTTGCTGCGACCGAACTGTTTGCCGATTTTTCGATCACCAACAGCGGCGGCAACGTGGTCATCACGATCGAGGAAAACCCGATCATCAACCGCGTGCTGCTGGAAGGCAACCGCCGGCTGGACAACGAAGAACTGCAGGAGGAGATCAACCTCGCCCCGCGCCAGATCTTCACCCGCAGCCGCGTACGGGCCGATGTCGCCCGCATTATCGAGCTGTACAAGCGCCAGGGCCGCTATGCCGCCGTGGTCGAACCGCAGATGGTCATGCTCGACCAGAACCGGGTGGACGTGATCTTCGAAATTACCGAAGGCCCCAAGTCCAAGGTCCGCCAGATCAACATCATCGGCAACGATGCCTTTTCCGATGGTGACCTGAAGGGCGAGATGGTTACGCAGGAATCGGGCCTGCTCAAGATCTTCAGCTCGAACACCAGCTACGATCCTGATCGCCTGCAGTATGACCAGCAGCTGCTGCGCCAGTTCTACCTGACCCAGGGTTATGCCGATTTCCGCGTGGTTTCGGCCGTGGCTGAACTGACGCCCGACAAGCGCGACTTTATCATCACCTATGTCCTGGAAGAAGGCGAACGCTACAAATTCGGCAATGTCGAGGTGATCAGCCAGCTGCGCGATTTCGACAGCGACCGGCTGACCGAGTCTCTCACGCTGGAAGAGGGTGACTGGTACGATGCCAGCCTGGTGGATGATACCATCGAGGTGCTGACCGATACCGCGGGCACCTTCGGCTATGCTTTCGCCCAGGTCCGTCCGGAATTTGTGCCGAACCGCGAGACCCGCACGATGGACGTGCGCTTCACGCTGAGCGATGCGCCGCGTGTGTATGTCGAATCGATCGAGATCAACGGCAACACCATCACCCAGGACAAGGTGGTGCGCCGCGAATTCCGCCTGGTGGAAGGCGATGCCTTCAGTTCCCTGCAGGTGGCCCGCACCACGGCGCGGATCAACTCGCTGGGGTATTTCCAGGAAAACTTCGAGGTTGAACAGGTTGAAGGCAGCGCGCCTGACCGTATCATCCTGCAGGCCAACCTGCAGGAAGAGCCGACCGGCGAACTGACCCTGTCGGCCGGTTTCTCCAGCCTTGAAAGCTTCATCTTCCAGGGTTCGATCCGCCAGAACAACTTCCGTGGACGTGGGCAGTCCGTCGGCCTGTCGCTCAACTACTCGCGCTATTCGCGGTCGGGTTCGCTCAGCTTTTCCGAGCCTTACCTGTTTGACCGGAATATCTCGGCCGGCCTCGATATTTACCGGCAGGATTACAACAACGGCTATTTCAACCGCCAGACCGCGACTTACGAGCAGTCGACTACCGGTATCGCGCTGCGCGCGGGTGTGCCGCTGACGGAATATATGTCGTTGATCGGGCGCTACACGCTCAACCTCGAAGACGTGTCGATCGACGAGACCCAGTTCTTTGCCGATTTCGACGGTGACGGTGCGCGCCAGTGCGAACCCTTGCTGGCCGGACGATACCTGTGTGACGCCATTGGCAACCGCGTCAATTCGATCCTCGGCATGTCGCTGGTGTATGATACACTCAACAGCCGCCAGCGTCCGACGAGTGGCTCGCAAGTAAGTGCAAGCGTCGATTTCGCCGGACTGGGCGGAAACACCCGCTACCTGCGTACCGCGCTCAACGCATCCAGGTATTTTTCGATGGGCAGCGGGTTCGTTTTCTCGCTGCGTGGCGAGGCAGGCGCAATCAGCGGGATTGGCGACGAAGTGCGCCTGACCGACCGCTTCCAGCTGGGCGAGCCGGATATTCGCGGGTTCGACATCCGTGGTATCGGCCCGCGGGTGGTGCGCCGGTTCTACACAGTGGATGCCGACAACAACCCCGTCCTGCGTCCGATCGATGACGAGAACAACCAGGACGATGCGCTTGGCGGTCGCTATTACTACTTCGGCCGGGCCGAGCTGGAAATCCCGCTGGGGACCGGCGCGCGCGAGATGGGCCTGCGCCCATCGATCTTTGCCGACGTCGGCTCGGTCTGGGGTATCCGCCAGCCGCAGCTGATCGACAGCCCGCTGCCCAACGGCCTGTTCGTGCCGCAACGCAATGGTGCCGGCCTGCCGCTGTTCAACCAGGTCAACAACGCGGCGCTCAATTCTACGGGCGTCTGCACCGGCACGGTGGTGCAAGTGACCGACCCGGTCAATCCCAGCCCGGGCTGCCTGACCAGCGCCGTCAACAGCCCGATCGGGCTGCAATTGCCGCCGTTCGTGGAAGAATACTACGGCGATAGCCCCAGCCCCCGCTTGACGGCGGGCATCGGCATCAACTGGAATTCGCCGTTCGGCCCGTTCCGGATCGACCTTGCATATGACCTGCTCAGCCAGCTGGGCGACCAAACCAAGACCTTGTCCTTCAACGTAGGAACTTCATTCTGATGATCAAAACTTTCATCAAGCCGGCCCTGGCGGCCGCTATCATCCCGGCCATTGCCATGGCCGTTCCCGCCACCGCGCAGGTAAACGGCATGGCCGTGACTGAACCGGCAGTGGCAGTTGCCAGCAGCCAGGCGCTGCAGACCGCGTTCCAGCAGATCGGCACAACCTATGCCGCGCAGATCACCCAGCTCGATACACTCAGTGCCCAGCGCACCCAGCTGCTGCAGACGCTTGACACCAACAGCGATGGCCAGCTTGACGAAACCGAGCAGGCCGGACTGACCGAAACCAACCCCACCGTGCAGCAGGTCAATGCCATCGATGCGCAGATTGCCACGGCGCAGACCCCGATTCAGGCGGCGCGGCTTTATGTGGTGAGCCAGGTCGGCCAGCAGTATGCTGCAGCCGTCCAGCAGGTGATCAGCGATCGTTCGATCCAGATCATGCTGTCGCCGGAAGCAATCGTATTTGCCGCTGATGGAATGGACGTCACCCCGCTGGTGGTCACCGCGCTCAACACACGCTTGCCTTCGGTCTCGATAACGGCGCCCGCCGGATGGGAGCCGAGCCAGGCCACCGTCAACCTTTACCAGCAAGTCCAGCAGGTGTTCGCCATTGCCCGCCAGCAGCAGCAGGCTGCGGGAGCCGCAGGTGCGGCAGCGGCTCCGGCTGCCGAGGGGCGCTGATGAGCGAGGCGACCAAGCCTTACGACATCGCGCGCATCCTGAAGGCCTTGCCGCATCGCTATCCGATGCTGCTGGTTGACCGGGTGGCGGACCTGAAAGTGGGCGAGGAAATCACCGCGATCAAGGCGGTGACTTTCAACGAAGGCTTTTTCCAGGGCCACTTTCCCGGTCGGCCGATCATGCCCGGCGTCCTCCAGATCGAGGCGCTGGCGCAGGCCGCCGGCATCCTCGCGGTGGAGACGCTGGAGCTGGCAGGCAGCGGCAAGCTGGTCTATTTCATGGCCATCGACAACGCCAAGTTCCGCAGCCCCGTGGAACCCGGCGTGCTGCTGGAACTGAAAGCCGGCTTCCTCCAGCAGCGCAGCCGCGTCTGCAAGTTTTGGGGCAAGGCGAGCGTTGACGGCAAGGTGACCTGCGAGGTGGAATTCACCGCCATGATCGCGGATGCGCCAGCTGATTAGGTTTCGAGAGGCCATCCGGCCTCTCGTCCTCGCCGTTGTTCCTTCCGCTTCGCTTCAGAGCACATGCGGATCCGTTTGGGCTTGCCATAGGGGCGCTCCGCAGTTATGCGCGCGCCTTTCCGAATTACCCCATGCAGGCTGGTCGGAACCAGCCAGACGCAAAGGACGAATGCCATGAAGGCCAATACGCATCCCGAATATCACATGATCACGGTCAAGATGACCGATGGCACCGAATTCCAGACCCGCACCACCTGGGGCAAGGAAGGTGACACGATGAACCTGGAAATCGATCCCACCAGCCACCCGGCCTGGACCGGTGGCCCGCAGCGCCTGCAGGATGGCGGCCGCGTGGCCCAGTTCAACAAGCGTTTCGGCGGGCTCAGCCTCAAGAAGTCGTAAGACTTCTCGCCAACGACATCAGACAAGGGCGGTCCTGCGGGGCCGCCCTTTTCATTTGGTCTACCAGCCTTCTTTCGCCCATTTGCCATCGGGCGAGGGCGTGAATTTCAATGTCCCTGCCAGTCGCCGGACGCCGTCGTTATCGAGGCTGTGCTGCTGACCGTCATTGACCGGCATCTCGGCAAAATCGTCGTACACTGCCACGCCATCAATCGTCGCCGCGCTGATCGCATAAAGATGCGGGTCCGATCGCGCCTGATGGAAACAATGGATCCCGCAGTTGGAACAGAACCAGTGCTGCGCCACGCCGGTGTTGAACCGGTAAGCCTTCAGCACATCCTCGCCCGCCGTCACCCGCAAGGCCGATTGCGGGACATAGACCATCGCCGCGCCCTTCTTGGCGCAGATCGAGCAATTGCACCGCGATGGCGTCAGCTCGTCCGGCAAGTCCGCCGCGAACCGAACCTGGCCGCAATGGCAACCGCCCTGTCGCACTGTCATCCCCATTCCCTCTCGCGATACCACTTGGTCAGCACATATTTCATGCCCGAACGCACCTTCATCCCGTGGTGCAGGGTGTTGGGATTGCACCGGCCGTCCAGCCGCCGGTTGTTCCAGCATACCAACTTGGCCGTTTCCGGCTGGAACGTCTTGCCCAGCACCTTGAACCGCGTGCCGCCACCTGCCGTCACTTCGTTGAGGTAAATCATGAAGGTCCAGGTCCTGTTGCCCGAAACCGAGCAGAAGCGCGGGTAATCCATGCCGTCGGGCTCGAAATAGTCGGTATGCGCCTTGAACTCCTGCCCCACGGTATAACGCTGCCCCTGCAACGGCTCGCCATGGGCGGGGTCGATGCCGTTCAGCGCGAACAGCCTGGCTTCCAGCTCCTGCACGGCAGGTTCCGACGGATCGAGATCGCAGGTCTCGCTGGTGCGAAAGGCGTAATCGCCGTTCATGTCGGCCAGTTCGGACGGGCGGCGGTCCTTCTCCACCAGCGCAGCCAGTTCGGCGCACAGGGCGGGGGACAGGAAGCGGGGGTGATCGAACAGCTCCAGCCGCTCGCTCGGCACGCGCCGCATTCCCGGCGTGGCGAGCAGGATTTCAGCCGAGGTTTCGCCCGGATTCGGCAGCGTCGAGTTCATGCGCCCAGTGATACCGCCCCGACCCGGCGGGACAAGCGCGAAAGAATCTTGCGCAGGCGGCGCTCCTGCGCACTTTTCACTTTGCAATTATCCTCCCCTGTGCAACAGGCAGCCGCCCGTGCGGCAAGGGGTTGACCCCCTGCTGCAGCGGCCTATCAGCCGCGCATCTTGGCATGCGTGCCTGGGGACATGGCGATCGTAGCTCAGTTGGTTAGAGCGCCGGTTTGTGGTACCGGAGGTCGCGGGTTCAAACCCCGTCGATCGCCCCATTTCCCAGCACTTCCTGCCCGAATTGAAACTGTAACGGGCAGGTGTGATGGCGGCTTTCTGGACCAGCGCTGATTGGGACGAGCATGAGCGCGTAGAGCTGGTGCATGACCGGGCAAGCGGCCTCACGGCGATCATAGCGCTGCATTCCACCCACCTGGGACCCGGCGCGGGCGGCACCCGGTTCTGGCACTATACCGATCCCGCCGATGCGATGAAGGACGCGCTGCGCCTGTCGCGCGGGATGAGCTACAAAAATGCCATGGCTGGCCTGCCGATGGGCGGGGGCAAGGCAGTGGTTCTGCTGGACCAGGATCGCACACGCACACCGCAGATGCTTGCTGCTTTCGGCGATGCCATCCAGGCTTTGGCCGGCCGCTATGTCACCGCGCAGGACGTTGGCGCGAGCGAGGCCGACATGGTGGCGATCGCCGCGCGCACGCCGCATGTCTGCGGGCTGCCAGCCGGCAATGGCTCGGCCGGAGGAAATCCGGGACCGTCCACCGCGCTTGGCGTATTCCTCGGCATCAAGGCGGCGGTGGCGCACAAGCTGGGGCACGATAGCGTGGAAGGCGTGCATATCGCGATCCAGGGCTGCGGCAGCGTGGGCGGCGGCGTGGCCCGGCGGCTGGCAGCAGAAGGCGCGCGGCTGACGCTGGCGGATATTGACGTGGCTCGGGCACAGGCGCTTGCGGCAGAACTGGGCGGCGAGGCGGCCGATGCCGATGCGATCCTGGGCACCCGGTGCGATGTGTTCAGCCCCAATGCACTGGGTGCGATCCTGGACGCAGAAGGCGTGGCGCGGCTGGCCTGCAGGATCGTGGCGGGCGGGGCCAACAACCAGATTGCGCGCCCGGCAGATGGCGTGGCGCTGGCCAAGCGCGGCATCCTGTACGCGCCCGATTACGTGATCAATGCCGGCGGCATCATCAATGTCAGCATGGAATATCTCGCCCGGCAAAATGGCAAGCCATGCGAGATGGCCGAGGTGACGGGCATGATCGCCGGCATCCCAGGTCGCTTGCAGGCAATCTGGCGCGAATGCGAGGCTACGGGGCTGGGGGCAGACCGCGTGGCCGACAAGATGGCCCAATTGCTGATCGGGCGCGGCTAGGGTGCATTGATATTTTGCCCATGCCGGGCTGCAAATGGCCGCTGTTCGAGCTGCCGGTGCTCATGGCCCAAACGGCCACTGCGCTCCGGTTCTCGTAAATCAGCCATTATCGCCTCGGCCTGAGCACAATCTCAACGCACCCCAAGGCCAGCAATGCCTCGGTCGATTTCCACCGACTTTGCTTGAGGTTCGCTTGCAGGACTGCCAAAGGGACAAACGCAATTTCCCCCTGACTGGTATCATGCACGGCTTCGCCAATCCCGCCCGTTTCCTCAGGATCGCCAAATGGCTGACACCGCTGCTGCTGGTGTCGGGCCTGGTGCTGGGCATGGGCTCGCTTGGCTGGGCCTATTTCAACTATCCGCCTGACCGGCTGATGGGGGATTCGGTCAAGATCCTGCCGCTCCACGTGGCCACTGCCTGGCTGGGCATGGGCGGGTGGAGCGCGATCGCTATTGCCAGCCTGGTCGAACTGGTATGGCGCCACCCGCTGGCCGCCATCGCTGCGCGCGCCTCGGCCGTGCCCGGTGCGGTATTCACCTTTGTCTGCCTTGCCACCGGTTCCATCTGGGGCCGGCCCACCTGGGGCACATGGTGGGTATGGGACGGCCGGTTGACGAGCATGCTGGTGCTGCTGTTCCTCTATTTCGGTTATATCGCCCTGTCCGGCGCGCTGGCCCGCGAAGGCGCGAGCAGCCGGATCGCCGCGATCTTCGGCCTGGTTGGCGCCATCAACATTCCGATCATCAACCGCAGCGTGGTGTGGTGGAATTCACTGCACCAGCCACCCAGCATCACGATGGGCAATTCGGCGATTGATCCGGAATATCTCTATCCGCTGCTGTTGACCACGCTTGGCTTTTCGCTGCTGTTCGGCGGGGTAGTGCTGGCGCGGATGCGTACCATATTGGCAGACGTGCAGGCCGAGGCGCGCCTGCGCCGCAAGGCCATGCAGGCGGCAGAGGGGTTCTAGGCCAATGCGCGAAACGTTCGACATGATGGACTTCGTCAACGCTTCCTATGCGGTGGGCGTGATCTGCACGCTTGCCATGGTGGCCTGGTCCTGGCTCGCCATGCGCCGCGCCGAACAACGGCGAGAGGAGACGCGGGCGAAATGACCACGGGTATCAAGCCCAAGCATCAGCGGCTGGTGCTGCTGGTCATCGCCTTGATCGCGCTGGTGGGCGCTGGCCTGCTGGCGGCATGGGCGCTGCGCAACCAGGCCAGCTATTTCTACCTGCCGGCCGAAATCGTGGCCGACGCGCCAGCACCTGATCAGGGCGTGCGGCTGGGCGGCATGGTGGAGGCAGGTTCGATCGTGACTGCGCCCGATGGGGTGACGGTGAACTTCATCGTGGGTGATGGCACCGCCCGCGTACCTGTCAGCTTCACCGGGATCGTTCCGGCGCTGTTCGTGGAGAATTCCGGCGTGGTGGCCGAAGGCAGCATGGCTGCCGATGGCACCTTCATTGCTACCAATCTGCTGGCCAAGCATGACGAGAATTACATGCCGCGCGAACTGGAGAACATGACTGCAGACCAGGTGCGCGCCCAGGTAGAAGGGACGCTGGAGTGATCGCAGAACTTGGCCTGGTTGCCCTGTGGTTGGCTGCCGCGCTGGCGGGGCTGCAACTGATCGCGGGTATTGCCGGGCTGCGTGGCAGCGACACGGGGCTGGCGCTGCTCGCTCGTCCGGCGGCGTTGGCGCAGGCAATCCTGTGCGCCCTGTCGTTCGGCGTATTGCTGTACCTGTTTGCAGTCACCGATCTGTCGGTGAACCTGGTCGCTACCAATTCGCATTCCGACAAACCGATGGCGTTCAAGCTGTCAGGCGCCTTTGGCAATCACGAAGGCTCGATGCTGTTGTGGGTCACGGTGATGTCGCTGGCGGGCGGCCTGATCGCGCTGGTGGAACGGCGTTTGCCCGAACGCACCATGCTGGCAACACTGGGCGCACAAGCTTTCGTGGCCCTTGGGTTTTATGCCTTCCTGCTGCTCAGTTCCAACCCGTTCCAGCGGCTTTCGCCGGCCCCGATCGAAGGCAATGGCCTTAACCCGCTGTTGCAGGACATCGGCCTCGTGTTCCATCCGCCCACGCTCTATCTGGGCTATGTCGGGCTGTCGGTGGCGTTCAGTTTCGTGGTCGGCGCGCTGCTGACGCGGCAGGTGACACCCGAATTCGCCCGCGTGATGCGGCCGTGGATCCTGGGCGCGTGGGTATTGCTGACCATCGGTATTACCGCCGGATCATACTGGGCCTATTACGAACTTGGCTGGGGCGGCTGGTGGTTCTGGGATCCGGTGGAGAACGCCGCGCTGATGCCGTGGCTGGCGGCTACCGCGCTGCTCCATTCGGCCAGCGTGCTGGCGGCGCGCGATGCCTTGCGCGCGTGGACCGTACTGCTGGGCGTGATTGCCTTTTCGATGAGCATGGTTGGCACCTTCCTTGTGCGGTCCGGCATCCTGACCAGCGTCCATGCCTTTGCCGTGGACCCCGAACGCGGCACCTTCATCCTGGCGCTGTTGACGATCTATATCGGCGGTGCGCTGGTGCTGTTCGCCGTGCGCGCGGGCACAGTGGCGGAAGGCGAACGGTTTTCGGTGTTGAGCCGTGAAGGCGCACTGGTGGTGAACAACGTGGCGCTATCAGCCATCCTCGGCATCGTCTTGCTCGGTACGCTGTACCCGCTGCTGACCGAGGCGTTCGATGTCCGCGTTTCGGTGGGCCCGCCCTATTTCAACCCGGTCAGCGCCATCTTCGTGCTGCCGATGCTGATGGTGCTGGCGGTCGGGCCGTTGCTGCGTTGGCGGGGTGACAGTTTCGCCCGTATCCGCCTGCCGTTCCTTGGCCTGATGGGCCTGGGGCTGGGCGTGCTGCTGGCGGTTTGGTTCTTCTCGGGTATCGCCATACTGCCGCTGCTGGGAATTGCCGTGGCCGCGATGGTGGCGGTGGGCAGTCTTTTGCCGCTGCGGGGCCGCTCGCTCCGCCGGATGCCGCTGGCAGTGTGGGGCATGGTGGTGGCCCACTTCGGAGTATCGGTGGCGCTGTTCGGCATGGCGGCGGATACCGCGTTCCAGCAGGAGCGGTTGGTCGCGGCCAACGTGGGCGATGTGATCGAGGTCGGGCCGTGGACCGGTACGCTGGCGGGTGTGACGCCGGTATCGGGGCCCAACTGGCAGGCAATCGAGGCATCGCTGGCCGTCAGCTACCAGGGCGGCGAACCGCTGATGACACACCCGCAGGCGCGCTCGTTCTGGTCACCGCCCACCGAAACCAGCGAAGTGGCCCTGGTCACCCGCTGGAACGGGCAGCTTTACGCCGCGCTGGGCAACCAGGCCGAGGACGGGCGCTGGCAGGTACGCCTGTGGTGGAAGCCATTCGTGACCTGGATCTGGTATGGCGGCCTGCTGATCGCGCTGGGCGGCGCAATGTCCCTGCTGGGGCGGCTGGCGGTCGACCTGCGGCGGCGCTGGGCGCAGCGCAAGATCGCTGATCGCAAGGCCGATGAAGCCGAACGGGCCGCGGCATGAGGCGCTTGCGGATCTTCCTGTGGGCATTGGTCGGCATTGTGGGCTGCCTGTTTGCGCTGTTCGCCTATCAGCTTGGTCAGCCAAAGAACGAATTCGTCGAGAGCGCGATGATCGGCGAGCCGCTGCCCGCCTTTGACTTGCGCCCGGCATTCGCAGGGCAGCCGGGCCTTGCAAATACCGACCTGGCCGATGGCAAGCCGCGGCTGGTCAATATCTTTGCCAGCTGGTGCGTGCCGTGCCGGGCCGAAGCGCCGCAACTGGAAGCTCTGCGCGCCAGCGGGGCGGACATCGTGGGCATTGCCATCCGCGACCGGCCGGAAGATGTGGCGGCGTTCCTGGCGGTCTATGGCAACCCGTTCACGGCCATCGGAGCGGACGACATCAGCGAGGTGCAGCTGGCGCTTGGATCGTCCGGCGTGCCCGAGACTTTCGTGATCGATGGCAACGGCGTGATCACCTACCAGCATATCGGCGATATCCGGCCGGAGCACGTGCAGACCATCCTTCATGAACTGCGCGAGGCGGGGGCATGAGGGCGCTGCTGCTTATGCTTGCGCTGGCTCTCGCCACGCCGCTCGCCACACCCGCGCTGGCACAGGACAGCCTGCCGCCTGCGCCCTATGCCTACCAGCAGCTTGAAGACCCGGCGCAGGAAGCACGCGCGGCTGCCTTGATGCACACGCTGCGCTGCCTGAAGTGCCAGAGCCAGTCGATCGCCGACAGTGATGCCCCGATGGCAGGTGACATGCGCCATCAGGTCCGCACCCGTATCGCTGCGGGCGAAGACCCCGAGGCGATCCGCCAATGGCTGGTCGATCGCTATGGCGACTATGTCAGCTATCAGCCGCGCGTTACCGCCAGCACCTGGCCGCTGTTCGCCATTCCGGTGCTGGTGGTGCTGCTGGCTGGCTTCATCCTGCGCGGACGGCTGGGCAAGAAGAAGTCCAACTCGGAAGGTGCAACGCAATGAGCTGGATTGTGGCCATAGTGTTGGCGCTGGCGGCCTTTGCCGTGGGCGTGCTGGTGTTCCGCTTGCCCCGCGTGACCTGGGCGAGCCTGGGGGCGGCGCTGGTGTTCGGATTGGCGGGCTATACCTTGCAGGCCAGTCCCGACCTGCCGGGTGCTCCGGCAGCGCAGGCGCGGGAAGCCTATCAGGATGAATGGCAGTTGCTCGATGCACGGCGGCTGCTGGTGGGTGACGAAAACCGGTCGCGCAACAACTGGCTGATCACCGCCGATGCCTTTTTCCAGCGTGGCCAGTTTACCGATGCGGCCGGATTCTTGCGCAATGCGGTGGAGCAGGATCCGGACGACTTCGAAGCCTGGCTGGCACTCGGCAATGTGTTGACCGAACAGGCTGATGGTGTGCTGACCCAGGCTTCGGTCTATTCCTATCGTCAGGCCAGCACGATCGCGCCCAGCAGTCCGGCACCCGGCTATTTCCTTGGCCTGGCACTGATCCGGCAGGGGCGGATGATGGAAGCCCAGGGAGTGTGGCGCGGCGCGCTTGAACAGATGGGCGAGGAAGAATCGCCGGCCCGCAGCTTCATGACGGAACGGACCGAGCGGCTCGATGCGATGCTGGGGCAGGCAGGGACTGTCCCTGCGGCCCAACCGGCGGTTCCGGCCGCAAACTAGCCTTTCAAAGCCGCGTGTTGCGGAAGGGTTCGGGCGCTGCTAGAGGCCGCGCTTTCCCGCATCAATAACGGGTCTACAGGCGGGACAAGGGGCGTAAATCCCGATGAGCACACCGGCAGTCGAAAACAATTCCCGCGCCGCCAAGATCAAGCTTGGCGTCGGCGCAATCGGCGTGGTGTTCGGCGATATCGGCACGAGCCCGCTATACGCCTTCCGCGAGACTTTCGCCTCGCATGGCGACGTGCCGGGCATCCAGGTCGATCCGGTCCACATTCACGGCGTACTCAGCCTCGTGTTCTGGTCCATGATGATGGTGGTGACGTTCAAATACGTCCTCACCATCATGAAGGCGGATAACCGGGGCGAAGGCGGCAGCCTGGCGCTGCTGGCCCTGCTCAACCGGAAAACTGATAATGCGCGGCTTACTGCCGTGCTGGTGCTGCTGGGCGTGTTTGCCACCGCGTTGTTCTATGGCGATTCGATGATCACGCCGGCGATTTCGGTGCTGTCTGCCACCGAGGGCCTGCAGTATATCGTCCCCGGGTTCGAACCCTATATCGTGCCGACAGCCATTGCGATCCTGTTCGGCCTGTTCGCCATTCAGGCGCGCGGTACCCACAGCGTGGGCCGCCTGTTCGGGCCGATCATGGTGACCTATTTCCTGACTTTGGCAGCGCTGGGTCTGTTGTACCTGCAGGCCTATCCGCAAATCATTCTCGAAACACTCAACCCGCTCAACGCGGTCAATTTCTTCCGTACGGACGGGCTCCGCGCCTTCATTGCGCTGGGCAGCGTAGTGCTGGCGGTGACCGGGGCAGAGGCGCTCTATGCCGACATGGGGCACTTCGGGCGCAAGCCGATCGGCGTTTCATGGATGGTCTTCGTGCTGCCCGCGCTGATGCTGAACTACATGGGGCAGGGCGCTTTCGTCCTTTCGCTCGATGCCGCGGGGGCCACCCGGGTGATCCAGGATCCGTTCTTCCTGATGATCCCTGATATGGTGCGCATTCCGGTGGTCGTGTTGGCGCTGATGGCCACGATCATTGCCAGCCAGGCGGTGATTTCAGGTGCCTTCAGCCTCACCCAGCAGGCGATCCAGCTGGGATTCATGCCGCGCATGGTGATCAAGCACACCAGCGCGTCGGCGGCAGGGCAGATCTATATCCCGGCAGTCAACTGGGGACTGATGGTGATGGTCATCATGCTGGTGCTGTTCTTCCAGTCATCCAGCAACCTGGCCGCCGCCTATGGCATCGCGGTGACGGGCGCGATGTTCATCGATACCCTGTTGATGGCTGCCGTGCTGATCACGCTGTGGAAATGGCCGCTGTGGAAGGCACTGCCGCTGGTGGCTGCTTTCATCGTGGTCGACGTGGCCTATTTCGGCGCCAACCTGATCAAGGTGCCGCAGGGCGGCTGGGTGCCGCTGGTGATCGGCCTGATCATCTTCACCCTGCTGACCAGCTGGTCACGCGGACGGGCGCTGATGCGGGCATCGATGGCCGAGATTGGTCTGCCGCTGGATATTTTCGCCAAGTCCGCGCACAATTCGTCCAAGCGGGTGCCCGGCACGGCGATTTTCATGAATTCCGGCTCCAGCGGTACGCCTTCTGCGCTGCTGCACAATATCAAGCATAACAAGGTGCTGCACGAACGCGTGGTAGTGCTGACCGTGGCCATTGCCGACGAACCATTCGTCGAGGAAGAGCGGCGGATCGAAACCTCGGACATGGGCGAGGGCTTCTACCGCGTGATCCTGCATTACGGCTTCATGGAAGAAACCGACGTGCCGGCGGCCTTGAAGAAGGTCGATATTTGCGGCGGTCGGTTCGACATGATGCATACCAGCTTCTTCCTCAGCCGCCAGACCTTGCTGACATCGGACAAGCCGGGCATGGCAATCTGGCGTGAGCGCCTGTTCAGCTGGATGATGCGTAACGCGGCCACGCCGATGGAATTCTTCCATCTGCCCACCAACCGCGTGGTGGAACTGGGTAGCCAGGTGGAGATTTGACGATCTCTACTATTCCTCGCTGATGAAAGCAGCCAGCGAAGCCTTTCTGCGGCTTACTCGCGATTTGGTCGGCCAGCGTGTGACCCATGCGTGGAATGGGTACGGCTCAATGATCTCACTTGAGATTGGCGAACTTTCCCCGCGATCCAAGCGCGACAGCACACCATTGCCGCCCGAGGGCGAAGTGTCGCTCATGATTGAATGGAGCTGGCGGATCGAAAGCGCGGTCGAGATCCTTTGCGGAAGCTGGGGAAATGAAGAGCTGTGGCAACCGGTCCTTTCCCGAATGGTTGGCGCGACGGTTACGCGGTGCGAGTTACTCGGCAGCTTGCCGGAAATCGCTCTCTCGGTAGATACTGGATTGCGATTTGTTTCGTTCGCGACGGTGGAAGGGCAACCGCAATGGGGATTGATTGATCGGCGTAGCTCCGGTCCGCAACAGTGGTTCTCGGTCCGTGGCGGCCTGCTTCATCTTGGTGATGGAACCGATCCTGCGTAACGCAAAAAGGGGCGCCCCTAACCAATCCGGAGCGCCCCTTTTCAATTGAAGCCAAAGGCAATCAGCCCAGGTTGGCGCTCACCATTGCATAGAGCATCGGCAGCGACAGCAGGGTGTTGGTGCGGCTGGCGATCAGCGCGCGCGGAGCGGCTGCGGCCTTTTCCTCGGCCGTTGCCTGCACGATCCCCAAGACCTTCTTCTGCGCCGGCCAGATCACGAACCACACGTTGAACGCCATCACCAGCGCGATCCACATGCCGATGCCGATCAGCTTGACGCCGCCTTCGCCCGACAAGGTCAGCGCCTGCACCAGGTAGCCGTTGTGGCCGGCGATGATCAGGCCGGTGACCACGGTCAGCAGTGCGGCATAGCGGAAGAAGAAGAACACCTTGGGCGCGATATGCCCGGTGATCGCGCCCTTCTGCTCTGCCGGGATGGCAGGCATGGTCGGCACCTGCACGAAGTTCAGGTAATACAGCAGGCCGATCCACAGGATGCCGAAGAACACGTGGAGCCAGCGGAATACGTCATCGGTAATCGCCTTTGCACCCTCGCCGGTCCAGCCGGTGAAGGACGCGATCAACACGATCGCCGCTACCAGCCCAACCGCCAGCACGGCGTGCAGGTTGCCAAAAAATTTCATCATGGTTGATCCCCCGTTTGTTATCCAGTCTGGGAGCTATGTAGTGCCAAGCACCGCACTGCGGCAAGTGGGCTTTGCCGGGTTGGGAAAGCGGCCAATCGGGGCAGGCTATTCGTGGGGCGGATTTTGCACCACATGCTCCTCCTCGCCCAGCTTCAGCCCGTGCTTCAGCAGCATCGGAATCTGGGTGAAGGTGAACAGGAAGGACAGCGGCATGAACAGCCACAGCTTGGCCGCCAGCCATGCCTCGAAGCTCATGGCATAGGTCAGCACCACGTTGAGCACTGCCAGCGCCAGGAAGAATATGCCCCAGTTGAGCGACAGCTTCAGCCAGCCTTCCTCGCTCAATCCCTCGAATGCGGCTTCAAGCAGGTATTTCAGCAGGGGCTTGCCCTTGAACCATCCGCCCAGCAGCGCCACACCGAAGCCGACATAGATGATCGTCGGCTTCCACTGGATAAAGCGCTGGTCCTGGAAATAGATCGTCAGCGCGCCGAAGCCCACGATCAGCACGGTCGACAGCCACAGCATCGGCGACACCTTGCCCAGCCGGAACTTGGATACCGCCAGCGCAATCAGCGCGGCCACGATGAATGCGCCGGTGCCGCGGATCACCGCGAAAATCTCGCCCGCTGCGTCGTCACCATCCGGCGAGTAATATTTATAGGCCAGAAAGAACACCAGCAGCGGGCCATAGTCGACCGCCACGTTGATCCAGCCGGATGCGGCCTTGGGGGCGGTTTTCGGGGCTTCGGGTTCGGCCATCATGCCACTCCTGCAATAACGCGCGCCACCAGATCGGGATCGAACGGGCGCAGGTCGTCGATCTTCTCGCCCACGCCGATGGCATGGATCGGCAGGCCATACTGTTCCGCCGCCGCCACCAGCACGCCGCCACGCGCGGTGCCATCCAGCTTGGTCATGATCAGGCCGGTCACGCCGGCCACTTCCTTGAACACGTCAATCTGCGCCAGCGCATTCTGCCCGTTGGTGGCATCGAGCACCAGCACCACATCGTGCGGCGCTTCCGGGTTGAGGCGGCCCAACACTCGGCGGATCTTGGCCAGCTCGTCCATCAATTCGCGCTTGTTCTGCAACCGGCCGGCCGTATCCACCACCAATGCATCGATCCCGGTATCGGTGGCCAGCTTTACCGCATCGAACACGATGGAAGCCGGATCGCCGCCTTCCGGGCCGGTCACGATGGGCACGCCGATGCGCTCCGCCCAGACTTTCAGCTGACCAATCGCGGCAGCGCGGAAGGTGTCACCGGCGGCCAGCATCACGCCGTAATCGTCTTCCTGGAACAGGTGGGCCAGTTTGGCGATGGTGGTGGTCTTGCCGCTGCCGTTGACGCCGATCACCAGGATCACCTGCGGGCGCGGAAACGCGGTGATCTGCAGCGGTTTGGCCACCGGACGCAGGATCTCGGCGATCTCGTCGGCCACGGCTTCCTTCAGCTCGCGTTCGGTAATGGCGAGGCCGAAGCGCTTTTCTGCCAGCTTGGTGCGGATGCGGCGCGCGGCTGACGGACCAAGGTCCGACATGATCAGCGCATCCTCCACATCATCCAGCGTAGCATCGTCCAGCTTGGCCGTGCCGACCACCGCGGTCAGGTTCTCGCCCAGGCGTTCCGATGTCTTGCGGAAGCCTCCGAACAGCCGGTCGGTCCAGCTCTTGTCGCTCATTGCAGCATTCCCTGGCTGGCCGTGGTGGGGGTAACGGTCACGATGGTTCCTCTGATGCAGCCGGGGGGCAGGGCGACGCGGGCGAAGTGCGGCGCATAGCCGTTGCCGTCGCCCTCGGTAAGCACTTCCAGCGGCGTGCCGAGCAGGGAAAGCAACCAATCGTCCCGTGCCGTGGCAATTTCCGCCCGCAGTTCGGCGGCGCGGGCCTTGATCACGGCCTTGTCCAACTGCGGCATGCGCGCGGCCGGAGTGCCGGGGCGGGGCGAATAGGGAAAGACATGGCCATGGACGATGCCGAGTTCGGCAATGATCGAGCGGTTGGCGGCATGGTGTCCTGCGGTTTCGGTGGGAAAGCCGGCAATCAAGTCCGCGCCCACGGCAATATCGGGCCGCAGGGCTTTCAACCGGTTTACGAGGTGCACTGCATCACCGCGTGAATGGCGGCGCTTCATGCGCTTCAGGATCAGGTCGTGCCCGTGCTGCATGGACAGGTGCAGATGCGGCATCACGCGCGCTTCCTGGGCCAGCAGATCGAACAGCAGCGGATCGATCTCCACCCCGTCAACCGATGACATTCGCAGCCGCTGCAGTTGCGGGAAGGCATCCAGGATCGCCTTGACGAGATGGCCTAGGCGGGGAGCATTGGCCAGGTCATGCCCCCAACTGGTTACATCGACCCCGGTCAGCACCACTTCAGCCGCGCCTTGGCCGAGGTGGCGTTCAATGTCGCGCAGCACCTCTGCCACGCCGGATGAGCGGCTAACGCCCCGACCTTGCGGGATCACGCAGAAGGTGCAGGCATGGTCGCAGCCGTTCTGCACCGGGATGAACGCACGGGTATGGGCGGGCAGGGCAGGTGTGGCGCACGGCGCCATATTCCAGGCCCGGGCATCCAGCTTGTCGGCATTGGCGATCAGCCCGTCCACCTCGGGCATTTGCGACAGGCTCTCGCGCTCGATCTCGGCCGCGCAACCGGTGACCAGCAGCCGCGCATCGGGCCTGTCGCGGCGGGCGCGGCGGATTGCCTGGCGGGTCTGGCGGACGGCTTCTGCAGTCACCGCGCAGCTGTTCACGACCACTACGTTCTCGCCGGTCAGAAGGCTGCGGATCTGTTCGCTTTCAGCCAGGTTGAGGCGGCAGCCGAGCGAGATTACCTGCACGTCTGTCATGCAGATCCGGCCTGCAGATCCGGCCCAGCGGCAAATTCGGCCCACTCGAAACTGCCGCGGAAACTTGTTGTGGCAGGCCCGGTCATGGTCACCCGGCCATCTTCGCCCCAGGCGATGGCCAGATCGCCGCCAGTCAGGTGCACCGTCACCATGCGGTCCACCAGTCCGCGCCGCATGGCAGCCACGGCCGTGGCGCAGGCTCCGGTGCCGCACGCCCGCGTCTCGCCCACGCCGCGTTCCCACACCCGCAAGCGGATGGAACTGCGGCTTGTCACGGTGGCGACATTGACGTTGATACGCGCAGGAAACAGCTCATCATGTTCGATTTGCGGACCCAGTCGGTCCAGCGCCACGGCACTGCAATCGGGCACGAAGAACACCACGTGCGGATTGCCTACGTTGACTGCGACGGGCTGTTCCAGCTCGTCCCATCCCACGGGCAAGGCCAGGGTGTCCATCGCATATGCCAGGGGTATGTCTTGCCAGGCAAGGCGCGGCACGCCCATGTCAACCGCAATGCCTTTGTCGTCCGCCCGGGTTTCCAGCAGGCCGCCTGCCGTGGCGATCCGCGCCGCGCCACCCGCCAGCAGGCCGACCGCGCGCGTGGCATTGCCGCAAGCCTCCACCTCGCCGCCATCCTGATTGTAGATCCGCATGGTGAAATCGGCTTCGGCGGAAGGTTCGAGCACGATCAGCTGATCGCACCCGATACCGGTGTGCCGGTCCGCCAGCGCTGCCGCCAGCGCCGGGGTCATGGCTCCGGGCAGCGGATGCAGGCGCGCATCGAGCACGACAAAATCGTTGCCCAACCCATGCATCTTGATGAAATCGACACGCATGGCGAGCCAGTTAGGGCGCGGCGCGGCGCGGCGCAATGGCTGAAGGGTCAGCCTGCCTTGATGTGCTTGATCGCGGCGGGCAGTGCGGCCTCGGCAGCAACAGACTCCTGGGCATGCCGCACCAGCCTGTCGGGCAGCAGGTTGAGCGCGGCCAGCCGGTCGCGGGTGGCGTCGGCGTCCTCGGGCATGCCGTAGAAATAGCCCTGGCCTTTCATCCCGCCCATGCCGCGCAGCGTGCTCAGCACTTCGGAACTCTCGATTCCCTCGGCGGTAACGGGCAGGGCAAGTCCCCGACCGAGCGAGATGATCGCTTCCACCAGATCGACGTTGGCCCCGTTCTGCGCCATGTCCGACACAAAGCTGCGATCGATCTTGAGCCGGTCGAATGGCAACGAGCGCAACTGGCTGAGGCTGGAATAGCCGGTGCCGAAATCATCAAGACAAACCTTGATGCCCTGGTTCTTGAGGCTGGAGACGATCGTGCGGACCGCGCCGATATTCTCGTGCAGGCAGCTTTCGGTGATCTCGATTTCGAGGCGGCTGGGCGGAAATCCGCTTTCCACCAGGATATGCAGCAACTTCTGGGCAAACCACGCATCGCGCAATTGCAGCGGCGAGATGTTGACCGAAAGCGTGAGCTGCGGATCCCACTCGCGGGCATCCGCCAGCGCTTGGCGGATCAGGCTTTCCGACAGGTCGGCGATCAAGTCGATCTCTTCGGCAATCGGAATGAAAACTTCCGGGCTGACGAGGCCATAACGCGGTGATTTCCAGCGGGCGAGCATCTCGAAACCGGTGAGGCGGCCGGTCTCGAGGTCAATCTGCTGCTCATAGAACGGCACGAATTCGCCGGCCGGGATACCGCGACGGATGGCAGTTTCCAGTTCGTTGCGCAGCCGCAGCTCGTCTTCCAGCATGGGGTCGAACCAGAAGTGGCCGTTCCGACCGTTCTTCTTGGCGTGATACATGGCAATATCGGCGCGGTGGATCAGGATCGCGGCATCAACATCGTTCGCGGTCTGCGGATCCTGTTCGGTACTGACAAGACCGACCGATACAGTGGGCTGGACCATCACCCGCCCATCATCCAGTGGTGCGCCGACGTGCGCGATCATCCGGGCAGCGAATTGCTCCACGCCGCCTCGGCCGTTGGCTTCGTGGCAGAAGGCGCAGACAAATTCATCTCCGCCAATGCGGGCCAGTACGCTGCCGGCAGGAAGCTGTTCCTGCAACCGTTGCGCCACCAGCTGCAGCACGCGGTCTCCGGTCTGGTGTCCGTTCAGGTCGTTGATCTGCTTGAAGTTGTCGAGGTCGATCATGAACACGGCAAGCGATCGGCCTGCGGTGCGGGCCTGGTCCAGCAGGCGGTCGATCGCGGGCGGGCCACTGCGGCGGTTGAGGCAATGGGTCAGCGGATCGGTCTCGGCCAGCACGCGGGCCAGTTCTTCTGCGCGGCGCCGTTCGGCAACTTCCTCATGCAGTTCCTTGTACCGCCGCCAGCCGAAGATGAGCAGCGCAATATTGAGCAGCACGGCGTTGGTCAGTAGCATGTCGGGCGCTTCGCCAATGCCCATCCAGGCACGCAGCACCTGCGGCATCACTGTCCCGCCTGTCGCCACGAACAGGATGATTGCGGCAATCGCGATACCCAGCGCAACGACATCGCGCTCTGCCCTGGCGAGCGGCGCTTTGGTGGTCCCGATTTTATCTTCCACAGCTTTCGCCAAGGTGGCTTGCCCCTTCAAGTGACGGCCCCTTATGCAAAAGCATGATCAATTTTCGGTTAATTTGGGCCTCGGGCAGTCCGGCGCGGGCGCCTGCAAGAGGGGATGGGGTAAAATGAAGCGCTTCTGGCTGATGAAGACAGAGCCGGAGAAGTACGGCTGGGCTGACCTGGTGCGCGATGGCGAAACCGTGTGGGACGGGGTCCGCAACCATCGGGCCAGCAACAACATGCGGGCGATGGAAGTGGGCGACGAGGCCTTCCTGTACCATTCCGTCAGCGAGAAGCAGATCGTGGGGATCATCCAGGTCAGCGCTGCGGGCATCACCGATCCGACCGATCCCGAAGGCAAATGGGGCACGGTCAAGGTGAAGCCGGTGCGCGCACTGGAACGCCCGGTCACACTGGCCGAAATTAAAGGTGATCCGACGTTCGAAGGGATCGAACTTGTCCGGCTGTCGCGCCTGTCGGTGGCCGAAATCACTCCATCCGAATGGGAGAACATTCTGGCGCTGGCGGCCAGCTAGGCGGAACCATCTGGTCTCGTAATACATTGATTGGGAAAGGGGCGGACTGTTTTCGCCTCTCATCAAGGAGACCAGCCATGGGCGAGTTTATCGACAAGGTTAAGGGCAACGCCAACGAAGCAATCGGCAAGGCCAAGCAGAATTCGGACAACCCCGATACGCGCGCCGATGGTGCCGCGCAGGAAGCCAAGGGCAAGGCCCAGCAGCTGAAGGGCGAGATCAAGGGCAAGCTGGGCGACAATATCTGATCACCCAAGATTTGATCAGCCGCTATCTGATTACTTACCAAGTCAACGAGAAGGGTCGCCGATTGCGCGGCCCTTTTTCGTATGGGCCGTCAGCGGTTGCGCAAGCCGCTGACGGTCGCCCCGCCGGCGCTCAACTGCTCGATATCGGTAATGCAGTGAAGCAGGCGCACACCCTTGCGCGCCAGGGCATCTGACAAGCCAGCGGCGAACTGTGCCGTCGTTTCCACCCGCAAGCCCCAGCCGCCAAACGCGGTGGCCATGACGGCGAAATCGGGATTGGCCAGATCGGTGGACGCCACGCGGCCGGGAAACTCGCGTTCCTGGTGCATGCGGATTGTTCCATAGGCCGAATTGTCGAACACGATCACCAGCATGTCTGCGCCGTACTGTACCGCGGTTGCCAGTTCCTGCGCGTTCATCAGGAAATCCCCGTCGCCCGCTGCCGCAATGACGCAGCGATCGGGAAAGCGCAGCGCAGCGGCGACGGCGGCGGGCACGCCATACCCCATCGCGCCGCAAGTTGGCGCAAGCTGGCCGGGGAAGCCATGATAGTGCCAGAAACGGTGCCACCAGCCAGCAAAGTTGCCCGCGCCGTTGCAGATGATCGCATCACCGGGCACCTGCTCGCGCACTGCGGCCATGGCCCGCCCCAGGTCCAGCGTGAAATCGGCCTGACCAGGAGTGGACCACTCCAGCCATTCGGCATGGGCCTGGGCGCCGGCATCGAATCCGATGATCGAACCATCATCCCACAGCGCTGCACTTTCGGAAAATTCATCAGGGTCGGCGCAGATTGCCAGGTCGGCCCGGTACACACTGTTGAGTTCGGCCGGATCGGGATGGACGTGGATGATCTGCTGGCCGGGATGATCGGGCGTGATCAGCGCATAGCCATCTGTCGTCGCCTCTCCCAGCCGCGCGCCCACGACCAGTAGCAGGTCTGCCGTCTTGACCCGTTCGACCAGCTTTGGCCCGGGACCATAGCCGAGATTGCCCGCATAGACCGGCGAGTCTGGCGCAATTGCATCTTGCCGCCGGAAGGCGGTGGCAACGGGCAAACCGATCCGCTCGGCAAAGGCGGCGAAATGGTCGCGCGCCCTGTCGTGCCAGCCTGCGCCGCCGATAATCGCCAGCGGCGCGGACGCATCGCCGATCATCGCCATCATCGCCGTGAGGGCATCGGGGCAGGGCGGTTGGGCCGGCTTGTGGGCGAACGGCCGCACCGAAGCCTCAATCCCGTCCTCGTGCAGCATATCTTCTGGCAGGGCGAGCACGACCGGGCCGGGCCGGCCGGAGATCGCCGTGGCATAGGCGCGAGCGATGTATTCGGGGATGCGGTCAGCCCGGTCGATCCGCGCGGCCCATTTGCAGATCGGGCCGAAGAAGGCGGGGAAATCGATTTCCTGGAAGCCTTCTCGGTCACGCATCTCGCGGCCCACGTCGCCCACGAACAGGATCATCGGCTGCGAATCCTGCATCGCCACGTGCACGCCGATGCTGGCATTTGTGGCGCCGGGGCCGCGGGTGACAAAGGCAATGCCGGGCCGCCCGGTCATCGTGCCATCGGCGCAGGCCATGAAGGTGACACCGCCTTCCTGGCGGCAGGTGACGGTCTGGATCTGGCTGCGGTCTCTCAGCGCATCCAGCACGGGCAGGAAGCTTTCGCCCGGAACGGTAAAGACACGGTCACAGCCTTGCGCGGCAAGACAATCGACCAGCAATTCGGCAGCCTGGTTACTCATGAAATCAGCCTCTAGCGGGGCGCGACACGTGCGGCAATCGCTGCGAATATCGCAACCTGTCCTTTATGTGGACATTAACCCGCAAGCCTCTCGCAAAAGGTTACCATCGGGTTAACATCACACCCCATGAGACGCACACTTGTCCTGTCCGACGAATCGGCCCGCCACCCGTTCCGGGCCTCGCTGCCCATGGCCTGGAGGCAGGTCGACGAAGTGGAAAACCGCCTGTCGTGGCGGCTCAGGTTTGCGCTTGATGCACGCGATGCGCGGCAGTTCGCCGCCAACTATGTCGCCTGTTTCCTGGCGGTTACCGCCTTCATCGCCTGAAGCGCAGCTGCCTACTCCGCTAGGGCAGGAGCCTGCTTCTCCGCCCGGTACAGCAAGTGGCCCAGCCATGCCGACACCAGGCACATCGCCGCGCTCAGCAGCAATTGTTCCACCAGCGGAACGCCTGCCGCGCTGAGGCCAAGCGCCAGAATCGACCCCGCCACCATAGCGCCCGAATTGACGATGTTGTTGGCCGCCACCGTGCGTGAGGCCTGCGAGGGTTCCACCTTGGTGGTGAGAAAAGCATACAGCGGCACCACAAACATGCCGCCAGCCACCGCAATCAGCAGCAATGTCAGCAGCACCAGCGGCGCCAGCGGCTGGGCGATGAACGTGCCCACGTCCATCAGTTCGGATCCGCGCGTTTCACCGGCCCACAGGTGGCAGACGAAATAGAACGCGGCCACAAACAGCCCCATGAAGATCACCGAGATAGGGGCATAACGGGCCGAGACCGTATTTCTCAGCAAGGCATTGATCGCCACCGATCCCAACGCCACGCCGATCGAGAAGGTGACCAGGAACAGGCTGGCGACTTCCTTGCTCGCCATCAACACGTTCTTGGCAAGCGGGGGGAACTGGATGAACAGCACCGCGCCGATGGTCCAGAAAAAGCTGATTGCCAGGATCGCGTAGAACACTTCGCGGTTGTGCAGCGTCTGGCGAATAAGCGTGATGGAGGAGCGGATGATGTGCCGGTCAATCTGCTGGTCCGCCTCATAGGGCGGGGCATCGGGCACTTCGCGGCTGGTCAGGTATCCGACCACGGCAATGGCTACCACCAACACGGCGGCGGTCTCGACATCGATGAACCCGGCCAGGATCGTGCCGCCCATGATGGCCAGATAGGTGCCGGCCTCAACCAGTCCGGTGCCTGCCAGCACTTCCTCACGCTTCAGGTGCTGCGGCAGGATGGCGTATTTGATGGGACCAAAGAACGTGGAATGGACCCCCATGGCAAACAGCGCCACCATCATCAGCGGGATGGCCACAAGTTCGGTTAGCATACCTTGCCACGCCAGCAGCAGGCCGATGGCTCCCACGCTCATGATGGCGATTTCGGCCGCCTTCACGATGCGGATGATCCTTGCCTTGTCGCGCATGTCGGCCAGTTGCCCGGACATGGCGGAAAACAGGAAGAACGGCAGGATGAACACGGCGGATGCCACGCCGCTGAAGATCGTCTCGGCCGCTACTGAATTGTACACCTGATAGACCACGAACAGCACCATGGCGTTCTTGTACAGGTTGTCATTGAAAGCATTGAGCAACTGGGTGGCGAACAGCGGGGCGAACCGGCGCTGCTTCAGCAGGTGCGTGGATGTGAGCATGAATGCCGTTCGGAACCCTGTGCCGTTAAACCAATCGTGCCGTGTAGCCGCATTGAGATGACAAACAAGCAACAGGTGGTCTTTTTTGCTGCATCAATGCGGGCTAAGGCAGACGGCGATGCTCAACTTGCCCAACATCCTCACCCTGTCGCGCATTGCCATGATCCCGCTTCTGGCGGCGCTATTGTGGTGGCCCGGCTGGGAAGCGGGATACCTCGCCGCCTTCGTGCTGTACTGCCTGATGGGCATCACCGACTATTTCGACGGCTACCTTGCCCGCACCACGGGCGCGGTATCGCGGCTGGGCATTTTCCTCGATCCGATTGCCGACAAGATCATGGTGGTGTCCGTGATTTTGGTCTTGACCGCAATGGGCGTTCTGCGTGGGCCATTCGTTGGCGACATGCACGTAATCGCCGGCATGATCATTGTGATGCGCGAGATCGCGGTATCGGGTTTGCGGGAGTTTCTGGGTCCGCTGCAGGTGTCTATCCCGGTCAGCAAGCTAGCCAAGTGGAAGACCACGTTCCAGCTGGTGTCGCTGGGCGCGCTGATCCTGGGGCAGGGGCTGCCTGGCTGGAATGTGGACGTGGGCGAGATGGTCATCAACCTGCCGCATACCGTGGGCCTGACAACGCTGTGGGCGGCGGCGGTGCTGACCGTGATTACCGGATGGGACTATTTGCGGGTCGGCTTGAAGCACATGGATTGAGGGGGGAGCCACTCATTCTGGGCAGGCGTCAACGCTAAACCAGACCATCGAAAGAAGTCCGTGATATTCCGCAATGCAGACGGGTTCGCCGACTAAAAGTCGCTCATAGACGGCTCGCGAAACGTGAAACCCAGTATTGTCTTTGATCGGGTGATCAAGGCCGAGCCACCTGCTTGTGAAGCCTTTGCTTCGGCGTATGGTCAATTCAGTTACCTCGGCACGATGGACCACTGCGGGTTCGTGGATCGAGAGTGAATTGGCTAAGGCAAGGCCGCTCCAGACCAGCAAGCCCGGTGACAGGCAACTAATAAAAATCGCCTGCACAGTGAAGCGTAGTCGACTGACTTTTGCTCCCAACTCCCGCTGTAGCAGGGCAGAAATTGGCATTCCGACAATACAGGGTAGGGCATAGAATGCGCCCGCGTTGATCGCGTTGAAGCGGCTCATCGCCACCATTGCCAATGCCAATGGCGCGAGAACTAGGACCAAGCCAAATGCCTTGTCATGCTTGAGCGATGCGGCGCCCATGGGGCCATACATGGCCAGCAGGGAAAACCAGATCATCGAGATTAGGATTCCTGATGCAACGATCAGAAATGCCCAGTTCGGAGCGCGACCCCAAAAGATGAGCAGGATCAAGATCGCGGCGGAGAACAGTCCGACGATCTTGCTCCAGCGCACTTGGACGCGTGAATTCACCCCGCCTTCAACTCCTGCGCCAGCAACCGAAACTCCTCCGCGCGCGGCGAGTTCAGCCGCCAGACCAGGGCGATTTCGCGGCTGACGTGGCGGCCTTTGAGCGGCCTTGCCACAACGTTGGTGTCCTTCAAAATCCCCGCATCGATGGCCATTTCGGGCAGCATCGTGAGGCCGAGGCCGTTATCCACCATCTGCACCAATGTGTGCAGGCTGGTGCCGATCATCGTGGCGCTGGCGCGCATTTCGGGGCGGTTGCAGGCGGCGAGCGCGTGTTCCTTCAGGCAATGCCCGTCTTCCAGCAGCATCAGGCGGCCTTCATCGATCATGCTGGCCGGAATCTCGTCGGGCGGATCGCGCGGGTCATTCTTGGGGAAGGCGACGAACAGCCGGTCATGGCCGATGGTTTCCTTCTCTATCTCGCCGGTAGCAAAGGGCAGCGCCATCAGCACGCAATCGGCGCGGCCGTGGTGCAAGGATTCCACCGCGTGGTCGCTGGTTTCCTCGCGCAGGAACAGCTTCAGTTGCGGGCGTTCGCGGCGCAGGCGCGGCAGGATGCGCGGCAGCAGGAACGGCGCGATGGTGGGGATCACGCTCATCCGCAATTCGCCCGACAAGGGCTTGCCGGCGGCGTGCACCAAATCGCTCAGTTCCTCGGCCTCGCGCAACAGGCGGTGGGCCTTCTCGACCACCTGGTTGCCCAATGGAGTGAACCGCACCACCCGGCGGCTGCGTTCTACCAGCACTACGCCCAGCAGCGATTCCAGCTCGCGGATACCGGCGGAAAGGGTGCTTTGCGAAACGAAGCTGGCTTCTGCCGCGCGCCCGAAATGCCCATTCTCATGCAGCGCCACCAGGTATTGCAGCTGCTTGATGGTGGGCAGGTAGGTGCTCATACGGCGGCGTCCGCCTCGTCTGCCTCGCCCGCCTCGTCAGGGTCATCACTCGCGGTGTCGTCAGCCTCATCGTTGAACAAGGGCGCGAAGTCGTCGTCGTCCTCGTCATCATCAGCAGGCACGGCCTCGATCAGCGCTTCGGCGTGGACGCTGGCGCTGCCGTTGGCGACATCATCAATGTGGGTCATCTTCAGCCGCCCGCGCTCCACCGCAAAGGCCAGCTTGCCTTCGACCAGTTCCAGCGCATCCTTGCCGAACACGCCATAGCGCCAGCCTTCCAGCATCGGCAGGTCGCGCAAGCCTGCGGCCAGGCCTTCCAGTTCTTCCGAACGGGCCAGCAAGCGCGAGGCGACGTCGATCTCGCGGCTGCGAATCTTCAACAGCAGCTTGAGCAGGTCCGCCACCAGCGCGCCTTCCTTGCCCAGTGGCGCACCGCGCTTGGGCTTGTCGGGCATTTCATCTTCGCTCAGCGGTTCGGCGGCATTGAGCACGCGCATCAGCCGCTTGCCGATGTCGTTATCCTTCCACGCCTGCGAAAGCCCGCGCACCTTGGCGAGGTCGGCCTGGGTTTTGGGCGGATGGCTGGCGACATCGGACAGCGTTTCATCGCGGATGATGCGGCCACGCGGAATATCCTTGGCCTGCGCCTCGCTCTCGCGCCAGCCGGCCAAGGCCTTCAGCCGCCCCAGAACCGCCGGATTGCGCCCCGGTGCCTTGAGGCGATACCACGCCTCGTCCAGTTCGTTGGCGTAGTTCGAAGGATCGGCCAGCTTGTCCATTTCCGCATCGAGCCAGGCACCGCGCCCGGTCTTGATCAGCTTGCGCAGGATGCGCGGGAAGATCTTTGCCAGGTAGGTGACATCGCCGATGGCATATTCGATTTGCCGCTCGGTCAGCGGGCGGCGGCTCCAGTCGGTAAAGCGGGCGCCCTTGTCGATCGTCTTGCCCAGCCAGCTTTCCACCAGGTTGGCATAGCCAATCTGTTCGGACTGGCTGATCGCCATCATCGCGATCTGGGTATCGAAAATGGGGTGGGGGGTCTTGCCGGTGAGGTTGTAGATGATCTCCACATCCTGCCCACCGGCGTGGAACACCTTCAGCACGTCCTCGTTCTCGCACATCAGGTCGAGCAGCGGGGTCATATCGAGGCCGGAAGCCAGCGGATCGATCGCGGCGGCTTCCTCCTCGTTGCCGACCTGGATCAGGCACAGCAGCGGGTAATAGGTGTTCTCGCGCATGAATTCGGTGTCGACGCACACGAAATCGCTTTTCGCCAGCCGGTCGCACAGGGCGGTAAGTTCGGCGGTCGTGGTAATCAGGGGATGGATGTTCATTGGCACTTTTCGTTCGCTGTGGACGGTTCACCGCCCGGCGGCCTTGCGGCCATGGGAAGCGGTGCCACGCGTTGGCCCGCTGGAAGCGGCTGTTAGCGCGAGATGACGCTTTCGCCAATCGTGCGGCCCGTGCAAATCCCCGATTGTTGGCGCTGTGTGGCCCAAGTGTGGCAACGGCGCTGCGCCCCCGTATGCGCCGGTTGCATTAAGGGGATGCATCAAGGGGGTGACGCAAGCCGGATGAAGCGCTAGAGCGCGCGGCCATAAACGGGGGGTGGCAATGCCTTCCTCAAACGCCATTCTTGCATAGAAATACCACGCCAGATGACCATGCACGCCTATCGCACCCACACCTGCGCCGCCCTTGGCACCGATGCCGTTGGCCAGACGGTCCGTCTGTCGGGCTGGATCCACCGCAAGCGCGACCACGGCGGCTTGCTGTTTGTCGATCTGCGCGATCACTATGGCATCACCCAGATCGTGGCCGACAGCGACAGCCCGGCGCTGGCCGTGTTCGAAGGTTTGCGCGTGGAAAGCGTTGTCACCATCGATGGCGACGTAAAGGCGCGGGCAGAAGGCACGGTCAACCCCAACCTGCCGACCGGCGCGATCGAGGTTTTCGCGCGCGGCGTAAAGGTGCTGAGCCGGGCGGAAGAACTGCCGCTGCCGGTGGCGGGTGAGCAAGAATACCCCGAGGATACCCGCCTGCGTTATCGCTTTATCGATTTGCGCCGCGAAACGCTGCACGCCAATATCGTCAAGCGCACCAGGATCATCTCGGACATGCGCCGCAGGATGGAAGCGGCCGGTTTCACCGAATATTCCACCCCGATCCTGACCGCCAGCAGCCCCGAAGGCGCGCGCGATTTCCTGGTGCCCAGCCGCATCCATCCGGGCAAGTTCTATGCCCTGCCGCAGGCGCCGCAGCTGTATAAGCAGCTGCTGATGGTGGCTGGCTTCGATCGCTATTTCCAGATCGCCCCGTGCTTCCGCGATGAAGACCCGCGGGCCGACCGCCTGCCGGGCGAGTTTTACCAGCTTGACCTGGAAATGAGCTTCGTGACCCAGGAAGAGGTATGGGACACGATGGAGCCCGTGATGGCCGGCGTGTTCGAAAGCTTTGCCGACGGCAAGAAGGTGACGCCCGCCGGGCAGTTCCGCCGCATTCCCCACGCGCAGTCGATGCTGGATTATGGTTCGGACAAGCCCGACCTGCGCAACCCGCTGATCATCCGCGATGTAACAGAGGAGTTCCGCGTATCGGGCTTCGGGCTGTTCGAAAAGATCGTGGGCGGCGGCGGTGTGGTTCGCTTGATCCCGGCTCCGGCCACGGCAGAAAAGAGTCGCAAGTTCTTCGATGACACCAACGAATGGGCGCGCAAGGAAGGCTATGCGGGCCTCGGCTATGCCACCCGCAAGGGCGGCGTGTTCGGCGGCCCCATCGCCAAGAACCATGGTGAGGACAAGATGGCCGCGCTGTTCGATGCGCTGGGCCTGGGGCCGGATGATGGCGCGTTCTTTGCTGCCGGCAAGGAAGCCGATGCCGCCAAGCTGGCCGGCGCCGCTCGCACCCGCGTGGGCGAACAACTCGACCTGATCGACCAGAACGCCTTCGAACTTTGCTGGATCATCGATTTCCCGTTCTACGAATGGGACGCTGACACCAAGAAGGTGGAATTCAGCCACAACCCGTTCTCGATGCCGCAGGGCGGAATGGATGCCTTGCAGAACCAGGATCCGTTGACGATCAACGCCTATCAGTATGACCTGGTGTGCAACGGCTTCGAAATCGCCAGCGGTTCGATCCGCAATGAAAGCCCCGAGACCATGGTCAAGGCGTTCGAGATAACCGGCCTGACCAAGGCTGATGTGGAGGAGCGCTTCGGCGGCCTGTACCGCGCGTTCCAGTATGGTGCCCCGCCGCATGGCGGCATGGCGGCGGGCGTGGACCGGGTGGTGATGCTGCTGTGCGGAGCGCAGAACCTGCGCGAAATCACACTGTTCCCGATGAACCAGAAGGCAGAAGACTTGCTGATGGGCGCGCCATCGCTGGCCGAGCCGCGCCAGTTGCGCGACCTGCATGTGCGGGTGGTGGAACCGCCCAAGGCCGGCTGAATCGGTTCTGCTGGCTACAAAGTGGTCTACTACTGCAAAAAATTGCGTGTAGGCTTGGTGCCCGGATCGCAAGACCACCATTGCCCATAGGGGGCGCTATTGGAAGGAACTGGGTTCTTGTTTGGAGCCGAGTTGACCGCAATGCTGGGATCGATCGCTGTGGCCATCGCAGTGCCGTTGACCCCTGTAAGCGTGGAATATGGCCATGACGCCGAAGGTGTTGCCAATGCGACTGCTCACGTCGTTTCATCGATCGCAGCCTTCACTCGCTGGCCTGCTGCCCAGCGTACCTTGCGCCTGTGTGTGGTCGGTCAGGCCGAACATGGCGGTAGTCTCGATGCGATCGGGCAGATTGCCGGCAAGGTGACCACCACTGTGCGGGCGACGGCCGAAAATGCGTCCAGCGCCGGCTGCGACATCCTGTATCTTGGCAGAATGGGAGCCGAAGCCTTGCGGGGGCAAGTCGCATCTGCGCGGGAACAGCGGGTTTTGACAATCGCCGAAACCGATCCGCATTGCCGTTCTGGTGCCATGTTCTGCCTCGTCCATCTAGAAGATGGGCTGACTTTCGAACTCAATGTTGATGCGATTTCGCGGTCAGGTTTGCGGGTTGATCCCAGGGTGATGCGCATCGGCAGGAGCCGCACTTCATGACGGAGAGGCGCGACACCCGTTCGGGTCGCCCGACCCTGCGGCAGATCCTGTCTCGCGGCCACCTGCGCCTGGTCCTGATTGCAGTCGGACTGGCGGCGGTCAGCCTTCTGATCGTCGGTATTGTCGTGGCGCGGGATTATTCGCAGCGGAACCTTGCGCTGGTCGCAGCGACGCTCAACTATGCGGTTGAGCCGGCAGTAGTGTTCAACGATCGTGAGGCAATTCATGAGGCAATCGGATCGGTTGTCGGGCATGGAAACATCCGTCGCGTAGAAGTCCTGGATACCAGCGGTGAGATGCTGGTCGACTGGATCGACACTGCAGCCCCGGAGGCCGGGTTTGTCCATGCGGCAGCCGATGCCGTATTCCTGCCCGAACCCAGGGTGGAGCCAGTGCTGTATGATGGCCGGCAGGTCGCCACACTGCGCATTTACGCCAGTTCCCAGATGGTTGTCAGATACGCGCTGAATAGCCTCCTGATCGTATTGTGCAGCCTTGCCATTACCCTCTTGGCAACGCGCATACTGGCCAAACAATTGGAAGCCGTGGTGTTGGAGCCGTTGGCGCAGATCGCAAAAGTGGCCCGCGCCGTTCGTCACAAGCGATCGCTGGGTGAGCGTGTCGAGACATCGGGAATTGCTGAAATCGACAGTTTTGCTAAAGATTTCAACGCTTTACTTGAAGAACTTGAAGGCTGGCAAGACTCCCTGCTGACCGAAAACCGAAAGCTTGCCTATCAGGCATCACACGATCCACTTACCGGTTTGGGCAATCGGGAACATTTTGAGCAGGTCTTCCATATGATCCTGCGGAGTGCCCTGCGCACGAAATTTTCGTTCGCTTTGCTTTATATCGATCTGGATCAGTTCAAGTCGATCAACGATCACTTTGGACATTCGGCAGGCGATGCGGTGCTTGTCGAAATGGCTACGCGACTTGCCGGATCCATCAGGAAATCTGATTACGCATTCCGGCTGGGCGGGGATGAGTTCGCCGTACTGCTCGATTTTGGTCAGCCGCATGGCGACGTGGAAGCGGTGGTAAGTAAGGTGGAAGCCGCGCTGGCGCGACCGATCGAAGTTTCGGGCGGAGTGTCCATCCTGATCGGCCAAAGTCTTGGCTGGGCCGTATTTCCCGATCACGGTGCTGCGATGGAAGATCTGGTACGCCGGGCCGACATTCAAATGTATGAGCGCAAGAGATCACAGGCAGGAGCCTAGGAAGCGGTCCATGCTCTGCCGGGTCTTTGATGGTATGAGGAACTAATGTGAAGCGCTGGATGGCAACAATTGTTATGGGTTTGCTGACTGCTTGTCAGACACTTCCCGATCAACCCGCGTTTGCCGACCGCCAAATCCGATTTTTGGAGGAGGCCGGATTTGAGCGGGTGGGTGAAAATTTCGAACTGGGTCTGGAAGACAGGCTATTGTTCGATATCGACCGGAGCGAAGTGCGGCCGGAGATGGTCGCGCGCCTGGGTGAGCTAGCCCGTTCGATGGCAACGTTTGGTATTCTCGGCACCAGGATTGAGGGCCATGCGGATGCCACTGGCGGATCAGGCCACAACATCCGCCTGTCCCAGGGCAGGGCGGAAGCGGTCAAATCAGTGCTGGTTGCCAATGGCCTGCAATCGGAAAGGATCGAGAGTCTAGGTCGGGGGGAAGGTGATCCCGTTGCGACCAACGAGACTGCAGAAGGCCGGGCGCAAAATCGGCGTGTGGTCCTGCTTGTGAGGCCCGCCGATCTTGAGCCATACTAGAGACTGGATCAGCGACCGGCGCATGATGCGCCAAGATACCCGCAATTGGCTGTTGGAAACTTGGCTCCGCACCTGCGCCTTCCACTTGCCAGCAACCCCGCACCCGATTAGGGCGGGGTTCATAACCAACCCCGAGCGTTTCGAGAGGGAAAATAATGAGCGATACTGCCGACCGCGTGAAGAAAATCGTCGTCGAGCATCTGGGCGTCGAAGACGAAAAGGTCACGCCCGATGCCAGCTTCATCGACGATCTGGGTGCTGACAGCCTCGACATCGTCGAGCTGGTGATGGCATTCGAAGAGGAATTCGGTGTCGAAATCCCCGACGATGCAGCCGAAAAGATCAACACTGTCGGTGATGCGATCAAGTACATCGACGAGAACGCGGGCTAGTTCCCGTATCCCGTTCGCACGCGGTATCGCGTAACGTCGCGCTGCTGGCGGACGGGGAAGGAAGGCCCAGCCACGATTGGCTGGGCCTTTCCTGCTTTTGGAAGAGAGAGTGCTTATGCGGCGAGTGGTCGTAACCGGACTTGGCCTTGTCACCCCCCTGGGCGGCAACGTGGAAACCACCTGGGCTAACCTGCTGGCAGGGAAAAGCGGCATCGGCACGATCACCCGCTTCGATGCATCAGACCAGAAGTGCCAGATCGCCGGCGAGGTTAAACCCGCCGACCATGAATATGGCTTCGATCCCAACCTGCGTGTGGATCACAAGATCCAGCGGCAGGTCGATCCGTTCATAGTGTTCGGCATCGATGCGGCGGGGCAGGCGCTGGAAGACGCCGGCCTCACCGATATGAACGAAGAAACCCGTTGGCGCGCGGGCTGTTCGATCGGGTCGGGCATCGGCGGGCTGCCAGGGATCGAGCTGGAATCGGTCAACCTGCACTTGCGCGGCCCGAGCCGGGTTTCGCCGCACTTTGTGCATGGCCGCCTGATCAATCTCATCAGTGGCCAGGTCTCGATCAAGTATGGCCTGATGGGGCCGAACCATGCTGTCGTTACCGCCTGTTCCACCGGGGCGCACTCGATCGGTGATGCCGCGCGGATGATCCGCGATGACGATGCCGACATCATGCTGGCCGGCGGCGCGGAAGCGACCATCTGCCCCATCGGCATTGCCGGGTTCGCCCAGGCGCGCGCGCTCAACTGCACCTTCAACGATCGCCCGACCGAGGCCAGTCGCCCTTATGACAAGGACCGTGACGGCTTCGTGATGGGCGAGGGCGCGGGCGTTGTGGTGCTGGAAGAATACGAGCACGCCAAGGCACGCGGCGCCAAGATCTATGCCGAAGTGGTGGGTTATGGCCTGTCGGGCGATGCCTATCATGTCACCGCTCCGCACCCCGAAGGCAAGGGCGCGGAAAACGCCATGCGCATGGCGCTGAAGAAGGCCGGGATGGGGCCGGGCGACATCGATTATGTCAACGCCCACGGCACCAGCACCATGGCCGACACGATCGAGCTCGCCTCGGTCAAGCGGGTGCTGGGCGATGATCTGTCCGGCGCTTCGATGAGCAGCACCAAGTCTGCCATCGGCCACCTGCTGGGCGGCGCGGGCGCGGTGGAATCGATCTTCTGCATCCTGTCCATCCGCGACCAGATCGTGCCGCCAACCTTGAACCTGCAGACGCCCGATGAAGGCACCGAAGGCGTGGACCTGGTTCCGCTGGTAGCCAAAAAGCGCGTGGTGCGCGCTGCGCTCAACAACAGCTTCGGCTTTGGCGGCACCAATGCTTCGCTGGTGATCAAGAAGGTAGACTGACCATGCGCCGGGCCGGTTGCGCCCTTGTCGGACTGCTGGTGGCGGTCGCCTTGCTGGCGGCGGCGTGGCTGGCGTTTGGCTGGTATTCGTCTGGCCCGGTGGAGGAGGAAACGGCCTTCATCGTGCCGTCCGGCTCCACGCTCACCTCCGCTGCGCGCCTGCTGGAGGAGGAAGGCCTGATCGGGTCGGCCGATGCCTTCCTGCTGCGGGCCAAGGTGTTTGGCGGGTCCGAACCGATCCAGGCGGGTGAATTCCTGCTGCCCGAGGGTGCCTCGCCCAGTCAGATCCTGGCAATATTCCAGAGCGGGCAAGTGCTGCGCCGCTTCGTGACCGTGCCCGAAGGTATGCCCAGCGTGCTGGTGCACGAAAAGCTGATGGCCGAGCCGCTGCTTACCGGAGATATTGCAGTGCCGACCGAAGGCAGCGTGCTGCCCGATACCTATGACTTTGAACGCGGGGAAACCCGCGCCGCCGTCCTCGCCCGGATGCAGACCGCAATGACCCGCACGATTGAGGAATTGTGGCCCACCAAAGGCCCGCGCAGCGTCGTGAATACCCCCCAGGAAGCGGTGACGCTCGCCTCGATCGTGGAAAAGGAAACCGGTGTGGCGAGCGAGCGCGGCATGGTGGCTGGCCTCTATTCCAACCGCCTGCGGACCGGTATGCGCCTGCAGGCCGATCCCACGATTATCTATCCGATCACGCAAGGCCGCCCGCTTGGCCGCCGCATCCGCCGCTCGGAAATTGACGCGGTGAACGGCTACAACACTTATTCGATGAGCGGACTACCCGAAGGCCCGATCACCAATCCGGGTCGCGATTCGATTGCCGCCGTGCTCAACCCCGATAGCACCGACGCGCTGTATATGGTGGCCGATGGCAGCGGGGGCCACGCCTTCGGGCGCACCCTGGCCGAGCATGAAGCAAATGTCGAACGCTGGTACGCCTTGCGCCGCGAACGCGGGGAAATGTGACCGGGCAGGAAACCGCGCCGCTGATCCTGACGGCGGAACTGCCGCTGGACCTGTATAGCTGGGCCACCCAGTTGCGGACCGACTACTTTCCGCCAGAACGCAATTTCCTCAAGGCCCATGTCACCTTGTTCCATGCCCTGCCACATTTCGTGGAAGGCGAGCTGCGCGAGCTGCTGGGGCGGGTAACGGCGCATACTCTGCCGGTTCCTGCGCGGCTGGAAGGTGTGATGAGCCTTGGCGGTGGAACTGCGCTCAAGTTGGCGAGCCCGGCCATGCTGGATGTTCGCGCCGAGATCGCCGAACGCTTCACCGGCCTGCTCACCGGACAGGACAGCCACCCGCCGCGCCTGCACATCACCGTGCAGAACAAAGTGCCGGCGGCCGAGGCGAAGGCTTTGCTGGCGCAGCTTAGTCTGATCGTCCAGCCCGCTGCGTTCGCCTTTACCGGGCTTGGCCTGCATCGCTATCTTGGCGGGCCGTGGGAAAGCCTTGGCAAATGGCCCTTCCGCGGGCGATAGCGGGGACGGGGTTGGCTTGGGGAGGCATGGGCAGTGACGGGACAGGCCATCATCACACCGTTTCTGGCGGCTTCGCTGGCGGGAGCGGACTTCTTGCGCGCGCGCGGCTTTTTCGAACAATTGTTCGACGAGCTGGCAACACCGGAATCTCTGCCCCTGACCGCCATGGCCCTGCTGTTGGTGGCTGCGACGATGGCTGGGGCGGGAAGGGCGAGGTTCGTTTTCGGGCTTTTGGCCTGGGCACTCCCCTTTGCCATCGGTCTCACGCAAGGGACCGTCAACGCCATCTTCATGTTCTGGTTGGCGATCCTGATCCTCGTCAATCTGTTCCAACTCTTCCGTGCTGCGTCCCGCAAACGCAAGGGATTGCAGACCGCCGAGGAACAGTCCTTGATCGCCGAAGTGCTCTCCATCGAGGAACCCGCCAAGCAGCGCCGGCTGCGCGATGTAATAACCTGGCGCGATGCGGAAGCCGGCGAGGTGCTGATCCGGCAGGGCCAGATCGCTCCGCCGCTGATCTACATCGCGACCGGTACGATGGAGATCGAGCATGAAGGCCTGCCGGTTGGCACATGCGGCCCGGACGATTTCATCGGCGAGATGAGCCTGATTTCGGGCGAGGGCGCCTCTGCCACGGTCAAGGTCGCTATGCGGGCACGGATCGCGGTGTTCGATCGCGACGGGTTGGTGCGGCTGTCCAGGGCCATGCCCGAACTCTCCCGGGCGCTCGACCGCACGCTGAACCGGGGCCTGTCGGCCAAGATTCAGCGAATGAACAAGGCCAGTTCGGAAAAGTGGAATATTGGCAGTTGACCGCGCCAAGACCCAGCCCTAAACGCCGCGCCTTGCCGGGTGCCGATTGGCCCTTTTCAGGCAGTGTGGCGGAGTAGCTCAGCCGGTTAGAGCAGCGGAATCATAATCCGCGTGTCGGGGGTTCGAGTCCCTCCTCCGCTACCACTTTTTCCTAGTAACTTCAGGGATGTGCGAACTGAATTTGACTGGGATTGCCAAAATCGCTGTTGCCGTCGTGGTGCTTGGTTTTTCTTTGCTTCCGCGCTGATTCTCATAGCTATCTGCGCGCGCCCAATTGTTACCTCCCAGCAGCATGACAAGGGCGGAACTCGGGGGCTGGGGGCCGACAATGTCGGTTTTCGCCAGGCAAATGATGCGCCGCCCAGCATCTGGTGAACGGCGAAATTGCCACCGCCCAGATCATTGGCCGGATGACCCGGAAGATCGGAGCGGCGCGGTGATCGACATACTCCGGTGGAAAAGATCGACAGTTCATGCAGCACTGGGATGTGACCAAGGTGAGGCCGGCAGCCACATCGAGTGGATGCTCGCTCGGCTTGGATTTCAATTACTAAAATATGTTAAAGTAGTAAATTATAATATTGAAAAATAATAATAACTTGCGAAGTATTAGCCAAATTTTCCAATCGTGAGGCTTGCGGCGCTGCCAAGGTAGAGCCTCAGTCTCGCCTGAATATGCCAAATTTCCAACGCGCGCGCCGGCTTTCCCGGAACCAGCCATCTCCGCCTGTCGAGGCGGCCGAGGTTAACTGTCTTGCAGATCGCGCGCGACACAGTCGGCCACCCTAAACTGCGTGAATCGCGCGACATCCTTTCGATGTGCGAAACTGAATGGTCGGTAGTTCTACGCAGGCAGAGACGGGTTGTTAACCATCCGACGTTAATTCGGGGGCATGAAAAACGCCCTTAACCCTATTGCCGCGCTTGCCGTCGGCACCGCCGCCCTGATCGTCAGCGCTCCTGCCTTTGCAGCAGGAGTGCCCGCGGGCACCTTGATCGAGAATACGGCCGAGGCGTCCTATACCCTGGGTGGCATCAACCAGACCGTTCCGTCGAACACGGTGACCGTAACGGTAGATGAAATCCTCGATGTCGCGGTTGCATCGCTCGATGGCGGAAACGTGGCGATCACATCCGGCGGGGCGGTGCTCACCTTTACGGTGAACAACGCGGGCAATGGGCCTGAAGCCTATGAGATCACGATCGACCCGGCGATTTCCGGCGACGATTTCAACCCCGTTGTCACCGCCATCGCCTATGACAGTAACGGCAACGATCAGTACGATGATGGTGTCGATACGCTGATCCCGGCAGGCACGGCCACGCCGGAAATTGTTGCTGATGGCTCGTTGAAGATCTTCGTGATCGTTGCATTCGATGCACCGCCACCAGCCGACGCCGATCTGGCCGAAGTCCGTCTTACAGCCGTTGCAGTTACCGGCAGTGGCACACCTGGGACCACATTTGCCGGTCAAGGTGTCGGAGGGGCGGCTGCCGTGGTGGGGGCTACCACTGCGCAGGATGACGATCTTGGCACGCTGATCGCGCAGCTTAGTTCGGTCAGCCTGGTAAAGTCCGCGACCGTGCTTGATCCTTTTGGCGGCAGCGAGGCAGTTCCCGGTGCCGTGGTAACCTATCGGCTGATCGCATCGGTCAGCGGGTCCGCTGCAGTCGACAACCTGGTCGTAAGCGATCCCGTTCCCGCCAATACCATCTACGAAGCCGGCAGCATGCGCCTTGATGGCGCCGGGCTGACGGATGCCGCTGGTGACGATGCCGGCGAAGCCGATGCTGCCACCGTCTCTGTCAACCTCGGGACTGTGGCCGGCGGATCGGACCATACCATCACGTTCCAGGTCAAGATTGATGACTGATCTTAGGACAGAGGGATAATATAATGTTCTTAAAGGTTATCTATGGCGCGATTATCGCCGCGACGTTGACCGCTTCCGGCACCGCCAGTGCCCAGGATGGACGTGTGGAACTGCAGACCAGCATCCAGATCGTGCAGCCATCGGCTGACGGTGAGGTTGTCGCTCCTGCAACTACCGTGGTTCCCGGCGACAGGCTGGAATTCCACGTAACTTATCGCAACCGGACCGGTTCGACGGTGACCGACTTTGTCGTGGTCAACCCCGTTCCATCCAGTGTGGTTGTGACGCCGCAGTCCGCATCGCAGATCGAGGTTTCCATCGATGGCGGCGCAGTCTGGGGCTCGCTCGCGTCACTGGCCGTGACCGATGAAGCAGGGAACCGTCGTCCGGCCGGGGCCGAAGACGTGACCCACCTTCGCTGGATCATCGCCAGTCTCGCTCCGCAAGAGGAGGGGACAGTCACTTACCAGGCTGTCGTTCAGTAAACTAACCAAAAACATAAACATCAAGGAATTCGGACGAGGGGTGATCTCGTCCGTGTGGTGTGATGCCATTGCCACCTGTTTTCAGCGGCATCACGAAGACTATGGGGATACAATATGAAGACACTCAGACTGCTGAGTGGAACTGCGGTGGGCACGATTGTCGCCACCCTCGTTTCCATTCCCGTTCTGGCTGCACCTGTGGGTACGCAGGTCGGCCAGACGATCGAGAATACCGTTACCGTCAACTACAATATCGGCGCGATTGCCCAGGATGAAGAGACTGCGACCGATGAAGTCGCGGTCGATCGCAAGGTCAACCTGACCCTGGCACGGACCGACGACAGCGGTGCGGAAGTGACGCCTGGCCAGACCGATGCCGCCGTCACCTATGTGCTGACCAACGAAACCAACGACGTGCTCGATTTCGAGCTGGCTGCGGTCAACGTGACCGACGGAACGTCATCGGAACTGGTCCCGACCGAAAACGACAATTTCGAGAGCACGGGTGGTTACACATTCTATCTCGATAATCCGCTGTCGGGCACAGTGGGTGCTTATGATGCAGGTGATACCCCTATCACCCACATCGATGCCCTGGCTTCGGGCGATTCCGCAGTCATCCATGTCGTGTCGGAAATTCCGACCGGCCTGGTAACCGATGATCGTGCGGCTATCCAGCTGACGGCAACGGCCCGCCAGGACGATGGCGCGGCTACGCTGGGTGCCACCTTCACGGTTGCTGCCAGCAATGACGCGGACCCGCTGGTGGTGGATACGGTATTTGCCGATACCAGCGCCAACGGACAGGTTGCCAATGATGGCAGCGCGTTCGACACTGACGACTATTACGTCCTGGCTGCCGGCATCACTGCCAGCAAATCCAGCCGTATCGTTGTGGGTGCATTTGCTGGCGATACCAGCGGCACGTTCCTGCCGGGTGCCACGATGGAATACTGCATCCTGGTGTCCAACTCCAGCGGCAGTGCCACGGCCGACAGCGTTTCCATCTCGGATACGCTGCCGGGCGAGGTCACCTATGACAGCGGCTATGGCGTTGCCGTGGGCGGGGTGGACTGCGACGACGAGGGTGCCGGAAGCGGCTCTGAAGCTGGCGGTGTCGTATCGGCGACCATTGGTTCGCTGGCTGGCGGTGAACAGCAGTCGGTCATCTTCCGCGCGACCATCGACTAGGTCGTTCGGGGTAGGGGGCTCCTGCGGGAGCCCCCGATCCGACCAGGTCGCAAGACGGAAATATCCAACCTGTGCCGCTCATCCAGCACCTCGGCCGCGCTCCCATGCGCTGGTTTGCCGCTCTTGCGGCCACGCTGGCGCTCGTGCCGGCTGCAGAGGGTGTGAAGGCACAGACGATCGAGAACGTCGCCCGTGCCTCGTGGGAATTGGACGGGCAGCGCAATTCCATCAATTCAAATCCGGTCCTGTTGACCGTTTCGCAGCCGCGCGCGCGGCTGACCACATGGGTGATCGCCCCCGGGTCCGGCCAGTCCGTTGACCTGTACCAGTCCTATTGCGCAGCGCAGCCATCGCGCGGAACCGCTGCTGTAACTGCCTCATCATCCGCGACAACTGCCATTGCTGTTGCTCCGGCCAGCACTCTGCGGGTGGGCCAGACGCTGGTTATCCGCATCGAGGCGCCGGAAGGCAATATTGACCCGGCAGCGATCGACCAGATCGAACTCAGGATCCAGACCGCCGGCAACGATAGCGAACAACTGCTGGCCGTGGAAACTGCGCCGGACAGCGGCGTGTTCCTGGCCACGATCCGCACCGAACCGCACACTGGCCGGGATGCCACCAACGATTGTCGCCTCAGCCTTGGCCAGGGCGAACAGATCACTATCGGCGCGCACCGTCCGGGGCAGACTGCGCCGTTTGTGGTTACCAGCGTTGCCGCGCTGGCCGATCCGTTCGGCGTGGTGTTCGACAGCCTTGACGGTAGCCCGGTTGATGGCGCGACCGTGACCATCGTCAATGCCGCCACCGGCCAGCCGGCCCAGGTTTTCGCGTTTGACGGCGTAACGCCCTATCCCGCCTCGGTCATCAGCGGATCCAGCGCAACAGATGCCAGCGGCGTGACGCTGGATTTTGCGCCGGGCGAGTATCGTTTCCCGCTCGTCGCCTATGGCGATTACCGCCTGGTGGTAACGCCGCCGGCACCGTTCATCGCGCCATCCGCGGCAAGCCCGGCCGAACTGGCCGGCCTGCGTAACGCAGCAGGAGAAGCGTTCGACATATCTCCGGGCTCATATGGCACAGTATTCACTGTCGACAGCCCGATCCCGGTCCAGATCGACGTGCCGGTGGATGGCCCGGGCGGGCTGGTCCAGATTGACAAGCGCGCTTCTCGCGAAAGCGCCGAGCCAGGCGATGCCGTGTTCTACACCGTCACCCTGCGCAACAGCGATCCGGGCAGACCCACGCGCGACCTGACACTGCGCGACAGCGCCAGCGGCAGCCTGCGCCTGCGCCCGGAATCGGTCCGCGTGAACGGACAGCCTGTGGTCCAGGGGCTCACTCCGGTGACAACCGGGCGCGGGTTCTCACTGCAGCTTGGCAGTCTTGCTGCTGGCGGCACGGCGCAAGTGACTTATGCGATGACCGTGCGCGAGGATGCCCGACCCGGCAACGCCCCAAATTCAGTAATTGTGGAAAGTTCTGACAACAACCCATCGGGAACAATGACAAATCTTCGCATTGTGCGGGATGGACTTACAGCCCGGATGACGATTGTCGGCCGGGTTGTTGATGGTGCCTGCGGGCCTGTGGACGATGCCGTGGGCATCCCGGGCGTGAGGGTGATGTTGGAGGATGGCAGCTATGCCATCACGGACGCAGATGGCCGTTATCATTTCGAAGGCGTGGTTCCTGGCAACCACGTGGTGCAGGTGGCCCGCTCCACCTTGCCGGAAGGCGGCGAGTTCGTGGATTGCGTAGCCTCTACCCGCAGCGCCGGCAGTGCGATCTCGCGCTTCGTCAGCGGGCAGGGCGGCAGCCTGGCGCGGGCCGATTTCCATGCCCGCCTGCCTGAAGGCGCCGCGATGGCAGACCGCCTCACTCCCGAGCGGACCGTGGTCGACAACATCACCGCTTCTGGTGCCGGGATCGACTTTGTGGGCCTGGGTGATGGCCCTGACGGGTTCATTTTCCCCGATGCCGAACACAACCCCCGCTCGCCTTCGGTGCGGGTGGCCATCCGCCACCGTGCGCGCCACCGGGTTGAAGTGACCGTCAACGGCCAGCCGGTGGACCCGCTGTCGTTTGATGGCAGCGAACAGGCAGCCGACGGCAGCTATGCTGTCAGCACCTGGCGCGCCCTGCCGCTGGAAGGTCCGCACACCGTGATCCGCGCCGAAATCCGCGATCGCAGTGGAGTGCTGGTGCTCGCCGAGGAGCGGATCGTACACTATGCGACCACGCCGATGCGCGCCGTTGTGGTGCCGGAACAATCGCGGCTGATCGCCGATGGTGCCACTGCACCGGTGCTGGCCGTCCGCCTGCTCGATCGCAATGACCGGCCGGTCCATGCCGGTATCTCCGGCACGCTGACGCTCGAAAGCCCCTACCAGACGATGAGCGCCCTCGAAGCGCAACAGGCATCCGAACTGAGCGGCTTTGGCAGCGCTGCTGCCACCTGGACGGTGCAGGGGGATGACGGGATCGCTTTTATCGACCTGGCCCCCACCATGGTCAGCGGCTCGCTGCGCGCAACCTTTGCCTTCACCGATGGCGATACCACCCGCGAACGCGAGATCGAGGCCTGGATCGAACCGGGCGACCAGCCGTGGACCCTGATCGGCATTGCCGAAGGCTCCATCGGCGCGCGCACTATTGCCGAAAACATGGAACGCGACGGAGAGAATGCGGGCGATTTTGACAGCGACCTGGGCGAAAATGCCCGCGTGGCCTTCTATGCCAAGGGCCGCGTGCTGGGCGAATACCTGCTGACCATCGCCTATGACAGCGCCAGCCAGCAGGCCGACCAGCGCTTGTTGGGAGCGATCGATCCGGCCGCATATTACACCGTTTTCGGTGACCGGTCGCAGCGGCTGTTCGATGCCGCAAGCCGCGACAAGCTGTATGTGCGCGTCGAAAGCAGCGTGTTCTACGCGCTCTATGGCGATTTCGAGACTGGCTTCGACCAGACCGAACTGGCGCGCTACCAGCGCGTCGTGACCGGTGTGCGGGTCGAAGCGCGGGCCGATGCCTTTGCCGGCCAGGTGCTGGCTGAAGGCTTTGCGGCAGACGTGGGTTCGCTCCACCGCCGCGAGGAACTGCAGGGTGACGGCACCAGCGGGCCATACCGCCTTGCCAGCCGCCAGATCGTGCCCAACAGCGAAGTCGTGGCCATCGAAGTGCGTGACCGCCTGCGCAGCGAGATCATCATCAGCCGCCGCGAACTGGTGCGGTTCATCGATTATACGATCGACCTGCTTTCCGGGACCGTGCGTTTCGCCTCGCCCGTGTTGAGCCGCGATGCCGCGCTCAACCCGCAATTCATCGTGATCGACTATGATGTCGATGCGCTTGGCGCACAGGAATGGAATGGCGGCGCGCGCCTCAGCTGGACCAGCCAGGACCAGGCCTTGCGGATTGGCGCCACCGGCCTGTCCGATCGCGGTGACGCAGCACGCACCAATGTGGGATCGGTCGATGTCACCGCGCGGATCGGAAACGCCACCGAAGTGCGCGCCGAAGTCGCGATCAGCCAAAGCGCCGGGCAGAGTGCCAGCGCCTATCTGGCGGAAGTCGAACATGTGTCGAGCGGGTTCGATTTCCGCGGCTATGCCCGCCAGGTCGATAGTGATTACGGCGTCGGGCAGCAGAACCTGTCGGAACGCGGCCTGCGCAAGATCGGCGCAGATGGCCGCTTGCGGCTGGGCGAGGCGCTGACCGTGTCGGCCAGCGCCTGGCATGAAGAAAGCCTGGAAGACACATCGGCCCGCGATGCGGTGGAAATGCGCGCTGCGTGGCAGTCAGCCTCGACCGATGCCTTTGTCGGTATCGCCCACCTGGCCGACAGCCTGGCCGATGGCCGCGATGTCAATTCCACAGTGCTGCAGGGCGGCGCCACGCAGCGCTTGCTCGATAACCGGTTGGAGCTGGCCGGAGGCACCAGCCTGCCGATCGGTGGAACAGAAGCGATTGACTTGCCGGCCCGCCATACTCTCGGCCTGCGTTATGCGGTGACTTCCGATATTCGCCTGCTGGGTGCCTACGAGATCGCTCGCGGAAGCACGGTCGATGCCAATACTGCCAAATTCGGGGCCGAAGTGACCCCGTGGCAGGATGCGCGGCTGGTTGGTGCGCTGGGCAATGAAAGCTTCGGCAATGGTCTCGACACCGATACCCAGCGCCAGTTCGCAGCCGTAACGCTGGGCCAGTCGCTGCGCCTGGGCGACAGTCTGGTGCTCGATGCAACGATCGATGCCAACAAGACCCTGGCCGGCGGCATTGGTGCAGCCGACGTGTTCAATTCCGATCATCCGGTATCGAGCGGCGGCCAGATCGGCAGCCAGGGTGCGCTGGGCGAAGACTTCACTGCCGCCACGCTGGGCGCATCGTGGAGCCGCGGTGCCTGGGCTGCGCGGGCGCGGGCGGAATACCGCGATGGCGAATTTGCCAATCGCAGCGGGATCGATCTGGCCGCCATTCGCCAGTTGGGTGAAGGCAGCGCAGTCGGTGGCGGCCTGACCTGGACCCGGGCGGAGAACGAGTTGGGCGGCTGGACGCAGATCATGGATGCAGCGCTGTCGGCCGCCCATCGCCCTGCCGGGGCCGACCTGTCGTTCCTCAGCAAGATCGAATACCGCAGCGACGAGGTTGCGGGCGCGGTCGATGGCGATGTGGCTGCGGCCGGTCGCACGGCGCTGCTGGCCAATGGCGATGCCCGCTCGCGCCGCGTTCTGGCCAGCATCGCCACCAACTGGACACCGCAGGACAATGATGATGCATCGAGCCGGACCGAGATTGGCGTGATGCTCGGCGTGCGGCACAATTTCGATGCGCTGGCGGATTTCAACCTGGCCGGAACCACGCTGATCGCCGGGGCCGATGTGCGCATCGGGATCGGCGACCGGGTGGAAGTGGGCGGACGGGCAACTGTGCGGCACGATCTGCAGGGCGGCACCACAGCCTTCGCCATCGGCCCTGAAGTGGGCTTTGTCCCGGCGGACAATGTGTTGGTCAGCATTGGCTACAACATTGTCGGCTTCCGGGATCCCGATTTCTCCGAGGCCCGCACCACCGATCGCGGCCTGTTCGCCACGCTGCGGATCAAGTTTGATGACTTCAGTCTGGAGCAGCTTGGCGTGGGGCGGCGCTAGTCTGAATAATAAGGATATTTACTTGGCAGTAACCATAACTGCCTAGTCAGGGAAGCAATGAGAGACGCAACGGAAATGGCGCCGCCGATGAGGATCCGGGCGATAGCGTTGCGGCTCGCGGCGTTCGCCTGGTTGTGCCTGGCGGCGCTGCTGGTGCCGGGCGAGGTTTCGGCGCAGACTGCCTATACCTACACCAACAACTCCACGACCACGATCGACGCCAACCGTACCTGCACCTCTCCGGCCATCCGCACCTTCAACGTCACCGACAGCTTCGTCGTCGGGGATGCGGATCTGGGCCTCTATGCCACGCACACCTGGCGGGGAGACTTGCGGATCACGCTGCAAGCGCCCGATGGCACCCGCGTGCAGCTGGTCAATGGCGATTCCAATGCGATCTCGGGCGACAATTTCAATGTGCGGCTGGACGATGCGGCAGCACAGCAGGTCAATACCGACAGCGCGACCGGCAACCATGCTGCCACGCTGCCGCCGCCGTTCGAACGGACCTATCGGCCGAATGCGGCACTGTCGGCCTTCGTCGGCAAGTCGAGTGTGGGCACCTGGCAGGTGGAAGTATGCGATATTTTCCCCAGCCAGGATAACGGCGTGCTGCGTTACGTCGGTCTATATCTGACTTCGGCCGCCACCACCGGGGCCGACCTTTCGCTTTCGAAAACCGTCAGCAATCCGACACCCTCGGCTGGCCAGAATGTTACCTTCACGCTGCTGCTGTCGAACGCGTCAAGTTCCGCCCAGTCGGCGACTGCGACCGTGACTGACCTGCTGCCATCAGGCTTCACCTATGTCAGCCATACAGCGGGCGAGAACTATGTTCCTGCAACCGGTCTGTGGTCTCCGGCTGCCGTGGCTCCGGGACAAAGCCGATCGCTGGCGATTGTCGCCACGGTCAATGCTTCTTCCGGAGCTTCCATGACCAATGTTGCGCAGATTACTTCGTCGAACAGGACGGATATCGATTCAACGCCCGGCAACAGCGTAGTTACCGAAGACGACTATGCGACCGCGACGGTGACCGTGTCCGGGGCCAGGGCTGCTGGTGTTGTCCCTGCGCTGGTCTGTTCGGCAGGGACGCTCCAGTTCAACTGGACAGGGCGCACCTGGACGGCAGGTTCCACCGCCAACAATTACACATTGGCCGGGTTCGGGGCGTTCAACTGGTCCATCAGCAACCCCGCCACCTGGATGAACGATGCTGGCATCGGGGGCTTGCAACCCGCGCTGACCACATCGGCTCAAAGCGTGTTGTCGCTGTCAAAAGGCATCGATTTTGCCAACCGTTCGCAAGTGGCGGTCACCACCATTTCGCTGGGGGCCATCGTCGACGGGGCCAGGTTCACCATTTTCGATGTGGACTATGCCGCCAACGACTTTGCCGACTTTGTCCGCGTTACCGGGACGCGGGGCGGGGTTCCGGTGATCCCTGTGCTGACCAACGGGGTGTCAAACTATGTCATCGGCAATACAGCCTATGGCGATGCGGGGTCCGACCCGGCTTCGGCCAATGGCAATATTATCGTCAGCTTCAACCAGCCGATCGACACCATCATCATTGACTATGGCAACCACGCCCTTGCCCCGGCCAACCCGGATGGCCAAGCAATCCAGATGGCCGGCGGAATCACCATCTGCAAGCCGGTGGCCGATCTGGTTGTCAGCAAGACGAGCGAAGTGCTGAGCGATCCGATGGGCGGCGTCAGCCCCGATGCATTCCCGGTACCTGGCGCGCGCATGCGCTATTGTATCTCCATCCGGAACGATGGCAGCGCGACTGCGTCCACGGTGGCCGCAGTGGATTTCCTTCCGGCCAATCTGACTTTCCAGCCAACAACCATGTTGTCGGGCACAACTTGCGCAACTGCCGCGACGGCAGAGGATGACAACGCCAGCGGGGCCGACGAGACCAATCCTGTCGGTGCCTCATTTGCTGCCGGGCAAGTGACCATCGCTGTTGCCACCCTGGCTGCAGGGCAGAGCGCGGCAGTCACCTTCGAAGCGCTCATCAACTAAGCCTTTGCAGGCTAGCCCGATTTTGTCGGGCGCATTGCGGTGCCTAACAACTTTCGTTCATTGCATTGCGGCGCAAATTCCGCTTCGTCTCTCCGCACAGCCTTGCCACGGGGTAGCTGTATTCCGGGGGGAATCGTCGCAATGAGAGCCAAGTATTACCGCACCACGTGCCTGGCTGCGCTGGCGATGGTCGCCTGCCAACCGGGCCTGGCGCAGGACAGCCTTGAACAGGCAGGAACGCTGGCTTCGGGTGACGAGCAGCTTTCGAGCGGCGAGTTCATCGACAATTACACGATCGAAGGGCAGGCGGGCGACCTGCTGGAAGTGCGAGCTTCGTCCGACGACTTTGATGCCTATCTGATCGTGCGCGGACCCGGCGATGTCGAGTTCCACAATGACGATGCGGACAGCGCCACCCGCAACCCGCGCATTCTCGACCGGCTGCCTGAAGGCGGCACCTATTCAATCGGCGTCACCAGCTTCGCTCCCGGCGAGACGGGCGCCTACAAGCTGATCGCCGGGGTCAGCCAGCGGCCGATTGACCATTCGCTCTCCTCGAGCGAGACCGGCGAACTTGCCAGCGGGGACGAGCGGCTGGAAGCGGGCGAGTATGCCGATAACTTCACCTTCAGCGGCGAGGCAGGTGATCTTGTCGAATTGCGCCTGTCATCGGCCGATTTCGATCCATATCTGATGCTGCGCGGCCCGGAAGACGTGGTCGTGGACAATGACGATGCCGCACCCGGAGATACCAGTGCGCTGATTACGGCCACGCTGCCCGCCAGCGGCGAATATCGCGTGATGGCTACGTCCTATGCCCCGGCCCAACGCGGAACCTATCTGCTGCAGGTGACGGGGGCACAAGTGACTGCGCAGGCCCGCCGCAGCATCCGCACCCTGTTCGTCAATGCGGACGACGGTGAAACACTGGCGGTCGGTGTTCCGGCCAACGGGACTTTGGCAGACAGCGATACCCGGCTCGACACCGGAGAATTCTACGACATCTACACGCTTGCCGGTGCCCCCGGCAGCCGCCTGTCGGTGCAACTGCAATCCGATGCATTCGATACCTATCTGGCAGCGTTTGGCAGCGATGGCTTTGAAGCCAGTAATGATGATGTAGGCGGCGACACCACCAACAGCCGCATCGAAGTGATGATGCCCGTCAGCGGCACCCTCACACTGGCGGCTAGCAGCTATTCCGACGGCGAGACGGGGCGCTACACAATCGTGGCCGAGCCCGCAGCGGCAGGCAGCGGAGGGTCGGTCGATCCGGCGGGCAGCGACCCGATCACGCTGGGCGATGCGGTCAACGGTACGCTGGAGGACGGCGATGCGAACGGGCAGGGCAGGATCCAGGACAGCTTCGTGTTCCAGGCATCGGCCGGGCAGGACATCGACTTTGCGCTGGTTTCGGCCGATTTCGACAGCCTGCTGGTGGTTGAGGGCCCGGCGGGCTTCCGGATGGAAAATGATGACGATCCGCGTTCGCGCACGCTCGACAGCCGCATTCGCGCAACGCTGCCCGAAACAGGAACATATCGCGTGGTCGTCGCCAGCTATCACGGCACGGGCGAGGGCCGCTATCGCCTGACAACAGGGGCGACAGGCATTGCCGCGCCGACCACAGTGCAGGATGCGCCGGTGCTACAGCTGGGCGAAAAGATCACCGGCACACTGACTGCTGGTGACCCGCAGCTGGAAGCAGGAGAATACGCCGACAGCTACCAGTTCCAGGGCCAGCGCGGGCAACGCCTGGCCTTCGATCTGGAATCCGACGATTTCGACACTTACCTGGCATTGTCCTTCCCCGATGGCGGGCGCGAATTCAACGATGACCGCGCTGGGCTGGAAGACACCGACAGCCGACTGGCCATCACCTTGCCAGAGGACGGAACCTACAGTCTGACTGCCACCAGCTTCGCCGCGGGCGAGACGGGGACATATTCGCTTACCATGCAGACGGCGGACGAGGCCATCCGCACCGTTGCTCCCACGTCCAGCAACGCGCGGGTCTTCGCGCTGAGCGTCGGGGTGTCCGAATACGAGCGGATGGAAGGCTTGCCGCTGACCGATCAGGACGCGCTCAAGCTGACCCAGACTCTGGCGGCCACCGGCGTGCTGGCGCCACAATCCGTCACCCTGGTCAATGCCGAGGCAACGCGCGAGAATGTTGCGGCCGCCTTGCAGGCCATTTCCAGCCAGATTGGCCCGGATGACCTGCTGCTGGTGTTCTTCTCCGGCCACGGCGACAAGGTGGAAGGCGCGACCACCGAGATGGACGGCAGCAGCGAGACGATCGAATTGTACGATGCCGCCTTGCACGATTACGAACTGGCCGAAATGTTTGCGGGCATCCGTGCACGCACGCTGTTGGTGATCGATGCCTGCTTCAGCGGCGGGTTCGACAACGTGATCGACCAGCGGGTCGATCGCATGGGGATATTCTCGTCCGACAGCGATGTGCTGAGCCTGGTGGCGGAAAAGTTCCAGGCGGGCGGCTATGTGTCACTGCTGCTGCGCGAGGCGCTGGAAGGCGGGGCCGACAGCAATGGCGATCTGGCGATCACCGCCGGGGAACTGTCGGAATATATGCGGCGCGGGTTCTACCGGCTGGCGCTCGAAGCTCCGATGGATGCGGGCGGCGAGGATTTCCGTGGCGAGGTTACGCTGGGCTATCAGCACCTGATCGTCGATCGCGGAGGGGATGGCATGCCCTATGGCCAGATACTGCTGCGCACCTCGGCCAATCCATCAGGAGGTGGCGCAGCCCAACCGTAAGCCTCGTTCTTGTCCCGCTCGCCCGGCTCCTATACGAGGGCGAAAACGGGAGTTGACGATGCAACACTTTAAGCTGGCTCACGCCTGCCTCGCCACCTTTGCGGCGGGTGCATCGCTCATCGCCCTGGCAGCCTTGCCGCAAGGTTCGGTGGCCCAACCGTCTGCCATCGATGCGGCGACGCAGTGTGCGGCAATGGCGCAGATGATCCGCCCGGGCCTGGAACTGACCCGGACCGAACTGATGCAGGCCGGTCCGGCTCCCGCTCCACCTGGCGCGCAGCCTGCCATGCTGCCCGAACATTGCCTGGTCAGTGGGGCGATCGATCGCCGGATCGGTGTCGGCGGGCGAGAGTTTGCGATCGGCTTTGAATTGCGCCTGCCGGCCGAATGGAACGGACGCTTCATGTTCCAGGGCGGCGGCGGGCTTGACGGCCAGGTGCAGCCGGCGGTGGGCAACGTGGCCAATTCGGCGGGATTGCCGGCCCTGGCGCGGGGGTTTGCCGTGGTTTCGACCGACAGCGGACATAGCGGTTCGTTGATCGACGCCAGTTTCGGCCTCGATCAACAGGCGCGCATTGATTATGCCTACAACGCGCTGGACAAGGTGACAGGCGAGGCCAAGCGGCTGATCGGCGCGTTCTATGGGGCCGCGCCCGACTATTCCTATTTCGTTGGCTGTTCCAACGGCGGACGCCAGGCGCTGGTCGCGTCGCAGCGGCTGCCGCTGGAGTTTGACGGGATCGTGGCGGGCGATCCGGCGATGAGCTTCTCGCGGCTGGCTCTGGGCGAAGTGTGGAACATGCAGGTGGTAGCCCGCATCGCCCCGCGCGATGCCGATGGCCACCCGATCTATTCCCGCGCTTTTTCCACAGGGGACCTGCAACTGGTGCGGACCGCCGTGCTGAACCAGTGCGATGCGCTGGACGGGTTGGCCGATGGCATGATCAACGATTGGCAAGGCTGCGGTTTCCATCCGCGCCAGCTGCAATGCAGTGCCGGCAAGACGGACAGCTGCCTGAGCGAAGGGCAGGTAGGGGTGCTGAATGACCTGATGCAGGGGCCGCGCACCAGTTCGGGTCAGCACATCTATGGCCCCTTCACCTACGATACCGGGATTGCTTCCGGTGCCTGGCGCGGGATGCGGCTGGGGACATCGGACACAGGCCTGCCGAATTCGGCCGACAGTTCACTGGGCCTTGGGCAGTTTCGTTACCTGCAACTGACCCCGCCCGATCCACAGTGGGATCCGCTGGCCCCCTATGATGTGGACGCCATGCTCGACCGGATCCGCTATCAGGGCGGGATGGGGGATGGCGACAGTCCGTTGCTGTCCACCTTCGTGCTGGGCGGCAAGATGATCGTCTATAACGGGATGTCCGATCAAGGCATGGCCACGCCGCACATTGCGCGCTGGTACAACGATATGCTGGCAGCCACCGGCCCTGCAGTCAGCGATGCGGTTCGGTTGTTCACGGTGCCTGGCATGCTCCACTGCAATGGCGGCGAGGCGACCGACCGGTTCGAGATGCTGGATGCCATCGTTGGCTGGGTCGAACGGGGCGAGGCGCCCGAACGGATCATTGCCACCGGATCGGCCATGCCGGGCATTTCACGCCCGCTGTGCCCCTATCCCAAGGTTGCCCGGTATCAGGGCGGCGATCCAGCCCAGGCTGCCAGTTTCGCCTGCCGCAGTTGAGCCGCGCCGCGAAGCCGGTCAGGAACGGCTGAGCGCGGGGAAGCCGGGATCGTCAACCACGCTGTGCAGCAGGAACTGGGCGACTTCGCTGTAGTACGGCTGGCCATCCTGCGGCTTGCAGTACCACATCAAGCGCCAGTCCTGCATCGGATAGAGCCGCACCACCTGGTCCCGCACCGATGGCGGCAGCAGCGCGTCGGAAAACGAGGCGATGCCCAGTCCGCGTTCAAGCATGGCGGCGATCACATCGTAGTATTGCGAGTATCCGGCGATGTGCCGGGGGTGGATACCATGGGCGGTATAGTTGCTCATCACCACGCGTTCCTGCTTGCTGGTTGCGGTCGGCAGGATGAAGGGCAACTGGTTGATGTCGGCCGCCGTCAGCGGCAGATCGCGTCCTTCGGCAAATTTGCGATGGCCAAAAATGCCGCCACGCACCGTCGCCACCACTTGCAGCAACGGTGCCAAGGGCGTGTCGGAACGCTGGTTGATCAGGGCAAAATCGTACTGGCCGCTTTCCACCGCGCGGATGAGATGGCCGAACGGCAGTTGCGCCTCGAATTCCAGCTCCACGTGGGGATACCGGGCATAGAACTGGTCAAGCTTGCGGCGAATATAGGTGTCGAACATGCCCTGGCCCACCAGCACCTTGTAGCTGCTGCCGGCATGGACCTGCCCCACACTGGACTGGCGGTGCGAAGCCAGCTTGGCGGCTGACTGTTCGAATTCGCGCAGATCGGCCAGGAACGCGGCACCTACAGGCAGGATGATCGGTCGGCGGCCGGGAGACCGGTCGAACAATTCGGTGCCCAGTTGCTGTTCCAGTGACTTGATCTGGCTGCTGACCGACGCCTGCGAAATTCCCAGCTTTTCAGCCGTCTGGCGAAACCTGCGGGTGGCGCAAAGGCTGGAGAATACTTCGAGCTGGCGCAGGGTGAAAGGCAGGGCTGGCATAATGGAAAGCTAGACATCCCATAACCTACAGTCAATGTCATCATTACTTTGACCCTTGTTGCTTTGCCCCGCGCCTGACCCCAATCCGCTGCCAGACAAGGAAACCTTGGAGGAGAGGGGACCGTCCAAGGCCGTTCGAACTGGCAAAAAATAATGCGCTATACGGGAGGGGAAAAAGTGAAGACCTTGATGAAGAATAACGGGCGCAGTTCACGTCGCTGGCTGGCTTGCGGGGCCAGCGCACTGGCATTGGTAATCGGTTCAACCGGCGCTGCCGCTCAGGAAACAGGAGCGGATGAGGCCGAGGCCGAGGATGACACCATCCTTGTTACCGGATCGCGCATCCGTTCCGATGGCATGCAGGCGCCTGTTCCGGTCACCGTGCTGGCGGCTGATGAAATCGAGGCGCTATCGCCCGGCGCGCTGATCACCGGCGTATCGCAGTTGCCGCAGTTTTACGGCAACCAGACCCCCAACAGCGGGAACTTCTTCCTGCGGTCGGGCTATGGCTCGCTCAACCTGCGCGGACTGGGCGTCAACCGCACGCTGACCCTGCTCAACGGACGCCGCGTTCCTTCGACCAGCGCTTTTGGCGGAGTGGACATCAACCTGTTCCCCGAAGCTATGATCCAGTCGGTCGAAACCACCACCGGCGGTGCTTCTGCGGCCTATGGTTCGGACGCGGTCGCAGGCGTGGTGAACTTCACGCTCGATACCAATTTCACCGGCCTTGAACTGTCCGCCCAAGGCGGGGTGACCGATCGCGGCGATGGCGAGAACTACGAACTATCCGCGGCATACGGGACCGATTTTGCCGGCGGCAGGGGGCACTTCCTCGCGTCGGTCGAATATTACAACCAGGAAGGCATCTTCAACTATTCCGGGCGCGATTGGTATCAGGGCTGGGGCACATTCGGCAGCGGTACCCAGGCCGACCCCTATCGCTTCGCCCCGGGTGTGGTGTCTGCCAACGCCAGCTTTGACGGGCGCGTCTTTTCTCCCAACGCGGCAATCAACGGCCTGGCTTTCGATGAAAACGGCAATCTGGCCGCATACCAGCCGGGATCCACCAGCCAGGGCGTTCCGGGAACCGCGGCCGCGCGCACTTCGGGCAGTGCCAACGATGACCTGGGCGAAGACATCGCTACCCTGTATCCGGATATCGAACGGTATTCGGCATTCGCCTATGCCGATTTCGAAGTGAACGACCAACTCACGGTGTTTGGCCAGTATTTGCACGGCAAGACCAGCATTCTCACCCCGTACAGCAGCGGCAGCTTCGTTGGTTCACCCACCACCCTGACGATATTCCAGGACAATGCCTTTCTTCCGGCCAGCTTGCGCCAGACGATGGTGACGAACAACATCGCCAGCTTCACGTTCCGCCGCAGGGGCCACAGTTCCGACATCGGCAACGGGTATTATGGCGATGAAACCACCCAGCATATCGGCACTGCCGGCTTCAATTATGAACTGGACAATGGCTGGGAGGTCGATGGCTTCTACCAATACGGCAAATCCACCCGGACATGGGACCAGTACGGCTTGCGGGTGGACCGGATCTTCGCGGCCACTGACGCTGTCAGGGATGCCAACAACAACATCGTCTGCCGCGTAAGCACGACTGCGGCAGGGGCAGCGGCGTTCCCCGGGTGCCAGCCGATCAACCTGTTCGGTCGGGGCAATGCCAGCGATGCGGCGGTGGATTACGTCCTGGGTTCCGAGCCGGGCCAGGAAATCACCACGCCAATCTTCTTTGCCGAGGACGGCTTCGCATCCGGCAGGCAGTACAGCTATACCTCTGGCGAGGCCAAAACCAACATCACGACCTTCCAGCAGCAATTTGCCGAACTGTCGACTTCCGGCGATCTGATCGATCTGTGGGCCGGTCCGCTGTCAGTAGCGTTCGGCGGATCCTATCGCCGCGATTCCATCCTGCAGCTGGTGCAGGATGTGACCAACCCTTCGTCCAACCACACCAATCCGTCGCCCCGGCCGGTGCTCTGCAACGATGCAGCACTCGGGTTGCGCGGGGTGAGCGGTCCTGATTGCGCCAACACTGTGGGCGTGCAGTATTCCAAGGTCTCCAACATCCGGGGCATTTCCGAAGTGTGGGAAGGGTTTGGTGAACTGCTGCTGCCACTGATCGACAGCGATGGCTTTACCGCTGTCGCCAATGGTGCAGTGCGCTGGGCGGATTATTCCGGCTCCGGCTCGATCTGGGCGTACAAAGGCGGGCTCGAGGTGGGTATCGCCGACATGCTCCGCTTGCGTGGCACCTATTCGCGCGATGTGCGCGCCGCCAATCTTTCAGAGCGGTTCGACAAGACCGGCGGCACCGCGGTGATTGATGATCCCCGAACGACAGCCGTGGAGGCGCTCACCGTCACCCGGTTCTCGGGCGGGAATCCGTCAGTCAGCCCGGAACAGGCCGATACCTTCACCATGGGTGCGGTGTTCCGTCCCGATTTCATCCCCGGCCTGTCGATGAGCCTGGATTATTATGACATCGCGATCACCGGCGCGATCAGCCAGGTCGGCAACCAGGCGGTGCTCAACCGATGCTTCCTGGAAAGCGCGCAAGAGTTCTGCGACCTGATTACTCTGGATGGCGGCCCGGCTACACCAACCGGCACCGGCTCGATTGTGCTGGTGGGCGACGTGTTCGTAAACGTGGCGCAAGCGGCGGTGCGCGGGCTTGATTTCGAGACCAGCTACGGCACCGACATCAGCCTGTTTGGCGGCGAAGAATCGCTCGATGTGCGGATGTTCGCCAGCTGGCTGCTCGAACGATCGGAAACCGGCAGCACCGGGCTGACCACCGATTTCGCGGGGCAGACAGGGGCCACGCAGGGTTCGCAGGTTTACCAGCCCTATGCCGATTTCAAGGCGACCGGCGGGATCACCTACCGCAACGGCGGGCTCTCCACCCTGCTGCAGGTGCGCTATACCGGGGCGGGGCTGCAGGATACTTGCGGCGTTGCCGGCAACTGCCCCACGCTGACCTACATCCAGGACAACAAGGTCGACGCCGTTACCTACATCGATCTCAGGGTCGGCTATGATTTCGAATTCAGCGGAACGGAAGTCCAGGTGTTCGGCAACGTAACCAACCTGACCGATGTCGATCCGCCGGTGACCCCGTCCTACAGCGCGTTCAACGGCTTCTCGAGCCAGTATAATCCTTCGGTCTACGATGTGCTTGGCCGCCGGTTTACAATAGGTTTGCGCGTGAAGATGTGACCTTGGCACGGCTTTCCCGCTAAAGCCGTGCCGCCTGGCAGGGCCGGTGTCCCACCAACCAACACCGGTCCTGCCTTTCATTATGCCGATGGGAGCCTGCCTTGACTGTCGATTTTACCGATTTCACTCTTACCCGCCGCGATGTGATGGCCGGGGCGCTGGGCACTGCCGCGCTGGCCCTGTCGGTACCGGGCCTGGCCCATGACAGCCGCCGCAAGCCGAACTTTCTGTTCATCATGGCGGACGATCTGGGTTACGCGGACCTGTCTTGCTATGGCAGGCGGGAATATACCACGCCGGTGCTCGATAGCCTGGCAGCACAGGGCATGAAGTTTACCCACGGCTATGCCAACAGCGCGGTCTGTTCAGCCACGCGGGTGGGGCTGATCACCGGCCGCTACCAGTATCGCACGCCTGCGGGCCTGGAGGAGCCGCTCCAGAACCCCGATCTCGGCCTTGATCCGGCGCACCCAACCATGCCCTCGCTGCTGCGGGCGCAGGGCTATCGCACCGCCTTGGTGGGCAAGTGGCACATGGGTTTGCTGCCCAACTTCGGTCCGCTGAAAAGCGGCTATGACGAATTCTGGGGCAATCGCGGGGGCGGGGTGGACTATTTCACCCACCGCGTGGGCGGCAACAAGGATGTGTGGGACGATGACGTGAAGGTCGACGTGGTCGGCTATTACACCGATCTTCTGGCCAACCGCAGCATCGAATACCTGGAAGCGCGGGCGGCGGAACCTGACAAGCCGTGGCTGCTCAGCCTGCATTTCACCGCGCCGCACTGGCCGTGGGAAGGCAACGACGCAGCCGGCCGAAGCGACAGCGAACGGCTGGCGCAAATCCCGCCAAGCGGGGATCTCGATATCGTGCATTACGATGGCGGGAACATGGAAACCTATGCCGCGATGGTGACAAGCATGGATGCCAACATCGGGCGCATCCTCAACCGTGTGCGGGAACTGGGCATGGAACAGGACACCGTGGTGGTCTTCACCAGCGACAACGGGGGCGAGCGGTTCAGCTTCAACTGGCCGTTCACCGGGATCAAGACCGAACTGCTGGAAGGTGGCATCCGTGTGCCGCTGATCGTCAAATGGCCCGGTCTGACCGCACCCGGATCGGAAACCGTCACGCCCGCGATGTCGATGGATTTCCTGCCCACTTTCGTGGCGGCCGCCGGAGGCGCACCTGATCCCGCTTACCCGGCCGACGGGATTGATCTGTCGCCCGTGCTTAGTGGCGCACCCACCCCGGAACGCGACATGTTCTGGCGCTATGGCAGCAAGCAGCAGCGGGCCCTGCGGCGTGGACGGCACAAGTACCTCAGGATCAACGAGAACGAATTCCTGTTCGATATTGTTGCCGACCCGATGGAACGCGGCAACCTGAAGGACCGCATGCCCGACCTGTTCGCCAACCTGAAGCAGACTTACGAGCAGTGGGACGCAGCAATGCTGCACGATCCCACCGCCCGCAGCTACGGGTTTGAACCGCGCATGTTGGCCGATCATTTCGATCCTGCGCCCTGACCGCCGGTCTCAGGCGGTCAGGACCATCAGAACTGGCAGTGTTCTCAGAAAGCGAAGCCCAGTGATACCTGGCCGCCGTGCTGGCTGTAGTCGGTGCCGATCGAGCCGAGGTACGACAGGCCCAGGTTGACCGGTCCCAGTTCTGCGGTGATCCCGGCGTCCAGCAGCAGCTGCTCCTTGTCGACCCCGTGACCGGCGACCGAGAATGCTGTTCCGCCGGTCTGGAACTGGGCGGCAATGGTGCCGGCCCGATCACCCCAGGCGTGTTGCCAGCGAGCTTCCACCCGCGGCGAAATACCGCCGAGGAAGGGGACGCCTGCCGTGGCCTCAAACCGCAGCCCGACCGATGCCAGCTGCACCTTGCGGTCGCTTGCATCACCGGACAGTGCGGCAATGCCACCTGCTTCGACAAAGTCTTCACCGCCTAGCGAGACGAACGAATATCCGGCCACCGGCTTGATCGCAAAGATCGCTCCGTTGACCAGCGTAAAGGCCGCATCGGCATAGCCCAGCACGCTGTGCATCGAGTGCTTGCTGGACAACGTGTAGCTCGCGGTGCCGACTGTGGCGGTGCGGGTGGTGTCCACATCGTGTGACGAATAGGTCAGTCCGACGCGTGCCTCGACCAACGGCAGGTCGAGTTGGGCCTGGCCACCGACAAAGCTGGTATCGACATCGGACAAGCCAAGGCCGCCGGTCGCTTCTGCTTCGCTCTGGCTAATTCCGCCTCCAAATCCCAGGCTGAGCGGACCGAACCCGTAGGTAACCCCGCCGGCAATGCCTTTCAGCTCGGTATCGGTGCGGGCGGCATCGTTGTCGGAGAAATCGCCCGCGCTGCCGAACACCTGGGCCCACAGGCCCGCGCCTTCCAGCGTGGTATCGACCGAGGCCAGCATCCGGTCGCGCAGCCGCAGGTCGTTCTCGATGATCATGCTGGCGGTAGACCCGTGGATTTCGCCGGCCAGCGATTCGTAGGCGAGCGGTGCCTGCGCGGCGGTGAGGACCAGCACCTGATCGCGCAGGGCGTTGGTCAGCGGCAGGGCCTCGATCACATTGGCTACCGTGATCTGGTCGCGATTTTGGGCCGAGGCGGCAAAATCGATGTCCGTCCGCCGCAGGATCAGGCGCAGGGCATTGGGGGAATAGACCAGTTGCGGGGCGAGATAGCTGTAGGTCGCCGAAGGGATCGCCACGGTGGCGAATGTGCCGGACACGCCGCCATCGGCCGCTACCAGGGTGTATTCTGTTCGCGGAGCATATCCGCTGCCCTGCGGTGCCAGCTGAAGCGAGCCGCCAAGTGATGCGGTGCCGCCCACGTCGAACAGGTCCGAAGTCCCGCCAGCGGCAAGCCGCATTTCGGTGATCGAACCTGCTGCCAGGACAAGGTTGCCCATGGTGGCGAGCGTGGCGATGGTCCCGCCGAACGAAGTGGTCGCCCCACTGGCGACCGCCAGCGAACGGACCTGCCCTACGCCGGTAAAGCGACCAGCGTTCACGCTCACCGCAGAATCCAGCACACCATCCAGAACCAGCGTGCCGGCCGCAACGCGGGTGGCCCCGGTGTAGCTGTTGGCGCCCGTCAGGCGCACGGTGCCGCTGCCCGATTGGGTGAAGCTGCCAGTGCCGCTGATGCGGCCGTTGAACACGACCGTGTCCGACCGGTCGCTGACCAGCGCGGCGTTGTTGATGATCGGACCCGCGACCGAACCCGTGGTTGCGCCATTGCCGATGATCAGCGTGCCGCCTTGCACCGTGGTGCTGCCGGTATAGGTGTTGTTCGAGGTCAGTCTGGCGGATCCGCTGCCCGCCTGGATGAAGTTGCCGGTGCCGGCCATTGCCGCATCAAACAGCACTGCGTCCGACCGATCGAGCACCAGCGTGCCGTTGTTGGTGATGTTGCCGCCGACACCGCCTGTCGTGCCACCGTTGCCCAAGGTAAGCTGGGCGAGTGGATTGATGGTGGTGCCCTGGAACACGGCATTACTGGAAACCAGCACATTGCCGCTGACATCGAGCAATTCGAAGCCGGTGTAAGCCTGCGGCAGCGACAAGCTGTCGAGCGCGAGGGTATCGGTGCCCGTGCCGCCATCGACCAGGCCTGCCAGGGTCGAACCGGCTTGCAGGACCAACCGGTCATTGCCGCCCAGCAGCGATACGGCGGTAACTGGTGCCGTGATGGAGCCCGAATTGGTGACCGTGTCATCGCTTGCCGAGCCAAGAACCGATCCCAGGATCGCACCGCGATTGATCAGTGCGCTGCCCGGACCGAGCAGTTGCAAGCCGCTTGCCATGACATCGAGTTCGGCTGTTGCTGCCACGGTCAGGGTGGAATTGGTTTCGATCGAGGCGGTCTCGAACGTGTTGTCGCCGGTCAGCTCCGCTGCGCCCGATACTTCGAGCGTCTCGAACTCGGTGCTGGTCTCGAACACGGCGCCGTCTTCCAATCGCAGCAGGTCGGTATCGTCACCGCCGATAACGGTGCCTACGATCCGCGATCCGCGGCGGATGATCAGCGTATCGTTGCCCCCGCTCAGCAAGATGCCATAGCCCGGGCCGCCGATGACCGTGCCGGAATTGATGATCAGGTCATCTCCGGTGAACTCCACTCCGATGCCGCTGTAGCCGCCTTCGATCCAGCCTTCGTTGATCACGGTGACCTGGCGGGCAAAGGCGACGGCGGTGGTCACGCTGTAGATGCGCGCGCCTGCGTGGTTGATAAGTGTGCCGCCCGGTGCGCCAAAGGTCACCCCGTCACTGCCCACACCGCGCCCATCGGGGCGCACACCGAAAGCGCCCAAGGCTTCGATCACGCCGAAATTCTCGACATAGCCAGCTTCGTCGATGTCGATCCCGTCGCCATCGCCGAACGGATAACTGGTGTCGATCGTGCCACGAATCGTGCCGTAATTGATGACCGTGCCGAACCCATCCGACCCGACGCCGGAGCCATTGCGGCCCAAAATCAGCCCGCCAACTTCATTGACGACATACAGGTCGTTATCGGTGGTGATGCCGTGGCGAGCGCCGGAAATAACGCCATCGGTGCGGTTGATGACAGTGGCGAAATGGCCTTGCAGATCCACCGCGTCAGAAGAAATGCTCGCGCCTGACGCTGCGAAAATCAGGCCGGAATTGTCCACCAGCGCATTTTCGCCAGGACGGATAGCGTCAGCGTTGGTCGAGCGGATTTCGCCATCTGCGCGGTTGTAGATCTGCACCTGAAATTCGGGCGTACTGTTGATTGCATCGAAATCGAGCGCCTGCCCGCCCAGCGTCGAAACGATCAGTCCCGCATTGTCGATCAGGACCGATCCGTCAGTGATGTCGACATTGATGCGAATCGCGTCGGCTTCGGACTGGATGATCCCGGTTGACGTATTGATGATGGACAGCGCCCTGGGCGCCGTTTCGCTGCCAGCGGTATCGAACGCCCGCGTATCGGCCCGGGTGGATTCGATCGTGCCGCTGTTGATGATGACCAAGGCCGTGGAGGGTCCATCCCATTCGATAGCTTCGCCATCGACCGACAGCGCGCCGCCTTCCTCGATAGTCAGCGAGTCAGTCCCGCCCAGGTCGAGATCGTTGGTTTCGGTCTCGCCATCCTGGATCACAATATCTGCTGCGTGGGCGTTGACGGAAGCGATGATCGCAATTCCGGCAGCCGAGGTGAGCAGGTACTTGAGCGATCCGGATATCTTCACGAGGCAGCCTCCAACAGGTTCTATTTCATAATTGCATCAAAACCATTGCACCGCCGCATGACAATATAATGGCTTCGATGGCAACATTGTCCGCAGGGGTGTAGTGCGTCAACCGAACGCCGAGCGAATGACACAATCTGTTACATTTGAATTGTATATTCACGTCACCGGGCGCGTTGTGCTGTCGGATAGCTGCTGCAGATTGCCGAGGGGCACAGCGCATGATAGGGCACCGCCCATGAGCAATTGCGACACGTGTGTGGTGCGAAACCGGGCGATCTGTGCGGCGCTGGATGGCGACGAGATTCAGGTGCTCAGCACAATCGGCCGCCGCAAAGTTTTGTCGGCTGGCGATCCGCTGATCTGGGAGGGCGACGATTCCCTGCTGGTTGCCAACGTGATCGACGGCATGCTCAAGCTGACCAATTCGACCGAGGACGGGCGCGAGCAGATCGTTGGCGTGGTCTATCCGTCAGATTTCATCGGGCGTCCGTTCGGCAAGACCACCAACCACTCGGTCACGGCGCTGACCGATGCGCGCGTCTGCGTGTTTGCCCGCAGCGATTTTGACCGCTTTGCGGCGGATCATCCGGCGCTCGAACACAAGCTGTTGAAGCGCACGCTGGACGAACTGGACCGGACCCGCAGCTGGATGCTGCTGCTGGCCCGCAAGAGTGCCGAGGAAAAGGTGGCCACCTTCCTGCTGGAAATGTCCACCAGGCTGCTCGACGCGACCTGTGAAGGCCCGCACGATGGCCCGCTGGATGATTTCGAACTGCCATTCTCGCGCCAGCAAATCGGCGATATTCTTGGGGTAACGATTGAAACCGTAAGTCGCCAGATGACCCGCCTGAAGCGCGAAGGCGTGCTCGATCTGCCCAATCGCCGCTCGGTCAAGATACTCGACCGCGGTGCGCTGCAAGCGATGGCAGGCTGAAAGCGAAACGGGCCGGCGTTTCCGCCAGCCCGTCCCCTTTTCCAGTGTCGCTGGCGTTAGAAGCGGAAGCCGACGCCTGCGCTCAGCACCCACGGATCAAGCTGATGGGTGGTTTCAATCACCTTGGTGTTGCCTGCAAACCAGCGCGCCGTGGTGTCAACAAAGTAGCGCTTGGCATCGAGCGACACGAGCATGTTTTCACCGACTGGAACGTCGATGCCCGCCTGCAGGGCAAAGCCCAGCTCGTTGCTCATCGACTGGCGCGTAACGCCCAGCGGGATGGTCTGGGCACCCGGCGCATCGTTGATCCACAGGAAGTAGGTCGGGCCAGCGCCGACATAGGGCGAGATGCCGTCCGGATTGAGGTGGTACTTCAGCGTGAAGGTTGCCGGAATGACCCGCGCGTTCGACACTGCCTCGGCGCCGGCCAGCGGACCGGCTACCACGTCCACATCGTGCTGGGTGACGCAGCAGATCGTTTCCAGCGAGATATTGGGCGAGAAGAAATACTCGATCGCCACGGTCGGCACATAGTTGTTGTTGGCTGCCGTTTGCGTGGTCGCCGGCAGCGGGCCAAGCAACGCGACATCGGTGATCTTGCCATCGGGCAAGACAGCGGTGGCCAACACCTTGACCTGGATGTCGCCAGCTTCCTGTGCGGCTGCAGGACTGGCCCAGATGCCACCGGCGAGGGCGAGGGTGAGGGTGGCAGTGAAGGTGTTGCGCAGTGTGTGGCGCATTGTTAATCTCCGTCGTACCGCCCTGGCTGCCCCATGCAGCCGTCCTGTGCGGCACATTGGCCAGATGCTCCCGACGGGTCTTCGCGACATTGATTGAACGCAAATCTGGCGACCGAAAGTTTCGCATTTGTGAAATATTTTATTTGATGCCAGTCAATGATCGGTGAGGGCGTACAGCGCAGGGGCTGCTGCAATCTTAGGGGAAATGGTCAATGGAAACTCTGACGACTCGCGCAGGAATGTGGCTCGTCCTGCTTGTGCTGGCTCTTCTGGCCGCGGCACTGGGGCAGGACTTTGCCTTTTCGGTCCACATGGCTGTTGCCGCCACTGCTGCCGGTATCGGCTTGTGGTGGACACTGTTCCGCGCGCATGTCGATGAATCGGGCACTTGGATCCAGCCCCGGCATGACCCTTCGCGCTATGATGACGATCCCGTCCGCTGGGGCGTGATCGCCACCGTGTTCTGGTCAATCGTCGGGTTGCTGGCAGGTTTGACGATAGCGCTGCAGCTGGTTTTCCCCGCGCTCAACTTTGAACCCTGGCTAAACTTCGGGCGGCTGCGGCCGCTGCATACTTCGGGCGTCATTTTCGCTTTTGGCGGGAATATCCTGATTGCCAGCAGCTTTTATGTTGTGCAGCGCACCAGCCGCGCCAGACTGGCATTTCCTGGTCTCGCCCGGTTCGTGTTCTGGGGCTACCAGCTGTTTATTGTGTTGGCCGCAACCGGGTATCTTCTCGGCGTCACCCAGTCGCGCGAATACGCGGAGCCGGAATGGTATGTCGACGTTTGGCTTACCCTGGTCTGGGTTGCCTATTTTGCGGTTTTTGTAGGAACGCTGATCCGCCGCAAGGAACCGCACATCTACGTGGCCAACTGGTTCTACCTGTCGTTCATCATTACCATTGCGATGCTGCACATCATCAACAATCTGGCGATTCCGGTTTCGCTTCTCGGATCGCATTCCTATTCGGCTTTTGCCGGTGTGCAGGATGCGTTGATCCAGTGGTGGTACGGGCACAACGCGGTCGCCTTCTTCCTGACAGTCCCGTTTCTGGCGATGATGTACTACTTTGTGCCCAAACAGGCCGGGCGGCCGATCTACAGCTACCGCCTATCGATCGTGCACTTCTGGAGCCTGATCTTCCTGTATATCTGGGCCGGTCCGCATCACTTGCACTACACCGCCTTGCCAGACTGGGCGCAGACGCTGGGCATGGTGTTCAGTATCGTACTGTGGATGCCGAGCTGGGGCGGGATGATCAACGGCCTGCTGACGCTGAACGGCGCATGGGACAAGATCCGCACCGATCCGATCATCCGCATGATGGTCTGGGCACTGGCGTTCTACGGCATGAGCACGTTCGAAGGGCCGCTGCTGTCCATCAAGGCGGTCAACGCGATGTCGCATTACACCGACTGGACAGTGGGGCACGTCCATTCGGGTGCACTGGGCTGGAACGGCATGATCACGTTTGCCGTGCTCTATTATCTGGTGCCTCGCCTGTGGGGCCGCGAGCGGCTGTATAGCTTGCGGATGGTCAACTGGCACTTCTGGTGCGCCACGCTGGGCATCGTGTTCTATGCTGCCAGCCTGTGGGTGGCAGGTATGATGCAGGGCTACATGTGGCGCGAATACGGTGCTGACGGCTATCTGGTGAACAGCTTCATCGAGACCGTTGCTGCCGTGCAACCCATGTACGTGGCCCGTGCCTTTGGCGGCCTGCTTTATCTTACCGGCGCGATTATCATGGTGGTCAACATCTGGCTGACCATTGCTGGCAAGCTCCGCGTCGAAAAGCCGCTGGATAACGCACCGTTCAATCCCGCCGCCGACCGGCCGTTGCCAAACACGCCGACCGCTCAGCTGGCCGGGTAAGGGGACATTCGATGAGTGATAACGCAAACGAACAAGCCCCCCGCGGCGGGCACGCGCGGCTGGAACGCAACGTCACCCTGCTGGGTGCCGGTGCCCTGATTGCCGTCGCCATCGGCGGGATCGTCGAGATCGCCCCGCTGTTCTGGATCGACAATACGATCGAGCCGGTGGAGGGGATGCGCCCCTACACCCCGCTGGAACAGGCCGGGCGCAACATCTACGTCCGCGAAGGCTGCTACAACTGCCATAGCCAGATGATCCGCCCGTTCCGTGACGAAGTGGAGCGGTATGGTCACTACAGTCTGGCGGCAGAAAGTATGTACGATCACCCGTTCCAGTGGGGCTCCAAGCGCACCGGGCCGGATCTGGCGCGCGTGGGCGGGCGCTATTCCGATGCCTGGCATGTCCAGCACCTGATTGATCCGCGCAGCGTGGTGCCGGAAAGCATCATGCCCACTTATGGCTTCCTTGCCGAAGCTTCGCTCGATTTCACGGATATCGGCAATCACCTGGTGGCCCTGTCCCGGGTGGGCGTGCCCTATACCGATGCCGATATTGAGCAGGCGCGGCAGGACGTGTTGGGCCAGGCCGATCCCGGAACCCCACCGGGCGATCTTGCAGAGCGTTATCCCGGCGTGGAAGTGCGCGACTTCGATGGCGATCCTGAAAGCATCACCGAGATGGATGCGCTTGTCGCCTACCTTCAGGTCCTGGGCACGATGGTGGATGTGAATGCCGCGGCCGCGCAGGAAGTCCTGGCGGGGGAGAGCGGGCGATGAGCTGGCATTCCACCTACGACTTTTTACGCCATCTGGCGGACAGCTGGGGCCTGCTGATCATCGCGCTGATGTGGCTGACATTTGTCCTGTGGCCGTTCCGCCCGTCTGCCGGAAGCAGCAATACCCGCGCGGCCAACATGATTTTCGAGGACCAGACCAATGGAGAATGACCAGCGTCCTGCGCAAAAGCCGGCTCCCCATCCCGGTCGCCGGTTGGACGAGCCGACCGGCACCCATACGGTAGGTCACGAATGGGACGGGATCGAAGAACTCGATAGCCCGATGCCGCGTTGGTGGCTGTGGACCTTGTACGCCACGATCATCTGGGCCGTGGCCTATGTGATCGCCTATCCCGCCTGGCCGCTGCTGGAAAAAGGCACCGAAGGCGTGCTCGGCTGGACCAGCCGCGGGCAACTGGCCGAGGAAATGGCAGCCGAAACATCGCGCCGCTCGCCGATCCTTGAAGCCATCGCCAACACCCCGCTGGAACGCTTACCCGAAAACAGCGAGCTGATGATGCAGGCAGTGGCTGGCGGTGCGGCTGCGTTCCGCGTCCATTGCGTGCAGTGCCACGGTGCCAATGCCGCCGGATCGGTCGGGTTTCCCAACCTGACCGATGACGAATGGCTGTGGGGCGGGGACTTGCTGGCAATCGAATACACGCTGGCCAACGGCGTGCGCCATCCGGGCAACGCCGAAACGCGGCAGAGCATGATGCCGGCTTTCGGCGCAACCGGCATCCTTGATGCAGGCCAGCTTGGCCAGGTGACCAACCACGTGCTTTCGTTGACCGGCAACGGTCCGGCAAGTGCCGCCGGGGCCGAGCTTTACGCTGCCAATTGCGCAGTGTGCCACGGTCCTGACGGCGGCGGCTTGCGCCAGTTCGGCACTCCCAGCCTGAATGATGCTGTCTGGCTGTATGGCGATAGCGCTGCGGCCATCCGCCAGCAGATATTCCAGCCGAAGCACGGCGTCATGCCGGCGTGGGAAGAACGCCTCGATCCGGCGACAGTGCGCATGCTGGCAGCCTATGTCCATTCGCTGGGGGGCGGGGAAGACTTCGTGGAGGTCGCTGCTGATCCAGCGGTTCAAATAGATGAGCAGCCCTAAGCCAAAGATCCATCACAGCCCGCTGGGGGATTACGAAGCCCGCAAGGCAGTCCACCCCAAGCGGATCGACGGACCGTTCCGCCGCTTCAAATGGCTGATCATGGCCGTTACCCTGGCGGTCTATTACGGCACGCCCTGGTTGCGCTGGGATCGCGGACCCTATGCGCCCGACCAGGCGGTGCTGGTGGACGTGGCCAATCGCCGCTTCTTCATGTTCGACATCGAGATCTGGCCGCACGAGTTCTATTTTGTTGCCGGCCTGCTGATCATGGCGGGCGTGGGGCTGTTCCTGGTGACCAGCGCGGTGGGCCGGGCATGGTGCGGCTATTCCTGCCCGCAGACCGTGTGGACCGACCTGTTCCAGCATGTCGACCGGTTCTTCGACGGCGATCGCAATGCCCGGATGCGTTTGGATGCCGCGCCGTGGACCTGGGGCAAGGTGGCGCGCCGTCTTTCGAAGTGGTCGATCTACCTGCTGATTGCGTTCTGGACCGGTGGCGCATGGATCATGTATTTTGCCGATGCGCCGACGATGGTGCGCGATTTCTGGGCCGGTGATGCCGCGCCAGTTGCCTACATCACCGTGGCCGTGCTTACCGCGACCACCTTTGTGCTGGGCGGGTTCATGCGCGAGCAGGTGTGCATCTACATGTGCCCCTGGCCGCGCATCCAGAGCGCGCTGATGGACGAGCATTCGCTGCAGGTTACCTACAAGGACTGGCGCGGCGAACTGCGCGGCAGCCTGAAGAAGGCGGAGAAGAACCCCGAGGCCTATGGTGACTGCATTGATTGCAATCTGTGCGTAGCCGTGTGCCCGACCGGATGGGATATTCGCAAGGGGCCGGACATCTCGTGCATCACCTGCGGCCTGTGCATCGATGCCTGCGACCGCGCGATGGCCAGTGTGGGGCGGCCACGCGGGCTGATCGATTATGTCACGCTGGACAACGCCAAGGCGGAAGCAGCCGGCGCGCCTGCCACGGCCGCCTACCGCACGCTGCTGCGTCCGCGCACGATTGCCTATCTGCTGATCTGGTCTGCCCTGGGCGGTGGGCTGCTGTTCCTGCTCGGTACCCGCTCGCACACCGATATCACTGCCGCGCCCGATCGCAATCCGGCCTTCACGGTCATGCAGGATGGCAGCGTGCGCAACAACTACACGGTCAAGCTGCGCAACATGGAAAGCCGCCCGCGCGATATGCGTGTCTCGCTGGCAGGCCTGGCGGAGGGCGCGATGTGGACCGACACCATGGGAGCGGAGCGGGCGGCTCGCGGACTTGAATTCGCCGTGCCGGCCGATGCCACCCAAAGCCTGCGGATCTATGTTGTTTCGCCGCGTGGCACGCCAAGCCAGGACTTTGCTTTCAACCTGCTGGCACTGGACGAACAAGGCGAAAGCGACGTGGCCGAGACCCGCTTTGAAACTCCCGGAGGCACCCAATGATCAAGAAATTCACCGGCTGGCACATGCTGGCAATGATGGTGGCGTTCTTCGGCGTGGTGATCGGGGTAAATCTCACTATGGCGCGGATCGCGATTGGCAGCTTTGGCGGGGTGGTAGTCGAAAATTCCTATGTCGCGAGCCAGGAATTCAATGGCTGGCTGGCAGAGGCGCGTGATCAGGATGCGCTGGGCTGGTCGGTCACGAAAAGCCTGCGGGACGATCGCAAGCTGGCGGTGCGGATTACCGGCGCACCCGATCCGCTGACCATAAGCGCCACCCTGCGCCAGCCGCTGGGGCGGGTGCCCGATGTCGCACTGGCCTTTACCCGCACTGGTCCTGGCGAGTATCTTTCGGTCGCCCCGGTGAGCGATGAACGCTGGCTCCTGCGGCTCGAAATCGCGTCGGCTGAAGACAAATGGCGCAGCGAGGACGAACTGCAGTGACCGCCGCGGGCGCCCGGATCCCAACGTTGGAAACCAGTGTGCTGGCCGTGCCTGGCGCGCACTGCGCCGGTTGTATGAGCAAGATCGAACGCGGGCTGCTGGCCGTGCCGCAGGTAACCGCCGCGCGGGTCAACCTGACTTCGCGCATGGTCACCGTAACCCACGATGCAGCGATGGATGAAGGGCAGATCGTGGCCGAACTGGCCAAAATCGGTTTTGAATCCAAGCGCCGCCCGCGCGACGCGACGAAGCCCTTTTCTGCCGTCAAACCGCTACTCGGCCCGCTGGCGGTGGCCGGATTTGCGGCCATGAATGTGATGCTGCTCTCGGTCAGTGTGTGGTCGGGCGCAGACGGTTCGACGCGCGACATGTTCCATTGGCTGTCTGCGGCCATTGCGCTTCCGGCGGTGGCCTATGCCGGACAACCGTTCTTCCGTTCGGCCTGGGGTGCGCTGAAGCACGGCACCACCAACATGGATGTGCCGATTTCCATCGGCGTGGTGATTGCCTGCTGTCTCAGCCTGTATGAAGTGGTCACCCACGGGCAGCACGCCTGGTTCGATGGCGCGCTGATGCTGCTGACTTTCCTGCTGGCCGGCCGCGTGCTTGATGCGATGATGCGGGACCGGGCGCGGGCCGGAGTGGACGCGCTGCTCAGCCAGGCGGCGCAGGGTGCGCTGGTCCTGACAGACGGCGGGGCGCTTGAATGGATTGCAGCCGAGGCGCTGGAACCGGGCATGGTGATGCGCGTGGCGGCCGGTGAGCGGCTGGCGGCAGACGGTTCGATCATTGCCGGGGCCAGCCGGTTCGACCAGTCGCTGCTGACCGGCGAGACCCGGCCCATTGCCTGCGGGTTGGGCGGACCGGTGCTGGCAGGCACGCTCAACCTCGATGCGCCGGTGGACGTGGCGGTAAGCCATGCCGGGCACGACACTACCCTGGCCGAAATCGCCCGGTTGATGGAAGCCAGCACGCAGAACCGCAGCCGCTATGTCCGCGTGGCTGACCGTGCCGCGCGGCTCTACGCGCCTGCCGTTCATACCCTGGCGGCCCTGTCGGTGGTCGGCTGGCTGATTGCCGGGGCTTCGGTGTACGAGGCGTTGGTGATCGGCGTGGCGGTGCTGATCATTACCTGCCCTTGCGCGTTGGGGCTGGCGGTCCCGGTGGCGCAGGTCGTCGCCAGCGGATCGTTGCTGCGGGCGGGCATCATGGTCAAGGACGGGTCGGCTCTGGAACGCCTGGCGGGGGTGAACTGGGCCCTGCTCGACAAGACCGGCACGCTCACGCTGGGCCGACCCATGCCGGATGCCGCCTCGCTCGATGCCCTGCCGCCCGATGCGGCGTGTGTTGCTCTGGCCCTGGCTTCGCATAGCCGCCACCCGTTGAGTCGGGCCCTGGCGACCGAATTGATGCAGCGCGGCGTCAATCCGGCAGAGCTGGAACAGGTGTCCGAACAGCCCGGCGTGGGGATGCAGGCACTGTGGCAGGGGCACCTTGTGGAACTGCGGCGGCCCGAAGGCGCCGCCAGCATGGGCGTGGCGCTGGCCATTGCCGGTATGCCCACACGACTGATCCCCTTTGCCGACCGATTGCGCGACGATGTGCAACAGGCGCTGGCCGATCTGGCCCGGCTGGGCATTCCTGCCTCGATCATCTCGGGCGACAATCCCGAAGCAGTGGCACAAGTGGCGCGGGAAACCGGATTGACCGGCCAGGCAGGCGCTTCCCCCGCCGACAAGCAGGATGCCATCACCCGGCTTCAACAGGGCGGCGCAAAAGTGCTGATGGTGGGCGACGGGCTGAATGATGGGCCGGCGCTGGTCGCGGCCGATGCCAGCATTGCGCCGGGCAGCGCCAGCGACGTTGGCATGCAGGCGGCCGACTTCGTGTTTGTCCAGGATTCGCTGATCGCGGTGCCGCGCGCAATCCGCGCCGCGCGCCGGACAATGGCGGTAGTGAAGCAGAACTTCGCCCTGGCGATCGGTTACAATTTGCTGGCGGTTCCGCTGGCCGTGGCCGGGCTTGTGACCCCGCTGGTGGCGGCTCTGGCCATGTCGCTCAGCTCGCTGATCGTGGTCGCCAATTCGCTCCGCCTGGTGAGGGCGGCGAAATGACCGGTCTGGTGATTCTTATCCCGGTGGCGTTGTTCCTGGGCCTGCTTGGCCTGGCAGGTTTCTTCTGGGCCATGCGCAGTGGCCAGTTCGATGATCCCGAAGGGGCCGCCAGCCGCATCCTGATCGACGATGAAGGACCGGCCGAATGAGTGGGACATCGCTGGCGGCACTGCTCGCCATGATCCCCGCCATGGTTGGACCGCTGCCGCTGGAGCAGGGCAGCCGGGCACTGCTGCTGGCCATCTGCGGTGGCGGCACGGTGGAAATCGCGCTGGAACAGGATGAAGGCAGCACGCCCATGCCCGCCACCACGCCATGTTGTGCCAAGGGTTGCCGCAGCTCCGACAAGCGGCGCAATACACCTCGCGACAATTGATCAAGGGCAATGAAACGCGCGTTATCCCGCGCCAGACAGGCTCGCATGTGGCCTTATCATCCAGACCTGCTCGCAACGCCCGTACCGCGCTACACGAGCTTTCCCACGGCGGCGGAATTTGCCCCTGACATAACGGCTGAACGCCACCAGTCGGCGATCAGCACGGCTACGGGCGATATTTCGCTCTATGTGCACATCCCGTTCTGCGAAAAGATCTGCTGGTATTGCGGATGCAATACGGCCGCAGCCAACCGGTCTGCGCGGCTGGCGGCCTATCTTGAATCGCTGCATCACGAAATCCAGCTGGTCGGCAAGATGTTGCCCGCTGGCACGCGGGTGCGCCGTATCGCCTTTGGCGGAGGCAGTCCGAATGCCATATCGCCGATCGATTTTGTCCGCCTGTTCGATACGCTGGTGCTCAACTTCCCGCTGCACGATCCGCTGGTTTCGGTCGAACTTGATCCCCGGGTGCTGGGGCCGGAATGGAGTTCGGTGTTCGGAGCTGTCGGGGCGACCCATGCCAGCCTTGGAGTGCAAACCTTCGCGCCGCACCTGCAGGAAGCGATTGGCCGGGTGCAGCCGCAGGCGATGATCGAGAGCGCGGTCGCGCTGCTGCGCGATGCCGGGATCACCTCGCTCAATTTCGATCTGATGTACGGCCTGCCAGGACAGACGATGGACGATCTGGCCGAAACGCTGGACCTCACCGCTTCCTATGGCGCCAACCGTATTGCGCTGTTCGGCTATGCCCATGTGCCGCACTTGCTGCCACGCCAGCGCCGGATCGACGACAGCGCGCTGCCGGGGCCTGCTGCACGCTTTGGCATGGCCCAGGGCGGGTATCAGCAGCTGGTCGACGCGGGATATGTCCCGGTCGGCTTCGATCACTTCGCACTGCCCGGCGACCCTCTGGCACAGGCGATGGAGGCAGGGACGCTGAAGCGCAATTTCCAGGGCTTCACCGATGATCAGGCACCGGTACTGATCGGGCTGGGTGCCTCGTCGATTTCGCAGTTCCCGGATCTGCTGGTGCAAACAGAGAAGAACGCCGGTCGCTATCGCATGATGCTGAGCCAGGGGTTCTTGCCGACCGGGCCGGGCAAGGAACGCAGCGTAGACGATCGGCGGCGCGGGGCGATTATCGAGGAATTGCTATGCCGGGGCCGCGCGCGCGTGGCGGCGGATATCATGGCCAGTGCCGTCGATCGGCTGAAGCCCTATCTGGAGCCTGGCCTCGCCCGTATCGAAAGCGGCAACATGCTGGTGATTGCCCATCAAGGCTTGCCCTATGCGCGCAGCATCGCCGCGGCGTTCGATCCCTATCGGCAGCAGAGCCCGCGGCGCTTCAGTTCGGCAATCTGAGCATATTCTGCCCAAAAAGAGAGGGCGGCCTGCCGAAGCGGGCCGCCCCTTGGGAGGTTGGGATGGGTCCTGGCGCGCTGTCAGGCCGCCAGCTGATCCGCTGCGGCCCAGTTGCCGTGAAGCCCCTGGCGCAGACGAATGGGGAGTTTGGCGCGCGCGATGGGGCCCTTGGCCACGTCGCAGGCATCAAAAATGCACAAGTCGGAATAGTTGCGGACATGGTCGTCCACCAGGGCCACCATCCAGCCGTCGCCCTCGGGCGCATCCTTTGAGCGCGGGATGAAGCAGGGTTCCTGGATCGAGCCATCGGGGCCGCACCACCAGCTTTGTTCCTCGCCCGACTTGAGATCGAAATGGGTGAGGGTGTTGATCACCCCGGCAAAGGGGCCGGGAGGGCCGTTATAGGGCTTGGCAAGATCATAGGTGATCATCCAGCCGTGGCGGTAGGGCTTGCCTGCCATCCGGTCATCGATCCGGGGAAATTCACCCGGTGCCTTGCCCAGCGGCGTCACGCTTTCGACCTTGTCCTCGTTCGAGGTCACATCGACCGTGAAACGGGCCAGTTCGGTCATCGCAAGTTCGGGATCGAATGGTGCGCCGTCCTTGTCGGGGAAGAAGGGCAGGCTGCCGATTTTGGACATGGGCGTATCCATGTGCACCTTGGTGCCTTCCTGGTAGGCGTTCATGACATGGCACGAACACAATGCCTCCTGCTGTTCGAACCAGCGCATGTCGCTGCCATCGCCATCGCGCCGCATCACACCCATCCAGGCGGACAGACTGCGATCATAGTAGAAATGCGGTCGGTCCTGTTCGAGCACGGTGGGATCCGAGCTGTAGGGCGAAACGGGGATTACGACATAGTCACCGGCAATGCCGAAATCGTGCAGCATTGTGTAATAGGGGACTTCGAACCGCGCGAAGCGGACCACCTGCCCATCCGGCGTGATTTCGAAATAGGTGGCATCGCGCGAAAGGTCGGCATCGGCGGCATAGCTGATGTTGCACAGGTTGCCGGTAGCCGGATCGATCTTGGGATGCGCGCCGAAGGTCCGCAGGGTCAGTTCGCCATTCCAGTCGGTATAGCCGTCTGTTTCCAATGTCAGCTTGTCCATCAGCAAGCAGGGGCTGTCTTCCTTCATGGCGATCAGATCATCGCCAAACACCAGGACGTTGGTATTGGCCGTACCCCGATGCTGGCCGATCACCGAAGGATCGTCGGTACGCGGGTTGCGGTATGAACCGAACAGCGATCGGCCGGCTTGGTTTTCCAGCTTCCACTTATCGGTCTTGGCATAGCGCTGCTTCAGCGACACGCGGCCGTCCTTGAAACGGAACATGGTGACCATGCCATCGCCGTTGAAGAACTGGTCGCCCGGCTTGCGCGGGGCGAACTGGGGATCGGGATGCACGCGGTAGAATGCGCCATCCATTTCGGCCGGAATCTCGCCGTCGATTTCAATATCGGCGATGTCGCCTTCCATGCGGACCAGGCGCAGCACGTCCTGATACAGGCCTTCCTGCGGAAAATGTACCATGTCACCACTCCTCCCGAATCATTATAACGCTCGTTAGGATAATCGCTGGCAGGTTCCGTGCTTTGATACCGGTCAACAACAGGAAAGGCCGGGCAGATCGAATGATCTACCCGGCCTTTCAAGCTGTCCCGTGCGGGCTATTTCAAGCGAGCACTTTGTCGCTGTTCTGCAGCAGCACGGTGGCCGCAGCCGTATTGGAAATGGGCACGTGATAGTTGCTGGCCAGTTCGCGCACCGATCCGCGCAATGCACCGCGCGCGGCGATCCAGTTGAGGATTTCGACCCCCTGGCTGCCGGCCAGCTCGACAATGTCGAGCGCATCGTGCTGCAACAGCGCTTCAGGATCGGGGGCGAGATTGCGCAGGCAGAACTTGTCATAATCGACGTTGATGTGGCCGGCGCGTTCGCCTTCCAACTGGTGCGACAAGCCGCCGGTGCCGAAGATCACCACTTTCTCGTTACCGCCCCAGCTCTCGATCGCCCGGCCCACGGCCTTGCCCAGGTCATGGCAGCGCTTGGGGCTGGGCAGGGGGTGCTGAACGGTGTTGATCGCGATTGGCACCAGTTTGACGGGGAACGCATCCTTGCCAGGCCAGCACAGATCGAACGGCACGGCCACCGCGTGATCGACCGCCATCGACTGGCAAGTGACCGGGTCGAATTCGCTCGCCACGACGTGCTCGATGATATGCCACGAAAGGTCAGGATGGCCCTCGAACGGGCGATCGAAGGCAATGCCCCAGCCTTCATCCTCGTGCCGGTATTGCGCTGCAGCGCCGATCGCAAAGGTGGGCATCTTGTCGAGGAAGAAGTTGAGGCCGTGATCGTTATAGAACACCACTGCCACGTCGGGTTGTTCGGCCGCCAGCCACTCGTGCACCGGGTTGAACCCGTCGAAGAACGGCTTCCAGTAGGGATCTGCTTGCAGGTTCTGGGCAATCGCCTTGCCGATGCCGGGAACGTGGCTGGTGAAGATGCCGCCGCAAATCTGGCTCATGCCGCGATCCTCCCGTCGGTCGCCACGCGCGTTTCGGTTACGGCATGGCTCAGGAGGTTGGCCTTGAATTCATCCACCGAAAGCCCGGTCTGCAAGGCGCCCAGATCCTGCACGTTGAGGCCGAATATCCCGGCCAGCTTGGCGAGGTAATAGACGTTGCCGCCCGCCGCCAGCATGGCAAGCACATTGCGGTCGCGGACCGACTGGCGCTGTTCTTCCGTCAGGTTGAAGCGGTCCATGTAGGCTTCTTCGTCGGCCATAAAGGCGGCGCGGTTTTCGGCGCTGTTGAACGAATAGGACATGGCATTGATGGCATAGCCGTGTTGCGCGGCATCGCCGTCGAACACCAGGGTGCCGGGAATTTCGCGTTTGCCTGTTGCCATGAGCCGAGAAAGCGGGGGCATTGGTCGATCTCCACCTGTTGATGGTGCGCTTTTGCCGCCACCCTGGGCAAGAGTCGTTGCGCCAAATCAAAGGTGCGCTGGGCCATTTTGACCCTAGATGAACACCTGCCTGGGCCGGTCTTCCTTGCGGTTGCGGAGCTGGAACTCGGCCCATTCCTCCAGTTCGCGATGCTGTGGATGGCGGGCGCGGGCATCGAGGATCTTGTTGACCCGCCACACCAGCGACTTTGGGTTGACCGGCTTGCGGATGTAATCCTGCGCGCCGTTGTAGAACGCGTGCCGTTCATCCTGCACACCGTCGATGGTGGTGAACATGATCACGGGCAGGTCATAGAACCGCGGCGAATTGCGCAGGCGGCGCAGGAAACCGGATCCGCGTTCGCCGGGCAGTTGCTCATCCAGCAGCAACAGATCGGGCCGCCGCCATTGCAGCAGCTTATAGGCCTGTTCGGCAGTGGAGACCCAGCCGCAGGCATGCCCTGCAGCGATCAGGATCTCACTCGCCAGTTCGGCGACTATGTCATCGTCATCCACGACAAGGATATGGGCCACGGCACACCTTTCAATACGGGTTGCCGTGGCCTTAGCCGTTTGCGTGATGCCGCCGCCTCAACCGCGCCATCGGGATTAGTCCCTAGGCAAGTGTGACCAGCAGGGCGCGCACTGCCAGGGCAATCAGCACGAAGCTGCCAATGGTAAACAGGCCGAGCCGCACCGGGATGGTATTGACCGTGGACTGCCACAGCGAATGGACGATCCGGAGTACCACATAAGCCCATGCCAGCCACACATCGAGCTGGGCAGAGCCGGCCAGCGCAAGGATCATCACCAGGGCATAAAAGATCGTCGGCTGTTCCATCAGGTGATTGTAATTGTGCGCTTTCCACTGAATCTCTGCGGGCAGAACCCCATCCAGATCGCTGCCCCTGCCACCGCGCGCGCGTTCGGGCGGCAGCTTCAATTTGGCCAGCGCGGGCAGGCGGGTTGCGCCCACCCACAGCAGCATCACCAGAGTCCACGCAACAAGCACGGCGGCAGGGGCGAGAATTGCAGAATTCATGGTGGTGATCCTCCCTCTCCAAGGAAGCGGGGAAGCTGGGGCAGACGATTTAGATTGTCAATTGAAACTCAATTTTCGTCCGCCAGCAACCGGGCAAAGGCTTCCGGATCGACATTTCCGCCGCTGGCGATCACCACCGTCTGCTCGTCCGCCAGCGCCTTGCCCGCCAGCACGGCCGCCAGCGCCACCGCACCGCCCGGTTCAAGCACCAGCCGCAGCCGCGAGAACGCGAACCGCTGGGCGGCGCGAACCTCCTCCTCGGTCACGCTGAGGCCGAACTTGCATCGTTCGCGCAGCACTGCAAAGTTGACTGGTGCGGTGGCCAGCGTCTGCAAGGCATCGCACGCCGTGGGCGGCGGATTGGGGCCGACGTTCTGGATTGTGCCGCTGGCCAGCGATCGCGCCACATCGTCCCATCCGGCAGGCTCCACCGGGATTACCTCGGCATCGGGACAGGCCAAGGCGAGTCCGGCGGTCAGCCCGCCGCCACCGCAACAGGCGATGATGCGCATTGGTTCATGACCCAGCTGGGTTGCAGCCTCGATCCCTGCGCTGCCCTGACCCTCGATCACCCAGGGATCGGCAAAGGCATGGACATAGGCTGCGCGCCTCTCCGCCGCGAGGCCTCGGCCGATGGCTTCGCGATCTTCGGTCATCCGATCATAGAACACCACGTCTGCGCCCATTTCGCGCGTGCGTTCAACCTTGATGGCGGGGGCATCGCGCGGCATCACGATGGTGGCCGCCATGCCAAGCCGGCGCGCCGCCCAGGCCACGCCTTGCGCATGGTTGCCACTGGACACGGCCACTACTCCCCCCGCGCGCTGATCGGCCGAGAGGTCGGTTAGCCGGTGCCACGCACCCCTGATCTTGAAGGCCCCCACCGGTTGCAGGCATTCCGCCTTGAGCCAGAAGCTGCGGCCATCATGTTCCACTGGCAACAGCGGCGTGGGACTCAGGATTTCCGCCACTTTTTCCGCTGCCCGCAGCACCCCTGCGCGATCGGGATTTCGTCCGATGGTTTCCATTGTGTTGGGATCCGTCATATGGACGAACGAATTACATGTTTACGCGGGGGGCGCTACCGATTATCGGGCGCGCCCTTCACTTGGGAACCCCCGCATCCGGGGGCGATTGCCCGTGAAATGAAGCTGGAGACAAGCGATGAGTGATTCCAAAGCCAACGACACCCGCAAGGCGGAGCTGCTCAGCACCACTGTCGAGCATATCGACATCACCAGCTTCGATGCGCGTCCGATCATCGACCAGATGGGCAAGATGAGCTTTACCAGCCGCGATCTGGCCCGCGCCACCCGCATCTATAACGATATGCTGGCCGACAAGGATTGCACCATTTTCCTGGTCATCGCCGGTTCCACCAGCGCGGGCGGGTGCATGGATCTGTATGCCGAACTGATCCGGTCGAACATGGTCGATTGCGTGGTCGCCACGGGTGCCACGATCGTCGACATGGATTTCTTCGAAGGGCTTGGCCACAAGCACTATCAGGCGCTGGAAGTGCCTGATGATGACACGCTGCGCAGCCTGTATATCGACCGGATTTACGATACCTACATCGATGAAGAGCAGCTGCAGGACTGCGATTTCACCATCAACAAGATCGCCAACGAGCTGGAACCCAAGCCCTATTCCAGCCGCGCCTTCATCCGCGAGATGGGCAAGTACCTGTCTGAACACGGCAAGAAGGACAACAGCCTGGTCAAGCTGGCTTACGAACATGACGTGCCGATCTTCTGCCCGGCTTTCGTGGACAGCAGTGCCGGGTTCGGCCTGGTCAAGCATCAGGTGGACCGGATGAAGGAGGGCAAGCCTTACATGGTGCTCGATGCCATCGCCGATTTCCGTGAACTGACCGACATCAAGATCCAGGCAGGCGAAAGCGGCCTGCTGATGGTGGGCGGTGGCGTGCCCAAGAACTTCATCCAGGACACGGTGGTGTGCGCCGAAATCCTGGGCCACGAGGATGTGGCCGTGCACAAGTACGCCGTGCAGATCACCGTTGCCGATGTGCGCGACGGTGCGTGCTCGTCCTCCACGCTGCAGGAAGCGGCCAGCTGGGGCAAGGTGAACACCGGTATCGAACAGATGGTGTTTGCCGAAGCAGGCAGCGTGATGCCGCTGCTGGCCAGCGACGCCTATCACCGCGAACACTGGAAGAACCGCGACAAGCGCCGCTGGGCCAAGCTGTTCGCGTAAGGGATTGGGTGGGGGAGTGCCACGCGGCGCTTCCCCTTCCTCCGGCGGCCAGAGCTCTGGTTGAGTTCATAGGCGCGACTTGCCGCCATAGAGATGCCCAGGCAGAAGGCGATGGCCGCGATGATTGGTCGGCGCCAGATCACACGGTATTCTCCATCAGATTGAGCCGGTTTTGCTGCTGAAGCGGCGAATCCTACCGCCCCGGCTCGTTCAACGTCGCAGCCAGATCCGCCATCGACATGAACTGCGCCACGCAGGTCGTCACCATTTCCCGGTCGCGGCCGGCATCCAGCGAACCGCTTTCGAACATGTTCTCGCTTTCCAGCACCACCGTCACTTCGCCGCCGTGGAACAGGGTGCGGATCTTCTTGCCCGAAAATGCCTGTTCCAGCGCGATCAACCGTTCGACATAGGTCGGATGGACGAGGTAGCGCGCTTCCACCTGATCGCTCGAATAGATGGTGAATTCATCCTCGAACCCGGGATGCACCATATCGACCTTGGCCAGGTTGAGGTCGGCAATGTCGATGGCATCCTTTTCGCCGAAGAAGCCGAATTTCTTGTGCTTGCCGGCCCGTTCTACCAGCGTGGTGCCGTGGAATGTGCGATCGCAGGCGATGGTCATCACCGGACCGCGGAACACGGTGACATAGTGCGAATTCTTGCCGCTTTGCCGCCGTTGCTGAAGCTCTGCCTCGTGCAGCGAAAACGCCCGGCCGCCCAGCTCTCCGCTCCACAGGTCTTCGAAGCTGGAGCGGTTGAAATGCGGCACCATCTTGAAACTGGTGGCCCGTTCAAAGCCGATGCCCGGCTGGGTGTCGTGCGTGTATTCGATCCCCAGGGCCCGGGCGAGCGCGGCGTTGATCCCTTCCTTGGTCTGGCGGATTGCCGCGGCGCGCGGCCCATAGGCCCACACTCCCGTGCCGATCGCGGCCAGGCCGATGATCCAGGCCTTTGCCGAACCGCCCCAACTGGGGCCGAACAGCAGGAACGCAGCCAGCGGCAGAACCACGAAGGCCGCCTTCACGAACCGCGCATTGCTTTTCTCGCGTGCTTCCTCGCGCACCAGCGCCTGGCCTTGCAGCCACTGGCCCAGTTCGCCAGCCAGCAGCGCATCCACATCGGGCCGTTCGATCATGCCAATGTTCCCCTTTCCGTCCGCTCCCATTGATGGCACAAAAGCGGGGGACAGGGCTAGGGCAGGGGGTTTTGATGGAACTGATTATTGGCGGCGTCGTGCTGGTGGTGCTGGCGCTGGTTGTGATCGGAATTTACAACCGACTGGTGGCGCTGCGCCAGAACGTGAACCAGGGCGTGGCCGATATCGATGCGCAATTGCGCCAGCGGCATGATCTGATCCCCAACCTGGTCAACACGGTCAAAGGCTATGCCGCACACGAAGCCGGCACGCTGGAAGCGGTGATTGCGGCCCGCAACGCGGCGGCATCGGGATCGCCTAATCCAGGCAACGAGGCGCAATTGCGAGTCGCGCTGGACAAGCTTCTGGCGCTGGGGGAAGCCTATCCCGACCTCAAGGCATCGGCCAATTTCCAGGAATTGCAGCAGGAACTCGGCGATGTGGAGGACAAGCTGGCCGCCTCTCGCCGGGCGCTCAACGCCGCTGTTTCGCGCTACAACACCGGAATTCAGAGCTTTCCTGCCGTGCTGTTCGCCGGAATGCTCGGTTTCCGCGAGGCGGATTTCAACCGGCTGGATGATAGCGAACGCGGTGTGGTCGACCAGGTGCCCGACGTAAAATTCTAGCCCGCTGACAACGACTTGGCGCACGCAGGGCTCGTTCCGGGCAGATTCTGCATGGTTTGTTCTTGCATCATTCAGCCACGCTTTTATATGCCCCCTTCCTGCTGCCCCATGGGGACTTCCAAACCGCAAGGCAGCTTTGTTGTCGTACTGGCCTAACAGCCTATTGGGGGTCCCTTGAGTTGCACCATTTTCCAGATGCAAAGGCTGTAGTTCGCGCCATTTCGCCGGACGACGCTGTTATCCTGAACCGTCCGCATGCCGCGGCACGGGCAGCCCGCTTCTTCGCCGAGAAGTTCCCCGGCACCGCGATGTATGCGGTGAAGGCGAATCCCTCACCCGATCTGCTGCGCATCCTGTGGGATGAAGGCATCAACCACTATGACGTCGCCTCGATCGGCGAAGTGCGGCTGGTGCGCGACACTCTGCCATCGGCAAAGCTGTGCTTCATGCACCCGGTGAAAACCGCCAGCGCGATCCGCGAAGCCTATTTCCAGCATGGCGTGAAGACCTTCAGCCTCGATACGCTGGAGGAACTGGCCAAGATCGTCGGCGCAACCACCACCGAAGCCGGCGTGGCGGCACAAGACCTGCAATTGCTGGTGCGGCTGCGCGTGTCGTCGGAACATTCCGAGCTTTCGCTCGCCGCCAAGTTCGGCGTGGACCTGGTTGATGCCGCTCCGCTGCTGCAGGCCACCCGCCAGCATTGCGATGCGCTGGGCATCTGCTTCCACGTAGGCAGCCAGGCGATGACGCCGTTCGCTTATGTCCAGGCGCTGGAGCGCGTGCGCGCGGCGATTGCCGAGGCGGCCGTTACAGTGGACATCATCGATGTCGGTGGCGGGTTCCCCTCGTCCTATCCCGGTATGGAGCCGCCGCCGCTGGAAGACTACTTCGCGCAGATCCACCGCTATTTCGAGATGCTGCCGATCTCCTATTCGGCCGAACTGTGGGCCGAACCCGGCCGCGCACTGTGTGCTGAATATTCATCCATCGTGGTGAAGGTGGAAAAGCGCCGCGATGACGAGCTGTACATCAACGACGGTGCCTATGGCGCGCTGTTCGATGCGGCGCATGTCGACTGGCGCTTTCCGGTCAACGTGCTGGAGGATGACCTCAGCCAGCCCGAAGCTGAATTCGCCTTCTATGGTCCCACCTGCGACGATGCCGATTACATGAAGGGCCCCTTCATGTTGCCGGCCGACATCCAGGCGGGTGATTACATCGAAGTGGGTATGCTTGGTGCCTACGGCGCGGCGATGCAGACGCGGTTCAACGGCTTCGGCGCCACGCGGTGCTTCACCGTGACAGACGAACCGATGGCCAGCCTCTATCGCGGTGATCGGGTACGCCCGCAGAGCGATAACGTGGTGAGCTTGCGCTGATCTGATCAAGCGGGCCGGGAAGGATGCCTTCCGGCCCGCTTCGCCATTTCATCAGTCGAAGATGCTTTCACCGCGCGATTCGCGCACCGTAGCTTCGTGCAGGACACCCTGGGTCGGAATATCCGGCTTGAACGCCTCGTGGCACTGCAGGCAATTGTCGATCAGCCGATCGCCTATTGCGCGCCAAGCCTCCACGTCAGCAGATTTTGCCTCGGCCAGCGGCAGGGCATCCTGGCCGATCTGGGTCAGTTCGACCGACCATTGCTGCCAGTTTTCCTCGGTCACCCATTGGGCATCGTGTTCGCCGGGGCCCGCGACCTGGATAACGGCACCGCCCAGGATCATGTCATAGACCGAGCTGCGCACCAGATCCCAATCGTGATCATCACGCGGCATGTCACCGTTGCCCACTGCCCAAATATAGTCTGCCGAATGGTCGATCAGGCCGACCATCGTGGCGTTGATACTGACCGGCATCTCGGTCAGGGCTGAGCCTGAAGTGGCAGCTTCTTCGGCCGGCGCGGCGGCTTCCTGTTGGCAACCGGCCAACGCGGAAGCGGCCAGGGACATGGCGACAATCGATACGATCCTGCGCATAATTTTTCTCCCACCGGTCCCGCAAGCCCGATCAGCAGCAGGACCATCATGGCAGGGTCACAGGGAGCGGTCGTGCGCGCATTGATCTCGATCAGTTGGCGCCAATCAATATCCGATGGTGAACCGTTCGCGGCTGTGGGCGTGGTTTTCCACCTCGTCGACCATGGCGATGGCATAGTCGGCAAAGCTGATCTTGCTCTCGCCATCCGCATCCTTGATCAGGTGTTCCTTGCCCAGGCGGAACATGCCCAGGCGCGGGCCTTCGAAGATGTTGAACGCAGGGCTGAAGAATACCCAGTCCACTGATGGATCTTCCTTCAGCGCATAGAAGAAATCGATCCCCATCTGCGCGCCATTGCGCCAGATCGGGGGGAAATTCGGCCCGTCGATCAGCCGCACGTCGTTCTCGTCCTTCAGGCTGGCCGCACCGCCGGTGACTAGCAAGCGAGGTACGCCAGACTGGTGCATGGCAGCCAGCACCTTGTCGGCAGTTACATCAAAGGTCAGCGCGCTCACCACCGCATCGCAGCCGGCCATAAGCGGGGCGACAGAGGCCGCGTCTTGCACGTCACCGGCCAATGCGGTCACGCCGGGCAGGGCGGCGATCTTTTCGGGATGGCGCGCAATCGCCACCACCTCATGCCCGCGGGCCGACAGTTCCTTGACGATTTCGGATCCGGCGCGACCACTCGCGCCCAGCACTGCTACTTTCATCTTCCGCTCTCCCTCGACACTTGTGGGAGACATAGCGCGCCATCATCGGCGCACAAGCGGCGATTGGTTGGCGATTAGTTCAGGCCGCCTGCGCCAGTTCCAGCTCCAGCCGGTCCCAGATTTCCACCAGCGCGCTGGCCAGATCGTCCATCATCGCTTCGGTGTGGGCGGGGCCGGGGGTGAAGCGCAGGCGTTCGGTCCCGCGCGGCACGGTGGGGAAGTTGATCGGCTGAACGTAGACGCCGTATTCGGCCAGCAGGATGTCGCTGATCTTCTTGGCGCGCACCGGATCGCCCACCATCAGGGGGACGATGTGGGTGGTGCTGTCCATCACCGGCAGGCCGGCGTTGCGGAATTTGGCTTTCAGCGAGGCGGCTGCGGCCTGCTGGGCATCGCGTTCCACGCTCGAAGCTTTGAGGTGCCGGACCGAGGCGAGGACACCGGCCACCAGCACGGGGCTGAGCGAAGTGGTGAAGATGAAGCCCGGGGCATAGGAGCGGATACAGTCGATGATCTTGCGGCTGGCCGCGACATAGCCGCCCATCACGCCGAATGCCTTGCCCAGCGTGCCTTCGATCAGGTCGATCCGGTGGGCCGCATCGTCCCGTTCCGAGATACCGCCACCGCGCGCGCCGTACATGCCGACTGCGTGGACTTCGTCGATATAGGTCAGCGCGTTATACTTTTCCGCCAGGTCGCAGAAACCGTGGATCGGGGCGACATCGCCATCCATCGAATAGACGCTCTCGAACGCGATCAGCTTGGGGCTGTCGGGATCTTCGGCCGCCAGCAGTTCTTCCAGGTGCGCCACATCGTTGTGGCGGAAGATGCGCTTTTCGCAGCCGGAATTGCGGATGCCCGCGATCATGCTGGCGTGGTTGAGCTCATCCGAAAAAATGATGCAGCCGGGCAAAAGCTTGGCCAGCGTAGACAGCGTTGCATCGTTGGATACATAGCCGCTGGTGAACAGCAGGGCGGCTTCCTTGTCGTGCAGGTCCGCCAGCTCTTCCTCAAGCTGGATGTGGTAATGGGTGTTGCCGCCGATATTGCGGGTGCCGCCGGAACCGGCGCCCACATCGTGCAGCGCTTCTTCCATGGCGGCGACCACCTTGGGGTGCTGGCCCATGGCGAGGTAGTCGTTTGAACACCACACGGTGATCGGCTTGGGGCCGTTGTGTCCGGCAAAGCAGCGGGCGTTGGGATAGGCACCCTTGTTGCGCAGAATATCGATGAAGACGCGATAGCGGCCTTCGGCATGCAGCCGGTCGATCGCCTGGTCAAAGATGTGTTCGTAGTTCAGCGTCTGTGTCCGCCCTGCGCCGCACGAGGAATCACGGCTTTCCGTCGCCGCGGACTTAGTCAAATCGCCAGCGGATTTAAAGCACTGTGTTTGCGAACGATTCGCATCAAAGCGGGAGGATTCTGCCGATTCCGTAGGGCCGGAGCGCCGCGAGAAGAGCTGGATTATCTGCTGTGTCGCCTGTGACAATTGCGAAGTCCTGATCCTGGATGCCAAACGGCTGGCCATCGGTCAGATAGGCGATGCGGCGGGCGATACCTTGCGCTCCGTCAACAAACGTAACTTGTCCCCCGAAAGCTGCCGCCAGTTCTTCCTCCAGCAGCGGGAAATGGGTGCAGGCGAGCACCACGGTATCGATTTCATTGCCGCCCGGCTGGTTGCGCAAGCCTGCAACGGCGCGGGCGAAAATGGCCGGATCGGGTGTGCCGCCGCGCAATTTCAGTTCTGCTGCGCCAACCAGTTCGGGTGCGGCGTGGCGGATCAGGCGTTTGTCGGCAGCAAATTCGGCTTCCAGTCGGTCGACATATCCCTGGCGGATCGTCGCCGCCGTGCCCAGCAGGCCGATCACGCCGGTCTTGGTGAGCGCCGCAGCGGGCTTGATCGCAGGAACGGTGCCCACCACCGGAACCTCCAGTACCTCGCGCACCATGCCCAGCGCGATGGTGCTGGCAGTGTTGCAAGCGATGCAGATCAGGCGCGGGTGATAGCGTTCGGCCAGCCGCCCCAGCAGTCCGCAGACCCGCGCGGCAATCTCCGCCTCGCTCTTGTCGCCATAGGGCAGCGCCCCCCGGTCGGCCACGTAGATCAACGGTGCCTGGGGCAAGACCTTGCGCACCTCAGCCAGCACGGTCAGCCCGCCCACGCCGGAATCGAAGATCAGGATCGGGGCATAAGGATCGGTAATGGAGGCACTCCCGGGTCAACATCTTGCTGGCACAGCGCCTTTTACTTAGGGTTGGGCAAAAGGAAAGCAGGGCACTAAGCACTTGGCCATGGAAACGATTTACGCGCTGCTGCTGGGCTATGCCCTTGGGTCCGTTCCGTTTGGCCTGTTGCTGGCATTGGCAGCGGGGCAGGGGGACATCCGGCAGATCGGCAGCGGCAATATCGGTGCCACCAACGTGCTGCGGACGGGTAACAAGGGGCTGGCCGCGGCCACCCTGCTGCTCGACATGGGCAAAGGTTTCATGGCGGTCATGCTGGCCTGGCATCTGTTCCTGTCCAATACCGAGGCGACTGGCCCTGTTCCTGCCGCCGCATTGGGCGCGGTGCTTGGCCATTGCTTCCCGGTATGGCTGAAGTTCAGGGGCGGCAAAGGCGTGGCCACGGCTGCCGGGGTGGCGTTCGGCCTGAGCTGGCCGATCGGTCTGGCCTATGCTCTCGCCTGGATCGGCGTGCTGGCAGTCAGCCGCATTTCCAGCCTAGGCGGGATGAGCGCGGTGCTGGTGGCAATACCGGCGGCGATATTCCTCGGCTTCCCGCAATTCGCCCCGGTGCTGGCGGTGATCGCGGTGCTGGTGGTTTGGCTCCACCGGGCAAATCTCGGCCGATTGCGGCGGGGTGAGGAACCGCGGATCGGCGCGAAGAAGTGACGCTGACCCAGGGCGAGGCATTTGCCCGTATCCGGTTGTTGCGTTCACCCAACGTGGGGCCGGTCAGCTATCGCCAGTTGCTGCGGCGGTTCGGCACGGCACAAGCTGCGCTGGAGGCGCTGCCCGATCTCGCCGCGCGCGGCACCCGTTCGTACAGCGCCGCTCCGGTCGACCGGATCGAACGCGAGGTGGAGGCCGTGCGGCGGGCTGGCGCGCGCTATGTGTTCCACGATATGGCCGATTATCCGCCGATGCTGGCTGCAATGGACGATGCCCCGCCGATCCTCACCCTGCGCGGCAACCTGGCGCTGGCTGCCGCTCCCTGCGTGGCGCTGGTTGGAGCGCGCAATGCCTCTGCTGCGGCGGTCAAGCTGGCGCGCGATTTCGCTGCTGCGCTTGCTGGTGAGGGGTTCACGGTGGTTTCGGGCCTGGCGCGGGGGATTGATGGCGCGGCGCACCAGGGCGCGCTGTCAGCCCACCTGGGGGGCACTATCGGTGTGATCGCCAGCGGGATCGACATCACGTACCCGCCGCAGCACGCCGATCTGCAGGAACAGGTAGCCAATGAAGGCCTGCTGGTGGCCGAGGAACCGCCGGGCACCGAACCGCGCGGGCAGCTGTTCCCCAAACGCAACCGCATCATCGCCGGATTGGCCCTGGGCACGCTGGTGGTTGAAGCTGCGCCCAAAAGCGGCTCGCTGATCACCGCGCGGCTCGCGGGTGAGGCAGGGCGCGAGGTCATGGCAATTCCCGGCAGCCCGCTGGAACCGCGCAGCGAAGGGTGCAACCGCCTGATCCGCGAAGGCGCAGTGCTGGTCCACTCGCCCGAGGACGTGGCCGAACTTCTGTCCGGTTTTGACGGAATACCCCGCTCCACTTTCCGCGAACCCGCCGCGCGGTGGGAACCGTCGGATGACGAGCTGGCCGATGAACCCGCCGACATCGCGCAACTGCTGACAACGGCGCCCGTGCCGGTCGACGAACTGGTGCGCCAGACCGGCGCCAGCCCCGGCGCGGTGCAGCTGGCGCTGCTGGAAATGGAGCTGGCGGGGCAATTGGTGCGCCATGCAGGCGGCCGGGTCAGCCTGGGGCGGGTCGAGGGGTGACCGCGATGCAGGCCTACGCTGAAAAGCAGCCCTTGCGCGTTGGTCCATTGCTGGCGGGCACGTTCAGCGAATTGGCGGCAATCCCCGGGCCGCTGCTGCTGTACCTTGGAACATTCTTCGGCCTGGGCCTGCTCGGCCGCCTGGCCAGCTGGTTGAACGGGTTGACGGCGCTGGCGGCAGTGGTTGCCTATTTTGTGGGTCAGTATCTGCTTTACCGCCTGCTGTTGCGGCGATCCGGCCTGATGGTGGATGACGGTCCGTTCCGGGTTTTCCGCTTCTTCGGCATGGCGCTGGTGCTGGGCGTGGCGATCTACATCGCATCAGTCTTCTTCGTTATTCCGGGCCTGATCCTGGCTGCCAAATGGGTCATGGCACCAAGCTATCTGGTGGCCGGTTCAAGAGGCACCTTCGCAGCGATGGGTGAAAGCTGGCGGGCCAGTGGCGGCAACACGCTGGCGCTGGCGGTGGTGCTTTTCGTGCTGGTGGTCCTGTACCTGTTCATCATCGGCGTCGGTGGGGGGATCGGCTCGATCAGCGGGCCGGGCGGGCTAATGGGCAATTTCGCCACCCAGCTGACGCTGCATTGCCTGCCGCTGCTTTTGATGGGCCTGTCGATCACCGCCTATCGCGCCTTGAATGACGAGCCAGAGCGGCTTGCCGATGTATTCGGCTGAAACTGCCGCTTGACGAATCCACCGTTGCGCCATCACCCTCGTGCGTACGTACACGTGTAAGGATCGATTTACCCCATCATGCAGCTAGTCATCGTAGAATCGCCAGCCAAGGCGAAGACCATCGAGAAATATCTGGGTTCGGACTACAAGGTCCTGGCGTCATACGGCCACGTGCGCGATCTGCCGCCCAAGGACGGGAGCGTGCGGCCCGATGAAGATTTCGCGATGGATTGGGAAATCTATGCCGAAAAGCGCAACCGCGATCAGGTGAAGGCCATCGCCGATGCCTCGAAAAAGGCCGATCGCCTGATCCTCGCGACCGACCCTGACCGCGAAGGCGAGGCCATTTCGTGGCACCTCTATCAGCTGCTTGAGCAGAAGAAGGCGCTGCCCAAGGAGGTGGAGCGAGTCACCTTCAACGCCATCACCAAGCAGGCGGTGACAGATGCGATGAAGGCACCGCGCCAGCTCGATATGGACCTGATCGAGGCCTATCTAGCCCGCCGCGCGCTCGATTACCTGTTCGGCTTTACCCTCAGCCCGGTGCTGTGGCGCAAGTTGCCCGGTGCCAAAAGCGCGGGCCGCGTGCAGAGTGTGGCGCTGCGCCTGATTGTTGAGCGTGAGCGCGAGATCGAGGCATTCCGGCCGCAGGAATACTGGTCTGTCACCGCGCAGATGGAGCATGATGGCACCCCGTTCGATGCGCGCCTTGCCAAGTATGACGGGCAGAAAATCGATCGGCTGACGATTGGCGAGCAAGGGACGGCTCTGGCCGCCAAGAAGGCTGTCGAGGATGGCCGCTTCACCGTGGAAGAGGTCGAAACCAAGCCGTTGAAGCGCAACCCCGCGCCGCCGTTCACCACCAGCACCCTGCAGCAGGAAGCCGCCCGCAAGCTCGGCTATTCGGCCAGCCACACCATGCGCTGTGCGCAAAGCCTGTATGAAGCCGGCGCGATCACATACATGCGAACGGATGGCGTGCAGATGGATGGCAGTGCCATATCCGCCTGCCGCAAGGCCATATCCGACCGGTTTGATGGACACTATATTCCTGAAAAACCACGCTTCTATGCCACCAAGGCCAAGAACGCGCAGGAAGCCCACGAAGCCATCCGGCCGACCGATTTCACCCGCGACAAGGCGGGATCGGGTGACGAGGCGCGGCTGTATGACCTGATTTTCAAGCGAGCGATGGCCAGCCAGATGGCCGGCGCGCAGCTTGAACGCACCACCGTGACCATGCGCGATCCCACCGGTCGCCACGAATTGCGCGCCACCGGGCAGGTGGTGAAATTTCCCGGCTTCCTGGCGGTGTACGAAGAAGGCCGTGACCAGAAGGCCGACGACGATGATGAAGGCCTGCTGCCGATGATGCGGCAGGGCGATTGTCCGGCCAAGAAATCGGTCGACGCAGTGCAGCACTTCACCCAGCCGCCAGCGCGCTTTTCCGAAGCCAGCCTGGTCAAGCGGATGGAAGAACTGGGCATCGGGCGGCCATCGACCTATGCCTCGACCATCCAGACGCTGGGGGACCGGTCCTATGTGCGGATGGAGAAGAACCGCTTCTTCGCCGAGGATTCAGGTCGTCTGCTGACCTCGTTCCTCGAACGGTTTTTCCCGCGCTATGTCGCGTTCGATTTCACCGCTGGGTTGGAAGACGAACTCGACGAAGTTTCGGGCGGACGGGCCGAATGGAAAAAGGTGCTCGAAGCTTTCTGGCGCGATTTCAAGCCCGCCAGCGATGAAGTGATGGAGCGCAAGCCTTCGGAAGTGACCGAGGCGCTTGATGAATTCCTGTCCGATTACCTGTTCCCGGCCAACGAGGATGGCAGCGATCCGCGCCAATGCCCGAAATGCACGGCCGAAGGGCGCGATGGCGGCCGGTTGAGCCTGCGCGGCGGCCGGTTCGGGGCCTTCATCGCCTGCAGCAACTATCCGGAATGCGCGTTCCGTCGCAAATTCGGCCAGCCGGGCGATGGCGATGGATCGGAAGATACCAGCATGGGTGTAGACCCGGAAACCGGCCTGTCGGTGGACCGGCGGACCGGGCGGTTCGGGCCGTATATCCAGTTGGGTGAGGGCAAGGAGGCCAAGCGCGCCTCGATCCCCAAGGACATTCCCGAATTCGATCTCGACTGGGCGCTGAAGCTGCTGGCGCTGCCCCGCATGATCGGCAATCATCCTGAAACCGGCCTGCCGATCGAAGCCAACATTGGCCGCTATGGCCCCTACCTCAAGCATGATGGCAAATATGCCAAACTGTCTGGCACGCGCGATGTGCTGGAAACCGGAATGAATACCGCTGTCACCCTGCTGGCCGAAGCCGCCAATCGCGGCCCGGGCACCCGTGCCAAGGCTGAACCGGTGAAGACCTTCGGCCCGCATCCCACGTCTGGCGGCGAGATGAAGGTGATGCCGGGCCGCTATGGGCCTTATGTGACCGATGGCACGACCAACGCCACGATCCCCAAAGATATCAAACCCGAAGACCTGACTGAAGAACAGGCCGTGGACCTGATTACCGCCCGTGCGCTTGCGGCCCCGGCCAAGAAGAAGGGCGGGCGCAAGGCGGCAGCAAAGAAGCCCGCGGCAAAGAAGAAGGCTCCGGCCAAGAAGAAGGCGGCAGCCAAGCCGGAGAAGCCGGAATGAGGCTCCTCATAGTGGCGGCGACCGCGCTCATGGTTGCTTCTCCGGTGTCCGCGCAAAGCGCGCCTTACAAGCTGATTGTCTTGCGTGGGGACAATGGGATCGCGATCACCGACTATCGAAGTGCAGCATCTTGCGAGGCCGCTCGCGTTGCGATCCAGCAACTAATGGATCGGGAGAACCAAGGGCGAGAGCCGCGAACGCTCCCCAACGGCGGGGTCATCCTACAAGAGCAGCTTATCCTGAAGCCATATTGCATTCCCGGCTGAGCTGGCGCTCTGTTTGTAAAGTATACAGTCGACGAAGAAAAAAGGCTCCGACCAAGAAGAAGGCGGCAGCCAAGCCGAAGGAAAGCTGATGGCCGAACGGTTTGAACGTCACAAGCAACCGTGGAACGGTGAGGAAGCAGGCAAGCTGCGCACCCTGGCAAGCAAGGGCAAGGGCCTGAAGGAAATCGCCAAGGCGCTGGGTCGTAGCGAGGAATCCACCAAGGATTTCGCCAAGGCAAATGCCATCGCGATTGCCAAGAAACGGTAGATTTACCGCCGGGGTTGAACCCTTTGCCTTTCCCGCGCATTGCCCTGCCATGAGCGAAGCGGATCCCGCCCCACCTGTGCGAACGACAACACCCCATCCCGGCCTGCCTGCCCCGCGGCGGACCTGGGCAATCCTTGCGATCAGCTTCGGGACCGCGCTGCTGGTGCTCGACGGGGCGATCCCCACGGTGGCGCTGCCCACCATCGCGCGCGATCTTGGCGTTTCCAATTCGGTCGTGACCAACGTGGTGACGGTGTACCAGCTGGTGCTGGTGATGTTGCTGCTGCCGTTCTCCAGCCTGGGAGACCGGATCGGCCACCGGCGGCTGTACCAGTACGGGCAGGGCCTGTTCATGGTGGCTTCGGGCCTGTGCATCTTTGCCGACAGCCTGTGGGTGCTGCTGGGCCTGCGCGCGTTGCAGGCAGTGGGCGCGGCCATGGCGCTGAGCGTGTCGGCGGCCATGTTGCGGCAGACCTATCCGGCGGCGCGGCTGGGCACCGGCCTTGGCATCAACAGCGTGATCGTGGCCAGTTCTGCGGCCCTGGCGCCCACGCTGGGTGGGTGGATCGTGGCGCACGTCCACTGGCACTGGGTCTTCGTGGCCGCTGCCCCGCTGGCGGTGATCTCGCTGCTGATGGGCCGGTTCCTGCCCGATCCCGAGCCGCAGGACCGGCGATCGGAATGGGTGAGTTCGATCTGGAGCGCGGTGACCATGCTGCTGGTGATCGGCGGCATCCAGATCGGCACCCACGGTGATATTCCGCTTGGCGCGGTGGTCGGTGCGGCGGGCGTGTTGAGCGTGGTCCTGCTGGTCCGGCGCGAGCGCAAGAACGCCAACCCTGTCCTGCCGGTGGACTTGCTGGCCAAACCGGTGATCGGCCTATCGGCGCTGGGCGGCATGGCCAGCTTCATTGCAGCCGGCACCCTGATGCTCAGCCTGCCATTCCGCTTGCAGGAAGGCATGGGGTACGATCCGCAGACCGTGGGCATGCTGCTGCTGCCGTTCCCCTTGACCATGCTGGTGGTGGCGCCGCTGGCCGGCTGGATGAGCGACCGGATCGCCGCCACCAAGCTGGGCGTGACCGGCATGGTCATTGCCGTCACCGGCCTGCTGCTGCTCGCCTTCATGCCCGATGATCCGGGGGAATTGGGCATTGCCCTGCGCCTTGGTTTCACCGCGCTGGGATTTGGCCTGTTCTTTGCCCCCAACACCCGCCTCCTGATCAGCCGCGCCCCGCAGGACCGGGCGGCGGCGGCGGGCGGATTACTGTCCACCGCGCGGCTGCTGGGCCAGACGCTGGCGGCAGTGGCGGTTGGCATCCTGCTGGCGGGCGACCTGGGCATGGGGCCGGCACCCATGCTGTTCGCCTGTGTGATGGCCGTTGTAGCGGCCCTGTGCAGTTTGACGCGATATCGCTTCAGGGAAGCGGGTTAGGCCGCCAGCAGATCTTCCAGCGCGTCTGCAATGGCGGCGTGCCCGCTGGCGTTGGGGTGCCACGGTGCGCCAAGCGCGGAATCGTGGTTCGCTGGCAATCCCGTGGCCCAGGGCACTGAGTCGCACGGAGTGTGTCCTTGCGACAAACGCTCGACCGGCAAGACCTCGGCACCCGCAACGGCTGCAGCGTGCTCGCCCGCCTCGGCCAGCCGCGCGGCCAGCGTGCGGGCGATAGCAGCATGTTCGGCCGAGATCATGGCGGCAGGGCAGGGGCTGGCAGGTGCCAGGGTCACATACTGCACCAGCACGATCCGCGCATCCGGAGCCTTGGCGCGGACTGCGGAGAGGATTTGCGTCAGGCCTTCCCCGGCTTGCCGATAGGCTGCTTCGGTGGGGACCGGGACGGGGGGACAAACCCCGGCGGCAGGATCCGCCAGCCGCTCGCGCCCGATCCCTGCATGGCAACTCGCGGCGAACATCAGGCCCATGTAATTGAGGTCATTTCCGCCGATAGTGATGGTAACCAGCCGGGTATCTGCCCGCACCGCATCGATCTGGGCCGGCAATTCGTCCCACGGCCCCAGCACATGTGCCGTTGTGGCGCCGCCGCATGATACATCGGTCAGGTCGAGCTGCAGCCGCTCGGCCAGCACCCGCGAATAGCTGCGCTGCGATGCGCCGCATCGGGCCGGCCGGTCGGTCGCCAGCGGGGGCACACCGGCCCCGGCAGCATAGGAACTGCCCAGCGCCACATAGTGAGCGTTGGCGGGCAGAGCGAGGCGGGGTGGTTCCAGGGTGGCGCAGCCAGTCAGCAAAAGCGCTGCAGCACCGGCCAGCCAGCCCCTCACTTCACCCAGTCCAGACCGATCTCCTCATAGATCTCGCGGTTTTCGACCCATTTTTCGTCCACCTTTACATGCAGGTAGAGGTGAACCTTCACACCCAGGATATTCGCCAACTCGGCCCGCGCGGCCTCGCCGATGGCCTTGATGCGGCTGCCCTGCTTGCCCAGAACGATGGACTTCTGGCTGTCGCGGGCGATCACGATCTGCTGGTGGATTTCCACGCTGCCATCCTGCCGTTGCAGGTACTGTTCGTGCCGCACGGCGCTGTCATAAGGCAGTTCCTCGTGCAACTGGCGGTACAATTGTTCGCGGGTCACTTCGGCAGCCAGCAGGCGTTCCGAGGCATCCGACACCTGATCCTCGGGGTAATGCCACGGACCTTCGGGCATCAGCCTGGCCAGATGGGCCTTCAGTTCGGGCACGCCATCGCCGGATAGGGCCGATACGAAGTACACGTCGGAAAAATCGACCAGGGCGGACAATTCCTGCGCCAGTTCGAGCAGCTTTTCCTTGGGCGCGGCATCGACTTTGTTGAGCACCAGCATCTTGCGTTCGGGCCGCCCGGCAAGGGAATCGATCAGCGGCATCAGTTCATGGCGGCGCTTCTTGATCGGATCTACCACCAGCAGCACCGCGTCTGCCGCATGGGTGCCTTCCCACGCGGCGTTGACCATGGCCCGATCCAGCCGCCGCCTCGGCTCAAAAATGCCCGGCGTATCGACCAGGATGAGCTGGGCGGTGCCTTCCAGCGCAATGCCCATCAGCCGTGCGCGGGTGGTCTGCGCCTTGGCGCTGGTGATCGCGACCTTCTGGCCGACCAGCTGGTTCACCAGCGTGGATTTCCCCGCATTGGGCGCGCCGATCACGGCCACCACGCCGCATCTTGTGATTGCGCCTTCAGTCACCCGTATCTCTCCATGAACAGCTTGGCCGCTTCGGCCTCTGCATCGCGCTTGCTGGAGGCGGTCGCCTCCACTGCGCCAACATTATAGACGCTCACCCGCACGGTGAAACGTGCGTTGTGATCGGGGCCGGACCGTTCAACCACATCGTATTGCGGAGGGCGGCGCTGGTTGCCCGCAGCCCATTCCTGCAGTGCACTTTTGGGATGTTTGGACCGGCCGGCGTGGCCATCCACCGCTTCTGCCCACAAGCTGCGCACCACATCGCGGGTGGCATCGAAACCGTTCTCGATGAAGCCTGCGCCCAGCAATGCTTCCATGATGTCGCCCAGCACGTTGTCGCTATCGGCGGCGCCATCATCGCGCGCCTGCTTGCCGAGGCGCACATGTTCGCGCGCACCGATGGTGCGGGCCACTTCGGCGCAGGACTGGCGGCTGACCAGTGCGTTCAACCGCTGGGCCAGGGTGCCTTCGGCGCTGGCGTTGCTGGCGGCATAGAGCCATTCGGCAATCGACAGCCCCAGCACCCGGTCACCCAGGAATTCCAGCCGGTCATAATCGCGCGCATCGCCTGTGCTGCCGTGGGTCAGCGCTTCGAACCACAGCGGTTCGTGCACCACGGTGAAGCCCAGCTCTTCAAGCCAGGTTCGCGTGGCCGGATCGAGCCGCATCTTGTCCTGCATCATATGCCCCGGAACAGGCGGTTCCAGCGCGCGGCGGTGAACCAGGTCCACGGCTTGATCCATTCGGAATTGCCGTCGGTCGACCAGTACATGAAGCTTGCGCGGGCGACCACGTTCTCTTCCGGCACCAGGCCGATGCCGCGGCCGATCTCGGCCGGGAAACGGCTGTCGAGCGAGTTGTCGCGGTTGTCGCCCATCATGAACAGTCGGCCCTCGGGCACCACGACCGGCTCGGTCACATCCTGCGGTTCAAGCCCGAAATCGAGCACGTTGTAGGATACGCCGTTGGGCAGGGTCTCGCGGAACTGCGGATAGCGGCAGGCATAGGAGCCATCGGCCTGTTGTTCGGTAAAGCGCACGCGGGCGCACCGGCCATCTGGACGGATGGGGAGCACGAAATCGGCCACCGGCTCGTGCTTCACGGCCACGCCGTTGAGATGCACTACGCCGTTGAGCATCTGCACGGTATCACCCGGCAAGCCGATCACGCGCTTGATATAATCGGTCCCGTCCAGCGGGTGTTCGAAGATTGCCACGTCGCCGCGTTCCGGCGTAGAGCCGAACAGGCGACCGGGGATCAGCGGGGCGTTGAACGGCAGCGAACGGCTGGAATAGCCATAGGGCCACTTGGCGGCGAACAGGTAATCGCCCACCAACAGCCGCGGCATCATGCTTTCACTGGGGATGTTGAAGCTGGTGAACACGAAGCTGCGGAAGATCAGCACGATGATGATCAGCTTGAAGCAGAACCAGGCAAAGCTGCCGGCGTCCTCGGGCTTGTCCTTCTTAGCGGGCTTCGCAAGTGCTGGAGAACCGGCGGGGGCCTCGATCTCGCGGATGTTCGTGATGTCGTTCTCGCTCATGCGCGGGTCTTGTTGGCAGGGCGGGACAAGGTCAAGAAAAATGGCGACCAACCCCTAGCTTTGATCGACGGACAGCCTATCCATGTTGCACTTGCACAACCTCGGGGAATCAACCTTGTCCAATCCGCGTAACGCCGCCTGGCAGGCGCTTGTCGCCCTTCCGCAGCAGACCCTGGCCGATCTGTTCGCCGCCGATCCTGCGCGGCTGGACAAGCTGACCGGCACGCTGGCAGTGGGTGAAGGATCGATCCTGTTCGACTGGTCAAAAACCCACCTGTCCGATGCGCTGGTCGCCGGGTTCGAGGCTTTGGCCGAGGCGAGCGATTTTGCCGAAATGCGCCGCCGGTTGTTTGCCGGCGAAGTGGTCAACCCCACCGAAAACCGCGCCGCCGAACATTCCGCCCTGCGCGGTGTGGGCAAGGATGCCAGCGTGGAAGAAGCCGCCGCCTTGCGTGCGCGGATGAGCCTGCTGGTCGATGCGATCCACGATGGCGCGCTGGGCGAGGTCAAGCACCTGATCCACATCGGCATTGGCGGGTCTGCTCTAGGCCCCGCGCTGGCGGTGGATGCGCTGGCGCGGGAATTCGCCAAAGTCGATGTGCACGTGGTGTCCAATATCGATGGCGTGGCGCTGGAAGATGCCTTCCGCGCCTGTGATCCCGCCACCACGATGGTCGCGGTTGCCTCGAAAACCTTCACCACCATCGAGACGATGACCAACGCCGCCAGCGCGCTCGCCTGGCTGGAAGCGAACGGCGTGGCCGATCCGTTGGGCCGCGTGATCGCGCTGACGGCCTATCCGGAAAAGGCGGTGGAATGGGGCGTGGACGAGACCCGAGTGCTGCCTTTTGCCGAGTCTGTCGGCGGGCGTTATTCGCTGTGGTCCTCCATCGGTTTCCCTGTGGCGGTCGCCATCGGCTCGGCCGAATTCGAGGAGATGCTGGCTGGCGCGGCGCTGATGGACGAGCATTTCCGCGACACCGATGGCGCGGCCAACCTTCCCTTGCGCGCCGCCTTTGCCGACCAGTATTACACCCGCGTGCGTGGCTGCCAGACGCGGGCGGTGTTCTGCTATGACCAGCGGCTGGCCCTGCTGCCCGATTACCTTCAGCAGCTCGAAATGGAATCGAACGGCAAGAGCGTGACGACGACAGGCGAGGCGGTGGATTTCCCCACCTCGCCGATCACCTGGGGCGGGGTGGGCACCGATGCGCAGCACGCGGTGTTCCAGTTGCTCCACCAGGGGACCAACCTGGTGCCGGTAGATTTCATCGCCTGCATTGCGCCGGGGGACGATCTCGACCCCGCGCACCACCGCATCCTGCTGACCAACTGCTTTGCCCAAGGCGCGGCGCTGATGGCGGGCGGCAATATGAGCGCGGATGGCAATGATCCGGCCCGCGCTTTCCCGGGCGACCGCCCCTCGGCCACCATCCTGCTCGACGACCTCGACCCCGCCACGCTGGGCGCCCTGATCGCCTTCCACGAACACCGCACCTTCGCCAACGCCGTGCTGATGGGCATCAACCCGTTCGACCAGTTCGGGGTGGAACTGGGCAAGCTGATGGCGAACCGGATCGAGCAAGGCGGCGAGCGGTTTGACGCGAGCACCGAGGCACTGCTGAAGGCGGCGGGGCTGGCGGGTTAAACGAATCTCCCTCAAACAACGCAACCCCCACCCAAAATTTTAACCATCGTCGCCTAGCCCTTCCAGCGTTGCATCACATGCGGGCGGGGCGCTTTTCTCAATGATCAGGACGAAGACCACACTGGTCATTGGCCCCGGGGCCGGGCTCGAGATCGAGTTGCCGGACAAGCGTGAAATGCTCGGCAAGATCGCGGGCGGGTTCGATTTTGCGCGGCTCGGGACCGACCTCCAGACCCGCGATATGGTCATGCTGGCCAAGCATTTCGAGAAGTTCGGCCGCCAGTTGGGGGCGACCCGCGAAAAGCTGATGGAGGCGGCGCAGAATATCCGCGTTTCGGCCAAGATCGGCTCGTCGATCGATGCGGTGCTGGAACAGCACAATATCAATCCGCTGGTGATGGCCGCAGGCAAGCTGGCCATCGTCTATTATACCTTGCAGTCCGAGGCCCGTTCGCCGCTGATGGTGGAGCCGCGCGATGCCGGTGACCTGCCGATGCGCGGGGCGGAGAACTGGCTGTTTCAGCTGGGGCGGCTGGTCACCTCGGGCGTGCCGCGCAATATGGCCGAAAAGGCGTTCGAGAACCTCTCGATCGTCAATTTCAACTATGACCGGTCGATCCAGCATTACCTGCCGTTCGTGGTGTCGATGGCGTTTGGCATGACGCTGGGCGAGGCGCGGGCGCTGGTGGGGGCCAAGCTCAACGTGGTCCATCCTTTCGGCAGCGCTGGCCGCCTGCCGTGGGAACCGGGCGAACGGCCCGATGTCGAATGGGGCAGCGAAGATCCGTGGAACCTGGGCAACCTGGCCACGGAAGTGCTGTCGGCATCGGAACGCATGCGCAACCGGCAATATGTCACCGCCATCCATGGAGCCATCGCGGGATCCAAGAAGATCGTGTTCCTGGGGTTCGATTTCGATCCGCAGACGATCGATTTCCTGTTCGACTATTCGCTCAGCCACGATCCCGACATCCTGGCGGCCGTGCAGGGGATGAACCAGCCGTCGCAACAGGCGGCCTTCCGCATGCTCAAGCGCCGGGCCGGGATCGAGGACGATGGCCTGATCTCGATCCTGGATACCCGCTGCTACCAGCTGATGCGCGATTACAGCCTGTTCCTGGAGAGTTGATCCAGTTGGCATTTCATCCCTGAGCAGCCATATGCGCGGCTCAACTGGGAGAACATCCGCGCATGTCCGGCTTCGACTATGACCTTTTCGTGATCGGCGCCGGTTCGGGCGGGGTCCGTGCGGCGCGCATTTCCGCCAGCCACGGGGCCAAGGTAGCCATTGCCGAGGAATACCGCGTGGGCGGCACCTGCGTGATCCGCGGCTGTGTGCCCAAGAAGATGCTGGTCTATGGCTCGATGTTCGCCGAGGAACTGGGCCATGCCGAAAATTACGGCTGGACCATCGAGGGCAAGAGCTTCGACTGGACGAAGCTGCGCGATTTTGTGAATGCCGATGTGGACCGGCTGGAAGGCCTCTATGGCAAGACACTGGAAAGCCACGCGGTGGAGGTGTTTGCCGAACGCGCCACCGTCACCGGGCCCAATTCTGTCAAGTTGGCCAGCGGGCGCGAGATTACTGCCGGGCATATCCTGGTGGCGGTGGGCGGCTGGCCCGCCATGCCCGATTTTCCCGGCGTGGAGCACTGCATCAGCTCGAACGAAGTGTTCCATCTCGACCAGCAGCCCCGGTGCCTGATGGTAGTGGGCGGCGGCTATATCGCGATGGAATTTGCCGGCGTGTTCAACGCGCTGGGCAGCGAGGTGACGGTGGTCAACCGCAGCGACCGGATCCTGCGCGGCTATGACCAGCAGATTGTGGAGCGGATGCTGCATATCGCGATGGGTCGCGGCATCACGTTCCGCATGAACAGCCTGATCAAGTCCGTCGCCAAAGACGAGGATGGCTGCCTGCTGGTCGATCTGGGCGAGGCCAATCCGGTCAAGGTTGACCAGATCCTGATCGCCACCGGACGCAATGCCAACACCGCCGGGCTGGGCCTTGATGCAGCCGGGATCCAGCTGGCCGAAAACGGTGCCATTCCGGTGGATGAATTCAACCGCACCGCCTGCCCCACGATCTATGCGGTGGGCGATGTGACCGACCGCGTGCAGCTGACCCCGGTGGCCATCCGCGAGGGCCACGCCTTTGCCGATACCGTATTCGGCAACAATCCGCGCACGGTGGATTATGAAAACATCCCCAGCGCAGTATTCTGCCAGCCGCCGCTGGCCGGGGTGGGCATGACCGAGCAGCAGGCCAAGCAGAAATACGGCAATGTGAAGGTCTATTCGTCGGAATTCCGCCCGATGAAAAACCTGTTCTCGCCCCATGCCGAGCGCGGGTTGTACAAGATGATCGTGGACGAGGCATCGGAGAAGATCCTCGGCATCCATATGATCGGGCCGGAAAGCCCGGAAATCCTGCAGATCGCCGCCGTGGCGCTGAAAGCCGGGCTGACCAAGCAGGCGTTTGACGACACCGTGGCGCTGCATCCTTCGATGGCCGAGGAACTGGTGCTACTGAAGTAGCGCCGCCCTTGCCGCTGGCGTGCTGCCGCTATAACCCACGCAGCATGTCAGCCAATATTCCCGAACTGGAACGCCGCCGCGCCGCAGCCTTGCTCGGCGGGGGGCAGGCGCGGATCGATGCCCAGCACGCCAAGGGCAAGTTGACCGCGCGCGAGCGGCTGGACGTGCTGCTGGATGCCGGCTCTTTCGTGGAGCAGGACATGTTCGTGGAACACAACTGCACCGATTTCGGCATGCAAGATCAGCGCGTGCCGGGTGACGGGGTGGTAACGGGCAGCGGTACCATCAACGGGCGGCTGGTGTTCGTGTTCGCGCAGGATTTCACCGTGTTCGGCGGATCGTTGAGCGAGCGGCACGCGCAGAAAATCTGCAAGCTGATGGACATGGCGCTGAAAGTGGGCGCCCCGATCATCGGGCTGAACGACAGCGGCGGGGCGCGGATTCAGGAAGGCGTGGCCAGCCTTGGCGGCTATGCCGAGGTGTTCCAGAGGAATGCGCTCGCGAGCGGCGTGGTACCGCAGCTTTCCCTGGTAATGGGGCCATGCGCGGGCGGGGCGGTCTATTCACCCGCGATCACCGATTTCATCTTCATGGTGCAGGACAGTTCCTACATGTTCGTCACCGGGCCGGAGGTGGTGAAAACCGTTACCAACGAGGAGGTCACGCAAGAGGAACTGGGCGGGGCGCTGACCCATTCCACCCGCACCGGCGTGGCCGATCTGGCATTCAACAACGATATCGAGGCACTGCTGGCGGCGCGCGAATTCATCACCCTGCTGCCTTCCAGCAATCGCAGCGGCGTGCCGGAAACCCCCACCAGCGACCCGTTCGACCGCGTGGAGCCGAGCCTGGATACTCTGGTGCCGGCCAATGCCAACCAGCCGTATGACATGCACGAACTGGTCACCAAGGTGCTGGATGAAGGCGATTTCTTCGAGATCGCGCCGGGGCACGGGGCCAATATCATCTGCGGTTTTGGCCGGGTGGAGGGACGCACCGTGGGCGTGGTGGCCAACCAGCCGATGGTGCTGGCAGGCGTGCTGGATATCAACGCCAGCCGCAAGGCGGCCCGCTTCGTGCGGTTCTGCGATGCGTTCGAAATCCCGATCCTGACCTTTGTGGATGTGCCCGGCTTCCTGCCCGGCACCGCGCAGGAACACGGCGGCATCATCAAACACGGCGCCAAGCTGCTCTATGCCTATGCCGAGGCGACCGTGCCCAAGATTACGCTGATAACCCGCAAGGCATATGGCGGAGCATATGACGTGATGGCGTCAAAGCACCTGCGTGGTGATTTGAACCTGGCCTGGCCCACCGCCGAGATCGCGGTGATGGGGGCCAAGGGGGCGGTGGAGATCATTTTCCGGTCGGAACGCGGCGATGCCGACAGGATCGCCGCCAAGACCGCCGAATACGAAGACCGTTTCGCCAACCCCTTCGTCGCGGCGAGTATGGGCTTTATCGACGATGTAATCATGCCAAGGGATACGCGACGGCGGATTGCGCTGGGGCTGCGGATGCTGCGGGGCAAGCAGTTGGCCAACCCGTGGAAGAAGCATGATAATATGCCGCTGTGATGGGGGGATACCCTCCCCTTTCTGTAATCCTGAAACGATCTCACTTTCCTACAAGTTCCGCAGTGACGCAGGCTTGCGCCCATGTCGCCGGTGCAAGCTTTCGGTCCAAACGCCCCAAACCGACGCGCGCGTCCTCCCGTGGACCTGTCACTTAGTCACCATGCTCTCAACTATCTGAAATCAAACAAGTTCAGGGCGCGAAACAAAGGTGACACGGTGTCACTTGTGTCACCTTTGCAGTTGCTCGTCCAAAAACGCGGCCACATCGGCCAAGGCCACCTGTTTATCGAGGAAGGCTTGGCCCACGCCCTTGAGCAGGACGAAGGGCAGGGTGCCTGCGTCCATCTTCTTGTCGTGCAGCATATGTGCCGCCAGTGCCTCGCCATCGCAGGTGAGGCCGAGCGAAGCCACTTCTGTTGGCAGACCCGCACTTGCGATTGCTGCAGCAATGCGTGCGGCATCTCCTTGCGAGATATAGCCTTTGCGCGCCGAATAGCGCGCCGCCAGCACCATGCCCAGTGCCACGCCTTCACCATGCAGCAGCCGGTCGGAAAAGCAGGTTTCAGCTTCCAGCGCATGGCCGAAGGTATGCCCCAGGTTGAGCAGTGCGCGCGCGCCGGTGGTCTCGCGCTCGTCCTCGGCCACGATGCGGGCCTTGGCTGCCACGCTCATATCCACGGCATATTCCTGCGCCGCGCGGTCGCCCGCCATCACTTGCGGCCCGTGCGCCTCGCACCAATCGAAGAACGCCGGATCGCCCAGGATGCCGTACTTGATGACTTCGGCATAACCTGCTGCCAGTTCCCGTTGCGGCAGGGTGGCCAGCGCATCAAGATCGGCCAGCACCAGCGCGGGCTGGTGGAACGCGCCCACCAGGTTCTTGCCCGCCCGGCTGTTGATCGCGGTCTTGCCGCCGACCGACGAATCGACCTGGGCCAGCAGCGTGGTGGGCAACTGGATGAAACCGCAGCCGCGTTTGAGGATTGCCGCGGCAAAGCCGGTCAGGTCGCCGATCACCCCGCCGCCCAGCGCCAGGATGTGATCGCCGCGTTCCACTTCCTCGGCCAGCAGCCAGTCCATCACCAGTTCCAGCACGCTCCAGCTCTTGGTCGCCTCGCCCGCGCCCAGCACCAGGAAGCGCGGTTCATGGCCCGCGGCGCGCAGCGAATTGGCCACGGTGTCCTGCCAGTGCCGGGCCACATTGGCATCGGTGATCACCGGCACCACGTGCTTGCGCAGCAAGGGTCCGCACTGGGCCGCAACGTCTGCCAGCAAACCGCCGCCGACGCGCACTTCGTATGATCGACCAGCCAGCTCCACGCGGGTTACAGACATGCTTCAAGCGCCTCCAGAATGCGGTTGACGGTGGCATTGTGCGGCCCCGCATCGCTCATCACCTTGATCGTCGCGCGGGCATAGGCCGGCTCACGCTCGGCCTTCATCCGCGTCACGATGTCGCGCACGTTACCGCCGCGCAGCAAGGGGCGTTTGCTGTTGCGGCCGACGCGTTCGACCAGGGTATCGATGTCGCTGTCGAGCCAGATGGTGATACCCTTCTCCTCGATCAGCGCGGCGGTCTCCCGATTAACAAAAGCTCCGCCGCCGGTGGCGATGACGCAGGGTCCGCTCTCCAGCAGCCGGGCGATAACCCGGCGTTCGCCATCGCGGAAATAGTCTTCACCGAACTGGTCGAATATCTCGGCGATCGGCATCTGGGCGGCTTCGACGATCGCATCGTCGGCATCGGTGAACCGCAGCCCCAGTACTTGCGCCAGTTTGCGGCCGATGGTGGATTTACCCACCCCCATCATGCCCACCAGCACCAGGGGGCGATCGATTTTGCGGGCGATACGACCCGTCATCGCGGCGAGTCGCGCAGGGCTTCCCACCCCGTCCGGGCCTCCGTGCTGGCCCATACCCCCGATGCCGCGTGTGTTGTTCATTGCCGCAGGCCCTATAATTGGGCTAACCCGCCACTGCAAATCTGCATCACCCGGCCCGGGTTAAGTTCGGGCGGGGCCGTGAATCCGAGGGATAGGTGGCGAAGCGCCCGATGAGTTTAGTGATCGTACTGGTTGTCCTGGGCCTAGGCCTTGTCGCGCTGGCCTTGATCGATGGCGGGCGCGAGGAACCTCGCCTGATCGAGACACCCGCCCTTCTGCCGGATCAAGCGGCATGAAGCGCGCTTTCCTGATCGGCGCAGCGGCGCTGGCGCTGACTTCGTCGCTGGCCACGGCCCAGCCCGAAGATCTGCTGCCCGATATTTTCAATGATCCGCCGCCCGAAGCGCCTGCGCCGCGCGCGCAGCCGCGCCCGCAGCAGACACAGGCGCCGCAGCAGCCTTCTGCCCCGACTACGCGCACCACTTCCGCCCCGGTGATCCAACCCCTGCCAGGTGCCGGACCAGTACCGGTCGAAGGCTCGGTGGCCGGACTGCCTGCCAATTTCCCCAGCCTGGCCGAACTGGAGGGCATGGAAGAGAGCGAGATCAACGAAGTTTTGGGCCTGCGTCCCAAGTTCGACGTGCCGCCCGCCGCCCGCCGGTCGATGGAGCGGGTGGGACTGCTCGCCAGCAGCGAGGGCGGTTTCCCTTATGCATCGCTCGGTCGCCAGCCCGCCGCGCTGGTGCGTGCGGCGCTGGAAGGCAATCGTGGCCCGATGGTCTCGCGTTGGGGGCACATCCTGCTGCGCCGTGCGCTTGCCAGCAGGCTGGATGCTCCTGTTGGCATGAGCCCGGTGGAATTCGCCGCCCTGCGTGCCGCGCTACTCAACCGCATGGGCGAGGCCCGCGTGGCGGTGGAACTGGTGCAGGACGTTGACGGCAACAACTATGATCGCTCGCTGCTCGATGCGGCGTTCGACGGCTATCTGGCGACTGGCGACCTGCTGGGCCTTTGCCCGCTGGCCCGGTTGCATCCGGACCTGCGCGAAGACGGCGAATGGGAACTGACCAAGGCGGTGTGCGACGCTTATCTGGGCGAATACCGGTCGGCCGAACGCCAGCTTGATCGTGCATTGGGCACCGGCGTCGCGCCCGAAATCGATGTGCGGCTGGCGCAGCGTTTTGCCGGTGCAGCAGGCGATGCCGGGCGGGCGGTCAACATCGAATGGGACGGGGTAGACGAACTCAGCCTGTGGCGGTTGTCGCTGGCGCGCTCGCTCGGGGTGGATTTGCCGCAGAACCTGCGCAGCCAGGCGCCCGCACGATTCGACTATGCTGATGTGCTGATCCCTGCCGTACCACTGGCCCAGCGGGTGACCGCAGCGGACCGCGCAGCGGCCAAGGGCGTATTGTCCTCCCAGGCGGCCGTGGACCTGTATTCACAACTGTTCGGTAACGAGGCGATTGAGGGCGATGCCCGGCAATCGGCCGCCCAGTTGCGGCAGGCCTATGTCGCCGCCGAACCGGCTGACAGGGTGACCGCGATGCGCAGCCTGTGGGGTGATGACACCAGCTATGGCCGCATGGTGCTGACCGCCTTTGCGGCGGCGCGCCTGCCGGCCAGTGCTGCACTGGCAGATGATGCGGGCGATATTGTCGCCTCGATGCTGGCGGCCGGGCTTGATGGCAATGCTATGCGGTGGTCGCAGGCGGTGGAGGCCGGATCGATGGGCTGGGCCTTGCTGGCCCTGGCCAATCCACGCGGACAAGCGGTGGATGGCGACGATTTCGGCAGCTTCTACGGCGATGATGCCTCGCCCGAATCGCGCAAGTCCGCTTTCCTGCTGGCTGGTCTGGCCGGTCTGGGGCGGCTGGATGATGGCGCCGTGGCCGATTATGCCAGCGATCTTGGGGTGGATTTCCAGCGGGACAGCGTGTGGAGCCAGCGGATCGGACAGGCCGCCCAGGCCAACAACCCTGCACTGGTGGCGCTGCTGGCTGGTGTGGGGATGCAGGGCGACGGGTGGGACAAGATGACCGCCCGCCACCTCTATCATATCGTTGCCGCGCTTTCTGCCGTTGGCCTCGGTGCCGAGGCACGGATGATCGCTGCGGAGGCCGTGGCGCGGGGGTAGGGGCTATCGCCCAAGCGATCGACACCTTCCTCGCCATGCTGGCCGCCGAGCGCGGAGCCGCGCCCAATACGCTGGCGGCCTATCGCCGCGATCTTGAAAGTGCCCACGCGCTGCTGGGCGATCTGGCGGCAGCGGACAAGGACCAGCTTGCTTCGCTGGCTGGCCAATGGGCCGCGCTCGCCCCGTCCAGTGTGGCCCGCAAGAGCTCGGCGCTGCGCCAGTTTTTCGGGTTCCTGGTGGATGAAGGGGTGCGGCAGGACGATCCATCGCCCGCGCTGCCGCGTCCGGCTGCCCGTCGGCCGCTGCCCAGAATTCTCAGCCATTCACAGGTGAAAGCCCTGTTCGAACGGGCAGAACTGGAGGCGGGGGCAGGCACTGCCGATGGCCTGCGCAACCTCGCCCTGCTCGAACTGCTATACGGGTCGGGCCTGCGGGCGACCGAACTGGTCTCGCTGCCGCTATCCGCCGTGCCGCGCGACGCACTGTTCCTGACGGTGACCGGCAAGGGATCGCAGCAGCGGATGGTGCCCGTTTCGCGCCGTGCGCAGGCGGCGATTGCGCGCTGGCTGGAGGTTCGCCCGCGCGATGCGTCGGCCTTCCTGTTCCCCTCCCGCGCAAAACACATCAGCCGCATCCGCCTGTATCAACTGGTGAAAGAGCTGGCCGCGCGCGCCAATATTGATCCGGCGCGGATCAGTCCGCATGTGCTGCGCCACGCCTTTGCCACCCATTTGCTGGAGGGCGGGGCGGACTTGCGCGTGCTGCAGACCTTGCTTGGTCATGCCGACATCGCGACCACGCAAATCTACACCCATGTCGATTCCGCACGCCTGGTGGCGTTGGTAAATGAACGGCATCCTCTTGCAGGCGAGCCACGAGGAGGTTAGCGCGGGCCGATGATTTCCTATCTCGAATTTGAAAAGCCCGTTGCCGCGATTGACGCGAAGATTGCCGAACTGCGCGCCGCCGCAGGCGAAGACGGCAGCGTGGACATCTCGAAAGAGCTGGCCCGGCTGGAGAAGAAGAGCGGCGAACTGCTCAGCGCTGCCTATTCTGCGCTGTCGCCGTGGCAGAAAACCCAGGTCGCCCGCCATCCCGCGCGGCCGCACTTCCGCGATTACGTGGCCCATGCCTTTGCCGAATTTATCCCGCTTGGCGGTGATCGGTTGTATGGCGATGATGAGGCGATCATGGGCGGACTTGCCACGCTGGATGGCCGCAAGATCATGCTGATCGGCCACGAAAAGGGCAACGATACGCAAAGCCGCATCCGCCACAACTTCGGCATGGGCAAGCCCGAGGGCTATCGCAAGGCGATCCGGCTGATGGAAATGGCCGACCGCTTTGGGCTCCCGGTAGTGACCCTGGTCGATACGTCCGGCGCGTTTCCCGGGATCGAGGCCGAGGAGCGCGGCCAGGCCGAAGCTATCGCCCGTTCGACCGAGGCCTGCCTGGCGCTTGGGGTGCCGATGGTGGCAGCTATCGTGGGCGAAGGCGGTTCGGGCGGTGCGGTGGCTCTGGCCAGTGCCGAACGTGTCTTGATGTTCGAGCACGCGGTTTACTCGGTGATTTCGCCTGAAGGCTGTGCCTCGATCCTGTGGCGCACGGCTGAAAAGGCCCCGCAGGCGGCCGAGGCAATGAAGATGACCGCGCAGGACCTGGTGGGCCTTGGCGTGGTGGACCGCATCGTTCCCGAGCCAGTGGGCGGCGCCCATCGCGATCCAGCTGCAGCGTCCGCCTCGCTGGCGAGCGCGCTGGGTGAGGAGCTTGACCTGCTGGCCAAACGTGATCCGGCCGATCTCAGACGCCTGCGCGAAGAACGCTTCCTGGCCATCGGCGAGGGGTTGGCGCGCTAGGCGATATGCTCCACCCGGTGGAACAATTCTGCAATCCGGCAGTTTGTTTTCCAATCCCGATCTGGCAAGCTTCTGCCGATAAGGGATAATTTCGGGGAACATTCCATGCCTGCCACATCATCCACTCGCATCCTGCAAATTGCCAAGCTTACCCTGACGGGATCCGCCGCGCTGGCCCTGGCCGCATGCGCCACCGTTCCGGGGGCCGGAGTTGCACCCGGCTCGCCCATCACGGCCGCGGAAGCGCAGCAGGGCGCGCAATATCATCCGCAATTCCTGGCCGAATTCGGCGGCGAGATGACCGGTCCTTATGCCACTTATGTGCAGGGTGTGGGTCAGGGCATCGCCGTGCAATCGGGGCTTGCCACGTCCCCAACAGCATTTGACGTGACGTTGCTCAATTCGTCGGTCAACAATGCCTTCGCGGTGCCCGGCGGCTATGTCTATGTGACCCGCCAGCTGGTCGGCCTGATGAACAACGAGGCGGAACTGGCGGCTGTTCTTGGCCACGAAGTCGGCCACGTTGCTGCCCGCCATTCAGCCCGCAGGCAGGCGGCCGCGCAGCGCAACCAGTTGGGCGGGGCGGCTATCGCCATCCTGTCCAGCGTCCTGCTTGGCGACAACCCCCTTGGCCAGCAGATCGCGGAAGGCGCGCTGCAGGGCTCGCAGCTCCTCACCCTTTCCTATTCGCGCGGGCAGGAGATCGAGGCGGATAACCTGGGCGTGCAGTATCTTACCCGCGCCGGATATGATCCCCGCTCGATGGCGACCTTGCTCACCAGCCTGGCGTCGCAGAACTCGCTCGATGCCCAGTTGCAGGGACGCGGCGATGCCACGATGCCCGCCTGGGCCTCTACCCACCCCGATCCCGCCAGCCGGGTGCAGAATGCGCTGACGCAGGCGGCAGGTGGCACTGGCGTAACCAACCGCGAGGCATTCATGCGCCGGGTCGACGGGCTGATGTACGGCGATGATCCGGCGCAAGGCGTGATCGAGGGAAGCCAGTTCATCCACCCTGAACTGCGCCTCAGCTTCACCGCGCCGCAGGGCTTCTACATGGTCAACGGCACCAGTGCGGTATCGATCAACGGCGATGCCGGGCGCGCGCAGATGACGAGCGCGGCTTTTGACGGCAACCTGGAGAACTATGTCCGGGCGGCTTTCCGCGCGCTGGGCGGCGAACAGCAGCAGCTGGCACCGCAAAACATTCAGCGCACCACGGTCAACGGCATCCCGGTGGTGTTCGGCGGCGCGCAAGTCAACAACGGTCAGCAGATGGTCGATGTAACGGTGTTTGCCTATGACTTCGGTGGCGGGCGGGCCTACCACTTCGCGGCAATCACCCCGGCGGGTCAGGCTGGCGTGTTCAACACCATGTACAATTCGATGTCGCGAGTTTCGGCACAGGAAGCGGCACGGGTCGTTCCCCGGGCGCTTGACGTGGTGACTGCAGCCCGCGCCGATACGGTGCAAACCCTGGCGCGCCGGATGGCCTATACCGATGCGCAGGAAGCGCGCTTCCGGGTGCTCAACGGCCTGTCGGGTACTGACACGGTGGTGCCGGGCCAACAGTACAAGATCGTGGTCCGCGCCAACTAGGCTTGCCAACAAGGCAGGCAGCCCGGTCGAAACGAGCGGGTGGTGTCTGCGGCAGACAAAAAGAAAGGGCGGCAGGTTTCCCTGCCGCCCGATCTTGTTTGGCCCGGTAAGGGGCCGCTCGATTAGCCGTTGTTGGCGGTGTCGAGGTCGGTCGAAACCTTGGTGAAGGTCGTTTCCAGCTCGTTGCCCACGCCCTGCAGGGCAGTGATGGCAGCAACGGCGATCAGAGCAGCGATCAGGCCGTATTCGATGGCGGTTGCGCCGGCTTCGTCGCGCAGCATGTTCTTGAAGAAGGTCATGATAGTCTCCTGGTTTCAGTCTTCGGTACCCGGTCCGTCCGCAAGTTTCGGTTGGACAATTCGCTTTTAGGAATGAGAAGTTTATAAATTCCTAAATTCACCGTGCATTTTCGACGCTGGTTTCGACTTTGCTGAACATGGAGTTTGCCTCATTGGCAAACTGGTTCAGCGAAGCGATCATGGCGATGACAATCATGCTGGCGATCAGACCATATTCGATAGCTGTCGCACCACTTTCGTCGCGCAACATGCTTTTGATGGTGGTAATTCCATTCATCAGGATGAACCCCTCGAACAATCTGATAAGTGAATTCTCGCATCCAATTCCTAACGAATGATTGATACCGATGACAGAAGTGGAAAGTAATCCGACATGGATGGCCGTGGTGGCCCTGGCGCTCCGTGATGAAAATAATCGTTTGCTGCTGCAACAACGCCCCACGCAAAAGCATCACGGCGGCCTGTGGGAGTTCCCCGGCGGCAAGGTGGAAAATGGGGAAACTCCGCGACTTGCGCTAGTTCGGGAGATCGCGGAGGAGCTTGGTATCGAAATCGAAAACATCGCCCTTGCACCCCTGTTGGTGGCCGATGACGGACCGGATGGCAGCGTTGTCCTGTTTCTTTACAGCTGCCGTTCCTGGCGCGGCGAGATCATTCCGCATGACGGCCAGCAGTGGGGCTGGTTTGCCTGCGCACAGGCCGCTCAACTCGCGCTGGCCCCGATGGATCGTGACCTGCTTTCAAGACTAGCGGATTAGGCTATTGCCAAGCCAGACCAGCCCCCTTATGTGGCCCCCTCCAATGTGCGCCCGTAGCTCAGCTGGATAGAGCACCAGACTACGAATCTGGGGGCCGGAGGTTCGAATCCTTCCGGGCGCACCATAAAACAAGGCCCGTTCCCGCAAGGGAGCGGGCCTTGTTTTATGGTCAGCTTCAATGGTGCCGTGGCGGCCTGATGCATGTGCTGGAACCAAGCTGTGCCCGGCAGGTTTAGTATTCCGAAAACCAGCCCCAGACAGCCATCTAGAGGGATGCACCCCGTGACCAGCACCGATATTTTCGCCCGCCTGAAGGAAGACCACGACAGCCATCGGGCGCTGCTGAAGAAGATCAGCCAGGCCAGCAAGGATACCGCCAAGCGCACCAAGCTGTTCGAGCAGTTCACGATCGAAGTGAAGGCCCACGCTTCGGCCGAGGAGCAGGCGCTCTATTCCACCATGATGCGCAAGCCGGCCACGACCGACGAAACCCGTCATTCAGTGGCAGAGCATCACGAGATCGAGGAAATGCTCAACGATCTTGCTGCCACCGACCCCGCTTCGGACGAGTGGGATGACAAGTTCGGAGACCTGCAGCACGATTACCTGCATCACATCGACGAGGAAGAGGAGGAGCACTTCCCCGATTTCTCCGGACATCTCACGTCGGAAGATGAAACGCATATGCGCCAGGTGTTCGACCGCCGGAAAAAGGCCGAGAAAGCCAGTGCCGAAGTGACGCCGGAAAAGATGGAAGACGCCAAGGACTGACATCGCATTGCGCTAAGGGGGGCGACTACTTGCTGCCAGAAACTGATGAAGGTTCTGCCGACGAGGCGGGCTCGGTCGAACCGGGCGTGTGGCGCTATGTCCGGGCCACGCGGGCCACACTGGTAGTCGACGGCGAGGACTATTTCGCCCTGATCCAGCAAGCCATGCTCAAGGCCCGCCAGCGGATATTGTTGATCGGGTGGGATTTCGATACCCGCATCCACCTGTCGCACGGGCGGAGATGGTGGCAAAAAGGCAGCCGCAGCCAATATCCCCGCAGGCTGGGCAGCTTCATTCCGTGGCTGGCGCGGCACAATCCCGGGCTGGAAATCCGCATCCTGAAATGGAGTGTCGGAGCGCTTAAGTTCTTTGCCCGTGGATCGATGATGCTCGATCTGGTGCGCTGGGCACCGCACAAGCGGATCGATTTCAAATTCGACACCGCCCATCCCATTGGTTGCAGCCACCACCAGAAAATCGTGGTGATCGATGAACGGTTCGCGGTGTGCGGCGGGATCGACATGACAGCAGGCCGCTGGGACACGCGGGCCCATCTGGAGAACAATCCGCAGCGCACATCGCCCGGTGGTGACTATCATGGTCCGTGGCACGATGTGGCGATGATGATGGAGGGCGATGTGGCGGTGGCCCTGGCCGATCTGGGCCACGCCCGGTGGGACCATGCCGGCGGCAAGGAATTGTCGCGCTGCCGACCGCAAACCGAAACTGCCTGGCCCGATGGTCTGGCTGCTGACTTCGAGAACGTCGAAATCGGCATTGCCCGCAGCCGGGCCGAACATGGCGGGCTGGCGCGGATTTGCGAGGTGGAGGAGTTGTTCTGCCGCCAGATCGCGGGTGCGCAGCATTTCATCTATGCCGAGAACCAGTATTTCGCCAGCCGTGCGGTGGGCGAGGCTTTGGCCAAGCGTTTGGCAGAGCCCGATCCGCCCGAAGTGATCATCGTCCACCCGGCCAATGCCGACGGATGGATCGAGGAACTGGCGATGGATTCGGCGCGCGCCACCCTGGTCGAAGCGATCCGCGTGATCGACAATGCTGGCAGGTTCCACCTCTATTCGCCCTATTCGGGGGAAACGCCAATCTATGTCCACGCCAAGCTGATGATCGTGGATGACCAGATGATCCGCGTTGGCTCGGCCAATTTCAACAACCGGTCGATGGGCCTCGACAGCGAATGCGATGTGTTCATCGATGCCCGCCGCCCCGGAAACGAACATGCCGCCGATGCCATCCGCCGCCTGCGCCTGTCACTGCTGGCCGAACATTGCGGCGCCGAGCCTGACGAGATCGCGCAGCTGATCGAACAAGCTGGATCGATTGCCGGGATGATCGCCGCACGGGGTGATGCACCGGGCTGCCGTTTGCGCCCGTTCCACAATCCTGAAAACGGCGAACTGGCCAGGTTGGTGGCGGAGAACGAAGTGCTCGACCCCGAACGTCCCGACCAGATGTTCGCTTTATCCTCCGGCAGGCGTGGCCTTTTGCGTCCGGGCAGCCTATTGGCGAGGGCTAGGAAGAGACTGGCAAGGAAACGACAAACCAAATGAGCAAGCTGGTTAGCGCGGACGACCTCGATTCGCGCGGCAAGCCAATGGTCCCGGACGATGTGCAGGACGCGATCCGCACACTGATCCGCTGGGCAGGCGACGATCCTGATCGCGAAGGGCTGATCGACACACCCGCACGTGTGGCACGTGCATGGCGCGAATACTGCCAGGGATATGGCGAAGACCCTTCGCAACACCTGTCGCGCGTGTTCGAGGAAGTCGGCGGATATGACGAGATCGTGCTGTTGAAGGACATCCCGTTCCAGAGCCACTGCGAACATCACATGGCCCCGATTATCGGCAAGGCGGCAATCGCCTATCTGCCGACCAATCGCGTAGTGGGCATTTCCAAGCTGGCCCGCGTCCTGCACGGCTATGCCCGCCGGTTGCAGATCCAGGAACGGCTGACCGCCGAAGTGGCGCAATGCATCTGGGAGCATCTGGCACCCAAGGGAGTGGCCGTGGTGATCGAAGCCAGCCATGCCTGCATGACTGCGCGCGGCGTGCGCACGCCCGGCGTCAACATGGTGACATCGCGGGTAATGGGCACGTTCCGCCGGGATGAGAAAAGCCGCCAGGAAGTGCTCAAGCTGATGGGCTATTAGGGCCCGCAGGGTCGCAGAACACAAAGACATTTGAAAGGCATGGAATGACAGCGCTGTATGTGCGCGGGGGCCAGCGGCTCCAGGGCAGGATCGAACCTTCGGCCAACAAGAACGCGGTACTGCCTGTGCTGTGCGCCACGCTGTTGACCGATGCGCCGATCATCCTGCGCAATGTGCCCGAGATCACGGATGTTTCCCGTATCCACGACTTCTTTGCCGAACTGGGCAGCACGGTGCGGTGGGACAAGGCGGCCAAGACGCTGGAAATCGACCACAGTACCATTTCTGCCGGTGCGCGCGCTACTTTGCCGCAAGCAATGCGTGCCAGCATCATGATGATCCCGGGCCTGCTGGCCCGGCTGGGCGAGGCGCGGCTGGAGAACGAGGTCAAGGGTTGCACCCTTGGTGCGCGCGAGATCGATCCCCATGTTGCGGTTTTCAAGGCGTTCGGGGCACAAGTCTCGACCGAGGACCGCAACATTGTTTTCCGCAAGCACGGGCGGGGCGAGGGCACGCGGATGTGGCTGGAATATGCCAGCGTCACCACCACCGAAAACTTCATTATCAGCGCGCTGACCGCCAACGGCACCAGCCAGATCGTCAATGCTGCCTGCGAACCGCATGTGCAGGAAATGTGCGCCTTTCTGGAAGCAATGGGCGCGCGTATCCGCGGTAAGGGGACCAGTATGGTCTCGGTCGATGGCGGGGCGGAACTGCACGGGGCGGATTACACTTTCGTGGAGGATTTCCACGAGGTGACGACCTTCCTGGCGCTGGCAGCGGTTACCGGCGGCGACATCTCGGTGCGCAATTCGCAGCCGGAAAACTTCATGCTGATCGACCAGACTTTCGCCAAGTTCGGGGCCCATGTGGAGCACCAGGACGGCTGGTCGCGGCTTCAGGCACCTGATGAACTGGTGGTGCAGTCCAACTTCACCAGCCACCTCATCACCAAGGTGGAGGCCGCGCCGTGGCCCTATATCCCGGCCGATCTGCTGCCGATCTTCATTGCGCTGGGGGTCAAGGCCAAGGGCCAGACGATGTTCTGGAACAAGGTCTATGAGGGGGGCCTGACCTGGCACACCGAACTGGCATTGTTCGGCGCACACACCCTGCTGTGCGATCCGCACCGGTTAATCACCTTCGGCGGCAGCCGGCTGGTGCCCGCCACGGTGACCAGCCCATATATCATCCGTGTGGCCATCGCGATGCTGATGGTGGCGGCCAGCATCGATGGCGAATCGACCATCCTGGATGCCGATCCCATCCGCCGCGCGCACCCCAACTTCGTGCAGAATATCGATAAGCTTGGCGTGAATGTGGAATGGGTGGAATAGCTGGCCCATAAAGGGCTGATACGAAAAAGGGCGCCACACCGGGCGCCCTTTTCACGTTTTGCCTTAAGCTGGACCTTACAGCTGGCCGAGCAGGTGTTCCGCGCTGGAAACCTTGAATTCGCCCGGGCCTTCGACATTGACCTCGGTCACCACGCCATCATCGACGATCATCGAATAGCGCTGGCTGCGGTGGCCCATGCCAAAGCCGGTGAAATCGGCATCAAGTCCCAGCGCCTTGGCAAAATCGCCGTTGCCGTCTGCCAGCATGGTGATGTCGTCCGATCCGCCGCTCTTGTTCCAGGCGCCGAGCACGAAGGCATCGTTGACCGACGTGCAGGCGATCTCGTCCACGCCCTTGGCCTTCAGGTCGGCGGCCTTTTCAACAAAGCCCGGCAGGTGCTTGGCCGAGCAGGTGGGGGTGAAGGCACCCGGGACTGCGAACAGGGCGACCTTGCGGCCAGCAAAGTAATCGCTGCTCTGCACCTTGTCGGGGCCGTCTGCGGTCACCTTGACCAGCGTCACGTCGGGCAGCTTGTCGCCTTTGGAAATTGTCATGTTGAATGATCCTCTGTTCGCCGTCCAAAATGGTTCGGTGCGGCATATGTTCCGGCATTGGAAATAGTCTCTGCCAGCAAGCGTGCAAGGGGCAAGTGATCCCCAAGGTCCGCAATATCGTGCCTAATTTGGAGTTAATCGCAACCGCGAAGGCCTCGTAAATCCGGTCCTGCCATTCTGTCTGTGGGGATTGCTGAATAATGGACCGGAGACAGATAATGGTAGTTGGATACAGATTTATCGCCGCGCTGGCCGTGCCTGCCATGGTGTGGGCCGCGCCAGTCGCAGCACAATCGACCAATGCCGAGGCGGAGATGCTGCGTCGGCTTGATATCATGTTGATGGTCACGGCATTGCGCTGCCGGTTTGGCGAGGATGATTTCCAGGCCGATTACAACCGCTTTGCTACCCGCCACCTTGATACGATGAACCGTGCTGCCAACCAGTTGCAGGCCGATTACACTGCGCGCGGCGGAACCCGGCAGGCGCGGCGCGCGCTCGATCAACTCAGCACGGGCATGGCCAACCGCTATGGCCAGGGCCATCCGTGGCTGGAATGCGGGCAATTGCGCAGTGTGGCGCAAAGGCTGTCAGAGGCGAGCGGTCGCGAAGTGTTGCTGGCGGCGGCCGAGGATCTGCTGGAAGATATGGCTCCGCCGCGTGAAACCATGCTGGCGCGGTATGGCGAGTAAGCAAACCGCATCTCTCCCATAAGATGTCGGGTCCGATAGTCGGGTCCGATAGTCGGGGGTTGTCGCGCTGGCCACTGCGCTCTATGTGCGCTTGCGAACAACGCGTTGCACGGAGCCCCGGCGACGCTTCACCCCCAAGACTTATGAATCTGACAGGAGAAGTGTACGTGGCTACTGTTGCTGCCGACAAGGACTATATCGTCAAGGACATCTCGCTCGCCGAATTCGGCCAGGACGAGATCAACATTGCCGAAACCGAGATGCCCGGCCTGATGGCCCTGCGCGAGGAATTCGGCGCGGCCAAGCCGCTGCGCGGCGCGCGCATCACCGGCTCGCTGCACATGACGATCCAGACCGCAGTGCTGATCGAAACTCTGGTGGATCTGGGCGCCGAAGTGCGCTGGGCCACCTGCAACATCTTCTCCACCCAGGATCACGCCGCCTCGGCCATTGCCGCCAAGGGCATTCCGGTGTTCGCCATCAAGGGTGAAAGCCTGGCCGAATACTGGGATTATGTTGGACGCATTTTTGACTGGGATGCCGATGGTTCGGGTGAAACGACCTGCAACCTGATCCTGGATGATGGCGGCGACGCAACCATGTTCGCCCTGTGGGGTGCACGGGTCGAAGCGGGCGAAGACCTGTTCGAACCGGGCAATGCCGAAGAAATCGAATTCGTCCGCGCGCTGAAGGAATTCCTGGTCAGGAAGCCGGGCTACCTGACTGCCACGGTCAAGGCGATCAAGGGCGTTTCGGAAGAAACCACCACCGGCGTCCACCGCCTGTACCAGATCGCGAAGAGCGGCAAGCTGCCGTTCCCGGCGATCAACGTGAACGACAGCGTGACCAAGTCGAAGTTCGACAACCTGTATGGTTGCAAGGAATCGCTGGTCGATGCGATCCGCCGCGCGACCGACGTGATGCTGGCCGGCAAGGTCGCCTGCGTGGCGGGCTTCGGCGATGTGGGCAAGGGTTCGGCGGATTCGCTGCGCCAGGGCGGAGCCCGCGTGATGGTGACCGAAATCGATCCGATCTGCGCATTGCAGGCGGCGATGGAAGGCTATGAAGTCGTCACCATGGAAGAGGCGGTCAAGCGCTGCGACATCTTCGTGACTGCCACCGGCAACGAAGACGTGATCACCGCCGAACACATGATGGCGATGAAGCCGATGAGCATCGTGTGCAACATCGGCCACTTCGACAGCGAAATCCAGATTGCCGCGCTTTCCAACTACACCTGGAAGGAAATCAAGCCGGGCACGGACCTGGTGACATTCCCCGATGGCAAAAGCATCATCATCCTGGCGCAGGGCCGCCTGGTCAACCTGGGCTGTGCCACCGGCCACCCCAGCTTCGTGATGAGCTGTTCCTTCACCAACCAGGTGCTGGCCCAGATCGAACTGTGGCAGCGCGGGCATGACTATTCGAAGGAAGTCCACATCCTGCCCAAGCACCTGGATGAGAAGGTTGCGGCCCTGCACCTCGATAAGCTGGGCGTGCAGCTGACCCAGCTTTCGAAGAAGCAGGCGGATTACATCGGCGTGCCGCTGACGGGCCCCTACAAGCCCGATCACTACCGCTACTGATCGCTTCCCCATGCATTGCGGCGGGCGTTCCTTCGATCTGAAGGAACGCCCGCCGTTCGCATTTGACGGGCTTGTGGCCTCTGGCCCATTGCATCCCTGACGCCGCGCTCATAGCTGTGAGGCCATGGAATTATCCCCCTCCGCCCTCGCACTGATCGGCCTGCTGCTGGCGGGTTGGACCTTTGGCGCGGTATGGGTGGTGGTGGCGGCGCAAAAGCGGGCGCGGCAGGCGCGTTCGGCCCGCACGACTGCCCGGCGATTGAGCCGCATGATCGACGATTCTCCGGCCATTCCGTTGCTGGTGCGCGGCGATGGGCGGCTCGAAGGGCCGGAGCGGCTGGCCGCTTGGCTCGGCCTGCCTAAAATGCCCGGCTTCCTCAGCGAACTTGATGGCGGCAGCACCGGTTTGCAGGCCGATGATCTGGACCAGTTGCGCGAAGCTGTGCGCCGGACCCAGAAGACCGCCGCCCCGTTCCGCATGGTCATAACTCCGCGGGGTTCAGAAAAGAGCCTGGCCATTCGCGGGCAGCAGGCGGATCCCGCAGTGGCTCCGCCCGGTTCGGCGCTGGTCTGGTGGTTCGATTTTTCCGAAAGCCAGGGCGAACTGGCTCGCTTGCGATCTGAAACCGCCCACGCCCGCAACGATTTTGCCGCGCTGGTGGGCCTGATCGAGGCCGCCCCCATGCCGATGTGGTTCCGCGGTCCCGATATGACGCTGCGGCTGGTCAACAGCGCCTATGTCAAGGCAGTTGAGGCAGAGGATGCCGAGAAGGTAGTCCAGCAGCAGATCGAACTGATCGAACAGGTCGACGGGCTGACCGCAGCCCAGGTAGCCAGCCAGTCACGCGACAAGGACTTGCCGATCGAACGGATCGTTCAGGCCACCGTGGGCAACCAGCGGCGCGCCGTGCGGGTATCTGACCTGCCGCTGGGTGAGGAAGGCGTAGCCGGATACGCCATCGACATCGAGGAAATGGAAGAGCAGGGGCGGGCCTTCAAGGCATTCCGCGAAGCGCAGCGTTCGATGCTCGACCAGCTTTCTGTGGGCGTGGCGCAGTTCGATGCCGACAAGCGTCTTTCCTTTGCCAACCAGCCATTCAGACGCATTTTTGCCCTGCCTGCTTCGGTGCAGCTCGACTTGCCTGATTTCGACCGGTTCCTGGACATCGCACGCGATAAGGCACGCCTGCCCGAGGTGCGCGATTTTCCGGCCTGGCGGCGCGAACTGGCCAGCTGGTTCCGCCGCAGTGCGCCGGTGGAAGATGCGTGGAGCCTGTCGGACAACACACACTTGCGCATCGTGGCCCAGCCGATGCCGGATGGCGGGTTGGTGCTGGTGGCGGAGGATCGGTCGGAACAGCTGGCGCTATCGGCCACGCGCGACACGCTGCTGAGGACGCGGACTGCCACTTTCGACAGCCTGTTCGAATCGCTGGCGGTGTTCGCGCCCGATGGCCGGATGCAGCTGTGGAACCGCCGCTTCCCGGAGATCTGGGGGATCGAGCCGGAATTCGTCGACGAGCATCCGCATGTCGACCGCCTGCTCGACAGGATCACCGAAGTCCTTGCCCGGCCCGGCCAGCGCGCATCTATTGGCGAGGTGGTGCGGTCTGCCACGCTCGACCGCAAGCAGCGTGGCGGAAGGGTCTTGCTGTCCGACGGGCGTACACTGGAATTTGCCGGGGTGCCGCTGCCCGATGGCAACGGCCTGCTGACCGTGCTGGATGTGACCGACAGTACCAAGGCCGAAGCCGCGCTGCGTGATCGCAACACCGCTTTGGAGGAAGCCGATGCGGTCAAGACCCGGTTCCTGGCCAATATGTCGTATGAATTCCGCACGCCGCTGACTTCGATTGGCGGATTTGCCGAACTGCTGCAATCGGGCGTGGCGGGAGAGCTGAGCGAGCAGGGCAAGGATTATGTCGGCGCGATCATCTCCTCGGTCGAGCGGTTAACTTCGCAGATCGAAAGCGTGCTCGACCTGACGCAGAGCGAGGCGGGCCTGTTGCCGATGGCGGCAGAGGAAGTGGACCTGCTGTCCTTCGTGACCAACGTGGTGCGCGAGCGGGAGGAGTCGATCGAGGCCAAGGACATCGCGGTGGACCTGCGCGGCGACAAGAGCGCTGGTTCGGTCCATGCCGACAAGCGCCAGCTGGGCCGGGCAATCGGTAATATCCTCGACAATGCGATCGCTGCCGTGCCCAAAAAATCAGGCCGCATCCTGGTGATGTTGGCGCGCAGGAAGGCAGGCATCCGCATCGTGGTTTCGGATAACGGACCCGGCTTGCGGCCGGGCGAACTGGCACGCGCGCTGGACGGATACGGGCTGGCCAGCGATGGCAGCGGCAAGGAAAGGCGCGGCCTGGGCCTCCCGCTGTCGCGCCAACTGGTCGAAGCACATGGCGGCAGGCTCGACATCCAGTCTGAGAAGGGTGCGGGCACCACTGTGACCATCAGCCTGCCGTGATTGTCGACCTGCCCGATCTGGCAGCCATGCAAGCTTTCGGCGCGCGCCTTGCCGCGCGGTTGAGGCCGGGCGATGTGGTGGCGCTGACAGGCGGGCTGGGTGCGGGCAAGACCACGCTGGCGCGCGCCGTGCTGGCCGCATTGGGCCACCAGGGCGAGGTGCCTTCACCCACTTTCACCATCATCCAGACATATGATCCGCCCGGCGTGCGCTTGCCCGTGGTCCATGCCGATTTCTATCGCCTGAAATCGTCGCACGAAGTGGAGGAGATCGGGCTGGATGACTACCGCGAGGGCGCCGCCCTGCTGGCGGAATGGCCTGACCATGCCGGCGGCTTCACGCATGAGCCGGCATGCCTGTCGGTCGATCTTGAAATCCACGGTTCCGGCAGGCGGGCGATTGTCGAAGCAGGGGCGGATTGGCTAGGGCGCATGCCATGAGCGCACATCTGCCTGCGGGCCTTGATTCCTTTCTCGAACAGGCTGGCTGGGCTGGTGCGGCGATCGAGCCATTGCCCGGCGATGCCAGCTTTCGTCGCTATTTCCGCCTGCGCCATGCGACAGGCGAAACCGCCATGCTGATGCACGCCCCGCCGCCGCACGAAGATCCGGGTCCGTTCCTTCATGTGGGCAAGTGGCTGCTGGATCATGGCATGCGCGGCCCCGCCATCCTGGCCGAAGACCTGGACCTGGGCCTGGTGCTGATCGAGGACTTCGGCAACGACCGGATGCGCGACTGGCTTGATGAACATCCGGCGGCAGAGATCGAGACCTATCGCGCCGCAATCGATGCGCTGGTGGAATTGCACCAATGCCCGCCCGGACCCTTCGCCCCCTATGACATGGCGACATACCTGCGCGAAGTACGCTTGTTTACCGAATGGTACTGCCCCGCAGCAGGGATCACGGTGGACGAGGCGGCGCATGACGCTGCGTGGGAAGCGGCCCTTGCTCCGTTGCTGGCGCGCCAGATGCCCGGAGTCACCGTGCTGCGCGATTACCATGCTGAAAACATCATGCTGCTGCCTGATGGTGACCAAGGGCTAATTGATTTCCAGGACGCGCTGGTGGGACATCCTGCCTATGATCTGGTCTCGTTGTTGCAGGATGCCCGGCGCGATGTTTCCTGCGCGCTTGAGCAGGCGATGCTGGACCATTACATCGCACGCGCCAATCCCGGCGGGGAATTTGCAGCTGACTATGCGCTGCTCGGCGCGCAGCGGAACGCCAAGATCGTGGGTATCTTCACCCGCCTGTGGCAGCGCGATGGCAAGCCGCGTTACCTGTCTTTGATCCCGCGCGTGTGGGAAGCGATGGAGCGCGATCTGGCCCATCCGGCGCTGGCTCCGGTGGCCGCATGGTTCGATGCCAACGTGCCTGCAGAATGGCGCGATCGCCGAGGAGACGGTTTGTAATGACCAAGCTGGCCACGGATACCGCAATGGTCATGGCGGCCGGCCTCGGCAAGCGGATGCGCCCGCTCACCGCCAGCCAGCCCAAGCCGATGGTGCGGGTGGCGGGCAAGCCGATGATCGATCACGCGCTGGACCGGCTGGATGAAGCAGGCGTAACCAGGGCGGTGGTCAACGTGCATTATTTCCCCGATGTCCTCGAGGCCCATCTGGCCGAACGCAAATCGCCTGCGGTAAGCATATCGGACGAGCGCGATCTGCTGCTGGAAACCGGCGGCGGACTGGTGAAAGCGCAAGGGTTGCTGCCCGATCCGTTCTTCTGCCTCAACAGCGACAACCTGTGGCTTGACGGTCCCAAGAACGCTTTTGTCGACCTGTCACAGCGGTGGGATCCGGCGATCATGGATGCACTGCTGCTGCTGGTGCCCCACAAGGGTGCGCTGAATTTTACCGGCAAGGGCGATTTCCACATGGATTCGCGCGGGCGGCTGAAGCGGCGGCGGTCGGGCTATGTCGCGCCCTATATCTTTACCGGTATCCAGCTGGTCTCCAAACGCCTGCTACGCGATGCGCCCGAAGGCCCGTTTTCCACCAACCTGCTGTGGGATCGGGCGATCGAGGAGGAGCGCTTGTATGGCATCGCCTTTACCGGGCGCTGGTTCGAAGTGGGCACACCGGCTTCGATCAAGCCGACCGAACTGGCGCTGGCCGATGGCTTGTAGAGCGCAAGTCACCTGATGGCGGGTGAACTGCCCCGGGTCTATTCGATCGCCGCGCATCGTGGCTTTGCCGATGCGCTGGTGGCAGGGCTGGTGCCGCGATATTCCGAAGGGCAGTTCGGCCTTGCCCGGCTGACCCTGATCCTGCCGAGCACCCGCGCGATGCGGACCATGCAGGAAGCCTTTATCCGCCACTATGGCGCCCAAGGACGGGAAGGCCTGCTGATGCCGCGCATGGCGGTGGTGGGCGATCTTGATCTTGATGAAACGCTGGGGCCGCTGCTCGACAGCCTGGGGGCAGCGCTCGACGTGCCACCCGCTGCCGATCCCACCTGGCGCTGGCTGCGGCTGGCCGAACTGATCCGCGCGCAACGTGGCGATGATTCCCCGGGCGACAGTGCGCTGCTGCGCCTTGCCTTCCAGCTGGGCCAGGTGATGGACCGGCTGCTGGTGGAGGACGTGCGGCCAGAAGCTCTGGTTGAACCGGCGGTGCTGGATCTGCTGGGCGACCTGTCGGACCACTGGTTGCGCAGCCTCGAACTGTTCGTGGCAGTGCAGGATGGCTGGCTGGGTGAATTGAAGGCGGCGGGGCAGGTCGATGCTGCTACCCGGCGCAACCTGCTGTTCCGTGCGGCGGCCCAGCGGCTGCGCGCCAATCCGCCTCTCACGCCGATCGTGGTCGCGGATGTCACCAGCGCTTCGCCCGCATTGGCCGAACTGCTGCGGGCGATTGCCGATCTGCCGAACGGCGCGGTGGTTCTGCCCGATCTCGACCTGTCGCTGGATGATGTGGTGTGGGATGAACTGGGCCATGCCGGCGCGCCGGATGCCGATTCGCCATTTGACCGATCCGATGCTCTGACCCACCCGCAATATCACCTCAAGCTGCTGCTCAACAGGATGGGTGTAGCGCGGGGCGAAGTGCAGCAATGGCACCGGGCCGGGCTGGGCAAAGGCCCGCCCGAACGCAGCCACGCGATCTCCAGCCTGTTCCTGCCCCCGCAGGCGAGCAAGGCCTGGGCCACAATGCCGGGCGATAAGCGGCGGCTGGCGGGTGTCCAATTGATCGAAAGTGCAAACCCGGAGGAGGAAGCGCAGGCGATTGCCCTGCTGGTGCGCGAGGCGCTGGAGGAACCGGCCCGCCGCGTGGCGGTGATCACGCCCGATCGCGGTTTGGCAGGGCGCGTAGTGCAACACCTGCGCCGCTGGCACATCACGGCCGATGATACCGCTGGCAAGCCGCTGGCGCAGACCGCTGCGGGGCGCGTGCTGCTGTTGCTGGCCGATGTTATGGCGCAACAGGCCGCGCCTGTACCGCTGATGGCGCTGCTGGGCCATCCGCTGGTTATGCGGGGGGACCAGCGGGCTGACTGGTTGAGCGCCGCCCGGGGTCTGGAATTGCATCTGCGCGGGCCCCGGCTGGAACCCGGCCTGGCCCCGGTGCGTGCCAAGGCGGTGGAAGCAGGACTGGGCGAATGGTGGGCCCAGGCCGAAGCTATCCTTGCACCGCTGATGGACCAGCCAGACGATCTGCTGCTGGCCGATGCGCTCGATCTGCTGGCCGCCGCGGGAGAAGCGCTGTGCGGGCAAGGCCTGTGGGCGCAGGAGGATGGCCGCATGCTGGCGCGGCTGGTGGAAAACCTCCGGCTCCACGCCCGCGCTGCCGGAACGGTGGTGGCGCCCGATCACCTGCTGACGGTCCTGCGCGATGCAATGGACCGCGAGTCCGTCCGTCCGCCCTATGGCGGGCATCCGCGTGTGGCGATCTATGGTCTGCTCGAAAGCCGGATGACGCGGGCTGACCTGGTGATCTGCGGCGGCCTGAATGAAGGTACCTGGCCTGCCCGACCGGCCAGTGATCCGTTTCTGGCCCCGGCCATGCTGCGGGTGCTGGGCGTTCCCGGCGCGGACTTCCGCATTGGTCTGGCCGCGCATGACCTGGCAGGAGCGCTGGGCGCGCCGCAGGTGGTGTTGAGCCGGGCACGGCGCGATGCAGCCGGTCCGGTGATCGCTTCGCGTTTCTGGCTGAGGGTTTGCGCGCTGTTGGGCAATAACCTGCCCAAGGACATGAAGCAGGCAGGGATAGTCCAGCTGGCGCGGGCAATCGACTGCGGCCATGACATACCGCCGCACCCGCGCCCATCGCCGATGCCCGCTGCCGACCAGCGGCGGCGCGGCACCTTCAGCGTCACCACGCTCGACCGGCTGCGAAGCGATCCATATCAGTTCTATGCCCAGAAGGTGCTGTCGCTGAATGAGCTCGACCTGCTCGATGCCGAACCGACAGCCGCCTGGCAGGGCACGCTGGCGCACAAGATCCTGGAAGACTGGCACGAAGGCGAGGGCACGCTGGCTGACCTGGCCGAACTGCACCTCACTGAAATGCGCGCCCACCCGCTGATGCGCGCGCTGTGGCGGCCGCGGCTGCTCAAGGCACTTGAATGGGTCGAGGCTGAGGTGGGCGCCGATCCGGCTCGTGTTCCGCTGGTGTGGGAGAAGAGCGGCGAAATGGATTATCGCGGCGTGACCATCACCGGCAAGGCCGACCGGATTGACCGGCTGGCCGATGGCTCACTGGCTGTGGTCGATTACAAGACCGGCAAACCGCCATCCAAGATGCAGGTCGAGCAGGGGTTCGCCATGCAGCTCGGCACACTGGGGTTGATGGCGCTGGAAGGTGCATTTGGCGGGGTCCACGGCACGCCCACGGTGTTCGAATACTGGTCGCTGGGCAAAAGCGAGGATAGCCAAACCGGGTTCGGCTACGTCGAAACGCCGGTAAAGATACCACCTGCCCGATCCGGGGTAGAACCCGACCGTTTCCTGCCCGAAGCCCGCCGCTATCTCGATGAAGCGCTGGCTGACTATATCCTGGGAACCAAGGGCTTCACCGCCCGCCTCAATCCTGCGGCCAAGGTCTATGCCTCCTACGACCACCTGATGCGGCTGGACGAATGGATGGGCCGGGAGGACGATATATGAGCGGGCAGAAGGTCTTTCCGCTCAGCGACAACCAGCTGGGTGCAGTCGATCCGCGTGACAGTGTGTGGCTGTCGGCCTCGGCTGGCACCGGCAAGACGCAGGTGCTGTCCGCCCGCGTTCTGCGCCTGCTGTTGCGGCCCGATGTGCGGCCCGAACAGATCCTGTGCCTGACCTTTACCAAGGCGGGCGCTGCTGAAATGGCGACCCGGGTCAACGAGGTTCTGGCCGGATGGGTGCGGATGGATGATGCCGTGCTGGGTGGTGACCTGCTGATGATCGGGGCGGACAACGATCCTGCTACCCGTTCACGCGCCCGCACCCTGTTTGCCAGTGTGCTGGATTGTCCGGGCGGCGGCCTGCGGATCGATACGATCCACGCGTTTGCCCAGTGGCTGCTGTCGGCCTTCCCAAGCGAAGCCGGGTTGGAGCCGGGGGCCCGCCCGATGGAGGACCGCGACCGCGACCTGCTGGCCAACCGCGTGCTGTCGGACCTGCTGGTCGAATGGCAGCAAACCGGTGACCGCGCGGCAATCGAGGCGATCGAGATGTTGTCTGTCCGGATGGGTCCGGATGCTGCGCGCAACTGGCTGATGCGCTGCGCCGCCGCGCGCGAGGTATTCGTCGGACCCGGCGCTTTCAATCCGCCGATGCGCCCGCTGGTCGAAAGCCTGCTTGGGATCGAGGAAGGGGAAACGCGGGCCAAGGCGGCCGCGTGGTGCAGCGATGCGATGCTGGATCTGGCTGTTCTGCGCCAGATTGCCGATGTCTACCACGCCTGGGGCACCAAGAGCGCGGCCCCCTATCCCCAGGCTATTGCCGATTGGCTGGCGCTGGATGATGACCAGCGGCTGGCCCGCTGCGCCGACCTGCGCGATGCGCTGTTCAACAAGGAAGGGGCGCTCAAATACCTCAAGAACATCACCAAGTTCGATCCAGGTATCGGCGAGGTGGGCGCGGATCTGTTTGCCGGCCTCGGCAATATCCTGGCCCGCAAGGCGCTGTTCGACATGGCCGACCTGATTACGCCCGCGCTGGAAGTAGGCCGGATCTATGCGCTGGCGTGGGATGAAGCGAAGCGGCGTGAAGGGCTGCTCGATTTTGACGACCTGATCCGTTCGGCCGCGCAATTGCTCGGCAATCCAGGGCAGGGGGAATGGATCCGCTACAAGCTGGACCGCCAGTTCGATCATATCCTGGTGGACGAGGCGCAGGACACCAATGCAGCACAATGGTCGATCATCGACGCGCTGACCGATGATTTCTTCACCGGCCTTGGCCAGCGTGACGAGAAGCTGCGCACGCTGTTTGTGGTGGGCGATTACAAGCAGGCAATCTTCCGCTTCCAGGGCACCAGCCCGGAAAATTTCGCCAGCGCGCGCGATCGCTATCGCCAGCTTATGCTGGACCGGGCGCACAATGCCGCGGTGATGCAGGCCAGCTTCGAAGCGCGCGAACTGGTGGAACTGCCGCTCGACCAGTCATACCGGACAGCGCAGGACGTGCTCGATTTTGTCGATGATGCGGTGGTGGCGATCGGGCCGGAAACGCTGGGACTTAGCGAAGCCTATCAGGACCACGTGGGTGATCGCAAGCGGCCGGGACTGGTGCGCCTGTGGCACCCGGTCACCGCCGCCACCGATGATCCGGACGAGGACAGCGACGGCGCTTCCGGTTCCGACTCTGGCGATCCCGAAACCTGGCTATCCGCGCCCGAACGCAAGATGGCCAACCGCATCGCGCAGCAGGTCAAGCACTGGATGGACCACGGCTTTCCGCTGGTCAAAGGCACGGCGCGCAATGCCGGGCCGGGCGATGTGATGGTGCTGGTAAGAAAGCGGCGCGAACTTGCGGGGCTGATCGTGGCACGGCTCCACGCAGCACGTGTCCCGGTGGCGGGTGTAGACCGGTTGCGGCTGGGCGCGCCCCTGGCAGTGAAAGACCTGATGGCGGCGCTGCGCTTTGCCGTGCAGCCGGCCGACAGCCTCAGCCTGGCCGCGCTACTGGTCTCGCCGGTCTTCGGATGGAGCCAGCAGGACCTGCTCGATCACGGCTATCGCGACAAGGTCAGCCTGTGGCGTCATCTGCAAGGCAGGCGCGACGAGCCGTTGGTGGCACAGGCGGTGGATATGCTGCTGGCGCTGCTGGCCATCGCCGATTTCGAGCCGCCTCAGGCGCTGCTGCACTGGATGCTGACCGGCCCCTGGCAGGCGCGCCGCAAGCTCATCGGCCGGCTGGGCAGCGATGCGAAGGATCCGATAGACGAGCTTCTGAACGCCGCGCTGGCATTTTCCGCCGCCCATGTCCCCAGCCTGCAGGGCTTCATCCAGTGGTTCGATGCAGGCGATGGCGAACTGAAGCGGGAAGCAGGCGAAGGTGGCGGGCAGGTGCGGGTGATGACGGTGCACGGCTCCAAAGGCTTGCAGGCACCCATCGTGATCCTGGCCGATGCCACCGGCAATCCGCACAAGCCGCTGGTCAGCGCCAGCGAGCTGCCGGCAAACGAGGCGCTGGGCGGCCAGCCCCTGTTGCTGCCAGCGCTGCGCAAGACGGAAAAATCCCCCGCTGTGATCGAAGCTGACGAGCGCGAGCAGGCGGCGCAACTGGCCGAGCACTGGCGGCTGCTGTATGTGGCGATGACCCGCGCGGAGGAAGCGCTGTTTATCGGTGGGGCGCTGGGCAAGAAGGAAAAGGTCCCGCACGACGATAGCTGGTTCGCCCGCCTCGAACCGCTGTTCAGCGACATTTCCGAGCATGATGACATCTGGGGCGCGTGCCAGCAGCGCGGTTCGCAGGCCGAACACATCCTCAAGGTGAACGCCGAGCAGGATGCTGCGCGGATCGAACAGCCCGCGTGGGCGCGCACGCCGATCGGGCCGGAACCGCGCCCGCCGCGCCCCCTCGCGCCTTCCTCTGCCGGTGAGGAACAGGCGGCCGATCCGCCGCTTCCTGCTGCGGTGGCCGCACTGGCTGCAAAACGCGGCGTACTGATGCATAGCCTGCTGGAACGGCTGCCCGATGTCGCCCCCGATCTGCGGGCCGATCGCGGCGGGGCATGGCTGGCCCGCATGGCGGCGGAATTCAGCGACAGCGACCGGTCCGACATGCTGGCCCGGGCCATTGCAGTGATTGCCGATCCGGCTTGGGCTGACCTGTTCGGCCCTTTGGCGCTGGCCGAAGTTCCGCTCGCCGCCACTGTCGCCGGACAGGTTATCGCCGGAACAGCGGACCGCCTGCTGGTGGAGGAGACCCGCGTGCTGGTCGCCGACTTCAAGACCGCGCGCCGACCTCCAACATCGCTGGCGGAAGTTCCGGCGGCAACCTTGCGCCAGATGGGGGCTTATGCCGCCGCGCTGGAGGTGATCTTTCCCGGCCGCCGGGTGGAAGCGGCGGTGCTTTATACGCAGACGCCTTTGTTGGTGCCGATCCCGGCGGCGATTCTGGCAGACAACAAACCCCGCTTGGCCCCTGCCGAGTAATCCTTTTCCGCCGCCAGTATTGCCCTTGGCGGCCCGATACCTAAATTGACGCGATACGAAACAGGAGTTTGCCAGATGGCTACCACGACAATCACCGATGCCAGCTTCAAGGCCGACGTGCTCGATTCCGATACGCCCGTGCTGGTCGATTTCTGGGCCGAATGGTGCGGCCCGTGCAAGATGATCGCCCCCGCGCTGGAGGAAATCTCCGACGAACTGGCCGGGCAGGTGAAAATCGTGAAAATGGACATCATGGAGAACACCGAGGTTCCCGGTTCCATCGGCGTGCAGTCGATCCCGCTACTGATCCTGTTCAAGAACGGCGAGGCGGTGGCGCATAAGCTGGGCGCAGCGCCCAAGGGCCAGCTCAAGGGCTGGCTCGAAGGCGCGCTAGCCGGGTAACCCCTGCATCCGTGCCGCCAGTTCGTGCCACAGGGCCGGGCTGGCGGCGCCGATGAGCCCTCCATAAACGTCGCCATCGACGCGGTAGGGGGAGCCATCGGGCCGCATTGCAACACCGCCCGCCTCATTCAGCCACAGCGCACCTGCTGCGTGATCCCACGCCAACGTGCGCTCAAACAGCGATACGTCATTGGTGCCCAGGCCAAGGCGGGGGTACTGTTCGGCTGCGCAATAGGGGACATCCACCAGCCGGTAATGCGGGGCGATGTGTTCCAGCACGCGCGTGCGCTTGGCCATGTCCATGAACAACAGCGAGATTGCCGCCACCGGGGCCGCTTCGCCCGTGGGCTGCGCGGTGATGCGCTGGCCATCGACAAACGCGCCACCGCCGCGATGGGCCGCGCAGAACCGTTCGGTCAGGCAATCGTAGATCCAGCCTGACTGCGCCAGACCGCCATCCGCGCGGGCGATCAGGATCCCGAACGGGGGCTTGCCGGTGGCGAAATTGCGCGTGCCATCCAGCGGATCGATGATCCAGCACGGTTGCGACAGGCGCTCAATCACGCTGCTGTCCGCATGGGTCGCTTCCTCGCCCACAATGGCCAGCGAGCCATCAATCTTCGCCAGTCCCTCGGCCAGCAGCGCTTCTGCTTCGTGGTCGGCCACGGTGACAGGATCGTTGCCTCCCTTGTCCTCCACCTCGCCGTGCTGAAGGTTGCGATAGCGCGGCAGGATCGCCTGTTTCGATACGCTGCGCATCAGTGCCAGCAGTTCGCGGTCGAGCAGGCTCATGAACGGTAATCCGCGTTGATGGCGATGTATCCGTGGGTCAGGTCGCAGGTCCACACAGTGGCGCGGCCCATGCCAAGGCCCAGGTCCACATCGATGTCGATCTCGTTGCCCCTCAGGTGCTCGGCCACCGGGGCTTCGTCGTAATCCGCCAGCGGCAGACCGTCGCGCGCGGCCCAGATGCCGCCAAAAGCGATGGACAGCCGGTCGCGGTCCGCCGGTTGCCCGGCCTTGCCCACTGCCATGACCACGCGGCCCCAATTGGCATCGCCGCCGGCAATCGCGGTTTTTACCAGCGGCGAATTGGCAATGGCCAAGCCGATGATGCGGGCGCTGTCATCGCTCACCGCGCCTGCCACGTTGACTGCGATGAACTTCTGCGCGCCCTCGCCATCGCGCACCACCAGGTGGGCAAGCTGGCGGCACATGTCCTCCATCGCCGCCATGAATGCATCCGCGCCCGAATCCTCAAAGCTGGCGATCGGGGCATTGCCCGCCGTGCCGGTGGCAAAGGCCAGCACGGTATCACTGGTGGAGGTATCGCTATCCACCGTGATGCAGTTGAAGCTGCGCTGGTTCGCGCCCGACAGGCAGGCCTGCAGGAAATCTGCCTCCACCGCCGCATCGGTAAAGATATAGCCAAGCATCGTGGCCATATCAGGCGCGATCATGCCGCTGCCCTTGATGATGCCGTTGAGCGTAACACGGGTTTCGCCCAGCATGGCGGATACCGTCACGCCCTTGGCAAAGGTATCGGTGGTGCCGATGGTCAGCGCTGCATCCTGCCACGAACATTCGGGTGCAGCAAAGGCAGCGGCCACGCCGTCACGCGCCTTGTCGAGCGGCAGGGGCACGCCGATCACCCCGGTGGAGGAGACAAACACCTCGTCTGCCCCGCATCCCAGATGTTCGGCCACCTGTGCCATGATCTGTTCTACCGCCGCGCGCCCACGATAGCCGGTGAAGGCGTTGGAATTGCCGGCATTGACCACCAGCGCCCGGGCCCGGCCGGTCTCCACATTCTCGCGCCCCAGTTCCACCTCGGTGGAACAGCAGACATTGCGGGTAAACACGCCCGCCACCACCGTGCCCGGGGCCAGTTCGGCATAGGTCAGGTCACACCGGTCCCACGTCTTGTAACGCGCCCGCGCCACGCGCAGCGTCACACCCGCAATCAGCGGCATATCGGGGAAGGGCAGGGCGAGAGGCGAGCGTTCGAGGTCCATAGTTGGGCGCATAAGACCAAGCGCCGTGCCCGACAATCGGTGATTGTCGGGCCAACGTTCAGCGCAAAGTAACGCCGGCAAAGTAGACAGGCGCAAATAGATCGCTATCTGAAGGCCACGATGCTTCGCCAATTGCTCACCTTGCTGGCCGTTCTGACCGGGCTGACCGCTGCGGTCGCTCCGGCTCATGCCATGCATACCGGCGTGCAGGCGGTGGCGATCACGCAGGAAATGACCGCTGGCCAGGTGCAGGTTGCCGCAGTGGTGGCCGAAGAAGCGCAGGCCCTGCGCCGCGTTCCCGCGCCGCTGGCTGTCATTGCCCCGCTCGAAGTGGCCAATGTCATCGTTCCGGCGGTGATCATCAAGGCAGACCGCGCGCACGAATAGTTGCGCTGCCGCCTGATCTTGCACCCCATTTCCGGCCCCGCGCGCATGTGCCGTGGCCGTTTCCCATATACAGACAGGACCGCCCCCATGTGGCAGACAATCGCCAAATCGATGTTCGGCTCGGCTAACGAGCGCTACGTCAAATCGCTCGACAAAATCGTGGCGCGGATCAACGCGCTGGAACCGCAGTTGGCCGATTTCTCCGATGCCGAACTGCAGGCGCAGACCGCCAAGTTTCGCCTCAAGCTGGCAGAAGGCCAGACGCTCGACGACATCATGCCGGAAGCCTTTGCCACCGTGCGCGAAGCCTCGAAGCGCGTGCTCGGCATGCGGCATTTCGATGTGCAGATGGTTGGCGGAATCGTGCTCCATCGCGGTGAGATCGCCGAAATGAAGACCGGCGAGGGCAAGACGCTGGTCGCCACGCTCGCCACCTATCTCAACGCCATCGAGGGCAAGGGCGTTCACGTGGTGACAGTGAACGACTACCTCGCCCGGCGCGATGCCGAATGGATGGGCCAGTTGCACAAGTGGCTGGGGCTGACGATCGGCGTGATCGTGCCCAACCTGCCCGAACATGCCCGGCGCGAAGCCTATGCGGCCGACATCACCTATTCCACCAACAACGAACTGGGCTTCGATTACCTGCGCGACAACATGAAGGACAGCCGTGCCAAGATGGTGCAGCGCCCGTTCAACTACGCGATTGTCGACGAGGTGGATTCCATCCTGATCGACGAAGCGCGCACCCCGCTGATCATCTCCGGCCCGACCGAAGACAAGAGCGACCTGTATCTGTCGATCGACGCAGTCGTGAAGGGGTTGGAAGAAGAGTATTATGAAAAGGATGAAAAGTCCCGCACCGTCCAGCTGACCGAAGACGGGGCCGAGGAGATCGAGCGTCGACTGATAGAGGCCGGACTGCTGGCAACCGATAACCTGTACGACATCGAAAACACACTGGTGGTCCATCACCTGGACCAGGCGATGCGTGCGGTGATCATGTTCAAGAAGGACATCGACTACATCGTCAAGGACGACAAGGTCGTGATCATCGACGAGTTTACCGGCCGCATGATGGATGGCCGCCGCTGGTCGAACGGCCTGCACCAGGCAGTCGAGGCCAAGGAAGGCGTGGCGATTCAGCCCGAGAACCAGACGATGGCCTCGATCACCTTCCAGAACTATTTCCGCATGTATCCCAAGCTGTCCGGCATGACCGGAACGGCCAGCACCGAAGCGGCCGAGTTTTGGGACATCTACAAGCTGAACGTGGTGGAAATCCCCACCAACCAGCCCGTCGGCCGGATCGACGAGCAGGACGAATTCTACAAGAATACCGCCGACAAATTCCAGGCCATCGCCAAGGCGATCAAGGAGAAGAACGAGATCGGCCAGCCGGTGCTGGTGGGTACGGTCTCGATCGAGAAGTCTGAACTGCTGAGTGAATACCTCAACAAGGAAGGCGTGCCTCACGCCGTGCTCAACGCCCGCATGCACGAGCAGGAAGCCCGTATCGTGGCGCAGGCCGGGCGCATCGGCGCGGTCACCATCGCCACCAACATGGCCGGGCGCGGAACCGACATCCAGTTGGGCGGCAACATCGAATTCCGCACCGAGGACGAGTTGGCCGACATGCCCGAGGGACCGGAGCGGGATGCTGCTGTCGAGAGCATCAAGGCCGAAGTGCTGGCCGAACGCGAGCGGGTAAAGGATGCAGGCGGGCTGTTCGTGCTGGGTACCGAACGCCACGAAAGCCGCCGGATCGACAACCAGTTGCGCGGTCGTTCCGGCCGGCAGGGCGATCCCGGCCTGTCGCGCTTCTACCTGTGCCTGGAGGATGATCTCCTGCGCATCTTCGGGCCGGACACGCTGTTTTCCAAGATGATGAATTCGAACCTGGAAGATGGCGAGGCGATCGGTTCCAAGTGGCTGTCGAAGGCCATTGAAACCGCCCAGAAGAAGGTCGAGGCGCGCAACTACGAAATGCGCAAGCAGGTCGTGCAGTACGATGACGTGATGAACGATCAGCGGAAGGTGATCTACGAACAGCGTGCCGAGGTGATGGACGCCGACCATGTCGAGGACGTGGTGGTGGACATGCGCACCGATGCGATCAACGCCATGGTCGCCGCCGCCTGCCCGCCCAATTCCTATCCCGAACAGTGGGACATCGCCGGACTGAAGGCCAAGGTGTCCGACGTTATGGGCATCGATGTGCCGATTGAGGACTGGCTGAATGAGGACGCGGTCGAGCCCGAGCTGATCGAGGAACGCCTGCTGCAACTGGCCGAGGACAAGCAACAGGCCAAGGCGGCCGGGCTGGATCCCGATATGTGGCGACGGCTGGAAAAGGGCATTCTGCTCCAACAACTTGATCATCACTGGAAGGAACACCTCGCCACGCTGGATGCCTTGCGCCAGGTCGTGGGCCTGCGCGCCTATGCCCAGAAGCAGCCGCTGAACGAGTACAAGCAGGAAGCGTTCGGCCTGTTCGAACTGATGCTGGAATCCATCCGCCTGGCAGTGACCCGCATCCTGCTGACCAGCGAATTCCGCATTTCCGAACCGCCGCCCATGCCCACGCTGCCGCAACTGCCCGAATTCATGACCGGGCACATCGATCCGCTGACCGGCGAGGACGATTCCAACGATGGCGACGGTTCGCGCTTCCAGGCTCCGCTGTTCGGCGCACTGGGCGCGCCGGTGATGGCGCAAATCCCGTCGGGCACGGTCGATCCCTATGCCGGGATGAACGTCAACCGCAATGCGCCGTGCCCCTGCGGTTCGGGCAGCAAATACAAGCATTGCCATGGAGCGATCGCTTGAGCTTGGCCCGGCAGGAGGTCTGAATGGAGGCAATCGACCTGTGGCTGGCCTTGTGCATGGCCTTGGCCGCCATGCTCTATTCGTCGGTCGGCCACGCCGGAGCCTCGGCCTATATCGCGCTGATGGCCCTGTTCGGGATAGAGGCAGCGGTCATGCGGCCGACTGCGCTGGTGCTCAACATCATCGTCGCGGCGCTAGGCTCGGTGCGGTTCGTCAAGGCCGGATTGTTCCGCTGGCGGGCCCTGTGGCCGTTCCTGGTTACCGCGATACCGATGGCCTGGCTGGGCGGCACGATCCATCTGCCCAGCGAGATTTACCGGCCACTGGTGGGGCTGGTGCTATGGGCTTCGGCCATTCGCCTGCTGTGGCCGGTCGAACTGAAGGTGCAGCGCGAGACGACCGAGGCTCCGCTGCTGTTTGCCCTGCCCGCCGGGGCCGGGATCGGCTTGCTGGCCGGGCTTACGGGAACCGGCGGCGGCATTTTCCTTTCGCCGCTGCTGCTGTTTTTGGCCTGGGCGCCGACCCGGCAGGTTTCAGGTGTAGCGGCCGTGTTCGTGCTGGCCAATTCGCTGGCCGGGCTGGGTGGGCAGGTTGCCAGCCTTGGGTCGCTGCCTGACGAACTGCCGCTATACGCCGGGGCGGTGCTGGCGGGCGGAATTGCCGGGACAACCTTGGGCATCAAGGTGCGGGCCGAGGTCATCCTCAAGCTGCTGGCGGTGGTGTTGCTGATCGCCGGGGCCAAACTGGTCGGAATATATTGAGCGAGAGCGCTTGCGCCCACTGTAACGCTCGTTAAGATTACTCCCCGGGAAGGGGATTGCGATGAAGATAACCCGGCTTGATCTGCCGCACCGTTCGGTTGGCGAAGGCCCCGTGTGGGACGTTGCCGAGCAGGCATTGTATTACATCGACATTCTGGAACAGAAGGTCTTGCGCTGGCATCCGGAAACAGGCGCGCAGGCCGAATGGGCCGTGCCCGACATGATCGGTTCGCTGGCGCTGAGGGACGGGGGCGGGGCGGTTGTCGCGCTGGTCGATGGCGTGCATGCACTCGATTTTGTTACCGGCGAGGTTACGGCGCTGGCCCTGATGGAGCCTGCCAACCCCGCGATCCAGCTGGCCGATGGCAAGGTGGACCGCCACGGCCGCTTCGTGTTCGGTACCAGTCATCGCAAGGCGGCCGAGCCGGTAGGCGGGCTGTTCAGCCTCGATCAGGGTGTCATCCGCCAGCTCGACAGCGGGCTGACACTGGGCAATGGCCCCTGCTGGTCACCCGACAACGTCACGCTCTATCACGCCGACAGCATGGCCCACGTGATCTATGCCTATGACTATGACATCGAGACCGGCACGGCGAGCAACCGCCGCCCGTTCTTCGATACCAGCGCCTGGGGCCCGATCCCCGATGGTGCGACGGTCGATGCCAATGGCAACCTGTGGGTGGCCGTGTGCGAGGGTGGGGTGGTGCTGAACATTTCACCCGCAGGCGAAGTGCTGCGCGAGATCGCCTTGCCTACCCGGCTGCCCGCCAGCTGCATGTTCTTCGGCCCCAAACTTGACCGGCTGTTCGTGCCCAGCATCGATCCGTCATTCCTTGGCCGCGATCCGGCCGATGGCGACGGGTGGAACTATGTAATCGATGGCCTGGGTGTCACCGGATTGCCGGAACCGCGCTACCATGGATAAGCGCGGGTGGACCGTGCTGGCACCGCTGCTGGTGGCGGTGTTCATCAATATCGCGGGCTTCAGCCTGATCCTGCCCCTGCTGCCATTCTATGGTCAGGTGTTCGATGCGCGTCCGCACGAGATCGGGCTGCTGTTCGCCGCCTATTCGTTTGGCAATGTATTCGGCGAGATTTTCTGGGGCCGACAATCCGATTTATGGGGCCGTAGCCGGGTACTGGCGGTGACCACGCTGGTCGCCGGCCTGTCGTATTTTGCCTTTGCCTATGCACCGGGATTGTGGGCGGCTGTCTTTATACGGATGGTGAGCGGCTTCTTCTCCGGCACGTTGGGCGTCTGTACCGGCTTCATCGCCGATGTCTCGGCGCCGGAACGGCGCGCCAAGACAATGGGCTATTTCGGTGCGGCCTTCAGCCTGGGCTTTGCCTTTGGTCCGGTTCTTGGCGGATTGCTGGCGGGAGAGGAAGTGGCGGCGGCCAGCTTCCGCCTGCCGATCTTCGTGGCCGGAGGCTTGTCGATCCTGGCCAGCGCGTGGTGCGCGCTAGTGCTGAAGGATGCGGTGGAACCGGCGGGCAAGGGCCGTCCGCTGCCCAAATATTCTGACGCGTTTCGCTTCGTCGCCGCCGACGGATTGCTGACTCGCCTGTTCGTGATCGGCTTCTTCGGCATCGCCGCCTTTGCCAGCATGGAAGCAGTGTACGGCCTGTGGAGCGAGGCCAACTTCGGCTGGACCGCACGCGATCTGGGCCTTGCCTTCCTGGCTATTGGCAGCGGCGGACTGTTGGCGCAACTGGTGCTGATCGGGCCGCTGGTCGCCCGCTATGGCGAGGCGCGGGTGATCGTGATGGGGCTGGCTTTGCTGGCCCTGTCGATGCTGTTGCAGCCGATCCTGCGTACGCCGGTATCGGGTGTATTGCTGATGGGCCTGTTGATGGCTGGCCACAGCCTGGCCTTTCCCGGTGTCGGCGCACTGCTCAGCCGCAATACACCGGGCGAGCGGCAGGGCAGTATCATGGGCCTGCTGATGGCGTCGAACGCGGTGGGCCGTATCGTGGCACCGCCGCTGTTCGGGTTGATTTACAGCGGCGTTGGGCACGATGCGCCGTGGTATGCCGGCGCGGTGATGATCGGGCTGGTGGCCATTGTGGGGATGCAGGCGGTACGGCTGCTCGATGTGCAGCGGGCTGCCATTACAAATTGAGGCTTGCCATCGCGGTCCTTACAGATAGCCTCTGCACCACAGCTGGAGGATCACCCATGAAGCGCGCCCTTGTCATCTCCCTCGCCGCCGCCCTGCTGGCCACCAGCGGCGTGGCCCTTGCCAACCATCACGAAGGCCCGGCCGCCGCGATTGCCCTTGCCGTGGCCGACGATCGCCGCCCTGCAGCCGACGTGGAGCGCGATCCGCTCCGCAAGCCGGCCGAGATCGTCCACTTTGCCGGCGTTGAACCGGGCATGACAATTGCCGAAATCGCGCCCGGTGGCGGGTATTACACCCGCGTGCTGGCCGCCAGCGTGGGGCCGGAAGGCAAGGTCTATGCGCTGATGCCGGCCTTTTTCGCCAACCGCCCCGGCGGGCTCGATGCGATCAACGCCCTGGCGGCAGAATACGGCAACATCGAAGTGGTGGTGGCCGATTTTGCCGCGCTCGACCTGCCCGAGCCGGTCGACCTTGTGTGGACGACCGAGAACTACCATGACCTCGCCAACGGCAATGTCGCCGCGATCAATGGTTCTGCGTTCGATGCGCTGAAGCCCGGCGGAATCTACTTCGTGGAGGACCACTCCGCTCCCGGCACGGGCCTGTCGGCCACCTCCACCTTGCACCGGATTGATCCGATGGCGGTGATCGCCCAGGTTACCAGCGTGGGCTTTGTGCTGGAAGGTGTGAGCGATGCTGTCGCCAATCCTGCCGATCCGCACACTGCCAACCCGCGCGAAGTCGAACCCACCAGTGACAAGTTCGCGCTGCGGTTCCGCAAGTCGGAATAGCTGGTCAGGGCAGTTCCGGCACCTGTTTGGCATAGTCATCGGTGCGGAACCATGTGTTGAGCATGGTTTCCAGCTGCACCAGTTCGGGCGTGCAGGCCGCTATGGCAGAGGCGGGCTCGCCTGCTTCCAGCGCATCGGTCACGCGGTTGCGATATTCAAACAGGTCTTCGCCACCAGCCTGGGGCAACAGGGCGGCACGGGCGGCCAGCGTCCGGTCAACCCGGTCCTGTGCGCCTGCTGCATCGATTGTTCCGGCGCGCAAGTCCTTGACCGTTTCGCACACATAGCTGCGGCAGGTGTGCGGGCGGGATTTGTAGATCCCGCAACCGCTGTCTTCCAGCCGAGGGCAGGGCTGGGCAAAGCTGCGTTCGCCATCGTCATAGGTGGTAACCGCGATGCCGCGGGTCCGCAGCTTCAGCGCTTCCCATTGGCTGACGATGACCCGGCCGAACATGGTGTTGTCGCAGCACATGCCGCATGATCGGCACAGGGTGCTTTCAGCGGCATGATGCTTTGCAGAAGCGCCCGGGCTGGTCAGAAAATGGCTCCGAGTAGGACTATAACCATGTTAGGTTATGAGTTTGAAAAATTGAAATTAAATCAGAATATATCAGGTCGAAAATTGGGCGTTCCCCCACTCGTTCCCCCACCATGTCGCGGATAGCGGTGAATGCGAGCGAGTGTGGCACAGCTAGTTTCCGGCATGGATCATGGCGGGCAGCTGTGCCTCAACTTCGCTGAAAATGACTAGCGCGGCAGTGAAGTCAAACGGCTCCACTGGCAAGGGGAGGCCAGCCGCCGTGTGCGCATTCACGGCAAACTTGTCTGTCAGCTTCTGGAGCAGGGCAGTCTTGTAAGCTGTGTCCTCGTTGCCAGCGAGGTGCACTCCCTTGGTTTCCAGCACCACAACGCGCTCGCGGCTGGCTTCGTCCCGTGTCGCGGCCAGCATGAAGTCCGGATAGACATTGCCGCGCCGCCAGCCGCGCAGGCCATAGCTGCCGCGCCCGGTGCCATTACGGTGCCACCAGCGCACGGCAGATTCGCGGTCCAGATAGACAGCAACGCCCTGTTCCTCGTCATTCAGTTCCGCCCGATAGACGGGCAGGAACAGGCTGCGTTCCAATGGGCCATGTGACGCGCTTAGCAGAGGGGCCGCACTTTCCAGCTGGCCAGTCGGAAGATCAAACGGCGCGTGCCAGTCGTGATCGTCTCCGCGCAGGGCAAACTGGATTGTCCCCGCGTCCAGCCCGGCGGTGAACAGGTCGGCGGCTTGCCGTTCCCGCTCCCCGTCCAGTTCCTTGCGCAGTTCATCAATCAGGAAACTGGCCAGCCGGGCAATGTCGGAGTCATCCCAACCCTTCGCGCGCAGCTTGCCCAGCAGATCGTCAACTAGTGCCCAGGCGGTGAAAGCATTGGGCACTAGGTCGGCTAGCATCCGAACGGCGTAGGGCGCGTCAAATGCTGATAGGGCAGCCGCCGGTTGCGTGGGCGCGTCGGTCTCTTCCACGCCAGCCTCGCCCGCTTTCAGGCGGATCGTGTGGTGATCCTCGCCCAGCCGCTCCTTCGGCAATTTGGCTGCTAGAGGGCCAAGGTCCAGCTTGCTCCAATCAATCAGCGGGAACAGGTCGGTTTCGGCATCGAACGGACGGCCAGCGCCATCGGCTTCCACGGTCAAGACTTGGGGCAGGGCAATTGTGGTAGTGCGGAACGTGTCGCGCCGATGCACCTTGCGGGTGCCAGTGCCGGAACCTGTGCCGCCGCCGTTATCCGACAAGGTCACATCCATGGCCAGATCGCCCAGGCCATCGCCTTGCAGCCCCTTGCGGATAGCCTCCACAGTCGCCTGCGTATTGGCGCGATGGGCATAGACATAGCATTCGTCCAGCGCGTCCACCCCGGTCTTGATTGCGTGCGGCTGGCGCAGAATGCGGCCCACAAGCTGCGTCAAAGCACCTTCATTGCCGTTGGCAGCCAAAGCGCACAGCACATAGGCGAACGGGCAATCCCAGCCTTCCGCCAGCGCCGCCTTGGTTATGATCGCACGCACCCGGCATTTCGGGCTTAGCAGGTCGCCGTTCTCCGGTTTTTTCAGATCATCATGCGTGGCGGTCTTGATGGCGATTTCAACATCTTCCAACCCTGCCACCGCTTTAAGCCAATTGCGTGCGTCGTTGGCGTGGATCATGCCAGCGTCGGTTTGATCATCTCCAGTTCGCTCCACCTGCACAAGCAGGATCGGGCGGATATAGCGCCCGCCATCGCCTTCGTATTCGCGGGCGGTGCGTTCCAGTTGCTCCAGCCGCTCCCATGCCTTGGCCAGAGAGGCTTGCCATTCGCCGCCGGGGAGGGGGGAGACGTTCATGGGCATCTTAATCATGCCCTCGCGCTCCAGCTCGCGCCCGGTGATTTCCACCAGGATATTGGCCGTGCGGCCATCGCGCGCAGGTTGGCCGGTGCGGGCCGGGCGAGCGGCAACATCCTTTGGCGTGGCGCTCAATTCTAGCACCAGCCGGGGATTGAAGTCATACAAGGTCTTGAAGGCCAGATCGGAAACTGCGCGCTGGCCTTCGTCCATGATGACAACGGGGCGCACGATCCGCATGGCGTTACCCATGCTGGCTTTCACCATTGGCCACTGCGGGCCGCCATCGCCCAGGTCATAAACCGAAAGGTTCGGCACCCCGTCCGTCAGCGCCTTGTGAGCCGCTTGTTCGCCATCGGCTGGCACAAAGCCGTGCACGTCTCCACGGTCGCGGAACAGGCGCAGGCTGTCCTGATTTTCGCGGTTTGACGATTGCAGCATCAACACCATGACGCACAGGTGCGTGTCCAGGTCCGCCTTGTGGAGCGGGTCGCCCTTTTCCAGCACCTTCACCCTGTTTGCAGCGGTGCGGTCCAACGTTTGACGATAGACGTGGTCACGGTTGCGCAAGGCCTTTAGCGTCTGGCTATAGATCGCCTCATTTGGCACGATCCACAGCACCATGCCGGTATTGGCAGAGACATAGCGGCCAAAGACGCGTGAAAGGGCCGCACAGGCTAGGTAGGTCTTGCCGCCACCCGTGGGGACTTTCAGCGTGGCATTGGGCACCGGCTGACCATCACCGGACAGGCGGGAGGAATAGGCGCGCCCACCCGGCACGCCCATGTCGGTTGCAAGTTTTGCCCAGGCCTGAGCTGGGAAGTCCGGCATAGCAGTGCCCGCCATATCGGGATTGGCCGCAATGAAAGCGGCCATCTTATCAGCCTTGACCCTCTCCTCGCTCAGCCGCTCCAGCCAGGAATCCAGCGCGGCCAGAGCGCGGGCCTGATAGTCCAGTTCGCGAAAGGCCACCTATGCCGTCTCCAGCCGGTAAAGAGCGAAGGGCAGGGGGGCATAGTCCACATCCAGCCGCTCGCGTGCCAGCAATTCGCGGGAGACGAATTTGGCCGGGGCGAACACAAGGTGATTGCCCGTTCCCGTTGCTGCCACGGCGCGGGCCATTGATAACGAAAGGGCCGCCCCGCCAGATTTCAGCCATGCCAGATCGGGTTTGTAGTGCAGCCAATAGGTGCGCCCGCCGTGCCTGCCCAGGTTGTGCAGGCCGTCCGTAATGGCAGCGGCTGGCACAATGCTGGCGGCTTCCAGTGGTGTTGCCGTGGCCGTGTGCCACAACAGCCCGGCAATGGCAGGCACATCGGGCAGGCCTTCGCCGGACAGGATCGAATCCACATCGATGGCCGCGCCAAGCTCGCAAAAGGTGAATTCGCCGCCCAGGCCGGGTGCAGTTTCAGCGCAATCCCGCTCCCCCGTCACGATCAGCGTGCCGTCCTTTACGGTGCTTTTGATTCGGTCAAACTTGGGGCCGTCCAGCGTTTCGATGGCCTGCACCTTTTCCAGCAGGCTGTTGGCTTGGCGCAGCTTGGACATGGTAAGCTGCTCGCGCAGCAATTCCTCGCGCTGCGTGCCGTTGAAACTGTAGCCGTTGATGACGCGGCGCACCCGTTCGGCAGTCAGGGTGTCCGCGTAGTCCTCGCCCTCCACCAGGATGAAACGGCGATTGCCGCCGTCGCGGGCATTGGCAGAAAGGACAGCGTGGGCTGTGGTGCCGGAGCCTGCAAAGGAATCGAGAATGATAGAATTTCGCCTGGAGCCAATGTCGACAACGCGTTCGACCAATTTGACCGGCTTCGGGGTAATAAACAGATCATCGCCCGATTCCGCTGCGAAAATCTTTGAGAGGTCTTGCTTGGAATTTCGGGTGCTGCCCACTTCCTGCCAATGCCAAATCGTCTGAGGAACCACTCCATCGCGAACTTCGGAAAGAAACCTCTTTATGCCGGGTCGATTATCCCCGGACGGCCCCCACCAGATCCGATTGTCGGCGTCTAGCCGTTCGAAGTTCTGCTTGCTCACTCGCCAAAAACTTCCAGCGGGTGGACCGGGTATAATCCGACCTGCCTTAGTGGTGATGGGATAAAGGCCCTGAGCATATTCATTGCGGGCGGCGAGGTCGCTCAGCAGCCAAGGTCCGCGCGGATCGCTGTCAGGATTCTGATAGCGTGCTTCCATAGCCTCAGTTCGCGGCATTAGGTTCGCGTCCCAATCCGCTAGTGACCGTGCATAGACGAGCATATAATCGTGATCGACACTGAAGAATTGGGCAGTGTTCTTTGGGCTATCTGCCTTATGCCAGATCGCCGTGGCGACGAAATTTTCCTCGCCAAAGATTTCGTCAAGTATCGCTCGAGCGTGGGCAATCTCGTTATCGTCAAGAGTTACCCAGATGCTGCCATCCGTGGAAAGCAACTCATGCAGCAGCTTCAAGCGCGGCCACATCATGCAGGCCCATTTGTCATGACGCAGGCCGTCCTCCAGCCCGATGGGGTTGGTGTCCAGCCATTCCTTGATCATCGGGGAATTGACGTTGTCGCTATAGCACCAGCCTTCGTTGCCGGTGTTGTAGGGCGGATCGATAAAGATGCAGTCCACCTTGCCTGCATACATCGGCAGAAGGGCCTTCAGGGCGTGCAGGTTATCGCCATGCACGATCAGGTTGCCGTCCAGCCGGGGTGCGCCAATTCCTTTCTCTGCATGCATTTCCAGCGGACGGAAGGGCACCGTCAGGTGATGATTGTAGACGAATTCCTTACCCTTGAATTGCAGTTCCGGCACGCGCACGCTCCCCTGTCAGGACCGGCGTTCTGCCTTGTCCTCGCAGGATCGGCAAGCGCGGCTGGCAGCCCCATCACCGCTTCCGGCCAAGCCTGAGCATCATCACCATCATTTCCGCAGCGCATTGTTCGTCCAGTTGCCAATAGCGTTTTAGGTGCCGTTCGAATGTCCGGTTCCACATGCCCTTGGGGCGCTTCAATGGCGTTTCCCAACCCTGCTCGCTTCCGACCTTCTTTTGCAGCCGGGCGAGCCGCTCAAACGGGCGGTCGCGCGCCGCGTCGCGCTGGCTCTGATAGCCCAGCCGCCAAGCCTGCCGGGAAGCGAAGCGGTCCCCGCCGGGCGGCAGGTAGAGCTTGCCCACGCGGATGTGGCGGAACGGGCAGATCATCCACCAGCGCTTGCCGCCGTATCGGGGCACCGTGTGGCACAGGCGGACCGTCTGGCGCACCTGTTCCTGCTCGTCGCCGCTTCCGCGCGAATAGGACAGCTCCAGCCGTTCCTCCCCCGGTTGATGCATGCTGGCGGTGTAGGTGATCGATCCGGACGGCTCGCCCCGGCAGGTCCAGCGCAGTGTGCCCGATATATGCGCACCTTCCTTGGCCTGCCCGGTGCGCAGCATCCAGGCCAGGTCAATGCGCAGCGATGCATCAGCCGTTGGCCTGCCGCCTGATCGTCCGGAACCCCAACCGCCCATTGCTACTTTCCTCTACTTTAGCGAACGGCTGGCTCGCCGGATTTTCCGAAATCATCAGGCAACTTTACCCTCTCATGGGGTTTGCCTGCTGCTGTCCGTTTTCCATTGCGAGCAGATCGCCGCTTGCCCTTGGGCGTGCGTGGCCCGGTTGATAGGCCACCATGCAGTTTGCAGCGCCCGGATCGATACAGGTCACTCCGCTTGCAGGGCGTGCCAGCGCGGGTGCGAGCGCCGCAGGTCATGTCGCGGCATTCGGGCGGATAGTTCCCGCCAAAGACGCACCAGTGCCGCCACAGGGTGCGGCGTTCTGCATCGGTCATTTCGCCACCTCGCACCAATCGCAGCCGGTGCCGGAACAGCGCGGGCAGGCGGGCCGTCCGTGCCCCGCCAAGTCCGCAACATCCGCAACAGGGGAAACGGGGGAGGGCGCCGTTGCGGCTGACGCGGGATGGGCTGCTGCTGCCCCTGTTGCGCTTGTTGCGCTTTCCGGGCCGATGGCAGGCAGGTAACGCTGCCAGGCATCCCACAAGGATTCGCGCCGGTATCCTTTGGGCGTGCCGCTGTCCGTGCGGATCGTGTCCGGCTTCACACCATAGGGGCGCAACATCCGGGCAAGCTGGCGACTGTCCAGCGCCTTGCCGCGCATATCGCCCCACGGGGCTTCCTCTAGCCCATTGAGCGCCGTCAGCAGTTCCGCCGTGGGCATCTGCTCCCGGTTGGCAAAGATCAGTCGAACATCGGCCAGCAATCGCGTGCCAAGGCTGGCAGGCGTGTCCTGAGCGTCCGTTACAAGCGCCACAGCGGCCTCGCGCGCCAGTCGGGGCCAATCCCCGCCCACAGCATCGGCAACGGCCAGAAGCGGCTCCCACACGTCTGCTGGCCGATCCTCAATTCCAGGCGGCATAACGGGCCGGGCATCGGACAGGATTTCGATATGCCCGGCTGCCCATTGCCCCAGGCGGTCGCACAAGTTGCCCCCGGCCAGCGAGTGTTCGCGCCGCCGATAGGGCTGCACTCGCTCGTTCGGCGCGCGGCGACGCATCCGCACGATAATGGAGCGGGTCAGGATCGTGTCCGGCAGATTGCCCAGCCCGGCCAGCGCCACTGCGCTGAAGGCTTCGTAGGTCTCCAGTTCCACCTTTCGCCCGTGCATTGCGCAGCGATAGGTTTTCGCCCCGCGCCGCCAACCGGCGTTCAACAAGCCCCGCAAATCCTCGTTGTCCTTGGCTTTGGGGCCAAACACCGTGTCGATTTCATCGAACAGGATCGTGGGCAGGCCTTCCTCCCCGCCGATGATCCGGAACAATGCGGCTGGCGACATATTCACCGCCATTGCCGCACGTGGCACCAGCAGTTCGGCAATTTCCAGCGCCCGGCTTTTGCCACTACCAGGTTCCGGCGAAAGGAAGGCCAGCCGGGGCGTAGATTCCCAGGCCTCCATCGCATGGGCGTGTGCCACCCAAAGCGTGCAGGCCACGGCTGCATGGGGCGAAGGAAAGGCGACAAACCGGCCAAAGAAGCCGTGCACATCGCCCAACAGTTCCGGGCCATCCAGCGAGGGGCCAAGCCAAGCGGGCAGGTCTTTCAGATCGGGGAGGCTTGTCATTGCACCTTCCCTTCACCTTGCAGGTGATCGGCCAGGAATGCTGCCATCACGATGTGGCGACAGTATTTGACGGCAATCTCCAGTCGCACGGCGGGTGCGTCCGCAAACACGAACTCGCCCGCCATTTCGTGTGCATCGCAGGCATGGCTGTAAGCCAGTTGGCCCACTGTCTGGCCGCGCAATGCTGCTGCGTAGTCGCGCGCTTTCAGCAAGGCTTTGCGGTGTTCCAGTTCCGCGCCATCGGCATCGGGGACAAACTGGCGGATATGAAAAGCTAGATCGGTCAATGGGCACCTCCTGCCGCCCACGTGGCCAGGAAGTCCCGGCCCAGGTGTCGGCTAATCAGATGCGGCAGCCGTTGCTCGGCTGGCGCGTTTGCGTTAATGGAGGGGCGTTCCGCCGCAATGCTGAACACCCCAATGAAAGCCCCGCCCTGCACGGCGGGGTTTTCCATTTCAGGCGGGCGCATGATTAAGCGGCCTGATCATTGGCGGCAGCTTCCACCAATTGACGGACCGAATCCGCCTTTACCAGCCGCCGGGTGCCCAGCTTCACCGTTGCCAGCCGTCCTTCGGCAATCAGGGCGTAGATCGATGTGCGGCCAAGGCTGAGCACCTTGGCGGTTTCGTTGATTGAGTATGCCAGCTTATCCATTGCACTTACTCCAGTTCCGTCCGGCGGGTGCCAGCGGGTGCATTGGAATATGGCTGAATTGACGGGATGTGTCGGACGATGGGGATGATAATGGATGGTAATTGGCTGGCCGGAATTATCATCCTTGCCGGTTAAAGAGCTTCCAGATGTCGCGGGCGAACGGGCGCGTAGTGCTAGGCTCGGGAGCGGCATCTCCTGTAGAAAGCGCATGTATCAAAGCCAACTCGATATCCGCTTGTTTTGTAGGGATAAGATCACCTTCAAAGATCCTCGCCCACACCAAGTTGGTGGCCTTTAGCCATTCATACTTTGGTTTTGGTCCTCGCGTTTCCGTTTGCTGGTCGATCGCCTCCGCTGGACCAATTGCAGCTCGAAGCCCCTCAATGTGATAGTGTACGCTTTTGAGTGAGATGTGCTCGACTTGCGAAAACTTGCCAATCGCAGCTTCGAAGTTCCCAAGTTCGAAGTCAGATCGAACTCCGCCGTGCTTTTCGCTGAGGCCTTCCCAAAAGCTAGTAGGAACATCCCATTCCCGTTCCTCCCAAGGGCCAGTCAGTCTTTCGCCAGCTCTCTTCTTGTACCCGCTTGCACTGATCGCCCGCGCGGCAATGAAGCCTAAGCTGGCCTGCTCGATGAGGAAGTCGGAGCCATGGCGGTGCATCTTTAGGTCAGCGAATACCATCGCGCGCGCTTGACGGGCAGGAACCCAATTGGGGTTGCCCGCTACTGAGAGACTGCGGGCAACCATGGGTTTTTTCTCGAATGGCAGCATTGCCAGCAGCCCTGAGAGAGGGAATCGGGCGCCAAAAACCTGGTAATATTGATCATCTTTCCAAGTAGCGAAGTCGCCCGATTCCCAGTTCTGCTCTAGTGCTTCGTGGCCCTCTGCCCACCAAAACCAGTTCGGAACATCGCAGGACTGCACAGCCTCTTGCCCACGGTGGATTGCATCAGCTTTGGCGGTTAACATGCCCTTGTGCAGCCTAATGCAAAGAGCATGTCGATCGAAGATGTCGGCAATCTGTGAGGAGTGGATCAATTGTTCGCCCATGCCCACACTTTCTCGTGACTGATCGACTTGGGCAAGGTCGGTGAGTCTTTATCCACCGTCTGTCCGTCTTTGGTAATTCCACATTTCGGCACGGTAGGTCGGCGAAGTCATAAGCCAGCAGGCCCAGTTGGCCGCCAAGCCACAATTGGCTATAGGACGCGCTATGAACAAGCTGATCGACCTGCTGGACAGCCTGCCGCCGTTCGACCCGATAGCGGAGAACCGGATGGTCGATCCAGTCGTGCCGTTCCTACACTCGCAGGCGGACAGCTTCGAGCGCTGGGCATTGCTCAGGAACTACGAGTTGGGAAGGCCGCCGCTTTCGTCGGACGAACTGCATCAACTCCGCGCTATGTGGCGGAGATAGCTCAGGCCGTCTGCACTCCGGCACGTGTGTTGCGTGGCATTGCAACAACTCTATTGGCTTCGCCACTCCCCGAAACGAAACCCGCCCAAGCGTCCATCAATTCGCGCCGTTTGTCGAAAAAGTCTGTGCGGCGATAAGCGGCTTCCACCGCCTTGGGGACCATATGGGCAAGGGCCGCTTCCGCCACTTCGCCAGGCAAGCTTGTCTGTTCTGCCGCCCAATCGCGAAAGGTGGAGCGGAAACCGTGGACGGTGCAGGGCACTTCCATATCGCGCAGAACTTTAGTCAGGGTCATGTCGCTCAATGTGTCGCCCTTGCCGGACGGGAAGACCAGGTCAGTTCCCACTCGCCGGACGCCAGCGGCCTGTTGAAACAGGTCAACGGCGGCTGGCGACAGGGGGACACGGTGCACCCGCCTTGCTTTCATGCGCTCTGCCGGAACCGTCCAGACAGCCGCTTCCAGATCAAGTTCTGCCCAGGTAGCCCCACGCACCTCGCCACTGCGTGCGGCAGTCAGGATGGCCGTGCGCAAGGCCAATGCTCCCATGCCGCCCTTGTCTGCCAGCCGAGCCATGAAGGCGGGAAGATCGGCATAGGGCATGGCTTCAAAGTTTCCGCGCTTGGGTTGTGCGGGCAGACGGTCCGCCACGGCAGGGCCTAGCGTGCCAATGAACAGCGCGCCGTCGGGGCGGGCAAAGCGCAAGGTGCGAATGATCAGGCTGCGAACCTTGCGCGCAGTTTCCGGCTTTCGCGTCCAGATCGGGCGAAGGCAGGCGGCGATAGCGTCGGCATCGATGCTTTGCACTTGCAGCTTGCCAAGGGCGGGAAAGGCATAGGCCGTCAATTGGGCAAGGTTTTGCTTGCGCTTCGCAACAGAGATTTTTGCATCGGCGGCCTTGGCTTCCAGAAAGCCCAGCGCCGCCTCGCGGAACGTGCGCGTCATTTCCTTGGGCGGCTTCAATGCCAGGTGTGGATCGCGCCCGGCTACCAGTGCAGCCTTCACCAGCGCCGCCTTCTCGCGCGCCTCACCAAGCCCGACAGCGCGAAGGCTGCCGAGCCCGAACTCGCGCCGCGCCCCATCGGCTTGGACGCGCGCAACCCAACTCGCCTGTCCCGAATCGCGCACATAAAGCACTAGTCCGTCACCGTCATGGTGCCGTCCTGGTTTGGAAATTGCCGCCCGAATATGCGCCTGTGTCAGCTTGCCCATGCCACTCTCCAAGTTAGAGGATTGGCTGTTCCCCCATTTCATCCCCCACCATTAGCGCGAAAGGGGGCGAATGGCAACGGACACGCACGGGCGCGTATGGGTTGGCTTTCCTAGGGTTTAAGGGGGATTCCCGGTCGCGGGCGAACAGCGGCGAAGTGGAAAATGGCTCCCCGAGTAGGATTCGAACCTACGGCCAAGTGATTAACAGTCACCTACTCTACCGCTGAGCTATCGGGGAGCAACCCGAAGGCAGGGCGAGCCTATATTGGCGGCGAATCCGATTTGCAAGCCCGCGCGGGCGTTCACACCACGAATTGTTCGGCCACGATCCGTTCGTCGAGCGCGTGGCCGGGATCGAACAGCAGGGTCATAGCCATATCGCGGGCGATTTCCACGTGGACTTCGGCAATATCGCGATACTCCTTCTGGTCTGCCACCACGGCGACCGGGCGTTTGGCAGGCTCGCGGATACGGAAGGATAGCTTGCTGCGATCGGGCAGGATCGCGCCGCGCCAGCGCCGGGGGCGGAACGGGCTGATCGGGGTTAGCGCCAGCATCTGCGAATCGAGCGGCAGGATTGGACCGTGGGCCGAAAGGTTATAGGCCGTGGAGCCGACCGGGGTGGCCAGCAGCACCCCGTCGCCCATCAATTCGGGCACTCGGACCTTGCCGTTCACGCTGATCTCGATCTTGGCGGTCTGGCGGGTTTCGCGCAGCAGGCTCACTTCGTTGATTGCGCAGCTTGAATGCCGCTCGCCATCCTGCGTGACGGCTTCCATCCTGAGCGGACACACGGTGATCGGGCGGGCCTTGGCCAGCCGCTTGGTCAACCCGTCGCACCCGCGATGGCGGTTCATCAGGAAACCCACCGTTCCCAGGTTCAGGCCATAGGCGGGCAGGATGCGCGCATCGTCCAGCATCTGGTGCAGGGCATCGAGCATGAACCCGTCACCGCCCAACACTACTACAGCACTCGCTTCCTCGATCGGAACCCAGGAGAGACACCCTTTGAGGGCTTCTGCCGCTTCCCGCGCACGATCGGTGGTAGAAGCCAGCAGCGCCAGCCGGTCGAGGTCCACAAGGGGCGCGGTGTCGGTCATCCGGCCGGACAGTAGTGCCGCCGTCCCGATTTGCAACGCGCCGCTTATCCCCGCGTGACGAATGGCACCGGCTGGTCCATCTGGCTGTCATGCCGCAGACCCGATCCGAAGCTGAAATCACCGCCGAACGCCGGTTGCGCTATGATCGCCGCGCAGCCGTGGCGCATCCGCTGGGCACCGATCTTGCCGCCGCCATTGCAGCTGGCGCGGTTGAAGTCCTGTTCCAGCCGCAGTTCGCCTGCAGCGGCGGAGCCATCATAGGGGCCGAGGCGCTTGTTCGCTGGCACCACCCCGATCGCGGACTGGTGGCGGGCGACGAACTGTTCCGCATTGCCGCCCGGTCCGATCTGGTGCGGCGCCTGTCCGACCACGTGATGGACCGCGCTCTGGCAGTAGCCTGCCATTGGCCGCAGGACATGCGCCTGTCGCTCAACATCACCGCTGGCGATCTGGCCACTCCGGGCTTTCCCGATATCGTGGCGGCTGCTTTGTGCCGCACCGGCTTTGCGCCTGAACGGCTGACGCTGGAAATTACCGAACAGGCACTGGTGCTGGAACTAGATCGCTCGGCTGAACGGTTGGGCCAACTGGTGGACCTGGGCATCAAGGTGGCGCTGGATGACTTTGGCGCCGGGTTCTGCAACTTCCGCTACCTGAAGAAGCTGCCGCTGCATTACCTCAAGCTGGATCGCAGTATGATCGAAGGCGTGGCCGAGGATATGCGCGACCTTGAAGTGCTGCGCGGCATCGTGGCTCTGGCCAGCGCGCTCGACCTGGCAGTGATTGCAGAAGGCGTGGAAACGGCGGCCCAGCGCGATGCTGTAGCGCGCGAAGGCTGTGCCAGCTGGCAGGGCTTTCTGGGCGCCCGGGCGATCAGCGCCGAGGACTTTACGGCGTTAATCGCAAGCTGAAGATTCGCGGCGCTAACCCGCCTTTGTTGCCTTGGCGACGATCCCGCTCAATCCCTTGGTAAGCTGCAGCAGCCCGTTCAGCCGTGATTGCGGATCGCCCCAAGCGCGTTCGATAACCAGCTTCATGTCCGGGCGCAGGCGGGCTGTGCCTTGCTTCTTGGCGTTCAGCCGCTCGACATAGGCGATCAGGCCCATCGGATCGGGGAAGCTGTCCTGGTGGAAGGTGACCAGCGTGCCGCGCACGCCGACATCGACCTTGGAGATGCAGGCGGCGATCGCCTGGTGCTTGATCTCGATCAGGCGGACCAGGTTCTTGGTCGCTTCGGGCAGCGGACCGAAGCGGTCGATCATTTCGGCGGCCATGCCCTCGATCTCGGCCTTGTCGCGGGCATCGTTCAGGCGACGGTACAGCGCCATGCGCACGGCAAGATCGGGCACATAGTCGTCCGGGATCATGATTGGCGCATCGACAGTGATCTGCGGGCTGAACGCCTCGCGCGCCCGTTCCAGCCCCATTGCGCCTGCCTTGGCGGCCAGGATCGCATCTTCCAGCATTGCCTGGTACAGTTCGAACCCGACCTCACGGATGTGGCCCGATTGTTCGTCGCCCAGCAGGTTGCCTGCGCCGCGAATGTCCAGATCGTGGCTGGCGAGCTGGAACCCGGCACCCAGCGAATCCAAATCACCCAGCACTTTCAGCCGCTTCTGCGCCACTTCCGACAATGCGCTGTCCGATGGCGTGGTGAGATAGGCATAGGCGCGGATCTTGGCCCGGCCCACGCGGCCGCGAAGCTGGTAAAGCTGGGCCAGCCCGAACCGGTCGGCCCGGTGGATGATGATGGTGTTGGCCGATGGAATATCGAGCCCGCTTTCAATGATGGTCGTGCTGAGCAGAACTTCGTACTTCTTCTCGTAAAACGCGCTCATCCGCTCTTCCACTTCCAGCGGGCTCATCTGGCCGTGCGCGGCGACAAAGCGGATTTCGGGCACATTCTCGTGCAGCCAGTCGGATACCTGCTCCATATCGGCAATCCGCGGGACTACGATGAAGCTTTGTCCGCCGCGATGATGTTCGCGCAGCAAGGCTTCGCGCATCACCATGTCATCCCATTCCATCACATAGGTGCGCACCGCCAGGCGATCGACCGGCGGAGTCTGGATGGTGGACAGTTCACGCAGGCCACTCATCGCCATCTGCAGCGTACGCGGGATCGGCGTGGCGGTGAGGGTGAGGACGTGCACATCGGTGCGCAGCTGCTTCAACCGTTCCTTGTGGTTGACCCCGAACCGCTGTTCCTCATCCACGATCACCAGGCCCAGTTCTTTGAACTTGGTGTTCTTTGACAGAATGGCGTGGGTGCCGATCACCACGTCAATCTGGCCAGCTTCCAGCCCATCACGGGTGGTCTTCATCTCGGCTGCGGGGACCAGCCGTGACAGGCGGCCGATTTCCAGCGGGAAGCCTTTGAAGCGTTCCACAAAGCCGTTGTAGTGCTGGCGGGCGAGCAGGGTTGTGGGGGCGACCACTGCCACCTGCTGCCCGGCCATCGCGGCCACGAATGCGGCCCGCAGCGCCACCTCGGTTTTGCCGAAGCCGACATCGCCGCACACCAGCCGGTCCATCGGCTTGCCTTCCGCCAGGTCCTTCAGCACATCGGAGATGGCCGCTTCCTGGTCCTCGGTCTCGGCCCAGGGGAAGCGGTCGACGAACTGGTTGTAACCGTTCTCGTCTGGTTGCAGCACCGGGGCATGTTTCAGCGCGCGTTCGGCGGCCACCAGCATCAGTTCCCCGGCGATGGCCTGAATGCGTTCCTTCAGGCGCGCCCGGCGGCGCTGCCATGCCTCGCCACCCAGCCGGTCCAGCGAAGCCCCTTCCTCGCTGCTGCCATAGCGCGACAGGACGTCGATATTTTCCACCGGGATGTAGAGTTTGTCGCCCCCGGCATATTCCAGCATCACGCAATCGTGCAGGCTCTTGCCCGCGGCGATGGCTTCCAGCCCCAGGTACTTGCCGATCCCGTGGTCCATGTGAACCACCAGGTCACCGCTGCGCAGTGCCTGCAGTTCGGCCAGGAATGCATCTGCATCCTTCTGCTTGCGGCGGCGGCGAACCAGCCGGTCGCCAAGCAGATCCTGTTCTGTGACGATTTCCAGTTCGTCATTGGCAAAGCCGGTGTCGAGCGGCAGCACCATGGCGACTGCTTTGCCCTTGGCGCTTTTGCCCAGGGCATCCTGCCAGCCGTCTGCCAGCACCACCTCGGTGCCCGCCTCCGCCATGATCGAGGCAATGCGGCTGCGCGAACCTTCGGAGTAGGCGGCCAACAAAGGGCGTTTGCCGACCCGCCCCAGCGCGGCAAAATGCTTGGCCGCTGCTTCATAGGCGTTCTTGCCCGCCGACCGTTCAGGCGTGAAATCGCGCGCCGAGCGGAACCCGAAATCGAGTACCTTGTCGCCTTCGGGTTCAGCAAAGATGCTGGTCTTGTGGATCGGCAGGGCAGCTGCTGCGGCCGCCAGCTCCTCGCGCTTCAGATATAGCGCGACAGCATCCAGCGGGCGGTAGGAGCCTTTGGCCTGTCCGGAAACCTCGCGCCGCTGGCGGTGATAGTCGGCAATATCGGCCAACCGCTCTTCTGCGGCTTGCAAGGCGGTGCCTTCGATCACCACCTGGTCCTGCGGGGTCAGGTAATCGAACAGCGTGGCCAGCTTGTCCTCGAATAAGGGCAGCCAATGTTCCATGCCGGCCAGCCGGCGTCCGTCGCTGACCGCTTCATACAAGGGATCCTGCGTGGCGGTGGCGCCAAAGGTTTCGCGGTAGTGGCTGCGGAAACGCTTGATCGTGGCTTCGTCGAGCAGCGCCTCGCTGGCGGGCAGCAGCAAATGGCCCTCCACCGTGCCGGTGGTGCGTTGAGTGCTGGGATCGAACAGGCGCAGGCTTTCCAGCTCGTCACCGAAGAAATCCAGCCGCAAGCCCCCTTCTAGGCCCGACGGGTAAATGTCGAAGATTGACCCGCGCACAGCGAATTCGCCCGCATCCACCACGGTATCACTGCGGGTATAGCCCTGCCGCTGGAGCAACCCGGCCAGGCTCTCGTGCCCGATCACCACGCCCGGCTTCAATTCGCGCACACTCTCGCGCACGCGGAACGGGGTGAGCACACGCTGGAGCACGGCGTTGATTGTGGTCACCAGCAATTGCGGCCGACGCTGCGGGACCTGCAGGCGGTATAGTGCGGACAGGCGCGAAGCGGAGACCGACAAGGCAGGACTGGCGCGGTCAAACGGCAGGCAATCCCATGCCGGAAAATCAATTACGTCCAGTTCGGGCGCGAAAAACTGCGCGGCATCGACCACGGCGCGCATTGCGGCATCATCGGGCGCGATGAAAACCGCCCGCCCGCCCTTGGCGCTGGCTTGTGCGGCGCGGGCAAGGTCGGCCAACATCAGCGGCTGTGCCCCGCGCGCGACCGAGGCCAGCGTCAGTGGCTGCTTGGCGGTAAGGATGCGGGCGAAATCGGGCATGGGTCGGCTGTTCCGTGCATAGGCAAATGCCCCCTGCCCGGGCGGGGGAGGGGGTGTTGCTGCTGTTCGTTGGGAGCCGATAGCGCAGGCAACCTGCCAGCGCCACCCTGGCCGAAGGTCAGATCTTCACGTAGTCGATCTGCTGGAACTGTTGCAGCAACGGGCCATGAAACCGGTGCGGCGCGGGCGCGGTTCCCAGTGCCCAGGCCATCACGTCGACATCGTCCTCGTCCAGCAGCGCCTCGAACCAGACAATCTCCGCCTCGTTCCAGCTTGCATGATAGGTATCGAAGAAACCGCCGAAGATGTAATCAGCCTCGCGCGTGCCCCGATGCCATGCGCGGAACTTCATGCGGGCCAAGCGGGGCACTCTGGTGGGATCATCGCTCATCGCGTCAGCGACTACGGCAACCCCGATTGGCGCGCAAGTTTGCTGGCCGTGATCAGGCCTTCAGGGCAGCGACGATTTCTGGCCCGCTGCGCCCCACCAGATCCTTCGGCACTTCGCCCAACAAGGCGGCCTGCAGCTGCTTGTGGTAATGCTTGCGCATTTCGCCAAGGGTGCGCGGGGCGGCGATTATCACAAGACCTTCCAGCTTGTGGGACAATACCTGTCCGTTCAACCAATCGGTAACTGCGGCGGCATGGGCATCCTCCTCGATCAGAGAGTCCTGCGGATTTCCGGCGCTGGAATAGTGGCGGTTGCCCGATCCCTTGTTCTGTTCATCAAGTTTGGAAGTTGCGACAGCAGTCAGTTCCGGGCGCACTTCATTGCCTGCGTTCCGGTAAAGTTCAAACCGCTCACCATCGACGAGGGCTATCAAGGTTCCGTGGGGCAAAAGCATGGCGTTCAACTCCTCAGTTCAGGGCATCACAAGTGAATATCACGCAGGGCGCGCGGATATTATGCGCAAAGTCAAAACTGGCGCAACGTTTCCGCTTGGCGCTATGAGGTGCACCATGCGCCCCGATATTCTCAATCCGCTGTTCGCCGAGACAGACAGCCTTGATGGCGTGGGGCCCAAGCTGAAGAAGCCGCTGGAAAAGCTCCACCTCACCCGCCTGCGCGATCTGGCCTATCACCTGCCCGAACGGTTCGTGATGCGGCGCAGTGTGGCCGATCTTGATAGTGCGAGCGAGGGCGAGCAGATCGTGATCGCATTGACCCCGATCGAACACCGGTCGAGCAACACCGGACGCGGGCCATACCGGGTGCTGGCGCAGGATGCGGCGGGCAACGTGTGTTCGCTCACCTGGTTTGGCAAGGCCAGCTACACCGCCAGGAAGCAGCTTCCCGTGGGCGAGAAGCGCTGGGTTGCCGGGCGGCTGGATCGCTATGGCGACATGCTGCAGATGGTCCACCCCGATCATATCTCGCCCGACAGTGCAGGGTTGGCAGGCAATCTGGTGGAGCCGGTCTATCGGCTGGCCGAAGGCCTGACCCAGCCGCGGGTGGCAGGAATGGTGGCGCAGGCGTTGGAGCGCGCACCTGACCTGCCCGAATGGATCGAGCCGGGGTTGCTCGACAAGAGCAAGTGGCCCGGCTGGCGTGATGCCCTGATGCTCGCCCACCGGTCCGATCACCCATCGGCGCGTGACCGGCTGGCCTACGACGAACTGTTTGCCAATGCGCTGGCGCTGATGCTGGTGCGGCAGGCCAATCGCAAGCGGCGGGGGCAGGCGTTGCAGGGCGATGGATCGCGCCGCGACCTGCTGCAACTGCCGTTCCCCCTGACCGGAGCGCAGCGCCGCTCGATCGATGAAATTGCCGGCGACATGGCGCAGGAAACCCCGATGCTGCGGCTGCTGCAGGGCGATGTGGGGGCCGGCAAGACGGTGGTGGCGCTGGAATCGATGTTGTTGGCGGTGGAAGCCGGCGCGCAGGCCGCCTTGCTTGCGCCCACAGAAATCCTCGCCCGCCAGCACTATGAGACCTTGCGTAAACTGGCCGCGTCAACCGGCGTTGAAGTCGCCATCCTGACCGGGCGTGACAAAGGGCGCGCGCGCGAATCTATCCTGATGGGGCTGGTCGATGGTTCGATCGACATCGTGATCGGCACGCATTCGATTTTCCAGGACACGGTCAGCTATCGCAATCTGGGGCTGGTGGTAATCGATGAACAGCACCGCTTTGGTGTGGGCCAGCGGTTGTTGTTGACGCAAAAGGGTCGCGTCACACCGCATACACTGGCGATGACCGCTACGCCGATTCCGCGCACGCTGGTGCTGGCGCAATATGGCGAGATGGATGTCAGCCGGCTGGACGAAATGCCGCCGGGCCGCCAGCCGATCGACACCCGTGTGGTCTCTGCCGGGCGAATGGACGATGTGGTGGCGGGCGTGGAACGCCACCTTGCCAGCGGCCAACAGGCCTATTGGGTCTGCCCGATGGTGCGCGATAACGAGGTGGACGACACCGCTGCTGCCGAAGCGCGCTATGCGGCGCTGAAGCACCGGTTCGGTGATGCGGTGGTCCTGCTGCACGGTCAATTGCCGCCAGACAGCAAGGATGCAGCGATGGCGCGGTTTGCGGCGGGCGATGCGCGCCTGTTGGTGGCGACGACAGTGATCGAGGTAGGGGTGGACGTGCCCAGTTCCACCCTGATGGTGATCGAACAGGCAGAACGCTTCGGTCTCGCCCAGCTCCACCAGTTGCGTGGCCGGGTGGGACGAGGCAGCGAGAAGAGCACCTGCCTGCTGCTGCGCGGCGAGGAGCTGTCCGAAACCGGCCGCGCGCGGCTGGCGCTGATGCGCGAGACGCAGGACGGGTTCCTGCTGGCCGAGGAGGATCTGCGCCTGCGCGGTGGGGGCGAACTACTGGGCACGCGGCAATCGGGCGACGAGGCATTCAATATCGCCACGCTGGAGCAGGTCAGCCGTCTGCTGGGAGTGGCCAATGATGATGCCAAACTGCTGGTGGAACACGATGGCGGGCTTGAATCGCCCCGCGGGCAGGCGGCGCGGACATTGCTCTACCTGCTGGAACGCGACTGGGGCGTGACATTGCTGCGCGGCGGCTGATGCTTGCCCGGGGGACAAGGCGCAACTCGCCGATTGCCCAGCCACCAGTTTGCGTTACAAACTGCCCGCAACAAGCCGGTGCAAGGGAATAACCCGCAGCAGGCCGTGAGGGATCGTGTGTTATGTTTTTCGACCGGATCAAGCCACTTGATGCCATTCTAGCCGCTGCTGAAAAGAAGAGTTTGCACCGCTCGCTCGGCTGGTTCCAGCTGACCCTGCTGGGCATCGGCTGCGTGATCGGGACGGGCATTTTCGTGTTGACGGCGGTCGGTGCGCAGAAGGCGGGGCCAGGCCTGATGATCGCCTTTGCCATCGCCGGTCTGGTCTGCATCGTGGCGGCGCTCTGTTATGCCGAAATCGCTTCGATGATCCCGGTGGCGGGCAGCGCCTATACCTACAGCTATGCGTCGATGGGCGAATTTTTCGCCTGGACCGTGGGCTGGGCACTGATCATGGAATATGCCATCGCCGCTTCTGCCGTGTCGGTTGGCTGGTCGGGCTATTTCACCGGCACGATCCTCAATGAATTCCTCGGCATAACTTTGCCAGCCTGGCTCAGCGCCGGTCCGCTGGCGTTCGGCGGGGCCGAAGGCGGCCTGATCAACCTGCCCGCGCTGCTGATCGCCTTGCTGGTCACCGCACTGCTGGTGGTCGGCACCAGCGAGAGCGCCAAGGTCAATGCCGTGCTGGTGTTGATCAAGGTATCCGCCTTGACCGTATTCATCGCCCTTACGCTGACCAGTGCGGAGTTCGATGCTGACCGGTTCAATCCGTTCCTGCCGGCCGGCCTGTTCGGCGGTTGGGGCACCGGCGTGGGCGCGGTTGGCGCTGCCGCGACGATGTTTTTCGCCTATGTCGGGTTCGACGCCGTTTCCACCGCGGCAGAGGAAACCAAGGATCCGCAGCGCAACGTGCCCATCGGTCTCATCGCATCGCTGCTGTTCTGCACCGTGTTCTATATCCTGGTGGCCGCAGGCGCGATCGGCACTATTGGCGGCCAACCGATCATGGATGCACTGGGCATACCGCTCGAAGCCGGATCGCCCGAACTGGCGCGCCAATGCGCAATGGCAATTCATGCCGATGCACTGGTCTGTTCAAACGAGGCGCTGGCCCATGTTTTGCGGGTCATCGGATTTTCGGGCGTGGGTAACATGCTGGGCATCGCTGCCTTCCTTGCGTTGCCGTCAGTGATCCTGGTGCTCATGTTCGGCCAGACCCGCATTTTCTTCGTGATGAGCCGCGACGGCCTGCTGCCGGACCGGTTGAGCACCGTTCACCCCCGCTTCAAGACGCCGCATATCGTTACGATCATTACCGGCGTCGCAGTGGCAGTGGCTGCAGCGTTCTTCCCCGTGGGCCAATTGGCTGACATTTCGAATGCCGGAACGCTCTATGCCTTCTTCATGGTGGCCGTGGCCGTGATGGTCTTGCGCAAGCGGGATCCGGGCCGCAAGCGCAGCTTCCGCGTCCCGTTCGTATGGGTCATTGCTCCGTTGACCATGGTCGGTTGTGTCCTGTTGTTCTTCAACCTGCCCAGCGCGGCAATGCTGTTCCTGCCCATTTGGGGCGCTCTCGGCCTGGTGATCTACTTCGGCTACAGCCGCAGTCGCAGCCACCTCGGCCGGGGTAGTATCGAGGTGCACGAGCCCGAGATCGCCAGTCTCGAGCCCGAGGTGCCCGGTGTGCCGCACCACGACAAGGACTGACTGTCCGTCTGATTGACCCATCGCAAGGAACTGGCAATCGCGCCAGCCGATGCCATATGGGCAACTTGAACTTCAGCTTGATACGGGAACGCCGATGTCCACCGCACCTACTGCTATTGACCAGTCCGCCGAAATTGCCCGCGTCTTTGCCTTGCAGCAGGCGCACCAGTGGGATGTGAAGGCCACCGGCGCCGATGTGCGCAAGGCCAAGCTCGCCAAGCTGAAGGCGGCGGTGGAAGCCCATGCCGACGATATTATTGCCGCCGTGCTGGAAGATACCCGCAAGCCGGTGGGCGAGATTCGCGTGACCGAAGTGCTCAACGTCACCGGCAATATCCAGCGCAACATCGACAACCTTGATGAATGGATGAAGCCGACCCTCGTCACCCCGTCGAGCAATCCAGCCGACAAGGCGATGATCACGTATGAGGCGCGCGGCGTGTGCCTGATCCTGGGGCCGTGGAATTTCCCGCTCGGGCTGGTGTTCGGCCCGCTGGCGGCGGCCGTGGCGGCGGGCAATTGCTGCATCCTCAAGCTGACCGACCTGTGCCCGGCAACCGCGCGGATCGCCAAGGTGATCGTGGGCGAAGTGTTCGAGGAAAACGAGGTCGCCGTGTTCGAGGGCGAGGTCGATGTTGCCGAAGCGCTGCTGGACCTTCCGTTCAGCCATATCTTTTTCACCGGCAGCACCCGCGTGGGCAAAGTGGTGATGGCCGCTGCGGCCAAGCACCTGGCCAGCGTCACGCTGGAGCTGGGCGGCAAGTCCCCGGTGATCATCGACGATGGGGCAAATATTCCTGCGATTGCTGCTGCACTGGCCGGAGCCAAGCAGTTCAACGGCGGCCAGGCCTGCATCTGCCCTGACTATGTGTTCGTGAAGGAAGACCAGAAGCAGGCGCTGGTCGACGGGTTCCGCGCCAATGTGGAAAAGAACCTCCACGGTGATGATGGCGCGATTAACAAGTCGGCCATCGCGCAGATCGTCAACCAGCGCAATTTCGATCGGGTGAAAGGCATGGTTGATGATGCTGTTGCCAAGGGCGCGACAGTTGCCGTTGGCGGCACGATGGATGCAGATGACCTGACCATTGCCCCCACAATGCTGACAGATGTCACGCCCCAGATGACCATCCTGCAGGACGAGATATTCGCGCCCGTTTTGCCGGTGATGACCTATGACAAGCTGGATCAGGTGATCGATTACATCGCCTCGCGCGACAAGCCGCTGGCGCTTTATGTGTTCAGCCCGAACGAAGCCAATGTTCAGCGGGTGCTCGATCGCACTTCGTCGGGCGGGGTGACGGTGAACGGGGTGTTCTCGCACTATCTGGAAAACAACCTGCCGTTTGGTGGTGTAAACCAGAGCGGTTCGGGCAGCTACCACGGCTATTTCGGGTTCAAGGCGTTCAGCCATGAACGCGCGGTCTATCTGCACCAGGCAGCCTGATCCGGCTCAGGCGGCCAGATACACCTGGTTGCGGCCGCCCTTTTTCGCCCGGTAAAGTGCTTCGTCAGCGCGGGAGATAAGGCGCGTCCGGTCATCATCCTGCAACTGGGCAACGCCGAAGCTTATGGTGATCCGGAGTGACTTCCCATCTGCCAGCAAGATTGGCAGCGCCGCCACCCCTTCGCGCAGCCGCTCGCACGCGGCCACCGCGAATGCGGCGCTGCAATCGGGGAAGGCGATCACGAATTCTTCGCCACCCAGCCGCCCCACCAGATCCTGCTCGCGCATCATCGCCAGCGCCATTTCGCTCACCAGGCGGATGACCTCGTCACCTGCCGGGTGGCCATGCAGGTCGTTGACCAACTTGAACCGGTCAATATCGAGGATCGCGAGTGATAATGGCCGTGAACTGCGGCGCGATGTGGCAATCATCCGGTCGAGCGATGAAAACAGCTCGTGCCGGTTGGCCAGTCCCGTCAACTCGTCGGTCGTGGCGATGCGGTGCAGTTCGCTGCGCACTGCCGCTTCGCGCAGCAATGATCGGCGCAAGGCCAGAGTGGCGACCGCACCCAGCGCCAGCAGCAGGATACCGACCGAACCAAGCAGGTATTCTAGCCGCTGCGAGCGTATCTTGGATGCCTGCGCCTGGGCGGTGCGGCGGGTAAGCACGCGCTCCTCGATCTCATCGATAGCGGCCAGTTCCTGCATGATGGCGCGGATCGACTGACGTCCCTCGTAGGCGCGCACGCGCTGCACTGCTTCTCCGTGCCGGCCAGCGTTTTCGGCAGCGATGATGGAAGACACCACGGCCAGGTAATCGTCAACCCGCTGGGCTAGTTGTTCAACCCGGCTGGCCTGCATAGGGTCATCGCTTGCCAAGACCTGCAATTCTGCCAGCGACCTGCGCAAGTCCTCCTCCCCCTGATGATAGGGCTCAAGGAAGGTCTCGTCCTGCGTCAGCAGGTATCCGCGTTCACCACGGATGGTGGCGTTGGTGGCGGATTCGATTTCAGCTGTTCGTTCCAGCACTTCGCGGGTGTGGTCGGCCCATTCCTCGGCCAGGCGTTCCAATTTTGAGGCGTTTATTGTCAGCCCGGCGAACAATGCCAGCATGGCCGCCATCAACAGCAAAGTGCCCATCGCCAGCGTGCTGATCCGCGTCGCGCTGCTTAGGCCCGCCTTCAGGGCCAGCCATCGTGCAACACTGAAGGGATAACGGGCCATCGCAGCGATGTGCCCAAGCATGGTAAGGATCGGGTTAACGATGCGGCCAGTCGGTGCCGGCCCAGCCAGCCCTTGCCACCGTGCTGCCCGCCTTCTAAACGGCCCATTCCGGTGCTGTCTCAAGCCCCCAGACCAAGGCGACCCGCTTGCTCCTCTCTCCTTTCGAATGGACCATCGCCAAGCGATATATGCTGCCCGGGCGCAGCGAAGCGGTGATCACGCTGGTGGCGTCGATCTCGATCGGCGTGGTCATGTTGTCGGTCGCCATGCTGGTTATCGTGATGAGCGTGATGAACGGCTTCCGCGCAGAACTGATCGACCGCATCACCGGTTTGAACGGGCATGCCGTGGTGCAGGCCTATGGCGGTCGGCTGGAAGGCTGGGAGGACGTGCTGGCCCAGGTTCAGGAAACCACTGGCGTTACCCGTGCCACGCCGATGGTCGAACAGCCGCTGCTCGCCAGTTTCAACGGCCGGGCCGATGCCGTGGTGGTGCGGGGTAACCTGCCTGAAGATATTGGCCGCCTGACGCCCAATCTGCTGATGGGTGACCTGTCCTCGCTCCAGCCGGGCCAGCGCAACATCGCCGTCGGCTCACGCCTCGCCACCAAGATGGGCGCACGGCTGGGCGATACGTTGACCATCATCAATCCGCAGGGCCGCGCAACGCCGTTCGGCACTGTCCCGCGCCAGATCGGCTATACAATCACCGCCGTGTTCGAAGTGGGTATCTACGATTTTGACGAGCGCATGGTGATCATGCCGATGGAGAGTGCGCAGACCTTGCTGCTGATGGGCAATGCGATCAGCGCGATCGAAGTGACCACCGTGGATGCCGACCAGGTGCCCGAAATCATGGCGCCGGTGGCCGAAGCGCTGAACGGCCGCGCCGTGGTGACCATCTGGCAGGATATGAACGCCTCGCTGTTTGAAGCGTTGCAGGTGGAACGGGTGGCTATGGCCTTTGCGCTGGGCATCATCGTGCTAGTGGCGGCCTTCAACATCCTCTCCTCGCTGGTGATGCTGGTGCGATCGAAAACCCGCGACATTGCCATCATGCGGACCATGGGCGCCCGGCGGCAGAGCCTGCTGAAGATTTTCGTTACCACCGGTTCTGTCGTGGGGGCGATCGGGACGCTGGCAGGCGTGGCCCTGGGGCTGCTGGTCTTGTTCTTCCGCCAGTCGATCGTGAACGGGATCGAATTCCTGCTCAACGTGCAGTTGTGGGATCCGCAGGTCCGCTTCCTGACAGAACTGCCCGCGCGGGTGAACCCGGTGGAAGTGTTCTCGATTGCCGGCATGGCGATGGGCATGGCCTTCCTTGCGACGCTCTATCCCGCCTGGCGGGCGGCCAATACCGATCCGGTCGAGGTGCTGCGTTATGAATGATCCAATCGTATCGCTGCGCAACGTGGCGCGCAATTTCGAGCAGGGTGGCGAAGTCATCGAGGTGCTGCGCGGTGTCGACCTGGATGTGATGCCGGGCGAGATCGTGGCGCTGTTGGGGCCATCCGGCTCGGGCAAATCGACCATGCTGCAAGCCGTGGGCCTGCTGGAAGGCGGGTTCTCGGGTTCGATCCGCATGGCCGGGATCGATGCGAGCGACGTGTCTTCGGCCGAACGGACCACGCTGCGGCGCGATCACCTGGGCTTCATCTACCAGTTCCACCACTTGCTGCCCGATTTCACCGCGCTGGAAAACGTGGTCATCCCGCAATTGCTGATGGGCAAATCGCGGGCTGAGGCAGAGGTTCGCGCCGCCGACCTGCTCGGCCTGCTCGGTCTCGGCCACCGGCTGACCCATCGGCCCAGCCAGCTATCGGGCGGCGAGCAGCAGCGCGTGGCGGTGGGCCGGGCGCTCGCCAACAGCCCCAAGCTGGTGCTGGCCGACGAGCCGACCGGCAACCTGGACGAAAAGACTTCGGAAAAGGTCTTTGCGCAGTTTATCGAACTGGTCCGAAACCACGGCAGCGCGGCGCTGGTCGCCACCCATAACGAGCGGCTGGCCGCGCGGATGGACCGGGTTGTGCGGTTGCACGAAGGGCGGCTGGAGCAGGTCTGACCCTGACTGCCTAGGGAGGCAGCCTAGGGACAGCTTGGGGCGCGCGGCAAGCCACGCGCCCGGTTCACAGGTTATTCGGCTTCATTCTGGTCAATGGTGATGGTCACTTCTTCGCCATCTGGTCCGGTGATGGTCATGGTGCCATCGGCGTTCGATTTCATGCTGCCTTCCTCGCCCATGTCGATCGACATGCCGCCGGCTGTGCTGGCTGCGCCGGCCATCAGTAGCGGGGCGGTGAAAATGCCGATCAGGATGTTGACCACGAACATCGCCACGATTGCTGCCACGACGGTGACAGCGGTGAAGCCCACTGCCTTGTCTTGCGGCACTGCCATCACCGGGGTCGCGCCCTTGTAAAGCAGGTAAAGGCTGTAGATCCCCAGCAGGCTCAGGATACTGAGCATCGGGATCAACCCGAAAATGCCCGACAACCATGCTGCGGTCCAGCTGTAGGTCACGAGCCGGAAGGCAGCGGGAAAATCATCCTTGCCGCCAAACTTCGGGCTGATGAAGTTGGCCGCAAAGGCAACCACCCACAGGCTGACCAGCGACATGACAAAGGTCACCACGGCAAGCGTCAGACCGCTGACAAGGCCGATACTGATGTTGATGCCCATCGCACCCAGGCCGAACACCTGACCACCGATAAAGCTGGCCAGCGGGCTGATCAGCGCCAAGGGAAGGGCGTAGCTGAGGAACAGCGACTTGGGCTGATCCGTCTCGGTAGCGATTTTGGCCCACTCTACATCCGGTGTAAGCAGGATTGCCTTGGCGCGCGCGGCAAGTGCGGTAGCTTGCGTATTTTGCGGAATTTCAACCATTAATCGTCCCCCAACGATGCTATAACTGTGCCCAACATACAGCAAAAAGCGCTGCTGGCTAATCGGCAATCATTTTTCCCCAAGCGATCGCCGCGCGCGCTTGATCGCAAGCGCGCCGCGCCGCACATCTGCAGGATGGCCTTTGCACCTTTCATCCCCTTGCGCGTATTCTCCAGCTACTCGATGCTGGAAGGCGCGATTGATCCCAAGGCGATTGCCAAGCTGGCCAAGGAACGCGGCTTTCCCGCCATCGCAATCTGTGACCGTAACGGGCTGTACGGCGCCACCATGTTCGCTTCCGCGTGCAAGGATTACGGCGTGCAGCCGATCATCGGCACCCTGCTTGGCGTTGCGCGCGAGGAAGGCGGGCCGATCGATTACCTGCCGTTGTTCGCGCAGGACGAGGCGGGCTGGCTCAACCTGTGCCACCTCGTCAGCCGGGCGCATCTTGACCGGCCCCTGGAACTGGAACCGCATGTTGAGCTGGCCGATCTTGCCAGGCGGACAGACGGTCTGATCGCGCTGTCGGGCGGGGCCGAGGGCGGGGTGACCCGGCTGGCGGCGGGCGGCAAGGTGGACCGGGCCGATGAACTCGCGCGGCATCTGGCCGCACTTTTCCCCGGGCGGTTCTATATCGAACTTGCCCGCGGCGGAAACGAGATAGAAGATGCGGGCGAAGCCGCGATGATCGATCTGGCCTATGCCCTGGATCTGCCGCTGGTTGCCACCAACCCGGCCAACTTCGCCGATCCGCACATGCATTCGGCGCACGATGCCATGCTGTGCATCGCCAATTCGACCCAGATCGACAGCGCCGACCGTCCGCGCTCCTCGCCCGAGGCATGGGTCAAGTCCGACCGGATGATGGCCGAGCTGTTTGCCGATCTGCCCGAAGCGACCGCCAACACGCTGGTGGTGGCACAACGCTGTGCCTACTCGCCTATCAGGCGCAAGCCGATCCTGCCCAGTCTGGCGGGCGATGTTGAGGGCGAGGCCCGGTTGCTGGCGGAAGATGCGCGGGCCGGGTTGGCCGCGCGGCTGGAATCCTATCCTCCGATGAGCGACGAGGAATTGCAGGTCTATACCGACCGGCTGGCGTTCGAAGTGGACGTGATCAGCCGGATGGGCTTTCCCGGTTACTTCCTGATCGTGGCCGATTTCATCAAGTGGGCCAAGGCGCAGGGCATTCCGGTGGGGCCGGGGCGCGGCTCGGGCGCGGGCAGCCTGGTCGCCTGGTCGCTGACCATCACCGATCTCGATCCGCTGAAGCTGGGCCTGCTGTTCGAACGCTTCCTCAACCCCGAACGTGTGTCGATGCCCGACTTCGATATCGACTTCTGCGAAACCCGCCGCGGCGAGGTGATCCGCTATGTGCAGGATCGCTATGGGCATGATCGGGTGGCGCAGATCATCACCTTCGGCAAGATGAAGGCCCGCGCCGTGCTGCGCGATTGCGGGCGCATCCTGCAGATGCCGTATGGCCAGGTGGATCGTCTGACCAAGATGATCCCCAACCACCCGACCGATCCGTGGACCCTGGCCCGCACATTGAACGGCGCAGCCGATTTCCGCCGCGAGTACGAGAACGACAACGAGGTAAAGCGGCTGGTGGACCTGGCGCTGCAACTGGAAGGGTTCCCGCGCAATTCGTCCACCCATGCCGCCGGCGTGGTGATCGGTGACCGGCCATTGGCCGAACTGGTGCCGCTGTATCGCGATCCCCGGTCCGACATGCCGGTCACGCAGTTCGACATGAAGCATGTGGAGGACACCGGCCTCGTCAAGTTCGACTTCCTGGGCCTGAAGACGCTGTCGGTGTTGCGCAAGGCGATGGACCTGCTGGCCCGGCGCGGCATCACGGTTGATCCCGAACGCCTGCCAATGGACGATGCGGCGGTCTATACCCTGATGAAGCGCGGGGACACCGTGGGCGTGTTCCAGCTGGAATCCGAAGGTATGCGGCGCACGCTGGCGCAGGTGCGGCCAACTGTGTTCGAGGACATCATCGCGCTGGTCTCGCTCTATCGCCCCGGCCCGATGGACAACATCCCGCTATTCGGCAAGCGCAAGAACGGCGAGGCGCCGATCGAATATCCGCACCCCAAGCTGGAAGGCATCCTGGCCGAAACCTATGGCATCTTCGTGTACCAGGAACAGGTCATGCAGGCGGCGCAGATCCTGGCCGGATACTCGTTGGGCGATGCAGACTTGCTGCGCCGCGCGATGGGCAAGAAAGAACAGAAAGAAATGGACGCGCAGCGCCAGCGCTTTGTCGATGGCTGCAAGACGGTCTCGGCAATCGAGGGGCGCGAGGCAAATGTGTTGTTCGACTTGATCGACAAGTTTGCCGGTTACGGCTTCAACAAAAGCCATGCGGCCGCCTATGCCGTTCTCAGCTATCAGACAGCCTGGGTGAAAACGCATTATCCGGAAGAATTCTACGCCGCATCAATGTGTTTCGACATGCACCAGTCCGAAAAGCTTAGTGTGTTCGTGGACGATGCGCGGCGCAACGGGGTGGTTCTGCTGGGGCCGGACATCAATGCGTCCGAGGCCGAATTCAGCGTGGAGCAGACCGAAGAGGGCCACGCGGTCCGTTATGGCATGGCGGGCATCCGCAATGTTGGCGAAAAAGCGATGGACCAGATCGTGGCCGAGCGGGAGACCAACGGAGACTACGAAAGCCTGGAAGACCTGTTCCGCCGCACACCTGCAGGCGCAATGAACCGGCGCCAGCTGGAAGGGCTGGCTGGCGCAGGCGCGCTTGACAGTCTTCATCCCAATCGCGCGGCGGTGGTGGCCAATGCCGAGATGCTGCTTGCCGTGGCCGATGCGGCGGTGCGTGAGCGGACCAGCGGGCAGGCGGCGCTGTTCGGCGGCGATGACCACGCGGAACCGACCCTGCGCCTGACCGAAACTGCGCAATGGAGCCGCGCCGAGCAGATGGAGGCCGAGCGGGAAAGTTTCGGGTTCTACTTTGCGGCCCATCCGGTGACCGAATTCCGCATGGTCGCCTCGGCCCAGGGCGCGCGGACCTATGCCTCGCTGATGCAGGGCGACGTTGCGGGCGAGCGGACCCAGGCAGTCATGGCTGCACTGGTGGAAAGCGTCAGCAAGGGCCGCACCAAACGCGGCGGAGATTTTATCCGCGCCACCTTCTCCGACAGCTCGGGCCAGTTCACTGCCGCCTGCTTTGAAGAATCGCTGGTCGAAGGTTTCCAGCGCTGGGCGGCCGACGGTGCCTGTGTGCTGCTTAATGTCGAACTCGACAAGCCGAGCCCGGACGATCCGCCGCGCATCACCGTGCGGGGGGCGCGGCCGTTGGCGGAAGTTACCGGCGCATCGCGCATGGTGCTGGAATGCGAGATCGAGGGCGAAGGCGCCTTGCTGGCCTTGCGCGAAAGCCTGACTGCGGGAAAGCCCGGCCACGGCGAAGTGCTGGCGCGGCTGCGCATTGGCGAGGAAATCGATCCGCTGGTGCGGCTGGGCAAGGACTTCGATTTGCACGGCGACCTGGTGGACCAGCTGGCCCTGGTCCCGGGCATCGCCAACGTTTCGCTCAGGCCGAAGCGCGGTACTTCATCGCTCAGGCTGGTGGCCTGACGCCGGAACAATAATTTGGGGCTAAACTTCCCTGAGCCTGGGCATCAGTTCGATGAAGTTGCACGGGCGGTTTCGCGCATCCAGCTGTTCAGCCAGGATCATGTCCCACCCGTCGCGCACCGCACCGTTGGAGCCGGGCAGGGCGAAGATATAGGTTCCGTCCGCCACCACCGCGCAGGCGCGCGATTGCACAGTAGATGTGCCGATCGTCTGGTAGCTGAGGAAGCGGAACACTTCGCCGAAACCGGGAATATCCCGCGTCTTCACCCGGTCGAGCGCTTCGGGTGTCACATCACGCCCGGTCAGTCCGGTGCCGCCGGTTGATACCACCGCATCCACGGCGGGATCGGCGATCCATCGGCGCAACTGGTCGGCGATCAGGCTGGCATCGTCCTTCAGGATCGTGCGCGCCACCAGTGCGTGCCCGGCATCGGTGATCCGCTGGGCCAGAATGTCGCCCGACGTGTCATCACCGGGCCCGCGAGTGTCGGACACTGTCAGCAGCGCAATGTTGATCGGCTTGAAGCTGCGGCTGGTGTCGATCGCCATCATTGTCCTCCGGTGGAAAGTGCCACGCGGCCATCTGCCAGGCTGCTGCCCGTGCCGGGAAAGGCCGGCCAGGCGTTCTGCGCCAGCGACAGCCGGCTGGGCGAGGCCGTATTGGCCTGCCGCTCGTACATCCAGTAGTTGCGCATCACGATGGCGACATAGCTGCGCGTCTCCCAATAGGGGATCGCTTCCATATACAGCAGCGGATCGCCCATATCGCGGATTTCGCTTTCCCACCGGCGAACCGGGGTAAGGCCCGCATTGTAGGCGGCCATGATCTTGGGCAGCTTGTCGCGCGTGGCAGGATCTTCCTGCAGCATTTCCAGGTTGCGCTGCCCGAATGCCAGGTTGGTGCGCGGCTCGTAGATGTCGACCTGGTCTGGCCCCAGTTCCAGCCGGGGTGCGTGCTGCCGCACGGTTATGGGGGTGATCTGCATCAGGCCCATCGCATCGGCCGGACTACGGGCGCTGGCCCGGAAGTTCGATTCTTGCAAGATATGGGCATAGGCGAGCGCCGGATCGACCCTCCAGCCGTTGATCGGTGTCCAGCGCGGTGTGGGATAATAGCTCGCCGGATCGGCCTGCGCGCCCGATGGAGCATTGTAAGCCATGTAGAGCTGCGTTTGCGGGAACCCCAGATCGCGGGCGAGGCGTGACAGCGGAGCATAATCCGAAGCATCGCCGATCCGCGCCTGGTGCAGCAAGACTTCGCTCGCCAGTTCGTCCTCGCCGATTTCGGAAAGGGCGATGGCGGTGCGGACATTGGGCAGGCGGGTCAGGCGTACCAGGTCTTCAGCTGACAGGTCAGCGCGGCTCACCCGGTCGGGCAGGCGGCGGCCGAGTTGTTCGGCAGCGAGCATGCCATACATCGTCTGGTCCTCGCCGGCGGCCTCGGCCAGCAGGGCGCTGGCTTCACCCGGCTGCCGGCAGCGCAGTGCGGCGCGGTGGGCCCAATATAGCGCGGCAGACCGCAGTTCGATGTTCTGCGCCTGCCGGGCCGAACTGCGGAAGGCGACCTGCGCTTCCTCACAATCGTTCAAGCGCCATGCGGCGAGACCGCGGGTCCATTCACCTTCGGCCACCCACGGTCCGCTGCCTTCGCTGGCGATGCGGGCCAGCGCGAGCGATTGCGGGTCCATATTCTCGATGAAATAGGACCATGCGATGCGGGTGCGCCATTCTGCCCTTGCTTCGGGACTGAGTACGGCATCGACCCCGTCTAGCAGTTGCCGCGCGCCATCGGGATTGTCATTGGTGATGGCGCTGTTGATGCTCGCGGCAACCTCGTCGGGCATGGTGGTGTCATCGATCGAGGAAGGCCGCACGCGGCGCGGAAAGCTGCCGACTGAGCGGAATTGCGCTTCGCTGGGCAGGCGGGGTGCCTCGACCAGTCCCCGTGTTTGCCCCAGCCGCACCAGTTGCGCTGCCATCGGCAAGTCGCGGCCCACCTGCAACCACTGCTCGATCTGCGGCAATTCAACCCGGGGGGAGCGCGCGTGGGTATAGTATGCCGCCTGAGCCACCGCATGCAGCGGTCCTTCGCTTCGTTCGGCAAACAGGCGCTGCACTTCGGCCCAGTTCTCACCCTCGATTGCGCGGAATACCGTGCGATAATATGCTGCATCGGCATCTGACAGCTGGCGCGGGGCGTCGGTTCGCTCGATATGCGCGACGAAATATTCGCGCGAACCTTGCGCTGCAGCTGTGAATGGCAGGATGGCCAGCACAACGGTCGCCATGCCCAGCGCAAGAATTTTCATGTGTTGTCCGTCCATTCGAGCCATCGCCGCCACAAGGTGGCGCGGGCCTTTGCATTGGCCAGCAGATTGTCCGGTGCGAAGCTCGACAGCAACTGCACGGACCCGCCGTTCAGCGGCAGATCGCGCACGCCCTGCCGCTTTTCGAGGCCGAGCAGGGCTAAAACATCGTTTCCCAGCACCAGCAGGCGCTTGGGACCGACCAGCGAAATGTGATGCGCCAGCATCGCACCCATGCCGCCGGCCTGCATGCCGGCCCAGTCTGCGTGCGGCAGGTGGCACGGCAGGGCGGTGGCCAGATAGGCCGCGTCTTCGGCAATCCCCATCGCGCGCAGCATGTTGCCCACCAGCTTGCCGTGGGGCCCGGCCAGCAAGATGTCGTTGTCGCCAGCCTCGGGCATGGGGACAATCACCATGAGGTCCGCCTTGATCGCGCCGCGTGGCGCAACGCGGGTGCTGCCGTGGGCCAGCGACGGTTCAGCCATCCACCAGGCGGCAAAGCCATCCAGCGTGGCGGGCCAGGTGGTCGGATCCCCGCCCTGGCGCGGAGCTTCGGGTGCCACGGGGGCTGGCGCCTTGCGCTGCACCGGGGCCGCTGGAGGAGCCGTGTTTTCGGGATCGGCCAGCCATTGTGCGGGGGCGTCGGAAAAGTCGTGGTCCACGCCCGCCTCGCGCCACCAGTCGATGGCGGCGGCATAGTGTTCTGCCAAGGTATGACCGGGGCGACTTTCCATAGCCTGCTCTTGACCTCCTGCCGACCAGCGATCAAGTCCTGATGCCATGAAACACGCTGTTATGGAGCCATTGTCGTGACCACGCGCGAAAGCATGCCGGTCGATGTCGTGATCGTGGGCGCGGGTCCGGCAGGCCTTGCCGCGGCGATCCGCCTGAAGCAGCTGGATGCGGCGCTGGAAGTGGTGGTGCTGGAAAAAGGCGCGGAAGTGGGCGCGCATATCCTGTCGGGCGCGGTCATCGATCCGCGCGCGCTGGATGAACTGCTGCCCGATTGGCGCCAGACCTGCCCGCTGGCGCAGGCTCCGGTAACCGAAAACCACCACTGGGTGCTGACGCGCGGCGGCAAATGGGAACTGCCGCACCTGTTCATGCCCCCGCTGATGAGCAACAAGGGCAATTACACCGGTTCGCTCGGCAACCTTTGCCGCTGGCTGGCCGAACAGGCCGAGGGGCTGGGCGTGCAGGTGTTCCCCGGCTTTCCGGCGAGCGAAGTGCTGTTCGATGATGCCAACAATGTCATCGGCGTTGCCACGCAGGACATGGGCGTAGCGGCCGATAGCAGCCACAAACCCGATTACCAGCCGGGCATGGAACTGCATGCAAAGTACACCCTGTTTGCAGAAGGCGCGCGAGGCAGCCTGACCAAGCAGATGAAGGAGAAGTTTGCCCTGGATGCTGACAGTCAGCCGCAGGTTTATGGGCTTGGTATCAAGGAATTGTGGGACATTCCTGCCGACCGGCATGAGCCAGGCCGGGTGATCCACACCCAAGGCTGGCCGCTGTCTGAAAGTGATACCTGGGGTGGCGGGTTTCTGTATCACCAGGCCGACGGGCAGGTAGCTTTGGGCTTCGTCACAGCGCTCGATTACGCCAATCCCTATGTCTCGCCGTTCGAGGAATTCCAGCGCTGGAAGACCCATCCGGCGATCCGTGCCGTGATCGAAGGCGGCAAGCGCGTGGCCTATGGCGCGCGGGCGATCAACGAGGGCGGCTGGCAGTCCGTGCCCATGCTGGCCTTCCCCGGCGGCGCGCTGATCGGGTGTGCGGCAGGCTTCGTCAACGTGCCGCGCATCAAGGGCACCCACACCGCAATGAAAAGCGGCACGCTGGCGGCAGAGAGCATCGTCGCGGCGGTGGCAGCGGGACGGGCGAACGATACGCTGGCGGATTATGACGCGGCGGTGCAATCAAGCTGGATCGCGGACGAGTTGATCAAGGTGCAGAACGCCCAGCCGCTGGTGGCGAAGTTCGGCGGGGATCTGGGCACCGTGCTGGCGGGCGCGGACATGTGGCTGCGGACGCTCGGCATCCGTATAACCGGCGCGCTGAAGCACCACACCGATGCCGAGAATACCGGCCGGGCCGATCTCTACCAGCCGATCAACTATCCCAAGCCCGACGGTAAGATCACTTTCGACCGCTTGTCTTCGGTGTTCCTGTCCGGCACCAACCATGCCGAAAACCAGCCGTGCCACCTGAAAGTGGCCGACATGGAACTGCAGAAGCGCAGCGAGCTTGGTGTCTATGGCGGGCCGTCAGCGCGCTATTGCCCCGCGGCAGTCTATGAATGGCATGTCGAGGACGGCGGCGAGCCGAAATACGTCATCAATTCGCAGAACTGCGTCCACTGCAAGACCTGCGACATCAAGGATCCCAACCAGAACATCACCTGGGTCACGCCTGAGGGCGGCGGTGGCCCGACATATCCGAATATGTGAGGGCGGATGTCGAGCGGTCACTCTGAGCCAACATCTGATACCTCGCTATCTCGGATCGTGTTCGAGAGCTTGGAATTCGATGATCAGTTTGCCTTGCTGAGTGAGGTGCCATTTACGGGCGTCGTATATTCAAAATATCACGACGGTGCGCTCGAATTTGAACATATCTATCGCGATGGCTTGCCCGAGGGCTTGCAGCAGGACTGGTATCCGAACGGCCAGTTACTCGCGCGTTGGATCGCCATCAGAGGGCGCGGCTCGAGCGAATATTGGACCTGGTATCCCGAGGGGCAGCTCCGTTCATATCGGCGGTATGGCACTGATGGCTTTCCGGTTGAAATGGGCGCGTGGAACGAAAGTGGCGATGAAATTGACCCGAAAAGTCAGGCTGATATTGATCAGACTAGTGTCATGGGCGACCTGTTCGCGCGAGCCGAGGCGTTGAAGCTGGCGGGTCGAAGTGGCTCCTTGACGCTGGAAGACGGAAGTCTTTGAATATGCGAGAAACCGCCTACGCCAAGATCAACCTCGCCCTGCATGTGCGGCGGCGGCGGGATGATGGCTATCACGAGCTCGAAACGCTGTTCGCCTTCGTCGATGCGGGCGATGAACTGGTGGCGCGCGCGGCCAAGGCTGACAGCCTGACGGTGACGGGCGAATTCGCCGGTGCGCTGGACGATCCGTTCGGCAATATCGTGGCAAAAGCGCTCAATGCCCTGCCGCATGGTGACGGGCTGGCGATCACACTGGAAAAGAACCTGCCGGTTGCAGCGGGGCTGGGAGGCGGTTCGGCCGATGCGGGCGCGGTGTTCCGCATGATCCGGGACAGCCACGGCTTGCCCGATGACTGGCGTGAACGGGCGGCGAAGCTGGGCGCAGATGTTCCGGCATGCGTCGATTCCACCACCCACGTCGGACGCGGCACGGGGACCGAGCGCGAGGAGGTGGTGGACGACCTTTCCGGAACGCCCGTCCTGCTGGTCAATCCGCGTGTGCCGCTCTCTACCGGGCCAGTTTTCAAAGCGTGGGACGGCCAGGATCGCGGCCCACTGCCGACCGGTTCGGCTCGCGAGATCACGCTGGCCGGTCGCAACGACCTACGCCCACCGGCAGTCGCTTTGTGTCCGTCTATCGCCAGAGTGCTGATCAGGCTGAAGCTGACGGGTGCATGGAAGGCCGAGATGTCAGGATCGGGTGCGACGTGCTTCGCGCTTTACGAATCCGTCGAGGACCGCGATTTGGCCGCGGATCTTATGCGCGAATTCGAGCATGAATGGTGGCAATTGTCTGGCAGGCTGCGCTAAGCTTGCGCGCGATGGATCACGAAGCTTACCGCGTCATTGGCACCCCCCGTTTCGGCGGCATCCTGGTGGTGTCGGACCACGCCAGCAACCGCTTGCCTGATGGCATCGATCTTGGCGTAGCGCCGGATCTGATGGACCAGCACATCGCCGTGGACATCGGGGTGGGCGCGGTCGGCGCATTGATGGCCCAGCGGCCCGGCATCGCTGCCTTCCAGGGCAACGTCAGCCGCCTCGTCTGCGATTTCAACCGCTATCCCGACAGTGAGGGTGTGGTGCCGCTGATAAGCGATGGACATGCGATTCCGGGCAATGCGGGCCAGCGGGACGCGCGCATCGCACGCTTCTTCAACCCATATCACGAAGCCCTGGCCCAGATGCTGGAAGACACGCCGCCCGCGCTGATCGTGTCGCTCCACAGTTTCACTCCCGCGCTCGCCACCTGCAGCAAGCCGCGCCCGTGGCATGTCGGCGTGCTTTACAACCAGGATGACCGAGCCGCCCGCATCACGATCGCCATGCTGGAGGCCGAGGGGCTGACCGTAGGCGATCAGGAACCCTATTCCGGGGTGCTGCTCAACGCCACGATGAACCGCCATGCGGAAGATGACGGGCGGCCTTATGTCGGCATCGAGGTGCGGCAGGACCAGATCGGCGATGCAGCCGGGCAACAGCGCTATGCCGATCTGCTGGCGAGGATTGCCAATCAAGTGGCGTTGAAGCTCGGCGCATAGCGGTGTAGGGCGCGCGCAGACAATCCTGGAGCCCAGCAATGCCTGCCTATCGTTCGCGCACTTCCACCCATGGCCGCAACATGGCCGGTGCCCGTGGCCTATGGCGCGCCACTGGCATGAAGGACGAGGATTTCGGCAAGCCGATCATCGCGATCGTCAACAGTTTCACCCAGTTCGTGCCGGGCCATGTCCATCTGAAGGACCTTGGCCAGCTGGTCGCGCGGCAAGTCGAGGCCGCGGGCGGCGTGGCCAAGGAATTCAACACCATCGCGGTGGATGATGGCATCGCCATGGGCCATGATGGCATGCTCTATTCGCTGCCCAGCCGCGAGCTGATCGCTGATAGCGTGGAATACATGGTCAACGCCCACTGCGCCGATGCGATGGTGTGCATTTCCAACTGTGACAAGATCACGCCCGGCATGCTGATGGCGGCCATGCGGATCAACATTCCGGTGGTGTTCGTGTCTGGCGGGCCGATGGAAGCAGGCAAGGTGGTGCTCAACGGCAAGGAAGTGGCGCTCGACCTGGTTGATGCGATGGTCGCCGCCGCCGATGACAGCATCAGCGACGAGGACGTTGCCGCGATCGAACGCAGCGCTTGCCCCACCTGCGGATCGTGCAGCGGGATGTTTACCGCCAATTCGATGAACTGCCTGACAGAGGCGCTGGGCCTGTCGCTGCCGGGCAATGGTTCGCAGTTGGCCACCCACCTTGACCGCAAGGGCCTGTTCGAACGGGCCGGGCGGCTGGTGGTGACGCTGGCCAAGCGCTGGTACGAGGAAGACGATGCATCCGTCCTGCCGCGCAATATCGCCAGCTTCGAAGCATTCGAGAACGCTGTCAGCCTAGACATCGCGATGGGCGGTTCGACCAACACCGTACTTCATCTTTTGGCCGCCGCGCACGAGGCGAAGGTTGATTTCACCATGCAGGATATCGACCGGCTCAGCCGCAAGGTGCCGTGCCTGTCCAAAGTCGCCCCTGCCAAAAGCGATGTCCACATGGAGGATGTCCACCGGGCCGGCGGGATCATGGCAATCCTGGGCGAACTTGACCGCGCCGGCCTGCTCCACACCGCCCTGCCAACCGTCCACAGCCCCACGATGGGCGATGCGCTGGCTGACTGGGACATTCGCCTGACGAATAACCCGATGGTACAGGAATTCTACAAGGCCGCGCCGGGCGGGGTGCCCACGCAAACCGCCTTCAGCCAGAACCGACGCTGGGCGGACCTCGATACCGACCGGCAGAATGGGGTGATCCGCAGCAAGGAGCACGCATTCAGCCAGGATGGCGGCCTCGCCGTGCTGTATGGCAATATCGCCCGCGAAGGCTGCATCGTGAAGACCGCCGGGGTGGATGAAAGTATCCTCAAGTTTACCGGCCCGGCAAGGGTGTTCGAAAGCCAGGACTCCGCTGTTACCGCCATCCTGACCGATCAGGTCAAGGCGGGCGATGTGCTGGTGATCCGTTATGAAGGACCGCGTGGCGGGCCGGGCATGCAGGAAATGCTCTATCCCACCAGCTATCTGAAATCGAAGGGGCTGGGCAAGGAATGCGCGCTGTTGACCGACGGTCGCTTTTCGGGCGGTACCTCGGGCTTATCGATCGGCCATGCCTCGCCCGAAGCGGCGGAAGGCGGCGAGATCGGGCTGGTCGAGGAGGGCGATCTGATTGCGATCGATATTCCCGGCCGCACCATCCATCTGGAAGTGGCAGACGAAGTGTTGGCCCACCGCCGTGCCGCGATGGAAGCCAAGGGCGATGCCGCATGGCATCCGGCAGAAGATCGCCCGCGCAAGGTGTCCGATGCGCTGAAAGCCTATGCCGCGATGACCACCAGCGCCTCCAAAGGTGCGGTGCGCGATGTGAGCCAGCTGAAGCGTGGCTGATCTGCGCGGCCTGTTCGCCGCAGGGGTGATCTTGCTGGCAGGCTGTTCAGGCGATGTCTCCGAAGGCGGCGATACCCCGGTGGACGAGGGCAGCGTGATCGCCTGCGCCGTGGGTTCGGCCAGCGAATTTACACGCAACTGTTCGGTTGAACGGGCCGTGGTGGACGGCGTGCTGACGCTGGTTATCCATCATGATGATGGCGGTTTCCGGCGGCTGACCGTGATGGAAGACGGCAGCGGAGTCACTGCCGCTGACGGCGCCGATACCGCCACAGTCACGGTATTCGATGGCGAGATCGAGGTGGCAATTGGCGAGGACCGCTACATGCTGCCCGCCACAATCGCCGGACCAGCAAGCAGCCCCGATGCCGCCGAGTAACCAGATCCTCACCGTCGCCCAGGTGCAGGCGACGGAACAGGCGCTGGTAGACGGTGGCGAGACCGTGTCCAGCCTGATGGAACGTGCCGGCGCTGGCGCAGCCCAATGGGTCTGGCGCATGGCGGCAGGGCGCCCGGTCACCGTGTTGTGCGGACCTGGCAATAACGGCGGTGATGGCTATGTAATTGCACGGCTTTTGCAGGATCGCGGCATCACGGTTTCAGTCGTCGCGCCGATGGAGCCACGGACAGACGCAGCGCGCGCCGCCCGTGCCGCCTGGGGTGGCCAGCCGCTGTCCGAGGCGCGGGGCGGCATTTTCGTCGATTGCCTGTTCGGCAGCGGCCTCGCCCGCAATTTGGACCCGGCGATGGAGGACCTGCTGTGGCGACTGGCCAATGCCCATTCCTTCCGCATCGCCGTTGACCTGCCCAGCGGCGTGGATGCCGACAGCGGCGAATGCCTCAACCGTCAGCTGCCACACTATGATCTGACGCTCGCGCTCGGCGCGTGGAAGCCCGCCCATTGGCAAATGCCCGCCATGGAGTACATGGGCGCGCGGCGCTTGGTGGAAATCGGCCTTGCGCCAGTGGCCGACGCGGCGCAGCTTGCCGCCCGCCCGCGCCTTTCTGCTCCGCCTGCAGATGCACACAAGTACAGTCGCGGCCTTGTCAGCGTGGTGGGCGGGGCCATGCCTGGTGCGGCGGTCCTTGCAGCCCTGGCGGCACAGCACGGTGGGGCGGGCTACGTCCGCATCGAAACCTGCATGCAGGAGAGCTTTCCCGTGCCGCCGGAACTGGTTCTGCGCCGCGTTCCGCTGGAAGAGATGTGCCATGACCGGTTTGTCGACGCGGTGCTGATCGGGCCGGGCCTTGGTCGGGGGCAGACTGCGCGCGATACCTTGGCTGCAACGCTTGCGCTCGACATACCCACCGTCTGCGATGCGGATGCGCTGCACCTGCTGGAGCCGCCCATGCTGCAAGGCCGCACCGCGCCGTTGATCGTCACGCCGCACGATGGCGAGCGCGAGGTGCTCAACGCTGTTTTCGGTGTAGTCGGAGATGGGCGGATCGAGGAGGCGATCGAGCTGGCCGAGGCGCTGGGCGGCGTGGTGGTGGCCAAAGGGCCGGACACGCTGATCGCTGCACCCGGGCAGCCGCCAGTCATCATGCCCGCCGCCTCAAGCTGGCTCAGCACGGCGGGTACGGGCGATGTGCTGGCGGGCCTTGTCGCCAGCCGACTTGCCAGCGCTGTGGCCAATCCACAGCTGGCTGCGGTTGATGCCTGCTGGCTTCATGCCGTGGCAGCACGGCTGACCGGCCCCGCCTTTTCGGCAGGCACGCTGGTGGATCATCTGCCGGAGGCGTGGAGAAACTTGCTATGAACGACATCGAACAGGTCATCCGCATTGCCGCCAAGGGCGATGGCGTCACGGCATCGGGCCGCCACGTCTCAGGCGCGGCGCCGGGAGACACAGTTGGCGAGGCTGGCGTTGTCGAGCGCGGCCCGCATTACCAGGTTCCGCCCTGCGTCCACTTCGGCTCCTGCGGCGGGTGCGAACTGCAGCACTGCGATGATGCGGCCTTGGCGGACCTTGTGTTCGGACGGGTGGATTTTTCCGCGCGGCAGCAGGGGCTGGACCCGCAGCTGGTGACACCGGCGCACCTGTCCCCACCGCGCAGTCGCCGCCGCGCCACGCTCCATGCCGTGAACGGCGGGAGCCGCGCGCTGATCGGCTTCCACGCCGGCGCATCGCACAAGGTCGTGGACATGCGCGAATGCCATGTGCTGCGGCCAGAACTGTTCGCATTAATTGCATCATTGCGGGCCTATCTATCAAAACGAAAACAGAAATATTCCGCCGAAATAGATCTGGCGTTGACCGATCGGGGGGTTGATTGCGCGATCCGCAACCTGAAGGTCGAAGGGCTGGAGCAGACCGAGGATCTGCTCGACTTTTGCCGCGACAATGGCCTTGCCCGGCTGTCGCTCGACCAGGGATATGGGCCGGAAACATTCTGGGAGCCTGAACCTGTCACCATCACGTTGGGCGGGATTCCGGTCCCCTATCCCAGCGGCGCATTCCTGCAGGCCACCCAGGATGGCGAGGATGCGCTGACCGCCGCCGTAACCGGATGGCTGGGCGACTGCACGATGGTGGCGGACCTGTTCTCGGGCCTTGGCACTTTCGCCTTCGCCTTGGCCGGGCGTGTTCCGGTGACCGCGTGCGAGGCTTCGCGCGATGCGGTGATGTCTTGCCGTGCTGCCGCCATTCGTAGCCGCGTGCCGGTGGAAGCTGTGCATCGCGACCTGTTCCGCAGTCCTTTGCGGCCCGATGAACTGGCGCGGTTCGATGGCGTGGTGATCGATCCTCCGCGTGCCGGTGCCCGCTCGCAGGTGGAGCAACTGGCGCTAAGCGGGGTGAAACGCATCGCCTATATCAGTTGCAATCCCTTGAGCTGGTCGCGCGACGGGGTCTTGCTGGTGGCCGCGGGATACCGACTGGTTGAGGTGCGCCCGGTCGGCCAGTTCCGCTGGTCAACCCATGTCGAGCTGGCTAGCCTGTTTGTGAAGGATGTCCAGTAAGGTGCTGAAAAGCCATTCACGGGCCTGATCGGAACTGAAGGCGTGATCGCCATCCGGGCAAACCTGCCAGTGCCCCACACTTTGCGGCCAGCCGGCCATGAAAGCCTGCGCAGTCCGGTCGCGCTCGGCCAGCAGATATTGCACCGGACCGGAAAAAGGCGCCATCCCCGCCTGCATGTCTCCCACCAGGGTGGAGGGCGGCAGTGCGGGGGACAGGGCGCGGACCACACCGCCCGCCAGCTTGCGCATGGAAACGCCGCCGCTGATCAGCCGCAGCAGCTCGCGCGGGTCTTTCAGTTTTTCGGCATAGCGGCGGCGGACTGCGTCGGGCGGGGGGGCTTCATCCGAGTTGTCGAAGGTCCACGGATTGGCCAGCGCCAGCGCGTCCAATCCCCCGCCTTGCGCCAACATCAGGGATGAAGCGGCATCGCAATTGCCGAAGCCCACAACCCTGCCCAGGTGCGGGCATCGGGCGCGCAAGGCGCTGATGGCTGCGGCAATGTCATCGGCGCAATTGGTGAAGCCGGTGTTGTTGCCGCTGCTATCGCCCACTCCGCGACGGTCATAGCGCAGCACCGGATAGCCCGCTGCTGCAACCCGGGCAGCGAGGAGTGCCTGGCCGGAAAATGCCCCGGCGCGGGTTTCATTGCCGCCGGTCACCATCAGCAGTCCGACCTTGCCGGGGGCATCATCCAGCGTGGCGACCAGCGTTTCTCCCGCGCAGGGGAAGGTGAAATGGCGGCGGGTCATGTGGTCATTTCCGCCGCAATGATCTGAGCCAGCGCTTCGGCCTGGGACTGGTCATGTTCCGGCTCGGCGCGCAGCCATAAACCGGGGCCGCCAAGATCAGCCTGGGTGATCGGGGTGAGGGAAGTGGCAGAAAGCTCGGCCTCGGCCAATCCGGCTACCATCGCCGCGCCCAGGCGGTATCCGGCGAGGTCCAGCCCCTGCGCCTTGCCCTGTTCCAGCAAGGCTTCCGACGTTTCGGGTGTGCCGGCTTCTTTCGATGCGATCACGCGTGCCCGCAGCAAGGCTCGGAGCGCTGATTTCCCCGCCAGTGGAGCCCAGGCCCAGCCCGGCAGGTCCGGTGCGATGTTGGCCGCTGCCCGCACCACCAGCACGTGACTGCAGGCCAGATACGACGCAGCAGCAGTGGCAGCGCTATGCCAGGTCTTGAGGGTCTGGCTGTCCAGCCGTGCCGTGCTTTCGTTGCAGCCGGGCAGGTCGGGCATCACGCTGGCCACGCCCAGCCGTTCCAGCGACCGCATTGCTTCTAGCGTCACGTGGCGCAGCTTGTTGCCTTCATCGAACCAGGCGGGCAACACCAGCACACGTATTCCGCCGCTTTGACCCAAGGCGAGGGCCAGTTCTTCGCTGCCGCCGGGTGCAGTCCAGCCGAGCAGCTGCATCGAAGATCAGCCGCCAGCGCGCTTGGCGAGGACGAATGCGAGCAGCGCGCCGAAGGTTTCCAGCATGTCGCCGTCCACCTCGTCATCCTCGATCAGCACATCGAGCCGGTCCTCGATCTCGGTCAAAAGGCCTGCCACGGCCATCGAATCGAGTTCGGGCAGGTGGCCGAACAGGCCGGTATCGGTATCGAATTCAGCTACACGATCAGGTGCCAGTCCCAGCACGTCGGCCAGCACACCGCGCAGGACAAGTTCGACTTCGAAGTCTTCGGAATGGATCGTGGGAATGGTGTCGGGCATGGTCGCGTCCTAGCCAGCGGGGCGGGGGGAAACAAGCTTGCGGATAGCCATTTTGACCAGGGCGGGCCAGTTGCCCGGCCACAGCGGACGAAAAGCCTCGATCCGGTAGCGGGGCCGCACCTGCTCCATCCAGTCCTTCTTGTAGCCATCGTCCCCGGTGCCAAAGTCCACCAGCGAAACGTGATCCTGATCGATCACCTGTTGCATCAGCGCCGCTGTCAGCGTGGTGCCGGGAGACAGGGCCTTGGCGCCTTCGTCATGCGCCAGTTTATGGATGAAGGCGGTGCCGTGTTCGACCGTCCAGAACTGCGCTGCCACGGCTTTCCCTTCTGCCAGCGCCAGGCCAAACCGCAGCCGTCCGGCCGCGCCTTCTTCCCGGGCAAAGCGGCGCAGGAATGCAGGCGACCCTTCAGAGGGCTTCCAGCTGCGGGCATAGATTTCTTCGTACTGGTTCCACGCATCGTCGTCGAACATGCTGTAAAGCTGGACATCTACCTTGGCGGCCTTGCGCTTCAGCGTGGTGCGGACTTGGCCCGGCCGGCTAGCCAGATAGGTGGCATAGTCGCGGCCCTGGACTGGCAGGACGTGGTTCACATCGCATTGCTGCACGAACACCACCCAGCCGGCCTGCCGCAGGGCGGCCGCAAGCTGGCGGGTTTCGCCCTGTTCATCGGGCAAGCCTGCAAGGCTGAGGTGGGCACCTTCGCCCGCCAGATCCCGTGCCAGGGCGCACAAGGCTTGCCGGTGCAGGATCCCGCCATCGGCATCATCACCGAAATACAATGGCTTGGTGCGGAAATTGTACCAGCAGGCCAGCATCTCGATCCGGCGCTTGACCCGCTTGAGCGGCAAGGCCACGCCTGCATTCCCATCCCGGGCAATCGCGATCAGCGGCAGGGTATCGAAGTTGTCTGCCAGGTTGCGCCACCACTCCAGCCGGTCGAACGGGGCAGCCGCATCAGGCGCAGACAAGGCTGCGACAAGCAAACCATCGCATTGCACTTCTTTAAGATCGTCATGATAGTCGACCCTGATCACTAACCATGTTCCCTGCCGGAGCCCGCGCCATACTCGCCTTCGATCCAACGTCCACCGCGATCCTGCCACTCGACCACCTTGCAGAAGGCGGAGAAGATGGCGCGACCGCGCTGGTGCTGCGCGGCGGCACGCTTAGCTACAAGGACTTAAGAACCCGTGTCGCGCTGCTGGCCGGCTGGCTGGCCGGGCTGGGGTTCGATCCCGGCGCGCGCGTGGCAACCTGGGCGGCCAAGGGGGAACTGACTTGCCTGATGCCGCTGGCCGCAGCGCGGGCGGGGTTGGTGCACGTTCCAGTCAATCCGCTGCTTAAGCGGGCGCAGGTCAGGCATATTGTCGCCGACAGCGGGGCGCGGCTGCTGATAGGGACAGAAGCTCGGCTCGCCAGCCTCGAACCGGACGACTGCCCGACCGACTGCAAACTGCTGGGAGAACGCGACACCTGGACAGTGGTGGAAACCACAAACAATCCGACCGATCCATCCACTGCCGATCCGGCAGCGCTGGCCTCTATCCTCTATACCAGCGGCTCGACCGGGCGGCCAAAGGGCGTGATGCTGAGCCATGCGAACATGTGGCTGGGCGCGGTCAGCGTGGCGCAATACCTGGCGCTGGAGCATGACGATGTGACGCTGGCGGTCTTGCCGCTGAGTTTCGATTATGGCCAGAACCAGCTGTTCAGCACGTGGTTTGCGGGCGGCTGCGTGGTCCCGCTGGATTACCTGACGCCGCGCGATGTCATCAAGGCGTGTGCGCGCCACGGCGTCACTACGCTGGCTGCCGTGCCGCCCTTGTGGGTGCAACTGGTAGAGCAGGAATGGCCCGCCGATGCGGTGGCGCCCATGCGGCGGCTCACCAACAGCGGCGGGGCGCTGACGCCTGATATGGTCAGGAAGCTGCGCGCCATGTTTCCCGCAGCGCGCCTGTTCCCGATGTATGGCCTGACCGAAGCCTTCCGCTCGACCTATCTTGATCCGGCGCTGGTCGACAGCCACCCCACCAGCATGGGCCGGGCGATCCCCTTTGCCGAGATCCTGGTGATGGCTGACAATGGCCTTTTGGCAGAGCCGGGCGAAGAGGGCGAACTGGTCCATTGCGGGCCATTGGTGGCGCAAGGCTATTGGCAGGATGCGGCGCGCACCGCCGAACGCTTCAAGCCTGCGCCGCCCATGTCGCGCTATGGCGGGATGGCGGTGTGGTCGGGCGACAGGGTGACCTGCGATGCTGAAGGATTGCACTATTTTGTCGGGCGCCGCGATGCCATGATCAAGAGCGCGGGCAACCGCATCAGCCCTGCCGAAGTGGAGTTGGCCGCCGTGGCCAGCGGCCATGCCGATGAAGCCGTGGCGCTGGGCGTACCGGACGAGCGACTGGGCCAGGCGATCCATCTGGTGGCGCGCGGATCGGGTGACGAAGCAGCCCTGCGCGAGGCTTTGCGGCGCGAACTGCCCAATTTCATGCAGCCGGCACAGATCCGCTGGGTTACCGCCATGCCGCTCAACCCCAATGGCAAGATTGATCGCGCCGCATTGGCGCAGGAGGCAACCGCATGAAGCCGCTCGGACCTGTCCCGCCCGGATACACCGCAGTGGGCGGCGAGCTGACCATCGGCGGCAAGACAGCGAGCGCGCTGGTGAAGGAGGCGGGTGGCACTCCGCTGTTCGTCTATTCGCGCGAGCGGCTCGATGCCCGGATGGCAGCGCTGCGCGGTGCCATGCCGCAGCGGCTGAAAATACACTACGCGATGAAGGCCAATCCCTTTGCTCCGCTGCTGGAGCACATGGCGGACCTGGTCGACGGCCTCGACATTGCTTCGGGCGGCGAACTGGCCATGGCGCGCAAGGCCGGTTTCCTGCCCAGCGAGATCAGCTTTGCCGGACCCGGCAAGACCGATCGTGAATTGCTGGCCGCGATCCGCGCCGGGGTCACGCTCAACGTGGAATCCGCTGCCGAGGCCCGCCGGGCTTTCGATACCGGACAGACGCTGGGCGTGGCACCGCGCCTCGCCATCCGGGTGAACCCCGATTTTGAACTGCGCGGTTCGGGCATGAAGATGGGCGGAGGGGCCAAGCCGTTCGGCGTCGACCAGGCGCAAGTGCCCGCACTGGGCCGCGAGATCGTGGCGGCAGGGGCCAACTGGCGCGGCCTGCATATCTACACTGGCAGCCAGGCGCTGGATGCTGGTGCAGTGATCGAGATGCAGGGCAATGTCCTGGCCTTGGCGGCAGACCTGGCAGACAAGATTGGCGCCGGACTGCCGCACCTCAACATGGGCGGCGGGTTTGGCATCCCCTATTTCGACAAGGACGTGGCGCTTGATCTGGCCGCTGTCGGCGCGGCGTTGGGCGAGCGCTTCGATAGGCTGCCCGATGGGCTGCAAGCCACTGAATTCGCGGTCGAACTGGGCCGCTATCTGGTGGGGGAGGCGGGCGTCTATCTCACCCGCGTTATCGAGCGCAAGGAAAGCCACGGCACAACATTCCTCATCACTGATGGCGGGATGCACCACCAGCTTGCCGCATCGGGCAACTTCGGCACCGTGGTGCGGCGCAATTACCCGGTCGCCATCGCCACCCGCTTCGATGTAGAGGCGACTGACGAGGTGAACGTGGTCGGCTGCCTTTGCACGCCGCTGGATCGCCTGGCCGACAACGCGCTGCTGCCCCATGCCGTGGCGGGCGATCTGGTCGCTGTGTTCTGCGCCGGAGCCTATGGCGCGAGCGCCAGCCCGAGCGCCTTCCTGGGGCAGGGACCGGCACGCGAAGTGCTGGTGTAAACCACTCCCCACCAGCCCGTCCCCATTCGGGACAGCGGCTGCGAAATCACGCAAATCAGGGCGTTTTGGCCGCAAGGCTAACGCAATGTTCACCCTTTTTGGCGACAAGGCAGTCTGGATCCACGGGCTGTGGAGAGGTGGCGGACGACATCGCCACGTCGCTGTGTGCCCGAAACCCTTGAGGACGCAAGTGATGCGACGCAACAGAATGTCTCCCCTCCTCGCTGCCGGTGCGACTGCATCGCTGGCGCTGACCGGATGCAGCACCACCGCCGATGCGCCGCAACTGGCACCGGCCACTTTCGTGGCTATGCAGGAAGGTCCAGGCGAGGAATATGTGATCGGCCCGCTCGACAAGCTGACGATCCACGTATGGCGTAATGACGAACTGGGTGCCGAAGTGCAGGTGCGCCCCGATGGCCGCATCACCACTCCGCTGGTGGCGGACATGCCCGCCGTGGGCAAGACACCGACCATGCTGGCGGAAGACATCCGTCTGCAGCTGTCGCAATACATCGCCGATCCCTTGGTATCGGTCATCATTAATGAATTTGCCGGCACTTTCAGCCAGCAAGTGCGGGTGGTAGGCGCAACCGAACAGCCAGCATCCATTCCCTACCGCGCCAACATGACGCTGCTCGATGCGATGATCTCGGTCGGCGGTCTCAGCGAATTTGCCAGCGGTAACCGGGCTCGCCTGATCCGGTTTGACCGGACAACCGGCGGCCAGCGCGAATATGCGCTGCGGCTGGGCGACCTGCTGCGTCGCGGCGATAGCCAGGCCAATGTCATGCTGATGCCCGGTGATGTGATCATCATCCCCGAGAGCATGTTCTGAGGGGCCGACGAACTTGAACCAGCTCCTCGAAGAAGTCCGCGCAGCGTTGTGGTCGGTGTGGAACCGCCGCTGGCTGGCGCTCGCCATCGCCTGGGGCGTATGCCTGGCCGGCTGGCTGGTCGTGGCGCTGATTCCCAATACCTACGAGAGCGAATCGCGCATCTTCGTGCAGCTGGATGACGTGCTGGCCGAACAGATCGGCATTGGCGGTGCCAGCCGTCAGCGTTCGATCGACCGGGTGCGCCAGACGCTGGTCAGCTCGGTCAATCTGGAGAAGGTCGTGCGTTCGACCCAGCTGGGTGACGGGATCACCAATGCCGGCGACATGGAACGCGCCGTGGCCAAGCTGGCCGAAGAGATCAAGGTGGTGGCCGAAGGCGAAAACCTGTTCGAAATTACCGCCACCAGCGGCCGCAGCAATTTGAGCGATGCCGAAAATGCGGCCCTGGCGCAAACCGTGGTCCAGCGGATGATCGACATCTTCCGCGAGGAGAACCTGGGCGGCGGACGCGGCGAAATGACCTCGTCGATCGATTTCATCAACCAGCAACTCGCTGCCCGCCAGCGCGAACTGGAAGAAGCCGAACAGCAGCGTCTGGAATTCGAGGCGCTGCACCCCGAGATGATTGGCGGCACCGCCGGCTTGCAGCAGGAACTGGCTGCCTCGCGCTCGGAATTGCGCAGCATCGATGCCGATCTGGCCGCCGCCGAAAGCGCGCTGGCAGCGATCGACGGGCAGATGTCCGGCACTCCGCGCACGATCATTACCGCTGAAGGTGGTGGACCCCGCGTGGCACTGGCACAGGCAGAAGCCACGCTGGCGCAGTATCGTGCGCAGGGCCTGACCGACCAGCACCCCGATGTCGTCACCATGACCCGCCAGATCGCCAACCTGCGCGAACGTGCGGCGGCAGATGGCGGCCAGTCCGGCTCGCAGAACCCGGCCTATACCTCGCTGGTCTCGATCCGCTCGCAGCGGCTGGCTAATGTCCAGGCGCTGGAATCGCGCGCCGCCGCGATCCGGTCGGAAATCTCGGCCATCATGTCGAACCAGGCGCAAGAGCCGGGCGTTTCGGCCGAGGCCCAGCGCATCAGCCGCGATTACGAGGTGCTGCGCACGCAGTACGAGGAACTGCTGCAGGACCGCGAGGAGCTGCGCTTGCGCGGCCAAGTCGAATCCGAACGCAGCGCGGTCCAGTTCGACGTGGTCGATCCACCCAGCACGCCGCGCAGCCCGGCCGCACCCAACCGTCCGCTGCTGCTGATCGGCGTCCTGTTGCTGGGTCTTGGCGCGGGTGCGGGCAGTGCCTTCGCGTTGTCCAAGGTGGGTTCGACCTTCGCCACGGCGAGCCAGTTGGAGCGCACTTTCGACCTGCCGGTGATCGGCACGATTTCGCACACGGTGACCGAGGCCGGCAAAGCCCTGCGCGCTCGCCAGACCAAATACTTTGCCGCCGCATCAGCCGCCCTGGGGGTGTTGTTCGTAATCCTGCTGGGCGTGGAATTCGTCCAGCGCGGCTTGCTGGCGTGAGAGTGGGACGATGACCGAACACAGCAAGATCCCTGTACCCGGCACGGGTGATGAAGCCGGTGGCAAGTCCCTGTTCGAACGGGCCGAGGGCATGTTCGGGCTGGAAGGCTATACCCCCGCACCGGTCCCGCGTGATCTGGCCCCGCCGGTCAACCGCCCGGTCACCCGGACCACCGTCCGGCCGCCGGTAGTGCCGCCTGTCCCGCCTGTTGTCGCCCAACCTGTGGCCGAAGCACCGGTGGCGGCGCCGGTTGCCGTTCCAGTGACAGCGCCCGCAGTCGCTTCGGTCGTGGCCCCGCAGCCTGCCGGCCCGCGCATCGCTTTCGGCGCGCGCCAGCATCACGTCGACCGCGCCCTGATGGAGCGCCACGGGCTGATCAATCCCGAAGGTGCGGTCACCGCTCTGCTGGAAGAGTTCCGTATCGTGAAGCGCTCGCTGCTCAAGTCTGCGCGAGCCGATGCGACAGGAATGGCCCGCCGCATCCTGGTGTGTTCGCCGCTTCCCAACGAGGGCAAGACCTTCTGCGCCATCAACCTCGCGCTCGCCATGGCGGCAGAGCGCGATTGCGAGGTCGTGCTGGTCGATGCCGATGTCGCCAAGCCTTCGATCCTGTCGCTGCTCGGCCTGCCCAAGGGTCCGGGCCTGATGGATGCACTGGCCAATCCTTCGATCAGGGTGGAAGATTGCGTAATCGCGACCGACATTGCCGGATTGTTCGTACTTCCTGCCGGTCACCAGACCAATGCCGATAGCGAGTATCTTGCCAGCGAACGCACTACCGAGGTGCTCGCGCGGCTGATGCAGGGCGCGCCGGAACGGGTGCTGGTGTTCGATTCGCCGCCTGCGCTGGCGGCATCGCCGGCTGCCGATCTGGCGCACCACGTGGGGCAGGCGCTGGTCGTCACCCGCGCCGATCGCACCGGCCAAAGCGCCCTCGAGGATGCGCTGACGCTGCTGTCGAACTGCCCGGATATCAAGCTTTTGCTCAACGATGCACATTTCAGCCCGAGCGGTCGCCGCTTCGGGTCGTACTATGGATATGGGGGCTAGGAGATGGCTATCACTCTGCGCCACAAGTTGTTCCTTTGCACATCGGTGGCTTCCGGGCTGGCTGCTGTCTGCGCGCCGCTGCCCGTGTTTGCCCAGGCGACCCAGGCGGCCCAGACGCAAGAGGAAGACGAGGGTTCGCAACGGTCCCGCCGGATGGATATCCAGCCCTATATCGAGGCATCGCAGGTGCTGTCGGCCGAGCTTACGCCCGGCAATGACGTGGTCACCTATACCAGCCTTGCCGCTGGCGTGGATGCCGCGTTCGGTGGCCGTTATTCGCAGGGTTCGGTCTCGCTGCGCTATGAACGCCGGATCGGCTATGGCGATCTTGAGGATGGCGATGCGATTACCGGCGTTGCCCGCACCTCGCTGGCGCTGGTGCCGCGGCGGGTGACGCTGGAGGCTGGCGGGCTCGCCAGCCGCGCACGCGTGGAAAGCGGCGGGGCGACTTCGCTTGGCGGTTTCGATGGCGATGACAGTTCCACCAGCCAGATCTATTCGGTCTATGCCGGACCCACGCTGCAGACCAATATCGACCAGCTCGAAGTGACCGGCGGCTATCGCATCGGCTATACCCGCGTCGAAGCGCCCGACAGCATCGTGTTGGCGCCGGGCGACCAGCCGGTCGACATCTTTGATGACAGCCTCAGCCAACAGGCCGCAGCCCGGGTCGGGTTTGCGCCAGGCACCGTGCTTCCCATCGGGGTGGGTGTCGGTGGCGGGTGGAACCGGCAGGATGTGTCCAATCTGGATCAACGGCTGGATGACCGCTATGTCCGCGCCGACGTGGTCGTGCCGCTGTCACCCACGCTCGCCGCCATCGGCGGGGTCGGGTATGAGGACATCGAGGTATCGGCCCGCGATGCCGTGCGCGATGGCGCCGGCATTCCGGTGCTCGGTCCTGATGGTCGGCTCATTACCGATGACAGCTCGCCGCGCCAGATCGCCTACCAGACAGATGGCCTGATCTGGGATGCCGGCGTGATGTGGCGGCCCAGCAGCCGCACCTCGCTGCAGGCGATGGTGGGCCACCGTTATGGCTCGATGAGCTACACCGGCTCGTTCTCCTATGCGCCCAATCCGCGCACCAGCATCAACCTCGGCGTGTACGATACGATCAACAGCTTCGGCGGAGTGCTGGTGGACAACCTGTCCAACTTGCCGACCGAGTTCCAAGCGTTCCGCAACCTTCTGACCGGAGACCTGGGGGGCTGTGTCGCCGCGCTGGAAGGCGGCACCTGTGCGCTGGGCAACCTGGGTTCGCTGCGCAGCGCGGTGTTCCGCAGCCGCGGAGGCACGGCATCGGTTGGCCGCAGCACCGGTCGCACGTCCTATGGCCTGGCTGCCGGGTATGACCAGCGCCGCTATATCACCGCCGCCGGAACCGCGCTGGAAGATGTCAACGGCCTGCTGGATGAAACGATCTGGGCGGGCGCCTATGCCAGCCAGAAGCTGGACGAGAACTCGGCCATTTCGGCCAACGCCTATGCCAATTGGTTCGATAGCGGATTCGACAGCACCGGCACCGGCGTGGGGTACAGCGCATCGCTCGGCTATTACCGCAATCTCATCGCCGGGCTGACCGGTACTGCGGCAGTCGGCCTCGACGGCGTAACCCGCGAAGCCTTGCCTGATTACACCAATGCCTCGGCCCTTGTCGGCCTGCGTTATTCCTTCTGACCTGACCCCTGGGGAGCAGATCCATGTTCGATGATTTCTACGGCCTTACCGGCAAGCCTTTCCAGCTTACGCCCGATCCGGAATTCTATTTCCGCTCGGTCACGCACCGCAAGGCGCTGTCCTATCTGGGCTATGGTCTGGCGCAGGGTGAGGGCTTTATCGTCATCACCGGCGAGGTGGGTGCGGGCAAGTCGACCCTGGTGGCGCACATGATGGCCAGCATCAACCCGGCGCAGGTGACGGTGGCGCAAGTCGTCACCAGCAAGCTGGATGATGACGAGATCATCCACGTGGTGGCGCAAAGTTTCGGCCTCGACATCGAAGGCCATGACAAAGCCAGCGCGCTGGGGGCGATCGAAAGCTTCCTGCATGATGAAGCGCGCGCTGGTCGGCGCTGCCTGCTGGTAGTGGACGAATCGCAGAACCTGGCAGTCCCTGCGCTGGAAGAACTGCGCATGCTGTCAAACTTCCAACTCGGCAGCCATCCTCTGCTGCAGACGCTGCTGCTGGGCCAGCCCGAATTCCGTACCACGCTGCAAACTCATCCAGACCTGGAGCAATTGCGCCAGCGGGTGATCGCGGCGCACCACCTGGAGCCGATGCAGAAGGGCGAGATCGAGCCCTATATCGCGCACCGGCTGGAAAAGGTCGGCTGGCAGGGCAACCCCGCGTTCGACCAGCGGGTGTTCACCGAACTGTTCGAGGCTTCGGGCGGCATTCCGCGCCGGGTCAACCAGATCGCCAACCGTCTGCTGTTGCTGGGTGCGGTGGAAGAACGCGGCCGGATCGATTCGTCGATGCTCAAGGCCGTGCTCGACGAGATGGACGGCGAGCGGGCATTCCCCGCTGCTGCGCCAAAGGCGATGGTGAACCCCGAACCGCAGGATTACCACACGCCCGCTCCGGCCCCCATGCTCAATCAGCAGCTGGTTGAAGATCTGCTGGCCGAACGCGACGCGCAGATCGCTGAATTGCAGCAGGCCGTGGTCGAACTGGCCAACCAGCAGGATCAGGCCGTGGCCGCCGCCATGCAACCCGAAGTCCAGGCGCTGCAGGACAAGATTGCCCAGCTCGAAGCCAAGACCTTCGAGCAGGAGCGCACGATCAGGCACACGCTGACCATGCTGATCGAATGGATCGAAGGCGAAATGAACGAGAGCAAGGCGGCCTGATCTGGCCGAGCGAAGGGAAATTCAACGGTGAACGCGGTCAACCTGCAGCTCCGGGTCGAACCGGCCCGGATCGAACAGGATAGCAGGATCGTCAACGGCTTGTCGGTCGATGTCGAAGACTGGTTCCAGGTCGGCGCGTTCGAGGACGTGATCGAGCGCGGAGACTGGGCCGGGCTGGATGACCGAGTCGACCGCAATGTCCACCAGATCCTCGACCTGTTCGACGAGGCCGGGGCCAGCGCCACCTTTTTCACGCTGGGCTGGGTGGCGCAACGCCACGGCGGCCTGCTGCGCGAGATTGTGGGTCGCGGGCACGAAATCGCCAGCCACGGGTGGGATCACCGCCGCGTGCACACCATGACGCAGGCCGAGTTTGGCGAGGATATTTCTGCCGCGCGCAAGCAGATCGAGGATGCCAGCGGCAGCCGCGTGACCGGCTATCGTGCGCCCAGCTTCTCGATTGATAGCCGAACGCCCTGGGCCTATGCCGAACTGGTGGAGCAGGGCTATGACTATTCCTCCAGCGTCGCCCCGGTCGCGCATGACCATTATGGCTGGGCCGATGCCCCGCGTTTTGCCTTTCGCCCGCTGCCGTGGGCCGGACTGGTCGAGATCCCCGTTACCACCGCGATGTTTGCCGGCAAGCGGCTGGCTGCAGGCGGGGGCGGGTTCTTCCGCGTGCTGCCCTATGGCTTTTCGCGCTGGGCCATCCGCCAGGTCAACCGCACCGACCAACGGCCTGCGATCTTCTATTTCCACCCGTGGGAGATCGATCCGGGCCAGCCGCGTGTGGCCGGTGCCCCGCTGAAATCGCGGCTGCGACACTATACCAACCTTGAAAAAATGGCACCCAAGCTGCGCCAGCTGATCCACGAATTTGCCTGGGGCCGGATGGACGTGCTGGCCCACCGCGAGAAGGCGCTGCTCGAAGCGCGCGCGGCATGAACGCCCCGTTTTCTATCGACCGGGCGGCCACCTTGCGCGTCGCCAACCTGGGCTGTACGCAAGAACTGGCCCGGATTGAGGCTTTCGTTGCCGCTTCTGGCGGCACGGTATTCCACCGGCCGCAATGGCTGCTGGCGGTGGAGCAGGGCACTGGCAACCCGGCACGCGGCCTGCTGGCTGAACGCGGCGGGGCCATCACCGGATGGTTGCCACTGACCGAGGTTCATTCGCCAATTTTCGGGCGTTTGCTGGCATCAAGCGGCTTTGCCGTGGATGGTGGCCCGCTGGCCGAAACACGCGACACTGCGGCGGCACTGTGCCGGGCGGCTCAGGAAATGGCGCAGCGCCTGTCATGCTCCACCATCGAACTGCGCGGCGGTCATGCTCCGGCCGATTGGTCACACCGGACCGACAGCCATTGCGGCTTTGTTGCGCCGCTCGCCGCCGATGACGAGGCGCAACTGCTGGCGATCCCGCGCAAGCAGCGGGCCGAGGTGCGGCGCGGGCTGGGCAATGGCTTGACCGTGACTGTGGGCCGGACCCAGGCCGATCGTACCGCCCACTATGCCGTTTACGCCACCAGCGTGCGCAATCTCGGCACGCCGGTATTCCCCCGGCCGCTGTTCGATGCGGTGCTCGATATGCTGGATGCCGATGTGCTGACCGTGCAGCATGACGGAGCGGCGCTGGCCAGCGTCTTGTCCTTGTATCACGCTGGCGCGGTCATGCCCTATTGGGGCGGTGGAACAGCGGCGGCGCGGCATTTCCGGGCCAATGACGTGATGTATTATGCGCTGATGAACCATGCGCGGCAGCGGGGCTGCGACCGGTTCGATTTTGGCCGCAGCAAGACCAATAGCGGCGCCTTCCACTTCAAGCGCAACTGGGGGTTCGAACCGCAGCCGCTCGCCTATGCCAGCTGGACTGCGCCGGGGGCCGGAGCGCGCGATGCCGATCCCACCAGTGCTGCCCATGCCGCGCAGATCGCCGTGTGGAAGAAGCTGCCGCTGCCGCTGGCCAACCGCCTCGGGCCGCTGATCGCGCGCGGTCTGGGTTGAGGCTGCGATGAGCGGCGAAATCCTGTTTCTGGCACACCGACTGCCGTTTCCGCCCGATCGCGGTGATCGCATCCGCTCGGCCAACGTGCTGCGCGCACTGGCCCGGCTTGCCCCGGTGCATGTCGGCTGCTTTGTCGATCACGACGCGGACCGGGCATATGAGGCAGAGCTGGGCGGGCTGGCGGCCAGCACTTGCGTGGTCACGCGGACCAAGCCGCTGCCGCTGGCCGGGATCGAGGCGCTGATCCGGGGTGAAGCGGTAAGTGTGTCGGCCTATCGCAGCACGCGCCTGGCGCGCTGGGTGGCTGACTTGCTGGCCAGCGGGCGGATTGCGGCGGTCTATGTGTTCTCGGGCCAGATGGGCCAGTTCGTTCCCGCAAGCTGGACCGGCAGCACGGTGATCGACCTGTGCGATGTCGATTCCGCCAAGTTCGATGCCTACGCGGCCATGTCGGCATTCCCCCGGTCGTGGATCCACGGGCGCGAAGCCGTGTTGCTCGCCCGGGAAGAGGCTCGCCTCGCCGCCCGCGCCGATCACACCCTGCTGGTCAGCGAGGACGAAGCCGCCTTGCTGGCTTCGCGCGCGCCGGGTGTTCGAGACGTGGTGGCCGTGGGCAACGGGATCGACGCGGATTTCTTTTCGGCGCATGGCGTGGTGTCCGCGCCAGCGATGGCCGGCGAAGGGCCGCACCTGCTGTTTACCGGGCAGATGGACTATCCGCCCAACGTGGTCGCAGTCGAGCGGATGGCGCGGCAGGTCATGCCCGCAGTGCGGCTTGTATTGCCCCATGCACAATTCCACATCGTCGGCCGTGCGCCGACCAGCGAAGTGCGCACGCTTGGCGGCGTGAATGGCACAACAGTGCATGGCGCAGTGGCCGATATGCGGCCCTATCTTGCCGCTGCCGATATGGTGGTTGTGCCGCTATCCATTGCGCGCGGGGTACAAAACAAGGTGCTGGAAGCCATGGCGATGGCGCGGCCGGTGATCCTGTCGCCGCAAGCGGCCACCGGAATTGCCGCCCGCGATGGCGAACATTTATTGATCGCGGCGGAAGATGCCGCATTCGTGACACGAATTATTGACCTGACAGCCAGCCCTGCCACGGCGGCGGCGTTGGGTGAGGGGGCTCGACGGTTCGTGCTGGAGCACCAATCGTGGCCTGCCATGCTGGCTCCGCTGGCCGGCCTGTTGGGTCTTGCCGAGCAAACGCCGGAACAGCGCAGTGCTGCCTGATCTGGCGCTTCCCCGGCGGGCCTCGCTGGCCGAACGCCTGCCGTTGGCGTGGTGTCGCCCGCTGCTGCATCTGGCGCTGGGCTGGGCGCTGCTGCTGGTGCTGTTTGCACCGGTGGTGGCCGATATGGTCGGGCAATACTGGGACAGTTCGACTTATAACCACGTGCTGTTCGTGCCCGTGATCCTGGGCTGGCTGGTGGCGATGCGGGCACCCGAACTGGCCAAGCTGGAACCGCATGGCTGGTGGCCGGGGCTGGTCGGGCTGGCTGGTGCGCTGTTCCTGTGGCTGCTGGGCGATATTTCCGGGCTGGCGCTGGCGACGCATCTGGCGCTGGTGCTGGCGCTGCAATCGGTGGTGGTGACCATGCTGGGCGTGCGGGTGGCGGCGGCGCTGCTGTTCCCGCTCGCCTATATGCTGTTCCTGGTGCCGTTCGGTGATGAACTGGTGCCGATGCTGCAAACCATCACCGCCGTGCTCACCATCGCGCTTACCCACTGGAGCGGTATTCCGGCCGAGATCAACGGCGTGTTCATCGATACGCCCGTGGGGCTGTTCGAGGTGGCAGAGGCCTGTTCGGGCGTGAAATTCCTCATCGCGATGATCGCTCTGGGCACGCTGGCGGCGCATGTGTGCTTTACCAACCGGACCCGGCGTGCGCTGTTCATGTTGGCGGCGGTAGTGCTGCCGATCCTGGCCAACGGCGTGCGCGCCTGGGGCACGATCTACATCGCCCAGTCGCAGGGTATCGAATTTGCCGTAGGTTTCGATCATATCTTTTATGGCTGGGTGTTCTTTGCCCTGGTCATGGCTCTGTTGCTGGCGCTGGCCTGGCCGTTCTTTGACCGCCCGTCGCACGATCCGTTCATCGATGGCGCGGCGATTGCCCGCTCGCCTTTGCTAGTCGCACTTGATGCCTTTGCCGCGCCGGTTACCCGCTGCCTGATGGCGGCAAGCCTGCTGGCGCTTGGATTTGCCACCTGGTCGGCGCAGGCGCGGCAGGTGGAGGCCGTACTGCCGCAGCAGATCACCTTGCCAGCGGTTCCCGGCTGGGAGGCCGCCGAACCTAGCGGCTTGTGGTGGGAACCACGCGCCGCCGGGGCGGACCACCGTCTGCTCGGCGTCTATCGCGATACCGAAGGCGCTGAAGTCACCGTGTTCTACGCGCTCTACGCCGCGCAGGATGACGGGCGCGAGGCCGGCGGGTTCGGTGAAGGGGCGCTGATGCCCGGCACTGACTGGCGCTGGCATTCGCCCGGCCCGGCGTTCGGCCAGGGGATCAGCGAGCATATCCGCGCGGGCGATTATAACCGCATCACTCTGACCCTGTATCGCCACCGTGACCTGCTGACTGGCAGCGTGGCGCGGCTCAAGCTGTCGAACATCGCCGACCGGCTGACCTTCGATCCTCATCCCACCTCGATGCTGATCCTGTCCGCCAGCGAGGGCGGCCCGGTCCAGGCCGAAGATGCCATCCGCCGCTTCCTGGCATCCACCGGGGATGCGGGCGAGTGGATGGACCGCATCGCTTTGGCACCTTAAGGACCGGCGCATGTGCGGGATTGCGGGCATTTTCCATTGCGGCACGATCAAGCCGGTCGATCCTGCGCGGGTCGAGCGGATGTGCGATGTGTTGTCGCATCGCGGTCCCGATGGGTCTGGCGTGTGGACCGCGCCCGGGGTGGGGCTGGGCCATCGCAGGCTGTCGATCATCGATGTCGCCGGATCGCCGCAGCCGATGCATTCGGTCGACGAGCGCCACGTGATCAGCTTCAACGGCGAGATCTACAACTTTCGCGAACTGCGCCGTGAGCTGGAAAGCCTGGGCGCGCGGTTCAACACCCACGGCGATACCGAGGTGATCCTGGCTGCCTACCAGCAATGGGGCACCGATTGCCTTGCCCGCTTCAATGGCATGTTCGCCTTCGCCATCTATGACAGGGCCGAGCGCACGCTATTCCTTGCGCGTGACCGGTTAGGGGTGAAGCCATTGTTCACCGCCATGCTGTCGGATGGGTCGATAGCCTTTGCCAGCGAACTGAAGGGACTGCTGGCTCACCCGTTGCTGCGGCGCGAGGCCGATCCGCTGGCGATCGAGGATTACATGACCTGGGGCTATGTCCCCGATCACCGCAGCATGCTGAAAGGCGTGGAGAAACTTCCCGCCGGCCATTTCCGCCTGCTGCGCCACGATGCCACCCCCGCCGCTCCGCAGCAGTATTGGGACGTGTCGTTTACGGGGCGCCATAAGGGCAAGGCACGCGATCTTGAGGCCGAATTGCTGCACCACCTGCGCGAGGCGGTGACATCGCGCATGGTGGCCGATGTACCGTTGGGCGCGTTCCTTTCGGGCGGGGTTGATAGCTCCACCGTGGTGGCGATGATGGCCGAAGCAAGCGCTGCGCCGGTCCGCACCTGCTCCATCGGGTTCGACGTGGCGGCGGTGGACGAGACCACTTACGCGGCGCAGGTGGCCGAACTGTTCGGCACCGATCACGCCAGCCGCACCGTAGGCTCCGACCAGTTTGGTGCGATCGATACCATCGCCGCCATGTTCGACGAGCCGTTCGCCGATAGTTCAGCCTTGCCCACGTGGCGCGTGTGCCAGCTGGCGCGCGAGAGCGTGACCGTGGCCTTGTCGGGTGACGGGGCGGACGAGGCGCTGGCCGGGTATCGCCGGCAGGTGTTCCATCACCGCGAAAGCCAGCTGCGCGCGCTGATCCCGTCATCGGCACGGCGCAAGCTGATCGGACCCCTCGGTCGGCATTGGCCCAAAGCCGATTGGCTGCCGCAGCCATTGCGGGCCAAATCGACCCTGCAATCGCTGGCCGGCAGCGGGGCTGAAGGTTATGCCCGCGCCTTGTCGGCCGTGCCGCCCGAAGTGCGGCTGGGGCTGTATGGCGAAGACCTGTTTGGCCAATTGCGTGGTTATCGCGCAGAACAGCCGCTGGTGGCGCTGATGGAAGCTGCTCCGGCGCGGTCGGGCCTGGATGCCGCGCAATATGCCGATCTCAAGTTCTGGCTGCCGGGCGATATTTTGACCAAGGTGGATCGCACCAGCATGGCTGTAAGCCTGGAAGCGCGTGAGCCGCTGCTCGATCACCGGCTGGTGGAATTTGCCGCCGGCTTGCCCGAAGGGCTGCGGGTGAAGGGCGGGCAGGGCAAGTGGCTGCTGAAAAAGGCGATGGAACGCTATCTGCCCAAGGACATCCTATATCGCCCCAAACAGGGGTTCGTTACGCCGATTGCCCAATGGCTGCGCGGGCCGCTGCAAGCCCAGACCCGCGGCATTGCATCAAGTTCGATGCTGGCGCGCACCGGCTGGTTCGACAAGGCCCAGGTGGCGCGGTTGGCTGAAGCACATATTGCGGGCCGCAGTGATCACTCGCGGTTGCTGTGGCAGCTGATCATGCTGGACCGTTCGCTGGCCAGGCTGGGGATCGTCGCCTAATCCGCCTCGCCCTAATCTGACTCGCCATGCCCCAGCGCCATGTAGGCCGCACTCTGCATTTCCTTCAGGCGGCTGACTGTGCGTTCAAATTCGAATGCGCCATCGCCTGATGGATAGAGGTCTTCCGGTTCCACCGCCGCTGTCGCAAACAGCTTGACCCGGTTTTCATACAAGGCATCGATCAGTGTCACAAACCGCGCCGCCTCGTTGCGCATGTCGCGATCCATCTGCGGAATGCCGACCACGATCACCGTGTGATAGGCCTGCGCCAGCGCGAGGTAATCCGCTGCGCCGCGCGCCTCGCCGCACAGGCGCTTGAAACTGAACACGGCCACGCCCTTCAGGCTTTTCGGCACATGCAGCACGCGGCCGCCGCCAAGGTCGAGATCGGCGCTGGGCACATGCGCTGCATCTTCGGGCGCAAAGTCGGTCAGGCGGAAGAACAGTTCGCGCACCTGGGCCGTGGCAAGGTCGCCCAGCGGGGAATGCCAGCTCGCCATGCCGCCAATGCGCTCCAGCCGGTAATCGACGGGGCCATTCAGCTCCACCACGTCCAGCGCGCCTTCGATCAGCGCGATGAACGGCAGAAAGTGTTCGCGGTTTAGCCCGTCCTTGTACAGATCGCGCGGCGGGCGGTTGCTGGTGGTGACGATACACACGCCGTGATCCACAATCAGCGCGCGGAACATCCGGCTCATGATCATCGCATCGGCGGAATTGCCCACCACCATCTCGTCAAACGCGAGACACTTTAGGTCTGCCGCCAGGTCGGCCGCCACCGGTGCGATGGGATCGCCCAGTTCCTTGGCGCGCTCGTCACGAATGCGCCGGTGGACTTCGAGCATGAAGGCGTGGAAATGCGCCCGGCGCTTCTGCGGGACCGCAAGTGTATCGTGGAACAGGTCCATCAGCATGGATTTGCCGCGCCCCACGCCGCCCCACAGGTAGGCACCTCGCACGGGCTCGGGCTTGCTGAGCAGACGCTGGAAAAAGCCGGTCGGGGCTGATCGTTCCAACCCGTGCTGCACCTTTGCCAGCACCTCTACCGCCGAGCGCTGCTCCGCATCCGGGCGCAGTTCGCCCGATGCCAGCAGCGCTTCGTAACGGGCAATCAGGCCGGACAGGTCAGACCTGCCGTTCTGCCTGCATCTTCTTGATTTCGGCGATGGCGCGTGCCGGGCTCAAACCCTTGGGGCACACGTTGGAACAGTTCATGATCGTGTGGCAGCGGTACAGGCGGAAGGGATCTTCCAGCTCGTCCAGTCGCTCACCGGTCATCTCGTCACGGCTGTCGGCCAACCAGCGATAGGCTTGCAGCAGGATCGCCGGGCCCAGGAACTTGTCCGAATTCCACCAGTAGCTGGGGCAGGCGGTGGAGCAGCAGGCGCACAGGATGCATTCGTACAGGCCGTCCAGCTTCTCGCGCTGTTCGGGCGATTGCAGGCGCTCCTTGCCGCTGGGCGTAGTCGATACGGTCTGCAGCCACGGGCGGATGCTGGCATACTGTGCATAGAAATGGGTGAAATCGGGAACCAGATCCTTGATCACTTCCATGTGCGGCAGCGGTGTGATGCGGATTTCGCCCGGCAGATCCTCGATCGCGCTGGTGCAGGCCAGGCCGTTCTTGCCGTTCAAGTTCATCGAGCAAGACCCGCAGATGCCTTCGCGGCAAGAGCGGCGGAAGGTGAGAGTGGGGTCGATCTCGTTCTTGATCTTGATCAGCGCGTCCAGCACCATCGGGCCGCAATTGTCGAGATCGATCTCGAACGTGTCATAACGCGGGTTCTGCCCGCTGTCGGGATCCCAGCGATAGATGCGGAACTGCTTGATCCGCGTCCCGGTGGCAGACTTGTGCGCCTGGCCGGTTCCGTTGATCTTGCTGTTCTTGGGCAGGGTGAATGTTGCCATGATGGTCCCGCTGTTCGACTGGTCGCGCCCTATCTAGACAATCGCGCGACAAGGGCAAGGCGGACCTTGGACCAATGAAGGGGATATAGGCGGAAAGGCCATATTCCATCGGCCCGCGCATTTGGTATTGTCATGCGGATGGATGCAGGTTTGCAGCAGTGAGGCAGGATGGCTGGCCGCGCAGGGCGGCAGTCTTTGGGGCGACCGGCGGGATCGGTGCGGCTCTGTGCCGCCTGCTGGCCGATGGCGGCGTGCCGGTGCTGGCCGGATCACGCAGTGGCGAATCCCCCAAGCATCAGTTGATCGAACCGTTCCGGTTTGATTTGATGGACGAGAGCAGCATTGCCAGTGCGGTTGCCACAATGGCAGCGGACCCGCCTGATTTCACCATCGTCGCTACCGGCACCCTGACGTTGGACGATGGCACGGGTCCGGAACGTAGCCTCAAGACGATCGATCCCCGGGCGATGGAGCGCAGCATGGCGGTCAACGCGGTCGGTCCGGCCATGATCGCGCGCCATTTGCTGCCACTGATGCCGCGCGACGAGCGCTGGGTTTTTGCCGCACTGTCCGCCCGCGTCGGGTCGATCAGCGACAACCGGCTGGGCGGCTGGCACTCCTATCGGGCCAGCAAGGCGGCCCTGAATATGCTAGTGCGCAATTTTGCGCTGGAAATGGCCCGCACCCATCTGCTCGGCGTAGTGGTGGCGTTGCATCCGGGAACGGTCGATACCGCGCTGTCACGCCCGTTCCAGTCTGCCACTAAGCCGGGACAGATGTTCTCGCGGCGCGATGCGGCGATCAACCTGTTGCGGGTTGCGGGCGAGGTTGGGCCAGCTGAAAGTGGCAAATTGCTGAGCTGGGACGGCAGCGAAATCGCCCCCTGAACGCGGCTGGCTGAACCCGGCGTCACCCGTGTGCATGGCCCACCTTGCGCGAACGGGTGCCCGCAGCTAGAGCGGCTACCGCTCGGCCAGGGCAGGATTTCTGGCCGCCCGAACGCTCGGACAGGACACCCGTGAACAGCAATCCCCTCGACGTTTTCGGTGCGTGGATCGCCGGAGTGCCCGATGCGTGGCCTGATGAGGCGCGCGATTGGGCGCACCGCGAATTTGTCGATACCGTGGCGGTGATGGTGCCCGGCGCAGCAGAGCCGGTGGCGCACAAGCTGTTCGCCACCGTGGCACCTTGGGGGCAGGGGCCATGTACCGTGTTCGGCCAGCAGCAGAAGCTGTCTGCACCATGGGCGGCGCTGGTCAACGGCACGATCGCCCACGTGCTGGATTTTGATGACAATTTCGATCCGCCCAAGGCCCATCCCACCACCGTGCTGCTGCCCGCGATCATGGCCGTGGCCGAGGAGCACCAGCTTTCCGGTGCAGCCTGTGTGGATGCCTATATCGTGGGCCTGCAGATCCTGGGCCGGATCGGGCAGGGGCTTAATCCCACGCACCGCAACCGCGGATGGCATGCCACCGCCACCGTTGGCGTGATGGGCGCAACTGCGGCGGTGTGCCGGTTGCTGAAGCTGGATGCCGAAGCCTGCGGGCGCGCTCTGTCCATCGCCACCAGCATGTCGGCCGGGTTCATGAGCCAGTTCGGCACCGAGATGAAGCCGGTTCACGCCGGACTTGCCGCCAAAGGCGGGATCATGGCGGCCACCATGGCGGCTGCCGGGATAACCGCCGGGCGCGATACGCTGGACGGACGGACCGGCATGAACCGCCTGATGGTGGGGCCGGATTACGAGGAACTGCGCGACAGCATCATCCATGTCGAACATGGCCAGAACCTGCTGTACGAGCTTGCCAGCGTGGGCGAACCGCTGTTGATCACCGAACACAAGTTCCGCGTGAAGCGCTTCCCCACTTGCGGCGCGATCCACCGGGCGATGGACGGCGTGCTGGACCTGATGGCGGCGCATGGCTTTACTGCTGCGGATGTCGCTGCGGTGGATCTGCATATGCCGCGGGTCCATTTCAACAACGTGTTCTACACCGATCCGCAAACCCCGCTGGAAGCCAAGTTCTCCGCCGAATATGCGGTCGGCTGCGTGCTGGCGCGGGGCGATTGTACCTTGGCGGACTTCACCGACGAGAAGGTGTGGGGTGATGATGTGCGCAGCCTGTTCGGCCTGATCCACCGGCACCCGGTGGACAAGCTGGAAGGCGAGTTTCCCACCCAGGTGCACATCACGCTGCACGATGGCCGCAAGCTTTCGTCGGTCCACGAATGGCCCAAAGGCAGCAAGGCCGCACCATTCACCTGGGACGAATACTGGGCCAAGTTCGATGCGTGCTGTTCCGGCGTGCTGTCCGACAATTCCCGTGCCGGCCTGCGCCAGGCGCTCGAATTGTTCCCCGCACTGGCGGATGCGGGGGAGCTGATGCGTCACGCTGCCTTTGCACCTGCCGCCGCGCACTGATACTCCAAGCGGATGACCAACCCGATGCAATCTGTAGTGAATGCCGACAAGGCCGAGACGTTTCTGCACACTGCGGTGCTGGTGATGGCTGCCAGCCGCCGCGGGGTGGATGATCCGGTGGCCAAATTGCAGAACAAGTCGCACAAGTGCCTGGTCGAGATCGATGGCCAGGTGATGCTGGAGCGCGTGCTGGATGCCTTGGTGGACAGCGGTTGCTTCACCACCATCCACGTATCGGTGAACAGCGAGGATATTCTGCGCGCCACCCCGAAGATGAACGCCTGGGTAGATGAAGGTCGCGTGGTGTTTATCCAGTCGGCCGGCAATCTGGCCGACAGCGTGCTGGTTGCGGTGGAACAGATGGCCGATCCGCTGCCGCTGATCATCACCACCGGCGACAACGCGTTGCACACTCCGGAAATCGTGCGTGATTTCGTGCGCGATTTCCATGCCAGCAGCGCCGATGGCGTTGTCGGCTTCACCCGTGAAGAGGTGGTGATGCGCGACTATGCCGATTCCGGCCTCGCCTTCCACCGGTTGAAGGACGGCGGTTTTTCATCGTGCAATCTCTATGGCCTGAAGAATACCAGGTCGCTCAAGGCTGTTAAGATTTTCGAAGGCGGCGGCCAGTTTGGCAAGCGCCACATGCGGATCCTGAAGGCGTTCGGCCTGTGGCCGTTCGTGATTTACAAGCTGAAGCTTAAAGGCCTTGCCGGCCTATTGGATTCAATCGGTCAGCGAATGGGCCTCAAGGTCGACGTGTCGTGGCTCGATTACCCCTGGGGCCCGATCGATGTGGACCACAAGCACAGCTTCGATCTGACCGAGGCTACACTGGTGAAGCGCCGGGAAGCAGCGGGCCAGTAAAAAGCAGCCGGGAAGCCTACAGCCGCTGGTCCACCGCATCGCGCGGCAGCACGCTTTTTACGTCATACAGCGCCGCGCCGGGCTTGCCGAGCGCGCGGATGCCGTCGGCGCCCATGGCCACCACGTCATCATGCGCCACGGCCAGGATGATGCCGTCATACTTGCCGGTTTCCAGCACGCTGATCGGGCGGATTCCGTATTCATGCTCGCATTCATCGGCATCGACCCACTGGTCATAGACATCCACTGCAATGTCGAACTCGTGCAGATGCTCGACAATGCTGGCAACCTTGGTGTTGCGGTGGTCGGGGCAGTTTTCCTTGAAGGCAAAGCCCAGCACCAGCACGCGCAGGTCACCCTTCAGCAGGCCCTTGCGGCCCATCAGGCGGACGAACTGGTTGACCACGTACTTGCCCACGCGGTCATTGATCCGGCGACCGGCCAGGATAACCTCGGGGTGGTGGCCGATCGCTTCGGCCTTGTGGGTTAGGTAATAGGGATCGACGCCGATGCAGTGGCCGCCAACCAGGCCGGGGCGCACCGCCATGAAGTTCCACTTGGTGCCTGCCGCCTCCAGCACTTCCAGCGTATCAATGCCGAGGCTGTTGCAGATCATCGCCAGTTCGTTGGCCAGTGCGATGTTGAGATCGCGCTGGGTGTTTTCCATCACCTTGGCCGCTTCGGCCACGCGGATCGAGCTGGTGCGATGCGTGCCGGCGGTCACCACGGTGCTGTACAATGCGTCGACGAAATCGGCCGCTTCGGGCGTGGAACCGGAGGTGATTTTCAGAATATCGGGCAGCTTGCGCAGCTTGTCGCCCGGGTTGATCCGTTCGGGGCTATAGCCGCAGAAGAAGTCTGCATTGTATGTCAGGCCGGACAGTTCTTCCAGGATCGGTACGCAGAACTCATCCGTGCAGCCGGGATAGACGGTGCTTTCGTAGATCACGATGTCGCCGCGTTTCAACACCTTGCCGATTGCGCGGGTGGCGCTTTCCAGCGGGTAAAGATCCGGGTGGTTGTGGTCATTCAACGGGGTGGGCACGGTAACGATGAACACGTTGCACGCGGCCACCTCGTCCCAGTCGACGGTGAAGCTGAGCTGGGCCGCTTCGGCCAGTTCGGCTGCAGTGGCTTCCTTGGTCTCGTCATGCCCGGCCTTGAGATTGGCGATGCGGGCGGGCTTGATGTCGATCCCCACGGTGGGGAACCGGCGGCCGAACGCCACTGCCACCGGCAGGCCGACATAACCCAGGCCGACCACGCCGATACGCACATCTTCCAGTGCCAGCGGGAAGGGAGCGGTCGCCTGCTTGCTCAACGGCTGCGTCATGGCCCGGTCCTAGCGCTCGGTCGTCTGCAGCGGCCAGTAGCCGGACAGGATGCGCTCACCACCGATACCGCTTTCCACTTCGCCCATAACGCGCTTGCCGATGCCCGACAGGTTGGCATCGTGCATGCGGTAGCAGAACAGGGGCTCGGGCAAGTGGCGGCCGTTCCAGCCGTTGGCCACGATGCGCTTCCACTTGTGGTGCTTGGTGCCCTTGCGGATCGCCTCGTCATAGGGGGCGGCATCCAGCACCGGGGCGGCCAGACAGGTGGCCGGCTCGGGCACGAAAGAATAGCGTTCCAGCAAGGCAGCATCCCAGGCCGCCGACTTGCCGCGATCAAGCTGTTCGCCCGCCTGGTTGATCAGCATGCAATCGGTATAGAGGAAGGCGATCGAGGGATCTTCGGCCCGCGCGGCTTCCAGTTCGGCAATGGTCCGCTCGGCATAGCCGGGCAGCAGAATGTCGTCGGAATCCAGGATGATGAAGTAATGCCCGGCAACATGCTCCAGCGCCCGGTTCAGCGCACCCAGCTTGCCGACATTGGCCTCCAGCGCGATCAGCATGGTCGATTCCAGCGCATCGGCCTGATCGAGCGCCTTGTGGATCTCCTCCACCGAATTGTCGGTGCTGGCATCGTCCACCACGATCAGCTGGATCGGGCCAAAGGTCTGCGCCGCCACGCTGGCGATCGCTTCGCCCACGAAGCGGCCATAGTTGTGGTTGGGTATGACCACGCTGAGCAGCGTCTTGTCGGTAGCGTCGGTCACTGCGGTCTCCATCGTTAAGTCCTTAAAGTAATGCCCGCAGGTGATGCGGCAAGTGCCATTCGGCTGTTATCCCACAAGGCTGTCAGGCGCGCGGGAACAGATTGGCGGGTGAGGTATCGAGGCGGGCGAGCGCGGGCGCGCAGAATTGCGCGACCAGTTGTTTGTCCGCGTCGGCGATTTCGGCTTGCTTTTGTGCGCTGTCGGACTGGAACTTGCGACTGTCGCTGTCATCCTTGGAATGGAAGGCAAACTGTTCGGTCATCAATGCCAGCTCGTCGGCGCCTGGATCGAAGTGGAATCCGCGCGACAGCATGGCGGGGAAGTTGGCGGGGTTGATGTCGCGGTAATTGACATGCGCCACCGTGCCTGCAGCCTGTTCGGCCACTGCCAGATAATTGGCAAAGCAGCGGGCGAGGTATTCGACATCGCCCATCGCCAGGGTTTCGTGCCAGTCCACCCCGGCCAGGAAGCCTGCCTGTTGCCGCCCCTTGGCCCACAGCACCGCGCTGGTTTCCCGCAGGACAGAAGCGATCACTTCCACCGGATCGCGGTACAGGAACAGCGCGGGCACCTGGCTGAAGGCCTGCATGGCAAAGTCGATGTACAGCGTATTCCAGCTGATGAACTTGACGAAGCTGTGGACCTGCTCTGGCCGCCGCCGCCTGGTCATAGCCAGCACAATGTTGCGGAACATGCGCAGGTTGTCTGGCGTCGGTTGCGCCGGAATTGTGAAATCGCGGGTGATTGTGGCCCAGAACCCACGTTGCAGCGGGCCGCCCTGGTTGATCACCAGATTGCGGGGCGAGCGGGCGATGGCCTTGCCGGTCAGCGTTGATCCGCAGCGCGAGATGTGGAACATAAAGCCGCTGGGTTCGATCGGATCGGCCAGAATGCGATCATCCAGCAGGATGTCGAACGCGGTGGAAAACGCTTCGCCAATCTTGCCGGCTTTCGCCAGCGCTTCGACCGTGAACATGTACTGCCATTCGCGGAACGGATGGTCGCCAATGTCGGCCCACAGAACGCGGCCTGCGCCGCCGGTGCCGGTTTCCGGATCGATTGCCAGCGGCACCATGCCGGGAACCGCACGGATACGTTCTACCGCCGCGTCGTTCGACAGGCGGGTGTTCCCGATGTGCGGGACAAGGGCCATGACCACTTCATGGTCCGGCAGGGCGTAGAGCGCCGTCAATGTGTCTCCGTGGCATAAGATGCGGGGCGCAGGCGGGGCCCTTGGGGCCATCGAGCGCGCGGCCTCCTAGGTTCGGCAAGGGCGAAATGTCAACCGAAAGCGGGCCAAATGCGCCCGTGGCCCTTGGCAAAGCGGCCGCAAATGGGCAGATCGACGCCGCCCTCCCGCAGCAGGAAACGAACATGGCCAATCTCCCCACCGCACTTATCGCCCACGGGCTGGATGACCAGGGAATGGCGGTGAACAACCCTGCCACAGGCGAACTGCTGTGCCGCGTGCGGACCTATTCGGAAAGCCAGATCGATGCGGTGATCCGCACAGCAGAAGCCGCCCGCAAGGATTGGGCGGCCCAACTGGCCAAGACCCGCGCCTATGCCCTGCGCGACTGGTTCAACCTGATTGTTGCCCACCGCGAGGAACTGGCGCTGATCTGCACGCTGGAGGCAGGAAAGCCGCTGGCGGAATCGCGCGGTGAGCTGGATTATGCGGCCAGCTTCGTGGAATGGTTCAGCGAGGAATCGCGCCGCGCCTATGGCGAGACAATCCCCAGCTTCGGCCACGGCAAGGATGTGATCGTCACCAAGGAGCCGGTTGGCACTTGCGCCGCAATCACGCCGTGGAACTTCCCACTCACCATGATCACCCGCAAGGCCGCGCCCGCGCTGGCCGCAGGCTGCGCAATGGTGATGAAGCCGTCCGAAAGCACCCCTCTAAGCGCGCTGGCACTGGAAGCCCTGGCCCGGCAGGCGGGCATTCCGGCCGACATTTTCCGTATCCTGCCCAGCGCCGATGCCGCCATGGTCGGCAAAGTGTTCTGCTCCCATCCGGTGGTGCGCAAGATCAGCTTCACCGGCTCCACCGCGATCGGTAAGCTGCTGCTGACGCAGGCGGGCAACACGGTGAAGCGCGCCAGCATGGAACTGGGCGGGAATGCGCCATTCATCGTGTTTGCCGATGCGGACCTGGATGCCGCAGTCGAAGGCGCGCTGGTGGCCAAGTTCCGCAATGCAGGCCAGGCCTGCATCGGTTTGAACCGCCTGCTGGTGGAAGACGTGGTGCACGATGAATTTGTCGCACGCTATGTCGACCGGGCCAGCGCGCTGGTCACCGGTAATGGACTTGATCCAGCATCGCAGGTCGGTCCGCTGATCAACGACCGGGCCTTGCAACGCGTGGAGGCAATGGTCGATCAGGCGCGAGGACAGGGTGCGGCCCTTGCCTGCGGGGGCAACCGACACAATGCCGGCGCACAGTTCTATTCCCCGACTGTGTTGACCGGCGTGACGCAGGACATGGCCATCGCCCAGCAGGAAATTTTCGGTCCGGTCGCCTCGGTGATGAAGTTCAGCGGGGAGGCAGAAGCCTTGCAGATTTCCAACGACACCAGTTACGGCCTCGCCAGCTATCTCTACACCCGCGACATCGGGCGCGCCTGGCGGGTGATGGACGGGCTGGAATACGGCATGGTTGCCCTGAACGAAGGGCTGCTGGGCACCGAGGTCGCTCCGTTCGGCGGGGTCAAGCAATCGGGCCTTGGGCGCGAGGGATCGCGGCACGGGATGGACGAATACCTCGAGCTGAAATATCGTCTGGTTGGCGGCCTGTCAGCCTGATGACAGGCCGCCCGGCGATACGATAACTATAACAGGGGGAGCACCATGGGCCTGGGCCATTGGTATAACGAGAATATCCTGCCAAAATGCGTGGCTGCCGGGTGCGGCACGCCCGAGGTGACCGAACTGCGCCGCCAGGTTGTGCCGCTGGCGCGCGGTGCCGTGTTTGAAATGGGTGTGGGCGGCGGCTACAACCAGCCGCTATACGATCACTCTGCCATCACCAGCTTTGCCGGGATCGATCCCAACGGCGCACTGCTGGATGCCGCGCGGGCGCGGGCCAAGGAAGCGGGCTGGAAAGCCGACATTCGCCAGGGCGTGGGTGAAGCAATCCCGTTCGATGATGCCAGTTTCGATACAGTGGTCTGCACGTACACGCTGTGTTCGGTGGACGATCCGGCCAAAGTGCTGAGCGAGATGCGCCGGGTGCTGAAGCCCGGCGGCACGCTGCTTTACCTCGAACATGGCAAGGCGCCCGACCCTTCACTGCAAAAGTGGCAAAAGTGGATCGAGCCGGTGTGGAAGAAGCTGATGGGCAATTGCCACCTCAGCCGCGAAGTGGGCACCGCGATTGCTCCTGCCGGTTTCGTGCTGGAACCGGTGGGTCAGGAATATTTTCCAGGCGTACCCAAGTGGGCGGGCTGGATGGAATGGGGCGTGGCGTGCAAATCGGGGGACTAGTGTTCGCACCTTTTCCGTCGGTCGCACACCAGTCCATTGAAAACCCCGGGGAAGCGTAGGCTCCCCCGGGGTTTTTCATAGGTTGGGCATTTGGCCGGTTCGGGCGAGAGCTTATTGCCCGAACGTGCGCTGCCACCAGCCGCCGCGGCGGGGCTCGCCGTTATCTTCATCCGTGGCGGCTTCACCACTACTGTTGGCGGCTTTTGCCGGCTCGGCTGTCGTTTCCGGGGCAGGCTCCGGGGCTGGAGCTTCGTCAGCGGCTTCGGCCTTCTTGCGGCGTGGTGCGCGCTTGGGCTTGGCTGCTTCCTCGGGCGCATCGGTGGGCACAGGGGTTTCCGCTGCAGCAGGTGCTTCGACCCCTTCGGCCTTTTTGCGGCTGCGGCGGGCGGGCTTGGCCGGGGCCGCGTCAACCACGGCTTCGGCTACCGCTTCAGCTTCAACTGTGGGAGCTTCGACAGCGTCCACCGCATCAGCCACCTTGCGACGCGAGCGGCGCTTGGGCTTTTCAGCGACTTCGGCTTCGACCGGAGCGGGTTCGGCTTGCTCGGCGGGGGCTGCCTGGTCGGCTGCCTCATCCGAATTCACCTGTTCATCAGTGTCAGCTTCAGGGGCTTCGCCATCGGCGTCATCGCGTTTGCGACCACGTCCGCGGCCACCACGACGGCGACGCTTGCGGCGGGTTTCAGCCGATTCGGCATCCTCGCCTTCGCGCGGTTCGCGCTCGTCCTGGCCGCCGGCTTCGCTGTCAGCGTCAGACTCGCCAGCGGCGTCCTCGGGGCCTTCAGCCTGCTCCACGCCGCCTTCTTCGCGGTCACGGCCGCGGTTGCGACCTCCGCGACGACGACGACGGCGCTTGCGGCGGGCATCAGCCTCTTCCTCGGTCTCGCCTTCGCGCGGAACTTCGCGGGCTTCTTCTGCGCCACCTTCACGCGGGGCATCGCGTGATCCCTCACGGGCACCATCGCGTGAACCTTCGCGCGATCCCTCGCGTGAACGCCCACCACGGCTGCGGCCACCACGGCCCCGGCCGCGATCGCCACGCTCCCGGTCCTGATCTTCCGACCGATCTTCCTCGAACTCTTCCTCTTCCTCGTCCTCCTCGGGGTAGTCCTCAAGGTCTTCGACTTCGAGCGCGATCGGCTCGAACTTGGGCATTTCGGTCGGGCGCGGACCGGACGATCCGACGCGCATCTTGGCGCCTTCGTTCTCGCCTTCGGGCACCACCTGCACCGCAACGCCATAACGATGTTCGATCTCGGCAAGATCGGCGCGCTTGGCGTTGAGCAGGTAGACCGCCGCTTCGGTGGAAGCATAGAGCGAGATGATCGTGCCCTTGCCCTTGGCCGCTTCGTCCTCGATCAGGCGCAGCGCGCTGAGACCGGCGGACGAGGCGGTACGGACCAGGCCCGTTCCATCGCAATGCGGGCACGAACGGGTGGTGGCTTCGAGCACGCCGGTACGCAGACGCTGGCGGCTCATCTCCATCAGGCCGAAGCCGGAGATGCGGCCGACCTGGATCCGCGCGCGGTCATTCTTGAGTGCGTCCTTCATCGTCCGCTCAACCTTGCGGGTGTTGGACGAGTGTTCCATGTCGATGAAGTCGATCACCACCAGACCGGCCATGTCGCGCAGGCGCAACTGGCGGGCGATCTCGCGGGCGGCTTCAAGGTTGGTGTTGAGCGCAGTCGCCTCGATGCCGTGTTCCTTGGTTGAACGGCCCGAGTTGATGTCGATCGAGACCAGCGCTTCTGTCGGGTTGATCACCAGATAGCCGCCCGATTTGAGCTGCACCACCGGATCATACATCGCCGAAAGCTGGTCTTCCGCGCCATAGCGCTGGAACAGCGGCACCGGATCGGAATAGGCTTTCACCCGCCGCACATGGCTGGGCATCAGCAGCTTCATGAAATCGCGGGCAGCGCGGTAGCCTTCGGCCCCTTCCACCACCACTTCCTCGATCTCGCGATTGTAGATGTCGCGGATGGCGCGCTTGATCAGATCCGAATCGGAATGGATCTGGGCCGGGGCGCTGGATGACAGTGTGCGTTCGCGGATCTCGTCCCACAGTCGGGCGAGGTAATCAAAATCGCGCTTGATCTCGGTCTTGTTGCGCTGGAGGCCTGCAGTGCGGACGATCAGCCCCATCGACTTGGGCAGGGTCAGTTCGTTGACGATCTGCTTCAGTCGCTTGCGATCCGAGCCGCTGGAAATCTTGCGGCTGATGCCGCCACCGTGGCTGGAATTGGGCATCAGTACGCAATAGCGGCCCGCCAGGCTGAGGTAGGTGGTAAGAGCAGCGCCCTTGTTGCCGCGTTCTTCCTTGACCACCTGCACCAGCAGGACCTGGCGGCGCTGGATAACGTCCTGAATCTTGTAGCGGCGGCGCAGCGCCTGGCGCTTGGCGCGCACATCGTCAATTTCCTTGGCGCGGCTGCTGCCACCGCGTCCACCACCGTTGCCGCCCTGGCGACGACCCTGCTGCGGGCGACCCCGGCCACGGTCACCGCCCCGGTCACCGCCTCGGCCACGATCACCACCGCGCCCGCGGCCACGCGAACGACCGTCGCCTTCGGCATCTTCACCGTCTTCGGAATCTTCTTCGGTCTCGTCATCGTCGGACGAACCGGCGGTATCATCTTCCGCGTAATCTTCGCCAACGTCTTCGGCGTCGTCGTCGCCATCATCATCGCCGTTGGCGACGTGACCGTCTTCGATCGTGGCGACATCGTCCTTTTCGGAGGTGTCGATTTCCTCGACACCCGCGTCATCATCATCGTCGTCAGCGCCGTAATCATCGCGCGGATAATCGTCGTCGTCGTCCTCTTCCTCGGCGCGCAGGGCTGCTTCCTCGTCGGCAGCAGCCTGTTCCTCCGCCAGCAGGCGGGCGCGATCCTCGGATGGGATCTGGTAATAGTCGGGGTGGATCTCGCTGAAGGCGAGGAAGCCGTGGCGATTGCCGCCAAAGTCCACGAACGCCGCCTGGAGCGACGGTTCGACCCGGGTTACCTTGGCGAGATAGATATTGCCCTTGATCTGCTTGTGTTCAGCAGATTCAAAGTCGAACTCCTCAATCCGGTTTCCCTTGAGGACTGCCACCCGTGTTTCTTCCGGGTGGCGCGCATCGATAAGCATGCGGGTTGCCATTGAATATTCTCCGGGCATGTGATCCTCGACTTGCGCCTGACCGATAAGGGCCGGGCGCTGTCAGAGCATGCCGATTTGTGTGGATTCCCCTGGGCGCATCACGATCAGGCAGGGTGCCGGATGCTTGCGGTTCGGGGAGGATGTGTTGGGCGCTGCGACCGGAAATCCGGCCACTGGCGCTGCGGAACGTGTCTGCCATGATGTAAAGGCGCAGGGTTTCTTTCTGCGCGAGAGCCGGGCCAGCCGCAACGCAGTCAATAGACCGCCGGCTGACCATGGTGCTCTTGCTTTTCATCGTGACATCAACCTGTAATTCTTGCCCGGAACCGAAAGGAATGGTGGTGCCGGATTTGCCCCAAACAGTTTTGTCCGGGGAATTGCTCGGCTAGCATTTGGGGAAAGCCTCGGCAACCTTATTGCGTGGATTGGTAAATTTCCTGTCATATGATGATAAGGGTCCGGCTTGCAGGACGCTGGTGCCTGGCTGGTGCGGTGCTGGGGTCCGGCTTGCAGGATGGGTTTTAGGTTTAGCAGAGGGTTTCCGTTGGGTTCGTATCGCCTCCAGATCATGCTGCTGTTCCTGGCTCCGGTGCTTGCCGTGGCCGGGCTTTATGTGTTTGGCCGGGCCATCCCGGTGCCCTATCTCGGGCGGGACTATGTGATCCGGATCGAACTGCCGGAACCGGGCACCACGGTTGGCCTGCCCGAAGTGCAGGGGCCGGATGATCCCTCTCGCCCGCTGGTGGTAATCGATGCCGGCCATGGTGGCCATGATCCCGGTGCCAGCGGCCCGCAACTGCGCGAAAAGACCGTGGTATTGGGGCTTGCCCGGGCCTTGCGGGACGAACTGCTGGCAGGCGGCGGAGTGCGCGTGGCCATGACGCGCGAGGATGACCGGTACCTGGCGCTGGGCGAGCGGGTGCAGATCGCGCGCGCGCTGGGGGCTGATCTGTTCCTGTCGATCCATGCCGATTCTGCCGGCGAGCGCGAGGGCGTGAGCGGGGCCAGCATCTATACCCTGTCGGACACGGCATCGTCGGAAGCTGCCGCCCGCTTCGCCGAGCGCGAGAACGAGGCAGACCGGATCAACGGGATGGTGCTGTCCGGCAGCAACGAGAACGTCAACGCCATCCTGGTCGAACTTTCACAGCGCCGCACCTCTGCCGCTTCGGTAGAATTTGGCGAACTGATCGTGCGCGAAGGCGAAGCGGCGCTCAACTTCCATCCGCAGGCGCTGCGATCGGCCGGGCTGGCGGTGTTGCGTGCGCCCGATGTGCCTTCGGTGCTGTTCGAGGCGGGCTTCATCACCAACCGGGATGAGGCGCAGCGGCTTGCCTCGGCAGATGGCCAGCGCGCTTTTGCCGAAGCAATGGCCAGTGCGATCAGGGTGCAACTGGCGCGGGCCAGCGATGCCGCCTGAATTGGGCGGCCCGATTTGAGTGGCCTGACGGGGCGCTTCATTACCGCCAATCGGCACCTGTCGCATTCAATCTGGCCTCGGCTCCAAACACCATGCTAAAGGACGCCCATGTCCGGATCTGATGACGCTGCCGCAGCCGAGCCGCTGCACTATCGCATAAGCCGCGAAGCGGGCGGGGCATGGACCCGTTTTTCCGCCTGGTTCCTTGGCAACTGGCGCGAAAAGCGCTGGTTCCGTCTCGGTGGCTATGGGTTGGGGGCAGGGCTGGTTGTGCTGGTCCTGGGATGGATCATGGTCGCGCGCGATCTGCCCGATGCCGCGACCTTGCTGGAATACGAGACCAACCTGCCTTCGGTGGTGCGCGGCACCGATGGCGAGATTGTCCACCGGTACGAACGGGAGCGGCGGGTCGAGCTGCAATTCAAGGATCTGCCGACGCAGTTGGTCAATGCCTATACCAGCGCCGAGGACAAGACCTTCTGGAGCCATAACGGCATCGATGCCGGTGGCTTTGTGGGCGCGGTGTTCGATTATATCAGCAAAATCGGTTCGGGCGAGCGGGCCGTGGGCGGATCCACGATCACCCAGCAGGTGGCCAAGAACATCATGATCGGGGACGAGTATTCGATCACCCGCAAGCTGCGCGAAATGCTGCTCGCCACCCGTATCGAAGGGGTATTGAGCAAGGAAGAGATCATCACCCTCTACCTCAACGAAATCCCGCTAGGCCGCCGCAGCTTTGGCGTACAGGCCGCCAGCCGCGCCTTTTTTGACAAGGACGTGGGCGACCTTGAACTGCACGAGATGGCCTATCTGGCGATCCTGCCCAAGGCGCCCGAAACCTACAGCCGTGAACGCAATTACGGCGAAGCCACTGTGCGCCGCAACATCGTCCTCGACCAGATGGAGGACAACGGCCACATCACCGCCGCGCAGCGCGATGCTGCCAAGGCGCTGCCGCTGGGGATTGTCACCGGCCAGCGGGCCGAACGGTCGGCCGATGCGGGGTATTTCCTGGAAGAAGTGCGCCGCCAGCTGATCGACCGGTTTGGCGAAACGTCTGAAGAAGGCCGCAACAGCGTCTATGCCGGCGGCCTGTGGGTGCGGACATCGCTCGATACTGAATTGCAGGATGCGGCCCGCGATGCGCTGCGCGGGGCGCTGCTGCGCTATCATGGCAATCGCGGGTGGACCGGGGCCGTGGCCACGCTCAATCCCGATAACGGCGATTTGCAATCGCAACTCGCCAGCTCGAACATTGCGATCAGCTATCAGGACTGGCGCGTGGCCGTGGTGACTGATCGCGGCGCGCAATCGGCCACAATCGCCTTTGCCAGTGGATCACCCAGCCAGATAAGCGGCGCCCTGCCAGACGACATGAACGTGGGCGATGTGATAACCGTGTCGCCGCAGGGCAACGGCTGGCGCATGCGCTATGTCCCCGAAGTATCGGGCGGCTTCGTGGCGCAGGACACCCACACCGGTCGCGTGCTGGCCATGCAGGGCGGGTTCGATTCCCGGCTAAGCGATTTCAACCGCGCCACCCAGGCCAACCGCCAGCCGGGCTCCACCATCAAGCCGTTCGTCTATGCCGCCGGGCTGGATGCCGGGATGACGCCCGCCTCGATGATCCCGGACAGCCAGTATTGCTATTACCAGGGGGCCAACCTGGGCGAGAAATGCTTCACCAACTTTGGTGGTAGCCGCGGTGGCGGCGAATATCCGATGCGGTATGGTCTTGAACAATCGAAGAACCTGATGACTGTCCACATCGCCATGGATACCGGCATGGAGAACGTCATCAACACGTTCGAAGCGATGGGCATTGCCGACGAGGGGGCATACGAGCCCTATCCCGCTTTCGCGCTGGGTGCCGGTGACACAACTGTGCTGCGGATGGTCAACGCCTATGGCGCACTGGTCAACCACGGGCGGCTCAACCAGCCCACGGTGATCGACTATGTGCAGGATCGCGATGGCAAGGTGATCTACCGGTCCGACAATCGCGAGTGCACCGGGTGCAACATGGCCGAGTGGGATGGCTCGGCCATGCCACGGCTGGCGGGGCGCGGACGACAGGCGATGGACCCGCGCACCGCGTTCCAGGTGGTCAACATGCTGACCGGTGTAATCCAGCGCGGCACGGCCACCCGGCTGCGTGATCTGGACCTGCCGCTGTTCGGCAAGACCGGCACTTCGAGTGGCCCCACCAACGCCTGGTTCGTCGGTGGATCGCCCGATATTGTGGCGGGTGCCTACGTCGGGTTCGACCAGCCGCGCAACCTTGGCGGCTATGTCCAGGGCGGCAACACCGGCGCGCCGATCTTCAAGGATTTCGTCACCGAATCGCGTGACCACTGGAATGGTCGGCCGTTCCTGGCCTCTGACGGCGTACGCATGGTGCGGATTGACCGCCGCAGCGGCCGCCGGGTGTTCGATGGCTGGCCGACAGACGATCCGCAATCGGCGGTGATCTGGGAAGCGTTCAAGCCCGACACCGAACCACGCCGCACCCAGCGGCAGGATGACATCGACCAGTTGCGCGAGATGATCCTGGCCCAGTTGCGCCGCCGCGAGGCGGGGCCGTCTGCCGCCTCGTCATCATCGAACGCCGACAGTCCGGAGAATTTCGTCGAGGAACAAGGCGGCATCTACTAGGATACGTAACTGCACGCCAAACTGCGTGTCGCCTGCATTGAGGATCACATACCATGGCCATCAAGAAGCTGTTCGTTCCCCTGCTTGCCGCGCTAGCGCTGGCGGGTCATTCGGTTCCCGCCAGTGCCGCGCTGGCCGAAGGCGCGCGCGCGCCCGGCTTTACCACCACCGGCGCGCTGGCAGGCGAGACCTTCGCGTTCGATCTGGCGGCAGAGCTGCGCGATGGGCCGGTCGTGTTGTACTTCTTCCCGCGCGCCTTCACGCAAGGCTGCACGCTGGAAGCCAATGCCTTTGCTGAAGCGATGGGCGATTTCCGCGCGGCGGGCGCCCAGGTGATCGGGCTGTCGGCTGACGATATTCCCACGCTCCAGCGGTTCAGCCGCGAGGAATGCCGCGATGCCTTCCCCGTGGGCCGCGCCAGCCCGGGCATCATCGAACAGTATGACGTGGCCTTCGGCACCGGGATGACCAGCCGCACCTCCTATGTCATTGCGCAGGACGGGCGGATCACCATGGTCCATTCCGACATGGACTGGCGCGAACACGTTTCGCAGACGCTGGCAGCGGTACGCGCGCTGTCGCGCTGACCACGCTGCGGTAAATTCCGGGGGCCGGACCTGCGGGTCCGGCCCCTTTCGTTTTGCATTGGCCTGCGCTAGGCGGCGCGGCGACATATTCACGGAGAACACCTCATGCGTGCCGAAGGGCAGGCCCATATCGACCGGATCGAAGCGGCACTGGCGCTGGTGCGCAAGGCGCTCGACTGGGATCGCGCGGTCCGCCGCCTTGATGAACTCAACGCCCGCGTTGAGGACCCCAAGCTGTGGGACAATCCCAAGGCTGCCGAAGAAGTGATGCGCGAACGCCGCCGCCTCGATAGCGCGATTGGCACCGTGCGCGAGATCAAGGCGCAGATGGCCGATGCGGTCGAATTCGTCGAATTGGGTGAAATGGAAGGCGATGACAGCGTGGTGGCCGATGGCCTCGCCTCGCTCAAGGCACTGGCCGAACGCGCCGACGCCGACAAGGTCCAGGCGCTGCTTTCGGGTGAGGCCGACAGCAACGACACCTATATCGAAATCCACGCGGGCGCAGGCGGCACCGAAAGCCAGGACTGGGCCGAAATGCTGTTCCGGATGTACGGCCGCTGGGCTGAAAAGCGCGGCTACAAGATCGAGACGGTGGAATATCAGGCGGGCGAGCAGGCCGGCATCAAAAGCGCCACGATCCAGGTCAAGGGCGAGAATGCCTATGGCTATGCCAAGACCGAAAGCGGCGTCCACCGCCTGGTCCGCATCAGCCCCTATGACAGCGCAGCCCGCCGCCACACCAGCTTTTCAAGCGTGTGGGTCTATCCGGTGATTGACGACAACATCGACATCGAGATCAACGAGGGCGACCTGCGGATCGATACCTATCGGGCCAGCGGCGCAGGCGGTCAGCACATTAACACTACCGATTCTGCCGTGCGCATAACCCACTTGCCATCCGGCATCGTGGTCGCCAGCCAGAACGATCGCAGCCAGCACAAGAACCGCGCCACCGCGATGAACATGCTGAAGGCACGGATGTACGAGGCGGAACTGGCCCGGCGCGAAGCGGTCGCCGGCACGGAGTACGAGGCCAAGACCGAAATCGGCTGGGGTCACCAGATCCGCAGCTATGTGCTGCAGCCATACCAGATGGTCAAAGACCTGCGTACAGGCGTGGTGTCGACCGCGCCGGGTGACGTGCTGGATGGCGATATTGATCAATTCATCGCCGCCGCGCTGGCCCAGCGCGTGACCGGCGAAAGTGTTGCCGTGGACGACGTGGATTAAGCGTGCCGGGAACGCGTCCCAGGTCAGTTTTGCCAAGTACTTCGCGTGCCGCTAAAGCCTGACAGCATGAGCCGCGGCCTTTTGATCCTTGTCCCTGCGCTGCTGGCGCTGTCCGGCTGCAACCAGCCGAGCGATGACGGGCGTCCGCCCTCCGCGCGGGATTTTCCGCAGGCCTACCGCCCCGTATCGGCGCTGGGATCGAACGAATTTTCCACCGAGGAAGCGCGCGATGACCGGCGCGAGGCTGAAACGGTGATGGACAAGGCGGCGATTACGCCGGGCATGACCGTGGCCGATATTGGCGCGGGCGAGGGCTATTACACCTCGCGCCTGTCCGCCCGCGTTGGCCTGCAGGGCCGGGTGCTGGCGCAGGATATTGACGAGGGTGCGCTGCGCCGCCTTGGCGCGCGGGTGGAACGGGAACGGCTGGACAATGTCTCCATCGCGGTCGGTGCCGCAGACGATCCCCGTTTGCCGCCAGACAGTTTCGACCGCATCTTCATGGTCCATATGTACCACGAGATTGCCGAACCCTATGCCTTTCTGTGGCGCATGCGCCCGGCCTTGCGCGAAGGCGGGCAGGTCATTGTGGTCGACATTGATCGCCCGGCGGACCAGCACGGCATTGCGCCGCAGTTGCTATTCTGCGAATTCGAACGCATGGGCTTTCGCCTGGTGGAATTTGATCTTAAACCGGAGATCGCCGGTTATTATGCGCAGTTCGAAGCGCGGGGCCCGCGCCCCGAGCCACAGGACATAGAGCCGTGCGCTCAGCCCGGCACAGATGGAGCGGTCGCCCCCAAATAAGGGGCTGACCTGTTGAGGTAATCGATGGAATTCAAGGGACTGAAGCCGATCATCTATGGCGGCCGCGAAGTTTGGCCACTGGTCGAAGGCGGCAAGGGTGTGGCGGCAACCAACCATGCCAGTTCGGGCGCATGGGCCGCAGCTGGCGGCATCGGAACGGTAAGCGCCGTCAACGCCGACAGCTATGATGCCGATGGCCTGCCCATTCCGCAAATCTATCATGGCGCTACCCGCAAGGAGCGGCATCAGGAACTGATCCGCTATGCCATCGCCGGCGGGGTGGAGCAGGTGAAGCGTGCTTACGCCATTGCGAACGGCAAGGGCGCGATCAACATCAACGTGCTGTGGGAAATGGGCGGCGCGCAGGAAGTGCTCGAAGGCATCCTGCAGCAGACGCCCGGCATGATCACCGGTGTCACTTGCGGCGCTGGCATGCCCTACAAGCTGGCCGAAATCGCCGAGCGCTACAATGTCTGCTACCTGCCGATCGTCAGTTCAGCCCGCGCTTTTCGCGCGCTGTGGAAGCGCAGCTATCACAAGGTGCCGCACTTGCTGGCGGCCGTGGTGTATGAAGATCCGTGGCTGGCCGGCGGTCACAATGGCCTGTCCAATGCTGAAGATCCCACCAAGCCGGAAGATCCCTATCCCCGCGTGAAGGCCTTGCGCGAAACGATGCGGGCCGAAGGCGTATCGGAGGATGTGCACATCGTGATGGCGGGCGGGGTCTGGGCCTTGCGCGAATGGAACGACTGGATCGATAATCCGGAACTGGGCAGCATCGTATTCCAGTTTGGCACGCGCCCGCTGTTGACAATGGAAAGCCCGATCCCGCAGACTTGGAAAGATCTGCTTCGCACGGTCGAGCCGGGCGAGGTGCTGTTGCACAAGTTTTCGCCCACCGGCTTCTATTCCAGCGCGATCCGCAACCCGTTCCTGCGCGAACTGGAAGCCCGCAGCGAACGGCAAATCCCCTACAGCCGGGTCGAGGCGGGCGAGCACACCGTCCAGCTTGATGTGGGCGTAAAGGGCAAGAACTTCTGGGTCGCGCCCAAGGATCTGGAACGTGCCCGCGCGTGGAATGCGCAAGGCTACACCGAAGCCCTGAAAACGCCCGACGATACCGTGGTCTTCGTTGCCCCGGTGGAACGTGATGTGATCCGCAAGGACCAGACCGATTGCATGGGGTGCCTGTCGCACTGCGGATTTTCCAGCTGGAAAGACCATGACGATTTCACCACCGGGCGCCTGGCCGATCCGCGCAGCTTCTGCATCCAGAAGGGCCTGCAAGGCGCAGTCCACGGCCAGCCGCTGGACGAGAACCTGGTGTTCGCCGGGCACGCGGCCTACCGGTTCAAGATCGATCCGTTCTATTCCAACAACTTCACGCCCACTGTGAAGCAACTGGTCGACCGGATTTTGGCGGGCGAATAGCCTTTCCTACAGGCTGCAGAGTGGAGCAGGGTGCGGGCGTTCTTTTGACATTGTCCGTACCCTTTGCAGTGTGCAACTCATGCGCTCGCATCTTTCTCGTCATCCTGAACTTGTTTCAGGATGACGGTTTAAGGCTGGTGATGGTGTGCTTTCTCCCGGGCAGGTGTCACCTTGGCCGCAGCGCATTATCCTGCTGAAGATGCTGTAGAAACATGGGAAAGACAAAGGTGACACCCTGTCACTTGTGTCACCTTTGCCTCGTATCGCTCTGCAGGCTTAGTCGAATTCCCACCCGCGTTCGCCGTGGCTGGAAATGTCGAGGCCTTGCAGCTCGTCATCCTCGCTCACCCGCATGGGAACAAACAGGTTGAGGGCAACCGCGATCAGCGCCGAGACAACGGCGGAGAAAATGGCAATCACGGCCACGGCCAACGCCTGCACGCCAACTTGGGCCCCCATGCTTCCGGCGCCGATGACATCGTAGCCCGACCCGCCAAGCCCGGCCGACAGGCCAAGGCCCAGCAGCACAGTTCCCAGCATGCCGCCCACGCCGTGGACTGCGAACACGTCAAGCGAATCGTCGATCGTCAGCTTCTGCTTGATCAGCTGGATGGCGTAGTAACAAACCGGCGCTGCCGTCGCGCCGATCAGGATTGCCGCTCCCGGCGATACGAACCCTGCGGCCGGGGTGATGGTGGCCAGGCCTGCGATTGCTCCGGTGGCAAAGCCGACCGTGGTGGGCTTGCCGAACACGGTCCGCTCGATCAGGAGCCACACCAGCGCTGCCATGCAGGCCGCCAGATGGGTGTTGATGATGGCGTTGCTCGCGCTGGCCGTGGCGCTCAGCGCGGACCCGCCGTTGAACCCGAACCAGCCGACCCACAACAGCACCGCGCCCAGCATGGTGATACCCGGCGCATGGGGCAGTAGTGGGGTCTTGGGGAAACCCTGCCGCTTGCCCAGCAGTACTGCGATCACCAGCGCCGAAACGCCTGCTGTGGTGTGGACCACCAGTCCGCCGGCAAAATCCAGCACGCCCATCTGCGCCAGCCAGCCGCCGCCCCACACCCAGTGGGCGACCGGGGCATAGACCAGCAGGCCCCAGATCGCGCAAAACAGCACGACCCACGAAAACCGCGCGCGGTCGACCCAGGCACCGACCATCAGCGCCGGGGTGATGGCGGCAAAGGTCATCTGGAACAGCGCGAAAGTGCTCTCCGGGATGGCGATTGCGGGATAGACCGCATCAAGGTTGTAGAGCATCCAGTGCTGCCCGCCGCCCAGCCAGCCGCCAAGGCTGTCGTCACCAAAGGCCAGCGTATAGCCCACCACCACCCACAACACCGAGGCGACGGCAGCGATCGCGCCGACCTGGATGAAGACCGACAGGAAGTTCTTGGCCCGGACCAGCCCGCCATAGAACAGGCCGAGCCCCGGCAATGTCATCAGCAGGACAAGCGCCGATGCGATGAGGATCCACGCCGTGTCGCCGGAGTTTTCCACCACCTCGACCGTCGCCTGTGCTTGCGCGACAACGGGCAGGGCGGCCGATATGATTACGGGCGCCGCAATGGCTGAGATCTTGCGAAACATGAATTCCCCCTCATACCCGCTCTGCCGGCGGATTGCTCCTCAGCCCTGCTGTTAGGACACGATTGTGCATTCCGGCAAGAGATACTGCCAGCCGCTTGCCGCGAATCCACTGCGCCGTATAGGAACGCCCGATGCAGGGACTTATCATTCGGACCGTTATCATGCTCGCCGCTATGTGTGGCCTGTCGCAGCCGCTTTATGCGCAGGATCGCGAGGTTCCCTACTGGGCCAGCCTGTCCTCGCCCGAGGTGAACATGCGGGTCGGACCGAGCGAGAACTTTCGCATCAACTGGGTCTATCGCCGTGAGGGGCTGCCGGTAAAAGTGATCCGCCTGCAACAGGGCTGGCGGCTGATCGAGGAGCCCGATGGCACCACCGGCTGGGTGTTCAACCAGTTGCTCTCGCTCCAGCGTACAGCGATCGTGACAGGCGAGGGCGAGACCCCCTTGCTTGAACTGCCCGAGGCGGGATCGATGCTGCGGTGGAACGTCGAACCGGGCGTGGTCGGCAAGCTTGGCGATTGCGAACAATCGTGGTGCGAATTCGACATCGACGGTCGTCGTGGCTGGATTGCGCGCGACCGGCTGTGGGGTGCAGGAGAGCCCTGATGCAGCACGCCTGAAACGACCTGGCCTGAAACGACTTGGCCTGAAACGATAAGGGCGGCCCGAAGACCGCCCTTGTTCCGTCTTGCAGTGACGTGCGATCTACTGCTCCAGGCGAGGCACCGTGGTTTCGTTCCCCTCGGGATCGGACATCAGCAGCGAACCATCATCGTTGACGTTGATCAGCGTCAGGCAGGTCGAATCTGCAGCAGCGCCTTCGGCCGCAGCCGGGGCAAAGCACACCTGATCGCCCTCGTGCGTCCAGGTGCCGGTTTCGGTCACCTCGCCGCCCTGGCGATCTTCATAGGTGCCATCGGCGTTCATCGCCGAGGACCATGTTCCGCCATCCATGTCGGTGCCGCCATAGACGCCGATCAGCGGGCTGTCTGCCGATGGTGCGGCGGCAGCGGCTGTGTCGTCGGTCGTATCGGCAGCTTCTCCGCCGCTGCAGGCCGCAAGTGCGAATGCACCCGCCAGCGCGATAATCGTCTTCATTCTTGCGTCCCCCAAGTCAGATGCGACTTTTCAGGTAACACATGAAAGTATTCGCGCAACCCACGTGATACAACTTGGCCACATTTGCCAAACTGGTCAGGCAGTTATGTCACACCAGTTCTATGGCAACCGCCGTTGCTTCGCCCCCACCGATGCACAAAGAGGCAATTCCGCGCTTTAGACCGCGCGCTTGCAAGGCTGCTACCAGGGTCACGATGATGCGCGTGCCGCTGGCCCCGATGGGGTGGCCCAGCGCCGTGCCGCCGCCGTTGACGTTGATCTTGCGATGGGCAATCCCGATGTCGCGCATGGCAAACATGGCCACACAGGCGAACGCCTCGTTCACTTCCCACAGGTCGACATCGGCCACGCTCCAGCCGGTCTTGTCGAGCAGCTTGCGGATGGCACCAACCGGCGCGGTGGTGAAGGCCTTGGGTTCGTGTGCATGGGCCGTCATGCCGACCAGGGTGGCCACCGGGGCCAGGCCCTTGGCGGCAGCCACGCTGGCGCGGGTGAGGACCACGGCCGCAGCACCATCCGAGATCGACGACGAGGTGGCCGCAGTGATCGTGCCGTCCTTGGCAAAGGCGGGGCGCAGCGTCGGGATCTTGTCGGGCTTGCCCTTGCCGGGCGCCTCGTCGGTATCGACCGTCACTTCACCGGCGCGGGTGGAGAAGGTGACCGGCGCGATCTCGGCCACGAACGCCCCGCTGGCAATCGCCGCATTGGCCCGTTCGAGCGAGGCCACGGCATAGGCGTCCATCTCTTCGCGGGTGAGGGCGTATTCGTTGGCCGTTTCCTGGGCAAAGGCACCCATCGCGGCGCCCGGCTGATAAGCATCTTCCAGCCCGTCGAGGAACATGTGGTCATAGGCCGTATCATGGCCCAACCGCGCGCCCGAGCGGTGCTTCTTGAGCAGGTATGGCGCGTTGGTCATGCTTTCCATGCCACCTGCCACGATCATGTCTGCGCCGCCCGCAGCCAGCGCTTCGGCTCCCATGATGACAGTTTGCATACCGCTGCCGCAGACCTTGTTGACCGTGGTCGCCTGCGCGCTTTTCGGCAGTCCGGCTTTCAGCGCAGCCTGGCGGGCAGGGGCCTGCCCCAGGCCTGCGGGGAGCACGCAGCCCATGTAAACCCGCTCCACATCGTCGCCTGAAACGCCAGCGCGCTCCATGGCCGCCTTGATCGCGGTGGCACCAAGATCGGTTGCAGCCACATCGGCCAGCGCGCCCTGCATCGCACCCATCGGGGTACGGGCGGCGGAAAGGATAACGATCGGATCGGAAGAGTTGAAAATTGCCATGTCTTGACTTGCCCTCGGCTTGCGAAAGTGGAGACTGCGTTTGATTGGCGTCCTAGGCAAGGATTATGGCGGGCGCAAGATTGTGCGATGCACCATCAGGAGTTTGGAAAAAGGCCATGCTGGACTTGGGAAAAGGCACGCAATCCCCCGGATTTCAGCCCGTAACGGCCTTGCAGTATGGCAAGCCATTGCCTAGACGCGCCGCAACAGTGAGCAACTCAACCCTCATGCAATCGAGTCTGTCTTGATCGATCTGACCCAATATCTGCCGATCCTGCTGTTTCTCGGCGTGGCAATCGGCCTTTCGGCGCTGTTTGTGTTCCTGCCGATGGGCGTTTCGCGCCTGACCGGGACGCACCAGCCAGATGCCCAGAAGAACAGTGAATATGAATGCGGCTTCCCCGCGTTCGAGGATCCGCGTGATCGGTTCGACGTCCGGTTCTACCTGATCGCGATCCTGTTCATCATCTTCGATCTGGAAGCAGCGTTCCTGTTTCCCTGGGCCGTCAGCCTGGATCTGACTGGCTGGCCGGGCTGGATCACCATGATGACTTTCCTGGCCGAACTGATCGTCGGCCTTGTCTATGCCTGGAAAATGGGAGCGCTGGATTGGGAATGAGCACCTCGGCCCCCCTTATTTCTGCGAGTGCCGCCAGCCTGCCGACTGCGCAGGGCGGCGAAGTGCGCCTGCCAGATGCGGATTATTTCGCTGCCATGCAGTCTGAAGTGAATGACAAGGGATTCCTTGTCACCAGCACCGAAGACCTGTTCCAGTGGGCCCGCACCGGGAGCCTGTGGTGGATGACTTTCGGCCTGGCCTGCTGCGCGGTGGAAATGATCCACGTTAACATGCCACGCTATGACATGGAACGCTTCGGCGTCGCCCCGCGTGCCAGCCCGCGCCAGTCCGACGTGATGATCGTGGCCGGCACGCTATGCAACAAGATGGCCCCGGCACTTCGCAAGGTCTATGACCAGATGAGCGAGCCGAAGTACGTGATCTCGATGGGCAGCTGCGCCAATGGCGGCGGCTATTACCACTATTCGTACAGCGTTGTGCGCGGGTGTGACCGGATCGTACCGGTGGATATCTATGTGCCCGGCTGCCCGCCGACCGCCGAAGCGCTGCTTTATGGTGTGATGCAGTTGCAGCGGAAAATCCGCCGGATCGGGACGGTGGAACGCTAATGGCCGTGCTCCATTCCGCCCCGCGTTACGCGCCGTTCGATGGCGCGCTGGACAAACTGTCTGCCGCGCTTGGCACAATGCTGGTGTCTGCCAAGGAGGAGCATGGCGAAATCGTGCTCACCGTGGCGCGCGATTCCATCGAGGATGCGCTGCGCCTGCTGCGCGACAACCACGAATACCAGCAGCTGATGGAAATGGCCGGGGTCGATTATCCCGAAAGGCCTGCGCGGTTCGAAGTAGTCTACATGCTGCTGTCGCTGACCAGGAACCATCGCCTGATGGTCAAGGTCTGCACCGACGAGGCGAATCCGGTGCCCACCGTCACCACGCTGTGGCCCAACGCCGGGTGGCTGGAACGCGAAGTGTTCGACATGTTCGGTGTGCTGTTTGCCGGCAATACCGACCTGCGCCGCATCCTCACCGACTATGGCTTCGAAGGGCATCCGTTTCGCAAGGACTTCCCGCTGACTGGCTACCAGGAACTGCGCTATTCTGAAGAGGAGCAGCGCGTGGTCTATGAACCGGTCAAGCTGGCGCAGGACATGCGGCAGTTCGATTTCATGAGCCCGTGGGAAGGTGCCGACTACATCCTGCCGGGTGACGAAAAGGCAGCGCAAGCGCCGCCTGCGCCCACTGTCAACGATCCCAAGACCACCGACAAGAAATCGGACACCGGCGCTGGCGACAAGGCCAACGCCGAAGCGGTTAAGAAATCGACCGGCAAGACCGGCGGTGACGAGCCCGGCGCACCTGATGCGACCGAAAGTCGCCCGTCGCGCAAGCCGCGTGCTGCCAAGTCGGCTGACACCAGCGGTGCCACAACACCCAAACCGCGCAAGCCCCGCGTCAAGAAGGATGACGGCAAATGAGCGGCATGATGCTCGACACGTCGCCGACCACCAGCGGCGAGGAAATCACCAACTACACGATCAACTTCGGCCCCCAGCACCCGGCCGCGCACGGCGTGCTCCGCATGGTGATGGAGCTGGACGGCGAGATCATTGAGCGGATCGATTGCCACGTGGGCCTGCTCCACCGCGGCACCGAAAAGCTGATCGAGCACAAGACCTACCTTCAGGCGCTGCCCTATTTCGACCGGCTGGATTACTGCAGCCCGCTGGCGATGGAGCACAGCTATATTCTCGCGGTCGAGAAGCTGCTCAACATCGATGTGCCGATCCGCGCGCAATACTTGCGCGTGCTGTTCGCCGAGCTGACCCGCATCTGCAACCACATGCTCAATATCGGCAGCCACGTGATGGACGTGGGCGCGATGACGCCCAACCTATGGGTGTTCGAACTGCGCGAGGATTGCCTCAACTTCTTCGAACGGATGAGCGGCGCGCGCATGCACCACGCCTATTTGCGCCCGGGCGGCGTGCATCAGGACGTTCCGCTCAAGCTGCTGACCGACATCGGTGACTGGGTGGACAACCGCCTGCCCGAACTGTTCGGCGATGCGATGAGCCTGGTGATCGACAACCGCATCTTCAAACAGCGCAATGTCGATATCGCGGTTGTTTCCAAGGAAGACGCGGTGGCCTGGGGCTTCTCCGGCCCGATGATCCGCGCCGCCGGCATCCCGTGGGATATCCGCAAGAGCCAGCCGTATGAAGTGTACGACCGGATGGATTTCGAAATCCCGGTTGGCACCAATTCGGACTGCTATGACCGGTTCATGGTGCGCGTGAAGGAAGTTTACGAGAGCGCCAAGATCATCAAGCAGTGCATCGCGGAAATCCCGGAAGGCCCCATCGCCAGCCTCGACCGCAAGGTCGTCCCGCCCAAGCGCGGCGAGATGAAGCAGAGCATGGAAGCGCTGATCCACCACTTCAAGCTGTACACCGAAGGCTTCCACGTTCCGGCGGGCGAAGTCTACGTGGCGACCGAAAGCCCCAAGGGCGAATTCGGCGTCTACCTCGTGTCGGACGGGTCGAACAAACCCTACCGCTGCAAGATCCGTCCCACCGCGTTCAGCCACCTCCAGGCGATGGACTTCATGTGCAAGGGCCACATGCTGCCCGATGCCACAGCCATTCTGGGCGCGATGGATATCGTGTTCGGGGAGTGTGACCGGTGAGTAACCTCGACACCGCCGAAGCCATGATCGCGGCCTACAATGCGCAGGACGTAGACCTGTACGTTAGCTACATGACCGATGCCGCCTGCGAGGCGAACTATCGCGGCGATGTCGTGCGTGAAGGCAAGGAGGGCACGCGCTCGGGCCTCGCCACCGCATTCGCCCGCTGGCCGCAGAACCATGCCGAGATCGTCGAACGCCAAGCCATCGGCGACTATGTGCTGATGCGCGAACACGTCACCCGTGGCCCGGCCACCGATGGCTCGGCACTGGTCGAACCGTTTGACGTGGTCGCGGTCTATTCTTTCGAGGGCGACAAGTGCTCTCGCGTGGAGTTTATTCGCTGATGGCCGGCCGTCACCTCGCCCCCGATACCCCCGAACTGCGCGCCCGCTGGAGCGGCTTTGCGTGGACGCCCGAGAACGCGGACAAGGTGCGCGAAATCATCGCCCGCTATCCCGAAGGCCGCCAGCGTTCGGCGGTGATGCCGCTGCTCGACCTTGCCCAGCGGCAGGTTGGCGCGGAAACGAACACGCAAGGCTGGCTGCCGATTCCGGTGATGGAATTCGTCGCCGCCGAACTGGCCATGCCGGTGATCCGTGTGGTCGAGGTTGCCACGTTCTATTTTATGTACAACCTGGTGCCGGTGGGCAAATTCCACGTCCAGGTCTGCGGCACCACGCCGTGCATGCTGCGCGGGTCGGACGATATCATGTCCGCTTGCAAGAAGCGCGGCATGGCCAAGGGCCACACCACAGCGGATGGCTTGTGGACGCTGACCGAGGTCGAATGCATGGGCAACTGCGCCACCGCGCCGATGGTCCAGATCAACGATGATAACTACGAAGACCTGACGCCGGAACGGCTCGACGCGGTGCTCGATGCGCTGGCCGCCGGGCAGCAGCCGAAAACCGGCACGCAGGAACCGGGCCGCCACACCAGCGAACCGGCCAACGCCTTGTCGAACCTCAAGGACATGGTCACCGAAAACCACGACTATCGGGGCGAATGGTAATGGGCGGTTCAATCGTCTCGCTGATCGTGGCGCTGATCCTGATCGTGATCGCGTGGAAGGTGTTCACCGGCATCGTCAAGACGGTCGCGCTGGTGGCTATCGTGGCTTTGGCAGCGGTTTATCTGTTCGGGTTCGGGGGGATGGCATGAGCCTGCACGACAAGGATCGCATCTTCACCAACGTCTATGGCTTCCAGCCGTGGAACCTGTCGGCTGCGCAGAAGCGTGGGGACTGGGACAATACCAAGGCGCTGATGGCGGTTGGCCAGGATGCCCTGATCGATGAGATCAAGGCTTCGGGCCTGCGCGGGCGGGGCGGGGCAGGGTTCCCCACCGGGATGAAGTGGTCCTTCATGCCCAAGGAATCAAAAGACGGGCGGCCCAGCTTCCTGGTGATCAACGCCGACGAATCCGAGCCGGGTTCGTGCAAAGACCGCGAGATCATCCGCCACGATCCGCACAAGCTGGTCGAAGGCGCGCTGATCGCCGGTTACGCGATGCGTGCGCGCGCCGCCTATATCTACATTCGCGGCGAATATATCCGCGAGGCCGAAACGCTGTTTGCTGCCGTGGCCGAAGCCTATGCGGCGGGCCTGCTGGGCAAGAACGCGGCGGGATCGGGCTATGATTTCGACGTGTTCGTCCATCGCGGCGCGGGCGCATATATCTGCGGCGAAGAAACCGCGATGATCGAAAGCCTGGAAGGCAAGAAGGGCCAGCCGCGCCTCAAGCCGCCATTCCCGGCAGGCGCAGGCCTTTACGGCTGCCCCACCACGGTCAACAATGTCGAAAGCATCGCGGTGGTCCCCACCATCCTGCGGCGTGGCGCTTCGTGGTTTTCGAGCTTCGGGCGCGAAGGCAACAAGGGCACCAAGCTGTTCCAGATCAGCGGGCACGTGAACAAGCCCTGCGTGGTCGAGGAAGCAATGAGCATCCCGTTCGGTGAGCTGATTGAAAAGCATTGCGGCGGCATTCGCGGCGGGCGGGATAACCTGCTGGCCGTAATCCCCGGCGGTTCGTCCGTGCCTCTGGTTCCGGCAAGCGAAATCTGGGACGCGCCGATGGATTTTGACGGGCTGAAGGCAGTCGGTTCCGGCCTCGGCACCGCGGGCGTGATCGTGATGGACAAGTCCACCGATATCGTCCGCGCGATCAGCCGGCTGAGCTATTTCTACAAGCACGAGAGCTGCGGCCAGTGCACCCCCTGCCGCGAAGGCACGGGCTGGATGTGGCGCGTAATGACCCGGCTCGAAACGGGTGACGCCAATGTCGAGGAGATCGACATGCTGCACCAGGTTACCAAGCAGGTCGAAGGCCACACCATCTGCGCGCTGGGCGATGCGGCGGCGTGGCCGATCCAGGGCCTGATCAAGCATTTCCGGCCGGAGATTGAGCGGCGGATTCACGAGCGTCAGGCCAAGTTTTCAGAGGCTGCCGAATAATGCCTAAAGTCACCGTAGACGGACAGGAAATCGAAGTCCCCGCCGGCGCCACCGTGCTGCAGGCGTGCGAGCTGGCGGGCAAGGAAATCCCTCGGTTCTGTTATCACGAACGCCTCAGCATCGCGGGCAATTGCCGCATGTGCCTGGTCGAAGTGAAGCCGGGGCCGCCCAAGCCGCAGGCCAGCTGCGCGCTGCCCGCCACCGAAGGCCAGGAAATCTTCACCGCTACCGAAATGGTGAAGAAGGCGCGCGAAGGCGTGATGGAATTCCTCCTCATCAACCACCCGCTCGATTGCCCGATCTGCGATCAGGGCGGCGAGTGCGACCTGCAGGACCAGTCGGTCGCCTATGGTCGCGGTGCGTCTCGCTATGACGAGAACAAGCGTGCGGTGACCGAAAAGTACATGGGTCCACTGATCAAGACCACGATGACCCGCTGCATTCACTGCACCCGCTGCGTGCGGTTCAGCGAGGAAATCGCCGGGGTGGATGAAATCGGCGCGTTGTATCGCGGTGAGGACATGCAGATCACGACCTATCTGGAGAAAGCGGCCAAGCATGAGCTTTCGGCCAATGTGATCGACCTGTGCCCGGTCGGCGCGCTCACCAGCAATCCCTATGCCTTCGAGGCGCGTCCGTGGGAGCTGAAGAAGACGCTCGGCATCGACGTTTCCGATGCGATGGGGTCGAACATCCGGATCGACAGCCGGGGCCGCGAAGTGCTGCGTGTGCTGCCGCGCAACAACGACGATGTGAACGAGGAGTGGATCTCCGACAAGGCCCGCTATCAGGTCGATGGTCTGACGCGCCGCCGCCTCGACAAGGTGTGGATCCGTCAGGATGGCAAGCTGGCCGAGGCAAGCTGGGCCGATGCGTTCGCCAAGATCGCAGCCGCCAAGCCGGGGGCCTCGATTGCTGCCGTGGCGGGTGACCTGCTAGACTGCGAGACCATGTTTGCGGCCATGGCGCTGCTGAAGGCCTGCGGTTCCACGCTGGTCGAAAGCCGCCAGACCGGCATGGACTATGATGTGTCCAGCTTGGCCGCAGTCAATTTCAACAGCGGCTTCAACGGGATCGAAACCGCCGATGCGGTGCTGATCGTGGGCAGCCATGTCCGCTGGGAAGCGCCGCTGGTCAACGTGCGGCTGCGCAAGGCAGCCAAGCGCGGGGCCAAGGTATTTGTGGTCGGGCCGGAATGGGAAACGACCTACCCGGCGACTTTCCTGGGCGAGGATGTTGCGGTTCTGGGCAAACTACCCAAGGATGTGGCTGACGCGTTCAAGAACGCTGAGCGGCCCGCGATCATCATCGGCGGGGCCGGTTTTGCCGCCGGTGCCCACGCTGCCGCGCTCAAGCTGGCGAAGCAGTTCGGCATGGTAAAAGATGGCTGGAACGGCTTCAACGCGCTGCACATGGCCGCTGCCCGCATGGGCGCTGTGATGCTGGGCTTTGCGCAGAAGGGCGGCATTACCGATCTGGTCGCCGCCAAGCCCAAGGTGCTGTTGGCGTTGGGCGCAGACGAGGTGGACTTTGCCAAGTTCCCCGATAGCCTGAAGGTCTACATCGGCCATCACGGTGATAAGGGTGCCCATGCGGCTGACATCGTGCTGCCCGCCAGCGCCTATACCGAAAAGCCCGGCACCTATGTGAACACCGAAGGCCGTGTTCAGCGGTCGGACAAAGCGGTCTTCGCGCCGGGTGACGCGCGTGAGGACTGGTCGATCCTGCGTGCTCTGGCCGATACACTGGGCGTTTCGGTGGGCTTCGACAGCTTTCACGCCCTGCGCGCCGCGATGGTGGCAGCTGTTCCGGCGCTGGGTAACGAGGGTGAAGTGGCCGACTACGGCGCGCTGCCCGCCAGCGTGACAGGTTCGGACAAACCCGAAGGCCGCATCGCAGCCTATCCGATCAAGGACTTCTACCTCACCAACCCGATCGCCCGCGCCAGCGCGGTGATGCAGCGCTGTTCGGACGAACTGCTCCACGGCGCGGACCTGGCGGAGGCCGCGGAATGACCGCCTTTTTCCAAGATCTTGGCATGACCTACGAATGGGCGTGGTTCCTCGCCACCTTCGTGGGCATCCTGCTGATTGCGCTCCCGCTGATGCTGGGCGTGGCTATGATCATCTACATGGACCGCAAGGTCTGGGCGGCGATCAACTTGCGGCGTGGACCCAACGTGGTCGGCCCCTTCGGCCTGCTGCAGAGCTTTGCCGACGGCCTGAAGGTGTTCCTGCAGGAAACCATCATCCCCAGCGCGGCCAACAAGGGGCTGTTCATCCTCGCCCCGATCCTGACGTTTACCGTGGCGCTGCTCAGCTGGGCGGTGATCCCGTTCGGGCCGGATGCGGTGCTCGCCGATATCAACGTGGGCCTGCTGTACATCTTCGCGGTCTCGTCGCTGGGGGTTTACGGCGTGGTGATCTCGGGCTGGGCGTCCAATTCCAAATACCCGTTCTTCTCCGCCATGCGCGCATCGGCGCAGATGATTTCCTATGAAGTCTCCATCGGCTTCATCATCATCTGCGTGGTGCTGTGGGCCGAAACCTTCAATCTGAACGGGATCATCGAAGCGCAGCGCGGCCACGGCCTGGGCTTCATCAACGGCTTCTTCTTCAACCCGCTGCTGTTCCCGATCATGGTGATGTTCTTCATCTCGGCCCTGGCCGAGACGCAGCGCGTGCCGTTCGACCTGACCGAGGCGGAAAGCGAGTTGGTCGCCGGTTACCAGACCGAATATTCCAGCATGAGCTTCGCGCTGTTCTGGCTGGGCGAATATGCCAACATCTTGCTGATGTGCGCGCTCACCTCGATCCTGTTCTTCGGGGGCTGGCTGCCGCCGTTTGACTGGGCGCCGCTGTATTACGTGCCGGGCATCGTGTGGCTGCTGGCCAAGATCATGTTCTTCTTCTTCTGCTTCAGCTGGGTAATGGCGACCGTGCCGCGGTACCGCTATGACCAGCTGATGCGCCTGGGCTGGAAGGTCTTCCTGCCGCTGAGCCTGTTCTTCGTGTTCGCGGTATCGCTTTGGCTGATGATCACGAGGTATTCGGCATGACAACCCTCGCACACCTCATCAAGTCGTTCACACTGTGGGAGTTCGTGAAGGCGCATGCCCTCACGCTGAAGTACTTCTTCAAGCCCAAGGTGACGATCAACTATCCGTTCGAGAAGAACCCGCTGAGCCCGCGCTTCCGCGGTGAACACGCGCTGCGCCGCTATGCCAATGGCGAGGAGCGGTGCATTGCCTGCAAGCTGTGCGAGGCAGTGTGTCCGGCGCAGGCGATCACCATCGAAAGCGAACCGCGCGATGACGGCAGCCGCCGCACCACGCGTTACGATATCGACATGACCAAGTGCATCTTCTGCGGTTTCTGCCAGGAAGCCTGTCCGGTGGATGCCGTGGTCGAGGGACCGAACTTCGAATACGCGACCGAAACGCGCGAAGAACTGCTGTATGACAAGGCAAAACTGCTGGCGAACGGGGACAAGTGGGAGCGGGCGATTGCCGCGAACCTTGAAGCCGATGCGCCGTATCGTTAGGGGCGCGGCATGATCCACATTCTTGCCTTCTACCTGTTTGCCATCATGGTGATCGCCTCGGGCGCGCTGGTCGTGCTGTCGCGCAATCCGGTGCATTCGGTGCTGTGGCTGATCCTGGCCTTCTTCAACGCCGCCGGGCTGATGGTGCTGGTGGGGGCGGAGTTCATCGCCATGCTTCTGGTGATCGTTTATGTTGGCGCGGTGGCGGTGCTGTTCCTGTTCGTCGTCATGATGCTGAACATCGATTTTGCCGAGCTGCGGGCGGGCTTTGTCAAGAACGCTCCGCTGAGCGCGGCGGTGGCGGTGATCCTGCTGGCCGAGATCGTGCTGGGGATCGGCGCATATCGCGTGGGCCTGATCGAACTGGGCACGCCCGATGGCACGGCGGCCCCGCTGCTCGGCGAAAGCAACATCGAGAACATTGGTGCGCTGCTCTATACCCGCTACCTGTTCCTGTTCGAAATGGCTGGCATCATCCTGCTGGTGGCGATGATCGGCGCAATCGTGCTGACCCACCGTGAAAGCCGCGCCACGCGTGCTCACCAGAACATCACCAAGCAGAACATGCGCCGTCCGGAGGATGCGACCGAGATGAAGCGGCCCGAAGTCGGGCAGGGGGTAGAGCTGTGATCGGCATCGAACATTACCTGGTGGTCAGCTCGATCCTGTTCGTGCTGGGCGTGCTTGGCATATTCCTCAACCGCAAGAACGTGATCATCATCCTGATGGCGATCGAGCTGATCCTGCTGTCGGTGAACATCAACCTGGTGGCGTTCAGCGCTTTCCTGAACGATCTGACCGGTCAGGTGTTCGCCATGTTCGTGCTGACCGTGGCGGCGGCAGAAGCTGCCATCGGCCTTGCCATCCTCGTCACCTATTTCCGCCGTCGCGGCACTATTGCCGTCGATGACATCAACCGGATGAAGGGATAAGTCTTGTCCACTATCCTGATCATCGTTTTCGCGCCGCTGGTGGCTGCGATCATTGCGGGGCTGGGCAACCGGGCGATCGGCAATGTGCCGGCCAAACTGGTGACCACAGCCGGGCTGTTCATCGCCTGCGCGCTTAGCTGGCCGATTTTCCTTGGCTTTGTAGGCGGGACGGAAACCTCCACGGTTGTTCCGGTGCTGGACTGGGTCCGGTCGGGTGCGATGGAGTTCGACTGGGCGCTGCGGGTGGATACCTTGACCGCGGTCATGCTGGTGGTAATCACCAGCGTTTCGGCGCTGGTCCACCTCTATAGCTGGGGCTACATGGACGAAGATCCGGATCAGCCGCGCTTCTTCGCCTATCTCAGCCTGTTCACCTTCGCCATGCTGATGCTGGTGACGGCAGACAACCTGGTGCAGATGTTCTTCGGTTGGGAAGGGGTGGGCCTGGCGTCCTACCTGCTGATCGGATTCTGGTTCAAGAAGCCCAGCGCCAATGCTGCCGCGATCAAGGCATTTGTGGTCAACCGCGTGGGCGATCTTGGCTTCATGCTGGGCATTTTCGGCACGTTCCTGGTGTTCCAGACCACTTCCATTCCGGAAATTCTGGCTGCGTCTCCCGCCATGCAGGGCGTGTCGCACATCACCTTCATGGGCATGCGCCTGGATACGATGACGATCCTGTGCCTGCTGTTGTTCGTAGGCGCGATGGGTAAATCGGCGCAGTTGGGCCTCCACACGTGGCTGCCCGACGCGATGGAAGGCCCGACGCCGGTATCGGCTCTGATCCACGCCGCCACCATGGTCACCGCGGGCGTGTTCATGGTCTGCCGCCTGTCGCCGATGTTCGAGGCTGCGCCAATTGCGCTGGGCGTGGTGACATTCATCGGCGCCGCCACCTGCCTGTTTGCCGCCACGGTCGGGACCACCCAGTGGGACATCAAACGGGTGATCGCCTATTCCACCTGCAGCCAGCTGGGCTATATGTTCTTTGCCGCCGGTGTCGGTGCCTATGGCGCGGCGATGTTCCACCTGTTTACGCACGCCTTCTTCAAGGCGCTGCTGTTCCTTGGCGCAGGCTCGGTGATCCACGCCATGCATCACGAACAGGACATGCGGTTCTATGGCGGTTTGCGGAAGGAGATTCCGTTCACTTTCTGGGGCATGATGGCGGGCACGCTGGCGATCACCGGGGTTGGCATCTACTGGCTGCACGCGGGTTTTGCCGGCTTCCATTCCAAGGATGCGATCCTGGAGGCCGCCTTTGCCAGCGGCACCGAGATGGGCCGCAGCGCCTTCTTCATCGGTGCTTTCGCCGCCTTGCTGACCAGCTTCTATTCGTGGCGCCTGATGTTCCTGACCTTTTGGGGCAAGCCGCGCTGGGCCGCCAGCGAGCATATCCAGCACGCCATTCACGATGCCCACGGGCATGGCGATGACCTGCACGACACGCACGGCCACGGTGACGAGGCTCACAATGCTCCTGCGCAGGAACATGCGGGCGAAGATGCGCACCACCACGCGCCCGCCGTGCATCAGGCAGAAGGCACCGGCGGCTATCACCCACACGAGAGCCCCCTGACCATGCTGGTGCCCTTGATCCTGCTGTCGATCGGCGCGGTTTTTGCCGGTTACGCCTTTAGCGCGCCATTCCTCGACAGTGCGGCATTCTGGAACGGTTCGATCGCCTATAACGAGCATCTGATGCACGCGATGCATGAGGTGCCGCTGTGGGTGAAGCTGTCGGCTTCGATCGTCATGCTGATCGGCCTTGCCATTGCCTGGCTGACCTACATCCGTGATACCTCGCTGCCGGCCAAGATCGCCGCCCAGCTTGGGCCGATCTACCAGTTCCTGTTCAACAAGTGGTACTTCGACGAGCTGTACAATTTCCTGTTCGTGAAGCCTGCCTTCTGGCTTGGCCGGATTTTCTGGCAGCGCGGTGATATCGGCATCATTGACCGGTTCGGCCCCGATGGCGCGGGCTGGGTGGTCGAGAAGGGCGCGCTGCTCGCCAAGAAGGTGCAGTCGGGCTATCTGTATTCCTATGCGCTGGTGATGCTGCTTGGCCTTGTCGCGGCAATCAGCTGGGTGATGTTCCGATGAGCGGTGTTCCCATCCTTTCGCTGATGCTGCTGGTCCCCTTGCTGGGGGCGGTGGCGTGTTTCTTTGCTGAGGCGAAGCTGGCGCGGACAATTGCGCTGGTCGCCACGCTGGTGAACCTGGCGCTTGGCATTGCCTTGTGGGCCAGCTTCGACGTGGGTGGCGCGCAGTGGCAGTTCACCGAACGGGCCGACATTTTCGGCACCTTCTCGTGGGCGTTGGGGATCGACGGCATCGCCTTGATGCTGATCATGCTCAGCGTGTTCCTGATGCCGATCTGCATCCTGGCCAGCGCTGCAATCGAAAAGCGCGTGGGCGAATACATGGCGGCCTTCCTGTTCATGGAAGTGCTGATGGTGGGCACCTTTGCCGCGCAGGATCTGTTCCTGTTCTACATCTTCTTCGAGGCCGGCCTGATCCCGATGTACCTGATCATCGGCATCTGGGGCGGGACGGACCGGATTTACGCCAGCTACAAGTTCTTCCTCTATACCCTGCTCGGCTCGGTGCTGATGTTCATCGCCATGCTGTGGATGGCGAACGTTGCCGGCACGACCGACATCCCGACCTTGATGCAATACGATTTCCCGGCCGGGGCACAGACCTGGCTGTGGCTCGCCTTCTTCGCCAGCTTTGCGGTAAAAATGCCGATGTGGCCGGTGCACACCTGGTTGCCGGCGGCGCACGTGCAGGCGCCAACCGCCGGCTCGGTGATCCTGGCGGGCGTCCTGCTCAAACTGGGCGGCTATGGCTTCATCCGCTTCAGCCTGCCGATGTTCCCCGAAGCGAGCGCTCAACTGGCGTGGCTGGTCTTCGCGCTGAGCATGGTGGCCGTCGTCGTCACCAGCCTGATCGCGCTGGTCCAGCACGATATGAAAAAGCTGATCGCCTATTCCTCGGTCGCGCACATGGCGATCGTGACCGTCGGCCTGTTCGCGTTCAACGTGCAGGGGCTGGAAGGCGCGATGATCGTGATGCTTTCACACGGGCTGGTTTCGGCAGCGCTGTTCCTGTGCGTGGGCGTGATCTATGACCGGCTGCATACCCGTGAAATCGATCGTTACGGTGGCCTGTCGATCAACATGCCGCGCTATGCGATGTTCTTCCTGTTGTTCACCATGGCCAGCATCGGCCTGCCCGGCACCAGCGGTTTCGTGGGCGAGTTCCTGAGCCTTGCCGGCATCTACCAGGTGTCGAGCACGGTCGCCTTCGTCTGCACCACCGGCATCATCCTTGGCGCGGCCTACATGCTCTATCTCTATCGCCGCGTGGCGTTTGGCGAACAGAAGAATGCCGATGCCGCCGCCATGCCCGATCTGTCGTTGCGTGAATGGGCAATGTTGGGCCCGATCGCCGCTGCGGTGCTGTGGATGGGAGTCTATCCGGAAAGTTTCATGGCCCCGATGCGCGCAGATATTGCTGCGCTCGACGCCCGGCTCGCCCGCGCCAAGCCGGCCGGTGATGCGCGCCTGTGGATCGGCGAACTCGCACCTGTTGAAGAACAAGCGCACAATTCTGACGTACCGGGCGGAGCGCACTGATGGACCTCACCACTTCCCTTGGCCTGGTTATCCCAGAACTGGTGCTGTCGCTGTCCGGCCTGATCATGCTGTTGTTTGCGGCGTGGGGCGGAACCGAGGCGAGCAAGCCGGTATCCATCGCCTGTTGCGTGGCACTGGGCGGCGCGTTCTTCCTGGTTGCGCCCACGGTCTGCGGCGGCTTTTCCGGGCCGGGAACGCTGGCCTTCGATGGCCAGTTGCGCATCGATGCCTTTGCCGGCCTTGCCAAGCTGATGATCTATGCCGCAGCGGGTGCCGCGCTTGTCATCGCGCCGCGATATTTTGACCGTCTAAACGCCATGCGCCCGGAATTTGCCGTGCTGGTGCTGTTCTCGGCCCTGGGCATGAGCATCATGGTATCGGCAGCGGATCTACTGGCGCTGTATATCGGGCTCGAACTCACCAGTCTGGCGTCCTATGTGCTGGCCGCGTTCCTGCGTGATGATGACAAGTCGGCCGAGGCAGGCCTGAAGTACTTCGTACTGGGCGCGCTGGCCTCTGGCATCCTGCTGTTCGGTTCCAGCCTGGTATATGGCTTCACCGGTTCCACCAGCTTCGCCGGGATTAGCGCCGCGATGGCCAGCGTCGGTCCGGGCGAGCTTTCTGGCGGCATGCTGTTCGGGTTGATCTTCGTGCTGGCGGGCATGGCTTTCAAGATCAGCGCGGTGCCGTTCCACATGTGGACGCCCGACGTTTATGAAGGCGCGCCAACGCCGGTGACCATGTTCTTCGCCAGCGCTCCCAAAGTGGCAGCAGTCACTCTGTTGGCGCGGGTCTCGCTCGAAGCATTCGGCAGCCAGCCCAGTGCGTGGCAGCAGATCGTCACCTTTGCCGCCATCGCCTCGATCGTGGTCGGCGCTTTGGGTGCGATCGGGCAGGAGAATATCAAGCGGCTGCTCGCATTCTCATCGATCAACAATGTCGGTTTCATCCTGATCGGCCTCGCCACGGCAACGGTGGCAGGGGCGAGCTCGATGATGGTCTACCTGATGTTCTATGTCGCGATGACGGTGGGCAGCTTTGTTGCCGTGCTGATGATGACCGATGCCGAAGGCAATGCGCTAGAAACCTTCGCCGACATCAAGGGCCTCAGTACTACGCGACCGGCGCTGGCCTGGTGCCTGTTGCTTATCATGTTCAGCCTGGCCGGCATTCCGCCACTGATGGGCTTCTATGGCAAGCTGGTGGTGTTCCAGGCAGCGGTCGAGGCAGACCTGATTGCCTTGGCCGCCATCGGTATTGCTGCCAGCGTAATCGGCGCGTTCTACTACCTCAAGTTCATCAAGGTGATGTTCTTTGATGAGGCGGTCGACCGGGTGAAGGGCAAGGGCGACTGGGCGCAATGGGCGCTGCTGGGTCTTGCCACGCTGGCGATTTCGCCATTTGGCTGGCTCCTGACGGGCTGGCTCGGCGCATTGGCCGATGGTGCAGCTGCGTCCTTGTTCTACGCAGCCTGACTTGGCAGCCCGGCTCGACATCATTGCCGAGACCGGCTCCACCAATGCAGACCTGCTCGCCCGGCTTGCCGGTGGTGAGGATGTACCTGAAGGCTATTGGCTGTGTGCCAAACTGCAAAACGGAGGCAAGGGGCGGGATGGCAGGCTGTGGATCAGCCCGGTCGGCAACCTCTATGCCAGCACGATTATCAATCTGCGTCCGGATGATCCTGCAGTCCCCACATTGGCCTTGGTTATGGGGCTGGCGGTTCACCGGTTCATTCGCGAAGGCCTGATGGTGAGTGATCGCCGGAAAGTTCAGCTCAAGTGGCCGAACGATGTCCTGGTCGGCGATGCCAAGGTTGCGGGCATTCTTCTCCAACGCAGTGGCAATGACGTTGTCGCCGGGTTCGGCATCAATCTCTCTTCGGCACCTTCAGTTCCTGGACGAAATACGACCTGCTTGGCCGAATTGAACTACAAGTACGAGGCTGAACCCGAATACGCGTTGGGCTTCCTGGCTCAGGATGTTGCTGACGAAGTTGAGTTATGGCGCAAGCACGGTGTGGCACCCCTGCTGAAACGCTGGCAGGCTGCTGCGCACCAGCCTGGCACCCGCCTCGGTGTCCACGATGGCTCGGGCCAACGCATTACCGGAACATACACCGGCCTGGCTCAGGACGGCGCCCTGTGCCTACGCTTGGATGATGGCTCCGACCGTGTCATCCACGCAGGCGATGTAATGCTGGAGGCAGGCTGATGCTGCTCGCGATCGATGTCGGCAATACCAATATCGTGTTCGCCATGTTCGATGGCGATACCATGCGCACCCGCTGGCGTATCGCCACCGATCCGCGCCGTACGGGTGACGAATACGCAGTGTGGCTGATCCAGCTGATGGAAATTGAAGGGCTGGTTCGTAGCGATGTGACCGCGATGATCGTGTCCAGCGTGGTCCCGCGCACGCGCCACAACCTTGAAGTGCTGGCGCACAAGTACTTTGGCGTGCAGCCGCTGTTTGCCGGCGAGGGCAAGGCCGAATGGGGCATCCAGATCGATGTGGACGAACCCCGGTCATTGGGCGCGGATCGCGCGGTCAACGCGATTGCTGCCCATGCCAAGTATCCAGGTGACCTGATCGTCATCGATTTTGGTACTGCTACCACTTTTGATGTGGTGGATTCGGGCGGGGCCTATAAGGGAGGCATCATCGCGCCGGGCATCAACCTGTCGCTGGATGCCCTGGTCAACAACACCGCCAAGCTTCCGCGCATCGCCATCGAGAAACCCCGCGACGATAGCGTGATTGGTCGCAATACCGAGGACCAGATGCTTATCGGCGTGTTCTGGGGCTATGTCGCGATGATGGAAGGCCTGATCGCGCGGCTAAAGGCGCAGATCGGTCGGCCAGCAAGGGTTATTGCAACTGGCGGACTGGCAGTTCTTTTTGATGCCAACACAACCATATTCGACGAGGTGGACGGCGACCTCACCTTGCAAGGCCTTGCCATGATCGCCCACCGTTCAGGAAACCGATGAAAAAAGATTTTACCCCCGAAGACGAATTGCTGTTCCTCGCGCTGGGAGGGTCCGGCGAAATCGGCATGAACGTCAACCTCTACGGTTGCCAGGGCCAGTGGCTGATGGTCGACCTGGGAATGAGCTTCGGCGCGCAGGAATATCCCGGCACCGAACTGATGTTCGCCGACCTGGAATTCATCGAGGAGCGGCGCGACGACCTGATCGGCATCGTGCTGACCCACGCGCACGAAGACCACATCGGCGCGATCCCCTATTTCGCCGCCGAATTCGACGTGCCGCTTTATGCTACCCCATTCACGGCCGACCTCATTACGCGCAAGCTGCAGGAAGCAGGGATTGCCAACCAGATCGAACTGATCGTGATCGAGGAAGATCATGGTTCGATCCAGCTTGGCCCGTTTGAGATCACCTACCTGCCGCTGGCTCACTCGATTGCCGAGGGCAACGCGTTGCTGATCGAAACGCCGCATGGCCGGATATTCCACACCGGCGACTGGAAGCTGGACGAGGAGCCGATTATTGGCGAGCCGACCACCGAAGAAGAATTGCGCGAGATTGGTGACGAAGGCGTACTGGCGCTGGTGTGCGATTCCACCAACGTGTTCAATGCAGCGGCTTCCGGCTCGGAAGGGGCGGTGTTTGCCGGCCTGCTGGAAGAAGTGCGCAAGCATTCTGGCAAGCGCGTGCTCATCACCACCTTCGCCTCGAACGTGGCACGGTTGCAGTCATTGGCCGAAGTAGCCGAGGAAACCGGCCGAAGGTTGTGTGTAGCCGGGCGATCGCTCGACCGGATCATCGAGGTGGCGCGCGACAACGGCTATCTTGGCAATTTCCCGGAAACGGTGGATTTCGACACCGCCATGAAGCTGCCTCGCGGACAGGTGATGATCATTGCCACCGGCGGGCAGGGTGAGCCGCGGGCCGCGCTGGCCCGGATTGCCGACGACAGCCATCAGTTGTCGCTGGTGGAAGGCGATGTCGTGCTATTTTCCAGCCGGGTGATCCCGGGCAACGATCTGGCCATCGGCCGGATCCAGAACATCCTGGCCCATCGCGGCGTGGTGATGGTGAGCGACAAGCAGAGCATGATCCATGTGTCCGGCCATCCGGGGCGTCCAGAACTGGAGGCTTTGTACAGCTGGCTCAGGCCCGAAATACTGGTGCCGGTACACGGCGAAGTGCGTCACATGATGGAGCAGGGCAGGCTGGGCAAGGCCTGCGGCATTCCCAAAAGCGTTGTGCAGAAGAACGGTGACATCGTGCGCCTCGCGCCCGGCTTGCCCGGCAAGATTGCCGAAGTGACCAATGGCCGCCTGGTGCTGGACGGGGACATTATCGTACCCGCCAACGGCGATGCCATTACCATGCGACGACGCCTGGCGCGCGACGGTCTGCTGTTGGTGGTGCTTGAAAAGGGCGGCGCGGTGCAGGTGGAAGGCGTGGGCCTGCCGCTGGATGAAGATTATCCGGCCTTCGTGGCCGAGGCTGTGGCCGACGTGAAGAAGGCCCTGTCCGCATTGCGCGGCCCGGCAGCGCGTGATCGCGAAGCCATTATCGAGGCAGCGCGCCTTTCCGCGCGCCGGGCTGCACAGCGCTGGTCAGGCAAGAAACCGCAGACCCGTGTAATCCTGCCGCTGGAAGAGCTTGCCCGATGAAGATTACCTCGATCATTGCAATCTACGGATTGTTCTGGGTGATGACGGCCTTCCTGATGCTGCCGTTCGGCGTGCGGACTCACGAGGAAGCGGGGCTGGAGAAAGTGCCGGGTCAGGCCGACAGTGCGCCGGCCAACTTCCGGCCGGGCAGGCTGGCTCTGCGCGCCACGATCGTCGCGGCGCTTTTGACCGGTCTGTATATCGTGAATTACACGCAAGGCTGGATCGTGGCCGACGACCTCAATTTCTTCGGCACCCCGCCGGGGTTGAAGGATTAGTCCCGCAACCGCTCGATCGCCTGAGCCAGCGCGACATAGAGCTTGCCGATTTCCGATGACAGGATGGTCACCGCCAGCGCATTGCCATCGCGGGTAGACAGGATCGTGCGCAGCATCGTCTCGAAATCGTGGATGTAGCGGTTGATCGCTTCGCGCACCTCGGGATCCTGCTGGTAAACATCGCTCACCGCGCGCGCTTCGCCATTGTCGAGCAAGCGCACCGCGCGGCGGGTGAAAATGCCGCGATCGCCGCGCAGGTAGCTGGCCCACGCCGTATCGGTAACTTCGGCATCAAGGGCGCGGGCGATGTCGATCGAACTGGAATTGAGGCTCTCGGTGATCAGCGCCATCCGGCGGCTGAAATCTCCGTTGACCTGCTCCTCGGCCCGCGCGCGGGCTTGTGTCACGCGGCTTTCAAGGTTGCCGGCCAACTGGTTCACCTTGGACAACTGATCGCGCAACTGGGTGGCGGCTTCCCGCCCGCGTTCAGCAGCATTGCGCGCGGCTTCATCGAGTTCGGTGATGGCCGTGGCGGTCCCTTCGCGCAGGACAGCAGCGATGGCGGTGCTGGCATCGTTGCCGATCGACTGGGCGATTTCGTTCACGGCATCGGCCTGATCGGCCCGCAATTTGCCCACCACTTCGGTCGAGGCTAGTTCAAACTGACCCAGGGCGGATTGCAGTTCGTCCTGCGCTTGCAGGGCCAGTGCGCTTGATTGGGCGGCAATCGTGGCCAGACGGGCCTCCAGCGCAGCCAGCGTTTCCAGTGATGCGGCAGACTGGCCGGTAGCCGAGTTCACGTGTTCAGCCAGCATTCCCCCGCGGCTTTCCGCTTCGGCAATCGTGTCGCGCAGGGCAACGGCACGGGCTTCGAACTGGGAGAGCCGCGCTTCGGCCCTGGCGATGGAATCGGACAGGTCGCGTTCGGAATGATCCGAGCTGGAGCGGATGATTTCGAGCAGGCGTACGCTGTCGTCGGTCAGACGCGACACGAACACCCCGCTTTCCTCCATGATGACGCGGCTTTGCGAGAGCTTCTCGGCCAGTATTTCGACCGTCTCGCCCAGCTGTGCCCCTTCTTGCCGCCCCTGTCCGGCAAGCCGGGACAGGTCTGCATCGAAGGCAGCAATGCGTTGCGCAAGGCCGTCGCTCCGCTCGGCGATCTGGGCCAGATGGTCAAGGTGAGCCTGCTGGCGTTCGCGCTCCTCGGCATCGAAGTTGGCGAGCCTGCCCTGCAGCGCGGCAAATGCGGCGGCTTCGATTTCGGATGCATCCTGCCGGCGCCGAGCCATCTCCAGCTCGAATGCCTCGGCGCTCTGGGTGATCGACTGATCAACCCGCGCGCCGGCATCGTGCAGCGCATCCATCCGCTTGCGAGCATTTCCAATCGCTGCTTCGTCAAGCTGGCTGATGCGGCTGATCGCCTCGGCCATGTTGGCCTGCAGCAGCTGGATCGCTTCTTCCCACCGGCTGCGCGCGTACTCCTGCCCCTCACTCAGAGTCAGGGTCAGTCCATCGCCCTGGGTGCGCAATTGCGCCAGATGGGCATCGAACCCGTCCAGAATTTCGCTGACCCGCAGTTTCAGAGCGTCAACCTGCCGTCCACTGGCCTCGCCAAAATCGTTGAGTCGCTGGAAACCACCGACCATTTCGTCAATCTGGATCTGCGCTGTATGCCCGGCGGTGCCGATCTTGTTGGCCACATCGCGCGCTGCGTTGGAAATCACCGGCAGCTGTTCGCGCAGCCGGTCCATATTGGCCACGGCACTATCGCTGACCGAGCTGATGGTGTTCAATTGCACGCTGTTATCGAGGATGAGTTGCTGCAGATGGGCCGCGTTGTGTGACAGGCGTTCGGTAGCCACCCGGCCAAGCGATTCAAGGTCCTGTGATTGGGCGGCGACAAAGTCCCTTGCCAGGCTTAGCTCGCGGTTGACCACCGACAGCCGCTGTTCGAGCGCTGCCGATTCGGTTGACAGAGAGCGTGCCGCATCGCCAAAACGCGCCGCTTCCCGCGTAGAATTCCGCATGGCGAGCAGCCACAAGCCGACCACCAGCAGAACAGGCAGCACCCAATCGCCAATCCAGCCGATCCACTGCTGCGGCGTACCGCCTGCCAGCATGTCACGCTGCATTGCCCATCCGAAAAAGCCGGTCCATCCGATAATCGCAAGAATTGCCAGTCCCACTAGCAGAGGCGCGCGGCTGCGACGCGGTAGCGCCTCCTCTTCCTCCCATTCCTGGGCAAAGGCATGGCCGCCCTCATCTTGCGATGCGTCGGTGTTCACGCCGGGCACCCCCTCTACTTGGCCATTGTCTTCCCCGTCGGGAGAACCCAACGCCACCAAATTCTTCCGTCTGTTCATGTGATGAAGGTATCAGGTGTGGGGCGGGGTTTAAAGCCGCCTTAACCCGGTTCGTGGCAGGTTTGCCCGATGATGCTGGACAAGACCGATTTCGAGAACAACCTCGCGGCCGCAGCGGGTGATGATACGGCCTTGCGGGCAGAACTTGTCGCCTGCTTTCGCGCCAGTCTGGATGCCCAGCGCGACCTTCTGGCACGTGCGCGGTGCGACGGGAATTGGGAAGTATCGGCCTTGCGCTTACGCGGGCTGGGAGCCAGCTTCCATTCGCAGCAACTCGTTGAACTGGCGCAGGAAGCGCTCGACACTGCACCGGGGGACCCAGTGGTGCTGCGCAAGCTTGCCCAATACGCTGATACGGTAGCCTAGCAGGGCTGAACTGCTGTTCACGGCGCTTGGCAGGAGATTGCCCGAGCCCTAGAAGCGCGGCGTGATTGCAACCCGTGCCCTTGCTGCCAGCGTGCTTGTCACGATTCCCGCCTGGTCCGGGTCTGGCCCGCGTGTGCTTGGCCGCACGGCGCCTGAACGACAGGTGGAATTTGCGGCCGCCTGTGGCTGTTCTGAGGTCATTGCTCTGGTCGGGCCAGGGGGCGGGGGCGAACAGGCCATCGCCTTGCGCCATCTGGCCGAGCATCTTGGTCTGCGCTTTCGCGAAGTCTCAGGACCGCATGCCCTTGCAAGATCGGGCCAACCGGGCGAACGTTTGCTGGTGCTGGAACCGGGCTTGCTGCCCGATCCATCGGCCTGGCCGCGCGGGGCAGACAGCGACCGGGGGATCGTGCTGACCCTGCCGGCAGATGTCGGGGTGGAAGCCGGGTTCGAGCGGATCGACCTGGCCCGTGCCTGGGCCGGTGCACTGGTGTTGCCGGGCGCACTATTGCCCCGGCTGCTGGCACTACCGGAGGACATCGAGGCATCCTCGGCCTTGCTGCGCATTGCCTTGCAGGCAGGCTTGCCCGAGGCCGAACTGGATGATGGCGTGCTGGTCGATGCCAGTTGGAGCCTGCCGGTCGGGGCAGAAGACGCGCGCCTGACCGAGGAGAAATGGCTCGCCCGGCAAATCGGCGCGGAACCTGGCGAATCGCTGTCGCGCCGTTTGGCGGGGGCAATTCTACGCCGGAGCGGGGGCAAACTACTCGAACGGCGCGAGGCGCGACCCGTTGCGCTGGGCCTCGCTGTGGCAATGCCCGCAGGGGCCATCGCGCTGTGCAGGACCAATTACGACGGCGCGGGGTTTCTGGTGCTGGCGCTGTCTGCCCCGCTGCTTGAGCTGGCGCTGGGGCTCGGGCGGTTGCAGCAGGCGCGCCGCGGGGCGTTCCTGGTGAAGGAGCGGCTCGCCCCGCTTCGCTGGCTGATCGATGGCGCGATCCTGGCCTGCGGCATGATTGCTATCGAGGGTGATTGGATAGAACGGGTGTTCGCACCGATCGTGCTGCTAGCCGCTTTCCACGCCGGACCGGAATTTGCGGCTGGGAAATGGCAGAGTTTGCGCGATCGGGGACTGGTTGCCGCCATGATCGCTGTGGGCGCCTTCAGCTATTCGACGCAGTCCGGCGTGATGGTCGCGGCGATCGGCTTGCTGGCGCTGAATATCGTGCAATCGCGCAAGGGTGGCGGATAACGCGGACTTAACCACATTTGGCTATGGCAGGGCGATGAACGACGAGATCAAGACTGCCCTGCGACCCCAACAGGTCGAACAGGTGATGCGTGAAGGGCTGGCGGGAGGCGACCTGGTGCTCGCATCGACCCGTCCGATCCTGCGCCACCTGCTCGCCAATCGGGACCACGCGCTGTTCAGTGACGAAGTGATTGCCCGGGTGCGCGGCATGAACGTGCACGTTGCCAGGCAGCTGCTGTTTGCCCGGGCCGAAGCTGGTGGGCTGGCCGATCCAGCTGCGTTCGCCGATGAGCGGCAGGATGCACTGGCCACCCTGCTGATCGACGATGTGGCCTTCCTCGTTCATGCCCATGCCCTGACACTGGAAGCCCAGCTGGCCTTGCAATTGCAGGGCCGCAGCGGGTTCGATTGCGTGCTGTCCCCGCTGTTGCAGGAATTGACATCTTCTGCCGATGCGGAACTGGCTGCCGGGGCCATGCGGGTGATTGCGGTGCAGGCGCGGTTCCTGCAGGCCTATCGCCGGATGGAGCTGCCGCTGGCCGAATTGCCGGCCGACCTGTTCCACAAGGCGTTGCTGGCCCTGCGCGCCCATTGCGGCGAAGATCCACTGGCGGCCAAGGCCGAGGCGGCCTTGCGCGCGACTTTCGATGAAAGCCAGGGCCGGCTTGGCCAGCTCTCGCGCCTGGTCATGGGGCTGGGCCGCAGTGCCCCGCGAGCGCTGGCGATTGACCGCGCCGGCCTTGCCATATTCACCACAGCCCTGGCGATGGCGGCAGGACAGGATCGCCCCATGACGATCCTGTCGTTCGGCGAAAACCAGTTGGCACGGCTCGCCCTGGCACTGCGGGCAGCGGGTTTGCGGCAAGACGCGGTGGAAGAGCAGTTTCTTTACCTGCACCCCGATGCGGTCCTTCCGGCCGGCTTCGATTGCGTGACCGCTGAACGCGCAGCAGCCATGCTGGCCGGCAAGGCGGACTGAGAAATGGTTGGCGGCGCCCCCCTCAAAGCTTCTGCCCGCACCGATGCGCGCGACTGGCTTGTTGAAGCCGATGAACCCATCGTTGGTCTGCAAATGCGCAACGGTGGCGAGATGCCCGGTGCCATCGTGACCCCGGCGCTGCTCGAACTGGTTCGCAAGGCGCGCGACTATCGCTTCAAGCTGGCCCGCGCGATCGAAGCGCGGGATGAGGGCGAACGGATCACCGCCTGGGTGGAAGTCGTGCCCGACGAGGATGGCGAAGGCTGCCATATCGCGATGTCCGACTGGCACAGCGAGCCCGCCGTCGAACCCGGTAGACAAGCCGAGCGCGAGCGGCAGGTGGCCTTGGCACAGCAACTGGCCGAATTGACTGCGCGCCTAGGGCCGCAGCAGGAAGTGTTGAGCGCCGATAGCGATTGCGCAGAGCTTCAGGAGGTCGTGGCGGCCATGCGTGCCGGAACAGGCCGCCCGTGGACGGATTTCGTTGCACTGGAAGGCGTCCAGCATCACCAGCCGGTGCACTGGCGCCTGCTTGATGGAGCACGGCTGACCTTGGCCGGATCGTCGCGTGATTGGCGCGCTGCGCTGGTGCCGTTGGGGAAGGGCGGGGCAGGCAGTAGCGGCTTCGAACTGCTTCTGTGCGCCGAACAGCCGTTGCCCGAAAGCGTGGTCCCGGACGTGGTGCCAGTCGGGCAGGCCGTGGCAACAGCGCGCCAACGCGGGCCCGGTATCGGGCTGGAGATCGCGCCGGTGTTGCGCCAGCCGGTTTCCCGCATCATTGCAAATGCCGAAACGATCCGCACCCAGATGGCGGGGCCACTGGCCGAGGAATATGCGGCCTACGCCGCCGATATTGCGAGTGCGGGCGAGCATCTGTTGGCACTGATCGACGATCTCACCACACTGGAAATGGTCGAGGACGAGGAATTCAGCCCCGCGCCGGACCAGATCGACCTGGCTGACGTGGCCCGCCGGGCGGCCGGCATTCTAGGGGTGCGCGCCCGTGAGCGGGGTATTACTGTCGATGCGCCGAAAGATGGCGAGAGCGCCCCTGCCATTGGCGAATTCCGCCGGGTGTTGCAGGTGCTGCTCAACCTGCTGGGCAATGCGATCCGTTACACACCCGAAGGTTCCAGCGTATGGCTGCGGGTGGAGCAGGACGGGGCGCGTGCGAGGGTGATCGTGGCCGACCAGGGCGAGGGGCTGGACGATGCGCAGCAGGCCCGCGTGTTCCGCAAGTTCGAACGGCTTGGTCGCAGCGGCGATGGTGGATCGGGCCTGGGGCTCTACATCAGCCGACGCCTGGCCGAGGCCATGGCAGGCAGCGTGACGGTGGAAAGCGCACGCGGACAAGGCGCGCGCTTTATCCTGGAACTGCCGGCGGACGGCGAACCGTCCGCCGCCTAGGTCAGCGCTTGCTTACTGGCAGGTAATCGCGCTCGGTCGGGCCAGTATATAGCTGGCGCGGACGGCCGATTTTCTGGCCGGGGTCGGAAATCATTTCGTTCCATTGCGCCACCCAGCCAACGGTGCGGGCCAGGGCGAACAGCACAGTAAACATGGTAGTCGGGAAGCCGATGGCCGACAGGATGATGCCTGAATAGAAATCGACATTCGGGAACAGCTTCTTTTCCGCAAAATAGGGATCGGAAAGGGCCATTTCCTCCAGGCGGAGGGCAGTTTCGAACACCGGATCGGTGACATTCAGCGCTTCAAATACCTCACGCAGCGTCTGCTGCATCACTGTCGCCCGCGGATCGTAATTCTTGTACACCCGGTGGCCGAAGCCCATCAGGCGGAAAGGATCGTTCTTGTCCTTCGCCCGCTCGATATAGTGCGGGATGCGATCGGGCGTGCCGATTTCCTGCAGCATGTTGAGCGCCGCTTCGTTGGCCCCGCCATGTGCCGGGCCCCACAAGCAGGCAATGCCCGCCGCGATGCAGGCAAACGGATTGGCACCCGATGAACCGGCCAGGCGTACGGTGGAGGTCGATGCGTTCTGTTCGTGATCGGCATGGAGGATGAATATCCGGTCCATCGCCTTTTCAACTGCGGGAACCACTTCATAAGGCTCTGCCGGCACGCCGAATGTCATCTTCAGGAAGTTGCCGGTGTAGCTCAGGCTGTTGTCGGGGTAGACGAATGGTTGGCCGACAGAATACTTGTAGGCCATGGCCGCGATGGTCGGCATCTTGGCGATCAGCCGGTGGCTGGCGATTTTGCGCTGGACCGGATCGGAAATGTCGGTGCTGTCATGATAGAACGCGGACAACGCACCGACCACGCCGCACATAATCGCCATCGGGTGAGCATCACGCCGGAAGCCGCGATAGAACTGCGCCAGCTGCTCGTGCAGCATGGTGTGACGGGTGATCGTGCGCGAGAACAAGTCCAGTTCAGCAGCCGATGGCAGTTCGCCATTCAGCAACAGGTAGGACACTTCCATGAAGTTGGAGTGTTCAGCCAGTTGGCCAATCGGATAACCGCGGTGCAGCAGTACGCCTTCCTCGCCATCGATGAAGGTGAGAGCGCTTTCGCAACTGGCGGTGGAGGTGAACCCCGGGTCGTACGTGAACATGCCCGTTTGGGCATAGAGCTTGCGGATATCCACAACGTCAGGGCCGGTCGTTCCCGCCATCACGGGAAGCTGGATGTCCTGGCCGCCGACGGTCAGCTGCGCTTTCTTGTCCGTCAAATCCTGTCTCCTAAAATAGCAATCTTGCGCGAAGTCCTGTCCCGGTTAACCTGCGGCCTGCGCGTCAATACGCGCCAGGCTTTCCTCGCGGCCTAGAAGGGCCAGTACATCGAAAATCCCCGGCGAGGTCGTCTGCCCCGTAAGTGCTGCGCGAAGCGGTTGTGCCAGCTTCCCCAAGCCAAGCCCCAACTCCTCTGCGTAGGCTTTCAGATTGGCCTCCAGCGTCGGGATTGTCCAGTCGGATTCCTCGCGTAGGCGGGTGGCAATGGTTGCCAGTCGGGCCTTGGCTTCGTCGTCCACAAGTGCTGCCGCTTCGGGCGTCAGGTCGAATGGCAATCGGCGGAACAGGAAGGTCGCCCCGTCGGCCAGTTCGTTCATGTCGCGCGCCCGGGTCTTGAGCACAGGCATGGCCTGGGTCAACAATGCCAGGTCGGCCGAAGGGCCGATCCGCTGCGCTGCGATCCCGGCCAGCCGCGCATCGTCTGCCGCGCGAATGTAATGGCCGTTCATGTTGAGCAACTTCTTCATGTCGAAGCGGCTCGGCCCTTTGTTGACGTTGGCGATATCGAACAGCGCGATCGCTTCCTCGGCTGTGAATTCTTCCTTGTCGCCGTGACCCCAGCCAAGCCGCAGCAGGTAGTTGAACAGGGCTTCAGGCAGGATACCCAGCTCGTCACGATAGGCATCCACGCCCAGTGCGCCGTGGCGCTTCGACAGCTTGGCGCCATCGTTGCCGTGGATCAGCGGGACGTGGGCATAAACGGGTTCTTCCCAGGCCATCCCCCTGATAATGGCGAGCTGGCGGAAGGCATTGTTCAGGTGGTCATCGCCGCGGATTACGTGGGTTACGCCCATGTCGTGATCGTCGACCACCACGGCCAGCATATAGGTCGGCGTGCCATCGGAGCGCAGCAGGATGAAATCGTCGAGTTCGGCATTGTTGACGGTGACATTGCCCTGCACCTGATCGGCAATCGTGGTCTCGCCTGTCTTGGGCGCCTTGATCCGAACCACATAGGGCAGGTCGGCAGGCCAGGTCTCAGGCCCGGCATCGCGCCATTCGCTGTCGATGCGGAACGGCTTGCGGTCTGCCTGCGCTTTTTCCCGGCGGGCTGCGAGTTCTTCCTGCGTCAGGTAGCAGCGATAGGCGTGCCCGGCATCGAGCAGCGCATGGGCCACTTCGGCGTGGCGCGGGGTGCGCACAAACTGAAACACCGGTTCCTCGTCACCGCCAAGGCCCAGCCAGTTGAGCCCGTCGAAGATGGCGGCAATGGCGGGTTCGGTGGAACGGGCGCGGTCGGTATCCTCGATCCGCAATAGGTACTTGCCGCCATTGTGGCGGGCATAAAGCCAGTTGAACAGCGCCGTACGCGCGCCGCCGATGTGCAAGTAGCCTGTGGGCGAGGGGGCAAAGCGCGTGACCACCGGGCGGCCACTTGGGCTTGTCGTGCCGGGGGCTGATCCGCTGATGCTTGCCATGGGTTTGAAATTCCTGTCCTGTCCACTGATGGCAACACGCCTGACGCCATTTGTCCCGCTGGGGGAGGAGGCCGGTGATGCTGCACTGCGGCAATCGCCTTGGCGAAAGCGCGCCTCTTTGTCCAGTATGGCCGACGCCGCCGAACGATTTCTGGAACATGCAGGGTTTGATCGCGGACCGTGGCTGGCGGTGGCGCTGGCAATGGGGATCGCCGCCTGGTTCGTCCTTGCCAGCCCGGTCTACTGGGTTCTCGCGCTGACGGTCGCCGTGGTGCTGGGTCTGGGTGCGGTAGCCGCGTGGAAGGGCCGGGAAGATCGCGGCCGCCTGATGATGGCCAGCGTCGCACTGGCGTTGGCCTTTGCGCTCGGCATCGGCGTTATCTGGGCGCGGTCGGAGATGGTTGGTGTGCCCGGCATCGAGCGGGCGATTTACGGCACCTTCGATGCTCGCGTGCTCGACCGGATCGAACAACCGGCCGAAGATCGCACCAGGCTGGTGCTCGCCATCCGCCATCCCGAAACTGGCGAGGCCATGCGGGTGAGGGTGAACCTGTCGCTGGCCCACGATGATCCTCAATTCCGCACAGGTGCGCTGGTCCGGCTGCAGGCGAGGCTGATGCCTCCCGCGCCGCCGATGCTGCCGGGCAGCTACAATTTTGCTCGCGCGGCGTGGTTCCAGGGGCTGGCGGCTACCGGTTCGGTGCTGGGCCAGCCGATGATGCTCGAATCGAGTACCAGTGACCCTTTGCTGGCATCAACCCAGGCGCGCCTCTCGGCCCATGTACGGACGCAGCTTGGCGGCAGTCCCGGGGCGATTGCGGCGGCATTCGCCAGTGGCGATCGCGGCGCGATCAGTGTGGCGGATGAGCAGGCAATGCGCGATTCGGGGCTCACGCACCTGCTGTCGATCAGCGGGCTGCACGTCAGCGCGGTGATCGCGGCGGCCTATATCCTGGCGCTGCGGCTGCTGGCGCTGTGGCCGTGGCTGGTCTTGCGCGTGCGGCTGCCCCTGCTGGCGGCGGCCATCGGGGCATTGGCGGGCATCGGCTATACGTTGCTGACCGGAGCCGAGGTACCGACCGTTCGCAGCTGCATTGCGGCCCTGCTGGTGCTGGGTGCACTGGCGATGGGACGGGAAGCCCTGTCCCTCAGGATGATCGCCGCCGCCGCCAGCCTTGTCTTGCTGCTGTGGCCCGAATCGCTGGCCGGACCGAGCTTTCAGATGAGCTTCGCCGCGGTCATCTCGATCGTGGCGCTGCATGGGGCAGGGCCGGTAACGCGATTTCTTGCTCCCCGCGAAGAAGGCCAGGTCACCCGCACTGGCCGCAGGCTGGCCATGCTGTTGCTGACCGGCGTGGTGATCGAGATCGCACTGATGCCAATCGTGATGTTCCATTTTCATCGGGCCGGCACTTATGGAGCATTCGCCAACGTGGTGGCGATCCCGCTGGTCACTTTCATTTCGATGCCGCTGATCGCTATTGCCCTGTTCCTCGACCTTTTTGGGTTGGGCGCACCGGCCTGGTGGCTGGTTGGCCGGTCGCTTGACCTGCTGCTGGCGATAGCCCGCTTTACCGCCGAACAGCCCGGAGCAGTACGGCTGACGCCGCAGATGACCTATCCGGCTTATGGCCTGTTCCTGGCGGGCGGACTGTGGCTGGCCCTGTGGCAAGGGCGGGCGCGATTGTTGGGGTTTGTTCCGGTGCTGGCGGCAAGCGCGCTACATCTGGCAACGCCGGTACCCGATCTGCTGATCTCGGGCGACGGGCGGCATGTGGGTATTACCGGAGAGAGTGCGGGCTTGCTGGTATTGCGCGCCAGTGGCAGCGACTATGTAACCGAGAACCTGATGGAACTGGCTGGTGTGACCGGCGAACCGGCGACGCTGGAAGACTGGCCAGGTGCTGAATGCAATGCCGACTTCTGCATGCTGACGCTGAACCGCGGCGGGCGCGATTGGCATGTCCTGATGAGCCGCAGCCGGGCGCAGGTGACCGAACGCGATCTTGCGGCCGCCTGCGAGCGGGCCGACATCGTGGTGTCGGAACGCTGGCTGCCGCAAAGCTGCCGACCACGTTGGCTGAAGGCCGATCGCAACTCGCTGGCTCAAAGCGGAGGCCTCGCGATAGTGCTGGATGGACCGACATTGCGCAGCGTTGCCGCAGAGCAGGGCGATCATGGCTGGTGGCGCGGGGAGGCCGGAGACTAGCCCCTGGCCTCCCCGCGCAACCGGTTCAGTGATAGCGACGAAGGAGGCCCGCCAGCTTGCCCTGCACCACGACATCGCATTCATCGTAGATCTGTGGGTCATAGGCGCCGTTCGCCGGATCCAGCCGGATCTTGCCATGTTCGTGGCGCAGATACTTGAGCGTGGCTTCCTCGTTCCGGATCAGCGCGACCACAATCTCGCCATCGCGGGCTGTGTTGGTCTTCTTCACCAGGGCATAGTCGCCATCAAGAATGCCGGCTTCGATCATCGAATCGCCGGATACTTCCAGCGCGTAATGTTCACCCGAACCAAGCAGCGCGGCGGGAACAGGCATGGACTGGTGCCCCTCGAACGCCTCGATTGGGGCACCTGCGGCAATGCGACCATGCAGCGGCACGTCGATCACATCGTTTGCCGGAGCAGGAACAGACCGCGGCGCAGCGGCGAAGCCACCCATCGCGTCGTTGGCGGGCGCTGCAGCACGCAAGGCCGATACGTCATCCGGTTGCTTGAGCACTTCAAGCGCACGGGCGCGATTTGGGAGGCGGCGGATGAAGCCGCGCTCTTCCAGCGCCGAAATGAGCCGGTGGACGCCCGACTTGGACTTCAGATCAAGGGCATCCTTCATCTCCTCGAATGAGGGAGAGATGCCGCTTTCTTCCAGCCTGCGATCAATGAACACCAGCAGTTCGCGCTGTTTGGCGGTAAGCATGGGCCAGTTCCTTACATTTCCGTTCCAATACGGGAACGAACAAGGAACAATTATGAAACAGATTCGCTCAAGTCAAGCGATACCGCCATTTCGGAGCAGATAGACCGGCAGCAGGTCACCCGGATTTGCGGGCGGCGCGCCGATTTCGCGGCGGATCAAGGCATCGGCACCGGCCAAGGCCACCTGCGCGCTCGAATCCTGCTCGCGCACGGGGCTGGCACCGTCTTGCACTAGAACGGAGCGGACAAACTCGGTGCGCTTGCCCACTTCCGGCAAGGCGCCAGCCAAGGGCAAGGTGATCGCGCGCGGCAATGGCCGGGTGGCCCCTGCGAGCGCCCTCAGCAAAGGCAATACGAACAGGAAGGCCGTGACATGGCTCGATACCGGATTGCCCGGCAGGCCGAGCACCGTGGTCGCGCCCTTGCGTGCTACCATAAGTGGCTTGCCCGGCTTCATCGCGATGCGCCAGAAATCGATCTCGGCACCCCATACCTCCAGCGCCGGGCGAACCAGGTCATGATCACCTACCGATGCGCCGCCGCTGGTGACGATGACATCGGCTCCCTCTGCGGCGGCAAAGGCGGCAGCCATATCTTCCAGCCGGTCCTTTACCGGGCCGAGTCGCTGGACGCTGCCCGCAAACGGAGCAACCATTGCCGCGAGCATGGCGCCGTTACTAGCGGGAATCTGGTGTGGCAGGACGGTTGCGGGATCGGCGGCCAGTTCATCGCCGCTGTCGACGATCGCCACGCTGGGCCTGGCGCCGAATAGCGCCGAACCATAGCCACCGGACAGGGCGAGGCCGATGCGGGCCGCATCCATCCGCGTGCCTTGGGCCAGCAGCAAGTCGCCGGCGGAAAAATCGAACCCTGCGCGGCGAATATGGCGCTCGGTCGGACCATCGGAGTTGGACAATTGTAGGCGGTCAGCTTCGCGCCGGGCGTTTTCCTGCAACAGCACCGCGCAGTCACCCACCGGCATATGCGCGCCGGTGGAGATGCGGATCGCTTGGCCGACAGCGAGCGCATCGTTGAACGGATGGCCGGCCGCGCTCTCGCCTGTGACGGTCCACGGTCCGGCCAGATCGTCGGCCCGCACCGCATAACCATCCATTGCCGAAAGGTCGGCCGCAGGCTGGGTGCGCCGGGCCGGCAGATCATGCGCGAGGTAGCGCCCGTCGGCTGCGGCAACCGGAAGCTGTTCAGCCGGAAGGGGGATGACACCTGCAAGAAGCCTTGCCTGCGCCTCGTCGAGTGCGACAGGTTGGGGAAGGCTCATTCCGCTCGCCAGGTCCCGCTTTTGCCACCGGTCTTTTCCAGCAGGCGCACGTGTTCGATTACCATGCCTTTTTCGAGCGCCTTGGCCATGTCGTAGATCGTCAGCAGCGCCATCGAGACCGCGGTGAGGGCTTCCATTTCAACGCCGGTCTTACCGGTCAGTGCGGCCCGCGCGGTGACTGCAACGCCGTGGTCCTCGAAGCTGAAATCGATGCTTACCGTATCCAGCGCCAGCGGGTGGCACAGCGGGATCAGGTCGCCTGTTTTCTTGGCGGCCATGATGCCGGCAATCCGTGCGGCGGCCAGCACATCACCCTTTGGTCCGGACCCTTCACGCACAGCGGCGAGGGTGGCGGGGGCCATCCGGATGAAGCCGGCAGCCGTGGCACTGCGCTGTGTGGCGGTCTTGCCGCCCACATCCACCATCCGTGCCGCGCCGTGTTCGTCCAGATGGGTCAGCTTGCTCATCGTCTTGCTACTCCTGCCTGGAGCAGCGCATAGCCCGCGCAAGCCTTCCCCGCCAGTGGTTCAACCCGCGCGGTAAAACCGTCCGCGCGTGGCCGACCAGACGATCTGGCCGATGCCGACCACGACCAGGATTGCGCCATAGACCGACCACTGGATGTCGTTGGCCATGAAGCTGTCAAGGAAGGCAATGCCCAGTCCCTGCAGCACCCAGATGCCGCCCATGACGACAAGAAGCACGCCCAGTGCAACCGAAACCACAGCGAACACGTGATGAAAAAGCTTACCCATTGATCCACTCCCCGCATTGATTGAAGCAGACTACCAAGGGTCAAGCCATTGCACCACCCGTCCTTCCGGTCAGGTCATTCTGGCTGGTCAGGTCACTCGAGCAGCTTGGCCGGAACCTTGCCGCCATTGGCCGCGAGCTGCTTCATCAACTGCTTGTGCAGGCGGATGTTGTCTTCGGCAGTGCCGGAATAATCGGCATTGCCCATCTCGCCGGCCAGTTCCTTGCGCTCGGCATAGCTGGCATCCATGCCCAGCAGCTTCATCAGGTCGACGATCGAGGTGCGCCAGCTTAGCTTGTCGGCCCCGGCCTTTGCATCGAGCACGGCTTCCACGTCCACTTCGGGCATGGCAGGTTTTTGCTGCGACATGGGCTTGGTTGCGGTGGGCGCTGCAGTTGGAGGGGCCGGTGCTTCCTGTGCCTGGGCCTTGCCGAAAATCGCGTCCTTGATCGAACTGAATATACCCATGCTACATCTCCTCAGACATATCGAGGCGGGAACATCCGCCTTTGTTTGCAAGAGGTAAAGCGCATTCTTTACGGGGTGATTGCTACTCGTCGTGGCCCTGCAACAGCTGGCGGGTGGCTGCTGCTACATCATCCTGCCGCATCAGGCTTTCGCCCACCAGGAAGGTACGCACCCCGGCCTTGGCCAGGTGCAGGCAATCGGCATGGCTGTTGATGCCACTTTCGGCCACCAGCAATGTTCCTTCAGGTGCCAGCGGGGCGAGGCGGGTGGTGGTGCCAAGGTCTGTCACGAAACTGCGCAAATCGCGGTTGTTGACCCCGATCAGGCGCGAGCGGAGGCGGGCGGCGCGGGCTATCTCGGCCTCGTCATGCACTTCGACCAGCACGTCCATGCCGCGTTCGATTGCCGCCGCCTCGATCTCGGCCATCAAGACATCGTCCAACGCGGCCACGATGATCAGGATGGCGTCTGCGCCGATGGCGCGGGCTTCGGCCACCTGCCACGGATCGATCATGAAATCCTTGCGCAGCACCGGCAGCTCACAGGCTGCGCGCGCGTCCATCAGGTATTCCTCGTGCCCTTGGAAATAGGGCGCATCGGTTAGCACGCTGAGGCAGGCCGCCCCGCCGTGTTGATACGCCAGGGCATGTTCTGCGGGGCGGAAATCGGGGCGGATCAGGCCTTTGGACGGGCTGGCCTTCTTGATTTCGGCGATCAGCGCAAAGCCGGTTTCGGCCTTGGCGCGCAAGGCGGCCTCGAACCCGCGGGGTGCGGTCTGGCTGGCTGCTGCACGGTCAAGATCATCGACTGTGGCCTGGCCCTGGCGTTCGGTCACTTCGAGGCGCTTGGTGGCGCAGATTTCGATCAGCTTGTTGGTCATCTTGTCGCATCCACCCAGCAATCGAGCAGCGCTTTGGCCAGCCCCTTGTCTATCGCTTCGGCGGCTTCTTCTGCGCCTTCCGCCCAGCCCGACGCTTCGCCAGCCACGATCAGCGCACCGGCAGCGTTGAGCAGCACGGCATCGCGATAAGCGCCGCGTTCGCCATCCAGCAGGCGGCGCAAGGCGGCGGCGTTGAATTGCGGATCGCCGCCGCGAATGGCCTCTAAAGGATGGCGCTGAAGCCCGGCATCTTCGGGCGTAACGGTGTCGGCAATACCATCAAGCCCGATGGTGGCCACGCAGGATGGGCCGGCGATGGACAGCTCATCCAGCCCTTCCATCCCGGCCACGATCATCACCCGCTCCATGCCCAGCAGCTTCATCGCATCGCGGTAGATCGGCACATAGTCCGGTCGGGCAATGCCGATCAGCTGGCGCGATACGCCCGCCGGATTGGCGATCGGGCCAAGCAGGTTGAAGATCGTCCGCCGTCCAAGCGCGCGGCGGATCGGAGCGATGCGGCCAAGCGCGGGATGATGTGACTGGGCAAACAGGAAGGCGATGCCAAGATCGGGCAAGGTCTTTTCCGCCAGTTCGCCAGCCTTGGCCAGATTCAGCCCCAGCGCTTCCAGCGTATCGGCCGCTCCTGCCTTGGAACTGGCGGCGCGGTTGCCGTGCTTGGCCACTGGCACCCCGCAAGCTGCCACCACCAGCGCCACGGCGGTGGAAATGTTGAGGCTGTGCTGACCGTCACCACCAGTGCCGCACACGTCGATGGCATTTGCGGGCGCGGCGATACAGATCATCCGCGCGCGCATGGCACGGGCGGCACCGGCGATTTCCTGTGCGGTCTCACCCCGGTCCGACATTTCCACCAACAGGGTGCGGATCTCGTCATCCGCCATGCCGCCATCGAGCATGCGCCCGAACAGCGCCTCGGCTTCCGACACGGTCAGGCTTCCGGACAATGGTTGGCTCATGCCAAAGCCGTCTCGGGCGCCTTGGTCTTGATCCCGCAGATTTCGAGGAAGTTGGCGAGGAGGGCGTGGCCGTGTTCGGTGGCAATACTTTCCGGATGAAACTGCACACCGTGGATAGGCAGGTCGCGGTGGCGGAAGCCCATCACCGCGGTGCCATCAAGGCCCGGTGTCTCGCTGGTGGCGTTGACCACCAGGCAATCGGGAATGTCCTCTACTATCAGCGAGTGATAGCGGGTGGCAGTATAGGGCGAGGGCAGGCCTTTGAACACGCCGGTGCCATCATGATCGACCGGCGATGTCTTGCCGTGCATCAGCCCGCCGCGCACCACTTTGCCGCCGAAATGCTGGCCGATCGACTGATGGCCCAGGCACACCCCCAGCAGCGGAATCTTGGCCTCGGCACAGGCCGCCACCAGATCGAGGCAGATACCCGCATCGTTGGGTGTACAGGGACCGGGCGACAGCAGCACGCCTGCAGGCTGCATGGCCATTGCTTCTGCCACGGTAATGGCATCGTTGCGCACCACCTTCACCTCTGCGCCCAGTTCCATCACGTAATGGACCAGGTTGAAGGTGAAGCTGTCGTAGTTGTCGATGACAAGGATGAAGGGTTTCGGGATCATGGCGCTGCTCACTGCCCGAACCCGGCTTCACCTGCAACCCGCGCAGCTTCGCGGGCAGCGGCGACCAGGGCGCTAGCCTTGTGACGGCATTCGGCAGCTTCATATTCGGGCACACTGTCGGCCACGATGCCCGCGCCGGCCTGAACATGCATGACCCCGTCCTTGACCACAGCGGTGCGCAACACGATGCAGCTATCGACCGAGCCATCGGGCGCAAAATAGCCGACACCGCCGGCATATGGCCCACGTGTTTCGGGTTCCAGCTCGGCAATTATCTCGCACGCGCGCACCTTGGGCGCGCCGCTGACGGTGCCTGCCGGAAAACCGGCGAACAGCGCATCGACCGCATCTTTGCCGTTTGCCAGCTTGCCGACCACGTTGCTAACAATGTGCATCACGTGGCTATAGCGCTCCACCGAGAAGCTGGAGGTGACGGTGACCGATCCCGCTGCTGCCACCCGGCCCACATCGTTGCGGCCCAGATCGAGCAACATCAGGTGTTCGGCACATTCCTTGGGATCGCCCAGCAGGCTGCGCTCGTTCTCGCGGTCCTCCTCGTCGGTCTTGCCGCGCGGGCGCGTGCCGGCGATGGGGCGGATAGTCACCTCACCGTGGCGCACCCGAACAAGGATTTCGGGGCTGGATCCCACCACGGCGAAGCCCGGCAGATCAAGGAAGTACAAGAACGGTGAGGGGTTCACCCGCCGTAACGCGCGATACAGGTTGAACGGCGGCAGCGGGAACGGGCAGGTAAATCGCTGCGCCAGCACCACCTGGAAGATGTCGCCAGCGGTGATGTAGTCTTTCGCCTTCAGGACCATCGCCTCATAATCGGCCGGGTCCATCACTGCGTTGAGGTCCATCTCGGGCAGGTCGGTGGCGCGATGCTGGGCGGGCAAGGCATTGCCCAGCTTGCGCAAGGCCTCGTCGATCCGCTCACCCGCGCGCTCTATCGCGCGATCGGGATCGGAACCATCAGCCCACAAGGGGGCAACGCAGAACATGTTGTCGGTCAGATTGTCGAATACCAGCACCAGTGTGGGGCGGGCGAACAGCATATCGGGCAGGGCGAGGTCGCTTTGCGGGGCGCGCGGCAGATCTTCCACCAGTCCGATGGTCTCATACCCGAAATACCCGACGAGGAAGGCCAGGGCAGGGGGCAAAGCCTTGGGTACATCGATCCGGCAGGCCTGTGCCAGCGCACGCAGTTCTTCGAGGCTGTTGCCCGACAAGGGCGTGAACGCACTACGATCATACTGCCACTGGCGGTTGACCTCGCACGAGGTGCTGGTCGCCCGGAACATCAGGTCCGGATCGATCCCGAGCATGGAATAGCGCCCGCGCATCTCCCCGCCCTCGACCGATTCGAGCAGGAAATCGCCGCGCCCTGCCTGGATCAGCTTAAGTGCAGCACCCACCGGGGTCTCGGTATCGGCCACCAGCTTGCGCCACACCAGTGTGTGTGCGCCATCGGCCAGACTGGCACGGGCGGCAGCAGCGTTTTCGGGTGCGGCGGCGAGGGCTACGGCCATATTCAGCGCACGCGTCCTATTGCGATCGACCGGTCAGCTGTGCCGCCACCGCGTCCACTGCCACCTGGTTGATCTCAACCGCGACCTCGTTACGCACGGCGTTGACGAACTGCGCGGTATATTCCTCGGGAATAAAGGGAATCAACTGCGCTGCCGTGGTCGCCAGCAGCGGGCTGTCTTCCCCCACTTCGGGCGCGGTAATCTCGTTCAGCCGGACCACGTACCAGGCTTGGGCCTCGGGGGTCTCGAGGGTCTTGGTGGTGCCTGCAGCCATCGAGAAGAACAGGGCCACGGGGCGTGTGATCTGCCCGCTCTGTTCCACCGCGGCGCGGGCCAGCGTCAGGCTTTGCGGGGCGGGCAGCGAGACCCGCTCTGCCGCCACGGCTGCGGCCAGCGTGCTGCCTGCCTCGATGCGGGCGAGCACCCGCTCGGCTGCTGCGCCTGCTGCCTTCATGCCTTCATCACGGCGCCAGGCGGCTACCACCTGTTCGCGGATATCGGCCAGCGGGGCGATGGCAGAGGGGGTGACATCGGCCACATCATAGATGATGAAGCTTGTGCCAGTAGCGCCTTGGGCATCGGCTTGGGCCGCGGCCTCGGCCAACTGGGGTTCGCCTTCTTCCATCTCGAACGCCACTGCCAGCACCGGGGCAACAGCTGCCGGGGCGGCTTCTTGCGTGCCATAGACCTGGCCGGCAGCCGTGATCGGCCGGGTGGAGGCAAGTTCGACCCCCAATTCACCCGCCACATCGGAAAGGCTGCGGCCTTCGGCGAACTGGTCTTCGATCCCGGCGATGGCATCACCCAGCGCTGTGCGGCGCAGTTCGGTGGTGAGCTGGGCAGAGATCTCGGCAGTGGCCTGGGCCAGCGAGCGTGCCGCCTGCCGTTCGATCCCGTCGACCCGCAGCACATACCAGCCAAGGCCGCCCTGAGCCGGAGCGGTGACTGCGCCATCTGCCGCGGCAAATGCGGCGGTGGCGATGGCTGCCGAAGTCTGCCGGGCAAGGTCTTCGCGCGTCAGCGCAGCGACTGCGGTTGCGCCGAGACCCTTGCTGCGGGCCGATGCTTCCATCGTCGTGCCGCCGCGTATTTCTTCCACGATGGCTTGTGCGGCGGCCTGGGTGGGAGCGACCAGCTGCGTAAAGCTGCGGCTCTCGCTGGCAGCATAAAGTGCGCTGTCGCGCTCGTACCGTTCGGCGATCTGCGCCTGGGTCGGGGCAACCCCTGCGCCCAGTGTGTCCTCGCCGAATACGGCATAGCGGATAACGCGGCGTTCGGGGCGGATGTAATCGTCGCTGTTGGCGGTGTAATAGGCCTGCAACTGGGCCGCGCTGGGAGCGCCGGCAGGAGCAAAGACACTGGCCAGCAATTCGGCCACGTCGCCGCGCCGGGTTTCCAAGCGCAGCCGGGCATAGCGCATGGCGACTGCCTGCGGCATGCGGGGGACCAACGCCACGGGACCAACTGCCTGGCGGGCAAACAAGCCCATCGCCAGATCATCGCGGAACATGTCTTCGCTGATGCCTTGCTGGCGCAGGGCCGCACGGAATGCTTCGGTATCGAATTCGCCCGTGATGGTCCGCATATTGGCCATGCCTACGATCTCGCTGTCCACCAGCCGTGACCCGGCACGCAGGCCGAAACGCTCAGCCAGTTCGGCAATTGCGGTGCGGCTGATCATTTCTTCCAGAGTATCTGTCAGTCCGCCACCGGCGATGAAAGCTTCCATCGTCAACGTGGGATCCTGTTGCCGGGCATTGTTGAGCTGGTCGCTGGCGCGGGCCGACAGGTCAATCGCGTCAATCCGGCTATCGCCTACAACGGCCACCCGGTCTCCGCCTGCAACTCCGCCGAAGGTGCCGGTATTGGCAACGTCCGAACTGGCAAAGGCAAAGGCGATCAGCGCCAGGAAGCCAAGGGTAACGGCGATGCCGACCTTCGACTTGAAGAAGTTGCGGAAGAACTGGAGCATGATCGGCGGGTTCTCGAAAAATCGGGTTGCAGGCAGGCACCAGCTGGGCACACGACAAGCGCACGGATGGGGTCAGGGACCGCGCTTTATCGCCCCTGCGGCGCGCCCGCAACAGGTGATGGCGGATTGTCGGCCCAGAACGGTCCAGCGGCAAAAGCGGCTTTGACATAGCGCGCGAGGCGCTTTAGCGGGCAGGGGCTTTTTCCGCCATGTGCGGGATATTTTTCAGCACATTGACCTCTTGTAGATCTTGTCAGGTAAACGTGATGGCCGTGCGCCCCTATATTGTTGGTAACTGGAAGATGCACGGAACGCGTGCGATGCTGTCGGAGGCGCGGGCGATTGACCGTGCGGCCGAACGGCTGATCAAGGTGGAAGTGGCGCTGGCGCCGCCGTTCACGCTGATTCATGCCACGCGCAAGGAAGCCGGGTTGATCGGCGTTGGCGCGCAGGATTGCCATGCAGCGGAAGGCGGCGCGCATACTGGCGATATCTCCGCCGCAATGCTCAAGGATTCGGGCGCGGGCTTTGTGATCGTTGGCCATTCCGAACGTCGCGCCAACCACGGCGAAAAGGATGCCGACGTAAAGGCCAAGGCCGAATCGGTGCTGGCCGTTGGCATGAGCGCGATCGTCTGCGTGGGCGAGACCGAGGACCAGCGCGATGCCGGCAAAGCCGAAAGCGTGGTTGCCCGCCAGCTCAAAGGATCGTTGCCCACCAGTGATGGCGTGGCCGAGAAAATCACCGTGGCCTATGAGCCTGTCTGGGCGATTGGCACGGGACGGACCCCGACGGTCGACGATGTCAGCGCCATGCACCGGGCGATTCGCCAGGTGCTGGTCGACATCTACGGCGCCGAAGGCGGGGCCAAGGTGCGCATCCTTTATGGCGGTTCGGTCAAGGCCGAGAACGCCGCCGAACTGCTGTCTGCCGATGACGTGGGCGGCGCCTTGGTAGGCGGTGCCAGTCTGACTGCCGAGAGCTTCCTTGGCATTATCGCAGTGGCTGCAGAAATGCAGGAAAGCTGAGCGGTTTGGCCGCAAGCCTGCACTATACTTGCTCTGGGCGCGTTCAGTGCCTAGTTAAGCGCCTTCAATTTGCCGGATATACCCAATGAGCCTTTTCCTCTTTCTGACCGTTGTCCAGGCGCTGGTCGCCTTTTCGCTCGTGGTCGTTGTGCTGATGCAGCGTTCGGAAGGCGGCGGACTCGGAATTGGCGGCGGCGGCAGCCCGGGCGGCCTGATGTCGGCCCGCGGCGCGGCGGATTTCCTGACCAAGACTACCAAGTGGCTGGCGGTATTGTTCGTCACCTTGTCGATTGCCTTGGCCGCAGTAGCCATCGGAGCGACCTCGGGCCGTTCGATTGACGACAGCCTTGATCGTTCGGTTACACCCGCAGCGCAGCCCATCGAAGGTCTTGGCCCGTCAGCGGAAGCACCGCCGGCCGAACAGGCACCGGCGACCGATGGCGCGCTCAGCGGCGTGGCCGAGTGAGGTAACAGCCGGGCAGGAAACCGGTAACGTCGATCAACGGTGAATATCGCCAATTGATCGCTTGCCACGAATCCGGTTTCATCCCTACGGCTTCAATCCCATGGCGCGGTACATATTCATCACCGGCGGCGTGGTCTCATCGCTTGGCAAGGGACTGATGGCGGCGAGCCTCGCTGCCCTCCTCCAGGCGCGTGGCTACAAGGTCCGTATCCGGAAATTCGATCCCTATCTCAATGTCGATCCCGGCACTATGAGCCCGTACCAGCATGGCGAAGTCTATGTAACGGACGATGGTGCAGAGACCGATCTGGATCTGGGCCATTACGAACGCTTCACCGGCGTTTCGGCGCGGCAAAGCGACAACATTACCAGCGGCCGCGTTTACCGCGACATTATCGCGCGTGAACGGCGCGGCGATTACCTCGGCGCCACGGTGCAAGTGATCCCTCACGTCACCGATGCGATCAAGCATTTCGCGCTGGCCGATCAGGGCGATCACGATTTCATCCTGTGCGAGATCGGCGGCACTGTCGGCGATATCGAAAGCCTGCCGTTTATTGAGGCGATCCGCCAGTTGCGCAACGATCTGCCGGGTGATCACTCGTGCCTAATCCACGTCACCCTGGTGCCGTATATCTCGGCCGCCGGCGAACTGAAGACCAAGCCCACCCAGCACTCGGTGCGGGAACTGACCAGCCTGGGCGTGCAGCCCAACCTGCTATTGTGCCGCTGCGAACATCCGTTGCCCGAGAACGAACGCGCCAAAATCGCGCTGTTCTGCAACGTGCGCAAGGAAGCGGTGATCCAGGCGCTCGACGCCTCCAGCATCTATGCCGTGCCGCTGCAGTACCACGGCGAAGGGCTGGATGCCGAAGTGCTGCGCCATTTCGGCATGCTGGAACAGTCTGTCGCGCCGGATCTTGCCGTGTGGGACGACATCACCGACCGGTACGAGAATCCCGAGGGCGAAGTGACCATTGGCGTGGTCGGCAAATATGTCGGCCTGCTGGATGCCTACAAGAGCCTGAACGAGGCGCTGGTCCACGGCGGCATGGCCAACCGCGTCAAGGTTCGCATCCGCTGGATCGACGCCGAGATTTTCGAACTACCCGATAATGACGTCGCCGCGCATCTCGAACCGATGCACGGCATCCTGGTGCCCGGCGGATTCGGTACACGCGGATCCGAAGGCAAGATTGCCAGCGTGCGGTTCGCGCGGGAGCGGGGGGTGCCGTTCTTCGGCATCTGCCTGGGCATGCAGATGGCCTGCATCGAAGGCGCGCGCAATACGGCCGGAATTGCCGAGGCTTCTTCGACCGAATTCGGCGCTACCAGCGAGCCGGTGGTGGGCATCATCACCGAGTGGATGAGTGCAGAAGGCCTGCAGCAGCGCTCTGCCGAGACCGATCTGGGCGGCACTATGCGGCTCGGGGCCTATGATGCAGTGCTTTCCGGCAATAGCCACGTCAGCCAGATCTATGGCGGAGCGACGCTGATTTCAGAACGCCATCGCCACCGGTACGAGGTTAATTCAGCCTATAAACAGCCACTTGAAGAAGGTGGCCTGGTGTTTTCCGGCATGTCGCCCGATGGGCTGCTGCCCGAGATTGTCGAGCGACCGGATCATCCGTGGTTCGTGGGCGTGCAGTTCCATCCCGAACTGAAAAGCAAGCCGTTCGATCCACACCCGCTGTTTGCCGGTTTCATCGCTGCGGCATTGAAGCAGTCGCGCCTCGTCTGATCGCCGCCGGGTTGGTTAATACCCCTGAAACAGTGTAGGAAAAATCCCTTGCACTGACGCCACGGCACCGCCTAACGGTTGCTACAGGGATTGTGCAACGGTCGCTCGATTGCACTCAAAAACTTGTCAGGGATGATGGCCCTTCTCTGCGACCCGAAGGGCCGTTTTCCCGGGCTTGTCGGCGCTCTGCGCCGAGGGGGCGGCGCCGGTTTCCGGTGCCGCCCCCAAATACCGCTAGATGCCCAAAAATCAGGCGGCGTCGGCCGACGGGCTGTCCGTCGCATCCTTGACCACTTGCAGTTTTGTTTCACCGCCGATGGTAATCTTGCGCGGCTTCATGGCGTCAGGCACTTCGCGCACCAGATCGATCACCAGCAGTCCGTCAGCCAGGTCCGCATTCTGGACGCGAACGTAATCGGCCAGTTCGAACCGGCGTTCGAACCCGCGGTTGGCAATACCCACGTGGAGCAGTTCGCCGTTCACTTCGTCCTCGCGCTTGCGGCCTTGGACAACCAGCATATTGGCCTGGGCGGTAATATCCAGATCACCAGCGCGGAAACCGGCCACGGCCAGCGTGATGCGGTATTCGTCTGCGCTGCGGCGCTCGATGTTGAAGGGGGGGTAGTTGTCGCCAGCCTGGCCGCGGGCCTGCTTTTCCAGCACGTCGAACAGGCGATCGAAGCCAACGGTGGAGCGGCGATAGGGGGTAAGATCAATACGGTTCATGTCTTGCAAATCCTCTGTTGAGCAATTTGATGTCTGGCTGGGCCCGATGTTGGCGCCCCGCCGTTGACCTGCTGCACCTCGTACAGCAGACACAAATGAGATAGGATTTAGGTTTGTCCTGTCAAGGGACGACAAATCATTCAAAATAAAGGATTTTCAAAAGTGGCTGCTGCGAAAGTCGAAATATATACCAAGATGTTCTGCGGGTTTTGCTCGCGCGCCAAGAGCCTCCTCGATGCCAAGGGCGTGGATTACACGGAATATGACATCACCATGGGCGGGCCGGACAAGGCCGCGATGTTGGAACGCAAGCCTGATGCACGCACTGTGCCGCAGATCTTCATCGATGGTTTGGCCGTGGGGGGATCGGATGATCTGGCCCGGTTGGAACGGGCCGGCGAGCTGGATTCGATGCTGGGTCTGTAAGGCAGAATGATGCGTATCGCAGTCCTCCAGATGACCAGCGGGATCGATCCGACCGCCAATGCCGCCACGATCGTGGACGCTGTCGCGCGAGCGGGCGAGGGCGGGGCTGGGATGCTGTTCACGCCCGAGATGAGCGGCCTGCTCGATCGTGACCGGACGCGCGGATCGCGCCACATCGTGGCTCCGCAGGACAATCCGGTACTGGCCGCTGCGCGAGAAGCGGCGGCGCGGGCCGGGTTGATCGTCGCGCTGGGATCGCTGGCGGTGAAGCGTGAGGATGGACGCTGGGCCAATCGCAGCTTCGTGATCGGCGCTAACGGCGATGTGCTGGCCACTTACGACAAGATCCACATGTTTGACGTGGCGCTAGAAAGCGGGGAAAGCTGGCGCGAGAGTGCTGCCTATGTCCCCGGAGAAGCGGTGGTGACGGTGGATTTGCCGGACCTTGGAAAACTGGGCCTTGCCATCTGCTATGATATCCGGTTTCCAGCTCTATTTGAAGAGCTTGGTCGCCGTTCTTGTGATGTAATTGCCATTCCTGCGGCCTTTACCCGACCCACGGGTGCGGCCCACTGGCACTTGCTCCAACGCGCCCGCGCAGTGGAGGCCAGCGCCTATGTCGTGGCTGCAGCCCAGGTGGGGTGGCACGAGGACGAGCGAGAGACCTATGGTCATTCGCTGGTGGTCGACCCTTGGGGCGAGGTGCTACTTGATATGGGGGGCGAGGAAGCGGGGCTGGGCTTTGCCGAACTTGATCCCGCCCGCACCGCCGCAGTGCGCCGCCAGCTCCCCAGCCTTGCCAATCGCCGCGATATGCCTAGATCCGCCATATCATGATCGTGTTCGACCTTTCTTGCGGCAACGGCCATCGGTTCGAAGGCTGGTTCGGCTCGTCTGGCGATTACGATACCCAGCAGGCGCGCGGTCTGCTGGAATGCCCGCAGTGCGGCAGTGAAGACGTGATCAAGGCCCCGATGGCCCCCGCAGTGCCGCGCAAGGGAAACCAGGCAGCCGAACGCCCAATGCCCGCAGGACGGAGTGCGATGCCGGTGCAGGGGGTGTCCAACGCCCCCATGCCCGCCGAAGTGGTCCAGGCCCTGACCAAGCTGGCCGAAGCACAGGCACGGGCGCTGAAGGATAGCAGTTGGGTTGGCGCCAAATTCGCCGATGATGCGCGCGCAATGCATTATGGCGAACTGGATCCAGCTCCGATCCACGGCGAGACCACGCCAGCCGAAGCCCAGCGCCTGCTCGACGAGGGCATCGAGATCGCCCCGCTGCCATTCCCCATCGCCCCGCCCAAGGCGCTCAACTGAACTCAGTGATCGCGGCCGTTCTCGCGCCATTGGGCGAGGGCTTGGTTTCAATCAGGTGCCTGGTCGGCTTCATAGCTGCAGGTTCTAGTGGTGCCGATCCGACCCGAAGAGCTAACTGCCCGGCGGTGCGCGGCAGACGCGAGGAAGCGCCGCATGGCGGCCCGGACGTTCCACACTGTCCGGGTATGTTGCCAGCTATCAGCGCAGCGCGTGAGGGCAGAGCGGTTCCCCGGTGTTCTGCGCGCTTCTGGCAAGAACCGCATCACATGCCACAAGAACTGCGGTTCATGCCACAAACCATGCAATTTCAATCCAGTGATCGAGACGTACATGTCGCTACCCTCCGTCCGGTAGACCGAATAGCCGAGAGTTGCTGGTCAGGTAATCGAGGCTTAGCCACATTGCCAATCCGCCGGGCCGCGATTAGAGGAAGCGACGGCGCACCCGTAGCTCAGCAGGATAGAGCATCAGATTCCTAATCTGGGGGCCACAGGTTCGAATCCTGTCGGGTGCACCACTGCCGAGCAAAGCAAAGCAAGCGGACTAGCGCCGCGCAGGTCCTGCCAGCAGAATTGCGGGCCTCGCCCAGCACCGCGAAGACATCAGACACCACTAGCGCAATCTGCCTGACGACCAGCTCAGGCGAATTCGAAGCTTCGCACCTGAGTCTTACGCCGCGCTTTGCGTGTTTGGTCCGTTATGCCCTGAGCACCGCGCGCGACATAGGGCATGCCCCACAGCTCGCCTGTGGCAAAGGGCTGGGGAATCGGACCAGCCCGCAAGGGCAGGCTCGCCAGTGGCAGGGCCAGCAGCCCACTGCCGAGCAGGAAATTACGCCGCGACAGCTTCATCCCAGCCACCAGTGCTGCAACCGGGTGCCGGCACTGTCTCCGGCGGATATTTCCAGCGCGGTGAAAGATGCTCCGGCGTCGCGGGCGAAAATCTCGCAGATCATCTTGTCGGACCACATGGTCAGCCCTTCGATCCGCTGGCCTTGTTGCAGCAGGGCAGGGATCTGCTCGCGCCACGCAATTCCCAGATCGGCGATGCGCGGATCGAGCAGGGTGGCCCCGGCGGAACGGTGGCTGTCTGCCAGCGCGGCAGACCGGGCAAACCGCGCATCGAACACAAACAGCGCAGGGGAGCCTGGGGGAGTTGCTGCGCTCAGCGAAGAGGGCAGTCCCACGAAGCCGGCAACAGTGGTCGCTGCGGCACCGCGCCGGATCAGGGTTCGGCGGGTTATCGGCGTCATTGTCTGGTCTCCAGATAGCTGGCTATGGCCGACAACCGGGGATCGTTCAGTTCAGCCTCGCGGATTTGCGGTATTGAGCACAATCCCCGGCGGATCACCCTGGCGCTATAGGCGGCAGGCAACGACTGGCGATCCTTCAACAGCGCCTGGCCTGCCGGTACGCGGCGTTCCAGCGCGCATTTTTCCACAAACAGCACTTCGCCGCCAAGCGCAGCCTGCGCCTCCTTGTCAGGTGATATGGGAATCATGCTGGCATCTTCCGGTCCCTTGTCACCGGTGCGCGTGGGCCCGGCCTGTTAATTCTCTCTGGCCCATATTGAGGGGCTTACAGCTCAATATGCAAGCGTTTGCGGACAGAAGCGAACCATAGGGTGGCCGGACTGTCGCTGGCTCTGGCCGCATCCGCGCAGGACACCACCACCCGCGCAAAAACCACCGACGAGGAACCGGACGTGCTGGCCGTCTGGCTCGATAGCCTCAACTAGTCGGACGGCAGCACGTCATCTGCATTGAGTGAACCGAGGCCGTCCTGTGCATTGCTGAACACGTTGTCGCGGTTGGCTTCCGCGCAGATATACTCGCGGATGTACCAGTCATCCCGCCGGTTATAGACATGTCGCCGATGGACCGGCCGCGTCAGGTAAGCCGGATCATCGAAGCGCACCGCGATCACCATGGTCTGGCCATCGTCTTCCAGCGTGATCCGCTCGGTCATCCGGGCCTCGGTGGAAATGGGAATGCCGTTGCCCTGCAGCCAGGTCTTGCCGTTGAAATTGGCCGTATCCACCACTAGCGCCTCACCCTCCCAGCGGGCCGTGGCATGGCCCATGAAGCGGGTGTCCTCCAGCACGTCGGGATGGTCACGCCCGTCGGTATAGACGATGCGGAACACCGTATCCCATTCGAACAGCATGGCCAGGCGGCCCGGGCGCTGGACGATCTCGATTGGATAGGGGCCGGAAAAATGGCGCGGCAGGCCGGGCAGGCACAGCACGCCGGGGTCATGGGCCGGGCGCACCAGGGCAATCGCTTCCAGCCCCGCCTCAGTAAGGAACTCGGCCGGTTGCATCGCTTGCAGGTTCTCATCCAGGTTGCCGTTCTGCGAGCGGTTGGAAATCACCCACAGACCGGAGAAATCAACCGGATCTTGCGCTGCCCGGGCAGCCGTCAGTATCTCCTGCGCCCAGGTTGGGCCGGAAGCGCACAGCAGCCCGGCGACCAGCGCGCCGCGCAGCATGGCCATGCGCGTGCTCATTGGCGCGGACCTTCTTCGCGCGTGTCCACGGCGGTGGGCGTATCGGCGTTGAGTACGCGGCCATCGGCGAACCGCACGCTGACAATGGCACCGCCCGGTCGCCCGTCCTTCAGCGGGTGGACCGAAAGCGTTACCCGGTCTCCCGGCCGCAGCGTCTGCCGGTTCCAGCCCCGGCGCGACAAGACATTGGGGCTGCGACCCTCGATGCTCCATTCGGTGGTCCGATCGCTGCGTGCCACGTCGATCTGCACCCAGGTATGGGGATTGACCCACTGGAACTCGCGCACAGTGCCGACCAGTTCGATCGTCTGCTCCGAATCGAACATGGCAAAGCTGTGGTGCGAGCTGGCCGGCCCGGCGACAGACCCGGTTGCGCCCAGCCCCAAGAGGGCCATTCCTGCACGAAATTTTCCCAATTCCAGCTCCCCGCTTTACAACGATTGCATGTGATGTAAGCGTATACATAGACGGTCAAGCGTCAAGCGGACAAATGCCGCAGGGGGCCAATCCTGAGGAGCCTGGGAGTGAAACGGAGCACAATTCTGGCGGCGCTGGCCGCCTCCGCAATGCTGATCACGGGGCTGGTTGCAGGCCCGGTCGTGGCCCACCATAGCTTCGCCATGTTCGATCGGCAGGCCGAACGCTGGATCGAAGGGACAATCACCGAATTCCAGTGGACCAATCCGCATACCTTCATCCAGGTTTCGGTGCCGCAGAACGGCCGCAATGTAGTGTGGAGCCTTGAAGGCGGCAGCCCCAACATCCTGTCGCGCAATGGGTGGCGCCGCACTTCGGTCCGGCCGGGCGACAAGGTCCGGGTGCTGATCTACCCGTTGCGTAACGGCGATCCGGGCGGTTCGTTCGTCGAGGTCCACAAGGAAGACGGGACGGTGTTCTACTATCATGGCTAAGCTGACATTCCCGCTCGCCCTGTTGCTGTTCTCCGCGCCGGTGGCGCTGATGGCAGAGGTCGGTCCCGAACCCGATGGCACCACGCCGGTCGATGCGCGCGATTTCAGCGGCATCTGGATGAACGACAACTCGCTCGATGAACGGCTGAAGCGCGAAGGTCTCAACCGCCTCGATCCGACTGAAGCCGAGGCACCGCCTCCCTCTCCGCCGCCGTTGACCCCCGCCTACGAAGCGATTCGGCAGGAACGGGCGGCCGAACGGGCGCAGTGGGAAGAAGGCGTGGAACCCTGCGCCTGGCCGGGCACCGTGCGGCTGATGGGCTATCCCTATCCGTTCGAGATCCTCCACACGCCAGGCCGTGTCACGATCATTTTTGAGGCTGAAAGCCAGGTCCGCCGCATCTTCCTCGACCGGTCGGAGCATCTGCCGTTCGACGAACTTGATCCCAGCTACAACGGCGATTCCATCGGCCGCTGGGAAGGCGATACGCTGGTGGTGGAAACCGTCGGCTTCAACACCCTGACCGAACTGGGCGGGGGCATTCCCCATTCGGAGGAAATGCGCCTGGTCGAACGGTTCCGCTATATCGACGGGGACACGATCGAGGTCGATATGACTATCATCGATCCACTGGCCCTGCCCGAACCGATCGAGCGCACCTTCGTCTACTCGCAGCGGCCCGACTGGCGCATTCGCGAATACAGTTGCATGGAAAACAACCGCGATGCGCCCGGCGCCCATGGCGAGCGGGCGGGCGGTGTGGTGGCCGGCCACAGCGAGGAAGAGCAGCGAAATATTGATACTGTGCTGGCGTTCTACGATGCCGCACTCAACGCCAAGGATGCCGATCTTGCGGCAACGTTCCTGGGTGATCGCTATATCCAGCACAATCCCGCTGCGCAGGATGGCGAGGCGGGAATGCGCGCCTTCGTGGGGTGGCTGGGCAGCAACTTTCCGGATAACCGGTCCGAAGTGCGCAGCGTTCTGGTTGATGGCGACAAGGTGGTCCTGCACGTCCATACCCGCCGCACGCCCGACCAGGCGGGCAATGCGGTGATGGAGATCTTCCGCCTGGAGGAAGGCCGTATCGTGGAGCATTGGGATGTGATCCAGCCGATCCCGGAACAGGCCGCCAACCAGAACGGCATGTTCTGATCCCCGCCCGCATCTTGCCCGCGATTGACCACCGTCGCCCGCTGGTGCACCTGCGGGCGGCGTAATGGGGCGGCAGGGCAGCAGGGGATGAACAAGCCAAGGAAACGAGGGGGCCCGCGCAGCACCATCATCGATGTTGCCCGTTTGGCACAGGTCTCGACCGCCACGGTCTCGCGCTATCTCAACGATCCCGCGCTGGTCGCCCCGGTAACGGGCGAACGGGTGCGCGAAGCGATCCTGGAACTGGGCTATATCCCCAATACGCTGGCCGGAAGCCTGGCCAGCAGTTCCAGCAAGGTGGTGGCCATCGTGGTGCCCGGCCTTACCAATTCAATCGCCGAGGAGACCGTGGAGGCACTGGTATCGCGCCTGTCATCGCGCGGGGTGGTGCCATTGCTGGGGGTGACCCACCTCGACAGCAAACGGCTGACCAATATCACCATGGCGGCCCTGGGAATGCAGGCCAAAGCGCTTATCTTCACCAATGTCGTCCCCCCTGACCTGCGCGACCTCTTGGCGCGGACCGGCACCACGGTGATCGAGATCTGGGGCCTGCCACGCGATCCGGTGGACGTGGCCATCGGCTTTTCGCACACCGAAGTGGGCCAGGCCCTGGCCGAATTCGCGCATGCCAACGGCTATCGGCGGCCGCACCTTGTATCGGCTGAATCTGTGCGCGGGCAGATCAGAGGCGCGGCCTTTGCCGATCGCTGGCGCGAACTGACGGGGAATGAGGCGAGCTCGCAGGAAATTCCTATCCCGCTGGATCACGGCGATGCCCCGCGCGTGCTGGAGGAAATCACGCACCTGCCTGAACGCCCGGACTTGCTGGTAGTGGGTTCCGACATCCTGGCCTATGCGCTGGTCCTGCGTCTGCGCGAACAGGGGGTGGCCGTGCCCGGTGAACTGGGCGTGATCGGCTTTGGCGACCTGGCGCTGGCCACTGCGATCACTCCTGCCATCACCACGGTACGGATCGATGGCCAGGCCATTGCCGACCGGGTAATCGAAGTGCTCGACCAGCGCGCTAGCGGAGCAAGCCTGGCCAGCCAGCGCATCAATTGCGGTTTTGAAATCCTGCGCCGTGAAAGCGCCTGAGCAGAGCGGAACGGTGATGTCAGGACCGATGCACCACCGCTGTCACAAGAGGGGGCGTGGGCTAGGGACGTGCAGATCTTTGAATAATCGCTTGGGCTTGGCCGGCTGAAACCGACGCAATCTCAAGTACAGCAACTACGCAGGCGAAGATGTACCGTGAGGCGGGCGCGAAGACCGCCGACCTGGCCCGGCGGCGCGGGGTGTCGTAAGCTATGTGTGCAACTGGATGTCGATGGAATCACGGGGTATTCAGCTGAAAAGTGCAACCGCGCGCAGAGCCATGGTCACCACAAGAACGCCGCAGCTGGCCAGCAGGGAATATCCGGCCACTGAGCCCAGCCTGGCCCCTGCATTCGTGAAGACAATCGCCGCCTTGAAAGCCATGTTGATGACCACCGTTCCGGCCAGCGCGAGTGCGGCAACGGCCACCGGGACCACATCGCGTGGCAAGGTGGAATAGGCGACCATTGCTGCGTCAACGTCGAAACTGCCGGCAATGAACAGGGAAATCGCCGCACCTGCCTCGCCAAATTCGATTTGCGCCCACTGAACCAGAAGCGATGCGGCTGCTACTGCCGCCAGGAAGCCAAACGCCGGCAGCAATTCGAATGGTTTGGATGTCAGAGCGGTTTGCGAACTGGTTCCGGCCTTCTCACGCTGCCAGACCAGGCGCGCCAGCACGAAAGCGATGATGGCTGCCGGGCCCAACAGCCACAATAACTGGATCGCCACCGCCGGCGCCAGGACAGCAGCCAGCAACAAGACCCGCAAATACATGACCGCACTGGCCAGGGCGATCCCGGTGGCGAACCTACCGGCTTCCTCGCTTTTCAGCTTGCTGGCGAATGCCGCCGTGACCGCAGTCGAGGAGTAGGCCCCGCCGATCAATGCAGTGGCGATGGTGCCCCGGTTCTGTCCGATCACGCGGTTGAAGATATATGCCAGCACCGAGAAGCCTGTGACCAGCAGGACAACCAGCCACAGTCGGAAGGGATTCCAGGCATCGTAAGGCCCATAGTTCGCGTCGGGGAGAAAGGGTAGTACTGCGCCTGCAATCACCGCATATCTGGCGATGGCACGTACTTCCTGCTCCGAAAGTGACTTGAGCAAACCGTGGATCGGCTTGCGCAGCGCGAGGACCAGAGTGGTCACAGCGGCACCGGCCAGGGCAATGGCTGCAAGCCCACCACCAGCCAGAAGCCCCAGGCCGAGCGTGGCCATTGCGGAAACCATGGTGGTGGCGTCGCGGTCGATCTGGGTTGAGCGTGGCATCAGGAATGCGCCGACGAGCAGAGCTACCAGGCCTGCCAGGAGGATTGCCGCCAGCACAGGGGAAAAATGCACCGCAAGGGTGGAAATCAGCCCGCCGCAACCACCAATCAACGTGAAGGTCCGAACCCCGGCCACGCGGGAACCTTCCGCTTCGTCGCGCTGGCGCCACCCGCGCTCAATTCCCACCAGAAGGCCTGCGGCAATCGCGGCCAACAGATGAAGCGCCAGATCAACCTGCGCTGCCCAATCGGTACCTTCGAACATAGCAACTACATAGGGTGGCACCGTGATCTGCGATACATGTTCTTGCCACGGGCCGTGGCAAACCGGGACAGGGCAGGCAAGCCATGCGAGGAAATGCGCTTGATCTGGTATTGAACTCACAGGAGTGGAGCTTGCCTAAACCATTCCTCGCATCGGAAAGGCATCGGCCGAGGACTGCTGAGATGACATCTGGCGCACTCGAAGAAGTTGAACTCAAGTTTGAAATGACCGGCGAAGCGGCTGACGCTTTTGACGCAGCCAAGCTCTTCGGTGTCGACCTGGATCTCGTTCGCCAGCACACCATCTACTTCGACACCCCGGAACACAGTCTTGCCGATGCGGGGCTTTCCTTGCGGATCCGGCGTGTTGGCAGGAAGCGCGTCCAGACTGTCAAATTAGCTGCCGGTGCCGCAGCGGGTCTGTGCAGGCGTCAGGAATGGGAATGTAAGGTCAAGGGAGATCTGCCCGTTCTCGATGCCTCGAGCCCGATCGTGACCTTGCTGGGCGATCGCATCGGCGATCTCGCCCCGGTGTTTGTCATCGAGAATGAGCGGCGGCTGTGGCAACAGGACGGGATCGAAATCGCGCTCGATCGCGGACGCGTCATCGCCGGCGAGCGCGAGTCATTCTTTTGTGAGGTCGAGCTGGAACAGAAGACCGGGGATTGTGCCACGCTGTTTGCCCTTTCGCGGCGGATTGCGAAGGTCGCGCCGGTGCGGCTTGGTGTACTGAGCAAGGCGCAGCGAGGCTATCGCCTGCTCGGCCCTCTGCCCGGGGCCGCCAAGGCGGAACCGATTGTGCTAAGGCCGGACATGGTTGCGGCCGAGGCACTCCAAGTGATTGCCCGCTCCTGCATCAGGCAATTCCGGCTCAATGAAATGTTGATCCTTCAAAACCAGGATTCTGAAGCCCTGCATCAGGCTCGCGTGGCCTTGCGCCGCTTGCGCTCGGCATTCTCTATCTATCGTGCCGTGCTGACGGATAAAAAGTCCATTGCCCTGGTGGCCGAGTTGCGCTGGCTGGCAGGGGTGCTGGGGGAGCCGCGCGATCTTGATGTGCTGGTAGATCGGTTGTGCGATGGGTCGCTGCGCGAGCGGCTGATTGAGGCGAGGGCCGATGCCTATACCAAGGCAGTCCGTTCGCTCTCGACTGCGCGGTCGAGGACACTTTTGCTCGATCTTGCCGAATGGCTTGCCATCGGGGAATGGCACATGCGGCTTGAACCCGTCACCCGCGACCTGCCCGCCCGCACAGTCGCATCAAGTGCTCTGGAACGCTACCGCCGCAAGGTCAGGAAGGGCGGACGCACCCTTGAACAGCTGGATGACACTGCACGGCATGAAGTTCGCAAGGCGGCCAAGAAGCTGCACTATGCGGCGGACTTCTTCGCTACCCTTTATGCGGAGAAGAACGAGCCGCGCCGCCACCGGAAGTTCCTGCAGGCGCTGAAGGATCTGCAGGACCAGCTTGGTGCGCTCAATGATTTTGCAATCGGCCCCGCTCTGCTGGCGCGGCTTGACCTGGCGAACCATCCGCAGGCCTCTGCCCTGTTCCGAACAAAGGAGAAGCAGCGCCTTCTGGCCGCAGCTGCCGATGCCCGTGAAGAGCTGATTGATGCAAAGCGGTTCTGGTGATGAGGGGAAACAATGTGCGAACCTAGAACCGCACCACCACTTTGCCGATCTGCTGGTTGGATTCCAGATAGGCATTTGCGTCCGGCAGCGATTCCAGTCCGTTGAAGACCTTTGCTATCACCGGATCGAGTTTGCCGAGCGCCAGGCCGGCGAGCACTTTCTCGCGCGCGGCGGCAAAACGGTGCGGGTGGTTCCAGATCTCGCTCGCCACCCAGCCACGCATTGAACAACCTTTGAAGGCCATCGGCCAATGGGGATAGGGCGTGGGCTGGCCGCTGAGCCCGCCGTAGACGAACAGGATGCCGCGCGGGGCAAGTGCTTTGGCCAGGGTATCCACATAAGGCCCGCCAACCGGATCGAAGGCGCAGCGCGCGCCTTTGCCCTGGGTGATTTCCATTACCCGTTCGACCAGGTCTTCTTCCTCGGTGGCGATGACGTGGGCGGCTCCATGTGCCTTTAGCACCCCGGCCTTGGCGCTGGTGCGGGTGGCTGCGATCGGGATTGCGCCGGCCCAGTTGCATAGTTGGATCGCGGCGAGGCCCACGCTGGAGGACGCAGCGGGGATGATCACCGCGTCATTCGGACCGATTTCGGCAACTTCGTACACCGCATAGGCGGTGATGTACTGCATCCAGATTGCTGCGGCAGTAGCGGGATCCATCCCCTCGGGCGCGGGGAGCAGGATGCGGGTGGGGACAATCGCCTCGTCCGCCCAGATGCCGTAATCGCCCTGCGAGATCATCGGCAAAACGCAGACGCGCTGGCCCACGGCAAAATCGGTCACTCCGTCGCCCACCGCCAGGATCGTGCCGACGCCTTCATAACCGATCAGGCTGGGGAGGGCGGGGCGGGTGGGGTAATTTCCCGCCCGATACATCGCTTCCGCCCGGTTGAGGCCCACGGCTTCGACCTTGATCCGCACATGGCCGGGGCCGGGCGCGCCGATGTCCAGGTGTTCGATCACGAGCTTTTCCGGCCCGCCGGTTTCGTGGAATCGCATTACCCTGATCATCGCTGCTCTCTCCCTATGGCCATTAGTGTTGCGCGCCAGCATGCATCGTGTCCAGCCTCATGCAGGCAAAAGAAAAGGGCCCCTCCCGAAGGAGAGGCCCCAATCTATTCGGCTTACTGCCTGGATTAGAACTGGATGTTCGCGCCCAGGAAGAAACGACGACCGATGGTGTCGTAGAAGCCGCCGCCGACACCGCCGCCCGGAAGCTGACCGGTGGTCGGCGACTGGGTGATGTCGATGGAGGTGTTGATGCCGGTGATCGGAGGAGCCTTGTTGAACAGGTTCTCCACACCGAAGCGCAGGTTGATGTCATCCGACAGCTGGTACGCAGTGTTGAGGTTGAAGATGTTGTACGACGGAGCGCCGGTGATGGCCGGGTTCCGCGGGGTATCATCAACGCCAGCATAGTGCTGCCAAGTGATGCCGAGACGGGCTGCACCGATCGAGTAGTTCAGCGAGCTGAACACGCGATATTCGTAACCGGTGTTGCCGTTCAGACCTGCAACCGCGTTGCCGAAGGTACCGACATAATCGACGAGCGGGTCAACCGGAAGTTCGGCAACCTTCACATCAAGCATGTAGTTCAGCAGCACGTTGGCAGACAGCGTGCCCGGACCCAGATCGGCCGACCAATCGAGCTGGGCGTCGATGCCTTCGATCACGAAACGGCCGTTGTTGGCGTAGGTCACGAAGACGTTGCCGAGGTTGCCGTCCGGGATGTTGCGGGTGATGTTCTGGCAGAACTGGTTCTGCACAGCCGCAGCCGGGTTGGTTGCCGCGTCCGGGTTGAACAGCGGATCGAAGCAGCTGCGCTGGGCGACACCGATGGACTGAACGCCAATTGCGTCGGTCACATTGATTTCGAACCAGTCAACCGACAGACGAACCCGCGACAGGAGATCGCTGGTGAACGGCGAGTTCACAACGATACCTGCAGTCCAGGTCTTGGCGTTTTCCGGGCTCAGATTCGGGTTACCGATGGTGGTCGGGAACGCGAAGCCGAAGGTGGCGTTCGAGGTCGAACCAGGCGACGCCGGGATCGTGGAGCCGTTACCGTAGAAGTTGATCGCGGCCTGGCCCGTGGGGTCATTCCGGTTGATCATCAGGCGGCACATGGCTTGCACGTTGGCACCGTTGGCATTGGCCGGGTTGGCCGAGAAGCCGAGCGGGTTGCCGGTCGAGCAGGAGTCACCGGCATTGTTTACGCCGAAGGTCTGCTGCGGAGCAAGGAACAGCTCACCGATGTTCGGTGCGCGTTCCGCCTTGTTGAAGCCACCGCGGATACGAACCCAATCGGTCACTTCCCAGTCACCCAGGATCTTGTAGGTGTAGGAAACGCCCGTGGTGCTGTAGTCCGACATACGGCCACCGATTTCCAGGTTGAGCTGTTCGACCATGGGAAGATCGTGCAGCACCGGAACCAGCAATTCGCCGTACAGCTCGTTGACCTTGATGAAGCCTTCCGAGTTGCCCGACGGGTAGATGCCGAGAGCCTGGTCCTGGAACGAACGGCCCTGGGTGGTCAGCGTATCGTTGAGGAACTGATAGTCCGATTCGCGATAGCTGGCACCGAAGGCGGCGCGTACTTCACCGGCCGGCAGTTCAAACAGGCCGCCCTGGACGTTGGCTTCCAGGATGGTCTGACGGAACTTCGAACGGTTCTTCAGATCGGCCGAAACAGCTTCGCGGCAGTCGTCACTGATCGAGTCAGTGCCGCCCGGTGCGAAGAAGTTGTAGCCGGTGGTGCAGGTACCGGTCGATGCGCCGAAGAAGCCAGCCTGAGCGTTACCCTGCTGCAGGAAGTTCTGGCCGAAGTTCGGCGAGGTGATCACCGAACGCACGCGGTTCAACGAGTAGATGCCGGTCTGCAGGGCGAAGGTGTGCGATTCGCCGTGGTTGACCAGGGCTTCCCACGTCCAGTCGGTGCCCGGAATATAGCCTTCCAGGCCGGTCTGCAGGTTGTAGGTCATGACGTCGGTGAAGGTTTCACGTTCGTCAGGCATCAGGGTGGTCAGGTCGAAGTTGGCGTTCGGATTGGTCCGGCTGTTGAGCAGGGTTTCCAGCTCATCAGGGATGACCCCGCGGAACGCTTCGGTGTTGGTGCAACCGCCGACGCCAGTGGTAAAGCCGGCGCACTGCAGGATGCCCTGATAGCGCGTCTGGAACACCGGGTTGGTGTTGCCGTTGGCCAGAACCGAGCTGATGTTGCCCGAAGTGGCATAGCCACCGCCGGTATAGGTGCCGGTACCCCAGGGAACCGACACGCCCCAGCCGCCCGTGATGGGGCCTGGTTCGTTGCGGGTGTAGGTCGATACGTGGCTGAACAGGCCCTGGCCGAAGATGCCGATCCAGTCGTTCAGTTCGTAGTTACCACGGGCCAGCATGTTGTAGCGGGTCAGCGGCAGGACGAGGTACAGATCATCGTTGTTCTGCGAGATCGCACCGGTTGCCGCCTGCTTATAGGGGAAACCATCAAGCGGTTCGCTGAAGTAACGCGTGCCGCCGATGCTGCCGAAGGTGGCGGTGAAGGCCGATCCATCGGGGTTGGCATAGACAGTGGCGTTGGTCGCAACGCGATCACCGATAGCGCAGGGGCTGGCGGTGGTGTTGATGCAGGTACCCGGCATCACCTGCTGCAGGGCAGCCTGGGTGAACGGGTTGGAGTTGGCGAACACCACGCCTGGACGATCGATGAAGAACTGGCTGCCGCCAACGCTCGGATCGAGGTAACGGTCAGCGTACCACTGGCGATCGCGCTGGAAGTTGGCTTCGCGGGTGTTGATCGACATGGCGAGGCTGATGTTGCCGCGACCATCGGCGAAGTCGGTGCCCATGATGCCGCCGAACTGGTATTCGAAGCCGTCGCCTTCCTGGGTCATGCCCAGGCGGCCATCGAGTTCCAGACCTTCGAAGTCCTGCTTCAGGATGAAGTTGGTAACACCGGCCACGGCGTCGGCACCGTAGGTAGCCGAGGCACCGCCCGAGATCACTTCGATGCGCTGGATAGCGGCCGAAGGAATCGTGGAGATGTCGGTCACGCCCGAAGCGTTCGACGGAGTGGAGCGACGGCCATCAACCAGCACCAGGGTGCGGTTGGCGCCGATGCCGCGCAGCGACACGGTAGCAGCACCCGGGGTGTTGGTGGCGGTCGGCTGAATGTCGCCGCCCGCGGTCGGGGTCTGTGCCGGAACGAACTGCGGCAGCTTGTTCAGGCTGGTTTCAAGGGCGGACGAGGCCGATTCCTGCAGCAGCTGCTCGTCAACGGTGACGAACGGGCTGTTGGCTTCGAAATCGCCGCGCTGGATGCGCGAGCCGGTGACGACAATGCGATCTTCTTCCTCGTCGGCTCCGGCAGTGTTCTGCGCCATCGCTGGCGTGGCCATCGCGAAAAGGCTGGCTCCACCGGCCAGTAGCAGGGCCTTATAGACCCGCTTGTTGCTCAAATTCCTCACTTGGTGCTCCCTTCACAGTGAACGCGCACAGCTTACCGCTGCACGCAATTTCAATATCCTGCCACCGGGTTCCGGACCGGCATTGCGCCGTGACCGTTGCCAAAGACCCGAGGGTCCGGCGGCTGAATTAGCGGGGTATGAGAATCTCGAACGCCGGATAGTCCGGCTTCAGATGGCCATGACGGCCGACCTGTTCTTGGCTCTCTCCCCCTGCAGCAGCCCCCTTCTGAATCGGGGGGAAACCGCACGAATCCTTGCATATTGCCTGCTGTTGACAGTGTCTAGTGCGCTTGCCCGGCCAACAGCGGGAAACTCCGCTGCCCCCATCCTGAACAGGCTGTTCAGGTGGCGGCAAGCGACCAAAATATCGGTTGCCTGCGTAACCAATAATGCATTTTATTACATAATTTCAATATGGTGACGAGGTCATTTCTGCTAGTGCGAGGGGGGAGTGTTGCCAAGCTGCATCGCCGTGCAAACTTTGCGCTTCAAACGGCTATGGTTGACTTGGTCCGTCGTTTCGCAATCCCTGCGGAATTCTTGCAGTTGTGGTTGACTTGATCCGTCAATCCGCCAAGCCTTGACCGAGCGGATAATCGGGCGGCGCCTCACGTGTCAGTCCCGCAGGGAAAGCGGAGGGGGCGGGGGCCTGATGTCAGTTGCAAGAAACCCCAAGAAGCAAGCCGAAGGCACCAGCCCGGTTGCAACCTGGCGCCGGCTGCTGTTCGATCATGCCGTGGCCCTGCGGCTGTCGATCCTGGCCGGGGACCGCGATCCCAAGGGAACCATCTGTATCGATCCCGCAGCCCGCGCGATGGTGACCAAGGCGCTTGGCGCTATGGCGCTCGAAGCAGTGCGGATCGTGGATGCCTATACCATCGGGGCCACCACCACCGAGGCGGGCGAATACCCGGTGTCGCAGCCGGGGCGGGGCCAGCGCGACCAACCGCCAGAATTCGGCGCGCGCCTCAACATCATCCTCAATGCCCTGGAACCGGTCGCCGATGCGCCAGCCGATGGGGCAGGCAGGTCTCCCTCGGTAATCCAGAGCGACTTGTGGCAATTGCTCTACAAGGTGCGCGAGAGCGCCGAGATGGCCTACGCCCGCGAGCTGGACCTGGTCGAGCTTGATCGGCGGATACTGTTCCTGCTGCACAACATTGGGCCGTTGGTGCCAGCCGATATTTCCAGCGCCGTTGGTGTCGACAAGGCGCAGGTCAGCCGTTCGGTGAAGCGGCTGCTCGAAATCAAGATGGTCGAGCGAGAGCAATTGCGCTCGCCATTGCGGCTCACGCGCAAAGGCCAGGCGCATTCCGAGCGGCTGTTGCGCCTGGCCGACCTGCGCAACCGCGAGCTGACGTTCGATATTGGTGACGAAGAGCTTGAGGCCTTCTTTGCCGTGATCGAGAAGCTGCTCGACCAGGCTGTCCTGCTGTATGAACAGGAACGGCGGAACGGGCAGCAGGAAACCGCCGAGTTTCCCCGCCCCGGGGCGGCAGTGGAAAGCGAGAGCGGGACCGGTGAACGGATCGTGCTCGATCGGTCGCGGATTATTTCCCCGCTGATGACGCTGAGTTCGTATTTCAGCCGCAGCGGATCGCTGATGTTCAAGCGGCTGACCGGGTTGTCAAACTTTGAAGCGTGGGTTCTCAACGAGATAGGGATGGCTTCTCCCATTGACTGGAATGATCTGGTTGACCGGCTCGATCGCGATCACAGCCAGGCCGGGCGCACGGTCAATGCTCTGGTCGAACGCGGGCTGGTGCTGCGCGAAGGCAAACCGGGCCGCCGCAACGGCTGCTTCGCACCGACCGAGGCGGGCGAAAACCTGTATCAGGTAATCCAGGATGCCAGTCGCCAGCGCAGCACTTTCCTGCTGTCTCCGCTCTCCCAGACCGAACGCGACAGCTTTCTCGCGACGTTCGACAAGATCAGGCGGAACGCCGTAGTCCAGCTGGAACGCGAGCGGGCGTTCGAGGAAATGGGCCAGAATTAAGCCGTGTTTGGTGCCGGACGCGGTTAGGCCCGGCTATCGCCGCAGCATCCAAGTTGCATCACCGCAGGCGGCGGACGCGCACTGGTTCCTGGTTGTTGAACCGCAGCAGGAAGCTGCTGAGTGATCCGCGCCGGATTTCCACCGTGGACCCGTTACGCGGCGGGTTATAGGTCGAACTCACGCTCTGCGAGAAGACCCACTGCGCGCCGCCTTCCAGTGTAACGACATAGACCCCCGGCTCGCGCTCGGACACCGCGGTGACCCGCGCATTGATCATTTCCAGTTCGCCGGCGGGGGTAGCGTTGAACCGCTCGGGCGTGGGCACGTCTTCACGGCCAAAGCCGGTTGCGCCATTGGCCCCACGTGGGGCCTCGACCCGCTCTTCCGGGCGGAAATCCTCGGCACCGAAATCGCTTACGCTGCCGCCGCGCGGGTTAAGCACCGCGCCGCCGCCCTCGGCCCGCACCTGGCCCGGAATGGTATTGCGCGCTGGCCCGGCGTTGCGAATGTTGTTGTCAAAGCATCCCAGCCGGGCGGTCGGATCATCGATCCGCGCGCATTCGCGCAGGATGTTGAGCACCACGTCATCGGCAATCTGGGCCTGGGCAGGGACTGCCAGCGCGCACAGGGTGGCGGCTCCGGACAGGATTAAGGCGGCGCGATACGCGATCATGATTGGTCTCAAACTCCCTCTCGACACCGCTACAGTGGCGATGTGCCGCCTTGCGCGCAAGGGGCTTGCCAGTGGCTGAACGCAGGTTTCGCACCTCAAGCGCCGGCTGATTGAGCTTGCGACGCGCAAGATGCGCTTGTGGATTAATCTGCAATTGGTCCCCAAAGTGCTTGAATCGCAGGTCCAAGTATGATTCTGTCGGCCTTGTGAACGCACCATCAGCCAAGCGTGAGAAACTCATCCAGTTGCTGGCCCTTGGCTGGCTGCTGGCGCTTGGCGCGCTGGCGCTGGTCGGTCCTTATGGATTGCTGTCATGGGGCGAGCAGAGCAACCTGCTAGGCGCCCGGCAGGATCGCATCGCGGTGTTGCAGGAAGAACGGGCAGTGCTGGAAAACCGCAACGAACTGCTCGATCCCGATCATGTCGACCCAGACCTGGCGAGCGAACTGGTGCGGGAAAATCTCAATGTCGTCCACCGTGACGAATACGTGATCGATCTTGACGCGCAGCCTTGATTTAGCTGCATTTTCGGTTCTCGCCAAAACTCATTGTAACCACATCGGTTCAGCGCTCAATCGGGGCGTTGCCAGCCCCTGTCTGATTTGCCTATAGGCAAAGGGCAAGTGGCGTCGCCCCCCATTCGGCGCACATAGGGACAGGTTGTTTTGGCAAGAAATTCAACATCTTCCGCTGGCAGGGCCGTGCGGATTGCCGCCCCGAAATCGGAATCGAAAGCACCTTCGGCCAATGGCTCCGAAGACGGCGATGCCGAGGACGGCAATTTCGAACTGCGCAGTCTGCAACAGGCGTTGGATAAATCGCGCCGTTACAAGGCGAGCGAGGCCGAACTGCTCGGTTTCTATCAGAAGATGCTGCTCATCCGCCGGTTCGAGGAACGTGCAGGCCAGCTTTACGGGCTCGGCCTGATTGGCGGCTTCTGCCACCTGTATATCGGGCAGGAAGCGGTTGCGGTTGGCCTGCAAAGCGCGCTGGAGGAAGGCAAGGACAGCGTCATCACCGGATACCGCGATCATGGGCACATGCTGGCCTATGGCATCGATCCGCGCGTGATCATGGCCGAACTGACCGGGCGGGAAGCGGGGATCAGCCGCGGCAAGGGCGGTTCGATGCACATGTTTTCCACCAAGCATGCATTCTACGGCGGGCATGGCATCGTCGGGGCACAGGTCTCGCTGGGCGGCGGGCTGGCCTTTGCGCACAAGTATCGCGAAGACGGCGGGCTGTGCATGGCCTATTTCGGTGATGGTGCCGCCAACCAGGGCCAGGTTTACGAAACGATGAACATGGCCGCGCTGTGGAAGTTGCCGATGATCTTCGTGGTCGAAAACAACCAGTATGCAATGGGTACCTCTGTCCAGCGGTCGAGCGCGGAGACCGAATTCTACCGCCGGGGTACCGCTTTCCGTATTCCGGGCATGGAAGTGAACGGGATGGACGTGCTGGAAGTCCACCAGGCCGCGAACATCGCGATCGAGCATGTCCGAGGCGGCAATGGCCCCGTGCTGATGGAACTGAACACCTATCGCTATCGCGGCCATTCCATGTCCGATCCCGCCAAGTACCGTACCCGCGAAGAAGTGCAGGGCGTGCGCGAAAAGAGCGATCCGATCGAAATGGCCAAGGCCGAACTGCTGGCAATGGGCGTGGACGAGGACAAGCTGAAAGACATCGAAAAGGCCATCCGCACTGCAGTGACCGAAGCCGCCGAATTCGCCGAGAATTCGCCCGAACCCGAAGCGTTCGAACTTTATACCGACGTGCTGGTGGGGAAATACTGAGATGGCGATCGAACTGAAGATGCCCGCGCTCTCCCCCACGATGGAGGAAGGCACGCTGGCCAAGTGGCTGGTCAAGGAAGGCGACACCGTGTCTGCCGGTGATGTCCTGGCCGAGATCGAGACCGACAAGGCGACGATGGAATTCGAAAGCATCGACGAGGGCACTGTCGGCAAGATCATGGTGCCCGAGGGTGCGGAGAACGTGAAGGTCGGCACCGTGATCGCGGTACTGATCGGCGAGGGCGAGGAAGCGGCTTCGGCTTCGGCTCCGGCTGCTGCTTCCACACCTGCTTCGGTTGAGGCAGCGCCCGCCGCTGCTGCCTCTTCTGCACCCGATCGCCCCCAGTCTGCCGAGCGTGCCACTGATCCGGCAATTCCGGCCGGCACCAACATGCACAAGCTGACCGTGCGCGAAGCCTTGCGCGATGCCATGGCCGAGGAAATGCGCCGGGATGACCGGGTGTTCGTTATCGGCGAGGAAGTGGCCGAATACCAGGGTGCCTACAAGGTCACGCAAGGCTTGCTGGAGGAATTCGGCCCCAAGCGCGTGATTGACACCCCGATCACCGAATACGGCTTTGCCGGCATCGGCACCGGTGCTGCCATGGGGGGCTTGCGCCCGATCGTGGAATTCATGACCTTCAACTTCGCCATGCAGGCGATTGACCACATCATCAATTCGGCCGCGAAAACCAACTATATGTCGGGCGGGCAGATGCGCTGCCCGGTGGTGTTCCGTGGCCCCAATGGCGCAGCCAGCCGGGTCGGCGCGCAGCACAGCCAGAACTATGCCCCGTGGTATGCCAGCGTGCCCGGCCTGATTGTGATTGCACCCTATGATGCATCGGATGCCAAGGGCTTGCTGAAGGCAGCGATCCGCAGCGACGATCCTGTGATCTTCCTGGAAAACGAACTGGTTTACGGCAACCACTTCGAGATCGCCCAACTGGATGATCATGTCCTGCCGATCGGCAAAGCGCGGATCATGCGCGAAGGTTCCGATGTCACCATCGTGTCCTATAGCATCGGTGTGAAATTCGCTTTGGAAGCGGCTGACAAGCTGGCGGAAGAAGGCATCCAGGCCGAAGTGATCGACCTGCGCACCCTGCGCCCGCTGGATACGCAGACCGTGCTCGAAAGCCTCGCCAAGACCAACCGTCTGGTGGTGGCCGAGGAAGGTTGGCCTGGTTGCTCGATCGCGTCGGAAGTGATCGCCGTTTGCATGGAACAGGGCTTCGACCTGCTCGATGCTCCGGTCATGCGGGTGTGCAACGAGGACGTGCCGCTGCCCTATGCGGCAAACCTGGAAAAGCTGGCGCTGATCGATGCTCCGCGGATCGTCACGGCGGCCCGCAAGGTCTGCTACAAGGACTAGTGTCCCGAGGGCTTCAGCCAGCACTCATGCTGGTTGTGCCGTAGGTGGCGCAATCTGCGACCGGATCGGGGTTGCCCGGGTCTCGCTGGAAGATCTGGGCCAGTTCGCGATCATCGCGCACGGTGAAGCTGGCTGTCGAACGGATAGTGCCGGGTACGCCATAAGGGTTGCCGATCAGCGGATCATAATCATAGGCGATCTCGACGAACATCACGGCTTCATCGGCAAAAGCGATCACTTCCTCGCCCGGCGGCCCCATGCCAGGGAAGCCGCTGTCAATTCCGTCGCCTTCCAGGCCATAGCCTGAAACATGGGCCTTGGCCCCCATGCAGCGCTGCCAGTGGATGTACTGGTCATCGGTGCCGGGAACCACTTCCAGGCTGCTGATGATGATCCGGCCGCGATCATACAGGCTGAGATGGTCGCCGCCCTGGATCTCGGCACCATAGAACAGATCCTGAATATCGCCTTCGTAGATCCGCCGGTCTTCCAGTTGCGACTGGTCGCCGACGCGCGAGGCGTTGTCGGCCACATGCACCGCAAGCTGATTGACCTGCATTTGCACGATGGCGCGATTGGCCAGTTCCAGGCCCATCAGGCCCAGGCCCAGCAGAACGGGCATGACCAGGGCGAATTCGGTGGCAGCAAGGCCCGACACGTCTTGCGCCACACGGTGCCAGCAGGTTTTCAGCAGGCACATCAGCAATGTTCCACCGAGACCTGGGCGTCCTGCATGGCGAAAGGCTGGTTACGCAGCACCGTTCGGGCCTCGGTCGAAACCCGTGCCGGGACGTCAATGAAGTTGTGCAGCGGGAACTGGCGGTCATAGGTGACGGTCACGATGTACAGCACCGCATCACGCGCGCCGCCCATCCCGGTGGCGCCGCGGTCTTCGTCCCACAGGTTGTTGCCGTTCACGTCCTCGAACGGTTCGCCTTCATTGCACAGGCCATCGTCGTTGGAATCAGTGAAGTCCTCCGCCACGTTCATATCGGCAAAGTTGGTATAGGACATTCGCTGGAATTCGACCGTGGACGAAGCCACGATGCTTTCCACCGCTTCCGTCACTTCAGCGTCGATCTGCGCTTCAGACGAGTTGGCGCCCTCGATCGTGCTGTCGCGCGCCGCCTTCTGGATTGCACCTTCGAGCAGCGAGGAGGTGTAGATATTGTACGACAGGTCGAACAGGCCGATCAGCGCGAACACGAACACGGGCGCGATCAGGGCAAATTCCACCAGCGCGGCAGCGCGTTCGTTCCGCAGCAGGCGGCGGACGAGCGGCGAACGAAGGCCAGCGGGGCGGGGAACGCGCATCAGTCGACGATCCGTAATTCGCCCATGCGGCGGGCAATTTCGCTGAACGTGTTTTCCAGTTCAGCCGCGTCATCGGCCACGAAATAGCGTTCCGCCCCTGCGCAGGCTTCCATCATCGGGTTGGCGGCAGTGCCAAAGCTGATCACCCAGACCTGGATATTGCGCTTCTTCACTTCCTCGCAGGCGAAGCTGAACCGATTTTCCACTGTTTCTGTAAGGGTCATGGCCGAATTCGTACGCCAGCGGCGGCGATCGAGCGGCTCGATGCCATAGGCGCCATAGGAAATATCCAGCGGAGCTGTTTCGCCATCGGTCAGGAAGATCATGTGGCGCGATGTTGTGCCGGTGGAAACGTCGGCATTCTGATCGGCAAAGATGCCGGTGGGGGAAAGCATGCGGCCCCCCCAGATCATGCCGATATCGTGATAGGTGCTGCCGTTCACGATCAGGTTATCGACATAGGTAGCGACCTGGCCGGCGTCCATTTCGGCCAGTTGGCTGGCTGGCGATGGACAGGCTCCGAAGCCCCACCACCAGGCATTGACGAATTCTTCTGGGGAATCGACCACGCCAGGGGTAAATCCGCCGTTGCCGTTGGTGCGGACTTCGCGGGTCCAGCTCAATTCGTTGAGCATGGGGCGCCACTGGGTGGCCGGGTTGTTGGCGCTGGGTACCCGGTCAATATCCAGGTCAAGCGCCAGGTTGAGGTCGACATTGCCATAGTCGCTGATCTCGTAGGTACCGCGCTCTTCAATACACCCGCGATACCACGCAACCACGTTGGATGGGCTGGCGGGGTTTCCGCCGATCGGCAGGGTGATGGAGTTGCCGGACTGGAGAAAATCCAGGTCGTATGTGATCGACTTATAGCGCCATTGGGACCGGTTTACCGTTTGCGTTCCGGTTTGCCGGAACGACCAGATGAACACGTGATCGTGGAACGTGCGCGAGGATACTTCGAACACGCCGGTGTCCACTTCACGGCAATTGTAAACAATGCCGCGCTCCAGGATTCGCTGGTTGGTCCAGCCCTGCGCGTCGGTGGTGTTGCTTTGCATGGTATGGTTGACGGTGTTGGCCGGGCAGGCATTTGCAAAGCTGGCCGCGCTGTCGGCCACGCTGCCGCTGACATAGGTGTAGCGCGTTTCATAAACCGGCTCCTGAACGGTGCCCCCGTTGGAGCGTGCCTCGCGCGAATTGTAGGACCATTCATCCACCAGCCAATCATCCTGCAGCAGGTGGCCGACGTTCACATTGGTGGAATATGGCAGGAAACCATAACGGATACGCGTGCCATTGGGCTTGTTAGCTTCCATCTGGGCGTGAAAGCTTTTCACTGTATTGCGCAGCGCTGTGATGCGGTCTTCGGTGTCACCCGGATTGGTCCACAACATCGATCCGGTGGTATCCAGCACCAGCATAACATCGGTGTTGGGCATGTTGATCTGGGCCGAACAGCTGGCACTTACGGCAATGCTGTCAAATCCGAACGCACCCATGATGGTGGTCGGGACAATGGCCGTCGCCATGCCGGAAATGGCAAAGTCATCCTCCAGCGCCATTACGAAGTCGCGTTCCTGGCTGCCATAGGCATCGGCGCGGAAATTGATGTTGAAGAAGCGCTGGCCGGTATCGGCCACAGTGGCGGGGATCACCCCGTTAACCGCCACCGAAGTGCCCAGTCGCTTGCGCGCGGCAAGTGTGCCTGCATCACAGGCTTGCTGCAGCCGGGGTCTCGGCCAGATAGCCGCGCCCCATATCAATCCCGCTGCCGATCAGCGCCAGAAGCGGAAACAGTGCGGCAGCCGCGATGATGATCACATTGCCTGCGGTATTGGCCGCCAGCCTGCGCAGAAAACCCGCAGGCGCGCAGATGGCAGTCAACCGGCCAGTGGGCAGCTTGTTGGCGGGGGTGGGAGCAATCATCCGAAATGCCGTAGCAACAGCCCGTAAGGGCATCGGCAACAGGCATGGTTAATTTGGTTACATAACTTCCTGCCGGTCAGGCACCACTTGACCCCGAGGCCTGCCCCGGTCGATGGGGGTGGGCAGATGACCACACTCGATCCCCGGGACCTGCCCCTCGTCCAGCGCCTGGCGCTGTCCTATGCCCCTGTTGCCACGCGCAATCCTGCCCTCGCGCTGCTCACGCTCGATCATCGGCTGTCCACTATCCTGCGGCAGGGCGGTGAACCGGTTATCGCGCAAATCAAGCTGGCCTGGTGGCGTGAACGGCTGGGGGAAAACCCTGATCGCTGGCCGACAGGAGAGCCGCTGTTGCAGGCCCTGCGCACCTGGCCTGTGGGACCATTATCGCTGGTACCGCTGGTCGATGGCTGGGAAGCCCTGCTGGCCGACGAGCTGACCATGGCGGGGATTGAGGAATTCGCCGCTGGCCGGGCGCTGGCTTGGCAAGCCTTGGCGCCCCAGGGCGCGGCGGCGTTGGCCGGCCAGGCGGCCCGCGAATGGGCGCTGGCCGACCTGGCGCTGCATCTGGGCGAAGCGGAAGCAGGAGCGGCGCGGCGGTTGGCGATGGAGGGGAAGCCGACCGACGCCCGCTTGCCGCGCGCCTTGCGGCCACTCGCAGTGCTGCGCGGGTTGGCCCGCCGGGCGCTGGAGCACGGCAGCGGCGATCTGCTCGATGGTCCCGGCGCGGGGCTTGTCGCCTTGCGGATCGGGCTGTTCGGGCGCTAAATCATTAACGGACAAGGGGGATTCGCCAATGAACCGGGTTGTACTGGGGGCTTTCGTGGCATTGGTGATGGTTGGCATCGGCCTGTTCTGGCTGCAAGGCCGGGCCGAAGTAGAGCAAGGTGCACCGCCGCCCGCCCGCGTGGTTGCTGCCCCTGCTGATGACGGATCATTGCCGCAGGCGGACGTGGCAGGCTTGCAAGGCCCCGCATTGCCCCAAAGCACCGAACTTACGCGCGAGGAGCAGCGCTTCTTTCGTTATGACACCAACCGCGATCGGCGCATCACCCGCAACGAGATGATGTCGAGCCGTACCGATGCCTTCCGCGACCTCGATACCGACGGCAACAACCTGCTGACATTCGAGGAATGGGCAGTGACCACGGGCGACCGGTTTGCCGGGATGGATGCCGATGGCAACACCTGGCTGACCGCCGCCGAATTCGCCACCAGCGCACCGCGGCCTCGCGCGACACCTGCCTGCCGCTGCTGATCTAGGCCGGAACCTGTTCCAGCGCCGCCAGCCATTCACCGAAATCCGCCTTGCCGCGCCCGGTATAGGCTTCCTTGCGTGATTTTTTGTGCACATCGGGCAAGGGCGGAAACAGGCCGAAGTTGATGTTCATCGGCTGATAGTCGCTCGCCTCGGCATCACCGGTGATGTGTGAAAGTAGCGCGCCGCAGGCGCTGGTGCGCGGCGGACCCTGCCATTCGTGGCCGTGCAGTTCAGTCGCCGTCATCATGCCTGCCAGCATGCCCACCGCCGCGCTCTCGATATAGCCTTCGCACCCGGTCACTTGCCCTGCAAAACGGATATGTTCGGCCCCCTTCAGGCGCAATTGCCGATCCAGCAGCGTGGGCGAATTGATGAAGGTGTTGCGGTGCATGCCGCCCAGCCGGGCGAATTCGGCGTTCTGCAGGCCGGGAATGGTGCGGAACAGTTCCACCTGCGCGCCGTATTTCATCTTGGTCTGAAACCCTACCATGTTCCACAGCGTGCCCAGCTTGTTGTCCTGCCGCAGTTGCACCACGGCATAGGGCCATCGGCCCTGCGGAAATTCGGGCGTGGCAGCGTGCGGGTTGTCTAGGCCGACCGGCTTCATCGGGCCAAAGCGCAGCGTTTCCTTGCCCCGTTCAGCCATGACTTCGATCGGCATGCAGCCATCGAAGTAGGGGGTGTTGGCCTCCCACTCCTTGAACTCGCCCTTCTCGGCGGCCAGCAGGCCATCGACGAAGGCATAGTATTCCTCGCGCGTCATCGGGCAGTTGATGTAGTCCTTGCCGCCCTTGTCCCACCGCGCGGCCATCCAGCAGATCGACATGTCGATGCTCTCGTGATGGACGATCGGCGCGATGGCATCGAAAAATGCCAGCCGGTCCTTGCCCGTAGCGGCGACGATGCTTTCCGCCAAGGCAGGCGCGGTCAGCGGGCCGGTGGCGACGATGGTCAGTCCGCTGGCGGGCAGGTGGTCCACCCGCTCGCGCGCAATGGTGACATTGGGATGTTGTTCGAGCGCCTTTTGCACCTCCTCGCTGAACACGTCGCGGTCCACTGCCATCGCGCTGCCAGCGGGCACACGAGCCACTTCGCCGGCGCGCATTATCAGCGAATCCAGCCGCCGCATTTCGTGGTGCAGCAGGCCGACAGCGTTCTTCTCGTCATCGTCGGAACGGAAGGAATTGGAGCAGACCAGTTCGGCCAACCCATCAGTATGGTGCGCCGCCGTCCGCTCGCCGCTTCCGCGCATTTCGGACAAGCGCACCTTTGCGCCGCGCCGGGCGAGTTGCCAGGCCGCTTCGCTACCCGCGAGGCCGCCGCCAATGATATGCACATCGTAGGTCATCGGCTGCGCTTGCTAGACTGCGGCGTTCCGGTCAAGAGATGCCACCATGAGCAGACGCGCCCTTGTCGAACGCCGCCCCTTCCTGCTGCTGAGCGTGGTGGCCGCGCTGGCGTTTTATTATCTGCGCTGGACGGCGTTTCCCGAATTCTACCTGCTGCCGGTAAAGGGCGCAGCGGTGGGCATGCTTGTCGTTTACGCCTGGCTGCGCCATTCCAGCCCCGATGCCCGCCTGCTGGCCTGGGCACTGGGTGCGGCATCGCTGGGCGACATGGCGATGGAAGTAGACCGCGAGATTGGCGGAATGCTGTTCTTCTTGTTCCATGTGCTGGCGATGGGCGTGTTCCTGCGGCACCGTCGGCCCGACCTGAAAGGTTCGCAGCGCGCGCTGGCCGTGGTCGTGCTGGTACTGACCCCGCTGATCGCCTGGCTGCTGACGCGAGACACGCAGGTGCTGTTTTACGCCCTGGCGCTGGGCGCGATGGCCGCCAGCGCCTGGGCCAGCACCTTCCCGCGCTATCGCGTGGGGGCAGGGGCCATGCTGTTCGTGCTGAGCGACCTGTTGATCTTCGCCGAGTTTGGCCCGCTGGCAGGCAGCATGGTCCCACAGGTGCTGGTCTGGCCGACCTACTACCTGGGCATTTTCCTGATCGCTACCGGCGTGGTGCAAACGCTTCGGAAGAGGGATCCGGAACTACGGGTGGTGCGGTGATGCGGAACGTCTATTTGAAATTCACGTAAACCCGCGCAGTCCCCGTAGCCCCGCCGGGGTGGCGGACCGCGTAATCGAAATAGGCTCGACCACGGAAGCCGCCAAGCGTGGAAACGGTCACCGTTTTGGATGTAATTCCCACGAGGTTGACCATGATTGCAGAGGCGAACTCCGCTGGAACCGACACACCGGTTACCTCTGCGTCCCCTCCGGCGAGGCCAGTTGCGCCTTCACCCACCCCTTGCGCGAACAGGTCGTTACTTACCAGCGAACCGGCCCTCGTCCCCCCGATGCCGTCGGCCTGCAGGGTGATCGAACCCCCGCTTGTCTCGGCGAAATTGGGCGCCGGGAAGAAGCGACCCGAGGTGGGTATGGCGTAGCCATTCAAATAGGTTTGCGTAGCATCCCTGATGGTCTGGGCGGTGACTGCCTGGGCCGCTTCGGCATCGGCCAGCGAATTGCTGTTGACCAGTTGGTTGACAGCCGGAACCAGATAGCCGTGGATGCCCAACAGCGCGCGACGGGCCATGGTTTCATCGCTCACCCGGACGGGAATGGTTGCCACATAGGCATCGATCAGGTGGGCAATTGCCGAAACAACCCGGGGATCCAGCCTGCCGCCGTAACGACTGTCGACATATTGCGACATGACCTCGTTTTCAAACATGAAGGTCGGACGTGCGGCCATAAATGCGCCAAGTTCATCATACGACTCAAGCGCGTATGGCAGGTATGTATCCCACTCGCTGGTCGGGATAAGCACGGCCAGCGCGCGCAGGTTGGCCGCTGCCGCGCGTTCCGCATCGGCGCGAACAATCTCATCGGTGGAAGACAGCGCCGCGACGACGTCGAAAGTGGTAAAGTCACGGTCCTGAGCAAGATTGAACAGGCTACCGCTGATGCCAAGCGCCCGCTTTACCGAATCCTGGTTACCGGAAAACTGGATAAGCGACGTGACCGGTGAAAATATCCGCGATCCGCGCGGCGCATAGTAACTCAGGTAAGTTGAACTGGCCGCATCGACCCCAAGAACCCGGATGTAGTAGTCATCGATCCCTGTTGGACCGACAATCCCCGTTGCGCTCCCAAATCCGCTGCCATTCATACGGACCGTCTGGCTGCCGCCGAATTCACCGTCGCGAGCGCAGAACCAGCCGCCAACCCGCGCGTTGCCCGAGTCGAAGGACGGGGCACTGTACATCTCGTAGAAGCACGGGCTGCCCGCCGAAGTCATGGCTTTTGCCGCCACGAACACGGGTGTTGGTGTAGGTGTCGGCGTAGGGGTGGAGGTTGGCACCGGGGTTGGAGTTCCCCCGCCGGTAGAACTACCCCCGCAGCCGGCAAGCGCCATTGACAGCGCACACGTCGCCAGCATCATTCCCCGCATTACAACCCCCGTCCCTGCAATGCGTGATGCTTATCGACTTGTGTAAATGAAACAATAGCTTCGTGAACTAAGCCTCGCCATCCGGCTGCGTCTGATCGGCGTTGTCGCTGTCATCCCGTGCCGCGATCTCTGCCGCCACGGCTTCCTCCGCCGCGTTCTCGGGTTCTTCCTCTTCATCCAGCCGGACTGCGCTGACGACCTGTTCCTTGTCGGCCACGTTGAACAGCCGGACACCGGCCGAACCTCGCCCGATGACCCGCAGGGTGTTGAGCCCCATGCGGATCAGCTTGGCCTGATCGGTCACCAGCATCAACTGATCGGCCTGGGTGGCGGTGAAGCTGGCGACAACCGGGCCATTGCGGCCGATGTTGTCGATATTGGTGATGCCCTGGCCGCCGCGCCCCGTGCGCCGGTATTCGTAGGCCGATGACAGCTTGCCATAACCATTGGCGCAGACGGTGAGGATGAACTGTTCGCGCAGCGCCAGCTCGTCCATCCGTTCGGGCGACAGGGTGGATTCGCCTTCCTTTTCAGGCTTCCACGGGGCGAAGCGCAGGTATTGTTCGCGCTCCTCAGCATCGGTGCCCACGCGGTGGAGGATCGACAGTGAGACAACCTCGTCATCGCCCTTCAGCACCATCCCGCGCACACCGGTGGAGGTGCGACTGGTGAATTCGCGTACTTCGTCGCCCGCAAAGCGGATCGCCTTGCCCGCGCGGGTGGCCAGCAGCACATCATCTTCGGGATCGAGCAGGGCAACGCCGATCAGCTTGTCGGCACTGCCATCCTCGAACCGCATGGCAAACTTGCCATTGCTTGGGATGTTGGCGAAGGCATCCATGCTGTTGCGCCGCACGCTGCCCCGCGCAGTGGCAAACACCACGCTGAGCGCGCCCCAGGTGCTCTCGTCCTCGGGCAAGGGCAGCACGGTGGCAATGGTCTCGCCCGTGTCGAGCGCGGGCAGCAGGTTGACGATGGGCCGCCCGCGGGTGTTGGGTCCGCCTTCGGGCAGCTTCCACACTTTCAGGCGGTAAACCTTGCCGGCGGTGGAGAAGAACAACACCGGGTTGTGGGTGCTTGTGACGAACATGTTCGACACCGCATCTTCTTCCTTGGTGCTCATCCCGGCGCGACCTTTGCCACCCCGGTTCTGGGCGCGGAACGTGGAAAGCGGGGTGCGCTTGATATAGCCATCGAGGGTGACGGTAACGACCATCTCCTCGCGCTCGATCAAATCTTCATCCTCGATCCCGTCCCACGCCGGGGCGATCTCGGACAGGCGCGGCGTAGCGTAGAGGGTGCGGATTTCGGTCAGTTCGTCGCGCATTACGGCGTAAAGCCGCGCACGATCAGCCAGAATGGCGAGGAATTCGGCGATGGCCGCAGCCAGTTCCTTAAGCTCGTCACCGATCTCGTCACGGCCCAGCGCGGTAAGGCGGTGCAGGCGCAGGTCGAGGATGGCCTTCACCTGCCGTTCGGACAGGCGATAGGTGCCGCCAGCCTCGGTGGCATTGGGCTCGATCGCCTCGACCAGCCGGATATATGGCGCGATGTCGCCGATCGGCCATTCCTTGGCCAGCAACTTGGCGCGCGCCGCAGCCGGATTGGGCGAGGAGCGGATCATCACCACCACTTCGTCCATGTTCGATACTGCCACCACCAGGCCGAGCAAGATGTGCGCCCGTTCGCGCGCCTTGTTCAGTTCAAACTTGGTGCGACGGGTAATCACCTGTTCGCGGAACTGGATGAAGGCCTGGATGAAATCGCGCAGCATCAGCGTTTCGGGCCGGCCGCCACGGATCGCCAGCATGTTGGCGGGGAAGCTGGATTGGGCCGGGCTGTGGCGCCAGATCTGGTTCAACACCACTTCGGGCGTGGCATCGCGCTTCAGATCGATCACCACGCGCATGCCCAGACGGCTGGATTCGTCGCGGATGTCGGACACGCCTTCGATCCGCTTGTCCTTGGCCGCTTCGGCGATCTTTTCCACCAGACCGGATTTCCCGACCTGGAAAGGGATCGAGGTCAGCACGATCGAGGTGCGATCGCCGCGCGTCTGCTCGATCTCGTGGCGGCAGCGCTGCAGGATTGAACCGCGCCCGGTGGTATAGGCGGATTTCGCGCCATGCTGGCCCAGGATCAGCGGGGCGGTGGGAAAATCGGGGCCGGGGATGATCGCCACCAGCTCTTCCGAGGTGATGGCGGGATTATCCATATAGGCCAGGCAGGCGTCGATCACTTCGCCCAGGTTGTGCGGCGGGATATTGGTTGCCATGCCCACTGCGATACCGCCCGCGCCGTTGACCAGCAGGTTGGGGAAGCGGGCTGGAAGAACCGAAGGTTCCTGTCGCGAGCCATCGTAGTTGTCGACAAAATCGACCGTATCCTTGTCGAGGTCATCGAGCAGGGCGTTGGCGACCCGCGCCAGCCGCGCTTCGGTGTAGCGCATCGAGGCGGGCGGATCGGGGTCCATGCTGCCGAAGTTGCCCTGGCCGTCGATCAGCGGCACGCGCATCGACCAGTCCTGCGTCATGCGGGCCAGCGCATCGTAGATCGCACTGTCGCCATGCGGGTGATAGTTGCCCATCACGTCGCCGACGATCTTCGCGCTCTTGCGGTAGGGCCGCCCGGCGACGAAACCACCTTCCTGGCTGGCGTAGAGAATGCGGCGGTGGACCGGCTTCAACCCGTCGCGCACGTCGGGCAGGGCGCGGCTCACGATCACGCTCATCGCGTAATCGAGATAGCTCGCCTTCATCTCATCGACGATGTCGATGCGTTCGTATTCGCCCGCGCTTTCGGGCGGGGTCACAATGTCAATGTCGTCGCTCACCTGCGGTTGTCGCCCGTTCGTTGTTCTGATCTGTTGGAGACGTGCCGGACCCTAGGCCATAGGGCGCGGCTAAGCCAGCGAAACGGCCTCTCAGGGGCCTGCCGGAACCCCTTTATCCACACTTGGCGGCAGTGTCTGGCCCGGTTGGGGCGGGCAGACGGGAACCGCTATCTGAACAAGGGGGTTATGGAGATGTTCAAACAGCGTTCAGTCCAAGGTTCGTAACAGGCAATTGCAATCTGCACTATTCCATTGCAGGAGCGCTGGCCTTATCCGGGATGACAATTCCGGGCTATTTTATGCGGAGCCGCTGGTGGTTCCGCCCGTCACTTCAGGAGAGTTGATTGATGCTTCGCCACTCCGTTCCCGCAAGTCGAAAGCCTGCCAAGAGCATTGTTTCGGCTCTGGCCATGGCGCTTGCCCTGACCGGTGCCAGTTTTGGCGCAGGCGCGCTGGTGTCCGCACCGGCTACCGCACAGGAATATTCCGAGGCGTTTGTCGATCTTTACAGCCCCGCTGCCGATGTCGTGAATGCAGAAGGCGGTAATATCGCTTCGGTCTCGGGCTCCTTCCCGGCCATCGTTGCTGCGGCCGTCTCGCCTGACGAGAAGTTTGCCGTGGGCAACCTGATCCTGATCGCCGGCAACAAGTCCAGCAATGCCGCGTGGCAGCGCCAGGGCCTGGAATTGCAACTGGCCAGCGGCAAGGTCGCCCCTGAACAGATCGGCCAGTTCAACTGGTTCGTCGGCAGCCTGGCTTTTAGCGCGCAGGACTATCCTGCTGCCCGTGCCGCGCTGCAGATTGCCGCGCAGAACAACTTCACCGATGGCGACGTGAATGGCCTGGTTGCCGAAACCTATTACCAGCAGGGTGATGCCGCGGCTGGCCTGGCGCACATCAAGCGCGCCATCGATGCCACCACCGCAGCGGGCGGCCAGGTGCCGCAGCAGTGGCTGCTGCGCGGGCTTCAGGCAGCCTACAACGCCAACCTGACGGATGACGCGCTGTACACCTCGCTGATGCTGGTTACCCATCACGCCAGCCAGGAAAACTGGCTTCGCGCGTTGCAGGTTGCCAATTCGCTGGGCGATTTCGATGATCAGGCACGGCTCGACCTGCTGCGCCTGATGCGTTTGACCGACACGCTGACTGACCGCAGTGAATATGTCCGCTACATCGAATCAGCCGATCCGCGCATCATGTCGAACGAAGTGTCAGACGTGCTGGGCGAGGCCGTTGCTGCAGGCCTGCTGACCCAGGGTGATACCTATACCACCGAGGTCAAGGGTATCGTCGATGATCGTATGGCCGGTGATCGGGCCGAAGCGCCTTCGCTGGTGACCGATGCCCGCGCCGCGCCCACGGGCCGCGATGCCCTGACAGCGGGTGACGTACTTTATTCGCTCGACGACTTTGCCGGGGCCGAAGCGATGTATGCGCTGGCCGTGGAAAAGGGCGGGATCGATAATGCGACCGCATTGACCCGGCTTGGCATTACCCAGGTGCGCCAGGGCAACAACGCAGCCGCAGCCGCCACGCTGGCGCAGGTCACCACCGGATCACGCGCCGTTGTGGCCAAGCTGTGGGCTGCCTATGCCGAAGGGCAGGCCGGCTAATCCGCACCTGACAGAGCAGTCAAACACAGGGCAAGACACACAAACGGCGCGGGAGGCAGATGCTTCCCGCGCCGTTTTGTTGTGTCCGATTGGCAATAATCAGACGTTGAACTTGAAGTGCAGCACGTCCCCGTCCTGCACGACATATTCCTTGCCTTCCTGCCGCAGCTTGCCCGCTTCCTTGGCTCCTGCTTCGCCATTGAGGGCGATGTAGTCGTCAAAGGCGATGGTTTCAGCGCGGATGAAGCCGCGCTCGAAATCGGTGTGGATCTCGCCAGCTGCCTGCGGGGCCTTGGCGCCGGCATGAACAGTCCAGGCGCGGGCTTCCTTGGGGCCGACGGTGAAAAAGGTGATCAGGTGTAGCAGATCATAGCCTGAACGGATCACGCGGGTGAGGCCGGTTTCGTGCAGGCCCATCTCTTCCAGGAACACCATGCGCTCTTCCGCATCCATGCCCACCAGTTCGCTCTCGATTGCGGCCGAAACGATCACCGCGTTGGCACCTTCGGCCCTGGCTTTCTCGAACACGCGGGTAGAGAACGCATTGCCTTCTGCGGCGCTCTCCTCCTCGACGTTGCACACATACAGCACGGGCTTGGCGGTGAGGAGCTGGGCCTGGGCGAACACGCGGGCTTCTTCCTCGTCGGCCAGCTGGACCAGGCGGGCGGGCTTGCCATCACGCAGCAGGTCGAGCGCCTTGCCGAGCACCACGGCGACGAGCTTTTGCTCCTTGTCGCCTTGCGCGCCCTTTTTTTGAGCGGCGGGAACGCGCTTTTCCAGGCTTTCCAGGTCCGACAACATCAATTCGGTCTCGACCGTTTCGGCATCGGAAATGGGGTCGACCTTGTTGTCGACGTGCTGGATATCATCGTTCTCGAAGCAGCGCAGCACGTGAACGATCGCGTCCACCTCGCGGATATTGCCGAGGAACTGGTTGCCCAGGCCTTCGCCCTTGGATGCGCCGCGCACCAGCCCGGCAATATCGACAAAGCCCAACTGGGTGGGGATGATCTTCTGGCTGCCAGCGATGGCGGCCAACTGGTCAAGCCGGGGATCGGGCACGCCCACATTGCCCACGTTCGGCTCTATCGTGCAGAACGGGTAATTGGCGGCCTGCGCGGCCTGCGTTTCGGTCAATGCGTTGAACAGGGTCGACTTGCCGACATTGGGCAGGCCCACGATTCCACAGCGGAATCCCATTTGATGCGTCCTTCAAGCGATAGGAATGGCGCGCCTTAGGCTGCTGGCTGGCGCTAGGCAATGGCAGAGGGTGGCAATGGCAGAGGGTGGGCAATGGCGAAGGCTTGGCAGCGGAGTGTTACCCACAACGGGTAAGGGCGGACACTCGGCTGAGTGCCCGCCCTTGAAGGTTCGGGTACGACTGAAAACGAAGATCAGGCCAGCTTGCGGCCGGTCTGGCGGCGGCGACGCGCAAAGGCGAGCCCGGCCAGGCCCAGGCCGAACATGCCCAGCATGCCGGGTTCGGGAACCTTGGTGCCGCTGGTGGTGCTGGTCGTGCCGCCGGTGCTCGAAGTCGAGGTCGAGGAAGAAGTTGACGACGAAGTGCTCGAGCTGGTGCTGGACGACGTGGACGAACTGCCAGTGTTGTGGCCGCAGCCGTTGTAGTGGGTGTGGCCACCGCTCGAACTGCCGCCCCACCACGAGAAGGTGGCCGAAGCCGGAGCAGACCAGACCGAGATCGAGGCCACAGCGATGGCGAGAACGGTTTTCTTGAACATGGCAATTCCCCTGATTGCAGAATTTGAAGTGGTTACTGAATTTCTGGGGGATGTAACGCAATGGCCGTGCCAATTGCGGTTTTCTGCGGGTTGCGGTGGTTAACGGAAATTGCGGGGTCGGCCGGTTGTCAAGAATTCCGACGCAAAATCAGTCCTGCTGGCGCAGCGCGACATCGCTCATGAAGCGGGCATCGTCACCCTGGGCCAGCCAATGAGCCTCGGCCCCGATGGCACCCAACATCTCGGCCAGGTCATCCAGTTCTGCCTTGGCGTAGTTGCCCAGCACGTGGCTGTGGACCCGGTCCTTGTGCCCGGGATGCCCGATTCCGATCCGCACGCGGCGGAAATCCGGACCCATATGCTGGTCGATCGAACGCAGGCCGTTGTGTCCGGCCGTGCCGCCGCCGGTCTTCACCTTGACCTTGAACGGGGCAAGGTCGAGCTCGTCGTGCAGCACGGTCAGCGCTTCGGGGCCAAGCTTGTAGAACCTCAGCGCCTCACCAACCGAACGGCCGCTTTCGTTCATGAAAGTGGCGGGCTTAAGGAGCAGGATCTTCTCGCCGCCGATGCGGCCTTCCTGGACCCAGCCCTGGAACTTCTTCTGCACCGGACCGAAGCCGTGCATGTCGGCCAGCACGTCTGCCGCCATGAACCCGACATTGTGCCGGTGCATCGCGTAAGAGGGGCCGGGATTGCCGAGGCCGGTCCAGATCTGCATTGCGCGCTTATTCCTGTTGTGGCCCGAAAAGGAAAGGGGCCGGCATTGCTGCCAGCCCCGTTACTTTTGACACACCGTGGACGGAGCGATCCGCCCGGTGATCAGTTACTCGCCTGCGCCGTCTTCGGCACCGGCAGCTTCGGCATCCGAGCGGCGCAGGGCCGACGGGGCAACCACGGTGGCGATCGTGAAATCGCGATCGGTGATGGCGCTGGCGCTGCCTGCGGGAAGCTTGACGTGGCTGATGTGGATCGAATCGCCCACATCCAGGCCGGTCACGTCGATCTCGATTTCGCTCGGGATCTTGTCGGCATCGCACACCAGCGCCAGTTCATGGCGCACGATGTTGAGGACCGCGCCGCGCTTCAGGCCCGGGCTGTCTTCTTCGTTGATGAACAGGACCGGCACTTCGACTTCGATCGTGGAACCCTTTGCAAGGCGCAGGAAATCGACGTGGATCGGACGATCGGACACGGGATGGAATGCGACATCCTTGGGCAGGGTGCGCAGGGTCTTGCCACCGATTTCGACCATCACGATCGAATTCATGAAGTGACCGGTCATCAGCTGCTTCATCAGCAGCTTTTCTTCCACGTGGATCGACACAGGATCTTCGTTGCCGCCATAGATGACGGCGGGTATGCGGCCTTCGCGACGCAATGCCCGGGAGGCTCCCTTGCCAGCCCGGTCGCGTGCTTCTGCCGGCAGGTTCAGAGCGTCGCTCATGATATTAGCCTTTCGAATGCGTGTTGGTTTCCTCCCGCCACGCCTCCAGGGATGACCATGTCGGGGGAAGCGCGGGCCTTTAGCAGGACCGGCCCCGATTGCAAGGTTATTGGAGTGGGGGTTATTGGAGCGGGGGTTATTGAACCCGGCGCACGCTGTAGCCCCGTGCGGCCAGCAGGGCGGGCAAGCCACCCTGGCCCAGCATATGTGCCGCGCCAACAGCCACGAAGGGTTTGCGGCCCTGATCGATCAACGGGACAAGCTGTTCGATCCAGGCGCGGTTGCGGGCATCGAGCAGGGCTTCGCGCAATTCGGGATCGCCCAGCATTCCGGCCCCGCCAAGCTCGGCAAGCCCGTCCATGTCGCCGGCCAGCCACAGCTCCAGACTGCGCGCCGGATCACCCGCAGCCTCGTGCGCCACGGTGACCAGCAGGTCGTCCTGCTCGGCCGTTGGCAAGCCATCAAACAAGGCGAATTGCTGAGCGAAACTTTCCAGGCCAAGCACCTGTTTGCCACTGGCCAGCAGGTAACGGTCCACGCCCAGCGCGGGATCGCCCGTGCGCACACCGCCTGCCAGCACCACGGCGGCAGCCCAGCTTTCCATTTCGGCGTAGTCACCTTCGCTGGCGCCAGCCTGCTCGATCAGCCCTTCAACGGCCGCACGTTCGGCACCCCTCACACGGGCTGTCAGCGCGGGGAGGCCGGGCGAATAGGCAAGCCGCTGGAATACCGAAAAGGACTGTGCTTCGTCATCCAGTTCGGCAATCTCGACCACCAGCAAGGCGGACCCGGCGAAGGCTTCATCGACCGCAGGAGTGCGCCACAGCACGCCTTCGGGCAGGGCGTGGATCGTGCCGAACAGCCAGGCCTGGCTGCCATCGGGCGCGGTGACTTCCCACAGGGCCGGGGCAGGGTCGGGCCATTCCCGGCCACCGTCCGCATCGCCAGACCCGCACGCCGCCAGCGCCAGCGCGCCGAGTACAGCAAGGCAAAACCGTGCGATCACTTCCAGATGCGCGTTACCGTATGGCCGCGCTGCTGCAACTGGTCCTGCACGCTACCCTGGCCTGCCAGATGGCCCGCACCCACGGCCACGAACACCGTGCCGGGCTGTGCCATGCGCTGCTCGATCCATTGTACCCAGTTGGCGTTGCGATCGATCAGCAGGCGGGAATACAGATAGTCATCATCCATCTCGCCGTTCATGATTTCGGCCAGTCGCACGGCATCGCCTTCCAGCCACTCGGCGACCATTTCGTTCACCAGCGGCACCACATCGCCCACGCTTTCGACCGTGGCATCGAGATAGGTCAGCTGGTATTCCAGCGCCATCCCGTCAAACAGGCCGATCTGCTGTTCGATCGTTTCCAGTTCGGTGCGTTCCTTGCCTGTCGCGCGCTCGGCCAAGGCCATTTCCACGCCCGAGGTGGGATTGTAGCCGGCCTGCAGCAGCGGCAGCACGCTGAGGTTGAGCGCGGCAAACCACGGCTCATACCCGTCTAGCGCAGCAGGCGGGAGGCCGAGGGCGGTCATGGCGGCATCGTATTGCGTGCGGTTTTCGTCGCTCATCAGCGAGCGCATTGTCTGGCCGCCTGCCAGCGCGGCGGCACCGGCGATATAGTCTGCCATGGCTGCCTGGTCACTCACGTCGACCTCGGTCACCAGCACGTCGGCCGCATCGAATGCGCGGGCAATGCGGGCGTCATACCATTCGACCCCGTCGGGCAGCACGTGAACCGTGCCGAACAGGTAGATTGTGGTGTCCTCATCACTCAATTGCCACAGCGCCGGGCCGCTTATCGCATCGGCCGGCGGCGTTTCCACCACGGCCACCTCGACCGGCGCAGCGCAAGCAGACAGGGCAAATCCGAACATGGCAAAGAAGGCGGCGAGCAGGCGCTTGAGAGACATGGGCAGACGGTTTCCCTGTTTGATCAAGCGCCAAGATAGGGCGCCACTTGTCGCAGCACCAGCACCGCTGGCTGTTTAATATGCGCTATCGATCAATCGCTCGGCTTCCAGCCCATGATCGCGCAGCATCACCAGCACCGAATCCGGTCCTTCGAAATGCGCAGCGCCTACGGCCACCAGGATTGTGCCCGGCGTATCGAGCCGTGCATCCAGCCACGTTGCCCATCGGCGGTTGCGGTTGGTCAGGAGCGCGCGGTGGAACGCCATGCCTGCCTTGCCATCCTGCATCCCCAGGTCGATTTCTTCTTGCAGTTCGCCGCGGGCCCAGGCGTGTTCCAACTCCCATCCGCCCGCTTCGCCAGCGTCCTCTCCCATGCCCAGGAACAGGTTTGCGCTGCGTCCGTCCCAGCGGATCAGGTCGCGCTCAAGATCAGGCAGCAGCAGGTTGTCGTCCAGCCGATAGAGCGACATCATCACCCGCCCGGTATCCTCGATCGACGAAATCGGGCGGCCATTGGCGGAAAATTCGGCTTCCAGCACGGTTTCCACCCCGTGTTCGTAACTCGACATCGTGGATACCTGTCCACCCATGCCGAAGCCCATCAACGCCACCATCAACGGCAAGCGGTCGATCTCGTCGAAATACAGCCCCTGCTGCTCGATCAGGCTGCGCCACTTGGTGCGAGCAGCGGGGGCAAGCTGGGACGAGGTTGGCTGGCGGCTTTCGAGCAGGCGGATAAACTTGCCATCCAGCGCGCCGATGCTGGCTTCCGCGTCGGCATCCGAACTTTCCACCACCAGCGCATCTGCCTCGGCTATGATTCCGTCGATCTGCGGATTGCGCCAGCGGAACCCTTCGGGCAGCAGGTGGACCGTACCCAGCAGGTAGATCGTGGTATCATCGTCGGCCAGTCGCCACACCGCGGGCGCGGGCTCATAATCCTGCACCAGCCCGGCAGGCAGAGTGGGCACGCTGTCCTGCGCCATGGCGGTAAGGGGCAGGGTGAGGGTGGCGAACGCGAAAGCGGAAAGGATCTGGCGCATGGCCCTTACAGGCCTGTGTGCCGCGAAACTGTCAAGCCCTGCCATGCGGGTGGTCATGCGCGCAGATGGTTGCACGGCATTGACGCTCAAACCGGCATGAGCCATGGCCCAACCCGCAATCGGACCGCAGTTTGCGATACAATTTACGGGTGATGATGGAACGGACACCGCAAACCAGCTTCCAGGACATGATCCTCGCGCTCCACGATTTCTGGAGCGCGCAGGGCTGCCTGATTCTGCAACCTTATGACATGCGGATGGGCGCGGGCACGTTTCACACCGCCACCACCCTGCGCGCGCTGGGGCCAGAGCCGTGGAACGCTGCATTCGTGCAGCCCTGCCGCCGCCCCACCGATGGCCGCTATGGCGAGAACCCCAACCGGCTCCAGCATTACTACCAGTACCAGGTGATCCTGAAACCCAGCCCGCCGGACATCCAGGAGCTTTACCTGAAGAGCCTCGAGGTGATCGGGGTCGATCCGCTGAAGCACGATATCCGCTTTGTGGAGGATGACTGGGAAAGCCCCACGCTGGGCGCCTGGGGTCTGGGCTGGGAAGTCTGGTGCGACGGGATGGAGGTGACGCAGTTCACCTATTTCCAGCAGATGGGCGGGTTCGATTGCAAGCCGGTGGCTGGCGAGCTGACGTACGGGCTGGAACGTCTGGCGATGTATATTCAGGGCGTGGACAACGTTTATGACCTGAACTTCAACGGGCGCGGCGTGACCTATGGTGACGTGTTCCTGGAAAACGAACGCCAGATGTCAAAGTGGAACTTCGAGGTCGCCGATACCGACAGCCTGTTCGAAGGCTTCCGCCGGGCCGAGGCGGAATGCCAGCGCTCGCTGGAAGCCAACGTCCCCATCGCCGCCTATGAACAGGCGGTGGAGGCGAGCCACCTGTTCAACCTGTTGCAGGCCCGCGGCGTGATTTCGGTGCAGGAACGCGCCAGCTACATGGGCCGCGTGCGCGAACTGGCCCGCGGATCGTGCGAGGCGCACATGGCCAAGGAAGCCGCCGGTTGGGCGCAGAAGTATCCGGAGTGGAGCGCATGAGCGATTTCCTGCTCGAACTGCGGTGCGAGGAAATTCCGGCCCGCATGCAGGCCGGTGCGCGGGCGCACCTAACCATGATGTTCTCAAAGAAGATGGCCGAAGCGGGCGTCTCCTTTGACGGGTCGACCATTTGGTCCACTCCCCGTCGACTGGTTCTCATTGCTACCAATCTTCCAGAATGCACCGAGGCGGTGCGCGAGGAAACCAAGGGGCCGCGCGTTGGCGCACCTCCGCAGGCGCTGGAAGGCTTCCTGCGCAAGTCCGGGCTGACGATGGATCAGCTAGTCGAACGTGATGGTGTGCTGTTCGCCGTGTTGGAAAAGCCGGGCCAAGCGGTAAAGGATGTGCTGGCACAGACCATTCCGGAGATTGTCAGGCACTTTGGTTGGCCAAAGTCGATGCGTTGGGGGGCGGAGTCCGTTTCCACCGAAAGCGCGCGCTGGGTACGTCCGCTGTCGGGAATCGTGGCACTGCTTGGCGATGACCTCGTGGAGTGCGAGGTTGCTGGCATCCGGTCTGGCTATGCCACGCGGGGCCACCGGTTCCACTGCCCGGGCGAAATCACCATCGGCAGTGTGGCCGACTATCAGGACAAGCTGCGCGCCTGCCATGTGATTGTCGACCATGCCGAACGGCAGGACACCATTCGCACCAAAGCCGCCGCTGTGGCGCAAGCCGCCGGCCTCACCCTGATCGCCGACGAAGGCCTGGTGATCGAGAACGCCGGCCTGACAGAATGGCCGGTTCCGCTGCTCGGCCAGTTTGATCGGGCGTTCCTGGACGTACCACCTGAAGTGATCCAGTTGACCGCGCGGGTGAACCAGAAGTATTTTGTGTGCAACGACAGCACGGGCAAGCTCGCAAACGCCTTCGTCTGCACCGCCAATATCGAGGCTGACGATCCCGCCGTGGTGGTGGATGGCAACCGCAAGGTGCTGGCCGCCCGCCTGTCCGATGCGCGCTTCTTCTGGGAACAGGACCGCAAGACCACGCTGGCCGATCATGCGGCGAAGCTGGGACGCATTACGTTCCACGAGAAGCTGGGCACCGTGGCCGACAAGGTCGAGCGGGTTGCCAAGCTGGCACGGTGGCTGGTTGAAGAGGGGATTGTCAAACCCGGTTCCGTTTGTGTCGAGCGAAGTCGAGACACTGCGCCCGGCCTCTCGACTTCGCTCGAGGCGAACGGCGTTGCGGAATTGGCGAACCAGGCCGAACAGGCCGCGCGCCTGTGCAAGGCCGACCTCGTCACCGACATGGTTGGCGAATTCCCCGAACTGCAGGGCCTGATGGGCGGTTATTACGCCGGCGCCGAGGGTCTGCCCGATGCCGTGGCCGACGCTATCCGCGACCACTACAAGCCGGTCGGGCAGGGCGATGATGTGCCCACCGCGCCGGTAACGGTGGCGGTGAGTTTGGCGGATAAGCTGGATAGCATTGCCCAATTCTTCGCAATTGGTCAGGCACCGACAGGTTCAAAGGATCCCTTCGCGCTCCGTAGGTCCGCATTTGGCATCCTAGCGCTAATTCAGGGCAATAATCTCCGCTTTGACATTGCTGCAATTCTCGCGGGCTTGATTAACTTCATCGGTTCCGATGATGAACTGATGGACATCACCAAGCGCCGTTTTTGGTCTCAATCCTGGAGCGAGATTCAGACCGGATATGCGTGGCACAAGCCACACAACGCTTACCCTGAGCCATTGGAAAGTACGCCGAGGATCGTTTCGGAACTTCAGAGATTCTTCGCCGACCGCCTCAAAGTCCAGCAACGCGAAGCGGGTGTCAGGCACGATTTGATCGATGCGGTGTTTGCCTTGGGAGGCGAGGATGATCTTGTGCGCCTGCTGGCAAGGGTGACTGCATTGCAAGGCTATGTCGAAACCGCGGAAGGCGCCAACCTGCTGGCGGGCTACAAGCGCGCCGCCAATATCCTCAAGAAGGAGGACTGGCAGGGCGTCGAGGGCCAGATCGCGCAGACGGGCGAGGAAGATCCGCTCGCCATGGTCGACGATCCGGACCTGAAGGACGTGGTGGCCGCCAAGATGGCCATGCGCGATACGACAGTGCTTTCCTACACGCCCGAACCGGCCGAAAAGGCGCTGATCGATGCGCTCGACGCTGCCGAACCGCAGGCCGAAGCCGCCATTGCGGCAGAGGATTTTGCCGGGGCCATGTCGGCGCTGGCCAGCTTGCGCGCACCGATCGATGCGTTCTTTGAAGCTGTGACGGTGAACGATGATGATCCGGCCAAACGCGCCACCCGCCTTGACCTGCTTGCACGATTCCGTGCTGCGGTGCACAATGTGGCGGATTTCTCGCGTATCGAGGGCTGAGGCGGATTTCTCCCGGACGGGTGTCACCCTGTCCGCAGGGGTTAAAATCCTTGCCGGCCAATTGGTTGCAGGCAATTCTTGAAGTGACAGGGTGTCACTTGTGTCACCTTTGAACGGTGTGGATGGGGCAAGAAATGAGCAATTCGGTCTATCTGTTCGGCGGCGGCGCGGTGAACAACGATCCGCGTAGCCGGGACAAGACGATCACCGGCGGCAAGGGCGCCAACCTGGCGGAAATGGCCGAGATCGGCCTGCCGGTGCCGCCGGGCTTCACCATCACGACCGAGGAGTGCGTGGCCTACTTGCAGCACGGCGCGGCATTTTCCGATTCCCTGCGCGCCGAAGTGGCAGAAGCGCTGACCCATATCGAACGCGCCGTGGGCAAGAAGTTCGGCGATGCGGCCGATCCGCTGCTGGTCTCGGTCCGCTCGGGCGCGCGGGTTTCGATGCCGGGCATGATGGACACCGTGCTCAACCTCGGCCTCAACGATGCCACAGTGCAGGGGTTGGCGAGCGTTTCCGGCGATGAACGGTTCGCCTGGGACAGCTACCGCCGCTTCATCCAGATGTATTCGGATGTGGTGCTGGGCCTTGACCACGGCCTGTTCGAAGATGCGCTGGAAGTGTCCAAGGAAGACCGCGGATACCTGTCCGATACCGAGATGCTGGCCGAAGACTGGCAGGACCTGGTGGCAGAATACAAGCGCCTGGCGGCGGCCGAGCTGGGTCATCCGTTCCCGCAGGATGTGACCGAGCAGTTGTGGGGTGCGATCCGCGCCGTGTTCGACAGCTGGGATAGCGATCGCGCCAAGGTCTATCGCCGGTTGAACGACATTCCGGGTGACTGGGGCACCGCTGTAAACGTGCAGGCCATGGTATTCGGCAACATGGGCGATACCAGCGCCACCGGCGTCGCCTTCACCCGCGATCCCGCCACCGGTGAGCGCAAGTATTACGGTGAATGGCTGGTCAATGCCCAGGGCGAGGACGTGGTGGCCGGCATCCGCACCCCGCAATACCTCACCCGCGCCGCCCGCGAAGCTGCCGGGGCCGACCTGCCGAGCATGGAAGAAGCCATGCCACTGGCTTACGGCGAACTGGCTACCGTGTTCGACCTGCTGGAGCGCCATTACCGCGACATGCAGGACATCGAATTCACCGTTGAACGCGGCAAGCTGTGGATGTTGCAGACCCGCAGCGGCAAGCGCACGGCCAAGGCCGCCTTGCGCATGGCGGTCGACATGGTGGGCGAAGGGCTGATCGACGAAATAACCGCGATCAAGCGCGTCGATCCGATGGCGCTGGACCAGTTGCTCCACCCCATGCTCGATCCCGCTGCACCGCGCGATGTGCTGGCCACCGCCTTGCCTGCATCACCCGGCGCGGCCAGCGGCAAGATCGCGCTGGATAGCGACCTGGCGGAAAAGTGGGCCAACAACGGCGACAAGGTGATCCTGGTCCGCGTGGAAACCAGCCCCGAAGACATACACGGCATGCACGCCGCCAAGGGCATCCTGACGGCGCGCGGCGGGATGACCAGCCATGCGGCGGTTGTCGCGCGCGGCATGGGGCGGCCCTGCGTATCGGGCGCATCGGCAGTGTCGATCGACATCGCGGCGCGCACCTTGCGCATCGGGTCACGCAGCCTTGCAGAGGGCGATCTGATTACGCTCGACGGTTCCACCGGCCAGGTGATGGCGGGCGAAGTGCCGATGATCGAGCCGGAACTGGCGGGAGATTTCGGCACGCTTATGGTGTGGGCCGACAAGCATCGCCGCATGAAAGTGCGGACCAATGCCGAAACGCCGGCCGATTGCCGCGTGGCGCTGGCCTTTGGCGCGGAAGGCATTGGCCTGTGCCGCACCGAACACATGTTCTTTGATGCGGCGCGCATCATGGCCGTGCGCGAGATGATCCTGGCCGATGACGAGGCCGGCCGCCGCCGCGCGCTGGCCAAATTGCTGCCCGAACAACGGGCAGACTTCGTGGCGATCTTCAGCGCGATGGCTGGCCTGCCGTGCACCATCCGCCTGCTCGATCCGCCGTTGCACGAATTCCTGCCGCAGCGGGACGAGGAGTTTGCCGATCTGGCGGCAGAAATTGGCGTCAGCACCGATCACCTCCGTCGCCGGGCGGGCGAACTGCACGAATTCAACCCGATGCTGGGCCATCGTGGCTGTCGCCTGGGGATTACCTTCCCCGAGATCTACGAGATGCAGGCTCGCGCGATTTTCGAGGCGGCGTGCGAGGTTTCCGGGCAAGGCGGGGATGCTGTTGTGCCCGAAGTGATGATCCCGCTGGTGGCCACCAAACGCGAACTGGAAATCCTGCGCAAGCTGGTGGACCGGGTGGCGGCAGAGGTGTTTACCGAGCAGGGCCGCACGTTGGAATACCTCGTCGGCACGATGATCGAACTGCCGCGCGCCGCCTTGATGGCGGGCGAGATTGCCGAGGAAGCGCGGTTCTTCAGCTTCGGTACCAATGACCTGACGCAGACCACGCTGGGCGTCAGTCGCGACGATGCCGGGCGGTTCCTGGCACCCTATGTGGAGCAGGGCATCTATCCGCGCGATCCGTTTGTCAGCCTCGACATCGAAGGCGTGGGGCAACTGGTTCGCCTGGCGGCGGAACGGGGGAGGGCGACGCGGCCCGACATCAAGCTGGGTATCTGCGGCGAACACGGCGGTGATCCGGCTTCGATCTGGTTCTGCCAGGAAGTGGGTCTGGATTACGTCTCGGCCAGTCCGTACCGAGTGCCGATTGCGCGGTTGGCTGCGGCGCAGGCAGCGCTGGGTTAGCGCCAGCCAGTCAGGGTGAGCAGTTCCAGCGTCTCGCTTACCCGGCCCTGATCGTCGGCCAAGGCGGCAAATTCGGTGCGGGCGCGGGCCAGGGCTGAACGGCTAAGCGAGGGTGGCGGGTCGGCCAGCACATTGGTCAGCCCTTGCGCCCGCAAATCCGCCAACAGCCGGTCGAAGCTGCGGTATGTGACGGTGAGCCTGTGCCCGTCGACCACCTGCCGGGCGAACCCGGCACGGCCCATCAGGCCACTGGCCGCCAGGTTGTCGATCTGCGGATGGATCCGGGCGGCGGGCCGCTCGGCATCGGCGGCGAGCAGGATCTGGCGTAATGCCGGAAAGCTGCCCGCTCCGGTGAAACAGCCGATGAACAGCCCGCCGGGTGCCAGCGCATTGCGCACATGGATGAGCGCGCCGGGGAGGTCGTTCACGGTATCGAGTTGGCACAGGCTGGTGATGAGGTCGAAGCCGCCTGCGGGATAGGGCAGTTCTTCATCGAACGGTTCGGCATGTACGACAAAGCCCCGTGCGGCCAGCGGACCGCGCAGCAGGCCGGGTGCATCACCCTGCACCAGCGCCTTGCCGGCCGCGAACTGCATGAAGTCGAGCCGGTCCAGCACGTCGTCTGCCAGATGCGTGCGCAGGAACTGTCCGGCATGATCGTGGAGCGCCAGACGCTGGTGGCGCATTGCGCGGGCGGCGCGGCGCGAGGGGTTGAAGATTTGCGGCACGGCCATTGTTCCGGCGCTTTGCCGCCTTGGCCGCGCTGGCGCAACAGTGCTTGCCTACATGGCCCATGGCGTGTCAGCCGTATCCCCGATGCTGAAACAGGCCTTTGCCCCGCTGGTTGACCTGCTCTACCCGCCGCGTTGCCCCACTTGCGGGGCGGCGATTGGCGAGCATGGCGCACTGTGCCAGGATTGCTGGAGCGCGCTGGTCATCCCCGGAGAACCCTGCTGCGCAACCTGCCAGCGACCGTTCGGGAGCGAGGCGGTGGAAGCGGGATCGCTGTGCGCACCATGCATGGCCAATCCTCCCCGGCACGCCGGAATTGCTGCCGCCACGCTGTATACCGATGGCTCTCGCAAGCTGGTGCTGGCGTTCAAGCATGGGCGGCGGATCGCGCTCTCGGCCTTGCTGGCGCGGCTGATGCTGGCGCGGTTGCCTGAGCTGGAGGGCGAGTGGCTGGTAGTGCCCGTCCCGCTCCACCGCCGCCGCTTGTGGAGCCGCGGGTTCAACCAATCGGCTTTGCTGGCGGGCGAGATTGCCCGGGCGCGCGGGCATGAACTGCTTGTGGATGGCTTGCTGCGCACCAAGGTAACGCCACCACTGGGCGGGCTGGGGCGCGTGGAACGCGCCAAGGTGCTGAAAGGCGCAATCGTCGCCAACCCGCCGCGAATCGGCAGGATCAAAGGCGCCCAAGTGCTGCTGGTGGATGACGTGATGACCAGCGGCGCCACGACCGATGCCTGCCTCAAGGAATTGCGCAAGGCAGGCGCAGCCACGGTCCGCATCGCCTGTTTTGCCCGGGTGCTGGATGAAGCGCTGTAGCCCCTGAAATGCAAAACGCCCGGGGAGCGACCCCGGGCGTTCGCGTGACGATATCGCTGGAACTGCGCCTTGCCCCCCCGAACGAAGCGCGTTCCAAACCCTCATGAACGGCCTGCCTTAGGCAGTGCCAGCTCCTCCCATTCCTTGGCCCTGCATTGCTGCGGTCCGGTAAACGACAGGCGGCCCGTCAAGCCGCAGGCGCATACATTCCATTGAATAGGCAAGACTCAAACAGTGGTGATGCAACAGGCCCGATTTTGCCGATTCCCTGTGTTTATCGTGCAACAAGGCGCTATGGGGCATGCAAGCTGAAACGGGGTGCAATGTGGCCGGAATAGACCGCAATAATGAACGCGAGGCAGGAACTACCTTCCTGCCCAAATTCGATGAAGCCGGGCTAATGGCTGCCATTGTGCAGGACCATGCAACCGGCGAAGTGCTGATGTTTGCCTTCATGAATGCCGAAGCGCTTGCTGCCACCCGCGAATCAGGGCTCGCCCACTTCTGGTCGCGCAGTCGCGGCAAGTTGTGGCAGAAGGGCGAGAGCAGCGGCCACGTGCTGCGGGTGGAACAGGTGCTGGTCGATTGCGACCAGGATGCGCTGGTGCTCAAGGTCCGGCCCGCCGGGCCCGCCTGCCACACGGGTGAGCGCAGCTGTTTCTACCGCGAACTGGGGCCGGATGGCCTCTCCATCATCGACTGAAGAGTGAGCACATGACCACCTATTCCCCACCGGCGCAGGACGTCGTTTTCATCCTCAAGCAGGTTCTGCGGCTGCAGGACCGCGTCGATCCGGCCAACTATGGCATGGTCGACGAGGATATTATCGACGCCGTGGCTCACGAGGCCGGGCGGTTCTGCCGCGATGTGGTGGCGCCGCTCAACACCGTGTCTGACCGGCAGGGCTGCACGCGCCATGCCGATGGCAGCGTGACTACACCCGATGGCTTCCCGGCAGCTTATCGGGCCTGGACCGAATCGGGTTGGGGCACGCTGGCGCAACCGGAGGAGTGGGGCGGGCAGGGCTTGCCGCACGCATTGTTCACAGTGATCGAGGAATACCTCAATTCATCGTGCGCCGGCTTCATGATGTATCCCGGGATCATGTCGGGTGCGGTGGCGACGGTGGAATCGTCCGGATCGGATGAGCTGAAAGCCGCGTATCTGCCGCACATGGTAAGCGGCGAATGGCTGGCCACCATGGCCCTGACCGAAGGGCACGCCGGCACCGACCTTGGCCTGATGAAGACTGCGGCCGCGCGCAACAGCGATGGCAGCTATGCGATCAGCGGCGAGAAGATCTTCATTTCCGGCGGCGACCATGACCTGACCGAGAACATCGTTCACCTGGTTCTCGCGCGGGTGCCCGATGCACCTGCCGGAACGCGCGGTATATCGTTGTTCCTGGTGCCCAAAGTGCTGGCCGATGGCGCGCGCAATGGCGTTTCGGTCGGATCGATCGAGCACAAGATGGGCCTGCATGGCAGCGCCACCTGCGTGCTCAATTTCGATGGAGCGACTGGCTGGCTGCTGGGTGCGGAAAATGCCGGTCTGGCATCCATGTTCATCATGATGAACGCCGCGCGGCTTGGCGTGGGTGTGCAGGGGCTGGCCCATGCCGAACACGCCTATCAACGCGCAGCCGCCTATGCGCTGGATCGCAAGCAGGGCCGGGCAACCGGCCAACGCAGCGATCCGTCGGCCGCGGCCGATCCGCTGATCGTTCATCCCGATGTCCGCCGGATGCTGATGGACACGCGCGCCTTTGCCGAAGGGTTCCGCGCGCTGGTGCTGTGGACTGCGGTACAGATCGACGTGTCGCATGGTGCGGCCGATCCGGCCGAGCGCAAGCAGGCCGAGGCACTGGTTTCGTTCCTGACGCCGGTGATCAAGGCCTTCGGAACCGATCGCGGGTTCGAATGCGCGGTCAACATGCAGCAGGTGCTGGGCGGGCACGGCTATGTGGCCGAATGGGGCATGGAACAGATCGTGCGCGATGCGCGGATTGCCATGATCTATGAAGGTACCAACGGCGTGCAGGCGCTGGATCTGGCGGGGCGCAAGACAGCCAAGGATGGCGGCGCGGTCGCCCTGGCCTTCCTCCGCATGATCGCCGCCGAATGCGAAGCGGCGGAGGCGGACCTGTCGTTCATCGCCGATCCGCTGGGCAAGGCGGTCCATCATGGCGAAGCGGCGGTAAAGCTGCTTGTGGAGCAGGCCGGGGCAAACCCGGATGACATGGCGGGCGGCGCCTATGCCTATATGCAGCTAGTCGGCATCCTGGCGCTGGGCTGGTCCTGGCTGCGGTTGGCCGAGGCTGCCCGGGCCCAAATGGCGGCGGGCGAAGGCGACCAGGCCTTCCTGGAAGCCAAGCTGGTCACCGCGCGGTATTATGCCGAACAGCAATTGCCTCTGTGCACCGCTTTGCGTCATCGGGTGAAAGCCGGGGCGGGGGCGATGATGGATCTTTCACCCGAGCAATTCCTGCGGGCTTGAGCGGTTGGGCAATTAGCCCAGCACTTCGTCGAACAAGGCATGCAGCGCCGCCCAGCTCTGGCGATCGGCGCTGGCGTCATATGCCGTGGCCGGGTTTGTGGTGGGGCCGGGGTTGGTGAAGCCGTGCTTCACGCCGGCATAGGAGTGGAAGTGCCAGTTGGCACCCGCGGCGTCCATTTCCTCCCAGAAGCGCACCACCTGTTCACGCGGGACCATCGGGTCTGCATCGCCGTGGCACACCAGCACGCGGGCGCTGATCGCGCCGGGCTGCGCGGGAAGATCGGTGTTGAGCAGACCGTGGAAACTGGCCGCCACAAACAGCGGCGCACCTTCACGCGCCAGTTCCAGCGCGGCCTGGCCGCCCATGCAGAAACCGATTGTCCCGATGGGCAGTCCCGCCGCCTCGGGCATCGCGGCAATGGCCTTGATCGCCGCGCGCAGGCGCTGGCGATAGGCATGCGGGCTGCGGCGCATGTCCAGCGCAAGTTCGCGCGCCTGGTCCATGCTATCGGGCACGGTGCCATAGAAATCCGCCACCAGGACAAGATAGCCCCGCGCGGCCAGATCCTGCGCCTTGGCGATTACCGCGGGCGTGGGGTTCATGATGGTGGGAAACACCACCACGGCCGCACGTGGCTTGCCCGCAGGGCGCGCTAGCAGGCCGGTCAGCGCGGTATCGCCGTCGGCATAGGCCAGTTCCTCCATGCTTGGGGTCACTCGGTGGGCAGGAAATCTGGGACTGACAGGTAGCGCTCGCCGGTATCGTAATTGAACCCCAGGACGCGGGTTCCGGCCGGCATGTCGGCCAGCTTGGTGGCAATCGCGGCCAGGGTTGCGCCCGAACTGATGCCAACAAGCAAGCCTTCTTCGCGGGCGCTGCGGCGGGCCATTTCGCGGGCCTGTTCGGCATCCACCTGGATGGCCCCATCAATCGATCGGGTGTGAAGGTTGCCCGGAATGAAGCCCGCACCGATGCCCTGGATCGGGTGAGGGCCGGGCTGTCCGCCGGAAATCACCGGCGAAAGCGCTGGCTCCACCGCATAGGCTTTCATATCGGGCCACTGCGCCTTGAGCACTTCGGCGCAACCCGTCAGATGGCCTCCGGTACCAACCCCGGTGATCAGCAGGGCAGGCGGCGCATCGGCGAAATCGGCGATGATTTCCTGCGCCGTGGTGCGGGCGTGGACGGCGATGTTGGCCGGATTTTCGAACTGCTGCGGCATCCATGAATTGGGCGTTTCGGCCACGATCTGGGCAGCGCGTTCCAGCGCACCCTTCATGCCCTTTTCCTTGGGCGTAAGGGCGAAGCTGGCACCATAGGCCAGCATCAGACGGCGGCGCTCGATGCTCATGCTTTCAGGCATGACCAGCACCAGCCTGTAGCCTTTGACTGCTGCCACCATGGCAAGGCCGATGCCGGTGTTGCCGCTGGTCGGTTCGACAATCGTGCCGCCGGGCTGCAAGGCACCCGATGCCTCGGCATCCTCGACCATGGCCAGCGCGATGCGGTCCTTGATGGATCCGCCGGGATTGGCCCGCTCGCTCTTGACCCAAACCTCGTGGTCGGGGAACAGCTTGCTGAGGCGGATATGCGGCGTGTTGCCGATGGACTGGAGGACGTTGTCGAACTTCATCGCTCAGGCTCCCTTGGTCTCGCGTTCCGGGGAATCGCTTTGTTTGGCATCTTCTATCAGATGATCGGGCCGATCGAACGATTTGGTTGTCCGAAGCACGGGAAAAATCTGCGACCATGTGGCGACCGTAATGATCGCCCCGACGCCGCCAATGACCACCGCCGCAACCGGACCGATCAGGAAAGCCAGCCCGCCCGAAAAGAAGTCGCCGAACTCGTTGGAGGCCGATATGGTCATCTGCGATACGGCCGATACACGCCCACGCTTGTCATCGGGGGTATGCAACTGGATCAGCGACTGGCGGATATAGACCGAAAACATGTCCGCGCAGCCAATCAGGAACAGCATGGCAAGGCTCAGCGGCATCCAGGTGCTGAGGCCGAAAATGATCGTGGCCGTGCCGAATACCGCCACCGCCCACAGCATGCGCGGTCCGACATTGTACTTCAGCGGGCGGAACGAGAACCACAGCGCCGTGACTGCGGCCCCGATGGCCGGGGCCATCGCCAATTGCGACAGGCCTGGTGCGCCAACCTGCAGGATGTCGCGCGCATAGACCGGGAACAGCGCGGTTGCTCCGGCCAGGAACACTGCGAACAGATCCAGCGTGATCGATCCCAGCACCATCTTGTTCTGCACCACATAGGCCAGCCCTTCACGGATCTGGCCAATGGGCTTGAGCGTGCGGTTGATCGCGGCGCGTGGCACCTCGCCGATCAGGCCAAGGGCAAGGAATGACACCACGAACAGGCCCGCGGCTACGGCATAGGGAAGGTGCGGGGCCACTTCGTAGAAATAGCCGCCAACCGCCGGACCCACGATCATCCCGGCTTGCCAGGCGATGGAGGACAGCGCGATGGCTTGGGGCAGCATGGCCGGCGGGACCAGGTTTGGGGCCAGCGCACCCAGTGACGGTCCGGAAAAGGCCCGCGCCACGCCCAGCGCCACCGCCACGCCAAACATTGCGCTGATCGTGATGGCATCGGTGAAAGTCAGCCAGCCGAGCGTGCCAGCACAGGCCAGTTGCAGCAGGATCGCCAGCCGGGCCACGTTCCTGCGATCGAGCCGGTCGGCGGCAAGGCCTGAAAATGGCGTCAGCACGAACAAGGGGGCGAACTGCAACAGCCCGATGATGGCCAGCTGGCCCGAAGCGCCGCCGACGCTCATCCCGCTTTCGCGTGCCAGGTTATAGGTCTGCCAGCCGATGATCAGGAGCATCGCATATTGCGCCAGCGTCATGCACAGCCGCGCCAGCCAATAGGCGCGGAAGTTGGCGACATGGAATGGCGACTTTGGGCGGACGGGGGATCTTGGTTCAGTCACGCCGCCCGAATGGCAGCGCGTTGCCCGCTTGCCAACAAATTAGGTGTTGGAGCGGATAAAGTGCAGGATCCCGGTTACCCGCGCTGGCGCAGCTTGGGGTTGGGTTGCAGTTCGCGGATCATCGCCATGAAGGTGTCGAGGCGGATGATGCGTTCGAACTGGAAGCCCGCGCGATCCTCGGTAATCCAGATACAATAGGCTTCAATGCGGCCCACAACGGGCAAGCGCACGATCAGCCGATCACCCCGGCCCAGCTTAGGCGGATTGTCGACCATGAAGCCGTGGGCGGAAATGTTGCAGACATGCAGCTTCATATCGCCGGAAACACGATGCTCGGCGATCACCGGATAATTCACCGGATGGCGCGTCGAGCGCCGCATGTCAGTCACGGAAAGCGATGCCCCGTTACCCATGATCGGTGTCCTTCCAGTTTGCTATTATCGAACCCGAAGTCCGCAATGCCGCAAAATGCTGGATAAAGGGTAAAGGGCGCGGCGCCTTTCTGTCGCTCCGCCCGTCAGACTCCCCGCAGGATCGCGTGCTTTTTGCGTCCCAGGGTCAGCTTGCACTGCGCGCCGGGCACCAGTTCCACCAGTTGGCCGGCATCGTGCACCGGCTCATCATCCAGCTTGATCGCGCCTTCCGCCACCTTGCGCTTGGCCTCGCCGTTGGAGGCGGTAAAGCCGAGTGCGGTAAGGGCAGAGCCGATCCGCACACCTTCCGACGTGACATCCAGCACAGGCAAGTCGCCGCCAAAACCCCCTTCGCCAAAAGTCTGCGCGGCCGTGGCCTCGGCATTGGCGGCGGCTTCGCGCCCGCGGACCAGCTTGGTCACTTCGTTGGCCAGCACTACCTTGGCCGCGTTGATCTCGCTGCCTTCAAGCGCTTCCAGGCGTGCGATCTCGTCCAGCGGCAAATCGGTGAACAGCTTGAGGAAGCGGCCCACATCGCGGTCATCGACATTGCGCCAGAACTGCCAGAAATCCCACGACGGCAATTGCTCTTCGTTGAGCCATACCGCGCCCGCAGCGGTCTTGCCCATCTTGGCTCCGTCGGCCGTGGTGAGCAGAGGGGTGGTCAGGCCGAACACTTCCTGCCCATCCATCCGCCGGGTCAGTTCCACCCCGTTGATAATGTTGCCCCACTGGTCCGATCCGCCCATCTGCAGGCGCACGCCCATCTCGCTGGCCAGATGGCGGAAGTCATAGCCTTGCAGGATCATGTAATTGAATTCGAGGAAGGTCATCGGCTGTTCGCGATCCAGCCGCAATTTGACCGAATCGAAGGCCAGCATCCGGTTGATGGTGAAATGCGTACCGACTTTCTGCAGCAGCTCGATATAGCCCAGCTTGCCCAGCCAATCCTGATTGTTGACCATCACCGCGTCGGTCGGCCCGTCACCGAACACCAGCAAGCGTTCGAAGGCCTTGCGGATGCCCGCGATGTTATCCTCGATGGCTTCATCGGACAGCATCTTGCGGCTTTCATCGCGACCGGTGGGATCACCGATGCGCGTAGTGCCGCCGCCCATCACGACGACCGGCTTATGCCCGCACTGCTGCAATCTGCGCAGCATCATGATCTGCACCAGACTGCCAACATGCAGGCTGGGCGCGGTTGCGTCGAAGCCGATATACCCGGGCACCACCTGGCTGTTGGCCAGCGCATCCAGCGCACCGCCATCGGTAACCTGGTGGATATAGCCCCGCTGCTCCAGCAGCGTGAGAAGGTCGGACGTGTATTCGCTCATGGCACTCTCGTTATGTCGGCTTCCCGTGTATGGGAGGCCGGGCGGTTAGCACGAGGAGCGCCACATGCAAACGCACCAGCTGGCATACCATCGCGCTTTTGCGCCACTGGCAGTGACTTCGGTCGAGGCGAAATGGGAGCTTGTCGGCCTGTGGCTGCGGCTGCGCTGGCGGGTGGAAGGGGCCGGAAAGCTGGTCCTCCCTCGCTTTGCCGGGCGCGTGCGGCGGGATGGACTTTGGCAGGCGACCTGCTTCGAGATGTTCGCGTGGCCGACCGGCGGCCAAGCCTATGCAGAATACAATTTCAGCCCGTCCGAAGCCTGGGCAGCCTATGATTTCACCCATTGGCGCGCGGGGATGGAGCCCCGCGTGATGAGCCATGATCCGGTGATAACCCCGCGCCGTGGCCGCCAGACGCTGATCTTCGATGTGGCGCTGCCACTGGCCGACCTGCCGCCGCTTCCCGCAGCATTGGGGTTGACGGCGGTGATTGAGGAGGAAGGCGGGGTGAAATCATTCTGGGCGATGGCGCATGGGCAGGACACGCCCGATTTCCACGATCCGGCTTGCTTCGCTGCGACACTTGCGGCACCCGATGGCGATGAAATTCGGCATTGATCGCCTGCTGGCGGAAAAGGAATTGCAATCCGCACTGGCGGGTCGGCGGGTGTCGCTGGTTGCCCACCCGGCATCGGTCACGGCCGACTTGGTCCATTCGCTCGATGCGCTGATCGCAGCGGGTTTCAATGTGACCAGCGCCTTTGGTCCGCAGCACGGGCTGAAGGGCGACAAGCAGGACAACATGGTGGAAACGCCGGACGAGGTTGATCCGCAGCACGGCATCCCGGTGTTCAGTCTCTATGGCCAGGTCCGCCGTCCCACGGCGCAGATGATGGACACGGCAGACGTGTTCCTGTTCGACCTGCAGGATCTGGGCTGCCGGATCTACACCTTTGTCACCACGCTGCTCTACCTGCTGGAAGAAGCTGCGCGGCATGGGAAGGAAGTATGGGTGCTCGATCGCCCTAATCCGGCCGGCCGCCCGGTTGAAGGCACGACTTTGCTGCCGGGGCAGGAAAGCTTCGTCGGCGCAGGCCCAATGCCGATGCGCCACGGGCTGACCATGGGCGAAATGGGCCAATGGTTCGTGCGCCACTTTGAACTGGACGTGGCATACCGGGTCATCACCATGCACGACTGGCTGCCGGAAGCAGCTCCCGGCTTTGGCTGGCCGGAAAGCCGGGTGTGGATCAATCCCAGTCCCAACGCAGCCAATCTCAACATGGCGCGCGCCTATGCCGGGACAGTCATGCTGGAAGGCACGACCTTGAGCGAAGGGCGCGGCACCACCCGTCCGCTCGAAGTGCTGTTCGGTGCGCCCGATGTGGATGGCAAGGCCGTTCTGGCGGAAATGGGCCGCTTCGCGCCAGAATGGCTGGCGGGTTGCGCGATCCGCGAATGCTGGTTTACGCCGACCTTTCACAAGCACGAAGGGCAGCTGTGCAGCGGCCTGATGATCCATGCCGAAGGCAAGTTCTACGCGCACGAACAGTTCCGCCCATGGCGGCTGCAGGCGCTCGCCTTCAAGGCCATCCGCACGCTCTATCCCGATTACCCCCTGTGGCGCGATTTTCCCTATGAGTACGAATTCGACCGCCTGGCGATCGATGTGATCAACGGCGGACCCGCCTTGCGCGAATGGGTCGACGATTCCGCGGCAATCCCCGCCGATCTTGACCGGATCGCAGCATTTGACGAGGAGCAATGGCGCGCCCGGACCGCCGACCTATTGCTATACTGATCCCGCAAAGGGACATGAGGAGAGAAGATGCTCAAGCTTTACAGTTTCGGACCTGGCGCCAATTCCCTGAAGCCCATGTTGGCCCTGTTCGAGAAGTTCACATATGGCGAAGGCTTCACCGTCCACCAGTTGGACCCGCGCAAGTTTGAACATCACGCAGAATGGTTCAAGGCGATCAACCCGCGCGGACAGGTGCCGGCGTTGGAGGATGAAGGCCGGATCATCACTGAAAGCACGGTGATCTGCGAATACCTTGAGGACGCCCACCCCACCGCCGTGAAGCTGCGCCCCGCCAGCCATTATGACGTGGCCGAGATGCGCTGCTGGACCAAGTGGGTGGACGAGTATTTCTGCTGGTGCGTGTCCACCATTGGCTGGCACCGCCACGTCAGCACCATGGTCTCGCACCTGACCGATGCCGAGTTCGAGGAAATGGTCTCGCGCATCCCGGTGTACGAACAGAAAGTGAAATGGCGCCGCGCGCGCGAAGGCTTCCCGCAAGACATGCTGGACGAGGAAATGCGCAAGATCAGCGTTTCGGTCCACAAGCTGGATGATCGTCTGGCGGATAATGAATGGCTGGCAGGCGGCGTTTATTCGCTGGCCGACATCTGCAATTTCTCCACCGCCAACGGCATGCAAAAGGGCTTTGCCGAACTGGTCAATGCGGAGGACACGCCGCACCTTGTCCGCTGGATTGAACAGATCAACGCGCGGCCTGCCGCCCAGACCATGTTCGCCACCATCCCGCGGGAATTCTAGCCCGCTGGAATCCTAGCGTGGGGGTAGGCGGCTCTCGGTCAGTGCCGCCTGCGCGAGGGCCAGGAACTGCATTTCGGATACGGTGGTAGTGGGATCGTTCCAGCTCATCGCCAGCACCCAGTATGCGCCTGCCGCATCGCGCAGCAGCCAGCTGAAATTGAGCACGCCGGGTTCGGACCCGCCCTTGTAACCGGCGTAATCCCAGCCGCCGAACCGCGCCCGGTCGATGCCGAGGTTTATGGCGAGGATTTGCAGCGCCACCGGGTCTTGCGCCAGTCGGGCATAGATGCGGGCGATGTCCTCGGCACTCGCAAACCATTCGATGTCGATAAATCGCGGACCAGCGGCGAACACGGTCTGGATCAGCGCCGGGTCGAGTTCGCGGTCATCCAGGCCAGCCAGCATGGCTCGCCGCACAGCGTGATTGCCCAAAGCGTAAGCTTGCAAGGCGTCGTCCTCGCCCAACTTCAGCAGGAACAGTTCCCGCGTGGTCAGGAAGGGAAGGGTGGCAGTAGGAGCGGTATGGCCCGATGCAACAAGCTCGGCCTCCACCGCCTCACGGCCGAGCACGGCAATAAGCTGGTCGGTCGCGGTGTTGTCGCTGATCGAGATCATCAGGCTGGCGAGCGTGTGGAGCGTCACCGGCGAACCTTGCGCCCAGTCCTGCAACTGCCCGCTCGGAAAGCTCCGCTCTGTTAGGGTGACAACGTCATCCCACCGCCGCTCTCCGCGCGCGATCGATTGGGACAGGGCGGACAGGACATAGAGCTTGAAGGTGGAGCCGATGGCCATCTGCGCGGCAGCGTTGTGCGAGGCCAGCACCTCGCCGCCATCGAGCCGGGCGAACAGCATCGACGTGGTGCCTGGCAGGGACTGCACCTGTTCAAGCGCCGAAAGGCCCGCATCGTTCACCGGCGCCACATCGTTAAGTAGCAGGCCCGCTACCCGGAACGGTTCTGTCGCTTCCAGTTGCATCGGCCCACTGACGATGGCGCGTTCAAACCTCAGCGAAATCTGGCCCGATCCCGGCGCGCTGCCAGGTTCGACCCCTTCCAGCCCGATAAACGCCCCCACTTGTGCCGAGATCCGGGTTTTCAGCGCATCAAACTGCGGTTCGGGCACCGCGGCAAGAAACGCTGGTGCGAACACCTCGGTATAGGTCGCCTCGCCGCTGAACACGGCGGCAATATCCGCGGCGCGCTGGTCAAGCGTGGCCAGATCCTGCGCGCGGGCAGGGGCGGCCAGGGCAAAAAGGGCGAGGGCGAGGGCGAGCAGCAGGCGGATCATCGGCGTTGCTCCTTCGCTCACCTTTAGGCGTCGATCATCTCGCGATCGATCTCGCCTGCGCGGTTCTGGATGAAATTGAAGCGGTGCTCAGGGTTGCGGCCCATCAGTTGTTCGACCAGTTCCTTCACCGCATAGCGCTGCTCGTGTTCGGTCGGCAGGGTGATGCGGATCAGGCTGCGGGTGGCGGGGTTCATGGTGGTTTCGCGCAACTGGCCGGGGTTCATTTCGCCCAGGCCCTTGAACCGGCTGACCTCGACCTTCTTGCCCTTGAACCGGGTCGCTTCCAGCTCCGCCCGGTGCGCATCGTCCTTGGCATAGGCGCTCTCCTTGCCGGCGGTAAGCCGGTAGAGCGGCGGTTGTGCAAGGTAGAGGTGCCCCTGCCGCACGATTTCGGCCATCTCCTGGAAGAAGAACGTCATCAGCAAGGTGGCGATGTGCGCCCCGTCAACGTCTGCGTCGGTCATGATGACGATACGGTCATACCTGAGCTGCGCCGGATCGCAGTCCTTGCGGATGCCGCAACCGAGCGCGAGGGCCAGATCGGCGATCTCAGTGTTGGCGCGGATCTTGTCGGCGCTGGCACTGGCGACGTTGAGGATCTTGCCGCGAATCGGCAGGATTGCCTGGGTCTTGCGGTCGCGCGCCTGCTTTGCGCTGCCGCCGGCGCTGTCACCTTCGACAATGAACAGCTCGGTCTCGGCCTCGGTCTCACCCGAACAGTCGGTCAGCTTGCCGGGCAGGCGCAGCTTCTTGGCGCTGGTGGCGGTCTTGCGCTTGACCTCACGCTCGGCCTTGCGCCGCAGCCGCTCGTCCATCCGCTCCATGACCGAACCGAGCAGCGCTTTGCCGCGCTCCATATTATCGGCCAGGAAGTGGTCAAAGTGGTCGCGCACTGCGTTTTCCACCAGGCGCGCGGCTTCGGGGCTGGTCAGCCGGTCCTTGGTCTGGCTCTGGAATTGCGGATCGCGGATGAACACGCTGAGCATGATCTCAGCGCCGGTCATCACATCGTCGGCAGTGATGTCCTTGGCCTTCTTCTGGCCCACCAGCTCGCCAAACCCGCGCAAGGACCGGGTGAGCGCGGTCCGCAGACCCTGTTCGTGGGTGCCGCCATCGGGTGTGGGCACAGTGTTGCAATACCAACTGGTCGAACCATCGGACCACAATGGCCAGGCAACCGCCCATTCCACTCGGCCCTGTTCGTCACTGAAATCCTGCCGGCCGGCAAAGAAATCGGCGGTCACGCATTCGCGGTCGCCAATCTGTTCGCGCAGGTGATCGGACAAGCCGCCGGGAAACTGGAATACCGCTTCGGCCGGAACATCTTCCGACACCAGCGAGGGCGCGCATTTCCAGCGGATTTCCACTCCGGCAAACAGATAGGCCTTGGAACGGGCAAGCTTGAACAAGCGCCTGGGATTGAAACTGCGGTCACCAAAAATCTCGGTATCGGGCACAAAAGACACGCTGGTGCCGCGCCGGTTGGGTGTTGGCCCCAGCTTCTGCAGCCCGCCCTGCGGTACCCCGCGCACGAAGTTCTGTGCATAGACTTCCTTGTTGCGCGCCACCTCCACCCGGGTATCGCTCGACAAGGCGTTGACCACCGACACACCCACGCCGTGCAGGCCACCACTGGTGGCATAGGCCTTGCCGGAGAACTTGCCGCCCGAATGCAGCGTGGTCATGATCACTTCCAGCGTGGACTTGCCGGGAAACTTGGGGTGTTCGTCCACCGGCATGCCGCGCCCGTTGTCGATCACGGTCAGCTTGTTGCCTTCCTCCAGCACCATCTCGATGCGGTTGGCATGGCCGGCCACGGCCTCGTCCATCGAGTTGTCGAGCACTTCGGCGGCGAGGTGGTGATAGGCCCGCTCATCCGTGCCGCCGATGTACATGCCGGGGCGACGGCGGACAGGTTCAAGCCCTTCCAGCACCTCGATCGATGAGGAATCGTAGTCACCGCCACCGGCGGGCAAGGCGTCGAACAGGTCCTGGCTCATGGCAAGTGCTATAGGCTGGCGGAATCCGCTGCTTCAAGCGCCACGCGCCGACTTATCTACCGTCAGAACTGCCGAGGGGCAGCATCGACGACCCGGAACGAACCGTCGCTCACTTCGCGCACTTCGAACACCCGTTCCCCCACCCCGTCGCTGCGGAAGCGGAACGGGCCGTCAAGACCCAGAAAGCCGCCTGGGTCGAGCATCTGCCCGGTCGGGAAAGGTCGGCCCGGTGTCCAGTCGCGCGCCACCCGCAAAGTCAGCAGGACCGCGTCATAGCCAAGCGTGGCAATGCGATAGGGCTGACCGCCAAAGCGGGTTTCATAGCTGGTGGAAAACTGCCGATAGCGGCTGTCCGAAACAGACGAGAACCAGGCGCCCTGCATGGCCTCGGCGCGGGTCAGCGTAGTTTCACCGCTCCACAATTCGGGGCCGATCAGTGATGGCAGGTCGGAACCTGCCGGCTTCAACTCGCTCGCCGCCATAGCTGCCAGGCGCGCGCCGTCTGCAATCAGCACGGTATCGAACCCGCCTGTTGCATTCAGCCGGGTGGCAGCGCTGACGATCGAAGTGTTGCCGCGGTTAAAGGTCTCGACGGCAACAACCGTGGCTCCGGCGCGTTCGGCCGTGCGGCGTAGTGCAGCAGTCGCGCGCTCGCCATATTCACCTTGCGGCACCAGCGCGGCAAAGCGGCGCGCTCCCTGGTCGATCGCGAAACGAACCGTGCGTTCGACCGATTGTTCGGGAATGTGGCCCATCACGAACACATCGGCCGCAGCCACCCCGGAATCGTTGGAGAACGTGATCAGCGGGATACCGGCCGGGCGGGCCTGGGCCAGCACGGTGGCTACGTCATCACGGCCAAGCGGCCCGAGAATCAACTGGTTGCCATCGGCGATCGCCCGGCTTGCCGCGCGGGCCGCACCGGCAGAGGTATCATATGTGGTGATGCGCAGGTTTTCGGCATTGGTATCGAGCAAGGCCATCGTGGTGGCATTGGCGATCGACTGGCCGACCGCGCCGTTTTCTCCACTCAATGGCACCAGCAGGGCCACGCGATGGCGGCCTTCATCCTGGGGCAGGGCGGTGTCCGATGGTACATCGGTGGGCACGGCCACCGGTGCATCGGTGACGGGGCCGCCGCTGCCGCCATCCGGGATCACCTTACAACCCGCCAGGGCCAAGGTGATAAAGGCCACGGCTAAACCGCGCCGCCAATTGCCGAACATGCTTGCTGCCTCCGCTCAATCTGGTTCATGGAGCGCTGGTGAACATCGCAGCCGAACCCGAAAAACTATCTCCCGGCCTCTATATCGCCGCGACCCCGATTGGCAATCTCGGGGACATCACTTTGCGGGCAAAGGACATTCTGGCGCGTTGTGATGCGATTGCCTGCGAGGATACGCGCGTTACCGGCAAGCTCCTAAAGTTGCTCGGCATTTCCAACCGCATGTGGCGATACGACGACCACGCCTCGGTCGCTGATCGCGAACGATTGCTGGCGGCGATGCAGCACCAGGCGATCGCGCTGGTGAGCGATGCGGGCATGCCGCTGGTATCGGATCCGGGCTATCGCCTGGTCCGTGCTGCGCGCGATGTGGGTATTCCCGTCACTGCCTTGCCGGGGGCGAGCGCGCCGTTGCTGGCGCTGGCGCTGTCCGGGCTGCCGAGCGACCGCTTCCTGTTCGCCGGTTTCCTGCCGCCAAAGGAACAGGCCCGCGCCGCCGTGCTGGATGAACTGGCGAGCCTGCGGTCCACGCTGATCTTCTTCGAGACCGCGCCGCGCCTGATAAAATCCCTCGCCACCATTGGCGCCCAAATGCCGGGCCGCGAAGTGGCGGTGGCGCGCGAGCTGACCAAGATGCACGAAGAATGTCGCAGCGGCAGTGCAGATGACCTGATCGCCCATTATACCGCCCATCCGCCGCGTGGCGAAATCGTGCTGTTGATCGGGCCGCCGGTGGCGCAGGATGCGGGGCCGGTGGATGCCGATGCATTGCTGCTGGCTGCGATGAAGCATGACAAGCCGAGCCAGGCCGCCGGACAGGTTGCCAAGGCCACCGGGCTGGACCGGCGCACGTTATATGCCCGGGCGATGGAATTGCGCCCAAAAGATAGCAAGACATCGTGATCCGCCAGCAGGCCGAACGCAGGGGGCGCGAGGGTGAGGCGCGGGCGGCGGCATGGTTGCGGCTGAAAGGCTGGTCCATCCTCGATACCCGGGTAAAGACGCCGGTGGGCGAAATCGACATTGTCGCCCGGCGCGGCGGGTTGATCGCCTTTGTCGAGGTCAAGTGGCGCAAGAAGGTGGCCGACCTTGACCTGGCGATCGACGAATACCGCCTGCGCCGCGTGGCTGCTGCTGCGGAAGCCGTGGCGCACAAGTATGCGCTGAACGGCGAAGACCTGACGGTTGACGTGATCCTGCTTGCGCCGCGCGCGTTCCCTCGCCACATCACCAACGCCTGGCAGCCGTGATCGCCTCACCCTCATCATTGCGAGGAGCAGAGCGGCGCGGCAATCCAGAGCGCTGCGCACAATCGCCCTGGATTGCTTCGCTAAGCTCGCAATGACGAAAGACTGAATGACATGGCCTTACGCGTCGCCGTCCAGATGGATCCGCTGGAAACAATCAAGATCGCCGGCGATTCCAGCTTTGCCCTGATGCTGAGCGCGCAGGAGCGGGGCCATTCGGTATGGCATTACGATGTCGCCAGCCTGTCCTATGACAGTGGACTCATCACCGCCTGGGCTGCGCCCGTCACCGTGCAGCGCGTGCTGGGCGATCACTTCACCGCAGGCGATCGGCGGCGGATCAATCTTGGCACCGATGTCGACGTGATCCTGATGCGGCAGGACCCGCCGTTTCACCTGGGTTATATCAGCGCAGCGCTGCTGCTCGACCGGCTGAAAGGCACCACGCTGGTATCCAACGACCCGCGCGAGGTGGTCAACGCGCCGGAAAAGATGTTCGTGCTCGATTACGCACGCTTCATGCCGCCCACGCTGGTGGCGCGCAATCTGGATGACGTGCGGGAATTCCACGAACGGCATGGCGCGGTGGTGGTCAAGCCGCTGCACGGCAACGGCGGCAAGGCGATCTTCAAACTCGATGCCGAGGGGACCAATCTTTCGGCCCTGTTCGAAGTGTTCAACCAGACCTGGCCCGAACCCCACATGGTGCAGCCGTTCATTCCCGAGGTAGCACTGGGCGACAAGCGCATCGTGCTGATCGATGGCGAGTTTGCCGGCGCGATCAACCGCCGTCCGGGCGAGGGTGAGTTCCGATCCAACCTGGCGCAAGGCGGTTATGCCGAAGCGGCGGGGCTGACCGATGCCGAACAAGAAATTTGCGCCGCGATGGGGCCGGAACTGAAGCGGCGAGGGCTGGTGTTTGTCGGGATCGACGTGATCGGCGGCAAGTGGCTGACCGAAATCAACGTCACCAGCCCGACCGGGATCGTGGCCATCGACGCATTCAACGGCACCGATACCCCGGGACTGATCTGGCAGGCACTGGAACGGCGCCATGCCGCCATGCTGAATACCTGAAGGTTACTGGAGATTTAGGGGATAACCCTTAAGAACCGATCCCGCACTCCTGCGTTGGGCACCCATGGACCAGTTCATCATAAACGCCATCGAGCAGGGCGGATACCTCGGCATCTTCCTGTTGATGGCGCTGGAGAATATCGTTCCGCCCGTGCCTTCGGAAGTCATCATGGGGATCGGCGGACTGCTGGTTTCCCGCGGAGCTATGGATTTCTGGCCGCTGCTGCTGATCGGCACTGTGGGCACCACGGTGGGCAATTACTTCTGGTATTGGATCGGTAACAGTTGGGGCTTTGCCCGGCTCGAACCTTTAGTCGACCGCTGGGGCCGTTGGCTGACGGTCGACTGGCACCATATCGTCCAGGCGCAATTGTTCTTCGTGAAGCACGGCCACTGGGTAGTGTTTTTTCTCCGCTTCTCGCCGTTCCTGCGCACGATCATTTCGCTGCCGGCGGGCTTGGCCCACATGCCGCTGGGCAAATTCCTCGCCTTCACGTTTGCCGGATCACTCCTCTGGAATGCCCTGCTGATCAAGGGCGGCGAGTGGCTGGGCCGCTACCTGCAGGAATCGCAGGACGTGCTGGCCTGGATGATCCTGGGCTTCACGGGCGTGGCGGTAATCGGTTATCTCTGGCGTGTGCTTACCTGGCAGCCGAGGCCGCCAAGACAGGACTAGTCCTGCTCTCGCGGGTGGGCACTGCGATAGGTGTCGAGCAGGGTCGCGGCATCCACCTTGGTATATATTTGGGTCGATCCCAGGCTGGCGTGGCCCAGCAATTCCTGCAGGCTTCGCAAGTCAGCGCCTGCACCCAGCAAATGCGTGGCGAACGAGTGGCGCAAGGCATGCGGGGTGGCACTGGCGGGCAGGCCAAGGGCGATCCGTGCGCGGGCCATCGCCTTCTGCACCATCCCCTGACCCAGTGGCCCGCCCTTGGCACCGCGGAACAGCGCATCCTTTGGGGTGACCGGCCACGGGCTTTGGCGCGCATAGTCAGCCACGGCATCGCGCACCACCGGGATCAGCGGGACCACGCGTTGCTTGCCCCCTTTGCCGGTGACTTGCAGCACCTCGCCCAGCGGCAGGTCTGCTCCGGTTAATGACAAGGCTTCGGCAATGCGCAGGCCCGCGCCATACATCAGCAGCAGCACGGCCCGATCACGCGCGCCGATCCAGCCTTGGCTGGCGTTCGCTTCCACCAGATCGGCCATGTTGGTGGCATCATCGGGGGTAACGGGGCGGGGCAGGCCTTTCTTGATGCGCGGCCCGCGCATGCGGGGCGGGGCAGCATCGGCCTCACCCGCCTGCTCGCGGGCAAAGGCGAGGAAGCTTTTCAACGCCGACAGTTCGCGGGCGGCAGAGACATTGCCGATCCCGTCGCTGCGCCGCGCCGCCATATGCAGACGCAGTTCGCCAGCCTCCAGCCGTGCCACCTCATGCCAGCTTTCAGAGGCGGTTCGTTCGATCAGGCGGTTGGCGGCGGCAAGATAGGCGCGCACGGTATGGGGCGAGCGGCGGCGGGCATGGGTCAGATAGTTGCGCCATACTTCCAGCATATCCGCACTGCTCATGCGCTCACCAGTTCGTCGGGCACGATGCGCGGCAAGATCGCATCGAGCAGCGGCATGCCCTTGGGCGTGATGATCAGGCGCTGGCCATCGCGGCGCAGCAGGCCGAGCGCCGCAAGCCCGGCCTCCTCAACCGGATCGACGAGATCTTCTGACGGAATTGCCACGCGGGCGGACAGCGCGGACAGATCGATTCCCTCGGCCAGACGCAGACCCATCAGCAGCGCTTCGGACGCTTGGGTGAGGCGGGAGATCGGCAGTTCGATCTGGTTGCCGGAACCGCGCTCCTCCACCGCCGCCAGCCAGTTTTCCGGCTTCTTGTGGCGCTGCGTGGCGCATTTTCCGCCCTGGCCCGCGCGCCGCCCGTGCGCGCCGGGGCCAATGCCGACATAGTCATCGTACCGCCAGTATGCCAGGTTGTGGCGGCTTTCCTCACCCGGCCGGGCGTGGTTGCTGATCTCGTAAGCGGGCAGGCCGGCGGCGCGGGTCATGTCCTGCGTCAGGTCGAACAGGTCGGCTGCAGCATCATCGTCCAGCGGGATAAAATCGCCCCGCCGAACCATGGTTTCAAAGCGCGTGCCGGGTTCGATGGTGAGTTGGTACAGTGACAGGTGCGAAGTGCCGTACGACAGCGCGCGCGCCAGGTCTGCCTGCCATTGCGCCGGTGTCTGGCCGGGCAGGGCATAGATGAGATCGAATGTAACCCGAGCAAACACGTTCTGCGCCACTTCAAGCGCTTTCAGCCCCTCGTTTGCATCGTGCAACCGGCCCAGGAATTGCAGCGTTTCATCATGCAGCGATTGCACGCCAAGCGAAGCACGATTGACGCCCGCCGCAGCCAGCGCGGCATAGTTGGCGGCCTCGACCGATGAGGGATTGCCCTCCAGGGTGATCTCGATCCCGGGTGCAAAGCCCCACAATGCCTCGGCCTCGCGCAGCAAGGCCTCGACCAGTGTCGGCGGCATGAGGGAAGGTGTGCCGCCGCCGAAGAATATCGAGTGGAGCGGTTCTCCGGCTGCCAGCTCGGCCTCGGCCCGCATGTCGGCGATCAGGGCCGCTTGCCACCGGGCATGATCCACCGCATCGCGCACGTGCGAATTGAAATCGCAATAGGGGCACTTCTTCAGGCAGAAGGGCCAATGGATATAAAGCGCGCGGGCCATTGCGCGGTCTTATGCCCCAAACTGGCCCTGCACCAGCTTGGCGAAGGCATCGGCCCGATGGCTGATCGCGTGCTTCTCTTCCGGGTCGATCTCGGCGAAGGTCCGGTCATACCCTTCGGCCACGAACACCGGATCATAGCCGAACCCCACCGTGCCGCGCGGGGGCCAGGTGAGTTGGCCTGCAACCCGGCCTTCATACACGGCATAGTCGCCCTCGGGCCAGGCAATAGCCAGCACGCAGGAAAACCACGCATCGCGCGGCGTATCCGGTCCCAGCGCCTGCAGCATGCCCTCGACCTTGCCCATAGCCATGTACCAGTCCCGCCCGGGGGAGCCTTCGAACCACTGCCGTTCGGCCCAGTCGGCGGTATAGACGCCGGGCCGGCCGTCCAGGGCCGCCACCGAAAGTCCGCTGTCATCGGCCAGCGCCACCATGCCCGAAGCCTCTGCCGCCGCCCGCGCCTTGATCAGCGCATTTTCGACAAACGTAGTGCCAGTCTCCGCCGGTTCCGGCAGACCCAGCGCGCCGGCAGAGATGCATTCCAGCCCATAGGGGGCGAGCAGCGCGCCGATTTCCTTCAACTTGCCCGCATTGTGCGTGGCAATGACCAGGCTGCCGCCCCCCAGTTTGCGGGTCATTTTGTAGCGACATCCTGCGCGGCATAGATCCGGTCCGTGCCGATGCGGGCGAGGCGCAGGAGGCGCAGCAGGCCTTCCTCGTCATAGGTGGCGCCTTCCGCCGTGGCCTGGACCTCGGCGATCTGGCCGCCTTCGATCAGTACGAAGTTGGCATCGGCATCGGCGGCAGAATCCTCGATATAGTCGAGATCGAGCACTGGCACGCCGTTGCAGATGCCGCAGGACACCGCAGCGATCTTGGCGGTCAGCGGATCATCCTTGATCGCGCCTGCTTCCATCAGTTTGTTGACCGCCAGCCGCAATGCCACCCATGCACCGGAAATGGCGGCAGTGCGCGTACCGCCATCGGCCTGCAGCACATCGCAATCCAGCGTGATCTGGCGCTCGCCCAGCTTCTGCATGTCGGTGACGGCGCGCAAGGACCGGCCGATCAGCCGCTGGATTTCCTGCGTCCGCCCGCTCTGCTTGCCCTTGGCCGCTTCACGGCTGCCACGGGTGTGCGTGGCGCGGGGCAGCATCGAATATTCACCGGTAACCCAGCCGGTGCCCTTGTTGCGCAGGAACGGCGGAACCTTCTCCTCGACACTGGCGGTGCACAACACGCGGGTATCGCCAAAGCTGATCAGGCAGCTGCCTTCGGCGTGCTTGGTGAAGCCGGTCTCGATGGAAATCGCGCGCATTTCGTCTGCGGCGCGGCCGGAAGGTCGCATGTATTTGTCTCCTGGGATCGCGATATTGCGTGCGCCGCCCTAGCGCCTAGATTAAGCGCTGTCATGGCCTCGCATCCGATCACTGAATTGACAGCCCGTGCGCGGGAGATTTTCCGCCTGGTGGTGGAAGACTATCTCGATAGCGGGCAGCCGGTGGGATCCAAGGCGCTGGCGCAGCGCGCGGACATCAACCTCTCTCCGGCCTCGATCCGATCGGTGCTGGCCGATCTGGAACAATTGGGCTTGCTGGCAGCGCCGCACACCAGCGCGGGGCGCATGCCGACAGAGAGCGGCCTGCGCTTGTTCGTCGACGGCATGATGCAGGTGGCCGAGCCTACCGCGATGGAGCGGGCGGCGATCGAAGCACAGATGGCCCGCGCCGGACCGATCGAACAGGCTCTGGAGGCGACCAGCACGATCCTGTCCGACCTGTCGGGCGCAGCCGGCATGGTCATGGTGCCCCGGCGGGAGCCGCGCATTGCCCAGCTCAACATCGTGCCCATCGATGCCACCCGCGCGCTGGTTGTGCTGGTGGGCGAGGACGGCCAGATCGAGAATCGCTTGCTGGACCTGCAACCCGGAACCGGCAGCGCCACGCTGCAGCGGGCCAGCAATTATGTCACCGCCCGGTTGGCCGGACGCACACTGGCCGAAGCGGTGCGCACGATGCAGGCCGAAATCGCCAGCAATTCCACCGCGCTGGATGATGCCAGTCGTGATCTGGTGGAACGCGGGCTGGTGACCTGGAGCATGGATGCCACCCGCCGCCGGGTGCTGATCGTGCGCGGGCAAGCCAACCTGCTCGATGAAACCGCCCTGGGTGACATCGAACGCATCCGTTCGCTGATTGATGATCTTGAAAACAAGCAGTCGATTGCCGACTTACTCGACAGCACGCGGGAAGCCGGCGCGACGCGAATTTTCATCGGTGCGGAAAATCGCCTGTTTGCACTGTCGGGTTCCTCTGTCATTGCCGCGCCCTATCGCGATCGCGAAGGCCGGGTGGTCGGCGTGCTCGGAGTTATCGGTCCTACGCGGCTGAACTATGCCCGCGTGGTGCCGATGGTTGATTTTACCGCCCAGTCGCTGGGCAAGAGAATTGGTTGAGACATGAACGAGAACGACAAGATCCGCGACGAGGAAGCGCTGGCCCGGGAAATGGCCAAGGAGATGGACGGCATTCCCGAGCAGTTCCTTGACCAGGGTGACGATACCGAGGACGAAGCGGCCAAACGGATCGGCGCGCTGCAGGCCGAATTGGACGAGGCCAAGCAGCAGGTGCTCTATGCCCGCGCGGAAACGCAGAACGTGCGTCGCCGCCTGGAAAAGGAAAAGCAGGACGCGCAGGCCTATGCGGCGACCGGCTTTGCCCGCGATATTCTGTCGGTATCGGATAACCTGTCGCGCGCGCTGGAAGCCATGCCTGCCGAATTGCGCGAAGATGACAAAATGCGCAGCCTTGTTGCCGGAATCGAAGCGACCATGCGCGAAGTGGAAAAGGTGTTCACAGCCCACGGCATCGCCCGGATCGCCGCTGTCGGCCTTCCGCTCGATCCCAACCAGCACCAGGCCATGATCGAAGTGCCCCACGCCGAGGCCGAACCCGGCACGGTGATCCAGGAAATGCAAAGCGGCTACATGATCAAGGACCGCCTGCTGCGCCCGGCCCTGGTGGCGGTGGCGAAGAAGCCGGATTGATCAACCACTACTGGCTGCGTACTTCCGAAATCGACACTTCGGAATTCAGGTAGGCGCCGCTGCTGTACGATCCTACCCAGATCACATAGCGGCCCGACATCGGCGCATTGAACCGCACCATTGCGTTCAGGCCGGCCTCGCCGCTGTCGTCATCGCAGTACCAGCGTCCGTCAGGCGCATAGACTGCCAACGTGGTGTCGCCGGTGGAACGGGTGGAGATGATCAGGGGCAGAGACCCGCTGCTGTAATGCAGCCGCACATCCGGGGCCGAAGCGATGAAGCCGCGGCATGGATCACCGATGCCCGAGGCCGCGATCGAGCCACCCGAAGTGACACTGAAAAATTGCGGATCAGGTGTGAAGCCGCTGGTCAGTTCGACCTTGGCATATGTCGGCACAGCAGCGGTATCTTGTGCAGTAGCTGGTGTCACCGCGATCCCGAATGCGACAACAGCGCAAGCAAAATTTGCGGCATTTCTGGTTAGTCCGTGCATGAGGCCCCCGTTTGCACTGCGGGGCCGGGCAGCCACGCTCAGGCAGTCTGCCGCGCCTCGGCGAGCATTTCAACCAGTTCCGTACTTGATCTCAGGTCGGCAAAGACCATGGCCAGGATATGCAGCGTGGCGCCATGTTCCTCGTCGCTCAGCGCGGCATTGGCGTCTGCCGCCATGATCACGCGGTAGTTGTACTGCATGGCATCGCGCGCGGTGCTTTCGCAGCAGCAATTGGTCAGTGTGCCGCTGATGATCAGCGTATCGATCCCGCGGGCCTGCAACGCCGTGTGCAGATCACAGGTGCCGTGGGTGAACCCGCTGAACCGGTGCTTGTCGATCACCAGGTCAGCGTCTGACACATCCAGCGAGGGCCATAACTGGTGCAGGTGCGCGCCGGGGGTGAATGCCGCGCGATGATCGGCCGCCGCCACGCCCATCCGCTCCCAGAACACAGTCCAGCCGGTCTGCCAGTCCTGTGGTGTGGTATAGCGCAGGAACACGTTGGTCCCGCCGGCATCGCGTACCGCCCTGCTGATGGCGTTGATCTGATCCACCACATCGCGCGCAGCGGGAACTTCCACCGGCGCGCCCGGCTGCATGAAGCCGTTCTGCATGTCGACCACCAGATGCGCAGTGCGGCGCGGATCGATCCGGTCGAACACATTGCGGACCCCGCCGCGTGTTGCGGCCAGGCGATCCAGGATGGCGTGGTGATCAACCTTGTGCGGCATGGAAGGCCCCTTTTGCAAAACCCTTGAACGGGAGGATGGAAAGATACTGCTCCAGCGGCGGGGCGCCAGCTACCTGTGATCCCTGCCGTAGCATGAAGGCGTGCTGCACAATCATCGCCTGCTGTTCGATCCCGTACTGTTCAAGTTTCCAGCCGGGTTTAAGTGTGTAATCATAACGACACCAGGGGTGGCGATAGAGCAGCAGGTACCAGTCACCCCGTTGCTGCACCTGCCAGACATGCACCAGTTCATGGATCAGCAGCGCCTGGGCTTGCGGCCCGGCGAAGGCGAAATCATCGCAGTATATCGCGCTCAGCGGGTGAAAATGCAGGTGGCCGCGCGGGGCCATGGTGACCTTGCGCGGCTGCAGCGGGAAGAACTTGCTGCGCCTGATGGTGACCTTGCCATAATCCACAGCATCGCCGAACACGCTGCGGGCGAGGCGGATCTCGCCAGGCGTCAGCGGGCGTGTGCCGCCCGCCGGGCAAGGCAGGACCTGGTGTCCGATGGGCTTGTCAGCCGTCAGTTTGCCGACCCGTCATCGCCCGGGGCCAGCAGGCGCACCGGGAAGCTGACCTTGTCACCGCGCACGAAACTGATCGTCACCTCCAACTCGCCGCCGGGTTCCAGCCCGGCAGGCAGGCCGAAAACCATCACGTGCTTGCCGCCTTGTTCGAACACCACGCTTTCGCCGGCGGGCACGGGAACCTGGATCAGCTCCTGCATGTCGACCTGCATGTTCCATTCCGACGTTTCATGGAACATTGCGCTTTCGGCACCCTGGACACTGACCGCGCGCATCGTCTGGGGTTCGGTGCCATCATTGGTGATGGTGAAATAGACCGCTGCGGGATTGCCCGCGGCAGCCGGGATGTTCATCCGCCCATCAGTTACCGTGATGCCCTCGGGCGCTTCAGGGGCGGCTTCGACAGGCGCTTCAGGCTCGCTGCACGCAGCCAGGCCCAAGGTCAGCGCCAGTCCGGCGACCGATGCGATGAATGCTTTCCTCATGTGCCAATTCTCCCCGTGGGTTCTTGCGGCCGCTTGTATGCCGCGGCGCTGGTGCTGCCAAGTGCGCTGAATCTGCCGGGTACCTGCATCTCCAAGTCGCCCGCATCCCTTGTCGGGCGCAAAACCACGCTTATATCGCGCTTCGAAAGACCGTTTGTATTCCGAGCTGCCAACAGGGTTCTGCCGTGGGACGGGGAACCTGGCGTGCAGCGTCCAGATGTAAGGAAGAGTGGGGAAGTTATGAGCAAAGTTATCGGTATCGACCTTGGGACCACCAATTCGTGTGTTGCTGTCATGGACGGCGGCAAGCCCAAGGTCATCGAGAATTCCGAAGGCGCGCGCACCACGCCGTCGATCGTTGCCTTCACGCGTGAGGGCGAACGCCTGATCGGCCAGCCGGCCAAGCGCCAGGCGGTGACCAACGGCGACAACACCATTTTCGCGGTAAAGCGCCTGATCGGCCGCCGCTTCGATGATCCGGTGACCAAGAAGGACACCGAACTGGTCCCCTATACCATCGTCAAGGGCAAGAACGGCGACGCATGGGTTTCGGCCGGGAATGAGGAATACTCGCCCAGCCAGATCTCGGCTTTCATCCTGCAGAAGATGAAGGAAACCGCCGAAAGCTTCCTGGGCGAAACGGTCACCCAGGCGGTCATCACCGTTCCGGCCTATTTCAACGACGCCCAGCGCCAGGCCACCAAGGACGCGGGGCAGATCGCCGGCCTTGAAGTGCTGCGCATCATCAACGAGCCGACTGCTGCCGCGCTCGCCTATGGCCTGGACAAGGACGATGGCAAGACCATCGCGGTCTATGACCTTGGCGGCGGCACGTTCGACGTTTCCATCCTGGAAATCGGCGATGGCGTTTTTGAAGTGAAATCCACCAACGGCGACACGTTCCTGGGCGGCGAAGATTTCGACAGCGCGGTGGTCGAATACCTCGCTGATTCCTTCAAGAAGAAGGAAAACATGGACCTGCGGACTGATAAGCTGGCCCTGCAGCGGCTGAAGGAAGCGGCCGAAAAGGCCAAGATCGAACTGTCCTCGGCGCAGACTACCGAGATCAACCTGCCGTTCATCACGGCCCGCATGGAAGGTGGCGCAACCACCCCGCTGCATCTGGTGGAAACGATCACCCGTTCGGACCTCGAAAAGATGGTCGCCAAGCTGATCGAACGTACCAAGGAGCCGATGAAGAAGGCGCTGGCCGATGCCGGCCTGACCGCCAAGGACATCGACGAAGTGGTGCTGGTTGGCGGCATGACCCGCATGCCCAAGGTGCGCGAAGCCGTGAAGGACTTCTTCGGCAAGGAACCGCACACTGGCGTGAACCCCGATGAAGTCGTGGCGATGGGCGCGGCCATCCAGGCCGGCGTGCTGCAAGGCGATGTCAAGGACGTGCTGCTGCTCGACGTGACTCCGCTGAGCCTCGGCATCGAAACGCTGGGCGGCGTGTTCACCCGCATGATCGACCGCAACACCACGATCCCGACCAAGAAGAGCCAGACCTACTCGACCGCCGATGACAACCAGCAGGCGGTGACTATCCGCGTGTTCCAGGGCGAGCGCGAGATGGCGGCGGACAACAAGATGCTCGGCCAGTTCGACTTGCTGGGTATTCCTTCCGCTCCGCGCGGCGTGCCGCAGATCGAGGTCACGTTTGACATCGATGCCAACGGCATTGTGAACGTGTCGGCCAAGGACAAGGGCACCGGCAAGGAACAGCAGATCCGCATTCAGGCGTCGGGTGGCCTGTCGGACAGCGACATCGACCAGATGGTCAAGGATGCCGAGAAGTTCGCCGAGGAAGACAAGAAGCGCCGCGCTGCTGCCGAAGCCCGCAACCAGGCCGACAGCATGGTCCATGCGACCGAAAAGCAGCTGGCTGAAAATGGCGACAAGATCGACGCCGAAACCAAGGCCGCGGTTGAAGCCGCGATTGCCGAGGTCAAGACCGCACTTGAAGGTGATGATGCCGATACCATCAACGCCAAGGCTGCGGCGCTGACCGAAGCTGCCATGAAGATGGGCCAGCAGATCTACGAAAAGGATCAGGCTGCTGCCCAGTCGGGCGCTGCCGATGCGGACGCGCCATCTTCGGGCGACGAGGACGTTGTCGACGCCGAGTTCTCCGAAGTCGACGAAGAGAACAAGGGCTGATTGCCTGACTGATAACCTGCCCCGCCACCGATGGACAGCCATCGGTGGCGGACAGGCTTTGAGGGGGCTGTGATGTCTTCGTCCACCATCGATTTTTACCAGTTGCTCGAAGTCACCCGCGATGCCGATGGTGACACGATCAAGCGCGCCTATCGCAAGCTGGCGATGCAATATCACCCGGATCGCAATCCCGGCGATGCCGATTGCGAAGCGCGCTTCAAGTCCATAAGTGTGGCCTATGATTGCCTGAAAGACCCGCAAAAGCGCGCCGCCTATGACCGCTTTGGCCATGAAGCCTTTACCCAGGGGCACGGCGGTGGCGGTGGGGGCGGGGGCCAGCATGCCGATTTCGGCGACCTGGGCGATATTTTCGAAACGATCTTCGGCAGCGCCTTTGGCGGCGGCGGCGGACGTTCGCGCCCACGGCGCGGGGCGGATCTGCGCTATGACATGGAAATCGGGCTGGAGGAGGCGTTCCACGGGCGCACCAGCACGATCGAGGTCGAAGTCGCCACCCATTGCGACACCTGTTCCGGCAGCGGCGCGGCACCCGGCACCGGGCAGCGGCGCTGCACTACTTGCAACGGCCATGGCAAGGTCCGGGCGCAGCAGGGCCTGTTCGTCATCGAGCGACCGTGCCCGGTATGTCACGGACGCGGCGAAGTACTGGAACAGGCGTGCGGCGATTGCCGGGGCGAGGGCCGGGTGGACAAGATCCAGCGGCTCGAAGTCGAAGTACCGCCTGGCGTCGATAACGGCACCCGCATTCGCCTGGCCGGCAAGGGCGAGGCCGGGCCACAGGGCGCTCCGGCAGGCGACCTGTACATCTTCCTGCACGTGCGCGCGCACAGCGTGTTCCAGCGCGAAGGCACCTCGCTGTTCACTCGCATGCCGATCACCTTCACCACCGCTGCGTTGGGTGGCTGCGTGGAAATCCCCGGGATCGACGGCGAAACCCACACGATCGACATTCCCGCCGGCATCCAGTCAGGCAAGCAGTTGCGCAAGCGCGGTGCGGGCATGCCGGTGCTGCAGGGGCGTGGACGGGGCGATCTGGTGGTCGAAGTGCAGGTGGAAACGCCCACCAGGCTGTCTGCCCGCCAGAAGGAAATCCTGCGCGAATTCCGCGAGACCGAAACGGGTGACGAATGCCCCGAAAGTCGCGGCTTTTTCGAGCGGTTGAAGGATGCGTTCTCGGGCTGAGGTGTCAGTCCGGGATCGCCTCAACCTCGCGCCTAAGCCTGTCAATCAGGCCTAGATCGGCCTTCAACCGCACCTCCTCTTCGTCCAGAATGGCGAGGAACAGGCGGCGTTTGATGCCTTGGCAGTCTGACAGCGGGATTTGCGATGGCACGGTCGAACAGACCAGATCAATCATGCGTTCGGCCCCGTGCAGGCGGCCCCACAGATAGTCGTTCTCGCGATAGGCGCGGCTGAAAAAGGCCCCGAAGTTGTAAAACTCGATCCCGCGCAAGGTGGCAAAGGTGCCGCCCGCCCGGATGCTGGTCGCATCGTCGGGCGAGATGCGGTCGACCTTTACCGGATCGAATTCGGTCAGCCCCTCGTTACGCAGCAGGGGCAGGGTGGCCACATCGTAGAACGGAAAGCCTAGGTAGGCGAGCAGCACCCGGCGGCGCAGGGCCCGTGGCATGGCTTCCAGGCCGGTGGCCAGCACCTGTTCGACTTCGCGATCGAGGCCCGGCAAGTCGCGCCGGGCGGAAATCTCGGCCAGCACCGTGGCGGGATCAATCAGCACCTTGTCCGCTATGCCAGCGAAACCGCCATCGGGACCAAGATTGGTCTCCCGCTCGAAATAGAGCGCCAATGCCCGGTAGATGACCTCGCGCGCGCCATCCCGATCAGCCTCGGTGATCTCGTCATCGTCCACCCATTCACGCGAAAGGCGGCGGGCAAGCAGGCGCAACCGGCGCACGCGGAAGCCGATGTCATGCGCGCGGAAAAAGGCGATGGCCGGTTCGTTTGCCCCGCCACGCGGCTCGGCCAGTGAGGCAAGGCCGGATGTCTCGCAGCTTTCCCGCAACAGCAGCGCGACTTTGCGGGCATCGGCGGATTGCAGGCTTGGTGCGTGCGTGACGACCAGGTGCGCCAACCGTGCGATAACCCCGGCAAACTTGGCCTGCGCATAGGCGTGGAACGCGAAACCCGCCTGCTCGGCAGCGGCTTGCTGCGCCTTTGCCCGCCATGTCGCCAACCGCTTGGGCGTGGGGCTGTCGAGGAAGAAGGTGCGACCGAACAGGCTGTCCACCGCGCGTTCCACCTCCGGGCGCAGGCTTTCGATGATCCGCCCCATCTCCAGCGCCTCGCGCGACATGGCCTGGATCAGTTCAAGGTTGTCGCGGATCGGTTGTTCGCGCGGGATGGCCGAGATGGAGCCAAAGATTGCCCGGAAGAAGCCCACTTCATCGCCATGCTGGCCGATCACCCGCCGACGATCAGGCGTGGGGTCGATATAGACAAACCGCCGGTCCACCTCACGCTGGGCCGGGCGATCCTGCAATGCGCCCATCGCTTCGGAAAACGGCGCGTTGACCAGCACCGAGCCATCGACCAGCGAAACACTTTCAACCGAATTGTTGCGGGAATGAACCGGCATGATCCGCTCGACAAACTGCGTACGCCCTGGCCATTTGAGGCCACGCATTTCGGCCAGGCGATCGATCTCCGCCAGCCTTAACGGCGGGAATGCCCCGGGGAAGCTGGCAGTGGCGCGAGCGGCCAGCGTCAGTTCGAGCAGGTCGGCCAGCGTCTTTCCTGCTTCGGGCGGCACCTTGGCGCGGAAACCGATTGGCAGGCGGTGCTCGCTCTCGTCCACCAGCGGCGGACTGTTCAGGTAAAGCGGCTGCAAGTGGCCGTGAAAATCGGTCACAGTGACAAACAGGTCCACCGGATGGCCGGCCGGCAGCAAAGGCAGGCCATCGGGCGCATCGGCCATGGCCTGCAGGGCATTGGCCAACAGGGTGGAGAAGCCGATGCCGGAGAAAGGCGGCTGGAACCAGCGGCTGCGCACAAACCGCGCCAGCTTGTGCCGCACCTCCGTTCGCATTTCCGGTGCCACGCTTTCGGACACCACGTTGCCCGGCCGCTTGAGCAGCAGTTCGACCAACGGCGGTGCCCAGAACTTGGCCGCACGGGTCCACAATTGCGCCTCGGGATCGAGCAGGCGATCGACATCGGCAGTTTCCAGCCACAAGTCGGTCAGCGGATCAAGCGACTGGCCCGAATAGATGGCCTGCGCCAGGAATACCGCATTGATGCCGCCTGCGCTGGCCCCGGTGAGAATGTCGGGCAGAACGCGCAAGCGCAAGTCATGCTCGCCCGCCAGTTTTTCCAGTATCTCGCGGTAGATCGACTCGGCCCCGGTACCGGGCGGCGCGCCGGCGTGGAAATCCCGGCTGGCCCGCGCCAGCTTCCAGACCTCCTTGGTGACCCCGTGCATGTACACCGCCAGGCTGATCCCGCCGTAGCAGATGAGGGCAATGCGAAGTTCCTTCTGGCGCATGGCGGCGATTGTGGCGCGGCAAAGCCATGAATGCAATCGTGGAAAGGGAATTGCGTTCCGCCTATGTTCCGTTTAGGCATCACGCATGGCAAAACCCAAGCGTCGCTATATCTGCGCCCAATGCGGCGGTGTGTCGCACCGCTGGCAAGGGCAATGTCCTGATTGTTCGGAGTGGAACACGCTGGAAGAAGAGGTGCCCGAGACGGCCTTTGCCGCCAAGCACCACCTTGCCACCGGCGGCAGGCGCATCCAGTTCGAAGCGCTTGATACGCCGACCACGCCACTGGCGCGTAGCACCACCGGTCTTGCGGAATTCGACCGGGCGCTGGGCGGCGGGATCGTGCCGGGTAGTGCGATCCTGATGGGCGGCGAACCTGGCATCGGCAAAAGTACCCTGCTGCTGCAGGCCGCCGCCGCCATCGCGCGATCCGGCAAGGATGCAGTCTATGTCAGCGGAGAAGAGGCGACAGGGCAGGTCCGTTTGCGGGCAGGCCGGCTGGGCCTGGCCGATGCTCCGATCCGGCTAGCCTCGGCAACGTCGGTGCGCGACATCCTGACGACGCTGGGCGATGGCACTCCGCCCGCCCTGCTGGTGGTCGATTCGATCCAGACGATGCATTCCGACATGATCGAGGGCGCCCCCGGCACCGTCAGCCAGGTCCGCGCATCGGCGTTTGAACTGATCCGGTATGCCAAGGAAAATGGCGTGGCACTGGTGCTGGTCGGCCATGTCACCAAGGACGGCAGCATTGCCGGACCCCGCGTGCTGGAACACATGGTCGACGTGGTGATGAGCTTCGAGGGTGAGCGCAGCCACCAGTACCGTATCCTGCGCGCCTTGAAGAACCGCTTTGGCGCAGTGGACGAGATCGGCGTGTTCGCGATGGAAGGGCATGGCCTGGCCGAAGTCTCCAATCCCTCGATGCTGTTCCTTTCAGGGCGGGAGGAGCCGCTGGCAGGTTCCGCCGTGTTCCCCGCGCTGGAAGGCACTCGGCCGGTTCTGGTGGAAATCCAGGCGCTGATCGTGCGCCTGCAATCGGGCGCCACCCCGCGCCGCGCGGTGGTGGGGTGGGACAGCGGGCGACTGGCCATGTTGCTGGCCGTGCTGGAATCGCGCTGCGGGCTCAATTTCTCCTCGGCCGAAGTCTATCTCAACGTGGCAGGCGGATACCGCTTGTCCGATCCGGCGGCAGACCTTGCCGTGGCTGCTGCGTTGGTATCCGCACTGGCCGACAAACCGCTGCCGCTGCGCGCGGTGTGGTTCGGGGAAGTGTCGCTTTCGGGCGAGATCCGGCCGGTCAGCCACGCCAGCCTGCGGGTCAAGGAAGCGGCCAAGCTGGGGTTCGATCAGGCGTGCGGGCCACAAGCCGAAGGGCAGTCATCGGCAAAGATGCGCTATGGCGGGATTGCCGGATTGCCGGGCCTCGTTGACCGGGTGATGGCAAGCGCTTAGCTTCGTGCCGCTTATGACTCTGTTCGACATCATTGTTCTGCTGGTGGTCGCCACCGCAGCCACCGGCGGTTTCCTGCGCGGCTTCGTGCACGAGGTGCTGTCGCTTGCCGCATGGGTGCTGGCGATCTTTGCCATCCGTTACCTGCACACCGATCTGACGCAGATCATTTTTTCGTTCATGGGCACACCTACCGCTGCCGCGCTGCTGGCCTTCGCGATCCTGCTGTTGATCCCTTATATGGCGATGCAGCTGATCGCGCGGCGCGCTGGCGATACGGCGCGCAAATCGGCTTTGGGCCCGATTGACCGGGTGCTGGGATTCGGGTTCGGCGCGATCAAGGGTACGATCGTGGCAGTGTTTGCCTTCTCGATCCTGGCGCTGGGCTACGATTCGGGCTGGGGCGTGGCTGGCCGCCCGACTTGGATGACCACGTCCAGGACTTATCCCTTCATCAATGCCAGTTCGGAAGAAATGGTCCAGCTGATCGCCGAGCGCCGCGCCTCGGTGGAGCACAGGGACACTGATCCGCCAGCATGAGCGTGGCCCGCCTCTATACCCCGCAGCTGCTGGGCCTGACGGTTGAACTGGCCGCGTGGCCGCCGATGGAGAACCTGCCGCTGCACGGGTCCGCCCGATCACCCACCTGCGGCAGCACGCTGGGCATCGATCTGGCGCTGGATCCGGCTGGGGCGATCGACACGCTGGGCCTGCGTGTGCGCGCCTGCGCCGTCGGACAAGCTGCCGCAGCGATCTTCGCCCGCCATGCAGTGGGCAAGGATCTCGCGGCAATTACCTCGGCCCATGACCGGATCGGTGGCTGGCTCGATGCCGAAGCGCCGATCGCCGATTGGCCGGACCTCGGCCTGTTGGCCGCTGCGCGCGAGTTTCCCGGGCGGCACGGTGCCATCCTGTTGCCGTGGAAGGCTGCTATCGCGGCCCTTTCCACCGGGCCTGCTGCAAGCTAGTCCCCATTGCGCTTGGGTTAGCGGGGGAAATCGAATGGCGACAGCTTCTGGCGGGGTTACAGGGACCGGTGAATTGCCGACACCGGAACTTGCGCGTGAGCCGACGCGCAAGGAAATCCGCATGGTCATCGCCGCCTCCTCGGCCGGGACGGTGTTCGAGTGGTACGATTTCTTCATTTACGGCACGCTGGCGGTGTTCATCAGCCAGGCGTTTTTTCCCTCGGGTAATGCCTCCCTCTCGCTGCTGCTGACCTGGGCCGGTTTTGCGGTGGGTTTCGGCTTCCGGCCGCTGGGAGCGATCCTGTTTGGCTATCTGGGTGACAAGCTGGGGCGGAAATACACCTTCCTTGTCACTGTCACGCTGATGGGCGTGGCCACGGCTGGCGTCGGGCTGGTACCCAGCGCCGACAGCATCGGGATTGCGGCCCCCATCGTGGTCCTGCTGCTGCGCATCGCGCAGGGCTTGGCGCTGGGCGGTGAATATGGCGGGGCGGCGATTTACGTGGCCGAACATTCCCCGCCGCAACGCCGCGGGTTCTTCACCAGCTTCATCCAGGCCAGCGTGATCGGCGGCTTTGTACTGAGTTTGCTGGTGGTCCTGTTCTGCCGCTTCATGATTCCCGAGGAAGCGTTCCGCGAATGGGGCTGGCGCGTGCCGTTCCTGCTGTCGATCGCGCTGCTCGCCATATCGCTGTGGATGCGGCTGAAGCTGTCCGAAAGCCCGGTATTCGTGGCGATGAAGGAACAGGGGGAAATGTCGAAGAACCCCTTCGTCGAAAGCTTCACTTATCCGCGCAACAAGCGGCGCATCTTCATTGCGATGTTCGGCGTGGCCTGCGGGTTGACGATCATCTTCTACACCGCGCTGTTTTCCTCGCTGTCGTTCCTCAAGGGACCGATGCGAGTGGACGATACCACGGCCGAACTGCTGGTCGGCTTTGCTTCGCTGTTTGCATGCAGCTTCTTCATCTACTTCGGATGGCTGTCGGACCGGGTGGGGCGCAAGAAGCCGATCGTGTGGGGGTATGCGGTCACGCTGGTGGTGTTGTTCCCGGCGTTCTGGGGCATTGCCGCGCTGGCCAATCCGGATCTTGCTACCAGCGCCCGCAATGCGCCGATCACCATCACCGGCCCTGCTTGTAGCTATGACCCGTTCGCTTCGGTGCAGGAAACGCCTTGCGGGCAATTGCTGGCTGATATGACCGCGATCGGCATCCCGTACGAAGTGCAGGCTGCGGCCGACCTGTCGTTGAGTACCGGCAGTTCGACTTTCGACCTGGCCACCGCAGGAGAAGCTGGCGCAGAGCGGCGCACCGCGATCACCCAATGGCTGGGTACCCACGGCTACAACCTCGACAAGCAGGTTCCGCCTGCGATCAACCTGGCCGGGATATTTGTCATCCTGGTGGGGCTGGGGGCCTTGTCCGGCGCGACTTTCGGTTCTGTCGCGGCGCTGCTGTCGGAGATGTTCCCGCCGCGCATCCGCTATTCCTCGATGTCGATCCCTTATCACATCGGCACCGGCTATTTTGGTGGATTCCTGCCGCTGATCGCAGGCTATATCGTGGCGCGGACGGGCGATATTTTTGCCGGCCTGTGGTACACTTGGGTCTTGCTTGTGGTGGCACTGATAGTGGCATGGTGGGGTCTGCCCAACGGACCACCCCGAGATTTTTCCGATGACCATGCCTGACCAATTATCTCCGCCGCCAGCCTCGCTGCGCCTGAGGATCGACCAAGCGGCGATTGCCGCCAACTGGCGCACGCTTGATCGCCTGTCGCACGGGGCGCGGGCGGGGGCGGCGGTCAAGGCCGATGCCTATGGCGTGGGAGTGGCTTATGCGGTCCCGGCATTGCTGGAGGCAGGCGCGCGCGATTTCTTCGTGGCCCACTGGAGCGAAGTTGCAGCGGTCCTGGCGCATTTGCCGGGCGCACAGCTTTCAGTGCTGCACGGGGTGACGAACGGGGCCGAGGCAGCCTATGCCCGCGCAACCGGGGCGCGGCCGGTGATCAATTCGCTGCAGCAGGCCGGGGTCTGGCTCGCTGGTGGCGGCGGTCCGTGCGACCTGATGATCGATACCGGCATCAATCGCCTTGGCATCACTCCGGGCGAGGCGGGTGATCCGCTGGTTGCCGCGCTCAACGTCGATATACTGATGTCGCATCTCGCCTCGGCTGATGAAGATGTGGCATCCAACCCCGCACAGCTGGCCCGCCTTCACGCGGCTGCCGCCATGGTGCCGCACCGCACGCTCAGCCTGGCCAACAGTGCCGGGATCGCGCTGGGACAAGACTATGTTTGCGATCTTACGCGGCCGGGCCTCTCGCTATATGGCGGTATAGCCCGCCCGGAACTTGCGGGCCTGGTCGGGCAGGTGGTTTTCCCGCAAGCTACTGTGATCCAGCGGCGGCGAATCGGGGCTGGTGAAAGCGTGGGCTACAACGCAACGTTTACCGCTAGCCGCGAAATCGAGGTCGCAACCGTCTCGATCGGATATGCCGACGGGTTCTTGCGCTGCCGCGGAGCGGGCTTCGCAATGCAGCATTGCGGCCATCAGCTACCTGTGATCGGCCGCGTGTCGATGGATATGGTCGTGCTGGATTGTACTCAAGATCCGGAACTAGCTGTCGGAGATTACGTGGAAATACCCTTCATGCTGCAGGATGAATCGCAGCGCTGCGGGCTTTCGCAATACGAACTCCTCACCACCTTGGGTCAGCGCTTCGACAGGCATTGCTGAACCTTAGATTGCCAAGGGTATGCTGCAAGTGCTAAGCGGGTTTGTCGCTTTATCAGGGGTGCGTCAACAATGGCTTCCAGCAAGAACACGGGTGATACACCCGTGATCATCAAGAAGTACGCCAACAGGCGTTTGTACAATACCCAGTCATCCAGCTATATAACGCTAGACGATCTGGCCCGGATGACGCGCGAAGGCGTGGATTTTCAGGTACTTGATGCGAAAACTGGCAGCGATATCACGCATGCCATCCTGACGCAGATCATCATGGAAGAAGAAGCCAACGGCGAGCAGATGCTGCCGGTCAGCTTCCTGCGCAATCTTATCGGCATGTATGGCAATTCGATGCAGGAATTGATGCCGCATTACCTCGATGCCACGATGGACAATTTCCGCGCCAACCAGTCCCGGCTGCAGGAAGCATTCAAGTCGAGCATCAGCCCCGATGGCTTTGCGCGGCTGGCAGAAACCAACATGGCGATGTTCCAGGCTGCGGCCGAAGCGTTCATGCTGCCTGCCAAGGGTGGCAGCGGGACTGCGGCCACTCCGCCCGCCGCCGGTAATGACGCCGACGAACTGTCGGAACTGCGCGCGCAAATGAAGGCGATGCAGGACAAGCTGGACAAGATGGGCGGTTAACCCCGCCGACCGCCCGACAATTAGCCTCTCGACTTGGCGCCGTGGCAGCGCCATGGGAGCGCCATTGTAATTCCAGCAGGATTAGCCGCCGCCATGTCAGCCATCCGCCACGCCTTGACCACCAAGCGCGCCGACGACTTTTCCGCCTGGTACCAGGAAGTCATTTCCGCTGCCGATATGGCAGAGGAGTCGGGCGTCCGCGGATGCATGGTCATCAAGCCCTGGGGCTATGGCATCTGGGAACGCATCCAGCGGCTGATGGACGACCGGATCAAGGCCGCGGGCGTGCAAAACTGCTATTTCCCCATCTTCATTCCGCTCAAGAATTTCGAGCGTGAGGCAAGCCATGTGGAAGGGTTTGCCAAGGAAATGGCGGTTGTTACCCATCACCGCCTGATTTCGGACGGCAAGGGCGGGCTGATCCCCGATCCCGAGGCCAAGCTGGAAGAGCCGCTGGTCGTGCGCCCCACATCGGAAACGATCATCGGCGATGCGATGGCGCGGTGGATCCGGTCGTGGCGCGATCTGCCCCTGCTGACCAACCAGTGGGCCAACGTGGTCCGCTGGGAGATGCGCACGAGAATGTTCCTGCGGACCAGCGAATTCCTGTGGCAGGAAGGGCATACCGCCCACGCCACGCGCGATGATGCGCTGACCGAAACACACCGTGCGCTGGAAATGTACCGCGCCTGCGCCGAGGAAGACCTCGCGCTGCCCGTAGTCGCCGGTGAAAAGCCCGAGAACGAGCGTTTTCCCGGCGCGGTGGAAACCTGGTCGATCGAAGCCATGATGCAGGATGGCAAGGCGCTGCAAGCCGGCACCAGCCATTACCTCGGCACCAATTTCGCCCATGCTGCGGGCATCCAGTATCAGGACAAGGATGGTGGCCAGCAGTTCTGTCATACCACCAGCTGGGGCGTTTCCACGCGGCTGATCGGCGGTATCATCATGACCCACGGTGATGATGATGGCCTGCGCGTGCCGCCCCGGATCGCCCCCTACCAGATCGTGATCATCCCCATGCTGCGCGAAGCGCCCGAGGACGAGGCGCTGATCGAATACTGCCAGGAGATGGTCGATATGTTCGCCAAGATCCCGCTGCGGTCGTTCGGCGAACCGATCCGCATGCTGCTCGACAAAAAGCCGGGCAAGGCTGCCGCCAAGCGGTGGGACTGGGTGCGCAAGGGCGCGCCGCTGATCGTGGAAGTCGGCCCGCGCGACATGGCCGAAGGCAATGTGGCCATGCTGCGGCGGGACAAGTTGTGGAACGTGGACAATGGCAAGCCTGCCTTCCAGTTCCTCAGCCGCGAAGGGTTTTCATCGCAGGCGCCATCATTGCTGGAGAAAATCCAGCAGACGCTGTTCGATGAAGCGCGCGAGCGACGCGATGCCAATATCACCCGCGGCGTATCCAACATGGATCAGGTCGCCGCCCATTTTGCGGATGCGGAGGCCCGGCCGGGCTGGGTGGAAGTGCAGTGGAGCAAGCCGACCGGCGAGGCGCTGGAAGCGGTGACCGAGCAGCTGAAAGCCCACAAACTCACCATCCGCAACGTGCCCCGCGATGCAGCGCCCGCCGACGGCCGGTGCATCTTTACCGGTGCACCGGCCGTCGAACGGATACTTGTCGCCAGAGCTTACTGAGCAGGCTCCAGCGTGGCGCGATAAGCGTCAAGCGACACCTCTCGGCCAAGGAACTGGTGGACCAGTTCGCTGGCCGGCAGGAGTGCGGCGTTGCCCAGGATCGTGTCCCGATAGCGGAGCGCAGTTGCCGGATCATCAAGCCCTGCCTGGGCAAATTGCTGGAACAAGTCGTCCGAGATCACCTTCGACCAGCGATAGGTGTAATAGAACGCCGAATAGCCATCGAGGTGGTTGAAGGCCGCCTGCATTTCCACCCAGTCGGGCGCGGGGATCATGGCATAACGGTTGATCCAACTACGCGCTGCTTCGCCAAGATCGGCCGGAACGGGGTTCTGGTGGAATTGCAACGATACGTTGGAATAGGCGAGCTGGGTCATGTCACCCATGCCCGCGTTGAAATTGCGCGCCCGGTTCATCGAGGCGACCAATTCACGCGGGATCGTCTCGCCATCGGCATTCACGGCAAAGCTTGCCAATGTGTCGTAATCGTAAACCCAGTTTTCCAGCATCTGTGACGGGGCTTCGACGAAATCCCATTCGATGTTGAGGAAGTTCTGGCCGTACCAGCGCGTGGTGCTGCCGAACATGCCGTGGATCAGGTGGCCAAATTCATGCAGGAAAGTGGTAACCTGGCTGTGTTCCATCAGACCAGTCGAATGGTCACCCTTGGGCAGGTTCATCACCAATGCACCCACCGGCACCGCGCCGCCATCAACCTCGCCCGGGAACAGCGGGATCATGTTGGCGTGGGTGTATTTGCCGGGACGGGGATGTGAATCGAGGTAGAACTGGCCCAGCAAAACGCCATCGGGCGAATACATTTCGTAGGCTTCGACATCTTCGTGCCACAGTGGGGTATCCCACACCCGCATGTCCACCTGGAACAACCGCTCGGCCAGACCAAGGATGCCATCGCGTACGTTATCATAGGCAAAATACTGGCGTGCTTCCTGCGGGTTGAAACCGAAATTCCGCTGTTGCACCAGCGGGGACAGCCAACCCGTCTGCCAGTACTCGATCGTCTCGGCCCCCGGCTGCAGTTCCTGCAAGACGGTCAGGTTCATCGCATAGTCCCGCTCTGCAGCAGGGCGGGCGGCGGCTTCCATTTCGGCCAGCAAGCGCTCGACTTGCTCTGGCGCGGCGAGCATCTTGTCTTCCAGCGCCAGCGTTGCATAGTCAGCGCGCCCCAGCATGGTCGCCATTTCCTGTCGGAGCGTGAACATCCGCGCCAGCAGGGCATCGTTGGCGGGCCACGCGCGCTGGTTATAGACCTCGGCAAACCGGCGGCGCAGGGCATCGCTGGTGGCATACCGCATAACCGGCTGATAGTCGGTCGTGGCGGTCGTCAGCGTGATCAGGCCATCTGCCCCCACCTCCCGGGCGGCGATGAAATCCTGTGGCAGGCCTGCCAGGTCTTCCGGTGCGACAGTGATGGTGCGCACGTCGTCTGCGATATTGCGCGCAATCTGCGTGCTGAGGTCTGACAGTTCCTCCTGGATCGCCTGCACCCGCGCGCGGCCGGCATCGTCCAGTGCCACGCCCGAACGTTCGAAATCGCCCAGCGTTTCGGCCAGATAGGCCTGGGTATCGGCGTCGGCAGCGGACGCATCAATCTGGCTCAGCCGGTCATACACCGGGCGCGAAAGGCTGATCGTGCTGGAAAGGTTGGCCAGCCGGGCCTCGCACGAACCGGCCTCGTCTCGCTGTTCGGCGGTCATCAGCACTTCACGATAGAGCGCGAATTCGCCGCTGCCCGATGCCAATAAACCGCTGATCTGATCAAACCGGGTAAGCGCATTGGTTAGGTGGGCCGGGGCATTGGCACCCAGGATCGCATCGCGCCGCAGTTCGACCGCATCGACATAGGTTTCACACTTGGCCGCCAGTTGCTCCACCGTGGGGGCGGGCATGATTTGCCCCATCAGCGCGCGCAGTTCCGATGCCTGGGCAGGAATGGCCAGCGCGGTTGAGGCAAGGAGGCTTGATACGATCAGTCGCAGCATGTCCGGGGAACGCTTTCTTGCAAGAAGGGGTGAGCAAAGATTAAGCCGTTACGCTAGAAACTTTGTTGCACATTGGCAATCGGGTGGCCTTGCCCGTCTGCCGATTGTGCGCATAGGATCGCACCATGAACACAATCCGACGCAGCACCGCATTCCTCGCTCTGGCCGTCGGCCTGGCCTTTGCACACCCAGCGCTGTCCCAGGCCGATGACCCCGCCGCGCCGGTTTCCGAAGAACGCTTGCGCGCCGATGTGGCGGCGCTGGTGGCATTCGGAACGCGGCATACGTTGTCCGAGCCGGACAATCCGGTGCGCGGGATCGGCGCTGCACGCGGTTGGGCAGCTGACCAGTTTGCCGCCATTTCGGCAGGCTGCAGCAATTGCCTGGAAATCATCCAGCCCGAACGGATCGTGACCGGTGACCGAATTCCTGCAGGCGTGCTGATCCGCAATGTCATTGCCGTGCAGCGCGGCACCGATCGCCCGGAGGAAGTAGTGATCGTGATGGCGCATATCGACAGCCGCGCCAGCGACGTGATGGATGCAGCCAGCGATGCGCCTGGCGCGAATGACAACGCCAGCGGCAGCGCGCTTGTGATCGAAGCGGCCCGCGCACTGTCGCAGCGGCAATATCCCGCCACGGTGATCTATGCGCTGCTGTCGGGCGAGGAGCAGGGCCTGTATGGCGGGGAGCTGTTGGCTGACTATGCGTTGCAGCAGGGCTGGACGGTGAAGGCCGTGCTCAACAACGATGTGGTGGGCGGATCATGCGGCTCGGACGGGATCTGCAACGCGGCCCAGGTGCGGGTATTTTCCGAAGGCCTGCGGGCCGATGCCGACCAGGCCGCACGCGAACGGATGGCGAGCCGGGGCGGGGGCAATGACAGCCCCAGTCGCAACATATCGCGCTGGCTCGATGGATTGGCGGGGCACTATCCCGCCGGACTAGACGTGACGCAGACCTGGCGCAGCGACCGGATGGGGCGGGGCGGGGATCACCTTCCGTTCCTTGAGCGCGGCTTGCCTGCCGTAAGGTTCTCGGTCGCGATCGAGGATTATGACCACCAGCATCAGGATCTGCGGGTGGAGAACGGCGTGACTTTTGGCGATACGGTGGACGAGATGGACTTTGCCTATCTTGCCGGTGTCACGCGGCTGAACGTGCAGGCGCTCGACCATCTCGCCCGTGCACCGATGCCGCCCGAAGTGCAGATCGACGGTGTCGTGCGGCCAGACGTGCTGCTGGAATGGCAGCCTGTGGCAGGCGCTGCCGGCTATCACATTTGGCGCCGGGCCACCGATGCGCGGGACTGGGAATTGCGGATGCACCTGCCGGCCGATGATGCCGCGGACCTTAACAGCGTGACCCTGGCACCAGATCGTGGAGATGACTGGATATTCGGCGTCAGCGCGATAGCCGCCGATGGCAGCGAAAGCCCGGTATCCAGCGCAGTGCCCGGCGGTGCCTTTCGCCCGATGCTGCCCAGCTTGTAGCCCCCTGCTGCTCAACCTGTAGACTGTCCGGCAATGACCGTTATGCTGCGAGCTGAATGATCCGGGGGGAATTCGCGATGATAGCCGAGACCAAGTATTGCCTGCGTAACCTGACGAATTTCAGCGGGCGCGACAGCCGCCAGACGTTCTGGATGTATGTGCTGGCGCTGGTAATAGTTCAGTTTGTGCTGGGGATGATCATGGTCATTCCGATGATCGCCAGCCTTGTCCAGAATCTGGTCGATGCGGCCCAGGCGGGGGCCGAGCCTGACCAAATGAACGACGCTATCGCCGGGTTGATGAGCCCGATGATGAACGACATGGTGATATGGTCGGGCATTCTCGCGCTGGTCATGGCCGTGCTGTTCATTGCCGCTTTCGTGCGGCGGTTGCACGATTCAGGCTACAGCGGCTGGATCGCGCTGGTTCCGGTGGCGACGCAGGCTTTCGCCACGATCTATGGCTTCATCCAGATGGAACGGGTGATGGCGCTGATGGAAACCGCCCTGGCCTCGCAGGATCCCAATGCCATGGCGCAGATGCAGGCACAGATCGGCGCCTACAGCTATGTCGGCTATATCGGCTATCTGGTGGTGATCGTGTTCGGGGTGTTCGATTCGCAAGCCGGTCCCAACCGTTACGGCGAAGATCCCTCGCAGTTCTGATCCGCGCTGCTGCTCGACAGGCGGGGGCACAGGGGATAGGGCCGCACGATGGTCAAACACACTGCCCCCGGCTTGCCTTCACGTGAGCAAATTCTCGAATTCATCCAGACGTCCGACGATCCCGTCGGCAAGCGCGAGATCGCCAAGCATTTCCGGCTGACGGCGCAGGACAAGATCGTCCTCAAGGCAATGTTGAAGGACATGGCCGAGGAAGGCCTGATCGACGGCAAGCGCAGCGCCTTCCACCGCATGGGCGGGGTGCCCAAGGTCACGGTTCTGCGCATCGTCGAGATTGACGAGGGCGAGCCGGTGGCCATCCCCGAAACCTGGCAGCCCGATGATGCCGTGCCGCCGCCGCGCCTGCGCGTGATTGAAAAGAAAAAGCAGGCCGCATTGCGCGTGGGTGACCGCATCCTGGCGCGTACCGAAGAGGCCGGCGCGGGCTACATCGCCCACCCGATGAAAAAGCTGCCGAGCAACGAAGGCGCGGTGCTGGGCGTGATCGAACTGGATGGCGCGGGCAAGCCGTGGCTGGCGCCGGTCGACAAGCGGGTGCGCAATTCCTCGCCGGTGGCGGATCTGGGCCAGGCGGTCGAGGGGCAACTGGTGTTGGCAGAGCCTGCCGGGCGGGGCATCCGCGCCGGGGTAAAGGTGATCGAGGTGCTGGGCGATCCGCTCGCCCCGCGCTCCTACAGCCTGATCGCGATCCACAAGTACGGCATCCCCCATCATTTCAGCGAGAAGGTGCTGGCCGAGGCAGAAGCCGCTTCCACCCTGCCGCTCGATACTGCCAAACGCGAAGACCTCACCCACCTGCCGATCGTGGCGATCGATCCAGCCGATGCGCGCGACCATGACGATGCGATCTGGGCCGAGCCTGATGGCAAGGGCGGCTTCACCGCGCTCGTCGCCATTGCCGATGTGTCCTATTACGTCCGCCCCGGCGGCGCGCTGGACCGTGAGGCGCGCAAGCGCGGCAATTCGGCCTATTTCCCCGATCGCGTGGTGCCGATGCTGCCCGAGATTCTCAGCGCCGATGCCTGTTCGCTGAAGCAGGGCGAGGCGCGGGCGGCGATGGTGTGTCACCTGTCGATTTCGCCCGAAGGCCAACTGGCCGGCTGGCGCTTCACCCGCGCCATTGTCCGCATTGCCGAGAACGTGGCCTATGAAGATGCGCAGGCACGGATTGATGCGGGCACTGCTGGCGATGCGCTGGAGAAGCTGTGGGCGGCGTGGAAGCTGCTGGCAGAAGCTCGCGCGGCGCGCGATCCTCTGGAACTGGAAATCCCCGAACGGCGCGTCACGCTGGATGAACAGGGTCGCATCACCGGCATCGCCATTCGCGAACGGCTCGATGCGCACCGCGTGGTGGAAGACTTCATGATCGCAGCCAATGTGGCGGCGGCCAAAGCGCTGGAAAGCAAGACCAGCCCAGTTGTCTACCGCATCCACGAACCGCCCACGCGTGAAAAGCTGGTGGCGCTGCGCGAATACTTCGATTCGTTGGGCAAGAAGCTGGCGCTGGGGCAGGTCATCACGCCCGGCCTGTTCAATCGGATGCTCAAGGACATCGGCGAACCCGCCGAACGGGCGCTGGTGATGGAAGCCGTTCTGCGCAGCCAGACCCAGGCCTACTATGGGCCCGCCAATGCCGGGCATTTCGGGCTGGCGCTGGGTTCCTATGCCCACTTTACCAGCCCGATCCGCCGCTATGCCGACTTGCTGGTGCACCGCGCGCTGGTGGACAGCTTCGGGCTGGAGCAGCCGAAACCCAAGGACGACCTGCTGCCGCCTGCCACCGGCCTGTCGGACCATGATCGCGCTGACCTGACCCGCATCACCGATGCCATCAGCCTGACTGAACGCCGGGCGATGGAGGCCGAGCGCGATACCATCGACCGCTATGTCGCCGCCTGGCTCTCGGCCCGGGTGGGCGAGGTGTTCCAGACCCGCATCACCGGAGTGCAGAAGTTCGGTTTCTTTGCCACCATCGTGTCGCTCGGCGGCGACGGGCTGGTGCCGGTCTCATCACTGGGCCGCGAATATTTCCGTTATGACGAGGCGGCGCAGGCTCTGGTCGGCGAGGACAGTGGCCAGCGCTACGCCACCGGCGATTTTCTCGACCTGAAGCTGGCTGAAGCCAACCCGCTAACCGGCGCGCTGAAATTTGAGCCGGTTGATTCCGAAGGCAAACCGATCGAACCGCGCGGTTCGCGGCCCGAACGCCGCGATCGCAGCCAGCACAAGGGTCCGCGCAAGGACTTTCAGGGCAAGCATGTGGTGGGTCAGCGCGGAAGGCCGGGCAATGTGCGGCACCAGGGGCGCGGCAAAAAGCGCTAGGGTATTACCACGGCACATTCCTGCGGTTGGCCGACAGGCTTTTTGCCCTAACTCAGGCGATCAATCTGTTCGGTCGTCAAACTGCCCGGGACGATGAACAGCGGGCAGGGCAGCGACCCGGCGTTGGCGGTGAAGTGTGCCACCAGTGGTCCGGGCGTCCCTTCGGCTGCAGCGCCAAGTACCAGCGCGGCCACTTCGGGATGTTCGCCCAGGTATTCGCCAATCACGGTCTTGCCGTCGCCCACCTTGACCGCGATCTGCGGCATGGTGCCGCTTTCGCTCAGCAGTTCGCCCGCTGCGCCATTGGCGAGAATCTCCGCCCGGTCGCGTGCTTCTTCCTCGATCGTGTCCTGAATTACGCCGAATGCGCTGAACGCCTGCTTGGGCACCAGCGCCAGCAGGTGTACGGTGCCGCCGGTCTTGGCAGCTCGGCGCGCGGCAAAGCGCATCGCAGCGTGTGCTTCTTCGGTCTCGTCCACGATGACCAGGTAGACCCGCATTATATCTCTCCCCCGGGGTCTGCGAATATCCGCGCTTTGATGGAGATGCGCAAGAACCTTGCAGCGCGGCGGCAAATTGGCCAGAGACAGCGCCAGACACAGCGACTGTTTGCGGGCACCCGTCGCCCGCGCCGCGAAGATAATCCGAGGGACCGCGCCTTACCATGCCAATCGCCATCAAGATGCCCGCCCTGTCGCCGACCATGGAGGAAGGCACGTTGAGCAAGTGGCTCGTGAAAGTGGGCGACAAGGTTGTTGCCGGCGATATCATGGCCGAGATCGAAACCGACAAGGCGACGATGGAATTCGAAGCGGTCGACGAAGGCACAATCGCCGCCATCTCGATTGCCGAGGGGACCGAGGGCGTGCCGGTTGGCACCGTGATCGCCATGCTGGCCGAAGATGGCGAGGATGTGGATGCGGCCGCCTCGTCGGGCACCACGGCGGCGCCTGCTGCGGCCAAGCCCGAAGCGGCACCCGAAGCTGCCAAGCCATCTGCACCCGCCGCAGCACCAGCTCAGGCCAAGGCTCCGTCGGGGGATCGCGTGATCGCGTCGCCGCTGGCCAAGCGGATCGCTGAACAAAAAGGCGTGGACCTGACAGGCGTGCAGGGCAGTGGCCCCAATGGCCGGATCGTCAAAGCCGATGTGGAGGGCGCGAAGCCCGGCGCTACCGCTCCTGCCGCCAGTGTGCCTGCCGCCGCGGCGCCTGCTCCGGCACCAATAGCTCCCGCTGCAGCGCAGGATTTCGGCATCCCGCACGAAGTGGAAAAACTGTCGGGCATGCGCAAGACCATCGCCCGCCGACTGACCGAATCCAAGCAGCAGATCCCGCACATCTACCTCACTGTGGACATCCGCCTCGATGCGCTGCTCAAGCTGCGCGGCGAATTGAACAAGGCGCTGGAAAGCCAGGGCGTGAAGCTGTCAGTCAACGACCTGCTGATCAAGGCGCTGGCCAAGTCGCTGGTGGCCGTGCCCGCCTGCAACGTGCAGTTCGCCGGCGATACGCTGCTGAAGTTCAAGCGCGCCGATATTTCGGTGGCAGTGTCGATCCCAGGCGGTTTGATCACGCCCATCGTGAAAGATGCCGGTTCCAAGGCGATCAGCGCCATCTCGACCGAGATGACCGATCTTGCCACCCGCGCCCGCGAAGGCAAACTGGCGCCGGAAGAATACCAGGGCGGCACCGCCAGCCTGTCCAACATGGGCATGTTCGGCATCAAGCAGTTCGATGCGGTCATCAACCCGCCGCAAGCCATGATCATGGCTATCGGTTCGGGCGAAAAGCGCCCTTATGTGGTGGACGATGCACTGGCCGTGGCCACCGTGATGAGCGCCACCGGCAGCTTCGACCATCGCGCGATTGACGGGGCGGACGGGGCGCAGCTGATGAAGGCGTTCAAGGAACTGTGTGAGGCACCGCTGGGGCTGGTGGCTTGAGCCTGTCCTACAAGGACGGATATGTGGTGGGGCAGGGTATATGAACGATTCCAGCCTCGATACCTTTGAAGCAGCGCTTCTCCGGCGCATGTGTCACTTTGTCCGCTGGCATCTCAAGACCTTGATACTACGGAATAAGCAACCTGTTCCGGCATGGTTACACCGTGTCACTTGTGTCACCTTTGCAGCGCGGTGCACCCAATGAACGAGATCATCGAGGGCCGCGATCCTGCCATCCGCGTTACCGCCATGCCGGCCGACACCAATGCCTATGGCGATATCTTCGGTGGCTGGCTGATGTCATGGATGGACAGCGCCGCGGGCCTCACCGCTGCGCGCCACTCGCATGGCCGCGCGGCGACCGTGGCGATGGACGGGATGCAGTTTCACGAACCGGTCAAGGTGGGGGACGAAGTATCGGTCTATGCCCATATCGAACGGGTAGGGCGCACCAGCATGACCATCGCTGTCGAAGCCTGGCGCCGCCCGCGGCACGAGGATGTGGCGCGCAAAGTGACAGAAGCGAAGTTCACCTTCGTGGCAATTGATGAAAACGGCAAACCCCGCCCGGTCGGGGAAGCCTATGGAGCAGCAAATGGCTGAAAACTACGACGTTATCGTTCTCGGTTCCGGCCCCGGTGGTTATGTCGCGGCGATCCGCTGCGCGCAGCTGGGCTTGAAGACCGCAATTGTGGAGCGGGAACTGCTCGGCGGCATCTGCCTCAACTGGGGATGCATCCCCACCAAGGCGCTGCTGCGTTCGGCCGAGATTTTCCACTATATGCAGCACGCCAAGGATTATGGACTTGTTGCCAAGGGGATAGAGGCTGATCTTGAGGCTGTCGTGAAGCGCAGCCGGGGCGTGGCCAAGCAATTGAACCAGGGCATCGTGCACCTGATGAAGAAGAACAAGATCACCGTCCACATGGGCACCGGCACCCTGACCGGGCCAACCAGCCTGACTGTAAAGGGCGAGAAGGGTGAGGAAAAGCTCAGCGCCAAGCACGTGATCGTCGCCACCGGAGCGCGGGCGCGTGACCTGCCGTTTGCCCCTGCTGATGGCAAGCGCGTGTGGACCTATCGCCACGCCATGACGCCTGCTGAAATGCCCACCAAGCTGCTGGTGATCGGCAGCGGCGCAATCGGCATCGAATTCGCCAGCTTCTACAACGACATGGGCAGTGATGTTACCGTGGTCGAAATGCTCGACCGGATCGTGCCGGTGGAAGACAAGGACGTTTCGGCCTTCCTCGAAAAGTCGCTGACCAAGCAGGGCATCACGATCAAGACCGGTGCCGGGGTCGAGGAGATCAAGGTTACGGACAAGGGCATTTCGGCCAAGATCAAGCTGAAGGATGGCAAGATTGAAGCCGGCGAATACAGCCACGTGATCGTCGCTGTCGGCATTGTCCCTAATACCGAGAACATCGGGGTGGAGAAGCTGGCCGACATGGATCGTGGGTTCATCCAGATTGATCCTTATGGCCGCACGAAGTCCAAGGGCCTGTGGGCGATCGGCGATTGCACCCCCGGCCCGTGGCTGGCGCACAAGGCGAGCCACGAAGGCGTGACCTGTGCCGAGGCCATTGCTCAGGAACTGGGCAACAAGGATGTCCACTCGCATGGCCTTGATCGCAATGCCATCCCCGGGTGCACCTATTGCCACCCGCAGATCGCCAGTGTCGGCCTGACCGAGGCGAAGGCCAGGGAAGCTGGCCACGAGGTCAAGGTCGGCATGTTCCCCTTCATCGGCAACGGCAAGGCCATTGCGCTGGGCGAGGCGGAGGGCTTCACCAAGACCGTGTTTGATGCGAAAACCGGCGAATTGCTGGGCGCACATATGGTTGGCGCGGAAGTGACCGAGATGATCCAGGGATACGTCATCGGCAAGGTGCTGGAAACGACCGAGGCCGAACTGATGCAAACGGTATTCCCGCATCCGACGATCAGCGAATCGATGCACGAGAGCGTGCTGGCGGCCTATGGCAGGGCGTTGCACATCTGATCCAGGCGATGGATGTTCCCGAAGAGGAAGCAATCGGGCTCCCGGGCTGAACTGTGCCGTAAAAAGTTGGCGGAAGAGGTGTCCCTAAACACGACTCGTCACGAGCGATTATGGCGAGTCAAAAGCGCAAAACAAAGTACTGGCGTAACGTGGTTTTCCGTCTGGTGAGCAAGTCGCAAGGCGTCACGTTCAGTCAGGGTTGAAAGTGCTTTGGCGAGCAAAAATGGTGAGTGACAATGTGTCGACTAACCACCGTTTTTGGAGCCTGCCATGTCCCTCAATGTCCGAACAATCCGCGCGCTGGTCAATGCCGAGCACCCTGGAATGTGGGCCGCTCGCAACGGCCTGAACCTCGTCATCGCTGCCAGCGGTACCCCGTCCTGGGCGCTTCGCTATTCAACACAGGATGGCAAGCGCCGGCTGATGAAGCTGGCGGATTATGAACCGATCGATGCAGCGGAATTGGCCGCACTGGAGGCAGAATCGGCAGAGCATCGGAAGGCGATCAAGGCGGGACGTGATCCGCTTGCCGAACGACAAATTGACTGCACACCGTCCAAGCCCAGCGATGGAGCGGGAGAGACTTTCCGGGCCGCTGCGCTCGCCTTCGTTGATGAGAACCGGGACGGATGGAAAAACGGCAAGCACGCGTCCCAATGGTCCAACACGCTGGCGACTTATGCCTATCCGCTCATCGGTGAAAAGCTGACGCATGAAATCACACTGGAGGACGTTAAAGGCGTGCTGCAGCAACCCTACCAGCGCGGCTCATATGTCGGGACGCTATGGGGCGGGGCGCGTGAGACTGCATCGCGGCTGCGCAGTCGGATTGAGACCGTCATCAATTCCACCAAGGCAGCGGCGCTTGCAGACAACAGCAATCCGGCGCGACAGGCTCTCTGGATCAATCATTACAATCCAGCCGAGAGGGCGACACTGCGATATGCCGGTATGAACGGCAAACAGGTCCGGTCCCATTATCGCGCGATGGAATGGAAAGACGCTCCTGCATTTGCGATCGAACTGGCAAAAAAGACGGACTATTCCGCACGAGCATTGTTGCTGACGATACTTTGCGCAACTCGCACAAGCGAAACGCTCAACGCAACATGGTCCGAATTTGACCTCGACTCTGCAACATGGACGATACCAGCGGAGCGGATGAAGGCAGGCAAAGAGCATCGCGTCCCGTTATCGAAGAAGGCGGTGCAATTGCTGCGCGCTACACCGGTGATGCAGGACAACCCCTATGTGTTCCCCGGTGCACGCGCGAAACGTCCGCTGTCCAACATGGCCATGCTGGAAATGTTGCGCGGGATGCGGGACGTTGGACTCACTGTGCACGGATTCAGGTCCGCATTTCGTGACTGGATCACCGAAACGACGCTGCATCCCGATGCGATTGCCGAACAGGCGCTGGCTCACACGATCGACAACAAGGTTGAGCGGGCATACCGGCGCGGCGATGCATTCGAGCGCAGGCGTGATCTAATGGCGCAATGGGCGGACTATCTGACGCTGGACGAAGCCGCCTATTCAGATCGATGGGGACGGTTTCTAGCATGAGGGATCAGTCCATCGCGGTCATTTCGCCCAGCTTGCGATCGAGAATGTCAAATATTGTGAAAACTTGGTCGAAGTCATTGGGAAGGTCGACGCCGTCGGGACGCGCATAGCGGAAAATCTGCCTTCTGTACGGTGGCGTAATTGTCTCCACGAGTTGACGCAAAGAAGGTCCAGCGGCGGTATCAAATCCGTCCTCTTCGAGATGATCTAGAACACGATTTAGATCGTGACCATATTCGCTTCTAAGAGCGTCCTCCTGCAATCCCCTTGTTAAAACAAGGGCGGATTTCAGCAGAAGTTCCAAACCAAGACCGATCGATTGGAAGAGGGCTAACGAATAGGGACCATTATGAAGAAAGCGCTCTGGGTCATTGACGCCTTTAGAAATCGCATGTTCCAAGGCACCCTTCTGAATCAATTGCCCTGCGAGTGCGTGCGATCGTCCGTTTTCATACAATAATCGTGCAAATTCTACTGACATGATTCATCGCCCTTGACCGCAGGTGACGCTTATATCACCCTGTTGACGCGTCCAAGGGATACCACATCTAGGGACGCAAACCGGAGTGGCAGGCCGAGATGGCCGAGCACCGGGCCGCAGTTCGAGATGAACGGGCACCCCGCCGCAGGCCGAGATGGCCGGGCAAACCCCTGCAATTCTCGACCTGGAGGCTCACATGAGCGACATTACCGTTCTATCGATCGAACAGGCGTGCAAGGAAATCGGACTTTCAGAGCCGACTATGCGCCGCCGTGCTGCAGACGATCCCGACTTTCCCCGCAAGATCAAGCTTTCGGCTCGCCGCGTTGGATACCTTCGCCGCGATATCGAATCCTATCTCGTGAAGCAGAGGGAAGCCGCTCTGAAGTCCTGATGCGTCACTAACCGTCACCGATGGTGAGGGGACATGGTGAGCGCACGCGCCAATCGCAGGAAATCAGGGATTCGTGGCGGACGTTGTTTCCGTCGAACCGAAAATTAAGCCCGGCGACGCTTTTGCGGAGCGTGCCGGGCGGAGGTAGCCGATATGCAAAATATACCGATACCCGCGCCAAGCGGCAAGAGTCTGATGCCTGCTGCGCCAGTGATGCCACCCGCGCCAATTATGGGGATGCCCCCCGCACCTGCTATCCCAGAGCCGCCGCCTTGGATCGAATGGGTTAATGGCGCGGAAATGTACGGCGAACCGCCGCCGCGCGAATGGCTCGTGCCCGGTATGGTCCCGATGAGCACAGTCACCTTGCTTTACGGCGATGGGGGGACGGGCAAATCCCTTATCACACTGCAGTTGGCCGCGGCGGTTGTGAGAGGCGATGCATGGCTTAACAAAGTGCCAGTCTCTGGTCCGGTGATCTATCTTTCAGCGGAGGATGATCGCAGCGAATTGCACCGCCGCCTGTCCGCAATTAGCAAGCAATGCGGTGCCACCGTGTTGACACTTGGGGGACTGCACATTGCCAATATGGCCGGCAAGGATGCGCTGCTGGCCAGCATCAGCAAAAAGACTGGCGCGCTTAGTGCATCGCCAGTTTTCGACTGTCTGGACGGATACGCAAAGGCCATTCGGCCCAAACTGATCGTACTCGATACGTTGGCGGACATTTTTCCTGGCAACGAGAATGATCGTTCGCAGGTGCGCCACTTTGTCGGCTTGCTGCGCGGTCTAGCGATCCGGCACCGGTGCGCGGTCCTGACTTTGGCGCACCCTTCGCTCACCGGCATAGCGAGCGGCACGGGGGCCAGCGGCTCGACAGCTTGGAACAACAGCGTGCGGTCCCGGCTCTATTTCGAACGGATCAAAAGCGAGGGATACGAGAGTGATCCGGACGCAAGGCGCTTAAAGGTGATGAAGTCCAACTATGGACCGATTGATGAAGAAATAGCGGTGCGATGGCAGGACGGTGTTTTCATCGCTCAACAATCGGTGTTCCCGTCCGACAGTGACGCGCGCGCCGAACGCATCGTTCTGTCTCTCGTGGAGCGCAACGCTGCGCAGGGAAGGTATTTTACCGCGTTGCGTGCACCGGGCGAGTTAGCCTCGATGCCGGGCAGCGAGGGACTGTCCAAAGCCATGCTAAAGCGAGCAATGGAACGCCTGTTTGCAACGGGCAAACTGGAACAACGGACGGTTAGGGAAAACCGGCGGGATCGGGCGGTTATTGCGGTTGCTGCGGCTGGCATCTAAACCAATGATTGGCGCAGCGAGGGGATGAAAATGACCGAGGATCAAGATCGGATTACCCAAATATTTGCCCCCGAGATGCTGCGATCAATAAAGCGCGCTAGAGACGAAAAGATAAGGTTTGTGCATTACACGAGCGCAGAATCCGGGATGAAAATCTTGGATTCTGGCGAGATGTTGCTCCGAACCTCGAGATTGATGAACGATTTTTCAGAGGTTGCGTATGGATATAGTTGCCTCAATCAAATTCTTGTAGGGGAATTAGGAGAAAGGCTTAAAAAGTCCCTTTCGACAATTCAAGAGGGCCTGCCAGACATTTTCAGCCAAAATTTTGGTAATACCCATCACGACATCTTTCATCAGACTTATCTGCTGTCGGTATCCGAGCATTTGGACAATGAGGATCGATTCGGGCGACTTTCCATGTGGCGAGCATACGCTCCAGATAATGGTGTTGCCTTCGTTTTGAACAGTGCACCATTTACGTCAGACAGCAACGCCTTAAATGCCTTTACGGTGCCCGTGCTTTACAAGACCGCTGACACTCTCAAACCATATGTTGAAGAGATAGTCGCTGGAATCGAGCAGAACCTCGACTTTCTCAAAAAGTTTGGCGGACAGTTTATCCATGATGTACTTACGGCATCGCTTCGGACGATCATTCAAACTACAAAACACCCGGCGTTTGCAGAAGAGTTGGAGTGGCGAGTTATTTATACCCCGACAATGATTCCGGAAGAAAATCGTTTCCAAGACCAAGAGATGCGAGTTCCCCGGCGAATGCTCACAATTCGAGGGGTTCCGCAGCAAGCGTACTCTATCCCCTTCAAAGATCATCCGGACGATGGTCTGGAAGGTGCGACAATTCCAATGATACTGGATCGAATTTTAATAGGACCGTCAAGAGACGCGCAGCCGATTGCCTTTGCCTTTGCAAACAAGCTGAGAACCGACTACGGAATCGGTAGTCCGAACATCGTCTTAACCGACATACCAATGCGGACCTAAACCACGCGCACAAAAGTGCACTAACCCCGCACAAACAGGGCGTGCAATATATCCCCCATACCCCCTAGATTGTGCGCGCGCACGGCGCGCTACGCACACTCTCATCGTCCAAAATTCTGTTCGCCCAAAATCGTCCATCTAGACGTGATGAAGGGCAATGTAGTAAATTGCTACAAACTTACCACTTGGCACGTATTTGAATGTGAACAAATAATGTCGCCTCTCATTTTATACTGTTGACTCCATTTCTGTAGGACTCATTCTTTCGTCTCCACTTGTGAAAGGATACCTACTAGATGTCGTTCAATCCCCTCATCGTCCAAGACAGCGGGCGCGGCCCGGTTTACCTGCTTGGCAGCGTTTCGTGGTATAGCCCTGATGGGGCGCCGGGCTTTGGCAGCGATGCCATCCGCAATGCGCTTTCCGGCACCGCCAAGACCCAAGCCGACCTTGCAGCTGACATGCTGCCAGAGCGTGTCCCGGCACGCCTGTTTGCCCTTGTCGGCGGCAACGTGCTGGCAATCACTCGTGGCGCAATCGATGCAGGCAGAGCCGAGGCGCGAGCCGCGCAAGAGGCGGACAGCCGAATGATGGAACCGGCAATGCCGGTGGACCCGTCTTTGGCCGCTGATATCTGGTCCGGCTATCGATCAATGGACAATGGCGCTCGTGCAGCCAGCATAGGACAAGCGGACCTTACCGACCTTACCGCTCTGGTCACATTCGGCAACCGCGTGCCGCTTGATGAGACAATGTGGCAAATGGCTGTGGAACGCTACCGTGTCGAAAACTGGATCGACAGAGTGTCGCTGGCGGCGAGTCACCCGTCTGAAGTGTCGATGGACCACATCCTGGCGATCGGGCCGGACATGGACGCGGCGCGGCAAGAATCCCGAGCACTGATGGCACAGCACGCGGCGCGGCTGGAGGCGGTAAAAGCAAACGAGGCAACGGCACAAAACCTCATTGTGTTTCTTGCCACCGTTTTCGCAATGACGCCTGAAACCGTCCTGGATCACGTCATGGGGCGGGCCGATGCCCAAGCGGCTTGATCTGCCAGCCGTGGTCTATCTGCGCACCTCTCCCACCTTGCACGTGGGAGAGGCGTACAGCGCGTTGGGGATCACTCGTGGCCGCGCGTACCAGCTTAGGCAGCGCAACGGCTTCCCGTCTGCCGTGCGCGGCATGATTGACAGCACCCGCCTTGCACATTGGCTGGTGCAGCGCGGCGGTTGTCGCATTTGTTGGAATTGAGGCGACCCATGATTAGCGAAACGCTAGAAATAGCGGAGATAAGCGCACCGGCTCGTGATGCGAGTGGGCGACTCCTGCCCGGTCACAATATGGGCCGACCCAAAAATAGCACGAACAAGGCAGGACGGGCGGAGGTCGACAGGCTGCGAGCACGTAGCGAAGCCGTTTGGGCCGTGGTGGATAAGCGACTGGCAGAGGGCTGCGCTAAGACAGCCTTGTTTCTCTTGTCCCGCCTGCTTCCCGACTGTCGCATTGTCGACCTCGAATCCAACGCGCCCGATGCTGTGGCCGATGCAGTCACCGATGGTACACTTACCCCGACCGAAGCGGGAAAGATCGCCAGTGCGGTCAAACTGCTAAAGGATGCAGCAGGGGTTGATGAGATGCGGACGCGACTGGACGAAATTGAATCGCTCCTGATCAAGCGAAAGGGTGGCTGAGATGGCTCGCCAGAGCGTCGCTCGACGGATGGACCGAATCATTGATCGTCTGTTGCCGCCCGGCAGCATTGAACGGCGGGAATACGACTTACCGGACGAATTGCGCGGGTTGCTCCAGTCTCACCGTCAAAAGACCAAAGCAATAATCGCCCGAGCAGAATTTCGCGGTCCCGGTGAAGCGTACCGGCTCATGATCGAAAACGAACTTACCTTCCCGCCGATGCCAGCGGTCCTGAGAGATGCGCTTGGCCTAGTCGACCCGCTTGCAAGCGGGTCACCTGATGATTTGGCAGCGGCCTGGGACCGATACCGTGAAGGGGAAAAGCAATGAACGATCAATCCATGTGGGCCGCTTGGATACAAGAGCCTGATTGCGTCCTGATAGTCGCACCGGGCGTCGGCGCTTGGCGACTTGCACCGGCTGCATTCCTTAGGAGCATGGGGGACCGCAAGCATGTCATTCGCGCTCGTTCACAGGGCCATTTACGCGATTACCACCACCTTCAATACGATCCCTTCGCGACCGGCCTGAAAGCGGACACGGACTGCATCGGGCGGCGATACCTCGCCATCGGACCAATTCCCACACTCGCCTTAGTCCTCAAAGACAGCGAATGTGACGACTTGTATGGCGCTTTAGACGGCTTGTTCATTTATCAAACCGATGCCGACAGAGCAGCGAGGGACGTGGCAAGGCTGGTGACAGAATGGGGCGGCAATGTTGAGACTCACGCAAGACGGTGAGCGATGCTGGCTAGCGACCGGCGCAAAGGCGCACATTTCCAAGGATCGCAGGGGAGGGAGCGTCCGCCGCACCCGGTGCGCTGTCAAACACCCCCCCCACACCCCCATTTGAGCGGAGCCTTACTCCGATCCGAAATCGAATCTGAAATAACCTGCCAGTCCAAAATCCCGGTTCAAGCGTCACCACCCGTCACAAAATTGCACGAGCGGTCATGGAGTTGGTTAGTCGAATGGTGAGTATGGGCGGGCAGGAATCAGAGAAACCGTGCAATTCCGCCAATTTTAGGGCTTGCTTGGCGGAAGAGGTGGGATTCGAACCCACGGATAGGTTTCCCCATCGCTGGTTTTCAAGACCAGTGCCTTAAACCACTCGGCCACTCTTCCGTCGCGCCGCTCGCTAGCGAGGAAATTTCGCCCTGTCACCTGTCCACGCGACGTGGTGACAGGTGACAAGCCTTGGGTTAGACTCTGCCGATGGACCGCACAGCGGGCGCAGGAGAGGGATGAGACCGATGGGTATGCACAGGATAATCGTCGCTTCACTTGGCATGGTGGCAGCCACTGCGCTGGCAGCGCCAGCCATGGCGCAAGGCGGTTGTGATCGTGCACAGCTGCAGCAATTGGCCGAAGCCTATGTTGCGGCGCAGACTGCGGGCGAGGGGTTTCGCGTTCCGATGGGCGAGTGGGTCCAGTATCGCGAAAACTACGCGCTGTCCTCGATGACCCACGGCGGCGTGCTGGCCACGCCGCATGAAGTGGACTGGAACCGCGCCTTTCTCGATACCCAGACCTGCGCAATATTTGTGGAACTGATCGTTGATGACGCGGAGAGCCCGTGGGTTCTTGGGACCAAGATCAGCACGCGCGGCGGGCTGGTCAACCGTTATGACGTGGTAACCAGCACCACCGGCGACTGGCTGTTCGATGCCTCCAAAACGCTGGAATATGCGCAGAACGAGGATTGGGGCGTGATCCCCGAGGCCCAACGCAACACCCGGGCCGAGATCATCGCTGCAGCCGACAGCTACCTCAACAAGTTCAACGATCCCGCGGTCGAAGTGGCCTGGGGCATACCCTGTGCGCGGCTCGAAGGCGGGATCTACACCGGACGCGGCCTGCCGACCGACAGTTGCGATGTGGGCGTGCCGAGCGGCGTGGAACTGGTGGAGCGCGATTATATCGTGGACGAGACGATCGGCAGCGTGGCCGTGCGGCTGCGGTTTGGCGGACCCGAAGGGCTGCCGGATGCGCACATTTTCCGCATCGAAAGCGGCCGCATCCGCTATGTCCACACGATCACCAATTGCCAGGGTGAAGAGAACTGCGGATTCCCGCCGCTGGCCGAAATGCTGCAAGGCAATCCTGACATGCAACCCGAACTCGCCAACTGACCTGAAACGACAAGGATCGATGACCAACATGAAGCGCAAGCTGATCGCCGCCCTGGCCGCAACTGCGGCTTTTGCCTTTGCTACCCCCGCCGCCGCCCAGGCCGGGTGCGACCGGACCCAGACCCAGACGATCGCCGATAGCTGGATCGCCGCGCTCGAACAGGGCACGATGATGACAATGAACCTGGGCGAATGGGTCGACTACAACGAAAACTTCCGCCGCACCTCGCTCGGCGCGTTCCTGAGCGAGCCGCGCGAGGTGGTGTGGCACATGGCGTTGCAGGATACCACGAGCTGCAAGATCTATGTCGAAGCCGTGGTGAAGAGCGGTGACACCTGGGAAGTGCTCGCCACGCAGATCGGCAACGGGTTCTTCGGTGTCGGCCCGTTCAACAACATCACCACGCGCGAAGGCGACTGGTTGTTCGATGCCGAACGCACCGCCTATTACGCGAGCCGTGAGGACTGGAGCGAGATTCCCGAGGGCCAGCGCAACACCCGCGCCGAACTGATCGCGGCCGCCGATGCCTATCTCAACCTGTTCGAAAATCCCGAAACCGTGGTGCCGTGGGGCACTCCCTGCGCGCGGCTTGAGGGCGGGATTTACACCGGCCGCAACCAACCGACCGATACTTGCAACGTAGGCGTGCCGTCAGGCGTGCCGATGATCGAGCGGCAATATGTTGTGGACGAGGCGCACGGCGCGGTGAACGTGTTCCTCAAGATGGGCACCAAGCAGCGGCCCGATAGCCACACCTTCCGGATCGAAGACGGCAAGCTGCGCTATGTCCACACGGTCACCAATTGCCTGGGCGAAGAAAACTGCGGCTTCGGTCCGTTCAGCGAGATGCTTGAACGCAATCCGGACATGCAGCCCGATCTCGATTGAGATACTGGCAGCAGTAACGCTCAATTGGACGCAAAAAGGCGCGGCGGGGGATTCCCTGCCGCGCTTTTGCATGGCATTGTGCGCCGATGAGATTTTCCCGTCCGCTTCGCTCCATGCTGTTCGCTGCCGCCGCCGCCACCGCCGCTTTCGGCCTCGGCCCTGCCGCGCACGCCCAGCAGGCCAGCTTCGCCAGTTATCTTGAAACTGTCGCCTCGCGCGCCCGCGCAGATGGCATCAGCCAGGCGACGATCGACCGGGTGCTGGGCGGCCTCACTGTCAGCAACCGGGTGATCGAGCTGGATCGCGAGAATGTGTCGTCCGGCTCGACCACCACCAGCACTGGTTTTGCCTCGATGGCGACATACCTGAACCGCCACAACACCCAGGCGCGGATCAACGGCGGCACTGCCGCCATGCGCCGTGTGGGGCCACTGGTGACGGCGGTGGAGCGCGAATACGGCGTCCCGGCTGAAATCATGCTGGCGATCTGGGGGCATGAAACCGCCTATGGCGCGGTAAAGGGCGGGTTCGATCTACCGCAGGCACTGGCCACGCTGGCATGGGAAGGGCGCCGGCGCGATCTGTTCGAGCCAGAGCTGTTCGCAGTGCTGCGCATGGTTGAACAAGGTGTCCCGCGCGGCGACCTGGTGGGCAGCCATGCCGGCGCATTCGGCAATCCGCAGTTCCTTCCCAGCGTCTATTTGCGACTAGCCCGCGATGGTGATGGTGATGGCGATAAGGACATCTGGAACTCCGATGCCGATACGCTCCATTCAATCGCCAATTATTTTCGCGATGCCGGATGGCGCGCGGGGCAACCGTGGGGGGTGCGCGCCTTCGTGCCCAATTCGGTCGATCGAAATGCCATCGCTAACCATGTCACGTCACCCATTTGCCCCCGTGTGCACGAGCGTCACAGCCGCTGGATGACCGTGCGCGAATGGCGCGCAATGGGGGTGGAGCCGCGCGGAAACATCGGCGATGATGTGATGGCAACGCTGTTTGAACCCGATGGGGCGGCCTCTCCCGGCTATCTCTTAACCCAGAATTATAGGGTTATCCTCGAATATAACTGCTCGAATTACTACGCGATGAGTGTGGGGCTTCTGGCAGATGAGATTTCTAGGTGACAACAAACAGGGACGGATCGCCCGCCTCTGCATAATCGTGACCAGCACCAGTGCGCTGGCAGCCTGCGGTGTGGTGGCGGGCAACGCGCCTGCTCCCGGCCTGGTTTCCGCCACGGTGGCGGGCAATGGTCCGCAGTCCGACTACCCACTCACCATTGGCGATCCTTATTTGGTGGACGGGACGACCTACCGCCCCGCCGATGTGCTCAACTACGACGAGGTAGGTTATCTCGCTGCGGGGACAGGTGCAGGGTACACCGGTTCGCACCACACACTGCCATTCCCCGCCTATGTCGAGGTCACCTCGCTGGAAACGGGCAAGACCATTCTGGTCAGGCTCGAAGGTCGCGGGCCGATGGATAGCAACCACCTGCTGGCGCTGTCGCCCGCCGCGATGGCCCAGATCGAAGCGACGCCCGATACGCCGGTCCGCGTGCGCCGGGTCAATGCGCCTGAAACGCACCGGACCTTGCTTCGCGCTGGTCAGGCCGCTCCGGTCCGGATGGATACGCCAATGGGCTTGGTTGAGGTGCTGCGCCGCCGCTTGCCGACAGAAGGCTCGGCCAGCCTCCATGCAGCTGCGGTAACGCCCGAATTGCCCGTCTTGGTATCGGTTGCAGCAGATCCGCCCTCTTTTGAGGTGCTTGCGCCCGTGGCTGCGGTCGAACCGGAAGCGGTCGAACCTCAAGCGGCCGATCCGGCCCCTGAAAATTTTGAACAGGCGTTCGCCCTTGAAGCCATTGCGCCAAGCATCGTGGTGCCGACAGCAACGCATTTGGCCGACGGGTTCGAGGTTCAGGCCGCGACCTTTTCTACCCAGGAACGGGCGGACAGGGCAGCTGCTGCGCTGGGCGGGCACGTCGAGCCATCTGGCAATTTCTTCCGCGTTCGCACCGGACCCTACGGAACCCGTGGAGAGGCCGAGGCCTCGCTCGCCAATGTGCGGGCAGCGGGCTATAGCGATGCTCGAATCCTGACCAGCGGCTAGGCCGATACCTCCCACGTATCGCCCGGTCGGGGCCATGCGGGGAGCAAGCTTGGATCATTTGCGCGCAATTGCTGGATTGCTGGCCACCATGCTGCTGGTTCAGCCGTTGTGTGCCAGTGCTGCCTCCAGTGCTGCCTCTAGTGCTGCCTCTAGTGCAGTCTCTAGTGCAGTCTCTGTGCCAGTACCGACAGAAATTCCCGTGGCCCTGCTGGTCGATCTATCAACCGGCCAGAACCTCTACGCCCGCCAGCCTGACCGCCGCTTCATGCCCGCGTCGGTGGTAAAGGTCATGACCGCCTACACCGCGTTCCGCCTGATCGAGGACGGGCGCATTGCTACCACCACCCGCTACCAAATCTCGTCCGAACTGGAGGAGGAATGGTCTGGTGTGGGATCAACCATGTTCCTCAAAGCGGGGGAGCGGCCAAGTTTCGGCGAACTGCTGCTGGGTGCAACATCTGTCTCGGGCAACGATGCCAGTGTGGCGCTGGCCTTGGCTGCGACCGGTTCGGTAAAGGGTTGGCTTGATCTGATGAACACCAACGCCGCCGATCTTGGCATGCGCGACACCCATTTCGGATCCCCCAACGGCTATCCGGATGAGGGGCGGACCTTCACCAGCGCGCATGACCTGGCCCTGCTGGGCGAAGCGGTCGTGACCCGCTTTCCCGGCCTCTACAGTCGCTATTTCGGGCATCGCACGCTGACCTGGGGCAACATCACCCAGCAGAACCACGATCCGGTAACGGGCCGCGTGCTGGGTGCCGACGGGATGAAAACCGGCTTTACCAACGAGGCCGGTTTCACCTTTCTGGGCTCGGGCGAGCGGGATGGCCGGCGGCTGATCATGGTGCTGGCCGGCGCTCCCAGCGGCGACACGCGGGATCAAGCGGCGCGCGCCTTTCTGGAATGGGGCTTTTCCGCCTTCACGACCCGCCAACTGGCTCCTGCCGGGGCGATCATCGGTCGCGCCAGGGTGCAGGACGGTTCGGCACGGCACGTTGGCTTGCGCACAGTGCGGGCTGTGAAGCTCGCGGTGCCCGTGGGGACCGATCCTGAAACGGCACTGTCGATCCGCTACACCGGCCCCTTGGTTGCCCCGTTTGCCGAGGGCGACGAGGTGGCCGTGCTGCATGTCGAGATTGAAGGCCAGCCAGCGTTCGACATTCCGCTGGTGGCTGATTCCACTGTCGGCCAGGCCGGATTCATTCGGCGGATCATCAACGGCCTTGCAGGGTTGATCACGTGATGGCCGGTCATTTCATCACGTTCGAGGGCGGCGAGGGGGCGGGCAAATCCACCCAGGCGCGGTTGCTGGCCGAAGCCCTGCGATCGCGCGGGCTGGAAGTGGTGGTCACGCGCGAGCCGGGGGGAACTCCCGGTGCCGAAGCTATCCGCAACCTGCTGCTCGCCACCGATGGCACGGACTGGAACCTGCCTGCCGAAGCCCTGCTGTTCGCTGCTGCCAGGGCCGACCACGTGGCCCAGCTGATCCGCCCGGCGATCGAACGCGGCACGTGGGTGATCTGCGACAGGTTCATCGATTCCACCCGCGCATATCAGGGAGGTGAGGGCGGGCTGGCGGACGAGGCGATCTTGGCGCTGCACGCCATCGGCAGCAACGGCCTCATGCCCGACCTGACCTTGCTGATCGAACTGCCGCCTGAAGAGGCCGCACGCCGCCTCGCCATGCGTGATGGCGATGACAGCGACCGCATCGGCGGGCGGGATGCCGCATTCCACGCCAAAGTTGCACGCCGCTTTGCCGCCATCGCCGAGGCCGAGCCAACACGGTTCAGCCGGATCGACGGTTCGGACGAGGCTGCGGCGGTCCATGCGCTGGTCATTGCCGCTCTATCGCAGCACCTTGGTCTGCCTGCGAAATGACCCTGGCCGGACATCAGGATGCCTGGGCGCAATGGCACGCCGCCATGTCCGGGCCGCGCATGCATCATGGCTGGATACTGTCCGGCCAGCGCGGCATCGGCAAGGCGACCTTTGCGCTGCGGGCCGCCCGCGAGCTGGTGGCCGAACCAGGTGCGCAACAACCGCCCGGCGACCACCCCGATGTCATCGTGCTGAGCCATCTTCCCGCCAGCAAGGAGGACGAAAAGAAGAAGGAAGACGGCAAGCCCTTCAACCTCAAGCGCAGCATATCGGTGGACCAAATCCGCGCCATGCAGCTGCGGCTGCACACCCGGCCGACCCTGGGCAGCCGCCGGGTGATCATCATTGATCCGGCGGACGACCTCGAAAAGGGGGCCGCCAACGCCCTGCTCAAGAGCCTGGAGGAGCCGCCGGTGGGCACGCATTTCCTGCTGGTGGCGCACCGTCCCGGACGGCTGCTCGCCACCATCCGGTCACGCTGTCGCAGCCTGCGTTTTCCGCTGATCGACGAGGCCGAAATCGATGGGATCCTGCGGCGCGAAGTACCGGCGGCCGATGCTGCCACGCGGGCGGCGGCGATCGTGGCCGCCGGGGGATCGCCCGGCGCTGCGCTCGATTTTGTCGAGCTGGATCTCAAGGTGCTGCACCGGTTGATGCAAGAAATCGCCGCCAAAGGCGATCCGGGATTCGTGCTGCGCGGCAAGCTGGCCGATGCCATTGGCGCGCGCCCTGATCGGCGCAAGCAGATCGCTGCTGTCGAGCTGGCGCGCGCCATTGCTGCCGGTTCGATGCAAGATGTAACCGCCAGCGCCATCCCCGGCCTGGTCGATACCCATGCCGAACTGGCCCGGCTGACCGCGCAGGTTCCAACCGCCAATTTCGATCCGGGATTGCTGGTGTTGGAAATAGGTACCTTGCTCACCCGGTTGGCCCCCTCTAGGGACACGGCCCATGGCTGAGCCTTTTTATCTTACCACCGCGATCCACTATCCCAACGGCAAGCCGCATATCGGCCACGCTTATGAGACGATTGCCGCCGACGTACTGGCCCGGTTCCACCGGATGCAGGGGCGCGAGGTCAGGTTCCAGACAGGGACCGACGAACACGGCCTCAAGATGGCGCAGAAGGCCCGCGACCTCGGCATAACGCCGCGCGCGCTGGCCGACGAAATGTCGGCCTATTTCCGTGCATTGTTCGACAAGCTTGATATTTCCTACGATCGCTTCATCCGCACCACCGAGGCCGAGCATCATGTGGCCAGCCAGGCCCTGTGGCAGGCGATGGAAGCCAATGGCGACCTGTACCTGGATCGCTATGAAGGATGGTACTCGGTCCGAGACGAGGCCTATTACGATGCCAGCGAACTGACTGATGGCCCCGGTGGCGATAAGCTTTCGCCGCAAGGTACGCCGGTCGAATGGACGGTGGAGGAAAGCTGGTTCTTCCGCCTGTCGGCCTATCAGGAACCGCTGCTGGCGTTCTACCGCGACAATCCCGATTTCCTGCAGCCTGAAAGCCGCCGCAACGAGGTGATCAAGTTTGTCGAAGGCGGCCTGCGCGATCTGTCGGTCAGCCGCACCAGCTTTGATTGGGGCGTGAAGGTTCCGGGCGCTGAGACCCACGTGATGTACGTCTGGGTCGATGCCCTGACCAATTACCTTACCGGGCTGGGCTATCCCGATATGCAGGGCGACATGGCCAAGTTCTGGCCGGCCGATTTGCACCTGATCGGCAAGGACATCGTACGCTTCCATGCGGTCTATTGGCCCGCCTTCCTGATGAGCGCGAAGCTGGAGGTGCCCAAAAAGGTCTTCGGCCACGGCTTCATCCTCAATCGGGGGCAGAAGGAATCCAAGTCGCTCGGCAATGTGACCGATCCGGCTGAACTGGCGGACCGGTTCGGAGTGGACAATCTGCGGTACTTCCTGCTGCGCGATTTCACGTTCGGTCAAGATGGAAGTTATTCCCCTGAAGCCATTGTAAACCGTTCAAATTCTGAACTGGCAAACAGCTTCGGCAACCTCGCGCAGCGCACGCTGTCGCAGGTGTTCAAGAACTGCGATGGCAACCTGCCTGGCATCTATGGCCATACGGCGGAAGACGAGGCGTTGTTCGCCCATGTTGACCGGGTGGTGCGCCGCGAAATGCCCGCTGCCTACAGCGATTTGGCCTTTGCCCAGGCGTTGGAAGCATGGATGGGCGCGGTATTCGCCTGCAACGCCTATGTCGACGTGCAGGCACCGTGGGCCTTGCGCAAGACCGACGAGCAGCGGATGTGCACCGTGCTGGCCACGCTGTATATCTGCATTGCCCAACTGGCGGTGGCAGTGCTGCCGGTGATGCCGGGGTCGATGGCGAAGTTGCTCGACAGCATGGGCGTGGCAGCTGATTTGCGCAGCCCCGAGGCGATCGGCTCGCACTGGTTCTCGCCGCTGCTGGAAAGCGGTTTCCGCCTGGCCAAGCCCGAAGGCCTGTTCCCCCGGCTCGAACTGGCCGAGGGTGAGGGCGATCCGGGCTGATGCTTGTCGATAGCCACTGCCATCTGAATTATGACGGGCTGGCCGAACGGCAGGACGAAGTGCTGGCCAATGCCCGGGCCGCCGGGGTCGACGCGTTCCTCAACATCTCCACCCGGCGAAGCGAATGGGCGGCCATCGTCGCCACTGCCGAGCGGGAGCCTGATGTGTGGGCCTCGATCGGCATCCATCCTCACGAGGCGGATTACCACGCGGATTTGGGGAAGGGAGCGCTGCTGGAAGCTGCTGCCCATCCGCGCGTGATCGCAATCGGTGAAACGGGTCTCGACTATTACTACGACAAGTCTGATCGCGCGGTGCAACAGGCCTTGTTCCGCACCCACATCGCCGTATCGCGCGAGACCGGACTGCCGCTGATTATCCACACGCGCGATGCCGACGAGGATACCGCCGACATCCTTGAGGACGAGATGGGGAAGGGGGCTTTCCCCGCGCTGATCCACTGCTTCACCGCCTCGCCCGCCTTTGGCCGCCGGGTGCTGGACCTTGGGCTAACCATCTCGATCTCGGGCATAGTCACTTTCAGAAATGCCCGTGATCTGCAGGAATTCGTGAAGGAAATTCCGCAGGACCGGGTGCTGGTCGAAACCGATAGCCCGTTCCTGGCGCCAGTTCCGCATCGCGGCAAAAAGTGTGAACCGGCCTTCGTGCGCGATACTGCGCAGTTTGTTGCCAATCTGCGGGGCGAAAGCCTTGAGCATTTGGCCGAAACGACAACGCACAATTTCTTCGCATTGTTCGGCAAGGCGGTCCGGTGAAGCTGATCGTCCTTGGTTCCGGCACCTCGACCGGCGTGCCGCGGATTGGCAATGACTGGGGTGAGTGCGATCCGGACGAGCCCAGGAACCGCCGCACCCGCGTGTCGATTATCGTGGAAAGCGCTGCCGGAACGCGTCTGCTGGTCGATACCTCGACTGATCTGCGGCAGCAGTTGCTGGCTAACAATATCGACCGGGTCGATGCGGTATTCTGGACCCACGATCATGCCGATCACTGCCATGGCGTGGATGACCTGCGGCCCATGCGGTATGGCCGCGCCGCGGCCATACCGGGTTTTGCTTCGAACTACACGGTCCGCAAGTTGAAGCAGCGGTTCGACTATGTGTTCAGTGGCCAGCACGGTTATCCAACGATTGTTGATTTGAACACGCTGGAACGGGTGCGGATTCATTCAGGCTTCGGCATTGGCTGGGTTGAAATGCCGCACGGGCACACCAGCAGCACCGCATACCGGTTCGAGGCTGACGGTAAATCAATCGGTTACGCGACCGACTTCAGCGAGATTACCGATGACATGGTGGCGCTTTTCCGCGGAGTTGACGTGCTGGTGACCGATTGCCTGCGAGCCGAACCACATCCAACCCATGCGCACCTTGCCATGTCGCTGGATTTTGGGCGCCGCTGCCGTGCAGGGATTACGGTCTTGACGCATCTGGACAAAAGCATGGACTATGCCAGCCTGACGGACGAAGTTCCCAGCGACGTGCTGGTGGGGTTTGACGGAATGGTCCTCGTGGTATGAGCGGGTTTGGCTGGACCCAACTGATCTGGGCCACAGGCGCGCTGGTCCTGCTTGTCAGTGCCTATCGCTCGCACAATGTCGGCGGCAAGAAGACGCTGGTGTTTGCGCTAGCATGGGCGGGCATATTCATTTTGGCCGGCCTGATCGCCAGCGTCATCGTCGAATGAGCGAGAGGGGGCTTTTCCTGATGACGCCCACTTCATTTAACATAATATATATTATCATCCTGATATGACCAAGGAAACAAACCGCCTCCTCTCGATCATGGCCCGCCTGCGCGATCCGGCCACTGGCTGCGAATGGGACAAGGCGCAGACATTTGCCACCATCGCTCCCTATACTATCGAGGAAGCTTACGAGGTGGCGGACGCGATCGCCCGTGACGACATGGCGGATTTGCGCGGCGAATTGGGCGACCTCCTGCTGCAAGTGGTGTTCCACGCCCGCATGGCCGAGGAATCGGAACTGTTCGATTTTGACGACGTCGCCGCTGCCATCAGCGACAAGATGGAAAGCCGCCATCCTCATATCTTCGGAAACCAGGCCGGGATTATGACATCGGCCCGCTGGGAAGACCTGAAGGCTGCCGAACGCCAACACAGCGGCGCACAAAGCGCAATGGACGGCGTCGCCCGCGCGCTTCCGGCCTTGCTGCGCGCCGAAAAGCTGCAGAAGCGCGCCGCGCGTGATGGGTTTGATTGGCCCGACGTGGATGGTCCGGCAGACAAGGTGCGCGAGGAAATGGCCGAGTTGGCCGAGGCCGACGCGGCGCACAAAGCGGAAGAAGCAGGTGATCTGTTGTTCGCTGCCGTCAACCTGGTGCGCGCCTATGGCATCGCGCCGGAAGACGCCTTGCGCGCTGCTAATGACAAGTTCGAGCGGCGGTATAGGGCGATGGAAGCGCTGGTTGACGATTTCGCCAGCCTCGATCTGCAAACCCAGGAAGCCTTGTGGCAATCGGTCAAGCTAAGCGAAAGCTAATCGCCCGCGTGCCGCTCTGCCCAGATTCTGGCGCCGTGCTGCGATTGCTGGCGGATAACAGGAACCTCCACCGCGGCTGCCGGGTCAAGCGTCACGCCGAGGTAATCGGCCACCTGCTGCACCGTTGCTACCGGGTCGGCCACTGCATCCTCGAACCACAGCATCAGCGGATCAATCCGTAAATCGTGGTACATGTCGTGCCAGGCGCGCTCCTGCAGATCGATCAGGTGGGCAGCCCTCTCCACGGCCACGGCAGAATAGTCCGGTTCCGCTGCCACTGATTGCTCCTCCTGTTCGGCCCGCCAGATCCCGCGCAGCATGGCCCGGGCATAGGAAATCGCATGCGCTTCGCGGTTCCGGCGGCGCAATTGCACCACCTTGCGGCCGGACTGTGCGCCCAGCATGAAGCGCATCACCTGGTCTACCAGTGCCGGATTGCCCTGCTGGACATGGTGCAACTGCGCCGGAAACGTCTTGAGACCGAACACGCCATTGGCCGACGTCCGCGTTGCCAGCGCTTGCTGCCACAGCCGCATTTGCGCTGCGTGGTCATGGGCTGCAAAGCCAAATGGCCCGCCCGGTTCGAAGTTCAGATACTCCAGCGGCGCACCCAGGCAACCGCTGGCCCACAGCAGGTGGCTGAGCCAGGTACTGCCCGACCGTGGCACCGATGCCAGCATATATGTGATGGCCGGCGGCCTGCTGGTGCGGGGAAAATCGAACCGCATCTCATAACCGGTGGTGATCCCCTCCAACATGGAGGTGTTATCCCGGCAGCATGGCAAAGCGACCGAAATCCTTCTCGCTCAACCGCACGTCGATCGACCGCAGGGGGCCTTGGTCCCCCTGCCCGCCATCTTCGTTGGCAACCACTTCGCCGTGGGCATAGAGCCAGGCGATGCGTGCACCATCTTGCGCCGGCAAAGCGAAATTATGCAACCGTGCGCCTTTGGTGAGCACTTCGCCCAGGTGTTCCAGCAGCGTCTCGATGCCGAAACCGGTGACGGCGGAAATTGCCACCACATCAGGATCGGCGGCGGCCAGGGGTTCCAGTTCGGCCTGCCGGTCAGGATCGAGCAAGTCCCACTTGTTCCACACCTCCATGATGGGGATCGGGCTTTCGCCGGCCGTTTCCCCCACCACATCCAGGTCTTCCAGCACGCCCAGCACTTCGGCCTTCTGCATTGCGGTATCGGGATTGGCGATATCGCGCACGTGGAGGATAATGTCGGCTGCGGTCACTTCTTCCAGCGTAGCGCGGAACGCGGCCACCAATTGCGTCGGCAGGTCCGAGATGAAACCCACCGTATCGCTGAGGATCGCCTTGTCGATGCCCGGCAGGCCGATCGCCCGCATGGTAGGGTCCAGCGTGGCGAACAGCAGGTCTTCGGCCATCACGTCAGCGCCGGTAATGCGGTTGAACAGCGTCGATTTGCCCGCGTTGGTATAGCCGACCAGCGCAATCACCGGCCACGGAGCCCTGCCCCGCCGCTTGCGGTGCAGCTCGCGGGTCTTGCGCACCTGTTCCAGCTCGCGGCGCAGCTTGGCCATGCGCCCACGGATCAACCGCCGGTCGGCCTCGATCTGGGTCTCGCCCGGACCGCCTAGGAAGCCGAAACCGCCACGCTGGCGCTCAAGGTGGGTCCAGCTGCGCACCAGACGGCTCTGCTGGTAATCCAGATGAGCCAGTTCGACCTGCAGGCGGCCTTCCGCCGTCTGCGCACGTTCGCCGAAGATTTCCAGGATCAGGCCGGTCCGGTCGATCACCTTGCGTTTGAACTTCTCTTCCAGGTTGCGCTGCTGGATCGGCGAAAGCGCCCCGTCAATGATGACGAGATCGACCTGGTGCAGTTCGCAATCGGCCTGGATGCGCTGGATTTGGCCTTCACCGAACAGCGTGCCCGGCTTACGGTCACGGATGGGCACGACATAGCTTTCGGCCACCACTATACCGATGGCCAAGGCGAGCCCCCTCGCCTCCTCCAACCGTACTTCCGGATCATAGGCCGACCGGTCACGCTTTATGTCCGGGCACACGACCAAGGCCCGCGCACCGCGGGTTACCTCGCCTTCGACATCGTCATTCCCGAAGATCAGGTCGCATCACCTTCATCGTCATCGAAATCGCCCGAAAGATCGACATGGGTGGCGGGCTGGATTGTGGACACGGCATGCTTGTAAGCCAACTGCACGAAGCCGTCACGCTCAAGCATCATGCAGAACTGGTCAAAACTGGCGATGCGGCCCTGCAACATCACGCCGTTCACCAGGAACATCGTCACCTGCACTTCGGCTTCGCGCACGCGGGCCAGGAAGATGTCCTGCAACAGGCGCTGCTTGCGGCCGCTATCGGCCGCACCGCCAAACATCGTGGAATCGACCGGCTGCCCGGGCATGATGGTGGAAATTGCATGCTTGTAGACGAGCTGCGACTGCCCATCGCGCCTGAGCAAAATGGAGAAATTGTCGAACCAGGTGACGATGCCCTGCAATTTCACGCCCTTCACCAGGAACATGGTGACGGCAATCTTCTCGCGGCGGAGGAAGTTGAGGAACTGGTCTTGCAGGTTGCCCGGCTTGCCGCCCGTAATGGCCACCACTTTGGGAGCCTCGACAGGTTCGGGGGTCTCGCTTTTCGGGCGGGCGCGAGGCGTAAGGGTGGCCCTGGTCATATTTTCTGACTCCTGATCTTTTTGGCGAGAACTTGCTGTCCCCGCATTCTGGCCGTCCGATGTGACAAACATCTGACGTCCGGCTGTCGTTCCAGACCTGGCCGAAGCCTGGGTAAAAGAATCGGAAGCGGCCTGAACTGGCTTCCTGTGAAACTATCTACCTCATTTATTCGTCGCTGTCCGCATCTTCCTTGCGCTCGCCCATCCCCAGGATCTTGAGTTTGCGATGCAGGGCGGATCGTTCCATCCCGATAAATCCGGCAGTCTTGGAGATGTTCCCGGAAAACCGGCGGATCTGGATGCGCAGGTATTCCCGCTCGAAACTCTCGCGCGCTTCACGCAAGGGCACTCCCATCAGGGCGGAAATGCCGCTGCTGCCGTCAGTTGGGCCACCGACGATTTCGGGCGGCAGCATGTCGGCTTCGATCCGCTCGAACTTTTCGCGCGGGGCTAGGATGACCGTTCGCTCCACCACATTGCGCAGCTGGCGCACATTGCCGGGCCAATCATAGGCCTGCAAGGCGGCCAGGGCCTCGGGCGATACCGTGGGCGGGCTCATGCCCTGTTCGCGGGCGTGGCGGGTGAAGAAATGATCGGCCAGCGCCGGAATGTCGTCGCGCCGGTCGGCCAGCGAGGGGATCGCAATCGGCACCACGTTGAGCCGGTAGAACAGGTCTTCGCGAAAGCGCTTTTCGGTGATTTCCACCTCAAGGTCGCGTCCGGAGGACGAGACCACCCGCACATCCACCCCGACTTGCCGGGTACCACCCACGCGCACGAAGCTCTGGTCGGTCAGCACGCGCAGGATACGCGCCTGGGTGCTGATCGGCATGTCGGCCACTTCATCAAGATACAGCGTGCCGCCATCGGCCATTTCGAGCAGGCCGGGCCGCAGAAGTTTGCCATCGGCTTCCTCGCCAAACAGCTCCTGTTCGAACCGTTCGGGCGTAATGCGGGCGGAATTGACCGTGACAAAGGCGTTGGCCGCGCGCGGGCTCCACGCATGGAGCAGGCGGGCCGCTACTTCCTTGCCCGATCCACCGGGTCCGGTGATCAGCACGCGGCTGCCGGTGTTGGCCACCCGCTTCAAGGTGGCTCGCACCTGGTTGATGATGTTGGAATTACCGGTGAACTCGTCCGATGCGGCGATCCCCTCGCGCAGACGGGCATTCTCGCGCCGCAGCCGCTCAGTCTCGGTGGCTCGTTCGACCAGGTGGATCAGCCGCTCAGCCTCGAACGGCTTTTCGATGAAATCCATCGCCCCGCGGCTGACCGCTGATACGGCGGTATCAATGTTGCCATGACCGGAAAAGATGATCACCGGCAATTCAGGCTCGCGCGCCTTGATCGCGTCGAGCACTTCGAGCCCGTCCATCGGGCTACCGTGGAGCCACACATCGAGCAGCACCACGCTGGGGCGCCGCTGATCGATCAGGGCCAGCGCGGTGGTGCTGTCGCCGGCGGTGCGGCATTCATAGCCTTCATCGCTCAACACCCCGGCCACCAGATTGCGGATGTCGGGTTCATCATCGACGACAAGAATATCGATGGCCATTTACCTGTTCTCCAATTTCATTCCGCCGCCTCGTCATTCGCCATCGCGCCAGCCTGCAGCCGGCTCGGGTGGAAAGCGAAACGCATGGTCGCCACCGCGCCGCCTGTATCGGATGGATGGAACACCAGCTCTCCGCCGTGTTCCTCGACGATCTTCTTGACGATCGCGAGGCCGAGGCCGGTGCCCTTTTCGCGGGTGGTCACATAAGGCTCCATGATATTTTCATGGCTGCCCGGCAGACCGATCCCGTTATCCGATACGCGTACCGCCAGATGCCGGGCATCGGCGCTGACCAGCACGCTGACCCGCCCGCGATAATCCGGTTCGGCATCACGCTGGCGCGCCTCGATTGCTTCGGCGGCGTTCTTGAGCACATTGGTCATGGCCTGGCCGAACTGGTGGCGATCGCATTCTATCCGCGGAACATCGGGCCCGGCGGCAAAGGTATAAGTGATCTGCGGGTTGGCGACTTCCTGCAAGAACATCGCCTGCCGCACCAGATCCACCGCATCTTCCTGGCGGAACACGGGCTTTGGCAGGCGCGCAAAGCTGGAGAACTCGTCCACCATCTTGCGCAAATCACCCACCTGGCGAATGATGGTGCCGGTCAGCTCGTCGAACAATTCGGCATCCTTCTCGATCTGCTTGCCATAGCGGCGCTTCAGGCGGTCTGCCGCAAGCTGGATCGGGGTGAGCGGGTTCTTGATTTCATGTGCGATGCGGCGCGCGACATCGGACCATGCAGCTTGCCGCTGATCGAGCAGTTGGCGGGTGATGTCCTCAAAAGTGATCACCCTGCCTTCTGCGGCCGGCGAAACCTTGACCGCCAGGGTCAGCAGCTCGCCTTCCTTGTTGAACTGCACCAGTCCGTTTTCGGACCCCTTGCCGAGGAAGGCGTGCAGTTCGGGCGATATTTCCTCCAGCGCTTGGCCCACCGGGGTCGGACCCGGGGTTTCCAGCAGCAAGTTCTGGGCGGAGGAATTCATCAGCAGCACCTTGCCCTGCCCATCGATCGACACGATCCCGGCGGTGATGGATTGCAGCACGGCCTCGATGAAGGCCCGCCGGTCACCCAGCTGGCGGTTTGCCCCGATCAAGGCGGCCGTTTGCGTCTCGATCTGCGCGGTCATGCGGTTGAAGGCGCGGTTGAGCAGGCCGATTTCATCCGGCCCGGTGCGGCCGGTCACGCGCATGGCATAGTTGCCCGCACCGATTTCCCGCGCGACGGTAACTAGTTCGGCCAGCGGTTTCACCTGCCGGTCGGCAAAGCGCAACGCCGCCCACACGGACAAGCCGACCAGCGCCAGCGAAATGCCGAACAGCGCCAGGTTGAAGCGCAATTGCAGCACCCGCGCCCGCTGGGTCAGATCTTCATAGGAAGCAACCACGCTTTGTGCGCGCTGCCACTGGCCCAGCGCCTCTTCATCGGAATCGCGCGCGGCATAGAGGTAGATCCCGGCATCGCGATCAAACAGCGTGATAGCCTCTGTACGTTCTGCCGTAGCTGCCACCACCACGGGTTCACCCGCCTGCAGCTGGGCGATGACTTCCGGCGTGATGCGCTGGCGGGTGGTATCTTCTGCGGGGTCAACCAGGGCCAGCGTGCGGATTTCGCCATCGGGTGCCTGGGTCAGCAAGGCGCTTTCGCCCAGTTCGCGGGCAACCACCTGAAGGAAGTACTGGTCAACAAATTCCGGGCTGGCCATCGGCACCTGTTCCAGCACGAAGCGCAGGTCGCTCGCCATCGCTACCGTGGTATCGCCCACCTCGCGCTGGTTCTCGTCATAGAAGCCGCGCGCCAGCGAGTTGGCGTTTTCGAGGATGCCGCGTTGCTGGTCGGAGAACCAGAATTCCACGCCAGACTGGAACAACAGCGAGGCGAACACGGCGACAAACAGCGTGGGGATGGCCGCGATCAGCGAGAAAAAGAACACCAGGTTGACGTGCAGCCGGGCCGTGGTGCCGCCAGCCCGCCGGATGGCGATGCGCCGGCCCCACAGCACTATCAGCCCCAGCGCCGGGATCAGTGTGCCCACCAGCATTGCTGCAGCCAACGCCGAAGGAACCAGTTCCCTCGGGTCGTCCATATTGGCCAGCGAGAGGTAGGACGTGACCAGCATGGTCACCAGTGCCACGGCGCACAGCGCCTCGAGCCAGCCAAACAGGTTGATCCGCCGCGCGGTCAGCTGCGCCCGGCGCCACCAGCGCGGCAGGCGCCGCGCTACGCGGTCACTGTTGGATGCCGGGCTGGATTGGGGCGCGGAAGGACTCACGTTGCAAGCTTACAACGTCACTGTTGCCCTTATGCAAGCCTTTTGTCGGTTCTGACTGAACTTGTCATCCCGCGAAGCGGTCGGGATCGATTTCCAGCTCGGCCAACCGCTTGCGCAAGGTGTTGCGATTGATCCCGAGAAGCTGTGCCGCACGTAGCTGGTTGCCTGCCGTGCGGGCCAGCGCATATTCGAACAACGGCTTTTCCAGCACCGCCAGGGCGCGGTGATACAGATCGCCATCGGGCAGGCCTGCAACAGGCAGCCAGGCGGCGATCAAGGCATCGATATTGCCATCGACCGAGACCGCGTTTTCAACCGACGCACTGTTGAGCAGCGTTTCGATGGTTCCGGTGTCGATCTCCTCCTCGCGCGCCAGCAGGGCCGCGCGGAACATGAAATTGCGCAGTTCGCGCACATTTCCCCGCCATGGCTGGCGTGACAGCAAATCGGCCGCAGCCTTGGACAGGCGGCGCTGGGGCAACCCTTCCTTCACGGCGCGGCGCAGGAAATGCCGGGCCAGCGGCTCGATATCGCCGGCCCGGTCTCGCAGCGGCGGCAACTGGATCGGCACCACGTTGAGGCGGTAGAACAGGTCTTCACGAAATGTCCCGGCGGCGATCATCGGTTCCAGGTTGCGGTTGGTGGCCGCGATAATGCGCACGTCGATGGCAATTTCCTGCTCACCGCCCACGCGCCGGATGCGGCCCGATTGCAGCGCACGCAGCAGCCGGGTCTGCGCTTCGGGCGGCATGTCGCCAATTTCGTCGAGGAACAGCGTGCCGCCATTGGCCTGTTCGAACTTGCCGATATTGCGGCTGGTTGCGCCGGTGAACGCGCCCTTTTCGTGCCCGAACAGCTCGCTCTCGATCAGCTCGCGCGGGATGGCGGCGGTGTTGACTGCCACGAATGGACCGGCGCGGCGCGAACCGAGTTGGTGGATGGCTTCGGCCACGAGTTCCTTGCCGGTGCCGCTCTCGCCCAGGATCAGCACCGTCAGATCGTTGCGCAGCACACGCGTGATCATGCGGTACACATCCTGCATCGGCTGGCTGCGCCCGATCAGCGGCAGGCCTTCACCCGGATCGGCCTCTTCCTCGCCAATGGCACCATGCGAATCTGCCGCCTGACAAGCCGCGCGCACCAGTTCATCAAGATCGAACGGCTTGGGAAAATATTCGAATGCACCGGTGTCACTGGCGCGCACCGCGGTATCCAGCGTGTTCTGGGCTGACAGGATAATGATCGGCATCGCGGGATGGGCGGAATGGACCTTGCCCAGCGTTTCGATCCCGTCGCCATCCAGCAGGATCACGTCGGTCAGCATCACGTCATAATCGTTCACGGCCAGCAAGCGGTCACGATCGGCAATGCGGTCGCATCGATCCACGCTGAACGCTTCTTCTTCCAGCGCGGCGGTGATGACCATCGCGATGGACGCATCATCCTCAACCAGCAAAGCCCGCCGTGCCATCGCCCCTGCCCCCTACTTTGCCATCGGCAGGTGGATGCGGAAATGCGTCCAGCCCTCTGCCCCGTCGCGTTCGTGACTGATGCGCCCGTCCATGTCGCGCACCAGCTTCTGCACCAGCGCCAGCCCCAGCCCCTGCCCGTTGGGCTTGGAGGAAACGAACGGCTCGAACATGTGTGTTTCCACCGCGGGGTCGATGCCCGGGCCGTTATCGCTGACCTGGATTTCGATCGGCAGCTTCACCGGCCGGCCGAGGCGGATCACGTTCATCACCAGGCCTGAAACAAAGCGCGTCCGGATTACCACCTGCGGCTCTGCCTGGTTGGCACAGGCATCGCGGGCATTGGCCAGCAGGTTGATCAGAACCTGCACCAGCGCACCTTCGTTGCCCAGCACGGGGGGCAAGGAGGGATCGAATTCTTCGCGGATACGGATCGGATGGTCCGACGCTGCGCGAACGGTATCGAGCGCCCGGTGGATCGCCTCATGCAGGTTGATCGGGCCGACCGGCTCGCTGCGCTCGCGCCCCAGACGCTGCATCCTGTCGATCAGCTGGGCGATCCGGTCCACCTCGTCGGTGATCAGGGTTGTCAGGTGGCGGTGTTTCTCGTCCAGCTGGCGGGCAACCAGCTGGGCCGCGCCGCGAATGGCCGCCAGCGGGTTCTTGATCTCATGCGCCAGCACGGCGGGCCCGCGCAAGGAAGTGCGGCGCTCCTCGTCACCAAATCGTTCGCCCTGCCCGCTGTCCGACAGCGTAATAACCCGCCATCCCGGATGGGTCTGCAGCGGCGAGATGGTGAGGTTCACCGACACGGACTTGTCCCCCACCTTCAGCGGCAGGCCGCGCGCGATCAGCTGTTCCTCGCCGCGCCGCATGCGTTCACCGATATGGGGCTCGCCGAAATCCAGAATGGTGGTGGCATCGCGCCCGACCAGTCGTTTCGCGCTGCGCCCCAGCAGGCTTTCGGCTGCCGGGTTGACTGAATGGACCATCAGATCGGGTGCCACCACCAGCATGGCGAAGGTCAGCCCGGCGATCTGGTCAGCCGCCTTGGGAATGGCCCCCGGTTCGCTGGTCACGCGGCCTGCCGCTCCAGGAACGGGGCATAGAACCGCTCGATCTCGCCCAGTACCTGGGCCGGATCATCGATGAAGTTGGCCATGTTGCGGAACTCGGCCGATCCATGCATCCCCTTGGTGTACCAGCCCAGATGCTTGCGGGCGATCTTGCTGCCGGTAAATTCGCCGTAATGCTGCAGCATGGCACGGTAGTGTCCGGCCAGAATTTCGTACTGTTGGGCATAGCCGGGCGCATCCAGCATGGCGCCGGTGCGCCACCAGTGCATCACCTGCGCCAGCAGCCACGGCCGGCCATAGGCCCCGCGCCCGATCATCAAGCCGTCTGCTCCAGATTGCTCCAGCGCCTGGGCCGCATCTTCGATGGTGCAGATGTCGCCGTTGACGATGACCGGGATCGACACCGCTTGCTTGACCTTGCGCACGAAGCCCCAGTCGGCACTGCCCTTGTACATCTGGTTGCGCGTGCGACCGTGGACGGTGATCATTTTCACCCCCAGATCCTCGGCGATCCTGGCCAGTTCTGGCGCGTTGAGACTGTCGTGGTCCCAGCCCATCCGCATCTTGACGGTGACCGGCACCGCAACCGCCTTCACCGTCGCTTCCATCAGCTTGATGGCCAGCGGCACCTCGCGCATCAGGGCTGAACCTGCGAACTGGCCGGTAACCTTGCGCACCGGGCAGCCGAAATTGATGTCGATAATTGCCGCGCCATTCTGTTCCTGCAGCTTGGCGGCTTCGGCCATCGAATGCGGATCGCAGCCGACCAGTTGCATCGAAACCGGATCTTCAATCGCATCCCATTCGGCTTTCTGGACCGACTGGCGGGTCTCGCGGATCGCCGCCTCGCTGGCGATCATCTCGGTCACGTTGAGGCCCGAGCCGAAGCTGCGTACCAGGCGGCGGAACGGCAGGTCGGTCACCCCCGTCATCGGGGCGAGCACCACCGGACACGCGATCGCAACCGGACCGATGGCAATGGGCGTTAGCGCCGGGGGAGGAGGAAACGGGGTCTGGTTCATGTTGTGCCTAAATATTGGGCAGCGCATAGTGGATTGCGAGGGGGGCCGCAAGTCGCTAGCGGGCAAAGCGAATGACCCACGCGGGACTCCCCCCCTCCACCACGCTCGCCCCCGGATTGGCAGCCGTGATTGTTGCTGCCGGACAGGGCCTGCGCGCGGGACAGCCCTTGCCAAAGCAGTTTGCGCTGTGGCGGGGCAAGCCGGTCCTGCGCCACGCTGCGGAAAAGCTTGTTGCGGCGGGCGTTGATCTGCTGGCGGTCGTGATACCTGATGGGGCAGACTCACTGGTTGCCGACATGCTGGACGGCCTCGGTCCTGTGGTCCTCGTTACCGGCGGGGAAACGCGGCAGCAATCGGTGCTGCGCGGGCTGGAAGCGCTCGAACCCCACTCCCCCGCTCTCGTCCTGATCCACGATGCCGCCCGGCCCGATTGTTCGCCCGAGGTCGTCGTCCGGCTGGTTTCCGCCCTGGCCGATCACGCCGGGGCCATTCCGGTGCTGCCGGTGGTCGACAGCATGGTGGCCACCGATGGTACAGTGATGATCCAGCGGGCCGATCGCTCCACGCTGCGCCGGGTGCAGACCCCGCAGGCCTTCCGCTTTGGCGAAATCATCGCCGCCCATCGCGGCTGGGCCGGTGCGCCCGATGCGGGCGACGATGCCCAGGTGCTGCACGCCATTGGCGGCACCGTTGCCCTGGTCGAAGGCGACGAACGCCTGCACAAACTCACTTTCGCCACAGATTTCACGCAAGGGCCTGCGATGATCCGCACCGGAACCGGTTTCGATGTCCACCGCCTCGTCAGCGGCGAGGAGCTGTGGCTGTGCGGCCTGAAGATCGAACACGATAAGGGCCTGGCCGGGCATTCCGATGCCGATGTGGCCTTGCACGCGCTGGTCGACGCCATTCTGGGTGCGGCGGGCGCTGGCGACATTGGCCAGCATTTCCCGCCCAGTGATCCCCGATGGCGCGGGGCTTCGTCGGCCAAATTCGTCGAGCATGCGGTCAGTCTTGCGGCAGACAAGGGCTACCGGATCGGTAATGTTGATGTCACCATCATCTGCGAGGCACCCAAGATCGGGCCGCATCGTGAAGTCATGCGCGGGAACGTGGCAGCGTTGCTGGGGGTTCAGGCTGACCAGGTCAATATAAAGGCCACCACCACCGAACTGCTCGGATTCACCGGGCGCGGCGAAGGCATTGCGGCGCAGGCCGTGGCAACCCTGGTGGCCAACTGAAGGATCCGATCCCCATGAAAATGTTGTTCACCGCCCTTGCCCTTGCAACAGCCGCCCTGGCCCAGCCTGCAGCAGCCCAGCAGCTGGATCTGACCGAAGGCGAAATGGCCACCGTGGCGCGCATCGCCATGCCCACGGCCTTTCGCAGCCTGCAGACCAAGTGTGATCCGGTTCTGCAATCCGACGCCTACATGTTCGCCCGTGGCGAAGCACTTCACCGCAAACTGACCGCTGCATCGCAGGCCGCAGCTCCAGGCGCCTCGCGCATCCTGGCCAGTGTGGCTGCACGGAGCAATCCGGCCATGGGCGAAATGCTCGCCGGAATGCCTGCTGAAACCTTGTTGCCGTTCGTGAACGAGATGGTGGCCGGCATGATCACCCGCCAGATCGAGACTGGCCAGTGCGCCACGATCAACCGTGCGCTGGAATTGATGGAGCCTTTGCCTGCCGCAAACGTGGCCGATCTGTTGGCCCTGGCCTATGTCCAGTCGCCGCCCTCGCAAAACGGAGCCGCCCGCTGATGCCCGATGTCCTCCCCCGCGACGTAGTTGAACTGGCCGCCCGCGTGGTGGAGGAAAACCGCAAGATCGGGCGGCGCATCGTGCTGGCCGAAAGCTGCACCGGAGGATTGGTGGCAGCAGCATTGACCGAGATTGCCGGCAGTTCCGCCGTGTTCGATCGCGGCTATGTCACCTATTCCAATTCCGCCAAGCATGATTGCCTGGGGGTGTCGGACGATATTATCGACACCTTCGGGGCGGTCTCGGTCGCCTGCGTCTATGCCATGGCCCACGGCGCGCTTGCCCGGTGCGCCGCAGCCGATGTGGCTGTGGCGATCAGCGGCGTGGCCGGGCCTGATGGCGGGAGCGAGGAAAAACCCGTGGGAACGGTGGTGTTCGCCCGGGTGGTCCGCGGCGAGGATAGCCCGACCGCCGAACACCGGGTATTTGCCGAAACCACCCGTTCGGGCGTTCGGCTTCAGGCCACGCTGTGCGCGCTGGAACTACTGCTGCCGTAAAGCTGCTTCGCCCGTTCCTCGAATGCAGCCACCATCTTGCGGAAGGCGCGGTCGATATACTGGCCGGCCAAAGCCTCGAACATCATGTTCTTGAACGCGAAATCGACGGCAAAGGTGATCTCGCAGCCGCCATCTGCCGCCGGGGTAAAGGTCCACCGGTTATCCAGATCGCGCAAGGGGCCATCGACATAATGTACCCGCAGCGCCGTGGGTCGTTCCAGCTCCACCCGGCTGGTGAATTTTTCGCGAATCGCCTTGAAGCCCACCAGCATGTCGGCTTCCAGCGCCTCCTCGCTCTGGTTGCGGACCCGTGTGGCGACCACCCAGGGCAGGAATTCAGGATACGAGCTGACATCGGCCACCAGGTCGAACATCTGCTCTGCCGTATATGGCAGGCTGCGCACTTCGCGAATGGCCGGCATCAGCGAGCTTTCTGGGCCAATCGCGCCTCTCGCGAGGCTTTCATCTGCGCAAAATCGTCACCCGCATGATAGCTGGAACGGGTGAGCGGAGTGGCGGCGACCTGCAGAAAACCCTTGGCCCGCGCCACTGCGCCATAGGCCGAAAACACCTGCGGCGTGACGAAATCGGCCACTGCGGCATGCTTTGGCGTGGGTTGCAGGTACTGGCCCATTGTGATGAAATCGACATCGGCGCAGCGCATGTCGTCCATTACCTGATGGATTTCCAGACGCTCTTCCCCCAGCCCCAGCATCACGCCGGACTTGGTGAAAATCAGCGGGTTGTGGCGCTTCACTTCCTCCAGCAGGCGCAACGAATTGTAATAGCGCGCGCCGGGGCGGATGGTCGGGTAAAGTCTTGGCACCGTTTCGAGGTTGTGGTTGTAAACATCCGGCCCTGCAGCGCAAATAACCTCCACCGCCTCGCGCATGCGGCCGCGGAAATCGGGTGTCAGGATCTCGATCGTGGTGCCCGGCGCGGCGCGACGGATGGCCTCGATCACCTTGACGAACTGACCCGCCCCGCCATCGGGCAGGTCGTCGCGGTCCACGCTGGTGATGACAATGTGTTGCAGCCCCAACTTGGCGGCCGCCGTGGCGACATGCTCCGGCTCCAGCGGATCGACCTTGCGCGGCATGCCTGTCTTGACGTTGCAGAATGCGCAGGCGCGCGTGCAGACATCGCCCAGGATCATCACTGTCGCGTGCTTTTTCGTCCAGCATTCACCGATGTTCGGGCAGGCCGCTTCCTCGCACACGGTGTTGAGGCTGAGGTCGCGCATCAGCTGGCGTGTCTCGTGATAGCCCTTGCTGACCGGGGCCTTCACGCGAATCCAGTCCGGCTTGCGCTGGCGCGGGGCGGATGAAAGGTCGTTCATGGCGGTTCACTTAGTGCCCTGCCTTGCCAGAGGCAATGGCGCGGGGCAAATGGACCCACATGGCAACCGATTCCCCCGATCTTGAATACCTGCTCGACGGCTACCGCCGCTTCCGCGACCATGGCTGGCAGCCCGAGCGTGAGCGGTGGGAGACCCTGAAAGACGGCCAGCAGCCCAAGGTCATGGTGATCGCCTGTTCCGACAGCCGGGTCGATCCCACGCACATTTTCGACTGCAATCCGGGCGAGATTTTCGTGGTCCGCAATGTTGCCGCGCTGGTTCCCCCGTTCGAGGAAACGCCCGGCCATCACGGGGTGTCGGCGGCACTTGAATTTGCCGTACAGTTCCTGCGTGTCAGCCAGATCGTGGTCATGGGCCACGGCATGTGCGGCGGGTGCCAGGCCGCACTTACGCAGTCGATGCTGGGCTGTGAACCGGGGCGCGGCGGATTTGTGGCGGACTGGATTTCGCTGCTCGACGAGGCCCGCGCCGAAGTGGCACACAAGCACGGTACCACCGGGCGCGTGGCCGAACGGGCGATGGAACAGGCCGGGGTCAGGGTTAGCCTGGCCAATCTGCGGACCTTCCCCTGCGTATCCACCAAGGAAGCGCGCGGCGATCTCAGGCTGACCGGCGCGTTCTTTGCCATTTCCGACGGCGTGCTCCACCTGCTCGACGAGACGACCGGCGAGTTTCGCCCCGCAACCTGATGGTTCTCGCGGGCTGGCTTGCGCCGACCGCCGCTGCGTTCCATTAGACAACGATGGAAAACCGTCTGAAGAATATCGCCCTGCTGATCGATGCCGACAACGTGCGACCAGAAGGGATCGATCCGGTACTGACCGTGCTGGCCGAGCTGGGCCAGGTCAATATCCGCCGTGCTTATGGCAACTGGGCCAAGCCCGGGTTGACCAACTGGAGTAAGCACACCCACCGCTATGGCCTGCAACCGGTCCAGCAGTTCGACATGACACGCGGCAAGAACGCGACCGACATGGCGATGACGATCGATGCGATCGACCTGCTCTATGCCGGCAAGGTAGACGGGTTCGGGATCATGAGCTCGGACAGCGATTTCACTCCGCTGGCCACCCGGCTGCGGCAGGACGGGATCACAGTGTACGGCTTCGGTGACGCCAAAACGCCCGAGGCCTTCCGCACTGCCTGCACCCGCTTCATCGAAGTCGACGCGCTGATCGCCTCGGCTTCGCTGAGCGACGAGGAAGAGGAAGTCGAGGAAGCTGTCCCTACCAAAGCCACTGGCAAGTCGAGCGACAAAACACCGGTGGGCGCGGAGGTGATCGACTTGCTTGAGGCCGCATGGAAAGCCGCCAAGCCCGACACGCAAGGCTTTGCCCGGCTTAGTGAAATAGGCAAGATCGCCAATAACCGTTCCAGCTTCGATGTGCGCAACTATGGTTACCGGCGACTTTCAGATTTGATTGAGGCAAGCGGCAGCAAATTCAAAGTCGAACGCCGCGAAGATGGAATCTACGTCAAGCGCTTGCGCTAGTCTCGCCAGCTTCCCCGGCCTCGACGGGTTCAACGGGTGTTTCGCGCCCGGACGTACAGATTACCTGTCCGGTCCCGCTGTATACCACCCTTTCCCACCGATCGCGAAGGCTGATCGTACCTTCCAGCGGCGCATCCGCAGTCGGTTCGGCAACCTCGTCAATCAGTTCCAGCCGCAGTGAAAAAGCCCGGCCATTGTACAGCGAGCGGGTTTCCTGCGGCAGTGCGCGGGCACCGGGATCGGCCGCAAAGCGGATGATCTCGCCATCCACCTTCATGAAGGCATCAGCCTGCCGCGCCACCACCCGCACGCCCAAGCTGGTGCCGGGAGCATAGGAACAGCCTGCACCCTTGATGTCATAACGCTCCACATCGGCCGCTTCGATTGTTTCCGGCACTACCTCTTCCAGCGGTGGCTGCACCGAATTGGCGCGTTCGACCATGGCCACGGCCTGGGCATCCTGCATCTCGCGCTCCTCGGGCGAGACTTCGTCGGCGCAGGCGAGCAGGAATATCGGGAGCATCAGCGGCACCATCACACACGCAATTCGCATCAGTGCCTCCCGAACAGTTTTTCGACATCGGCCATCGACAGTTTTACCCATGTTGGCCGCCCGTGATTGCATTGCCCCGACCGCGGAGTGCGTTCCATTTCCCGCAGCAGCGCGTTCATCTCTGCCACACCCAACGCACGACCTGCCCTTACTGATCCATGACAGGCCATCGTGGCCAGCACATGTTCGATCTTTTCACCCAGCAGCAAGGCATCGCCGTGATTTGCCAGGTCATCCGCAAGGTCGCGCAGCAGCGTGTGGCTGTCGGCTCCGCCGAGCGCGGCAGGCAGGGCGCGCACCAGCATGGCACCGGGGCCAAACCGTTCGACCAGCAGCCCCAGCCGGGCGAAATGATCGATCTGCGCTTCCAGCCTGTCGCACGATGGTTCGTCCAGTTCGACCACATCGGGCATCAACAGCGCCTGGCTGGCGGCGACCGTTTCCTGGGTACCGGCCGCCCGCAACCGTTCGAGCACGATCCGTTCGTGCGCTGCGTGCTGGTCCACGATCACCAGTCCATCGGCGGCCTCGGCCACGATATAGGTGTTGGCGACCTGGCCGCGGGCAACGCCCAGCGGGTGGTCAGCGGCTTCGGCCGCAATTGTTTCGGCCACTTCGGCGCGGCCCTGCGGCAGGGCCAGGCTGTCGCCATCAACGCCGCGCCATGCCTGTACCGGTTCCCCGACCCGCGCCTGCGGGGCTGACCAGTCACGCCCTTCGAAAATCGAGCGCAAGGCGGCTTCGGGCGCCGAAACTGGTGCGACCGGCTCCACCTGCCAGCGCCCCATCGCCGCGCCATCGGGCGCTTGCACGCTGCGCCGGTCACCCGTGGACAGCGCCTGCCGCAGGCCCGAAACGATGAACCCCCGCACGGCGGCAGAATCGCGGAACCGCACTTCAGTTTTTGCCGGATGGACGTTCACATCCACGTCCTCCCCCGGCAGTTCGAGAAACAGCGCCAACACCGCATGCCGATCACGCGCCAACATGTCGGCATAGGCGCCGCGCACCGCGCCGGTCAGCAGGCGATCCTTCACCGGACGGCCGTTGACGAACAGGTACTGGTGATCGGCTACCCCGCGATTATAGGTTGGCAGGCCCGCCACGCCGGTCAACCGCATGGCATCCCGCGCCATATCCAGCACCACGCCGTTGCCCGCCAGTTCGCGCGCCACCACCTGTGCCACGCGCTCCTCCACGCTCTGCCCCGGCTGAAGCTGCAATGCCCGCCGCTCTCCATGATCGAGGGTAAAGCCGACATCGGGCCGCGCCATCGCCAGGCGGCGGACCACATCGAGGCAGGCGGCATATTCGCTGCGATCAGTGCGCAGGAACTTGCGGCGCGCCGGAATGCGGGCAAACAATTGCTCCATCCGCACGCGCGTGCCCGGCGGCAAGGCGGCGGGGCCTTCCTCTGCCAGGGTGCCGTGATCGACAATCCGCTTCCAGCCCTGGTCCGCGCCTTTGGGGCGGCTTTCCAGGGTGAGCCGCGAGACGCTGGCGATGCTGGGCAAGGCTTCGCCGCGAAAGCCCAGCGTTGTCACCTGTTCGATCGCTTCATCCGGCAGCTTGGACGTGGCATGGCGTTCCAGTGCCAGTTCCATCTGGGCCGGATCCATACCGCAGCCATCGTCTGTCACCTCGATCCGTGACAGGCCGCCATCGACCAGCGACACAGCGATTTTGCTGGCCCCGGCATCGATCGCGTTTTCCACCAGTTCCTTCAACGCCGAGGCCGGACGCTCGACCACTTCGCCTGCCGCGATGCGGTTGATCAGCGTCTCTGGAAGTCGGCGGATTTGGGGCATCGAAGGTTCCTAGCGACGAGTGCCAGATAATTCGAGGCGAACCGTGCAAAAATCGCTTCCTTGTCCGCACAAAATTTTGGCCTTTCCGGGCAGGCCGCGCTAAAGAGCGCAACCTTCCAGCATTCAGGCAGCAACCAGGCGCTGCGCCATGGCGGAAACCTCCGCCAGAGTACGCAGTAACATACGGATTTTTCGATGGGTTCTTTCTTCTCCAAGTTCTTCAAGTTTGGGTCGCAGAATATGGCGATCGACCTCGGCACGGCAAACACTCTGGTCTATGTGCAGGACCGCGGAATTGTCCTGAACGAGCCGTCGGTGGTGGCCATCGAAACGATCAACGGTATCAAGCGGGTCAAGGCCGTGGGCGAAGATGCCAAGCTGATGATGGGCAAGACGCCGGACAACATCGAAGCCATCCGTCCGCTGCGCGATGGCGTGATCGCCGATCTCGACGTGGCCGAGGAAATGATCAAGGAATTCATCCGCAAGGTGCACGGCAAGCGCACCCTGCTGCGCTATCCCGAAATCACCATCTGCGTGCCCTCGGGCTCGACTTCGGTGGAGCGCCGCGCGATCCGCGATGCAGCCAGCAATGCCGGTGCATCGGCAGTCTACCTGATCCTTGAACCGATGGCGGCGGCTATCGGGGCCGACATGCCGGTCACAGAAGCCATCGGATCGATGGTGGTCGATATTGGTGGCGGCACCACCGAAGTGGCGGTGCTGTCCCTGCGCGGTCTGGCCTATACCACATCGGTCCGCACCGGCGGTGACAAGATGGACGAGGCGATCGTGTCCTATGTCCGGCGCCATCACAACCTGCTGATCGGCGAATCCACGGCGGAGCGGATCAAGAAGGATTATGGCTGCGCCACCGTGCCCGAAGATGGCATCGGCGAACTGATCACCATCAAGGGGCGCGACCTGGTCAACGGCGTGCCCAAGGAAATCATCATCAACCAGGCGCATATTGCCGAAGCGCTGTCCGAACCGATCGGGGCCATTGTCGAAGGCGTGCGCATCGCGCTGGAAAACACCGCGCCCGAACTGGCGGCCGACATCGTCGACCAGGGCATTGTGTTGACGGGTGGCGGCGCGCTGATCCGCGGGTTGGACAAGCACCTGATGGAAGAAACCGGCCTGCCGGTCTCGATCGCCGAAGATCCGCTGACTTGCGTGGCCATGGGCACTGGCCGGGCAATGGAAGATCCGATGTACCGCGGCGTGTTGATGACCGCCTGATCCGGCCCGCAGCAACGCCAAACCAAAGCAACAGGGGGATAGGCGGTTATGGCGCCGCCTGCGTCACACAGATCGGGTTCCAACAAGCGGGCGCAGCTCGGCCTGTTCGCTGGCTATGTGCTGGCCGGGTCTGGCGCGCTGGTGGGGGCGTTGCTGCTGGGCCTGTCCTTGTGGAGCCCGGAAACGTTCCAGGGCTTGCGTTCGATGGCCACCGACCTGGCCGCTCCGGCCGGGCGCGCCGGTGCCGCAACCCGTGTGCAGACGCGCTCGGTGTTCGATGCCGTGGCCGGCTATTACAACGCCGGCAGCCGTAACGCCGAACTGGAACGCGAGATCGCCGTCGCCCGCGTGCGCCTGGCCGAAGCCGAGGCCTTGCGGCAGGAAAACAAGCGGCTGACTGCCACGCTGGGGCTGGTGGCGGACGAAACCGGGCAGGTCACCGTGGCCCGGTTGATTGGCTCCACATCGGCCAGTGCGCGACGCTATGCCTTCATCTCGGCCGGTCGGCGGGACGGGGTGACCAATGGCATGCCGGTAACCTCGCCCATGGGGCTGGTGGGGCGGGTGCTTGAAGCAGGGTCCAGCACGTCGCGCATCCTGCTGCTGACCGACAGCGAAAGCATGGTCCCCGTGCGCCGCGCGACCGATGACGTGGTGGCCTTTGCCGAAGGGCGGGCCGATGGATCCTTGCGCATCCGGCTGATCAACCTGGGTATAAACCCACTGGTCGTGGGGGACGTATTCGTCACCTCGGGCGCGGGCGGCATGTTCCGTCCTGGCGTGGCCGTGGCCATGGTCACCCGCGTGACCGAGGACGGCGCGATCGGCCAGTTGCTGAGCAATCCAGCAGCGACCGACGTGGTCATCGTGGAACCGATCTGGCAACGTGCGGCGATCGAAGCCGCAGCTGAGGAACTGCCGGCCGAAGAAGCGGTCAGGTGACGGGCCGGTGATGGAGCAGCTCAACCCGCGATCCCGGCGCGATGCCTATGGCAAGAAGATCAACCGCGATCATTCGCCGGTGCTGGTGTTCGGTGTCCCGTGCCTGACCATCCTCCTGGGCTCGCTCAGCCCCATGCTTCCGGTGATTGCCCCTGCCCCGGTGCTGCCGCCGATGGGGTTGCTGTTCCTGATCGCCTGGCGCCTGTTGAGGCCGGGCCTGCTGCCGCTGTGGGCGGGATTTTTCTTCGGGCTGTTTGATGACCTGTTTTCCGGTCAGCCATTTGGCAGCGGAGTCATGCTGTTCTCGCTGATTCTGATCGGGCTGGACCTGCTGGAAATCCGCTTTCCGTGGCGCAATTTCTGGCAGAACTGGCTGACCACTGCGGCCATCCTGGCGGCATACCTGTCGCTCGCCGCGCTGCTGTCGGGCGCGCAGTTTACCGTGATGCAGCTGGGCCTGGTGCTGCCGCAGCTGTTGCTGTCGATCGTGCTATTCCCGATTCTCGCCAGCCTCGTTACCATGCTCGACCGCGTGCGCCTGCTGCGCGTACGAAAGATCGGGTAGGAGATGGACAAGGCCGTATCGTCAAACGCTCTCAAGCAGACATTCGAACGGCGGACCTTCGTGGTGGGCGCGGTGCAGGGCGGCGTGGGCCTGCTGCTGGCGGCACGGATGGGCTATATCGCGGTGGCCGAGAACGAGAAGTACCGCATGGAAGCGGAGAGCAACCGCGTCAACCTGACGCTGATCCCGCCTCGCCGCGGGTGGATCCTCGATCGTAACGGCTCGCCCCTGGCATCGAACCGCGCCGATTTCCGCGTCGACATCATCCCGGAACGGCTGGAAGATGTGGCGGGCACCGTCCAGGTGCTGGGCGACCTGCTGGCCTTCTCGCCGGCAGAGCGGCAGGATTTGCAGGATCGGCTGGAAGGGTCTGCCGGGTTCAGCGCGGTCCCGGTGGCCAGCGGCCTCAACTACGATACCTTTGCCGCGGTCAGCGTGCGCCTGCCAGAACTGCCCGGCGTCATCCCGCAGCGCGGCTACTCGCGCTATTACCCCACCGGGCCTGCCGTGGGCCACCTGATCGGCTATGTCGGCGCGGCCAGTCGCGAGGAGTACGAGCTGGAACCGGTGCCGCTGCTGGTCACCCCCGGCTTCCGCATGGGCAAAGACGGATTGGAGAAACAGTTCGAACAGACCTTGCGCGGAGAACCGGGCGCGCGCCGCGTGGAAGTGACCGCGCGGGGCCGCATCGTGCGTGACCTGGAAACCCGCGACGACGTGCAGGGGGATTCGATCCGCCTCACTATCGACGGCCCGTTGCAGGACTATGCCGCACGGCGGCTGGGCCTGGAATCCGGCTCTGTCGTGGTAATGGACTGCCTGACAGGCGACCTGTTGTGCATGGCCTCGATGCCGAGTTTTGATCCCAACAGCTTTTCCGACGGGATCGGCCGCGTCGAATACCAGATGTTGAGCGAGAACGAGCGCGTTCCGCTGCGCAACAAGGTGCTCAAGGGCCTCTACCCGCCCGGCTCCACGGTCAAGCCGATGGTCTCGATGGCATTCCTGAAGGCCGGGCTGGACCCGGAAGAGACAGTGTTCTGCGGCGGCGGCCTGCAAGTCGGCAACCGGCGGTTCGGCTGCTGGAACAGACGCGGCCACGGCCAGGTCAACATGGCCAAGGGCATCTATCAGAGCTGCGATGTGTACTTCTACCACTTCGCCCAGCGGCTCGGGATGGATGCAATCGCCCCGATGGCCCGCCAGTGCGGCATGGGGCAGACGTTCCCCCTGCCCGTGCTCAGCCAGTTCTTCGGCACCGTACCCGATCCGGCGTGGAAGCTCGAAAAATACGGCCAGCAATGGGCCGCGTTCGATACCGTCAACGCGACCATCGGCCAAGGCTATATGCTGGCCAACCCGCTGCAACTGGCGGTGATGGCGACGCGCATGGCCACCGGCAACGTGGTGATGCCGCGCCTGATGCTCGATCCGGCGCGCCCCAGGTTCGAATCGATGGGTTTCCCGCCGGAACACATCCACCTCATCCAGCAGGCGATGAGCGACGTGGTCAACGGCCCCGGTACCGCCGGCCGCGCGCGCCTGCCGATCCCCGATGTGTTGATGGCGGGCAAGACCGGCACCGCACAAGTCGTCGGCCTCAACCTGTCGAACGGTCGCACCGGCCCGTGGAAATACCGCGACCACGGCCTGTTCATCTTTTTCGCGCCGTTCGATAACCCGCGCTATGCCGGCGCAGTGGTGATCGAGCATGGCGGCGGCTCCGGCTCGGCCTATCCGGTGGCGCGGGATGTGATGACCTTCCTGTTCGATCCCCAAAAAGGCCTCGATGCGCTGCATGCACTGGAGGCCCAGTGGGGCGGCACGGCGCAGCAACGGCTTGACGCCAGCTACGCGAGCTATGCCGTGGCCGCCGGGATCGATTTGCCCCCACCGCCCGATCCGATCACCCTGGCCCGCCAGGTCGATGCCGAGGCGCGCGCCGCCGTACCCGAGCCCGCAGACCCTGTGACCGAAGCAATCACCCCGCGCGAGGATGCCAATCCTTCTGCCGACCCATCCCAGGACGTAGTGCCAATTACGACCCCCGCCCCGACCCCCTCTGCGGCGCCCACCCCTGCTGTCGTCCAGGCGTCCACCCCATGAGGCGCGCACTCACCCTTCCCGCTCCGCTGGCGGATATTCCATGGATTATGCTGGCTCCGCTCACCATGCTGGTATTGTTCGGCGCGGCAGTGCTGCATTCGGCGGCAGGCGGCGAGTTTTCCACCTATGCCCAATCGCACTTGATCCGCTTCGGCGTGTTCCTGGTGGTTGCGCTGGTGATTTCCCGCATGCCGCGCAAGCTGGTGATGGATGGTGCCTACCTCGCTTATGGCGGGGTCCTGTTGCTGCTGCTGGGCGTGGAAATCCTCGGCGCGGTGGGTGGCGGCAGCCAGCGCTGGCTGGAACTGGGTTTCATCCGGCTCCAGCCATCCGAACTGATGAAGCCGACCATCGTGCTGGTACTGGCCAGCTTCTTCCACACCTTGCCGATCGGCATGATCACCACTTGGCGGGCGCTGGTTCCGCCGCTGGTGCTGATGGGCTTGCCGATGGGGCTGGTGCTGTTGCAGCCGGATCTTGGCACGGCGCTGGCAATCGGTTTCGGCGGGGTGGTCACGCTATTCCTGGCCGGCATTCCGCTGCGCTGGTTCATCGGCGGCGGCGTGGCAGCCATGATCGCCGCTCCGCTCGCGTTCTTCTTTGCCTTGCACGATTACCAGCGCAACCGGGTGCTGACCTTCCTTGATCCGGAAAGCGATCCGCTGGGCACCGGCTATCACATCACCCAGTCCAAGATTGCCATCGGATCGGGCGGGATCGACGGCAAGGGCTTTGGCCAGGGTTCGCAGAGTCACCTCGATTACCTGCCTGAACCACATACCGATTTCGTCTTTGCCACCATGGCCGAGGAATGGGGCCTGCTGGGCGGGCTGTTTGTTCTGCTGGTATTCGGCATCATCCTTCGCTGGGGCCTGACGGTTGCCCGCAACGCGCCCGACCGGTTCAGCCGCCTGCTGGCCGGCGGAATGACCGCGACGATCTTCTTCTACGTGGCAATCAACCTGATGATGGTGATGGGCCTGGCGCCAGTGGTGGGCATCCCCCTCCCCTTCATGAGCCACGGCGGATCATCCATGATGACCAACATGATCTGCATCGGCACGCTGATGATGGTGGACCGGTGGACCCGAGCCGCCGGCACACCCGACTATTGAGGCCGAACTGGCCGGTCCCGAAAATAGCCTGAACCAAGCCCTTTCCAGCAGCGAAACTTCCGCTATATGAGCGCCTCCCGATGATTCGCCGGACTGGCAATTATCGGGTCTGGCAGATCGCCGGAGTGGACGCATAGCTCAGTTGGTAGAGCAGCTGACTCTTAATCAGCGGGTCCTAGGTTCGAGCCCTAGTGCGTCCACCATTCATTTCCTTACCAATTTGTCAGTACCCCTCAGGGGCAGCGCATGGAGCGCTGACTTGGCGTGGGGCGAATGCCGCTTGCGCTTTCCTACACCAGCTTTTGCCGGTTAGCCCAGTTGGTCATCTCCTCATGGCAAGGCGGCCCAAGGTGCAAACCCTGATTCCAGTTCGACAATTCCCCGCATCCGCCAACAATTCCCAGTCTTGGCTCGCTTCTCCCGAGCAGGAGTCACCCTGTCCGGCACGAGGCAAACCATTGGCACAACGGCATTATCGATCCGATCTGCCGGGTGACACCCTGTCACTTGTGTCACCTTTGTCTCCTGCTGTCGCACCGCACATTGGCAGTTCCGCTTCGCCGTCCACGCCGCTATGTCAGCGCAAACGCATAAGCAGGGGAGCAGGATTTGAGCATTCTTAAGGGCCGTGTCGCGGTCGTCACCGGGGCGAGTTCGGGTATTGGCAAGGCTTGCGCGCTGGAGTTCGTCGCGCGCGGGGCCAGGGTCGTACTGGCGGCACGCCGGGCCGAGCGGTTGACCGATCTTGTCGCCGAGATCGAAGCCAAAGGCGGCGACGCGCTGGCAGTGGCGACAGACGTGACGGACGAGGCGGCAGTCGAAAACCTGTTCGCGCAGGCCGTCGCTCGCTTCGGAACGGTGGACGTGCTGATCAACAACGCCGGGATCGCCGAGAACACGCCGGTTGACCAGACCAGCCTGGATCACTGGAACAGGGTGATCACCACCAATCTGACCAGCGCGTTCCTGTGCGCCAAGCATGCCTGGCCACTGTTCAAGGCGGGCGGGCATGGGCGGATCGTCAACGTGGGTTCGATCTCGGCCAAGGTGCCGCGCAACGAGTGTCCCAGCTACACCGCCAGCAAGTTCGGGCTGGCGGGCCTGACGCATGCGCTGGCGCTGGATGGCCGGAACGACAACATCGCGGTGTCGATCTTCCACCCCGGCATCGTGGCGACCGAGATCATGCCGGGATCGGTCAAGCTGCCCGACAACTTCGCCGCCACGCCGGAGGAAGCTGCAGGCATTATCGTCCACATGTGCGACATGCCCGACCACCTCAATTTCTACGAAGCGCTGATGGTGCAGAACAAGCTGCCATTCCTGGGGCGCGGCTAAGGTTTTGGCCGATCCCACGCTCAGCTGCTGGAATGTAGCCGATCTGCGCGACAAGGCGCGGGCGCGGCTGCCCCACGGCGTGTGGGAATACCTCGAACGCGGGGTAGAGGACGAGCACGGCATGGCGCGCAACCGTACCGCGCTGGATGCCATCACCTTCGTCCCCCGTGTGATGCGCAATGTAGAGGTGATCGACACCTCGTCCTCGGTCTTCGGTCAGCCTGTTGCCATGCCGTTGGCCATCTCGCCGACCGGAGCCGCCGGGCTGATCTGGCACAAGGGCGACCTGCATCTCGCCCGCGCCGCCGCCAGCGCCGGGGTTCCGTTCACCATCTCCAGTGCCGGGACAATGGAGCTGGAGGATGTCTATGCCGGAGGTGGGCGGCAGTGGTTCCAGCTCTATATGTGGCGCGATCGCGAACTGTCTTATGACGTGGTGCGCCGCGCCCACGGGCTGGGATGCGAGGCGCTGTTCGTGACGCTGGACTTGCCGGTGATGCCCAACCGCGAATACCTGTACCGCAACGGCTATGGCATGCCGATCAAGGCCAACCGCAAGAATGTGCCCGACATGCTGCTCCACCCGCGCTGGCTGGCGGGCGTGGTGGGCCGCTATATCTTGCAGGATGGCGGCATGCCCACGCAATCCAACCTGCCCGCCAACCTGCGCCACTCGATGGCGCGGGGGGCCAAGCCGGGGGCACATTTTAAGCAGGACGATCTGGATGTCGACGGGATCAAGCGGTTGCGCGACCTGTGGCCGGGCAAGCTGGTGCTGAAGGGTATTCTCCACCCCGATGATGCACGGCAGGCGTTGGCGCTGGGGGCTGATGGCGTGGTGGTATCGAACCACGGCGCGCGGTCGCTCGACAGTTCGATCGCGGCAATCGATGCGCTGCCGGGCATTGTCGAGGCGGTGGGCGGCAAGCTGACAGTGTTCTTCGACAGCGGCGTGCGGCGTGGCAGCGATGTGGTGAAGGCGCGGGCTCTGGGCGCCGATGTGGTGATGGTCGGCCGCGCCACGCTTTATGGCCTGGCTGCGGCAGGCGAAGCAGGCGTGACCCGCGCGCTCGACCTGTTGCAGGCCGAAACGGTCCGTACGATGGCGATGCTGGGTGCGCGCAACTGGGGCGAGGTCGGGCCGCAGGTGCTCGGGCGCGGCTAGTTACAGCGCCGAATACCCGCGATACCAGTCAACAAAACGCGGAATGCCGACATCGACCGAAGTGGTGGGCTGATAGCCGAGATCGCGCCGGATTGCCTCGATATCGGCAAAGGTGCGCGGCACATCGCCCGCCTGCATCGGCAGCATTTCGATAATGGCTTTTCGCGCGCAGGCCTCCTCCAGCACGGCGATCACATCGGTCAGCTTCTCGCACTGGTGGTTGCCGATGTTGTAGATCGCATGGGGGGTGATGCTGCCGCCCGCCTTGGCCGTGCCATCATCGGCCGGCGCATGATCCAGCGCGGCCAGGACACCGGCCACGATGTCGTCAATATAGGTGAAATCGCGCCACACCTCGCCATGGTTGAAGACCGGGATCTGGATGCCGCTGAGAATCTTGTGGGTGAACATCCACACCATCATGTCGGGTCGCCCCCACGGGCCGTAGACGGTGAAGAAGCGGAGGCCGGTCAGCGGCAGGCGATAGAGATGGGCGTAGGTCTCGGCCATCAGTTCATCCGCCTTCTTGGTGGCGGCATAAAGCGACAGTGGATGGTCGACCCGGTCATCGACCGAGAACGGCACCTTCTCCGCCCCGCCATAGACCGAGCTGGAGCTGGCATAGACCATGTGCCCGACCTGACGGTGGCGCGCCACTTCAAGCAGGTTGAGGTGGCCCACCACGTTGGATTCGATATAAGCGCGCGGGTTCTCGATCGAATAGCGCACGCCCGGTTGCGCACCCAGGTGAACGATCCGGTCAAACTGTTCTGCCGCCAGCGCCGCATCCAGCGCCGCATGATCGGCAAAGTCCACCTTGGCAAAGACGAACCGCTCGCCGCCATTACCCGCCACCCGGGCGAGCCGTGCCTCCTTTAGCGAAACGGCGTAGTAGTCGTTGAGGTTGTCGATCCCCAGAACGCTGTCACCGCGAGCCAGCAAGGCATCGGCAACAGCCGAACCGATGAAGCCTGCAACGCCTGTCACCAGATAGCGCATGATATGCCTTGTACCCCTGCCCACGGATGGAATGCCCGCGCACTTACCGTAATTTCCCTAACAGGATCACCCGCTTGGGACCATCGGTGTTCCCCAAGTGCTTGATCAAGCGGCGGGCAGTCCCCAGAACGGAGTCATGCTCCGCCTCGCCCTCCTCCTCCTCGCTACCGCCGCCCTTGCCCTGCCCGCCGCCGCACGGGCAGAGGCTGGCGCATCGCAAGCCGACCTGGCGGCGCAGGACTTGCGGCTGGCAGGAATTGCCGAGCGGAATATGGCTGCCAATGTTCGGCTGTGCCGCCAGATCATGCCGCTGACAGGCCTGATCCTGCACAGCGTGGACCAGTATGGGTCTGTTCCGGAAGGCACGTTCACCAATGGTCCGGTGGAGGTTTCCCAGGTGGTTGCGGGTTCCCCGGCGGACCAGGCCGGAATTGTCGGCGGCATGGCGATTTTGGCGATCGGTGACACGCCAGTCAGCAGCCTTGCGCCTGCGCCGGGCCATCCCCTGCGCGATGCGGTGTTCGAACGGATTGCCGCCTGGCCTGCCGACCGGCCGCCGGTTCTGTCGGTGAGCAGTAGGGAAGGCGGGATCGCTATTCCGATCGAGGCCGTTCCAGGGTGCCGCGCGCTGGTGGAAGTTCTGACCGACGAGGCCAGTACGGCGCAATCGGACGGGCGGGTGATCCAGTTGAGCTACGATCTGGTAGCCCGGCTCGACGATGCCGGCCTTGCCGTGGTGTTTGCGCATGAACTGGCACACTCGGTGCTGGAACATCGCCGCCGTCTGTCTGAAGCCAGGGTGGCGGATGGTCTGGCCCGGGAATTCGGCCGCAATCGCCGCCTAACGCGCCTGGCCGAGGTGGAGGCCGACCTGCTGTCGGTCCACCTGCTCGCCAATGCCGGTTTCGACCCATCCATCGCGCCCGCTTTCTGGCGTTCCGATGCTGGGCGCGTGATTGGCGGGGGCGCGTTCCGCAGCCGGGTTTATCCCGACCCCGCCGAGCGAGCGCGGGAGACGGAGCAAGAAATATCCCGTTACCTGGCAGGCTATGTAGAATTATCCGGTGCGAGCCACCTGCTTGCCCTGCGTGACCTGCCATTTGCTGACCCGCGCCAACCCTAACGTCCCCCGGCCCTAACGTCCCCCGGCCCTAACGCCCCCCAGCCCTAACGCCCGGGGGCCTCGCTGATGTCGATGTAGTTGCGGTCAAAATAGGTCAGCGGTGTGGCATCGCGCCGATGGTGCGCCGCCAGCAGTTCGCCGATAAAGATACTATGGGTGCCAAAATCGTGGGCATGCACCAGTTGGCAAGCGAAGCTGGATTGCGCCGTGGTGAGCATGGGAACGCCCTCCTGGTCTTCCCAGGTGCCGACCGAAAACCGGTCAACCGACGCGGGCCCCATGAAATGTTCGGCCACATCGCGATTGCCCATTCCCAGCACGTTCACTCCAAACCGCTGCTGGGCCAGCAATGGTCCATGCAGCGAGGCACTGCGGTTGATGCAGACCAGCAATGATGGCGGATCGAAGCTGAGCGAGCTGACTGCAGTTGCCAGAATGCCGTAGCGCTGGCCCTGATGGCTGGTGGTCACAGCGTAAACCGTGGCCGCGACGTGGCGCATGGCATCGCGAAAAGCGGCCAACAAAGCCGCGCGGTCCTGCAAGGGGGCGTTCAGATCAGCCATTGCGGCATCCATGCGGTGACCCGCCCCGGCTTTCAAGTACAATGATTCCCCTCCACCAATGTGAGTCCACCCATTGCCATCACATTATAATGTGATATTCAGTAGTGATGAACGAAACCACCATCACGCGAGTCCGCGAAGTTATCGATGCCGGCCGGATGACCCGCGCGGGCCTGGCCAGGGGAGCAGGTCTGCACGTTAATTCGCTGCGCGATTGCAGTACCGATAGCTGGAACCCGACCACCGAGACGCTCGCCAAGCTCGAACGCTTCCTGTCCGAGAATGACGACACCCCGGTCCTCGTCGGGATCGAGGAAATCATCGACGAGGCACGCAATGGCCGGATGTTCATCCTGGTGGATGATGAGGACCGCGAGAACGAGGGAGATCTGATCGTCCCTGCCCAGATGGCGACGCCCGATGCGATCAACTTCATGGCCACCCATGGCCGTGGCCTGATCTGCCTCGCCCTCACCCGCAGCCGGGTGGAGACGCTGGGGCTCGACCTGATGAGCCGCAAGAACCGCACCCGCCACGAGACCGCATTCACCGTGGCGATCGAGGCGCGCCAAGGGGTAACCACCGGAATCAGCGCAGCGGATCGCGCGCGCACTGTTTCGGTGGCGATCGACGCATCCAAAGGAGCGGACGATATTGTCACGCCGGGCCACATTTTCCCGCTGGTGGCGCGTGAGGGCGGTGTACTGGTGCGGGCCGGACATACCGAGGCAGCAGTCGATATTTCGCGCCTTGCAGGGCTCAACCCGTCTGGTGTGATCTGCGAGATCATGAACGAGGACGGCTCGATGGCGCGGTTCGATGACCTGATCCGGTTTGGCCGCAAGCATGGCATGAAGATCGGCACCATCCGCGATCTGATCGCCTACCGCCGCCAGCACGATCACCTGGTCGAGAAGCGCGAGGAGACCCGGTTCCGCAGCCGCTGGGGCGGCGAATGGCGGGCGATCAGTTTCTGGAACAAGGCCACCAAGGGTGAGACCATGGCCCTGGTCAAAGGACATATCGATCCAACTGGCCCCACCCTGGTCCGGATGCATGCCCTGTCGATCTTCGACGATGTGTTCGCGCAGGATACCGACCGAAATGGCCTGCTGGAGGGCGCGATGCGGACGATCGCTGATGAGGGTTCGGGCGTGGTCGTGCTGATCAGCCGCCCGATGGTTGATTATGCCTCACGCGCCGTCCGTTCGGTCAATCAGGCACCGCCTGCTCCCGGCGAAACGAGCGAGACGACAGAACAGCGCGACTACGGCGTGGGCGCGCAGATCCTCGCCGAGCTTGGCGTGCGCGACATGGTCCTGTTGACAAATTCGCACCACTCGCTGGTCGGCCTTGAAGGCTATGGCCTGTCGATCGTGGGCGAGCGCCCCATAGTTTCTGAAGGATAAGTACCGATGGCTAAGTTCCTGATCGTGGAAGCGCGCTTCTACGCCCACCTCAACGATATGCTGATCGCTGGCGCACGCAAGGCGTTGGAGGATGCGGGTCACCAGGTCGATGTGCTGACCGTGCCGGGCGCGCTGGAACTGCCTGGCGCCATCGCCACTGCGGCGGAAAGTGGGCGTTATGAAGGGTTCGTTGCCATTGGCGTAGTGATCCGCGGCGAGACCTATCATTTCGAGATCGTAGCCGGCGAAAGCGCGCGCGGCCTGATGGCGCTGACGATGGACGGCCTGGCCGTGGGCAACGGCATCCTGACCACCGAGAACGAGGCCCAGGCGATCTATCGGGCAGATCCGGCGCAGGGTAACAAGGGTGCTGGTGCTGCCGAGGCCGCCATGGCGCTGCTGGCGATCCGGGAGCAATTTGCATGAGCCACCCTTCTGTCGCCGGCATTCCACTGGTTCTTGGCGGCAACGTGTTCGGCTTCACCGCCGATCTCGATGTCAGCTTTGCCGTGCTGGACCGGTTCTACGAAGCCGGCGGGCGCATGGTCGATACCGCACAGGGCTATTCGGTCTGGGTGCCCGGCCATGTCGGCGGCGAGAGCGAGGCGGTGATCGGTCAGTGGCTGGAATCGCGCGGCGTACGGGCTGACATGCGCATTGCCACCAAGACCGGCATGTTCGGCAAGCCTGGTGATCTGGCCCCAGCCAAAGTGGCGGAGGAGCTGGAAAAGTCACTTGACCGTCTGCGCACCGATTATGTCGATCTGTATTATGCCCACCGGGATGACGAGAGCCTGCCACAGACAGAGGTGGCTGCCGGGTTCGATGCGCTGCTGAAGGACGGCAAGGTGCGCGAACTTGGCGGATCGAACTATACGGCCGCCCGCCTCGCCAGCCACAACGCCGCCGCCGATGCAGGCGGATTCGCCCGCTTCACCGTATTGCAGAACGAATACAACCTGGTCTGCCGCGAAGGCTTTGGGCCCGATCTGGTGGCGCTGTGCCACGGACAGGACATCGCCCACTTCCCGTGGTTCGGCCTAGCCGCCGGATTCCTGACGGGCAAGTACCGAACGCTCGAGGATCTGGCCAAGCACAACCGGGGCTCGTCGATCGAACGATTCTTCGACCGGGGAATGGCAGTCCTGCCTGTGCTTGACGAAGTTGTGGCGGAAACCGGCACCGAACACGCGACCGTGGCGCTCGCCTGGCTCCTCGCCCAGCCCGGCATCACGGCCCCTATCGCCAGCGCAAGCAAGCCAGAGCAACTCGACGCGCAATTTGCTGCGCTGGAACTACAGTTAACCGATGACCAGCTGGCGCGGCTGGGCGCGGAGGGCGCCTGACAAGCGAAACAATCGCGGGGTAGCTGCGTTTCCCTGCGCATGAACGGACCGCTTGAACAGGCAGCGAAGGCTGGTTCAGCTCAGCTCAAGCGGCCATAGCATGCACGCCCGGCATAAACCGCGCTGGCGCCCAGTTCTTCCTCGATCCGGATCAGCTGGTTGTACTTGGCCAGCCGGTCTGACCGGGCGAGGCTGCCAGTCTTGATCTGACCGCAGTTGGTTGCCACTGCCAGGTCGGCGATGGTCGCGTCCTCGGTCTCGCCCGAACGGTGGCTCATCACGCTGGTGTACCCGGCGCGGTGGGCAATATCGACCGCCTGCAGCGTTTCGGTCAGCGTGCCGATCTGGTTGACCTTGACCAGCAGAGAATTGGCCAGGCCCTTGTCGATACCCATGGCCAGGCGGCGCGGGTTGGTGACGAACAGATCGTCCCCGACCAGCTGTACAGTCTTGCCGATCCTGTCGGTGAGCAGCTTCCAACCCTCGAAATCGTCTTCCGACATGCCATCCTCGATCGAGCGGATCGGGTAGGTGGCGCACAGATCCGCCAGGTAATCGGTCATTTCGGCGGGGCTGAGCGACGTGCCCTCGCCCGCCATGTCATAGCGGCCATCGGCAAAGTATTCGGTGGCCGCGCAATCCAGCGCCAGCATGATGTCCTCACCCGGCTTGAACCCGGCGCGTTCGATACTGGCCATGATGAAGTCCAGCGCATCGCGGGTACTGGCCAGGTTCGGCGCAAAGCCTCCTTCATCACCCACCGAGGTCGACAGGCCTTTTTCCGCCAGGCCCTTTTTCAGGGTGTGGAAAATCTCGGCACCCCAGCGGACACCTTCGGCAATACTGTCCGCCCCCACCGGCATGATCATGAATTCCTGAATATCGATCGGATTGTCGGCATGTTCACCGCCGTTGATGATGTTCATCATCGGCACGGGCAGGACATGGGCCGAAACTCCGCCGATATAGGCATAGAGCGGCAAACCGCGCGCATTGGCCGCTGCCTTGGCTATGGCCATGCTGACGCCCAGGATCGCGTTGGCCCCGAGGTTGCTTTTGTTGGCCGTGCCATCGAGCGACAGCATGATGTGATCCAGATCGCGCTGGTCTTCGGCGTCGTAGCCCAGCAGGGCATCGCTGATCGCGCCGTTGACCGCATCGACCGCCTTGAGCACGCCCTTGCCCAAATATCGCGCCGCATCGCCATCGCGCAATTCCACCGCCTCGTGCGCGCCGGTGCTGGCGCCCGATGGAACGGCGGCGCGACCGAAGCTGCCATCCTCCAACAAGACATCGACTTCAACCGTCGGGTTGCCCCGGCTGTCGAGGATTTCACGGCCGTGAATATCGATGATGGCAGTCATGCTTCGGCTCCGTATGGTAGGACGCGTTGTAAAGTGGCATAACGCCACCAATATCGCTGGGGACGATGATATTGCGGCCTCCTATTCCGGGGAACGGACAGGTGCAAGCCGCGTTGGAAATTCACATGCAGGCAGGGCAGTCGTCCGCCGCAACTACAGAGGGATAGCAATAATGGCCGACAACACTGCCAAGCCGACTACCAGCAAGCCCCGCGCCCCCAAGGCCGCAGCCGCCGCAGCACTTACCGCCAACGAAGCGGCTCCCACGTCCGAAGCACGCAGCCGCTTCAACGCCGCACTTGAAGAAGCCAAGGCGGGCGCTGCCGCACTCAAGACCGAAGCCCGCGGTCGCGCCTCCACCTATGCCGGCGATGCCCGCGCCCGCGGCGAAGACTGGGCGGCCGAAGCCCGCGTGAAGGCCAGCGAACTGGCAACGGACGGCAAGAACAAGGCTGGTGAAGCACTGGTCGGCCTCAGCCGCGTGGTTGATGAGAACGCTCCGGCGATCGACGAGAAGCTGGGCCAGAAGTACGGTGACTATGCCCGCACCGCCTCGCGTTCACTGCAGAACACCGCCAGCAGCCTACAGAACAAGAGCGTGGAAGACCTGGGCGAAGATGCACGCGAATACGTCCGCCAGAACCCGGGCAAGTCGGTCGGGATTGCGGTCATCGCCGGGTATTTCATCTCGCGCCTGTTTCGCCGGTAATCGGTCTTGAGCACCTTGCGGGAGGATGCGCCCGCCGCCCCTGCCGCTGATCGTGTGGCCGGGGTGGACGATGCGTATGACGCGGAACCCACGCGTTCTTTGATCGATGACCTCGAAGACCTGGTGTTCGATGCCCGGACCTGGCTGGACGCAGAACTGACGTACCAGAAGACCCGGGCATCGTTCATCGCTGCGTGCTTCAAGCGCACGATAGCGCTTGGTGTCGTTGCTGGGATGCTGGGTGTTCTGGCGCTGATCGGGCTGGTTGTCGGCCTGATTATCGCTCTGACCCCGCTGGTCACTGCGTGGGGCGCTACTGCCCTCGTGGTCGGCCTGCTGCTGCTTGTTGTCTGGCTGGCGGTGCGGTCCGCTGGCAGGGCGTGGCGCGACATGATGCAAGCGATCCATGAAGCGCCTGCCGACGATGATCCAGCCCGGGATGAGAAACTGTGACCATGCCACCGCTTAAACTGCGCCTGAAGCAGGACCGGCTGATGCGCGATGCGGCCCGTCAGATTGTCAGTTCCGATGTCGAACTGCTTAAAGCCGAGATAGAACAAAAGCCGGTGGCTGCGCGCGCCGCCGACACTGGCGGAGACTACCTGCGCCAGATCGGCGAAGGTGCGCTGGATCTGGTGAACGACAACCGCGGCAAGCTTGCAGGTGGATTGACGCTTGCCGCTGCCGCCCTCGCCATCTGGTTATATCGTGACGAGATTGGCGATCTGGTCTCCGGCATGGTCGATGGCGATGATAGCAATGAGCAGGAACCCGGTTAGCCCGGGGACATTTCCCAGTAACAACACCTCAAACGCGCAGGAGCAGGTACGATGAGCGAACAAGGCCAGGACAAGCGCCAGGACATCAAGGATCGCATCGCAGCAGCCCAGGCCCGCAACGACGAACGCGAAGGTGCGTCTCTGGTCGATACGCTGGGCGAGAAGGCGACCGAGGCGAAAGACAATTTTACCGCCTTCGCCAGGGAGCATCCGCTGGCGACGATCGCCGGGGGGCTGGCCGTCGGCGTGCTGATTTCAGCCATGTTCAAAAACTCGCCCACCCGCAAGGCCGGTCGATTTGCCGGAACGCGCGCGGTCGGCCTGGCCGCAATCGGTAGCGAGATGGCAGTGGCTTTTGCCCATCAGGTGATGGAGCAGGCAACCCGCGCGCGTGATGCCGGAGCCGAAGTGGCGCATGATGTGGGCGAGAAGGTCGGCGATACTGCGCAATCTGCCCGGGTCACTGCCCGCGACATCGGCAAGTCTATCGCCCGATCATTCAGCAAGCACTGACCGGGGCGCCTCCTTTTCGCACTTGCAGCGTAACCGGTTTCGCTTAAGAGCCAAGTGAAACCGGATCAACGCATGAAAGGTACGCGCACATGGCAGACCAGCTCCTTCACCTGGTAATGGGCGGACGGGTCGTTGACCCGCAGGGAACCGCGTTCCAGGATTTGAAGGATATTCATGTGGTCGGCTTTTATGCCTCCTATGCCGAGGCCGAGGAAGCATGGCGCGCGTGGGCCCAGCGCACAGTGGACGACGCAGAAATGAAATACGTGATCGTCCACCTGCACCGGCTGCTTGAGCCGGCGCTTAAGGACTGATGCAATCGTGGCAGGTCAGATGAACTCGACCTGCTCGATCAGGTAGAATTTCTCGCCCGAAGGCACGGTAACTTCGACCTCGTCACCCACCGATTTGCCGATCAGCGCGCGGGCGAGCGGACTTTCATACGAAATCCGGCCGCGCTTCGCGTCACTCTCGGCCTGGCCGACGATCTGATAGCGCTGCTGCTTCTCGGCCTCGTCAAGCACGGTCACCGTGGCACCGAACACAACCCGGTCGCCCGACAGCGTGGTGGGATCGATGATCTGTGCGCGCGTGACCTTGTCTTCCAGATCGCCAATCATGGCTTCGACCTGGCCCTGGCGTTCTTTGGCCGCGTGGTATTCCGCGTTTTCCGACAGGTCGCCATGCGCGCGGGCTTCCTCGATCGCGTCAACGATCGTCGGACGTTCCTGACGAAGGGCATTGAGGGCGTTGGTCAGGATTTCATATCCCTCCGCCAGCATCGGCACGCGTTCCATCGTAATCCCTGTCTTTCCTGATCTTTCCGTCAAAAGAACTCCGCCGCCCCGTCAGGACGCACAATCGAAGCTCAATTTTCCGGGAGAGCGTTAACGGTCAATCCGCATAATAGTCCTGCAACGAGCGGACTTCAAGGTCAGCCGGTTTTACTGTCACAATCGCCTGTGCCACCGCCAGCGATGCGGCTGCCGTGGTGTAGTACGGCACCTTGGCTGCCAGCGCGGATGCGCGGATCGATTGGCTGTCCTTGTGGCTCTGCCAGCCCTCGGTGGTGTTGAATACCAGCTCGATCTCGCCATCGACGATCATGTCGACGATATGCCGGCGCCCTTCGGCCACCTTGTTGACCCGATCGACCGGCACGCCGGCATCGCCCAGATATTTGGCCGTACCGCCGGTTGCCACCACGCGGAAGCCGTGGCCGATCAACAGCTTTACCGCTTCCAGGATCATCGGCTTGTCGCTGTCCTTGACTGACACGAACAGGGTTCCTGTCTGCGGCGGCACGGTGCCGGCACCAATCTGGCTTTTGGTAAAGGCGGTCGCAAAATTACGATCGATTCCCATGACTTCGCCGGTGCTCTTCATTTCCGGTGTCAGGACGGGGTCCGAGCCAGGGAAGCGGGCGAATGGGAACACAGCTTCCTTCACCGCCATATAGGGCATGGTGCGGCGGAACGGCGGGAAGGTGTTGAGCTTCTCGCCCGCCATCACCCGGCTGGCGATCTTGGCCACTTGCTGGCCGATGGCCTTGGCCACGAAGGGCACGGTGCGGCTGGCGCGCGGGTTCACCTCGATCAGGTAGACTTCGCCATCCTTGACCGCGAACTGCACGTTCATCAGGCCCAGCACGCCCAGACCCTTGGCGAGCAACACCGCCTGGCGCTCCATCTCGTCAACGATAGATTGCGGCAGGCTGTATGGCGGCAGGGTACAGGCGCTGTCGCCCGAATGGACGCCGGCTTCCTCGATATGCTGCATCACGCCGGCGATCACCACCTCGTCACCATCGCACAATGCATCCACATCGCATTCGATGGCATCGCGCAGGTACTGGTCGACCAGCACGGGGCTATCGCCAGACACATTCACCGCCGTGGCGATGTAATCATCCAGCTGCGCCTCGCTGTCGACGATTTCCATCGCCCGGCCGCCCAGCACATATGACGGGCGTAGCAGCACCGGATAGCCGATGCGCGCGGCGGCAGCGGCAGCTTCATCACGGCTGCGGGCCATGCCGTTCATCGGTTGCTTGAGGCCCAGCTTGTTGACCAGCTTGGCGAAGCGCTCGCGGTCCTCGGCCAGGTCGATGGCATCGGGGCTGGTGCCCAGGATCGGAATGCCGGCATCGGCCAGCGCCTGCGCCAGCTTGAGCGGGGTCTGCCCGCCAAACTGCACGATCACGCCCACCAGTTCCCCGCGCGACATTTCCACGCGCAGGATTTCCATCACGTCTTCTTCGGTCAGCGGCTCGAAATAGAGCCGGTCCGACGTGTCGTAATCGGTCGAAACGGTTTCCGGGTTGCAGTTGACCATGATGGTTTCAAACCCGGCTTCAGACAGCGCGAAACAGGCATGGACGCAGCAGTAATCGAATTCGATGCCCTGCCCGATCCTGTTCGGCCCGCCACCAAGGATCACGATCTTGCGCCGGTCGCTCGGGTCAGCCTCGTTCTCGGCCACGCCGAACGAAGGCGCTTCGTAGGTCGAGTACATGTAGGGCGTGATCGCTTCGAATTCGGCGGCGCAGCTATCGATCCGCTTGAACACCGGCAGCACGCCGAGCTTTTCGCGCAGTTCGCGCACTTCCAGTTCGCTGGTGGCACCGGCCATGGCGCGCAAGGCATCGTGCAGCAGGCCGCTGCGGCGCGCCTGGGTTTCGCCCAGCCCGCCAGCCACGCCGACCGACCGCACCGCCAGGGTGGCGAGGCGCTTGTCGGAAAAGCCCATCGCCTTCAGGCGGCGCAGGCTTGGCGCATCGTTGGGCAGGCCTTCCAGGCCCAGCTTGCGCTCCTCGTCGATGATTTCGCAGATGTGCCGCAGGAACCACGGATCGTAGAAGGTGATCGCGTGGACCTCCTCCACCGTGAAGCCTTCGCGGAAGGCCTGGGCCACGTTGAGCAGCCGGTCGGGCGTCGCCTTGCTGAGCGCGGCGGTGATCTCGTCCTTCGTCGCGCCTTCCAGCGCCACCATGCGGTTGAAGCCATCGAGGCCGGTTTCCAGGCCTCGCAAGGCCTTCTGCAGCGATTCCTTGAAGTTGCGACCGATGGCCATGACCTCGCCCACGCTCTTCATCGCGGTGGAAAGTTCGACCTTGGCACCCTTGAACTTCTCGAACGCGAAGCGCGGGATCTTGGTGACCACGTAATCGATGGTCGGTTCGAAAGAAGCCGGCGTCGCGCCGGTGATCTCGTTAGTGATCTCGTCCAGCGTATAGCCCACGGCCAGCTTGGCGGCGACGCGGGCGATGGGGAAGCCGGTGGCCTTGGAGGCCAGCGCCGAGGACCGCGAAACGCGCGGGTTCATCTCGATCACGATCAGGCGGCCATCCTTCGGATTGACTGCGAACTGGACGTTCGAACCCCCTGTTTCCACGCCGATTTCGCGCAGCACCGCAATGCTGGCGTTGCGCATGATCTGGTATTCCTTGTCGGTCAGCGTGAGCGCTGGCGCGACGGTGATGGAATCCCCGGTATGCACGCCCATCGGATCGACGTTCTCGATCGAACAGACGATGATGCAGTTGTCCTTCTTGTCGCGGACCACCTCCATCTCGAATTCCTTCCAGCCGAGGAGCGATTCCTCGATCAGGACTTCGGTGGTGGGGCTGGCTTCAAGGCCGCCGCGCACGATCTGGTCAAATTCCGCCTTGTTATAGGCGATGCCGCCGCCGGTGCCGCCCATGGTGAAGCTGGGGCGGATGATCGACGGCAGGCCGGTGCGTTCGAGCACGGCAAAGGCCTCGTCAATCGTGGTCGCCACGCCGCTGCGCGCGCTTTCCAGGCCGATCTTGTCCATCGCCTCGCGGAACCGCTGGCGGTTTTCCGCCTTGTCGATGGCATCGGCCTTGGCGCCGATCATCTCCACGCCGTACTTCGCCAGCGTGCCATCGGCATCGAGCGCCAACGCGCAGTTCAGCGCGGTCTGCCCGCCCATCGTGGGCAGCAGCGCATCGGGCCGCTCCTTGGCGATGATCTTGGCGACGATGTCGGGCGTGATCGGCTCGATATAGGTCGCGTCGGCAAATTCCGGATCGGTCATGATCGTGGCGGGGTTGGAGTTGACGAGGATGACCCGATAGCCCTCCTCCTTCAGCGCCTTGATCGCCTGGGTGCCGGAATAGTCGAACTCGCAGGCCTGGCCGATGATGATCGGACCGGCGCCAATGACGAGGATCGAGGAGATGTCAGTGCGTTTGGGCATTAGTGTGTCACCATCAATCCTTGACCTATAAGGTCATCAACAATGCATCTGGTCTTTGGCCCCGTGTCAGGATTTTCACCTTCGACAAAAGGCAGCCAGGTATCCGCAGCTTCCTGCGGCTCGAAATTCTTTACGCCGCAGCGGTCAGCGGCTTCAACGACATCTTGCCGGTTTGCCCAGCACACATTGGGATCGCTGCAAACTCGCTCGCTACAAGATGAAAGTGCGCCCATCGTCAAAAGCACGAGGGCAGTTTTCACCCCAACATCCCCACAAACTTCTCGAACAGGTAGAAGCTGTCCTGCGGCCCCGGGCTCGCTTCCGGGTGATACTGCACCCCGAAGGCCCGCTTGCCGCTGATCGCGATGCCGCAGTTGCTGCCATCAAACAGCGAGCGGTGGGTTTCCACCACGCCTGCGGGCAGGCTCGCCGCGTCCACTGCGAAGCCGTGGTTCATGCTGGTGATTTCTACCAGCCCTTCGGTTTCGCCCCAGTTGCCGCCCACGCGCTGAACCGGATGGTTGGCGCCGCGGTGGCCCTGGTGCATCTTGAGCGTCTTTGCGCCCGCCGCGATGCTCAGCATCTGATGGCCCAGGCAGATGCCGAAGATCGGCATATCCATATCCAGCAGGGCCTTGATCACCGGCACCGCATATTCGCCCGTCGCCGCCGGATCACCGGGGCCGTTGGACAGGAACACGCCATCGGGCTTCAACGCCAGCACTTCATCCAGCGAGGACTTGGCCGGAACCACCGTCACCCGCGCGCCGGCGGCCACCAAGTTGCGGAAGATGTTGTCCTTGCTGCCATAGTCGATGGCGACAACATGCGGGCGCGCATCGCGCGGGCTGCGGGCATAGCCCACGCCCAGCTTCCACGATCCGCCTTCCCAATCATGATGCTTGTGCCGCGTGACCTTCTGGGCGAGGTCCATGCCTTCCAGCCCGGGCCATTCCTGTGCCCGCTGGACCAGCGCGGTAAGGTCGAACTTGCCATCGGGCGCATGGGCGATCACCGCATTGGGCGCGCCCTGCATGCGGATGCGGCGGGTCAAGGCGCGGGTATCCACGCCGCTCAGGCCGATCTTGCCGTTGTCCTTCATCCACGCTTCGAATTCGCGGGTGGAGCGGAAGTTGGAATTGCGCGTCACTTCCTCGCGCACGATGCAGCCCACCGCGCCTTCGACCGCGCTCTCGATATCCTCGTCGTTGGTGCCGACATTGCCGATGTGCGGGAAGGTGAAGGTGACGATCTGCGCAGCATAGCTGGGGTCAGTCAGGACTTCCTGATAGCCCGTCATCGCGGTGTTGAAACACACCTCGCCCACGGCATGGCCGACGGCACCGAAACCCTTGCCCCAAACGACCGTGCCGTCTGCCAATACGAGACAACCGGTTGCCCCTTTGGGTTGCGCAAGCGAAGGCGCGGAAAAGGCCATGACGGACTCCCGTGTACAAATAAAACGATGATGCGTGCTAAGAGGTGGCCGCTATAGCCGGGGGGGCGATGCGTCAAGGCTTGGCCGAACTAAATTTGCCAGCCACGTCCGCTTTCCCTAGGGGAGCGCGAAACCATCCACAGGAAAGAACGCGAAATGCTGCGCGACACCATCAAGACCGAAACCATCACCGCCATGAAGTCTGGCGACAAGCCGCGCCTCGCCGCGCTCCGCCTGGTCAGCGCCAAGATCAAGGACCGCGACATCGAACTGCGGACCGGCAAAGCGCCGGACAACGATGATGACCTGGTGATCGACGTGCTGCGCAAGATGGCCAAGCAGCGCCGCGAATCGATTGCGCTGTATGTCCAGGGCGGACGCGAGGAACTGGCCGATCTGGAACGCGGCGAACTGGCGGTGATCGAGGAATTCCTGCCCCAGACCATGAGCGAGGAAGCCACCACCGCCGCGATCCTGGCGATCAAGGCGGAACTCGGCGTCGATAGCGTGAAGGACATGGGCAAGGTCATGGCCGAACTGAAAGCGCGGCACGGCAGCCAGCTGGATATGAGCAAGGCCAGCGGGCTGGTGAAGGCGGCTTTGGGCTGAGCTTCGGGTATGGTGTCTCGACTTCGCTCGACACGAACGGCGGGTGGAGTTTAATTCACATAAGCCGTTCCCGTTCGGGTCGAGCGAAGTCGAGACCCTGCAGCGCAAAGGCCCGATCCAATGGCGTTCTGGTGCTACATCCTGAAGTGCGCTGACCGCTCCTACTACACCGGCCACACCGATGATCTGGATCGCCGTTTGGCCGAACACACCATCGGTGGATTTTGCGTCTACACCAGCAAGCGCCGCCCAGTGGAGTTGCTCTGGGCAACAGACTTCCCCACCCGCCACGAAGCACTCGACTGCGAACTCAAGGTCAAAAAATGGTCCCGCGCGAAAATGGAAGCGCTCGCTGCGAGTGACTGGCCGCGCCTGTCCCATTATGCACGACCGCCGGGAGAACGTATCTCGACTTCGCTCGACACGAACGGATAGGGTGCGTCATGGCCCTCTCACCCCAATTCCTCGACGAACTGCGCGCCCGGGTTACGCTGTCCAGCGTGATCATGCGCACGGTCAAGCTGACCCGCGCGGGGCGGGAGTGGAAGGCGTGTTGTCCGTTCCATAACGAGAAGTCGCCCAGCTTCACGGTGAATGACAGCAAGGGCTTCTACCATTGCTTCGGTTGCCAGGCGCATGGTGACGTGATCAGCTGGATGACCGACCAGCGCGGCCTGTCGTTCATGGATGCGGTCAAGGAACTGGCGGCTCAGGCGGGGATGGAAGTCCCCCGCGCCGATCCCCGCGAGGCCGAGGCGGCGGAACAACGCGCCGGCCTGCATGATGTGATGCAGGCCGCGCAGGACTGGTTCGTGGCCCAGCTTGCCTCTCCCAGAGGAGAGGTTGCCCGCGAATACCTGAAGCGGCGCGGGTTCAACCAGCGCACGATCGAACGGTTCGGTTTCGGATTTGCGCCCGATGATCGCACCGCGTTGAAAACCGCCCTCTCCCGCTTCGAGGAACCGATGCTGGTGGAAGCAGGACTGCTGATCCAGGTGGATGACAAGCCCACCTATGACCGGTTCCGCGGCCGCCTGATGTTGCCGATCCAGGATGCGCGCGAACGGGTGATCGCTTTCGGCGGCCGGGTATTGGAAGACCGCGACGGTGTGGCGAAATACCTCAACAGCCCCGACACCCCGTTGTTCGACAAGGGCCGCACACTCTACAACCTGCACCGCGCCGGTCCCGCCAGTCGGAAATCTGGCCGGGTGGTGGTGGTGGAAGGCTATATGGACGTGATCGCGCTGGCCGCCGCCGGGATCGAGGACGCGGTCGCCCCGATGGGCACCGCGCTGACCGAGCGGCAGGTGGAGCTGCTGTGGCGCATGGTCGATAAGCCGCTATTGTGTTTCGATGGCGACAATGCGGGCAAGCGGGCTGCGATGAAGGCGGCTATCCGCGCCCTGCCCTTGCTGCGGCCCGGTCACTCCTTGCAAATCGTGCAGATGCCCGCCGGGCTGGACCCCGATGATGTGGTGAAGAAACAGGGCCTTCCCGCGATGGAGGTGCTGCTGGCCAGCCCGATCTCGTTGCTGGACCTGGTGTGGGAGCAGGAGCGCGCTGCCACCCCCCTCACCTCGCCGGAAGACAAGGCCGGGTTCAAGGAACGGCTGGTCGAACACGCCGAGGCGATCCAGAACCAGGACATCAAGGCGCTCTACCGCCGTGAATGGCTCGACCGGTATTCGGCTTTTGCCTTTCCTCCACGTGAATCCAGGCGGGAGTTTCAGCCACAGAAGCGTGGGCCGCAGAGCAAGGCCAAGTGGAAGCCCGGCATGAAGGGGCAGCCGGAACAAGCCCCGCTGTCTCCGCAGATGACTGCCCGCCTCATCCGGTCGAGCGATTTAATCCGCGACAAGCTGGCGCAGGCGGTGCTGGCCGGGTTGGTCCGCTATCCGGACCAGATCAGCGACCATTCCGAGCCCCTCCTGCGCCTGTCTGCGGCCATGCCCGAGACTGCCGGCGCAGTCGATTTCCTGCTTGATGCGGCCGAAACCCTTGAAGCAGGCGGAAATACGCCCATATCCGCGCCAGGCATCCTGCCGCCGCCGCCGGACAGCAATCGCTTTTCCTTCCTTCTGGAAGGTTCCAATCCGGACGACGCGAGGGAGGACCTGGCCGAGGCGATTGCCCTGCTCGTGGAAAGACCCGGGCTGGAAGACGCTATTAATGCGGCCACTGCCCGCTTCGAAACCGATCCTGAAGGCGCCTTTGCCGAGCAGCAACGCTTGCGCAAACGAAAGCTGGAAATTGAGGAGCGTATCGGGCAAATGGCACGCAAACGCGCCGCCGCCACATCGGCCGGCAATGGACATTCAGCCGGGGAGGCCACTTCCTCTTCCGGCGAACAGGGAACGGATTGAAGCCAGATGGCGCCCGAAGACAACAGCACCCAGACCGACGATGCACCGCTGATCGACCTCAACGAGGCCTCGATCAAGAAGCTGCTCGCGAAGGCCCGCCGCCGTGGGTACATCACCTATGACGAGCTGAACGATGCCCTGCCATCGGACCAGATGAGCCCCGACCAGATCGAGGACATCCAGACCGCCATTTCCGAAATGGGCGTGCAGATCGTCGAGAATGACGAAGATGCTGCCGACGAAGAAGGCGAAGGCAACACCGAGGAAGCCGCCGCCGCCGAGGACGAGGCCGAAGACGAGGCCGACGAGGACAAGAACGTCCCCGAAAAGAAGCGCACCGTAGGCGTGGGCGAGCGGACCGACGATCCGGTGCGCATGTACCTGCGCGAAATGGGCGCGGTCGAACTGCTCAGCCGCGAGGGCGAAATCGCCATCGCCAAGCGGATCGAGGCCGGGCGCGACACGATGATCATGGGTCTGTGCGAAAGCCCTATCACTTTCCACGCCATCATCATGTGGTCCGAAGCGCTCAACAACGGCGAGATGCAACTGCGCGAGATCCTCGATCTTGACGCCATGCTGTCGAAGGAGCCACCCGTCGAGAAGATGGAGGAAGGCGCCGAGGATGACGATGACGGCGAGATCTCCGAGGAGACTGCCGGCCCGACCATCCGCGAGGAAGAGGAAGAGGAAGAGGCCGAGGAAGAGCTGGACGAGGACGGTGAACCTGTCACCCGTCGCCGCGAGGAAGAGGACGAGGAGGACAACACCATGTCCCTCGCCCAGATGGAAGCCGCGCTCAAGCCCGACGCGCTTGAACGCTTCGCCCGCATCACCGACCTGTTCAAGAAGTTCGAGAAGCTCCAGCTTGAACGTGTGGACGTGCTTGGCCGGGGTGACGCATTCCCCAAGGCCAAGGAAAACAAGTACGAGGAACTGCGCGAGCAGCTGACCGCCGAGGTCGAAAGCGTGCAGTTCCACGCCACCAAGATCGAATACCTGGTGGATAACCTCTATGCCTTCAACCGCCGCCTCACCGCGCTGGGCGGGCAGATGCTGCGTCTGGCCGAACGCCACAAAGTAAAGCGCGCCGACTTTCTGGACGGCTATGTCGGGCGAGAACTGGACGATGCCTGGCTGCAACAGATGGCCAGCAAGGACAAGAAATGGGCAGCCTTCGCCGAGAAGGAAGCCGATTCGGTCGAACGCATCCGCGCCGAAATCAGCGACATTGCTTCTGCCACCGGCATGAGCCTGAATGAATTCCGCCGCATCGTGAACATGGTGCAGAAGGCCGAGCGTGAGGCGCGCATCGCCAAGAAGGAAATGGTCGAGGCCAACCTGCGTCTGGTGATCTCGATCGCCAAGAAATACACTAACCGCGGCCTGCAGTTCCTGGATCTGATCCAGGAAGGCAACATCGGCCTGATGAAGGCAGTCGACAAGTTCGAGTATCGCCGCGGCTACAAGTTCAGCACTTATGCCACCTGGTGGATCCGCCAGGCGATCACCCGTTCCATTGCGGATCAGGCTCGCACGATCCGTATCCCGGTCCATATGATCGAGACGATCAACAAGCTGGTCCGCACCTCCCGCCAGTTCCTCCACGAACAGGGCCGCGAGCCGACGCCGGAAGAAATGGCCGAGCGTCTTTCGATGCCGCTGGAGAAGGTCCGCAAGGTGATGAAGATCGCCAAGGAACCGATCAGCCTCGAAACGCCTATTGGCGACGAGGAAGATTCGCATCTCGGCGATTTCATCGAGGACAAGAACGCGGTGATCCCGGTGGATGCCGCGATCCAGGCTAACCTGCGCGAGACCGTCACCCGCGTGCTCGCCAGCCTCACCCCGCGTGAAGAGCGCGTGCTGCGCATGCGCTTCGGTATCGGCATGAACACCGATCACACGCTGGAAGAAGTGGGCCAGCAGTTCTCGGTTACCCGCGAACGCATCCGGCAGATCGAGGCCAAGGCGCTGCGCAAGCTCAAGCACCCGAGCCGCAGCCGCAAAATGCGGTCCTTCCTGGATCAGTAAGCTATCGAAAGGCCCCGCTCCGGCGGGGTTTTTCAATGGTGGTGCCGCGCAAACCTGCTAGCCTATCCCGGTCACGGAAAACCGTGCGCCCTTGGGGAGGGGAAGCGATGGCTAGGCTTGCTGTAAAAGAAGGCGGCACCACACCCGCCTACCAGACAATGCTGGTGATATTGCTTGGCGTAAACATGGGGGTGGTGTTCCTTGACCGGAACGCGTTCTCGCTGCTCGCACCGATGATCCAGCCCGAGTTCGGACTCACCAACACCCAGATCGGAATGATAACCGGAGCACTGGCAGCAACCTGGGCCCTTTCAAGTTTCGGCCTCACCCGGCTGGCCGACATCACCGGCAAACCGAAGATGCTTCTGATCGTAGCGACAGTGGTCTTTGCGCTTGCTTCGATCAGCTCTGGACTGGCCCTCGGCTTCCTTACGCTCCTCGTGGCGCGTGCTCTAATGGGGCTGGCGGAGGGTGGTTTGCCGCCGCTCAGCACGCATATCGTGACCAGCGAGGTCACGCCGGAACGTCGCGGATTGGCAATCGGCATGCTTTCCACCATCGGCATCCAGGCTATCCCGCTACTCGGGCCCTTGCTTATTGTCGGGATCGGGACGCTATATGGCTGGCGCGAGGCGTTCTACATTGCTGGCATTCCGGGCTTGATCATGGCGGCGTTGATCTGGCGGTTCATCCGCAATCCACATCGGGATCCGGTTGGGGACGTGCCGAAAGGAGCCTATGGTCCGCTCCTCAAAATCCGCAACATCCGTTTCACAATGGCGCTGGCTACACTCAGCATGACCTTTTTCGTCGGGCTGCTGGGCTTCCTGCCGCTCTACGTCGTCAACGTCCACGGCCTCAGCAACGAAATGATGGGCCTGATCATGACCGCGCTTGGAATAGCGGCCGTCGGATACGCCTTTGCGGGACCGATGCTGTCGGACAGGGTGGGGCGAAAGCCAATCATCATCTGTAGCTACTTAATTGGCCTGGTCGGAATGCTGTTGCTCGGCCTAAGTGGCGGCTCAATTGTCTTGCTGTTCGCAGGAGCTGTCCTTGGCACTGCGGGCGCCGCAGGATGCGGTATCCTGATCATGGTCGTGATCCCGGGAGAATCCGCGCCACCACATCTCAGGGCAACCGCGATGGGCTTCAACTCAGGGGTCGGCGAGCTGCTCGGCGCAGGCGCGATGCCAGTGCTGATCGGCATGGTCGCGGATGAGGTGGGCCTCGGCATCCTGCCATGGTTCCTCGCGCTCGTGGCAGTAATTCTATGCGCGGTCACATTGGGCCTGGGCGAAACCGCACCAAGGATTATCGCGACCCGATGAACCAGGCTTTCTACCACATCATCACCGGTGCCGTTTCTTCCGGCGCGGTCATCACTGCGCGCCCCTGCGAAGATCCGGCATGGCGCGGACACACACGGGGAAAAACCAGCCAGCAGTTCAGCCTTACCCGCGAACGCATCCCGCAGATCAAGGCCAAGGCGCTGCGCAAGGCCTAGCACCTGTGCCGCAGCCGCAAGATGCGCAGCTTCCTCGACCAGTAACCCTTTAAAAGGCCCAGCTTCGGCGGGGTCTTTCATTTGTGCTCCCGACGAGTAGGATGGCGGCAATAATTCCTGGGGGAGGACAATACATGCCGCACTTCCGCGAAGTTTTCGCACTCATTGCCATGTTGGCAGGTCTGTTTGCTGCCCCTGCGGCGATGGCGCAGGATTGCGACCGGGCATGCCTTGGCAATCTGGTGACGACCTATGTCGATGCCCTGCTGGCGCGCGATCCTTCTGCCCTGCCCGTAACTGATAACGTCCGGATCACGGAAAACTCCCGTGTGATCGCGCTGGATGAAGGGCTGTTCCAGCGGGACACAGTGCGCGGCACGTTCCGCCACGATTATCTCGATACCACCCGCCAGGTCGCCGCCGCCCATGTCGAACTGCGCGAGGCCGGCAAGCCGGTCCTGCTGTCGCTCGCCTTGCATGTCGAAGGCGGACGGATCGCCGGGATTGAAAGCATCGTGGAGACCGTGGAGCCCGACGACCGCTTCCAGCCCCGCGTGCTAGGAACGCCGGTGCGCGGGCTGGACGATCCCGTGCCCGCCGGCCAGCGGATGAGCCGGGATGCCATGCTCGGCCAGGCTCTTTCCTATGCCGAGGGACTGCGCGTGGGCAATTTCACCGATGCTGCCACCCAGTTCGCGCCGGAAACGTACCGGGTGGAAAACGGCGTCATAACCGCAGGCGAAGGCTGCGCGTTCGGTACTTGCGGGATGTACGAAGGCGGCATCATGCTCCACCCTTCGCTCATCCCCAGCGTAGTGGCGATCGACGAGGAGAACGGCACCGTGCTGTTGTGGATGAACTTCGGCGACACCGATTCCTATGGTCCGGGCGAGGCGCTGGTCACATTCGAGGCGTTCAAGGTCTGGGGCGGGCAGATTCACGCTATCAACGCCTTCTTCACCTTCCTCCCCGCTCGCATGCAGCGCTTCTGGCCGTCGGAGGAGCCACTTCCCCGCCGCTTTTGACCGGAAGGCCTGCGCACAGTCCCGCTTGTGGGGAAGCCAGCAGCCCCGCTTGTGGGGAAGAAAGTCCTTTTGCGGTGGCATAGCGGCCCGGCAATCACTATGTGGCGGCGCATGAAGATCGCAATCGCCTCGGATCATGCCGCCTTCGACCTGAAATCCCAACTGGCGCAGGACCTGCGTGACTGGGGGCACGAGGTGATCGACCTCGGCCCGATGAGCGCGGACCGCGTGGATTATCCCGATTTTGGCTACAAGCTGGCCGAAGCCATCGCCGCTGGCGAGGCGGAACGCGGTGTGGCGCTGTGCGGATCAGGCATCGGCATTTCGATCGCGGTCAACCGCCATCCGGCCGCGCGTTGTGCGCTGGTAAATGATCCGTATTCCGCGGCCCTCGCTCGTGAGCATAACAACGCCAATGTCATCGCCATGGGCGCCCGGCTGATCGGGCCGGACATGGCGCGCACCTGCCTTGAGACCTTCCTAGTCGCCGAATTTGCCGGTGGCCGCCATGAAGGGCGCGTCACCAAGCTCACCTATCCCCGGTTCCCCCACCCCTCGCAGGAAATCGCCTGATGTCTTCTGTCGCCAGTTCCGCCACGTCCGATGCCCTGACCCGCTTCTGGCAGGATGACCTTGAACAGGCCGATCCCGCCGTCGCCGCCATCATCGGCCGCGAACTGGGTAGGCAGCGTGACCGGATCGAACTGATCGCCAGCGAAAACGTGGCCAGCCCGGCGGTTCTGCAGGCCACCGGCAGCGTGTTCACCAACAAGTATGCCGAAGGCTATCCGGGCAAGCGCTATTACGGCGGCTGTGACTATGCCGACGAGGTCGAACTGCTGGCCATCGCGCGGGCCAAGCAATTGTTCGGCTGCGAATTTGCCAATGTCCAGCCCAACAGCGGCAGCCAGATGAACCAGGCGGTGTTCCTCGCGCTGCTCAATCCGGGCGATACGTTCATGGGCCTCGATCTGGCGTCTGGTGGCCACCTTACCCACGGTTCGCCTGTCAACATGAGCGGCAAGTGGTTCAACGCCGTGCCCTATGGTGTGCGCCGCGAGGACAGCCTGATCGACATGGACCAGGTCAGGCGCCTCGCCCATGAACATAAGCCCAAGCTGATCATTTCGGGCGCCACGGCCTATCCACGCCCGTGGGATTTTGCCGAATTCCGCAAGATTGCCGACGAGGTGGGCGCTTACTTGCTGGCGGATATGTCGCACTTCTCCGGATTGGTGGCGGGCGGCGCGCATGACAATCCGTTCCCCCATGCCCACATCGTGACCAGCACCACGCACAAGAGCTTGCGGGGCCCGCGTTCGGGCATCATCCTGTGGAATGACGAAGCGTTCACCAAACCGATCAACATGGCGGTATTCCCCGGTATGCAGGGCGGCCCGCTGATGCACGTGATCGCCGGCAAGGCGGTAGCTTTTGGTGAGGCTTTGCGCCCCGAATTCCGTACCTATGCCGCCTCGATCGTGGAAAATGCCAAGGCATTGGCCGCCAGCCTGGCTGAAAGCGGGGTGAATATCGTGTCGGGCGGGACCGACAACCACCTGATGCTGGTCGATCTTACTCCCAAGGGCGTGACCGGCAAGGCAACCGAGAAGGGCCTCGATCGCGCATTTCTCACCTGCAACAAAAACGCCATCCCGTTTGATCCGGCCTCGCCGTTTGTCACGTCCGGTGTGCGTCTCGGCACGCCGGCAGGCACCACGCGCGGCTTCGGCCCGGCCGAATTCCGCAAGGTTGGCCAGCTGATCGCCGAAGTGATCGACGGGATGAGCCGCAATGGCGATGCCGGCGATGCCCAGGTTGAAGAACGCGTGCGCCGTCAGGTGGCCGAACTGTGCCAGGCGTTCCCCGTCTATCCCGGAAGGTAATCTGCGATGACCGATCCCGAAAAGCCGATCGACAGCCGCATCCTGGTTGATGCCATTGCCGAAGTGAAGGACATGAGCCGCGAAGGCATGTCGCACCCGTCGATGAAGCCGGTTCTAACCGGGGCTGCCGTGGGAGCGGCCGCTGGCTGGATCCTGCCGCTGGTGCCCCTGGGTCTCGGCCTAATCGCTGGCGCGGGCTACATGCTCTACAAGCGCATCCGTCCCTGATCGATGCGTTGCCCGTTCTGCGCCCATGATGACAGCCAGGTAAAGGATTCGCGTCCGACCGAGGACAACACTGCAATCCGCCGCCGCCGCCAGTGCGAAAGCTGCGGCGGGCGCTTCACCACGTTCGAGCGCGTGCAGTTGCGCGATGTCACCGTGGTCAAAAGCGGCGGCAAACGTGAAGCATTCGACCGCGCCAAGATCGAACAGGCCATCGGCCTGGCCTGCCGCAAGCGCGGGATCGAGCAGGAGCGGGTCGACCAATTGGTATCCGGCATTCAGCGGCAAGTCGAAACCGCGGGAGATGGCGAAGTGCCCAGCTCGCGCATCGGCGAAATGGTGATGGACGGTCTAAGGCAGATCGACAGCGTGGCCTATATCCGCTTCGCCAGCGTCTATCGCGATTTCAGCGAGGCGCGCGATTTCGAGGAATTCGCCAGCCAGGTGCGCGATGCCGCCAGCGAATAGGCCTCCGATATTCGTTTTGGTCCGTCCGCAGCTGGGCGAAAATATCGGCAAGGCGGCGCGGGCCATGCTCAATTTCGGCCTGACCGAACTGCGCCTGGTCGATCCGCGGGATGGCTGGCCCAATCCTTCTGCCGGTCCGGCCGCAGCAGGGGCAGACACGGTGCTGGAAAACGCGCGCGTGTTTGCCACCACGGCCGAAGCGGTGGCCGATTGCGCCAATGTCTATGCCACCACGGTGCGCAAGCGCGGGGTGACCAAGCCCGTGGTCACGCCGGATGAGGCCGCGCGGGAAATCCATTCGCAGCCGGGGCTCAGCGCGATCCTGTTCGGCCCCGAACGATCGGGCCTGGAGACCGAGGACGTCAACCTGGCGCGCAAGATCGTGACCGTGCCGATCAATCCCGAATTCGCCTCGCTCAACCTGGCGCAAGCGGTGATCCTGCTGGCCTATGAATGGTCGAAGGGCCCAGGGATCGCACAGTCGCTGGCGATGCCGCCCGAGGAGGAACTGCTCCCCCCCGCCCCGCACGAGGAACTGGAGGGCCTGATCGGGCACTTCGAAACCCTGCTGGTTCCCAAGGGCTATTACCGCGCCACCGACCGGGCCGAGGTCACCCGCCGCAACTTGCGCAGCGTGCTGACCAAGCCGGGCTGGAACCATCAGGAAGTGCGAACCTTGCGCGGCGTGCTCAATTTCCTCGAAAAGCCGGATCGTTAGAAACCCGATTGGTCAATTCGCCGGTTAATGATAGCCTGCGCCAAAATCACAACATACCGGGGAAGATGCATGGAACGACTTGGTCTTGCAGCGGCCCTGTGCCTGCTGTCGGCAAATCCGGTGCTGGCGCAAGATCGCGACCAGCAGGCGGCGCAGGGACAACCTGCTGCTGAACAGCGCGCCGTTCCGCCTGAGCAGCGCGCGCCTGAGGCCCCGCCCACCAGCGAAGAGGAGGACGACCGGCAGCGCATGGTATGCCGCACGCAGCCTGTCACCGGTTCACTCACCCGCCGCAACCGCATTTGCCAGACAGCGGCCGAATGGCAGAGCCTCGAACGGCGCACCGGACAGCAGGTGGGCAATCTCCAGCGGGGCGGATCGGGCGGTCTGGTTCCGGCGGATTGAGGCAACTGGCTGGCCACCTGATACAATTTGATGCGTAAAATCCCTTTGCGAGGGGAATTGTGCTGATAGCTTCGGGCAAACACTGGGAGAGATGGCTTGATGAAACGGCTTGGAATTGCAGCAGCCTTGTGTCTGCTTGCCGGAACCTCGGTGGCGATTGCCCAGGATGACCAACAGCAACAGCCCGGCACCCAGCAGCCGGGCGATGCTGTCGCCGAACACTCCGCCGCGCCTCCGGCAGAGCCCCCGCTGTCCGCCGAAGAACAGGCACGCATGCAGGAAACCGTATGCCGTACCACCCGTATGACCGGTTCGCTCACCCGCCGCAGCCGCACCTGCATGACGCGCGCTGAATGGGCCGATAACGCCCGCCGTACCGCGCAGGAGGTCAACCGCATCTCGGGCGGTGCAGCGGGCGCGAACAGCTGCCAGCCTGATGCAGGCGGCGGCTGCCTGTAAACCCGACCGCCCCGGCTTGACGCGAGCGGCTTTCCTGCTAAACGCGCGCCTTCACTTCGACGGTCCGTCCCTTCCGGGCGTGCAATCGATTGGCCCCGCACCCCGGTGAAGCGGTGGCCGCATTGTCGCACATCGGCGGCAGTGGTGCAGTACCGGGTTGAAGCGCCACCACACTGGATGGCGATGCAGATTGGAACAAGACCATGACGAAGCGCACCAGCGCCAAGCACAAACTCGACCGCCGGATGGGTGAAAACATCTGGGGCCGTCCGAATTCCCCGGTGAACAAGCGTTCGTATGGCCCCGGCCAGCACGGTCAGCGCCGCAAGGGCAAGATGTCCGATTTCGGCCTGCAGCTGCGCGCCAAGCAGAAGCTCAAGGGCTACTATGGCGATGTGACCGAAAAGCAGTTCCGCCGCACCTATGAAGAAGCCACCAAGCTGAAGGGTGACGCGAGCCAGAACCTGATCGGTCTGCTGGAACGCCGCCTGGACATGGTGGTCTATCGCGCCAAGTTCGTGCCCACCGTGTTCGCTGCCCGCCAGCTGGTGAGCCACGGCCATGTCCGCGTGAACGGCGTGAAGTGCAACATCGCCAGCCGCCGTATCAACGTGGGCGACGTGATCAGCCTGGGCGAAAAGGCCAAGACCATGGCCCTGGTGATCGAAGCCCAGAGCCTGCCCGAGCGTGACATCCCCGACTATGTGGCAGTGGACGGCACCGACAAGGTGACCTTCACCCGCGTGCCGAAGCTGGACGAGGTTCCCTATCCGGTGACCATGGAGCCCAACCTGGTAGTCGAGTTCTACTCGCGCTAATTGGCGTGTTCCGCTGAATTTGAACGGGGCGGTCCTGCGGGGCCGCCCTTTTCGTTTGTGCAGTGCGCGGCTCCCGATTACCGATGGCGCATAGGCCCGGCGGCTAGACCGGGCTGCGGGAGGATACCATCATATGACCACGCGCTTTCGCTTTGCCAGCACCATTGCCCTGGCTTTCGCTGCATCCGGCGCCCACGCGCAGGACAATGTGCCGGCCGAAGCATTCGATTACGTCGGCTGGGACGGGTATCTGGGCGGCACCGACAGCGCGCAGTACTCCTCGCTCGATCAGGTCACCCGCGCCAATGTGACCGGGCTGGAAGTAGCCTGGACCTATGATTGCGGAACCGGCACTGCGCCGCAGTTCAATCCGATCGTGGCCAACGGGTTGATGTATGTCCTGGCCTGCGATGGCACCATTGCCGCGCTCGATCCCGCCACCGGGGCTGAGCAATGGAAGAGCAGCACCACCGGCCGGATCAGCGCGCGCGGCATCAACTACTGGCAGAGCGACGATGGCGCAGACCGGCGGCTGGTATTCCTCAACGAAGGCCTGCTGCGCGCGATCGATGCCACCACCGGCGCCTATGTCGAAGGCTTCAGCGTGGATCTGCGCGATGCCTTGCGCGAGCCGCACGCCCCCACCCCCAACCCGCTGATGACCAACAACCCCGGCCGCGTGTTCGAGGACATGTTCATCCAGTCGCTGCCCGCGGGCGGCAGCTATGCCAGCCATCCGGCCGACATCCAGGCCTATGACATCCGTACAGGCGAGGTCCGCTGGGTATTCCACGTGGTGCCGCGCGAGGGCGAGTTCGGGTCCGACACCTGGCCCGATGCCGACCGCGAGATGATGGGCGGCATCCACAACTGGTCGGAATTCACCGTCGATCCCGAACTGGGCGTGGCCTATATTCCCACCGGCACCGCCCGCAGCGATTTCTATGGCGGCAACCGGCCGGGCGACAACCTGTTCGCCAACAGCCTGGTGGCGCTGAATGTCCGCACCGGCGAGCGGCTGTGGCATTTCCAGACCGTGCACCACGATCTGTGGGATTTCGACCTTTCCACCGCCCCCAAGCTGATGACCATCGAGCATGGCGGCCAGCGCATCCCGGTGGTGATCCAGGCGAGCAAGCAAGGCTTCCTGTATGTCTTCAACCGCATCACCGGCGAACCGGTGTGGCCGATCGAGGAGCGCGCTGTTCCCGCCAGCGACGTGCCGGGCGAGATGGCCAGCCCCACCCAGCCCTTCCCAACCTGGCCGCTGCCGTTTGCCCGCCAGACCTTTACCGCCAACGACATCAACCCCCACCTCAGCGCCGAAGAGCAGCAGGCCCTGCGCGATAACCTGGCCAATGTCTGGCGCAACGAGGGGCTGTTTACCCCGCCCAGCCTGCAAGGCTCGATCTCGTTGCCGGGCCACAACGGGGGTGCCAACTGGGGTAATGCCGCGGTCGATCCCGCCAACCAGCGGTTCTATGTCGTCAGCCGCGAAATCCCGGTGCTCAACCTGCTGCGCCCCAATACCAACCCCGCCGCCGCCGAGGCCATGCCCAATCGCGGCCCGAACGCCAGCGGAGAGGTGCAGCCGTACAGCGCGGGCTACAACTTCCTGATGCAATCCAACGGCATGGTGGCGATCAAACCGCCGTTCTCGTTCCTGACGGCATATGACATGAACAGCGGCGAGATCCTGTTCCGCCTGCCCAATGGCGAGAGCATGGGGCTGCTGGCGCAAGGCATAACCGGCACCGGATCACAGGCCCCCCGCGGCGGCCCGGTGGCCACGGCGGGCGGCTTGTTGTTTGTGGGCACAGCGGGCGACCGCACGTTCCGCGCGCGCAATTCGGAAACCGGCGAGGTCTTGTGGGAACACCAGCTCGATGCCGCGACCGAGGGCGTTCCGGCGGTTTATGCAGTGGGCGGCCGCCAGTTCATCACCATCGCGGTGGGCGGCGACGGCCTGTTCGCCCAACAAGGCAACCCCGCCCCCGGCCCCAACCGCTATGTGACCTTCGCCCTGCCCCAATAGGCCGGACGAAAGTGACAGTGTCACCTTTGTCTGCGCGGATAAACCATTGTCCAAAAAGGAAAATGGGCGAAAAATATGGGTGACACATCGGGCCTTTTCAGGCGAAAAACGCGCGCGGAGGGATGGCGCGGTGCTGCGCGCGGGCGGGTGTGGGGATTGGCGATTATGCAGCATGTCGGACAGCCTGACAAAGAGTGATCCGCTGCGGGGTGGAGCACAGGGCACAGGCTGTAGGAAAGCCTAGCCTGCCTTGCCCGCGCGTTCCTGATTGAGGCGGAACAGGCGGGCCAGAATTTCGTCCTCTGTCAGCAGGCCAGCACGCCAGTCATCGCAATCGTGGCCGCATTGTTCGCTGTGTATGATCTACCCTCCCCCCTTTCGGGGGGGATCAGCCCAGGTAATCGCGCCGGAAATCCTTCGCGAACGTCGCGAACGTACCGCCCGCGATCGCATCGCGCATGGCCTGCATCAGGTGCTGGTAGAACGCCAGGTTGTGTTCGGTCAGCAGCATGGCGCCCAGGATCTCGCCTGCCTTGCCCAGATGGTGGAGGTAGGCGCGGGAATAGCTGGTGCAGGTGGGGCACGGGCAGCGCGGATCGAGCGGGCCGGTATCCTCGGCATGTTTGGCGTTGCGCAGGTTGAGCGGGCCGTTCCAGGTGAAAGCCTGCTGGTTGCGGCCCGAGCGCGTGGGCAGCACGCAATCGAACATGTCCACCCCGCGCTCCACCGCGCCCACCAGGTCATCCGGCTTGCCCACGCCCATCAGATAGCGCGGGGCATGGTCGGGCAACATGGCGGGGGCAAAATCCAGCGTGGCGAACATCGCCTCCTGCCCCTCGCCCACGGCCAGCCCGCCGATGGCATAACCATCGAACCCGATCTCGGTCAGCTTGTGGGCGGAAATCTGCCGCAGGTCGCGGTCCAGCGCGCCCTGCTGGATGCCGAACAGGGCGCTGCGTTCGGCGTGCTCCGTGCCGCTGTCGAAGCCTTCTCTGCTGCGTTTGGCCCAGCGCATCGACAGTTCCATGCTGGCGGCGATCTCGTCCCTTGGCCGGTCGGCGCGGGGGCACTCATCAAACGCCATCACGATGTCAGAGCCGAGCAGGCGCTGGATTTCCATGCTGCGTTCGGGGGTGAGGTGGTGGCGGCTGCCATCGATATGGCTTTTGAAGGTGACGCCTTCCTCGGTCAGCTTGCGCAGGTCGCTCAGGCTCATCACCTGGTAGCCGCCGCTGTCGGTCAGGATCGGGCGGTGCCAGTTCATGAATTTGTGCAGGCCGCCCAGCCGCGCCACCCGCTCCGCCCCCGGGCGCAGCATCAGGTGATAGGTGTTGCCCAGGATAATGTCGGCCCCCAGCGCGCGGACAGCTTCGGGCTTCATGGCCTTTACCGTGGCCGCCGTGCCCACCGGCATGAATGCAGGCGTGCGGATGGTGCCGCGGCGCATCGCGATCTGGCCGGTGCGCGCTGCGCCGTCGCGGGCGCTGATCGTGAAAGCAAAGCGGGTCATGCGCTGTCCGCTAGAGCCAACCGCCTATTCGCGCAACTTCCACCCCGTGCGAAAGATGAACGCGATGATCACGATGCAGATTGCCACGAACCCCAGCGTCATGCCCAGCGCCAGCGCGATCGGCACGTCGGAAGTGCCGGTAAAGGTCCAGCGCAGGCCGTTGATCAGGTAGAAGATCGGATTGAACTGCGCGACCGTGCGCCACGGCTCGCCCAGCATTTCGATCGAATAGAACGTGCCGCCAAGGAACGTCAGCGGGGTCAGGATCAGCATCGGCACGATCTGCAACCGCTCGAACCCGTCAGCCCAGATGCCCAAGATGAACCCGAACAGGCTGAACGCCATCGCCACCAGCAGGATATATCCCACGGCCAGCAACGGGTGGGCGATGGTGTAATCAACAAACAGCAGCGCCGTCGCCAGGATGATCGCCGCGATGATCAGCGATTTGGCCGCCGCCGCCCCGACAAAGCCGATCAGCGTCTCGGCCACGCCCACAGGCGCGCTCAGCAGTTCATAAATCGCGCCGGTGAACTTGGGCATGTAAATGCCGAAGCTGGCGTTGCTGGTACTTTCGGACAGCAGGGTGAGCATCAGCAGGCCCGGCACGATGAACGCGCCATAGGATACTCCGCCGATCTCCTGGATCCGCCCGCCAATCGCCGCGCCGAACACGATGAAGTACAGCGATGTGGTGAGCACCGGCGACAGGATCGATCCGAACACGGTGCGGAAAAAGCGCTGCAATTCGTTCTTCAGGATGGCGAAAGCGCCGGTAAGGTTGAGGCCAAGCACGGTCATGCCACTTGCTCCACCGGTTCATTTAGCAGGCCGACGAAGATCTCCTCCAGCGTCGATTCTGCGGTTTCCAGCCCGGTATAGGCGATCTGGTTGCGGGTCAGGTCCTGCGCCAGTTCGGCCACCTCGTGCTTGCCCTTGCCGGTGCCGTCACCGCCGCGATAGACCAGCTTGATGCCGCCATCTTCCAGCACCAGCGGGTAATGCGCAAGCGCGGGCGGAATGGCGGTCATCGGCATGGCGAGGATGAAATGCGCCTCTGTCCGGCCCAGCCGCGCCATGATCGAGGCCTTGTCGTCGGTCAGCAGGATCTGGCCCTTGTTGATCACCCCTACCCGGTCGGCCATTTCCTCGGCTTCCTCGATGTAGTGGGTGGTGAGGATGATGGTCACGCCACGTGCGCGTAGGGCACCGATCTGCTCCCACATGTCGCGCCGCAGTTCCACATCGACCCCGGCGGTCGGCTCGTCGAGGAACAACAGGTCGGGATCGTGGGCCAGCGCTTTCGCAATCATCACCCGCCGCTTCATCCCACCGGAAAGCTTGCGGATCGGCTCATCCCGCTTGTCCCACAGGCTGAGCGCGCGCAGCACTTCCTCGATCCGCGCCTCATCCGCCGGAAGGCCGAACAACCCGCGGGAGTATCGCACCTGCCGGATGACCTTGTCGAACATGTCGAAACTGAGTTCCTGCGGGACCAGCCCGATCCGGCGGCGCACCTGCCGCCAGTGGCTGTCCACATCCAGTCCGAAGGCCTCGATCGTGCCGCCGGTCGGCTTGACCAGGCCGCACACCGCCCCGATCAGCGTGGTCTTGCCAGCCCCGTTGGGGCCAAGCAGCGCGAAGATCTCGCCCTGGCGGATCTGCAGGTCCACCCCGGCCAGAGCGGTAGTGCCGCCCTTGTAGGTTTTCTGCAGGTTGCGAATATCCAGAATCGGATCAGTAATTGTTGTGACCATGGCGCGGGAGATTGGCCACGCGGACCAGTTTTACAAGCGCACTTATTCTTCGCCTGGCAATAGCAGCGAGGAATCGCCGTACGAATAGAACCGGTATTCATGCGCGATAGCATGGGCATAGGCGGCCTGCATCCGTTCGCGGCCCATCAGGGCCGATACCAGCATGAACAGGGTGGATTTGGGCAGGTGGAAATTGGTCATCAGGCCATCGACTGCGCGGAATTTGTAGCCCGGCGTGATGAAGATCGCCGTATCGCCTTCGAACGGCTGGATCACGCCGGCCTCGTCGGCCGCACTTTCGAGCAGGCGAAGCGCAGTGGTTCCGGCGGCGATGATCCGCCCGCCCGCAGCCCGCGCCGCGTTGAGAGCCTGCGCCGTGGCGGCATCGATCCGCCCGAATTCGGCATGCATCGCGTGGTCCACAGTGTCTTCGGCCTTCACCGGCAAAAAGGTGCCCGCCCCCACATGCAGCGTCAGGGTGTGGCGCTGAACGCCTGCTTCATCAAGCGCAGCCAAAAGTTCGGGTGTGAAGTGGAGCGATGCCGTGGGCGCAGCCACAGCGCCATCTTCGCGGGCGAACATGGTCTGGTAATCTGCCCGGTCCGCCTCATCCAGCGCGCGCTTGCTGGCGATATAGGGCGGCAGCGGCATGCGTCCGGCCCGTTCCAGCAGGATTTCCACCGGTTCGCTGCCTGCAAAGGCCAGGGTAAAGCTGCCATCGGGGTGGCGTTGTTCGGCAATCGCGCTGACCCCGGCGGGAAAATCAAGCCGGTCCCCATCGCGCACCCGCTTGGCATTGCGGATGAAGGCCTGCCAGCGGCGCAAGTCGATCCGCTTGTGCAAGGTCGCACCGATCCGCGCCTCGCCGCGTGTCCCTTCGAGTTGGGCGGGGATAACGCGGGTATCGTTGAACACCATCACATCGCCGGCCCGCAGCATCTGCGGCAGGTCGCGCACGCCGCGATCCTCGAATCCGGCCTCGAACGGCACCTGGCCACCGCGCACCACCAGCATGCACGCCGCATCGCGCGGGCGCAACGGGCGCAACGCTATCCGCTCGGGCGGGAGATCGAAATCGAACAGGTCAACGCGCATGTCGGATGGCTAGCCTGTGGCCGCCGGCAGATCTTGCAAATCAATCAGCCAGCGGCGTGCCCAGCATGTCGGCGGTGATGATTTGCTGCGGGCGCGGGGCCCGCGGCATCAGTTGCGGCACATTGTCAGATGCAATGCTGGCTTGCAGGATGCGCGTGGGATCGGCCGGCGGTTCACCCCTGACAATCGCGTCCACCCCGTCCATACCCGAAATCACCCGGCCGAAATTGGTGTAGTTCCGGTCCAGCGCAAAGCGCGGGTAGAACACGATGAAGAACTGGCTGTTGGCGCTGTTCTCCTCCTGGGCGCGGGCCATCGACACGGTGCCGCGTACGTGGGGCAGCATGTTGAATTCCGCTTCCAGGTCCGGCAGTTCCGAACTGCCCTGGCCGGTACCGGTAGGATCGCCGGTTTGCGCCATGAAGCCATCGATCACGCGGTGGAAGATCACCCCGTTGTAAAAGCCTTGCCGGGTCAGTTCCTTGATCCGCGCCACGTGGGCCGGAGCCCATTGCGGCACCAGGCGGATCGCCACACGGGTGCCGTTCGACAGGTCGAGATACCAGATGTTGTCGAGATCCTGCGTCCGGTCGAAATTGGCCGACAGCGGGATGCTGGCATTAGCCTCGGCCACTGCCGCGGCATGAGCTTCGGCATCTTCGGCCCGCTCCAGCCGGCTCGGCTGCTGGGCGGCAGCAGGCAGCGCGATCGCCAGGCCCCCCGCAATCAGGCATAGCGTGGCAATAAGGCGCGCGAACTTATGGACGATTGTCTGGATCATGGTCTGAATCGGATCGGTCCTGCAGATATACTGGAAAAGTGCCCTAGGGCCTCGGGCCTGACAGTTCAATGAACATGCTGGCCCCGTCCCCATGCGCGATCAGCCAACCCAGCTCAGCGTTTGTCACCCTTGCGGCCGAGTTTCTCCACCCGCGCCGCCACCAGCTTTTGCACTGCCGGGCTGACGAACCGCGTGATGTCGCCGCCATAGAAGGCGATTTCCTTGACCAGCTTTGATGCAATCGGCTGGAGGCTGATGTCGGCCATCAGGAAGACTGTCTCGATGCGCGCATTAAGCTGCTGGTTCATGCCCGCCATCTGGTATTCGTATTCGAAGTCCGCGACGGCGCGCAGGCCGCGCAGGATCATGCTGGCTCCTTCACGCTCGGCCACATCCATCAGCAGGGCATCGAAGCCCTTGATCTCGACATTGGTCAGGCCCAGCCGAGCCACTTCGCCCGCCACCATCGCCATGCGCTCGTCATGGCTGAACATCGGGTCTTTGCTGGGATTGGTGGTAACCCCGATGATCAGCCGATCCACCAGCTTGGCCCCGCGCCGCATAATATCGGCATGGCCCAGCGTGAACGGATCAAACGTGCCGGGATAAAGGCCGATGCGTTCAGCAGCAGGCATTGGCATCACCCTTCCCGCTCGACAATGAACCGGGCCAGCGCTCGCAGCAGGTCGGCTTCCTTGCCGTGGCTGGCAAGGTGGCCGACCGCCTGTTCGGACAGGAAGCGGGCCTGATCGCGGGCCTGGTCGGCACCCATCAGCGAGACGAACGTGGCCTTGCCCTGTGCGGCATCCTTGCGCAGCGCCTTGCCGGCCTTGGTCTCGTCACCTTCGTGATCCAGCAGGTCGTCGGCAATCTGGAAGGCGAGGCCAATGTCGCGGGCAAAAGCGCGCAAGTGCGCACGGGCTTCTTCGGGCACCTTGGCCAGGATTGCGCCCATTTCGACTGCCGCCATCAACAGCGCGCCGGTTTTCAGTTGTTGCAGGCGGGTCACGGCGTGGAGATCGAAGTTTTCCACGTCGGCCATGATGTCCATCACTTGCCCGCCAGCCATGCCGTTGTGCCCGCTGGCCCGCGCCAGTGCGCCGCACAGTTCGCTACGCACGAACGGATCGCTGCCCACTTCCGGGCTGGTGAGCAGATCGAAGGCCAACGCGTGGAGGCAATCGCCCGCCAGCACGGCAATCGCCTCGCCAAAGGCAACGTGCACCGTGGGCTTGCCGTGGCGCAGCTGGTCATCATCCATGCACGGCAGATCATCGTGAATAAGCGAATAGGCGTGGATCGCTTCGATCGCGCAACCGGCCTGCAAGGCGGCGCTGCGGGAAGAGCCGTACATTTCCGCCACCGTCACAACCAGGAATGGCCGCACCCGCTTGCCGCCACCGATGGCGGCATAGCGCATCGCCTCGACCAGACGGCTGCGGGAATCGGCTGGCACCGGCAGGATTGCATCGAAGGCCGCATCGACTTCGTGCTGCACACGGGCCAGGCTGCGGCCAAGCAGGTCATCGGCCAAGGCAAGACCCACCGTGCTATTCCGCGTCAAACGGGACAGTGCCCGCTGGCTTGCCGTCCGGTCCGGCCACGATCTTCTCGATCCGCGCCTGCGCCGCATCGAGCCGCGCCTGGCAATGCCGCCGCAGCGCTTCGCCGCGTTCATACTGCGCAATCGATTCGTCCAGCGGCACGTCGCCGCCTTCCAGCCGCCGCACCACATCCTCAAGTGCGCGCAATGCGTCCTCGAAACTCATTTCGCCGATTGCAGGTGCCGATCCGTCCATGGCGCACGTTTGGCGGGGACAGCGCGCTTGGTCAAGCATAGCAGGACTAGCGACTCCCGCGCGCGCTCGCTAAGGCGCCAATCATGTCCCAGATCACTCCCGAAATCGTCGAGGCCCACGGCCTCAATTCCGAAGAATACGCCCGCGTGCTGCACGCGCTGGGCCGAGAGCCGAACCTGGTCGAGCTCGGCATATTCTCGGTCATGTGGTCCGAACATTGCAGCTACAAGTCATCGCGGTTGCACCTGAAGAAATTGCCCACAGAAGCGCCGTGGGTAATCTGCGGCCCGGGCGAGAACGCGGGCGTGATCGACATTGGCGAAGGGCCGAACGGCACCAAGCTGGCCTGCATCTTCAAGATGGAGAGCCACAACCACCCTTCTTATATCGAGCCTTACCAGGGCGCAGCCACCGGCGTGGGCGGCATCCTGCGTGACGTATTCACGATGGGCGCGCGCCCGGTCGCCAACCTCAATGCGCTGCGCTTTGGTCGGCCCGATCATCCCAAGATGAAGCATCTGGTGCAGGGCGTGGTTGCGGGCATCGGCGGCTATGGCAACTGCGTGGGTGTGCCCACTGTTGGCGGCGAAACCAATTTCCACAGCGCCTATGATGGCAACATCCTGGTCAACGCGATGACCGTGGGCGTGGCCGATCAGGACAAGATCTTCTATTCCGCCGCCACGGGCCTCGGCAATCCGATCGTCTATGTCGGGTCCAAGACCGGCCGCGACGGAATCCACGGCGCCACCATGGCCAGCGCGGATTTTGGCGAGGATTCGGACGCCAAGCGCCCCACTGTGCAGGTGGGCGATCCGTTTACCGAAAAGCTGCTGATCGAGGCCTGCCTTGAACTGATGGCGACCGATGCCATCGTGGCGATCCAGGATATGGGCGCGGCGGGCCTGACCTCCTCCAGCGTGGAAATGGCCACCAACGGCAAGGCCGGTATCCGGCTGGACATGAACATGGTCCCCTGCCGCGAACAAGGCATGACGCCATATGAAATGATGCTGAGCGAAAGCCAGGAGCGCATGCTGATGGTGCTGAAGCCCGGCAAGGAGCCGATGGCCGAGGCGATCTTCAGGAAATGGGAACTGGATTTCGCGGTGATCGGCGAAGTGACCGACACCGGCCACATGGTGCTGGAATGGAACGGCGAAGTCGTGTGCGACATTCCGCTCGGCCCGCTGGCTGCCGATGCGCCGCTGTATGACCGGCCCTATCTCAGCCGCGAGGAATACAAGGCTTGGGCGGGCACCAAGCCGCTGGAAAATATCCCCGGCGGTGACGACATTGGCGCGGACCTGCTCAAGATGATGGCCTGCCCTGACCTTGCAAGCCGCAAGTGGATCTGGGAGCAGTATGACAGCCAGGTTGGTGCCGATACGCTGCAGACCGGCGGCGATGCGGCCGTGGTGCGTATCCACGATACGACCCGCGCGCTCGCCATGACCACCGATTGCACCCCGCGCTATGTCTATGCCGATCCGTACCTCGGCGGCATGCAGGCGATTGCCGAGGCCTATCGCAACCTGTGCGCGGTGGGCGCGACGCCGCTGGCCGTGACCAACTGCCTCAATTTCGCCAACCCGCAGCGGCCCGAGATCATGGCCCAACTGGTCCATGCGCTTGATGGCATGGGCGAGGCTTGCCGCGTGCTCGACTTCCCGATCGTGTCGGGCAATGTCAGCCTGTATAACGAGAGCAAGGCAACCGGCGGCGGCAGCGCGATCCTGCCCACCCCGGCCATCGGCGGGGTCGGCATTATCGAAGACTACTCGCTGATGATGACCATGGGCATCAAGCAGGCGGGCGATGCGATCTACCTGATCGGCGCGGAACCCTGGGCGACCCCCAACCCGCACCGCAGCCTGGTGGGCCGTTCACTATGGCTGCGCGAGATCCACGGGCGCGAGGAAGGCCGCTGCCCGCCGGTCGACCTGACGCTGGAAAAATACAACGGCGAATTCATCCGCGAACTGATCGCGGCGGGCCTCGTCAACGCGGTGCACGATGTGTCCGATGGCGGCATGGCCGTGGCGCTGGCAGAAATGGCGCTGAAGGGCGGCATCGGTGCCGAGGTGAAAAATCACACAGATTACGACCCCGCCCGCTGGTGGTTCGGCGAGGACCAGGGCCGCTACCTTATCACCGTGCCCGATGTGGCGGCGTTCCAGGCGCAATTGGCCAAGGGCACGCGGAACGAGGATACGGCGGCGAGCGGCGTGCGGCGGATCGGGACGACCGGGGGCAGCAGTGTGTTCGGCGTGGAACTGGATGCGTTGAAGGAAGCGAACCTGTCGTTCTTCCGGGAGTGGATGGAGGGATAAGCCCTCTATTGGCCGGAATAGGGTGGTAAGCGGACGTTGTCAGAAGGGCTTAAGAGTGGCAGATTATGGTCATGTCGCTCTATCGAAAATGTTGGCTCTTTTTGGTTTGGGTACTGATTGTATTTTTCAGCTTCCCACTATGGATTACACTGTTGCACCAAAAGTTTGGCGAGACGGGGTTGATCGTTGGCGTCGCGTTTTGGCTCAGCCAAGGCCTGTTGGCGATGTTTGCATTCCGTTGTCCAGACTGCGGCCTCTCACCCTTTCAAAGTAACAAAGGGTTGTTTGCATGGTCAACGCCCTGGCCCAGATCTACCTGTGGCCATTGCGGACGAAGCCACCGGTCCGATGATGGCATGAGCGTCAGTTGAGGGGCCGTTAGCTGCCACTGAGCAACCCACTCGAAATTTTAACCGGTCACCCAATCGCTCTGCGGAATATCCAGCAGCTTGAGCAGCGCGGTCAAATCCCCCCGGTCCACCCAGCCATTGGCCGCCGCACGCGCCTTGGGCTTGGCGTAGTAGGCAATGCCATAGGTAGCCGCCTCGATCATTGGGATGTCGTTGGCACCGTCGCCCGCGCCCATGCTGATGGCTTCGTGGCCCAGCAGCGCCAGTTCCTCGCGCAGCACGGCCAGTTTGGTGTCGCTGCCGCAGACTTCGCCCAGCAAACCGCCGGTCAGCTTGCCGCCTGATACTTCCAGCCGGTTACCCGCCACCCGTTCGAACCCGATCTGGGCGGCGACTTCGTCGGCAAAGTGGTGGAACCCGCCGGTTACCAGCACGGTCTTGCAGCCGCGGCTTTTCAGCGTTTCGACCAGCACACGTGCGCCGGGATTGGGGCGGATGCGTTCATCCAGGCAACGACGGATCGCACCTTCCTCAAGTCCCTCCAGCAGGCCGACCCGCTCACGCAAGGCGCTTTCGAAATCGAGCTCGCCCAGCATGGCGCGTTCGGTAATGGCGGCGATCTGCGGCTTGATGCCGGCAAAATCGGCCAGTTCGTCAATGCATTCCTGCCCGATCATGGTGGAATCCATGTCCGACACGAAAACATGCGGCACGGCAAAGGGTCCGCGGGCGATGATCGCATCGCTGGGCGTAAAATGTGCGTCGATCAGGCGGCGCAGGGTCGCCATGTCATCGCCCACGACCGACAGTTCCAGCACGTCGCTACAGAAATCCAGCATCTCGGCCTGGGCCACGGGCAGCCCGGCATCGCCCAATGCGGCGCTGACCGCATCAAGCGCGGTTTCCAGTGTGGCGGGGTCTGCTATCAGGCGGGCAATGAGCAAGGGTAGAACTCCAGAATCCAGGCCAGAAACACGGCTCGCGCTCATCGCAGGGCCAACCGCCAGCGGCAAGAGCGATCTGGCCGTGCGGCTGGCGCTGGCCTTGCAAGATGCCGGGCGCGAGGCCTTGGTGATCAATGCCGACAGCGCGCAAGTCTATGCCGATCTTGCCGTGCTGAGCGCGCGCCCATGCGGAGAGGATATGCGCTGCGTGCCGCACCGGCTGTTCGGCACGTGGGACGGTGCGCAGGCCTGTTCGGCGGCGGACTGGGCGGCGGCGGCCAAAGCCGAGATTTCCGCTGCACATCTGGCGGGCGCGGTGCCGATCCTGGTTGGCGGAACAGGCCTGTATATCCGCACGCTGCTCGATGGCATCGCGCCGGTGCCCGAGATCGACGCGGCGGTAAGAGCCGAAGTGCGCGCCCTGCCCCTCGCCGTTGCGTATGAAGCCTTGCGCGCCGAAGATCCGCCCCGCGCCGCCACGCTCTCAGCCGCCGACAGCCAGCGGATCACCCGCGCATTGGAAGTGGTTCGCTCCACCGGCAAGCCGCTCGGCCATTGGCAACAACAACTGACCGGCGGGATCATGGATGAGGTCACCCTGGCCCCGCTGGTGCTGCTGCCCGAGCGCGCGGCGCTGTATGCCCGGTGCGATGCGCGGTTCACGCAGATGATGGAGCATGGTGCGGTGGATGAAGTCGAAGCCCTGCTCGCCCGCAATCTCGACCTTGCCCTGCCTGTGATGCGCGCCATCGGGGTGGCCGAAATTGCCGCAATGTTGCGCGGCGAACTGACTTATGACGAGTGCATCACCCGCGGCCAACAGGCCACGCGCAACTATGCCAAGCGGCAATACACCTGGTTGAGGCACCAGCCCCCGCCGGAATGGCGCCGGGAGCTACCTGAAAATGTCCAAATTTCCCCTCACTTTGAAATATTATTCTCATAATGTGGGTTGACAGGACATATCCTGTCTCATAGTGGGGCCGCCTTCCCGAAGGAGTAAGCCAAGTGAGTGATGAACGCAGCGGCGCTGCGATATTGTGCGAGATGCTGGTCCGTCACGGCGTCGAATTCGTGTTCGGCTATCCCGGCGGTGCCGTGCTGCCGATCTATGACGAGTTGTTCTCGGAAAATCGCATCCGCCACATCCTTGTCCGGCATGAAGCCGGCGCGGCCCATGCGGCCGAAGGCTATGCGCGCAGCACGGGCAAGCCCGGCGTAGTGTTGGTCACATCCGGCCCCGGCGCGACCAACGCGGTCACCGGTATTGCCGATGCCTTCCTCGATTCCATTCCGCTGGTGGTAATCACCGGGCAGGTGGCGACCAACCTGATCGGCACCGATGCCTTCCAGGAAGCCGACACCATCGGCATCACCCGCCACTGCTGCAAGCACAACTACCTGGTCAAGGATCCGGCGGACCTCGCCGCCACGATCGACGAGGCGTTCGAGATTGCCACCACCGGCCGCCCTGGACCGGTCGTGATCGACATTCCCAAAAACGTGCAGGTCGCCACCGCAGCCTTCAGCGCCGCGCCGGTCCAGCGCCCGCGCCGCTATACCCCGCGCATGGTCGCCGCGCCTGACGAAATTGCCGAAGCGATCGAGCTGATCGCCGGAGCCCAGCGCCCGATCTTCTATACCGGCGGCGGGATCATCAATTCCGGCCCGCGCGCAAGCGAACTGCTGCGCCAGTTCCAGGCGCTGGTGGGCGCTCCTGTCACCTCCACGCTGATGGGACTGGGTGCCTTTCCCGATGGCCACCACGACTGGCTGGGCATGCTGGGCATGCACGGCACGCTGGAAGCCAACATGGCGATGAACGAATGCGATGTGATGGTGAACATCGGCGCGCGGTTCGATGACCGGGTGACCGGGCGGCTCGATGCGTTTTCGCCGCACTCCACCAAGATCCACATCGATATTGACCGGTCCTCCATCAACAAGGTGATCCCGGTCGATCTGGGCATCGTGGGCGATTGCGCCACCGTGCTGGAACAGCTGATCGAGGCATGGAGCCAGCGCAAGCCGCAGGACCTGGCAGAATGGAAAGGCCGCATCACCGGTTGGCGCGGGCGCGACAGCCTGGCCTATCCGGCCAGCGACAGCGTGATCATGCCGCAGCATGCCGTCCAGCGGCTGCATGCGCTGACCCACAAGCTCGATCCGATCATCACCACCGAAGTGGGCCAGCACCAGATGTGGGCGGCGCAGTACTTCGGCTTCACCGGCCCCAACCGCTGGCTGACCAGCGGCGGCCTGGGCACGATGGGCTATGGCATGCCCGCCGCCATCGGCGCACAACTGGGCAATCCCGGCAAGCTGGTGATCGACATCGCGGGCGAAGCCAGCATCCAGATGAACATTCAGGAAATGGGCACCGCCAGCCAGTTCCGCCTGCCGATCAAGGTGTTCATCCTCAACAATGAATACATGGGCATGGTCCGCCAGTGGCAGGAACTGACCTATGAGAGCCGCTATTCCAACAGCTACTCCGACAGCCTACCCGATTTCGTCGCGCTGGCCGAGGCTTACGGCTGGAAGGGCATCCGCATCACGTGTGAGGCCGAACTGGATGCCGGGATCAAGGCGATGATGGAGCACGATGGGCCGGTGATGGTCGATTGCCAGGTGTCTAAGGATGCCAACTGCTTCCCGATGATCCCCAGTGGCGCGGCGCATACCGAAATGCTGCTCTATGGCGATACGGTCGCGGGCACTGTGGATGATGAAGCAAAGGCACTCGTGTGATGAAAATCAAGCAGAGCGAATCCGAGCGCCATGTGCTCAACATCACGGTCGATAACGAGGCCGGGATCCTGGCCAAGATCGCCGGGCTGTTCACCGCGCGCGGCTATAATATCGACAGCCTGACGGTGGCCGACATATCGGACAACCACAAGGTCAGCCGCATCACCATCGTGACCCACGGCCCGCCGCATGTGATCGACCAGATCGAAGCGCAGCTTGACCGGCTGGTGCCGGTTCACCGTGTGGTCGACCTCACCCAGTCCGGCCCGCATGTTGAACGCGAATTGGCGCTGATCAAGGTATCCGGCACCGGCGAAAGCCGCGTCGAAGCCCTGCGCATTGCGGATGTATTTCGCGCCAAGGTGGTCGACACCACGACATCCAGCTTCATTTTCGAATTGACCGGCGTGCCCGAAAAGATCGACAGCTTCATCGCACTGATGCGCGAACTGGGGCTGGTCGAAGTGGGCCGCACCGGCGTGGTCGGCATGATGCGGGGGCCGCAAGGGGCTTGAACAGCCGGCATGAAACCAGTTTCAAAAAAGATTTTCGCCCCAAGGCGTAAATGCCGCTAGAGGCACCACCGCGAATTTTGCTCCCCGTGCCAGCGGGGAATGACGAGAACAAAGACAGGAACGTCCGATGAAAGTTTATTACGACGCCGATGCCGACCTGAACCTGGTCGTGAACAAGAAGATCGCCGTGCTCGGCTATGGCTCGCAGGGCCACGCCCACGCGCAGAACCTGCGCGACAGCGGCATCAAGGAAGTGGCCATCGCGCTGCGTCCCGGCTCCGCTTCGGCCAAGAAGGCTGAAGGCGCAGGCTTCAAGGTCATGTCGAACAAGGATGCGGCCGCCTGGGCCGATATCCTCATGATTCTGGCCCCCGATGAACATCAGGCGGCAATCTGGGCCGACGACATCAAGGGCAACATCAAGCCCGGCGCAGCGCTGGCTTTTGCCCACGGCCTCAACATCCACTTCGGCCTGATCGAAGTGCCGGATGACATCGACGTGATCATGATCGCGCCCAAGGGCCCCGGCCACACGGTGCGCGGTGAATATGTGAAGGGCGGCGGCGTGCCGTGTCTGATCGCTGTCCACCAGGATGCCAGCGGAAATGCCCATGACGTTGCTCTGGCCTATGCCAGCGGCGTTGGCGGTGGCCGTTCGGGTATTATCGAAACCAACTTCAAGGAAGAATGCGAAACCGACCTGTTCGGTGAACAGGCCGTGCTGTGCGGCGGCATCACCCACCTGATCCAGGCCGGGTTCGAAACGCTTGTGGAAGCCGGCTACGCGCCGGAAATGGCCTATTTCGAATGCCTGCATGAAACCAAGCTGATCGTCGACCTGCTGTATGAGGGTGGCATCGCCAACATGCGCTATTCGATCAGCAACACGGCCGAATACGGTGACATCACCACCGGCCCGCGCATCATCACCGCCGAAACCAAGGCCGAAATGAAGCGCGTGCTGGCCGACATCCAGAGCGGCCGTTTCGTGAAGAACTTCGTGCTTGATAACCGCGCCGGCCAGCCCGAACTGAAGGCCGCCCGCAAGGCTGCCGAAGCCCACCCGATCGAGCAGACCGGCGCCCAGCTGCGCGCCATGATGCCGTGGATTTCGGCCAACAAGCTGGTCGACCAGAACAAGAACTGATCGGAACCGCGGCGGGGTTGTTGCGACAATTGGCGACAAATAACCCCGCCGCCCGGTTGTCAAAATCAAGGTTCCCGGTGGACATTGCCCCTGCGCGTCGCCACATTGCGCAGCTGACAATACCACCGGGAGACCCCTCAAATGCGTAAGTCACTTCTTGCTATCGCCGCCGCTGCCGGCGTTGCGACCCTTTCCGTCGGCGCACTTCAGGCGCAAGGCGGCCCCCCCGCCCCCGCGCTGAACCCCGCTGCTGCCACCAGCGGTACCTATGCGACCGATCCCGCCCACTCGCTGGTCGGCTGGAGCGTGAGCCACCTGGGCTTCAACGACTATTTCGGCATTTTCGGTGACGTGGCGGGCACGCTGACGCTCGACACCGCCGATATGACCAAATCGACTGTCGATGTGACCATCCCGGTCGCGTCGGTCACCGTGGCCAGCGCTGGCCTGAAGGAACACCTGACGCGCGCCGGGCGTGATGGTGCTGCAGCGGACTTCTTCGGCCCCAATCCTGCCGCCGCCCGCTTCGTTTCCACCTCGGTTCATTCGACCGGCCCGACCACCGCACACATCATGGGCAACTTGACACTGAACGGCGTGACCAAGCCGGTTACCGTGCAAGCCGAGCTGTCGGGCATGGGCACCAACGGCATGAGCCAGAAGGAAACACTGGGCTTCCACGGCACTACCACGATCAAGCGGTCGGAATGGAACATGGCCTGGGGCATCCCCTTCGGTATCGGTGATGACATCGACCTGACCATCTCGGTAGCCTTCGAAAAGCAGTAATCGCCAGCCTGTTTTGCGAGAACGAAGCGCGCGGTCCCGCCCGGGATCGCGCGCTTCTTGCGTCACGGCACCGGGATCAGGGCGCTAGACATTTGCTAACCAAATGCCCATATGCTGGATCTATGACCCGTCGCGCGCTCCTATCGCTGCTTCGACTTACACGCCCTTAGGCGTGTCACTTGCCGTGCGCCTGTTGCGCCGGAAACCCGCCTAAGGGCCATTTCGCACCACAGTTGAAATTTTGACCCGCCTCTTGCTGCGCGGGTGAATAGCGATAAGGGCTTACCGCCATGTCCATGCTCAAGGATCCGAGCCGAAAGTACCAACCGTTCCCGCAGGTGCCCCTGCAGGACCGGCAATGGCCTTCGCGCACCATCACCAAGGCCCCCCGCTGGCTGTCCACCGATCTGCGGGATGGCAACCAGTCGATCATCGATCCGATGGATGCGGTGAAGAAGAACCGCTTCTTCGACCTGCTGGTGGAAATCGGCGTGAAGGAGATCGAGGTCGGTTTCCCCAGCGCCGGGGCAACCGAATTCGATTTCATCTCGGGCCTCGTCCAGTCCGGCAAGGTGCCTGATGATGTGACGATCCAGGTTCTGACCCAGGCCCGGGCCGATCTGATCACCCGCAGCTTCGAAAGCCTCGAAGGGGCGCACTCGGCCATCGTGCATCTGTACAACGCGGTCAGCCCTGCCTGGCGCGAGATCGTGTTCCGGATGACGCCGGCCGAGGTAAAGCAGATCGCCATCACCGGCGCGCAATTGCTGCGTGACGAGGCGGCCAAGCGCCCCAACACCCGCTGGCAGTTTGAATACAGCCCCGAGACCTTCTCCACCGCCGAACTCGATTTCAGCCTGGAGGTGTGCGAGGCGGTGATGGATGTGTTGCAGCCCACGGCGGACAACCCCATCATCCTCAACCTGCCCGCCACGGTGGAAGCGGCCACGCCCAACATCTATGCCGACCAGATCGAGTATTTCTGCCGCAACCTGCCCAACCGGCAGGCCGCAGCGATCAGTCTGCACACCCACAACGATCGCGGCACCGGCGTGGCGGCGGCGGAGCTGGGCCTGATGGCGGGCGCCGACCGAATTGAAGGCTGCCTGTTCGGCAACGGCGAGCGGACCGGTAACTGCTGCCTGGTGACCGTGGCGATGAACATGTACACTCAGGGCCTCAATCCCGAGCTGGATTTCAGCAATATCGACAAGGTCATCGAAACGGTCGAATATTGCAACCAGCTGCCTGTCCACCCGCGCCACCCCTATGGTGGCGAGCTGGTGTTCACGGCCTTTTCGGGCAGCCACCAGGACGCCATCAAGAAGGGCTTCGAGGCGCAGGGCCAGCGCAATGACCAATTGTGGCGCGTACCATACCTGCCGATCGATCCGGCCGACATGGGCCGCAGCTATGAAGCGGTGATCCGCGTAAATTCGCAAAGCGGCAAAGGCGGCTTTGCCTGGGTGCTCGAACAGGACCAGGGACTAAAGCTGCCCAAGAAGTTGCAATCCGATTTTTCAGGCCATGTCCAGAAGATGGCCGATGAATTGGGGCGCGAACTTAATGCTGCCGACATCTGGCAGTGCTTCCGCGATTCTTATTTCATCGGCGATGTGAAGAAGCGCTTCCGGCTGGTGGATTACGAGGAAAGCAAGGCGGGTGATGGCACGCACATCTTTACCGGCACCATCAAGGTGGATGGCGAAGAGCAGCGCATCGCAGGGCGCGGCAAGGGTCTGCTGTCCACCATCCTGGCGACCATGCGCGAGGCTTTCGGGCTGGATTTCGAAGTGCTCGACTATGTCGAACATGCGCTCGGCTCGGGCATAGACGCGCGGGCCGCTGCCTATATCGAATGCCGCCTGCCCGATGGCCAAAGCACCTGGGGCGTTGGGATCGACGAGGACGTGGCCACCGCCAGCGTGCGCGCGATCCTGTCTGCGGCCAATGGCGCATCGGCCCGGGCGCTTGCCCAATAAGTAGAGGTACGGGGAAGCGCCAAAGCGCTTTGCCAACGGGCATGGGGGCACAGCGTCCCCATGCTCGCCACCTCGCTCATTGCGCTGTTTGCAACCACGTCCGTCATGCTGGCGATCCTGGTTGCTGGCTTGCATGACCGCCTACAGCGCAAGCCCCCGCAGGCCGCTGAACCCGCCTTGCCCCTGCCGGCACACGAAGGCCATTGTGCGGGCGACGAGCGGTGGAGTGAATTCCTGATCGGAATGAGCCACGAACTGCGCACGCCGATGAACGCCGTGATCGGGTTTACCGAGATGCTGCTGGAAGCCGATCTGCCCGATACCCAGCAACAGCGGGTGCGCCTGATCGCCGATTCGGGCCGGGCGATGCTGCGGCTGGTCAACGACATCCTCGACGTGGCGCGGATCAAGGCTGGCCAATTGCGCCTGGCCGAGGAAGATGCCGACCTGGCCGAAGAACTGGGCCATGCAGTCGCGCTGATGCAGCCGATTGCCGCCGCGCAGGGTCTGTCGCTAACGCTGACGGTGACAGACGGGGTTCCCCCGCGCCTGCAATTTGATCGCCTGCGGTTGCGGCAAGTCGTGCTCAACCTGATTGGCAATGCGTTGAAATTTACCGACCAGGGCGGCGTCGATGTCTCCCTTGCGAACACAGCCGAGGGATTGCAGATCGCAGTTAGCGACAGCGGCATGGGCATCGCCGCTGACAGATTGCCCACCTTGTTCACACCCTTCGCAGCTCCGCACAGTGCACAAGGGCGGCAATTCGGCGGAACCGGGCTTGGCCTGCCGATCTGCGACCAGTTGGTACGGCTGATGCGCGGTTCCATCACAGTGCTCAGCAAGCCCGGCCAAGGCAGCACCTTTACGGTACGCCTGCCGCTGCGCGAAACAGAGCCGACTCCAGTGCAGCCCCCCGCCACTGCCCCGAATCGGCCAACCCGCTCGTTGCAAGGACTGCGCGTTCTGGTGGCCGAGGATCACCCCATCAACCAGCAGCTCATCCTCGCCATGGCCGGGGCGCTGGGGCTGGCAGCAGAACTGGCCACGGACGGAAACGAGGCTGTGGCCATGGCCTTGCAGGCCCGTGAGGCGGGTTTGCCGTTCCGGGTGGTGCTGATGGATGTCCAGATGCCCCGGATGGACGGACTTGCCGCCGCCCGGGCCTTGCGAGCTGCCGGACTTGGGCCGGGCGAACTGCCGATCATCGCTCTTACCGCCAATTGCTATGCCGATGACATTGCCGCCGCGCGCGCTGCCGGGATGCAGGCGCACCTGGCCAAACCCCTGATGCTGGCGGATCTGGAACGCACCCTGATCAAACATGCCGGATCCGAGCCGGAAGCTGCAGCAACCGATGACCTGTGCAACGTGCTGCGCCAGCCCGAAGGAATCACTGCCACGATCCATTCGCTCGACCACCGCTACCGCCAGCGCAAGCAGGAATTGCTGGGCCTGCTGGAGACTGCGCTGGCCCCCGGCGATGCGCCGCCAGACTGGCCCGCGATTGCATCCGGACTGCACCGGCTGGCCGGGATCGCGGCGAACTTCGGCGACGGTCCCCTTGGAGAACTGGCCCGCATGATGGAACGAGAGTTGCAGGGAGCAGGCGACAACGCGGCACGTCATGCGATCCTGGCCCGCGAATTCCCCGCCTTGCGCGCTGCCGCCTAGATCAATCCGGACGTCACGGACCAACCGCCGTACCGGTCCAGATACTCTCGGCCATGGCGTCAAGCTCGCTGAAGTCCACACCCTTGCCCAGGGGATCGCGCGAATTCAGCTTGATGCGCGGAAAGCCCGGTTGCAGCAGGCTGCGCCGCAAGGCGCGCTGGAGCAAGCGCATGCGCATCACAACTTCCTGCACCGCCTCGTCGGGAGATCGGCCACGCGTTGCCTGCCACCCCGCCTCAATCTGGCCCATCCGCTCGGCCACGACTTCGTTATAGCGGCGATGCGGCCCGCGGTGGAGCGGCAGACCAAGCACCAAGGCGGCCTGCTCCATCGCCGGCAGCAGCAGGCCGTTGCGGCGAAAGTCGTCAAATCCGATCAGGTCATACCCCACCGCATCGAACACCGCGCGCAGACTGCGATCGAGCAGCAACTGGCGAGGCAGGATATGATGGCGCTGCATTCCGGCGCGATGGCCCGCTTTGCCGGGCTTGTTCACCGAACGGAACGGCAGCCTGCCGCGCAACAGCGCAGAAGGCCCCGCTCCCATAAGTGTGCTGGTATTTCCAGCTAGCGCGACCCTCTCCACACGCGGACAATGCCTTCTTCCGCGCGCGGTTCAAGTAGCAATGTTTCTCCGCTTGGCCCGGTAAGCGACATGGTCTGGTCCACGCGGCCATTCTCGACCAGCCAGTGAAGCAGGCGCAGAGCCACCTTGGCGGCCTGCTGCTGGTCCTGTCCGGGATCGGGTTCGAGCCGCAATTCCTGCCCGGTGAACAGCGCCAGGCCTTCGCTTTCCAGCGCACCATCCGGCTGCGGCACCAGCGCTGTCAGGCCGAGGCCGGGAAATGCGCCGCCACCGATCCAGCGCGTCACTACTTCGCGGAAGTATTCGGGCTCACAAATGGTATGCGCCGGGCTCCACGCGATAGCGCGCAGGTGCTCAAGGCCCGCCATCTCCGCTGCCAGCCAGGCCAGACAGCGCAAGACCGGAACCATCGGGCCACCGCTGGTAAGGTGCGGACCGGGCGACAAGGCCACCCCTTCGCAAGCAGCCGGATCAAAACCTTCCGGCAGACCGAACAGGTGCCCGTCTGCCACGCCTTGCCCAGGTTTTCCGGGAGAAAGGCCGGCCAGATCGAAAGTCAGGCCATTGGCCAACAGTTCGGCCCAGCGGGTGTCCTGGCCAGGCCCGTCGCTTTCCAGCGTGACGGCGAACTGGCCCTGGGCTTGCGACAACGCCTTTATTTGAGACAATCGGGGGCGGTGGCCGGGCGCAAAAAGCAGCACGACCATCTGGTCCATTCGACTGTCAGCGGGGCGTTGCGCAATCCCTATGGCGTCAAACCCCCTAGTCCCGGGAAAAATCCTGTCCTCCTTACAAGCGGATAACCGCCTAGGCGATATTTCGAACAAGGCAAGCCAGCCACCCCAACTACAACCAGATCGGAACAATTCCCGATCACCGGATTCCCGAACGTGCAGTGAACGCCTTCCCACGGACACAGGCAACGGCTAATCGCTCCATCATGCTTGGCACCCCCTATGTACTTGGTATCAATTGTTCCCTGTCGGGCAAGTCCTGGCAGTGGCTTGGCGGAAATATGCAGTTGGGCCCGGATGACGCCGGACCGGGCACAATGCCCGGCATAACCGCTGGCGAAGACATCGTGGCGCAACTACTGATGGCCCGCGGCGTGGCGCGGGCGGATCTCGCCTTGCATCGCGATCCCAGCCTGCGCGGCTTTTTGCCCGACCCATCGGCGTTTCGCGACATGGACCGCGCGGCCGAACGCATCGCACAGGCCGTTATCGCGGGCGAGCGGATGACCATCTACGGCGACTACGATGTCGACGGGGCGACCAGCAGCGCGCTGCTGATCCGGCTGGTGCGGATGCTGGGCCATGATGCAGGCCATTACATACCAGACAGGTTGCTAGAAGGTTACGGACCATCGGGGGAAGCGCTTGTCCGGCTGGGGCAAGAAGGGTCCAGCCTGGTGGTAACGGTTGATTGCGGGGCCATGGCGCACGAGGCGCTGGGTGCCGCGCACGATGCCGGGGTCGATGTCATCGTGGTCGATCACCACAAGTGTTCGCCCGATCTTCCGCGCGCGCTGGCGCTGGTCAACCCCAACCGGCTGGATGAAAGCGACCTGGCCGCCAGCCATGGCCACCTGGCCGCAGTGGGTGTGGCATTCCTGCTGGCGGTGGCCGTGGTGCGCACCTTGCGCGCCCGCGGCTTCTTCAGCGACCGGCCCGAACCCGATCTGTTCAGCCTGCTCGATCTGGTGGCGCTTGGAACAGTGGCCGATGTGGCCGCCATTCGCGGGCTCAACCGCGCGTTTGTGGCGCAGGGGCTGAAAGTCATGGCGCACCGCCGCAACGTGGGCATGTCCGCCCTTATCGACGCCTCGCGCCTGACCCGCGCACCCAGTTGCAGCGATTGCGGCTTTGCCCTGGGTCCGCGCATCAATGCCGGCGGACGGGTGGGCGAATCGACGCTTGGCGTGCGGTTGCTGACGACCGAAGATCCCGCCGAGGCCGCCGCCATCGCCGCCCAGCTTTCGCAATTGAACGAGGAACGCCGCGGGATTGAGGCCGTGGTGCAGGAAGCGGCCGAGGCGCAGCTGGCGGGCCAGCACAACCGCGCGGTCCAGATCGTGGCCGGACATGGCTGGCACCCCGGGGTGATCGGCATCGTGGCAGGGCGAATCAAGGAAAAGACCGGCAAGCCAGCACTGGTCATCGCGCTGGACGCCGAGACCGGCCAGGGCAAGGGTTCCGGCCGCTCGATCGCCGGAGTGGACCTTGGAGCCGCGATCATTGCCGCGCGCGAGAACGGGCTGCTGGTGGCGGGCGGCGGACACGCGATGGCAGCCGGGTTGACCATCGACGAGGCCCGGCTGGAGGAATTTTCCGACTGGCTGGAGAGTCATCTGGCAGGCCCGGTAGCGCGCGCTTCGGCTGGCCAGGTCCTGCGGCTGGATCTGTCGCTGGCTCCGCGCGGGCTCAATCCGCAGCTGGTCGAAACGCTGGATGCGGCAGGCCCGTTCGGCGTGGGCTGGCCCGGTCCGCGTATCGCGGTGGGGCCGGTGCGGCTGGTAAAGGCGGATATTGTCGGCAATGCGCATTTGCGGTTGATCGCGGCAGGCGATGACGGAGCATCGTTCAAGGCGATCGCATTCCGGGCGGCGGAAAGCACGCTGGGTCAAACCCTGCTCCACGGTGCGCGCGGGCGCAAGCTGTGGCTGGCGGGTCGCGCCAAGATTGATGACTGGGGCCCTCGCCCCGCTGCCGAACTGCACCTTGAAGACGCGGCCTGGGCCGACTGACAGGGGCCACTTTGCCCGGCTTGCACATATCCTGTAAAAGCAGGGCTTGACCGCTTGCCCTTGCGACCGTAAGTGCGCCGCTCGCACCGCAGCGGCCCCTTCGTCTAGCGGTTAGGACGCGGCCCTTTCACGGCTGAAACACGGGTTCGATTCCCGTAGGGGTCACCAGCGGGTGCAAGCATCGCCGAAGGTCCAGAAGCGGCACCGGCCCCTTCGTCTAGCGGTTAGGACGCGGCCCTCTCACGGCTGAAACACGGGTTCGATTCCCGTAGGGGTCACCAGGCCAACCCAGAACCCATTCAGCCGGCTTTCTTCACCGACACCCAAGTCCCGTCGCAGGTCACTGGGTGGTCATATATCCCGCCCGGCACTTTTGGCAGTTTCCCGCCCGCCCTGTTGCAGCTAAGGCTCCGCGCCATGAAGGGGCGTTTCATTCCATTCGGGGGATTGGTCATCGCCTTGTTGACCGGGCTGGTGCTGGCAATGGCCGGGATCGACCTGGCCGTTGTTGCCGCCGTAACTCTGGTCTGGTGCGCGTCTTTCTGGCTGGCCATGCCCGCCCCCGCCCCGCCCGCCCCGCCAGCCATCGAAGGTGTCCAGCTGACCCGGTCGGGGATGCGTGACCTGATCGAGCATTCGGGCCTGCCCATGCTGATGACCGATAACAACCGCATCATTGTGGCCAACATGGCCGCGCGCGAGGCGATCGGCGCACATATTGTTGGCCAGGATGCCCGCGTGGCCTTGCGTCATCCGGTGGCGGTAGACCTGCTCGCCCGGCCCGAAGGTGGCAGCGTGACTGTGCAAGGCCTCACCGGGCCGCGCAGCAACTGGCAGATGTCGTGCCAGCGCATCGATGGACGCTATAGCCTGATCGAACTGATCAACCGCACGTCAGAAGCCGATGTCAGCCGGGCGCACACAGATTTTGTCGCCAATGCCAGCCACGAACTGCGCACACCGTTGGCCTCGATCATCGGCTACATGGAGACTCTCGTTGAATCCGGGGCCGAGCCCGGGGCGGACATTGCCCCCAAACAGGCGGAGAAATTCTACGCCACTGTGCTGCGCGAGGCGCGGCGATTGCAAACGCTGGTCGATGATTTGATGAGCCTGAGCCGGGTGGAAGCCGAAAAGCACGATCAGCCGCGCGAACGCATCGACCTTGGCTATACTATCAGGCAAGCCGCACGTGATGGCGCTGGCGCCGAACGGATGGGCCGGGTGAAGTTCGAACTGCCGCCCGAGGAAGTGATCGTTCGCGGCGACCAGAACCAGCTGGAACAACTGGTGCGCAATCTGGTCGACAATGCGCTGAAATACGGCAATCCGGACCTGCCTGTCACCGTGGCGCTGTCCCTGGCAGAGCGCGACATGGCCCTGTTTACGGTGCAGGATCGCGGCGAGGGCATTGCGGCAGAGCACCTCCCCCACCTCACCCGCCGGTTCTATCGCACCGATCCCAGTCGCAGTCGCGCCGCGGGCGGCACGGGGCTTGGCCTGGCCATCGTAAAGCATATCGTGGAACGCCATCGCGGACGGCTGGACATCTCCAGCCAGCCCGGCAGCGGCACCAAGGTGAGTGTGTGGCTGCCCCTGCTGTCCGACTAAGGACCGATGGTGGCCGCATGGCTGTCACAAACCGGCGGAAACTGTCATAAAACTGCAAAGGAGCGGTCATAGGGGCGTCGAATGCTTGTCACATTCGGGACAGAATCGAAGGAATTCGTGTGAACAGACTACTTGCCGCCTCGCTTCTCGCCAGCACCGTCCTGATCGCTCCTGCAGCGCAGGCGCAGGATGACGAGGTCACCACACTGCGCGCCCAGATCGATGCGCTGGAAGCCCAGATCGCCGCGATGTCCGCCCGCCTCGACCAGATGGACGCGGAGGCAGCGGCCCCGCAAGCTATCCCAGCTCATGTAGCACCGGCCTCAACAGCACCGGCCCCCGCAGCAGATAGCAATATCGAAATCACGTTCAACGGTGCCCCCGAGATCGAGGCCGAAGGCGGTTGGTCGTTCAAGCCGTTCGGTCGGCTCAACATGGATGCCGGCACGGTAAGCCTGCCCGATGGCCTGGGACGCGTCGAAGGGTTCGGCAGCGAGATGCGCCGCGCCCGGCTGGGCATGGAAGGCGATATTCCCGGCGGCTTCGGCTACAAGATCGAAGTTGAATTTGCCGGTGGATCGACCACTTTCACCGATGCCTATCTGACCTATGGGGATGGCGGACTGACCATCACTGCCGGCCAGCACAACAATTTCCAGTCAATGGAAGAAGTCACCAGCAGCCGCTGGTCCACTTTCGTCGAGCGGGCCGCGTTCACCGATGCTTTCGGCTTCGAACGGCGGCTTGGCGTGAGCGCGCAATACGCGGCAGGCGATGTGATCGTGCAGGCCGGTGCCTTCAGCGACAATTCGGACGATCTGCCCAACAACAACTGGAGCATCGACGGGCGCGCGGTCTACGCTCCCAAGGTGGGCAATTCCCAGCTGCATTTCGGCGGCTCGCTGCATCTGACCAACCTCGAAAGTGGTAACACCGTACGCTACCGCCAGCGACCGCTAGTGCATTTTACGTCCGAGCGCCCCATCGCCACCCCGACGCTGGCAGCAGACAGCGAGTTCGGCATGGGTCTGGAAGCCGCACTGGTATCCGGCCGATTCCACGCTGCTGGTGAAGCTTTCTGGCAGCAGGTAAACATGCCTGGATCCGCAGTGGATCCCGCGTTCTTCGGCGGTTTTGTAGAGGTCGGCTATTACCTGACCGATGGCGACAAGCGCGGCTATCGCGGCGGCCGCTGGGACCGCACCCGCCCGGCCAATCCGGTTGATGAAGGCGGCGCCGGGGCTTGGCAGGTCAACCTGCGGTACGATTATCTCGATCTCAACGATGGTCCGATCGTCGGCGGCACGCAGGATGGCTATTTCGCCTCCGTCATCTGGGTACCGACCGATTACACCCGGCTGACCCTGAACTACGGCCACCTGGACTATGCCAACGCGGCCTTTGCCCTGCCCAACGGCAGCCGTTCGTGGAGCGCCGATGTGCTGGCACTGCGCGGCCAGATAGACTTTTGAGATATGTCCCGGACATGACTGGTGCGTGTCACCAATCTGTCGCCTTTGCGTAATAGAGCGCCCCTAACCGATCACAACGAAGTGGAAAATCGACCATGACCAATGCTCTTAAATTCGCCGCTGTTGCCCTTGGCGCCGTGGCGCTGGCTGCTTGCGGCAGCAATGACACCTCTGGCAGCAGCCAGGGCATCCGCGCTGTCGGCTCGTCCACCGTCTATCCTTTCGCCACCGTGGTGTCCGAAGCGTTCAGCCGCAACTTTCCTGATTTTTCCGCTCCGCTGATCGAATCGACCGGCACCGGCGGCGGCATGGCGCTGTTCTGTTCGGGTGCCGGGGCCGATACCCCCAGCATCGCCAACGCGTCGCGTCGGATCAAGGCGAGCGAGTTCGAAACCTGCCAGGCCAACGGCGTGACCGACGTGGTGGAAGTGCAGATCGGCATGGACGGGGTGGTGATGGCTGCAGCCAATGGCGGGATCGAACTCAACCTGACCCCCGAGATGGTCTATCGCGCACTGGCCGCCAACCCCTATGGCGAACCGCAGACCGCGAGCAACTGGAGCGACATCGATCCTTCACTGCCCGCGCTGCCGATCCTGGTTTATGGCCCGCCGACGACTTCGGGCACGCGTGACAGCTTTGCCGAACTGATCCTGATGGCCGGCTGCGATACCAATCCGGCGATGGAAGCGCTGAAGGACCAGGACGAGGACCGCCACGATGTGGTGTGCACCGAAGTGCGTTCGGACGGCGCCTTTGTGGATCAGGGTGAGCAGGACAACCTGATCGTGCAGAAGATCGAAGGCAATCCCAACGCGGTTGGCGTGTTCGGCTATTCGTACATGGAAGAAAACCTCGACCGGGTGCGCGGTGTGCCCTTGGGCGGGGTCGAGCCGACCTATGAAAATATCGCCAGCTTCTCCTATCCGGGTGCGCGGGCAATGTTCATCTATGTCAAGAAGGCGCATGTAGATGCGGTACCGGGCCTGCGCGAATTCCTCGGCACCTGGGCGGAAAGCTGGGGACGAGGCGGTCCGCTGGCGCAAATCGGTCTTGTCGTGAATCCGGATGACGTTATGGCGCGTAGCAACGCCGCTGTAACCGATCTCCCGGCTATGACCGCTGCCGATTTCGAATAGGAGCTGAGCCCACCATCATGTCATCAGCCATTCCGCTTCTCCTTGCCATCGGGCTGGGGCTTGCCGGGTGGCTGGTGGCCCGGGCGCGCGCCTGGCAGTTTCGCAAGGATGCGCCCAAGGGCCGCCTCGCCGCGCTGCCGATCTATCACGCCTGGTATGCCGGCCTGTGGATCGGCCTGCCGGTGCTGGTATTTGCCGCGATCTGGAATGCCATTTCCGGCAACCTGATCCTGCAACACGTATTGTCGAGCCCGGCAGCATCCTCGCTGCCGGGCTTCGGCATGCGGCGCGACGCGATTATCAACGAAGCGCGCAATGTGGCGGCCGGATTGGCCGACCGGGTCCTGATCCCCGAGGCGCAAGCACTGGTCGAACCGTTCCGCGACGCTACCGCGCTGTATGGCTGGATCGGCATGGTCGTGGCGCTGGTGCTGGGCCTGGCAGGAGCGGCCTGGGCCTTCACCCGTCTGAAGCCCGATTTCGCCGCCCGCACGCGGGTGGAAAAAGGCGTGCTGTCGGTCCTGTTCGTGGCCTCGCTGGTGGCAATCCTGACCACGCTGGGCATCTTCCTGACGCTGGTGTTCGAAACCGTGCGGTTCTTCGGCATGGTCTCACCGATTGATTTCCTGTTCGGCACCCACTGGGGGCCGGATCCGATGGCCGCCAATCCCGATAGTAGTCGCTATGGTGCGATCCCGCTGTTCTGGGGGACCATCTTTATCGGCGCGATCATCGCCATGATCGTGGCTATCCCGCTGGGCCTGATGAGCGCGATCTACCTCACCCAATATGCCGATGCGCGCGTGCGCAAATGGGTCAAGCCCGCCCTTGAGATCCTGGCTGGCGTGCCCACCGTGGTTTACGGCTATTTTGCCGCGCTGACTGTGGCCCCGGCGATCCGCGACATGGCGATGGCTGTGGGCATCTCCAATGCATCATCCGAAAGCGCACTGGCTGCGGGCATGGTGATGGGCATCATGATCATCCCGCTGGTGTCCTCGATCGCCGACGATTCAATCACTGCCGTGCCGCAGGCCATGCGCGATGGCTCGCTGGCGATGGGCGCCACGACCAACGAAACGATCCGCCGCGTGCTGATCCCGGCCGCCCTGCCCGGCATCGTGGCAGGCGTAATGCTGGCGGTCAGCCGGGCTATTGGCGAGACCATGATCGTGGTGATGGCCGCCGGCGCAGCCGCCAACCTCACCGCCAACCCGTTCGAAGCGATGACCACGGTCACCTTCCAGATCGTGGCCATGCTGACCGGCGAGGCCAGCCTCGATTCCCCCGCCACGCTCAGCGCCTTTGCGCTGGGTTTCGTGTTGTTCATCATCACGCTGGTGCTCAATGTGATTGCCCTTCGCGTGGTCAAGCGGTTCCGCGAGGCTTATGAGTGATATGACCGCGCCAACCAGATCACCCTCCATCGCCCCCACCCGCACCCCGGCATTCGAGGCGCGGCTGAAAAAGCGCTATGCCGCAGAGCGGCGCTTCAAGGCGCTTGGCCTGGGCGCAGTAGGCTTTTCGTTGCTGGTACTGGTGTTCCTGCTCGGCACCATGTTGGCCAATGGCCTTGGCGGGTTCCAGCGTACCGTATTCGAAGTACCGGTCGATTTCAGCCGGATGAGCCTGACCGTGCTCGACAGCGGAAACGAAGGCGCGAAAATCCGTGCCCTGCAATCCCAGGGCCTGCCCGAGATCGTACAGTTCGCCGCCGCAGAGGCACTGGGCGAGGAAGCCGCCGCCCAGGTCAACGCCGAAGCCTGGCGCGACGTGGCGAGCAAGCTGATCGCCGAACCGTCGCTGCTGCGCGCCAACACCACGTTCGACCTGCCCGCGACCGAGCGATTGTCGTCCGCCTTCTCGGGCGATGGCCAACCCGCGCTGCAACCGCTGGCCCGCCAGCTGGAGGAACGCGGTGTGTTGAGCGACAAGCTCGATTTCGATTTCCTCACCCGTTCGGATGCCACTGATCCGCAGCTGGTCGGCATCTGGGGGGCGCTCAAGGGCTCGATCTTCACAATGATCGTCACCCTGTTGCTGGCCTTCCCGGTGGGCGTGCTGGCCGCGCTGTACCTTGAAGAATATGCCCCGCGGAACCGCTGGACCGACATTATCGAAGTGTCGATCAACAACCTCGCCGCCGTGCCTTCGATCATCTTCGGCCTATTGGGCCTGGCGGTATTCCTCACGCTGTTCCCCGGCATGCGCTCGGCCCCGCTGATCGGCGGCATGACGCTGGCGCTGATGACCATGCCGGTGATCGTGATTTCGGGTCGCAATGCGATCAAGGCCGTGCCGCCGTCGATCCGCGATGGCGCATTGGCAATTGGTGCCTCGCCGGTCCAGGTGGTGTTCCATCACGTGCTGCCGCTGGCCCTGCCAGGCATCCTGACCGGCACTATCATCGGCATGGCCCGCGCTCTGGGCGAAACAGCACCGCTGCTGCTTATCGGCATGCGCGCCTTCGTGTCCACGCCGCCTTCGGGCTTTACCGATAATGCCACGGTGCTGCCGATGCAGATTTACCTGTGGTCCGATCAGGTGACGCGCGGCTTTGTCGAACGCACCAGTGCGGCGATTATCGTGCTATTGGTATTCCTCCTCATGATGAATGGCCTGGCCATTTATCTGCGCAACAGGTTCGAGAAGAAATGGTGACCGAACATTCCCTGCTGAGTGATCCTGCTGCCGACCCTGTGGCCGATGCCGGTTCGGGCGAGCCCAAGATCCGCGCCACTGATGTGTCGGTGTTCTACGGTGACAAGAAGGCGATCGACCAGGTCTCGATCGACATCCACACCGAACACGTAACCGCTTTCATCGGCCCTTCGGGCTGCGGCAAGTCCACCTTCCTGCGCACCTTGAACCGCATGAATGACACCATTCCGGCGGCCCGGATGGAAGGCGTGATCGAACTGGATGGCGAGGACATCTACCATTCTGGCATGGATGTGGTGCAGTTGCGTGCGCGGGTGGGCATGGTGTTCCAGAAACCCAACCCGTTCCCCAAATCGATCTATGACAACATCGCCTATGGCCCGCGTATCCACGGGTTGGCGCAAGGCAAGGCCGAGATCGACACGATTGTCGAACGCAGCCTGCGCCGCGCGGGTCTGTGGGAAGAAGTAAAGGACCGACTGGAGGATTCCGGAACCGCCCTGTCCGGCGGCCAGCAGCAGCGCCTGTGCATCGCGCGCGCCATTGCGGTCGACCCCGAAGTTATCCTGATGGACGAGCCGTGTTCCGCGCTCGATCCCATCGCCACCGCAAAAATCGAGGAACTGATCGACGAGTTGCGCGGTAGATATGCTATCGTGATCGTCACCCATTCGATGCAGCAGGCGGCCCGCGTGTCGCAACGCACGGCCTTTTTCCACTTGGGCAACCTGGTGGAGTATGGTCATACATCGGACATCTTCACCAATCCCCGCCAGAAGCGGACACAGGATTACATCACCGGCAGGTACGGTTAAAGGGACTCGCATGGCAGAGCATACGGTCAAGGCTTTCGACGAGGACATCACCCGCTTGCGCGGCCTGATCGCAGAAATGGGCGGCCTGGCCGAACTCGCCATCCAGCAGGCGATGGAAGCAATCATCACCGGTGACGAGGAACTCGCCCGCGAAGTGGTGGCGCGCGACAAGAAGCTCGATGCGCTTGAAACCGAGGTGGATGCCATGGCGATCCGCGTGCTCGCCCTGCGCGCGCCGATGGCCGACGACCTGCGCGAAATCATCGCCGCATTGAAGATCGCCGGCGTGATCGAGCGGATCGGCGACTATGCCAAGAATATCGCCAAGCGCACCGGACGCATCGAGGGGCGCAGCCGGTTCGAACCGCTGACCCTGCTGCCCGCCATGGCCGACGTGGCCGCCGAAATGGTCCATGACGTGCTGACCGCCTATGCCGCGCGCGATCCCATCGTGGCGCGCGAAGTGATCGCGCGGGATGACAAGGTCGATGCCTTCTACGACAGCATTTTCCGCAACCTTGTCAGCTACATGGTCGAAAATCCCGCCACCATCAGCAGCGCGGCGCAGTTGCTGTTCGTGGCACGCAATATCGAACGGATCGGTGACCACGCGACCAATGTGGCCGAGATGGTCCACTTCGTGGCGCTCGGCTCGTACCCAAGCGAAATCGAGCGTTGAAACATTCCTGACGCAATTGTGACATATGACAGCGCCGAACCAAGCGGTCGCAATCGGGCGGCCTGACAGGAAATGCTGAATGTCCGCTCCCAAACTGCTGCTGGTTGAAGACGATACCGCGCTGGCCGAATTGCTCGAATACCGCTTCGAGAACGAAGGCTATGACGTGCGCGTCACCCCCGATGGCGAAGAAGCCATGGTGCTGGCCGCCGAGGATACCCCCGATCTGGTCATCCTGGACTGGATGATCGAAGGGATCAGCGGGATCGAGGTCTGCCGCCGACTGCGCCGGAACAAGGAAACCGCGCACGTCCCCATCATCATGCTCACCGCGCGCGAGGGCGAGGATGACCGGGTGCGTGGGCTGGAAACGGGCGCGGATGACTATGTCACCAAGCCGTTTTCTCCGCGCGAGCTGCTCGCCCGGGTTTCCGCCGTGCTGCGCCGCGTGCGTCCGGCGCTGGCGGGCGAGGCAATCGAGGCGGGCGATCTCAAGCTCGATCCTGTAGCACACCGGGTGGAACGGCGCGGCCGCCAGTTGCAGATCGGCCCGACAGAATACCGCCTGATCAAGTTCTTCATGGAACACCCGCGCCGCGTGTTTTCGCGCAACCAGTTGCTCGATGCGGTCTGGGGCACCGGCAGCGAGATCGAGGAACGCACCGTCGACGTCCACATCCGCCGCCTGCGCAAGGCCATCGCGGTGGACAACGCCCGCGATCCGATCCGCACCGTGCGGTCGGCGGGCTATGCGCTTGAACCGGTCTAGAACCTACCGGCACACCCCGCCAAACCCGCGCGCTTCCTGATCGAGGTGAAAGTGGTCCGCGTGGGCCGCGTTGTAGTCCGGGCCGAGCACGGTGCCGAACATGTCGCAGGCCGAATCGCGCACCGCCCGCAAGAATCGCGCCTCTTCATCTGCAGTATGCCAATCTGCCAACAAGCTGATCCGGCGGCCATCTTTCAGCACGAAAGCGGCAATATCGATCGCGTTACCGGTGGAATGCTCGCTCCAATTGCCGGTCTCGGTGCCATAAATGCGGCGGCAGGAATATGTCCCCAGATGCTCGATCTGCACCAGCGGTGACCCCAGCATTTCGCGCGCGGCAGGTTCCACCTCGTGCCGCAACCACATTTCGAGGCCGGTAGCCACCGGACAGGTCATCTGTGGCGCAGCGGGCACCATCCGGTCTCCGCCCAGCGCCATGCGGTCTTCGCGGCGGCACTGTCCTTCCCCGCTTGGCGGCAACACTTCGAACGCCACATCGCCGCGTTCCAGCACGGCGCGGCACGCAGCCACATCGCTGCGCAATGCGGCCAGCTTGGTTTCGGTTGCCCAGCCCGGCTGATGCGCCAGTTCCAGCGGCGCCCACGGATCGTGCTGCGGATTGTCGATCAGCCACCCGCGCCCCGCCATCACGATCGCGGCGAGCAGCAGCAGGCCCACCGCCAGGCGGTCGAGCCGGAATACCCATCGGACTGGTGCTTGCGCCATCCTCAATGAAAGTCGCGGGAGCGCGGAATGATCCGGGCATCGCGCGGATGGCCTCTGGTATTGGGACGGGCGGTAGGTGGCAGCTGGTCGATCATGTCGCGCGGACGGATGGCTTGGCTGCTTTGCGCCAGTGTCCCGGCATGGTCGGCGCGGGCGAGCGGAGCCTGCAGCAGGTCGTCCGACAGCAGGTGCAGTTGGTGGGTCGCATCGGTCATGTGGTGGGCGATAACGTGGATCACCTCGTCATCGTATTCCACCCGGCCGCGCACTTCCATCAGCCGCGATCCCATAACCACCTTGCGCTGGCGGTCCTTCAGATCGGGCCAGACGACAAGGTTGATCACGCCCGTCTCGTCTTCCAGCGTGATGAAGCATACGCCCTTGGCGCTGCCGGGCCGCTGGCGGATCAGCACCACACCGGCCACCTGCACCATGGAACGGAACTTGCGATCCCTCAGATCGCAGGCACGCACGAAGCCGCGCTCCCCCAGGCTGGCGCGCAGGAAGGCCAGCGGATGCGCCTTCAGCGACAGGCGCGTAGTCTGGTAATCGGCCACCACTTCCTCGCTCAGCGGCATCTGCGGCAGCACGGCGCGGTGCTTCTCCACCCCCTCGTCACGCGCATCGGCATGGGCGAACAACGGCAGGTCCGGCCCGCCCACCAGGCTGCGGGCATCCCACAGCGCTTGCCGGCGGCTTAGCTTGAGCGAACCGAAAGCATCTGCGCTGGCAAGCCGTTCCACCTGCGCCGGGCCGATCCGCGCACGGGCGCGCAGGTCCGCCACATCGGTAAACGCCCCACCCTCCTCGCGCGCGGCGACGATGCTGGCCGCCACGTGTTCGGGCAAGCCATCGACCTGCCGCAAGCCGAGCCGCAGGGCCATGCGCCCCTCCACCCCCTCCAAAGTGCAATCCCACATCGAACAATTCACATCCACCGGCAACACCGGCACGCCATGTTCCCGCGCATCGCGCACAATCTGCGCCGGGGCATAGAACCCCATCGGCTGCGAATTGAGCAGGCCACAGGCAAAGGCGGCGGGGAAATGGCATTTGAGCCAGCTCGACACATAGACCAGGTGGGCAAAGCTGGCGGCGTGACTTTCGGGAAAGCCGTATTCGCCGAACCCCCGGATCTGGTTGAAGCAGCGCTGGGCGAAATCGCGATCATACCCGCGCGCCACCATGCGTTCGACCATCATGTCCTGCAATTCGTCCACCATCCCGCGGCTGCGGAAGGTGGCCATCGCCTTGCGCAGGCGGTTCGCCTCCAGCCCGGAAAACTTTGCCGCATCCAGCGCGATCTTCATCGCCTGCTCCTGGAAGATCGGCACACCCAGCGTGCGCGCCAGGATGCTGGTCAGTTCATCCGGCGGGCCGTGGGCGGCACCCGGCGCGGGGATCGCCACCTGCTCCTCGCCCCGGCGGCGCTTCAGGTATGGGTGGACCATGTCGCCCTGGATCGGTCCGGGCCGCACGATCGCCACCTGGATCACCAGGTCGTAGAATTCACGCGGCCGTAAGCGCGGCAGCATGTTCATCTGCGCGCGGCTTTCCACCTGGAAAACGCCCAGCGAATCCCCCTTGCGCAGCATGGCATAGGTTTCCGCATCCTCGCGTGGGACACTCGCCAGCGTCAGCTCGCGGCCATGATGCACGCCCAGCAGATCCAGGCATTTGCGGATGCAGGTGAGCATGCCCAGCGCCAGCACATCAACCTTGAGGATGCCCAGCGCGTCGATATCGTCCTTGTCCCACTCAATGAAGGTCCGGTCCGGCATGGCGCCATTGCCGATCGGCACGGTCTCGGTCAGCGCGCCTTCGGTCAGGATGAAGCCGCCGACATGCTGGCCCAGGTGGCGCGGCATGCCGATCATCTGCTCGGTCAGCTTCAGCACGCGGCGCAGGTGCGGATCGGACAGGTCCATGCCGGTTTCGGCCACATGGCGTTCGCCGATCTCGTGCCCGTGCCCGCCCCACACCGTGCGCGACAGCGCGGTGGTAACATCTTCCGACAAGCCCATCGCCTTGCCCACCTGGCGGATCGCCATGCGCGGGCGGTAATGGATCACCGTGGCACACAGGCCCGCGCGCTGGCGGCCATATTTAGCATAGATGTGCTGGATCACCTCTTCGCGCCGCTCATGCTCGAAATCGACATCGATATCGGGCGGCTCCTTGCGCTCTTCCGAAATAAACCGGTCGAACAACAGCTGGTGCTTGGCAGGGTCCACGCTGGTGATACCCAGTACATAGCACACCGCCGAATTGGCCGCAGAGCCGCGCCCCTGGCACAGGATCGGTGGATCCTGTGCCCGGGCGAAATCGACAATATCCTTGATGGTGAGGAAATAGCGCGCCAGTTCCAGCTTGGCGATCAGCGCCAGTTCTCGTTCCAGCACATCCTCAACAGATTGTGGCAAGCCATTGGGATAGCGCCATTGTGCTCCCTCCCAGGTCTGCTGTTCGAGGTATTCCTGCGGGTCCATCCCGTCCGGATATATCTCGCGCGGATATTCGTAACTCAGTTCCTCCAGCCGGAAGGTACAGCCATCGGCCACCTTGCGCGCGGCGTGGATAGCATGGGGCCAGCGGGCGAACAGGTGCTCCATCTGTGCGGGACTTTTGAGGTAGCGTTCGGCATTGGCGTGCAGCAGGTGGCCGGCGGCGGCCACCGTGATCTTGTGGCGGATCGCGGTCATCACATCCTGCAAGGGGCGACGATCGGGTGCGTGGTAATGCACATCGTTGGTGGCCAGGATGACAAGGCCATTGGCCCGTGCCAGGGCATCGAGGCGCTCGATCCGCGCCACGTCATCCCCGCGATAAAGATAGCTGGCGGCAATATGGCGCAGGGTGGGAAGACCGGCTACCAAATACCTCAGTACTCCGGAAAAATCCTCCTCAACCTCTTCCTGGAAAGCCTCGCCTTCCAGCGTCACCACATTGCTGGTCCATGCCGGGATGGTGAACCGCGCAGCCAGATCCTCCGGCGGCAGCAGCACCAGCTGGACCCCTTCGGCATGGTCGGCCAACATCGCCAGCGATATGTCGCAGGCCCCCTTGTCCTGCCATTCGCCATCCAGCTTGCCCATGCGTCCGGCCGAGATCAGCCGGCACAGGCGGCCATAGGCGGCGCGGTCACGCGGATAGGCGAGGAAAGCCAGCCCTTCGGCCAGTTCAATCCGGCACCCGATCACCGGGCGCAGCTTGAGCGTTCTGGCCTCGCTATGCAGGCGCACCACGCCCGCCATGGAATTGGCATCAGCGATGCCCAGCGCATCATAGCCCAGTGCACGCGCCTGCAGCGCCAGGTCCACCGCATCCGATGCGCCGCGCAGAAAGGAAAAGCAGCTCGCCACGCCCAGTTCGACGAACGTGGCGCGCGGTGGCGGGTCGATCCCGTCCGGATCCAGCTCGATCGTCCGGCGCGGCATGAGGAGGTCGTTTTCGGGCATGGCCTCAGCCGTCCACCAACTCCGCCAGCCTGCCTGCCACCAGGGCAAGGTCTGCCCCGAACAGCCGCTCCTGTTCATCCCGCGCCGCGCCCTCGAGGCGCAGCAGGTACGACGGGTGCGCGGTGATCCACAGTTCGCTGCCATCGTCCAGCAGATGCGCCCGCCCGCGCTCACGCGTGATGCTGACCGTGCTGCCCAGCATGGAGCGCGCCGCACTGGCCCCCAGCGCCAGCACCAGTCTGGGCTGCACCAGCGCGCGCTCGCTTTCCACCCACCAGCGGCAGGCGTCGATTTCCTTGGCCGTGGGCGGCTGGTGCAACCGCAGCTTTCCCCGCATAACAAACTTGAAATGCTTGACCCCGTTGGTGACATAGGCTGCGGCGCGATTGATCCCGGCATGCCGGAGATGTTCATCCAGCAACCGCCCGGCAGGCCCCACGAAGGGCCGCCCCGCCAGATCCTCCTGATCGCCCGGCTGCTCGCCCACGATCATGAGTGCCGCATCCTGCGGCCCCTCGCCCATCACCGCGCGGGTTTCCAGTTCGCCAATCGGACAGCGACAGCAGGCATGGATCGCCTTATCGATGGCGAACAGGCTGTCCGGACGGTCTTCGGGCGTAATGGCTCCAGCATCGATCATGGCCGCCTCGCGGCCCTGCGCGCCTGCTACCAGGTCGGCGATCAGCACGGTTTCTGGCATGTTCTTCCAGTACTTGCGCGGCATCTCCTTCAGCATGGCCCCGATCTTGAGCCGCGCGGGGTTGAAGATGGAGGCATAATAGCGGCGCCACAGTTCCTCCATCGCATCGCCCGCCGGGGCATCGGCCTTCAGCGCCGGCGGGCCTTCGCACAATGCCGCGCCATCCCAGTGGAGCGAGCCTTGCGGGGTGAGGATCGACCAGCGCATATTGGCAAACCGGCGCATGAAGAACCCGGCATTGGCACGCAGGATGTGGTGTTCGGGCTCGAACCAGGCGACATAATGCTCGGCCGCTTCCAGTCCCAGGGCGTCTTCGTCCGTCGGCACGAGGCGAAAGCGCGCGAAAGCCCGCATCTTGTGCATGTCGCGCCGCACCTGGCGGGTGAGTTCATCGAGGCGCCGCACATCGGGATCGGCCCGGTCTTCCAGCGCGCGCGGGTTGGCCTGCAAGCGCCACAACAGGCGATAAAGCAGGCCGAAGCGGTCAGGATCCACATGGCAAATGGCGGTTTGCGCTGCCTGCACGAAAGCCTTGTTGGCGCGCACGGCCCGCGCATCGGCTGGTGGAGGAGGAAGCCGGGTGTCGCCTGAAGCAAACAGGCTGCCGGTCGCGCCCGGCTCGATCCAGGCGATCCGATCGGGCGGAATGTCGCATTGCACCAGCCCGCGCGCGCGCGGGCGCCAGAAGGCAAAATCGTCCGCCTCGGGCAATTGCACCGCATAGAACGCGCCCAGGCGCGGCTTCAGCTTGCCGCGGGCGGTCATGCTGCGAACAGTTCCAGTTGCTCCTGCTTTGGCGCAACGAGGCTTTTCAGGTCGGCCCGGTCGGTCAGCAGCGTGGGCCGCCAGTCTGCGGTAACGATGAACGGACGGATCTTGGCCACCGAGGTGGTGAGCCTGGCCACGTCGTCGAGCCTCAGCGTGCGGTGGCGGCGGGTGGCGAGGATCTGGCCCACCGCACGGGTGCCCAGCCCCGGCACCCGCAGCAACATCTCGCGCGAACTGCGGTTCACATCCACTGGAAAATTCTCACGAAACTTCAGCGCCCAGGCCAGCTTGGGATCGATATCGAGCGGCAGGTTGCCATGCACATCGGTCGCCTGCACCACTTCATGCGGGGCAAAGCCATAGAACCGCATCAGCCAGTCGGACTGGTACAGGCGGTGCTCGCGGATCAGCGGCGGGCGCTTCAGCGGCAGTACGGCGCTGGCATCGGGGATCGGACTGAAGGCGGAGTAATAGACCCGGCGCAGGCGGAACCGGTCATACAGATGGCTCGCCTTGCCGACGATATCGGCATCGCTGGCCCCATCGGCCCCCACGATCATCTGGGTGGATTGCCCCGCCGGCGCGAATTTGGGGGCATGGCGAAACCGCCTGGTGCCGTCACGCGCCTCCTCGATGGCCATTTTCATGCCGCCCATCGCACCTTCGATGGTCCCTGCGTTCTTGTCGGGCGCCAGGCGGGTGAGCCCGGCCACGGTGGGCAGTTCGACATTGATCGAGATACGATCGGCCAGCAGCCCCGCCTGGTGGATCAGGTCGGGCGCTGCCTCAGGAATGGTCTTGAGGTGGATATAGCCACGAAAATCGTTCTCTTCGCGCAGGATACGCGCCACTTCTACCATCTGCTCCATCGTATGATCGGCGTTCTTGACGATGCCGGAGGACAGGAACAGCCCCTCGATATAATTGCGCCGGTAGAAGCTCAGCGTCAGGTCCGCGACTTCCTGCGGAGTAAAGCGGGCGCGCGGAGTGTTCGAGCTTTTGCGATTCACGCAGTAATGGCAATCGAACACGCAATGGTTGGTCAGCAGAATTTTGAGTAGCGAGATGCAGCGACCATCGGGCGCATAGGAATGGCAAATACCCATCCCTTCGGTCGAACCCACGCCTTTTCCGCCCTTCGAATTGCGTTTGGACGTACCCGAGGAGGCGCAGGAGGCATCGTATTTCGCCGCATCAGCGAGGATGGCGAGTTTCTCGATGGTGCTCAGCTGGCTCATTTGTTCTTTATATGTTCTCACTCCGGATTCGCCTAGCGGTTTGTCGGGCCATCACGCGAACAACCCTTGCAGGAACCAATCCGGCATGCCGCCCTGCCGGTCACTGCCGCGCCCGTCACCCGCCAGCCCGGCGCGGAAAATCCAGTAACGGCGGCCCTCGCCATCCTCGATCCGGTAATAGTCGCGCAGCCGGACATGGCCCCTCTCGCGCCACCATTCGGGGGCAATCCGTTCAGGGCCTTCCACCCGCGCCACCTCGTGCACAGCCCCGCGCCAGCTGAACCGCCGTGGATGGCCATCGGGCGTGGCATAGAGCACCGCAATTTTTTCAGGGCTATCAAGTAATTTCAGCGGTCTGGCATGAAAATCGAGCATATGCTGCGAACTCGGTTCGGGTTCCAGCGGCCCGGCCCAGCCTTGCGCACGTTCGGGCACGTGGCTGCCGCGCGACACCGGGCGGCGCACCGCGTGTGCCCCCAGCCTGACAGTCAGCCGGTCGATACAGGCCGCCAGCGAGGTACCGTGCCGTTCGGCCGCGGCATCAAGATCGGCCTGGGCCAGCGCCACCGGTTCGGCCCAGGTGGCAGTGAGGCGGGCCAGCTCGATCCCGAAACCGGCCTCCACATCATCGAGCCGGGCGGCGAACAGGCGGCAGATATGGGCCGCATCGCGGGTGGCGGCGGCCAGTTCGAGGCGGCGCACCACCACCTCGCCATCAACCCGCCACAGCCCCAGTTCAAGCCGCCTTGCCCCGCTGCCGCGCGCCTCCAGTTCGCGCACGAGGTCTGCCGCAAGATCGGCCAGCACCCGATCGAGCAGCGGACGATGGCGGATCGGCTCCATCAGGCTGCGCTGCACCAGGGCCAGCGTGACCGCCACTACCGGCAGCAGCGGCTCGGGCACACGGCCGGCCAGCTGGTCGAGCCGGATCAGCGGGTTGGCGGCGGGCGAGCGGCGGTTGCGGAAGCGCCGCTGCACCGCATCGCGCCCGCCCACCCCGTTTTCCAGATCCACCATATCCCCCACCCGCTTGAGGCCGAGGCGGCGCAGCACCAGCAGCACATCAGCGTCGAGCCGCAATGACGCCACCGGCAGGCCCGACAAGGCTGCGGCAACGTCAGCCCCCGGCGGCAGGATGGCAGCCGCAGGGCCATAATGCGCCCCAAAGCGGGAAAGCGCCCAGGCCGCCCCCGCAGTGGGCGCGATGGCGGCACGGGCGGTGAGCCCCTGCGCAGCGAGCCGTGCGCGGACATCGGCCAGCATTCGCTCCTCCCCGCCAAACAGGTGGGCCACCGCGCTGACATCGACCAGCAAGCCATCGGGCGCATCCATCGCCGACCACGGCCCCCAGCGCTGCGCCCACAGGGCCAGCCGTTCGAGGAAGGCGAGATCGCCCGCCGGATCGCTCGGCACCACCTGCAATTGCGGGCACAAGGTACGGGCATCGGCCAGCATCGTGCCGGGGGCTGCACCGGCCATCTGTCCGGCAGCATTGACCGCATCGATGCGCGGACCGTGCGCGGTTTCGGTAATAAGCGCGAGCGGCAGGGCATCGGCGCCCTCGCCCGCCATGCAGTGTTCAGCCTGTCGCCAACGATCCAGCGCCAGCGACATGCACCAGATCGCCATGATCCGGCGACTGGTCATTGCGGCCGCTGTGGTCAGGTCGTTCGGCGATGAGGGCCTGTCGGTCATCGCGCAGGATCCATTGTGAGGGGGGATAGGAACGGGCGCGGAACAGTTCGGCGGACCAGCTGGGCAGGCCGGGGGCGGAAGGGTTCCAGCAGCCGTGCGGTGATGGAGCCGATCGCACCTGCCAGCGCATGCGGGCAGACCCCAGGTCGCGTTTGGCATCGTGGCGCACCAGGAACAGCGGCACGCCGTGTTTCTCGGCCGCCAGGCTCAGCCGGCGCGAGGCGGTGAGGCCCAGGCTGCGCGGGTTGCCGTGGATTTCACCGATCACGCAGGCCAGATCGCGGCAGCGCATGCCTTCCTCCAGCGCGAACAGCGCGTCCTCGGCGCTTTTGGCGGCGACATGGATCACCCGGTGCCGCAGTTCGGGCGGCAGGCCGGGGCGATAGGGCCGCCCTGTCTTGCGGCGCGAGGCTTCGTCCTGCACCCACAACAGCGGCTTTTCCTCCATCACATCGCTGCCGGTATTGCGCAGGTCGTCCAGCGCCAGCGCCAGCGCGCAGGCCACCCCGCCCGCCTCGTCCGATGCGGCGAATACCTCGCTGTGCAGCACGCGACCATACATCCGCGCCAGGCCGGGCCGCCAGCGTGCCGCGGCATTGCTGTCGGGCACCAGCTGGGCTGCCCGTGGAAGAGAAGATAGGTCCATGCGAATCGCTCCGATGTTCTATTTATGTTCCCATCATCCGCACTTGGCAATGCCTCTCGCCACCAAGATCATCCCGAGGGAACTAGCGCCTGCCCACAGCCGTTGGCCAACAAACCCCACAGGAGAAGACCGATGAGTACCGACGCCGAACTGAAGCAGAAATTCTGGCAGGCGCTGGCCGACAGCCCGTTCGTGTTCCTGGCGCGCGACGGCGAGCCGCATTCCGCCGTGCCGATGACCGCGCAGCTCGACAAGGAGGCCGACAGCAAGATCTGGTTCTTTACCCGCAAGGATCACCCCCTGGCCAAGATGGGGCCGGCCAGCGCCACGTTCTCGGCCAAGGACAACCAGTTGTTCGCCCGCTTTTCGGGTATGCTGACCGAGGAATTCAGCCGTGTGCGCCTGGACCAGCAGTGGAGCAGCGTGATCGAAGCCTGGTTTCCAGGCGGCAAGGATGATCCCAACCTGCTGATGCTGCGGATGGATCTTGGCGCTGCAGAAATCTGGAACAGCGACCTCGGCATGGTCGACAACTTCAAGATGCTGCTCGGCTTCGATACCCGCAAGGATGCCGCACAGGAGCATACCGAAACGCTGCTATGATAATGCTTGAGGCGGGCGGGCTTGCTGGCACCAAGTCCGCCCCCTAGAAGGCAGGCATGTCCACGACCTTCAACCTCGACACCTCGACCAGCCGCGCCAACCCCACGCCGCAGCCGATGAAGCGCCTGACCGTGCCGGGTATCCGTACCCGCAAGCACAACGGGGTCACGGCAGAGCCCATCGTGATGCTGACGGCCTATACCGCGCGGCAGGCGCAATTGCTGGATGCGCACTGCGACATGCTGCTGGTGGGCGATTCGCTGGGACAGGTGATCTATGGCCTGCCCTCCACCGTGCCGGTCACGCTGGAAATGATGGCCATGCACGGGGCTGCGGTAGTGCGCGGATCGTACCATGCGGCGGTGATCGTGGACATGCCGTTCGGATCCTATGAGGCATCCCCCGCGCAGGCCTTTGCCAGCGCCTCCACCCTGCTGAAAGCCAGCGGCGCGGCGGGTGTGAAGCTGGAAGGCGGCGCGGCGATGGCTGAAACGGTAGCCTTCCTGACCGAGCGCGGCGTACCGGTGATGGGCCATGTCGGCCTCACCCCGCAAGCGGTCAACGTGCTGGGCGGATATGCCGCACGCGGACGCAGCGATGCAGAAGCCGACAAGATCATGGCCGATGCCAAGGCGCTGGACGCAGCCGGAGCCTTTGCCATCGTGGTCGAAGGCGTGGTGGAACCCATCGCCATCGCGGTGACTCAAGCGGTATCGTGCCCCACAATCGGCATCGGTGCATCGGCCATGTGTGACGGGCAGGTGCTGGTGACAGACGACATGCTCGGCATGTTCGAACGCGTGCCGCGGTTCGTAAAGCGATATGCAGATGTTGCCGCGACCATTGCCGGGGCCGCCGAAACCTATGCTGCCGAAGTACGCGACCGGACCTTCCCCGGACCAGACCAGACCTACCAGCCCAAATAGGAGAACCTTGCGTTCGCAGGCCCGCTGGCATAGCGGGCGCAAGACTCATTAGGATCATTTTCGCATGGCCACGCTGCTGCGTTTCTACACTTTCTCCCTCATCTTCACCGCAATCTGCCTGGGCCTGGGAGCCTGGTACGGATTATCGAGCACCGGCACGTTTGGCGGCATGCTGTCGCTATTGTGGATCATCGTGATCCTCTCGGTGCTGGAAGTCTCGCTCAGCTTCGATAACGCCGTGGTCAACGCCTCGGTGCTGAAGGAGATGGACGAGGTGTGGCAGAAGCGCTTCCTCACCTGGGGCATTGCCTTTGCCGTGTTCGGCATGCGTATCGTGTTTCCGCTGGCAATTGTGGCGATTGCCGCCGGGATCGGGCCGATGCAGGCGATCGACCTGTCGCTGAACGATCCGCTGGAATACGAACGACTGGTGAACTCTGCCCATATCGGAATCGCCGGGTTCGGCGGCGCGTTCCTGGCCATGGTCGGCATGAAGTTCTTTTTCAACGCCGACAAGGAAGTGCACTGGATCGGCGTGATCGAACGTTCGCTGGCCCGTGTGTCTGCGCTTCCGGCCATCGAAATCGCCATTTTGCTGCTCGCCATGTGGGGCATTTCCACCCTGCTTTCGGTGGAGGATGCGCATACCTTCCTGGTTTCGGGCATGCTGGGCCTGGTCACCTTCATCGCCGTGGAAGCGGTCAGCCACTGGCTGGAAATGAAGGAAGAGGCTGCGCGGCTGGCAGGTGCAGTGGTGCGCAGCGGGCTTGGCGGATTCCTGTATCTCAATATCCTCGATGCCAGCTTCAGCTTCGATGGCGTGATCGGTGCGTTCGCCCTGTCGAACAACATGATCATCATTGCGCTTGGCCTGTCGATCGGCGCGATGTTCGTGCGTTCGATGACGATCCATCTGGTGAAGCAGGGGACGTTGTCGGAATACCGCTTCCTTGAACATGGCGCGTTCTGGGCGATCATCGTGCTGGGTGCGATTATGCTGCTGTCAGCCGTGTGGCACATTCCCGAGACCATCACCGGCCTGATCGGCGGGATACTGATCGGCCTCAGCTTCTGGTGGTCACTGCGCCACAAGCGCAAGGAAGACGCGCTCAACGGTCAGACTGAGGTGGGTGCAGAGGCGGGTTGAGCCGTTTCGCCAAGGGGGCGGACAGCACCAGTTGCAGCAGGTGATAGACCAGCACGGGCAGCAACAGCAGTCCGGCCACGGCTGGCGGAAACAGCACTGCTGCCAGCGGTGCGCCCAGCGCGATGCTTTTCTGGGCGCCGGCAAACAGGAACGACACCCGGTCTGGCCGGGCCAGGCCCAACGCCCCGCCCAGCAGCCATGATCCACCGAACCCCACGGCCAGGAACAGGCTGACCAGTGCCAGCAGAACCACCCACTGCAGCGGGCCTACCAGACTCCACAGCCCCTGCTCCACCGCGCCCGAAAACGCGACATAGACGGCAATCGCGATCGAAATGCGGTCCATCCAGCTGACCAGCGGGCGATGGTTCTTCACCCAGCCCCCTGCCCAGCCCTGGGCAATCTGGCCCAGTGCGAACGGCAGCAGCAGGATCAGTGCGATCCGTTCAAGGCTACCCAGGTCGATTTCTACCGCCGCCGCACCGCTGCCCGCATCTGCCAGCAGTGCCAGCAGCGGCGCGGAAATGAACACGCCCGCCACGTTGATTACTGCGGCCGCCACCACCGATGCGGCCACGTTGCCACCGCCCAGCGAGGAATAGGCCGTGGCCGATTGCACTGTCGATGGCAGGATTCCGAGGAACAGCAGGCCCAAGGCCACTTCCTCGGGCAAGAACCCAGTTCCCAGTCTGGCGAGCACCCAGCCCGCCGCGCCCATGCCGATAAAGCACCAGGCCATCAACGGCAGCAGGAAGCGCAGGTTGCCGATCCCTGCCAGCACCTCGCGCCGGGGCAGGCGCAGGCCGTTGAGCAGGAACAGCAGGAAGATCGCACTGTCCGAGACCGTGCGGGCGATCACCCGCCCCTCGCCCGTTACCGGCAGAATGGATGCCAGCGCGATCGCCACCACCAGCAACCGCACCAGCGGATCGAACGAGGAAAGGACACGCTGCAGGGCCATGGCGTTCGACCTGCCGCCTGTGCGCCCGTCTGTCTAGGCTATGGCCGGGCGGCTTCCACCGGCGTGATGCCGGAACCGGCTGCCTTGGCCAGCAGGACCGCCGAACCGGCCCCGTCCCCCGCCATCGCGCTCACCCGCCCGAGCACTTGCGCAACCCGGCGATTGCCCCGCTGCATGGCATGGGCGGCTGCGGCTGTGGCCAATGCGCGATCCTGGTTGCCGATCAGCGCCTCCATCTCGGCCAGGTCGGCCAACAGGATGGGATCGCGCGGACCCGAGCCAAGCGCCGCGGCGTGGCGCAACAAGGCTGTGGCGCGCGCCGGATTGCCCGCATCCCGCTGCATCCTGCCCAGCAGGGCGGCAGCCTGTTGCTGGCGCGGATTTCCCGCCAGGTGCGCGGCGAGCAGGGCGCGTGCCTCGGGCGCAGAGCCCTGCGAAGTCAACGCGGCAACCATGCGGCGCACCAGCGGCCAATCGCTGCGCACCCGTCCGGCCTGCCGATAATGCCCGAGGGCAGCCGCCATATCGCCAGCCAGCAGTTCCACGTCACCTGCCACAACCTGCAGGTCGGCCGATCCCGCGAACTGGCCAAGGAACCCGGCCACCATTGTGCGGGCTTCACCGGTGCGTCCCTCGGACAGCATCTGGCGCATCTGCAGCACCGGATTATCCGGATCCTCGATCCGGCCAGACCCGTCGCGCAGCAGGAATGCGGGTAGCGGGCTGTCGGAAGCGCGTGCCAACCTTGCGGCCCGGTCGAGGTACTGTCCGGCCCGGTCGCGCTCGCCCAATTGTTCATGGGCCCGCGCCGCCAGCACCAGCAGGTACGGCGAGGCATCGGGCCGCTGGGCGTGGGGTTCCAGCAAAGGCAGCGCCACATTGGCCTCGCCATTGGCGACCAACGCGCGGGCATACAGCAGCAGGGCAGTATCGTTGAACGGCTGAAGACGGAGCAATTCGCCAAACTTTTCGGTCGCCACCGCAGGGTTGCCGGACCGATATTCAAGCACACCGGTGATTGTCAGACCCACCGCCGTTTCGTCGAATTCCCCTTCGGTCCGCCACCACAACTGCCGCGCAAGATCATCCTGGCCCGCCCGCGCAGCCAGCACTGCCTGAAGGAAATGGCCAAACTTGGCATCGCCATCCTGCTCCAGCAGGCCGCGCACCACCGCCAGCATGCGGGTATGGTCGCCGGCGTCTCCCAAGGTCGCGGCATATTGCTGCATCAGTCCGGCATCCGTCGGCGCGCCTTCCAGTGCGCGGCCGAACAAGGGCAACGAGGCGCGCAGCCCCTCGGCATCGCGCGTCAACTGGGCGAGGAATTCCAGCGCGCGCGGTTCAGCGCCATCGATTTCAATAGCACGTTCCGCAGCCTGCAAGGCCAGCTGATGGTCACCGATGCGATAGCGCATGCGCCCGATATCGACCCACAATTGTGCGGTCGCATCGCCTTCGGCCAGGCGGCGCTCGTACACTTCGATCGCAGCCGCGTAATTTTGCTCGGACACTTCCAGCCGGGCCAGGGCATGCAGTCCGCGGGCGCGTGTACCGGGCGAAAACTCCGCTTCACCCAGCCACTGCCGGGCATCGTCTAAGTCGCCCTGCAACAGCTCGCCCTCGCCCACCAGCGCGGCAATCTCGGGGCGGGTCGCCCCCTGGTCCAGCGCGCGCTTGCCGGCCATCTCGGCGGCCACGCCATCGCCCCGCGCCAGGGCTTCGACCGCTTCGGCGATCGCATCGGCCTTTGGCCCATCATCCTGCGAGACAGCCGCCAGCGGCGCGACAATTGCCGCAGCGGCCAGCAGCAGCCACCAAGGACTGCGATCAGCTTTGCAGGTCATACTGCTTGAGCAGATCGTATAGCGTGGGCCGGCTGATCCCCAGCAGCTTGGCGGTGCTCGAGATATTGCCTTCGGTCCGGGCCAGAGCGTGACGGATCACTTTGCGATCAGCCTGTTCGCGCGCGCTCTTCAGATTGAGCACGCCGACTGCCTCTTCCCCCTCGCCCAGATCAAGGTCGGCGGCGGTAACAAGCTTGCCATCGGCCATGATCACCGCGCGCTTCAGTCGGTTTTCCAGTTCGCGCACATTGCCGTGCCACGGCCAGCCATCGATGGCCGCCAGCGCATCGGGCGCAAGACCGGTAACCGACGGGTTCATCTCGTCGGCGAAGCGCTTGAGGAAGGCCTTGGCCAACAACGTGGCATCGCCCGGACGTTCGGCCAGCGAGGGCACCTTGATCACCACTTCGGCCAGGCGATAGAACAGGTCTTCGCGGAATGTGCCTGCGCCGATCATCTGTTCCAGGTTCTGGTGCGTGGCGCAGACGATGCGGGTATCTACATCGATCTGCTTGCGCCCGCCGATCCGCTCGATCACCCGTTCCTGGATGAAGCGCAGCAGCTTGACCTGCAGGGGTAGTGGAATGTCACCCACTTCATCAAGGAACAGCGTGCCCCCGTTGGCCATTTCGATCTTGCCTTCGGTGGTCTTGACTGCACCGGTGAAGGCTCCCTTCTCGTGCCCGAACAGCTCGCTTTCCAGCAGGTTTTCCGGGATCGCCGCACAGTTGATGGCGATGAACGACCCGTTCCGCCGGTCGCTGGCATCGTGCAGGCCGCGGGCCAGCAGTTCCTTGCCGGTGCCACTGGCGCCCAGCAGCATGACAGAGACATTGGTGTTGGCTACCCGCTCGATCGTGCGCGCCACCTTGACCATTTCCGGCGCGGCCGTGATCATCCGGCCCAGCACCCGATTGCCCTCGCCCGCCCGCGCTGCAAGCAGGCGGTTCTCCACTTCGATCTGGTGCAGGTTGAAAGCGCGGCGCACGATCAGGCCAAGCTGCTCGATATCGACCGGCTTCTGGTAAAAATCATAGGCCCCGCGTTCGATCGCGTTGAGCGCGCTTTCCCGCGCACCGTGGCCGCTGGCCACGATCACCTTGGTATCCGGTTTCAACGCCATGATCGCATCCAGCACGGCAAATCCTTCGGTCGTGCCATCGGGGTCCGGCGGCAGGCCGAGGTCAAGCGTGACCACGGCGGGTTCTTCGGCCCGCAGCGCGGCAATGGCGCTGTCGCGATCCCCCACGATAACCACGTCGAAATCGTCATAGGCCCATTTGAGCTGGGCTTGCAGGCCGGCATCGTCCTCGACGATCAGCAGTTTGGGCCGGTGGGGGGACTTGCTGTCGGCTTTCATGCGACCTCCGAAGATGGGCCGGACGGGTCACTGTCCGCGTGGTCATTGAGTGCAGTGATGAGTTGGCTGGTGCTGGCCAGTGGCAGGCGGATGAGGAAGCGGGTGCCGATCCCTTCGCGCGATTCCACGTCGAGCCGCCCGCCCATCGCTCGAACCAGCTCGCGCGCCTCGAACGCGCCGATGCCGAAGCCGCCCTGTTTGGATGAATGGAACGGTCGGAACAGCCGTGTGCGGATAAACTCCGGGCTCATGCCGCTTCCGCTGTCGACCACTTCGACCACCGCGCAGGAGCCATCGATCCGCATATCAAGGAACACCGGCGAACTGCCGCTGCTGGCCTCGATCGCATTCTGCACCAGATGGACCAGCGCTTGTTCCAACGCTTCGCCATCGCCGCGCACGGTGGCGGGTTCGCGTTCGAGGACGACCAGATCGTGCCGCCCCTGGTACTGCCGCGCCACGCGGGCCAGCACCTTGTCCAGTTCCACCATCGACATCTGCCCGTGGCCTTGCGCCCCATAGCGGCCAAGGCGGTTGAGCAGGCCTTGCAGCTTGTCGGTCGAATTGCGCAGCGTCAGGATCATGTCGGCCCGGAATTCGGCCTTGTCGGCATGCTTTTCAGCGTTGCGCGCCAGCAACGAGAGCTGGCTGGCGAGGTTCTTGATATCGTGCATCACGAACGCGATACGGCGGTTGAAATCATCGAACCGCTGCGCCTCGCCCAACGCATCCTGGCTGGTCTGTTCGGCCAGATAGCTGGCGAGCTGGCGACCGATCACGCGCAGGAGATCGAAATCCTCCCAATCGAGCATGCGCGCCATTGGCGGGCGGGCCAGCACGACGACACCCACCAGCCGCTCGTAATGGAGCAGCGGAATCAGCGCCCATGCGCTTTCGTCGGCCACCAGCCATGCGGGGATGGCTGCAGCAGGAATCGCCTGGGTGCGCCCGGCCCGGATGTCGTCCAGATCGAGGATGAACTGGCTTTCCTCGAAGAACCGCATACCGGCCACGTCCATTGCCGGGGCGGGAACCTCGATCTGCGACCAGTTCCAGCGCGCGGCAATGGCCAGGCCGCCTTCCTCACGCGGGGTGAGCAGCAGGCCCGAGGGGCTGTCGGTAATGTCGGCTACGGCCTGGACCGCACGCTCGGGCAGCGGCGAGGCCTGCGGCCCGGCACGGCCGATGGTATCGGTGAACCGCAGCCATTCGGCGCGGTAGTCATAACGGTGCTGGAACAGGTTCTTGGCCAGCGTCACACGCAGCCACCCGCGGACCTTTTTCGACGGCACCAGCGCCAAGGCCAGCGCCGTGGCCATCAGCACGAAGACTGCCTGCAGCACGCGTGAATAGTCGCTGCCGGTATAGGCAATAGCTTGCGCGATAAGCACCATCACCACAAGGTAGCCGCCGATCACCCCCAACGAGAACGAGCGGAAGGCAAAGCTGCGTGATGGCTGGAAGCGCATCTCGCTGCTGTTGCGCACAGTGCCATAGCCCATCAGGCCAACCACCACGATCATGGCAAACCCGCGCAAGTCGACCAGCGGCATCGGGAACGCATGGGCCAGATAGGTGATGGTGTAGAGATTGAGGTCGTACAGCCACAACGCTGCCAGCGCAGCGGCCGGCCAGCGCAGCGCCGCGCGCGCCTGCTGCGCTGCACCGGCATAGAGGTTATGAACCAGCACCAGCGCGCCGATGCAGAACAGCAGCCGGAACGTCACCGAAAAGGTCACGATCATGTCGTAATTCACCGGGTGACCGGCAAACTGGATGCGGGCCAGCGTCAGGGCGATCTGGGCCAGCTCCACAAACGCCAGGGCATAGACCACCGGACGGATCGGCCTGAGCGTGGTGTCGCGGCTGTCATGGCCGAACAGTCCGAACAGCAGCCGCAGCCACGCAAGGTAGGTGGCACTGACCAGTAACTGGGTGAATTCGCTTTGCGGAGCGAGGCCGACCGTCGCCAGCGCCCACAGCGCACTAAGCGCCAGCGCCAGGTTGACCTTGGCCAGCAAGGGGCCTGCCGCATCCTTGTGCGACGCATGCCACAGCGCCAGAATGATCGCGCTGCAAGCCGCAAGGACATGGATGCCCTGCGAGATATAGTGCCACACCAGCTCCATCAGCGCGCGCCCATCATCGTGCACCTTCCGGCCACAGCACCACGCGCAGGGTCTGCAGCAGGATCAACAGGTCAAGGAACGGAGTGTAGTTCTTGGCATAGTACAGATCGTACTCCAGCTTGTGCCGGGAATCCTCGATCGAAGCGCCATAGGGATAGTTGATCTGCGCCCAGCCGGTAATTCCCGGTTTCACCATGTGCCGTTCGGCATAATAGGGCAGCTTTTCTTCCAGATCGTCGACGAACTGCGGCACTTCGGGGCGTGGTCCGACGAAACTCATCTCGCCTTTCAGCACGGTCCAGACCTGCGGCAGTTCGTCGATCCGCAGCTTGCGGATCATGCTGCCGATGCGGGTAATGCGCGGATCAGCCTTCTGCGCCCACTGCGCGCCGTCCTTCTCTGCATCGGTCCGCATCGAACGCAGCTTCACCATCGTAAACGTCTGCCCATACAGGCCCACCCGGTTCTGGCGGAAAAATGCCGGTCCCTTGCTGTCAAGCTTCACCAGCGCCGCGAACAGCACGATGAGCGGGAAACTCAACACCAGCAGCAACAGGCTCGCCACAATGTCAAACACTCGCTTCATCGCGCTGGACAGCATGCGGCTGGACGAAAATCCGTCCGAGAAGATCAGCCAGCTGGGGTTGAGCGTATCGAGATCGACGCGGCCGGTCTCGCGCTCCATGAAGCTGGAGAAGTCATTCACATGTACGCCCAGGGTCTTGATCCGCAGCAGATCCTTCAGCGGCAGCGCATTGCGCCGTTCCTCCAGTGCCAGCACCACTTCGCTCGCCCCGAGGTTGGCGACATGGCGCTGCAGGTCGTCAATCGCCGACCGCTGGATTGCCTGTTCGATGACCGGGTTGGTGGCTCCCATGCCAACGAAGCCGACCACGACAAAGCCGCTTTCCGGCAACTCGCCCAGCACCTGGATGCGCCGGGCGCGCGGGCCGGCGCCAAGCACCAGCACGCGGCGGCGGAATGCCGAATTACCCAGGATACCACCCACCACCATGCGGTTGACCATCAGGAAAACGATCGACAGACCCATCGCGTAAAGCGGGATCGACCGCCAGAAGGTCTGGCCGGGAAGCACGAAATCCAGAAAAGCCAGCCCCAGCACCGCCAGGCTGACTGCCACCAGCAGTCGCGCACCCGCAAAGCGCAGTGATCGCAAGGCGTCCGGCCCGAACACGCCCACCGCGATCATTGCGGTCAGCGTAACCACCGCGATGCCACCGATCGTGGGCAACCGATCAAGCAGCGGCCCGGGTTCCATCCCGATCTGCACCGCACGAAAGGTCCACGCCGCATTGGTCGCCACCAGCAACAGCGCAAAGTCGATCAGGCCCAGCAGCAGGACTGCGTGTGGCACGTAATGTTTGAACAACCGGATCATGGCCGCAAGACTTAACGGCCAGAGGTGAAATGTCGGTAAACTTTACAACTGTCGATCGAACACGCGGCTGATCACTGCGAAAGGTTATCGACGCCCTGCTCCACTGCATCGCCCACTTGGCTGGCAGCATTGCCCACATCCTCGGCCGCCTCGGTGATGGCCGTGTCCTTGACCGCTTCGGCCTCGCCCATCTGGTTGAAGATCAGCAGAGCTGCCGCACCAATGATCGCCACCAGTACCAACAGGCCGATCATGCCCATACCGCTGCGCTTTGCGGGCTCGGGATCGCGGATGATGGTGGTGTGCGTATGGACCGCGCCGTCATCGTCGCGGATCTCGGTAATGCGTTCTTCGGTCATGGACTTCTCCCTCGATAGTACGAGGCCATAACCAGTGTGCTCGCGCCTAGTTCCTGGCGCCAGAAAACAAGTAACGCGGCAACCCGGAGTTAACCATGTTCGGCCAGCGCAAGGTTAACGCCTCGCCATTACTGGCCGTTGGATGGCACAGATCAGAAAGCCCCCTGTAACGATAAAGCTGTACCGCCACTTTGCCGTGGTCACGGTGACGCTGGCAGTTACCCTGGCGCTGTTGGCCAACGGGGAAGATCCTGTCGCGGCCACTGTAGGCTCTGCCACATCTGCTGCCCCTGTCGCTACCGCCGCTCTCGCCCGGCGCAACAACACGCCCGCTTATGGCCAGGCGCAACTGGTCGCTCCAGGCAGTGGGGGCAGCTTTGGCGACGAAGCTGGGCCAGGATCTGCCGACAGCGGCGGCCACATGGGTCGCAACACTGGCACGATCAATCCGACTGACCTGCCCCCGGCCAATTCCGAGAACGCGGGCTTCACCAATGCCTACCTCAATTCACTGAGCGACGAGGAGCTTGATGCCCTGCTGCGCGCCTTGCGCGAAGGCGGGGTGACCGATGATGCCCAACGCCGCAATGCAACCGCCGTAATGGAAGCCGCCTCGCGCCGCCGCAGCGGCCACCAGATTCGCCAGGAATAGCACGCATGTTTGCCTACATGCTGTAGGTATAGACCAGCAGGATCGACAGCGTCGTAACCATCAGCAGCACCAGCGGAACACCGGTGCGCAGGTAATCGGCAAAGCGGTAATTGCCCTCGCCCATGATCAGCATGTTGGTCTGATAGGCAACCGGCGTGGCATAGCACAGGTTGCACCCGAACAGCACCGCCAGGATCATCGGCTCGGCCGGGAGGTCGAGCGTTGTGGCAATATTGAATGCGATCGGCGTACCCACCGTGGCCGCAGTGGCGTTCGAGGCAAAGTTGGTCAGCAGCGTAACGAACAGCATGATCGCTGCCAGCACGCCCGCCGCCGGCAGGTACTGCAGGCCTTGCGACAGCACCAGACCAAGCCATTCTGCGGCACCGCTGGCCAGGATGATCTGGCCAATGGCGATCGAGGCTGCGACCAGCACGATCACCTGGGCCGACAAGGCACGGCCCACGCGGTCGAACTTCACGCAGCCGGTCAGGAACATCAGGATTGCCCCGCCCAGCGCCGAGATGGCAATGGGGAACAGCCCTACACTGGCGGTAAATACCGAACCCAGCATGATCGCGCCCGACAGAACGGCTTTCGACCGGCGCGGCATCTCGCGTGCACCCTCCAGTTGCAACAGGCTGTCCGCACCGGCAAATTCGCGCAATCCCTGGTTCAGGCCCATGACCAGCAGCACGTCGCCTTCGGTCAAGCTGATCTCGTCAAGCCTGGTGATCGGCTGGGTGCGGCCCGGGCGTTCCGGCCGGTGCACGCCAAGCACTGCCACACCATAGTTGTCGGCAATGCCTGAAGCGGCCAGCGTGCGACCGACCAGCCGCGAATCAGCGGTAACGACCATCTCGACCACCTGGATGTCCTCACGCTGTTCCTGCGACATGCGCGCGATGCGGTCCATCACCCAGCCGGGCGCAACCCGGCTCTTGAGGATGCGGTTGGCTTCTTCAAGCGCCTCGTGCGTGCCTGAAACCAGCAGCCGCTGACCTTCGGAAAACTGGCCATCAGGCCGTTCCTCGAAGCAGAAATCCTTGGGCAGGCGCGCCATGACCTCATCGAAATGTCGGCCGATCAATTCGCTGCCGGGGCTGATGCGCATGCGGGTGTGGAACCGGCGCACGGATTCAATCTGTTCGGGCGTGTTGTCGGGCAGCAGGCGCGGCATCACCAGCCACAGGTATGGCAGTGCCACCAGCGCAGCCATCAGCACGATTGGCGTAAAGTGGAACACCGACATTTGCGGCATGCCCAGATCGGTCGCGATCGACACCACCAGGATGTTGGTCGACGTGCCGATCGTGGTTGCCATGCCGCCGATCAGGACCGCAGCATTGAGCGGTATCAGGGTCTTCGAAGCAGGCATCGCGCCGCGCTGTGCCAGCGCCACGAAAATCGGCAGTAGCAGCACCAGCACCGGCGTATCGTTGACCACCATCGACAGCCCGAAAGCAATCAACAGCGATACCAGCATGCCGACCTGGGTATTGAACTTCCATACCTGTTCGAGCAATCGCGCAGCCGGTTCCAGCGCGCCGGTTACTACCAGCCCCCGCCCCATGATCATCAGCGCACAGATAGTGATCAGCGCGTAATGTCCGAACCCGCCGAAAGCCAGGGCCAGCCCGTCGGTGGGGTTGGTATCCGGCAATGGATAAAAATACAGGCCCAGCCCGATCACCGCGATAACCAGCAGCGAGATGATTTCTACGGCCAAGCGACCGCGCGCAAAGGCTACGAACATCGCGATGGTCAAAACCATCGCGGCGATGGCATGCGGGGACGGGATGGGGATCATGGAGTTCTCCCGTCAGATTGCAAAAAGGCTTGGTACCCCTGGCCGGACTCGAACCGGCACTTCAAAGAAACTCGATTTTGAGTCGAGCGCGTCTACCAATTCCGCCACAGGGGCCCTTGTTCCCGCGGTTAGCGGGGCATTGGGCGAGGTTCAAGCCAAAGGTCGGGCAAGGCCGTCCGAAATCAGGCCTTGAGCGCCTCGGCCATGATCTTGTGCATCCGCGAATGGAGCGGATCGTTGCCAGCAATCACCTGCTTGTCGCAGATCGGCAATGAACGTCCGCGATAATCCGATACGAAACCGCCCGCCTCGCGCACCAGCAGGCAGCCAGCGGCGGTGTCCCACGGGGCAAGGTCGCTTTCCCAGAATCCGTCGAACCGGCCAGCAGCCACCCATGCCAGATCGAGCGAGGCCGCGCCGAACCGGCGGATACCAGCCACCTGCGGACCAAGCGCGGCATAGACCTTGACCCATTCGGTAAAGTCGCCGTGGCCCTGGTAAGGCGTGCCGGTGGCGATCAGCGCTTCAGACAGGTGGCGGCGGCCCGAAACGCGCAGCCGCGCATCCTGTAGCCAAGCGCCGCGGGCCTTTTCCGCCCAGAAGGTCTGGTCGGTGATCGGCTGGTAGACCACGCCGGCGGTCACCTCGCCCCAGCCCGAGCCATCCAGCTTGGGTTCCTGGCAGGCGATCGAAATGGCGAAATGGGGGATACCGTGCAGGAAGTTGCTGGTCCCGTCGAGCGGATCAACCACCCAGCGCGGCTTGTTCGGATCGCCCAGAATCTCGCCCGCTTCCTCCATCAGGAAGCCCCAGTCTGGGCGGGCCTGCAGCAGCTCGTCATAAATCGTGCGTTCCGACGCCTGATCGGCCCGGCTGACGAAATCCGACGGGCCCTTGCGTGAAACCTGGAGGTGTTCAACCTCGCCGAAATCGCGCCGCAGCCGACCACCCGCCTTGCGGGCAGCCTTTTCCATCACGCGGATAAGACCTGAGAGTACAGCCATACCGGTCAGCCGGCCTTGCCGACGTAGGCCTGCTCGTAAACGTCCACCACGATGCGGGTGCCCGCGCCGATGTGCGGCGGCACCATGATGCGCACGCCGTTATCGAGGATGGCCGGCTTGTAGCTGGACGAAGCGGTCTGGCCCTTCACCACGGCATCGGCTTCCACAATCATGGCTTCCACCGTGGTCGGCAGTTCCACGCTGATCGGCTTTTCGTCCCACAGTTCCAGCTTCACCTGCATGCCATCCTGCAGGAACGCGCGGGCATCGCCCAACAGGTCTGACGGCAGGGTGATCTGCTCGTAAGTATCCTGATCCATGAATACCAGCATCGCGCCGTCTTCGTACAGGAACTGATAGTCCTTGGTATCGAGCCGGACCTTTTCCACCGTGTCGGCGCTGCGGAACCGGACATTGGTCTTGCGGCCGTCCTGCAGGTTCTTCATTTCGACCTGCATATAGGCGCCGCCCTTGCCGGGCTGGGTGGCCTGGATCTTGGCGACCTTCCAGATGCCGCCTTCATATTCCAGGATGTTGCCGGGACGGATATCAACGCCGCTGATCTTCATGGGATACAGGCCTTCGCATTTTCGCAGAATTTCGGAATGCGCGCGCCCTAGCCCGATGCACGCGTTTGGGCAAGTGCAGCGATCATTCCACCGAATCGTTCATGGCCTTGCAAGCCAGTAGTGCTAAGGGCGGCAACATGAGACTGGCACTATTTCCCGGCATGGCCTTGCTGGCCCTGGCTGCCCCTGCAGCGGCGCAGGGGCCAATCGGCACGATCGAGAGAGGGCAGTATATCTGCGAACTGCCGGGGGATGCCGCCGGCCAGGTGGGCATTCACCAGCCGCAGGAAGACTTCCGCATCGCCAGCGCCAGCCGCTATCGCTCGGCAGACGGGGACGGAACATATTTGAGGCGCGGTGATGTGGTGACCATGAGCAGCGGACCGCGCAACGGTGCGCAGTATCGCGTCATCTCCTCCACATTCCTGCGCAAGATTGAAAACGGCCAGCCCAGGCGGTTGCGCTGCTTCTGGCGGGAACGCTAGGTTTTCAACACTTCGGCAAAGGCGCGCACAGCGGCGGCTTCGTCACCGTTCCACACTGCGCCTGACACGGCGAGGAAATCGGCCCCGGCCTCCACCAGCGGGCGGCAGTTGCCGGGCGTGATGCCGCCGATGGCGACGCAGGGAATCTCGAACAGGCCCGACCACCACTCAAGCAGGTCGATTTCGGCCCGGTGCTCGGTCGCCTTGGTGGTGCTGGGAAAGAACGCCCCGAAGGCTACATAGTCCGCGCCCATGTCGCCAGCTTCCATCGCCAGGTGGCGGCTGGCGTGGCAAGTCACGCCAATCTGGGCATCGCGGCCAAGAAACTCGCGCGCTTCCCGGGCGCTACCATCGCCCTGCCCCAGGTGCACACCATCGGCTCCGATCCGCTTGGCCAGCGCCACCGAATCGTTGACGATGAAGGCCACGTCGCGCTCCGCACAAATGCCCTGCAACGGTTCCGCCAGCCTTGCAGCTTCGTGCTGGTCGGTATCCTTCACCCGAAACTGGAACGCGGCCACCGGCGCACCTGCGGCGATACCGGCGTCGAGCGCCCGGATAAGGGCTTGCGGAAATTCGCCGCCAACGGCGAGCGGCGAGATGAGGTATAGCTGGCACTGGGTCATGCGCGCCCTTTAGCCGAACGGCCCGCGAACGCCAATGTTAGACCAATCTTAGAACTCTTGCCCTAGCGCGTGCTGCATGATGCGCGAGACAATCGAACGGCTGCCCAATTTCCTCAAGCGATACGGCCTGATGGAAGGCCTGCGCCTTGGCCTTGGCGTTTCGGCACAAGGCAACAGTGTTGCAGCCGCCGCCCGCCCGCTGGCAGTGTCGGATTTCGTGCGGCCAATTCACCTGCGGCCGATCCGGTCAGACTATTCGATCTTCTGGCAGTGCGTGGTGCGCCAGCAATACGATCTGTCACGCTTTGCCCAGATGACCGAGATTCGCCGCCGCGCCGATGCCATGATACGCAGTGGCCAGGTGCCGCTGGTGATTGATGGCGGAGCCAATATCGGCCTCAGCCTGCGCGGCTTCACGCGCGATTTCCCGCAAGCGCATGTGATCGCGGTGGAACCCGACGCCGATAACTTCCGGGTGCTTGGCGCCAATGCTGCCGAAGCGGCCTCGCCGCACACTTGCGTCCAGGCTGGCCTTGCCTCCCGCAGCGGTCATTGCCGGGTGATTGGGCGCGAACGGGGTAGCGCCGGGTTCATGACCGAATATTGCGGGGCCGATCACCCGGATGCGCTGCGCACCGTTACCGTGCCCGATCTTGTCGCCATGGTGCCGCATGGCCGCCCGTGGATCGTGAAGCTGGACATCGAGGGCGCGCAAGCCGAGCTGTTCTCGGCCAACACCGGCTGGGTGGCCGATGCCGACCTCATTATGCTGGAACCGGATGACTGGGCCTTCCCGTGGAGCGGTTCGACAGTGAACTTCCTGCGCAGCCTGTCGGCCTACAATTTCGACTATGTGCTGGATGGCGAGATGCTATTGTGCTTCCGTCATCGCTAAACGCTGTTCAGGAATAGGAAAGCGCTGCTGGCGCCTTATTGCGGGCATGAGAACATTTCTTGCCCCCTTCGTGGCCCCCGCATTGGCCATCTCCCTCGCCCTGCCCTTGCTTGCCGGTTGTGCCCATGTGCCAATGGTCGATGCCAGGGCACCCGCGCCGGAAGGCAGCGTGGTAGCACTGGGCGAGCCGGTGAAGGTTGCCGACGTTGTGCTCACCCCGATCCGTGTAACAGAAGATTCGCGCTGTCCGATCAACGCCCGTTGCGTGTGGGCTGGCAGGATCACGGTGGAAACGCGGGTCGATGGCGCTGGCTGGCGCGAGACCGTGCCGCTCTCGCTGGGCGAGCCGGGCGGTGTGCGCGGCTATATTCTCAACCTCGTTTCGGCTGAACCAGGCAAGATGGCCGGTGGACCCGATACCAAGCCAGGCGATTATCGATTCGCCTTTGAAGGCAATTCGCCTGAGCGACCGCTTGATTAGGTTGGCGCTGGATTAATCGTCCGCTGGCTCAGGCGGCAGTCAACACTGCCACACCGGGCAATTCGCGCCCTTCCATCCATTCCAGGAAGGCGCCGCCGGCGGTTGAGACATAGGTGAAATCGCCCGCCACGCCGGCATGGTTGAGCGCGGCAACGGTATCCCCGCCGCCCGCCACCGAAACCAGCGATCCTTCCGCGCTCAACGCTGCCGCCATGCGCGCCAAGGCAACGGTTGCAGTATCGAACGGCGGAGTCTCGAACGCGCCGAGCGGGCCGTTCCACACCAGCGTGCGGCAGGTCTTGAGTACATCGCCCAGCGCCACAGTCGCCTGCGGGCCAATATCCAGGATCATCTCATCCGCCGCCACTTCGTGCACGTTACAGGTGCGCAAGGACGCCGGGTTGGCGGCGAATTCCTTGGCCACCACCACATCATAGGGCAGGTGGACGATGCAGCCGCTGGCGTCTGCCGCATCCATGATCGCCTCGGCCTTGGCAGCAAGGTCGTGCTCGCACAGGCTGCGCCCCACATCCACCCCGCGCGCGGCAAGGAACGTATTGGCCATGCCGCCGCCGATGATCAGGTGCTGCACCCGGCCAACCAGGTGTTCCAGCACCGCCAGCTTGGTTGAGACCTTGGCCCCGCCAACCACGGCTGCCACCGGCGTTTCAGGATTGCCGAGCGCGGCATCGAGCGCCTTGAGTTCCGCCTCCATCGAGCGGCCTGCATAGGCGGGAAGCAATTGCGCCAGCGCATGGGTGCTGGCGTGAGCGCGGTGCGCGGCAGAGAACGCATCGTTGACATAGAAATCGCCGTTGGCGGCAATGCCGCGGGCGAATTCCATGTCGTTCTTTTCTTCGCCCGCCCAGAAGCGGGTGTTTTCCAGCAGGCCGACATCGCCGGGCCGCAGGATATCGATCGCCTGCGCGGCAACGGGCCCGGCCAGTTCCGGAATGAACATCACTTCGCTGTCCAGTACCTGTTCCAGCGCGCCCTGTACCATGCTGAGCGACATGGTCGAATTGCGTTCGCCTTTGGGCCGGCCGAAATGGGCCAGCAGCAGCACCTTGGCGCCCTTGCCAGCCAGTTCCAGAATGGTCGGCGCAACAGCCTCGGCCCTGGTCAGATCCGTCACCGCGCCGTCGGCCATCGGCATGTTCAAGTCCACCCGCACCAGCGCCACCTTGCCAGTAAGATCGGCTGGTAGATCATCGAGGGTTTTGAACTTGGTCATGTCTTGCTCCAGATCCCCCTCCCGTTTGCGGGAGGGGCTAGGGGACGTCCGGTAAGCGGGTCAGGCGGCTGACGTGCCCTCCCCCGACCCCTCCCGCAAGCGGGAGGAAAGATCGGTTGCCGTTACATCAGCTTTGCCATCACTCCGGCAGTGTCGATCATGCGGTTGGAGAAGCCCCATTCGTTGTCATACCACGAAACAACCCGGGCCAGCTTGCCCTCCATCACCGACGTTTCCAGGCTGTCCACGGTGGAGCTGGCCGGATGGTGGTTGAAGTCGCTCGAGACCAACGGCTTGTCGGTATAGTCGAGCACGCCCTTCATCGCACCTTCGGCAGCAGCCTTCAGCGCGGCGTTCAGTTCTTCCCTGCTGGTATCGCGGCTGGGCACGAAGGCCAGGTCCACCAGGCTGACATTGGGCGTGGGCACGCGGACCGAAGAACCGTCCAGCTTGCCCTTCAGTTCGGGCAGCACCAGACCCACTGCACGGGCAGCGCCGGTGGTGGTCGGGATCATGTTCTGCGCCCCGCCACGCGCACGGCGCATATCCGAATGCATCTGGTCCAGCATCCGCTGGTCGTTGGTGTAGGAATGGATCGTGGTCATGAAACCACGCTCGATCCCTACCAGGTCGTGCAGCACCTTGGCCACCGGGGCCAGGCAGTTGGTGGTGCAGCTGGCGTTGGATACGATCAGGTCATCCGCTGTCAGGATGGAGTGGTTCACGCCATAGACCACAGTGGCCGAAACGCCGGTGGCGGGGGCCGAAATCAGCACGCGCCTGGCGCCGGCATCAAGGTGCGGCTTGGCCGCATCGTGCGACTGGAAGAAACCGGTGCATTCCAGCACGATGTCCACGCCCATCGCCTTGTGCGGCAGGTTGGCGGGATCACGTTCGCTGGTGACGGCGATAGTCTTGCCGTTGACCACCAGGTTGCTGCCATCAACTTCGACCGTGCCGGGGAAACGGCCATGCGTGCTGTCAAAACCGAACAGCAGCGCATTGGCATTGGTATCGGCCAGATCGTTGATCGCCACGAGCTCAAGGTCGTGATCGCTCCGCTCGAGGATGGCCCGCGCCACAAGGCGGCCGATGCGCCCGAAACCGTTGATCGCTACCTTGGTGGTCATGAAACCTGTCTCCTGATCAGTTACCCAACCTGACTTACTTGGTCAGCTTGGCGAGAATGCGCGGCACGATCTTGTCCGCCGAAAAACCGAAATGCTCGAACAGGACTTCGGCCGGAGCCGAAGCGCCGAACCGGTCCAGCCCGATGTTGAGGCCAGTGCGGCCGCTGTAGCGTTCCCACCCCAGCGTGGTGCCGGCTTCGATGGTGACGACCAGTGCGCCATCATCGGGGATGACATCAGCCTGATAGGCGGCGTCCTGCGCGGCAAACAACTCCATGCAGGGCATGGACACCACATCTGCCCCGATGCCCTGTGCTTCCAGCGCCGCAGCCGTATCCAGCGCGACCGAGACTTCCGAACCGGTTGCCACCAGCACCACCTTGCGGGCAGCCGTAGCGGCCTTCAGGCGATAGGCTCCGCGCGCGCTGCGATTGCCTTGCGCAGTCCAGTTCTCGTCCCCCTCGCCGCGCACAGCCGGCAGGTTCTGGCGGGTCAGCGCGAGCGCGGATGGCGTGTTGGGCGTTTGCAGTGCCAGCGCCCAGCATTCCGCCGTCTCGATCGCATCGGCCGGGCGGAACACGTTGAGGTTGGGGATCAGGCGCAGGCTCATCACCTGTTCGACCGGCTGGTGGGTCGGCCCGTCTTCGCCCAGCCCGATGGAATCGTGCGTCAGCACATAGACCACTCCCACCCGCTGCAGCGCCGACAGGCGGATGGCATTGCGGGCATAGTCGCTGAAGATCAGGAACGTGCCGCCATAAGGCACCACCCCGCCATGCAGCGCCATGCCGTTCATCGCCGCCGCCATGCCGAATTCGCGGATGCCATAATAGATATAACGGCCTGAATAGTCGTTGCGCGTCAGCGGAGCGGTGAACTTGGTTTTGGTGTTGTTCGAGCCCGTAAGATCGGCCGATCCGCCGATCAGTTGCGGCAGCTTCTCGGTCAACGGTCCGAGCACGTTTTCGGAGGCCTTGCGGCTGGCGACCTTGGGACGGTCAGAGGCAAGTGCAGCAATGTGCTGCTCAATCGCGGGAGCGGCCAGTTCGGCCACCGATCCCATCTGGGCGGCGAATTCGCTGCGCAGAGCAGATGCGGACAAGCGATCCTGCCATGCCTGGTGAGTAGAAGCCCCGCGGGCACCCAGCGCGCGCCATTCGGCCATCACCTGGTCCGGCACATCGAACGGCGCGTGCGGCCAGTTGAGTTCGATCCGGGCGGCGGCGACTTCATCGGCCCCCAGCGGAGAACCGTGGACCCCGCTGGTGCCCTGCTTGTTGGGCGCGCCTTTGCCGATCAGCGTGTGGCAGGCGATCAACGAGGGGCGCGGATCGGCCAGAGCCTCGTCAATTGCGCGGCGGATGTCGGCCGGATCGTGGCCGTCGCAAGCCACGGTGTGCCAGCCGGTTGCGCGATACCGCGCCGCCACGTCTTCGCTGCTCGACAGATCCACCGCGCCATCGATGGTGATGCGGTTGTCGTCCCACAACACGTTGAGGTTGCCCAGGCCCAGGTGCCCGGCCAGGCCGATAGCTTCGTGATTGAGGCCTTCCATCATGCAGCCATCGCCCGCCACGACCCAGGTCTTGTGGTCGACCAGGTCATTGCCGAACTTGGCGTTGAGGTGGCGTTCGGCAATTGCCATGCCCACGCCCATTGCCAGCCCCTGGCCCAGCGGACCGGTGGTGGCTTCAACGCCGTCGATCAGGAAGTTTTCGGGGTGACCGGCGCAAGGGCTGTTCAACTGCCGGAAATTGCGGATGTTATCCATTGTCGGGCTGGCAAAGCCGGTCAGGTGCAGCAGCGAATAGATCAGCATGGAACCATGGCCGGCCGACAGCACGAAGCGATCACGATCAGGCCAGTGCGGATCGGCCGGATCGAACTTGAGGTAATCGGACCACAGCACCGTGGCGACATCGGCCATGCCCATCGGCATGCCGGGGTGGCCGATATTGGCGGCCTGCACCGCGTCCATGGTTAGCGCCCGGATAGCATTGGCCATCTCGGTGAAACGGGCGGCATCTTGGCTCATCGGAGACTCCAGTGCGGTAATCGGATCACGATTCGGATGCGCGCTCATTGGGCAGCGGGGCCGCACGCGTCAAGCGCGGCGGGTTCCCCCGCACCTTTCCCCGCCCCATTCACTGACTGGGTTGCTGGCACCTGTTCGAAGCTTATTCACAACTTCGCAGGACAAGGCTTTGCCGCAATTGGGCGTTTTTGGTAGGCATTGGCTTATGGAGCAGGAACGCATCGTCAGGGCCGTGGCCCGGATCGAGGCGGCCGCGAGCAGGATCGAGGCCGCAGCAGCGCGCCCGCTTGCGTCGCGCCCTCCTGCGGCACCCTCCCCATCCGGTAATAACATGGCCGACCGGGAATTGGCCGACAAGCACGAACGCTTGCGACAGGAAGCCTGGGCTGCGCTGGCCGAGATCGACAGCCTGATCGAAACGCTGGACGCATGAGAACCTTGCCATGAGTAACGTCCACCTGGACATTGCGGGCCGTCGCTACTCCATCGCCTGTGCTGCGGGCGAGGAAGCCCATATCACCATGCTCGGCGCGTCGATCAACGCCAAGCTGGCCGATATGCCGGCGATGACCAACCAGTCCGAACAGCGCACTTTGCTGTTTGCCGCGCTGCTGCTGGCTGATGAATTACATGAGGCCCAGGCCAAGCTGGCTGCTGCCGCAAATGCGCCAGCAGCCACGCCTGCAACCGTTCCCGCTGCAGCCCAGATTTCAGCCATTCCGCTGGAGAATCTGGCCGACAAGCTGGAATCTCTCGCCGCACGGCTTGAGGGATCGACCGCAAGCGCCTAGATAGGGCGTGGCGGGACTGCCCGGCACGAGCTGTTGAACATCCCTGAGGCTATAAGTATATCCAAGGGAGCTGTCCCTACCGGGGTTGCGGGTTCGTCCTGGAATTTCGGATACACGGCCCCCACCTGACGTAACGCGTCAGAGGATCTCCAGGCAAACGACCCATGGTGGTTCCGCTACCCACCGTTCCGCCAACCGACCTTTGACCGGTACTGCAGACCGGTATTGGGGCCAGGGAGGATTTCATGACCATCGCCGACCACAAGGCCGCACTGCGCAAGGAATTGCGCGCCCGTCGGCGGGATTTCGCCGCAACCTTGCCGCCGCACGTCAGCGCGCTGGTGTTCAACCGTCCGCCCGGGCCGGTGCTGGACATGGTGCCCGATGGCGCAACAATCGGCCTTTATCGGGCCGATCCGGGCGAGGCCCCGGCGTTCTCCTATACCAGGTTCTTTTTCGAGCGCGGGCACCGTGTAGCCCTGCCCCGTGTCACCACGCTGGACCAGCCGATGACGTTTCATGCCCACACCGATCCGTTCGAGGAAACCGACCTTGTCGCCGGGCCGCTAGGCCTGCGCCAGCCTGCAGGCGATCTGCCCGTGCTGGTGCCCGACGTGCTGTTCATGCCCCTGGTGGGCTTTACCACTGGCGGTGACCGGCTTGGGCAAGGTGGCGGCTTTTATGACCGCTGGCTGGCCGCGAACCCGGCGACGCTGGCCATCGGCATGGCATGGGACATCCAGGAAGTGGCTGAACTGCCAGTGGAGGATCACGATATGCCGCTGGCCGCGATAGTCACCCCTACCCGCATCCTGGGTCCGTTCGGAAACCGACCATGATGCGCAAGGAACCGACCTGGCGCATCCCGGTGGGCATCCTGGCCCTGCTGGCGGGAATCGGCGTCTATGCCGGGGTGGTGATGTGGGCCTCGCAATGGATCGGGCAGGCGCACGTTCTGTTGCAGACCGTGATCTATCTGGTGCTGGGCGTGGCATGGCTGCTTCCGCTGAAGCGCTTCCTGATCTGGATGGAGACAGGCCGCTGGGGCTGAACCCCTAAGGGCCAGCAACAGCGTCCAGTCTATCCGAAAATTCCCAAGTGGCGCGAGTGACGGGACTTGAACCCGCGACCCTCGGCGTGACAGGCCGATACTCTAACCAACTGAGCTACACCCGCGTATATTTGCGATAGCACCGCTTGGGAGCCGCGCCTCTAAGGCAGGTCTATCAGGCTGTCAACCGGCTCTGCCCCGGCTTGTTAAAAAGGTATGGCAACACCGATCGTCACACCGCAACCGGCGCACGGATCACCCCTTGCGGGGCATAGTCGCGCACTTCGAAGTCCTCGATCCGATAGCCGAAGATCGACGGCGGCCGACGGACCAGATGCAGCGTCGGCTCGCCATCGGGCACGCGGCCAAGCTGCTCCACCACCAGGTGCGCGTGATTGAGGTACAGGTGCGTGTCGCCGCCCATCCACACCAGTTCGCCAGGCTGCAGGCCCGCCTGATCGGCAATCATCCGCGCCAGCATGCTCGCGCCGAACAGGTTGAACGGCAGGCCCAGCGCCACGTCGCAGCTGCGCTGGTACAACAGGCAATTGAGTCGCGCCCCGGCGCCTTCGCCCGCCACATGGAACTGATAGGTCTTGTGGCACGGCGGCAAGGCCATCCGGTCAAGCTCGGCCACGTTCCAGCCTTCGATGATATGGCGGCGGCTGCCCGGATTGGTCTTCAGGCTTTCCACCACCTGCGCCACCTGGTTGATGCCCGGACCGGCAGTGTATTTTCCGTCCGCGCCATACTCATAGGTCGGCCAGTTGACCCATTGCTTGCCGTACACCGGGCCAAGTTCGCCCCACTGGCGGGCAAATGCCTCGTCCGCCACGATCCGTGCCTCGAACGCCTGCTGGCTGATCTGCTCGCCGCTGGCCGTGCGGTATTTCGCCAGCGGCCAGTCACTCCAGATGGTTACGCCCTGTTCCAGCAGCGGGCGGATATTGGTGTTGCCGGTGAGGAACCACAGCATTTCACGTGCGGCCGCTTTCCAGAATACCCGCTTGGTGGTGAGCAGCGGAATACGGCCATCCGACAGGTCGAACCGCAGTTGCGCGCCGAAAATCGACCGCGTGCCCACGCCGGTGCGGTCCATCCGCTCGTCACCATGCTCCCAGATGTGGCGCATCAGGTCGAGATACTGCGATTCAGGGTGGCTCTGGTCAGGATGGCGCTGGGCGGCCATTTCGGGAAGGTTGGTCGAGGGGCTCATGATGCGGCGCTATCACCGGCGGGCAGCGGTTTCCAGCCTCCAGCACAAGTCATCCCAATCGCTCCTTGCAGTTCCAAATCTCGGCCTCTATAGGCTCGCGCCTGCCTCCTCCCCCCGGCGCTTGCGCGCTGGTGTTTGGAAGGTCCGGTCGGGGAGTAGCTCAGCCTGGTAGAGCACTGTCTTCGGGAGGCAGGGGCCGGAGGTTCGAATCCTCTCTCCCCGACCACTTTCCTGCGCCAAGCGGGATTTGCAACTAAACCGTCGTATTATACCCCATCGCACCTTGTGTTTGCCGCCCTTGGTTGCCATTGGAGGCAGCGCCCGTCCCCCTTGCGAGAAGCCACCCCCTCCGCATGACGAATTTCACGCATCCGTTCTTCGACCTCGACGGCGACAAGCTGCGCGAGGAATGCGGCGTTTTCGGCGTCATCGGCCGCACTGATGCGGCGGCCACCACCGCGCTGGGCCTCCACGCCCTGCAGCATCGCGGGCAGGAAGCCGTCGGCATCACCAGTTTTGACGGGACGGAATTCTACACCGTGCGCGGCCTGGGCCATGTGGCGGAGAATTTCTCGACCGGCGAATCGATTGCCGAGCTGCCGGGCAAGATGGCCGGGGGCCATGTCCGCTATTCCACCACCGGCGGCGCGGGCATGCGCAATGTCCAGCCGCTTTATGCCGATCTGGCCAGTGGCGGTTTCGCGGTGGCCCACAACGGCAATATCTCCAACGCCCGCATGCTGCGGCAGGAACTGGTCCACAAGGGTGCCATCTTCCAGTCCACTTCGGACACCGAAGTCATCATCCACCTGGTCGCCACCAGCCGCTATCCCACCATGTTGGACAAACTGGTCGATGCGCTGCGGTTGGTCGAAGGAGCCTATGCCCTTGTCGTGATGACCCCGCGCGGCATGATGGCGTGCCGCGATCCGCTGGGCATCCGTCCGCTGGTGATGGGCAAGCTGGGGGATGCGATCGTGTTCGCCAGCGAGACCGTGGCGCTCGACGTGGTCGGGGCGGAATTCATCCGCCAGATCGAACCGGGTGAATTCGTCGAAGTCGATTTTGACTGCAAGATCAGCAGCCACCGCCCGTTCGGCGACGCGAAGCCGCGTCCGTGCATTTTTGAACATGTCTATTTCAGCCGCCCGGATTCGATCTTCAATGATCGCTCGGTCTATGCCAGCCGGCGCAGCATCGGCATGGAACTGGCCAAGGAAGCCCCGGTCGAGGCCGATCTGGTGGTGCCGGTGCCCGACAGCGGCGTTCCGGCGGCCATTCGGCTATTCCCAGCAATCCGGCATCCCCTTCGAGCTGGGGATCATCCGCAGCCACTATGTCGGGCGCACTTTCATCCAGCCATCGGACGGCGCGCGCAATGCCGGCGTGGCGCGCAAGCACAATGCCAACCGCGCCATCGTGGCGGGTAAGCGCGTGGTGCTGATCGATGATTCGATCGTCCGCGGCACCACCAGCCTCAAGATCGTGCAGATGATGCGCGATGCCGGGGCCAAGGAAGTCCACTTCCGCGTGGCCAGCCCGCCCACCGGGCATGGCTGCTACTACGGAGTAGATACGCCCGAACGTTCCAAGCTGCTGGCAGGCCGGATGGATCTGGCTGCGATGCGCGAATTCATCCAGGCCGATAGCCTCGCCTTCGTGTCGATTGACGGGCTCTATCGCGCGGTCGGGCTGAACGGGCGCAATGCCGCCAATCCGCAATACTGCGATGCCTGCTTCACCGGCGAATATCCCACCAGCCTGACCGACAACGCCAATGTCGAGGCCGAAGATGCCCAGTTGAAGCTGCCAGTGGGCAAGGTCGCCTAAGATGGCCGATACGGTTGGCAACAAGCCACTCGAGGGCCGAATCGCGCTGGTGACCGGTGCCAGCAAGGGCATCGGTGCCGCTACGGCCAAGGCACTGGCTGCGGCAGGGGCGCATGTGGTGCTAACGGCCCGCACGGTGAAGGAACTGGAAGCGGTCGAGGATGCGATCCACGACACTGGCGGCACCTCCACCATCGCGCCGATGAACCTGACCGAGAACGAATCAATCGGTCGGCTGGCCCAGGCGCTGGCCCAGCGGTGGGACCGGCTCGACATCCTGGTCATCTCGGCTGCCACTTTGCCCACGCTGACCCCGGTAACCCAGATCGATGCGCGCCAGTTCAACCAGGCGCTGACCTTGAACGTGCTGGCCACCCAGGCGCTGCTGGCAGTGTTCGATCCGCTACTGAAGCGCAGCAAGCATGGCCGCATTATCGGCCTTACCAGCTCGGTCGGGGCAGAGCCGCGCGCCTTCTGGGGTGCCTATGGCGCGACCAAGGCAGCCTTCGACAACCTGTTGCTGTCGCACGGTCAGGAAATTGGCCGGATCAGCGAAACCCGCGTTGCCATCCTTGATCCCGGTGCCACCCGCACCGCAATGCGCGCCCGGGCCTATCCCGGCGAAGACCCGCAATCGGTCAAGCCGCCCGAAGCGGTGGCCGATGCCATCGTGGCGATGCTGGAAAACGACTTTCCGAACATGTCCCGGCACAGAGTGGAAACATCCGCTTAACCATCCCTGGTTACCCGCTGGTAAGCAGCCTGCGGCAATCTGCGCCTGCAAGGCCTTGAAAGGCCAAGCTTACGGCACACGAAGGGCGGAAGATTCGCATGACTTTGCACAACATCCAGGGGCGATACGATGTCGCGGCGCAAGAGGACCGTTCGGCCCCGCGCACCAAGATCGTCATTCCCGCGCAATTGCGTGCTTCGGGTATGCGATCATTTCAGACGGTGGTGAATGACCTGTCGCTGTCGGGCTTTTCGGCCGCGGCGGTTACCCGCATGCACGCAGGATCGATCTGCTGGCTGACGCTGCCCGGTCTAGAATCCCTGCAGGCCGAAGTAGTGTGGTGGGAAAATGGCCAGTGCGGCTGCGCGTTCTCCAACCTGATCAGCCCCATCGTGCATGACAATATCCTTGCCCGCTATCGCGGAGACGGCACCTATCGCGGCTGAAGAGGCCCCACTGCCGCCTGAACCGCGCGGTAGAACACCTCGCGTCCCGCCCAGTATTGATCAGCGCTGGCAACCGGCCAGTTGCCATTGGTGGCAATCACCAACCGGCGGGCCGGATCAATGAAAATGCCCTGCCCGAAGATGCCCTGTGCGGCAAAAGTGCCATCGTCATAGGTCCACCACTGGAAGCCATATCCGCGCCCAGGTACGCCAATATCGGCCTGCTGGGTGGCCGCTTGATCGAACCACCCCTCGGGCACCACCTGCCGCTCGCCGATGCGGCCTTTGCCCAGCACGAACTGCCCGAACCGCGCCATGTCACGGGTGCTGGCCTGGATGCAGCAGCCGCTGATCTCGTGCCCGGTGGAACCCAGCAGCCACGTGGCATCCTGCTCCATACCGAACGGTGCCCAGATCTTGTCCGACAGATAATCAGCCAGCGGACGCCCGGTAGCCGAGCTAACCAGCACGCCGATCAGGTTTGTTTCGCCGGTGTTATAGCGCCACTGCTGCCCCGGCGGTGCCATGCGGGACAGCCCGCGCATGTAGCTGACGGTGGCATCCACACCGTCTTCGGCAACATGGGAGTTGAACCGCGCCACATCCGATTGCGGATCGGCATAATCCTCGTTCCAGGCCACGCCCGAAGTCATGGTGAGGAGCTGGCGCACGGTAACATCGTCGTACACAGATCCTGCAAGATCAGGGATATAGGCGCTGACCTTGTCATCCAAAGAGCGGATCGCGCCATCTTGCAGCGCGGCCCCCACCAGTGTCGACGTCAGGCTTTTGGCGACCGAAAAGCTGGTCCAGCGCCCCTGCGGTCCAAACCCCAGGCCATAGCGTTCCAACACCACCTGCCCGTCAACCAGCACCACCAATCCAGCTACGCGTTGCTCGGCAAAATAGGCATCAAGATCGACATCCAGCGCCAGCGGCTCACCCGCAGGCAAAGGGCGGACGGTATCTCCGCGCGCGATAACGCGTGATTCCACCACCCAGCCCAACTTGTCGAGCGCGCGGAACCCGGCATCGCGCTGCCCATCGGTCCAGAACAGGATTTCGGTATCGGACGGCCCGGTCAGGATCAGGCTGCGCAGATCGCGGTCAAGTGACAGCCAGCCAACTGTGCCTAGGCCCGACAGAGCCGCCAGCCCGATCAGCCAGCGTTTCACCCACCCTTGACCAGGGTGACCTGCGACACGGTAATCCCGCCCCCGCGAAAGCCGCCTTCGCAATATTGCAGGTAATAGCGCCACAGGCGGCAGAACCGGGCATCGAAGCCGGGCGGCAAGCGCCCTTCCCGCTCCGCCGCGTCAAAATTCTCGCGCCAGATCCGCAGCGTTTCAGCGTAATCGAGGCCGAAATCCTCCTGCTCCTCCCACGCCAGACCGCGTTCCTGGGCCAGGCGGCGGAACTCGCTGGTGCGAATCAGCAAGCCGCCGGGAAAGACATAGGCCTGGATGAAATCGGCATTGCGAGCGTAGCCATCGAACAGTTCCTCGCGCATGGCGATATACTGGATCGCCGCCCGCCCACCGGGTTTGAGATTGCGCGCCACACAATCCATGAACGTGGGCCAGTATTCCCGCCCCAGTGCTTCCACCATCTCCACACTGACGATGGCATCGAACTGGCCGGCAGATGCGGTGCCCGTGTCGCGGTAATCCTGCTTGCGGAAATCGATTCCCGGATGGCTGCTGCCATAGTGCGCCCTGGCCCATTCAAGCTGCTCGTCCGACAGGCTGATCGCGGTCACCTCGCTGCCCTGCGCGGCAAAATGTCCGGCCAGCGCGCCCCATCCACAGCCGATTTCCAGCAGCGTGGCGGGGTTGCCCAATCGTTGTGACAGCCGCTGCCATTTGGCCCGCTGGCCTGCTTCCAGCGTGTCACCTGACATCCCCAGTCCGCTCGAATAGCTCATCGTGGGGTCCAGCCACGAGCCGTAAAAATCGTTGCCGAGATCATAGTGCAAGTGGATGTTGCGTTCCGCCCGCGCCTTGGTGTTGCGGTTGAGGGCGTGGAACATGCGCGCGACCCAGCGCCACGGACCTTTTGCCCGCCCCACTTCGCCCAGCGTCTGTCCATTAGCGTTGAACAGCGCAAACAGCGGAACCGGATCGGGGCTGAGCCATTCGCCCGCCTCCCAGGCCTGATACCATCCGGCAGAGCCGCCGGTGACCAGCCGCAATAGGCCGCGCCATTCCTTCAGTTCGATCGTGGCATCGAAGCCCGGCGCACGGCCGCCCAGCGTGCGGCGCGAGCCATCGGGCAAGATTGCATGGATTGCGCCGCGTTCCAGTCCGGCATCGATCCGGTCGAGAATTCCGGACATACCCCGCGCGAAAAAGCGCGCGACCAGACGTGCGAGGAACCCCGGGCTCGCCCCGAAATTTCCCCCTGCCTCCAGCAGTCTAGCTCCCCTCGTGGCCATGGCGCGTCTATGGACTTTGCGCCGGTGCTGGGCAAGATGCCGAGGGCTGCTTTACGCCTTCATTTCACGATAGGATTCAAGCGCCCGTTCCCGCCCCTCGCGGTGGCCGATCAGCGGGGCAGGATAGTCCCTGGGCCGGCAGCCATAGCTGGCCGGATCGTGCACATAGGGATCATCGAGCCCGCGCAGTTCGGGCACCCAGTCCCGAATATATCCGCCGGCATCGAACTTCTCGCTCTGGCTGAGGGGCGCCATGATGCGGACGAACATGTTCGAATCAACCCCCGTGCCCGATACCCACTGCCAGTTGGTTGCATTGCTGGGGTAATCGGCATCGACCAGCGTATCCCAGAACCAGCGCTCGCCGTGGCGCCAGTCGATCAGCAGGTGCTTGACCAGGAAGCTGGCCGCAATCATCCGCACCCGGTTATGCATCCACCCGCTGTCCCACAACTGGCGCATCCCGGCATCGACAATGGGATAGCCGGTGCGACCCTGCTGCCACGCCTTCAGGTCTGCCGCGGCGTGTTCGTCGGTCTCGGGGTCGCGCCACAGGCCGCTATCGTAGCCATCGCGATAGGACTTTGCGCCATAGTCGGGGAATTGCAGCACCAGCCCGGCCGCATAATCGCGCCACGCCAGTTCCGCGCGGAAAAAGCCCGGACCGGAACCGGTCATGCCATCTGTCGCATGCCACAGCTGGCGCGGACCGATCTCGCCGAAGTGCAAGTGCGGCGACAAGCGCGAGGTGCCCTCAATCGAAGGCATCTCGCGGTCCTGCCGATAGGGACCGAGATCGTCCTTGAACTCCTCCATCCGTGCCAGTGCGGCGGCCGATCCCGGCGTCCACACCTCGGCGAAGCCGCGCGCCCAGTCGGGATTGGCAGGTTGCAGGTTCCAGTCGACCAGCATGTCCGAAGCGGGCCATGCTTCCGGCAATGACAGCGCCGGTTCAGGCAACAGGTCCACCCCATCGAGCCGTTCGAACAGGGCGTTCTTGAACGGGGTGAAGATCTTGTACGGCGTTCCTCCTCCGGTGGTGAGCGAACCGGGCGGCAGCAGGTACAGCCCGTCATACAGGCACAGCTCAAGCCGGGCCGAAAGCGCCCGTTCGGCCTTGCGCCACCAGGGTTCGACATGGCGCAGGGCGTGAACGGAGGTGGCACCCGTTTCACGGGCAAGTGCTTCCAGCACATCAACCACATCACCGCGCCGCAGGATCAAGCGCGAATTGTGGCGGGCCAGATCCTTGGCCAGCGACTGCAGCGAACGGTGCAACCACCAGCGGCTGGCCGCGCCCATCCGGCGATGTTTGGGCGTCTCGTCGTCCAGCACGTACACCGGGATGACCGGGCCTTGCGCTGCGGCTGCGGCAAAGGCAGGCTGGTCTGCCAGGCGAAGATCGCGGCGCAGCCAGACAATTTGCGGTTGGGGCACTGACTTCTCCCTGCTGCGACAGGCCAGCCCTATGGCGTGGGCGGATCCTGCGGGGCACAGACTTCGGCTGGCAGTTCAATGGTGAAGCTGCCGCCTTCCCGCCCCAGATAACGCGCGTCGGTTAGGAGATAGCGCCCATCATCGGCAACATGGACCAAGGGCACCCGCGACCAGAACAGCAGCGGCGCAGCTTCAGGCACGGCGGCGGCAATCTGGGGTTTGTCGGCTTCGGTCAGGTCGAAATCGCCGACCGGTTCACCATCGACCACATAGCGCCCGTTGCCGCCCGTAATCATCTGCCGTTGCCAGAAAAAAAACGGCGGCGGGCTGGCAATTACGACTTCGCCCTGCCCCGCCGCAGCGGTCTCGCGGGCGTGGGTGATCCCGGCATTCACCCCGATATAGGCCAGCATCGCAGCCAGCGCCGCGCGCGCAGGTTGCCGCCATTCGAGCCCGCGCTTTTCACGCCGCAGCGAGAACCACACCGATCCGATCAGCAGCACCCACAGCCATATGTCGATGATGAACAGCACGTCGCCATAGAACCAGGTGCTGGAGAACGGTTCGAGCAAGCGGATGCCATAGACGTTCATCCAGTCGAGCGCGGGGTGGCTAAGGCAGCCGATCAGGCTGAGCAGGTAAAGCCACTTGAAATTGACCGGCAGCCGCGTCTCGGGTCGCTTGCCGCGCTTGGCCTGCCACCTGTCCCAGCCATACAGAAACCCGGCAAGCACCAGCGGCAACAGCAGCCATGCAGGCGGCCCGTGGGTAATCCCGCGGCGGAATGCCAGATGCTCCACCCCGTCCAGCCAGAAAAAGCACGCCGCATCCACATCGGGCAGGTTCGCCCCGATAATCAGCGCAGGAATGGCCAGCCCGGTCTTGCGCTTCAACCCGCACTGACCAATCAGCGCGCCGGTGAGGGAGTGGGTGAGGTTATCCATCGTCCCGCCCCCTCAGCGAATCAGGCCGGATGCCCGCCGGTATCATCCACGGTCCAGGTCTGGCCCTTGGCGAGCAGCTTGGCGAGGTTGGCGACTTTGCCTTCGCTCGATTTGGCGCGCTCTTCGATCACGCCTGCTTCGTATGTCGGGCGCGGATCATCGTAGATTACGCCAAGGGCCATCGGGAACGGGCCGAACGGTGCTTCGATCAGCATGTGCGCAATCGAACGGTTCTTCACGTTATGCACCAGCACGCCGGCCGACTGCCAGTCACCATCGGCCACGTCGACGACCTTGAGTTCGAGCAGGTCACGGTCAAGCGCGATGCCCTTCACGCCACCGGTCTTTTCGGTGCCGAACAGCATCGGTTCGCCATCGGCCAGCCACAGCTGGTGATCGTCCGCCCCCTTGGGCGCGGCGAAGGCGTCGAACACGTCCTTGTTGTAGACGATGCAGTTCTGGAAAATTTCGATGAACGCCGCGCCCTGGTGGGCATGGGCGGCCTTCAGCACATCGGGCAGGTTTTTCGATACGTCAAACCCGCGCGCCACGAACCGCGCGCCCGCGCCCAGCGCAAAGGCGCAGGGGTTGGCCGGGCGGTCGACCGATCCGATCGGCGTGCTCGGGCTCTTGGTGCCGATCCGGCTGGTGGGCGAATACTGGCCCTTGGTCAGGCCGTAGATCTCGTTGTTGAACAGCATGATCTGCATGTTCACGTTGCGGCGCAGCACATGCATCATGTGGTTGCCGCCGATGGACAGGCCATCGCCGTCCCCCGTTACCAGCCACACGTCCAGCTCCGGATTTGCCAGCTTGGCCCCCGTCGCAAACCCCGGCGCGCGGCCGTGGATGGTGTGGAAGCCGTAGGTTTCCATGTAATAGGGGAACCGGCTGGAACAGCCGATGCCGCTGATGAACACCGTCTTGGCCGGATCGCAGCCCAGCTGCGGCAGCGTGCGCTGCACCGCCTTCAGGATCGCATAGTCACCGCACCCGGGGCACCAGCGCACCTCCTGGTCGGTTTCCCAGTCCTTGAGGGTGGTTTCGATTTTGGTCATCTCATTCATCGACTGTCGCCTCGGGACTGGGCAGTTGCTGATTGTTGGCCGGAACCTCGCCGCCTTCGTTATCTGGTACGCCATCGAAGAACTTGGCGATGGCGGCATCCAGCTCGGCAATGGCGAACGGCTGGCCGCTGGTCTTGGTCAGGCTGACCGCATCGATCAGCAACTGGTCGCGCAGCACGGTCTTGAACTGGCCGGTGTTCATTTCCGGCATCAGCACGTGATCGAAACCGGCCAGCAGTTCGCCCAGGTTGGCAGGCAACGGCCAGATGTTGCGGACGTGGATATGGCTGACCGACAGGCCGCGCTTGCGGGCGTTGTCGACCGCCCGGCGGATTGGCCCATAGGTGCTGCCCCAGCCCACAACAGCCATGCGGCCACTGGTCTCGCCCAGCGAAACCTGCTGGTCGGCCACGGCGATGCCATCGATCTTGGCCTTGCGGGCATCAGTCATGATCTGGTGGTTTTCGGGCGAGTAGTCGATGTTGCCGGTATCGACCTTCTTCTCAATCCCGCCGATGCGGTGCATCAGGCCCGGCGTGCCCGGCTTGATCCACGGCCGCGCGCCCTTGGCATCGCGCTTGTAGGGCAGCAGGTTGTCGCCATCATTCTTCTCGGTCAGGAACGTGACCGGGAACGGCTCGTAACTGGCCGGATCGGGCACTTTCCACGGCTCTGCCGCATTGGCGATATAGCCATCGGTCAGCAGGATGACCGGAGTCATATACTGAACGGCAATGCGGCAGGCCTCGATCGCGCAATCGAAAGCGTCGGACGGGCTGGAGGCCGAGATCACCGGGATCGGCGTATCGCCGTTGCGGCCATAGACCGCCTGGTACAGATCGCTCTGCTCGGTCTTGGTCGGCAGGCCGGTGGACGGTCCGCCGCGCTGCGAATTGACGATTACCAGCGGCAGTTCGGTCATCACGGCAAGGCCCATTGCCTCACCCTTCAGGGCGATGCCGGGGCCGGATGAGCTGGTTACGCCCAGTTGCCCGGCCCAGCTTGCGCCGATGGCCGAACAGATTGCGGCGATTTCGTCTTCCGCCTGGAAGGTGGTGACGCCGAATTCCTTCAGCCGCACCAGATAGTGCAGGATCGAACTGGCCGGCGTGATCGGATAGCCGCCGAAGAACATCTCCAGACCGGCCAATTGCGCGCCTGCCACCAGCCCGAGGCTGACCGATTCCGCGCCGGTGATCGTGCGGTACAGGCCGGGTTCAGCCACCACCGGATCAATGTGGACCTTCTTCAGCGGACCAGTCAGCTCGGCCGTTTCGCCATAGGCATGGCCCGCATTGAGCGCGGCCACGTTGGCGGCGGCAATATCGGGCTTGGTCTTGAACTTCGCGTTCAGCCAGTCGATCAGCGGCTGCCGGTCATGGTCGAACATCCACAGCGCCAGGCCCAGCGTCCACATGTTCTTGGACCGCAGGGCATCCTTGTTGCCCAGGCCGAACGGTTTGACCGCCTCGATCGTCAGAGCGGAAATATCGAATGCCAGCACCTGCCACTTGGCCAGGCTGCCATCTTCCAGCGGGCTGACATCGTACTTGGCTTTTTCCAGGTTGCGCTTGGTAAACTCGCCGGTGTCGATGATCACCAATCCGCCGGGCTTCAGGGCCGGCAGATTGGTCTTCAGCGCCGCGGGATTCATCGCCACCAGCACATCGGGCGCATCCCCGGCGGTACTGATCTCGCGGCTGCCGAAATTGATCTGGAAGGCCGACACGCCAAACAGCGTACCTTGCGGTGCGCGAATTTCGGCGGGAAAATCGGGGAAAGTGGCAAAATCGTTGCCAGCCAGCGCGGTGGACAGGGTGAACTGTCCGCCGGTCAACTGCATACCGTCGCCGCTGTCGCCTGCAAAACGGACCACCACGCTATCGGGCGCGCTGCCGCTGGTTGCCGGAGCCGCTCGGTCGGCCATCTGGGTCGCCATCGTATTATCCTGCTTGCTCTATCTGAGCATGTTATCACGTGCCTTGGGGCACTTCTGACTTGTGCCCTATGGACCTGCCACCGTGCGAGCAATCAAGTTTTTCTGTTCAGGCCGCAATCGCGCGATGGAATTGGTCCACTGGTTTGACTAACGAATGCCCGATGAACCATCCTGATCCCGATCTATCCCGCCCCGAACTTTATCGTCCCTGCGTTGGCACCATGATGGTCAACGCGGCCGGCCTCGCCTTTGTCGGCAAGCGGATCGACAACAAGGAAGGTGACTGGTGGCAGATGCCGCAAGGCGGCGTGGATCCCGGCGAAGACCTGGATGTCGCCATGCTGCGCGAGCTGGAAGAGGAAACCGGCGTTGCCGAGCGCCACCTGGAAATCCTCGGCACCCTGGGGCGCGAGCTGTTTTATGATCTGCCGCCCGAACTGCAGGGCAAGCTGTGGAAGGGCAAGTATCTCGGCCAGCGGCAAACCTGGTATCTGGTGCGCTTCACCGGCACCGATGCCGATATTGACCTCAACATCCACAAACACCCCGAATTCTGCGAATTCAAATGGGTCGAACCCGCGCTGCTGCCCGATCTGATCGTGCCGTTCAAACGCGGGATTTATGAAGCCGTAGTAGAAGGGTTTGCCGCCAGAATTTGACGCTCAGTTCGCCGAGACACCCGCATCGGGGGTCACTTCCGCAGTCATCACGCGCGGCAGGGGGCCACGGTCGATGGCCGCGGCGAGATCGAGCGCTTCCATGCAATCGGCACCGCACAGCGTCTGCAACTGGGCCAGGTTCTGGCGCGCATTATCCAGCGAGCCCTTTTCGGCCAGCGCCTCGCCCTCGCCCGATATGGCAGCGAGGTTTTCCGGCTCGCGCTCCAGCGCCTCGCGGTAATAGTGGATTGCCTTGCCCTGCAGGCCATCGGCGCGGGCGGCATTGCCCAGATCGACATAGACCGCCGAGAAGGCCGGATCGACCACCAGCGCGGCTTCAAACAGGTCGATCGCGCCCTGCGTATCGCCCACCAGCAGCGCTTGCCGCCCTTCAGCCGCCAGCGCCGCGGCGCGCGGATCGGGCCCGCTGCCTGCTGCCAGGCCGGTGCTCGCAGTTACCGCGAAAGCGAGGGACAGGGCCAGGGCGAAGGGGGTGTAACGCATTGCGAGCTCCTTGAGTGCGGGCAGATCGGCCATACTCTTCGAAGCTATCACGCCGCAGATAAACTGGCGATGAAAAATCCGTCGGTTCCGTCATGGTGCGGGCTGAGCCGAGTTCCGCGGCCGCGAGGCGTGCCGAACGGCAGATCGAGCGGGGTCGCTGTGAAGCGGGGATTGCGGGCCAGGAAGCTGTCCACCTGCCCTGCCCCTTCCTCATCCAGCAACGAGCAGGTGATATAGGCGATCCGCCCGCCCGGCCTGACCAGCTGCGCCGCAATATCGAGCAGGCGGCCCTGCAACTGGGTGAGGCGGGCCAGTTCCTGCGAGGTCAGCCGCCAGCGACTTTCCGGGTTGCGCCGCCAGGTGCCGGTGCCCGAACATGGCGCATCGATCAGCACCAGATCGGCCTTGCCTTGCCACGGGGAGAGCGCGTCCATCTCGCGGCCGGGATTGAGCAGCACGGTATCGGCCACCTTAGCGCCCGCCTTGTTGGCGCGCGGAGGAAGCCGCGACAACCGGCCGCGATCGGTATCGGCGGCGATCAGCGTGCCTTGGTTCTCCATCGCGGCAGCCAGCGCCAGGGTCTTGCCGCCAGCCCCGGCGCACAGGTCGATCACCAGTTCGCCGGGCCGGGCGGCGGCGGCAAGGCAGGCAGTCTGGCTGCCTGCATCCTGCACCTCGACCAAGCCATCGAGATAGGCCGGCCATTGTTCCACTTGCGTGCCGGCCGGCAAGCGCAGGGCATCGGGCAGCGGCAGGTCTTGCCCTTCAACCGGCAGCAGCAAGGCGGCCCGCGCAGCTTTCAGCGTATTGACCCGCAGGTCCAGCGGCGCACGATCCAGCAGGGCCTGCGCCTCTGCGCCTGCGATGTCCGAGGCGGCCAGCCGTTCGGCCAGCCATTGCGGCGCGGTTCCGCCTGCAGCGGGCTGCTCCACATCGTCGATGGCGGGCGGGCCAAAGGGCGAACCATCGAACAAGGCGGCAATGTCGGCATCGTGATGGGCCAGGCGCAACATCGCAGCGCGGCCAGTCGCCGGCACCGGCCCGCAGGCGCGGATCGCGGCATAGACCAGTTCGCGGATCGCCCGCCGGTCTTTCGATCCGGCATAGCGGTTGGCGCGTGACCAATCGGCCAGGATGCGGTCCGCCGGAGCGCCTTGCGCCCGGGCAGCGGTAATCACGCTGTCGAGGATGGTAATGGCAGACTGGACGCGGGCGGCGGGGGTCATGCCCTCTCTCCGGGCCTAGCGCGTAGGATAATTTGGCGCTTCACGGGTGATCGACACGTCGTGGACGTGGCTTTCGGAAAGTCCCGCATTGGTGATGCGGATGAACTTCGCCCGCTCCCGCAGCAGCGCGATCGTGGCGCTGCCGGTATAGCCCATTGCCGCCTTGATACCGCCGACCAGCTGGTGGACCACGTCCCGCGCCGGGCCCTTGAACGCCACCTGGCCTTCAATCCCTTCAGGCACCAGCTTCATCTGGTCCTTGATGTCCTGCTGGAAATAGCGATCGGCCGAACCGCGCGCCATGGCGCCCACGCTGCCCATGCCGCGATAGCTTTTATAAGCGCGGCCCTGGTACAGGAACGTCTCGCCCGGGGCTTCCTCGGTCCCGGCCAGCAGGCTGCCGATCATCACGGTGGATGCACCGGCGGCAAGCGCCTTGGCCGCATCGCCCGAAGTGCGCAGGCCGCCGTCGGCAATCACGGGAACATCGCCCGCTGCGCCAGCTGCTTCCATGATCGCGGTCAGCTGCGGCACGCCGACACCGGCGACAATACGCGTGGTGCAGATCGATCCGGGGCCGATGCCCACCTTCACCGCATCCGCGCCTGCGCCAACCAGGGCGCGGGTGGCTTCGGCCGTGGCCACGTTGCCGGCGATCACCTGCACGGAGTTGCTGAGCTTCTTCACCCGTTCCACCGCGCGGGCCACGTCCTTGTTGTGGCCATGCGCGGTATCGATCACGATCACATCGCATTCGGCATCGACCAGCGCCTCGGTGCGTTCAAAGCCCTTGTCGCCAATCGTGGTCGCCGCGGCCACACGCAGGCGCCCGCTGCCATCCTTGGTGGCATCGGGGTGCAGTACAGCCTTTTCGATGTCCTTCACGGTGATCAGACCGACGCAGTGATAGGCACTGTCCACCACCAACAGCTTTTCGATCCGGCGAGCGTGGAGCAGGCGGCGGGCCTCCTCCATGCTGACGCCTTCGGATACCGTAGCGAGGTTGTCCTTGGTCATCAGTTCACGCACCGGCTGCGCGGGATTGGCGGCAAAGCGCACATCGCGGTTGGTCAGGATGCCGGCCAGCTTGCCCGATACATCGACCACCGGGATGCCGCTGATGCGGTGCATCGTCATCAGCGCCTGCGCCTCGCCCAGCGTGGCATCGGGCGTGATGGTGATGGGATTGATGACCATGCCGCTTTCGAACCGCTTCACGCGGCGCACCGCGATGCACTGTTCCTCGATCGTCAGGTTGCGGTGGAGCACGCCGATGCCGCCAAGCTGCGCCATCACGATGGCCATGTCGGCCTCGGTCACGGTGTCCATTGCGGCGGACAGGACGGGGATGTTCAGCGCGATCCCCCGCGTCAGCTGTGTGCGGGTGCTCGCCTGGCTCGGCACGATATCGCTCTCGCCCGGCCGAAGCAGGACGTCGTCGAATGTAAGGCCGGTCTCGATTTCCATGGGTGCCACCAGATGTTGTGCGCTGTTCAAGCGAATTTCGATTCGTGGCGGCCCATGTAACCGCATGGTGTGACAGAGGCTAGTGGGGTGGAAGGAAAGCCGTGTCGGTGTGGCTATCGGGCGTCGGATTCGTCGTCCGCCGGTGGCAGATGGCGCAGCGCCTCGATCTCGCGAGCAGTCCGTTCGGCTGGATCGGTGGCGATCACCTCAAGGGTCGCCACGCGGTCCTGCAGCTTGGTGACAAGGCTGCGCAGCCGCTCGTTCTCCTCGTCAATGGATTTGAGGGTCTTTTCCGGCTTAACCTGCGGATCTGCGTAGAATTCCACAAAGCCGCAACTTGAACAGCGCAGAACGGCAAGATCGATCGAGCGCGCACCCAGCACCATCATGGACTTCCAGAAGCCGGGCTGCCCGTCCATCACTTTCACCCGCCCGCCCGTATCGGGAGAGTAAAGATACCCACGGGTCATCAATTCGCGGCACTTGGGGCAATCGGCCATTGTCGTGTCTCCTGCCTCGTGTGTATCACTGAGATAACACAGTGTCGAGGTTACTCCGCCGTCCAACCCCCATCGATGGACATGTTCGCCCCGTTGATGTTCTGCGCCGCGTCGCCGCACAGGAACAGCGCCATCGCCGCCACTTCCTCCACCGAAACAAACTTCTTGGTCGGCTGCTTGGCCAACAACACATCGTGCATCACCTGTTCGCGGGTCAGGCCGCGGGTTGCCATCGTGTCGGGGATCTGGTTTTCCACCAGCGGGGTCCAGACATAGCCCGGGCTGATGCAGTTGGCGGTAATGTTGAATTCCGCCAGTTCCAGCGCCAGCACCTTGGTCAGCCCCGCGATGCCGTGCTTGGCCGCCACATAGGCCGCCTTGAACGGGCTGGCGGCAAGCGAGTGGGCGCTGGCGATATTGATGATCCGGCCCCAGCCCGCGTTTTTCATATGCGGCACTGCCAAGCGCGAGGTGTGGAAGGCGGCAGACAGATTGAGCGCGATGATCGCATCCCATTTCTCCGGCGGGAAGCTCTCCACCGGGGCAACGTGCTGCATCCCGGCGTTGTTGACCACGATGTCCACTGCGCCCGCCTCGGCCATCAGCCGCTCGACCCCGACTGTGGACGTCAGATCGGCGCTGACATGCACCGCGCCGAGTTCCGCACACAGGGCCGCAATCACATCATGCTCGCCGAACCCGCTGAGCACGACCTCGGCCCCTTCGGCCTTCAGCGCGCGGGCGATGGCCAGGCCGATGCCCGAGGTCGAGCCGGTGACGAGGGCGCGCTTGCCGCTGAGGAACATTCTCGACTCCATGTGATTGTCTGGCATAGCTTTCCCATATGGGCCGCAACAAGGTCCAGTCCGATTTCCCAAGTGCAGCACAAGAAGGGACTTTACCATGCGGCTCAACCAGTTCGACCCGCGCTCCATCCGCGTCCGACGGGGTGGCGGCGGCGGCGGTGGCGGTGGCACCAACATGGGCGGTGTGGGCGGCCTGGGCTGCGGCGGCATCGTGGTGGTGCTGATCGGATCGCTGGTGTTCGGGGTGGACCCCGGCCAGATGGTCGGCATGGTCGAAGGCGTGCAGCAAACCACCGGGCAGCAACAACAACAAGCTCCGCTCGACAGCAATGAAGGCGCAGCGGAGATCTGCGACGATAATGCCTATGCAATGGAAGGCTGCAACGCGCTCCATTCTCTAGACGAGACCTGGGCACCGATTTTCGCCGCCTCCGACGTGCCGTTCCAGCAGCCCGAACTGGTCTATTACCAAGGCGGCACGAATTCGGGCTGCGGCGGCGCGTCATCCTCGATGGGGCCGTTCTATTGCCCGGCGGACCAGGGCATCTACATCGACACCAGCTTTTATGACCAGATGGCCAGCCAGATGGGTGCAGGCGGCGATTTCGCCCGCTATTACGTGATGGCGCACGAATACGGCCATCACATCCAGTACCTGACCGGAATGGCCGAAGAAGTGCGCCGCGCCCAGCAATCCGATGCCCGTTCCGCCAACCAGTTGCAGGTGCGGATGGAACTGCAGGCCGATTGCTATGCCGGGGTCTGGGCGGCGAAAAACAGGAACTTAATCGAGCCTGGGGATTTGGAAGAGGGCATGACAGCCGCCAATGCGATTGGCGACGACACGCTGATGCGCAATGCGGGCCAATCGGTGAACCAGGAAAGTTTCACCCACGGCTCCAGCGCACAGAGAGTGGAATGGCTGCGTAGGGGGTTACAGACCGGTGATGAAGACCAATGCGACACGTTTGCCGACTTGCGCCGCTAGGGCAGCGCTGATTTCAATTGCTGCCGGGCTGGTGCTGGCCGCCATGCCTGCGCAGGCACAAAGCGGGCTGCGCGATGAAACATCGGTGCGTGACGTGGCGTTGACCCCGCTGACCGATCTCAATCTCAATCAGGACGACATTCCGCAGCTGCTGCTCGATTCCCGCAACCAGCCATATGACAACACCGGCTTGCGCGGCTGTCAGGACATTCGGACCCGGGTGGCCGAACTTGATGCCATCCTGGGCGATGACTACGATACGCTGGCCCCATCGGAGCGCGGTATTTCCGCCACCAATATCGCCCAGCGGGTGGTTGGCAGCTTCATCCCGTTCCGCGGTATTATCCGCGAGCTATCGGGCGCGAACGAGCGCCAACGCGATTTTCGAGAGGCCATTGCTGCGGGCATGATGCGCCGCGCCTATCTCAAGGGTCGCGGCGAATCGCTCGGTTGTGACTATCCCGCCAGCCCTGCCACGCCCGACCTGGTCGCCCGCCTGCAAGCCATCGCGGCTGAACAGGAAGCGCGCGAAGACCGCGACGAGGTAGATGATGACCGGCGTGAGGATCGCGCGGTTGAGGTGGACGCCAACGGCTTTTATTCCGAACCCGTGGTTCAGGGCACGAACTAGACGGTACACCCTTCATCGACAGGCTTGATGTCGCACTGGCTGGCGGGCGGACCTGCCACCGAAGTGTGGATCAGCACAGGCGGTCGAGGGGGCGATAGCGGCGCTGACGGAACGGGCTGCGCATACCGGGCTGGTCCCAACAGAACCACCGATGTCATCGTGACTGTGAAGGCCGCCCCGGGCATATAGGCCACCTGCTGCTGTTCGATACTGCCGATCCGGCTCTCAATGTCCTGCAGCATCTTTGCCCGCATTTGCGACGACAGACCCGGTGCACTGCGCACCGCAAGCCGCGCTTCGTTCAAGGTCTGGTGCGCATCCTGCAAGTCTGTCCGTGCCTGATGGTCGGCGGCCTGCTCGCATATGACAATCATCTGGCGACCATCGGGTAACGCGCTGTGGGTCACCACGGCGCTGCCCGCCTCGCAGGCATATATCACTTGCGGAATATCGCGCGTGGCAACGCGCACTGCGGCCTGATGTTCAGACATAGCGCGATTGTGTTCAGCCATCGCGTGGGAGATGTCCTGCTCTGCAGCGGCCAACTCCTTCGCCACTTCGGTCATCACCACTTCGGCGTGCGCGACACGGATCGGTGGTTGCGGCGCAGCAGGCGCAACGGGCGCAAGAGCCACGGGCGCGGCGGCAGGCTCCGACGCGGCCACATTCGCGTAGGAGATCGACGCGGTCAGCGGCAACACGACCAGTGCGGAAGCTCCGATCGCGGCCAGCCCCAACGTCCGGCGAGTGGCGGAAACATCGCCCAGCGTCAGGCACTTGAGGCGGTGGATGATCGACTTTTCACCCAACACCGGACAGGCCATCGGCGCCGCCAATGCCAACCTTGGACCGGCTGCAAAACCGGCAATGACTTGCGCATAGGCGGCCCGTTCGGACCGCTCGCGCCCTGCAATCACGCGCGCATCGCAAGCGGCTTCCTGATCGCTGCGCATCGCGCGCCAGCCAGCCCATGCCAGTGGGTTGAACCAGTGCAGCGCCAGCAGCGGCTGCGCGGCCAGATTGGCCAGCAGATCGTTGCCGCGGTGATGCGCCAGTTCGTGCGCAATGGCCAGATCACGCGCGGCGCGGTCAGGCTGGACCATGAAACCGGGCGGCATCGCCACCACTTTGTCACGGATGCCAAAGGCGACCGGCGATGCCACGGCGGGCGTTTCCACCAGCCGCACTGCGCCGGCCTCGCCCATTGGTCGCGCTTCGGCCAGCAGTTCGCGTCGCATGGCGAGGTAATCGCGCGTGCGCCAAGCCAGCAATATCGCCGATCCGCCCAGCCACAGGGCCAGCGTCAGCGGGACCAGCCAGGTCCAACCACCAGCCGAAGCAGGCACGGCTTGGGCCAGCATGACCACCAGCGGTTCTGCCGCAGGGGGCTGGCCTGCCGGAGCCAGGCTGGCCGGCAGCACCAGTGGCGGCATGACCAGCCGGGCGAGCGGCAGCGCCCACAGTGCATAAGCCACTTGCGGCCCGAAATGGCGCGCTACCGGGCGGCGCACCAGCAGCACGGCGGCGATCAATACGCCGGTCCACACGAACGTGTCGTACAGCCAGTCGGTCACTTCCTGATCTCCTTCAGCAAGCGCTCGATCTCGGTAATATCTTCATCGGTCAGCTGTTCGCTGGCGGCCAGATGGGCAAACAGCGGCGCGGCCCGTCCGCCGAACAGGCGATCGACCAGGCGGCGCGATTCTGTTCCGACATAGGCGCTGCGTTCGATCAGCGGGGTGTAGAGGAACCGGCGGCCATCAGGCGTTGTGCCCAGCGCGCCCTTGGTCACCAGCCGGGCCAGCAGCGTCTTTACTGTGGGCATCGACCAGCCACGCGCCGCACGCACATGCTCGCAAACTTCTGCGGCGCTTTGCGGCGATTGCAGCCACAGCGCCTCCATCACCGCGTGTTCGGCTTCACTGATCCGTTCAGCGCTGGCTTCGCCCTCGGCGCCATCATGCACGGCCATGCAGCTTCCCCTCGATCGACAATCTGCTGCGCATGACTACAATTGTAATCTGAACTCTGGGTGAATACCGGATTCCCTTCCGGTCGGGTGGTCTGGCCAGACGGCCCGTGCGGCACTATCAGCGCAGGATGGCCAAGAAATTCCCCTATTCAGTCCGCCGACTGGACGATTGCCAGAACGTGGCCGATTTCCGCGAACTGGCACAGCGCCGCCTGCCCTATCCGGTGTTCCACTACATCGATGGTGCGGCGGATGACGAAAGCACCAAGGACCGCAACACCCACGCCTTTGCCGATGTGGACCTGGTGCCCGATGTGCTGGTGGGGGCCCAGGACATCGATCCATCGGTCACGATCATGGGGCGCACCACATCCTTGCCGCTGATGCTCAGCCCCACTGCATTGCAACGCCTGTTTCATTGGCATGGCGAACGGGCGACCGCCGCCGTGGCGCAGAAGTTCAACCTGTGGTTCGGCATCTCCAGCCTGTCCAGCGTCAGCATCGAGGAAGTGGGCGCAAACTATGCCGGCCCCAAGATGCTGCAGTACTACTACCACAAGGATCGCGGCCTTAACGCCGCGCTGGTGGAACGGGCCAAGTCGGCGCAGTTCGATGCCATCACCCTGACAGTGGACACGGTGGTTTCAGGCAACCGTGAACGCTGCAAACGCACCGGGTTCCAGACCCCGCCCAAGATCACGCCCGCCAGCTTCCTGTCCTATGCCACGCGGCCCGCCTGGGCGCTGAATTTCCTGTTCCGCGAAAAGTTCGACCTGCCCAATCTTTCCACCCACGTGGCAGCAGGCTCCAACGCCTCGATCTCGATCCAGGACTATTTCAATTCGATGCTCGACCCCGGGCTGAACTGGCAGGCGGCGGAACACCTGCGTGACCAGTGGGGCGGCAAGTTCTGCCTGAAGGGGATCATGTCGGTGGGTGATGCGCGGCGTGCGGCAGACATGGGCGTGGATGCGATCATGGTGTCGAACCACGGCGGGCGGCAGCTGGATGGCAGCCGCGCCCCGTTCGACCAGCTGGACGAAATATGCCAGGCCGTGGGCAACCGGATGGAGGTTATCCTCGATGGCGGTGTGCGGCGCGGCAGCCATGTGCTGAAGGCACTGGCCACTGGGGCCAAAGGTGTGAGCGGCGGCAGGTTGTATCTCTATGCGCTGGCCGCAGCGGGCCAGCCGGGCGTGGACCGGGCCGTGGGCCTGCTCGATGCCGAGATCCGGCGCGGAATGCAGCTGATGGGGGTGAACCGGGTGGACCAGCTCACCCCCGACAAGCTCAGGCGGCGCTAGGCGGGAACTTCGCCCTCGGCCTGGCCGATACCGGACCAGTTGACCCGGCGCGTGGCATACATGATGCCCGCCAGTGCCGCGAACAGCAGCAGCGATCCGATCAACAGCGACCAGGTCTCCATGTTGAGCAGCACGAACAGCAGCGCATAAAGCCCCGCCAGCATCGCACCGATAAAGCCCGCCCGCCGCCAGGTGCCCAGCACCGCCGCGCTATAGGCGGTCAGCAGGCCGATCACTGCACCTGCCGCCACCAGGTAGGCCCAGCCAAAGCCGATCACTTCGGCAAAGGCCAGCAGCAGCACGAAGAACAGCACCAGCCCTGCGCCTGTCAGCAGGTACTCAGCCGAAGCCACCCGCGCCCCGCCCACGATGTCGAACATCAGGAACGCGGCAAAGGTGAAGCCGATGAACAGGAAGCCGTATTTCACTGCCCGATCGACCTGGCTGTACAGATCGACCGGATCGACCAGCCCGATGGTGGCAGGCATGGTGCCGGCATCATCCGCCAGTGCCACCAATGGCTTGCCCAGCGCCAGGTTGGTGATCCCGTCATACGAAGCGGTGAAGCCCTGCGGTGTCACCTCGCGGCTGTTGGGCAGGAAGCTGCCGGTAAAGCCGGGATGCTGCCAGGCCGACGTGATGCGCCACTCGCTTTCGCCGCCCCGCGGAATGAAGCTGAGCGAATGGCTGCCGCGCAGCCCGTATTGCCATTCCAGCGCCAGCGGCGCCGTGCCATCCCATTCGACCGCGGCCGAAAAGCCTGATCCGCCGGTGGCCGCCGGGCCATTGCCGGGTTGCAGCCGCAAGCCGGTGCCATTGGCGCTGACCGCCGCATCATCCTTCAACCCGCGCGGATCGGATACGCCGAACCGCAATTCCGCCTGATCGAGCCGCAGCGTGGCGCGATCAACGCCCAGCCGGTCAAGCTCGGCCGGCAGGTCGAACCGCGCCGTGCCGCGCAAGCCCGCATCGTACACCACCGTCTCGTAGATCGCATAACCCTTGCGGTCGGGGTCGATGGTGGTTGCCAGGCTCTGCAAGGCGGGCGAGACGAACAGTTCGCGGCGCTGGCGGGTAATCCGCGTGCGGGCCGTGCCATCTTCGGTTTCAGTGGTGGTGACATCCTGCGTGAAGGGGATCGCCAGCACCGGGCCGGTCACGATCTGCGCCCCGCCCCATCCTTCGGTAATTGCCTGCTGCGCGGTCTGCGACTGGCTCTCGCGATCATAGACCAGGGCATAGACCATCATCAGCGGCACGATCAGCGCGGCGCCGATCAGGCAGGCCCAGAATAGTTTCCATGCCGGTGTTCTGGTTGGGGATGTTGCTCGGTTCATCGCTGCGTTCTCCTGATTGCAGTTGCGACGAACCGTGCATTGCAAGCGACGAACTGAATGCCCGGTGAACTCTGCCAGCGCGGTTGCGCCCGCCGCACACAGGCTTCAGACTCCGCCCATGCTGTTCCGATTCGCCCCTGCCGCCCTGGCCACTTCGCTTTTCCTGGCCCTCGCCCTCCCCGCCGCCGCCCTTGCGCAGGAGACGCCCTTGGCCCCGCCCCAGCCTGCCGTGGTCCACGTGGAATTGCAGACCACGATGGGCAACATCCTGGTGGCGCTGGAAGTGGAGCGCGCGCCGATCACGGCGGGCAACTTCCTGCGTTATGTGACCGAAGACCGGCTTGATGGCGCGGTGTTCTACCGGGCAATGGTGCTCGATTGGGGCCAGCAGCCCAACGGCCTGGTGCAGGGCGGCACACAATACGATCCTGACCGTATCCTGCCCCCGATCGCGCACGAGCCGACGAGCGTGACCGGCCTCAGCCATGTGCGCGGCGCACTCAGCATGGCGCGAAATGAACCCGGAAGCGCCACCGGCGATTTCTCGATCATGCTGCAAGACCTCACCAACATGGACGCCGATCCCCGCAACGAGGATCCGCAGTTCCACGATGGCTATGCCGTGTTCGGGCGGGTGGTCGGCGGCATGGAAGTGGTGGAGCGGATCCACCAGGCCCCGCGCGATCCCGACAAGGGCGAAGGCTGGATGAAGGGCGAAATGCTGGCCGACCCGGTGGTGATTGTGGATGCCGTGGTGGTGGCAGAACCCGAACCCGCCCTTCCCTAGACCGCAGCCCGCGTAAGGAAGGCGATCTCCAGCAGGAAATCGTCCTCAAACTCCAGATGGTGCGGCACTTCGGGCAGGATCATCGTCGACGCCGGGGCGACCAGTGCGGTAATTGTGCCCGATCCATTGTCCAGCACCAGACGCACCGCACCTTCGCGCAGGGTCAGCAGGCCCCACCTGTCCGCCTTCAGCCGATGTTCTGCCAGCAAACCCTTGGGCAGCGTTGCGGCCGTAAACGGCCCGATGGCGCGCACCAGGGCAAAGCCATCGGGCAGGACAAGTTCGCTCACAGCGTTGCCGCGCAAATGACCGCTATCCCGATGCCAAACGCCGCCACGGCCATCGGCACGACCAGGATCTGGCCATAAACCGCCGTCCGGTCCATTGGCCCGCACCAGGTCTGCAAGGGCTTGCCGCGCAGCAATGGCGAGCGGCCATCGGGCCCTGCCTGGCGGGCGATGATCCGCGCCACCCCGAAGAAGATGACGGTATATAGGACGGAAACCACGATGGCGAAGCGGGCATGACCGCTAACGCCGGTGGCCAGGGTGACAGCAGTGAAAAACACCACATAGCTGGCGATCATTCCCACCCAGACATTGGCCGGCAGTTCAAACCGGCGGCTTTCGGGCTGGGCCGGAGCGATTGCCGCTTGCGGCAACAGCGCATCGTTGAAGGGCATTTCGAAGCTGACCGGGTCAGCAAACCGGGCGAAGTCGGTGTCGTGCTGTTCAAACATGGGGCAGGCTCCTTTTGGGCGCATGCGGCGTCAGTCCGTCGCGGCGCATTTCGATTCCGATCAGCAGGCTTTCCGCGATCATCCGCGCGCGTGCGCCGTATTCGGCCACGCCTTCGGCTTGCCCGCATTCATCGCGCAGGGTCTGGTAGAACAGGTCCAGCCAATGGGCGAAATGCCGCTCCTCAAGGCCGGGAATGCCCTGGTGGCGGACCATCGGGTTGCCGGAAAACTCGCCCGTTCCCAGCAGGACCGAGCGCCAGAACTGCTTCATCCGGCCAAGGTGAACCGGCCAGTCGGTGATCTTTTCAGCGAAGATCGGGCCGAGCAGCTCGTCGGCCCGCACGCGGGTGTAGAATTGCTCAACCACTCGCCCAACCAGCTCAGCATCGATACCGATGGCTGCCGCCTCGGCCTGCTTGCGCAAGCGGATGGCCTCCACATGGGCGCGATGATCGGGGGTCTGGGTAGCGGTGGCTTGCATGGTTACGACTCGATAAGACGCATGTGATATGCTTGTTTAAGCCACTTGCCGCTTAAAGCAATATCCTATATGCCACTTTTATGCAGATGAGCTTGCACACCGATTATGCCTTGCGGGTCTTGATGATGCTGGGCGCGTCGCGCAGCCAGGCGACGATTGACGAGATCGCCCTGCGCTATGGCATATCGCGCAACCACCTGGCCAAGGTGGTTCAGGCGCTGCAAGCCGAAGGGCTGGTGGAAACCATGCGTGGACGCGGCGGCGGCCTGCGCCTGGCGCACGAGCCGAAGGACATCAATGTCGGATCGGTCGTCCGCCGCCTCGAACGGTTCGAAGGCTTCGTGACCTGCATGGGTGCCTCTGGCGCAGAATGCACAATCGACGGTGCCTGCCGTCTCAAACCAGCCCTTGCCGGCGCGCTGGAGGCTTTCCTCTCACACCTCGACAAGTTTACCCTGGCCGACTTCGTAACCGGTCAGCGCCAGAGCCTGCTGGAAAGACTGGCGATGGGCCAGGATCAGCAGCTACCGATCAGTACACCCGCTTCTTAGGTTTGATGTATTCGATATCGTCGGTCAGCGTGTATTCGTGCACGGGCCGGTAATCGATCCGCACTTCGCCGCCTGAACCGCCCCAGCCTTCGAACCATGCCGCCGTGTGCTTCATCCATTCGGCATCGTTGCGATCGGGGAAATCCTCGTGCGCGTGGGCGCCGCGGCTTTCCTTGCGGTTGGCGGCGCTGTTCATCGTCACCACGGCTTGCGCCATCAGGTTGTCGAGTTCGAGCGTTTCGATCAGGTCCGAATTCCAGATCAGGCTGCGGTCGGTAACGTGCACATCCTGCAGCCGCTTGTTGGCATCGGCCATCAGCGTCACGCCTTCGGACAGCAGCGCGGTGTCGCGGAACACGGCAGCGTGCTTCTGCATGGTCTTCTGCATATCGGCCCGCACCGCCGCCGTGGGCGAGCCGCCCTTGGCATTGCGGAAATGGTCGAGCCGGGTCAGCGCCAGGTCCGCGCTGTCCTTGGGCAGTTCGGCGTGGGCAGTGCCAAGCGGTATTGTTTCCTTCAGGCGGAAGCCGGTTGCACGGCCGAACACCACCAGGTCGATCAGCGAGTTGGAACCCAGGCGATTGGCCCCGTGAACCGAAACGCACGCCGCCTCGCCCACGGCAAACAAGCCGGGCACCACGTGATCGGGATTACCGTCAGCGCCGATGGTCACCACTTCACCGTGGTAGTTACAGGGAATGCCGCCCATGTTGTAATGCACTGTCGGCGTTACCGGCAGCGGTTGCCGCGTCAGGTCCACCCCGGCAAAGATCTTGCCGCTCTCGGTAATGCCGGGCAGGCGCTGGGCCAGCGTTTCGGCGGGGATATGGTCGAGGTGGAGGTAGATGTGGTCCTTTTCCGGCCCCACACCGCGCCCTTCGCGCATTTCCAGCGCCATGCTGCGTGACACAACGTCGCGGCTGGCCAGATCCTTGGCCGAAGGGGCATAGCGTTCCATGAACCGCTCACCTTCGGAATTGGTCAGATACCCGCCCTCGCCGCGCGCGCCTTCGGTGATCAGCACGCCTGCACCGTAAATGCCGGTGGGATGGAACTGGACGAACTCCATGTCCTGCAACGGCAAGCCAGCGCGCAGCACCATGCCGCCGCCATCGCCGGTGCAGGTGTGGGCCGAAGTGGCGGTGTAGTAGCAGCGGCCATAGCCGCCCGTTGCCAGCACTACGCCGTGCGCGCGGAAGCGATGGATCGTGCCATCATCGAGGCACATGGCGATCACGCCGACGCAACGCTTGTTGGCCCCTTCGCCCTGCATGATCAGGTCGATAGCGAAGTATTCGATGAAGAAATCCGCATCGTACTTCAGGCTCTGCTGGTACAATGCGTGGAGCATGGCGTGGCCGGTGCGGTCAGCCGCCGCAGCGGTGCGCTGCACGGCGGGGCCTTCGCCCATGTTCTGCATGTGGCCGCCGAACGGGCGCTGGTAGATTGTGCCATCGGCGTTGCGGCTGAACGGCACACCGGCATGTTCCAGCTCGTACACCGGCGGCAGGCGCTTCACGCGCCAGGTATTCGATCGCGTCCTGGTCGCCCAGCCAGTCGGACCCCTTGACGGTGTCGAACATGTGCCAGGTCCAGTGATCGGGCGAATTGTTGCCCAGGCTGGCGGCAATGCCGCCTTGCGCGGCCACGGTATGGCTGCGGGTGGGGAAAACCTTGGAGATATTGGCCGTGCGCAAGCCTGCTTCGGCAGCGCCCATCGTGGCGCGCAGGCCCGATCCGCCCGCGCCCACCACTACCACGTCATAGGTGTGGTCGATAATCTTGTAGGCTGGCTGTGTGCTCATTGTTGGCCTCCTGCGCCGCCCATCATGCCCTGCAATGTCGTGCTGATCTGTTCCTGCACCTGCGCTTCGGTGATCGCGCCATCCGAGAGGGCCAGCAGGATGATGCTGAGCAAGCCGAACGCGGCACCGGCAAAAGTCACCAGGTTGAGTATGACGATGGCGGCAAAGTGGTTGCCCGCGCCGTGTACGTAATCCTCGATCAGGACCTGCACGCCAAGCCGCGCGTGCCAGAACACGCTGACCAGGAACAGGGCCGTGATGGTGGCCGGGACCGGACTGGCGAAATAGCCCGCCACGGTGGCATAGCTGGCATCGGGCAGGAACAGGAAGCTGAACACCAGGAACAGCCCGCCCAGGAAATTGCCCGCTGCGGTGAAGCGTTGCAGCAGCCAGTGGTGCGTGCCGTGTTTTGCCGAGCCGAGCCCGCGCACCTTGCCGATCGAGGTTCCGTTACCCATCGTCTGCGTCCCCTGCCTTACAGCGCAATGATCGCGGCCCAGAAGGCCATGGTCAGCACCACGCCGCTGATCACCGAGATCACCGAGAAGCGCTTGTTGATGTCCAGTTCGTAACCCGCGCCCATATCCAGCACGAGGTGGCGCAGGCCGGAACTCATGTGATTGAAGAAGGCCCACGACAAGCCCACCAGCACCACAAGGCCATACCAGCTCGTCGCGTGGCCCATGAAACCGCTGTAGGAATCTTCTCCGCCAGCCATCGCGGCCAGGAACCACACCAGCACCGGCAGGCCGACAAAAGCCAGCCCGTCACCCGCCACGCGGTGCAGGATCGAGACCAGCATGTGCGGTCCCCATTTCCAGATGGAAAGGTGCGGCGATAAGGGTCTGGCGGCCATCGGATCGGTCCCTCTAGTCCTGCGACTGTCGTTCGATGCGCCCTCACTTAGCGATTGTGCCGTGGGAGGCAAGCGGACCATGGGCCGTAGGGCACTTTCCCCCCGGCCTCGTCGCGGCTAAGGCTCTGGAGATGGTGAACATCCTTGTCACAGGTTCCAGCCGGGGCATCGGCGCGGCGATTGCGGCGCAGTTGCGTGCCCGCGGGGCCACGGTAGTGGGCCAGGCGACCAGCGCAGTGGACGCCGACACGATTCCCGCCGACTTTGCCGAGCCGGTCGCACCCCAGATGCTGTGGGGTGAAGCGCTCGACCGACTGGATGGCCGGATCGATGTGCTGGTGAACAACGCCGGTCTGTTTTCGGCCAATCCGCTGGATGGATCGGACATCGCCTGGCTGGATGGGTGGGAAGATACGCTGCGCATCAACCTCACCGCCGCTGCGCAATTGTCACGCTTTGCCGTACAGCACTGGCAGGACCGGGGCAGCGGCGGCAGGCTGGTCCACATCGCCAGCCGCGCGGGCCATCGTGGCGATTCTCCCGCTCACTGGCACTATGCGGCGGCCAAAGCGGGCATGCTGGCCATGCACAAGACGATCGCGCGCGGCTATGCGGCGGACGGCGTATTGAGCTTTGCCGTGGCCCCCGGCTTTACCGATACCGACATGGCGGGCGACTATCTCGCCAGCCGTGGCGGAGCAGGCCTGCTGGCCGACATTCCGCTGGGCCGCGTGGCCACACCAGACGAAGTGGCGACCATTGCAGTGTTCTGTGCGCTCGAGGCGCCAGCCAGCATGACGGGAGCAACGATTGATGCCAATGGGGCAAGCTATGTCAGGTAAAACAGCCTTCGCCGCGCTTGCCTTGTTAGCCGCTGGCTGCGCAACCGCACCGGCCACGGACAGGGCCGTACAGCCCACCACAGCCGACGCGCGCACGCAAGGCGCCGCGCTGGCGGAGGCCTGCGAAGGGCGCGATGGCTGGGGCGATGCCGCTCCGCCCGCGCGCATCCACGGCGACACCTACTATGTCGGCACCTGCGGCATTGCCGTGCTGCTGGTCACCAGTCCGGAAGGCCACGTGCTGATTGACGGGGCCGTGGCCGAAGCCGTGCCCTCGATCCTCGCCAATATCCGCGAACTGGGATTCGATCCGCGCGACATTCGCGGCATCGTCTATTCACACGAACACTATGATCACATGGGCGGCCTGGCCGCGCTTGCCGAGGCGACAGGAGCGCCGGTGTGGAGCGCCGGTGTGGCCCGCGAAGTGCTGGAGGCCGGAACAGTCGATCCGGCCGACCCGCAATACGGCTTGATCCAGGGTGCCTCGCCGATTGCCGTGGCGGACACGTTCGATGGCCGGTCGAGCATTGCCATCGGCGGCATCGATTTGGTGCCGGTGCCGACCCCCGGCCACACATCGGGCGGGACAAGCTGGAACTGGCAGAGCTGCGAAGACGGCGTGTGCCTTACCTTCGCCTATGTCGACAGCCTGAGCGCCGTTTCACGAGACGATTACCGCTTCACCGACCATCCCGAACGGGTCGCCCCGTTCCGCACCACCTTTGTCCGGGTGGCGCAGATGCCGTGCGACGTGCTGGTCACCCCGCACCCCGATTTCAGCGACCTGTTCCCCCGGTTGGCGGGCGAGGCTCCGCTGGTCGATCCCGCTGCCTGCCGCGAGCTATCGACCATGATGGCCGCCCGGCTCGACACCCGGCTGGCCACGGAAGCCGCGCAATGACCTCTAATGTCGTGAAAGTATCTGCATGAGCTGGAAACTAGCCGTCACCGCCCCGCGCCTCGCCATCGAGCAGGCGCTTGCCCGGCAGGAAGTGGATGCCGAGTGGGATCCCGCGCTGGTCGTTACCGGGTTCGAGGTTGATCCGGACGAACCCGAAGTGTGGCAGCTGGATGCCTATTGCCCGAACAAGCCCAGCCAGGCGCACCGCAATGCCATCAAGCGCCTGTTTGACGAGCCGGTGCCGCGCATCCGCCCGATCGAACTGCCCGATGCAGACTGGGTGACGGAAAGCCAGAAGGGCATGGACCCGATCCGCGCCGGGCGGTTCAACGTCCGAACTCCTGATCATCCACGCAGCAATGAACCCGGCGTACGCGATTTCTGCATTCCGGCAGCCCAGGCCTTCGGCACCGGCCAGCATGCGACCACGGCGGGTTGCCTCGCCATGCTGGATGCAATGAAGCAGCAGGGCGTGGTGGCGCGCAACATTGCCGATATCGGCACCGGCACCGGCCTGCTGGCCTTTGCCGCGCTGCACCTGTGGCCGCGAGCCAAGGCCACGGCGAGCGACATCGATCCGGTGTGCCTGCCTGCGGTGGAAGAAAACGCCGCGCTCAATGGTATTGCCTTGGGCGACGGGCGCGGCCAGCTCGACATGGTGATTGCCGAAGGGATGGATGACGACACCTTGCAGGACAACGCGCCTTATGACCTTCTGATCGCCAATATCCTCGCCGCTCCACTGATCGATCTGGCGCCTGCCTTCGCCGCCTGTGCGACGCCGCGCGGTCACATTGTGCTGTCGGGCCTGCTGGTCACGCAGGAGGCCCATGTGCGCGCCGCCTATCGCTTGGCGGGTTATCGCTTGCAGGCGCGCATCACCAATGGCGATTGGGCGATCCTGTGGCTGCGCCAGCGCTTCGGGTTCTGAAGCGCAGCCTGCTGGCGCTGGCGGCACTGGTCGCCACGTTCGGGCTGGCGGGCTGGATCGGCAGCGCCCTGCCCCGCAATGACGCGCCTGCGCCGGTGGCAGATGGCGTGGAGATCATGGTGGAGACCAACGGCGTCCACACCGGCATAATCATGCCCATCGTCAGCCCGGAAATGGACTGGCGCGCGCTGTTGCCCTCTGCCGCACTGCCGATCAATGGCCGCTATCCCACCCACGTGGCGGTCGGCTGGGGAGAGCGCGAGGTTTTCCTGGGCGTGCCGACCTGGGGCGACCTGAAGCCCGGCACCGCGCTGCGCATTGCCACCTTGGGCGGCGCGCCGGTGATGCGGGTCAGCCACTATATCCGCCCCGCGCCCGGCCCCAACCATCGCCCTGTCACCATCAGCCGGGCCAATTATGGCCGCATTGTGGAAGCCATCGCCGCCAGCCTGGCCGATGAACCCGCCCCGCGCCGGATCCTGCGCGGGACCAACCCGGCCGATGCCTATTACCAAGCGCGCGGGCACTATACGCTGGCCTATACTTGCAATAGCTGGGTGGGCGACATGCTGGCGACTGGCGGCGTGCAAATGGGGCGCTGGACGCCTTTTGCCGGGGGAGTGATGAAATGGATCGAGCCGCCTTCAGGTGCCTGATGGCCGCGCTGGCCTTGCTGGCCGCGCCGGTTTCGGCCCAAAGTCCCACAGCGACGACTGCCGAGGATGTCCACACGGCAGAACGCGCCATGTTCGGCTTTGGCACGCTGCGGCAGGGGGCCGATGGCAACAATCCGGAAGCGCCCAATGCGGCCAATTCCACCGAAGCGAACGTGGGCGAATATGCCCTGCCCCCGCTGTTCGAAACCGCCCGCCAGCAAACCCCCGCAGGCTGGCCCGCCCGCCGCACCGAACTCGCCCGCATGGTGGAGGACAACTGGGTCGGCCGCATCCCGGCTGTCGTCTCCACTTTCCGCGTGGTATGGGACAAGGTGCCGGCCGATGCGGGTGACTATGCCGCCACGGCGGAGGACTGGACTGGACGGGTCATCACGCCCGATGGTCGCAGCGGCCCGATGATTTCGGCCACGATCCATTTCCCCGCTGCCGTGCCCAGCGCCGCCCCGGGAATCATCAACTACACTTATGTCTGGCCCGGTGGGCGCATGCCTGATTTTGGCGGCACCCCGCCGCCCGATGGCATTGCCCAGGCACTGGAGCGCGGGTGGGTGCATATCGAATACCGCCCGCAACTGTTGCAGGCCGACAGCGCTGCCCAGATGCAGCAAGGCGTGATCGGCCTGGCCCGCTGGCCGCGCGCGCAGTTTGATTGGGGTGCGCTGCGTGCCTGGGGCTGGGGCGCTAGCCAGTTGCGCGAGGAACTGGCGCGCGATCCGCGCATCAACGGCGGCATGATTACCCTCACCGGCCATTCCCGCTTCGGCAAAGGCGTGCTGGTGGCCGCCGCGTTCGATCATGCCTTCCACGATGCGCACGTTTCCAGCAGCGGTGCAGGCGGGGCCAAACTGATGCGGCGCGATTTTGGCGAGCGGTGGGAAAACATGAGCTCCAGCGGCGCGTTCCACTGGTTCACGCCCAATATCATGTCCTTCGCCCGCGATCCGCTGACCGTGCACGACCTGCCGGTGGACGCGCACATGCTGATCGCGTTGCGCAGCCCCAGGCCACTGTTCATCACCAGCGGGTTGGCCGAGCGCGGCGATAGCTGGGTCGATCCCGCCGGCATGTGGGCCGCCTTCATGGATGCGCAGCCCACATGGGAGCTATTCGGCGGCGCCACTCCGCGCGGTGTGATGCCGGTGCCCGAGAGCCGTGAACAGATGCATTTCCCCCTCGGCTGGTACCAGCACGGCGAAGGGCACGTGCCGTGGCCCGCCTATGACGAATTTTATGACCATGCGGAGATGTTTGCCGATTGAGGGCGAGCTTGTCCGTTGGCTCAGACCGCAAAAGTCACGTGGCCGTGCTCGTCGATTGACCAGGCAGGGTTCCAGGCGATTTCCCAGCTATGGTCATCAGGGTCTGCAACATAGCCGCGAAAGCCTCCGTGTGCGGGTGCATCGGCCGCGCGGAGCAACTTTCCACCCGCGGTCACCAGCTTGTCGATCAGTGGTTGCACGCTGGCTTGAGAGACGACGTTATGGGCCAGCGCGAATGCCCCGGGGCTGGCCAGCCCGCTGCGCCGCATGTCCTTTTCAAGCGCGGACAACAGCCATGTGCCCAGGACAAATCCATTCATCTGGTAGAAGATGATCTCTTCGTTTTCGAACACCGGGGTCCAGCCGAACCCGCCGGCATAGAACGCGCGTGAACGGATCAGATCACTAACACCCAGAGTGATAACCGATACCTGCTGCTGCATCACAAAGGCCTCCATCGGTGCCGCACCATTGCAGTCACCGTCCAAGGTCTCGGGACTCGACGCAGGGTTTCTGGCCATCCTGCTGCCCCTTGCGCGCACCCAACACCAGATCCATATACCCCCCTAGGGTATTTTCCGAGCGAAGGCACGCGCACCATGGAACAAGACAAGGCCGCCATCCGCAATCGCCTGCGCCGCATAGAAGGCCAGGTGCGCGGCGTGGCACAGATGGTGGAGGATGATCGCTATTGCATCGACATCCTGACACAGCTGCAAGCGGTGAAATCCGCCCTCGCCCGCGCTGAAAGCGCCATCCTGAAACAACACGCCGCCTGCTGTGTGGCCGAAGCCATCGCCAGTGGTGATGCCGCGCAGCAGCACACCAAGTTTAGCGAGCTGGTCGACCTGTTCGAACGCGCGCGGGGATAGGATAACCACAATGTCCGACAGCAAGACCGCCACGATCCACCGCATGGTTATGGATCACCACACCTGCCCATACGGCCTGAAAGCCCTGCATCTGCTGAAAAGCCGCGGATACCGGGTGGAAGACAACCACCTTACCACCCGCGACCAGACCGACGCGTTCAAGGCGGCACACGGCGTCACGACCACGCCGCAGGTGTTCATTGCCGGGCAACGGATCGGCGGTCACGATGACCTGCGCCGCCACTTCGGCTTGAGGGTGCGCGATCCCGATGCGGTCTCCTATCGCCCGGTTATCGCCATCTTCGCCATGGCGGCGGCGATGGCGCTGGGCCTGTCGTGGCATATGACGGGCGCACTGTTCACCGTGGCAGCTGCCGAGTGGTTCGTCAGTCTGTCGATGTGTATTCTTGCGCTGCTCAAGCTGCAGGATGTGGACGCGTTCGCCACCATGTTCCTCAACTATGACCTGCTGGCAAAACGCTGGGTGCCCTATGCCACGCTCTACCCGTTTGGCGAGGCGTTGGCCGGGGTGTTGATGACGGCCCATGCGCTGCCCTGGCTGTCGATCCCGCTATCGCTGTTCATCGGCACGATCGGTGCGGTCAGCGTGTTCAAGGCAGTCTATATCGACAAGCGCGAACTGAAATGCGCCTGCGTGGGTGGCAGTTCGCGGGTGCCACTGGGCTTCGTCTCGTTGACCGAGAACCTGTTCATGATCGGCATGGCGCTGTGGATGCTGGCCAAACTTGCTGGCTGAAACGGGCGGGGACTGTCGCCCCCGCCCGCGTCTGATTTAGAACGTCTGGGCCAGCGAGAATGACAACCGCCAGTTACGCGTTTGCTGAACGCCGTTCAGGTGCTGGTACAACGGTACGCCCGCTTCCACGCCCAGTTGCGGGCGGCGGGCGGTGCCGGTGGGCAGCAACCAGTTGAAGCCAAGGCCAGCGCTGATCACATCGCCACCATAGTTGGCCTGGATGTCGGCCGGAGTGGAGTGGCCATGCGGGCCGTTGTAGTGGCCTTCGATTGCGCCCTCGTGCTCGTATTCCAGCCGCGCTGTGGCACCAACATCGCCGCCCATCAGCAGGCTGAGCCAGCCGGTCGCCCGCGCCTTGTCACCCAGTGCATAGCCCGAAGCGTTGTCGTTATCGGTCCGCCAGCGATAGCTCGCCTGACCGCCCCAGCCCAGGCCGCCGGTCTGACCGCCAAATGTCACAGCCGGCTCCACATCCCATGTCCCGCTGCCGCCTTGCATCATGTAGTGGACGAAGGTGCCGTTGGGGTTTTTCCGGTCGACCGATCCGGTCGGCACCCACAGGCCCAGCGTGGCATGGGCGCGGAAGGTGGCGCTGCGGGCCAGGCGGTAGCTGGCCGAAACCAATGTATCGCCAAACCCTTTGCTGCCGTGCGCCATGACCTGACCGAACGGCAGGCCGGTGTGGCTGTGGTCGTCCTCTGCCATCTCGCCCATCGGCATGCCGGTGTTGGCTGGATCGATTCCGACCATTTCCATCCGGTGCCACATGTAATGCGGCATCACCATCAGGGTAATATCGGCGGTGGGGGCGAACATCAGGTCGAGCATGACCATGTCCATCTCCATCGATTTCGCCCGCACGGGATAGCCTGCCGCCAACACCTGGGCATCGGTCAGGGTTTCGGAACCGCTCTGATGAGTGCCGGAGAAGCGCTGGCGTTCGAGCCGCAGCCCCACCATGAATTCACCGCCCTCGTGCATATGGTCGTTCATCATGCCAGCCGCCGGGGTGAGCAACTGCTGGGTGACCTCGATCACGTTGTCCGGCGTGGGATCTTCCGCCGCTTGCGCCTGCGCGGCTGGGGCATGGAGCATGGCAAAAAGCAGCGTGGGCGCCAGCGTGGCGCGTGCAAAAGTCTGTCGCATTGAAATGTGTCCTGTCTGGAATGAATGTGCCGGAACCACCCGGCAGGTTCACGGTCAGACAGACAGCGGCGGCCCCGTGGCAGGCGGCAGGTGATGCGGGGAAGCGGGGGACAGCGCGCGGGTGCGCGTGGCGTTCCATTCCGCCGCCGCCACCTGCGGCAAAGCTGGACGCGCCATAGGATCGGGCGAGGTGGAATTGTCGGCCAGGTGGGTGAAGGCGCAGGATTGCTGCTCGCCATCGTCTGAAGCAGGAGCCCGCTCCTTCATCGGGATGACCAGCATCGAATCCGAATTGCAGATGGTGACTATCAGGTTGCCCGAGCGATCGGCCTCGATCATCGTGCCGCCGGGCAGCAAGGCGCGCATCATCAGCGCGGCGGCAATCAGCAGCAGGCAGGCAGCGTTGCGCCAGTTATGGGTGCGGCCCTTCATCTGCGCGGCGATCTAGCCGATTTTTCGGGATATGCCAGCCCCGCGTTCAATCACCGCCGCAGTCCCCACCGCTGTCGCTGTTGCTGGAGGAGCCACCACTGTCCCCACCGCCAGATGAACCGTCACTGTTACGATTGCGGCCCGATTTATCGCGGACTGCACCGAACAGCAGCCCGATCGCCACACCGATTGCCACGCCCATGCCGATGTTGTCCGTAGCTGCTCCGATGGCCACGCCGATGGCGATGCCGATTGCCAGATTGCCGCCCATACCTGCTCCTCCCCGCCGATTATTCAGCCCGCTGCCTTGACGATTTCGGCCCATGCGGCCTCGTCGATCACTTCAATGCCCAGCGCGGCGGCCTGCTTCAACTTCGAACCCGCGCCCGGCCCGGCCACCACCAGATCGGTCTTGGCACTGACCGAACCTGCAGCCTTGGCCCCCAGTCGTTCGGCCTGGGCCTTGGCCTCGTCGCGGCTCATGGTTTCCAGCTTGCCGGTGAACACTACGGTCTTGCCCGATACCGCGCTGGCGGTTGTTTCGACTACAAAATCGGGCGGTGAGACTTCGGCCAGAATATCGTCCCACACGGCCACGTTGTGCGGTTCGTGGAAGAAGTCATGCAGCGCCTCCACCACGGCGGGGCCGATGCCGTCGATGGCGATGAGCTCTGCGAGGGCATCCTCGCGCCCCACCACATCGTGCAGTGCCTGAAGCGTAACAAACCGTTTGAGCAGGTCACGCGCAGTCACCGCACCCACGTGGCGGATGCCCAGGCCGAACAGCAGCCGCGCGGCATCGGGGCTGCGGCGCGCCTCGATGCTGGCCAACAGGTTGTCCACAGACTTGTCCTGCCACCCTTCACGACCGACAATCTCGGCGCGGCGCTGCTTCAGGCGGAAGATGTCGGCCGGGCTTTCCAGCCAGCCGAGGGCAAAAAACTCGTCGATTGTCTTTTCGCCCAAGCCGTCGATGTCGAGCGCGGCCCGACTGACGAAATGCTTCAGCCGTTCGGTCCTCTGGGCCGGGCACACCAGCCCGCCGGTGCACCGCACATCGACTTCGCCCTCTTCCGCCACCGCCTCGCTGTCGCATTCCGGGCAACGGTCGGGGAACGTGTAGACCGCCCGCTCCTCGCCACGCGTCAGGTTCTCCACCACTTGCGGGATCACATCGCCAGCACGCTGCACCACCACCCGATCGCCCGGACGCACGCCAAGCCGGGCAATCTCGTCGCGGTTGTGCAGAGTGACATTGGTCACGGTGACGCCGCCGACCAGCACCGGCGCCAGCCGTCCGACCGGCGTCAGCTTGCCGGTGCGGCCGACCTGGATGTCGATCCGTTCGAGCACGGTCTCCGCGCGCTCGGCCGGAAACTTGTGCGCGATGGCCCAGCGCGGGGCCTTGGCGACAAAGCCCAGCCGCGCTTGCCAATCGAGCCGGTCGACCTTGTAGACCACCCCGTCAATCTCGTACCCCAGACCAGCGCGGGCCTGCTGGATGCTGCGGTATTGCTGCAGCATTTCAGCAGCAGATTGGCACAAGACCAGATCGGGCGAAACGGGCAAGCCCCAGCTTTCAATGGCGCGCATGACCTCCATCTGGGTGGCCCCCGGAACCGCGCTCGCCGCGCCCCAGCCATGGGCGAAGAAGCGCAAGGGGCGTGCCTTGGTGACGCTGGCATCCTTCTGCCGCAGTGACCCGGCAGCAGCATTGCGCGGGTTGGCGAACAGCTTGCCGCCGCTTGCCTCCTGGCTTTCATTCAGTGCGGTAAAGTCCTGTTTGGACATGTAAACTTCACCGCGTATTTCGAACACTTCCAGCCCGTTGGCGATCCGTTGCGGAATGTCCGCGATGTGCGCGACGTTGGCTGTCACATCCTCGCCAACCTGCCCATCACCCCGCGTGGCAGCGCGCACCAGCACGCCGTTTTCATAGCGCAGCGAACATGATAGCCCGTCAATCTTGTCCTCGGCGGTGAACACCATCTCGGCATCGTCCGGCAGATTGAGATAGCGCCGCACCCGCGCCACAAACTCCTCCACCTCCTCATCGGCAAAGGCATTGTCGAGGCTCATCATGCGCACCTCGTGCGCCACCTTTGACAGCGGCGAAGCGCTCACTTCGTGGCCCACTGCGCTGGTGGGAGAATCCGCGCGGACCAGGTGCGGGAACGCCGCCTCCAGTTCGGCATTGCGGCGCACCAGCGCATCGAACTCCGGGTCCGAAATCTCGGGCGTATCCTCGGCATGGTACAGCCGGTTGTGGTGCGCGATAGCTTTCGCCAGCCGCATCAGCTCATTGGCGGCCTCAGCTTCGGAGAAATGTTCAATCTCCATCAATCGTCGCCCAAAAACTCACCAATTTCGAGCAACCAATAAGCCTCTTCCCTAAGGACAATCCCATCTGCTTCGATCAACATTTGAGCCTGACGTTTGAACAGATTGGCGAGCATCAAATCCTCTGCAAACCTCTGCATTGCCGCCCAAAATATCTCTCCATCTGGTGCTAGTCGATCAGCGTATGCGAGAATTTCGTCGAAATCGGGATCTCCCAAAATTTCAAACCTAAGCCAAAAGCCTGTTAAAGCTTTTTCCAAGCAGGCTCTTTCCGCAGGGTGGTATTCTTTGTCGCAGCGAGCGACAAAGACGAGTGCATTCAGGAGGGCAATGAGGTCCGCTCGTCGGCCAACCGAAAGCCCCCAAGACAAGCCAGATGCCGCAATCTTATCTGGCTGATAGCGAGCAAAAAAGGATTGAACCGGACTCAAACATTCTCCGGTTGCTGGGTCAAATATTTCAACAATTCGATCAATTCGAAATGTTCGGATGGCCTCTCGATGATGGCAATATGCCTTAAGATACTCTTTCCCAGCCTCGATGGAAAATTGCCTGCAAGTCACAATTCTCTGCGAACGTTCTCGCTTGGAGTTTTCATATTCGAGCACCAAACTAAGTCCCGAAAGAGAATTGCTGCCTTCACTAGAGCTCGATTCGACGGTCACATCAATCTGATCATCGAACTCATCAACCTGCAGGGTGAGCTGTCCAAATCGTTCGTGGAGGCGCGGCTTAACCGCTCGATTGATAAGTTCTCGAAGTTTCATCACTCCGCCCCCACCAGCCGATCATCGCGGGTAAAGCCCCATGCGTCGTTTTCGAACAGCAGGGTGTAGCGGGCAGAGGGCGAGTTTTGCGCGCCCGACATATAGCTGCCGAAGCCGGTGCAGTGCGCATCATCCGCGCAGGTAAAGCTGTTGATGGTGAACACCAGCGCGTGCTCTGCGGTTTCGGCATCCTGCCAACCGCCATCCACCAGCGCGCAGCCCGACAGCGGCGACAGTGCCTCGTACCGCATCATCAGTTCGCGTTCGGCTTGGGGGTCCAGCGCCACATCCTCGCGCCCGTCGCTCACCGCCAGGCACACCGTGGGACGCGGATTTACATCGCTGGCGAAATAATTGCCCAACAGGTGATCGGCCAGCGCCAACAGTGGCTGCGACTGGTCGGCGGCGAGCGATGGCAAGGCGGTGCCCGCTGCGGTATCCTGCTCCTGCTCTTCCGGGTGGGCGCAACCGGCCAGCAGCAGCGCCGCCCCCATGACAGATGCGGCAATTGTCTTCATCACACTCCCTCCAGCAAACGATCTGCCTGCGCGCGCGCTTCGGCGGTAATCTCTGCCCCGCTCAGCATGCGGGCGATCTCTTCCTTGCGGCCACCGGCATCGAGTTGCGCCACCGAGGTGCGCGTGACGGTGCCGGTGGAGCTTTTGGCGATCAGGTAATGCAGCCCGCCGCGTGCAGCCACTTGCGGGCTGTGCGTGACGGCGAGCAATTGCCCGCCATTTGCCAGTCGCGCCAGCCGTTCGCCGATGGCGCTGGCCACTGCCCCGCCCACACCGCGATCGATCTCGTCGAAGATCACGGTCGCTGCGCCGCCCTTTTCCGCCAGCGCCACTTTCAGCGCCAGGATGAAGCGTGACAGCTCGCCGCCGCTGGCGATCTTGTTGAGCGGTGCAAAGTCTGCCCCGGGGTTGGTGGAAATGAGGAATTCCACGCTGTCCATGCCGTGCGGCCCCCAGCGATCTTCGTCCAGCACGGCCACCGCGGTGCGGAAGCGCGCGGCATCCAGCTTCAACGGCGCCAGTTCGGCCGCCACCGCCTCGTCCAGTTGCAATGCGGCCGACACGCGGGTGGCATGCAATGCTTCGGCGCGGGCGAGATAGACCTGCCGCGCATCGGCCGCCGCCGCTTCCTGCGCTGCCAGATCGGCTTCGCCATGCTCGATCGCGTCAAGCTGTTCGCGCATGGCCTGCATCAGCCGGCCCAGATCATCGGGCTGGCAACCGTGCTTGCGGGCCAGCGCGCGCAGTTCGAACAGGCGGGTTTCCATCCGGTCCAGATCGAGCGGATCGAACAGCATGGCTTCCGCCGCCGCCACCAGCTTGTCCTCCGCTTCCCCCGCCTCGATCACGGCACGATCCAGCGCGGCCAAGGCTTCGGCCAGCAGGGGGTGCTGTTCGGCAATCCGGTCAAGCTTGCGGCCCGCCACGCGCAATTGGGCCAGCGCGCTGTCCGAACCGTCCCAGTACTTGCGCAGGTCTTCCAGATCGCCCGCCAGTTTCTCGCCCTTCTGCATATCGGCCCGGGCCAGCGCCAGGCGTTGCTCCTCGCCTTCCTCGGGCGCGATCTCGACCAGTTCGGCCAGATGGGCCAGCAGCCGATCCTGTTCGGCGCTGGCAGCGACTATGGCGGCGCGGGAAGCGGCCAGTCTGGTCGCCGCCTCTTTCCATGTGGCATGGGCTTCGGCCACCCCGGCCACGTCGCCACCAGAGAACCGGTCAAGCAGGGCGCGATGGCCGCGCGGGTTCACCAGCCCGCGATCATCGTGCTGGCCATGCAGTTCGACCAGCGCACCGGCGATCTCGCGCAACAGGGCCACGCCGGTCGGCTGGTCGTTGATGAAAGCCCTGGATCCGCCATCGGCCTTCAAGCTGCGGCGGATGATCAGCGGCTCGCCCGGTTCAAGTTCCAACTCTGCCCCAGTCAGGGCCGCCGAGACCGCATCGGGCAGGCGGCCGAATTCAAACGTGGCGGTAACACTGGCGCTATCCTCGCCTGCGCGAACCAGCGCGCTATCGGCCCGGTTGCCCAGCACCAGCCCCAGCGCATCGAGCAGAATGGACTTGCCCGCCCCTGTCTCGCCAGTCAGCACGCCCAGCCCCGACGCGAACGACAGGTCGAGCGCTTCGATCAACACGATATTGCGGATGGCGAGCGAGGTCAGCATGGGCAAGAACGGGGTAAGGCCGCCATCGCGAAATCGCAATCACCAGTAGCAAGGCAATCGGGGGCAATCGGGGATCGGGAGCGAAATCTTAACCAATCGCTGGGACAACGGTCCGCAATCGCCAAGGGGGAGTGCCGCAAGCGTGACCGTCCTGACTATCAGATCGTGCCGCCGTTATGCGATGCGCCTGCCAGTTACGCTGGAGTCAACGGGCCGCAAGCATGGCACAGGCCTGCTGATCGAGATTTCGCAGGAAGGCGCGCGCATCAGCAACCTGGGCAAGCTAGCCTGCAGTATCGGGCAAGCCGTCCATGTGCGAACACCGGCAGGCCACGATCTACCGGGCGTTGTCCGGTGGGCACACGATGGGCTGGCAGGCATTCACCTGGATCCGGCACTGTCGTTGGCCGAGATCGGCGCGATCAGGAACGAGGTTCAATCAGCGCCGGAAAACGAGCCTAAGCGGCAACGCTTCGGCACCTGACCCCTGGGGGCCGATCAGCCCCCTTGGGCGACCGGGTCCAGGCCCACTTCCGGTCCGTGCTCGGCGATCAGGTCGAACGCCTTTTCATACCATTCGCTGCCGGGATAGTTCGCGCCCAGCACAGCAGCATAGCGCTGCGCTTCTTCAGGGATACCCAGCGCGAGGCTGGTTTCGGTCAGGCGATACAGCGCTTCGGCAGTGTGGCTGGTGGTCTGGTAGTTGTCGATCACCTCGCGGAAGCGGATCTGCGCGGCCAGCCAGTGACCGGCGCGTTCATAGAACCGGCCGATTTCCATTTCCTTGCCGGCCAGGTGATCATTCACCAGGTCAAGCTTCAGCCGGGCATCAGAGGCATATTCGCTGCGCGGATAGCGGCGGATGATCTCGTTCAGCGCACGCTGCGCCTGCAGGGTGATTGCCTGGTCCCGCTCCACATCGCTGATCTGTTCATAATAGCACATCGCGATCAGGTAATAGGCATAGGGCGCGTCGCGGTTGCCCGGATGGATCGACAGGAACCGCGTGGCCGACTGGATCGACTGGTTGTAATCGCGCTGCGCGTAATAGGCAAAAGCGCTCATCAACTGGGCGCGGCGGGCCCACGGCGAATAGGGATGCTGGCGCTCGGTCTCGTCGAACAGGGCCGCAGCCAGTGCCAGGTCACCCCGGTCAAGCCGGGCCTTGGCCGCGTTATACAGCGATTCCACATCGCGCGCGACATAGGCGGTTTCAACCCCGCTGCCGCCACCCCGCGACGCACAGCCCGACAGGGCTACGGCAGAGATGGCGAGTACGCCGAGCGACAGGATCCTGGTGTTCGAAAGCCTCATGGGGACCAGCCTATAACCAGCAGCCACGTGAACGCCAAGTGAAGTTGCGCGCTGCAGTGGCGGATAAGTTTGCCCCTTGAAGCGCGGCATGCCGTGCCGGGCTGGACTTGCACGAAAGTTTGCCGAATAGTCCGCCGCCACAGACGGGCAGGCTCCTGCTCCGTGCCAGAGTTAAGGACGACAACTTGACCGCAGCCAGCCAACCCAGCCGCCTGATCCTGGCCGAGAGCCGCTTTCTGCGTCTGTTCAGCTTCTTCCTGTTCTATTTTGGCCAAGGGTTGCCGGTGGGGCTGACAGTGGTGGCGATCCCGGCGTGGATGGCCGCCAACGGGGTGGACGACAACTCGATCGGCCAACTCATCGCCTGGTCCTATTTCGCCTGGACCTACAAGTTCTTCGTGGCGGCCGTCATGGACCGTTTCACCTATCTGCCGATGGGCCGACGGCGCATCTGGCTGATCGGATCGCAATTGCTGATGTCGGCCGGATTCCTCGGCGCTGCCTGGCTCAATCCCGGCGCAACCGACTATACCGTGCTGGTAGCAGTCACCGTGCTGGTGATGACCGGCGCGGCAACGCAGGATGTCGCTGTGGATGGACTGGCTGTCGACCTGTTGCCGGAAAAGGAACAGGGCACCGCCAGTGGTTTCATGTTTGGCGGCCAGGCATTCGGCACAGCCGCCGCCGGTGCTGCCGCTGGTGCCGGATTGCAGTTCCTGGGCGCGCAGATGACTTTCCTGCTGTTCATCCCGGCGCTGATGATACCGACGGTCTATGCAGTCCTGATCCGCGAGCATCGGGACGAAAAGCTGCTGCCGTGGACCGAGGGGCAAGCCTCGACTGCCACGCTGGCGGTGTTCACGCCCAAGTATTTTGGCTGGGACGGTCAGTTGATGATCACCTTGCGCTCGCTCTTCAAGGGCTCGAGCCTGTGGTATATCGTCGCGCAGAGCATGGCGCGTACCGCCGGGGGTATCCTGACACCGATGGTCCCGATCCTGGCGACCGGCTTCCTGATGATGAGCACGGCGGAATATACCTCGCTCAACGGCGCGATCTCGTTGCCGATGGCTTTTGTTGGCCTGGTTGTCGGCAGCTATCTGACCTTCAAGCTTGGCGCGCGTTTGGCCACCATCGTGACCGCGATAATTTCTGCCCTGCTGATGCTGTTCCTGATCACGGGACAGGAATTCTGGGTGCAATACCCGATTTTTGTTGGCGTGATGATCCTGGTCGCGCTGATGTCGCTGCTCGATTCAATCTGCTCCAATCCGATGCGGATGCAATTGTCCGATAAGCGGGTGGGTGCCACCCAGTTCACGATCTATAATTCGCTGTCGAACCTGCCGGTTGCACTGGGCGCGTGGATGATGGGCAAGCTTGGCGGCAGCGAGAACATTGCACTGACACTGGGCGTGGCCGGTGGTCTGTGGTTTGCGGCCGCTCTCGCCTTTGCCGTTCTGCGCCTGCCAAAGCCCACGCCTGAGACAGAGCATCCCGAGAACATTGCCGATGTGCTGGGCAAGGAAATCCCTGCCAAGTTCGATTAGGCACGCATTCTGGCGCGCGGCCCTTGATTATGCGCCTGCCCTGACCCAGTTTAGCTGGGCGGACCGGGCCCCTCTGGCGATGGAATCTCCCCCAAGGGACGTTTCAGCGTGATGTCGGACCGCATCGGGGTTGCTCGATGATGGCTCGGCACTGACGCTTCGCACCAGCATCACGACCCCGGTTGGGCCACACCAGCAAGGGAGTTTTGCTACATGACCACCGCCGCCGCCAATCCCGCTGCAGGAATGCCCTGCCCTGTCTGCAAAGTCCCGCTCGCGATGAGCGACCGGCAAGGGGTGGAAATCGACTATTGCCCGCAATGCCGCGGGGTGTGGCTGGACCGGGGCGAGCTCGACAAGATCATCGAACGCAGCCGCGAAAGCGAAATGGCCCCGCCGGTCGCGCCGCGTTCCGCACCATATCCCTCAGCCCCACCGGAACAGCACTACGATCGCAAGCACGCTTACGATCAGGGGGGCTATCGGCCCGACCGCAAGGGCTATCCCAAGCGCAGGAAATCATTCCTGGAGGAACTGTTCGACTAGGGCCAGCGAAGCTGCGCCAGGCCGCCCCTCGGTCTTATTCCCAGAACGCCACGCTGCGGCACTCGATGCTTTCGCGCACGTGGGTGCCCGGCTGGCTGTCATCGCGGAACGCCGAGTGCGGGCAGCGCCAGGTGCGGGTGTGGTCGCTGTCGTGGAACTTGAACAGCAGCGCATCATCGGCCGTCATCCCGCGAAAATACCACCAGCGGTGGCCGGGATGATAACTGAAGATGCTGGCGGCCAACCTGTTGCCCTCGTCCGGATCGGGCGCGGTCAGCGCGGCGCCTTCGGGAAACTGGTCCACGATATAAAGCGTGTTCGATTTCTCGCTCCCGCCAAAGCTGGTGCGGCCATCGCACAGCGCCAGCGGCACGTCCTGCGGCGGGGGTGAGAAAGTGCGCCAGAAGCTGGAGATGAGGAACCGCTTGTAGCCCGGCCCATCGGGAAAGTGGGTGCGATAGGCGTTTTCGGCCATGCGCCCGGCGGTGGCGGTGTTGATATCGACATGGGCCTCGCCCGCAGTGGGCTGGATGCCGCCGTTGTGCTGGTAGTTGGCGACCTTTTCCTTGGCATGCTGCGACAGGTCGGCGCTGGTGCGCAGCATCCAGCCGCGCACCACGCACTTGTCGGCCCCGGTCAGTGCCAGCACGGTGCGCTCCACCTCGCGCTCGTACAGCGCCTCGACACTTGCCTTGTCGTGAAAATCGGTCACCGCGCTGGGGCAATTGGCGATCATGAAACCGTGGCTATCCAGCGTGAAATGTTCGCGCATGGGCATGCCGTCGCGGATCGTCACCTGGTGATCGGAATAGGTGCCGGTGTTGATCTCCTCACCCTGGCTGACATAGCGCCGGGTGACGAAATCGCCCTCATCGACATAGCGCATCATCGCCTGCACCTGCCGTGCATCATCCTCGATATTGCCCAGTTCCTGTGTTGCCATGTCGCGTCCTTCCCGCCCGGTCGCGCACTGGCGACTCTATCAATCGTTATAATGTGCCACGCCCCACTGGCGGGATGCAAGCGCCAGCGCTAGGTTCCGCAAAACAGAACAACAGGGAGAGACGAGCATGAGCGCCTTGCCACCGACTGTGGATGATTCGCCGATCTGGGACATCTGGCTCTCGCAGTTCCGTCTGCCGATCGTGAACGTTAATTGCGAGGTCGGCACATTTGCCGCGCTGGGCGACGCCGCGCTGACAACCGATGAGCTGGCGGCACAACTGGCGGTCGACGCGCGCGCGCTGGCCATGCACCTGGCCGCCCTGTGCGCCATGGGCCTGGTGGAAAAGCGGCTCGGCAAGTGGCGCGCGACCCACCTGGCCCGCACCTGGCTGCACCCTGAAGGCGAAGGCTATTGGGGTAGCTTCTACGCCCGGATCGATTTCAACGAGGTCTTGCACGGTCGCTTGCTGGAATCGCTCAAGACCGGTCGACGCCCCGGCGATCCCGAGCAGGGCATCGGCAACGCCGCCCGCCCTGCCGAGTGGGAGCGTGGGTCGATGTCGCAGGAAGCGGCGCACGGCATTGCCACATTCATGCATGCCCACAGCCAGGCCCCGGCGCTTGGTGCAGCAGTGCAACCGGTGTTCGGCACGATTGGCACCTTGATGGACGTGGGCTGCGGATCGGGCGTTTATGGCATCGAGATCGCCCGCGCCCATCCCGGCCTCAAGGTCACGCTGATGGACCTGAAGGAAATGGCCACAGAGGCTGCCCGCTATATCGACCGCGCCGGAATGGGTGCGCAGGTCAATACGGCAGGGGTCAACATGTTCACCGAGGAATGGCCGCGCGGGATGGACGGGCATTTCTTCTCCAACGTGTTCCATGACTGGTCGGATGAAACCAACCGCCTGCTGGCCAAGCGCAGCTTTGATGCCCTGCCCAGCGGCGGCAAGATTTTCCTGAACGAGATCCTGATGGATGACGAGGGCACCGGCCCCTTCCCCGCTGCCGCATTCAGCCTGCTGATGCTGGTGGGGACGCTGGGCAAGCAATACAGCCTGGCCGAATTCCGCGACATTCTGGAAAGCGCGGGCTTCACTGATGTACAGGCCCAGCGCACCGGCGGCGGGTACTATTCGCTGGTCAGCGCGATCAAGCCCTAGGCATCATTGCCTAGGTTGGCGCTGACGGCATCCCAACCATCCCCATCCCATGAACGCCCCTCTCCAAAACTGGAAAGGGGCGTTCATGTTCGCCAGAACCATTGTCGAATTCCTCGCCTCACTTGGTGCCGACCGGCGCGGGGCCACCGCCATCGAATATGCGCTGATCGCCACACTGATAGCGGTGGCGGCGATCGGCGCCTTCGTTTCGCTCGGCAACGAGGTGACCACCACGTTCGAAGAAGTGGAAGTGGCGACGCGCAACGCCAGCTAGGCCGAGGCGCTTCCTTGCCACGCATGGCGGAACTGTGGCAAACTGAAGTTCTATCGGGGGAACGGAACACATGCGGCATCTGCCATTGACCATTGCGCTTGCCTGCCTGCCACTGGCCGGCGGGCCGGCCGCAGTTCGGGCCGAGACGCTGGAGGAGCTTGATGCGCTGTCCGATGCGGCGGCGAGCGAGAGCGGCGGCATCCTGGCGGCGCGCGGTGCAGCGGGCCGCAGCGAATACCTGGATGCGCTGGCCATGCTGGAACGCATGTTGGGCACTTTCCCCCGCTCTGCCGAAGGGTTGCTGCTGCACGCGCAATACTTGTGCGCCATCGATGACCGGCAAGGCGGGCTGGTAGAACTGCAATTGCTGCGCGAACGTGATTATACCGGCAGCCAGCTGGCCGATGCCCGCACCGCTTGCACCACCACTGCCCCGCCTCCCGCGCCAGAAGTGATAACCGCGCCAGAACCTCGCCCCGCGGCAGAAACCCGCACCCCGACACCGATGCAGAGCGCACCGCCACCGCCATCGGTCGCCGCGCCTGTCGCCCAACGCGTACCAACGCAGCCGACCAACAGCCTCAACAGCGCCAGTTCTTCCAGGGCATCCGAGGCACCAGTTGCAACCAAACCGAAAGGCAACTGAGCCATGGCCCGATCTTTCCGCCCGCTCGTCGCACTCGGCCTCACCACGGCATTGTGCACCCTTGCCCTTCCCGCCCAGGCGCAGACCCGGGTCGAAGTGGGCAATGCCGCCAGCGTGGTGGGCGAAGTGCGGCTGGGTATCGGCCCCACAGCGCAAGCCCGCCCGATCCAACGCCGCCAGCGCGTGGCCTGGGGTGACCGGATCGAGACCGGCCGCGAATCGCAATTGCAGATCCTGCTGCTGGATCGCTCCACCTTCGGCGTCGGTGCGCGCTCGCGCCTTACCATCGACCGGTTCGTTTATGATCCGAATGAGGGCCGCTCACTTTTCGCCACCATCACCCAAGGCGCGGTGAGGTTCTTCTCCGGGCGCAGCAGTGCGGCCAATACGGCCGAGATCACTACGCCATCGGGCCGCATCGGCATCCGGGGTACCGCGCTCGACATGCTGGTGGGCGAACGCGCGCGCGGCATTGCGCGGGATGAGCCTGCCATTGGCGGCGGCGGCATCAACGAGGACGAGGCAACACTGGTGGTCATGCGCGGTCCCGGCGCCAATACCGCAGGCGGTCTGACCCGCGGCGAGGCGACAGTGACGGCCGCAGGCGTTACCGTGGTGCTCGACCGACCGGGCCTGGCCACCTTCATCCCGCGCAACGGAGCCCCGCCAAGCCCGCCGTTCCAGATTACCGATGCCGGTCTCGCCCGCGTGCAGGCGCGCATGATGCCTACCGTGGCCGAGGCGCGCGGAGGTGACGGGTTCCTCGACACCCTGATCCCGGTGGCCGTGGGTGCCGCGGCCGTGGTGGGCGCAGCCGTGCTGCTGTCGGACGATGGTGACAATACCGGCGGCAACACGCAGGATCGCCCGGCCGGCAATGACACTGCAGGAACGCCCCCACCGTCCAGTGACCAGACCGGTATCCGCCCAAACTGAAACCCCGTCTGCCACCTGACGCCGGGGAACAATCCGCCCGGCCCCGCAATTACCTGTCACCAGACCGGATCGTCCCAGCAGGGCAGGTCCTACTTCGCGGCGTGCAAGAGTTTCCAGCCACATGACAGCGGCCCGCAAGCCCGGCCTGATGCGCCGAGCGGCAAAATTCCTCCTCCTCCTCGGAGTGCTGGCGGGCGGCGTGGTGGTGGCAGCGGAACTGAGCGGCCATTCGCTTGGCGCGCTGGTGCACAACTACAACCTTGAACGCGATGTGCGGGCGATCGGCGCACAGGCCGATGCCCAGTTGCGCCGCTCCACCAATGTCGCTGCCCGGCAGGTGGGCGGGGCCGCGCTGGCCCAGGCGATCCGCTATTCGCGCGGGCAGGCGCTGGCCGAACAGGTCCATCCCATCCCCGACGATATCCGACTGGAGCTGGAGCCGCACTTTCCCTCGATCGATTTTGACACGATCCGCTGGAAACCCGCGAGCGGTGGCCTCACCCTCGGCACCGTTCTGACCCAGTGGTATCTCACCGAAGGCGCGGTGGTGCTGGAGGACGTGGTGGTGTTCACCTCGGCCCGCCTGATCACCGACCGCCGCCTGTGGGCGCACGAACTGACCCACGTGGTGCAATACCAGCAACTGGAAACAGACGGCTTCGCCCGCGCCTATGTGCTTGGTCACGCCGCTATCGAAGGGCAGGCAGAAGACAACGCCCTGCGGGTGATGGCGAAGCTGGCGGAGGGTTAGGGCAGCTGCTTCCTCATTTCTCGCTGGCGCGGAACACCCCGTCCCAGCCCTCGCCCGGAGCATCGGCTTGCAGCTTGGTTACACGGGCGAGCATGATTTCGCGCAAGGCCGCCACTTGCAGCGCGGCATAGTCCTCGCCTGCCGCCAGCGCCGCTTCCGCCGCCTGCCATTCCTGCGCGCGGTAATGGCCCAGGAACGCGGCGTGTTGCGCGGCCAGGCGAACGAATGCGGGGCTTGCCGCCATGACCTCGTCCCCCAGCAGCGCGAACACGGTTTCTGGCGCATCGCGGCCTACCACCTGCACCCGGTCCAGCTCCAGCAGGGCAAATTGCGGCAGCGCGGCGGCCAGCGCGCTACCGGTGAGGATGCCCACGCCGTATTGCTTGGTCAGCCCTTCCAGCCGGCTCGCCATGTTCACCGTATCGCCGATCAGGGTATAGGACAGGCGCTGGGTCGAGCCCATGTTGCCCACGCAGCACAGGCCGGAATTCAGGCCGATGCCGATCTTCACCTCGCCCGGCCAGGTCACCCCTTCGCGGGCGGGCATGGTGCGATTGAGTTCCTCTGTCGCCGCCAGCATGGCCAGTGCGGCGCGGGCAGCGTTGGCGTGCTGGTCGGGATCGTCCAGCGGGGCGTTCCAGAAGGCGAGGACCGCATCGCCGATGTACTTGTCCAGCGTGGCGCGGCGGGCCAGCAGGATCTCGCTCATCGGGGTGAGGAAGGCGATCAGGAAATCGATCACCTGCCGCGGGCCGAGGTGCTCGGATATGCGGCTGAACCCGCGGATGTCGGCCATCAGCACGGTCATGTCGCGCTCCTCGCCGCCCAGTTCCAGCTTGCCGGGGTCAGCCGCGATCTGGCGCACCAGTTCGGGCGACAGGTAGCGGTCAAACGCGCTGCGGATGTAGCTGCGCTGGCGTTCCTCGCGGTAATAGGCGGTAACGGTCTGCACCGCATAGACCGCCACGATCGCCAGCACCGGCCAGGTCGGATCGAGCAGCAGGTGGAGGTTCATGAAGGCGAGCCAGCTGGCGGCGGCCACGCCCGCCACGCCCGCCAGCGCCACCAGCGCGCCCCACAGCGCACCCAGGCGCGGCAGCAGCAGCGCCAGCAACGCGCCCAGCAGCAGCACCGCCAGCATTTCCAACCCGCCCGCCCAATCCGGCCTCTCGAGGAACTGCCCCGCCATGATCTGCGCGGCGGCGGCGGCGTGGACGTTTACGCCTGCGGTATTCTCGGTCAGCGGGGTCGAGACCAGGTCCTGCAGCCCCTGCGCCCGCCCGCCCACAAACACGATCCGCCCCGCCACCGCAGCGGCCAGCGCGGCATCGGTCATCGCGCCGGTTACGACAGGTCCGGCGGGCAGCGTGACCTGGCGGCCGGGGGCGGGAAAATGCACCCACATCTCGCCCGCATCGTTGACCGGGATTTCGCGCCCGGCGATGCGCACCGCCACCGCCGCTGCATCGCGCGTGGTGGTCTGCCCGCTGCCGTCGCTCGTGAGGAGGTTGGGCGCATCACCTCCAGTCGCCACCCGCACCGCCTCCAGCGTCAGCGAGGGGACCAGCGTGCCGCGATGCAGCGCCACCAGCGGCACGCGGCGCACGATGCCGTCACCATCCCCCTCGATCGTCACAAAGCCGCTGCCGGTGGCCGCTGCCTCCAGCGCGGGCAAGGGCAACAGCGCGCCGGCATAGTGCGCGACGTGGGCGGCGGGGACCGAGCCGTGGATGGTGAAACTGGCCTTTGGCTCCACCGCCCGGCCCATCGCCTGCCGATCAAGGAAATAGCCGGTCACCACCGGAGCCGCCGCAAAGCTTTCCGCCAGCAGCGCATCGTGGCCGGGCAACCGCTGCAAGGCCGCGCGCAGGGCGGGATCGGCATAGCGCTCGGCAATCATCGCGGGCGAGGTGCGATCATTTTCGGAAAACACGATGTCGAACACCACCGCGCTGGCGCCTGCATCACCCAGGCGGCGCGTGAGCGTGGCGATGTCGGTGCGCGGCCACGGCCACTGGCCCAGCGTGGCGATCGCATCCTCATCAATATCGACCACCACCACACCGCTATCGGCCTCGGTCTCCAGCGGAGCGGCCACCTGGAAGGCATCGAACACCTGCAACCGCAAGCGCTGGATCGGCGCAGGGTCCAGCCACTGGACCAGCACCAGCAGCGCCAGCACCAGCAAACCCAGCAACAGGCCCAGCCTTGGCCCCAAGGCCAGTTTCCCCAATCGCTGAACCCCCGATTGCACCATCAAAGCCCACTCTCCCCCCGGACGCCGGCCAGATTAGGCGCTTTCCTACAGCCCGCAAGGCGCTGCAAGGCAGGCACCCCCTTCGCCACCGGAAGCCGCCGAGCCATGCCAGACCCTGCGCCCAATGATGACAATCCCGCCCCGGCCAGAACCCTGCCCGCATTCACCCCCGTCCCCCGCCTGAAAGCCCGCCACAACGGGTGGAACGCCGAAACCCAGCTGGCCTTTATCGAGGCCCTGGCCGAGACCGGCAGCGTGGATGCCGCCTGCCGCCGGGTGAACCGCGCCGCCGTGGGCGCCTACCTGCTGCGCCGCCACCCGGAAGCCGCCAGCTTCCGCGCCGCATGGGAGGCCGCGCTGGATCTGGGCATGCAGCGGGTGGAGGACGTGGCGATGGACCGCGCGCTGAACGGCGTGCAGGTGCCCGTCTATGCCTATGGCAAGATCATCGGCACGCGCACGGTGTATAATGATCGGCTGCTGATGTTCATGCTGCGCAACCGCGCCCCCAAACGCTTTGCCGCCGATAACGCCAAGGGCATGAACGCGGTGGACAAGGCCCTGCTCACCCGCCTGAAACGCGAATGGCGCGCCGAATGGGACCGTGAGCAAGTGCTGCTGGCGGCCGAGCAGGACGCCAACGTGCTCGAAAGCCTCAACGCCAAACTGGATGAAATCCGCGCCCGCGAGGAAGAAACCGCCGCCCTGCTGCTGGAGGACCTGCCGGAAGAGACCGAGGACAACTGGACCTGCCCCCAGCCCCCGCAATGGCTGCAAGACCAATGGGCCGCGCGCGATGCGAAGGAACCGGAGGACGAGCGGGGGTGGCGGATGAATGCGCTGGGAGAGCGGTGGCGGGAGTGAGGATGCTGAAGGGCCTTACGCCCCATCCAACGATCTGGCACATGCAAAGGCATGGCCATTTCTGAATCGACTTTAGACCTTCTCCGCAATCTGGCTCGTAAGCCGGGTCATGATGAAGTGAAATCATATTTTCTCGAATTGCTGGTGCAGGAGTTTGACGCGGATCGGTCAAGCTTGCGCTTCGAAAAGCGGCAGCCGGAAATTTGCGGGCGACTGGATGCGCTGATCGGGCGCACCGTCCTGGAAGCGAAGCGTGACCTTGATCGCGAGATCGGCGATGTTCTGCACAAAATGCCCGGCTACTTGGCTGATTGCGAACGTGAGCATGGCGAGCCCTTTGTCGGCGTAGCGTCTGATGGGCGTCGCTGGATCGTTTACGAACTGGCAGACGGGAAGCTGATTTCGCTCCACGACACTATCCTTGATCCCGATAAGGGCGAAGCATTCTTGGCTTGGCTGGACGGCGTACTCGCCCTCAAAGGATCGTTGCCGCCGGATGCCGTCACGATACGAGCAGAGCTAGGCCCGGATTCGATCGCGTTCAAGCGCGTGGATCGCGAGTTGCGGGTGCTGTGGGATCAGCCTCCGATGTCCCAGCCGAAGCGCTCAAACGCCAACTCTGGGCTGATATGCTCAAGTTGGTTTATGGCAGAGATGTCGATGACCAATCACTTTGGTTCCGCCACTCCTACCTCGTGATCGTCACGAAATGCATCGCCTTGGCGGTGCTGGACCTGCGTGAGGATGATCCGGCGCGGATGCTATCGGGTGAAGCCTTCAGCGCGGCAGGAATTTCGGGTGCAGTCGAGAGTGATTTTTTCGACTGGATGGTTGCCACCGAGAGCGGGCGCGAACTCGTATCAAAAATCATGGCTCATGTCCGCCGCTTCCGCTTGCGTGAAGTCGAAAGCGACGTGTTGAAAATTCTCTATGAGAGCCTGATCGATGCGACTGAAAGACATGGGCTTGGCGAGTATTATACGCCTGACTGGCTGGCTGCAAAGGTCGTCCGACACGCAGTAGACAGGCCGTTGGAACAGCGCGTACTCGATCCCGCCTGCGGGTCCGGCACATTCCTGTTCCATGCCGTGCGCCGATTTCTTGATGAAGCTGAAGATGCCGGGCTTGATCCGCGCATTCGCGCGACTGAGGCCTGCAAGTTCGTGGCAGGTGTAGATATTCATCCCGTGGCCGTCATCATTGCGCGGGTTACATTTCTTTTAGCGCTGGCCCCCGCACTGGACAGACGAGCAGGCGGCTTCTCGATACCTGTCTATCTCGGCGATTCGATGCAACTTTCGATTAAGCAGGACATGATCGAGCGCGAACTGATCATTCAAGTGCCGCCGCCCAAGGCGGGCTAAGGCCAGCGCGAGATGCTAAGCTTCCCGGAGACTTTCTGCAGTGACCCCGGCCTGTTCGACAAGGCGATCGACGCTATGCGCGCGGGGAGTCTCGCTTCCCGCAGCCGTGAACAGGTGGAAGCGCAAATCAGACGCGAGACCGAACAGCATTACAAGCAGGATATTTCGCTCGAACAAGAAATGGCAGTTTCCGACCTAGGAACGACGTACGAAACATTTCATCGACTGCGCCTAGAAGGGCGCGACACCATCTGGTCCTATGTCGCCCGTAACTTGTCTCGACCGCTGGCTCTCGCCACGCAAGGTGGCTGGGCCAATGTGCTGGTCGGCAATCCGCCATGGGTAGCCTATCGGCACATGAGCGCGGATCTGCAGAAACGGTTCAAGGAGCTGGCGAAGGGTGAGCGGGTGTATGTGGGCGGCAAGATGGCCACGCAAAACGACCTTTGCGGCTTGTTCGCCGTCCGCGCATCACACCTCTATTTGCGGCCCAGCGGCCGTTTGGCCTTTGTCATGCCGCTGGCAGTGATGACGCGCGGCCAGTTCGAGAAATTTCGCACTGGGCAGTTCCAAAGCTACAATATTGCATGGGACGAAGCTTGGACGATGGACGACACAGTAACGCCACTTTTCCCTGTCCCCTCGTGCGTGGTTTTCGGTCGGAAGCGCGCAATTGGTAAGATCATGCCAGATACTGTTCGGGCCTATTCCGGGTCACTGCCAATGCGCGACGCGCCTGAGGCGATGGCGGATGAACGGTTGAATGTATCAGAAGGAATGACAGCCCCGATTGTCGGCAATTTCAACGATGGCTCGGAATACCGCAGCGAGTTCAAGCAAGGTGCAATTCTGGTTCCGCGAATGTTGTGTCTGGTCGAACGGCGCAGCCTTGGCCGGATCGGTTCGAACCCTGACGCCCCAGCCATTGAAAGCCGACGTTCGTCCTTGGAGAAATCACCCTGGAACGAAGTACCGAGTATTACGGGACAAGTAGAAGAGCGCTTTCTTCGCCCTGTCTATCTGGGCGAGAGCATTCTTCCTTACCGGGTTTTGAAGACATTCGAAGGTGCGATCCCATATGAGGAAGGCGTCGGAGCATTGAAAGTTGGCGTGCTTACCGCAGCACGCATTGCCGCAATGAACGAGGATGTCCGGGACAAACTGAGCTTTGATCTGATCGAGAAGTGGCTCGAAAGCGCAGAAAGGGTGTGGGAGGGAAATCGATCTGCTTCCACCACAGTCAGTCTGGGAGAACAGCTCGATTATTATGGAAAATTGAGCGCACAGTTTCCCATCGCTCCGCTTCGTATTGTTTACGCAGCTTCGGGCAGTTTGCCAGCTGCAGCAATCGTCCGAGACAATCGGGCGGTAGTAGAACACGCATTGTATTGGAAATCCGTGTCTACCGACTCTGAAGCTCATTACTTACTTGCATTGATTAATAGCGACGCTCTTCGAAAGGCTGTCGAACAGTACCAAGCACGTGGCCAATTCGGTGCGCGCCATTTTGACAAGGTCTTGTGGAACCTGCCAATCCCCAAATTCGACCCCACAAGTCGCCTTCATCGCTCCCTTGCGGATGCGGGCAAACGCGCCGAAGAAAGCGCCAAGTTGGTTGATTTGGTGGAGGGCGAAAAGTTTCAGCGTGCGCGCAAGCGGGTGCGCGATGCCTTGATCGAAGCAGGGATCGCAAAGGAAATCGACAAACTTGTCGAAAAGCTGCTGGCCGTCGCTTCCTCGGATTGATCTGCACCGCTCACCACGCCTAGGATGTAGAGATGGCACACGGTATGGATGATCTGTTCGGACACGTTCCCCAAAAGGAAGAGCTGTTCCTCGAACCGCAAACCTACACCGCACCCATTGAACACACGCCCGAAACCATCCGCGCCAAGATGCTGACGCTGCTGGAGGAGGCCCGGTCTGCCACCGTGTTGCCCTGGACGCCGCGTGACCTGCGCCTTCACACTGGCCTCTATCCCTACATGGCCGAATGGCTAAAAGGTGGCGAAGGGGAAGCGCTGATGGCCGAATTCAAGACTGAGCTGGACAGACTCGCCGCGCCTGATGATCAGGTCGCGCCCAACTGGCAGAAAATCTGGAATCTGGCAGCCTAGCCCCTCACTCCTCCCCCATCCGCAGGGCAGCGATAAACGCCTCCTGCGGGATCGACACATTGCCATATTCCCGCATCCGGGCCTTGCCCTTCTTCTGCTTGTCCAGCAGCTTCTTCTTGCGGCTGATGTCGCCGCCATAGCACTTGGCGGTCACGTCCTTGCGCAGCGCGGCGATGGTCTCGCGGGCGATGACCTTGCCGCCGATCGCCGCCTGGATCGGGATCTTGAACAGGTGGCGGGGGATCAGGTCTTTCAGGCGTTCGCACATGCCGCGGCCGCGTTCTTCGGCCACGTTGCGGTGGACGATCATGGATAGGGCATCCACCGGTTCATTATTCACCAGGATGTTCATCTTCACCAGGTCGCCTTCGCGCAGGCCGATCTGTTCGTAATCGAAGCTGGCATAGCCGCGGCTGATGCTTTTCAGGCGGTCATAGAAATCAAACACCACCTCGTTCAGCGGCAGCTCGTAAGTCACCTGCGCGCGGCCGCCCACGTATGTCAGATCGGTCTGGATGCCGCGCCGATCCTGGCACAGTTTCAGGATTGATCCGAGATATTCATCGGGGGTGTAGATCACCGCCTTGATCCACGGTTCCTCGATGCTGTCGATGCGGCTGGGATCGGGGTAGTCGGCCGGGTTGTGCAGCATGATCTCGCGCGCATCATCCGTGCGGCTTTTGCCCAGCTGGATGCGGTAGACCACGCTTGGCGCGGTGGTGATGAGGTCCAGATCGTATTCACGGCTGAGGCGTTCCTGGATGATTTCCAGGTGCAGCAGGCCCAGAAAGCCGCAGCGGAAGCCGAAGCCAAGCGCCGCGCTCGATTCCATCTCGAAGCTGAAGCTGGCATCGTTGAGGCGCAGGCGGCTGATGCTTTCGCGCAGCTTTTCGAAATCGGCCGCGTCCACCGGGAACAGGCCGCAGAACACCACCGGCTGCACTTCTTTATATCCGGCCAGCGCCTTGGTGGCACCGTTCTTGACCGTGGTGATGGTGTCACCCACGCGGGCCTGTTCCACCTCCTTGATCTGCGCGGTGATGAAGCCGATCTCGCCCGGGCCGATGTCGGGCAGTTCGACCCGCTTGGGGGTGAAGCAGCCCACGCGATCCACCAGGTGTTCGGTGCCGCCCTGCATGAACTTGACGTTGAGGCCCTTTTTCAGGACTCCGTCGATCACGCGGACCAGGATCACCACGCCGAGGTAGGGATCGTACCAGCTGTCGACCAGCATGGCTTTCAGCGGGGCCTTGGCGTCGCCCTTTGGCGGGGGGATGCGCTGGACCACGGCCTCCAGCACCTCGGCAATGCCGATGCCGGATTTGGCGCTGGTGAGGACGGCCTGGCTGGCATCAAGGCCGATGATGTCCTCGATTTCCTTGCGGACCATTTCGGGTTCGGCGGCGGGCAGATCGATCTTGTTGATGACGGGCACGATCTCGTGGTCATGCTCGATCGATTGGTAGACGTTGGCCAGGGTTTGCGCTTCCACGCCTTGTGCGGCGTCCACCACCAGCAGCGCGCCTTCGCATGCGGCCAGGCTGCGGCTGACCTCGTAGGCGAAATCGACATGGCCGGGCGTGTCCATGAGGTTGAGCTCATAGGTCAGGCCATCGTTGGCCTTATAGGACAGGCGCACGGTCTGGGCCTTGATGGTGATCCCGCGCTCCCGCTCAATGTCCATGTTATCAAGGACTTGCTCGGACATCTCGCGGTCGGTCAGGCCTCCAGTGGCCTGGATCAGCCGATCCGCCAGCGTGGACTTGCCGTGGTCAATGTGGGCAATGATGGAGAAGTTGCGGATCAGTGAAAGGTCTGTAGCCATCGCCCGCCTCTAGCGGGGGTTTGTGCCGCTGTCAGTAGTGTTGAACCGCCGCTCAAGCCGCCCTGCTGGAGCGCGCCGAAACGTCCACCTGCATGAACCGGCGACGGGTGCTGCTCGTCTTGTCGGCGGGTTGGCCAAGTGTCGCCAGCTGGTACGGCGAAATACGATGGCGGGTGCACAGGCCGTTAGCCCCATCACTGACCAACGGCGTTTCAAATTCCACACCCTGGGTGGCATCCTGCGACCGCCGTACCGTGGCCACGGCAAGCTGCCCGCCGCCCAGGTCAAGCACCAGATCGGTCCCGACCGGAACATCGAGCAGGCCTTCGATCATTGCTCCCGTGCGCGACAGATTGCGCAGCACGGCGTCATAGTGATGGTCCTCGTGGATCACTCCGATACGGCGAAACAAAGTACGTCGATCAGCCCGGTGCCGGTCAGGGCCGACGGGTTCAAAGGTGAAATCCCCCGAGGTCAGCCGCGCCATAACTACCTCGTGCGGCACTGCGCGGGAGAAAATGAAGCCCTGAATCATGGCGACACCACGCGCCCGCACCAACTCCAGCTCGTCCATCGCTTCCACCCCCTCGGCAATGGTCTCCATGTCAAGCGCGCTGACCAGGCTGACGATCGCGGTAATGATGGCGGCATTGGGATTGCCCGGTTCGCAGCAGCCCCGGATAAAGCTTGGATCGATCTTGATCCGGTCGAACGGCGAACGGCGCAGGAAGGCGAGTGAGGAATGGCTGGTCCCGTAATCGTCGAGCGACAGCCGCACACCCATTTTGCGCAGTCGGGCGAAGGTCTCATCCACCGTGGCTTCCTCGCCCATGAAGACCCACTCGGTGACTTCGAGTTCCAGCCGCCCGGCGCGCAATCCGGTTTTTTCCAGCACACTTTCTGCCGTTGCCGCCAGTGTTCCGGAAAAGAAGTGCTGTGCGGATACGTTTACTGCAACGCGTATATCACCCGGCCAGGCAGCGGCATCGCGGCAGGCCCTTTCAAGCGCCCATTCCCCCAGCCTGGCTGCCAGTCCCAGTTCGTCGGCGATGGGGATGAAGATGGAGGGCCCCACAGGCCCGAATTCGGGATGATCCCACCGCATCAGCGCCTCGAAGGCCACCACGGTATTGTCGCTGGCGCGCACGATCGGCTGGTAGTGCATCTCGAGCTGGTCTGAGCGGAGCGCCTCCCGCAGCCCTTCGCCGATCTTGCGTTGGCGATCGGCGGCGCTGGCCAGATCGCTGGCGTAGAAGCGGTACTGCCCGCGTCCGCTGCCCTTGGCGGCATAAAGCGCAAGGTCGGCCGCCTTGACCAGTTCATCCTGCGTGGCGCCATCGAACGGGGCGACGGCGATTCCCACCGAAGCGCCAATCACTGCTCGTTCACTGCCGACCGCATAGGGTTGCGAGACCTGCTGGATGATCTTCACCGCCAATTCGCCAAGAGCCCCGCGGTCATCCGTGTCGGGGATGATGATCTGGAATTCATCGCCACCCAGCCGACCGATTTCCGCCGCGCTGATCCCGATCCGCACCAGCCTCTGGGCAACCTGGCGCAACACCTCGTCGCCAGTCTGATGGCCCAGCGTGTCATTGACCTGCTTGAACCGGTCAAGGTCGATCATCATCAGTGCGACAGGTCGCTTGGCAGCGCGGAACGCGGACAGGACTGCATCGAGCCGGGTGACCATCCGGTGTCGGTTGGCGACCCCTGTCAACGTATCGTATTGTACCAGTCGCTCCTCGTCGCGGCGCAACGAGAACTGGCTGGAGATGTCCTTGGCGCTGCCCCTGAAGCCCTGGAAGTTGCCATGGCTGTCGATCTGCGGATGGCCGGTCAACGACCACCACCGGTCCTGGTCCTCATCCTTAAGGCGAACAGCCAAATCGCGGAATTTGCCATGCGAACCCAGGAAGAAGGCGAGCGGACGCTCGTTGCCCACCTTTCCATCCACGCCCGTGGTTTCGACCAGCTCGGTGAGCGAAGTGCCCAAGACTTTGCGCGTGAGACCAAGCTGGGCAACCGCACCGGGAGACAGATAGTTCAGCCGGCCGCTGACATCGGTCGACCAGAACCAGCTGAGATCGCTGGCTTCCAGTGCATCAAGCAAGGCCAGCCGGTCGGAATCGTTGAGTGGCACGAGAGGAGCGGGAGCGCACGCGCCAGACGACTCGCCAGATTCGCCTGTAACCTTCCTCAGCATGTCGCGTATGGCCATGATGGTTGATGCTCTACAGCCGTCAACGGGGAAACACCCCGTCTTCATGTATTAAAGCGTAAAGGATCAGCCTTGATAACTTCCTAACGGCGGGCGGATCGCGGCTCGCCCCCTTGCCCGGAATGGGAAGGTGCTGTCCCTTGCGGCGTGACCCTGACGGGAACTAGCTTGGGCGGCGGACCCTGAACAGCCAGGAACTGTCCCGCATCGTCGCGCTGCAGAGTATTGGAAAACTCCACGCCCATCCGGTCATCTATCGTCCAGCGGACAGTGCAGCCTACGACAAAGTTTTGCGAAATCTGCAGCTTGAAGCCGGTCCCCAGCGGCACATTCCACAGCCCCTCAATCAACGCGCCGGTAGACGAAATGTTACGGATCGTTCCGTCATACAGGTTGCCCTGGTGATCAAGGATCACCTTCCGCAACATCGTCTGGCGAGGTGCGCGGGCCGAGCGCGGTCCCCGCGCGACCGCCGCCAAGCCCTCTGCCAACCGGGCGTGAACCGCAGCCCTTTCGAGCGGTCGATCATAGATATACCCCTGCACATGGCTGCAGCCCAGGCGGCGGACCAGATCGAGTTCGTCCAGTGTCTCGACCCCCTCCGCAGTCGTTTCCATGCCGAGTGCCTTGGCCAGGCTGGTGATCGAGGTGATGATTGCCCCGTTGCGGCTGCCTGGCTGGGTCGCCCCACGCACGAAGCTCTGGTCAATCTTGATCTTGTCGAATGGCGCCTTCTTGAGATAGCCGAGCGACGAGTATCCGGTGCCGAAATCGTCGAGCGCCAGGCGGACGCCAATCCGCTTCAGCGCCTTGAACATTGCATCTGTACCCTTGTCGTCCGACAGGAACACGCTCTCGGTAATCTCCAGCTCCAGCTGATCAGGGCGAATGCCTGCCTGGGCGATGGCCTGGGCGACCACGATCGGCAACTGCGGGCTGGAGAACTGCAGCGGCGACACATTTACCGCCACGCGCACGTTCTCGGGCATGTCGGCCAGATCGGCGCAGGCAGTGCGCAAGGCCCATTCGCCCAGTTGCGTGATCATGCCGGTATCCTCGGCCGTGCCGATGAAGCGATCAGGCGGGATCCAGCCCTTTACCGGGTGCTGCCAGCGCAACAGCGCCTCGAACCCGTCGATCTGCTCGGTCGCTGTGCAAATTATCGGCTGATAGAATAGCTGCAGATCTCCCTTGGTAATAGCATCGCGCAGGTCTTCCTCGAGCTGCGCCCGCGCCTCGGCCTCGGCGTGAAGATCTTCCGCATAGAAGTGATGGCGCCCGCGCCCGCCGTCCTTGGCAGCATAAAGCGCCAGATCGGCGTTGCGCACCAGATCATCCGAATTGTCGCCGTCCTGCGGCGCTATGGCTATCCCGATGGAGGCGCCGATGACCACCCGCTGCCCTTCGATCGCATAGGGCTGCGACAGCGAATGGATAATCTCCAGCGCCAATTCGCCCAGCAACTGGTTGGTCTGGCGGCCCGGGATGACGACCTTGAACTCGTCACCACCCAATCGACCGACCTGCCCCAGCTTGCCGACCGCGCGCTCAAGCCGCTGCGCGACCTGCTTGAGCAAGGCATCGCCTGCGGGGTGGCCCATGGTGTCGTTGACATGCTTGAAGCGATCAAGGTCGAGCAGGAAGATCGCGCAGGCCCGGTGGGAATCCTGCTGCGAGGTGAGGATTTTTTCCAGCACGCGGGTGATCTTGAAACGGTTGGCCAGCCCGGTAAGCGAATCGAAATTGGCCAGGCGGGATACCTCCTCCTGGCTGCGCTTGCGCTCGGTCAGGTCCGTGCCCGAGCCTCGGAAGCCGATAAAATTGTTGAAGCCGTCATAGATCGGTCGGCCGCTGATAGACCACCAGCGGTCATCCTCTTCCGCTGCGGCGCGGACCGGCAGTTCCTTGAACGCCGAACGGGTGGACAAGTGGAACATCAAGGTTCGCTCGCTCGCCTCGGTGGCATCGGCAAGGTCGAACAAGGCCACCAGCGGGCGTCCCATCAGGTCATCGACCTCCACGTCTAGTACGCGGGCCACAGTCTCTGACACATAGGTCAGTTGCGACCGGCGATCGGTTTCCCAGAACCAGCCCTGCCCGGTGTCCTCATATTCCGACAGGATGTCCCGGGCACGGTTCTGGGCCCGGATCTGAGCTGCCCGCAGGCGGTCCTCGTGCTTCTGGGCGCGAATCTGCTCGCGCCCGGCGAGCCCGGCTACCAGCGCCGCACCTGCCAGGCCGAGCACGCCGCCGCTCCACACATCAGCCAGGACTGCACCCAGCCACAGGAACCAAGGGCCAGCCAGCGCCATGCCTGGGTGCTTGCGCAGGTACAGTGCCGAAATCATCGCGGTGACCGAGAGGAAAGTGCCCGCCGCATCCCAGCCCAGACTGCCATGAGCCACCCAGCCCCCGATCCCCAGGCCGAACAGGAACAACGGGACCAGCGGCATCGCCAGGGAGGCATTGATCGCGCCATCGGGGCGGCCCTGCCGGTTCTTGCCACGCTGGCGGTCGGCCACTGCCACTGACAACAACGCTGCCGTCAGCGACAGCGCCGCAGCTAGGCCGGGCCAAGCCCCGGTCAGCAACAGCGCTGCGAGTGTAGACACCAGCATCGTCAGCGTCAGGATCGGCCAGGTCAGCCAACCTGAGGCTGCGACCTCGCCGTCCCCGACATCAAGCGGCGCAAAGGCCCGATCGGCCGTTGGATCGCGTCTGGTTTCAAGGCGGCGATCAGCCGCTGGATCGTTGGCAACAAGGAGCGGCAACCGGGCAGAACTGCCTGCCGGTGGTGTGCACAGAACCTCATCCCGGACCATCTCTGGTTCAGGCGGAGATTTTCCGGCCCCCAAGGCCGGTTGAATCCCAAGTTGCTTGCGCACTGCATTCATACCCGTGCAAATGCGCCTGTTCGGTTTGAAAACCGTTAATTCGACTGGAAAATCAGCCATATTTATCGCTGTGTGTCCGAACATCGGCGGCAGGGTTTGGCGGTGACTTGAGCGGCAGCGTGGTTGGGGTACAGTCGGCTGGGTCAAGAGGAGGCAGGCGGATGGCCATTCGGCATATTGCGATCATCGGTTCAGGGCCTGCAGGCTATTACACCGCCGAAGCTGCGCAGAAGGCCTTCGGAGAAGATGTCCGTGTCGACATTTTCGATTGCTTGCCAGTACCTTACGGCCTGATCCGCAGTGGCGTGGCGCCCGATCACCAATCGATCAAAGGCGTCTCTCGGCGCTATGAGCAGGTAGCTTTGACCGACACCGTGCGCTTTGTTGGTAATGTGAACGTCGGCAAGGACGTGTCGATTGACGAGTTGCAAGGTCTGTACGATGCAGTTGTGCTGGCCACCGGCGCACCCAAAGACCGCGATCTGGGGATAACCGGGGCAGACCTTGGCAACGTGCTGGGCAGCGCGGCCTTTGTCGGCTGGTATAACGGCCACCCGCAGTTTGCCACGCTCGACCCCGATCTGTCAGGCCGCACTGCCGTGGTCATCGGCATGGGCAATGTGGCGCTGGATGTGGCCCGCATCCTGTCCAAAACCCGCGCGGAGTTTACCGGCAGCGACATCGTGGGCCATGCGCTCGATCTGCTGGCGGCCTCCGGTATCGAGCGGATCGTGCTGCTCGGCCGGCGCGGACCGCACCAGATCATGATGACCCCCAAGGAACTGGGCGAACTGGGCAAGCTGGAACGCGCCAGCCCGCACGTCCACCGCGGAGACCTGCCCGACGAGGCGGAGGATGCGCTGCTGGAACCGGGCCTGCGCAAAAGCGTGACCGTTCTGCGCCAGTTTGCCGCCATCCCCGAAGACATCCGCGCCGAAAAGCCGGTTGCCATCGAATTCGCCTTCTTCGCCCAACCGGTCGAGCTTGAAGGCAAGGATGGCAAAGTGACCGGCGTGGTGGTGGAGGAAACCGAGGTGGTGCGCGGGCGCGCGCAATGCACCGGCAAGCGCGCCTTGCTTCCCGCCGACTTGGTCATCGCATGCATCGGCTATCGCAGCGTGCCTATCCCCGGCGTGCCGTTCGAGGAGCGCGAGGGCCGCTTCGCCAATGACGAAGGCCGCATCCTGCCCGGCCTTTACTGCGTCGGCTGGGCGCGCCGCGGGCCATCGGGCACGATCGGCACCAACCGCCCCGATGGCTATTCGGTGGTGGAACGGATTGCGGAGGACATTGCCTCAGGCTCACTCGGACATGGTGACAGGAAAGGCCGCCAGGGATTTGATGAACTTGCCAAAACCCGCAACCTGAACGTGGTCACCTTTCGCGACTGGAAGAAGATCGAGGAAGCCGAGGAACGCGCCGCCCGCGAAGGCGCGCCGCGGGAGAAATTTGTCGATGTCGATGCGATGATCAGGGCGAAAAGCCTTTAAAGGGTTTGTCGTCAAACTTTTCGGTTCACCCAATCTTGTGGGTCGAATGAGTTAGCCAACGTCTCGCTATACCTTGCACCATTTTGGGCGGCTTCTCTCGCTTCTGCATCGTGGCCATCTCGCATCAGAGGAAAGAGCCTCGCGAAATATTCTCGCATGCCCACGCAAATCTTCTCTGCAGACGAAGTGTCGAATTTCGGAACTTCAAGCCCGCCTTTTTGAAAGGTCGCCAGCAATGATAGACAATCTCTGGCCAAATCCACCAGATTTTCCAAGCTATCCCGTCGATACCAATCCGCTGTCCGATGATAGTCTATGCGCTGAATGATACCTTTGGCCTCCCAAGCAAGGTCGTCAAAGCCAATGCTCGGGCTTTCCTTTAGTTGCTTCTCGTTAGGCCAAAATAGGAGTGCCAATGCAACCACCACAAGGCCAATTGGCATAAGCCAACGCCAATGGATCTGCGCAACATCTATCGATATCAAAGTGTTGAGGCTTACGTCGAGAACCTTGCCAATGGTCCACGATGAAAACTCAAGCGCAATCCAAGATGCAACGACAAGAAGAAGTCCTCCTCCTAGGCGCCTTCTCTTATCGTGCATCCTTTCATCACACCCGCATCGGCATCAGCACATACAGCGCCGGGCTTTTCTCGTCCTTGCGGATCAGCGTGGGTGCCCCGGCATCGGCCAGGTGGAGTTCCACCGTGTCGCTGTCGATCTGGGCCAGGATGTCCTTGAGGTAGGCGGCGTTGAAGCCGATCTCCATCGGTTCCGAGCGGTAATCGGCGGCGATTTCCTCGGCCGCGTTGCCGTTGTCGGGGCTGGTGACGGACAGGGTAACCTTGTCGGTTTCCAGCGACATCTTCACCGCACGGGTCTTTTCGGTGGCGATGGTGGCCACGCGATCGACGCCCGAGAAGAAGCTTTTGGGATCGAGCTTGAGCAGCTTGTCGTTCCCGGTGGGGATCACGCGGCTGTAATCGGGGAAGGTGCCGTCGATCAGTTTGCTGGTCAGCACTACGCCGCCCGCGCCGCCCAGCGCGAACCGGATCTTGGAAGGCGACAGGTCCACCTGCACATTGGTGTCGAGCGATTCTTCCAGCAACTTGCGCAATTCGGCCACGGCTTTGCGCGGCACGATCACGTCGGGCATGCCCTCGGCTCCGGCGGGCCGGTCAATCGTGAAGCGCGCCAGGCGGTGGCCATCGGTGGCCGCGGCCTTCAAGACGGGGCGATCATCGTCGGCCACGTGCAGGAAAATGCCGTTCAGGTAATAGCGCGTTTCTTCTGTGCTGATGGCAAAGCGCGTGCGGTCGATCAGTTCGGCCAGGGTGGCCGCAGCAATTTCGAAGCTGGTCGGCAGGTCGCCTTCCACGATCACGGGAAAATCATCGCGCGGCAGCGTGGGCAGCTGGAACCGGCTGCGCCCTGCCTTCACTACCATGCGGTTATCGGCGGTTTCCAGGCTGACCTGCGAACCATCAGGCAGCTTGCGCGCGATATCAAACAGCAGGTGGGCCGATACTGTGATCGAACCGGCACTTTCCACGCTGGCAGCATCGAGGCTTTCGATTACTTGCAGATCCAAGTCGGTCGCCATGATCTTGACCATGCCGTCGGCCGAAGCTTCGATCAGCACGTTGGACAGGATCGGGATCGTGTTGCGCCGCTCCACCACCGACTGGACGTGTGACAGAGACCGCAGCAGCTTTGCGCGTTCGATGGTGGCCTTCATCGCGTTTTCAAACCCCTGTTAGCGTCCTGTGGCGGGCAATCCGGGACCGTTATTGGCCGGAATCGCCCACGAGCGCCGGAAAATCACCCCAATAGTCTTAACCGGGGGTGGCATGGGGGCAAGGACTCATCTGCCCTGCACGCGATTCCTTGGGGATAAAGGGCAATTCCCTATCCCCCGGCACGCAACAGATCAGGATAGCATCGCCATGCCGCCGTTCACGTGCAGTGTCTGGCCGGTGACATAGCCTGCTTCCTTGCTGGCAAGGAACGCCACGGCAGCACCAATATCGCTGCCCTCGCCCATGCGCCCCATCGGGATGCGGCCGTTGATCGCTGCCTTCTGGTCATCAGACAGCACTTCGGTCATCGGCGTGCGGATGAAGCCGGGGGCCACGCAGTTGGCGGTAATCCCGCGGGTAGCCAGTTCCTGCGCCAGGCTCTTGGTCATGCCGGTGATCCCGGCCTTGGCAGCGCAATAGTTCATCTGGCCGGGATTGCCGGTGGTGCCGACCACGCTGGTGATGGTGATGATGCGGCCAAACCGCGCCTTCATCATCGGTCGGGCCACGGCGCGCATCAGGCGGAAAGTGCTTTCCAGGTTGATGGCAATAACCTGGCTCCACTCATCATCTTTCATCCGCATGGCCAGGTTATCGCGGGTGATCCCGGCATTGTTCACCAGAATATCGAGGCCGCCCAGCGTATCGACCGCAGCGGGGATCAGTTCCTCAACCTGCGTGGTATTCGACAGGTCGCAGGTGATTTCCACATGGCCATCATGACCGTGGTGGGCATAGGTCTCGTTCAGTTCCTCGCGGAAGGCGCGCAGCTTGGCCCCGTTTGAACCAGACAGCGCCACCCGCGCGCCTTGTGCGGCCAGCGCCCGGCTGATGGCAGAGCCGATGCCGCCGGCAGCGCCGGTGACCAGAGCATTCATTCCGGTAAGGTCGAACATCATCCAATCTCCTTCGCCAGCGCCTCGATGTCGTCCATCGTAACCACGCTTGTCTGTTCACTTTCTGCCACGATCTTGCGGATCATTGGCCCGACCACCTTGCCGCCCAATTCCACGAAATGGGTAATGCCCGCAGCGCCCATCGCCTCCATGCTTTCACGCCAGCGGACGCGGCCCGTGACCTGCTTGACCAGCAGGTCCAGTTCGACCGCCGGATCGGAGGTGAGCGTGGCGGTGAAATTGGAATAGACCGGCAGCAGCATCGGCTTGGGCGGCGTGCGCGCCAGTGCCTCGGCCATTGCGTCGGCGGCAGGCTGCATCAGCGAACAGTGGAACGGGGCAGATACCGGCAGCGGAACGGCCCGCTTGCAGCCGAAATCCTTGGCCATCTCCACCGCGCGGGCAATCGCAGCCAGATGGCCTGACAGGACGACCTGACCCGGATCGTTATCATTGGCCACTTCGCACACTTCGCCCTGTGCGGCCGCTTCCGCCAGCGCTGTGGCCTTCTCCAGATCGGCCCCCAGCAGCGCACACATGCCGCCCACGCCCACCGGCACCGCCGCCTGCATGGCCCGGCCCCGCAGTTTGAGTAGCCGGGCGGTATCGGCCAGGCTGAAAGCGCCGACTGCCGCCAGCGCCGAATACTCACCCAGGGAATGACCAGCCACCGCTTCGCCTTTGGCGCCAAGACCAATGCCGAAATCAAGCTCCAGCACCCGGGCAATCGCGAGGCTGTGCGCCATGATTGCCGGCTGGGCGTTTTCGGTGAGGGTGAGTGCATCATCCGGCCCTTCGCGCATCACGGCGAACAGATCCTGTGCCAGCGCGTCGTTCACTTCTTCGAACACTGCACGGGCGGCCGCGCTTGCTGCCGCAAGTTCCACGCCCATGCCCACCTTCTGGCTGCCCTGGCCTGGAAAGACGAATGCGATCATGCCAAAATTCCTTCTGTTTAGGCGCAGCGCCTAAGATTGCCCATGCTTTCAGGCAAGGCCGAAGGGGACAATCCTGTTGGCAGCATCATGCCCGATCTCTGCCCGGCCAAGGTAGGCAATGCCTGATTTGGCGCACCAGTAGCGCGCAATATCCTCCTCCGTCGAGCCGAACGGGCGGTCATTTTTCGGTATGTCGCTTACCCGCCCGAGCCGGATGCCCGCCACCCCGCGCAAATGCTGGGTCACGTGGAAGAACATGCGATCGACCGCGTAAAGATGTTCGGCCACTTCCTCCACCAGCACCACGTGGCCGGCCAGATCGGGCATGAACTCTGTCCCCGCCAGCATGGCCAGCGTCATCAGGTTGAAGGCAACCGTCGGGCGATCGTCCAGACCAGGTTCGAGACCTGATCGATCGCCGGTGAAATAGCCCAGCACCCGCCGGATCGCATGATCGCCGCCGTCGCGCCGGATGTCCCCTGCCAGGGGACCGTGGACCGGGCGGCCGATGCCGTTGCGATAGAGCGCGCCCAACAAGGTGCCGCAATCGGAATAGCCGAGGAAGCTCTTGCCCTGCGCCGCCGGTCCCAACCCGGCCAGCGCCTCGTCCACGATGCGGTTGGAGCCATAGCCGCCCATCGCAAACCACACCGCGTCGATGGCAGGATCGTTCGCCACCTCGAGCAAGGCGGCAAGGCGCATGGCATCTTCTCCGGCAAAGTGGCCATCCACTGCGAAACACTGTTCATGAAAACGCAAGTCCACCTGCGGGAACTCACGCGCGGCCAGTGCCAGCACGGCATCGGCCCGCTCGCGCAGCAGAGGCTTGCCGGGGCAGACCAAAGCGATCTTGGGGGCAATATTCGTCGTCACCATCTCCCATTCCTAACATCCGCTTCACAAAGCGCCACTCCCGCAATAGGCAGAGGCCATGAACGCCATCTCCGACGAAGCCCTGCTGTCACATCCATTCTTCTTTGTCGGCATCGGCGGATCCGGCATGTTGCCGCTGGCCATGATCCTGCGCGGCATGGGTGCCGAGGTAGCCGGATCGGACCGCAGTTTCGACCAGGGCCGCACGCCGGAGAAGTTTTCCTGGCTCCAGTCGCAGGGCATAAAGCTCTTCCCGCAGGATGGCAGCGGCGTGACTGATCCCCGTCAAGTGCTGGTGGCCAGCGCCGCGATCGAGGACTCTGTGCCCGAGGTAGCCCGCGCCAAGGCGCTGGTCTGCCCGCGCCTGACCCGCGCCGAACTCCTCAGCCGCCTGTTCAACGCTGCCCCGCATTCCATCGCGGTGGGCGGGACCAGCGGGAAGAGCACGGTGACCGGAATGATCGGCTGGATCATGGATCAGAACGGTAGCGATCCGACGATCATGAACGGCGCGGTGATGAAGAACTTCGCCGATAGCCAGAACCCGTTCGCCAGCGCCAAGGTCGGTTACCACGGTACATTCGTGGCCGAAGTGGACGAGAGCGACGGCTCGATCGAACTTTACAATCCCGGCGTATCGGTACTGCTTAACGTCAGCCTTGATCACAAGAGCATCGAGGAATTGCGCCGCCTGTTCGGCAATTTTGTTGCTCGCGGCGGCACGGCAGCAGTCAATTGGGATGACGAGGATTCGCGCTTTCTGGGCGAGCGGGCGAATAAGCGCGTATCGTTTGCGATCGACTTTCCCGGCGCAGACATCGGCATAGAACCGGGCACGATCAGGCAAGACGCTCGCAGCATCAGTGCCATCCTGGTCGATCGCCGCAGCGATATAGCCCACGCGCTGCGCCTGCCGATGCCGGGGCGGCACAACCTGTCGAACGCGCTGGCCGCCATTGCCGGGGCGGTAGCGGCCGGGGTCGAGGTCCATGATGCCGCAGTGGCCCTGTCCGGATTCAAGGGGCTGGCGCGGCGGTTCGACATCGTCGGCACCAGCACCAACGACGTAACCGTGATCGATGATTTCGGCCACAACCCTGAAAAGTGCCGCGCCACCTTGCGCACTTTGAAAAGCCAGCCCGGCCGCGTCATCGCTTTTTTCCAGCCCCACGGCTATGGCCCGTTGCGCCAGATGGGCCGCGAACTGGCGCAGACCTTTGCCACCGAACTGGATGCAGATGATGTGACCTTGATGTGCGATCCGGTCTATTTCGGCGGGACAGTGGACCGTTCCGAAGGCACCGAGCGGATTGTCGACCTGATCGGCGCGGCCGGCGGTATGGCCGAATATGTCCCCACCCGCGAAGCTTGCGGTGACCGGATTGTCGCCCTTGCCCGACCTGGTGACCGCGTGGTGGTCATGGGCGCACGGGACGACACCCTGAGCGAGTTTGCCCTGGCCCTGCTGGCCCGCCTGTAAAGCGTGTAGGCGGCGTTAACCCTGCCCGTTCGCCCGGTCTTCAGGTCCCCTGCCCTAGCCCATAGCTAGGACTAAAGGACTTGGCATGATGGCTAAAAGCTACCGCCCGGCAGGCGTAGGAATGGTACCGGCAGAGGCGGGCACCTATCTGCTCCACGCCTACTTCGATGATAACCAGGTCGATCTGGTGAAAGCCAACGTGCTTGGCTGGCAGGTAAGTTCGGAACGCACGCTGACCCCGCTGGTGATCGATCCACGTGCCGCCGATGCCGAACCCTGGTTCGTGGCCCACCCCGACGGCCGCGTGGAAGCGAGCGACGGGCGCTGCTGGGACAATATTGAGCAATGGGTGGGAGAAGAACGCCGCATGCGCCGCATTGAGTCTAGGCCGCCGCTGCCGGCTTCTTCTGTCCCACGTGCAGCACCTTGTGCAACACCACCGCAATGATCCAGCCCAGCACCAGCCCGACCAGTCCCGACAGGGCAGCATAGGTCAGCCAGCCAAGCACCCCACCGAGCGATCCGGTCGAGACTTCCACCGCGTGTTGCGCATCGTGCGCCAAATGCGTCAATGCACCCACGCCCATTTCTTCCATGCCGTGCAACACGATTCCGCCGCCGACCCACAACATGGCCACGGTGCCGATCAAGGACAGCGCAACCAGCACCTTGGGCATCGCCAGCAACAGCATTCGCCCGGTGTGCTGCGCACTTTTTGCAGGCTTTTCCGCCAGATGCAGGCCGACATCGTCCATCTTCACGATCAGGGCTACCACGCCATAGACTACTACAGTGATGATGATGCCGACAACCGCCAGCACCCCTGCGCGGGTGACCAGGCTTTCGGCCGCAACCTCGCTCAGCGTGATAGCCATGATTTCGGCAGACAGGATCAGGTCGGTGCGGATTGCACCCGAAACGCGGGCCTTTTCGAACGCAGCAATATCGGAAATCGGGTCTTCCAGCGTTTCACCGTGCTTTTCGCCGCCGAGCTTTTCGATCACCTTTTCCGCGCCTTCATAGCACAGGAACAGGCCGCCGAGCATCAGCAGCGGCATGATCGCCCAAGGCAGGAACTCGCTCAGCAACAAGGCACCTGGCAGCAAGAAAGCCAGCTTGTTGATCAGGCTGCCGCGCGCAATCTTGGCGATGATCGGCAGTTCGCGATCGGGCGTGAAGCCGGTGACATAGGACGGGGTTACCGCCGCATCGTCGATCACCACGCCGGCCGCCTTGGACCCGGCCCGGCCTGCCGCCATGCCAATGTCATCTACCGATGCGGCAGCCACGCGGGCAATAACCGAAATGTCGTCGAGCAGGGCGACTATGCCACTGGGCATGGCGGTTCCTTCAGGTGAGTGTGATCCGGCCCCTGCTTTGCAGTGGCTTGGCGCTCACGGCAAGTCGCCGCAAGCTCAGTTCGACCGATAAACGGTAATGACCACGGCCGGCACCTGCGCTGTCGGATCGAACCCCAACGTGCCGATTTGCCCGCCTTGTGACAGATACTCGTACTTGCCCAGCGGGGCTTCAAATACCGGCGTGGTACGGATCGGGCGCGGGGTGCCATCGGCAGCTGGGCCACCGCACAGCGTGCCGGAATTGACCACGTTGATCACCACGCCATCATCGGTGCGCAGGAAATAGTCGGCAATGATCTCGGTGCAGCCGTCTGCGCGATCAAGTTGCCAGTCCCATCCCATCGGCAGGATCTCGCCCCTGATGTTCGGCCCTTCGAAAGTGCCGCCTGTGATCGGGATGATTCGCCGGGTGCCGCGGGCCGTGGGTCCGACCATGATCGCCTCGCCCAACGTCACGGTGGAGCGATATAGCAGTTCCAGCCCCGGTTCGGCCGGGGGTGGCGGGGCCTGCTGCGCCGAGGCACCGCTGGCGAACAGCAAGGCGGATGTGGCAATCAGGGCACGCAGCATGTATCTTCCCTCCAGATAGTCGACCGCTTGCTAGCGCGGCTTGCGTTCGTGGGCAAATCGTCTATGTGCCCCTCTTCCACGGGGCCGACGGGCCTCGTGGAAACCGGTTTAAGGCCGGAAATCCAAAGAAAGCCGGAGGGGCCCCTGCGATCCGCGCGGGACAAGCCAGCGATCGGCATGAAATGAAAGGAAGCGTGACATGGCTCAATATGAGCACGTGTTTCTCGCGCGTCAGGATCTGAGCCAGGCTCAGGTTGACGCGATTGCTGCCGGCATCACGGAAATCGTGGATGGCATGGGCGGCAAGGTCGTAAAGACCGAAACCTGGGGCCTGAAGGGCCTCGCCTACAAGATCGACCGCAACCGCAAGGCGCATTATGTGCTGCTCAACATCGATGGCCCGGGCACCCTGGTCGCCGAGCTGGAGCGCCAAAATCGCATCAACGAGGACATTATCCGCTGGCTCACCATTTCGGTGGACGAGCTGGAAGAAGGCCCGTCGGTGATGATGCGCAAGAACGATCGTGAGCGTAAGCGCCGCGACCCGCGTGAGGAGCGTAACTGATGGCCCGCCCGTTTTTCCGTCGCCGGAAGTCCTGCCCGTTCGCGGCCAAGGATGCCCCTGTCATCGATTACAAGGACGTACGTCTACTGCAGGGCTTCATGTCCGAACGTGGCAAGATCGTCCCCAGCCGCATCACCGCCGTTTCTGCCAAGAAGCAGCGTGAACTGGCCCGCGCAATCAAGCGCGCCCGCCACCTGGGCTTGCTGCCCTACATCGTGAAGTGAGAGGATAGGACTCATGCAAATCATCCTCCTCGAACGCATCGAGAACCTTGGCACAATCGGTGACGTTGTCTCCGTCAAGGACGGGTATGCCCGCAATTTCCTCCTGCCGCAGAAGAAAGCGCTGCGCGCCAACGATGCGAACCGCCAGGTGTTCGAAGCCAACCGTGGTCGGCTCGAAAAGGAAAACGCCGATCGCCGCGTCGCTGCCGAAAAGCAGGGCGAAACGGTGGCCGGTGCCGAGATCGTGCTGATCCGCGCTTCGTCCAACTCGGGCCAGCTGTATGGTTCGGTCAACGTGCGTGATGTGGCCGAAGGTCTGGTTGCCCAGGGCCACCAGATCGACAAGCGCCAGGTCATCATGGGCGCGCCGATCAAGACGCTCGGCATGTTCGACGTGACCGTGGCACTTCATCCCGAAGTGCAGGTTACGGTGAAGGCCAATGTCGCCCGCTCGGACGACGAAGCCGCACTCCAGCGCCAGGGTGTCGACGTGATCGGCAACCAGGCTGAGGAAGAGCGCGCCGAAGGCGAAGGTTTCACCGAAGAACTGGACCCCAATCGCGAGCTGGGCGAACTGCCCCCCGCGGATGAGGACGAAGAAGAAGCGGTTGGCGAATAAGCCAGCGCGTTTTCTTCACTCGATAAACACACACAAAGGGGCGTCTTCCACACCGGAAGGCGCCCTTTTCCGCATGCTCGGGCTAACTGGCTCAGACCAACAAAAACTCCACGATCGCCTGCCCCATATCGGGCTTGGTAACGCTGTTCATGTGATTGCCCGGGATCAGTTTGAGCCTGGCATCCCGCAAGGCAGCGGCCAGCGCCCCGGGTGATCCGTTGTCGCGGTCATCCTCGCCGCACAATACCAGCGTGGGCATGGTGATCTGCGACAACCCAGCGGGGTCGATCTCCATGTCGGATTCCAGCAGCAGCCGGGCGGCAACCCGGTCGATCTTCATCGTCTTCATGAATTGCACCGTGAAGAACGCCGGATCGCCTCGCTTCACGCTGCCGAAGCGGTCGATGGCATCGATGAAGAAGGCCGCGCGCCGGGACCAGTTGTCGAGGCTTTCGAGCCCCATCCCGGCCAGCACCAGCCTGCGCGGCGCCAGCCCTTCGATCACCGCCGCCGCTGCCGTGCGCCCACCCATCGAAAAGCCGACGAGATCGAACTCCGCCAGCCCCAGTGCACCGATCAGGTGGCGCACGTCGCGCACCAGCACCCCGGGGGGATAGGCCCCGGCCTCATGCGGAGCGCCGCTTTCACCGTGAACGCGGTGGTCGGGCATGATCGCCTCAAACCCGGCGTCGGCCAGCTTCTCTGCGTGACCAAACCGGATCCAGTTCATGTCCGCACTGGAGAACAGGCCGTGGAGCAGCAGCACCGGCCGCCCCTGTCCCAGCCGGTGAACGGCCAGCGGGGTTCCGTCAAAACTTGCCACGTGTTCAAGGCGGGCAACAGTCATCACAGGCGCTCCATTTCAGTTGTTGCTGGCAACCTTTACTTCTATGACCGCCCCCAGCAAGCCAGACCAGACCGGGAATTAGCATGGCGGAAGCCGACCCGAATATTGCCGCCACACAATCGGGCACTGACACACCGGGTCAGAAACCCAGGCCGCGCCTGGGAAGACTGGCGCTGATGCTGTCGCTTCCGCTGGTATTGCTGGCAGCCGGATGGTTCTACTGGCAAGGCCAGCAGGGCCAGGTTTCGACCGACAATGCCTATGTCAAACAGGACATGGTCGCGGTCAGCGCCGAAGTGGGTGGCCGGATTGTCGAGGTGCTGGTGGCCGATGGGGATCAGGTGGCCGCTGGCGAACTGTTGTTCCGGATCGACGCCGAACCCTATCAACTGCAATTGGCCGAAGCCAATGCCGCCATAGCGGGGGCCCAGGCCAACCTGGCCACCATGCAATCGGATACAGACCTGTCGGGCGTGGATATCTCTGCCGCGCGCGAGGATATTGCCTATGCGCAGAGCAGGCTCGAACGCCAGCAAGCGCTGTGGGATCGGGGCTTCACCACCCGGGCAGATTATGATGCTGCCCGCCACTCGGTAGCCCAGGCCGAGGAAGCCCTGCGGCAGGCCCAGGCGCGCCAGACCGAAGCCCGGGCCCGCCTTGCGCGCGGGGCCGCAGTGCCGGACCGCGACCCGCGCATCGCCGCAGCTGAAACCCAGCGCGCCGGGGCGGAACTCAGCCTGCGCCGCACCGAGGTCCATGCCCCCGGCCCCGGCCGCGTGGCCCAGGCCGACCGGCTGCAACTGGGCCAGCAGGTATTGCCCAACCTGCCGGTCCTGACCCTGGTGGCTGATGGCACGACCTACATCGAGGCCAATTTCAAGGAGACCGACCTGGCGGAAATGGTGCCGGGCCAGCCTGCCGAGGTGCGCTTCGATGCCTATCCCGATCTGGTCCTGGCCGCCCACGTGGCAACCATCGGCGCGGGAACGGGGTCGGAATTTTCCGTCTTGCCAGCGCAGAATGCCACCGGGAATTGGGTCAAGGTAACCCAGCGGGTGCCCGTGCGGATCGTGTTGGATGAAACCAGCCCGCGCCAGTTGATTGCCGGGCTTTCCACCCATGTGACCGTGTTTACCGACAGGGATCAATAGGCTTGGCCAGCCTGGCGCAAGGTGCCGCTGTGCCGCCGCGCGATTTCGCCCAGCTTCAGACCCGGAACCATCTGCTGCTGATCGTCGGCGTGATGACGGCATCCTTGTTGCAGGTGCTGGATGTGACGATCGCCAATGTCGCGATCCCGCACATGCAAAGCTCGCTGGGTGCCTCACCCGATACGGTGAGTTGGGTATTAACGAGCTATATCATCGCCAGCGCGGTAGCCATGCCGATTACCGGATGGCTGGCCGACCGCGTGGGATCGCGGCGGCTGTTCCTGATTTCGGTAACGCTGTTCGTGCTGGCATCAATGCTGTGCGGACTGGCGCAGAACCTGGAACAGATGGTCCTGTTCCGCGCGCTGCAAGGTGTGGGAGGCGCATTCATCGCCCCGCTCAGCCAAAGTTCGCTGCTCGACACCACCAAGCCAAGCAGGCAGCCGCAGATCATTGCGCTGTGGGGTATGGGCATCATGATCGGGCCGATTATCGGTCCGGTGCTGGGCGGCTGGCTGACCGAGACTATTGGCTGGCGCTGGGTGTTCTTCGTCAACGTCCCGGTTGGCGCTGTGTGCCTGGCGATCCTGCTCGCCCAGTTACCGAGCCGCCCGATCACTCGCCGGAAGTTCGATCTGTTCGGCTTTGCCATGATCGGCCTGGCACTCGCTTCGCTCCAGCTGCTGCTAGATCGGGGCAACGTGGTCGACTGGTTCACTTCGCCGGAAAGCTGGTTCTACGTCATCCTGGCAATTTCGTGCGCGTGGATCGCCACCATCCATCTGGCAACGGCCAAAAACCCGCTGTTCGACCGGCGACTGTTCGCCAACGTCAATTTCGTGATCGCTCTGGTGTTCATGGTGGTGGTGGGCGTGGTGATGTTTGCCACCATGGCGCTGCTGCCGCCCATGTTGCAGCAGTTGTTCGGCTATGATGTGATCGACACCGGCATGGTGCTGATGCCCCGCGGGATAGGCGTGCTAGTCTCGATGCAGATTTCGGGCCTGTTGATGAAGCGGGGCGTCGACGCGCGGTGGCTGGTGGCGCTGGGCTTTCTGACCGGTGCCTGGTCGCTGCACGAGATGACCAGCTTTTCGCTGGAGGTGGACGAGTTCCATTTCCTGATCACCGGACTGGTGCAGGGCCTCGGCATCGGGCTGGTGTTCATTCCGCTCAACGCCACCGCCTTTGCCACCTTGCCCCCCAACCTGCGGACCGATGGATCGAGCCTGCTCAACCTGGCGCGCTCGGTCGGCTCATCCGTGGGCATCTCGGTGGTGATGACCTTGCTGGCGCGCGGCGTGCAGCGCAATCACGAGGAACTGGCAGCCCATGTCACGCCCGAACTTGCCACCGCAGTGGACCTGTCCTCGCTCGACAGGTTCCAGCAATATGGCGAGACTGCCCTGTCGCTGGTTGACCTGGAAGTGACCCGGCAGGCGGCGATGATCGCCTACCTCAACGATTTCGAGATGATGAAATGGCTCAGCCTGGCTGCCATTCCACTGGTCCTGCTGATGCGCCGCAGCCCGCGTTACGGCGGCTAGCGGGCAGGCGTCATCCGGCCAGCGTCTCGCTCCACTGGTCGAAGGCTTCAAGGGCCTGCGCCGCATACATCGCCGACGGCCCTGCCCCCATATAGATTGCAAGACCAACCGTTTCGGAGATTTCCTCGCGCGTCGCGCCTGCCTTGACCGCGGCGGCGACGTGATACGTCACGCAAGGGTCGCAGCGCACCGCAACCGAAATGGCGACCGCCATCAGTTCCTTGGTTTTTGTATCAAGCGCGCCGGGCTCAAGCACGCTGGCGCTCATCTCGCGGAACGCCTTCATTGCTCCGGGGGCAGACTTGTGCAGTTCCCCCACTGCGGGGTTGAGCGTTTTGGCCATGCCCGGCCAATCCTTGAAATTGCTTTTTGCCACAATGCCTTCCTTTCCCCGCCAGCCCTAGCAGGGTGGCGAGGAAAGGATTTGCGCCGCATCAAGCGGGCGGCGGCGGATCAACCCTTCTTCAGGTGACGACGGCCCAGCAGTTCGGCAATCTGCACCGCGTTCAACGCGGCACCTTTGCGCAGGTTATCCGACACGCACCACAACACCAGGCCGTTTTCGACCGTGGGATCCTCCCGCACGCGAGATACGAAGGTGGCATAGTCACCCGCACATTCCACCGGGGTGGCGTATCCGCCGTCCTCGCGCTTGTCGATCAGCATGATGCCGGGTGCCTCGCGCAGAATATCCTGCGCTTCCTTGGCGGAAATCTCGTTCTCGAACTCGATGCTGATCGATTCCGAATGGCCCACGAACACCGGCACCCGTACGCAGGTGGCCTGAATCTTGATCTTGGGATCGAGGATCTTCTTGGTCTCGACCACCATCTTCCATTCTTCCTTGGTGAAGCCATCATCAAGGAACACATCGATGTGCGGGATTACGTTGAAAGCGATCTGCTTGGTGAACTTGCGCGGTTCCACCGGATCACCGACGAAGATCGCCCGGCTCTGCTCGAACAGCTCATCCATGCCCGCCTTGCCCGCGCCGGAAACCGACTGATAGGTCGATACGACCACGCGCTTGATCGTGGCGGCATCGTGCAGCGGCTTCAACGCCACAACCATCTGCGCGGTGGAGCAGTTGGGGTTGGCGATGATGTTGCGGCGCTTGTAACCGTCAATCGCATCCGGGTTCACTTCGGGCACGATAAGCGGCACATCGGGGTCCATCCGATACAGCGACGAATTGTCGATCACCACGCAACCGGCAGCAGCTGCGCGCGGTGCGTGCACCTTGGTCGCTTCGCTGCCCACGGCAAACAGGGCCATGTCCCAGCCGGTAAAATCGAAATTTTCCAGGTTCTGGCACTTGAGCATCGTACCCGTTTCGCCGAATTCGACCTGGCTGCCCTGGCTGCGCGACGAGGCGACCGCAGCCACCTCGTCGATCGGGAACGAACGCTCTGCCAGAATGGCCAGCATCTCGCGCCCCACGTTGCCCGTCGCGCCCACTACTGCAACTCGATAACCCACTTGCTTCTCCAATCTCGAATGTCTTGCCCGGCGGGCCTTACCTGCGCGGGACATGCAAAAGGGGCGGTTCCGTCAGCACGGAACCGCCCCTTTCAATCTTCCGCTAAAAGCGTATTCCGGGCGATTACTGGCTAACGTTATCGCGACGCTCTGCGATACGAGCGCGTTTGCCGGTGCGGCCGCGCAGGTAATAGAGCTTGGCGCGCCGCACGATGCCGCGACGCACCACGGTAATCGCATCAATGGCGGGCGAATACAGCGGGAACACGCGCTCCACGCCTTCGCCGAAGCTCATCTTGCGGACAGTGAAATTGCTGTTGATGCTGCGGTTCGAGCGGGCAATCACCACGCCTTCGAAGTTCTGCACGCGGCTGCGCGTACCTTCGACAACCTTCACACCCACGCGTACGGTATCGCCCGCGCGGAACTTGGGAATTTCTTTCCCTTCGCTGAGAGCGGCAATTGCTTCCGCTTCAAGCTCTTGAATAAGACCCATGGTCTCAATCCTTATTTTTCACCGCGCACCAGAGGCAGGCAGGTCCCGAACGTCCCGTTGACGTTCACGAAGGTCCGGCCTGCATGACCGTTATGGCGAACGGCAGAACCGAAACACCAATCACTTGATCCCCCGATCGCAGCACTTAAGGGAACAAGGCCAAGCACGGAGCCGGTTGCCCGGTCCGTTTTGGAAGGCGCGCCCTACGCCGGGATGCAAGGATATGCAAGGGCCAACTGCGCCAGACCGGGCGGTGCATGTGCGGGCCGTCAAGATAACCTTAACCATAGTCGGGCAGTGATGTCCGATGCCACCCGCCGCCCTTGCCCGACCTTCTGCCAGGACCAATTCCTGGACGCGGCGCGATCCGCAACTGGCGGCGTTCCTCAACTGGCTAGCCTGCTGGGTGGTGCTGCCCAACTTGCCGTTCCTGCCGATCACCCTGATGGGCGGCCCGCCACGGCTGTATGACATTCTGGCGTGCGGTATCGCCGGCCTGATTGCACGGCGTCTTCCCTTTGCATTGCGGGCCTTGGTGTTCGTGTGCCTGATGGCGTGGCTGGTGACCGGGTTCATCGCCAGCATGTTCAACATGGGTGTGGGCATGATCATGTCAGTCGCCACTCTGGTATTCGACATGAGCCCGGCCACCTCGCCCGAATATGTGCTGGGCGCAGGCCTCCTGTTGCTGGCGTGCGGCCTGGCGTTGTGGCTGTTGAAGCAGCCGGGTACTTTCGACCAGCCCGGGTACCTTGCACTCGCAGTCGGAATCACCGTGGCGCTGGCAGGCGGGGATTATGCGATCTCGCGCGATACTATCGGATCATACTCGCGCCTGGCACCTGCTGGCGCGCCGTTTTCGTCGGCCACCTCGCAGACCGATCTGCTGGCGCTGGCAGATGGCCAGACCAATGTGTTGGTGGTGGTGGTCGAAGCCATGGGCCAGCCCAGCGATCCAATCCTGCGCCGCCAGCTCGAAGCCATGTGGATACGACCCGAATTGGCCGGTCGGTACGAGATGAGCCACGGCCAGACCCCGTTCTACGGCTCGACCACCAGCGGCGAGATACGCGAACTGTGCCATCGCTGGGGCAATTATGCCGGGATCGAAACCGCCCAGCCCAATTGCCTGCCAGCGCAGATGGCCGCCATCGGCTATGGCACAACCTCGATTCACGGATTCCAGGCGAGCTTTTTCGAGCGCGACCGCTGGTATCCCCTGCTTGGCTTCCAGCGCTCGATCTTCGGGGCGGAGCTGTTGCAGGACGGCGCCACACTTTGCCCCAATGTCTTTCCGGGGGCTTGCGACCGCGAGGTGCCCACCCTGATCAGTCGCACTCTGGATGAGGCAGACAAGCCGCAATTCCTCTATTGGCTCACGCTCAATTCGCATCTGCCGATCATCGAGAATGCCGAACTCGGTACACAAGATTGCGCCCGGCTGGGAGCAGCTCGCGACAGCAATTTCCCAATGATTTGCCGCCTGTTCGCGATCTGGCAGGACATCGCCGACGCATTGGTGCGCGAGGTCAGCCGCCCGGATTTCCCGCCGACCCACATCCTGATCGTGGGTGATCACATGCCACCCTTCACCCACCAGGCGAGCCGGTTGCAGTTTGATCCGGAAAATGTGCCCTGGGTGCTGCTGCGCTACAAGGTATCGGACGCGGCAGAATAACCCTGCCACAGATCGGGCCTGCGCTCGCGCGTGTCGGCCTCGGCACGGGCCTTGCGCCATGCCGCGATCTTGCCGTGATCGCCTGAACGCAATACTTCGGGAATGGCCTGCCCTTCCCAATCTACCGGCCGGGTATATTGCGGATATTCCAGCAATCCGCCCTCGAAGCTTTCCTCCACCCCGCTGTGCGCTGCGCCCATCACGCCCGGCAGCAGGCGCACGCAGGCATCGAGGATTGCGAGCGCGGCAGGCTCTCCGCCCGACAGCACAATATCGGCCAGGCTGACTTCTTCGACATCGCGCCCGGCGAAGATCCGCTCGTCAAAGCCTTCGAACCGCCCGCACAGGATGATCACGCCCGGCCCTGTGGCAAGGTCACGAATGCGGGCTTGCGAAATCGGGTTGCCGCGCGGGGTCATGGCGAGCACGGGCGCTTGCGGATTGGCGGTACGGGCGTGATCAATGGCAGCGGCCAGCACATCGGCCTTGAGCACCATCCCCGCCCCGCCACCAGCAGGCGTATCGTCAACCGTGCGGTGCTTGTCGGTGGCAAAATCGCGGATCTGAACTGTATCGAGCGACCAGGCCCCCTCCTCCAGCGCCCTGCCCGCCAGCGAAACGCCAAGCGGACCGGGAAACATCTCCGGATAAAGGGTGAGGACGGTGGCGGCGAAAGTCATTTGCCGCGACGGTTGCCGAGCATGTGGCCAACCATGCCCAAACCGAACCCGCAAAGCAGGCAGATCGTCCCGAACACCAATATGGCGGCAAGCTCGAACGGTGCAGCAGTGCCACTTCCCTGAAGCAAACCTATCAGCAAGCCAAATGCCGCCAGAAGCGGCACGGCAGAGATTATCGCGGCAAAGTGGGCGGGCATCGCCGGACGGTGGCGCGCCAGTCCGAACCCGGCCAGCACCGGCAGGCCAAAAGCAAGAGCGATCCAGGCGAGCGTGGACCCCATCGCGCCTCAGTCCTCGGCGAAACCGGCGGATACCACCAGCCGTTCATCGTTCCACTCGGGCACGGCTTCGGCCCGCATGGGGACCATGAAGCGTTTGGGCCGCTCACCTTCGGCTGCGGGCCGTTCGATCTCGATCACGTCGCCCGCGCCGAAATTGTCGATCGCGATGACCGTGCCCAAGACCTCACCGGAATCCGACACGGCGCGCAGGCCGATCAGGTCGGCGTGGTAATATTCCCCCTCTGCCAGAGGAGGCAAAGCAGTGCGAGGAACGGTTAGAGTAGTGCCGCGCAAGCGTTCGGCCGCAGTGCGATCCGCGATCTCGGCAAATCGGGCGATTGCCCCGCCCTTGCTGTCATCGCGCAGGGTCTGCAGCGTCAAGGTTCCCCCGTTGAACACCTTGTGCGGCCTCAGCGAGGCCACGCCATCGGCGAATAGCTTGAGGCGGACGTCGCCCGTCACGCCATGCGCGCCAGCGATGGCGGCAAGCGTAACGGGCGTATCCTTGGCCAAGATTAACCCTCGGCCTTGTCGTCGGCAGCCGGAGCTTCTTCGGCAGCCACAGCTTCTTCAGCAGCAGGAGCTTCTTCAGCGGCGGCTTCGGCAGCAGGGGCTTCCTCGGCGGCAGCTTCTTCAGCGGCAGGAGCTTCCTCGGCGGGTGCTTCCTCTTCAACCACGGGCGCAGGAGCGGCAGCAGCAGCAGCGGCTTCTTCCTCGGCGGCCTTCTTGGCTTCCTCGGCTTCGGCAGCCTTGGCGACCCTTTCTTCAGCGCGCGTCTTGGCTGCTTCGCCAGGTTCACCCTTCTTGGGGTTCAGCTTGGCGGCGCGTTCACGGATGCCGGCGACATCAAGGAAGCGGGCCACGCGGTCCGACGGCTGCGCGCCAACGCCCAGCCAGTAACGGATGCGGTCTTCCTTCAGGTTGACGCGGTTGTCATCGTCCTTGGCCAGCATCGGGTTGTAGGTACCGACCTGCTCCAGGTACTTGCCATCGCGCGGGCTGCGGCTGTCCGAAACCACGATGCGATAATAGGGACGCTTCTTTGCGCCACCGCGCGAAAGCCGAAGAGATACTGCCATGATGTATTACCTTTCCAATTCAATTATCTGATAAATCATTTATTTTTGAGAAAATTCTGCAGGTCTGCCGGGAGCCCGCCTGCACCGCCGCCGGGCAGGCCGGGCAGCCCGCCACCAGCGCCGGGCATGCCGCCCCCACCGCCCATTCCGCCGCCACCGAACAGCGCGGCAAGGCCCTTCATGCCGCCCATCTTGCGCAGCTGCTTCATCGCGCGGCCCATTTCCTGGTGCATCTTGAGCAGCTTGTTGACTTCCTGCACCGAAGTGCCTGAACCCTTGGCGACGCGGATCTTGCGTTTGGCGTTGAGCAGTTCCGGCTTGCTGCGTTCCTTGGGAGTCATCGAACCGATGATCGCATCCATGTGGACCAGAACCTTGTCGTCCACGCCGCTGGCATCCATCGCCGCCTTGGCCTTCTTCATGCCGGGCATCATGCCCGCCAGCATGCCGAGGCCGCCCATCTTCTGCATCTGGTTCAACTGGCCGCGCAGGTCGTTCATATCGAACTGACCCTTCATCATGCGCTGGGCAGTCTTCTCCGCCTCGTCCTTGTCAATCACCTCGGCGGCGCGTTCCACCAGGGAGACGACATCCCCCATACCCAGGATCCGGTCGGCCACGCGTGACGGATGGAACCGCTCGATCGCATCGAGCTTTTCACCGGTGCCGGCAAATTTGATCGGCTTGCCGGTAACCGCGCGCATGGAAAGCGCCGCACCGCCGCGCGCATCGCCATCCATCCGGGTCAACACCACACCGGTCAGCGGCACTTCGCCACTGAAGCTTTGCGCAACGTTGACCGCGTCCTGCCCGGTCAAGGCATCGACCACCAGCAGCACTTCAGCCGGTGTTGAGACCGAGGCTACCGCCTTCATTTCGGCCATCAGCGCTTCGTCGACATGCAGGCGGCCCGCGGTATCGAGCATCAGCACATCGAAATTCTGCAACCGCGCCGCTTCCAGTGCGCGGCGGGCAATATCCACCGGCTGCTGGCCCACCATGATTGGCAGGGTGGCAACAGAAACCTGCTCGCCCAGCACCTTAAGCTGTTCCTGGGCTGCCGGACGGTTGACGTCGAGCGAGGCCATCAGGACTTTCTTGCCGTGCTTCTCGCGCAGCAACTTGGCGATCTTGGCGGTGCTGGTTGTCTTGCCCGAGCCCTGCAGGCCGACCATCATGATCACGGCAGGCGGGCGGACATCGAGGTGAAGCTCCGCGCCCTCTCCCGTGGTATCCTCGCCACCCAGCATGGCGACCAGCTCGTCGTTGACGATCTTGACGACCTGCTGGCCCGGCTTGACCGATTTCAGCACTGCAGCGCCGACAGCCTTTTCGGTGACCCGGTTGATGAAGTCCCGCGCCACCGGCAGTGCCACGTCGGCTTCCAGCAGGGCTACGCGGATTTCGCGCATGGCCTCGCGCACGTCAGCCTCGCTCAGCGCACCGCGACCGCGCAAACGGTCAAAGACAGTGCCGAGATTGCCTGACAGCGTATCGAACATGCGCCCAGTCACTCCATGTCGGCACCCAAAGGTGCCAAACGCGAAAAACGCCGGCGGACGAAAACTCGTCAGCCAGCGGCTATTCCAAACTCGCACCAAACGTCAGGTGCGGCGAATTTCAGACTTGTGAATGGTGGAGCCTAGCGGGATCGAACCGCTGACCTCCTGCATGCCATGCAGGCGCTCTCCCAGCTGAGCTAAGGCCCCGAACCGAAGTTCTTTGTCCATTCACTTTTCTGCATCCTGCCAGGTGGCAAACTGGATGCAGACCCTTGCGGGAAGCGGCCCAATATGGCCGATCTTCCCCAAGCGCAAGGGAGAAAATTATCCCCTTGCGCGCTTATCCGCTCAGACGTCGTCGTCGCCGCCGTCGCCCGTTCCGGTGTCAACGCCCAGGTCGTCATCGCCGCCCAGGTCGACATCGTTGTCCGGCGAATCTTCGCCATCGTCGATATCTTCCAGATCGTCATCGGCCAGATCCGAATCCGCTTCTTCCAGCTCCTTCTCCTTCTTCACTTCCTCGAAGGGGATCGGCTGCTTGGACTTGAGCACGGGCTCAGGCTGCCACTGGTTGCCGCATTCGATGCAGGTAACCGGATCATCCTTGCCCAGATCGTAAAAGCGTTCACCGCACTTGGGGCAGCTGCGCTTGGCACCCCATTCTGGCTTGACCATAATTCAAATCCTTGTGTCGCCCGCCGGATGAGGGGAGGCGGAAAAATATCGCTGCATCGAGCTGAAAGCGCCCCTTTCCCGATTCGCCATCCGAAATCAAGTGGCGCGCAAATCTAAGGGCTATCCCACGCAGGTCGCGCGCCTTGCCATAGGGTCAAGGCGCTGGCAAGGACGCCGCGCCGCCAAACCATGCTGCCCGCCCGACGCGAAAGACCCTGCCTTGTCCGCTCCAGCCAATTCCGCCCCGCAACCGCGCCGTTTTATTGCCAGCGGCCCGCTGTCGGGTACGATCCGGGTGCCGGGAGACAAGTCGATCAGCCATCGGTCGTTGATGCTGGGCGCATTGGCCGTGGGCGAAACGCGGGTTTCGGGATTGCTGGAAGGCGAGGACGTGCTGGCCACCGCTGCCGCGATGCGCGCGATGGGGGCCGCGATCACACGCGAAGATTCGGGCACATGGTCGATTCACGGGGTTGGCGTGGGCGGCCTGCTGCAACCTGACGCGCCGCTCGACATGGGCAATTCCGGCACATCCACCCGCCTGCTGATGGGCCTTGTGGCCAGCCACGCCATCGTCGCCACCTTTGTGGGCGACGCCAGCCTGTCCAAACGCCCGATGGGCCGGGTGATCGATCCGCTGACGATAATGGGCGCAGAATTCGAAGCCAGCCAAGGGGGGCGTCTGCCGCTCACCCTGCGCGGCATCTGCCCTGCCGTGCCGATTACCTACCGGTTGCCGGTCGCCAGTGCGCAGGTCAAAAGCGCGGTACTGCTGGCGGGCCTGAACACCGCTGGCACAACCACGGTGATCGAGCCGGTGCCGACCCGCGACCATTCGGAACGCATGCTGCGCGGCTTTGGTGCGGACCTGTCGGTCGAGGAGGTCGATGGAGAGCGTGTGATCACCTTGCGCGGCCCGGCCGACCTCAAGCCGCAGACCATCGTAGTGCCGGGCGACCCCTCGTCCGCCGCGTTCTTCGTGGTCGCCGCGCTGATTGTGCCGGGTTCTGATGTGCTGATCGAAAACGTCGGTCTCAACCCCACCCGCGCGGGCCTGTTCGATGTGCTGCGGCAGATGGGTGGCAGTATCGAGGAAGTGAACCGGCGCGAAGTTGGCGGAGAGCCGGTGGCAGACCTGCACGTGCGGCATTCGGCCTTGCACGGCATCGCAGTCGATCCATCGGTCGCTCCGAGCATGATCGACGAGTTCCCCGTCCTGTTCGTGGCCGCCGCGCTGGCGTCGGGCACCACCACCACCACCGGCCTCGACGAATTGCGCGTGAAGGAGAGCGACCGCCTTACCGCGATGGCTGATGCGCTGACGCTGGCCGGGGCGCAGGTCGAAGAGCGCGACGACGGGCTGGTGATCCACGGCAGCGGGGGCACACTTCTGCCCGGAACGCCTGCGGGGCAAAGAGTCACGACGCACCTCGACCACCGCATCGCGATGAGCATGGCCGTGGCAGGCCTTGCCAGCAGCAACGGGGTGGAAGTGGACGACATCCGCCCCATCGCCACCAGTTTTCCCAACTTCATTGTCCTGCTGGAAGCTCTGGCGGGATGAATGCCGATCTTGCCAATGTGGCGGGATTTATCGGCATGGCGCTGATCCTCGTAGCCTATGCTTACCAGACGGCGAGTGTGCGGGTGAACGCAATGTTCCAGCATGGGCTGAACCTGGTGGGCGCAGTGTTGCTGGTTGCGTCATTGCTGGTGCATGTAAACATGGCCAGCCTGGTGCTGGAGAGTGTGTGGGCGCTGATCGCGCTGTTCGGGCTGTGGAAAGCGGTTCGCGCACGGAGAGCCTCCGCTCCGACACGCGCCGCGAACGAGAGGCGAGACGAATGATCATCGCAGTCGACGGACCAACAGCCTCGGGCAAAGGCACCATCGCCAAGGCGCTGGGGCGTCATTTCGGCTTGCCCCACATGGATACCGGGCTGCTTTATCGTGCAGTCGGCTATCAGGTATCGCTTGATGGTGGCGATCCCGATTGTGAAGCCGATGCCCTGGCCGCGTGCAAATTTGCCGAGGAACTGCTGGGCCACCCTGCCCTGCGCAGTGAAGCGACCGGCGGGCTGGCGAGCCGGGTTTCGGTGCATCCGGCGGTCCGGGCAGCATTGCTCGAACGGCAGCGCGATTATGCCGCGCAACCCGGCGGTGCGGTGTTGGATGGGCGCGACATCGGCACGGTGATCTGCCCCGATGCGGATGTGAAGCTGTTCGTCACCGCCAGCGTCGCGGCGCGCGCCCTGCGTCGGTGGAGCGAGATGCAGGCGCGCGGTGAGAGCCACAGCCTGGCCGAAATCGAGGATGATCTGCGCCGCCGGGACGAGCGCGACCGGACCCGCGCTGCTGCCCCGCTGTTGGCAGCCAATGATGCGGTGGTGCTCGATACGTCCGACATGGACCGAGACAAGGCGATTGCCCGCGCCATCGCGCTGGTCAATGAGCTGACCGGCCAGCCTCCCTGCCCATAACCTCGGCCCGCAATTTGCGCCTAAAGCCGAGCATGAAGACCACCTCGGCCACCACGAACAGCGGCCCGACCAGCAGGCTTTTCAGGTCATCCATGAACGCCGGTTTGCGCCCCTCGAACGCGTGGCCAACGAACTGAATGATCCACCCCACCACGAACAGGCCAAAACCCCAGGCGAGCCATTCTCCGGTCGGCAACGCGGCCAGTGCCAAGCCGGCCCACAGACACAGCGACAGCAATGCGCTCATCACCAGACCGAACCTCAAATCGAGCCCCAAATAGAACAGGGCTGCGGCCAAGCTCGCAAGGACGGCCGGATTTAGGGGAACATCGCCCAGAAATCCCGTAGGCCGCGAAAGCAGGACCACCACTGCAAGGAAGATCATCGGAATGCCGACCAGGTGCGTGGCGACATTGCGCCGGTCGCGGTGATATTCACCGTAGCGGGCAAGGCTTTGGGCCAAGGGCGACATAAGCAGTTCCTCTCTCACCTGCCAGAACAGGCCAGCCCGCCCGCCAAGTCAACCGGCGAACCCGCTTTCCCTTGCTTTTGCGCCCCCTTTCGCCTAGGCGCGCGCCTGTCCAACAGGCTCGCATTCAACTGCCAGCTTGCAGGATGCCGCGGCAGGCATTCGGTCTTCGCGGCAGTTCGGCCTCTTGGCCCTCCCCTCGCAATGGTGCGTCGGGCGGAGAAAGACCGGCGGATACAACCGCCTGGCCGGTAAATTGATGATACGGGAATATCCAACCTATGGCATCTACTGCCAACCCCACCCGCGATGATTTCGCGGCTCTCCTTGATGAACAGCTCGGCGGCGCCGATGGCGGCTTCGAAGGCCGCGTAGTCAAGGGTACTGTTACCGCTATTGAAAACGGCTTTGCCGTGATCGACGTGGGCCTCAAGTCCGAAGGCCGCATCTCCCTGCGCGAATTCTCGCGCGGTGAAGACGAGCATGGCCTGGTGGTCGGCGGCGAAGTCGAAGTGTTCGTCGATCGCGTCGAGAACGCTGACGGCGAAGCAATGCTCAGCCGCGATCGCGCGCGCCGCGAAGCCGCATGGGACAAGCTGGAAAGCGAATTCGGCGAAGGCAAGCGCGTCGAAGGCCGCATCTTCGGCCGCGTCAAGGGCGGTTTCACCGTCGATCTGGATGGCGCCGTGGCCTTCCTGCCCGGTTCGCAGGTCGATATCCGCCCCGTGCGTGATGTCACCCCGCTGATGGACATGCCGCAGCCGTTCCAGATCCTGAAGATGGATCGCCGCCGCGGCAACATCGTGGTCTCGCGCCGCGCCGTGCTGGAAGAAACCCGCGCTGAACAGCGCAGCGAGCTGATCGAAGGCCTGGCCGAAGGCCAGATCACCGATGGCGTGGTCAAGAACATCACCGATTACGGCGCCTTCGTTGATCTGGGCGGTATCGACGGCCTGCTGCATGTCACCGACATGAGCTACAAGCGCGTCAACCACCCGAGCGAAGTGATCGAGATCGGCCAGACCGTGAAGGTCCAGATCATCCGCATCAATGCCGATACCCAGCGCATCAGCCTGGGCATGAAGCAGCTGGAATCGGATCCGTGGGAAGGCGTTGCCGCCAAGTACCCGGTCGGCGCCAAGATCAGCGGCGTGGTGACCAACATCACCGAATACGGCGCCTTTGTGGAACTGGAAGCGGGCATCGAAGGCTTGGTCCACGTTTCGGAAATGAGCTGGACCAAGAAGAACGTCCACCCGGGCAAGATCGTGTCGACCTCGCAGGAAGTCGAAGTGATGGTGCTGGAAGTCGATTCCGACAAGCGCCGCATTTCGCTCGGCCTCAAGCAGGCCCAGCGCAATCCGTGGGAAGAATTTGCCGAGACCCATCCGGTTGGCTCGAACGTCGAAGGCGAAGTCAAGAACGCCACCGAATTCGGCCTGTTCATCGGTCTGCCTGGCGACGTCGACGGCATGGTTCACATGTCCGACATCGCCTGGGGCATTTCGGGTGAAGACGCACTGGCCCTCCACCGCAAGGGCGAGATGGTCAACGCCATCGTGCTCGACGTGGATATCGAGAAGGAGCGCATCTCGCTCGGCATGAAGCAGCTCGAAAAGGGTGCTCCGGCAGCCGGCGGCGCGACTTCGGCAGCTGGCGGCGGCGCTGGCGGCGTGAAGAAGAACGAGGTGGTCACCGTGACCGTGCTCGAAGTGCGCGACGGCGGTCTGGAAGTTCAGGTTGGTGATGACGGCGCGACCGGCTTCATCAAGCGTTCGGACCTCGGCCGCGATCGTGACGAACAGCGTCCCGATCGCTTCCAGGTCGGCCAGAAGCTCGATGCGCTGGTGATCGGTTTCGACCGCTCCAAGAAGCCCAACTTCTCGGTCAAAGCGCGGCAGATCGCCGAAGAGAAGCAGGCTGTGGAACAGTACGGTTCGTCCGATTCGGGCGCCTCGCTGGGCGACATCCTGGGTGCAGCGCTGAAGAAGGGCGAATAAGCCCCTTCACCGTTCGCAACGGTAGACTGGACAGGCCCGTCCGCTCGGCAGAGCGGGCGGGCCTTTCCTTTTTGCCGCCGAATAAAGTAGGGTGGCCACCTGAAAGGAATTCCTGCCATGGCCCTCGCAGTCCACCAGTTCCCCTGCCTGTCGGACAACTACGGCTACCTGCTGCACGATACCGACAGCCATGAGACCGTTTGCATTGATACCCCCGATGCCAAGGCCTGCCTGCTCGAGGCGGAAATGAAGGGCTGGCGGATAACGCAGATATGGAACACTCACTGGCACCCCGACCATGCAGGCGGCAATGCGGCCATCAAGGCGGCAACCGGTTGCCGGATCACTGCTCCGGCTGGCGATGCGGCGAAGATCGAAGGGATCGACCGCACGGTAGACCAAGGCGACACGGTCATGTTGGGCGGGCACGAAGCGCGGGTGCTCAATGTCGGCGGGCACACGATGGGCCATATCGCCTATCACTTGCCCCAAGCCGGAATGGCCTTTGTCGGTGATGCCCTGTTTGCGCTGGGGTGCGGGCGGATGTTCGAAGGCACGCCGCCGCAGTTCTGGACATCGCTCAAGCAATTACGCGACCTGCCGCCGCAGACGATGTTGTATTGCGCGCACGAATACACCGCGTCCAACGCCCGTTTCGCAGTCCATGCCGATCCCGATAATGTGGCGCTGCAGCTTTATGCCGCTGACATCGCCGCTGCCCGCGCCCGGCATGAACCGACGGTCCCGTTCCCGCTCGCCCGCGAGATCGAGACCAACCCGTTCCTGCGCGCCGATGCCGAAGATATGCGCAACCGCTGGGGCGGCGCTTCGCCCGAGGAGACCTTCGCCAGGCTGCGCGCGGCGAAGGACGCGTTCTAGAGCGGCATTTTAGCGGGCGCGCATCAACCCGCGATCAACCATCCAGTCCTCGATCGTGCCGGGCCAGTTCTGCAGCGAGACGAGCGGCGTATTCTCGCCCATATTGAAGGCGTGGCCTCCCTCCTGGTAGACATGCAGTTCCGCCGGCGCACCGCCCGCCCGCAGATCAAGGAAGATGTCGATGGTCGGCTGGGCGCAGCAATCATCGTCATTGGCAGTAGCCAGCAGGATCGGCGGCGTTGCGGGCGAGATCACCTCGCCCGGCATAGCCAGCGGTCCGGGGAACACCAGCAGGCCGAAATCGGGGCGGGCATTGCCGGCATCGAGCGCATCCCCTTCGCCTTCCGGCGGCGCGGGTGGACTGAGCAGCGACCAGCGGGCCAGTTCTCCACCGGCAGAAAATCCGATGACTCCGATCTTCGCGGGATCCACTGCGAAGTCGGCCGCAGAGGCGCGGATGGTACGCATGGCCCGGTCGGCATCTTGCCGCGCGTCTCCGAAGTCCCATGGGGCATCCCCGGCTCGCGCCAACCGGTAATACAGCACAAAAGCAGCCGCGCCTCGCGACGCAAACCAGCGCGCAACGTCATGCCCTTCGCTGGTCGTGACGAGGAATTCGTGCGCCCCGCCCGGCATAATCAACACCGCGCTGCCCGTCGCGAGCACCGGATCGGCCGGGTAGAAATGGATCGAGGGATCGTTGACCTGACGGGTCCAGTAGTCCTGGCTCACTTCGGCAATGGTGCGGCGTTCCTCGAACCCGGGAACTCCTGCCTGCCATAGCGGGATCCGCTCCTGCGCGGCCAAGGGTGCCGAGGCGACCAGCATGGAAAGCGCAAGCAGGGCGCCATTGTCCAAGTACATGAAAACCCCTCCCTTGCCACGCGGGGGTTGTGCGCCGTGCTGCCGTCCGCCGTCAAGCAGAGCGGACCTGCAACCATCAGATCGCGGCAATAACCTGGTCGGCCATCGCAGCATCGGCGGCGGCATCATGGCGGTCGGCGATGAGGCTGGCGGCAGCGGCGGTGGAGGCATTGGCGGCACGTGCGCGCAGGTCAGCCACGGCCTGGCGTTCGGCGGCACCGATCTTGTCACGCGCCATCTGTTCGCGGCGGGCGATCATCGTGGCGGTATCGGCCTCAGCCTTCGATACGATAGCATCGGCCTCGGTCCGCGCATTGTCGAGCATGGCGGCGGCATCGCTTTCGGCACCGGCGATCTTGGCGGCGTATTCTGCCCGCAGCGCTTCGGCTTCGGCGCGCAGGGCCCTGGCTTCATCAAGGTTGCGGCGGATATCGGCAATCTTGCCATCCAGCCCGGCGGCAATGGTCTTGTGCACTTTCAGGCCGGCAAAGGCGATCAGCAGCAAGACCGCCATCGAGATGGACACCCACTGGAACGGCACCAGGCCGAGCAGTTCGGGTTGCGCATGGGCAACGGTTTCTCCGTGGCCTTCCGCGACGAATTCTTCCGCCGGTTCGACTTCGAAAATGGCCGGCGCAGAGCCGGTGGAGGCTGCAACCTGGGTGTGCGCGGAATGATCCACTGCGGCGGCAGGTTGCGAGGACACGTTAGCCATGGGCCATAGCCTTCTTCACGGCGGCAGCGGCCGCAGTCTTGGTAACCTTCACCCCGGCGAGGCGGGCGGCGATGTCCTGCGCGGCTTCTGCGGCGACAGCTTCAATTTCGCCAGCGGCCTGACTGCGGGCGGTTTCGATCCGCGCTTCGGCTTCGGCTGACATCGTATCAATGGCCGATTGCGCTGCCTTGAGCCGAACTTCACTGGCCCCGGCAGCCTTGGCTTTCGCCTCGGCCACCAGCCCTTGCGCAGCCGAACGGTTGGCATTCTCCCGCGCCCGCCAAGCGGCTTCCTGCTCGTCCGCCGCATCGCGCGCAGCCTGGGCAGCGGCAAGGTCGGCGGCGATCTGGCTGTCGCGCTGGCCCACGGTGTCCATCACCTTGGGGACCATTCCCCGACCAATGACGAAGAAAACCAGGCCGAACACGATCAACAGCCAGAAAATCTGACTGGAGTAGGTTTCGGCCAATTGGGCGATCTGGGGCATGGGCGGATTCCGGGTAACGTCAGGAAAGCAGGTTCGTCATGCGGGCCGGACGGTACGCGCCCGGCCCGGCATGGCGAGATTTCGTCAGGCGACGAAGATCAGGATCATCGCAACCACGAAGGCGAGCAGGCCCAACAGTTCCGCCGCGGCGAAACCGATGAACAGGCGGCCCTGCTGGCCATCAGCAGCACCCGGATTGCGCAGCGCGCTTTCCAGGAACGAGCCGAACACGTTGCCCACGCCGATGGCGGCCATGCCGGCACCGATAGCGGCGAGACCTGCACCGATCAGCTTTGCAGCTTCTGCGTCCATGGTAATATCCTTTCGTAAGAGCTTGTAAAAAGTAACAGGAAAATCAGTGAAGATGCTCGGCATCGTTAATGTACAACGATGAAAGCAGTGCAAAAACATAAGCCTGGATACCGGCGACCAGAATCTCCAGCGCGCAGATACCGACCATCAGCAGGAAGCTTGGCACGCCGACTAGCAGGCCGAACCCGGCGCCAGCGTTCCAGCCATCGATCACGAAGCTGGACAGCACTTCAAGCAGCACATGCCCGGCCATCATGGCCACGAACAATCGCAGGCCGAGGCTGAACGGCCGGATCATGAAGCTGATGAATTCAATCGGCGCGATGATTATGGCCATCGGCAGCGGAGTGCCATGCGGCACGAACAGGCTGAAGAAGTGCAGCCCATGCTTCCAGAAGCCGACCACCAGCACGATCAGGAAACTCATGATGGCGAGCACGCCGGTGACCGTGAAGTGGCTGGTGAAGGTGAACGGATGCACGCCGATCAGGCCTAACGGCAACAGGCCAAGCAGGTTGGCGAACAGGATGAACATGAACAGGCTGAAGATATAGGGCACATACTTGCGCCCGGCTGCACCGACATTGGCTTCCAGCAGGCTGTCGATGAAGCCGGTGAAGCCTTCCACGGCCATCTGCCAGCGGCCCGGCACCAGTTCGCGCTTCATGCCGCCCAGCATGAACATCCACAGGACAACCGCCGAAATCACCATCCACAAGGCGGAATTGGTGAAGGCAATATTGAAACCCGCAACCTCCCAGCCCTGCGAGCCGAACAGCGGCTCGATGGTGAACTGGTGCATCGGATCGACCTTGGCCGTTGGCGCTGCCACGTGAAATCGCTTCCTTAAACTTGCAAAACCGGCGCTCCTTATTCAGGAGGTCGGCTCGAAATCCGGATGATGTTCCTGAAGGCAACCACAATTCCGAGGAACAGGCCAACCAACAGACCCCAGGGATTGGTTCCGGTCAGATAGCCAATGGCATAACCGATCACCGATCCCCCAAGAAGCCCACCGAGCAGATCCGCCAGTACCCGGTTGCCGCTGCGATAGTTCGCATCGGCACCCGTCAACTGCGGACGGTTGCGCTCCTCCTCGCGGCCCTGGGCGGCTTTGAGCCGCGCCTCGAGCGCGTCGATTCGCGCATCCTCCTCGATGGGTTCCCGGACAGGTTTCTCGTCGCTCATGCCTGGTCCCCTAAACGAAGGATTTGGCATAGGCAAACAAGCACCCCGCCATGGGCGCCGCCCCCTTAGGCGGGGGGCATATCCAAGTCAACCGGGTGGGCTGCAGTTAGGCGCGGTTAGCGAATATTCCGCGTCTGTCAGGGACAGCGCGGGTCACGCACCGGGGCGGCGGCGGTGCGGGTCTGCCAGGTACCATCGGGTGCCTGATACTTCTCGCCCGCCACGGTGCGGGAGATGGCCAGGCATCCCGCGGTCAGCGCATATTGTTCCAGCGTGGCACCTTCGGCTTGTGCGCGCTGGGTGTAGACTGCGCGGCGCTGGTTGTTGATATCATCGACCACACGCTGCAAATCAGGGGTAGCTGCCCCGACGATGCCGAGATAGCCGTTCACCCGCTCGCCCACCTGCCCCGCTTCGCGCGCCGCGGCATAGGCCGGATCGCGCTGCGCCAGCACAGGTGTAGCCACGCCCGCCAGAACCAGCGCGGCAAGCGATGCGCTCAGGGCCTTGCGAAACTTGCGGTCGATGCTCATCACATGCTCCATCAGAATATCCCGGCGTTCTCGTCGATCGCGTTGTTCGCGTCGTCCGCCAGGCGGTAAATCACTTCCTGTGTGATGTTGATATTGAGTTCGATCACGATTGGCTGATCGGGTGCTTCCAGCGAAATGCACCCGCTCACCGGGATCGTCCCCAGCAACACCACAAGCCTCGATCTGCGCCATCTGCCCCACATCAGAGACTTATGCGCCGGGTTTCGGCCCTTGGTCAAATTCGCGGCATTCATGGCTGGGCCTCGCTTTCGGGGGGCTGAATAAAGGGTTCATCGATTTCGGGATCGGATTCCGGCGGCACGTCTTGGCCGCGAATGGCGTTTAGCAGGCGCTGGCCATCGTCGGTCATCAGGCCCAGTCCGCGCGGATCGCGTACCGAGGAAGGATCATAGAGGGAGCGCATCGAGGTGATCATCTGGTAGAACGGCGCGCGCAGGTTCACCACCACGCGGATCGGCAACTCGGCAATCCGGCGGGTGATGAAATTGGTTTCGGCGGTGGCGCCCTGGCGCACCCCGTCAAGCCTGACGCGGGTCACCAGTTCGCCTGTTAGCGGCCCGTTCAGGCCGACTTCCATGGTATCGTAATCAAGATCGCGCAGCGCCTGGAAAGCCAGGTTGCCCATCGGCGACAAGTCTTCATAGGTGAGCTGGCCGACATAGGACACGTGCCCGCCCGGCGGTCGGGCCGACAGCATCCCGCCTTCCAGCCTGCCATTGCCCATCTCATCGAATACGATCGGCAGGATCCCGTCGAATGTGCCGCTGGCGGCCATGTTGGCCAGTTCCATGTGTTCGACCAGCCGCGCGGCATCGAGGCCTTCGATCTGGAACACATAGCGGCGCTCTTCCGGTGCGCCGATGTTCATCACCAGCGGCTGCATGGAAATCAGCCCGCCAAGGAAAGGCCATTGCGCGCTATCCAGTTCGAGCACTGTTCCGCCGGTTAGCGAAAACAGCACCTCGCCGTCGGTGACCTCGATCCCGGGGTTGACCGACTGCAGGGTGATGCGCTGGCGGGGCGCTGTGGTCAGGCCGATCAGGTCGGTAAAGACAACGGTGCCGCGCGCGCCTTTCACCGGCCCGAAGGCCGCTGCAAGATCGATCCCGTCGCTGGAAAAGGTGCCGGTGCTGGTAATCGCATCGGGGGTCCAGTCGACCCGCCCACTGCCGGTAACCGTTCCTTCGACCAGGCTGACCACGCCATAGGCGAGTTCGGATAGGTCACGCGGCTGGATCGCGCTGCCGAAGGCCAATCCGGGCACGGCAATATCGGCATGGCCGGTGGCGCCTGACAGATCGTGCAGCAGACTGATCCCGGCCACCCTTATGCCGCTGGCGGGATGCGACAGATCGAACCGGCTGCGGATGGTGTTATCCGTCAGCGTCAACACCGCGCCTTGCGCCACCAACGGGTTGAACCGGTCGGTCGGCTGGCGATCCTCGAGCTGAAAGCTCACGCCGGTCAATTCCAGCGCGCCATCGGCAAAGTGCCAGTCTCCGCCGGCCTGCATGATGTCGAGCGGGACAGCGGCCAGCACCACGTCGGTGCCGGTGAAGGTGCCCGTAATCTCGTCTCCCAGGCGAGCTGAAAGGTCGGTGATGGTGAAACGGGTGGCGGTGGCCGGTTCGCCCAGCTCCACCGCAATCGCCTTGGCCGACAGCGCCCCGGGCCAGGCCAGGCCGACCGCGCCGCTCGACAGCCGAACCGAGGTTTCACCCAGCATTCCGGCCAGTTCCAGTGAAGGAACACCGGCCGCCACACGCAACCCGCCCGCATCATAACGCAAGATCGAAGATCCACTTGGCGGGCACAGCGTCAGAGTGCGACCTTCAAGCAGCAGGCCCGAAAGCCGCAACTGGTCAAACCGCACTGCCGTGCAGCCGGACCACAGCGCGACCGCCCCCGATGCGGAGACCGTGCCGGTCACCGGCAGTTCCAGCCCGCGCGCAAAACCACCGGGCAAGGCCCCGTTTGCCGTGATCCGCCCAGCGATATCCAGGGCTCCGTCGCGCTGCTGGCTGAGCCGCAGTTCGGGTATCGTCAAACTGGCATCGCCAGCCGCATATTCGGCCATCCGCAGCCGCAGTTCCAACGCCCCACCCGCGTCCTGTTCCATCCGCCCGGCGATCTGTGGCAGGCCCGCTCCGCCGGTGGAGAAATTGCCCGAGAACAGCGGCACTCCGGCCTGGGTGAAGCCCAGTTGGGCGCGGCTGAGCAGGAGCAGAATATCGCCGCTGCGGCCAAGCAGCACCGCTTCGGGCACCACCAGCGAGAGGCGCGCCCCATCCCGCCGCACGGTCAGCGAAGCATTGAAGCGACTGGCCTGCGTCTGTGCCGCCAGTTGCTGCCGCATCCGGGCGAGCAGAGGCGCGGCCAAGGTGCCCCCGGCAGATGCCTCGGCCTCGGCCAGCATGGTCGCAAGATTGGCGCCAGGCTGAAGGTTGCGACCATCAAGCGAGGCTTCAAGTTCGATCTGCTCGAACACGTCGCGGCTGCGCAGCGTTCCTTCGATAGCCAGCGTAGCCAATCGCGCGGCGGAGGTCTCGACCTGGCGGCCGGTGAGGTTGAAGGCGCTGGTGACGTTGCCATCGCGAAAGGCAAAGTTCCCTTCACCCTCAACCGCTGCTGCGCCGCCCGACGGGTGCACAACCGCACCAGTTCGCAAGCCGACCTCGCCTTCGATCCCGGCCAGGTTTCCGTCTGCCACAAGGTCCAACTGAGCCGCGCCGCCTGTGACCGAAAGGCCCTGCCCGTCACAGCCCATCCGCGCGAACCGCAACGGACCGGCAAAGCCCGGCTTCCCAGCGGCAATCGCCAGCGTGCCATATAGTGTGGCCTGCTCCGCCGAGCATCCGGCAAAGGACGGGTTCGGCGCAATGGCTGCCAGTTTGCCCGAGAACCCGCCTTGTAAATGGCCGGACCCGCTCAGGGTGAGCGCAATCGGCCCGTAATCGCCCTCGATCAACGCGCGGCCATCGTTCACGGTCAGGTCGATGTCTGGAAGGGCAAAAGGCTCGTCGCTGTCGGTAAAGATCAACGGATCGAGCGCCCCGAAGCTGGGCTCCCCATCAACAATTCGCCCCCACAGCCGCACCGTATCAAGCGTGATCGAGGCAATCTGCGGCAGTCCGAACGTTGGTTGCAACCGGATAACCGCCCGGTCAATGGTGGCATCGGGACTGGCAGGATCGCCTACCACGATGTTGCGCAAGACCTGTTTTTCGGGGCCGATGCTCTCGATTTCATAGGTCGCTTCAACCCCGAGAGCGTCAAGCGTCTGCGCGATGTAGTCGTCGGCCAGGCCATCACGCTGGCTCCACAGCACTGCCAGGCCCGCAACCAGCAGGGCGAGGACCACGCCAAGTGCCTGCGCCGAACGCCGCGCAACCGTGCGTCCACGCCGCCGCGGTGCCTCGCCGGCATCCTGATCCAGTTCACGCGCCATTCGTCGGGACACTTGCGCGAGGGCCACGGCAAAGGCAATGCATTTGCAGGGTATTTGCAGGGCATTGAGGGGCAAGCGGTTGGACGCTGGCGACGGGGATCTATTCAAAGAAGCAGGCCCGTCCGTCCAGCACGGCGGATCGGGTCACCGCGCCCGCTTGCGCGAACGGATGCTAACCGGCGGGGCAGAGGCGCTGGCCGATTACGAGGTGCTCGAATACCTGCTGTTCGGCGCCAATGCCCGCGGCGATACCAAGCCGATGGCCAAGACCCTGCTCGCCCGGTTCGGCTCGCTGGCAGGCGTGCTCAATGCCGAACCGGCCGCGCTCAAACAGGTCAAGGGTCTTTCCGATGCGGGCGTGGGCGCGATCAAGATTGCCGGTCTGGCCGCCCGACGCATGGCCCGCAGCGAAGTTCAGCAGCAACCGGTGCTGGGATCATGGCAGGCGCTGATGGATTACCTGACGATCGACATGGCTCACCTTACGCATGAACGGGTGCGCGTGCTCTACCTCAACGTCCGCAATCGCCTGCTGCTCGATCACGTAGCGCATGATGGCACGATCGACGAAGCATCGATCCACCCGCGCGAAGTGATCAAGCGCGGTCTGGATATAGGTGCCAGCGCGCTGATCCTGGTCCACAACCACCCAAGCGGCAACCCGGAGCCAAGCCGCGCCGATATCCAGGTAACCAACCGCATCGCCGAAGCCGGCCGGCTGCTGGGCATCACGGTGCACGATCATGTGATCGTGGGCAGCGAGGGACAGGTCTCGCTCAAGGCCAAGGGACTGATCTAGGCGGCGCTTACAAAGGCGGCGCAATATCGTGGCGCGCGTAGAATTCGGCCAGTTGCGGCTGCATCGACAAAGCCGTGGCAATATCCTGCCGTCCGGCATTGTCGCCCGACTGCAGCCGCACCACGCCGCGCAGGTACATCGACGGGGCAAGGCCCGGCCACACTTCCAGCGCTGCATCGAGATCGGCGATGGCCTCGGCCAGCATACCCAGCCGGAACCGCACCAGCGCGCGGCTATCCAGCGGCGGCGCAGCGTTGCTCGCCCGCTCGATCGCCCGGGTGCACAGGTCCAGCGCATCGTCCAATGCCACGTTGAACAGCCCGCGATACCAGCAATCGGCATTGAGCGTCTCGGCGCTGGTCGGCTTGTCGGCTACCTGCTGGGCCAAAAGGGCCTGGCCACTGGCGCTGTCACCGCCCAGCCCGCTGACGGTGGCCAGGGCATCGGCGGCCGACAGGGCATCGGCATCGCCGACCGGCAATATGGCCAACAGTTCTTCTGCCTCTTCCGTGCGGCCGTCATAGGCCAGTTGCCGGGCCAGCGCGAACGCGGTGCCGTTTTCAGGATCGAGATCATAGGCGGCCTCAAGATCGGCAATCGCCTCGGCGCGGCGGCCCAGCGCTTCCAGCACGGCGCTGCGGCGGAAGAAGGCCCAGGGCGACGGTGTTTGTTCCGCCAGTACGGTATAATCAGCCAGTGCCTCGTCAAACATGAAGCTGCTTTCCAGGAACATGGCGCGCGATTGGCGCGGGCCGTAATCCTCCTCGTCGGCAAAGGCGATCGCCTGGCTGTAGGCCTCGAGGATCGGAGCGGCGCGGCGACGGCGCTGGTCTTCCGAAATCTCCCACCGCCAGGTCAGGTCCATCGGCGTGGCCAGTTCGATCGCGGCCCCTTCCAGCCGCCGCGCTTCGCGCTTGGCGGCGTTGAGATCGGCCGGGGCAATTTCGCCCAGCCGCAGGATCGTTTCGGACCGGGCGATCATCGCCCCGTCGTCAATCTGGGCATGACGCAGGACGCGCAGGTTGGCGAATTCGGCCTCCAGCTCGGTCTGGCCTGACAGGGTAAATCCCTCGCCGCCATCGGGCAGCAGGATTCGCGTGGTAAAGACCTGCCGCCCCGGCCCTGCCGTCGCCACCGGGATTTCGCGCCACGATGGCCGCGCACGATCGGGATTGAAGGCAGAGGCATCGATACCGTTGTCGACATCGGTTTCCAGCCGCCCATCGCGCCATTCGAACACCGAATTGGCGACGCCGCGCAGCACAACCGAAGCAACGGCGGTGTCCTGATCGTATTCGACATCAACCGAGGATACGCTGGCGCCCTCCACCCCGCCGATATTGCTGAAGCTACCGGCAAACTGGCGCAACATTTCGGGATCATCCGCATCAACCATGGCCCGCATCGGCGCGCCGGATGGCCCGCTGACGCTGTACTCGAGTGTGAAAAGGGCGGGAAAATCGGCCCCGGCCGATTGGTCGATGGTAATCTGGGCGACCATCTGCGGCGCGGCGGGGTCACGCTGCTCCATCGCAATCAGGTCGCTCCCGCCGGGCCGCAACGGCAGCGCCCAGAAGAACGGTGGCACTTCGCCCAGGTTTGCCAGCCGCGTGGCGGCGCTGGTCCCGTCGAGCCAGTAATCCTGCCCGTTGTGCACGGCGTGGACAATCACGTGGTTGAACGACAGCGGCAGCGGCAGCAGTTCTGGCGTGGCATCGCCGCCTTGGGCAGCTACGGCCACCACTTCGGATTCAATGCCCATGTGGCGCAGCAGGGACAGCAGCAGGACCGACTTGGCCTTGCAATCGCCATAGCGGATTGCCCAGGTATCCTCGGCCGACTGGGGCAGGTAGTTGCCGCCATCCAGGCCATTGAGCATGTAGCTCACCTCGTCCTGCACCAGCTGGGTGGCCAGCGCCATGCGCTCCACCGGATCAGCGGTGCGGGCCATGATCGCCTCGGCCTGCGCCGCCACGGGTGAGCCCGCCGCCAGGGTGGCGGCCTGTTCGAAATGTGGGGTCAGTGTGGCGGACACTTCCTGCCAGCCGGAAAAGCTGCCAACCCGCAGGACTTCGGGCCGCTGATAGCGCGAGGGGGCATCGCGCGGGATCGGTGACGGTTCGGCCAGCGGCAGGTCCACCCGCAACCAGTTATAGCCATTGCGCTGCACCGGTGGGGCAACCCCGGCGCGGCTTTCGGCCGACCAGAACATTTCCTCGTCCACCGGCCAACTGAAGATCACCTTGGCCTCGCCAACCTGCCAGGGGGCCGGGGGCAGGTATTGCGCCGCCTGCACTTCGGTGCCCAGTGCCTGGTCTGCCGTGGTGGTAGAATAGGCGAGCCTGAGCACGTCGCGTTCGCGCAGGCCCGGTACCGCCAGCGTGGCGGTCAACTGGCCATCGAGCAAGCGCTGTTCCAGCCCCTGTTCACGCCGGATCACTTCGAAAGTCACGCCTTGCGCCACCAGGTCGATCACCTCGCCGCCGCGCATGATTTCAAGCCGGTGGATGGTGAGGTCGCCCTTGTCGGGCAGCCAGTCGAGCGAGACCGTGCCCTGTTGCATCAGCGCCTGCGGGTTATCCAGCCGGAACGCGCCATCGGTGTAGGAGGTGACCACTCCGTCCTCCAGCCGGTACTGCCAGTCGCGCAGCAGTGATGCCGGACCAGTGCCGGAAGCCGGCGCGGCGAGTTCTGTCTCCTCCACCCAGGCGGGGACCGGAGCATAGAGCACTTCGTCACCGGCCACAGCGGGACGGGCGATAACAGCCGCGGTACAAAACAGCGCGAGGCGCACAAGCTTCATCGACAGATCCCTGTTTGGAACGATAGCAATTGCCTGCAGCCTATATCAGGACCCCGATTATGCAAATGGTGCCGATAAGCCGTGCCCGCCCCCTGCTCACCCCTTGCCAATCGGCGGCTCCCGTCCTAGCCGCGCCACAAGAAACCACCACCTGGCCGGCATCCGCGCCACGCTTTGCAAGAAGGCACCGACAATGGTCCCCCGTTATGCCCGCCCCGCCATGACCGCGATTTGGGAGCCGGAAGCGCGCTATCGCATCTGGTTCGAGATCGAGGCCCATGCCACGCAGAAACTGGCAGACCTTGGCGTGGTGCCGCAAAGCGCCGCCAAGGCACTGTGGGACTGGTGGGCGACCAGCCCCGTGATCGACGTTCCCGCCATCGATGCGATCGAAGCGGTGACCAAGCACGATGTGATCGCCTTCCTTGACTGGGTGGCGCAGCAGGTCGGCCCCGAAGCCCGCTTCATGCACCAGGGCATGACCAGTTCCGATGTGCTGGATACCACGCTGGCTGTGCAGCTTGCGCGCGCGACCGATCTGCTGCTGGAGGATTTGGACGCCTTGCTGGCCGCCATTCGCCGCCGCGCCGAAGAGCACAAGTACACCCCCACCATCGGCCGCAGCCACGGCATCCATGCCGAACCCACCACGTTTGGCCTCAAGCTGGCGCAGGCCTACGCAGAATTTACCCGCTGCCGTGCGCGGCTGGTGACGGCGCGGGCCGAAATCGCCACGTGCGCCATTTCCGGCGCGGTCGGCACCTTTGCCAATATCGATCCGGCGGTTGAGGAATATGTGGCCGAAAAGCTGGGGCTGGCGGTGGAGCCGGTATCTACCCAGGTTATCCCGCGCGATCGCCATGCTGCCTATTTCGCCGCGCTGGCGGTGGTCGCCAGCTCGATCGAGCGGCTGGCCATCGAAGTGCGCCACCTGCAGCGGACCGAAGTGCTGGAGGCGGAGGAATATTTCTCGCCCGGCCAGAAGGGCTCCAGTGCCATGCCGCACAAGCGCAACCCTATCCTGACCGAAAACCTCACCGGCCAGGCGCGCATGATCCGCAGCTATGCCCTACCCGCGATGGAGAATGTGGCGCTGTGGCATGAACGCGACATCTCGCATTCCTCGGTCGAGCGGTTCATCGGACCGGATGCCACAATCACGCTGGATTTCGCGCTCGCCCGCCTGACTGGCGTGGTCGACAAGCTGCTGATCTATCCTGAGCGGATGAAGAAGAACCTCGATAAGATGGGTGGCCTCGTCCATTCGCAGCGGGTGCTGCTGGCGCTGACCCAGGCCGGCATCACCCGCGACAACGCCTATCGATTGGTCCAGCGCAACGCGATGAAGGTGTGGGAATCGGATGGCGCGCTATCACTGCTCGAACTGCTCAAAGCAGACGAGGAAGTGCGTGCCGCGATGAGTGAGGCCGAGCTGGAGGACAAGTTCAACCTCGATTACCACTTCAAGGCGGTCGACACGATTTTTGCCCGGGTCTTCGTCTAAGCAGGCAATCATCGCGTACAGGCCATCTCGCCCTGGTCCCTAACGGCTTCACAGGCGTTGATTGTGCGCCTAGCATCCCCCCGAAAGCTGCAAGAGCCGGAAAGCTGCAAGAGAGGGTCAATCATGCAAGTCGTGCGAACAATCGCCTGGATTTTGCTCACCGCAGTTGTTGTCGCATTCGTCGTGGCGAATTGGAGCGAGCCGCAAGACGTCAGGCTTTGGCCCACGGGCAATGAAGTTGGTGGCTGGTATGTTGTGATGTGGCCGGTCGGCTTCATCGCGCTAACCTTTACCCTCATCGGGTTCGTGCCGATGTGGCTCTATCACCGCGCCGCCAAATGGCAGCTCCATCGCCGCATCGCGGCACTGGAAGTGGCCGCGCGCACGGCAGCCGCAACGCCGGTGCAGACACCGCTGGTGGAGGAACCTGTTGTTGCCGAACTGATGCCCGAACCAGCGCCACCCTCGGTCTCGACCCCGCATCCCGGCGCTCCCCTGCCATGAGCAACCCGGTCTATCTGGCACTCGATCTCCCGCGGCTGGATGCCGCCAGGGCCCTGGCCGAAAAGGTGAAGGGCCATGTCGGCGGCTTCAAGCTGGGCCTGGAGTTTTTCTGCGCCCACGGCCACCACGGCGTGCACGAAATCGCCAGCGTAGGCCTGCCGATTTTCCTCGATCTGAAGCTGCACGACATTCCCAACACCGTGGCCGGCGCCATGCAGGCAATCCATATGCTCGAACCCGCCATCGTCACCATTCACGCCAGCGGCGGACGGGCGATGATGGAGGATGCCAAGGCGGCAGCCAGCGAACATTGCAAGGTCGTGGCTGTCACCATGCTAACCAGCCTGGATGAGCGTGACCTGATGCGCACCGGCGTTGCGGGCACCGCACACGATCATGTGCTGCGGCTGGCTGAACTGGCCGAGGCCGCCGGGCTGGATGGTATCGTGTGTTCGGGTCACGAGGTGGGCGAAGTCCATCGCCAGTGGAAGAAGGGCTATTTCGTAGTCCCCGGCCTGCGCCCCGCCTGGGCCGCTGTGGGTGACCAGAAACGCGTCGTCACACCGCGCCAGGCGCGTGACGACGGGGCCAGCGTGCTGGTGATCGGTCGCCCGATCAGCCGCGCGGAAGACCCGCTGGCAGCCGCGCGGGAGATCGAGGCGACGATCTAGGGTGTCGGATCACGCCACCCCCAACCTGCCGAGCCGCGACTTCCTCAAGACCGAGCGCTTTTACAGCAAGCTTGGCTTTCGCGCCTCCTATCGCTCGGGCCATTGGCTGATCCTGCAGCGCGGCGGGGCGCAGCTCGAATTTTTCCCCTGGCCCGATCTCGATCCTCTGCAAAACAGCCACGGTTGCTGTATCCGGCTCGACGATCTGGATGGCATGATCGAACAGGTCCGCGCAGCAGGCGTGGCAGACCAACGCACGGGCATTCCGCGCCTTGTCCCACCGCAACGCGACATCAGCGGGCTGACCATCGCCTATCTGGTGGATCCCGATGGTACGCTGCTGCGCCTGGTGCAGAACCCGCCGGCAACCTGAATCCTATTTGGCTGGCGGAGGCGGTGGAGGCGGTGCGTTCGGGGCTCCGGCTGCTTGCTGCTTCGGTGGCGGAGGCGGCACAGGACCGCTTGCGCGTTGCTGTACCAGCGTTGGCGCGTTGACCTGGTATCCCGCCATGCGCCACTCGCTATCACGCTGGATATAAACGAAATGCTCGGTTGCCGGCGCATTGGCATAGGTGGTCTGCATGGTGACCGAAACTTGCGTCGTGCCGTTGAAGGTGTTGATATTGAACGCTTGCCGCTCACTGCTTTCGAACGCCCCCAGCGCCTCGCGGGTTTGCGTCAGAAAATCGGTAAAGGCCGGCTTCGGCGTGATCCTGCGCAGTTCTTCGTCGGTATTGCTCCAGATTGCCTCGGTCTGACCCGCATCGAGCTGCTGGTGAAACCGGTCGATCTCTTGCCCGGCGTCGTCGAGCGCGGCGACCGGGTTGCATGCCGCCAACAGCAGAGCGCCGATCATGGCCATTTGCTTACTCACGCCCTATCCCCCTCCCGATCGCCCAACGGAAATTGTCAGACTTTAACTGTGCTGTCGATTGCCCTATTCGCCGCGACATGCATCCGCCCCTGATCAAGATATGCGGCATTTCCACCGCCGAAACCCTCGCCATCTGTCTGATTGCGCGGGCCGATTGGTGCGGGTTCAACTTCTATGCCCCCTCGCCACGCTTCGTAACGTCGGATCAGGTATCGCGCCTCGCTGCGCAGGCTGGTAGCGGCATCCGCAAGACAGGCGTATTTGTGGATGCCTCAGATGCCGTGCTGGCCGAGGCAGTGGCGGCGGGCAAGCTCGATGCGATCCAGTTGCATGGCCACGAAACGCCGGAACGCGCGGCGCAGGTACGCGCCCAGTTCGGCTTGCCAGTGTGGAAAGTGTTGTCGGTATCGCAAGCGCCTGACGTAGCGCGGGCCGCCGCCTATTACGAAGCGGCGGATTTCCTGCTGTTCGATGCCAAGACGCCCAAGGGCCAGATGCCCGGCGGGATGGGCCTCGCCTTCGACTGGTCGCTGCTGGCTGCCTACAAGGGTCCGCTGCCCTGGGGTCTTGCAGGCGGGCTTAACCCGACCAATGTTGCAGAGGCGGCACGGCAGACCAAAGCCCCGCTTGTCGATGTGTCGAGCGGAGTGGAAAGCGCGCCCGGCGTGAAGGATGTCGACAAGATAAAAGCCTTCTGCCAAGCCGCCCGCGCCATTTAGAGTGACCGACATGACCGAACAGAAGCCCAATTCCTTCCGCAACCAGCCTGACGAGCGCGGGCACTTTGGCCAGTTTGGTGGACGTTATGTCGCCGAAACGCTGATGCCGCTGATCCTGGATCTGGAGCGCGAATATACCAAGGCCAAGGCCGACCCGGCGTTCCGCGAGGAATTCGACGACCTGCTGGAACACTATGTGGGCCGCCCCAGCCCGCTCTATTTCGCGCCCCGCCTGACGGAGGAATTGGGCGGCGCGCAGGTATGGTTCAAGCGCGACGAGCTCAATCACACCGGCGCGCACAAAATCAACAATTGCGTCGGCCAGATCCTGCTCGCCATCCGCATGGGCAAGACCCGGATCATCGCAGAAACCGGTGCAGGCCAGCACGGCGTGGCCACGGCCACCGTCTGCGCGCGGTTCGGCCTGCCCTGCACCATCTTCATGGGCGCGACCGATGTGGCGCGGCAGGCGCCCAACGTGTTCCGCATGAAGCTGCTGGGGGCCGAGGTCATCCCCGTCACCAGCGGGGCGGCTACGTTGAAAGACGCGATGAATGAGGCGTTGCGCCACTGGGTCGCCAATGTGCACGACACGTTCTACATCATCGGCACGGCGGCAGGCCCGCATCCCTATCCCGAACTCGTCCGCGATTTCCAGAGCGTGATCGGCAAGGAAGCGCGCGAGCAATTCCTCACCCGCACCGGTCGCCTGCCCGATCTGTTGGTGGCGGCCATCGGCGGCGGATCGAACGCGATCGGCCTGTTCCACCCGTTCCTTGACGATGCGGACGTGAAGATGCTCGGCGTGGAAGCGGCGGGCTACGGGCTGGACAAGCAGCACGCCGCCAGCCTGGCGGGCGGGTTCCCCGGCATCCTCCACGGCAACAAGACCTACCTGCTGCAGGACGAGGACGGCCAAATCGCCGAGGCGCACTCGATTTCCGCCGGCCTCGACTATCCCGGCATCGGCCCGGAACACGCCTGGCTGAAGGAAACCGGCCGGGTAGACTACACCTCGATCACCGACATGGAGGCGCTGGAAGGCTTCAAGCTGCTGTGCCGGACCGAAGGCATCATCCCCGCGCTCGAACCCTCGCACGCCATCGCGGCAGTGGCCAAGGTCGCCCCGACCATGCCCAAGGACGCGATCATCTGCGCCAACCTGTGCGGCCGCGGCGACAAGGACATCTTCACCGTGGCCGAGGCGCTGGGAGTGGAGATGTGAAGGAAAAGGTCAACTTTTCATCAGTGCTTGGCCCTTCAGTTGCGATTGGCGTGATTTTTGGGTTCGCTTTCAATTTCCTGATTGAAGCGATCTGCCCAGCACCGATCTCCGTTCTTGATCCAACAGATGAATATGCAAGCGCCTTTGCTCTTGGCGGATGCGCCGCCGTGCTTTGTTTTATTCTTCTTATTGCTACAAACGCATTGGGGAAGCCCGACAAACTGGAAAAGCTAGCTTGCCTTGTGGCGCTTGGCTGGGCGATCGTTTGGTTTGCTCATACATTTTTCGTCGGCGATATTTGTTGGTCTAGCAACGCTCGGTCGGCAGTACTATACTTGTTCACCCCGATTGCTTTGATCGCCTTGGCAATCCTCGGGCGGCGTTGGATTGCCGATGAAAGTGAATAGTTCATGCTCAATGCCAATCATCAACAACCTAAGTCAGCACACGACCAAAATTTGGGGTTGGAACGAGGGAAGGCCGCTATGACCCGCTTCCAAACCGCCTTTGCTGCCAACCGCCCTGCGCTCGTGTGTTTCATCACCGCGGGTGACGGTGACACCGCCGCCAATCTCGACGCCCTCGTCGAAGGCGGTGCGGATGTGATTGAACTGGGGATGCCGTTCACCGATCCGATGGCCGATGGCCCGGCGATCCAGGCAGCGAACCTGCGTTCTCTCGGCGCGGGCACCAAGACCGCCGACGTGCTGCGCATGGCGACCGAGTTTCGTGAGCGGCATCCCGGCATTCCGCTGGTTCTGATGGGCTATGCCAATCCGATGGTGCGGCGCGGGCCGGAATGGTTTGCCGATGCGGCCTTTGCCGCCGGAGTGGACGGCGTGATCTGCGTCGATCTGGCGCCGGAGGAAGACCCTGATCTTGGCCCCGCCCTTCGCGCCAAGGGCATCAGCCCGATCCGCCTTGCCACCCCCACCACCGATTCTGCGCGCCTGCCCACGGTGCTCGATGGTTCGTCCGGGTTCCTCTATTACGTGTCCGTGGCGGGAATCACCGGCAAGCAGGAAGCCGCGATCGATTCGATCGAGGAGAGCGTGTCGCGCATCCGCCAGTCCACCGACCTGCCGATTGTGGTCGGGTTCGGTGTGCGCCGCCCCGATCAGGCCGCAGCCATTGCCCGGGTGGCAGATGGCGTGGTGGTCGGCTCGGCCTTTGTCGATCTGATCGGCGAACATGGCAATCATGCACCGGATTACCTGCGCGAATTGACCGCCAGTCTTGCCAATGCCGTGCACAATGCGCGAAAGAGCGCGCTATGAGTTGGCTATCCCGCGTCCGCAGCGCCCTGCCGTTTGGCACCAAGCGCGAAACCCCTGACAACCTGTGGGTGAAATGCCCCAAGTGCCAGGAAATGCTGTTCACCAAGGAATACGAGGCAAACCTGAGCGTTTGCCCGCGGTGCGAGCATCATGGCCGCATCGGCGCCGACGTGCGGCTGGACCAGTTGCTCGACCCCGGCTTCACCCTGCTGCCCGATCCGGTGGTGGCGGAAGACCCGCTGAAGTTCCGCGACACCAAGCGCTATGCCGACCGGCTGAAGGCCGCGCGCGCCGCCAGCACCCACACCGATGCTTTCACTGCCGCGCTTGGCAAGATCGAGGGCCACCGGACCGTGCTGGGCGTGCAGGATTTCACCTTCATGGGCGGATCGATGGGCATGGCCGTGGGCAATGCCTTCTGCGCCGCGGCTCAACGCGCGCTGGACGAGCGCTGCCCTTTCATCGCGGTTACGGCCGCTGGCGGTGCGCGGATGCAGGAAGGCATTCTGTCGCTGATGCAGATGCCGCGCGCCACGGTCATGACCCGGCGATTGAAGGAGGCTGGCCTGCCCTATATCGTGGTGCTGGCCGATCCCACGACGGGCGGCGTAACCGCCAGCTATGCGATGCTGGGCGATGTCCACATTGCCGAACCGGGCGCCCTGATCGGCTTTGCCGGTCAGCGGGTGATTCAGGAAACCATTCGCGAGAAGCTGCCCGAGGGGTTCCAGCGCGCCGAATACCTGCACAAGCACGGCATGGTCGACATGGTGGTGCATAGGAAGGACCTGCGCGATACGCTGGGCCGCCTGCTCGATTACCTGAGCCCGGCGAAAGCGGCCTAAACCCGTGAAGGACTTTGCTTCGTCCGGCGATCCTGAGGTTCAGGCGCAGCTCGACCGGTTGTCTGCCCTGTCGCTGCCGCAAGGGCGCATCGGGCTGGAGGTGATCCACGAGATCCTCGACCGGCTGGGCAATCCCGAGCAGCACTTGCCGCCGGTTTTCCATGTCGCAGGCACCAACGGCAAGGGCTCCACCTGTGCCTATTTGCGCGCCATGCTGGAGGCCGAGGGGCTGACCGTGCACGTGGCCACCAAACCGCATCTGGTACGCTATAACGAACGCATCCGCGTGGGCGGCGAGCTGATTTCCGATGCCCTGCTTGCAGAGCTGCTCAAGGAAGTGCTCGACCTGTCGGCCGACCTTGGCCCCAGCTTCTTCGAGGTGACTACCGCTGCCACCCTGCTCGCCTTTGCCCGCATTCCTGCCGATGCTTGCGTGATCGAAGTGGGGCTTGGCGGCCGGTTCGATGCCACCAACGTGATGGTAAAGCCTGCGGCCTGCGGGATCGCCAGCCTTGGCGTCGATCACGAGGCCTTCCTGCTGACCCCGGATGAAAGCGCGCCCGATCCGGCCAACCCGATGGTCCGCGTGGCGTTCGAGAAGGCCGGCATCCGCCGCGCCGGATCGCCGATGGTCACCCAGAACTATCGCGCCGACATGGAAGCGATGATCGAGGGACTGTGCGCCGATGCTGGCGCGCCGCTGTTCATGCGCGGCCATGCCTGGAGCGCCGAAGTATCGGACAACGGTATCGCCTACAGCGACTCGAAGGGCGAGCTCGCCCTGCCGCTGCCGCAAATGCCGGGCAGCCACCAGGGTGACAACGCCGCGCTGGCCGTGGCCATGCTGCGCCACCAGAGCGAGGTTGCCGTTTCACCCAAGGCCATAGCGCAAGGTATCCGCAGCGCGATCTGGCCCGCCCGCCTGCAACGGCTGGCAAATGGTCCGCTGACTGCGCTGGTGCCGGGCGCGATGTTCCTGCTCGATGGCGGGCACAATCCCGATGCCGCGCTGGCGATGGCCAAGTTTCTTGACAGCAGCGCAGCCAAGCCGGTGCATGCCGTTGTCGGCATGTTGAGTGCCAAGGATGCGCGCACCACCCTGCGCACCATCGCCCCGCATCTCGCCAGCCTGACCGCAATTCCGATCGAGGGGAGCGAGCATCACCCGCTGGACGATCTGGCCGCAATGGCACGCGAAGCAGGCGTGGAGCAGGTCCGCACGGCGCAATCGCTGGAACAGGCCATCGCGGCCGTGGGACAGACCGAAGGCACGATTCTCATCACCGGCTCGCTCTATCTCGCGGGCCAGGTGCTCAAGGCCAACGACGAGATCCCGGACTGATTACTCCGCCGGCATGGCCACCGGATCGGGCGCGACAACGCCCGAATTGGCCCCTGCCCGCGTCACCCGGAACCATTCCAGCGCACACAGCACTACGGCCACCCCGCCAATCATCGCGGTGAAGATGAACACGTCATAATAACCGCGATCCTCGATCATCTCGCCCAGCGCGCCGCGTCCCAGTGTGCCAACCAGCAGGGTGAGCGAGGCGAGGAGCGCATATTGCACCGCGCTGTAACCCTTGGCGACAATGGACGAGAGCCAGGCAATATAGGCCGCGCTGGCGAGACCGGTGGCGAGATTCTCGAACCCGATGGTGATCATCAGCCGGGCCAGTCGCTCGCTGCCGCCGGGGAATTGCAGAATCGCCCAGGTGAACCCGGTCGCATCGCTCACCGCTTGCATGGTGGCCCCGCCCAGCGCCAGGTCGGCATACAGAAAGTTGGTCGCGGCGGCCAGGACTGCGCCCGTGAACAGCATGAACATGCGGCCCAGCACGGTGATCAGATAGCCGCCCAGCGCCAGACCCAACACGATGGCCCCTACCCCGAAGAATTTCGATGCAACCGCCACCTCGTCGTTAGTATATTCCAGTTCACCCAGGTAGAACGGATAGGCGAAAGTGCCCCAGATGCTATCGGTGATGCGATAGGTCAGGACCAGCCCCAGGACCAGCACCAGCGACCAACCCATCCGGCCAACGAATTCGACCAGTGGCAGCACCAGCGCGCGGTAGAAGTGATCTCTCATCGTCACGTTGGCTGCCGCCACAGCCGGAGCATCGGCCAGTAGAACATTGTGTCCCTCGCGCTTCTGCTTGGCCAGCCACGCCGCCACAAAGGCGGGCAGCACGATGGTCGCCAGAACAATCAGCGGGCCATAGGTGGCGGTGAATTCTGTGGGGTTCGGGCGATTTTCGGGCAGCGCCGTCATCGATCGCACCATGAACACACCCACGGTGCCGATCGCCCAGGCCCACATCAGGGCAACCGCCAGAAGGCCCCAGTTACGAACAGCCGGGACCAGTTCGCCCGGACGATAAAGCTGCGCCAGTTCATCATTGCTGGCGGCGATATTTTCCAAGTTCCTGGTATCGGCATCGGGCGCGAACAGCCCGGCGATGCCGATCAGCAGGATCGCCAGCCCGAAAATCACATAGGTCTGCGGCCAGCCGATGCGCGCCGCGATGATCAGGCCCAGCGCGCCGCCGAACAGTGAGGAAAGCCGGAAGCCCATCTGGTAGACGGTCGACATGATGTCGAGCGGTGCGTCTTCGTCGGCCACGTCGATGCGCCAGGCGTTGATCACGATATCCTGCGTGGCGCTGCAGAATGCGCCGATACCGGCCAGCAGGCTGAACCAGCCGAGCGAAGTTACGGGGTTGAGCAGGCTCATCGCCACCAGGATGCCGCCCAGAGCCAGTTGCATCGGGGCGATCCACTGCTTGCGCTTGCCCAGGCGGCGCAGGCCGGGAATGTCGATCTTGTCGACCAGCGGTGACCACAGGAACTGGAACGAATAGGCCAGCCCGATCAGCGAAAACACGCCCATCGTTTCCAGATCAACCCCTGCCTCGGTAAACCAGGCGTACAGAGTGCCGAGGAACAGTGCGAAGGGCAGTCCGCTAGCGAAGCCGAACAAGGCCATGAAGCCGGTTTTACGGTTACGCAAGGCATGGAACAGCAGGCGCCAGCCCTTCTTGCCCACAAGCCCCGAATTCATGCCTGTACTCGTCCCGACATCCGTCATTTCCAGAAAATTCCTGTCTTTTTCAGAATGATTTCGCATTTGCGAAGGCATAATATGCTAAGTATTGTCCGGCATCGCTGGCACCGATTGGACCAGGGATAGCGCGAAGGCTTATCGGGGGGTAGTCTTGCATGTTGAGATCGTTGATTTGTGCCGTTGTCGGCCATCGTATCAACCGCAAACGCGTGCGGCATGATGGCCTTGATTTTACCACCAAATGCCAACGCTGCCGAGTGGGACTGGTGCGCGAGCAGGCAGGTTGGCGACCACGGCCACGGCATGACCGGAACAGCAGCCACTCGGCGGGCGAGCACGATTCTTCTGTTTGAACGGCTTGGAGGCTTGCGTCATCGCGGCTAAGGCGCTGGCCATGGCACAAACACCAGACCGATCCGGCCCCTATGACCCGAACGACCGCCCGCAAGGCGATCGCATTGCCAAGCTGCTCGCCCGCGCTGGCGTGGCCAGTCGCCGCGAGGTCGAGCGGATGATTGAAGCCAAGCGCATCAAGATCGACGGCGAACTGGTCACCACGCCCGCCACCATCCTCGAAAGCCTGCGCGGCGTGACCGTGGACGACAAGCCCGTGGCCAAGCCGGAACGCACCCGCCTGTTCGCGTTCCACAAGCCTTCCGGCGTACTGACGGCCGAACGGGACTTTTCCGGCCGCCCAACGATCTACAACGCACTGGTCAACGCGCTACCCGCCGGAACGCCGCGCGTAATGCCGGTTGGCCGACTCGATCTCAATACCGAAGGCCTGCTGTTGCTGACCAACGATGGCGAATTGAAGCGGGCGATGGAACTGCCATCCAGCGGCATCGAGCGGACCTATCGCGCCCGCACTTTCGGCGCCGTCAGCCAGGCGCAACTGGAAGACCTGATCCACGGCATCACCATTGATGGCGTGCGTTATGGCAAGATTGATGCCAATCTGGAACGTCGCACCGGCCGCAACCAGTGGATCGAGATGACCCTGACCGAAGGCAAGAACCGCGAAGTGCGCAACGTGCTGGAATTCCTCGGCCTTGAAGTCAGCCGACTGCTGCGTACCTCCTATGGCCCGTTCAAACTGGACGATCTGCCGCGCGGCCAGGCGGTGGAATTGCGCAAAGAAGTGGTCGAACGCTTCCGTGCAACGCTCAAGCCCGGCAAGAGCGGAGCGTCCGGATGAAGCCGGCATGAGGATCGTCGCAGGAGACTGGAAGCGCCGCCAGTTGCGCACGCCCCCGGGCGATGCCACCCGGCCAACAGCGGACCGGGTGCGCGAGACGCTGTTTTCCATGCTGGTCAGCCGAATCGGCAGTTTCGAAGGGTTGCGCGTGGCAGACCTGTTCGCCGGATCGGGCGCGCTGGGGCTTGAAGCCTTGTCACGCGGGGCGGCCAATTGCCTGTTTGTGGAACAGGATCCGGCCGCGATCAGCGCATTGCGCAGCAATATCGCTACCTTGCAGGCCCAAAGCCGTTGCGACGTGCGTGCATTGTCGGTGCTGACCCTGGGGCCGGCCAGGGAGCCGCTCGACCTGCTGCTGCTCGACCCGCCCTATGGCACTGGCGCAGGCCATGTCGCGCTGGAACGCATGGCGCGCCTCGGCTGGATCGGCCCGTCCAGCTGGATCTCGCTGGAAACCGGAGCCAAGGAAGAGGTCAAACTGCGCGACTTCACCCTGGATTGCGAGCGCGTGGTCGGCAAGGCCAAGATCAACCTGTTGCGGCTGGCAGATAGCTGACCCCCGTGCTTGCGCACGAGGCCTTCGTTCCCTAGTTGTTCGCGAGTGAACCAGCCTCAAATCCCCTCTTCCGCCGTGCCCGAATGGCTTGCCCGCCTCAACGATCAGCAGCGCGAGGCGGTGCTGGCCACCGAAGGCCCGGTGCTGATGCTGGCAGGGGCCGGTACGGGCAAGACCGCCGCGCTAACCCACCGCCTTGCCCACCTGATTCGCGAACGTCTGGCCTGGCCGTCGGAAATCCTCTGCGTCACCTTCACCAACCGCGCCGCCCGCGAAATGCGCCACCGGGTGGGCCAGTTGATCGGCGATGCGGTGGAAGGCATGCCGTGGCTCGGCACGTTCCATTCGATCTGCGCCCGCATGTTGCGCCGCCATGCCGAACTGGTCGGCCTGGAAAGCAATTACACGATCATCGACACCGATGATCAGCTGCGCGTCCTGAAACAGCTGATCTCGGACCAAAACCTGGATGAGAAGCGCTGGCCCGCGCGGCAACTGGCCGGCCTGATCGATGGCTGGAAGAACCGCGGCCTGTCGCCGCAGGATCTGACCGCGCTCGACAACGAAAGCTACGCCAATGGCAAGGGCCAGGCGATGTATGCCGCCTATCAGGCACGGCTGAAGGCTCTCAACGCGTGTGATTTCGGTGACCTGCTGCTGCACATGCTCAACGTGCTACGCCGCCATCCCGATGTGCTGGAACAGTACCAGCAGCGCTTCAAATATATCATGGTGGACGAATACCAGGATACCAACGCGGTGCAGTACCTGTGGCTGCGGCTGCTGGCACAGAAGCGACGGAACCTGTGCGTGGTGGGTGACGATGACCAGTCGATCTATTCATGGCGCGGCGCAGAAGTGGCCAATATCCTGCGGTTCGAAAAGGATTTTCCCGGGGCAAAGGTCATCCGGCTGGAACAGAATTATCGCTCCACCCCGCAAATCCTCGCTGCGGCATCGGGCTTGATCGCAGCCAACAGCCAGCGGCTCGGCAAGACCCTTTGGACGCAGGTGGGCGGCGGCGACAAGGTGCGGGTGATCGGCGTGTGGGACGGTCCGGAAGAAGCGCGCCGCGTGGGCGAGGAGATTACCCGGCTGGAACGCGAAGGTGCGCCACTGGATCAGGTGGCGATTCTGGTGCGGGCCCAATACCAGACGCGCGAGTTCGAGGATCGCTTCATCCAGATCGGGCTCAACTACAAGATTGTCGGCGGCGTTCGGTTCTATGCCCGCGCGGAAATCCGCGATGCCTTGGCTTACCTGCGGGTCATCGCGCAACCGGCCGACGACCTGGCGTTCGAGCGGATCTACAACCAGCCCAAGCGCGGTCTTGGCGCCAAGACGCTGGAGAAAATGTACCAGCACGCCCGGCGGCAGGACATTCCGCTGGCCGCCGCCGCCCTGGAACTGGCTGATAGTGACGAACTGCCCGCCCGTGCCCGATCCACCGTGGCCGCGCTGATGGGCGATTTCTGGCGCTGGCGGCAGCTGGCCGACGAAGTCACACCCAGCGAGCTGCTGCGCCGGGTGATCGAAGAATCCGGCTATGACGCGATGCTCAAGGCTGATCGCACAGCCGAAAGCTCCAGCCGCGCCGACAACCTGACCGAACTTGCCCGCGCGATGGAGGAATATGCCACCATGGCCGAATTTCTCGAGCACGTGAGCCTGGTGATGGACAACGAGGCGGCGGACGATGTGGAAAAGGTCACCATCATGACCATGCACGCAGCCAAGGGACTGGAATTCAACAATGTATTCCTGCCCGGTTGGGAAGAAGGCGTGTTCCCCAGCCAGCGCAGCCTCGATGAAGGCGGGCTGGCCAGCCTGGAGGAAGAACGCCGCCTGGCCTATGTCGCCATCACCCGCGCGCGGCGGCGCTGCACGATCCTGCATGCGGCCAATCGCCGCATCTATGGCCAGTGGACCAGCTCGATCCCCAGCCGCTTTGTGGGCGAACTGCCCGATGATGCGATCGACGTGGAAACCAGCATGACTGGCGGGGCCAGCCTGTGGCGCGCCAACTGGACCGAGAGCGAAGATCCCTTCGCCCATGTCTCACGCGATCGCCCCGAACGGTCCGATGCCCGCGGCCCCGGCTGGCAACGCGCATTGGCCACCGGATACGAGACCAAGCAGCGCCGCCTCCCCGAAACCACCCGCTCGGCCGCCAGCTACGCCGCCAAGCCCCGCTCCGACATTTCAGTGGGCGCACGCGTGTTCCACGACAAGTTCGGTTATGGCGAAGTGCTGGCCCAAGAAGGCAACAAACTGGAAATCGCCTTTGTAACCAGCGGTGTAAAGCGAGTTATTGATAGTTTTGTGAAGTTGGCGGAATAAGCCGCCCTATCGGCGAAATCGACACCGAACGGTCTTCCCGGGAGACAGTATGCCACCTGATCGAGCAGTTCGGACCCTGACCCAGGGGCACCCAGCCGCGACAGGCCGGCGCTTGAGCCTTACTCGAACCCGACGCCCAGGAACCCTGGCATCGGCCCGTTCCATTCACCCGGCGGTACCGGTGCATCGTCTTCGTCACGGCGCGGGCGACGTTCCTCGCGTGGAGCGCGTTCCTCACGCGGAGAACGGGGTTCGCGTTCCTCACGCGGAGCACGCTCCTCGCGCGGGGCGCGCGGTTCGCGTTCCTCACGCGGGGCACGGTCTTCACGCGGCGCACGGGCTTCGCGCGGTTCGCGTGCCGGGCGTTCCTCATGCGGTTCGGACTTGCGAACACGATCGCGGCGCGGCTTTTCGGCTGCCTCGGCCTGCGGTTCCTCGCGCGTTTCGGTAGCGGGGGCAGCCGGCGCAGCGCCGGTAACGGCGCTCCAGTCAAACTTGGGCACCTGGAACTTTGTCAGCTTCTCGACATTGTCCATCGCTTCGGCATCGGCCGGAGTGACGAGCGTGATTGACCGGCCCTTGGCCCCCGCGCGGCCGGTGCGACCGATGCGGTGGACATAATCGTCCGGGTGCCACGGGGTGTCATAGTTGAACACGTGGGACACGCCCTTGATGTCCAGCCCGCGTGCCGCGACGTCCGAACACACCAGAATGTTCACCTTGCCGCTCTTGAACAGGTCAAGTTCGGCAATGCGGCTGGACTGGTCCATGTCGCCGTGGATCTCGCCACTGCGGAACCCGGCCTTGCGCAGCTTGGTGTTCAGTTCGCGCACCGTGGTCTTGCGGTTGGCAAAGATCATCGCGGTCTGCACGTTGTCCACTTCGAGCAGGTACTTCAGCGCATCGAACTTCTTGCGCGGTGAAATCTCCACCTTGAACTGGGTGATGTTGATGTTGGCGCTGGCCGCACGCTCAACCTCGATCTGCTTGGGATTGCTGAGGAATTTGTCCGCCAGCTTCTTGATCGGGGGCGGCATGGTGGCCGAAAACAGCAGCGTCTGGCGCGGGTTGGGCAGCTTTTCGCAGATGAATTCGATGTCAGGGATGAAGCCCATGTCGAGCATGCGGTCCGCTTCGTCGATCACCAGCAGGTCACAACCGGTCAGCAGGATCTTGCCGCGTTCGAACAGGTCCATCAAGCGGCCCGGGGTGGCGATCAACACGTCAACGCCCGATTCCAGCGCCTTGACCTGGTCGCCCATCTGCACGCCGCCAATCAGCAGCGCCATCTTCAGGTCGTGGTTCTTGCCGTACTTCTCGAAATTCTCGGCCACTTGCATCGCCAGCTCGCGAGTCGGTTCGAGGATCAGCGAGCGCGGCATTCGCGCACGACGGCGGCCGTTCGACAGGATGTCGATCATCGGCAACACGAAGCTGGCGGTCTTGCCGGTGCCGGTCTGGGCAATGGCGATGATGTCACGCATCATCAGGACCTGGGGGATAGCCTCTGCCTGGATCGCAGTCGGCACAGTGTAGCCGGCGTCGATGACGGCTTGGAGCAATTCCTCGGAAAGGCCGAGATCGGCAAAAGTCATATGGTGCGCTTGTGTCCGGATAGATGGCCCGGGAATTTTCCCAAGCGATGATTGGCTTGCACGCAGTCGTGCAACCACAGGCGAGGCCTATGCACTGCCGTGCGAAAAAGTCAAGGAAATGCCCCGGCAGCAGGTGGCGAGGCTGGCATCTCGGCGGCTGATCAGTTTCCGGTTGCCACCAGGCGGGTCAATTGTTCGACCGAGCACGAGGCTCCGGCGCGTGATTGCAGCATGTCGCGCTGCACGCATAAGCGCCCGTCCTCGTTCCGATCGACATAGAAGCCGGAGTAGAATGCCCGCGCCGAACAGGTGCGATCTAGCGTGGCGGCCAACACGTTGCGGTTCTCCATGAACAGGATCAGCCGGTTGTCGGTGCTGGGCTGCACGCCGACGATGTTGTCCACCCGCACGCAATTGTCATGCTCCACCTCGCGATAGCCCGGATTGGCCGAGCGTTGTGCCTGGATGGCGAGCAGTCGCTGGCGTGCTTCGGGCGGGCTGGGTGAAATGCGAATAATCACGCGCTCACGGATACGCACCTGGCCAAAACTGGCAGGCTGGCGGGCTTCATCCAGCACCCGCAGCGGCGCAGTCGCGATGCCATCCAGCCCCAGCTCGATCGGCTGGCGTTCGGGCTGGGAATGCACGTTGACCGCCGGGCTGCGGGCATCATCCTGTGCGCGCAATGGCCCTTCACCCGCAAAGGCCGGGATCAGAGCCGCCAATGCAGCGCAGGCAAGAAGAAGGCGATTGTTCAAAACATTGTTCCGGGCGCTGGCCCCCTCATGAAACCCCGGTCAGGGTTGGTGCTGCTGTTTGCTATAGCCCGCACGGTTGAATAGCTGCTTAACCTGCTCCCCGGGCCTGCTTCAGTTTGCCGGCTTCACTTTGCGCTTTGCAAGCCGCGCCGCCCGCTGGCAAGAGACGCGACCATGAGCGACAACTCCTTATTCGCCACCGAAGCGACCGCCTTGCTGGGGCCGCGCGGCTTTACGCAGGATGCCGAACTGGTCGATCCCTGGCTGACCGACTGGCGCGGGCGTTATACCGGCAGGGCCATCGGCCTGGCCTCCCCCGCTTCCACGGCCGAGGTTGCCGCACTGGTCAAGCTGTGCGCGCGCCACGGTGTTCCGATCGTTCCGCAAGGGGGCAACAGCGGCATGTCCGGCGGTGCCACGCCCGATGCCAGCGGCGATGCGCTGGTGCTGTCGCTCAGGCGGATGAACAGCATCGCCCGGCTTGATCCCGATGCCCGCGAGGTGACTTGCGAGGCAGGCGTGATCCTGCAGACGTTGCATGAAGCGGCCGAGCGCCACCGGCTGCGCTTCCCGCTCACCCTGGGCGGCAAGGGTTCGGCCACCATCGGCGGCCTGATCGCCACCAATGCCGGCGGAACGCAGGTGCTGCGCCACGGATCGATGCGCGCGCAGGTGCTGGGGTTGCAAGCCGTGCTGGCCGATGGATCGGTGTTCGATGCACTGGTCCCACTGAAGAAGGACAACCGGGGCTTCGATTTGAAGCAGTTGCTGATCGGATCGGAAGGCACGCTGGGTATCGTGACCGGGGCGACCTTGCGGCTGCTGCCTGCCCTGGCTGACCGCGTGGTGCTGTGGATCGGCCTGGGCGACATCCGCGATGCCCGGCGGTTGCTGGTTCACACCGAACGCCTGGTTGGCGATGCGCTGGAGGGTTTCGAGGTGATGCCGCGCCATTCGCTCGATGCGGTGCTGGCCAACAACCTCCGTGCCCGCGCCCCGTTGGCCGCCGCGCACGAATGGAACGCGCTGATCGAACTGGTGGCCGATACGGCCAGCGTGGATACCCTGGCAGAGCGGGCACAGGCCCTGCTCGAAAGTGCCTTTGCGGCGGGATATGTCGAGGACGCCACCGTGGCGATGAACGAAACCCAGGCCGAGGAATTCTGGGCCCTGCGCGATGAGATCGCGCCTGCGGAACGTGCGCTCGGCCCGGCGATGCAGCACGACATCTCGGTTCCGGTGGCCACGATGGCCGATTTTGTATTCCAGACCGTTCCGCAGGTCGAAGCCCGCTTTCCCGGCACCCGCGCGGTGGCGTTCGGCCACCTTGGCGATGGCAATGTCCACTACCATGTGCTGGCACCCGCAGGATCGGTGCCCGGCGAATGGGAAGCAACCCAGGGCAAGGCGATCAGCACCTATGTCCACGATCTGGTCACGCAATGGGGTGGATCGATCAGTGCCGAACACGGCATCGGCCAGTTGAAGCGCGATGAACTGGCGCGGCTCGGCGATCCCGTGCAGCTGGCGATCATGGCCAGCGTAAAGCGTGCGTTGGACCCGGCTGGCCTGCTCAATCCGGGCAAGCTGGTGCCGCTTGCGCCCGAGGCTGCCACCCACTAAAGCCCCCGCCCAGTATTGCGGCCACAAAGGCCCGCGACGGATAATTCAGTTTCGGAGAGACAAGACATGGCCAGTGCGCCGAAGCCCGGTTTGCCCATTATGTACAACGACCTTGTTCCGCTCAACAGCCAGGAACACGCCAGCTGGAAGGCCAAGACGGTTGATAAGGCGGCCTGGGTTACGGGCCAGAATGCCATTCCGCTGACAGTGGAGGAATTTCCCCAGGCGCAGCGCGATTTCCCGATCGTATTCTCGGCTGGCGAAAACTCTGTGCCGCTGGCACTGATGGGCCTGAACGAAGGCGTGAACGTATTCTTCGAAGCCGATGGCACGCCGATCGGCACGCCCTATGTTCCCGCGTATATCCGTCGCTATCCGTTCATGCTGGTGAAGCTTGAACAGAACACCGACAACCTGTCGCTATGCTTTGACCCGACAAGTGGCCTGGTGGGCGACTTTGCTGACGGGCGGGACCTGTTCGATGCCGACAAGCAGCCGACCCAGGCGACAACGGAACTGCTCAACTTCTGCCAGAAGTTCGAGGAAGCCGGCCTCAAGACCCGCGCCTTCATGGATGAAATCACCAAGGCCGACCTGCTGATGGATGGCGAAGTGTCGATCAACCGCCTTGATGGTAACGGCCAGCCGTTCATCTATCGCGGCTTCAAGATGATCAACCAGGACAAGCTGCGCGAGATGCGCGGCGACCAGTTGCGCAAGTGGAACGAGAACGGCCTGCTACCGCTGATCTACGCGCACCTCCTGTCGCTTGACCTGCTGCGCCAGATTTTCGGCCGGCAGAGCATGCAGGGCAAGGGCCCCCTTCCCGCTAATGAGTTTGCGGCGATTACCAGCCAGGCCTGAGCCTTCTACCCAGTTGAAAATGGCAAACGGCGTCGACCTTGTGGTCGGCGCCGTTTCTGCTTGAAACGGCCAATACTGATCCTATGTTATTTATGCCCTGACAGACTCCCCTCATGGTCTGCCGGGGTTTGTGTACCTCGCTTGCTTCGGCATCTGGGGTGCACATCCTCCCTGAACCTTGGCCGCCTCGTGCTTAATGCACGGGGCGGTTTTTTCATGGGCCGTCGATTGTACGCTATTCGGCGGCCTGCGGCAGGGATCGCCAGCCGGTGGCCAGTTCCTCGGCCAGATGCCGGACAAGGCCTGCCACGGCCCTTACAACCGCTTCCAGGCCCTCGCCCGGCTCTCGCAGCGCGCTGTCGAGATAGGTGGCGCGGCACACTTCCAGCTGCACGGCATGCAAGCCGCGCGGCGGGCTGGCATGCCGATCGAGCACATAGCCCCCGGCATAAGGCCGGTTGTGCGCCGCTCGCCATCCCGCCTGGTCGAGGTATTCGATCGCCGCCAGGCTCAACCCTGCCGCACATGAAGAACCATAGCGATCGCCGATCACGAAATCGGCCGCCGGGTCTGTTCCTGTCTTGAGCCCCAGCGGCGGCATCGAATGCAGGTCGACCAGCAGCGCGCTGCCCCACCGATCGCGCAGGCCTTCCAGCACTTGCGCCAGTGCGGAGTGATAAGGCTTGTGAACCAGTTCGAGCCGCGCCTCCATTGTTTCGCGCGACATCCGTTCGCGCCACAGTTCGCCCAAGCCCGGCAGGCGGCGGGGCACCAGCCCCAGCCCGCTGCGCGCCCGCCGGCCGGCGGCATAGCGGCTGGAACCGCGTGGTGGTGGCCCGGCAACCATTTCCCAGTCCATATCTTCCGGTGCGCGATTCAAATCGATCAGGGCGCGCGGGGCATGGGCCACCAGCAGTGCGGCGCCAGTCTGCTGCGCCACGGCCCGCCCTATCGCATCGGCCAGCCGGTCTTCCAGCCGGATGCAGGTATCGGCCGGATTGCGCATCGCGGCCAACAGGTCCGCCGAATAAATGCGCCCGGCGTGCGGCACTGCAATCAGGACCGGAATCGGCGCGGGCTTGCGTTGCACCAGTTCGAATGCGGGCGAGGCCGGATCGTCTGGCAGCAATCCGCCAAATACTGCCGCTGCCGCGCGACTCGCCCCGCCCTGCCCTGAAATATTCTCGACCATGAGCGCCGTGCTGGCCTGCCGGATGCACGAAGTCAAAACCTGCTGTTCCAAAGCTGGCCACCTGCAAATCGGCACGGGAATTTAACGCCTTTGTGGTTTAGGGCGTGGTTCGCACAAACAAGGAGCTGACCATGATCCGAATCCTGCTGGCCGAGGATGACCAGGCAATGCGCGGATACATTTCGCGGGCATTGGAAAATGCAGGATATTCGGTCGTCGCGGTAGGCAGCGGTGAAGACGCGCTGCCCCATCTCAACACCGAGATTTTCGATCTGCTGCTATCGGACATCGTGATGCCGGTTATGGACGGGATCGAACTGGCCCAGCACTGCAACGAAATCAGCCCGACGACCAAGGTGATGTTCATCACCGGTTTCGCCGCAGTCACCCTGAAGGCCAGCCGCGAGGCACCGCATGCCAAGATGCTTTCCAAGCCATTCCACCTGAGGGACCTGGTACTGGAAGTGGAACGCATGTTCGATGATGCCGTGCCGCTGCGCATGTAGGCAAAAGGTAAATGAATGCCTTGCAAGTGGCCAAGTGCGGCGCTATTCGGCCCGCCTTGCCACCCGTTGGGAGGCATCTGGAATGGCTCGGGCGTATAGCTCAGTGGTAGAGCACTATGTTGACATCGTAGGGGTCGCAAGTTCAATCCTTGCTACGCCCACCATTCCCGACTGAACACATTGACCCGTCGCGATTGCGGCGGGTTTTTGTTTGGCCGCGTCCCGTCCGATCCGGTACGCACCTGCCCTCGGAACCTTGTGTCGGCAGAGGGATTATTATTGCAAATCATGCAGTCCGGCACCCCAGCAGCGCGCATTGAAGCGATTTCCACTGCTGTGCCGGTGGGCGAAGTGGAGACCCACTATCACGCCTGGGCTGCTGGCCAGATTGCCGACGATCGAGAGCGCAAGCTGTTCGAACGGATGGCTGCACGATCCGGCATAGATCAACGCTATACCGTGCTGGACGGGCAGGACGGCCGCATGGATGCCGCTGGCTTCTATGCGGCTGATGGTGGGGCCTCGACTGCGCTTCGAATGCAGGTTTACGCCACTGAAGCGCCCGCTTTGGCCTTGCAAGCGATTGCGGGCTTGGCGCAGCTGGGGACAATTACCCACATCGTTGTGGCCAGTTGCACTGGCTTCATGGCCCCTGGTCTTGATCAGGTGATCGCCCGCAAGCTTGGCCTGCCCCCTTCGGTCGAGCGCATTTCGATCGGCTTTATGGGTTGCTACGCGGGCATCACCGCGCTGCGCACGGCTACCCACCTGGTGCGGTCACAACCCGATGCGCGCGTGCTGGTGGTGACGGTGGAACTGTGCAGCCTGCACTTGCAGCAGACCGGCAATATCGAAGCGCTGCTGGCCATGCGCCAGTTTGCCGATGGTGCGGCGGCGGCCATCGTCACGGGTTCGGGACCGGGTCTAGCCCTGTCCGCACCACTGTCACGCACCTTGCATGACAGTGCCGACCTGATCACCTGGACCATTGGCGACACGGGGTTTGCCATGCACCTGTCCGGCGAAGTGCCCGCCCGTCTGGTGGAGGCGCTGATCAATCCCGAAGTGGCGGCACATATTGGCGATCCGGCCACTATCGCTGCCTGGGCCGTACACCCCGGCGGACGCTCGATCCTGGATGCGGTGGAGCGCGGCCTGGCCTTGTCACCGGGGAAGCTGGATACTTCTCGCAGGGTCTTGCGCGAATACGGCAACATGTCGTCGGCCACCGTCCTGTTCGTGCTGGCCCGGCTGATGGCCGACCAGCCCGCCAATGGCCTCGCTCTCGCTTTTGGCCCTGGCCTAGCAATGGAAGGGCTGCGCTTTGGCTGGACCGACGATGCTGGCTGAACGGCGCGATACCACCGAACTGATGGACGACGCGGCGCTCGGAGCGGCGACCTACCATGCCGTTCTGGCAGACCTGGCGCGGGTCAATACGGTCACCATGGCAGCGCGTCCCACTCTGCGATTCCTTGAACAGGCAGTGGGGGATCGCCGGCAGTTCACCCTGCTGGATGTCGGCTTTGGCCATGGCGACATGCTACGCCGCATTGCCCGCTGGGCGCGGGAGCGCGGAATTGGAGCGCGACTGGTGGGAATCGATCTCAACCCGCTGAGCGAGCCTGCAGCCCGGGCGGCCACAGACCCCGCTGCGCCGATTGAATACTATACCGGCGATTACACCGATTTCGGCACCGGCCAGTTCGATTGCGTGGTATCCAGCCTGGTGGCCCATCACATGACCGAAGCAGAGCTGCTGCGCTTCCTGCGCTTCATGGAAGATCGCACGCGCCGGGGCTGGTTCGTGAACGACCTGCATCGCCATACATTCAGCTATCTCGGCTATCCGCTGCTGGCTCGCCTGATGGGCTGGCACCCGATCGTGCGACAGGATGGGCAGACCTCGATTGCCCGCTCGTTCCGCCCGGCGGAATGGGAACGCCTGCTGGCCCGGGCCGGGATAACCCGCGCGCAAACCCAGCACCGTTTCCCTTTCAGGCTATGCGTATCCCGCCTCCGCTGATCATCGGTGCCGGTCCGGCCGGCTGCGCTGCGGCGATCGCGCTGGCGCGTGCGGGCGATCGCCCGCTGCTGGTGGATCGTGACGAGCACGTGGGCGATCCGCTGTGTGGCGGCTTCATCAGCTGGCGGACCGCCGATCAACTGGCGGCGCTGGGTGTGGATTGTCAGCGGCTGGGCTCGCACCGGGTAACGCGTTTGCGGATATTTGCCGGAAACAGCACTGTTGCTGCCCTGTTGCCCGCGCCAGCCTGGGGCCTGTCGCGCCACGCCCTCGATAATGCCTTGCGTGCTGCTGCCAAGGTGGCAGGAGCGCGGCTGGAAGTGGATACCATCCGTTCGGTCGAAGCGCTGGTTGCCCACGGGTCGCGGCAGGACTGGGCGGGCGAAGCGCTGTTCCTGGCCAGCGGCAAACACGACGTGCGCGGTCACGCCCGCCCGCGCCTGGCGCGTGATCCGGCCCTCGGCCTGCGCGTGCGGCTGGTGCCATCGGTGGCCTTGGCGCAGGAACTGCACAGCACGATCGAACTGTACCTGTTCCGTGGCGGTTATGCCGGCATTGTGCTGCAGGAAGGCGGGAGCGCCAATGTGTGCCTGGCGGTGAAGAAATCACTGTTGACCGAACACGGCGGTAACCCACGAGACTTGCTGGCCCGACTCGCGGCGCTCCATCCCCGTATGGGCGCTCGACTGGAGCCGGGCTGGCAGGAGTGTCCGATCGATTCCATCGGCGCGGTCCCTTATGGCTGGATCGCGCAGGATACCGCGCCAGGGCTGTTCCGGTTGGGGGACCAGGCGGCAGTAATCCCTTCGCTGGCAGGTGAAGGAATGTCGATCGCCCTGGCCAGCGCCGAGCTGGCCTCGCAGTATTATCTGCACGGTGGGCCGAACCAAGCTTCAGCCTATCAGCGCCAGTTTGCGCACCACGCCGCCGTTCCGTTGCGGATCGCGCGCCTTGCCCGCGCGGTCGCCGAAACACCCGCGATGCACGGGCCACTGCTGGGCATAGTCGCCAGGATTCCGGGAATCGCGGCGATTTTGATGGATCGGACGCGGATTCCCGCCCTCCCCTCCCTTGCGCCAAGTTCCCTCGCTGCTAAGACCCGCGCAAATCCCGCGTAGACTTTCAAACAGCACAGGAAGACCCGATGGCGAAAATCCAGGTCAAGAACCCGATCGTTGAAATCGATGGCGACGAGATGACGCGCATCATCTGGCAGTGGATCCGTGAACGGCTGATCCTGCCTTATCTTGATGTGGAACTGCTCTATTACGATCTCTCGGTCGAAAAGCGCGATGAAACGGGCGACCAGATCACCATCGATGCGGCCAATGCCATCAAGCAGCACGGCGTAGGCGTGAAGTGCGCCACCATCACTCCCGATGAAGCGCGCGTAACCGAATTCAACCTGAAGCAGATGTGGAAAAGCCCCAACGGCACGATCCGCAACATCCTGGGCGGCACCATCTTCCGCGAACCCATCGTGATCCAGAACGTGCCGCGCCTTGTGCCCGGCTGGACCGATCCCATCGTGGTCGGCCGCCATGCCTTTGGCGACCAGTATCGCGCGACCGATTTTCTCGTCCCCGGCCCCGGCACGCTGCGGCTGGTGTTCGAAGGCGTCGATGGCAAGGTGATCGACCGCGAGGTCTATCAGTTCCAGGATTCCGGCGTGGCGATGTCGATGTACAACCTCGACCACTCGATCCGCGATTTCGCCCGCGCAAGCTTCAACTATGGCATCGACCGCGCGTGGCCGGTGTACCTCAGCACCAAGAACACCATCATCAAGGCCTATGACGGGCGCTTCAAGGACCTGTTCCAGGAAGTGTTCGAAACCGAAGGCTTCAAGGAGAAGTTCGAGGAACTGGGCATCATCTACGAACATCGGCTGATCGACGACATGGTGGCATCCGCCCTGAAGTGGAGCGGAAAGTTCGTGTGGGCCTGCAAGAACTATGATGGCGATGTGCAGTCCGACGTGGTGGCACAGGGCTTCGGTTCGCTCGGCCTGATGACCTCGGTCCTGATGACGCCGGATGGCAAGACGATCGAGGCGGAAGCCGCCCACGGCACGGTCACCCGCCATTTCCGCCAGCACGAACAGGGTAAGGCGACCAGCACCAACCCGATCGCCAGCATCTTCGCCTGGACCCGCGGGCTGATCTATCGCGGCCGGTTCGACAACACGCCCGACGTGATCGCCTTTGCCGAAACGCTGGAACGCGTCTGCGTCGAATGCGTCGAACAGGGCAAGATGACCAAGGATCTGGCACTGCTGATCGGCCCCGACCAGCCGTGGATGACCACCGAGAAGTTCTTCGAAGCCATCGTCGAAGCGCTCGAGGTTGAAATGGCCAAGCAGGGCCTCGCTTAATCCGGCGCCTCGCTTAAGCGAGGAACTAAGCCTCATTTGCGGGAGCGGGTGGCCATGTCACCCGCTCCCGTCTGATTCCAAGGCCGATAACGCGGCCCGGTATCCGCCGCAGCAGCGGCCAGCGATCCATCAGCCTGATCGGCAGCGGCGCCCGCGTGACCGGCTTGCCCGCCAGCAATGCCCCGATGATATTGTCCTGCGCAGCTTTCTGGCCGGCCTGGATAATCCGGGTGGGCAACAGGCGGCGCTGTTCTACCCGACGCAACAGATCATCCGCCCGCTCGCCCCGCGCCAGCCGCGCTCCCAGCAAGTTGACCGTCGCCACCGCATCCTGGATCGCCAAGTTGATGCCCACACCGCCCACCGGACTCATCGCATGCGCCGCATCGCCGATGGCCAGCAATCCGGGCCGCTGCCAGTGGTCCAACCGGTCGAGCGCGACGCTGAGCAGGAAAACGTCATCGGGGGAATCCAGCCCGCCCAGGCCGCCTAGTCCCAACTCGGGAAAGGCTTGGGCACATTGCTGGCGAATCCACTGGACCCCGCGCGCCTTGGTGGCTGCGGCTGAACCCTTTGGTATCAGGAAGGCTGCCTGCCAGTAATCGCGGCGATCGATCAATATGATGATACGGCCACTGGCAAAGGAGCCGCGCAAGGCCTCGCCATTGTGCGGCACCTTGGGCAGGCGGAACCACAACACATCCATCGGCGCGCCCAGCTGCGTCACCGGAAGCACGCCCGCCCGGCGAACGATCGATCCGCGTCCATCAGCCATGATGGTGAGCAAGCGCGGACGCACTTCGCTGCCGTCTGCCAGCTTCACTCCGGCAATGCGCCCGTCCGCATCCTCGATCAGTCCGGTCGCTCCCGCTGCCATGTTCAGGGAAAAGCCGGGATATTCGGCCGCCTCGTCGCGCAGGAAATCGAGGAAATGCCATTGTGGCATCATGGCGATGAACGGGGCCGGAGTGGCGAGGCCGGCAAAGCTGCCAACCGTGTAATCGCGCCCGGCAATGCGCAGTTCCACCCGCTCCACCCGGTCATGCGGGCGGGCCAGAAAGCGCTCCAACAGGTCGATCTGTTCCAGCACTTCCATGGTCGAGGGGTGGACGGTGTCACCACGAAAATCACGCAGGAAATCGCCATGCTTTTCCAGCACCCGCACCCTGATCCCGCCGCGCGCCAGCAGCAGGGCGCACATCATCCCGGCAGGTCCACCACCGACCACCAGTACATCTGGCGCCGAATGAGCAGAATTGTGCGTTGCGACATGCGCCATCTGTCTGACATAGACGCAGAACAATGCATGGTGAAGCCATCTCCCCCCTGATGTCCGACGCGCTGGTGATCCTGGGTGCAGCCGGGCTCGTGATTCCACTGTTCGCGCGGTTCCGCATCACTCCAATCATCGGGTTCATCCTGGTGGGCCTGCTGGTCGGCCCGTTCGGCCTGGGGCGCATGGTTTACGAGCATGAATGGCTCACCCACGTCACCATTACCGATCCCGAACGGCTTGATCCGTTCGCCGAATTCGGCATCGTGCTGCTGCTGTTCACTATCGGACTGGAACTGAGCTTCAACCGCCTGTGGGAACTGCGCCGCCTGGTGTTCGGCCTTGGCGCGCTGGAACTGCTGGTAATCGGCGCGCTGCTGGCTGCGGCCCTGTCGATGATGGGGCAGTACTGGACCGGGGCGCTGGCGCTGGGGCTGGCGCTGGCCTTCTCCTCCACCGCGCTGGTCCTGCCGATCGCGGGAACCACATCACCCGTGGGCCGCGCAGCGCTATCGATGCTGTTGTTCGAAGACATCATGATCGTGCCGATCATCTTCTTCCTGGGCGCGCTGGCTCCCTATGCTCAGGCAGACGGGATGAACGGCCTGTTCGACACGCTGTGGCAGGGCTTGCTGGTGGTGCTGGTGATGATGGTGGCGGGCCGCTTCGGCCTCCCCCACTTGTTCGCCCTGGCCGCCCGGGCCAAAAGCCCGGAACTGTTCCTGGCCGCCAGCCTGCTGGTGGTGATCGGAGCCAGTCTGGCCACCCAGCTGGTGGGCCTGTCGCCCATTGTCGGCGCGCTAATCGCGGGTCTGCTGATTGCCGAGACCGAATATCACACCGAAGTGGAAGGCATTATCGAGCCGTTCAAGGGCCTGGCGCTGGGCATCTTCCTGATCACGATCGGCATGGGCATCGACCTGATGACGGTGTGGGAAAACCTGTGGTTGATCGGTGCTGCGGTTATCGGCGTGCTGATGCTGAAAGCCACGGTGACCGGCGTATTGCTGCGCATGATGGGCGCCCGGCGCGGCACGGCGACAGAAACTGGCATCCTGATGGCCAGCCCGTCCGAAACCACCTTGATCGTGATGGCCGCCGCCACGCAGGCATCCCTGATTCAGCCGGGCACTGCACAATTCTGGCAGATCGTTACCGCGATCGGGCTGACCGTCACGCCCTTGCTGGCCATGCTCGGGCGCCATGTCGGACGCCGGGTCGAACCATCGCCCTTACTTGACGAAGCAGGTATGGGCGACGGCAAGCCGCGCGTGATCGTGATTGGCCTGGGCCGAGTGGGCCGGCTGGTCGCACAGATGCTCGACCGGCATGACCAGCCCTATGTAGCTATCGATGCAGACGCCGACATGATCGAACGCGCACGGCGCGATGGCTACAAGGCGTTGTTCGCCAATGCGGCACGCGGCGACGTGCTCGACAAGCTGGGCATGCAGGATTGTCCTGCGGTGATCCTCACGATGGACGAGCACGTGCTGGCCCAGCGCCTGGTGCGGAAGCTGCGCGCCGCCCACCCCGATCTGCCAATCATCGCCCGGGCCCGCGACAGCTTCCATGCGGCCGAACTCTATCGCAGCGGAGCGAGCGTAGCCGTGCCTGAAACGCTCGAAAGCTCGTTGCAGTTGTCAGAGGCTGCGCTGGTGGAACTGGGCGTGGCGATGGGCCCGGTGATCGCCAGCATCCACCAGATGCGCGACGAATTGCGCGAACGGATCATGCGCGAAGGTCAACTGGACGAAAAGCCCAAGCTGCGCACCTCGACTGCCGAAAGCTGACATTTCCCGCAACCGCTCGCGCTTTCGGGTGTTGGACTGGTGAGGAGAGTATTCAGGCGAGCAGGGCGCGGGCAGCTGCTATCGCTGCCTCGGCCTTGTCGCCATCCGGTCCGCCGCCTTGCGCCATGTCCGGACGGCCACCGCCGCCCTTGCCGCCCAGCGCCTCGACACCCGCGCGGACCAGGTCCACGGCGCTGAACCGGGTGGACAGGTCATCGGTGACAGCGGCAGCGAACGCTGCCTTGCCATCGTTGACTGCGCAGATTGCCGCCACGCCCGAACCCATACGGTTCTTGGCTTCGTCAAGCAGCCCGCGCAGATCTTTCGGATCAAGCCCGTGCAGCACCTGGCCGGAGAACTTCACGCCGCCGACTTCCTCGTCTGCCGCCGGGGCCGTGCCGCCGCCGCCGCCCAGCGCCAGCTGCTTGCGGGCATCGGCCAGTTCGCGTTCCAAGCTGCGGCGTTCATCGACCAGCGCGGCAACCCGTTCCAGCACCTCGTCGGGCGCGGTGCGGAGCGTTGCGGCAACTGCTTTCAGCGCTTCTTCGCGCCCGACCACCCATTGCCGCGCAGCTTCGCCAGTCAGCGCCTCGATCCGGCGCACGCCGCTCGACACTGCCCCTTCGGATACCACACGCAGCAAGCCGATATCGCCGGTGGCGCGCACATGGGTGCCGCCGCACAGTTCGACCGAATAGCTGCGCCCGCCCTCGCCGCTGCGGCCCATGCTGAGGACACGCACTTCCTCGCCATACTTCTCGCCGAACAGCGCCATGGCACCAGCAGCAATGGCATCGTCCGGGCTCATCAAGCGGGTGCTGACTTCTACGTTGTGGCGGATTTCGCCATTCACTTCGGCTTCGATCGCCGCAATATCCTCGGCCGTCAGCGGCTTGGGGTGCGAGTAATCGAAGCGCAGCCGGTCTTCGGCCACCAGCGACCCCTTTTGGGTCACGTGATCGCCCAGGCGCTTACGAAGCGCGGCGTGCAGCAGATGGGTGGCGGAATGATTTGCCCTGATCCGGTCGCGCCGTCCGGCATCGATCTTGAGGTGGACAGTATCGCCAACTTCAACCGATCCGGCAGCGATGCGGCCATGGTGGGCGTGCAGACGGCCGAGCGGCTTGGAGGTATCTGTAACCGCCATATCAAGCCGGCGATCGCCGCTGATGACACCGGCATCGCCTGCCTGGCCACCACTTTCGCCATAGAACGGCGTCTGGTTGGTGATCACGATCACTTCCTGGCCGGATTCTGCGCGGGTCACTTCCTTACCCTCGACCACCAGGGCCACCACCCGGCCCTCGCCTTCGGTAGCGGCATAGCCGGTGAATTCGGTGGCGCCTTCGCGCTCGGCAATGTCAAACCACAGTTCGCCATCGGCAGCCTGCCCGCTGCCCTTCCAAGCGGCGCGGGCAGCGGCCTTTTGCACGGCCATTGCGGCATCAAAACCCGCGCGATCCACCCCGATACCGCGGGCGCGCAAAGCGTCTTCGGTCAGGTCGTAAGGGAAGCCGAACGTGTCATACAGTTTGAACGCGGTTTCGCCCGACAGGCTGGCACCGTCTCCCATACCGGCGGTTTCCTCGTCCAGCAGGCGCAGGCCCTTGTCGAGGGTCTGGCGGAAACGGGCTTCCTCGCGTTCGAGCACTTCGCTGATCAGCGCTTCGGCGCGCACCAGTTCAGGATAGGCCTGGCCCATTTCGCCCACCAGCGCTGGCACCAAACGGTGCATCAGCGGCTTTTCCGCGCCCAGCAGGTGGGCGTGGCGCATGGCGCGGCGCATGATCCGGCGCAGGACATAGCCGCGCCCTTCGTTCGACGGCAGCACGCCATCGGCAATCAGGAAGCTGGTCGAGCGCAAATGGTCGGCAATCACGCGGTGGCTGGCGAGGCTCTCCCCTGCTGCCCGCGTGCCTGATTTCTCCTCGCTCGCTTCGATCAGAGTGCGGAAGGTATCGGTCTCGAACACGTTGTGCTTGCCCTGCAGCACGCTGGCGATGCGTTCCAGACCCATGCCTGTGTCGATGCTGGGGCGCGGCAGGTTGCCGACGATCTGGTCGGCTTCCTGGATGTGCTGCATGAACACCAGGTTCCAGATTTCGACAAACCGGTCACCATCCTCGTCCGGTGATCCTGGTGGGCCGCCGGCGATCTGCGGACCGTGATCCCAGAAGATTTCCGAACACGGCCCGCACGGACCATCAGAACCCATGGCCCAGAAATTGTCCTTGGTGGCGATGCGGATGATGCGGTCTTCGGGCAGGCCGGCGATCTTCTTCCAGAAGGCTGCTGCCTCATCGTCGGTATTGTATACGGTCACGGTCAGGCGCTGCGGATCAAGGCCCAGCTCCTTGGTGACCATTCCCCAGGCCAGCTCGATCGCGCGTTCCTTGAAATAGTCACCGAAGCTGAAATTGCCGAGCATTTCGAACAGCGTCAGGTGGCGCGCGGTATAGCCGACATTGTCGAGATCATTGTGCTTGCCGCCCGCGCGCACGCACTTCTGGCTGCTGACGGCCCGCGGCGCGGGCGGGGTTTCCAGCCCGGTGAACACGTTCTTGAACGGCACCATGCCCGCGTTGACGAACATCAGAGTGGGATCGTTATACGGCACCAAGGGCGCCGAGGGCGTCACCTGGTGATCGTTGGCCGCGAAATAATCGAGGAAGGCCCGGCGGATGTCGTTGGTCGAATGCATGGCTGCCAGTTAGTTTGTGCGAACGCGGGGGACAAGCGGATTAAGCGAACAAGCCATCACGCCTTGCGCCCGGTTACGATCCACCCGGCGGCAGGCAGCGCGACCAGCCCTTCGTGCAGGTTGTTGCGGGCCAACTGCCGTATCCGGTCGAAGAACGCCGCGCGCGCGTCATCCGACATGGCGCGGGCGGCAATGGCGGCCGGGCCGATGGACGCAAAGTAGCTGACTGCATCCTCGATTGGATCATCGCCCGCACCCACAACCATGGGAAAATCGAACGGATCAATGGCCACGCCTTCCCATCCCCCAGCTTCAAGGATTCCGGCGATGCGGGCCCGATCGGCAAAGGCGAAAGGGCCGGGGGCACCGGGCGGGGCTGGTGGTGGTGGTTCGGGCAGCAGGCGGGCGACATCGGTGAAGAACGGGTTCTCCGCCGGGCTGCGAAAGCATGAAAACAGCAGGTGGGCACCACTGTCGGCGATGCGGGCCAGGTTGGTGAATGCGGCGGGCGGATCGTCGAAGAACATCACCCCGTGACGCGAAATCAGAAGTTGCGGGGCAAAGCCGGCCGGCGGAGTATATGTGGCAGCATCGGCGAGGTCGAAGCCGACATTGGCCAGGCTCTCGCCCCGCTGGCGTGCCGTTGTAACAAGGTCGGGCGAGATGTCGACGCCGATCACCCGCGCATCGGACCGGCTACGAGCAACAGCGAGCGAGATCTCCCCGGCACCGCAGCCGATGTCGAGCACTTGCGAGAAGGCGAGACCGCGCATGCGCTGGAGCAGCTTTTCGGTAACGGCGATGAAGCTGCGGTCGGTCCGGCGCCATTCGGTGGCCCAGGTCTGCCCCTGCCCACCCTGCCATTCGCTCTTGTCCATAACTCTCCCCTGCTTCGGCCTGCTTCAAGCCCTGCTCGGGACATAGGTTCGTGCGCAACGCGGGGCAAGAGCACCGGAAGATGACAGGGCATCAAAGGGTGCCGAAATGAAACCGGCACCCACCCCGACCAAGGGGGAGAGCGCCGGTTCCGTTCTCGCAAGCGCCAGCTCCAAAACCTTGGCAACGCGCCTCGGATTTGAGGAGCCAAGCGGCGCTTCTTGGGAAGATCAGTCCTCGCCCTGCGCGTCTGGCCCGGTCATCATCTCCCCGGCGACCTCGTCGGTGCGGCTGCGAATGGCAGCTTCCAACCGGTCGCAAACTTCAGGATTGTCCTTCATGTACTGCTTGGCGTTCTCGCGGCCCTGGCCGATGCGGATGCTGTCATAGCTGAACCACGAGCCCGACTTTTCAACCAGGCCGGCCTTGACGCCCAGATCGAGAATTTCGCCGATCTTGGAAATGCCCTCGCCATACATGATGTCGAATTCGACCTGCTTGAACGGCGGCGCGACCTTGTTCTTGACCACTTTCACGCGGGTGGTGTTGCCCACAATATCATCGCCCGACTTGATCTGGCCGGTACGGCGGATGTCGAGCCGGACCGAGGCGTAAAACTTGAGCGCGTTGCCGCCGGTGGTGGTTTCCGGATTGCCGTACATCACCCCGATCTTCATGCGCAGCTGGTTGATGAAGATCACCATGCACTTGGAACGGCTGATCGAGCCGGTCAGCTTGCGCAGGCTCTGGCTCATCAGGCGGGCTTGCAGACCAACATGGGCGTCGCCCATCTCGCCTTCGATTTCGGCCCGCGGGACCAGTGCGGCAACCGAATCCACCACCAGCACGTCAATCGCGTTGGAGCGAACCAGGGTATCGACGATCTCGAGCGCCTGTTCGCCGGTATCGGGCTGCGATACGATAAGTTCGTTGATGTCGACGCCCAGCTTGCGGGCATAGACCGGATCAAGCGCATGTTCGGCATCGACGAACGCCACGGTGCCGCCGTTCTTCTGCGCTTCGGCCAGCACGTGCAGCGCCAGCGTGGTCTTGCCCGAACTTTCCGGGCCGTAAATCTCGATCACGCGGCCCTTGGGCAGCCCACCCACGCCGAGTGCAATATCAAGGCCGAGCGAGCCGGTGGAAATCACTTCCACCTGCATAGCTTCCTTCTGGCCCAGCTTCATCGCCGAGCCCTTGCCGAATGCGCGATCAATCTGCGCGAGAGCCGCGTCGAGAGCCTTCTGACGGTCCACTTTGGATTCCTCTACCAGTTTCAGACTTGCGGCCATGACACGATGCTCCCCACGTTCCAAGAGTTGCGATCAACTCATCAACTGGAACCTATGTACCCAGTTTGTTCCATAAGAACAAGGGGAGAACGAAGATTTGTTGGATTTGGCCCGGGAATGGCGGAAATGCGCGCTATTGCACTGTCGCGGAACGCAATTCCCACTCAATCATCCGCGTTCCATTGGCTGGAACGGTGACTTCGACGATTCGTTCGCCATTCTTCAATTCGGTGGGAATGCCGCGGACCGTCCATTGCACGGGATTGCCGAGTTGCACCCGCATTGTCACAGGCGCGGGGTTGGCGTTGGTGAGGGTGGACCGCATCCGGGTCCAGGCAGCGCCGTTGGGATCATGCTTTGTCAGCCGATCGCAGGAGGTCATGACCTGCGAGCTGGAGCCGACTTCCAGTTCCACGTCCTGCCCATCGGCATAATCGCGGATCTGCTGCTCCCCGACCAGCAGATCCCCCTGTGAAGTGGGTTCGAAAAAGGCCATCGGGCCCGATGGCAAGGCCACGCCCAATCCGTGTTCGTCATCGTTCACGGTGACGAACAGGATGGCGGACTGGAAGGGGCTCTCGCTCTCATTGAAAGGCTGGCAACGCGCCTGGTAGACGAACCGCCCTGCAACTTCTCCGCGATCGAGGAATGCGACCTGCTTCAACCCCTGCGCCGATACGGTGATGAGCTCCGGGATGCGGTACAGCTTGAGATCGCCCAACGCCTCTTCGGTGGCCAGCATCGCCTCGTTGACACTCGTCATGGGAGATGCCGCTTCCATGCGCATGGCCATCGGCGCGGGAGGCGGAGGAGGATAGGGGCTATCCCGCCCGTAGCCCACGGCATCATTGCCGCCATAGTATTCATAATCCGGCTCCGGCGACCCGGCCGCAGTGCTTCCGAACGGATAGCAGGTGAGTTGCAGCGCCCTCCCTTCTGGCGGATCGCTAAGACCCTGGAAATCGCTGACCACGTTGAGCGTGCCCGCCACGGCCATAAGCTCGGCGTTCTCGAAGCTCTGGTTGTTGTCGTTGAGGATCGTCAGCCAGCTCATCAGCCGCAGCCGCACATCCTCGCTGTCCCCACCATCGTGCAAGGTGGCGACGTAGTTGGCTTGCCAGTCAAAGCCCCAGGCCAGGTAGGTGAGCGTGACGGTGTAAGTGCCGCCTGCCGAATCGCGGGTGTCGATGGAGAATACAGGCTCGGCCGAGAGACCTGCCGGCACCCGGTCGAAAGTCAGCCGCTCGGGCAGGCCCGAACAGCGCACGGCTTCAAAACCCTGTTCGGTTTGCAGCACCAGGCCCCCGTCCGCGCGGGTGCGGATCACTGCGCTGGAGGCGGTTTCCGCGCCCGTGGCCGGATCAGTGCGGGTCACGGTGACGCGGTTGCCCAGCGTGCCATCGACCAGCGCCGCGGGGCTGAGCAGATCGGCGTTGCGATTCTTCTCGATCGTGCCGCCGGGCAAGCCGGTGACTATAGCGGACACCGCCACCATGCCTTCTGCCACACCTTCGAACCGGATCGTCGATTCGCCGGGCGGCAGGGTGACTGTGCGAGTCTCGCTGATCATGGCGAAACCCCGCGGCCAGTTGCGGTTCATCTCCCCGCCCGGTCCGCGGTTGGGATCACGGTACACGGTGACCGCAAGCGCGCCGGGCTCCGACGCATCGACGGTGGCGCGTTGCTGGGCCGCAGTAGGCACTGCGAGGAATGCGGACAGCGCCATCCCGAGCGCGCCCCCGAGCCTGCCCCCGAGTTTGCCGAAGTTCAAACGGGTGGACACCCGCCCTACCCCGCTCAGTACTTCGTCTGATAGGTGACGCGCACCACGCGGGTGCCGTTGGCCGGCACGGTAACGCGGTAGAGCCGTGTCCCTGCGTTGAGCTGTTCGCCCACCACATCTTCTGCCGTGATGCGGAAATCGCGTGCCCACCAACCGTAATCAAGCCCGCCCTGCGTCAGTTCCACTTCGACCGCCTCGGGCTTGGCGTTGGTGAAGGTGTAGCGCATCGTGGTCTGGTAATGGTCGACCGCCCGTTCCACTTCGACCTGGCGGGTAATCTCGCCCGCCTCGATCACACGATAGCGCAGGCTGCGTTCGTATTCGGCGGCAGTGATGGTGTTGCGGCTTTCGACTTCGGCCTGGACAAACACGTCAAACGCATCGCCCGTGCGCAATGACAGCACGCTGCCCATCGGGGTGTGGCCAATGCCGTTCTCGCCGATGAACTGCGGCGATCCAGCGGCATCGCGCTGGTAGAACCGCACGGTTCCGGCCGGCAGCGCATCGCCCAGGCCGCCATCCCTGCTGGAGGAGAAGCTGATGGCGGCAGATGCGTTGATCGGATCGGAATCGCTCGTCAGCCAGCCGATCTCGCGGCTGTAGACCCGGCGGGCGGGGACGCCCTGTACATCCAGGAAGCTGACCTGCTTGGTCTGGTTGTTGGCGATCGTGGTGCGTTCGGCGATAGGATAGAGATAGAAATCACCCAGCCGTTCGCGATCGGCGGTTTCGGTGCCGGGCCGCACCAGATCGCGGCGGGGTTGCGAGCGCCCGCCGTTCACATTGCCGGCCACCAGCAGCGTATCTGCCGCATGGAACGTGGTGCCTGTGGTATTGGTCAGCGTGACCCAGCCCTGCATGTCCACCGTGCCGCGCGTTTCGTCATACAAGGCGACATAGTCCGAGGACCAGCCGAGTCCCGGTGTGAGATAGCGGATTGATGCGGGGCGCGTGCCAGCCCGGCTGCTTTCCAGCGTGACCGACAGCGTGGGCCGTGCCCGCAGGTTGGGCGGCAGGCGATCGAAGATCACCCGGACCGGTAGGCCATCATCGCGCAGCACCTCGATATTGCCGCCGATCCGCACCACCACACCGCCATATGTGGACAACACCTCGGCGCGCTGCATGGTCTCGGAACCGGTGGCGGGATTGGTACGGATCAGAGTGACTTCCTGCCCCACGGCCTTTTCCATCAGCTTTTGCGGGGTCAGCAGGTCGAAATCGAAGTTCTGTTCAACAATGGTGGTGTTGGCGGCGTTGAAGCTCAAAGTCTCTGGCCGGATCATCGCCGACACATCGGGGAAGGTCACGGTGGAGCGACCCGAGCGAATATCGAGCTGCCGAATATCCTGCACCAGCGACTGGCCGTTGTTGTAGATCGTCACCGACAGGTCGCCTTGCGCGGTGGCCTCTGTTGAGGGATCCTGCTGCGCGGATGCGGCGATCGGGCCAAGGGCAGTCGCGGATAGAAGCGCAGCCAGTGCCAGGCGGTGCAGATTCATGGAAATTCTCCCCCGTAGATCAACATTTGCTAATGTGATATTGTAACACCAGCCTGTATCAGCGCTGAACGGGATTGGCCTATCCTGCACGCGCCTTGCCCGCCAGCACCGAGGCTACTTTGTCAGCAATTTGCTGCACGCTGAAAGGTTTGGCCATGAAATGCATCGCCTCGATATCGATCTGGTTGCGCAGCTGTTCTTCGGCATAGCCTGACATGAACAGGATCGGCAGGCGTGGCTGGAGCTTGCGGATCTCGCGGGCCATCGCCGGGCCATCCATTGCGGGCATCACCACGTCGCTGACCACCAAATCGAACTTACCGCCTGCGCGCACCAGTTCCAGCCCTTCATCTCCGTCGCTGGCGGTTACGATCTCGTAGCCTTGCCGCGCCAGCGCGCGTTCGGCCACGGCGCGCACCATGTCCTCGTCCTCGACCAGCAGGATGCAGCCCCCACCCGACCAGTCACGCGCTTCTTCCTCTGCCTCGACCCGGGCCAGTTCCTCCTCGGTGGCGTTGTGCACCGGCAGGTAGATGGTGAAGCGGGCCCCGCTGGTGCGGCCATCTGGCGCGCGGGCATTGGTGGCGAAGATGAACCCGCCTGATTGCTTGACGATGCCGTAGACAGTGGACAGGCCCAGGCCAGTGCCCTTGCCCAGTTCCTTGGTGGTGAAGAACGGTTCGAAAATCTTGCCCATCACCTCGGGCGCGATGCCGCCGCCGGTGTCTTCGGCAATCAGCACGGTATAATCGCCAGCGGGGATGATTTCTGACCCCATGCGGCGGATGTCCTGCGCAGCGACCCGGCGGGTGACAAATGACAGCGTGCCGGTGGCGCTCTCGCCGCCGCCCTTGTTCTGGATGGCGTCGCGGGCGTTGACCGCCAGGTTGATGATCACCTGTTCCAGCTGGCGCGGATCGGCGCGGACCGGGCCAAGGTTGCGATCATGGTGCACCTTCATGGCAATCTTGGCACCCAGCAGCCGCTTCAAAAGCTGTGAAACTTCGGATAGGACATCGGGCAATTGCAGCGTTTCGGGCTGCAGCGTCTGCTGGCGGCTGAAGGCCAGCAATTGCCGAGTCAGGCTGGCCGCGCGGTTGGAGTTGGCCTTGATCTGCTGAATATCGTCATAGTCGCTGTCGCCGGGAGTATGGCGCAGCAACATCAGGTCGCAATAGCCGATGATCGCGGTCAGCACATTGTTGAAATCGTGCGCCACGCCGCCGGCCAACTGGCCCACGGCCTGCATCTTGGTGGCCTGTGCCACCTGCCGCCGCAGGCGCGTTTCCTCGCTGGTATCGGCCAGGCTGAGCAAGACCGATGCCTCGCCCAGCCCGCGCACCCCGGCCAGGCCAAGCGACACGGGCTCCTCCGGCTCGCTCCTCAGCCGTACCGCAATATCGCCACTGTTGGCCGCGCCCTGGCCAAAGCGGCGCACGGCATCGGACATGGCAGTCTTGTCGCGCGCGATCACCAGGTCCGACGGATAGGGCGGCAGAGGGCGACCCTCCAGCCCGGCGGCGCGCAGGAACGCAGGGTTGGCGAACAGGAAATGTCCGTCCCGGTCGGTCATCGCCAGGCCAAGCGGCAGCTTTTCCAGCAGGGCTTCCAGTTGCGGCGTCTGGCCACGCGCCTCGCTCGACAAGCCGCCGAGACCGATCCCGGCATCGAGCAGCAGCATCAAGGCCGGCTCATCGCCCACCGGTCCGCCGCTCGCCGCCAGTTCTTCCGGATCGCCCAGCGGTACATGGACCAGCGTCTGCGACGAGCCCTTCTTGCCTTCGCGGGCAAAATAGATCCGGTCTCGGTCATCGGATTGCAGCAACCCGGCAAAGTCCTGCCCCACCAGGCTGGCCAGTTCATCTCCACTGGCGCGGCGGGCGAAGGCAGGATTGACCGAACGGATTGCGCCATCGGGACCAACCAGCGCAGCCGAAATGCCGGACGAGCCCAACATGCGGCCAAAGGGACCGGTCACCTGGCGGGTGATGGCTTGCAAGGGCTCGCTGCGCAGGATCGGGTTAAACCGCCAGATCAGGTAGTCTTCAGCCCGCCCGGACCGCACCGCTTCAGCGGTCCAGGCCTGACCCTCGTCGGCAATTGTCATGACCTCGCCGCTGTTGCCATCGCGCCAGGCATTGCGCGCCAGCTTGCCGAGAACTTCGGACGAAGTGCCATCGACCGGCAGGCGCGGCGGAGCATGGCCCGAACCGAACCACAGCTCGAACGCGGCATTGGCGCAAACCAGCCGGTTGGCCCGGTCGGTGATCGCAACCGCCTGCCCCGGCTGCTCGATCGCGGCGACAGTAACTGACCAGTCCGGCCCCACCGCATCATGCTGAACCACAGGTGCCGCCACAAACCGCGCCGATGCAAAAGCGATCAGTCCCAGCACGGTCAGGCCACCGGCAAAGGCCAGCGTGACCGTGGCGCTGCCGCTGGCAAACTGGATCGCGGCAATACTGGCAAGCACGGCGGCGGCCACCACGAGGCTATCGGTCAAGCCGTGCGATTCCGCCGATCTCCTCCCGCTCACGAACCAGAATCCTTAGCCTGCCGAAATGTCATTCGGCGGGGCTTATCACCTTCCGGCGCGCCGGTCGCCTGGTCCATTTGCGCGCCACGACAAGCCGCCAGGCAAAGCTGGACAGGAGGTATCCGATCGCAGCACTCACCACGGCCAGGACCACGAAACCGAATGCGGTTACGCCCACGCCTTCGAGAATCTGGAACCAGCCGAAATCCGACCACCGGCCACTGGCCAGTTCTGCATTGGCGGCCCCGGTCGTGATCGAATCGATCTTGAGCACGAAACTGCCCACCTTGTTCGCCGCCCACAGCCAGAACGGCAGTGTGAAGGGATTGGTGAGGAAGGTCAGCAATGCGGCCACCGGCACATTGGCCCGCGTCGGCAAGGCGAGAAACGCCGCAAGGAAGATCTGCCCGAACGGAATGATGAAGCCGGCAAACAGGCCCAAGGCCACCCCGCGAGGCACCGAACGGCGGGTAAAGCGCCACAGTTCCGACCGGCCGAACCGGTGGGCAATTGGCGCAAGATATTTATTGCGCTCCATGTCCTCACGCTTGGGCATGGTGGGCCATTGTGCCCGAAGCCAGGTCATGATGCCGCTATTCGCCATATCGTGAGGTCACATACACCTTTGCATCGTGCTTGAAAGGCGCTCCTAGCGCACAATCGACGAATGGCACCTTAACGACGATGGCCGGGACTAAAACCTAATCGGACCCGCCCTTGTCCCGCATGATCCGGGCTTTGTCGCGCTTCCAGTCCTGGTCTTTCAGGTGCTGGCGCTTGTCGTGCGCCTGGCGCCCCTTGGCCAGTGCCAGTTCCACCTTGGCCCGGCCCTTGGCATTGAAATAGACCGACAACGGCACCAGCGTCATGCCCTTGCGCTCCACCGCGCCAAACATCTTCTCGATCTCACGCTCATGCAGCAGCAGCTTGCGCGGGCGCTTGGGTTCGTGGTTCAGGCGGTTGCCGTGGCTGTATTCGGGGATATTGGCATTGACCAGCCACACCTGCCCGTCCTTGCGCACTTCGGCATAGCTTTCCGCGATCGAGCCTTCGCCGCCGCGCAAGGCCTTGACCTCGGTACCGGTCAGCGCGAGGCCTGCTTCGTAAACATCCTCGATCGAATAATCGAACCGCGCACGGCGATTTTCGGCGACGATCTTCTGTTTGTCGAAAACGGGAGGTTTGGGGCGCGCCATGGTGGAGCGGCATGTAGGGGCTGGCAGGGCAAAAGCAAAGGCTTGGCGTGAAGCGCTGGCCGCGATACCTCTTCGCACGGGAGAAGGGAGCCGGATCATGGCCACGATTGCACGACAGCCGGACACCGCATCGCCTGGCGCGGCGGACATTCTCGCCAATGCCCGCGCGCTGGCCCCCGCCATCGCCGCCCGCAGTGCCGAGATAGAGGCCTTGCGCCGCCTGCCCGCCGATCTGGTGCAGCAATTGCGCACCGCCGGCATGTTCCGCATGGGGCGCGCGGCATCAAAAGGCGGCCCGCAGATGACCCTGCCGCAGCATCTGGAGGTGATCGAGGTGATCGCGCAGGCCGATCCATCCACCGCCTGGTGCATCAAGATCGGCACCGACAGCGGCTTGCTGGCCGAGTTGCTGGCACCCGCAGCCAGCGCCCGTCTGCTGCCCCATGCCGACATGATCACCGCCGGCCAATTCACCGCCGGGCGCGGCGTGCTCGAAAAGGTGGAGGGCGGATACCGCCTGAATGGTCGCTTCCCGTTCGGCAGCGGAATCACCCATGCCGACGTGGTGATGACCGGCGGCATCGTGCACGATGGCGGTGCACCGCTGACGGGCGCGAACGGCATGCCCGAAGTGCGCCTGGCCTTCGCCCGCGCCGATGAACTGGTGATCGAGGACACCTGGCACACCCACGGCCTGCGCGGATCGGGCTCCACCCATTACCGGGCCGAGAGCGTGTTCATCCCCGAAGACCAGGCCATGCGGATTGACGAGCAGCTGTTTGCCGACAAGGCCCCGCTCTATTCCAGTGGCTTCAATTGGGTGACGACAATGGCCGCCGTGCCTCTCGGCTGCGCCCGCAAGGCGCTGGACGAGGCAGCGGGCCTGATTGCCAGCAAGACCGCCGGAATCCCGCCCCGTCCGATGGGCCAACTGGAAGGCGTGCGCCTCGCCATCGCCAAAGCAGAAACCCGCTACGGCGCCGCGCGCGCATTTTTATACAGCAGCGCCAATGCCTTCTGGGTCGAACTTGAGAGCAACGCCCCCACCACTGAAACCAAAGGCCGCCTGGCGCTGGCCAATGTCGAGTGTTTCCGCATGGCGGTGGACGTTACCCGCGCGCTGTTCGACCTGATGGGCGCCAACGCCGTGTTCGAAGGCCAGGTGCTGGAACGCTGCACCCGCGACGCGCTGACCCTGAACCAGCACATGATCGTGAGCGAGGCGGCGCAGGCAGGGTATGGCGGGATGATGCTGGGGTTTGCGCATCCTTCCCCGCTATATTGAGGGGATGCCCACGTCTCCGGCTGTTTCCTGTTTACGGCAACGTTGTTTGGTCGGGACGCAAGAATTCATGCACATTCTGGACGCGGTCACCAAGCCCTTGGCAACAAACGGCTAAAGCAAAAGCTCCTCACACCAGCCCCAGACCCTCCATCGCCGCATCAACTGCCGCCTTGGCCGCGTCCGAGCATTCGACCAGCGGCAGCCGCACTTCTGGGCTGAACCAGTCGTGCATCCTGCTCAATGCATACTTGGCCGGAGCCGGGCTGGCGTCGGCGAACATCGCGCGGTGCAGCGGATAGAGCGCCTCGTTCAACTCGCGCGCAAGTTCCCATTCACCCGCCAGCGCCGCCTTATGAAAGTCTGCGCAGTGCTTCGGCGCGACGTTGGCCGTCACCGAGATGCAGCCGCGCTGGCCCAGCACATATCCAGCCAGCGCCAGCGGATCATCGCCGCTGATCTGGTTGAACCCCGGCCCCGCCCCGATCCGGTGGGTCACCACGCGGCTGAGGTCGCCGCTGGCATCCTTGATACTGACGATCTTGTCCGGAAACCGGCGGTGCAGTTCGATCACCGTTTCGGGCAGGATGTCGGTCACCGTGCGGCCCGGTACGTTATATAGAACAATCGGCAGCTCGCTGCGTTCGGCCAGATAGCTGTAGTGCGCCAGCAACCCCGCCTGACTGGGCCGGTTGTAATAGGGCGCCACCAACAAAACGGCATCGGCGCCGGCCACCTGCGCTTCCTTGATGTGCCACAGCGCGGTCTGGGTATCGTTGCTGCCTGCGCCGGCGATCACCGGAACGCGGCCAGCCGCCTGCTGCGAACAGGTGGCGATGATCTTGTGATGTTCGTCATTATCGATCGTCGCGCTTTCGCCGGTGGTGCCGCACGGAACCAGGCCGTTGGAGCCGTTGTCGATCTGCCAGTCGACGAACTGGCGAAACGCCCCCTCATCGAACGCCCCGTCGCGAAAAGGAGTCGCGAGAGCCGGAATCGAGCCTGAAAACATTCTTATACCTCTTGCAATATCCCGCCAAAAACGGGACTCTTGGATCATGATTACACGGTATTCGCGTTCAGCGCCTGATAAGGATGCGCCCGCCACTATGTCCAGCATGGTTCGCGTTGCTCTGCCCCTCCTCGCCGCACTTGTCGTGCCGTTTTCCGCTTCTGCGCAGGAAGCGAGTGAATGGGATACCGCGCGCGCCAGCCTGGTGGCCGAAGCGCCCGGCCCGATGGCGCGGGAAATCACCCGCTGGCAGCAGTTATACGATGATCGCGGCGGCGCTCTGCCGTTCGAACGCTACGCCAGCTTCCTGCTCGCCAATCCCGGCTTCCCCGATGAAACCGCCCTGCGGGCCCGCGCGGAAGAGCGGTTGCGACGCGAATTTGTATCGAATGAAGCGCTGCTGCAATTCTTCGACCGCTATGCGCCTGTCACCAATTTTGCCCGCGCCCACTATACGCTGGCGCTGGTCGGGCGCGATCCGGCAGGCGCGGCTGCGCTGGCCCACCAGGCGTGGCGCGGCGGCGAGATGAGCGAAGTGGCCGAGGCCACCATCGCCACCATGTTCGGCGCCGGTTTTACCGCCGAAGATCACGATGCGCGGATGGATGCGCTGTTGTGGCAACGCGATGCCGCCGCTGCCGCCCGGCACCTCGCCCGCACCACCCTGGACCATCGCCCGCTGTTCGAAGCGCGCCTGCGCATCCTGCAGGGCGGTGACGGGGCGACGGCAGTACCCTTTGCCAACAGCGACCCTGGATACATCTACAACCGCAGCCGCGAATTGCGGCAGAAGGGCCGCGCGGCCGAGGCGGTGGCGCTGCATACCAACCGCGCGCCGCTCGCCAGCCGCCCGTTTGATGCCACGGCCTGGGTGGGTGAACTGCTCGCCGTGGCCCGCACCACCGATGCCCGCGGGGCACAACGGGTGGCGGCCAGCGTGGACGATGCCTTTGCTCCGGGCGAGGATATTTCGGCGCTCGAATTCAAGCTGCGCGATGATTACACCTCGCTGATGTGGCTGGGCGGAACGCGCGCGCTGTGGGAGCGGGGCGATGCCGCCGGTGCCGCGCCACTATTCTATCGCTATGGCGCCGCCGCCCGCACGCCGCAAACCCGCTCGAAGGGGTTCTACTGGGCCGGCCTGGCATCCAGCCGGGCAGGCAATAGCGCGGAAGCCAACCGTTATTACGAGATGGCCGCGCAATATGGCGATCGCTATTATGGCCAGCTTGCCCTGGATGCACTGGGGCGCGATCTTCCCGCCCTGGCCGCCGCGACACCGCAGGGCCAGCCAACCGATGCGGAGCGTGCCGCCTTCCGGGCCCTGCCGATCACCCGCGCCGTCACCGAAGTCGCCCGCGATGCGCCGTGGAGCGTAGGCATCCGGTTCTATCGCGCCATTGCCGATCAGGCCACGACCCCTGCCGAACATGTGCTGGTGGCCGAACTGGCGCGCGACATCGGCCGGCGCGATCTGGCGGTAAACCTCGCCGAGGCGGCAATGGCAGATGGCCACGCCGGCTTTACCACCATCGGCTATCCGCGCCTTGTTGCCCCGCCCGGCACCAACTGGACCATGGTCCATTCAATTACCCGGCAGGAAAGCCAGTTCGCCCAAAACGCCATCAGCCACGCAGGCGCCACCGGCCTGATGCAGCTGATGCCCGGCACCGCGCGCGAAGAAGCCCAGCGCGCAGGCATGCAATACATGTCGGCCTCGCTGGTCAACGATGCGGATTACAATGTGCGGCTGGGCTCAAACCATATCGAACGGCTGCTGCGCACCTATAACCAGTCATACCCGCTGGCCATTGCTGCCTACAACGCCGGCCCTGGCAACGTGAACCGCTGGCTGCGCGAGAACGGCGATCCGCGCACCGGTGCAATCAGCTGGACCGAATGGGTAGAAAAGATCGGCTTCACCGAAACCCGCACCTATGTTCAGCGGGTGCTGGAAAACGCGGTGGTGTATGAACACCTCTACCCGCAGGAAGCCGGACGCACCCGCGGGATCAGCGACTTCTTGCGCTGAGGCCTGCACGGATGGCCGCTCCCGGAACAAATCCCATCACCCCCGCAGGCCTTGCCGCGCTCAAATCCCGGTATGACCAGTTGCTGGGCACCGAGCGTCCGGCGATTGTCGAAATCGTCAGCTGGGCGGCGGGCAATGGCGATCGCAGCGAGAATGGTGACTATCTTTATGGCCGCAAGCGCATGCGCGAGATTGACCGTGAACTGGGCCATCTCGCGCGGCGGATGAAGGCCGCCAAGGTGATCGACCCTGCCGCCCAGCCCGATCACACCCGCATATGGTTCGGCGCCACGGTGACCATGGTGGACGAACACGACAACGAACGGCAGGTGACGCTGGTGGGTGATGACGAACAGAACGCCTCGGCCGGGCGCATCGGGTGGAGCGCGCCAATCGCCCGGGCCTTGCGCGGAGCCACCGTGGGCGACCTGCGGACCGTGCGCCTGCCGGGCGGCAGTGCAGAGTGGGAAGTGCTCGGCATCTCCTATCCCGCCGCCACCGCCTGATGGCACAGGTGATCAACCTGCGCATGGCTCGCAAGGCCAAGGCGAAAGCCGCGAAGGCGCGCACCGCCGAGACCAACCGGGCTGCGCATGGCGAGACAAGGGCAGTCCGCGAGGCGCGCAAGGCCGAAGCGGCTCGCATTGCCGCCACGCTCGATGGCGCAAAGCGAGGGCACGATTGATGCGCAGCACGTTCGGCAATGCAACTGTACGGCTTTACCACCTCGACATTGATGCCGAGGGTGGCGCGCCCGAAACGTTGTTCTATGGCTCGCTGGCCGAAGCCATGCTGATCGCCGAGGCGCAGAGCGACGAGGTGCAACAAGGCCTGTTCCTGGCGACCGACAATGACGTGGTGGCCTGGCTGGATTTCCACGAAGACTAGGTTCCACCGGACTGAATGGGAGAACGGGTTTTGCGATCCGATATTGCGTTCCGCCTGCGGTGCGATAACGCACGGCTTATGCGTTCCCCTGTCGCCCTCACCCTCGCTCTCGGCTTGATCGCCGCGCCCGCTGCTGCGCGCGACAGCCTGGGCGTATTTGGCGAATGGGGCGCGTTCAAGGATGCTGATGTGCCGCGGTGCTATGCCATTGCTGCGGCGCAGGGAGATGGTGCTGAAGGGTCGGCCAGTGTCGGCAACTGGCCGCGCCTGCAGGTGCGCGGGCAACTGCACATCCGGTTGTCTCGCACATTGCAAAACGGAACCTATGCTCGCCTCGCCGTTGGTGCCCAGCGGTTCGAACTTGGCGGATCGGGCCGGAACGTCTTTGCGGCAGACCGGCAGGCAGATGCCAGGATTGTTGCTGCCATGCGCGCCGCCGGTTCCATGCAGGTGAGCGGACGCGACAGCCAGGGCCGCCTGTTCACCGATCGCTATAGCCTGGAAGGCGCGGCCACCGCGATGGATGCGGCCAGCGTGGGCTGCGCGCGCAACCCCTGATGCAAAACAGGCCCTGATGCAAAACAGGCCGGGGATCGCTCCCCGGCCTGCCATTGTTGCGTGCTTGCGGACGATTAGAAACGCGCGCCGAAGCCCACCATGACCTGGTGACGATCAAGGTCAACGTCGAACCGGTCACTTTCCAGGCCGCTCGGCGCTTCGAATTCGCCTTCCTTGTACTGCGAATAGCGATACTCGGCCTTCAAGTAGACGTTGTCGTTGAGCATCTGCTCGACACCGCCGCCCACGCGCCAGCCATCAAGATTGGCCTTGGTGCGGGTATCGGTCACGCCGTCGCTCGCCAGGATGTTCAGGCGGGCATTGGTGTAGCCGCCCTTGGCGTAAAGCAGCGTGCTGGGGGTCACCGCGAAACCGGCGCGGGCACCGGCGTAGTAGTCACGGCCCATTTCGATGTTCGACACGCCGAAGGTGTTGAACGTGGTGTCCTGGTCGTAAGCGGTCGAGGCATTGGACATCATCCATTCGCCTTCCACACCCAGGACCACGCCGCCCATTCCGAAGTCGAAGCCCGCGCCAACGCCATAAGCCACGTCTTCGATCGACTGGTCCAGATCATCGGCGTTGTCGATGTCGTTGCTGCTGCCGGGACGGAGCTGGTCGTAGCCCACGATAACTTCTGCACGCGGACCGGTGAAGGTAGCATCCTGCGCCAGGGCCGGGGTGGCCAGCGCCGCAACCGAAGTGGCGGCGAGGACGAGTGCAAAACCCTTTTTCATTGGTATTCTCCATTGTATCAATTCCGGCAGGGGGAATGTGTTGTGCCGGGACTGGAGGAATGTGCCGGAACCGCAGGAGTTTCCTGAACCTCACACAACAAAAAAGTTGTTGTTTTTGAGCAACATATTGATCGGCCAACTGTCGCACATTTACGACGAGCGGCGGAACCGATTGTGATTGGGCGTGTTCCCGCGCGCGCACCGGTCAAGCACTGGTCAATCAGGCCAAGCTGCACTATATGCCCACCGATCATGCCAGACACCCAGCTCATGCCGATCGCCGGTCTCATCGATCCGGTTCCCGTGACGCGTGACATCACGCCGCGCGCCGATGGTCGCATTGACCTGATGGGCCTGCCCAAAAAGCACATGGCCGACCTGCTGATCGAGGCCGGACTTGATGCCAAGGCCGCCAAGCTGCGGGCCAAACAATTGTTCCACTGGCTGTACCACCGCGGCGTTACCGATTTTGACGCGATGACCGACATCGCCAAGACCATGCGCCCCTGGCTGGCGGAACGGTTCGTCATCGGTCGCCCGGAAATCGTCGAGGCGCAGCACAGCACCGACGGGACGCGCAAGTGGTTACTGCGCACCTCCGACGGTCATGATTACGAGATGGTGTTCATCCCCGATGCGGATCGCGGCACGCTGTGCGTGTCGAGCCAGGTCGGGTGCACGCTCAATTGTCGTTTCTGCCATACCGGCACGATGCGCCTGGTGCGTAACCTGACCCCGGGAGAAATCGTGGGCCAGGTCATGCTGGCGCGCGACGCGCTGGGCGAATGGCCGAAGGGTCGGATGGATTTCGCCATTGCCGAAGCCGAGGACGAGAGCGAAGCGGAATATACCTCCGATGGCCGGCTCCTGACCAACATCGTGATGATGGGCATGGGCGAGCCGTTGTACAATTTCGACAACGTGCGCGATGCGTTGAAACTGGTGATGGATGGCGATGGCCTCGCGCTATCGAAGCGCCGCATCACATTGTCTACCAGCGGCGTTGTGCCGATGATGGCGCGCTGCGGCGAGGAGATCGGGGTCAACCTGGCGGTGTCCCTCCACGCTGTGACCAAAGACGTGCGGGACGAGATCGTGCCGATCAACAAGAAGTACGGCATCGAGCAGTTGCTGCAGGCCTGTGCGGACTATCCCGGTGCCAGCAACGCCCGGCGCATCACGTTCGAATACGTGATGCTGAAGGACAAGAACGACAGCGATGCCGATGCGCGCGAACTGGTGCGACTGCTGCGGCACTATGACCTGCCCGCAAAGGTGAACCTGATCCCGTTCAATCCTTGGCCAGGCGCGCCTTACGAATGTTCAACACCGGAACGGGTAAAGCGCTTCTCGACCATCGTGTTCGAAGGCGGCATTTCCGCCCCGGTCCGCACCCCGCGCGGGCGCGACATCGATGCCGCCTGCGGCCAGCTCAAGACCAGCGCCGAAAAGAAAAGCCGGGCAGAAATGGATCGCCTGGCCGAAGAAAAGCAGGCTGCGCTCGACGCTTAGCCGGGTAAGTCCAGCGCTGCCCCGCGGGCGATCATGTCGCACCTTCCGCCGACCCACACCTGTCCAGTACAGTCCTGCTCGCACTGCACCCGGCCATTCGCCCCGGTTGCTTGCCCCTGCCCTGCGACATAGCGACCCTGGGCCAGAGAATTGGCGAACAGGTGCATGGCTGTTCCGGCATTGAAGCTGCCGGTCACTGGATCTTCCACCAGCGTGCCGTGCTGATTGGCGAAGAAGGCGCGCAGTTCCCAATCCGCCGCGCTACCCGGATCGTGCGGCCCGGCCAGCCCGATATCGGTCCCTTGCGGGGCACGCGGAGCAGGTTTGGCAGCCAGCACATCGGCAGCGGAAGACAAGCGCAGCAACTTCCAATTGGGCCCATTGGCGACATGAACAGCTTCGACGATAGTGGCAGGATCAATCCCGGCGATCGCGGCGGCTGTCGTCGTTTCATCCGCGCTCATCGCGCCGTACCTTGTGAATGGCGGGGCAGCGAACGACAGACTGTTGCCCTCTACACTCACCGTGACCAGACCCGCCTCGCACTGTTGCACCACCTCGCCGGCCCGGTGCGGCCGCCCGCCTGCCTTAAGCCACGCGAAAGCTGATCCGAGAGTGGGATGCCCGGCAAAGGGCAGCTCACCCGCCGGGTAGAATATGCGCACCAGGTAATCTGCTGCAGGATCGGTCGGCGGCAGCAGGAAGGTCGTCTCGGAAAAGCCCAGCCATTGGGTGATCCGCAGCATTTGCGCCGCGTTCAACCCCTCAGCGCCGCGTACCACGGCCAACGGATTGCCGCACAAAGGAGCCGCGCCGAATACGTCGACAAGATCGAGCAGCATGGAATCATCGCCTTTTTGTCTGGGTCGTCCTACGTTCCGAACATGGACCGGGATACGAACGTTTTCTACCAGCTCAACGCGCGCCAATGGGCCGCCGCCTTTCCCTACGAGTTCTCGGCCTTCCTCGATAGGTTTTGTACCCGTTTGGCGCCAGGGGCCGAAGTTCTTGAACTTGGCTGCGGCGACGGGCGCGATGCCGCACGGATGGAGACCAAGGGCTTGGTCGTCGATCCGACCGATGGCACCGAAAGCATGGCCGAACTGGCGGCTGAAAGGTTGGGCCGACCGGCGCGGCAGATGGAGTTTGGCCAGCTTGATGCGTTCGAACGCTACGATGCGGTCTGGGCCCATGCGGCGTTACATCACCAGCCCATGGCCGGGCTGGACGCTGTGCTGGGCCGCATCTTGCGCGCGCTGAAGCCGGGCGGCTGGTTCTTCGCCAATTACAAACTGGGCACTGGCGAAGCACGCGATGCACTTGGCAGGTTGTACAATTTTCCGCCCCGGTCGGATCTCATGACGTTTTACGACCGGCCCGGCTGGTCGATCGTGGAGGCCGATGATTACCGTGACAGCGGCATGGACAAGGTCATGCGCGACTGGGTTGCGATAACCGTACAAAAGGACGCGGCATGACCGGGGTGCTGGCCATCTGCATAGGCAGCGCCGCGCCCTTCCGCGGTCGGGACAAGAGCGCCATCGCCAAGCAGCCATTGCCAGACAGGGTGGCGATTACCAGTGATGGGGTGTCTGGCGATGTGCAGGTGGACCGCAGGCACCACGGCGGCCCGGACATGGCCGTGCACCACTATCCATACGATCACCACGCCGTCTGGCGGGCCGAGATCGGCGACAATCCGCTGCTGGATCAACCCGGATCGTTTGGCAGCAACTTGTCGACCATCGGCCTGACCGAAGGCAATGTCCTGCTGGGCGACCGATACCGACTGGGCACCGTGTTGCTCGAAGCTTGCCAGCCACGCCAGCCGTGCTGGAAGATCGAACACCAGTTCGGTGCCAAAGGCATGGTCAAGCGCATCATGCGAACAGGCCGCTGCGGCTGGTTCTACCGCGTGATCGAGGCTGGCGAGGCGCAGGCAGGCGATGATCTGCTGCTGGTGGAACCCGGCCTCGCAGACTGGCCGATTGCCCGCGTGTTCGAAGCCATCTGGGGGAGCAACACCCCGACCGATCTTGTGCTGCTGCAACAGGTGGCAGGACTCGCCCCGCTGGCCGACAAGTTGCGCGGCCAACTGGTGGAAAAAATCGGCCTTCGCTGAGCCGCTCTCAGCGGTTCGCCGCTCCCCAAACACGGTTCATCCCGCATACCGTTATCCAACGAGCTGTTCATCTGGCGTTGGGGATCAGTGAACGACCTTGCCGGTTATCCACTCATGAGACGCAACAAGAGGTAGGTAACATGCGCAAGAAGATCCTGATATTCGCCGCAGCCCTGCTGGCCATTCCCGCCGCACCGGCGGCTGCTGATCCGCCCCGCTGGGCGCCTGCCCACGGCTATCGCGACAACGACCGCCACTATGATCGCGTCAGCGATCGTCGGGGTGACCGCCGCGACAACCGCCGGATCTATGATGACCGCGGGCGCTATGTCGAACCGCGCCGGATGACCCGCAACGACCGCGCCTGGCGCGGAGATGACGGGCGCTATTATTGCCGCCGCGAAAACGGCACCACCGGCCTGATCATCGGTGCTGCTGGCGGCGCGCTGGCTGGTCGCGCGGTCGACACGCAGGGCGATCGCACCGTCGGCACCGTCCTTGGCGCCGTGCTGGGTGGTGTGCTTGGTCGCGAGATTGATCGCGGTGGGGCCCGCTGTCGTTAAGGCAACAGTTTCCCGCTGCCCCTTCGCGGGAAAAAGCGATGCCGTCCTTCCCCACCGGAAGGGCGGCATTGGCCTTTTGGAGGCATGGTCAAGCGGGTCGCATTCGGCTACGGACAAAGTCAAATAGCAATCTGCCGGAGCATTCCATGATCGAAACCGCGCTGGTTTCCTGCGATGACCACCTCGACCTGAACATGCTGCCCGCGCATGTGTGGACCAGCCGCATGGCCAGCACCTGGGACGATCGCGCTCCCAGGGTCGTCGAACAGGCCAACGGCTCGACACTGTGGATGGCCGATGGACAAAGCTGGGGCTTCTGGTCGGGCCGCCCGATGGGTTTCACCGGCCCCAAGCCGATCCACACTGCCTATGATCGCGGCGGCATCGAGGATGTGACCCAATTGCGCGCCGGAAATCCGCAACTGCGGCTGGAGGACATGGATCGCGACCAGGTGTGGGCCCACGTGGTGTTCGGCCCTGTCACCAGTATCCGCACGACCGATGAAGCGTTTATGCAGGCCTGTTACGCCGCCTATAATGATTGGCTGTACGAGGATTTCTGCACTGCTGCGCCTGAGCGCCTGATAGGCGTCGCCATGTTGCCCCCGCACCCTGAAGCCGCGCTGACTGAATTGCAGCGCCTCGCCAAGGGTGGCCAATGCCGGCAGGCCAACCTGCAGATTGCGGTGTGCGAACCCCGGCTGGAAGACAAACGCTGGGAGCCGCTGTGGAGCCTGTTGGAAGAAAGCGGCATCGTGCTGTCATTCCATGTGACCGTGTTCCCTAAAGCGGGTGACGCGTTCGACAAGTACAAGGGGTCGCCCGGGGCCACTTTCCTGCATGCCAAGATGTTCATCGAACAGTTCCTCGATCCGTTTGTGGACCTGTTTGCATGGGGCATCCTGGAACGCCATCCGGGCCTGAAGCTGGTCATAGCCGAATGCGGCGCCGGGTGGGTGCCGTGGGTGGTGGAAGAACTCGATTATCGCCACCACCGGCTGTGGGAATGCGCCGGTTACTGGGACGACAAGGGCGGCATTCCGCACCAGATGAAACCTTCGGAACTGTTCAAGCGACAGATCTATGGCACGTTCCAGCAAAGCCCCACTACGATGGCGCTGACCGATTTCTGGGGTCCGGAAAACCTGCTGTGGGCCAGCGACTATCCCCACCCGGACAGCATCTGGCCCCATTCGGTGGCCAAGATTACCGAGCATATGGGCCATATGCCGGCCGAACTGGTGCGCGGAATAACCGGCGGCAATGCGGCCAAACTCTACGGACTGGACCTGGCCAAGGCCACCGTTCGCGCTCGCCTGCCCATCGGAGGCGATCGCGCAGCGGCCTGACGCTGACGCCTAACCTTGCGTCGGAGCTTCGTGCGCGGGCATCCGCAACACCAGCCCCAGTAGAGGCAAGGCAACCATCGCCCCGCCCGATACCAGCAGCGCGGTGGTGATGCCCTGGGCATCGGCGAAGTGACCCCATGCCCAACTGCCAACGGCGATTCCGCCAAAGGTCACGCTGCTTACCAATGACGCGACCCGTCCAGCCAATGCTTGCGGTGCCCACAGCTGGCCCGATACCGCAAAGCCTGACAGCGCCTGCACCCAGCCGGAACCCGCCAGCACCAGCAGTAACAAGATCACAGGCAATGTCGGCACCATGGCGACAGCCATACAGCCCACACCGTAGATCAAGCCCGATGCGCGGATGATGGCCTCAGCCGAATACCGAGCGCGAAACCAGGTGGCGCTGGCCGCGCCGATTACGGCACCCACGCCCAGGCCCGCCAGCAGCAGGCCATAGACGAATGAACCCTCGCCCAGAACCTGGCTGGCAAACAGCGGCATCACTGCCCACGCCGCCGCGCCGGTGCAGGTGAAGGTGAAGCCGCGCAGCATGATTGTGCGGATCTCGCGCGAAGTGAAGGCATAGCGTAGCCCTTCTGCCATGACAGCGCCCACCTTTTTGGTGCTGCGCGTCGGCTCTACCGGAAAGCGCCAGCGCCACAGCAGCGCGATCACCAGCAGGTAGGCCAGGGCATTTACCGCGAAGGCTGCGCTCGCCCCGCCAAGCGAGGTGACCGTTCCGCCCAGAGCCGGGCCAAAACTGCGGGCCACATTGAACCCCAGGATATTGAGCGCCACCGCCGCCGCCAGTTGCCCGCGCGGCACCACGAAGTTGACCGACGAAGCGACCGCCGGGATAATGCAAGCAACCCCGCATGCCAGCAGCGCTGTCAGGGTGATCGTTACTGCCGGGCCGGCGGCATCGATCCACACCAGTGCGGCCAGCAACAGCGAGACTGTCAGCATTCCGGCCAGGGCTGTCAGGATCATACGCTTGCGATCGACCATATCGGACCACGCCCCGGCAGGCAGAGCCAGCAGCATGATTGGCAGATTGTAGGCTGTCTGCACCAGCGCGACCACGTCGGCCGGTTGGCCCTGCTCTGTCAGGTGCCACGATGCACCGACCGACTGGATGGTATTGCCCAGGTTGGCCAGCAGGCTGCTCGCCACCAGCACCGCGAAAGCCTTGTGGCGCAGCGGCGCGAAGGTGGTGGTGTTGAGCATCTGGCCGGGGGTTTGCATTGCAGAGTGGCGGCGGGCAAGTCAGATCAACACCCTTGCTCATTGTATCCTTTTAGGATACTTAAAATCCATGCATCGCGCTGGCCAACTCATCCGCGAATGGCGCGAAGCCCGTCCGGCACCCCTGTCGGCAGCGGAATTCGGCATGCAGTACGGCGAACCGGACGCATGGCCCAGTCGCACAGTCTATGGCTGGGAAGTCAAAGGCAAGATTCCCCGCGCCCCGATCCAGCGTCGCCTCGCCCAACTCGGCATCTGCCTACCAGCCGATTGGCTGGAACCACCCCTGCCCCCCACGGAAATCCGCGCCATGACCATCAGCGACAGCCAGCCCTTCCATGCCCTGCACAGCCACGGCTTCGTGCGCATCGCCACCAGCACACCGGCGGTGCGGACCGCCGATATTGCCTACAACTACGCCGCGATCCTGGCCGAAGCCAGCCGCGCCCACGATGCGCAGGTGGATCTGCTGGTCTATCCCGAACTGTGCCTGTCATCCTATATGCTCGACGATCTGGTGCTGCAGACCGCCTTCCTTGATCGGGTGGTCGAAGCGCTGGCCGAAGTGGTCGAGGCGAGCCGCGATCTGACGCCCATCCTGGTGATCGGCGCACCGTTGATGGCGCAGGGCCAGCTATACAATTGCGCCGCCGTGATCGCCGCAGGCAAGCTGGTTGGCGTGGTACCCAAGAGCTTCCTGCCGAACTACCGCGAGTTCTACGAAAAGCGCTGGTATGCCCACGGTCGCAACGTGCAGGGTGCCACGATCCGGGTGGGCAATATTGAGGCTCCATTCGGCACCGATCTGATCTTCGCAAGCCAGGCCATCGCGCATTTCCGCCTGCATGTGGAGATTTGCGAGGACATGTGGTCACCCATGCCGCCGTCGATCGAAGGCACGCTGGCGGGGGCCACGGTCTGCGCCAACCTGTCAGCCTCCAACATCGTCATCGGCAAGTCTGACGAGCGGCACCTGCTGGCCCGCAGCCATTCCGCCCGCACGTCATCGGCCTATGTCTATTCCGCCGCCGGGCATGGCGAGAGCACCACCGATCATGCATGGGACGGACAGGGCTTTATCTATGAGCTCGGCAGCCTGCTGGCCGAAAGCGAACGCTTTGCGCTGCACCCCGAATTGGCCATCGCCGACGTGGACCTGCAATCGATCCACGGCGACCGGGTGCGCAACAAGACGTTCGACGATGCAATCGAGGCAGCGGGCCGCCCGGCAGACCGCTATCGCATGGTCCCCATGCAGCACCATCCGGTCAGCGGCGACATCGGCCTGGTCCGCCCGATTGCCCGCTTCCCCTTCGTGCCGGACCGCGAGCACAAGCTGGACGAGGATTGCTTCGAGGCGTTCAACATCCAGGTCGATGGACTGATGCGCCGCATCGAGGCAACGCGGGCAAAGTCGCTCATCATCGGCATATCGGGCGGGCTGGATTCCACCCATGCGCTGGTGGTGGCAGCCAAGTGTTGCGACCGGCTGGGCCTGCCGCGAACGATGATCCGCGGCTTTACCATGCCCGGCTTCGGCACCACCGACCATACCAAGGGCAATGCCTGGAAGCTGATGCAAGCCTTTGGCATCACCGCGCAGGAAATCGATATCCGGCCTGCGGCCACCAGGATGCTGCAGGACATCGGCCATGCCTTTGCCGATGGGCATCCGATATATGACGTGGTGTTCGAGAACGTCCAAGCCGGCATGCGCACGGACTACCTTTTCCGCCTGGCGGGGCAGCACCAGGGCTTTGTGGTGGGCACCGGAGATCTGAGCGAACTGGCGCTGGGCTGGTGCACTTACGGTGTGGGCGATCATATGAGCCACTATGCGGTCAACGCCGGGGTACCCAAGACGCTTATCCAGCACCTGATCCGCTGGGCGATCCGGTCGGAACAGTTTGCACACGATACCGATGCCGTGCTGCAGGCTATCCTCGACACGGAAATCAGCCCGGAACTGGTGCCGGTGGGGGCCGATGGCGTGATCCAGAGTACCGAGGACGCCGTGGGCCCCTATGAACTGAACGACTTTTTCCTCCACCACATCATGCGCTGGGGTCTGCCGCCATCGAAGGTGGCGTTCCTGGCGCTCCATGCCTGGCGTGATGCGACCGCTGGCGAATGGCCCCCGTTCTTTCCAGCAGCGTCTCGCAACCAGTACGATCTCGCCACGATCCGCAAATGGCTGGAAAAGTTCCTCGTCCGGTTCTTCCAGACCAGCCAATACAAGCGCAGCGCCATCCCCAACGGTCCCAAGGTGTCGAGCGGCGGCGCGCTGTCTCCCCGTGGTGACTGGCGCGCGCCGAGCGATGCAGTGGCCGAAGTATGGCTCGAGGAACTGCGCCGCAACGTGCCGCAAGATTGACCTTGGCCCTGCGGTTGGAGTATTTCCGGCCGCCTGCCTTGATGATGGCAGCCCAACCGAAAGTCGGTACCATGCAGCATCGCCTCCCAATTGCCGGATCACTGGTCGCGGCCTTTGCCGTATTCGCCACGTCGCTTCCGGCGCAGGCGCAACTCGGCGGCCTGCTGCGCGGGCGACGCGCGGTCGAGGCGGCGACAGTGGAAGGGTGCGCCAGCGGCAGTTCGAGCAGCGTCGGATCACGCATTGTCGGCAATCTTCTGGGCGGCGCAACGCGTGATGCAGCCAGCCGTGCGGGCGTTTCGTCCTATGTGCCGATGGCTGAATTTTCCGATCAGCTATCAACCTCTATCGCCTGCAAGCTGGATCCCGAGGAGCAGAAGCAGGCCGCCGATGCCACCCTGGAGGTCACGCGGGGCACCGGCGAGGACGGATTGGGCGCACCGGTAGTCGGGTCGACATCGAGCTGGCAATCGAACACCCGCGACGATGTGTCGGGCACGTCCACTGTGGTCGGAGCTTCGGATGCTGCAGCCGACGGGCTTGAATGCATCATGGTGTCCGATGTGATCATCGTGCGTGGCGAGGAAACACGGGCCGACAAGCGCATGTGCCGCCGCCCCGGATCAGCCCGCTACTCGATCGCCGCCTGATGCGACGTTTCCGTTCCCTCGCCCTGCTCGGCGCTGCCGTGCTGTTGGTGGGTGCCGGGCCGATCGACACCGACAATCCGAGCTGCCCGGCCCAGCCCGACTGGGGTTCCACCAGTTCCATGACCTTGACCACCCGCGAGGGCGATGATCACCGCATCCTGGTGGCCGACGGGGTTATAGACGAGACGCTGCCGGCCCGCCTGCGCGCGGCGATCGAGGCAGACGAGATGATCGGCGAGATCTGGCTCCGCTCGCGCGGGGGCGATGCCCGGGCGGGTAACGAGGCTGGCCGCATCATCCGTTCCTACCCCGGTATGCTCACCCGCATTCCGGCGGGCTGGACGTGCTTTTCAGCATGCAATTTCATGTTCATGGGCGGCGACCGGCGGATCGTGGAGCGGGACGGGATTTTCATGGTCCACATGTTTACTCACACTGCAGACCGCACGGTAATCAGCGAAAGCGTGATGGACGGCACCGCCGCTACCACCGAGCTGATTGCCGGGATCGAACAGTCGAGCGCATTGCTGGCGAGCGAGGACAACGATTTCCTCATCCGCATGGGCATCAGCCGCCGCCTGCTGACAGAGATTATGTACCGCCAGCAGGCCGTGCAGACCGTTGAAAACCCCAGCACCCGCTACTGCCTCGATCAGGACGAGGTGCGGTTGTACAACGTGATGCCGGAAGAGCGGCGGGGCTAGACCTAGCCCCCCGGCGTGAGCCGCATCACGGCCCCGTCGGTCATGTCGGTCAGGAGGTACAGTGCTCCATCAGGTCCGGTGCGGACATCGCGCCAGCGCTGCCCCAGGTCGCGCAGCATGTGTTCGGGCTCGCCCACCGGCATTCCGGTCTGGTCGGTATCATAGCGCATCAGGCCCTGGGTAAAGCTGGCAAGGAAAAGGTCGCCGCGCCAGCCGGGGAACAGTGCGCCATCATAGAACGACAGGTTGCCCGGGTTGAGTGATGGCGGGCCGAACGCCAGCACCGGATCCACCTTGCCCGGACGGTTTTGGATGAATTCCTGCTGCGCCCCGTTGTAATGGAAGCCTTGCGTCACGCTCATCCAGCCGTAGTCGCCGCCGCGCTGGATGCGGTTGACCTCGTCACCGCCGCGCGGGCCGAATTCGCTTTCCCATATCTCGCCGGTCAGGGTGTTGTATGTCAGGCCCAGCGGGTTGCGGTGGCCGGTGGACCAGACCTCGGGCGCATGACCTTCGCGGCCAACCCACGGATTGCCTGCCGGCACGCTGCCATCATCATTCAGCCGCAGAATCTTGCCGAAGTGGCTGGTGGTATCGGCAACCATCTCGCCATAGTTGCGATCGCCGCTGGTAATGAACAGGTAGCCATCGGGATCGAACATGATCCGGCCGCCAAAGCTGCCGAATGCCGGACCTTGGCCGCAGCACCGCTCGGGCTGGGTTTCCGAACCGTACCACGGCGAGGCGACGAAGATCTCTTCCCATCCGGTCACGCTGCTTCCGCCGTCCCAGCGCGCCCGCGCCACGATCAGCGCCTGCTCGTTCGAGCCATCCGGATTGTTTGCGGAATAGGCGAAATAGACCAGGCCGTTGGTGGCAAAATCAGGGTGCAGCGCGAGGTCGGTCAAACCGGCGATGCCTTGTGTGAACATGGTCGGCAAGCCGGCAATCGGGGTGGGATCGAGCACGCCGTCGCGGATCACCCGCAAACGGCCCGGACGCTCGGTCACCAGCATGTCGCCGGTGGGGGTAAACGCCAGGCCCCACGGATGGTCCAGCCCGCGCGCCACCACTTCCACGTGCATGGTGCCGGCGCTGGTCTGGTAATTCCATGGTCCGGCAGCCATCGGCGGCGGACCTGCGGGACGGGCCGCAGGAGCGGGAGCAGGCGCATTCTGCGCCATGGCCGTGCCTGCCAGCAAAGCCCCCGAACACATAGCCACGACCGCAACCCCGGCCAGCGCCCTCAAAGCCTTCATTCGTAGTCCTTTCCCGTGCCGGACCCGCTTGCCGCATGGCCCCCCTTTTGCCGTATCCTATTGCGGCGCGCGCTGCTGCACAATGACTCTGTCCGGATTTATCGGACGAAATGTCGGGCAAGTTTCGCTTGGCACCAAAATGAGGCTAGAACTGACCCCGGATGATCACCCACCCTGCCACAAAATCGGTCCTTGTCACCGGAGCCGCACGACGGATCGGAGCGGGAATCGCCCAGGCCTTTGGCGCGGCGGGCTGGCACGTGGTGCTGCATTGCAATCATTCGGTGCACCAGGCCGAGGCGTTGGCGGCAAGGCTGCCATCGGCGGAAGTTGTCCAATGCGATCTGGCCGATACATCGGCCGCACGGGCATTGGTGGAGAATCTTGCTGCGCGTTTGCCTGATTGGCGCGTGTTGATCGCCAACGCCTCACTGTTCGAGGACGACGGTGCGACCGCGCTCGATCCCGTCGTCGCCGCCCGTGCCTGGCAGCTCAACGCTTTGGCCCCCGCCCTGATGGCCCAGTCCTTTCTGGCCCACGCCCGGTCCACTGCCGGGCGGCGGGTGATCCAGTTGACCGATCAGAAGCTGGCTAACCCAAACCCCGATTTCTTCAGTTACACCATGAGCAAACACGCCGTCGACGCTGCGGCGGAAATGCTCGCGATGGCATGCCAGCCACAAGACCGGGTCTATCGCCTCGCTCCCGGCGCGATCCTGCCAAGCCATGACCAGGTTCCCGAGGAAGCCGAACGGTCACACCGCATGAACCTGCTGGGGCGGCGCACAGAAACGAGCGAGGTGGCCCAGGCAGCGCTGTTCCTCGCCACCGCGCCGCTCGCCAGCGGACAGGCGCTGTTTGTCGATTCGGGCCAGCACCTGCTGTCACAGCCGCGCGATGTGTTGTATCTGGCCCGGGAACAGGAGTGACCATGGCCAAACCCGCAAAGCGCCACGCGTTCAGCACACGCATCTGGCATTGGATCAACGCTCTGAGCGTGGTGATCCTGTTCATGTCAGGCCTCAACATTTCCAACGCCCATCGCTATCTTTATTGGGGTGACTGGGGCTTCATGCCCGAACAGGCCTGGCTGGAAGTGCCGCGCTTTCCCGGCTGGATGACGATTCCCAGCCATTACAGCCTGGCCGCTGCGCGGGACTGGCACATCCTGTTTGCCTGGATCTTCGCGCTCACCCTGCTGGTGTTCATGATCGCCGCAATCCGCAATGGCCATTTTCGCCGTGACCTGGTGACCCGCTGGGCAGAATGGAAACCGGCGGCGGTGTGGCATGACGTGGCAAAACACCTGAAATTCGATTTCAGCCACGTGGGCTCTAAGTTCAACTTCCTGCAAAAAGCCAGCTATGGCCTGGTGATCTTCATCCTGCTGCCGGGCATGATCTTTACCGGAATGGCGATCAGCCCGGGAATGGACGCGGCCTGGCCGTGGTTGCTTGATCTGTTCGGCGGGCGGCAGAGCGCGCGGTCGCTGCACTTCATCTTCGCCTGGGCACTGTGCGCCTTCACCATTCTCCACGTGCTGCTGGTGCTGATGACCAAGCCGGGCGAGCAGATCGGCGACATGATTACCGGAGGGATCGACGATGAAGCGGCGTAATTTCCTTGTTGCTGCGGGTGCCGCCTTCCTGGCCGGATGTTCGGAGGTCGGCAGTTCCAGCGGTTTCAAAGCGCTGGTCCAGGGTGCCCAGAGCTGGCACCGCGGCATCCACCGCGCGCTGGGCATGGGCCGCATCACCATGGCGCCCGAATATCATCGCAGCGAGGTTTCGCCCTACTTTCGCGGCAACGGCACCACCGAGGTTGGCAAGCCGGAATACACCGCCGCCCTGGCCAACGGCTTTGCAGATTGGCAGCTTGCTGTCACCGGCCTGGTCGACACCCCGCTAAGCCTCTCGCTGGACCAGATCCGCGCCCTGCCCCAGCGCACGCAAGTGACGCGCCACGATTGCGTGGAGGGGTGGAGCGCAATCGGCGAATGGACCGGGCCGCAATTGTCCGCGATCCTGGCGCTGGCGGGCGTGCAGGACAGCGCCCGCTTTGCCGTGTTCCGTTGTGCCGATACACTGGGCACTGCCGACTATTACGAAAGCTGCGACATGGAGGATGCCATGCACCCGCAGACCATCATCGCCCACCTGCTCAACGGCGAAGCCCTCCCGGAACAAAACGGTGCGCCGCTGCGGCTGAGGATCGAGCGCCAGCTCGGCTACAAGCACGCCAAGTACCTGACCGGGATCGAGCTGGTGGCCAGCTTCGATCACATCGGCAACGGCAAGGGCGGTTACTGGGAAGACAAGGATTCCGGCTACCAGTGGTATGCGGGGATCTAGTCCGGATAGCGCTCGAACGAGGTACTCCACCCCAGCGTCACCATTTCCTCCACCACGTTCAGGTCCACATCGGCCAGCTTGTTGATGTAAAGGCAGCCGCCGTCACCCTGTGCGTATTTCCCCAGCCGGGCGAGTAAGTCGGCGAAATCCTCCCCCTCCGGCCCATCGCAAGTGCAGGCAATATAGAGCGAGTGCTTGGCCTTTCGCGGACTGAACCCCACGCGGCACATGTGGCCCTCGCGCCCGCTGTCATACTTGTAGTGGTAGCTGCCGTAGCCGATGATGCTCGGTCCCCACATCACTGGTTGCAGTCCCGTAACTCGCTGGAACAGCGCATCGAGCACCTTTGCATCCGCGCGCTTCCCATCGTGCGGCACCGCTTCGATAAACGCATCGACGCTGGTGCTTTCGGGCTTGGTCTTGTTCTCGGCCATGACCCGCGCATCCTATCGCACGATTGACTCCGTGCAAGGGGGTCGCCAACCTTGCTGCGGGAAGAACAACGGGGAGACACAGCGCTCATGTGGTTGCTGGACAAGATGCTGACCAAGGTGATCAAACAGGGTCGTCTGATCATTACCGACCACGATGGCACGGTTTACGAATACGGACCGGGCGGCGCCACCAAGGAAAGCGGCGATGCGCCGATCCGGATCCGGTTGACCAACAAGAAAGCATCGGGCCACATCGCGCGCTATCCGCAGGTGGGCGCGGGTGAGGCCTTCATGTGGGGCTGGCTCCACGTAGAAGAACCGCACGATATTCGCGACATGATCCTGTTCGTTACCGCGCAGACCAAGGCGCGCGGCGACAAGGTGCTGCAGCCGCAAGGCCCGATGAAACGCCTGGTCCAGAAAGCCGCCGCCAAGGCTGATTCCATCAACCTGAAGGGCAAGGCACGCAAGAACGCCGAACATACCTACAACCTCACCCGCCGCCTTTACGAGCTGTTCCTCGATGAGGACCGGCAATACACGATGGGCTATTACCGCGACGCGGATCCCGCCAAGACCAGCCTCGAACAGGCCCAGCGTGACAAGAAGGCACACATGGCCGCCAAGATGTACATGCAGAAGGCGCGCGAAATGGACCGCCCGATGCGCGTGCTGGACATCGGCTGCGGCTGGGGCGGCTTCGCACTCTATCTCAACAAGCATTACAACTGCGAAGTGCTGGGTGTGGCCCTCGCGCCCGACCAGATCGCGTTCTGCAAGGAGCGCGCAAAGGCGTTGGGCGTTGACGACAAGGTCAAGTTCGCGCTGATGGATTACCGCGATGTCGAAGGGCAGTTTGACCGGATCAGCTCGGTCGGCCTGCTGGAGCACGTCGGCACGCCGCACTACCCGCAATTCATGCAGAAAACTGCCGAGCTGCTGGCGCCCGATGGCGTGATGTTCAGCCATTGCTGCGGCCGCGCCGGGCCTCCGGGCTTCACCGATGCCTGGACCCGCAAATACATCTTCCCCGGCGGCTATATCCCTGCGCTGAGCGAGCTTGTGACCCAGTCCGAGCGCCACGGCTTCCAGGTGATGGACGTGGAGGCCATGCGCTTCCACTACAGCTACACGCTGGAGGAATGGTACAACCGGACCGTGATGCACCGCGAGGAAATCACGCAAATGTATGACGAACAGTTCTACAAGATGTGGCTGTTCTACCTCGCCGGGGCCGAACAGGCTTTCCGCAACGGGCGCATGGTCAACTGGCAAATCCAGTACGTGAAGGACCGCAATGCCATCCCGATGACCGGCGAATATGTGTATGAGGAAAGCGCCCGCCTGCGCGCGGCAGAGGAACCGCCGGTTTGGCATCTCGATCCCGCGCTGAAGCAGGCGGCGGAGTAGGGTTGGGGCTGTTCGACTTCCTGAATGGCTTGGCCGGATTGCCAAGTCTCGGAAAAGACAGGATCGGACGATACGAGCGGATTGGCTGCCTCATCGGGTTGCCATTTGCGCTTGTTGTCATCGCCATCTTGGTCGTGGCGGATTTGATCTAGGGACACCGTGCAGCGGTGGCGGAGGGGTTTGCGATGCGGGCTAGACTGGCTGTAGGTGGAGCAATCTTGCTGCTCACCTCATCAATTTCTCTCGCCCAGCAACCGCCGCCCGCCGCCATCCCCGCGCCGCCGCTGGCTGACACACCCTATGAGTTCGAAACCGCCGAGGTCCACCCGATCACCGTCACGGTGGTGGCCAAGGGCTTCCTGCGTCCCTTCGCGTTCGAATTCCTGCCCGATGGAAGCCTGCTGGTGGCAGAGCGGAGCGGCAACCTGCGGATCATCCGCAGTGCCACCACCTCCGCTGCCCACATGGCCGACATGCCGATCACCGGAATGCCTTTCCCCGGAACCACACAAGGCAGTTTCGGCCTGCACGACCTTACGCTGCATCCTGATTTTGTGGCTAACTCCCTCGTCTATTGGACATGGAACGTCCCCGTCCCGAACGCCACCGAAGGCGAACCGCCCCAGCAGGGTCGCTTTGCCATCATGCGCGGGCGACTGGCGGATGGCGCGCTGCACGATGTCGAGACCGTCTTCGCCGTCGAGGAACCCGGATATGCAGGCGGCACCCGCATCGCTTTCGGCCCGGACGGCATGCTCTACGCCACCACCAGCGCGCCGTTCGGACCCGAAGGGCAGGATCTGGCCAGCCCCTATGGCAAAGTGCTGCGCCTCACCGCCGATGGTGCGATCCCCGCAGACAACCCTTTTTCGGGCCAGGCAGGCGCCCATCCGGCGATCTACAGCCTCGGTCACCGTGACCAACACGCGCTCATGGTCCTGCCCACCGGCGAGGTCTTCTCCGCCGAGCACGGCCCCAGTGGTGGCGACGAATTGAACTGGATCGAAGCGGGCGCCAACTATGGCTGGCCGCTGGTATCGCTGGGCCGCAATTACGATGGCACGGCGATAGAAGCACGGCGACAGGCCGAAGGCATGGTCGATCCGCTGGTCGCCTGGCTCCCCTCCATCGCGCCCTCGGGCCTGCTGCGATATGGCGGCGAGGCCTTTCCCGCATGGCAGGGCAACCTGTTCATCGGCAGCGGAAGGCGCGGCGGAGTGAACGGCACCGGCGGGCTGGAACGTGTAGTGTTCAATGCCGAATGGGGAGAGCTGCGCCGCGAAACCCTGCTCACCGACCTGCACCAACGCGTGCGCGACGTGGCGCAAGGACCGGACGGGCTGATCTATGTGCTGACCGACGGGCCGGAGATGGCGGTGTTGCGCATCGCTCCCGCCGAATAGTCCTCCTTGACGCAAGCCCATGCACTGGGGCTTTATGGTCATATGGTCTCCCGCCCTTTGCTGATCCGCCGCTTCGTGGCCTGTGCGCTTGCGGTGCTGGCAATGTTCCTCGCCGCCCTGCCCGCGCAAGCGGCCGTCACCGTATCGTTCCATTCCTTCAACGGATCGGTGCTGTTTGGCCGCTTCCCGCACACCTTCGTGGTGTTCGAAGGCGCCCTGGATGCCACCGGGCACGCCGTGTCGGAGAACTTCGGCTTCACCGCCAAATCCACCGCCCAGGCGATCAGCGGCCCGGCAGAGCATGACATCGTGATCGAGGAACCCGCCCAGATCCGCCGCACCAACCGCCATTTCAGCGTGGTGCTGACAGACGCGCAATACCGCCTGCTACGCGAAGAAGTGGAGACCTGGCGCAACCAGCCCGGACGCTATTACAGCCTCGACACCCGCAACTGCGTTCATTTCGTGGCGAGTTTGGCGGAACTGCTCGGCATACGTGCCGATGTGCCCTCCAACATGGTTCGCCGCCCGCGCGCCTGGCTCAACTATGTCACGCGGAACAACCCGCAATTGGGCGCTGACGAGATCGGCTGAGCGGAACTGCGTTGCGACTCTTCCCGCCGCCTGTTAGGCGCGCCGCGACTTTGCAGACGGGAACCTCACATGTCCGATATCAAGCGTGTTGTCCTTGCCTACTCCGGCGGCCTCGACACCAGCGTCATCGCCAAGTGGCTGTCGGTCGAGCGCGGGCTGGAGGTTGTCACCTTCACCGCCGATCTCGGCCAGGGCGAAGAGATCGAACCCGCCCGCACCAAGGCGCGGCTGATGGGCATTCCCGATCACCACATCTTCATCGAAGACCTGCGCGAGGAATTCGTCCGCGATTTCGTGTTCCCGATGATGCGCGCCAATGCCCGCTATGAAGGCGATTACCTGCTCGGCACCTCCATCGCCCGCCCGCTCATTTCCAAGCGACTGGTGGAAATCGCCCACGAGACGGGTGCCGATTTCATCGCCCACGGGGCCACCGGCAAGGGCAATGACCAGGTGCGGTTTGAACTTTCGGCCTATGCGCTGAATCCCGATATCAAGGTGATCGCCCCGTGGCGCGAATGGAACCTGACCAGCCGCACCGCGCTGATCGCCTGGGCGGAAGCGCACCAGATCGTGGTGCCCAAGGACAAGCAGGGCGACAGCCCGTTCTCCACCGATGCCAACCTGCTGCACACCTCGTCCGAAGGCAAGGTGCTGGAGGATCCGTGGGTCGAAACGCCCGACTATGTCTATTCGCGCACCGTCAACCCGGAGGACGCGCCCGACACGCCCGAGTACATCACCATCGATTTCGAACGCGGCGATGGCGTTGCGCTGAATGGCGAGGCGATGTCGCCGGCCACCCTGCTCACCGCACTGAATGAACTGGGCCGCAAACATGGCATTGGCCGGTTGGACCTGGTCGAGAACCGCTTCGTCGGCATGAAAAGCCGCGGCATGTACGAGACGCCGGGCGGCGAAATCTACGCTCGCGCCCATCGCGGCATCGAACAGATCACGCTCGATCGCGGGGCCGGTCACCTCAAGGACGAGCTGATGCCCAAGTATGCCGAGCTCATCTACAACGGCTTCTGGTTCAGCCCCGAACGCGAGATGCTGCAGGCGGCGATTGACCTCAGCCAGCAGAAGGTTTGCGGCACCGTGCGGCTGAAGCTGTACAAGGGCATGGCCAGCGTGGTCGGCCGGCAGAGCCCGCACAGCCTGTATTCCGAAGCCCACGTGACGTTCGAGGACGATGCCGGGGCATACGACCAGAAGGATGCGGCGGGGTTCATCAAGCTCAACGCCCTGCGTCTGCGCCTTCTCGCCCAGCGCGACCGGCGGGATTGAGGGCGACGAAGCGTTGACTTATCCACCCTTGTCCACCGGCATTTTTGCCAAAAGTGGATAAGTCAGCGGCCGAAATATTGTCCGACTCGCTCCTGCGGCGCATCTTCCAGTTGTCAGCCACGGATACCGCTTCACAAAGGATCGCCTGCCGATCCGGAATGAACAGGAAGAAGTGGAAGACGCGGCGGGAAAGTTCTCGCGCGGACTAGGGACGGAGCCGGAAACACCCGCAAGGGCAATCCGAAACCAGACTGTTTGACCCCGTGCAAGGCCGAACGCCGGACAGGCCGGACCTGCAATTCCGGTCGCCGATGGAACCGCCATGCCCCCTGGCAGACGCGGAACCGCTTGAGGCGGCAGGAAACGCAACCAGCCTCGGACCGCCACGCGGCAAGGGACAGGCCCCCGGTTGCAAGACCGGAAGTCATACCCGGCCACGAAAACGATCCGGCACCGGCGCGAGCGCCGGGCGACATAGCCGCAAAGCTTGCCTTCGGGCTTGCTCCAAGGCGACACGCCAGGCGCCAAGTACCATGCTTCGGCACGGTCCACACGCCGGTGAGAGTGGGGTCGGCAGCAATGTCGGCCCCATTTCTCTTTTTGCGCCCACTTTCCCCGCCATCCGCCCGAGTCCGCGCGCGTCTATCCGCCGGATTACGACCAAATGTGGCGCAAAGGGGGCAGGCCGAGGCCACCTTACTGGCTTGTTTACCCCCATCGGCCTATCCGCCTTGCCCATGAAGGGACCAAAAGCCCCCCGGCCCAAAGCCCGTTTGCTGCTGGCCATTGCCGCCACCGTGGCGTTTGGCGGAGCCTTCGGCTCTTCTGGCCAGGCGCAGGTTGGGCCAGCAATCGGACAGCAAAGCACCGCCGCGCTTGCCACCGCCTCGGTCAACACCGGCCCCACCTTCCAGCCCAGCGAACAGGCCGCGTTCGAGGAGGCATTCGCCCACCTTGGCCGCCCCGCCCCCGCCACGGCAGTCACCGCCAACGCGGTCGATGTGACCGAGGTGCTGGCCGCTGCGCCTTCTGCCTCCGCCGCCGCAACCCATTTGGGCACCGGCAGCGCCAGCTATTATGCCGACCGGTTCCACGGCCAGCGCACCGCCAGTGGCGAGGCGTTCGACAACCGCGCCTATACCGCCGCGCACCGCACCCTGCCCTTCGGCTCCCGCGTGCGGGTGACCAACCCCGCCACCGGCGCCAGCGTAGTGGTCCGCATCAACGATCGCGGCCCCTTCACCCGCGGCCGCCTGATCGACGTCAGCCGCGCTGCCGCCGAAGACCTCGGCCTGGTCCGCCCCGGCCATGCCGATGTGGCGCTGGAATTGCTCGAAGGCTGAGCCTTCTTTCGCATAGCCCAATTCAACACCACATCCGTTCGCATCGAGCCCATCGACTTCGCTCAGGATAAACTTCGGACCAAAGGTCCGAAGTCGAGATGCCTTGCGCGGTGCCTCGACTGCGCTCGACACGAACGGAGGTTGGGGTAACTCGGCCCAAAGGTGACACAAGTGACACCCTGTCACCTTGGGTTTTGACCCGTTTTCCCTGAATTTCCGGTATGTTGCGGGCCTGCGGACAAGGTGACACCTGCCCGGGAGAAACGTCGCGTTCGCAGGGTGCAACATAACCACCCTCACCGCCCCCCACCCAGCGCGAGCAACACCGCCAACCCCCGCGGATGATCCGGCCCCAATATGGCAGCCTCGTTGGCAAGCACCTGCGCGAGAAGCTCGGGCGCCATGTCCATCCGCGCCCCGATCCGCCCCGCCGCCACATGCCCCCGCCACCGCGCCACATCATCGCGAAGCGCCGGGATCTCCCCGGGCGAGGTGGACAGGAAACGGGCGGACGAAACAGGAGCCGACATGGCGAGGCCTCACGGGTTGCGAAAAGGGGCAACCGGGTAGGGCATGGATTGGGGGGTGTAGGAAAGGGCCTAGCGCTTAACCTCTAACAGTAAGCGCTCCATCGAATTTTTCTGCTCTTCTAGTTGCTGTTGATCGCTAACAACACGGCGGAGCGAAATTACGCGGGATTTACTATCAAGTGAAAATCCGTTCGGAAACAAAATAGCTCGTACCTCATCATCAGATACGCGAGCGGCAATCACTCTTCTTTCCGAGAAATCCAAGAGGCCAGCGCCCTTGCGATTAATTTTCCCCTCGTGGCAGAGCCCTCTTGCCACTAAAACTCCCAAATGGATTTCTTCTCCAACCTGCATTCCAACGCGAACATCTGCCGTTCCACTTATTCCAATTTCGTTGTCCTCTGAGATGAATAACCCCTCAATCGAGTAATCTCCACCGGCCTTCAAGAAGGAGAAGGCAGAAAACACTAGGGATTTATATTTTGTGTCCTGTTCACGAGCATGCTTCTCAAGCTTGTCGCGTTCCTCATCGACTCTCTTCCTGGCAACACTAACCTTGACCTTCGCATCCGCAAGAGCTGCCTCCGCCTCGGTCGATAGGTGCAAACTGGAAGCATCTTCAAGAATCTTCTCAGCGCGCGCGATATATCCGGCATGCGCAAGATTTCTTGCGAGATTTGCGTGCGCCATAGCATCTCCGCTCTTTATCGCTCTCTCGAAATAGTCGGTCTCAACCGCTGTATTGTCACTTACTATAACACCCATATTATTTGCAGCGCTGATGTATCCTCCATCCGAACAGTAAAGCTCACGATACCTCTCGAAGGCAACAAGCTTCGCATCGGGAATACTGCCATAAGCGTAAGCTATTTCGAAAAGCTCATTTTTATCAAAATTCAATGATAATGCGATTTCTCTGTAAAATATCGTATCAAATATATTATCTGTTTGAATAACAATAGATAATTCTCTTAACATGCTCGAGATATCAAGATCACTGCTTGAAGTTCTTAGTCTACTGACCACGAACTGAAACGCCCGATCTGTGCTGAACAGCGTGGCATGCATGCGCACACCTTCCCTCAGAACGTACTGCAAATTATCCTCTGATGAGCGAATAAGTGCCTGCTCCAGACATTCACTTGCCTTTTCCGCCTCATGAAGCCGAACGTGACGCCGAATAAGATAAATTAAGGGCCATACCCAAGTAGGATTAGCAGCCGCCAATTTTTGATATTCCACATCTTCATTCAGAACACCTAATTCGTGTTTCTTATTTATATAGGTGGACTGCCAAAAATCAGAGTCTGCAGAGAAGCTCTCGGTAATGCGAAAACTCGAAAACGCTGAATCTAGTTCTTCAATTGATTTGGCAAAAAAGAAGTGGACCGGGCCCGCTTTCTCTGGTGGGAGAACGCCATCCTCGTCTCTCTCCCCAATCCCACTGCCAGAAATGGGTCGAGAGGTTATCTCGTCTTCAGAGGTAATGGATTTGTCCACAGTCGCTGTGACGCTCCTCTGGGAATCTGTCTCAAGATTGAACCAATCTTTTACGCCAAATTTCAACGACCCCTTTTTTGAAGTGATTCTGAAAATTGTGACGAGGAGGCAAACTGCTGCGATAACTATCGCAATTGGCCACCCAAGCGCTTTTGCAAGTTCGATGAAGTTGGCCACTAGAATCCCCCATTATATGTTCGCTCGTATACCTCTCCATCAATATGCCAAAATCACAACTTCGGCGCCAGATACCGCCCCCGTAGAAGACGGCGGCTTCATCGCCACGTCCTCCGGGGTGCCCACGGCGATAATCTCGCCCCCGCGCACGCCACCTTCAAACCCACCACCCCAGCAGCAACTGGCGCAATTCCACCAGCGCAATCCCGCCCATCTCGATGGCAACAAACGCCAGCAACAGTACCACCGAGACCAGGGCCACGGTCCGGCGTTTGGCCTTGCCGGTCAGGCGGCCAAGCCGTGGCAGGTCCAGTGGCAGCGAGCTATCCGCGTGGGCGCGGTAGTTGATTAGCAGCGGCAGGCCGTAAAATCCGCCCAACAATACCACCGGCACTACGGCCCACACCCAATCACCCAGCAACATTCCGAGCAGCATCAGGACCAGCCCCAGCGGGATCAGGCCCATCACCATCACCGGTCCTGCTTCGCTTATCTGGTCGCGTACCGATTGGCGTTGCAAGGCGCGCTGCTCGTCCTCTTCGGCTGCGGTGAGGGCCGGCAGGTCTTCCGCCACCTGGTCCTCCGCCTCGCCCATCACCCCAACATCGGCGCCAAATACCGCCCCGTATAAGACCGCGGCTCCTTCGCCACGTCCTCCGGCGTTCCCACGGCAATAATCTCGCCCCCGCGCACGCCGCCTTCCGGCCCCAGGTCGATCACCCAGTCGGCGGTCTTGATCACATCCAGGTTGTGTTCGATCACCACCACCGAATTGCCCTGGTCCACCAGCCGGTGGAGCACTTCAAGCAGCTTGCGGACATCCTCGAAATGGAGGCCCGTGGTCGGTTCATCCAGGATATACAGCGTTTGCCCGGTGCTGCGGCGGGCCAGTTCCTTGGCCAGTTTCACCCGCTGCGCCTCACCCCCCGATAGCGTGGTGGCCTGCTGGCCGACCTTGACATAGCCAAGGCCCACTTCGTTCAGCATGTGCATTTTGTCGCGGATCGGGGGCACGGCCTTGAAGAACTCCTCCGCGTCCTCGATCGTCATATCCAGCACGTCGGCGATGGAGTGGCCCTTGAACTTCACCTCCAGCGTTTCGCGGTTGTAGCGGCGACCGTGGCATTCCTCGCACGTGACATAGACATCGGGGAGGAAGTGCATCTCGATCTTGATCAGGCCGTCGCCCTGGCACGCCTCGCAGCGGCCGCCCTTCACGTTGAAGCTGAAGCGCCCCGGCTTGTACCCGCGCGCCAGGCTTTCGGGCAGGCCGGCGAACCAGTCCCGGATCTGGGTGAAGGCGCCGGTATAGGTGGCGGGGTTGGATCGCGGGGTGCGGCCGATGGGTGATTGGTCGATCTCGATCACCTTGTCGCAGAATTCCAGCCCGGTGATCTTGTCATGCGCGCCCGCCACCACGCGGGCATTGTTGAGCGCGCGGGCGGCACCGGCCTGCAGCGTGTCGATCGTCAGGCTTGATTTGCCGCTGCCGGAAACGCCGGTGATGCAGGTGAAGGTGGCGAGCGGAATGGTGGCGGTGACATTGCGCAGGTTGTTGGCCCGCGCGCCGTGGACCACCAGCTTCTTGCCATTGCCCTTGCGCCGCTTGGCCGGAATGGCGATCTCCCGCGTGCCGTTGAGATAGGCGGCGGTGAGCGATTTCTTGGCCTTCAGAATGTCCTTCAGCGTGCCTTGCGCCACCACTTCGCCGCCATGCACGCCCGCGCCCGGCCCCAGATCGACAATGTGATCGGCGGCGCGGATGGCATCCTCGTCATGCTCCACCACGATCACCGTGTTGCCCAAGTCGCGCAGGCGTTTCAGCGTGGCGAGCAGCATGTCGTTATCGCGCTGGTGCAGGCCGATGCTGGGTTCATCCAGCACGTACAGCACGCCGCTGAGGCCGCTGCCGATCTGGCTGGCGAGGCGGATGCGCTGGCTCTCGCCCCCGCTCAACGTGCCCGATGTGCGATCGAGGTTGAGGTAATCGAGGCCGACGTTGTTGAGGAAGCCGAGCCGTTCGACGATTTCCTTGAGGATGGCCTTGGCGATCTGGTTCTGCGTGTCGGTCAGGCTGTCGGGCAGCGCGGTGAAGAAGGCCAGCGCATCGGACACGCTGAAGCGCACCGGGCCGCTGATGTCGCTGCCCGCCAGCTTCACGCAGCGCGCCTTCTCGTTCAGGCGGGCGCCGCCGCAAGTCTCGCACGGTTGCGCGGTCTGGAAGCGGGACAGCTCCTCACGCATCCACGCAGAATCGGTTTGCAGCAGGCGGCGGTTGAGGTTGCCGATCACGCCTTCGAACGCCTTGTCGACGGTATATTCCTTGCGCCCGTCCTTGAATGTCAGCGCCACCTTCTTGCCGCCGGTGCCATACAGGATGATCAGCTGCACTTCGCCCGGCAGTTCATTCCACGGCGTTTCCAGGTTGAAGCCGTAAGCCTTGGCCAGACTGGCCAGCACCTGCATGTAATAGGGGCTTGGCGGATTGCTCTTCGCCCAGGGCACGATGGCGCCCTTCTTCAGCGTCAGCCCTTCGTTGGGCACCACCAGTTGCGGATCGAACAGCATCTTCTCGCCCAGCCCGTCGCAGGTGGGGCAGGCACCTTGCGGGGCGTTGAAGGAGAACAGGCGCGGTTCCACCTCCTCGATGGTGAAGCCGGACACCGGGCAGGCGAACTTTTCCGAAAACACGATGCGGTTGGGCGGCAGGCCCGCGCCTTTCAGCGCGCCGCCGCTGGCTGCATCATCAACCCGCCCGGGCACCACGCCATCGGCCAGGTCAAGGTAGGTCAGCCCTTCGGCCAGTTTCAGCGCGGTTTCGAAGCTGTCGGCCAGCCGGGTTTCGATGCCGGGGCGCACCGCGATGCGATCGACCACCACCTCGATATCGTGCTTGAACTTCTTGTCGAGCAGCGGGGCATCGGGGATCTCGTACATCTCGCCATCGATCCGCACGCGGGTGAAGCCGGCCTTCTGCCATTCGGCCAGTTCACGCCGGTATTCACCCTTGCGGCCGCGCACCACGGGGGCCAGCAGGTAGGCGCGCGTGCCTTCGGGCAGGGTCATCACCCGGTCGACCATCTGCGAAACGGTCTGCGCGCTGATCGGCAGGCCGGTGGTGGGCGAATGCGGCACGCCCACCCGCGCCCACAGCAGGCGCATGTAATCGTATATCTCGGTGACAGTGGCCACGGTGGAGCGCGGGTTGCGGCTGGTGGTCTTCTGTTCGATGCTGATCGCGGGGCTCAGCCCGTCGATATGTTCCACATCGGGCTTCTGCATCATTTCCAGAAACTGGCGCGCATAGGCCGACAGGCTCTCGACATAGCGCCGCTGCCCCTCGGCATAGATGGTATCGAACGCCAGGCTGGATTTGCCGGAGCCTGACAGGCCGGTGATGACGATCAGCGCGTCGCGCGGCAGATCGATATCGATGCCTTTGAGATTATGCTCGCGCGCGCCGCGCACGGAAATGTGGGTGAGTGCCATGGCGGCGATGTGGTGCCTTTGCGCTGATTAATCCAGTGGGCCTTAGGACTACCCTGGCTTGATGGCAATGTTCCGCAAATGTTCGCGCAGGTCAAGCCGTGGCGGGTGCGCGGGCCGCGCTATCTGGTCCGCCCGCCACACTTCGTGCTAAATATCGGGCAGCAATAATCGAGGAAGTGAACACGATGACCAACAGCCTTCGCGCGTGGCTTGCCCTTGCCTTGATGGCATGCGTGGTCGGCCCGGTATCGCCCGCTTTTGCGCAAACCAAGCCGCAGCAGCCCGCCAGCGCACCTGTATCTGTTCCGGTTAACCCGCAGCAGGCCAGCCAGGAAGAAATGGAGCGCGAGAAGCTGAACCAGAGCCAGGCGGAATACGCCAACCGGCAGCTGGAGGACAACGCCGCCAGCCGGAGGGAGGTGCAGGAATACGACCAGGCGCGGCGCGATCACGAGGCGACGGTTGCCCGGTTGCGGGCGGAAGACGCTGCCGCACAGGCCGCTTTCGAAGCCGAACGGTTGCGGCGCGAACAGGACCACGAAGCCGCGATGGCCCGCTGGCGGGCCGACGTGGCCGCCTGCAACGCGGGCGATGTCAGCCGCTGCACTGTGCGCCAGTAACTGTGCGCCAATAGGCGGCGCCAATAGCCCACGGCAGCCCAGTTCATCGCCGGCAGCTCAGCCCCCTTTCCGTATTGGGCAACTTGTTCATTGCCCCGACAGGCCCGCTCTCCTAGATGCCCGCGACTCAAGTTTCGCATGAAACCTCATGCCGGAGCTCGCAATTCTGGAGAGAATATGAAAATCCGCTTGCTCGCAGGGGCCACCGTGCTGTCACTGCTGTCTGCCTGCACCACGATGGGAAATACGCCGATGGATAATGTCGCAACCGCTGATGTCCCGAACGCCGGTGAATTGCCCCCGATCCCGCAGGCCACCGGCATTTTCGCCGAGCCGAGCACCCTGCCGTTCCAGGCGCCCGATTTTGACCGGATTACCGACGAGGACTACCTCCCTGCGCTGGAACAGGGCATCGCCATCAAGCTGGCCGAGATCGAGCACATTGCCCGCAACCCGGAACCCGCCACTTTTGACAACACCCTGGTGGCAATGGAGCGCACCGGGCGCATGCTGGGCCGCGCCTATGCGCCGTTCGGGCAGGAAGTCAGCGCCCATTCCAATCCGGTGCTCGATGCCACCGACAGCGCCATTTCGCCCCAGCTGGCCGCGATGGACGACACGATCTACCTCAACCCGCAGCTGTTTGCGCGGGTCAAGAAGGTCTACGATGACCGGGTCTTCATGCGCCTGAATGCCGAAGACCTGATGCTGCTGGAAACCACCTATGCCCGCTTCGTGCACAACGGCGCGCTGTTGACCCCCGCCGCGCAGGAAGAACTGCGCGGCATCAACGGGCGCATTTCCGCGCTGGAAACCGAATTCAGCCAGAAGCTGACGGCCGCGACTTCGGCCGCCGCCATCGTGGTCGACAGCCGCGATGACCTGGCCGGCATGACCGAGGGCGAGATCGCTTCGGCAGCCACGCTGGCGGCAGATCGCGGGCAGCCGGGCAAGTTCATGCTGGCGCTGCAGAACACCACCCAGCAGCCCCTGCTCGCCCGGCTGGAAAACCGGGCCTTGCGCGAACGATTGTACAACGCCAGCATCAGCCGCACCTCTTCGGGCGGCGAGCATGATACCCGCGCCATCGTGCGCGAGATTGTGAAGCTGCGCACCCGCAAGGCACAACTGTTCGGCGAACCGGACTATGCCAGTTGGCAGATGTATGACCGGATGGCCGGCAACCCCGCCACCGCACTCACCTTCATGCGCGAGATGGTCCCCGCCCTCGCCGCCACCCAGCAACGCGAGGCCGAGGAGCTGAATGCCCGGATTGCCAAAGACGGCCACAACTTCACTGTCCAGCCGTGGGACTGGCCGTTCTATGCCGAGAAGATCCGGCAGGAACGCTATGCGCTGGATGAAGGGGCCATCAAACAATACTTCGAAGTCACCCGCGTGCTGGAAGACGGCGTGTTTTTCATGGCCAACCAACTGTACGGCCTGCGGTTCGAGAAGCGCGATGACATTCCCGTCTATCACCCCGATGTGACCGTCTACACCGTGTTCGATGCCGATGGCAGCGAACTGGCCCTGTTCTACTTCGATCCGTTCCAGCGCGACAGCAAGCAGGGCGGCGCGTGGATGAGCAACTTTGTCGAACAGAGCCACTTGCTGGGCGACATACCCGTGGTGACCAATACGCAGAACGTGGCCCCGCCCGCTGCCGGTGAACCCGCGCTCGCCAGCTTTGATGATGTGACCACGATGTTCCACGAATTCGGCCACGCGCTACACGGCATGTTCGCCGATCAACGCTATCCCAGCCTGTCGGGCACCAACACCACGCGTGACTGGGTGGAATTCCCCAGCCAGTTCCACGAAAACTTTGCCACCATTCCGGCCGTGCTGAACAATTATGCCAAGCACTGGCAGACCGGCGAAACAATCCCGGCCGAAATGCTGCAGGCAATCGACCGGGCGGGCAAGTACGGCCAGGGCTATGCGATGGGCGAATCCGTCACCGGCGCGTTGCTGGATATGGAATGGCACGCGCTGGCACCGGGTGAAGTGCCTGACGACGTGATGGCGTTCGAGGCGCAGGCACTGACGCGGCTCGGCCTCAATGCCGATCTGGTCCCGCCACGCTATCGCACGCCCTATTTCCGGCATATTTTCAGCCACGGCTATGATGCGGGCTACTACAGCTATCTGTGGACCGAGGCGCTGCATCACGATGCCTATGCCTGGGTGAAGGAAAACGGCGGCATGACCCGCGCGGTAGGCGACCAGATCCGCGCCAAGTTCCTCGGTCAGGGTCATTCGAAGGACTACGAACAGATGTATCGCGATTTCACCGGTCGCGATGTGCAGGTGGAACCGATGCTGGAAGCGCGCGGCCTGCTTTAAGCCGGCAAGTTTTCAGGATCTCAGGCTCAACGCCCGCGCGCCCGGCTCACCCAGCCAGCGCGCGGGCACTTGCCACACTTGCTGGATCACCTGCTCGCCCAGCGCTTGTGCGGGTGGACCATCGGCCACCAGCAATCCCTGTTTCAAAACAAGCGCCTGATCGGCATGGTTCATGGCCAGTGACAGGTCGTGGAGCACCAGCACCACCCCTGCACCAAGCTGCGCCGCTTGCCGCAGATGCGCCAGCAGCGTGCGCTGGTGCGCCAGATCGAGTGCGGCCAAAGGTTCATCAGCCAGGATCCATTGCGGTTCGCCGGCCAGCACGCGGGCGAGCAGGGCGCGGGCCTTCTCGCCGCCCGACAGCGTGGCAATGGGCCGATGGGCCAAGTCAGACAGGTCCAGTGCGGCCAGGGCGCGGGAAACGGGTCCGGGCGCAGTGTCACCATGTGGCAAGCGGCCCAGCCCCGCCAGTACGGCAACCGACAGGTTCCACGCCACGTCGCCTGCTTGCGGTAGATAGCCGATCGCTCGCGCACGCTCCCGCAGAGGAAGCGCCGTCAGCGGTGATCCAGCCAGGGTGACGGTGCCATCGTCCAGCGCCAGCAATCCGGCCAGCGCCGCCAGCAGGGTGGATTTCCCTGCGCCATTTGGTCCACAGATCGCGGTGATCGTGCCCGGCGCGAAGCTGGCCGATATGCCAGAGATGCGCCCGCCAAGGGTGGCATTCGATGTAGCAAGGATGCTCATGCGATCTCCCTCCGCATCCGCAGCAGCAACAGCAGGAAAAACGGCGCGCCGATCAGGCTGAGTGCAATACCGAGCCTGAGTTCGGTCACCAGTGGCAGCAGGCGACAGGCGACATCCGCCACCAGCACCAGCAAGGCCCCCGCCAGCGCGGCAGGCAGCAGCAATTGCGATGGTCGGCCATCGGTCAGCGGACGGACCAGATGCGGCACGATCAGGCCGACAAAGCCCACGATCCCCGCCACCGCCACGCCGCCGCCAACCGCCAACCCGGTGCCGATCACCAGCAGCCAGCGCATCCTTGCAGGCTCCATCCCAAGGCTGCGCGCCGCCTGTTCGCCCAGCGTCAGCGCATCCAGCCCGCGCCCCGCCAGCAGCAGCACGGCCACACCTGCCAGGCTGAGCGGCGCGGCAATCCACACATCGGGCCAGCCGCGATCGGTCAACGCACCCATCAGCCAGCCGACGATTTCCGACATGGCAAAGGCATTGGGGGCCAGGCTGATCGCCAGGCTGGTAAGCGCGCCCGCCAGGCTGGCGATCATCATGCCCGCCAGCGTGAACAGCGCCACCCCTCCTGTGCGTCCGGCGATCAGCGCCAGCAGCGCCATCGCTCCACCTGCTCCGGCCAGCGCGAACAGCGGCACGAATGGGCCAAGTCCGAAAAACAGCGCCACAACGGCTCCCAACGCGGCGCCCGGCGCAATGCCGAACAAGCCGGGATCGGCCAGCGGATTGCGCAGATAGCCCTGCATCGCCGCCCCGCTGGCTCCCAGCCCCGCGCCGATGGCCAGGGCCAGCAGCGCGCGCGGCAGGCGTAGTTCCATCACGATGAGCGCGGCGTTGGGCGTTGCGCCGGGATCGATCCACACCCGCCCGGCCAGCAGGGACAGTGGCAGCGCAAGGGCGATGAGCGCGCCGAGGATCAACACCAGGCGGGTCACAGGCTCTCCCTCATCCTGGCAAGCCGGTCCAGCGCCGCGACGATGCTCGGCCCGCCGCAATAGAGCAGAGCCGGATCGAACACCTCGCGGCGCATGCCGGGCACCTGCTCCAGTGCCGGATGCGCCAGCGCCCGCTCGTCGCTGGAGGCCAGCAGAAGCTTGGGCGGATCGGCCAGCACCTCTTCCAGCGGGAGATAGGCCCCCTGCCCCAGCCCCCGCGTGGCGGACTGCAACGTAAAGCCGCTGTGGGCCAGCATTTGCGCCACCAGGCTATCCGGCCCCGGCACTATCCCGCCTTGCTGCCACAGCAAGGTGGTAACCTGCTGGCCGCGCCATTCGGCTGCGTCCCACGCGGCGACTATCCGCGCGGCCAGCATCTCTCCGCTGGCTTCCTGTCTGGCAAGGCCGGCCAGCATGCGCACCTGCGCCAGACTTTCCTCCACCGTCAGGGCTATGCCGACAGTCTCGACCCGGATGCCCAATCGCTCGAAAGCGCTGCGGGTGGCAGGCGGCAGGAACGTGCCTGCAACCACCACATCGGGATCAAGCGCCAGTACCTCCTCCACTGTGCCGCCGGTGGCCGGATAGGCCAGCGCCTGATCCAGCGGCATCGAAGTGGCAGCAGGGTCATGGCTGTAATGCGAGATCGCCAGCAATTGCCCGGGCGCGGTCACCTCGGCCAGGATCGCATCAGTGCAGGGGTTGAGACTGATGATTGTCGGTTCGGCGGCAGGCCGTGGCAGCGCTTGCGCACAACCGGCCAGCAGCAGCAGGAACGCCGCCGCCCTCACAGCCGCGCCCTCACGCCCACAAACGCCGCGCGGCCTTGCGTGGCATAGCCCGCGGCGGTCTGGTAGCGCTCGTCCCACGCATTCTCGATCCGGCCGTACAGCTCGAACCGGTCGGATACTTCCCAGCTCGCCCGCAGATCGAGCGTGGCATGGCCGCCCAGCCGCACGGTGTTGGCCGCGTCGTCGAAACTGGCTGAAACCACCCGCAGGTCTGCCCCCAGCATCAGTGCCTCCAGCGCCTGCCAATCAAGCATCAACGTGCCGGCATGACGCGGACGGCGGGCGAGGCGCATGCCGGTGTCGCGATTGGTGCTGGTGATGAAGGCATAGGCGAGGCCGAAACTCAAATGGTCGGCTATATCCCACCAGGCTTCCGTTTCGATGCCCTGCGACCGCGCGCTGCCCACGTTGTCATAGGTGCCGTATGGTCGATCGGCGCAGATCGGATCGATTGACCCGAAGCACCCGACAAAATCGATCAAATCCCGGCTGTCACGGCGGAAAATGGCCAGCGAGACATTGAGCGGAAAATCGCTGTAGCGCAGGCCCACGTCATAGGATCGGCTTCGTTCCGGCGACAGCGCGAGATTGCCATAATCGGAATAGAGCTGGAACAGGCTTGGCGCCTTGAAGCCGTCACCGACAGACGCTGTCAGCCGGACGTTGTTGGTCGGACGCCAGGTTGCATCGCTGCCGATGCTCCATGCGCTGCCGAACTGGTCGTGATTGTCGTATCGGGCACCGGCCGAAAAACTGATACCGTTGTACGCACCATAGCCGTTCGGTGCATAGTCCAGCAACGCATGCACGCTGCCGATCCGAGCAGATGCTCCAGACGTGCCATCGAAAAATTCGGTCCGCTCCCAATCACCACCTGCAACGATGTAAAGCTGGTCCATCACCGTCTGGCGCGCGCGCAATTCCACCCGGTTTGATCGGCCTTGGGTCGAATAATAGGGAGTGGGGTTTGCCGCCTCATCCACCAGGTCACGCTCGGTCCCCGCATGCGCCAGGCTTGCTGTGATGTCCGTTTTGGCCGCGTTATACTCAATGCCTGCGCGCGCCGATAACTGCCGCGTGTCCTGGCGCTCTGCAGTGTCGGACAAGGTGAAATCTGGTGCCGGAAATCCATCGATCTCTGATTGTCCGCTGGCATAGCGCGCATAGCCGAACACGGCGAGACTATTGTCGAGCGCGAATTTGGCCCGCGAATGCAAAGCCAGCTGTTCAAAGCCGTCGGCTTCCACTCCACTGGCAGCGGACGAAAAGCCTTCGCGCGTCACGAAGCTGGCCGACACCGCCGCATCCAGATCGCGCTGCGTTGTGCCCAGAAGCACCATGCCCGAAAACTGACGGTCGCCGCCGTATTCCGCGCTTGCCTCCAGACCATCGCTGCGCGGAGAAGTGAGATGGACAACCCCGCCGATGGCATCCGATCCCCAGACGACCGAACTGGATCCGCGCTGCAATTCGATGCGTCCGACCGATGCAGACATCAGGCTGCCAAAATCAAAGCCACCTGCCGGGCCTGCCACATCGTTCAACCGCGCGCCATCCAGCAGGACCAGCACGCTGTCTGATGCCGCGCCGCGCACCGAAAGGCCGCTAAAGCTGCCAAGCCCGCCATTGCGGGTCAGCGTCACGCCGGGCAATCGCTGCAACACCCGCGCAATATCGGGGCCTTGCACGGCTTCGATCTGGCTACCTTCCAGCAGCGAAATGGAAATGCCGTTGCTATCGCGCACAGATCGCAGGCCTTCGGCCGATACGACGATGTCCCCATGCCACAGCACGAACGATGGCTCCGCTTCACCGGCCTCCTGCGCACATGCCGGATTTGCCAGCACAGCAAGTGCCAGGACCGATAACCATAAATGATACACTGCCAAAATCCCCCGCTCGTGAACGCACCATCGCCGTTCAAGGCAGGGGGGTGTCCACGCCGCGCACAGGTGTGCGCCGCGTGTCCGCCACCGCTGGCAATGGGTGCACCCCGCCCCTTTGCCGAACGACCGCCTCGCAACAGGTCTCCTGACTTGCCGGATCGCCGCCTTTCCCCGCCTTCCCGGACGATAACGGTCCAGTGGCATCGTGGGAAAAGGCTCCCCGGTCACAGTTGCGGGGGCAGCGCGGGGCTCCTCTCCAATGCGAGAGTCACCCGCTTCCCTCGACCATGATCCTTGTTCGATCATGGCGGCCCGGCCTCCCGGGCATTGCGAAACGTCTGTCCACGGCGATAGGCGCGCGATCACTGCCGGGCAAGATTAACTCCCGTTTAGTCCCTGGGTTCTATCCGTCCCGTTCCGGAACGCTGCTGCCATCAGGGCAGCGCAGCACCGGCCAATCGGTTACGCGCCAAAGCGCGATCTTCGCGAGCCACAAGAGACCAGCCGTTGCCCCATGATTTTGGCCAGTACGAGGAACCTGCGCGGGACTTTTCCGCCCGGATCACCCGTGTCGGCCGCGCCCATGGGCTGACAGTCAAGACCCGCCGCCGCATCGTGTTCAAACGCATGGGCGTGCTGGCCGCAGCGATGGCAGTTCCGGCCATGGCTGCGCCCTCGGTCCAGCCGGCCGAACCGCACGTGATCCGCTTTGTCCTGCCCGAGACAATTCCTTACGCGCCGACGGCACAAGACGAGCCAGTTGCAACCGATCTGGCCGCCGAATTTGCCCTGTCACCAGCCTCCTCAGGGCTGGTGGACCCCGGCCCCGCCGCGCGCCCGTTTGGGGCGCTGGTCGGCTATTCCGATCGGGCCCGCGCCCAGCAGTGCCTGGCCATGGCAGTCTATTACGAAGCGGCAAGCGAAAGCGTCGATGGCCAGCGCGCAGTGGCCCAGGTAGTGATGAACCGGGTGCGCAATCCTGCCTGGCCAGATTCCGTGTGTGGCGTGGTATTCCAGGGTTACGAACGCACCACCGGTTGCCAGTTCAGCTTCACCTGCGACGGATCGCTGAACCGCCAGCCCCAAGCCTCGGCCATGGCCCGCGCAAATGCGATCGCCCGAGCCGCGTTGGGGGGCTATGTCCATGCTGCCGTGGGCCTGGCCACCCATTATCACCGCACAGACATCTATCCCTATTGGGCGTCCAGCCTCAACTCCGTCACCACCATCGGCTTGCACCGGTTCTATCGCGGAACGGGCGCTGCCGGACAGCCTGGCGCCTTCACCGCCGCTTATGCCGGGGGCGAAACCGGTCCACTGCGCCATTTTGCCAGCGCCGCATTTGCCAATACCACATTTGGCAGCTCCACTGTTGCCCGGTCAGGCAGCAGTTCCGACCTTGCCCTGCCCGCCACCTATCCCGCCGCGCCGACTGCTGCGCCTGCCCCAATGGCCGAGCCTGTGGCCGATGTACCGGCCCAGCCGAACTTACTGCCGCAATCGGGGGCCGTGCTTGAACAGCACGCGCGCAGTGGCCAATGGCTGCGCCAACCTTAACCGTTCACAGGATTTCGGAAACCATCTTGCCGAACCAAGGCTTAGGCCCGCCCGGTCTAGAGCCAGCCTGCCGGCACCGGACGCCAGCCAACAAGCAGGAAAAAGCCCCATGTCCATCCGTTTTGCCGCGCCCCGGCACGCCATCCGCAACCACATGGAAAATCCTGCCGCCCAAGCGGCCTGCCTGCGTGCAGCCAATGACAACGGCCACCGTTACCACGGAGATGCCACAATCCACGCCGCGCTGCGCCATTTTGCCGAGCACGGCCTTGCCGCCGCGCGCCACGCACGCACCCAGGCTGAAGCCGCACGGCTGGCAGGAGACGACCAGGGCTATGACTGGTGGCTGGAAATCTGTCGCGCGTTGGACCGCCGCATGGCCCGCGAACTCGATCGCCAGGCTGTCTGATCATGGAACTGGCTGATCGCGCTGCCACACTTGGCTGGACCAACAACTTCATAAGCGTTTCAGCGTAGGTCTGCAGTTAACCGAAAGGTGACTTCCAGGGGTCTAAATCGTCCCCAGAGGAGTTCGGTCCCATCGCGAGCCTGGAAAACCTGCTGGCCGGTGCATTCGGCTTTGAACGCCAGGATGTGCGCATCCGTGCGGAACTTGCCCGCAGGATGCACCAGCGCCCGATCGGATTGTTCACCAGCGCCACCTGCGGCATGGCAGCGGGCAGCGCCACCATCACCACCACGCAGATCCCGGTGTTGCGCTGGATTGCGATCATGCTGGTCGTGCTGGCCGCAATGCGGGTGGCCACAGCCTATGTTGCCAGCGAGCGTGACAATGCCCTGGGTCGAGCCATGCGCCGCCTCTATCCGGTTGGTGCGCTGGGCTTTGCTGCACTGATCGGCACTGCGGCCGCCACGGCCATCGTTGCCGATGCCGAACAACATCTGCAGATCCTGCTGGTCGGCTATGCGATGACGCTGGGTGCCGGGATCGCAGTGGGCAATGCCGGACGACCACTGGTCGCCATCGGCCAAATGGTCCTGACCTTCCTGCCCATTTCGATCGCCTGCTTTAGCCTGGGGACCATGCCGCTGGTGGTGCTGGGGCTGATCCTGCCTGCCCTCGCCGCAGGACTGACCTTTGTCACCTTCAACGTGTTTACCAGCCTGTCGCGCCAGATGCGGGCAGCAGGAGAAAGCGCCTCGCTGGCCCAGCAGATTCGCGAACAGGCATGGACAGATCCGGTTACCGGTCTGCACAATCGCACAGGGTTCGAAGCCTCGGCACCAGCCGTGATCGCACGGACCGCGTCGACACAGGTGGGGGACATGCGGCAACTTGCGCTGTTCTGGCTTGATCTCCGGCGCTTCAAGGAAATCAACGATATGCATGGCCACCATCTGGGTGACCAGGTGCTATGCGAAGTCGCCACCCGGATGCGCGCGCGGATGCCCGAAGGTGCGATCTGCGCCCGGTTCGGCAGCGACGAGTTCCTGCTGCTTGCCCCCATGCCATCGCGAAAGGCGATCGAACAGCTGGCCGGCCTGCTATGCTCCGGCATGGCCCTGCCCATGCGGGTGGGCGGCCACCGCATCGAAAGCGGCGCATCCATCGGCATCGCCATCATCGGCCCGGAAACGGCCGATCTTGACCACCTGATGCAGAACGCCGGGCTGGCATTGTACCACGCCAAAGTGGCGGGACGGCACCAGGCGCGCTTCTTCAACCCGTCGATGACGCGCGACCTGGCCCGCCGCAAGGAGATCGAGGCCGAACTGCGCGGCGCGATCCTGCGTGATGAGCTGTCGATCTATTTCCAGCCGATCATGGACCTGGCCACCGGCCGGATCCGCGGGTTCGAGGCGCTGGTGCGGTGGTTTCATCCGGACAAGGGCGAACTGATGCCCGATGAATTCATCCCCGTGGCCGAGGAAACCGGCCTCATCATCACGCTGGGCAACTGGATCACCCGCACCGCCGCGCGCGCCTGTGCGAACTGGCCGGTAGATGTGAAGCTGGCCGTCAACCTGTCCCCTGTCCAGATCAGTGCTCCGGGCGCGGCATTAGGCGTGCTGGCGGCCCTCAGAGAAGCCCACCTCGACCCGTCAAGGTTGGAACTGGAAGTGACCGAGAGCCTGTTTCTGGAAGATAAGCACGAGACCACGGTGTTCATGGAGCAACTGGCGGCCGAAGGAGTAACCTTCGCGCTGGATGATTTCGGAACCGGCTATTCCTCGCTGCATTATATCAACAAGTATCCATTCAGCACGATCAAGGTCGATCGCAGCTTTGTATCTGGGCCGGCAACCGGCCTGCGGACCGAGGCGATCATCCGCGCCGTGGCAGAGATGGGCAACACGCTGGGCATGGAGATCGTGGCCGAAGGGCTGGAGACACCGGAACAGGTCGAAGCCGTTCGCCGTGCCGGTTGCACCCTTGGCCAAGGCTATCATTACAGCCGTGCGGTGCCTGAACATCTGGCCCTGCGGCTACTGGAAGAAGAGCGCAACCTTGCCGCCCGGGTGCTGAGGGCGGGATAAATCCGCCGTTTATCGCTATTGCGAACTGTTATCATATTTTACCGTCACTTACGCGTCATTCGCGGTTGCCATAGGCGATTCGCGGGCGTAGGGCGGGCAGGCATTTGACAGCTCGATCCCCCATGCGGTGCGCGGGGCGGGCTATTCGATCACCGGTTTTCGCGCCCGCGCAGCTTGAAGGACTGGAATCCACAATGGCCCAAGAAACCTCGCGCAAGAAGATCGCGCTGATCGGCGCCGGCATGATCGGCGGCACGCTCGCCCACCTCGCTGCGAAGAAGGAAATGGGCGACATCGTCCTGTTCGACGTGGTCGAAGGCATTCCGCAGGGCAAGGCGCTGGACCTGTCGCAGTGCGGCCCGGTTGAAGGGTTCGACACGCAGATCACCGGCACCAACGACTATGCCGATATTGCCGGGGCCGACGTGATCATCGTCACCGCCGGTATCCCGCGCAAGCCGGGGATGAGCCGCGACGATCTGCTGGCCATCAACCTGGGCGTGATGAAGGCCGTGGGCGAAGGCATCAAGGCCAACGCGCCCGACGCGTTCGTGATCTGCATCACCAACCCGCTGGATGCGATGGTCTGGGCGCTGCGCGAATTCTCCGGCCTGCCCGCCCACAAGGTGGTCGGCATGGCGGGTGTGCTGGACTCGGCGCGCTTCGCCACCTTCCTCGCGTGGGAATTCGGCGTTTCGGTGAAGGACGTGAACGCCTTCGTGCTGGGCGGCCACGGCGATACCATGGTGCCGGTGCTGGAATATTCGACCATCAGCGGCGTGCCGGTGACCGACCTCGTCAAGATGGGCAAGTCCAGCAAGGCGCGGCTTGACGAAATCGTCGCCCGCACCCGCGCTGGCGGCGGAGAGATCGTCGGCCTGCTCAAGACCGGATCGGCCTATTACGCCCCCGCCACCAGCGCCATCGCCATGGCCGAAGCCTATCTGGGCGACCAGAAGCGCATCCTGCCTTGCGCGGTCTATGTTGACGGCCAGTATGGCCTCGACGGCCTGTACGTCGGCGTGCCGGTGGTGATTGGCGCAGGCGGCGCGGAAGAGGTGATCGAGATCGCGCTGGACGACGAAGCCAAGGCCAACTTCCAGGTCAGCGTCGATGCGGTGAAGGAACTGCTGGTGGCGTGCCGGGCGATTGATGGCAGCCTTGCTTAAGGCGCTTCGCCTTTCTTGCGGATGTGCAGCGCTTCTGCTTGCCGGCACCGTCGCCGCGCAAGCGCAGACTTCTGCGCCCGCAGTTCCCATGATCCAGACCGAGCCGACAACTCCGTTGAGTTACGCAGTCTTGGCTCCAGAAATCGTTCGCGCAATGCAGGCTTGTGAACCAGCCGTCGGCTTGCTTAGATCGGCGAATCTTGAGATTCTCGACCAGGCTGACTGGTTGCGCGCGCCCGATGAGGCTCAAGAAGGTTACACCCTTCGGACCTATGCGCGCGGAGCGATACTCAACCAGTTGAAGATAGCGCCTGCGGTCGTTGCCTGCACGACGAGCGCGCGTATCGCCGCTTTTGATGCAATGCCATCAACCACCGCCGAGATAGTCGCCTCGCTTTCACTGACTGGCTTTGACGATACGCCGGGTATGGACGCCTTCAAGGCCGCGGCCGTCGCGGGGATGGGTGAAGCGGCCCGCAGCGCGATCTACTTTTCAGAAACCCACGCCTTCACATTTGAAATGGTCGAGTTCGACGGCGATCCGGTGATTGTAATCAACACCCTACCGAAACCGGTCGAACCTGGTTGAAACGACGACATTAATTCTAGGAAGTTCTCACATGTCTATCCTCGTCAACAAGCACACCAAGGTCATCACGCAAGGCATGACCGGTGAAACCGGCACTTTCCATACCGAGCAGGCGCTCGCCTATGGCACGCAGATGGTTGCGGGCGTGACCCCCGGCAAGGGCGGGCAGAGCCACATCGGGCTGCCCGTGTTCAACACCGTCGCCGAGGCCAAGCACGCCACCGGCGCCACCGCCAGCGTGATCTATGTCCCCCCGCCCTTCGCTGCGGATTCGATCCTTGAAGCGATCGATGCCGAGATCGAGCTGATCGTGGCCATCACCGAGGGTATTCCGGTACTCGACATGGTCACTGTCAAGCGCGCGCTTTCGGGCAGCAAGAGCCGCCTGATCGGCCCCAACTGCCCCGGCGTACTGACGCCGAACGAATGCAAGATCGGCATCATGCCTGGCTCCATCTTCTCCAAGGGCACCGTGGGCGTGGTCTCGCGCTCCGGCACGCTCACCTATGAAGCCGTGCACCAGACTACCCGCGCGGGCCTTGGCCAGACCACGGCAGTCGGCATCGGCGGCGATCCGGTCAACGGCACCAACTTTATCGACGTGCTGGACCTGTTCCTGTCTGATGACGAAACCAAGTCCATCATCATGATCGGCGAAATCGGCGGTAGCGCCGAGGAAGAGGCCGCCGAATTCATCGCTCATCAGGCCAAGAAGGGCCGCGCCAAGCCGATGGTCGGCTTCATCGCCGGCCTCACCGCCCCTCCCGGCCGCCGCATGGGTCATGCCGGTGCAATCGTTTCGGGAGGATCAGGCGGCGCAGAGGACAAGATCGCGGCGATGGAAAAGGCCGGCATTCGTGTCGCCGCCTCGCCCTCGGAACTCGGCACCACGCTCGACGCTTTGCTCAAAGAGCTGGCGTAACCGCCTCACTGGGATTTATCGCCATGGGTAAAGAAGCGCAGCAATTCCTCCCCGAGATCGAGGGACAGGATGGCCCACAGCCCGGCCCGAGCTGGGCCAATCCGCGCTGGCCGCTGGCGGAAGGCGCCGACCTGTCGGGCGCGATGGATCCCACGGCGATGAAGTTGGCGGTGGCCGATGCCGCAGCCAAGGGCGGCAAGGTACTGGACGAGCGCGCCGTGGCGGAAGCCGCCGATGCCTCGATCCGAGCGATGATGCTGGTGCGCACTTTTCGCGTGCGCGGGCATCTGGCGGCCAATCTCGATCCGCTGGGCCTGACCAAGCAGGAAATCCCCGCTGATCTGACGCCCGAATATCACGGCTTCACCGGCGCCGCGCTGGATAAGCCGGTCTATCTCGGCGGAACGCTCGGCCTGGAATGGGCCAGTGTGCGCGACCTGGTGGAGACGCTGCGGCGCAATTATTGCGGGCATGTCGGCCTTGAATACATGCACATCGCCGACGTGGAGGAGCGCCGCTTCCTGCAGGAACGGATCGAAGGCCAGGACAAGGTCATCACCTTTTCGCCCGAAGGCAAAAAGGCCATTCTGGCGGCAGTGATCCGGGGCGAGGAATACGAAAAGTTCCTCGGCAAGAAATATGTCGGCACCAAGCGTTTTGGTCTGGATGGCGGCGAAAGCATGATCCCGGCGCTGGAAGCGGTGATCAAGTACGGCGGATCGCTGGGCGTGCGCGAGATCGTATACGGCATGTCGCATCGTGGCCGCCTGAACGTGCTGGCCAACGTGATGGCCAAGCCATACCGCGTGATCTTCCACGAATTTTCGGGCGGCAGCGCCAACCCCGACGATGTCGGCGGATCGGGCGATGTGAAGTACCACCTCGGCACCAGCACCGACCGCGAGTTTGACGGGGTGAAGGTGCATATGAGCCTGGTCCCCAACCCCAGCCACCTGGAAGCGGTCAACCCCGTGGTGCTGGGCAAGGTGCGCGCGCAGCAGGCGATCCATGATGATCTGAACAAGCACGAAAAGGTGCTGCCGGTCCTGATCCACGGCGATGCCGCTTTTGCCGGTCAGGGCATCGTGTGGGAATGCTTCGGCCTGTCGGGCGTGCGCGGCTATTCCACCGGTGGCTGCCTGCACTTCGTGATCAATAACCAGATCGGTTTCACCACCAGTCCGCAATTCGCCAGATCGTCGCCCTACCCGTCTGACGTGGCCAAAGGCGTGCAGGCGCCGATCCTGCATGTGAACGGCGATGATCCCGAAGCGGTGACGTTCGCCTGCAAGCTGGCGATCGAATACCGGCAGAAGTTCAAGCGCGATATTGTGATCGACATGTGGTGCTATCGCCGGTTCGGCCACAACGAAGGCGATGAGCCCAGTTTCACCCAGCCGCTGATGTACAATTCGATCCGTGCCCACGCCCGGGTGAGCGAGGTCTATGCCGCGCGCCTGCAAGCCGAAGGCGTGATCGACGCAGACCATGCCGATGGCGTGCGGGCGGATTTGAACGCCATGTTCGAAGCCGAGTTCGAAGCAGGCAAGAGCTATAAGCCCAACGAGGCCGACTGGTTCGCCGGGCGCTGGAGCGGCTTGCACAAGCCGGCCGATCCCGAGACCGCTCGCCGCAATGTGGAAACCGCAGTCTCGACCAAGCTGTTCGAAAGCCTTGGCCGCACGCTGACCACGGTTCCCGAAGCCCTCACGATCCACAAGACCCTGCAGCGCGTGCTCGATGCCAAGAAGCAGATGTTCGACACCGGCACCGGGTTCGATTGGGCCACGGCCGAAGCGCTCGCTTTCGGCAGCCTGGTGTCCGAAGGCTTCAACGTGCGCCTGTCGGGCCAGGATTCGGGCCGCGGTACTTTCAGCCAGCGCCATGCCATATGGGTCGACCAGACCAGCGAACGCAAATACATCCCCCTCGCCACTCTGCCGCACGGCAAGTTCGAGGTCTATGACAGCGTGCTGAGCGAATTCGGCGTGCTGGGGTTTGAATACGGTTTCTCGCTGGCCGATCCCAAGACGCTGGTGATGTGGGAAGCGCAGTTCGGCGATTTCGCCAACGGGGCGCAGGTCATTATCGACCAGTTTATTGCCAGCGGCGAGGCTAAGTGGCTTCGCGCCAACGGCCTGGTCATGCTGCTGCCGCACGGCTTTGAAGGCCAGGGTCCGGAACATTCCAGCGCCCGGCTCGAACGGTTCCTGCAACTGTGCGCCAACGACAACCTGCAGGTGCTGAACATCACCAGCCCGGCCAACTACTTCCACGTGTTGCGCCGCCAGATGCTGCGTCCGTTCCGCAAGCCGATGGTCATCATGACCCCCAAAAGCCTGCTGCGCCACCCGATGGCCAAGAGCGACGCGATGCGCTTCACCGGCGACAGCCACTTCATGCGCATCCTGTCGGACAAGACCGAGATCGCCGATGCCAAGGTAAAGCGTCTGGTGCTGTGTTCGGGCAAGGTCGCCTATGACCTGATGGAAAAGCGCGATGCCGAAAAGCTCGATCACGTATCGATCGTGCGGCTCGAACAGCTCTATCCCTTCCCGGGCGAGCCGCTGGCCCTGCGCCTGCAGCGGATGACCAATCTGGAAGAGGTGGTCTGGTGCCAGGAGGAACCGAAGAACAACGGTGCCTGGTTCTTTGTCGACGACCGGATCGAGGATGCACTGACTGCATCCGGGCACAAGGGCATGCGCCCCCGTTATGCCGGACGCGAGGCAGCCGCCTCGCCCGCCACCGGCTTTGCCGCCCGCCATCTCGCCCAGCAGGAGGCGCTGGTCGCCGATGCGCTCGGCATCTCCAATCGCAAGAAATAAGGTTCGAGGAACCCCACAATGGCCACCGAAGTCAAAGTCCCCGCGCTGGGCGAATCCGTAACCGAAGCCACGCTTGGCGAATGGCTCAAGCAGCCGGGTGAGGCCGTCGCGCTGGACGAGCCGATCGCCAGCCTGGAAACCGACAAGGTGGCGGTGGAAGTGCCTTCGCCGGTCGCCGGGATCTTGTCCGAACAATCTGTCAAGGTGGGCGACACGGTCCAGGTCGGCGCGCTGATTGCGCTGGTGGAAGCGGGTGGCACCCCATCTGCCAAGCCTGCGGCGGCGGCGCCCGCCCCGGCTCCGGCTTCCATCCCTGCTCCCGCCGCACCGGAGGAAGAGAGCGGTGATCCGCAGACGCTGTCGCCCTCGGTCCGCCGCGTGGTGCTGGAACACGGACTTGACCCGTCGACCATCAAGGGTTCGGGCAAGGATGGCCGCCTGACCAAGGAAGACGTGCTGGCCGCAGCCCAGGCCAAGAAGTCCGCGCCTGCGCCCGCCACTTCGGCCCCCGCCCCTGCTCCTGCCGCATCGGGCGAGCGCCGCGAGGAGCGCGTCAAGATGACGCGCCTGCGCCAAACCATCGCCCGCCGCCTGAAGAGCGCGCAGGAAGAAGCCGCGCTGCTGACCACGTTCAACGATGTCGACATGACCGCCGTGATCGAGGCGCGCGAGGCCTACAAGGATCTGTTCGCCAAGAAGCACGGCATCAAGCTGGGCTTCATGAGCTTCTTCGCCAAGGCCGCCACACTGGCACTGAAGGATGTCCCTTCGGTCAACGCGCAGATCCAGGGCGACGAGATCGTCTATCACGATTACATCGACCTGTCGGTGGCAGTCAGCGCGCCCAACGGCCTGGTTGTGCCGGTGGTCCGCAATGTGGACCAGATGAGCTTCGCCGAGATTGAGCAGGCTATTGCCGCCTATGGCCAGAAGGCCAAGGAAGGCACGCTGACGATGGCTGACATGCAGGGCGGCACCTTCACCATCTCCAACGGCGGCGTGTTCGGATCGCTGATGTCCACGCCGATCATCAACCCGCCGCAGAGCGCCGTGCTGGGCCTCCACCGCATCGAGGACCGCCCCGTGGCCCGCAATGGCCAGGTTGTGATCCGCCCGATGATGTACATTGCGCTGTCCTATGACCACCGCCTGATTGACGGGCGCGAGGCGGTGACCGCGCTGAAGATCATCAAGGAAGCCATCGAGGATCCGATGCGTTTGCTGATCGACCTCTGAGGAATTCCCCATGGCTGACTACGATTTCGACGTCCTGTTCATCGGTTCCGGCCCCGGCGGCTATGTCGGCGCGATCCGCGCGGCACAGCTGGGCCTGCGCACCGCTTGCGTCGAAAGCCGCGCCACGCTTGGCGGCACCTGCCTCAACGTCGGCTGCATTCCCAGCAAGGCCATGCTCCACGCCAGCGAATATTTCGACGCGGCGGCGAACGGCACGATGGCCAGGATGGGGGTTGAGGTGACGCCCAAGCTCAACCTGCCTGCCATGCACGCCCAGCGGATCGACGCGGTGGACCAGCTGACCAAGGGCATCGCTTTCCTGTTCAAGAAGAACAAGGTCACCTGGCTGAACGGCCATGCCAGCTTTGTCGATGCCCACACGGTAAAGGTGGGCGATGCCACCCACACCGCCAAGGAGATCGTCATTGCCACTGGTTCCAGCGTCACGCCGCTGCCGGGGGTGGAGGTCGACAACGCCAAGGGCATAGTAGTGGACAGCACCGGCGGGCTGGAACTGCCTGCCGTGCCCAAAACGATGGTCGTGATCGGCGGCGGCGTGATCGGGCTGGAACTTGGCAGCGTGTGGCGCAGGTTGGGCGCGGAAGTGACCGTGGTTGAATATCTCGATCAGTTGCTGCCCGGCATGGATGGCGACATCCGCAAGGAAGCGGCCAAGATCTTCGCCAAGCAGGGCATGACGCTGAAGCTTTCGACCAAGGTCACTGGCTGCACGGTCAAGGGCAAGAAGGCCACGCTGACGCTGGAACCGGCCGCAGGTGGCGAAGCGCAGACGCTGACTGCCGATTGCGTGCTGGTTTCAATCGGTCGCAAGCCCAACACCGATGGCTTGGGCCTTGAAGCCATCGGGCTGGAACCGAACAAGCGCGGACAGATCGAGATCGACGGCCAGTTCCGCACCAAAGTAGCCGGCGTGCGCGCCATCGGTGACGTGGTACCCGGCCCCATGCTGGCTCACAAGGCCGAGGACGAGGGTATTGCCGTGGCCGAATGGATCGCCGGACAGATCGGGATCGTCAACCACGGAGTCATCCCCAGCGTGGTTTACACCTGGCCCGAAATGGCCGGCGTCGGCCTGACCGAAGAGCAGGCGCGCGAAAAGGGCGAGATAAAGGTCGGCAAGTTCCCCATGGCCGCCAACAGCCGCGCAAAAACCAACCATGAACCCGACGGCTTCGTAAAGGTCATTGCCGATGCGGCAACCGATCGCGTGCTTGGCGTGTGGTGCATCGCCAGCGTGGCAGGCAGCATGATCGCCGAGGCAGCGCTGGGCATGGAATTCGGCGCCACTTCGGAAGACATCGCATACACCTGCCACGCCCATCCCACCCATGCCGAAGCGGTCAAGGAAGCCGCGATGGTCGTGCGCGGCAAGCCGATCCACATGTAAAATCGCTGGCAGGGTGCTGGCTACGAAGTGCTAAGCTATTGCAACTAGACTGCCGGTTATGAAATCCGCGCCGAGCCCGACCGTTGTGCATTTTGAAGCAAGCGCCCGGCGCGATGTCCGGTGGTGGATGCTGCTGGCAGTCGGCGTGGGGTTTACATGGGCCGGATTCAGCGTGGACCCCATGAGCAATTGCAGCCCAGATGGCGATTGTGCGCCGATCCTGGTGCCAATTGCCGCCTGCATTGGTCTATTCGCCCTGATCTATGCACTCGCCCTGCTCAGCGCCAATCCCTCTCGTGGCAGCACACTGGACACCGAAAGCGGTGACCTTGTTTGGTGGCAGGGCCGCACGACCGGGCATGCGGGAGACCATGGCTGGATCAATGCCGCCCAAATATCGCGCATCCTCATCCAACACCAAAGCGAAAGTGCCGATAACGTTCATGTTTACGATCTGGCTGGTGAACGGCTTGCCTACCTCGACGAGGAGGTCATCCCGTGGCAGCAAGAACAGTGGGCCACGCGACTGGTAGCAGCCTGGCCGCATATCGTGCTGGAAGTTCGCGGCCAGTTTTGCGCACAGCCGGGATGTCGCCAGACTGGGCGAGAGTGCCCTGACGCGACTGCATGCAAGGTGCGTCGGAAAACGCGCTAAAGGTGGCGAGGCAGAAAAAACCAGTTATTGGCTATCCGCCGATCATTGCAAAGAGTCAGCCATATGACCGAACTATCTCCCTTCCATCTCGCCTTTCCGGTGCATGATCTTGCTGCCGCCCGGGCTTTTTGGGGTGGAGTAATGGGTTGCCCCGAAGGGCGCAGCAGCGATCAGTGGGTCGATTTTGATTTCTATGGCCACCAGATCGTCACCCATCTGGTGCCGGGTTGCGATGTGCGCGACGAGGCGAACAATCCGGTCGACGGCCATGGCGTGCCAGTCCCGCATTTCGGCATCGTGCTGGACATGGCCGAATGGCAGGATCTGGCCGATCGCCTTAGTGCCGCTGGAACCATTTTCGCCATCTCGCCCTATGTTCGCTTCAAAGGCCAGCCGGGTGAGCAGGCGACCATGTTCTTTCGTGATCCATCGGGCAATGCCATCGAGATGAAGGCCTTCGCCGACCGATCCAAGCTGTTTGCGACCACCTGACCATGGCCAAGCCCCGTGTCTCGACCCGCATCATGCAACTGTTCGCCCGCTGGCACATTTGGCTTGGCTGGCTGGTGGGCGTGCCGCTGCTGATGTGGACGCTGACCGGCCTGCTCATGGCGCTGTACCCGCTGGAGGATGTGCGCGGCGAACATCTGAGGGCCGAGGCGGCAGTGATGGACACGGCCGGGCTGGTGTTCCCCGAACGGATCGGGCGCGCCAAAGGTGTGGTGCTCGCCGCCCAGGTTGATGGTCCGATATGGATTGTGACCGAGCCCGATGGCGGGCTGTACCGCTATGCCGCACGCGACGGATCGCTTATCCCGCCGGTGATCGCCAGCGAGGCCCGCCGCATTGCCGAGGCCGAATATGTCGGCCCCGCCACGCTTGAAAGCGTGACCTACTTCCCCGCCGACCTCTCTCCGCCAGACCTGCGCGCGCCGATCGATGCATGGCAGGTGCATTATTCTGATGGCACCAACCTCTATCTTCGCGCCGCAACAGGCGAGGTGCTGGCCATGCGCACGGGTTGGTGGCGGACCTACGATTTCATGTGGGGCTTGCACATCATGGACTTGCAGACGCGAGAGGATTCCAGCCACCCGATCCTGATCGCCTTCGCCGCGCTGGCAGTGGCAGGATCGCTGCTGGGGTGTGTGCTGCTGTTCCGCCGCCGCAAGGCGCGGCGCACATCGGCCGTTCGTCCATGACCGTGGCCGTGATCGTCCCCATCCTGCCCGCCCCGGTGGAAATCATCGCGACCGCGCTGTTCGCGCTGTCCGGAGCCTTGCTGGCGGCACGGCTGAAGCAGACATTCGTGACCGCCAGCTTTTTCGCATTGGTAACCGGTGTGGGCGGCGGAACGGTGCGCGATGCCCTGCTCAACGTGCCCGCTTTCTGGCTGCGTGATCCGTGGATTGCTCCGGCCATCCTGGTCACTGCATTGGTCGCGTGGTTTACCCCTCACCGGTGGTGGGAAGGAAAATTGCTGGAATGGGCCGATGCCGCAGGGCTGGCCATGTTTACAGTGATCGGCACGACCAAGGCGTTGTCTCTGGGCGTTGCTCCCGTCCCCGCCGCGATTCTGGGGATTGTAACGGGCTGCGCGGGCGGCATCATTCGCGATGTGGTGGCAGGGGTGCCGTCAATCATCATGCGGCCCGAGATCTATGTGACAGCCGCAGCGCTGTGCGCCGGCCTCACGGTTTCCTTGCATGCGATGGGTGTGGACGAGATCGTAGCGTGGAGCCTGGCCGCGCTGGCAGGTTTCATCCTGCGCGGCGCGGCCATGACCTGGAACATCAAGCTGCCGGCCTATTCACGCGAATAGGCGCGCCGATCAGCCGCCGAAGCTTTCCTCATATCCTGCCTCGCCGGGCAGCGGGCCGCCCGGATAGGCTGGTTGCGGGCCGTTGTCCGCATTAATGCCGTAATCATCATCGACCGCCTGGACTGGCGCAGTCCCTAGCGAGGCACGGGCACGGGCATAGGTCTCGTCGCTCAATTGGCGGCCCGACTCTGCTTCGGGAATATCCTGCGCGGCGAACCCGTCACCCATGTCGAGCGAACGGATGCGGCCTTCATTGTCAATCTGGCAATTAAAGTATTCGCCGTTTTCCAGCGAGCCCGATACGTTCCACCCACTGCTGTCACGCGCGGCATTGTCCACGCTGCCCACGCGGTCACGTCCGCGTTCGACCTGGCTGACGCACATGTCCACGGCACTATCGATTCCGTTGCCGTTCCACCCGCGCGCCCGATCCTGGGACTGGCGATAGGGTTCACGATATGGCTCGGGGCGGCTGCGCTCGCGGTCGTCATTCTGCGAGACCGATCCGGCAATCGCCGCCAACACACCGATCACGGCAACGCCGGCGATCACGTCGCCAGTGCTGATGTGGTTGCGACTGTGGCGATAGCGGCGGTAGCCAAAGGCATCTTCTGCACGGGAATCATAAGCCATCGGCACATCGCCTGCCCGGCGCGGCAGTTCGGCGGCCGCCAGCGGAGCGGCGGTCATCGAAGTGGCGGCAAGAACAACGGCGGCAAGCGTGAGTTTCGAGCGAAACGGAACCATGGCACAGGCCCTTCTTGTTGGCGACGATACGCAGATAGGCGGCTCAGGCTTTCATGTGCCTGAACCGCCCATCCGGGAAGGATCATCGGTCAGGAGATCCGATGACCGTTGTTCGGATCAGAGGCCGCGCAGGCCGCTGAAGTTCACATCAAACACCCGACCCCGGCGGAAATCGCAGTTGAAGCTGCCCTGGTCGAAGCCGTTGTTACGATAGCCGCGGCGATAGTTGCCCCAGCTGCCATTGCGGTTGTTCTGCGAACGGACCGCGATGGTACCACGAACTTCGAACCCGCCCCGCTCCCGCTCTACATCGCGGATCTGGGACACATTGGCCCGGCCACCACCCCAACGTTCAGCCTGGCGTTCGGCTGCCCGCACGCACTGTTCGACTGCCCGTTCAGGATTGCCACCGCCGCGATAGTTGTTGCGGCCCGAGCCGTAATCGTACCATCCGCCGTTGTTGCCGCGGTAGTCACCGTCGCGATAGTTGCTGTCCCGGTAGTCGCGGTCGCGATAATCGCTGTCCCGATAGTCGCGGTCCTGGCGATCATACCGGTCATTGCCGTTGCTCGCCGCTGCTGCCACGGCGGCGATGCCACCGATGATCAGGGCGCCGGTCACGACGTCGCTGGTGCTGATGCCGTCGCGGTCACGATAGCGGTCCTGCGCCATGGCCGGAGCAGCCGAGCCCACCGCCACCGCAAGGGTCGCGGCCGTGCCGACGAGGGTTTTGGTAAAGGTCTTCATGAGGCTTCTCCTCTCAACATTCGGCAGCGGGATCGCTACCCATGAAAGGAGTTCTATCCGAGTCGGCGTGAGACGAGGCTGAACTTGGCTGTTAGCCAATATTCAGAAATAGACATAGTTTCCTGAACGACTATCCGGGTGTCCGCAATCCGGTCCATTGGGCAAGGAAGCTCATCACGTCCGCTGCTTCGGCGATCGCCTTATCGGTTGGCTTGCCCGATCCGTGCCCCGCCCGGGTCTCGATGCGGATCAGCTGCGGCCGGTCGCCCAGCCCGGCAGCCTGCAAGGCGGCGGTGTACTTGAAGCTGTGTCCGGGGACCACGCGGTCATCGGTATCGGCAGTGGTCACCAGCAACGCGGGATAGTCCACGCCAGGCTGGATATTGTGCAGCGGAGAATAGGCGCGCAGAATCCGCCAATCTTCCTCGCGGTCGGGATAGCCATAATCGTCGACCCAGTATCGGCCCGCGGTCCACCGGTCGAAGCGCAGCATGTCCATCACGCCCACTTGCGCATTGCCAGCTGCAAACAGATCGGGACGCTGGTTGGTAACAGCACCCACCAGCAAGCCGCCGTTGGAACCGCCCTGGATGGCCAGGGCACCCGCGGGCGTGATACCCTCTGTGATGAGGAATTCACCGGCGGCGATGAAATCATCGAACACGTTCTGCTTGTTGGCGCGGCGGCCGCCATCGTGCCACGCCTTGCCATATTCCCCGCCACCCCGGATGTTGGCAACGACATAGGCTCCGCCCGCCTCGACCCAGGCAATCCGGCTGGCCGAGAACCCGGGCGTGATAGAAACGTCGAACCCGCCATAGGCATATAGCAATGTGGGCACCGGCGTGCCCGCTTCAGCCAGGTCGCGCCGCCGCATGATGAACATCGGCACGCGGGTACCGTCCTTGCTGCTGTAGAACCGCTGTTCGACCGCAAACCGCGCGGGATCGAAGGTCAGATCCGCCTCGGCAAAAGTCGTGCGCGTTCCGCTGGCCATATCCCACCGGTAGATGGTTGGCGGCCGGTTGAAGCTGGTGAACGAATAGAACACCTCGCTATTGCCCGGCTCACCCGAGAAGCCTCCGACACTGCCAATCCCGGCCAGCTCCACCTCACCTGCCGCCGCGCCATCGAGCGAGAACAACCGCACTGCCGAGCTCGCATCACGCAAGTAGGACAGCACCAGCTTGTCCCCCACGATCGACGCACCGTCGATTGGCTGGTCAAGCTCCTGTACCAGTTCCGACCATGCAGGTGCTGCGCTGTCCAGATCAATCGAGAGCACGCGATAAAGCGGCGCATCCTGGTTAGTCACCACGAACAACCGGCCGCCAATCCCTTCGACGACGTTCCACGAATTGTCGAACCCGGTCACCAGATCCCGCACCTGCCAGCCAGTGGTGGCATGCGCTGCCAGGTCAATCGCACGCACTTCATAGCGCGCGTCGGTGCCGATTGACGAGGTAATGATCGCCCAGCGCCCGTCATGAGTGACGCTGGCGGTGTGGTTCTGATCCGGTGAATGAGCCGTGGCGTAGACCAGCTCGTCAGCGGATTGCGGCGTGCCCACGCGATGGTGATACACCGCCTGGTTGTAATTCAGGGCCTGGAAATCCTCCCCCGCCGCAGGCTCGGGGAAGCGCGAGTAGAAAAATCCTTCCTCGCCCACCCAGGCCAGGCTGGTGAATTTTGCCCAGCGGACGTCCTCGCCCACCGGCTCGCCCGTTGCGACGTTCAGCACACGCAGGATGCGCCAGTCGCTGCCGCCGTTCTGCACGCTATAGAGCAGCTTGGTGCCATCAGGTGAAGGCAGCCAGCTATCAAGCGCGGTCGCGCCGTCATCGGCCCAGGCATTGGGATCGATCAACAGCCGCGGCGCGCCAGCCAGGCTGTCGCGAACATACAGCGGGCTCTGGTTGAGCAGCCCGGAATTGTGGGTGTAGAAATAGCGTCCGCCACGCTCATACGGGGTGGAAAACCGTGCAAAGTCGAAGATCTCGCCAATGCGCCGAGTGAACCACGGGCGCGCAACCAATTGCGCCAGGTAGGCATCGGTCACCGCGTTCTGCCGGTCAACCCACGCAGCGACCTCGGGACTGTTCCGCGTGTCATCCTCCAGCCAGCGATAAGGATCAGCAACCTGCTCGCCGAACAGGGTTTCGACCTCGTCGCTGCGGCGGGTTTCGGGATATTGGGGAGTTGTCATGTCCTGCGCGATAGCAGGCGAAGGCAGGAAGGAAAACATCGTGGCAAAAACGGCGAAAACGACATGGAAACGCATCTGTGCTCCGCGAAAGCAAAAGGGCGGCTGCGATCGTTAAAATCGCAACCGCCCTTGTAAAGTTCCGGAATAATCCGGGCCTTATGCGTCTTCGTAATCGTCCGCAGTCATCACCGGACCGCTGTCCTGGCCCTTGGCGCTCTCATCACGATCGACCAGTTCGATCACCGCAATGGGGGCTGCGTCAGAGGCGCGGATTCCGGCCTTGATGATGCGGGTGTAACCACCTTCACGATCCGCATACCGCGCCGCCAGCGTGTCGAACAGCTTGATCAGCTGCGCGTCGTCCAGCATCCGGGCATGGGCCAGACGGCGGTTCGACAAGCCGCCACGCTTGGCCAGCGTGATCAGCTTTTCAACATAAGGGCGCAGTTCCTTGGCCTTGGCCACCGTGGTGGTGATCTGCTCGTGCTTGATCAGCGCGGCAGCCATGTTGCGGAACATTGCCGTGCGATGGCCCGACTTGCGGCTCAGTTTGCGGCCTGAATGTCCGTGACGCATGATAGTCTACTCCGTTCGTAAGGGGGCCGTGCGAGGTACCCCGGTCCTGGTGGCGTTTGCGGGCAGCCACCGTCGCCCTGTGCAAACTACCCCGACCGCTGGCCGGGGTGTCGCAGGTTAGCCGAGCAGCTCTTGTTCGAGCTTCTTGGCCATTTCCTCGATATTTTCCGGCGGCCAGCCAGGGATGTCCATGCCCAGGCGCAGGCCCATCGAGCTGAGGACTTCCTTGATCTCGTTGAGCGACTTGCGGCCGAAGTTCGGCGTGCGCAGCATCTCGGCTTCGGTCTTCTGGACCAGGTCGCCGATGTAGATGATGTTGTCGTTCTTGAGGCAGTTGGCCGAACGCACCGACAGTTCCAGTTCGTCCACCTTCTTGAGAAGGTAACGGTTGAGCTGGTTGGTGTCCGATTCCTGCGGTTCGGCAGCAAGGCCGATCATCGCGCCGGCAGGCTGCGGAATGCCATCGTCGAAGTGGACGAACAAGGTCAGCTGGTCCTGCAGGATGCGCGCAGCATAGGCCACGGCATCTTCAGGGGTCACCGTGCCATCGGTCTCGACCGTCAGGCTCAACTTGTCGAAGTCCAGTTCCTGGCCAACGCGGGCATTCTCGACCTTGTAGCTCACCTGCTTGATCGGCGAATACAGCGAATCGATGGGGATCAGGCCGATCGGTGCATCGATCGGACGGTTCGACACGGCCGCCACGTAACCCTTGCCGGTATCGGCCGTGAGTTCCATGTTGAGCGTGGCACCTTCATCGAGATGGCAGATCAATAGGTCGGGGTTCAGCACTTCGATATCGCCGGTCACGGCAATGTCGCCCGCCTTCACATCGGCCGGGCCCGTGGCGGAAAGCTGCAGGCGCTTGGGGCCTTCGCCTTCCATGCGCAGGGCGATCTGCTTCACGTTGAGCACGATGTCGGTCACATCCTCGCGCACGCCGGCGAGGCTGGAGAATTCGTGCAGCACGTTTTCGATCTTGATCGAGGTGATAGCGGCACCCTGCAAGCTGGACAGCAGCACGCGGCGCAGCGAGTTGCCGAGCGTCAGGCCATAGCCGCGTTCGAGCGGTTCGGCCACGAAGGTGGCCTTGCGCTTCTTGTCGCTGCCTTCCTTGATCTCGAGGCTGTTGGGCTTCTTGAGTTCCTGCCAGTTCTTGATGTTGACGGACATGGACTTCCCCTAAAGGTTTGTTTCGGCAGCATCGGCCGCGGGACGCTTGAAGCGCCGCGGCCGATGCGAATGACTGTTCGCGAAACCGGTGAGCTCTTTACCGGTATCGCGGGAGACTTCGATCAGACGCGGCGACGCTTGGATGGCCGCACACCGTTGTGCGGGATCGGCGTGACGTCACGGATCGACGTGATGGTGAAGCCCACCGCCTGCAAGGCACGAAGCGCGCTTTCACGACCCGAACCCGGACCCTTGATCTCTACTTCGATTGTCCGCACGCCGTGTTCGGCGGCCTTCTTGCCGGCGTCATCCGCAGCCACCTGGGCGGCATACGGGGTCGACTTGCGGCTGCCCTTGAAGCCCATCGCACCTGCGCTGGACCAGCTGATAGCATTGCCCTGCGCGTCGGTGATGGTGATCATGGTATTGTTGAAGCTGGCGTTGACGTGCGCAACACCGCTTGAAATGTTCTTCTTGTCGCGGCGCCTGATGCGGCCGGGTTCGCGTGCCATGGTTCGTATTCCTTAAAACTCAGCGAGAAGGGAAAAGCGTGAGGGGTGCCCCTTTGGCTTACTTCTTCTTGCCGGCGATCGGCTTGGCCTTGCCCTTGCGGGTACGGGCGTTGGTGTGAGTGCGCTGACCACGAACGGGCAGGCCCTTACGATGACGCAGGCCGCGATAGCAGGCCAGATCCATCAGGCGCTTGATGTTCATCGCGGTATCACGGCGAAGATCACCTTCCACGGTATATTCAGCGTCGATCGTTTCGCGGATCTGCAGCACTTCTGCGTCGGACAGGTCCTGCACGCGGCGGCTGGCATCGATGCCAAGCTTCTCTGCGATCTTCTTGGCCGTGGTGGGGCCGATACCGTGAATATATGTCAGCGCCACGATAACGCGCTTGTTGGTGGGGATATTTACCCCGGCAATACGAGCCACTTGTTTCTCCTGCTCCACAGGGGCAAGCCCGAAGGCGGCCCCCATCTCATAGCGATAGGTTCAAACCCGCACGACCGGCAACCAATGCCAAAACGACAAGAAGCCCGGATGGCGCGCTTGGATGGCTGCCACCTGCCGGACCGGTTTCCGATTGAACGAGTTGCAGGGCCGTAAGGCGATTCGACGCCACCGTCAAGCGCGCAGAGGAGCCGCGGGAAAAATCCCATGGCTCTGGCGGGCGACTATCGTGGAATGGTCCTTATCCCGTTTCGCCGCCAAGGTCAAAACTTACCGTTCCGACCATGCTGCGGCCCGGCTCAAGCCCTCAGACTCCGGCGAGTACCTTGTCGATCGCCTGCGTCACAAGGCCAATGTCCGCCATCCCGTCGACGCGGGAAACCAAGTCCCTCGCATCGTAATATGGCAGGATCGGCGCGGTCTTGGCACGGTATTCAGCCATGCGGGTACGCACGGTATCTTCATTGTCGTCAGGCCGGCGCTTGAATTCGGTGCCGCCACAACGGTCGCACACACCCGGCTTGGCGGGCTGCTTGAACTGGTCGTGATAGCCCTCACCGCAACTGCCACAGGTGAAGCGGCCGGTGATGCGTTCGACCAGGGCATCCTCGTCGACACCCAGCTCGATGACGTGGTCAAGCTGGCGGCCGTGCTTGGCGAGCAGTTCGTCAAGTGAGACAGCCTGGGCCTCGGTGCGGGGATAGCCGTCAAAAATCGCCCCGGTATCAGCGGACATCGCGGCGAGTTCGGCGTCGATCAGGTCTGACACGATCTCGTCAGAAACAAGCTGGCCCGCTTCCATCACGGCTTTGGCCCGCAGCCCGACCGGTGTGCCGGCTTTCACCGCAGCGCGCAGCATATCGCCGGTGGAAAGCTGGCGCATGCCATAGGTGTCGACCAGCAGGCCCGACTGAGTACCCTTGCCTGCGCCCGGCGGTCCGAGAAGGATGATGTTCATGGCCATAGCACTCTTCCCCATCGGCTTGCCCCGCAAACAGAGCAACACGCGCCTGTTAGCGCATGCGGCCCTTCAGTTTTGCCTTCTTGATCAGGTCACCGTACTGGTGTGCCAGCAGGTGCCCCTGGATCTGGCTGATCGTATCGACCGTCACGTTCACCACGATCAGCAGGCTGGTGCCGCCAAGGAACAATGTGAAGCCGGTGCTGCGCAGCAGATATTCCGGCAGCACGCACACAATGGTGAGGTAGATCGCGCCGACCACGGTGATCCGGGTCAGCACATAGTCGAGATAATCCGCCGTGCGCTTGCCCGGACGAATGCCGGGAATAAAGCCACCGTTCTTCTTCAGGTTCTCCGCTGTATCTTCCGGGTTGAACACCACGGCAGTGTAGAAAAAGCAGAAGAAGATGATGCCCAACGCGTAGAGCGTGAGGTAGATCGGCTGCCCTGGGGCGAGATACTGGTTCAGTGACTGGATCACGTTGTAAAACGTGCTGTCCGTGCTCACCGAATTACCGGCGAATTGCGCAATCGTTAGCGGCAACAGCAACAGCGAACTGGCAAAGATCGGTGGGATAACGCCGGCGGTGTTGAGCTTGAGCGGCAGATGCGAACGATCCGCCTGCATGCCCCCGCCCTGCGTGGCTCGCTTGGGATACTGGATCAGCAGGCGACGCTGGGCGCGCTCCATGAAGCAGATGAACAGGATCAGGGCGACGATCATCACGATCACGCCAATCACCGTGCCATTGCCGATCGAACCCTCGGCATAGCCGCTGAACAGGTTGGTGGTGAAGGTTGGAAACTGGGCCACAATGCCCGCCATGATAATCAGCGACACGCCGTTGCCGATACCCCGACTGGTGATCTGTTCACCCAACCACAGCAGGAACATGGTCCCGCCGATCAGACTGATGACCGCGCCCACTTTGAACATCAGGCCCGGTGCAACCACCGCCTGCAGCCCGCTTTGAGCGCCATAGGCTTCGAGACCAGACGCCAGGAACCAGCCCTGGATCGCGCACAGCAGCACTGTGCCGTAACGGGTGTACTGGTTGAGCTTCTTACGCCCGGCCTCGCCTTCCTTCTTGATCGCCATCAGCGACGGATGGAGCGAAGCGGCCAGCTGCACCACGATCGATGCGGTAATGTAAGGCATTACCCCCATCGCGATCAGGCTCATCCGCTCGAGCGAACCGCCCGAGAAGGTGTTGAACAGATCAAGGATGCCGCCGCGTGTCTGGTCGTACAACGTTTCCAGAATCAGCGGATTAACGCCCGGCAACGGGATGAAGCTGAGGAAACGGAACACGATCAGCGCACCGATCGTGAACCAGATGCGCTGGCGCAACTCCGTAGCCTTGCCAAAATTGGAAAAGCTGAGCGAGCTGGCAATATTGTCGGCGCGTGATGCCATTGTGATATATTCGCCCTGACATTGATCCCGCCACGCGGGACGCCGGGGATCCGGCAATCACGGTCATGTAGGGTGCGCCGGGCCGAATGTCGAACCCGGCGCGGGGCAAAAAATGCCCCGTCCCCCAAATTACGACAAAACTACTTCTTCTTCGAAGCCGCCTTGTTGACTTCGCGGCGGGCGGTCTTCTTCTCGTGCTCGCTGGGCTGTGCTGCAGGCAGTTCAACCGAACCACCGGCCTTTTCCACCGCAGCGCGGGCACCGGCAGACACACCGTCCACCTTGAAGCTGAGCTTGGCGGTGAAATCGCCCTTGCCGAGCAGACGCACGCCATCCTTGCCGCCGCGAGCGACACCGGCCGCCTTAAGCGCTTCGTGATCGATCACGGCCTTGGCATCGAGCTTGCCGGCATCGACCAGCTTCTGCACCATGCCCAAGTTGACCTCCGCGAAGTCCTTGCCGAACGGATTGTTGAAGCCACGCTTCGGGAGGCGCATGTGGAGCGGCATCTGGCCGCCTTCAAAGCCCTTGATCGATACGCCCGAACGGCTCTTCTGGCCCTTCTGGCCACGGCCGGCAGTCTTGCCCTTGCCCGAACCGATACCACGGCCGACACGCATGCGCTCTTTACGGGCGCCTTCGTTGTCACGGATGTCATTGAGTTTCATGTGTTGCACTCGCTTTCGCTATGTTCGCGCCAAAATTGAAGTGGCCCGGTACAAGCCCGGGCCACCAAAAGTCAATTGCTGTAACGACTGTCAGTCGACGATCGCTACCATGTGCGGCAGCTTGCGTAGCGCGCCGCGCACTTCGGGGGTGTCTTCCAGTTCGACAACCCGGTTCATCTTGTTCAGACCCAGGCCGATCAGCGTTTCACGCTGGTGGGCCGGGCGGCGGATCGGCGAACCGATCTGCTTGATCTTGATCTTGGCCATCGTCGTTTACTCCGCAATCGCTTCAGCGGCGGCCTCGGCCTCCACTGTGCTCGCGCCGCCGCGACCCAGCAGGTCGGCAACCTTCTTGCCACGACGCTGGGCGACCGACTTCGGAGAAGTCTGCTCGGACAGCGCGTCGAAGGTGGCGCGGATCATGTTGTAGGGGTTCGACGTGCCGATCGACTTGGTCACCACGTCGGCAACACCAAGGCTTTCGAACACGGCGCGCATCGGACCGCCGGCGATGATGCCGGTGCCCGGAGGAGCCGAACGCACGTTCACCAGACCGGCGCCGAAATGGCCCTTGCCGTCATGGTGCAGAGTGCGGCCTTCCTTCAGCGGAACGCGAATCATCTTCTTCTTGGCAGCCGAAGTGGCCTTGTTGATCGCTTCGGGAACTTCGCGGGCCTTGCCGTGGCCGAAGCCGACGCGACCCTTGCCGTCACCCACCACGACCAGCGCGGCGAAACCGAAGCGCTTGCCGCCCTTCACCGTCTTGGACACGCGGTTGATGTGAACCAGCTTTTCGATCAGCTCGTCACCGCCATCGTCATTGCCACCACGACGGTCATCACGGCCGCGGCCGCCACGACCACGATCGCGGTCACCACCACCACCGCTGTTGCCGCCACGGTCGTTGCCACGGCCACGACCACCACGGCCACGAGCCTGCTCGGGGGCAGCCGCAGCTTCTACGGCCGGCGCATCGGAACCAAGGGTTTCGCTGCCTTCGGGGAATGTGTTTTCGTCAGCCATCATCAGAACTCCAGCCCGCCTTCGCGAGCGGCATCGGCCAGCGCCTTGACGCGACCATGGAACAGGAACCCGCCGCGATCAAACACGACTGTGGTCACGCCCGCCTTGGAGGCGGCGGCGGCGATATCCTTGCCCACCTTGGCAGCGGCATCGACATTGGCACCCGAGGACGTATCGCCCAAGGTGGACGCAGCGGCCAAAGTGCGGCCATCCTTGTCATCGATGATCTGCGCATAGATGTGACGACCGGTGCGATGCACCGACAAACGGGGCTTGCCACCGGCACGAGCGCGGAGCGCAGTGCGAACACGGCGACGGCGACGTTCAAAGAGAGAGAGCTTTGCCATCTTACTTCTTCTTCCCTTCCTTGCGGAAGATATACTCGCCGCGATAAGCCACACCCTTGCCCTTGTAAGGCTCGGGCTTACGCCATTCGCGGATCTCGGCAGCAAACTGCCCGACCTTCTGCTTGTCGATCCCGCTGATCTCGATCGTGGTCTGGTCCGGGGTTTTCACCTCCAGGCCCTCCGGTACGTCGAGATCGACATCGTGGCTGAAACCGAGCTGCAACTTGATCTTGCTGCCCTGGGTCGAAGCGCGATAGCCGACACCCTTGATGTCCAGGATCTTGGTGAAGCCGTTCGAAACGCCTTCCACCAGATTGGCCACCAGCGTGCGCTGCATACCCCAATAGGAACGCGCCTGCTTGGTATCGTTAGCTGGCTTGACCAGGATCTGCTCGCCTTCGACCTGATAGTCGATCAGGTCCGACAGGCCCAGGGTGAGAGTGCCCTTGGGGCCTTTCACGCTCAGCGTGCCGTTATCGATGCTGGCAGTAACCCCGCTCGGGATCGCTACCGGCTTTTTGCCGATGCGGCTCATCAGAACACCTCCGCCAGCACTTCGCCACCGACGTTGTGCTGACGAGCTTCCGCATCGGAAAGCACGCCACGCGGTGTCGAGACGATAGAGATACCCAGGCCGTTGCGGATCGTCGGCAGTTCCTTGGAACCCGAATAGACGCGGCGGCCAGGCTTCGAAACGCGGCTGACATGCTTGATCGCAGGCTCGCCTTCGAAATACTTCAGTTCAATCCGCAGCGCCTTGTGCTGGCCCGAATTGTCCTCGGAATAGCCACGGATGTAGCCTTCACGCTGGAGCACTTCGAGCACGTTTGCACGCAGCTTGCTAGCGGGCGAGAGGACAGAATCCTTCTTCGCCTGCTGGCCGTTGCGGATACGGGTGAGCATATCACCCAGGGGATCGGTCATAGCCATCGTTCAGGTCCTCACCAGCTCGACTTGGTCACGCCCGGGATCATGCCATGGTTGGCAAGATCACGGAGTTCGATGCGACAAAGGCCGAACTTGCGGTAATAGCCGCGCGGGCGGCCGGTGGTGGCACAGCGGTTGCGCACGCGGGTGGGATTCCCGTTGCGCGGGATTTCCGCCAGCTTCAGGCGCGCCATCAGGCGCTCGGTCTCGTCGAGCGACTTATCGTCGGCAACGGCCTTCAGCTTCGCGTACTTTGCCGCGTACTTCTTGACGAGCATCTTGCGACGCTCATTCTTGTTGATGGAACTCAGTTTCGCCATGGACTTAAGCTCTCCTGATGCCGCTTACGCGGCAGCCTTTTCATCGGCGGCTTCTTCAGCCGGGAACGGGAAACCGAACAGGCGCAGCAGCTCGCGCGCTTCCTCGTCGGTCTTTGCGGTGGTGGTGACAATGATATCCATGCCGCGCACCTTTTCGATCTTGTCGTAGCTGATCTCGGGGAAGATGATCTGCTCCTTCAGGCCCATGGCATAGTTGCCATTGCCGTCGAAGCTCTTCGGGTTCAGCCCACGAAAATCGCGGATGCGTGGCATGGCGATCGTCACCAGGCGGTCGAGGAACTCGAACATCTGGTCACGACGCAAGGTCACCTTGCAGCCGATCGGCATGCCTTCACGCAGCTTGAACTGAGCGATGGACTTCTTGGCGATCGTGATCACCGGCTTCTGGCCGGCAATCAGGGCCATTTCCTCGGCAGCGGTCTGGACCTTCTTCTTGTCCTGGCTCGCCTCGCCGACGCCCATGTTGATCACGATCTTGGTCAACTTGGGAACTTGGAGCGCGTTGGTATAGCCAAACTTCTCGGTCATCGCCTTGGCGATGGTCTCGTTGTACTTGGCCTTCATACGCGGCGTATAGGTAGCATCAGCCATTGATGGTCTCCCCGGACTTGACGGCAACCCGGACCTTCTTGCCATCACGCTCTTCAAAGCGGACGCGGGTCGGCTTGCCATCCTTGGGATCGGCAACGGCGACCTTGGAGATCGCCATCGGAGCGGGGGCACGATCGATGCCGCCCTGCGGATTAGCCTGGTTGGGCTTACGGTGACGGGCGGCAACATTGACGCCTTCCACCACAACCTTGCCGTCCTTGGGCAGAACCTTGGACACGGTGCCGGTGCGGCCCTTGTCCTTGCCCGAAAGCACGACGACGTTATCGCCCTTCTTGATCTTTGAAGCGGCCATTACAGCACCTCCGGCGCAAGGCTGATGATCTTCATGAAACCCTTGGAGCGCAGTTCGCGCACCACCGGTCCGAAGATACGGGTGCCGATCGGCTCCTCGTTCTTGTTCACCAGTACAGCAGCATTGCTGTCGAACCGGATCACGCTGCCGTCGGAACGGCGCACATCCTTGCGGGTGCGCACGATCACTGCACGGTGCACGTCACCCTTTTTCACGCGGGCGCGCGGCTGGGCTTCCTTCACGGAAACCACGATCACATCGCCGACAGACGCGGTCCGACGCTTCGAGCCACCCAGTACCTTGATGCACTGGACGCGCTTGGCGCCGCTGTTGTCCGCGACGTCGAGATTGGATTGCATCTGGATCATTGATCCGTCTTCCTTCTCATTGGCTTGCCGGATCCAGTCCGGCAGTTCCTAACGTCAAGCCCGGGCCGGGATGGCACGGGCAAAATTGCTCAATTCGTCGAAGCCTCGGCATCGAGGTTGGCATCGACTGCCGTCCCCTTGCTGGCTGCCACGCGGTCGATCACGGCCCAGGTCTTGGTCTTCGAGATCGGACGCGTTTCTTCGATCCGAACGGTATCACCGATGTGATAGGCGTTCGCCTCGTCGTGGGCGTGGTACTTCTTCGAACGACGGATGATCTTCCCGTACAGCGGGTGCTTCACCTTGCGTTCGACCTTGACGGTCACAGTCTTGTCGGTCTTGTCGGAGGTGACGGTCCCGATCAGGATACGTTTGGGCATCGTTTAACTCCTCAGGCCTTCGCCGCTTCACGGGTGCGCTGACCCTGAAGCGTCTTGATGCGGGCGATCTCGCGGCGCACTTCCTTCACCCGGGCAGGACGCTCGAGCTGGTTGGTGGCAGCCTGGAAACGCAGGTTATAAGCCTCGCGCTTGAGGCCCGTAAGGGTCTCGCTCAGCTGATCGTCGCTCTTGGTGCGCAGATCTTCGACAGTGCTCTTCTTCTGGGCCATCATTCGCCTCCCAGGTGCGAGGTGTCGCCAAGACGGGCAACAACCTTGGTCTTGATCGGCAGCTTCATAGCTGCGCGGCTGAAGGCTTCGGCGGCCAGCGGGCCGGGAACGCCATCGAGTTCGAACAGGATGCGGCCCGGCTTGACGCGAGCAGCCCAGTATTCGACCGAACCCTTGCCCTTGCCCTGGCGGACTTCGGCGGGTTTCTTGGTCACCGGAACGTCCGGGAACACGCGGATCCACAAACGCCCCTGGCGCTTGATGTGACGCGTGATCGCGCGGCGAGCCGCTTCGATCTGGCGCGCGGTGATCCGCTCGGGCTCCAGGGCCTTGAGGCCGTAGGAGCCGAAGTTCAGGTCCGAACCGCCCTTGGCCAGGCCGTGGATACGGCCCTTGAAGGTCTTGCGGAACTTGGTCTTTTTCGGTTGCAGCATTGCTTTACCCTAACCTCAGCGAGCCGGACGGACGCCGGAAGTCTGCGCTTCCATCATCAAACGGTCCTGCGCCATCGGATCGTGAGCGAAGATTTCGCCCTTGAAGATCCAGCACTTGATGCCGATGATGCCATAGGCGGTAAGCGCCTCGGCTTCGGCATAATCGACATTGGCGCGCAGCGTGTGGAGCGGCACCCGGCCTTCGCGGTACTGTTCCACCCGGGCGATTTCGGCGCCACCAAGGCGGCCCGCGCACATGATCTTGATGCCTTCGGCACCCAGACGCATGGCGGACTGCATGGCGCGCTTCATCGCACGGCGGAATGCGACACGGCGGACCAACTGGTCGGCAATGCCCTGCGCCACGAGCTTGGCATCGACTTCCGGCTTGCGGATCTCGACGATGTTCAGCTTCACCTCGCTGGCGGTCAGCTTGGAAAGCTGGCCACGCAGCTTCTCGATGTCGGCGCCCTTCTTGCCAATGATCACGCCAGGGCGTGCGGCATAGATGGACACGCGGCACAGCTTGGCCGGACGCTCGATGACGACCTTGGAAATGGCTGCCTGCTGCAGGTTCTCGAACACGAACTTGCGGATCGCCAGATCCTCGATCAGCAGCGTGCGGTAATTGGCACCTTCGCCATACCAGCGGCTGTCCCAGGTGCGGTTGATCTGCAAGCGCAGGCCGATCGGATTGCTTTTATGACCCATCGATCAGGCCTCCCCAGCTTCTTCGGACATTTCGCGAACGACGATCCGGAGCCGACTGAACGGCTTCAGGATGCGGGTGGACTTGCCACGGCCGCGCGTTGCGAAACGCTTCATGGTGACGGACTTGCCGACGCTGGCTTCGGCCACGACAAGCGCGTCCACATCCAGGTCGTGGTTGTTTTCCGCGTTGGCGATGGCCGAGGCCAGCACCTTCTTGGCGTCGCGTGCCATCGCCCGCTTCGAGAAGGTGAGGATGTTCAAGGCATCTTCCACCTTCTTGCCACGGATCAGCGCAGCCACGAGATTCAGCTTCTGGGCCGAACCACGGATGGTCGTGCCAACCGACAGCGCCTCATTATCGGCGACGCGGCGAGGAGCTTTCTGCTTGCCCATTAGCGCTTACCCTTCTTGTCGGCAGCATGACCCGGGAAGGTGCGCGTAGGCGCGAACTCACCGAGCTTGTGGCCGACCATGTCCTCGTTGACGGACACCGGAATGAACTTGTGACCGTTGTAGACGCTAAACGTCAGGCCGACGAAATCAGGCAACACGGTAGAACGGCGCGACCAGGTCTTGATCGGCTTGGTGTTGCTGGCTTCCTGAGCCACTTGCGCCTTCTTCAGCAGGTGAAGATCGACGAACGGACCTTTCCAGACGGAACGTGCCATGGCGTCTTACCTCTTCTTCTTGGCGTGGCGCGAACGGATGATCAGTTTGTCCGTCTGCTTGTTGTTGCGGGTCCGGGCGCCCTTGGTGGGCTTGCCCCACGGGGTAACCGGATGGCGACCGCCCGAGGTACGGCCTTCGCCGCCGCCATGGGGGTGATCGACCGGGTTCTTGGCGACACCGCGGGTCAGCGGCTTCACGCCCATCCAGCGCTTGCGCCCGGCCTTGCCGAAATTCTGGTTCTGGTTGTCGGGGTTCGAAACCGCGCCAACCGTTCCCATGCAATCGCCGCGCAGGTAACGCTGCTCACCCGAGTTGAGACGTACGATCACCATGCCGCGGTCACGACCGACCAGCTGCACATAGGTACCGGCCGAACGGGCGATCTGGCCACCCTTGCCCGGCTTCATCTCAACGTTGTGGCAGATCGTGCCGACCGGCATCTGGCCGAGCAGCATCGCATTGCCAACCTTGGTGTCGACCTTCTCGCCGGCAACGACAACGTCGCCTACGGCCATCCGGTTCGGCGCCAGGATGTAGGACAGCTCGCCGTCCTCATACTTGAGCAGCGCGATGAAGCCCGTGCGGTTGGGATCGTATTCGATCCGCTCCACAACAGCCGACATGTCCCACTTGCGACGCTTGAAGTCGATGAAGCGGTACTTCTGCTTGTGGCCGCCGGCCATGCCGCGCGAAGTGACGTGACCCTTGTTGTTGCGGCCGCCGGTCTTCTTCTTGCCCTCGGTGAGAGCCTTGACCGGACGTCCCTTGTACAGGCCCGACTTGTCAACGAGAACCAGGGCGCGACGCGCAGGGCTGGTGGGATTAAAATGTTTCAGTGCCATCGGATCAGCTCACGCCTTCGGTGATGTCGATCATCTGGCCTTCGGCCAGCGTGACAACCGCCTTCTTGATGTCCGTGCGCTTGTAGGGCTTGCCCTTCCAGCGCTTGGTCTTGCCCTTATGGACAATCGTGTTCACGCCCAGCACCTTCACATCGTAAAGGGCCTCGACCGCTTCCTTGATCTGCGGCTTGGACGCGGTGTTCGCCACCTTGAAAACGACTGCGTTGTGCTCGGACAGCAGCGTCGCTTTCTCGGTGATGTGCGGGGCAACGATCACGTCATAATGACGGGCGTCAATTGCGGTCTTCTTAGCCATTGAAGCGCGCCTCCAGCTTTTCGACAGCGGCCTTGGTAAGAACCAGCGTGTCATGCTTCAGGATGTCGTAGACGTTGGCGCCCACGGCCGGCATCACGTTCACGCCCGGCAGGTTGCCGACAGCGCGGGCGAAGCCTGCGTCAACGGCGTCGCCGTCAATCACGAGAACCTTGCCGTTCCAGCCATTTTTGCCGATCGTCGCGGCCAAGGCCTTGGTCTTGGCGTCCTTCAGCTCAAGGCTGTCAACCACCACCAAGCCCGAATTGACCTTGCTCGACAGGGCCATTTTCAGACCGAGAGCACGGACCTTCTTGTTAAGCGACTGGCCGAATTCACGACGACGTGCGCCGTGGGCCTTGCCGCCGCCGATGAAGATCGGAGCTGCACGATCGCCGTGACGAGCGGTACCGCCGCCCTTCTGCTTGCCGAGACGCTTGCCGGTACGGGCAACGTCCGACCGCTCGCGAGTGGCGCGGGCGATGCCGCGACGGTTCTCGAGCTGCCAGGTGACGATCCGGTGCAGGATGTCTGCCCGCGGCTCGACGCCGAACACGGTGTCGTTCAGCTCGATATCGCTGCCGGCACCGGTAACGGCCTTGCCGTCAATTTTCTGGACCTTGACCTTCACGATCAGGACTCCTTGTTCGCACCGTCGGCAGCGCCGTCGATGTTCTCTTCGCCCACCGCGGGGGTGACATCGTCACCGGCCCCGGCCTGCTGTTCCTCGAGCAGCTGTTCTTGCTGTTCGACGCTAACTTCGGGCATCACTTCGTGCTCGGCGGCAGCTTCGACCAGACCGGGCGTAGCTTCCTCGTGCTCGGGCAGCGTGCTCTTCTTCTCGAAGATCGCGCCGGGGAACGGCACGCCTTCAGGCATCGGCAGCTTCACGCTGTCGCGCACCAGCAGCCAGCCATTCTTCGAACCGGGCACCGAGCCCTTGACGAACAGCAAGCCGCGATCTGCGTCCGTGCGCACGATTTCCAGGTTCTGCTGGGTGCGCTGACGATCGCCCATGTGGCCTGCCATCTTCTTGTTCTTGAAGACCTTGCCCGGATCCTGGCGCTGGCCAGTCGAACCGTGCGAACGGTGCGAGACCGACACGCCGTGCGATGCACGCAGGCCGCCGAAGTTCCAGCGCTTCATGACGCCGGCAAAACCCTTGCCCTGGGTGTGGCCGGTCACATCGACCATCTGGCCAGCGATGAAATGCTCGGCAGAGATGGTGGAACCGACAGGCAGCAGGCCGCTTGCGTCCGCCACGCGGAACTCGGCAACCTTCTGCTTCAAACCAACTTCAGCCTGCGCGAAAGCTTCGCGCTGCGGCTTGTTGACATTCTTCTGCTTCGCTTCACCGGCACCAACCTGCACCGAGAAATAGCCGTCGCGATCGGCTGTGCGATGGGCAGTGACCTGGCAGCCTTCGAGTGCCAGAACGGTGACGGGCACATGCCGGCCATCTTCCTGGAACAGGCGGGTCATCCCGACTTTCTTCGCGATCACGCCTGTGCGCATGATCCATACTCCTCGACAGAGGCACCCGAGACCATCCCGGGTGCTTGTTCAGCCCAAATTGTCTAGCATCGCCCCGTCCGGGCTGAAGTGCCCCCTTCCCGAAGGAGTGGAGCGAGACGGGGGACGCGGCCCGGATGGTATCCGGCGGTATCCCGATGTCTTGCACTGCGGTTCAGCAGCACGGGGCAATCGAGGGCCCCTTTGAACTTCCGGCTCGTTTAAGGTCCGAACCGCAGACCTTGACCCAACTTAGGGACCAGATGGCTTAGGCCAGCTTGATCTCGACGTTGACGCCAGCGGCCAGATCGAGCTTCATCAGCGCGTCCACCGTCTGGGCGTTGGGCTGCACGATGTCGAGCAACCGCTTGTAGGTGCGCACCTCGAACTGCTCGCGCGACTTTTTGTCGACGTGCGGGCCACGGTTCACGGTGAACTTCTCGATGTGCGTCGGCAAGGGAATGGGACCACGAATAAGGGCACCCGTGCGGCGTGCGGTATCAGCGATTTCACCAGTTGCCTGGTCGAGCACGCGATGGTCGAACGCCTTGAGGCGAATGCGGATATTCTGAGCTTCCATGTCCATACCGATGCGAAAGAGCCACTGGAGCAAACCTGCGAAGGCCTGCTGCCAAAAACAAAGAACCGCCCCACCCATCCGGTTTCCCGGCGAGGGGCGACCCCCTTAAATCGAGATATATAAACTGCAACCGGCAGGGACGAATCCCCGCCGGTCGCGCGCCTATATTACTTAGTGATCGAGCTGACAACCCCCGAACCGACGGTCCGGCCACCTTCGCGGATGGCGAAGCGGTTGCCCGGGTCCATCGCGATCGGTGCGATCAGCTTCACGCCGATGGTGACGTTGTCACCAGGCATAACCATCTCGGTACCTTCCGGCAGAATTACTTCGCCGGTCACGTCGGTGGTGCGGAAGTAGAACTGCGGGCGGTAGTTGGCGAAGAACGGCGTGTGACGGCCACCTTCATCCTTCGACAGCACGTAGACTTCGGCGCTGAACTCGGTGTGCGGCTTGACCGAACCCGGCTTGGCCAGAACCTGGCCGCGCTCCACTGCTTCACGGGCAACACCGCGGATCAGGGCGCCGACGTTATCACCGGCTTCACCGCGATCGAGCAGCTTGCGGAACATTTCCACGCCGGTCACGACGGTCTTCTGGGTGTCCTTGATGCCAACGATCTCAACTTCGTCGCCAACATTGACGATGCCGGTTTCGATACGGCCGGTGACCACGGTGCCGCGACCCGAAATCGAGAACACGTCTTCGATCGGCATCAGGAAGGGCTTGTCGGTCGGACGCGGCGGCTGCGGGATGAACTCGTCAACCGCGGCCATCAGGGCAACGATCGAATCCTTGCCGATGTTGTCGTCACGGCCTTCCATCGCTGCCAGGGCCGAACCCTTCACGATGGCAATGTTGTCACCGTCGAAGTCGTAATACGACAGCAGCTCGCGCACTTCGAGCTCGACCAGCTCGAGGATCTCGTCGTCGTCGACCTGATCGACCTTGTTCATGTACACGACCAGAGCCGGCACGCCGACCTGGCGGGCCAGCAGGATGTGCTCGCGGGTCTGCGGCATCGGGCCGTCAGCCGCGTTCACCACCAGGATCGCGCCATCCATCTGGGCAGCACCGGTGATCATGTTCTTCACATAGTCGGCGTGGCCCGGGCAATCGACGTGGGCGTAGTGGCGGTTGGCGGTTTCATACTCGACGTGTGCGGTCGAGATGGTGATGCCGCGCTCGCGCTCTTCCGGAGCCTTGTCGATGTTGGCGAAATCGACGGCCGTGCCGCCATTGATTTCTGCCATCACCTTGGTGATTGCAGCGGTCAGCGTGGTCTTGCCGTGATCGACGTGACCGATGGTGCCGATGTTGCAGTGCGGCTTGTTCCGCTCGAATTTTGCCTTTGCCATTGTTGTAACCTTCTCAAGTTCGAATCTGTTTGCTTCATTAGATCAGGCGGGCACCCGCTGAATCAGGCGCCGCCCCTAGACGTTGAGCCAGCCTTACGCAAGCTTCTCCTTGACCTCGGCGGCCACGTTGGCCGGCACTTCGTCGTAATGGGAGAAGAACATCGAGTAGTTGGCGCGACCTTGGGTGAAAGAGCGCAGCTCGTTCACATAGCCAAACATGTTGGCCAGCGGGACGTGAGCCTCGACCACCTGGGCATTGCCCCGGCTGTCGGTGCCCTGGATCATGCCCCGGCGGCTGTTGAGATCGCCGATCACGTCACCGATGTAGTCTTCCGGTGTCACCACCTCGACCCGCATGATCGGTTCGAGCAGCTTGATGCCGGCCTTCTGGGCGGCTTCACGCATTGCTGCACGACCGGCGATTTCAAACGCCAACGCCGAGGAGTCGACGTCATGGTAGGCGCCGTCATAAAGCTCGATCTCGAAATCGATGATCGGGAATCCGACCAGCGAACCCGAAGCGGCGGTCTCGCGCATGCCCTTTTCGACCGAGGGAATGTATTCCTTCGGGATGTTGCCGCCCTTGACGTTATCGGTGAAGATAATGCCCGAACCGCGCTCGCCCGGCGTAACCGTGAACTTCACGCGGCCAAACTGGCCCGATCCGCCCGACTGCTTCTTGTGGGTGTAATCCACGTCGACCTTCTTCGCGAGATACTCACGATAGGCCACCTGCGGCGCACCGACGTTGGCTTCCACTTTGAATTCACGACGCATGCGATCAACGATGATGTCGAGGTGAAGCTCGCCCATTCCCTTAATGATCGTCTGGCCACTTTCATGGTCGGTCGAAACGCGGAAACTGGGATCCTCCGCCGAGAGACGGTTGAGCGCGACGCCCATCTTCTCCTGGTCGGCCTTGGTCTTGGGTTCCACGGACAGTTCGATCACCGGCTCGGGGAATTCCATCCGCTCCAGCACGATCGGCTGGCGTTCCGAACACAGCGTGTCTCCGGTGGTGGTTTCCTTCATGCCGGCCAAGGCCACGATGTCGCCGGCGAAGGCTTCATCGATGTCCTTACGGTCATTGGCGTGCATTTCGAGGATGCGGCCGACCTTCTCCTTCTTGTCCTTCACCGAATTCAGGTAGGTGCCCTTGGTGAGCGTACCCGAATAGATGCGGATGAAGGTCAGGCTGCCAACGAACGGATCGTTCATCACCTTGAAGGCGAGCGCGCTGAACGGCGCATCGTCTGTCGGCGGACGGCTGTCCTTCTCGTCGCTGTCCATCTTAACACCCTGGACATCGGGGATGTCGAGCGGCGACGGCAGATAGTCGACCACGGCATCGAGCAGGGGCTGAACGCCCTTGTTCTTGAACGCCGAACCGCAGCACACCGGCACGAAGCTCTGATTGAGCGTGCCCTTGCGGATCAGGCGCTTCAACGTCGCCACATCAGGCTCGTTGCCCTCGAGATAGGCCTCCATGACGTCGTCGTCCTGGTCGACGACCAGTTCGAGCAATTCGGCGCGATACATCGCTGCTTCGTCAGCCAGGTCAGCGGGGATCTCTTCATAGAAGAACTCAGCACCAAGCGCCTCGTCCTTCCAAATGATCGCACGCATCTGGACCAGATCGACAAGTCCGCGCAGATCGGCTTCAAGTCCGATCGGAATATAAAGGACAGCAGGCTTTGCACCAAGACGATCAATGATCGACTGGACGCAATATTTGAAGTTGGCGCCGGTGCGGTCCAGTTTATTTATGAAGCACATGCGGGGTACGCCGTACTTGTCGGCCTGGCGCCATACGGTTTCGGACTGCGGTTCAACGCCGGCGACACCATCGAAGCAGGCGACCGCGCCATCGAGCACGCGCAGCGAGCGTTCGACTTCAATGGTGAAATCGACGTGGCCCGGGGTATCGATGATGTTGATCCGGTGATCGCCCCAGAAGCACGTGGTGGCGGCCGAGGTGATGGTGATCCCGCGTTCCTGTTCCTGCTCCATCCAGTCCATCGTCGCGGCACCATCGTGCACTTCGCCGATCTTGTAGGACTTGCCGGTATAGAACAGGATCCGTTCGGTCGTGGTGGTCTTACCGGCATCGATGTGCGCCATGATGCCGATATTGCGGTAACGCTCCAGCGGATATTCGCGGGCCATTTGAAATTCCTCGGGTTCCGGGATGCGAGCAACAACGCTCGCGCCCCATATAGTAGCAAATGTGACCGCTTGAAGACCGGAGCCGCCGGGAAATCCCCCCGGCCCCGGCCATCAAACGAAAGCCATTACCAGCGGTAGTGGCTGAAGGCGCGGTTCGCGTCCGCCATGCGGTGCGTATCTTCGCGCTTCTTCACGGCCGAGCCGCGATTGTTGGCCGCATCCATCAGCTCGCCCGAAAGACGCGCCGACATGGTGGTTTCGGCCCGGCCGCGCGCGGCCGAGATCAGCCAGCGGATGGCCAGCGCCTGGGCACGTTCGGGGCGAACCTCGACCGGCACCTGGTAGGTGGCACCACCGACGCGGCGCGAACGCACTTCGACCGATGGCTTGATGTTTTCCAGGGCCGAGTGGAACACTTCCACCGGATTTCCCTTCGAACGGGCTTCAACCGTGGCCAGAGCGCCATAGACGATCTTTTCGGCCACAGCCTTTTTGCCATCCAGCATCAGGTTGTTCATGAACTTGGACAGAACCTCATCACCAAACTGGGGATCAGGCAGGATTTCCCGCTTCTCGGGACGACGACGACGTGACATGGTATGCTCCTAAACCCGAGATGCTTACTTGGGACGCTTCGCGCCGTACTTCGAACGGCTCTGCTTGCGGTCCTTCACGCCCTGCGTGTCGAGCACGCCGCGCAGCACATGGTAACGCACACCGGGAAGATCGCGCACCTTGCCGCCGCGGATCAGCACAACGCTGTGCTCCTGCAGGTTATGGCCCTCGCCCGGGATATAGGCGATCACTTCACGCTGGTTGGTCAGACGGATCTTGGCCACCTTGCGCAATGCCGAGTTCGGCTTCTTCGGCGTGGTGGTGTAGACGCGGGTGCAAACGCCGCGCTTCTGCGGGTTCTTTTCCATCGCCGGCACCTTGCTCTTCGCCTTTACAGGCGTGCGCGGCTTGCGGACAAGCTGGTTGATAGTTGGCATATTTCTCACTTCACCATGTTGATGGTGCCAATGGCAGCAGGTGAAGGGATAAAGGACCATGCCGGAACAATCACTGCCACCCCGGCCATGTGGCGGGGTCCAGCGTGATGCCGGCACGGAGCCTGAAACACTCCACCCGACGCGCGAAGCACCGGGTTACTTTGACGATCGCCCCAACCTGCCCTGCCCCGTCAGCCCCGCCAAAACAGGGAACCAGCGAGCCAGGCAAGCCATTGGAAAATGCAAAGGGCCTCTGTGGGTTGATCCGCAAGGCCCCCGATTTTCCAGCGGGACAAACCGGCAATGTTCAGCTCTTATGCCCGAGCGCGGGGATAAGCCCGCCTTCGGATGGACGGGCCCTTAGCGGGGTGTTGGGGGTGGGTCAAGGGCTGGGAGAATCACTTCTCAGCATATGGCAATCTCCAGACCACCTCGGCAATTTCTGCCATTCCCTTTTGGTTCTCATCGACTGTGCGGTAATTCCATTCTTCGCAACCATAGACGTATTTTGCGATAGGGAGGGGCTCATGCGCCTTGTAGAAGGCTAGCTTATCGGCAAAAGATTTATTGGAACTTTGGGAATTCAACCCAACTTTTAACAGGGTCATGTTGCCCAAGCGATCGACATATTCGTCGGGTTCGACATCAGCCCCGTCCGCGAATTTCGCCCAGTGAATCTCTAAATATTTTTTGGGCAAAATGTGCTCAAGGTTCACAACGAATGAATCAGGATTTACAATCTTCGAACCATCTTCGACGTGATCATTTATCTTTCTCAAAATATATCGAGCAATGGCTGATTGCGTAACCGACTTTTCAGAAAAATCGGACCGGAATTGTTCTGAGTGTGGATATAAATGCGATACATCTGCAAAAATATCTTCAATTGATGATTGAGGATTTTTACGCAAATGTACCGCTGCATTTGAAAATGCTTTTTCAATGTTACCCGTTCCCCCACTTCCGATAATCGAATATCGAAAAGCAAAAACTACAACCATTTCCAAAACTTTTGGGAAAACATCAGGCGCGTTTTGCAGCGCAGAAAGCAGAAGAGGATTATACTGGTTCACCCGGAAGGTGGCCAAACTATCAATGCCCCGCGCAATTTCCCTCCTCGCGATAGCATCGTACATTGTCCACAGCTCAGCTTCTGGATCGTGAAGGGCAGCATAATACTCCGCACTTTCACGCAGATTTCGCGAAAGTTTGTGAACACTTCGATTATCGTCATATTTGGACTTAATTTTCTTAAATAGATCCTTGTCGCGAACGACACCACTCTCTGCCAACCACAAATGACGCAAAAATCTTTTTATTTCAATATTTTGCAAGTGACCTTGCATAATTTCCCAATTGCTTTGCACATCGAGCAATCGATCTCCTGCGCGGGAAAATATATGGTTTTTGACCAAGTCGGCGACAGACAGCGCCAAACCCCTATCATTTAATGTCTCAAACAGAAGATACGCGTCATAATCGTCAGCAACAATAATCTTTATAACTTCTAATTTTTAGTCAAGCGCGTCTAAGATTTGTTGAGATATTTCGGAGAAGCCCTTCCCCTCCTGTACTTTTTCCACGATTTTGTCGCGGAAAAATATATATGCTGACGCCATAAGGCGATTTGACTTATCTTCTTTTCGTCCCCTCGACACTGCGCGCAGAAATTCAAGATCAGGATTGTTCAAAATCCTTTCAATGTAGAATTGTCTGTTTTTCTTGTTAGGGGTTAGCTTAGGAGAGACGATTTCTCCATCCTCGTCAGACATTGATTGGCCGCCAGCCAAATAATGGAACTCGATCTTTAGGGCGCGACGCTCGTCTGAGTAATACTTCGCTGCATCACGCAATGCACACATTAACAATGATAGAGTGGTCAAGCGCTGTTGCCCGTCAATCACCTCTCCATATTGCATCGCAGGAGAGTCCTTCACCACGATGGAGCCGAGGAAGTAGGTGTCACCTCCCTCCTCGATCGAGTGCCAGGTGTCCTCCCAAAGCTGTTCAACCTTTTCCAAGTCCCAACTGTAGTCTCGCTGGAATTTGGGCACCACTAATGGCTTTGCCTCTCGGAAAAGATTCCCGACTTTGGCGCTTTGGGTCGTCAGATTTGGCATATTAATCGAGAACCTCGCTCTGTCCGCATATTGAGCCGTGGTTCGCCAGATTTCCCGAACATGCAAGGGTCCAGCCCTACCTTCTCCCAAGTTCAACGCGGCACGAACCCTCTCAGTCGCCTGATTCTAGGCATGTTGGACCTTATACCACACCCCCTCAAACCACCTCCAGATACCCGCCCATCGCCAGCACGCCCGCGTCCGTCAGTTCCACAAAGGTCACCCGCTTGTCGAAGGCCGAGTTGGATCGCTTGACCAGGCCGCCTTCCTCCAGCAGCTGGATATAGCGCAGCGCCGTGGTGGATGGCACGCCGGATGCGTGGCACAGGCTGGTGGTGGATACCTTGGCCCCGCCGGCAAATTGCATGAACAGATCCAGCAGCATGTCCCACGCGGGTTCGCCCACCAGGCCTTCGGGCAGGTATGCGCGCCGTTTCTGGCGGCGGGCGGTGATGACCTGGGCCTTCAGCGCCAGGTTCATGGCGTTGCGTTCAATCCGCGCCAGCTTGCCGGGCCAGCGGAATGCCGATTTCACATTCGACCCATCCCACCCCTGATCCAGCGAATCGGCCAGCCGCATCAGTGACGAGGCAAGATCGCGCATGTCATGCGGCTTCCACGTGTCTGCCAGGTGGGCGACAAGGCTCTGTCGTTCGATAGCAGTAACGTCCGTCATTGCGCCCCCTGCGGTATCCCGTTCGGCGTGACCGTGCGTACTATACGGTCCGCGCCAGCCCGGACTGCTGTGTGATGCAAAAATTGGCGCTTGTCAAAATTCGTGCAGGATATTTCCTATGCCTAACATATGAAACTATGGTGCTTTTCACAATTTGATACAACTTTAGGAAATTTCCTATATTGATACGTCAATATATTTCCCGGGCCCACCAGCGGTAAAATCAGGGCTTTCCTACAGCCCCTCCCCCATGTTCCCACCAGCCCATGACAGCCCCCAGCACCCGCAAGATCGCCCGCCAGGCCACCTCATACATGACCACGCGCGATGGCCAGGCTCCTGCGCCCGATGATCCGTTGCTGGGGTTCGATCCGGTGCCGCACACGGCTCCGCGGCGCAATTCGATCACGGCTGATCGCCAGCGGGCGTTTATCTCGCACCTGGCCGCCACGGGCATCGTCACCAGCGCCGCGCGGCAGATCGGGGCCAGCATGGAGGCGCTGTACAAGTTGCGCCAGCGGCCGGGGGCGGAAGGATTCAGCGCGGCGTGGGATGCGGCGGTGGATCGCGGGGTGCAGCGGCTGGAGGATGGCGCGCTGGCCCGGGCCATCGCAGGCGAGGAGCGGCTGGTGGTGAGTGCGGGCAAGGTGCTGGGCACCGAGGTGCGGCATAACGAGGCGCTGACCATGTTCTTCCTGCGCAACCGCCGCGCGCAACGCTATGGCGCGGACATCGCGCGCGGCCATCCGGTGTACGAACGCATCCGCGCCGAGGTGCTGGCGGAGGCGGCCGCCGCCCTCCCCTCGGGTGACGAGATCCTGCACGAACTGAACCAGCGGCTAGATCAGATGCGCGCCCGCGAACAGGAGATCGCCCGGATGGAGGAAGGCGGGCCGGAAGATGCGGAATGGGACGAGGTTTAGCGGGGCGCCATTTCCTTCAGCACGCCTTTTGTTTGCGCCTCAAGCGCCGGCGTTCGCATCCGCTCACTTGGCTACGCGCGGAGACGCGCGGCGGCCGTTCGGCCTTGCGGGCCTGCGGCCCGATTGGAGAATGCAGGAAAGGACTGGTCCGGTTCGCGACAAGCGAACCGCATAGGCCAAAGGCCGCCCGCAGGTGCCCTGCAACGCAGTGAAGGGATCAGCACCGAGGACCGCGCGCCCGGATGGGCGTGCGGAAGGCTGGAATCCCTCGGCGCCTGAGGCAAAAGCAATACAATCTATTACAGACATTATCAACTTGGCCACTGGCGCGGCGCGGGATTCCGGCTTAGTCTTGTCGCCAAATCCATTGGGAAGGGAGCCCGATATTATGGCCCGCACAGGTCTTACCTCGATCATCGCCATCACCGCCGCCTCGCTGGGGCTGGCATTCACCGCCGTTCCGGCCGCCGCGCAAAGTCGCCCGGCCGATCTCACCGTGCTGCCGCCGGTGCCGACCGACTATACTCCGGCCCGCCATCCGTGGGGTGAATACGATTTCACCGGCACCTTCCCGATCGAGCCGATCAACAACGGCCGCATCCTGTTCCAGCGTCCGGCCGAATACGGCATGCGCTATTGGGTGAACGATGTGGAATTCGAACGCCGCCTGGCCGCTGCGCGCAACCAGGATGGCAACTTCACCAATGCCAATGAAAACGGCGTGGGGGCATCGGGCACCGCGGGCCTGGAAAACTGGTTCCAGACGCACGATTTCGGCAAGCGCACCTCGATGCTGGTGTCGCCCGCCGATGGCCAGCTGCCCGCGCTCACCCCGCAGGCGATGGAGCTGTTCCGCGAAGGCCGTTCGGGCTGGGTTCCGGGTCAGGCCTATGACTGGGTGGACGATTTCGACAGCTGGGACCGCTGCGTGTCGCGCGGGTTCCCGGCCAGCATGTACCCGTTCCGCTACAACAACGGCATCCGCGTGTTCCAAAGCCCGGGGTACATGACCATCGTACTGGAAATGCTCGGCACCCGCGTGGTCAAGATCTATGACAGCAAGGCCGAGGCGCAGGCCGCCACCTGGGGCAACCAGGTCGAAGCGTGGATGGGCAATTCGCGCGGCTGGTGGGAAGGCAAGACGCTGGTGATCGAGACCACCAACATCGTTTCGGGCGATGCGGCGACGGAAAATGTCTATGCCCGCTCGGCCAGCCCGCTCAACATGGCGACGCAGTTCACCGGCACCTCGACCGTTCCGGCCTTCAACACCGTGCCGATGAGCACCGAGGCAATGACGGTGGAGCGGCTGACCATGACCGGCCCCGATGTGATCGTGCATGAACTGACCTACAGCGATCCGCAGGTCTACACCGCGCCGTGGACCACCCGCATCGAGTGGACGCGCGACGATGGCTACGAATTCTTCGAATATGCCTGCCACGAAGGCAACTACATGCCGCGCGACTATATCAGCGCCAGCCGCGCCCAGCAGGCCCGCATCGCTGCGGGTGAGGAAGCAGCCGTGACGGCCGAGAACGACGACCGGGCGCGTTTCGCCCAGCCGTTCGATCGTGATCCGGGTGCCGCACCGCCCCCGCCGCCCCGCGCACCGGCAGGCTGAACTGGACAGCCGATGAAGTAACGGACCACCCGGAACAGTCGGGCGCGGGTCGGTCTGCACAGCTTGGCGTATGCGCAAGCTATTGCACCGACAATCCGGCCGCGCCCGATCGGTGGCTTCCTGCGCGGCGTTGAGAGGGAGGTCATGATGAAGCCTTTCACCAGTATTCCAGCGGCTGCGGCGCGAGGGATTGCAGTTGCAATCACCTCGGCCCTGCTCACCGCAAGCGCTGCGCACGCGCAGGGTGCGGGGGAATGGCAGGAACTGGCGCGCGAAACAGCCAGCGGTTCGGCCAGCACCACGATCCACCCGGTCGGCATCGACCAGCGTTTTCGCGCGGTGATGCTGTGTGCAGAGGGTGGCACGGTGCGGCTGCGGCGGATGGAAGTTCGGCTTGATGGCCGGGTGTGGCAACGCCTCGACGTGCCGCAGATCCTGCAGCATGGCCAGTGCACCGATCCACTCGATCTGCGTGGCGGCAATCGCCGCATCCACGCGGTCCGCTTCGCATTCGAGCGACTGAACCCGGGCGAACAGGCTGGTACGGCAGTGGCGAGCGGCAGCAACCATTAGGGCTTCGCGCACTGGCCCAAGCCCAGGCGGTGCAGTTCGTGCGTCTATGGCTTGCCCTATCGGACATCCCCACACTTGCACTTGCCGCCGACTTGCGGCAGCATCTGTGCTGAGGATCGACCCTTTGGGAGGGGAACAACATGCATTCCTCCGTTACGGCGGGGCCAGCTTCCTCGCGTGCGATCGACAATCTCACCATAGCTGACCTGTGGCGCGCGCTGGTGGCGGGGTGGGCGGATTTTCGCGCCTGCCCGGTTTACGGACTGTTCTTTGCCGGCATCTATGTGGCCGCCGGACTCCTGCTTTATGTGGCGCTGGTAGATCGGGGTGAATGGGTGTGGCTGGTTCCTGCCGCCGGCTTTCCACTGCTGGCCCCGTTTTCTGCCGTTGGCCTCTATGAAGTGAGCCGCCAGCGCGAGGCCGGCCTTGTCCCCGATTGGCGCGCGGTGCTGGGCGCGGTGCGCGGGCGCGGCGATGGACAGGTGCTTGGAATAGGCGTGATCGCTTTTGTGATTTTCACCTTCTGGGTGGTTCTGGCCCATGGCATTTTCTATATCTTCCTGGCCCAGGCAGGGTTGACCAGCGAGAGCTTGGCCTTGCTTGGCACATGGTCGGGACTTGCGATGCTGCTGGTAGGAGGCACGGTGGGCGCGCTGCTTGCACTGCTGATCTTCTCCGTCACGGTCATCAGCCTGCCCATGCTGGTTGATCGCGATGTCGACTGCGTGTCGGCCATGATTGCCAGCGTCGCCACCGTGCGCCGGAATCCGGTGGTGCTGCTGACCTGGGCACTGTTCATCGCCGTTACGGTGTTTCCGGCGATGGCGCCGTTGTTGCTGGGCCTGCTGGTGGTGCTGCCGTTGTTTGCCCACGCAAGTTGGCACCTCTACCGCCGGGTGGCCTGACCATCCGCTGCCCCTGCCGCGCTTCAGGCTGACAAAAATGGCCCCGACCGCCAGCGGTCAGGGCCTTTCCTGCGTATTGATCAGCCGCGCGTTCTAGTCTTCGGGATCAACGAGCACCGGCGGTTCGACCGTATAGTCGCCTTCGAAGTACTCGCCTTCCTCGTAGACTGATGGCTCGCGCACTTCCTGCAGCCCTTCTACCAGTTCGACGGCGAAGGCTCCGCCGCCGCTGACCGAATTCGCGCGGATGCGCAGCCGTTCGAGCCAGTCACCTTCATCCGCCATCGGCGACAGGTCCACCGCGATGCGCGCATTGAGACCCTCGCCGCCATCATCGTCCTGCAACATGCTGGCAAAGCCCAGCGGGGTCTCGAACCCCAGTTCGAGCCACGAATCCACGCTGCTGGGAAAAATCGCATCGTCGATCACCGGCGCAGTCATGTTGATCGTCACCTCGCCCGCCCCGGCGCGGATGGCGGCGATTGTTTCGGGTGCCAGTTGGTAGGTGATGACCGCCGGATCCAGCGCGCCTTCCTCGTACCCTGCCCCCAGGTAGCCCGACGAAGGCTCGCCCAGCCCCAGCACCTGCTGCGGCGCCTGGATCGTGTGTTCGCGCTGCTCGCCGACGTGCAAGGTATAGCGGCCGGAGGTATCGCCATAGGGCACCACGGCGATGGTATAGGTACCGCTTTCGGGCAGCACGAAACGCATCAACGAATTGAGCCCCTCGCCTCCGTCATCGTCGGTCATCAGCGGATCGCCCTCCACATCGGTGCCGCTGTACAGCGCCAGAGTCGGATCGATCTCGTCCCCCTGCGCCACCAGCGCCACTTCGAGCAATTGGCCCGCCTCGCCGCTGATGGCATAATAGCGGGTCTCGCCCGCAGCCACGCGGCCATTGGTCTGTGAACCAAAGCGCACCGCTTCGGTTCGCGGCGGGGTGTAGGTTGAAGGGCGCAGTTGCAGTTCGAACGCGCCGGAGCTTTCCTCGCCCGAGAAGAAGGCAAAGGCGGTCACCGTGATCTCGATCTGGCGGCGCACATCGGTGTGCAGCTGGGCCCGGCTGGCCAGCTCGCCACCGCTATCGTCATCCTCGGCCAGCACCTCGCCGGTCGCCCGGTCGGTAATGGTCAGCATGGGATCCAGTTCGGACCCGTCAATGGGAACTACGTCCACCCGCAGCGCGGTGCCGGGCTGCATGGTATAGCGATAACGCACCGGCGTGGTGGTGACCTCGCCGGAAAAAATCTGCACGTCGCTGCGTTCTGAATCGAGGTTGCGCACATCCTGCGCCGCAGCGCCGGACGGCGGCAGCAAGGCCGCAGTTGCGGCGAGCAGCGCCGCCTTGCCAAATCGCAACGTCATGAAAAGACCCCCTTAAAACCCCGCCTCACGGGCGCTTCCCCACAGGCACCACATACTGTTTGCCAGGTCAAAGATTAATCAGCGCTGGGCGACACTTAACGCAATTGTTCATCAATGGCCGATGCAGTGGTAAATGCGGTTTGGCGCTCAGCGCGGCCATTCGTCATCCAGCAGGCCCCATAGCCAAGTGTCGCACCAGCCGATGTGGGTTTCCATCGCGCTGCGCAGATGCGCCTCGCGGGTGAAGCCGAGCGATCCCAGCAGCCGGTTGGATGGCACGTTGCGCGGATCGGTGTCCGCAAAAATCCGGCGATAGCCCTCGGTGCGGAACAGATGGGTGATGAGCGCGCCCACGCACTCGCCCGCGATCCCCTGCCGGGCATGACCGGGCAGCACGAGGTAGCCGATTTCGGCCACGCGCGGGCGGCTTTCGGATGCGACCAGGCGCGCGACGGGAACATCATCGGCATTCATTGCGATCCACGTTCTTCCGCCCCAGTCGCGGTCATGCAGCCACTGGCGGAAGGTATCGTGATCGGTAAAAGGCCCACGGCTCCAGTACCGCATGATGGTCTCATCGCTGAAAGCGCCGAACAGCGCCTGTTCGTCACCCTTGGCCAAGGGGCGCAACGTAAAGCGCTCGGTGGTGAGGATGGGGGTCTGTTCCATGGCAAATGCCCCTAAACGGTCGCACAGCGACCGCAAGCGGGAACGCGCGCCGCGCCCCTCGGCGCGAAAGCCAAGCGGGCGGATGCAAGCACCCGGCGTTCGAGGCTAAGAAATAAGATGCGCCAGCAGCGCCTGGACCTTTTTCTGCCGCCATTGCGGGCGCGGGGCCAGCAGCCAGTAGGAGAACCGGCAATCGTCCGGCCCTTCCAGTGCCACCAGCCGGCCATCGGCCAGCGCATCGGCCACCAGCGGCAGCGGCATCGTGGTGCGGCCAAGGCCCGCCAGGGCAGAAGACAGCGCCTGCCCGGCATTGCCCACCTGCAGCACGGCCTCGACGCCTTGCGGTGCGGGGAATGCGGGCCAGCTGATCCAGCCATCGGGCGCGTCTGCCGCCGCCACTGTCACGCGGCAGCCGGGGGCCAGTTCAACCCCCTCGAGGTCGCCCGGCCCTTCGACCAGCCGGATCGCCAGATCGAGGTTGGCCTCGGTAAAATCGGCATCTTCATCGGCGATCAGCTGGAAGCGGACATCGGGGTGGGCGGCGCGGAACGTGGCGAGGCGCGGGGCGAGCCACTGGGCATAGAATTCGCGCGGCACGGCGATGGTATAGCTGCTGCTGGATTGCCCGGCCTGCATGGCGTGGACCGCTTCCTCGAACATCAGGAAGCCTTCGCGCAAGGGATCAAGCCCGACCGCCGCTTCATCCGTCAATTCCAGCCCTTTGCTGGTGCGGCGGAACAAGACCACACCCAGCACATCTTCCAGCGCGCGGATCTGCTGGCCCACGGCGGCCGGCGTGACCGCCAGCTCGTCGGCCGCGCGGGTAAAGCTGAGGTGCCGCGCGGCGGCATCGAACACGCGCAAGGCGTTAAGGGGCAGGTGCGTGCGTTTCATGGGCAAGCCGCGATGTAGTCGCATGGCAGGCGGGCGGCAAGCGCGGCCACCTGTCGGGCCGAGATATTCGCTTGACCGATTGCACATGAAACCACAGGACATGACCTCCGGCTGTCCTGTTGGAGTACCCCCAAAATGCTACGCCTGCTTTCCGCTTTTGCCCTCGCCGCGCTTGTGCTGACTTCGCCGGTCCGCGCGCAATCCATGCTGGAGGGGACGTTCAGCGAGGCGATTCCCACGCTGGAGCAGGTGGTGGGGCATCGTCCGGGCGCGCAGATTTCGTCGCCCGAGGAAGCTCTGCGCTATATCCGCGCGCTCGAAGCCGCTGCACCGGACCGCGTCCGGCTGGTCGAATATGCCACCAGCTGGGAAGGCCGCCCACTGGTCTATGCCGTGATCACCAGCGCCGCCAACATGGCGCGCATCGATGCGGTCCAGGCCGATCTGGCGCGGCTGGGCGCCGGTACCTCGCCCGCCCAACTGGCCAATGTGCTGCCGGTAACCTGGCTGTCCTATGGCGTGCATGGTGACGAGATTTCATCGACCGATGCCGCGCTGGTGCTGGCCTATCACCTGCTGGCCAGCGAAGGCGATCCGCTGGTGGACCGGATCCTGGGCAATTCGGTGGTCATCATCGATCCCAGCCAGAACCCCGACGGGCGTGGCCGGTTCGTCAATTCGTTCCGCGCGCAGGCAGGCCTGCAGCCTTCGGCTGATCCCAACAGTGCATCGGCCGACCAGCCGTGGCCGGGCGGGCGGTTCAACCATTACCTGTTCGATCTCAACCGGGACTGGTTCGCGCTGACCCAGCCTGAAACGCGCGGCAAGGTGGCCCATGTGCAGCAGTGGCAGCCGGTGGTACTGGTCGATGCGCACGAAATGGGCGGCGACGAGAGCTACTTCTTCCCCCCCAGCGCCGATCCGTTCAACCCGCACATCACCGCTGACCAGCGCGCCAAGCAGGTGCTGCTGGGCCGCAATATTGCCGGCTGGATGGACCGTGCGGGCCAACCCTATTTCACCCGCGAAGTGTTCGATGCGTTCTATCCCGGCTATGGCGACACCTGGCCCACGCTGAACGGCTCCATTGCCATGACGTTCGAACAGGGCAGCGCACGCGGGCTGCTGTGGGAACGCAACGACGGCACGCTGCTGACCTATGCCGAAGGGGTGCGCAACCACTTCATCACCACCCTGGCCACCGCCCAGACCGTGGCGGAAAACCCCGATCTGTTCCTCAATGACTATGCCGAATTCCGCCGCAGCGCGGCAGCAGGGCAAGCTGGCAGCGGTACCTATGTGATCGACCTTGGCCAACGCCGCTGGAATGCCGAACAACTGGCCCGCCGCCTTGCGCACCAGGGGATCGCCGTGGGCCGCGTGACCGGCCCCGCCAGTGCCTGCGGGCGGCAGTATCCCGCCGGCTACCTCACCGTATCGCGCAGCCAGCCTGCCGCGCGGCTGATCCGCAGCCTGCTGGATGCAGATACCGCGCTGCCCGCCGATTTCGTCACCGCGCAGGAAGGCCGCCGTTCGCGCGACCTGCCACATGAACTGTATGATACCACCGCATGGTCTGTCGGCATGATGTCCGGACTGGACGTGGCGCTGTGTGCCAGCGTGGCGGGCGGATCACCTGTTACGGCGGAATCGCTTGTCGCCGGTCCGGTGGAAGATCCGGGCGCTTTCGGCGTGGCCGTGCCGTGGACCGATAGCGGCCAGGTGCGGCTGGTGGCGCTGGCACTGGATCGCGGGCTGGTGGGCCGGGCGACCGACGCCAGCTTTGCCGTGGACGGCCGCACTTTCGGACGCGGCACCGTGGTGTTCACCCGCGCCGACAACCCCGACCGGATTGACGAGCTGACCGACCTTGCCCGCCATGTGGGAGCCGAGACGGCCAACCTGGCCAGCGGCTGGGTCGACCGCGGTCCCAACCTTGGCAGCGAAAGCTTCGTCCGGCTGGCAGCGCCGCGCGTGGCCATGCTGTGGGATGACGGGGTCGATCCGCTATCTGCCGGGGGCTTGCGCTATTCACTGGAACAGCGGCTGGGCGTGCCCGTCACCCCGATCCGCACCGGCACGGTGGCCAGGGCAGACCTGTCGGACTATACCGTACTTCTGGTGGCCGATGGGCAGTATGCCCGTGCCCTGGGTGCTGCGGGACGAACCGCGATCCGCAGCTTTGCCGACAATGGCGGCGTGGTAGTGGTGGTGGGTGAGGCCATGACCGGCTTCACCGAAGGCGATACCGCGCTGTTCTCGTTATCGCGCGAGACCGTGTTGGGCGGCGATCCCGATGCCGATGATGCAATAAAGCCCGAAGTGGCTGGCCAGGCGTTCGAGAGCGAAGCGGATTTCCGCGCTGCCATCGCCGATGGCAGCCGCCGTCCCGATGTCTTGCCGGGCGCGCTGCTCCACACCGCGATCGATGCCGACAACTTCCTGTCCGCCGGTTACGACGATGCCGCCCCGGTGGTGTTTGCCAGCGGAAACCTGGTGTTTGCCCCGCTCAGCCGGGCCAACGGGGTCAATGTGGTGCGCTTTGCTGCGGCTGACAGCCTGCTGGCCAGCGGCTATCTGTGGGACGAAAACCGCCGCCAGATGGCCTTCAAACCGTTCATGGTGGCACAGCCGGTAGGTGACGGGCTGGCGGTGGGCTTTGCCTACGATCCGGCGGTCCGCGGGTATCTGGACGGGCTGGATTTGTTGTTGGCAAATGCCGTGCTGATCGCTCCGGCCCGGGTTCGCTAAAGGCTACTTGAAGGACAAGCCCCCTCCCGGCGCGGGAGGGGGCTTGATCATTGTGGCTTACAGGCCGGCCTGCTGCTGAATCCCGTCAACTGCCTTGCTGACAAGGATGTTAACCGAGACGCGGCGGTTCTGGGCCCGCCCGGCAGGGGTTTCGTTATCCGCCATCGGGTCAGACTCGGCCATCCCGGTGGGGGTCAGCATGCGCCAGGGCTCCCAGCCGCATTCCTGCTGCAGGAAGTTGACCACCCGGCCTGCGCGGCGCTCGCTCAGTTCCTGGTTGAAATCCTGGTCACCAACTGCATCGGTGTAGCCGACCACCAGCAGCAGGGAGTTTTCCATCCCCTGAGCCTGCTGCGCGGTGGCGCACAGTTCACGCTCGGCGGCAGGGGTCAACTGCCACCTGCCGGTGTCGAAATAGGCATTGGTAGTGCCCTTGATGTTGTACTGGTCGATCGAGCCCATGCGGCCGCGCAAGGCTTCGGTGGCAATCGCATTTTCCTCGATCGCCATCTCGTTCTCGCCAAACCGCTGGTTGGTGCCGCGGCTTATCATCGCCGCAGTCTCCAGATCGGAGTTCTGCAGGCGGATCCGGCTGGCCACCAGGCCGCCGCCCCACTGGACCGTTTGCACGGTCACGGGCAGGCCGTTGAGCAGCGAACTCGGCGCCAGCGCATCGCTGCTGAGGCCCAGGAAGCCGCCCCGGCCCCTGATTTCGGTGGCATCGCTGATGTTGACCAGCGTGGTAGCGCCTTCCTCGGTGGTAACCTGCATGCCGCTGCCTGTGCGGGCCGAGATGTAGCCGTCGATCTCGGGGCCTTCGGGCAGGCCGGCGAGGTCAGCTGGAATCGAACCCTGCACGTTGATCAGGTCTTCGTTCTGCACGGGGGGCAGCTGCTGGGCGGATACAGCCCCGGATGCAGGAATGAAAAGCACGGCGGACAACAAAAGTACTGCACGCCTTTTCGAAATGGTCTTCATCACGTTACTCCTTCAAAGCACATTAATTGGCTCTGCATTCACGATGCATCATCCCGACCACCACCGTGGTGGCGCATCGGGTGGTCGGTAACCATTCAACTCTGTGGATCGAGTGGGTGGAATGCAAACTATATCTGAACGTCTGGGTTCCCTGACTGTTCATCGCGACCTGTCTGCCACATGAACACTGGGGGCGATTCAGCCCGTTTTGCGGGCCATGAGAGCGCGTTCTGCGACGAACCGTTACAATTAATGCTAGGACGCAGCCCCTTCAGGCAACCTTCACCGGGCGAGTGATGGCCTTCAGAATGGCAGCGCTGCAAGATCAGGCTCAATCCAGGTTCGTCTGGCGGCCGGGCTGAACAGTGTCTGCCGATCCCAGTGCTCAAGCAGCCAGCCGGACTGGCCAAGGTTCGATGCCATCAATGCGGCAAGGACTACACAAAGCGGCGCGTCCTGCCCGGTGCACTGCAGGTGATGCGCAGCACCCCGCATCGATGCCGTGGTGATCGTATGATGGTAGCCACTGGTGTCGGAGTTCTCGGTTCCTGTCGCATCATTGTAGCGCATTATCAGCAAGCGCATTGCAGCGGGCTCTGCCAGGTCAGGACGATGCTTGATCAGCCACAGCGCCGTGGCAAAATGGCCGGCATGGGTCCATTCGGCACGTGGAAGACTGCGATCCATCATTTTCAACGCAAGTCTTTCGATGGATGCATCATCGTCGATTGCCATGTTCAGGTGTCCTTGCTGGGAATGGCCCGGCCGGAACAATATGCCCGCCGGTGGGGCGGGTTGCGAATGAACGTGCTGCTGGATGATGCCCTGGCTGTCCCAACGTCCGATCACGCACACAAGTGCCGCCGAAAAATCACGGTCTTGTTGCTGGGGTGCGCTGGTGCTCATCATGAAAGAATAACTGGTGGAAAGGACAACTCACAGCGGAAGTCGCCGCTGCTATTTGACCGGATCGGGCAGTTCGAGCGCGAAATGCGGGATCGCCACCTCGAAGCTGGACCCATCTTCGGCGTTGAAGCTGTAATGCCCCTGCATCGCGCCCTGGCTGGTGGTGAGCTCGCAGCCCGAGACATAATCGAAGCTGTCGCCGGGCGCCAGCACGGGGGTTTCACCCACCACGCCTTCACCGTCGACGATGTTGATCATGCCGCGCGCATCGCTGATCCGCCAGTGGCGGGTGCGCAGACGCACCACGTCATCGCGATTGTTCTCCAGCCGAATGTGGTAAACCCAGAACCAGCGGCCCGCATCGACCCGCGATTGTTCGGGCATGAAGTTGACCGACACGCGCACGGTTACCCCGCCGGTTGTGGCGACATGCTGGAACAGCGCATTCAGGGCATCACGGATCATCACGAGTCGGGAGCGTAACGGTATTCGGGCGGGCGGCAAGGGTCTGCGGGTGGTTGTCGGCAATTAAGCGATCAGCCGTGCACGCCCGACTTGACCATGCCGAGCGGCGCAACCAGCCGCCACACCACGCCGCTTGTGGCATAATCCACCTCGGCCGTGCCGCCGAACACCCGGCGCGGTATCTCGCTGATCAGGGTCGAGCCGAAGCCGACCCGTTCCGGCAGGGTCACCGGCGGGCCGCCACTCTCGCGCCATTCCATCTGCAGTTCGGCGTCTGTTTCCAGCCAGCCCACGTGCACCCGTCCATCCTCCACCGACAAGGCGCCGTGCTTGAGCGAATTGGTCGCCAGCTCGTGCAGCGCCATGCCGATGGTCTCGGCCGCGCGCGGGTTGAGCGAAATCGCCGGGCCTTCGATTACCAGGGACCCCGCCGCACCTCCCGCGAATTCGAGCTGCAACCGCGCCAGTTCGTCCAGTGGCACCTCGCGCCATTCGCGCCGCACAAGGATGTCCTGGTTGACAGACATGGAGCGCACCCGTTCCTGGAACCGGCGAACGAAATCCTCCTGCCCGTCCACGCTGCGCCGCATCAGCGCCTGGATCGTGGCCAGCATGTTCTTCGACCGGTGGTTGACCTCCATCAGCAGCAGGCGGATCTGTTCGGCTTGCTCGCGCTGTTCGGTGATGTCGGAATTGGTGCCGAACCAGCGGATGATCTGGCCGTCTTTGTCGCGGATCGGCATGGCGCGGCTGAGGAACCAGCGCCATTCACCATCGTGGCGACGCAGCGGAAAGGTATCCTCCCACGGCTCGCCCGCTGCCAGGCTTGCTCCCCACAGCTTCTTGACCCGTTCAAGATGGTCGGGATGCTGGACCTTCTCCCAGCCCCAGCCGTCCATCTCTTCCAGCGTGGTGCCGGTATAATCGTACCAGCGCTGCGAATACCAGAACAGGTGGCCATCGGGATGCGCCATCCACGACAGCGGAGCGATGTTGTTGGCCAGTGTTTCGAATCGCGCCTTGCTCTGCAGCAGCTCGGCCTGTTGGCGCAGGTGCGGCCCGGCATTGCGGGCAATTTTGCTGGCGCCGATCACCGCGCCGGTTTTGTCACGCACCGGGGATACCGTGACCGACACGTCGAGCAGTTCGCCCGATTTGTGCAGCCGCCGGGTAAACATCTGCCCTACCCGTTCACCCTTTCGGATGCGGGCAAGGATCTCGTCTTCCTCGTGTTGGCGATCTGGCGGCAGCAAGCGGCGGATCGATTGTCCGATCATTTCATCTGCCGTCCAGCCGAACAATTCTACGGCAGCAGGATTCCACGCGATGATAATACCGTCGGCGTCCTTGGCGATGATCGCATCGTCGGACGATTCGACCAGCGCCGCGTAAAAATCCGTCACCTCGGGCAAGACCGGCGATCCTTGTCATTGCCGGTTCAATTCCGGTCGCAGAAGTGATAGCTCAGGCCGCGACAGGTGGCGATAACAATCGCGACCTGCAGCTCAGACTCCGGCCCGATCAAACGCCTGGGCCAGATCCTCGATCACATCCAGCGGATCTTCCAGCCCCACGTTGAGGCGGATCATGCCTTCATCCACGCCCATTTCGGCGCGGCCCTCGGCTCCCATGTTATGATGGGTGGTGCTGGCGGGGTGGCAGGCAAGCGACTTGCTGTCGCCGATGTTGTTTGAAATATCGACCAGTTCCAGCGCGTCGAGCACGGCAAAGGCCGCCTCGCGCCCGCCATCGACCACGAAGCTGAAGATCGGCCCGCAGGCATCCATCTGGCTCATCGCAAGTTCGTGCTGGCTGAAGCTGGCCAGGCCCGGATGAAGGACGCGCGACACGCGGCTTTCGACAAACTGCCCCACCGCCAGCGCGTTCTCGCTCTGCTTGTGGGCGCGCAGGTCCAGCGTTTCCAGCCCCTTCAGCACCACCCAGGCATTGAACGGGCTGAGCACCGGCCCGGTGTTGCGCTGGAACGGCGATAGCGTGTTGTTGATCCATTCCGCGCTGCCGCAAATCGCGCCGGCCAGCACGCGGCCCTGCCCGTCCATCAACTTGGTGGCAGAATAGGCGACCACATCCGCCCCGTATTCCAGCGGCCGCTGGAGCGAGGCCGTGGCAAAGGCGTTGTCGACAATGCTGATTATGCCGCGCGATTTCGCCAACCCGCAGACAAAGGCCAGGTCGACGATGTCGAGCGTGGGGTTGGCCGGGGTTTCAAAGAAGAATGCCTTGGTGTTGGGCTGGATCGCAGCTTCCCACGCGGCGTTGTCGCGCCCGTCCACGATGGTGTGGGTGATGCCGAAGCGGTTCAGCACGTTGGCCAGGATCCACCGGCATGACCCGAACGCCGCGCGTCCGGCCACCACATGATCGCCCGATGACAGCATGCACAACAAGGCGCTGGTCATCGCCGCCATGCCGCTGGCCTGCACCTTGCACGCCTCGGCCCCTTCCATCGCGGCGATGCGTTCTTCCAGCATGGCCACGGTGGGGTTCTGGAACCGGCTGTACTGCATACCGGTGGCTTCACCGGCAAAGCGTGCGGCCACCTGGGCGGCGCTGTCATAGGTGTAGCCGCTGGTGAGGAACAGGGCCTCGCTGGTTTCGCCATGCTCGCTGCGCGTGGTGCCGCTGCGCACTGCGCGGGTGGCGGGGCGCCACTTGGAGGTGATCGAGCGGTCGGTTCCGGTGGTTCTTTTCATGGCGAGCCGTTTAGAAGCGAGCACGGCAAGCCGCAAGTGTTGCGCGCGGACCTGGGGCCGCCTAATCCTCGAAACTGCATGAGCCTCCCTCCCCCGCACTCCGCCGATCCCTGGCGCTTGCACCTGCTGCTGGCCGCGATTTTCGCGCTGCTGGGCGCCGTGCGGCTTACCACGCCGTCGACCGCGCTGTTCGACGAGGTGCATTACCTGCCCGCCGCCCGTGCCGTGCTGGACCTGTCCACCGCGCTGAACATGGAACATCCGCCGCTCGGTAAGCTGATGATTGCCGCCGGGATGTGGGCACTGGGCGACAACCCGCTCGGCTGGCGGATCGTGCCGCTGGCAATGGGCGTGCTGACGCTGTTTGCGGCCATGCGGGCAATGTGGCTGCTCACCTGCCGCAGGGCGCCCAGCCTGCTGACCGGCATTTTCCTGACCACCGGGTTCCTGCTGCTGGTGCAGGCCCGGATCGCCATGCTCGACGTGATGATGGCGGGGTTCGTAATGCTGGCGCTGTGGATGTGCGCCGGGGCCGTGCGCGAGGCCGAGACCGCGCGCTGGCGGCTGGCCATTGCCGGGGTGGCACTGGGCGCGGCGATGGCCAGCAAATGGAACGCCATCCCGCTCGCCGTGCTGCCGGGAATGGCGTTCCTGCTGGCGCGGGTGTGGCAAGCCAGATGGCACGCGCTCACCAGCAATCGCGGCTGGCCAATCGGCGGCATGACGCTGTGGGAGGCAGCGATCTGGCTGGGGCTGGTGCCGCTGCTGACCTATGCGCTGGCCTATGCCCCGTTCCTGCTGTTTGCCGATGTGCCGGGCAATCCCGCCGGCCTGATCGATCTGCATCGCCAGATGCTGGACCTGCAAACGCAAGTGCTGACACCGCATCCCTACCAGTCGAACTGGTGGCAATGGGTGGGGAACACGCGCGGCATCTGGTATCTGTACGAGAACATCGACGGGGCGCAGCGCGGCGTGCTGATGCTGGGCAATCCGGTCAGCTCGCTAGCCATGCTGCCCGCGCTGGCGTGGTGCCTGTGGGCCGCCTTGAAACAAGGCCGGCGCGATTGTGCGGCGGTATTCGTGCTCTATGCGGTCAGCCTGGCCCTGTGGGTCATCGCGCCCAAGCCGGTCCAGTTCTACTATCACTACTTCCTGCCACACATGTTCGGCATGGCCGCGCTGGCGCTGGGCGTGGAGCGGCTGTGGCAGAAGGGCGAGCGGCTGCTGCCGGGCGCTCTGGTGGCGGGATCGGCAGCGCTGTTCGTGTGGTTCTATCCGATCCTCAGCGCAGCAGCATTGGCGGATGAACAATCGTTTCTGGACTATGCGTGGATCGAAGGATGGCGCTAGCTACCTGAACCGGCCCCACACAAACTTGCTCGACAGTGCGTAATTCCATACCGACGCGAGCACCACGCCCACCAGCGCGGCGGCCCACCAGCGCCAGCCGTGGCCCTGCAAATAGCTGCTCACCGCCACGTTGGCGAAAGCCCCCACGGCGCAGGTGGCGCAGAACGACAGCCAGCCCCAGAACAGGCCACTGGCCCCCGTCAGCTTCTTGTCGCGATAGGTCAGCAGGTTGTTGAGCCAGAAATTGAACGTCATCGCCACTACGGTCGCCACGGCAGTCGCCAAGGTGAAGCCGCTGAGGCCGGTGCGGAACAGCCCCGCCAGCACCGCCATATGCACAAACACGCCCAGCCCGCCGACCGTGCCGAACAGTGCAAACCGCGTGGGAATTACCTGGCCGAGGTAGCGTTCATACAATCCGGCCATGAAATCCAGCACCACGCCGTGATCCAGCTTGCTGGTTCCTTCCAGCCTTTCGGCAAACTTCAGCGGGAATTCCTTCACTCGAAGTGGCGGCCTGGCGGTGGCAAGAATGTCCAGCATGATCTTGAAACCTATGCCGGAAAGATCGCCCGCCTGTTTGCGCAACTGGTCTGTGCGGAGCAGGAAATAGCCGCTCATCGCATCGGAAAGTTCGGTGCCGGTCAGTTTACGGGCCAGAGCGTTGGCCAGGCGGCTGCCCTTCTCGCGGCCCTTGCTCGACAGGCCATCGGCGCTGGCCCCCGCGGCAAATCGGCTGGCATAGGCCAGGTCCGCATCGCCCGATTGCACCGCTGCCAGCATGTCGAGCAGCAGCGCGGGATCGTGCTGATGATCGGCATCCATTACCGCGACATGGGGCGCGGCAGTGGCGCACATGCCTTCGATCGCGGCGCTCGCCAGCCCGCGCCGGCCGATCCGCTGGATCACCCGGATGCGCGGGTCCGACTGCCCGATGCGGCGCGCTTCTTCCGCCGTGCCATCGTGGCTGTTGTCATCGACGAACAGCGCTTCCCACCCCGTGGGGCCGAGCGCTTGTTCCAGCCGTTGCACCATCGGCGCAATATTCCCGCGCTCGTTCAACGTGGGCAGCACGACTGCCAGTTGCAGCGTGGTGCCAAGGATTGCGGGCGGGGATGGCACGGACGTCATCAGCATGGCCTAGCGCAGTACAGCGCAATGTTAACCATAAGGTTTATGCCGCTTAAAGTCGCGCTACCACCGCATCACCGATTTGGGAGGTGGTGGCTGAACCGCCAAGGTCCGCACCCTTCACGCCATCGGCCAGCGCAGCGGCTACTGCGGCCTCGATCCGCGCCGCCTCGGCTTCCAGACCCAGCGAATGGCGCAGCAACATGGCCAGGCTCAGGATCATCGCCATCGGGTTGGCCTTGCCCTGCCCGGCAATATCGGGCGCCGAACCGTGGATCGGCTCATACAGGCCCAGCGTACCGTAGTCAGTCTGACGTTCACCCAGCGAGGCGCTGGCCAGCAGGCCGATCGAGCCCACGCACATGCTCGCCTGGTCAGACAGGATGTCGCCGAACAGGTTACCGGTGACGACGACATCAAACTGGCCAGGATTGCGCACCAGCTGCATCGCGGCGTTGTCGACATACATGTGCGACAGCTCGACATCGGGATATTCGGCCGAAACCTCGATCACCACGTCGCGCCACAACTGGCTGGTTTCCAGCACGTTGGCCTTGTCAACACTGCACAAACGACCCTTGCGGCCCTGCGCTGCACGGAATCCGACATGGGCGATGCGGCGCACTTCGTCTTCGGCATAGGACATGAAATCGAAGCCCTGGCGGCGGCCATCTTCCAGCACGCGGATGGCTTTCTCGCCAAAATACACATCGCCGTTCAATTCGCGCACGATCAGCAAGTCGATCTGTCGGGCCACTTCGGGCCGCAGCGCGGAAAGATCCTCCAGCCCGGCAAACATCGTAGCCGGGCGCAGGTTGGCAAACAGGGTCAACGCCTGGCGTAAGCCGAGGATCGCCTGTTCGGGCCGCAGGTGGCGTTCAAGATTGTCGCACGAAGGATCGCCTACCGCGCCAAACAGGACCGCGTCACTCGCCTGGCACAGCGCCAGGGTTTCCGGCGGCAACGGATGGCCATGCTTCTTATAGGCAGTGCCGCCCACATCGGCATCGGCCAGCGTGATCCCGCCAATCGCCAGAGCGCCGAGCACCTTCTTGGCCTCGACCATGATTTCCGGGCCGATACCGTCACCGGCCAGACATGCGATCTTCATTCTATTCGCCCTAACATTTCCCGCAAGCGTGCGCGCGCCGCCATAACGTCTGCGCGGCGGTCGGCAAGAAGGTAGTGCTGCAACGGCCCCGCCAGCCCGTCCATCGCCGCCAGCACGGCAGCCAGATCGCCCAGCGGCCGCGCCCCTTGCCCGCCATAGCCCAGTTCGCGCAGCAGCAGCGTTTCGAATCCCACCAGCGCGCCCGCCCAGCCGCGCGCCGATGGCGCCAGGCAGATCGCATCGACCAGCCCGCCCAGCGCGGCGTGCAGGTTGGGATAGGCGTGCCGTTCCGGCAGCGCGGTGGCGGTCAGCGCGGTGACCCAGCCGATTGCCGCTGCGGCCAATGGTTCACCCAGAAAGGGGCCGCGGCTGGTCACCAGTTCCACCTTGGCAAACGGCAACTGATTGTCCGACCGGGCGGAAACCTGCACTTCCACCACGTTGCCCGGGATCAGCACGGGCCGCAGGCTGCGTCCACGCCCGCCGGCGACATAGGCGGCAACAAGGCCGTATTCCGCCGTCAACAATCGGGTCACCACGGCAGTTTCGCCATGCGGGCGGGCTGAGACAAGGATGGCGGGCGCGCGCAGGTGCATGGTGCTTGAGGCTGTGCCGCTTATCGCCAGCAGCCGCAAGCGCGGGAATGTTTGTCATCTTCCACCCCCTTTGGTATCGTCGCGCTTGGGAGAATTGAGGGAGAGGCGCCGATGAGAACCGCCATTATTACCGCCACGGCAATGGCAACTGCATTGCTCGCAGTTCCGGTATCGGCGCAGCAGGGCACGCTGGCTGAACCACAGGTGGAACTGTACGCGGAAATGCTCGCCATGGGCGAAGTCTGCGGCGATCTGGCGGACTATGCGGTGAACCACGCCGAACTGGAAAACTGGATCAACGTCGAACTGGCCGACGTGGCCGATGACGATGTCGACACCGTCCTAGCGCTACGCGATAGCAAGCTGGACAGCCTGCTGGCCTCAGTCGCTTCCGCACGCGAGGCACCGGCCGGCCGCCGCCGCGCCGAGGCGATCGACAACTATTACGAAAGCCTGTTCGGGCGCTGCAACCGGTTGACGGGCCACAGTGTTGCCGGAGCCTATTTCCAGGCCGACAACCGGGTTGCAGCCTCGCGGTTCTGAAGGATCAGGCCTTCGGCTGGCTTTCCAGCGCAGCCAGCCGCGCTTCCAGAAGTTCGACCTTTTCGCGCGCTGTGGCAGCCATCTGCTTGACCGCGTCGAATTCCTCGCGGCTGACGAAATCCATCCCGCCCATGGCTTCACGCATCCGCTCACGCGCACCATCGCGCGCTTCGCGGGTCATGCCTGCCAGCGTACCGGCGGCCGAATTGGCCAGTTTGACGAAGTCGGCGATGATCGGGTTTTCGCTTTGCATGGTGGCTATGTGGTCCTGTCGTGGCGGGAGTTCAATCCCAAAAACGGGCCGCAGGTCCGCAAGGGCGACCGCCCGCCCGCAGGTGCCCCGCAACGCGAAGAAGGGATCAGCACCGAAGGTCGCGCCCGCGGATACGGGTGCGAAAAACTATAGCTCAATCCTCTGCACGGCGTTGTTGGGGTCCATCCCGCTTGCATCCGGGTTGAGTTCAAGAATCTGCCAGTTGAGCAAGCTCGCAAACAGGCACCACAGCAGATAGGGCACAAGCAGCAACGCGGCCGCCCGGCGCACACGCCAGGCCAGCCAGATCGTCACCATCACCGCCACATCCAGCGCCAGCAGCACCGCCAGCGCCAGTTCGATATTGTGCTGGGCAAAGAAAATCGGCGACCACGCCAGGTTGAGGCCCAGTTGCAGCACGAAAGCCACGATTGCCACCGGCCGCCAGCGGGCACCCCACGCCGCACAGACCATGGCAAAGGACACGCCCATCATCGCATACAGGATGGTCCACACGATGCCGAAAGTGGCTGGCGGCGGATAAGTGGCTGGCTTTTCCAGCAAGGCAAACCACGGGTTGTCCGCCGCGCTGCCCGCCACCTGGCCGGATACAAAACCCAGCAGCATAACGGTGGGGACGATGAACAGGGACCAGCGCAGCAAGCTGGCTCGCAATTGTCCGGGAGTGGCCAGGCGGTTCATCCAAGCTCCTGTATGGCAGACGCGCAACGCGGTCCAGAATCACTAGCGCAGATAGTGGCTTGGTGTGTCCGCCAGTGCAAGCGAACGAAGGCCCGGCAGCGGATCAATCCCCGCCTCGGCTGGCGCTCACCAGAAACTCCACATTGCCCTCGGTGCCCTTGATCGGACTTTCGATGATGTCATCGATCACCCAGCCGCCCAGTTCCAGCCAACGGCGCACTTCGCCGCAGACCCGGTCGTGCAGTTTGCCGTCGCGCACGATGCCGCCCTTGCCCACTTCGCCCTTGGCCACTTCGAACTGCGGCTTGATCAGCGCTACCAGACGGCATTTGTGCGCCGCCAGTTGCAACGGCACCTCCAGCACCTTGGACAGGGCAATGAAACTGGCATCGCACACCACCCAGTTGCACGGCCGGTCAATCTGGCTGGTGGTCAATTCGCGCGCATTGGTCTGTTCCAGCACGGTGATGCGCGGATCGTTGCGCAGCCGCCAATCGAGCTGGTTGGTGCCGACATCGACCGCAAACACGTGTGCAGCGCCGTAATGCAGCAGGACCTGGGTGAACCCGCCGGTCGAACTGCCCACGTCCATCGCCACTGCGCCGGTGGGATCCAGCTTGAAGTGCTGGATCGCCCCGTCCAGCTTCACGCCGCCGCGCCCGACCCACGGATGATCGCGGCCCTTGACCTCGATCTCGACGTCGGAGGCGACCTGCTGGCCCGATTTCGCCACCCGCACGCCTTTGACAAAGACCAGCCCGGCCATGATCAGCGCCTGCGCACGGGCACGGCTTTCCGCCTGCCCGCGTTCCACGAGCAGCTGGTCGATCCTTTGCTTGGCAGGCTTGCCCTCGGTCATGCGGCAGGCGATAGGGTGCATGGCAGGGTTACGCCAGAGCGAACATTCCTGTCACATTTCGGGCGCAAGGCGGATGGACCCGAATCGTCTTTTGAAGGATTGTCGTTTCCATGCAGACCCGTTCCATCCTCGTCCTTGCCGCCGGTGCAGCCCTGCTGTGTGCCTGCAGTTCCGCCGATGAGCCCGTGGCAGAAGAAAGCCCCGCAGCCCTGCCCACCCCTGTCATGACCTCCACCCCCACGCCCACCGTAGCGCCGGATGGTTCGCCGCTGGCCCTGGGCAGCTGGACCATCAACGAAAGCGGCACCGGCGCCAGCGCGGGCTTTGGCCCTGATGGTGGCGAGGCGCTGCTGCTGGTCACCTGCGATTCCGCCAGCAAGACCCTGTCGCTGGCGGTCAGCAATGCCACGCCGGGCAACCAGACCTTCGTGGTCGAAGCGGGCGGCACTGCGGCCCGGCTCGACATGGTCGCAGATGGCAATACGGCCCTGCCGCGCCAGGTCGCCCAGATCGCCATCAACGCACCGGTGTTCGGCGGCTTCGTGATGCCGGGCGGGGTGATCGAGGTGTCGCAACCGGGCGGCGCCACGCTGCGGGTGCCCAGCGCACCGGGTATCCGCCGCGTATTCGAGGCATGCAGCTGATGCAGGCACTGCGGTTCCTGGTCGCAAGCGGGGCGGTACTGGCGCTGGCAGGGTGCATTCCGCCCGCCAGTGAAGCCCCGCCGGCACCGATGCCCTCGCGCGCTCCGGTGGTGGTGGAACCACCTGTACCAGTCCCGACGCAGGCCCCGGTTCCGCTCGCACCAGCCCAGACCAACTGGATGGATGCCCCGGTCACAGCGGGGGACTGGCGCTATCGCCGGGCCGGGTCAGAGAGTTTTGCAGAATTCAGCTCGCCTGCTGGCGTCGTTCTGGCGCAATTCAATTGCACGGCCGATCGCGCAATGGTGCTGGCGGCGGCGAGCAACAGCCTGTCCGCCAGCAGCCTGACAGTCCGGACCGAAACGGCCGACCGCACACTGGCCGCAAATGCCCGCGAAGGGTGGCTGGAAGCCCGACTGCCCGTGCGTGACAGCCTGCTTGATGCGATGGCCTTTTCGCGCGGCCGCTTTGTTCTGGAAATCCCGGGGGCTGGCGCGTTGTATCTGCCGGCCTATCCGGAAATCACGCGAGTGGTCGAGGACTGCCGCTAGCCTGTCTGCGGCTGCTGCCAACCACAAGGCCTGAAAATGAGAAAGGCGACCCTGCCGGAGCAGAATCGCCTTTCGCATGGTCAGCGGCCGGAAGTGCCGCCCACGAAAGCCTCTACCGGGCGGTTACGCCCAATAATGCTCCGTGCGGAAACTTACCGACCCCCTTGCTGAACCATGAGACATCGGATCACCTCCTTTCGCGCTTTTGAGCCAACACCCTTACCCGAATTACCGGGGCCGTTTCACCGGGGGCGAAGACCGCGAGTACCGCTGGCCTTGAGGCAGAATGTGAATCGTTGCAGCGCACAATACAAGCCTTGAAAAAATCTTTTTCACAGTCAGAATGAACGCTTCGTCCGAACCGGTTTACGCCTTTGCGGCCCGTGCGGGATCACCCCGGAAGCCAGACCCGGACCGGCGCGTGAACAATTCACTTTTTGCGTTTGATTGCAGGCCTATTTCCTGGCTGCAGCGGCCTTGGCTTCGGCGGCCTTCTTGGCGGCGATGGCGTCGGCTTCCTTCTTGGCAGCAATCGCCTTGGCGTCGTCTGCCATGGTCTAACCCCCTCCGATCGAAGCGAATCGCTTCAGGCCAGCACCGTGCATCAGCAGCAGCACGGTGCCAGTATGCGCCATTGGCCCCCTTCCCCTGGCCCCGTTCCCCCGCTAGCAACAAGCGAATCCGGTCTCAAACTTTACGATAATTTCATTTTCCTTTTGCCATTTGAAATTATATGACACGCCCCAACTGTCTTCCTCAAGCTGACTTTTAAGGAATCACCCAATGGCGACTGTCGCCGACGCTACCACCCTTCCTCCTACCCTTGCCATCACCCGCCTCCCCCACCCCGCGCCGACTGCGGCCCAGGTGCGCGAGACGGCGATTGCCGATCCGGGTTTCGGGCGGGTGTTTACCGATCACATGGTCACGATCGACTATGTCGAAGGTGAAGGGTGGCACAACGCCGTGCTCGGCCCGCGCGGGCCGATCCCGCTCGATCCGGCCGCCAGCGTGCTGCATTATGCGCAGGAGATCTTCGAGGGGCTTAAGGCCTATGCGCTGGCCGATGGCAGCATGGCGCTGTTCCGCCCGGACCAGAACGCCCGGCGGTTCAATGCTTCTGCCACCCGGCTCGCCATGCCGCAGATACCGGAACAGCTGTTCATCGAGGCCGTGCGCCAGCTGGTGCTGATCGATGCCGACTGGTTTCCCGCGGTCGAGGGTGGCTCGCTGTATGTCCGCCCCTTCATGTTCGCCACCGAAGCCTTCCTGGGCGTGCGCCCGGCCAAACAATACAAATTCGTGGTGATCCTTTCGCCGGCCGGAAACTACTTCAAGTCGGGCGCGCCGGCCGTGTCGGTATGGGTATCGGAATATACCCGTGCCGCGCCGGGCGGCACCGGGGCAGCCAAGTGCGGCGGCAACTACGCCGCCAGCCTGGTGCCCACCGGCGAGGCTTTTGCCCACGGGCATGACCAGGTGGTGTTCCTCGATGCCGAGGAACGCCGCTGGATCGAGGAGCTGGGGGGCATGAACCTGTTCTTCGTGTTCGATGATGGCTCGCTGCTCACCCCGCCGCTATCGGGCACGATCCTGCCCGGCATCACCCGCGACAGCCTGCTGACGCTGGCGCGCGAGGAAGGGCTGGTGGTGCGCGAGGAACGCTATGGCATCGACCAGTGGGAAGAAGATGCGCGGTCTGGTCGCCTGCTCGAGACCTTCGCCTGCGGCACGGCTGCGGTGGTGACACCGGTGGGCCGCGTGGCTGGCCGGACGCACGATTTCACCATCGGCACCGGCGGGCCGGGCCAGCTTACCAGCAAGCTGAAGCAGCGCCTGGTCGATATTCAGCGCGGCGCTGCGGAAGATCGCCACAGCTGGGTCATGAAGATCGCCTGATGCTGAAACTGTTCCGCGCCGTGGCCCTTATCGAGGGGGTGACCACGATTGCCCTGTTCCTGGTGGCCATGCCGCTCAAATACTGGGCCGGAAATCCCGTGCTGGTGCCGCCGGTCGGCATGGCGCACGGCGTGGCTTGGGTCGGCTATCTGGCGGCGATGCTGGTGTGCCTGCCGGGCAAGGGCTTTTCCGGCTGGGAATTGGCACGCACATTCCTGGCGGCGCTGGTGCCCTTCGGGACGTTCGCGAATGACGGGCTGATCAGGCGGCGGCAGGTACAGCTGGCAGCCGCGTAGAATCACCCTTCCAGATCGTTCCAGCGCCAGGCGGTCTCACCCCCGCTGTCGCGCAGCATGGTTTCGGCCAGGGCAATGGTGGCGTCCAGCGCAGCGTGATCGACCGGAGCGCCTGTCACCACGCGCCGTGCTGCGCTGGACAGGAGGAACAGGTTGCGCCGTGTTTCGCCCTGATCGGCCACTGTAATGGCCACGCGCTGGCTGCCTGCGGCAAGCATGTGCTGACCTGCATCAACGTCGGCGAAGGAATAGCTGCCATCCGCGCCGGTCACAGCCCGCGCCGCGCCCAGTGCCAGCTCAACACCCGCTGCGGGGGTACCGCGTTGGTCATAGACCTTGCCCGCCACCTCGCCCGCCGTAGCGGAAAGGGGAGCGCCGATGGTGAGCAGGGCGGCGAGCAAAGCGAAGCGACGCATGGGCAAAAAGTCCGGTGGCGGCGCGACTCGCTGTCGCACCTCGAACATGCCCAACAGCCGATCAATATGACGGGGGTGTTACACCGCCCGGCTATTTCAACCCTTCCAGCACCAGCGCGCTGGCCCGCTCACCGATCATGATCGAGGTGGCGTTGGTATTGCCCTGCGGGATGGTCGGCATGATCGAGGCATCGGCCACCCACAGCCCGGCCACGCCCTTGACCCGGCAATCGGGGGTCAAAACCGCCATCGCATCATCCACCGCGCCCATCCGGGCCGTGCCGACCGGATGGTACATCGGGATCGTCGCCAGCCCGACATAGCCGCGCAGCGCCTCGGCGCTGTCGCAGGCCGCACCCGGGCGCACTTCGCTGGTTACCAGGCCGGAAATCGCCTGCTGCCCCATGACCCGCCGGGCAATCTGCAAGCCTTCGACCAGTTGGGCGGCATCCTCCTCCTCGCCCAACAGCTGGTGCTGGATCAGCGGCGGGGCATCCGGATCGTTGCCGCGCAGGCTGATCTGCCCGCGGCTGGCAGGCCGCATCAGCGCGACAAATGTGGAGACCGAGCTTTCCGTGCGCAAAGCCAGGTTGCCCTGCGGCGTGATGTCGAAGGCAAAGGCGCTGAAGGCGAGCTGGATATTTGGTGCGGGCAATCCTTCGCGGCTGCGCACGAAGGCCTGCGCGTGGCCGATCCCGGTGGTCAGCGCGCCGCTGCGCCCGAACAGGAAAGACAACAGGCTTTTGAATCCCGCCAGCCCGCGCGAATCGTCGTTCAGCGTGTGGGCGGAAACCTCGTTGACCAGGTGGACGCCGGAATGTTCCTGCAGGTTCTGGCCCACGCCGGGCGCATCGGCCACCATGCCGATGCCGTGTTCCGCCAGATGCCCCGCAGGTCCGATACCCGACAGCATCAGCAGGCGCGGCGTGTTCAGCGCGCCCGCGCTCAGCACCACGCCATCGCGCGCCGCCAGCGTCAACACCTCGCCCCCGCGCCGCACGGTAACGCCGGTGGCGCGCCCGTCGGTGATCTCGATCTTCAGCACCTGCGCTTCCAGCATGATGTCCAGGTTGAGCGGCTTGTTCGCCAGATAGCCCGCCGCAGTGGAAGACCGCAGGCCATTGCGCTGCGACAGCTGGATCGCATCCACCCCTTCGTTGTGTTCACCATTCAGATCGGGCGAGCGCGGGAAGCCGGCCTGCTGCACCGCCGTGATCCAGTCTGCCGTCACGCCATAGCGGCTGCGCACTTCGGATACCGCAATCGGGCCGCCGGTGCCGCGCCACTGGTCCGCGCCGCGTTCGTTATCTTCCAGCCGCCGGAAGAACGGCAGCACGCTGGCATAGTCCCACCCGCGCGCGCCCAGTTCAGCCCAGTGATCGTAATCCCAGGCGTGGCCGCGAATGAACATCATGCCGTTGATTGCGCTGCCGCCGCCCAGCCGCTTGCCGGCGGGCCACACATCCGGCCTGCCGCCGACGGTGGGATCGGGCTCGGCACTATACATCCAGTCGAACGCGGGGGTGTGGACCATGCCCGCCATCAGGGCCGGCACGAACGAGCGAATATCGCGGTGGCTCTTGCCGGCTTCAACCAGCAACACGCGCTTGCCACTTGTCGCCAGCCGCGTGGCCATGGCCAAGCCTGCGGACCCGCCGCCGATCACGATAATATCCGCTGTCTGTGCCAAGCCATGCTCTCCTTCTGCCCTCGCCTCTTGGTCAGAAAGGTGCTTTATCGCAAGGGTGAACGATGACCGCGACAGGATGGATTTGAGCGCGGGGCCACGGCTGGCGCTGCTGGGTGATAGCTTCTCCCGCCTCTCCGGCGCGCCGCTGTGCGAAGGCGATGTGTGGAACGCGCCCTTGGCCGTGGTGGCGCATGACACGCAAGATCCCCCGCTGTTCTTCTATGGCAACCGCATGGCGCTGGACCTGTTCCGCATGACTCCCGCGCAGTTCATCGGCCTGCCGAGCTATCGCAGCGCCGAGCCTGCCTTGCGGGACGAGCGCGCGGCGATGCTGGCCATGCTGGAGGCGCATGACGTGGTGACAGGCTATCGCGGCATTCGGGTGGCGGCAGACGGAACGCGGTTCTGCATCGAGGATGCGGTGATCTGGAACCTGGTGGACGATACCGGCCTGCGCCACGGCCAGGCGGCGGCGTTCGACCGATGGACTATGCTTTAAGCCACACACCCTTGCCCGGCAGCCGATCCCGATCATGGGGGGTGGAAAGGTCAAGCTCGGGCCCCACAGCCACGATGCCGTGCCTGTCCGCCAACTGGTAATACCCCTGCGCGATCTGGTCGAGCAACACGGTGTCGGCCACCGGGCCCGACACACCCGGCCACTGGTACAGTTCGCGCAGGTAATTGCGCAGCTGCGGATAGTCCTCCAGCCGCCGCCGGTTGCACTTGAACGCGCCGTGATAGCCGACATCGAACCGCACCAGCGTGGTGAACGCCCGCCAGTCCGCCTCGGTCAGCCATTCGCCCGCCAGATAGCGGTGGCGGGAAAGGTGCTCCTCCATCTCGTCCAGCATGGCGAATACGCCCGCCACCGCCTCGTCATAGGCGGCCTGGCTGGTGGCAAAACCGGCCCGATAGACCCCGTTGTTGAGCGCGGGATAGATCGCCTCGTTCCAGCGGTCGATTTCGGGGTGCAAGGCGGCGGGGTAGAAATCCTGCCGATCGCCGGTGATGTGGTCGAACGCTGTATTCAGCATGCGGATGATCTCGGCGCTTTCGTTGTTGACGATGCGGCCGGTCTGTTCATCCCACAAGGTCGGCACGGTCACCTTGCCGGTCATCGCCGGATCGTGCGCGGTATAGAGCCGGTGCAGCGGGAAGCCGCCCTCTACCGCCTGGCCGAACTGGTCGGCGGCAAAGGTCCACCCCTCGCTGCCGATCCCCGGCATGGCCCAGCTGACCGCGACAACATCCTCCAGCCCCTTGAGCACGCGGAACGCCGTGGTCCGGCTGGCCCACGGACAAACGGCGGCGACCCACAGGCGATAGCGACCCGCCTCGGCCGGAAATTCCGCCCCGGGATTGGGCGATACCACATTGCGGAACAGGCTTTCGGTGCGACGAAACTGGCCGTCAGACCCGATTTCCTCTGCTGCCGGCGCCGTGTCGCGCCATTCGCCATTGTAGAGTTGCGCCACGGTAGCTCCTATTTGGCCTTCACCACTTCGATCACGCTGTGACCGGCGGGATTGGGGGTGAAGCGGTCGATGGTAAAGCCAGTGGCGGCAAACAGCGCCGCAAAATCGGCCAGCTTGCGCTCACGCCCGGTGTCCCACACCATCATCGCCACATCGGTACTGATGCTCTCGTCCGGACGGGGCACATCGCTCAATACATGGTCGATTACCGCCAGCCGCGCACCGGGGTTCATGGCGCGGCGGATATTGGCCAGGATCGTACAGCATTCGTCATCGTGCCAATCGTGCAGGATCTGCTTCAGCGTATAAAGATCGGCGGCGGGCACCTGTTCGAAGAAACTGCCGCCCACGATCTCCACCCGCCCGCCCAGGCCCGATGCCTCAACCTGCGGGCGGGCCAGCGCGGCCACTTCGGGCAGGTCGAACAACACGCCGCGTGTGCCAGGATATTCGCGCAAGGTTGCCAGCAACAACGCGCCCATGCTGCCGCCCACATCGGCCACGGTTGCAAACGGCTGGAAGCGATGTTCGGCAAAGATGAAACGTTCGATCCGGCGGGTCATGAAGCTCATGAAATTGCCGAACGCTTCGGCCATTTCCGGGTGGGCGTGGAAGTGGGCGAACACCGGCGCGCCGAATTGCAGTTCGAACGGGGTCACGCCCTGCCGCAGGCCGGGTAGCAGCTTGGTGGCAGCGGCGGTGGAAATCTCGGTATTGGCGAAATAGCCCGCCGCCTCAGCCATCATCGCGGTGCGCGCACTGGCGATGTAAGCGCCATCGGCGCCACGTTCGATCAGTTCATGTGCCAGCAGGAAATCGAGGATGCGCGCCAGTTGCGGCGCGGGCAGCGCACCCACTGCCGCCAGCTGGGCCAGCGTGGCCGGGCCTTCCAGCAGCCGCGCCGTCACGCCTGCCCGGTTGGCCAGGTTGATCGCCGCCGTGCCGAAAATGGCATTGTTGAGCCAGTTGAACACAGCGTCCGCACTGTCGAAATTGCGCCCGATGGCGCGCGAATCTATGGCCAAGCACTCACTCCCTCTGCCACGCAGGCTATGCGCTGCAACGCGCCAAGGCAAAGCCGCATGTAGGCCAAGTTTCGCTTGCTTGAGCCGGGCGGCAGGATCACCCATCATGGCAAATCATGGCACTGCAAGCCGATGTTTCAGGAGAACCCGCCGATGTCCGATGTCTATGTTCCGCCCAAGGTCTGGACCAACGAAGCCGACAACGGGGGCCAGTTCTCGGCCATCAACCGCCCCACAGCCGGCGCGCGGCAAGAGGTTGTGCTGCCCGTGGGCGAGCATCCCTTCCAGCTCTATTCGCTTGGCACCCCCAACGGGGTTAAGGTCACCATGATGCTGGAGGAGCTGCTGGAGGCAGGTTTCAGCGGGGCCGAATATGATGCCTGGCAGATCAAGATCTTTGCAGGTGACCAGTTCGGATCGGGCTTTGTCGACCTCAACCCCAATTCCAAGATCCCCGCCCTGCTTGATCGCAGCGGGCCGGAAGCCTTCAGGGTGTTCGAAAGCGGCGCGATCCTGCTGCATCTGGCCGAAAAGTTCGATTACCTGCTCCCGAAGACCAATCCGGCGCGGGCAGAAACACTGAGCTGGCTGATGTGGCAGATGGGCAGCGCGCCGTTCATCGGCGGCGGGTTCGGCCACTTCTATGTCTATGCGCCCGAACGCTATGAATATCCCATCAACCGCTATGCGATGGAAACCAAGCGCCTGTTCGACGTGGCGGACCAGCAGCTGGCCAAGACCGAATATCTGGCGGGCGCGGATTACACGGTGGCCGACATCGCCGCCTACACCTGGCTCGGCAACCTGTTCCACGGTGCTTACAACCGGTGCGACATTTTCCTGTCGCTGGACGAATACCGCAACGTGGGCCGCTGGGTCCGCGCGATCGACCAGCGTCCCGGCGCGATCCGTGGCCGGCTGGTCAATACCCAGGCCATGCCGGAACGCCATTCGGCGGCAGATTTCGATGCGGTGGAAGACCGCAGCCTGTTCAATCCGGTAAGAACGCGGCCCGACGCCTTGTAAGGCAATTCCCCCCCTTCCCATCTGGGCCAAGCCCTCTATATGGGCGGCTCGCTGCCCGATGGGCTGTTGGGGCGTCGCCAAGTGGTAAGGCACCGGCTTTTGATGCCGGCATTCGCAGGTTCGAATCCTGCCGCCCCAGCCAATTCCCGGGTAATTCACTCGCAGAAGCGAAATCACACTCTTTTGCGCCCCATTCACGCGTCCCGGTCCGGCACTGCGGAACAACCCATAATTCCAGAATTATGGAAATATCCATTGACCTGGGCTGAGCCACGCGTATTTCGAGCTTTCTCGAAAGGACGTGCGATATGGATGAACTCACCACGCAAGCCTGGGCTGTCGATGCCTTGGGCGCGCTGGCGCACGTGACGCGGCTTGCTGTCTTCCGCAGGCTGGTAAAGGCCGGGCCGGATGGCATGATCGCGGGTGCCATTGCCGAGCATCAGGGCGTGCCGCCATCCACCATGTCGCATCACCTTGCCACGCTGGAGCGCGCCGGGCTGGTCCGGTCCGAGCGCGAGAGTAGACTGATCCATTACCGCGCCGATTATGCCGCCATGCGCCGCCTGCTGGCTTTCCTGATGCAGGATTGTTGCCAGGGCGAACCTGCAATGTGCGCCGACCTGCTCGGCGAAATCACGTGTAACGGATGAGAGGGAGCAATCGCATGACCGCCGACATCGTGATCTACCACAACCCCGATTGCGGCACGTCGCGCAATGCGCTGGCGATGATCCGCAATGCCGGGATCGAACCGCATGTGGTGGAATACCTCAAGACCCCGCCCTCTCGCGCGCTGCTGGAAAGCCTGATCGCGCGCGCCGGGATGACGCCGCGCGCCCTGTTGCGGGAAAAAGGCACGCCTTTTGCCGATCTTGGCCTCGACAAGCCGGACCTGACCGATGCGCAACTGGTGGACGCGATGATGGCCCATCCGGTGTTGATCAACCGGCCATTGGTGGTGTCCCCGCTTGGCGTGAAGCTGTGCCGCCCGTCGGAAGAAGTGCTTGACCTGATTCCCGCACAGCAGCGTGCCGCCTTTGCCAAGGAAGATGGCGAGCAGGTGGTCGATCGCGCCGGCAACCGTGTGAAGCAGGAAGGCTGAGTGATGAAGCAGGAAACCCCTGCCTCCCCGCTCGGCCTGTTCGAACGTTGGCTGTCGCTGTGGGTGGCGCTGGCGATCGTGGGCGGGATCGTGCTGGGCAATGTCGCACCTGAAGCGGTGGCCACCCTGGCCGGGCTGGAGTTCGCTTCAGTCAACCTGGTAGTGGCAGTGCTGATCTGGGCAATGATTTTCCCGATGATGGTCGGCGTGGATTTCGCCAGCATCAAGGACATCGGGCGCAAGCCCAAAGGGCTGGTCATCACGCTGGTAATCAACTGGCTGATCAAGCCGTTCACCATGGCCGCCCTTGCCGTGCTGTTCTTCGATTACCTTTACGCCGGATTCCTGCCTGCCGACGACGCGCAGCAATATATCGCCGGGCTGATCCTGCTGGGCGCGGCCCCCTGCACCGCGATGGTGTTCGTCTGGTCGCAGATGACCCGCGGCGATCCTGCCTATACGCTGGTGCAGGTATCGGTGAACGACCTGGTGATGATCGTCGCCTTTGCGCCCATCGTGGCGCTGCTGCTGGGCGTGACAGACATCGTGGTGCCATGGGAAACGCTGCTGCTGTCGGTGGTACTGTATGTCGTGATCCCGCTGGCAGCAGGCGCCTTCACCCGCAGCCGGGTGATCGCCGCACATGGCGGGGACGACAGCGCGGTGGACCGGTTCACGGCGCAGTTGAAGCCGTGGTCGGTGATCGGTCTGCTGGCCACCGTGGTGCTGCTGTTTGCCTTCCAGGCCGAAGTCATCACCGGCAACCCGCTGCTGATCGGGCTGATTGCCATTCCGATCATTATTCAGTCCTATGGCATCTTCGCCATTGCCTATGCCTGGGCCTTTGCGTGGAAGGTCCCGCACAATATTGCCGCGCCTTGCGCCATGATCGGCACGTCGAACTTCTTCGAGCTGGCTGTGGCGGTCGCCATCGGCCTGTTCGGCCTGTCGAGCGGGGCAGCGCTGGCGACCGTGGTGGGCGTGCTGGTGGAAGTGCCGGTGATGCTGTCGCTGGTCGCCTTTGCCAACCGCACACGAAAACGATTCCCGGGGAATGTGGCCTGATCTTGGAACGCCTGCGCCAGACCCAATAGCGAGGACAACCAGTAAAGTGCTCTGTTAGGCACCTGGCCAGGATCACAGGCGGACAAAGCGTCGCAAGACCAGTTCGGCCATGGCGGCAGGCGCGGGGTAGTGGCGGTCTCGTTGATCAGATTCGCCGGGCTTCTCCGCATGGGCCAGGCTGTAGTGATCGAGGCCCCGGCAAATTGACGAGAACACCGAGGCGAGCGAAAGCGCAACCGGTCCGCTGTCCGCCAGCAAGCCTTCCAGCACCCAAGTGGCTGCCGGATCGCGATAGGCCCGGATCGCGCCACGCAAGGGCACGTGGTCCGGGCTGCGGGCGATGTGCAGGATGATTTCGTCAAAGGCGCGCAAGATGGGCTGTGATCCGCCGGTGACAGCCGCGATCACCTGGGCCAGCATGTCTTCCTTGGCCACACCTCCAACGGGCGGCGGCAGGCCTGCTGCATCGCGGTAAAGCTGCTCGAACGCCCGTTCCAGCAAGGCGGTCTTGGTGCCGAAATGCCAGGCCGTGCGGCCCAGCGTTTCGCCGGCCCGGGCAGCCACGTTGCGGAACGTCAGCGCCGCGATCCCGTGGTCCTGCATCACCGCTGCGGCCGCGCGATCGAGCGCATCGGGTTCGGCACGGGAAGCCGCTGCCAGCCCGCCGTGGGCCGCATCGACCGCTCGCCGAAAGGCCGACCGCACGGGGTCCGGGGCCATCTCGCCGTCGTCGCAGAAGGCCAGCAGGGTCGCCACGTCTTCGTGCAGCAAGGCAAGGTCCAGTGTCCGGTTCCAGCATAGCAGGTGCTGGGTGCCCACCCCGTCATGGAACATGGCCAGGGTGGTGCCGGCATCCGATATGCCCAGTGCTGCGGCCATGTCATGCCAGAACGCCAGCCACAGATCCGTCCAGCGCCGGTGCGGCAGGCAATCACCCCCGCCCCGCGCCGCTGCGCTCGCCTCGCGCGCGGCCATGGCCAGGTGGCGTTGGCCCTGGGCCCAGTCATCGATGATGCCGCCCACAATTGCCGCACGGGCCGCAAGGCCCAGATCCTGCCTTTGCAGGGCATGGACCTGTTCGATGCGCTCGTCAGTCCAGTGCTGCGCAAGGCCCAGAGCATAGTCTTGTGCCGCGCCATACAAGTGTTCTACTTTTCCAAAGTGATAGTCGACTGAGGAGGCGGTCAGCCCCGCTCTGGCGGTAATGGTCCGGACCGACACGGCATCCCTTGGCGAATCGCTCCAGCAGGCTAGCACGGCGACGACAAGGCGGAGTTTTGTTTCAGAAACGTTGCAATCACTACGGTTTTGCGACTGTTTGATGTTCGACTTGCGACTGCCGGGCGTGTCCTGATTCACACATTGTCCCCTCATTGCACCGGATTCGTGCTGCTAGGCCGACGCGGGCCCGCAGAGTCACGAAAGCGACATACAGTCGACCTAGCGGCGCGGCAGATCAAAGCAAAGGGGTTCTGCCATGTCTGCCACATCAAGTCGATCACGCGCGCTGTTTCTGGCCACCACCATGCTGGCGGGCGCCTGTTGCGCAACCGGGGCACAAGCTCAGGATGCGGCAAGCCAGGAAGCAGTAGATCGGGAAGCAGTGGATCGGGCAGCCGCCGAAATGCTCCTTAGCGGCGACCTCATCATCGTCACCGGTTCGATCCGCTCGGCGCAGGAAGCAGCACTGGATGTGAAGCGTGACCTGCCCAACCTGGCCGATGTCGCTTCGGCGGACTCGGTCGGGCGCTTCCCCGACCAGAACTCCGCTGCCGCCCTGTCGCGCCTGCCCGCCGTGGCAGTGCAGCGTGACCAGGGGCAGGAACGGTATATCCAGGTTCGCGGTGCGCCCAACCGCTGGACCTCGGTCAGCATCGACGGCATCCCGCTCACCGGCGTTGACGAGGGCGGCGACAGCCGCGCCTTCCGCTTCGATGCCGTACCCGCAGTGCTGCTCAGCCAGCTGGTGGTGAACAAGTCGCTGACCGCCGACCAGCAGGCCGATGCCATCGTCGCCACGGTCGACCTGCAAACCTATTCGGCCATGGACCGCGACGGATTCCACGCCACCGGCGATGTCGGCTATGGCTTCATGGGAGCCGGAGGCGGTGAGCAGCGCCAGGGTTCCCTGCGCGCGAGCTGGTCGAACGACCTGTTCGGCATTACCCTTGGCGGATCGCACTATCGGCGCGAGCAGTTGACCGACAACCGCGAAGTGGGGCTTTACGATGCCCTCGGCCCGACCGAGTTTGACATCCGCCAGTACCAGATCGAACGCTGGAGCAACGGCCTGTTCGGCGGGCTTGAAGTCGCGCCCAGCGAAAACCTGCACCTGTGGGTTCGCAGCATCTACACCGAATTCAACGATGACGAGCAGCGCAACCAGTATGAACTGCGGCTCGACCGGGCAGTGGGCGGCACACGCGGCTTCACCTCCGGCGATCTGGTGGCCGTGCCGTTGCGTGGCAGCTTCAACTATGGCGAATATCGCAACAACAACTGGATCAACACCTTCGGGACTGATTTCGAAGGCGACAGCGGCTTCACCGCCAGCCTGCGTCTGAACTATACCAAGACCGAAAACACCACCTACCTGCCGCTGGTCCAGGCCAGCACCAGCTCAAGCGGGGCGGCCTCGCCCTCGCTCACCTATGACGCCACCGATCCGCGCTTCCCCATCGTGACCCTGTACCAGACGGTTGTGCCCACCAGCGGCCCGCGCACCCGCGGCGGCCTGCTGACCGATTTCAACCAGGCGGGCCTGAGTGCCGGCGGCGCGATCATGATCGATGCGCGGCAGGAAACCTATGTCGATGCCTATACCGCCAAGCTCGACCTGGCGCAGGAATTCGACAGCGGCCTGATCGTGCGCGGCGGGGCCTACTACGTCGACCGGGGGATCGACGGGAACAACTTCTCGTTCGCCAACGTGGCGGCGCTGGGCGCGGCCGGGTTCAACGTGAATTCGTATGTCACGGACACGCCGTGGGACACGCAGTTCCCGCTCGGCTTCACGCTCAACTATGTCGACAACGTGCGGATGCGGGCAGACATTGATGCGCTGCTGGCAACGCTGACTGCCGCAGGCACATTCAACCCTGCCGCTTCGATCCCGGTAACCGATCGCTACGCTCAGGATGAACGCATCGTGGCAGGCTATGCCTCGGCCGAATTCCAGACCGGCGCGCTGACCGTGGTGGGCGGCCTCAGGGTCGAACACTACAATATCGACAATTCGGGCACCACCCGCAGCGGCAGCGTGTTCACCCCGCTGGCGGTCGAGCAGAGCTACACCGACCTGTTCCCCAGCATCAACCTGAAGTTCGAAGCCGCCGACGATGTGGTGCTGCGCCTGGCTGGCCAGCGCGGGATTTCGCGCCCCGCCTATGGTGCGATCCGCGTAGGCGCTTCGATCAACGACACCGCTTCTCCCGGCACCATCGGCGGCGGCAATCCCAACCTGCTGCCAGAATATACCTGGGGCATCGATGCCAGCGCAGAATACTACCTGCCCGGCAACGGCATCCTGGCGGTTTCGGCGTTCCATCGCTGGGTCGACAACGTGCTGTATTCCAGCAACCAGATCGCCGGCACGGACCTGTATGATTTTGGCGGGGTGGATCGTTCGAACTACCTGCTGGCATCCACTTTCAATGGCCGGAACGGCAAGCTTTACGGCGTGGAATTCAACGCCCAGCACCAGTTCGACTTCCTGCCTTCCCCGCTGGATGGGTTCGGCGTGCAGGGCAACCTGACATTGCTGGGTGGCAGCTTCGATATTCCGGCGGTGGGCGCAGTTCCGGCCCAGACCGGGGTGGCGTTCTCCGGCCTGTCCGACACCCTGGTCAATGCCTCGCTGTTCTATGAAAAGCACGGCCTGTCGGCGCGGATCAGCTATCAGTGGCGGTCGGATTGGCTTGATACCCTGGGCGGCCTGGGAGCCGGCGAATCGCGCCTTGGCTATGAAAACCTCGACGTGTCGCTGCGCTATGCGATCAACGAGAGCTTCACCCTGTTTGCCGACCTGTCGAACCTGACCGACGAATACTATGTCGCCTACAGCGGCACGCGTTCGCAGGTCAGCGAGGTCGAACAGATCGGTCGCCGCTACCTGTTCGGCGTGCGGTTCGGGTTCTGATGGAGGACATGATGCGCACCTCCACCTGCACTTTCGCCCTCGCAATCGTTCTCCTCGCCGCTGTTCCGGCCGTGGCGGAGGAGCCGCTGCGGATCCTTCGCCTCGACCAGGTCAGCGTCATGCTGGAGCGAGACGGCACCACGCCGGTCGATGTTTGGCTCAGTTCCGATCACCGGCTGGACGCTGGCGACCGGCGGGTGGCGCAGCAGAGTGCTGCTGCCCGGATGGAACTGGCCATGCCGACCAACCGCCGCGACTATGCAATCCTGGTGAGTGCAGATGGCAGCCAGCAGATCGTGGCCGAACGCGTCCTGCCGCTCGAACAGGGGAGCAATTTCCGCGACATCGGCGGCTACACCACGCGCGATGGCCGCACGGTGCAGTGGGGCATGGCCTACCGTTCGGGCGCGATGCCCCTGCTTACCGAGGCCGACTATGCCCTGCTTGGCCAACTGGACATCGGCGCGGTGGTCGATCTACGCAGCCTTGAGGAGCGCGAGGTGGCCGCCGACCTGATCGACGACCGGACCGGCGCACTGTTCCTGTCGAACGACTATTCGATCGCGCCGCTGATGGCGGACTATGCCAGCGGCGATGGCGAGAACCTGTATGCCGGCATGGAAGTGCTGCTGGCCCCGCAGCTGCGCGCGCTGTTCAACCGCCTGCTCGCGCAGGATGGCACGGTGGTTTACCACTGTTCTGCCGGGCAGGACCGGACCGGCATGGCAACTGCGCTGATCCACGACCTGCTGGGCGTTGATCGCGAGACGATCCTGGCCGATTACCACCTGTCCACCGAACTGCGCCGCCCGCAGTTCGAAATGCCCGACCTCGATCCGGCAGACCACCCAGACAACGTGATCGTGCAGTATTACATGGCCGCACGCGCCCGCGGAGTGACTGCGGTAGAGCCGCTGTATACCCCCACGGGGCAATCGCACCTGGCGCAGTTCTTCACCCATCTCGATGCCACCTATGGCGGCACCGAAGGCTATGTGGCGCAGCACCTCGGCATCACAGGTGCCCAGGTGGAACGTCTGCGCGCGATCATGCTGCGCTGAGCGGCCCTCTTTCCCCACTTTTTCGCCGGAGCCTGCCATGCACAAGTCGCTTATCGCCCTCACCGCCATGATTGCCCTGGCCCAGCCGGCTGCGGTAGAAGCTCACAACATCCTGATCACCAACGATGACGGGCTGACCAGCAATGTGGTTGCCTTGCACGCGGCGCTGACTGCTGCCGGGCATGACGTGATCGTATCGGTCCCGTGCCAGAACCAGAGCGGAATGGGCGCGGCGCTCCTGATCGCCCGTCCGCTCGCCCCGCTGGCCGCGCCGTGCCTGAACGATGCCGCCCGCGCCGGTGATCCCGGGGCCGGGGCCATGACCCGCGAAGGACTGGCACCCGGCGATTTCCATTACATCGATGGCACACCGGTAATGGCCATGCTGCACGGCCTTCATCTGGCGCAGACCGGCCCGTGGGGCGCGCTGCCCGATCTGGTGCTGTCCGGCCCCAACGAAGGCCAGAATGTGGGGGCGATCATCCTTACGTCGGGCACGGTCAGCGCAGCTCAGGCAGCGGCGGTGCAGGGATTGCCCGCCATCGCGCTCAGCGCCGGTGCCAACAGCGAAGGGCATGATCTTGCCAATCCCCTGTCGGCCGATGTGGCGCGGCTGGTGGTAGATCTGGTCGCGGCGCTGGAAGAAGTGGCGGGCGATGCCCCGCTTCTGCCGCGCGGCCTTTCACTCAACGTCAACTTCCCGGATGATCTGGCAGGGGCCGAATGGAAACCCACCAAGGTTGGCAGCTACAATGCCTATCTGGTCGGCTATTCGCAGGACATGGCCGCCAACGCCTCGCCTACGCTGCGGGCCATGGCTGCCCAGCGCGGTGCCACCCTGCCATCGCTGCCTGGCATCAGCTTCGATTACAACACCGCCGAGCCGCTGCCCGATCAGCTGGCCGACGAAAGTGTGGTCTATCGCCGGCACATCGCGGTCTCCCCGCTGAATGCAGGCTATGAGGCCAACCTTTCAGCCCAAGCGGCCAACTGGCAGCTGGGCACCCTGCTGGCGGCGGTGTCGCGATAGCATCGCCAGAAAAAGTCGGCGGGTACCGCAGGATCGTGGTGTCAGACAGGCGCAGGCGCAGGAGGGTTCTGCCTGATTGCGACTGACAGGCCGGGCAAGGCATCTGTCGTTTCCACTGTAGCGCCAAGGCTGGAGGCCAGGGCAACAACGATGTTCGTGCCCAGTCCGCCAACTGCCTTGGGCAACTGGTCAGCAGACTTGCCGATCCCGTTATCGTCCACCGTCAGCGCCCAGCTTCCGTCCGTGATCGTATAGCTGACGGCGATCTTGGCTTCGGCGCTTGACTGGGGGAACGCGTACTTGAGCGCATTGATCACCAGTTCGGTAACGATCAGGCCCAGACTGACCGCCTTGGACGATGGAATCATACCGCTGTCCGCCACCACTGTGATGTCCACCGGCTGGAGGTCACTGACCATCGACGATCCAAGGCCGGCGCACAGCTTGGCCAGATAGTTGCCCACCTCGATCTGGTCGATACCGTCTGTCATGTCGAGATAGCGCTGGACCGAGGCCACCGACATGACCCTCTGATGCGCGTCTTTCAGGTGGAAGCGCGTCTCGTCCGACGAGACCGAGCGGGCCTTGAGCATCAGGATGCTGGCGATGATCTGCAGGCTGTTGGCGACGCGGTGCTTCATCTCCTCCAGCAAGACCTGGTTCTGTCGGAGCAATTCTTCGGACCGTTGGAGCAGGGCTTCCTTTTCCAGCTCGATCGCGCGCCGTTCGGTCACGTCGCGAAAGGCGAGCAGGATCGCCATTGTTTCGCTCTCTTCGTATAACACCTTGCGTGCGTTGAGCAGCATCACCCGCCGGCCGATGCCGGGAAAGTCATGATCGACTTCAAACCCGTCCATCGCGACGCGTTCCGGCAGGATTGTTTCCAGCAGCAGGCGCAGCGCAGGAATATCCCACTGGCCGTGACCCAAGGCATACAGCATCCGGCCATGCGTCGATTCAGGCTTGACCTGGAACACTTCGTAGAACGAGCGACTGGCCTCCAGCACGCGCAATTCTGCATCCAGCACCAGAAACGGTTCGGGAATGGTATTGACGATAGCCTGCGCCAGCAGGTTCGCTTCTTCCAGTGTCCGGATTGGCAGGACGCCCGACGCCGGGGTCAAACCGCCAGAAATAACTAGGCCAGAAGTTGTTGGGAGCGCCATCGTAACAAGCCTCGCGGTGCAGGCGAGGGCGCGATCATCCCCCGGTCACGAGACGCCTGCTTGTGCGATCGAGTGATGACGGCGCGCTACCACAGGCGCCCCCGCCTCCCTAGCGTTCATTGAGGTGAACACAGGAAGTGGGGGGCCGGCCTGGTTGCCGCTTAATCGCCAGTTTGCTTACCGCTCAGTCGAACGTGTCCACCGGTCGCACGGTGGTGACCGTGCCATCATCGCCGGTAATGGTCATGCTGCCGTCCTCGGCCACTTCGGTTTCCTCAAAGCACAGGTGGCCTTCAACGCCCTCGGTCACGAAGCAGTTCTTGCCATCCTGCGCGAAAATCGTGCCGCCCGCCGCCGTGCCATCGGAAAAGACCGTGGCCCAGGTCATGCCGGGCAGGATGGTTAGCTGGTCGATCGCCCCGTCGGCGCGCACAACTTCGTAATTGCCGGGTGCAACTGCTTCAAACCCGGCATCAGCCGCCGGATCGATGCCGTCTGCCGATACGCTTGCCGCATCGGCCGTGTCGGTATCCTGCACGGCGCTATCCGGGCTGCCGCAAGCGGCCAGTGCGCATACCGCGACGAGTGCTGTGAATTTCCGCATCATCCATCCCCTTTGGTTTCTATCACTAACCGGAATGAACGGATGCGGGGCCTATCCGTTCCGGTCGGCTGCTTGCTGTTCCATCCGGCGGTTGACCAGATACAGCCCGGTTACCGTGGCCACGCTGGCCCCCAGCACGGCCATACCGGCCGCTGCCGCGCCGTGAATGTCGACCAGGAATACCAGCGCCAGCAGCGCCAGGCCGGTGGGCACGGCGCGCAGCGTGAAGTTGGTGAAAGCCCGCCCGCGCGCCACCAGCAGCGCTTCCAGGCTCGCCCCGGCCAGTTCGATCGCCGCGGCAGCAGACAGCAGGATCATCGGCGTATAGGCGGGCAGGAATTCGACCCCCGCAATCACCCCGATCACCCAGCGCCCTGCCACCAGCGCCAGTACCACGGCAGCCAGACCGGTGGCGATGGCGATGCGGGTGATTTGCGCGGCGATGGCTTTTGCCGCCTCGGGCGAACGGACCAGTTCGGGATAGACCGCCCGCAGCAGTGCCTGCGCAAGCTTGAGCACGCCCTCGCCCAGTTGCGACGCCACGCGGTAAAGCCCCGCCAGCGAAGCGCCGCCCAGCGCGCCCAGCAGCAGCACCAGCATCTGCCGCGAGGTAATCGCCAGCATGCCCGACAGCGCGGTTCCGCTCACGAATTTCCACACCCCCGGCTCGCTGGCAGGCACTCGCTGCAAGCTCATATGGCGCCAGAACAAGGGCTGGGTCTGGCGCGCAAAATACCAATAGGCCGCCGCCGTTGCCATCTCGCCCGCAGCCCACACCGCCAGGAAGCCCGGGATCGACGGGGCCAGCAGCGCCACCAGCCCTGCCCCGATCACCCGCACCACACTGGTGACCGAATCCGCCGTGGCGGCGCGGGCATACCGGTCATGCAGGCGCAGGATTCCGGTGGGGGTGGAACGCAGCGTCAGCAGCAGCACCAGCGTATATCCGAACGCAGCCAGCCGCAGTTCGGGCGGCAGCGGCAGCCAGTCACCCGCCAGCCACAGCACCAGCGCGGCGGCAATCGTGCCTGCGACCATGCTCAGGCCGTCAAGCGCCAGGGCAAAGCCGGTAGCATCGCCCAGCGTCTGCTTGGTCTGCCCCCAGCGCACGACCACCTGCCATGTCTGGAATGACACGAACCCGACCAGCGCCTGGGCAAATGTGACCACCAGGATGAACTGGCCGAACCCCGCCAGCCCAAGCGACCGGGTGGTGAGCGCCAGGTACACTAGGCTCAGCACGGCGTTGACGCCGCGTGCGCCCATCAGCCATCCGGTATTGGTCAGCGCGCGCTTGATCATCGTTCCGGCCCCTGCCCCAGAACACGCACGATTGCAAAAGCCGAGTGCCGCTGTAGCACTGTGGCTCTAAAGGGAGAGACCATGGCCGACAATTCCATCCGCTTCAGCTTCGTCAAACTGCAGGTCGAGGACATGGAGGCCGCGCTGGCCTTCTGGCAGCGTGCGTTCGGCTTCGCCGTGCGCGGCACTTATGACGAGCCGACATTTTTCGAACAGATCCTGTCGCTCCCGGGCGAGGACAGCCTCAGCCTGATGCTGGTGCAGCCCAAGCCGGTTGGCCGCCTGACGCCGGGCACCGCCCATGGCCCCATCGGATTCCAGTGCAGCGACATTGTCACCACGCTGGAGAACGCACTGGCGGCGGGCGCGACCAAGACAATGGACGTGACCGAAGTGGCCCCCGGCGTGCGGGTGTGCCTGTTTGTGACCCCGCAAGGGCACGAGGTAGAGCTGGTCCAGGCCGACTGAGCCAATGCGGCAACAGCCAAATATCGTGTTCATCATGGCCGACGATCTCGGCTGGGCGGACCTGTCATGCTATGGCCGCGAGGACTATGCCACGCCTGCGATAGACTCGCTGGCGACCCAAGGCGTGCGCTTCACCCATGCCTATGCCAACTCCGCGGTGTGCACCGCCACGCGGGTGGCACTGATGACTGGGCGGTATCAATATCGCCTGCCGATCGGGCTGGAGGAACCGTTGCAGGGCCGCGCCATCGGCCTGCCGCCCGAACATCCCACCCTGCCCTCATTGCTGCGCCACGCCGGATACCGCACCGCGCTGGTCGGCAAATGGCATCTGGGTGACCTGCCGACCTATTGCCCGCTCAAGTCCGGCTTCGACAGCTTCTGGGGTATTCGCGGGGGCGGAGTTGATTACTTCACCCACGAACTGAACGGCGTGGGCGACCTGTGGGACGGCGAGACCAACATCGAGCGGATCGGCTATCTGACCGACCTTCTGGGTGACCGCGCGGTGGAAGTGCTGGAGCAACATGCGGCGGACGATGCGCCGTTCTTCCTCAACCTCAACTTCACCGCCCCGCACTGGCCGTGGGAAGGGCCGGACGATGCGACGGAGTCCGTGCGCCTTAAGGCAGTCACCGACAACGAAATGCCGATCCAGCACTGGGATGGCGGCGATATGGCAACCTATGCCGCGATGATGGTCAACATGGACCAGAACGTGGGCCGGGTGCTGGCAACGCTCGACCGGCTGGGGCTGGCAGATGATACGGTGGTAGTGTTCACCAGCGACAATGGCGGAGAGCGGTTTTCCAAGATGTGGCCGTTCTCGGGCCGCAAGACCGAACTGCTGGAAGGCGGCTTGCGGGTGCCGTGCGTGGTCCGCTGGCCCGGCGTGACAGCGCCCGGCTCCACCAGCGAAGCGCAGGTGATGACGATGGACTGGCTGCCCACCTTCCTTGCCGCCGCCGGTTCCGCGCCCGATCCCACCCATCCCTCAGACGGGGTGGATATCACCCCTGCCCTGGCCGGAAATCCGCTGGCGGACCGCACACTATTCTGGCGCTTTGCCAACCATGACCAGAAGGCCGCCCGGCTTGGGCAGCACAAGTATCTGGAAATCGGCCCCAACGCCTTCCTGTTCGACATCGTGGCCGACCCGATGGAATGCGCCAACCTGAAAGCGCGCCACGCCCCGGTGTTCAAAGATCTGCGCGCGCAATGGCAGGCATGGAACGCAGGCATGCTGCCGCCCGATCCGGCGGCGGGCCGCCACGGCTTTTCCGCCGACAAGCTGGCGGCTTACTATGGCCTGGATAGCTAGCTCAGTTCCCCCCACCTCCGTTCGCATCGAGCGAAGTCGAGATGCCGCGCGCTGGTGTCTCGACTTCGCTCGACACGAACGGCTGTGGGAAACCCTCGGTTAAAAGTCAGCCCCTCACGGGCGCATCCATCGCCGCGCCGCCGATGCGGCCCTTGTTGGCGATCCCCAGCACGGTAATCAGCACCGCGATAATCACTGCCGGAATGGCCGCGATCAGCATGATTGTCTGCAGGTCCAGCGCATAGACCAGCGCAAGGCCCCCCAGCCAGGTAAACACGATCCCGCCGAACCGCCCCACCGCGCCGGCCCAGCCGATCCCGCTGGAACGCATTTCGGGCGGATAGCCCAGCGTGGCGAGGTTGTTGATCCCGGTCTGCCCGCCCACCTGGCAGAAATTCCACACGATCAGCGCGGTCACCAGCGTGATCGCCGCGCCCGCCGGGACATAGCCGATGGCGGCAATGGCGATGGCATCCAGCACGAAATACCCGGCAATGATCCAATAGGGGTTCATCCGGTCCATCAGCCAGCCCATCAGCAGCGTGCCCATCGCGCCGCCGAAATAGCCATAGATCATGTACAGCGCGAAGGTCTCGATCGGCAGGTCCGACAGTTCGAACATGAATGCCGCCAGCCAGCTTGAAAGCAGCGCGATATTGCCCAGCGAGAAGAAGCACACGCACCACAGCAAGGCCGTCTGCACGCGGAACCGCTTGCCGAACATGGCCAGCGGGCCAAGCCGTTCCACCGCGCCCTGATCGCCCATCTGGAATACCTCGTCGCCTTTCAGCACCAGCCCGCGTTGCATCTTGCGCAGCAGCTGCGGGATTTGCGGATCCTTGGCATCGCGGTTGACGCGGAAGGCCAGGCTTTCGGGGATCATCAGCAGCAGGACCATGCCCGCCAGCGGCACCACGCCGCCGGCAATGAAAAAGCCTTCCCAGCCCAGTTCGGGCAGCCACCAGGCGGTCATCGCCCCGCTGGCCAGGTTACCGCCCGAAAAGCACACCAGCGCAATCGACATGAACAGCGCGCGGCGGCGCTTGGGCGTGGCCTCGCTCAACAGAGCCAGGCCGACCGGCAACATGGCGGAGAAGAATATGCCCGATATGCCGCGCAGCCAGGCCAGCATCTGGAAACTGGTGGCAAAGGCAGCCCACAGGCTCATCGATCCGAACACCAGCAGGCACAATGCCAGCACCGGCTTGCGCCCGATCCGGTCGGCCAGCGGCGGCATAATGATTGCGCCGATCAGCATGCCGACCTGCGGATAGGTCAGCACCGGCTGCATATCGGCCGATGTACCGCCCAGCCCGGCGGCGATGGCGGGCACGATCTTGCCGACAAAATACATGTCGAACCCGTCGAGAAACAGCACGATGGAAACGATCAACAGCGTCAGGATCTCGCGCCCGCCGATGGCCCGTTCGTCGATAAAGGCAGCAACGTCGAAGCGCGTCGCAGTGACGGTGGCCATGCATCCCCTCCCAAGGATTTGTTATTCGGGCGCGAGAGTGGCGGGTGGCGGGGGCCGCGTCAATGCGCTGGTTGTGGTGAGGAGCGGAGGCTGGCGTGTGGGGGGAACGGGTGGGCTTTGCGCGAGGTGCTCGGCCTGCAAGTTTTGGCGCAAGAGTGCTCGAGAGTTGCCTGTCGGCTAACGACCCCATTGCGGACGGTACTCTCAGCCTCTAGTTTCGGCACCTGATGGGGAATGTCGTCCTATTTTTGAGTTTATCGGCCGGGGCTGCGGTGTTTAGCATGATCGCTTTTTCAGTCATGCAGAGGTTCACCAATAATATATTCGTATTGCGAGTATTCAGCCCCTCAATAGCTCCGATGCTGCTGGTGACGCTTGCCGTGACCATCGAGGTCACGAACCCCGATCCTCACGGCTGGGTCTTGTCATTCCTTTTGTTTGCAGCCGTGCTTTCTTTACCCGCTTCAATCCTGACTAGTGAGATGTTCGTCCGAGAATTGGGCAAAGGTGACACCCGAAACGATTGATTCGAGTGGCACGTCCCACCTCAATTGGAAGTCCGCTTTCCACCCCAATATCGGACATTCAGCACGACTTCCGGACTGACCACTAGTGGACCGGCAACTTCACCTTGGATCTGGAAAAAAGCTGTCGGTCTGCAAACGACCCCTTTGCGGTCATTCAGTATTTCCGGCATGTCTCCTTACGTGCGAAGATTCTTCCCAGCGACCTTGGTCTTGATCGCATGCGCATGTTCGGGCGCTGGCAACGACGATGAAACGGACCCGGACAAATCTGACGAAGCAGTAGTTTGGCAAGACACCTACACCGAAAAAGAGTGCCGCCGATTGATGGACTGGGATGAGGTGCTAGAGCGATGCGGCCGTGGCAACCTTCACGTCCTTTCCGACATGCTCAGTAACGATCCTACAGCGTGTTTCCCATTCTCTCCGCCACAGCTCATGGAAGGGGTATGGTTAGAAGGCTTCGAGTTTTCCGCATTCTACGAAGGCGCTCAAGATTATGGTGATGTCCTGGAAGTCGAAGGCGAAGTCCTCGACGGAGACACCTGGTTTTCAGCCGAAAAGGCTGACAATCTCATCGCGAAGTTTCCATCGTCCGCGAATGATACGGCAGGTTCGTCGTCATATTACGTGAAGTTTGAAGGGCGCAAATCACTGTGCCAAGGCGAATATGGTCATCTAGGGGGATCATCGAGCGAAGTGCTTGCCACGCATTTTTTGACGATCAGGCGCATTCCCGAGGTCGTCGAGCCTTAAGCTTGACCCCACAGTGCATTGGCATGCGATGTCAGCTTCCCACCCTCATCATGGCCATTCACCTCGACCCTTGTGCTTACCAATATCTGCCCGGCAGTGATCGGCCCCGTTGCGGACCATCCACCTGTCGTGCAGGTTGGCTTCATGGGTAGACGGTCTGGGGTTCCTCATAGAGACGACGAGCTCGACAAGCTCAGTGACGAGGAGCTGCGGGCGGAGCTTGAGCGTTCGCGGATTCGGCTAAGTTTCGCCCCTTCAGCCAGGATGGCCAAGCAATGGCACAAGCGCATCTATTGGCTTGAAAGCGCCATAACGGCGCGGGAATGAATGTCCGATTCCCACCCCAATTCTGGACGTCGCGCACCTCATCACCAAAACCTGTAAGCAGCCTTTGGCAGGATTCACCCCGCCCGCGACCCTCAGGCCGCGTCGGCGCGCCGCTCTGCCAGCTCAAGGTTCAGCATTTCCGCCAGCGTGAACGCGATTTCCAGCGACTGCGCGGCGTTCAAACGCGGGTCGCAGTGGGTGTGGTAGCGGTCGGCCAGGCCGGCATCGGTGATTGCCACGGCGCCGCCGGTGCATTCGGTCACGTCCTGCCCGGTCATTTCCAGGTGGATGCCGCCCGCGTGGGTGCCTTCGGCGCGGTGGACGGCGAAGAAGCCCTTGATCTCGGACATGATGCGGTCGAACGGGCGGGTCTTGTAGCCGCTGTCGGACTTGATGACGTTGCCGTGCATCGGGTCACAGCTCCACACCACCGGATGGCCGGCACGTTCCACCGCGCGGATCAGCGGCGGCAGGCCGGCTTCCACCTTGTCATGCCCGAAGCGGGCGATCAGCGTCATCCGCCCGGCTTCGCGCGCGGGGTTCAATGTATCGAGCATGCGCAGCAGCGCGTCCGGTTCCAGGCTGGGGCCGCACTTCATGCCGATGGGATTGTGGATCCCGCGCATGAATTCCACGTGCGCCGATTTTTCAAACCGCGTGCGATCGCCGATCCACAGCATGTGGGCGGAACAATCGTACCATTCGCCGGTCAACGAATCCTGCCGGGTCAACGCCTCTTCATAGGGCAGCAGCAGGGCTTCGTGGCTGGTGTACAGCGTGGCCATCTTGAGCTGCGGCTGGTCTTCGATGTCGATCCCGCAGGCTTCCATGAAATCCAGCGATTCGCCGATCCGGTCAGCGATGGACTTGTACTGGTCGGCCCAGGCGCTGCGGCCCATGAAATCCAGCGTCCACTGGTGGACCTGGCGCAGGTTGGCATAGCCGCCGGTGGTGAAGGCGCGCAGCAGGTTGAGCGTGGCCGCTGCCTGGCTGTAGGCGCGGATCATGCGCTGCGGATCGTTGCGGCGGCTTTCGGGCGTGAAATCGATCCCGTTGATATTGTCGCCATAGTAGCTGGGCAGTTCCAGCCCGCCGATGGTCTCGGTCGCGGCGCTGCGCGGCTTGGCGAACTGCCCTGCCATGCGCGCCACCTTCACCACCGGCATCTTGCTGGCATAGGTCAGCACGGCCGCCATCTGCAGGATCACGCGCAACGAATCGCGGATGTTGTTGGGGGTGAATTCGGCAAAGCTTTCGGCGCAATCGCCGCCCTGCAGCAGGAAGGCATTGCCCGCCGCCACATCGGCCAGCTTGCCCTTCAGCGCGCGCGCTTCGCCGGCAAACACCAGTGGCGGGAACCCGGCGAGCACGCGCTCGGCATCGGCCAGTTCGGCCGCGTCTTCATAGTGGGGCAGGTGCTTTGCGACGAACGCGTCCTGCTTCCAGCTATCGGGGTTCCAGTTGTGTGCCACTTTAACGTTTCCAAAAATGCCACGCGGTGCCGGGCAAGCCGGTTCCCGCGATGATGGTGCCTAGGGGAAAGTGGCCTCTAGTCCCGAGTCGTCAAGTGCGCAAAGGTTACTTTGGTTATGGTTTCACCTGCCACCCGATGCCTGATCCTGGCCCGAACGCGGTAGAACCACCACGCGGAAACCGTCTTGCGGCACCAGATACCGCTGCGCCAGCGCCTGCATCTCCTCGGGCGTGGTCAGGATATAATCACCCGCCAGCGTGGGCAGATGCGCCACGCGATAGGGATCGAACGCACCGCCCTGGATATTGTTGAGCCAGAAGGTGTGCCCGGTCTGGGCGCGGAAGATATACTGCCGCATCGGCTCGATCACGCGGTTCAGTTCGTCCTCTGTCGGGCCATTGGCAGACAGGTCGGCCACGATCTCGTCCACCTCGGCAAAGAAGGCGGGAATGTCGGCCGGGGCCATCTGCACCAGCGCCAGCACATAGCCGCCGCCTTCCATATCCAGCGGCCAGTTGGACATTGCCGTTGGCGTATAGGACGACCCGGCCCGTTCACGCAGCCCGTCGAGCAGCCGGTTGCCGACCACTTGCGACAGGATGTCGACCTTGCGTGACAGCGGCAGGCCAGCCGATCCGCCGCTGGTGGGCCAGGCGATCAGCGCCGCAGCCTGATCCGGATCGCCGCCGTGGCGCAGTACCACAGGTTCGGCATTGCCGGCCGCAAAGCCTGGCGGGACAAGGGCGGCGGTCCGGTCAGCGCGTGGTTGCAGCGCGCCGAAGGTGCGACCGAGCGCATCGACCGTGGCGGCGGGGTCAATATCGCCGAACACGCTTACCTCCACCGGGCCTTGTTGTAGCAGGCGGCTCCACACTTCGCGGAAGCCGTGGGCGGTCGCGCCGCGCAGGTCATCGGGCGTGGCGGTGGCGAAGCGGGGGTCACCATCGCGCAACAACGTCTCAAGCTCCCTGCCCAGCACGCTGACCGGGTCACCATCGAGCGAATCGTAGCTCAGCAGGGCGCTGGCCTTGGCGCGCTCGACCGGGGCGACATCCCACCGGGGATCATCCAGCTTGGCGGCAAACAGATAGAGCTGGTCGGCCAGGTCTTCGGCCCGGGTAATGCCCTCGAACACGAAGGCACCATCCTCGATCGTGAAGCCGAACGATAGCTTGCGGCCCGCGCTGATGCGGTCGAGTTCGTTCTGGCCCAGCGGGCCGATGCCCGAATTGATCAGCGCCCGTTCGCCCAGTTCGGCATAGACGCCCTCGCCCGCAGCAAAGCCCGCGCGGCCATCACCAAACCGCACGCGCACAGTCACGCGGCCCGGTTCGTTCTCGCTGCTGTCGCGGATCAGCGCCTGCACGCCGTTGGGAAATACCATCCGTTCGGTCGAGCTGACCAGTCCTGTGCCCAGCGGCTCGCGCAGCATTGGCAGGGTGGGCGTGCCGATTGGCGGCAGCCCGGCAAAGCTGACGGCGGGACCGTCGGTGCGCGCCAGGTCAGCCGCTTCCACCGGGGCCAGCAAGGCAGTGCGCAAGTCGGCTGCAGTGGCCTCGCCCGGTTCGGGGGTCAGCAGTACGGCCCGCACCACATTGCCGGTGAACAGGCGGCGCGTGTGTTCCAGCATGGTTTCAGGGGTCAACCGGTCGATCATGCCGCGAAAGACTGCCAGGAATGTCTCGGGCGCAGCCACTGCCTCGCGAATGTCTACCGCGCCGACGAGATTGTCGGCCAGGCTGGAACCGGCCTGGATGGCTTCCTGCCCGACCATGTCGATCAGTGAAATGTCGAGCTGCGACACGGCCAGGTCAATCTCGGCCTGGGTTGGTGCCCGCTGTGTGGCATCGGCAATAACGCCGCGAACATCGGCCAGCGCCGTTTGCCAGTCCGCTGTCAGAGGGGCGAACGAAACGTAAGTGCCATCGGCCGAACGGCTGGTATCCTGCTGCTCGACCGAGGCGAACAGATAGCTCGATCCGGCGCGGGCATATTCCTCCAGCCGCCGATTGATGATCGCCTGCGCCAGGGCATCAATCATCAGTCCGCGATTATATTCCATGTTGTCAGTCAGTTCGACCCACGGGCGCAGCACGGCATAGGTCATCGAACGCGGCTGGCCCGGCTCTACAATCACGGCGGTCTCGCCCACGGGATTGGCCGGATCGGCCCCGGCGGGGGCTTGCGGATCACCGAAATCGGGCTCGGGAGTCGGCTGTCCGGCAACCTGCCAGTTGGCGAAGTGGCGTTCGACCATGGCCGCCAGCACTTGCGGGCTGGCATCGCCCACCAGGACCACCACGGTATTTTCGGGGCGATACCAACGCTGGTGGAACGCCCGGACAGCCTCGGGTGTGGCCGCTTGCAGTGTCTCGACCGTGCCGATCGGCCCGCGTTCGGCCAGCAGCTGGCCGGAATACAGCAATTCGCGCGTGGCCTCGACCACGCGCTGGTCGGCACCCTGCCGCTCGCGCCGTTCGGCCAGTACCACCGGCACATCTGACGCCAGGTTGTCTGCCGACAGCGTGGGTTCCTGGATCATCCCGGCAAACAGCATCAGGCTTTGTTCCACCCGGTCGCGCATGGCATTCGGCAAGTCCAGCTGGTAAACTGTCTGCGTGGGGGTGGTCATGGCATTGGTATCATACCCAAGCGCCGCGCCCCAGCGCTGGAAGTGCGGGATCGCCTCACCCGCGCCGAAATGGCGCGACTGGCGGAAGGTCAGGTGTTCGATCAGGTGGGCGAAGCCCAGCTCGCTCTCGCTTTCGTGGAGCGATCCGGCATCGATCCGCACCCGGATGGAAACACGGCAGGGCGGAACGCCGTTTTGCCGCACCGCATAGCGCACCCCATTGGCCAGTTCGCCCATCAGCCACTGCTGGTCGATCGGAATATCGGTGCCGCGATAGATCCACGGGTCGTCAGGCTGGGCAAAGGCCGGTATGTCGGCAGGCCCCTGCACTGCCAGCCCGCAATCCTCCTGCGCCAGTAGCGGGGTGGGAGCCAACAGGACGAAGGGCAGCAGGGCGCGCGCAACGAAGCGCGGCAGCATGGAGATGACGGTCATAGGCACCCTATAGGCCAGCCAAGGCATGAAGGCTTGGTGAATAAGCGCGATGTCTGTCGTGGCGAGCAGGCAGTTTCGCCCGCTTCGCGAGTTTTGCGGCCCAAAGAATGCATGTCTTGTGATGGCGGTCCCATGCCCTTACATCTGCCCCATGTTCATCGAAACCGAAACCACGCCCAACCCCGCCACGCTGAAGTTCCTTCCGGGCCAGCAGGTCATGCCTTCCGGCACGCGCGACTTCGCCTCCCCCGAAGATGCCGAGGCTTCGCCGCTGGCGCAGGCCCTGTTCGATACCGGCGAGGTGAGCGGGGTGTTCTTCGGTGCCAGCTTTGTGTCGGTCACCGCCGCACCCGGCGTAAACTGGAGCGACCTCAAGCCGCAGGTCGTGGCCGTCCTGCTCGATCACTTTGTCAGCCAGGCTCCGCTGTTCAACGCGCCCAGCGCAGGCGGCATCGCCGTTCCCGCTGAAGACGATGCGCTGATCTATGCCGATGATCCCGCCCAGGCCGATGTGGTGGAACAGATCAAGGAACTGCTCGAAACCCGGGTCCGCCCGGCCGTGGCAAGTGATGGCGGCGACATTCGCTATCGCGGGTTCAAGGATGGCGTGGTCTATCTGCAGATGCAGGGCGCATGTTCGGGTTGCCCCAGCTCCACCGCCACGCTCAAGCAGGGGATCGAAGGTCTGCTTAAGCATTATGTCCCCGAAGTAAGCGAAGTGCGCGCCGCCTGATGCACGAGCCATTGGGAAACCTCGCGCTCGACCAGTTGTTCCGCCAAGCCCGCACGCACCAGTGGTTCGATGGCCGTCCCGTTAGCGTGGAACAATTGCACGCCATCTGGGATCTGGCCACGATGGGGCCAACCTCGATGAACCAGCAGCCCGTGCGGGTGGTGTGGTGCCACAGCCAGGCGGCCAAGGTTCGACTGGCGGCCCATGCGGCCAAGGGCAATGTCGACAAGGTGCTGAACGCGCCGGTCTGCGCGATCATCGCGATGGATACCGAATTTCACGAACACATGGCCGCGCTGTTCCCGCATGGCGATGGCAAGGCGGCGTTCGGCGGCACAGAGCCGGCCAAGGTCGAGCTGCGCCGGGTGAGCGCGTTCCGCAACGGCACGCTGCAGGGGGCATACCTGATCCTGGCTGCACGGGCGCTGGGCCTTGATTGCGGGCCGATGTCGGGGTTCAACAACGCCGCGGTCGACGCCGATTTCTTCGCTGACGAGCCAAGCTGGAAGAGCAATTTCATCTGCTCGATCGGTTATGGCGATCCGGCGAAGCTCCACCCGCGCCTGCCACGCCCGGCCTTCGACCAGTTCAATCGCCTGCTCTGAGTTTTAGGGTTCATGCGCATCCTCGCCATCGACAGTGCGACAGAGGCCTGTTCGGTGGCACTGTTCGAGGACGGCGTCCTGCTGGGCAATTTCCATGAACTGCTGGGGCGCGGCCATGCCGAACGGCTGGTGCCCGCCATCGCTGCCCTGCCAGACAAGGGCCGCGCAGATCGCATCCTGGTATCGCTCGGCCCCGGCAGTTTCACCGGCGTGCGGATCGGCCTAGCTGCAGCCCGTGCCCTGGGCCTGGCCTGGGGCTGCGAAGTGCTGGGTTATCCCACGCTGGCGCTGGTCGCCACTGTGGCGCGGGCCGCGCAGCCGGGCGAGCCTGTTACCATTTGCATGGCGGGCGGGCACGGTGAATGGTTCGTGCAGGACTTTGGCGCCGATGGCCTGCCGACCGGAACGCTCGCTTCGATGAAGCCCGCACAAGCCCGCCAGCGCGGCAATGCCGCAGTGATCGCCGGCAGCAGGGCGCAAGACATGATCGGCGCTGAATCGGACAGCCATGTTGCCCTCGCTATCCTGCCCGATGCGCGCCACGCCTTGTCCCTGCCCCCTGCCCTGTTCACCGCCGACCTCGCGCCGATTTATGGCCGCGGGCCGGATGCCAAACTTCCGGGCGGCGTGGCGGCCTGATGGATACCCCGTTCGATCCGGTCGATGCGATCTGCCGGGTGATGGATGCGGCGTTTGACCCGGTCTATGGCGAGGCCTGGAACCGCCGCCAGATCGGCGATGCGCTGACTTTCCGCCATAACCACTTCCTGCTGGTCGATGCTGATGGCAACGAGCCCGCCCGTGTGGATGATACCGCCGGATTTGTTCTCAGCCGGCAAGTGGTTGACGAAGAAGAACTGCTGCTGATCGCTGTCGTCCCGCAAGCTCGCAGGCGCGGGGTGGGTTCAGCCCTGCTGCGGCAATTCATTGCCAGCGCCCAACAACGCGGATCGACCCGCCTGTTTCTTGAAATGCGCGACGGCAATCCGGCCGCCGCGCTGTACCTTGCGCACGGCTTCGTGCCGAGCGGGCGGCGAATAAACTATTACCGGTCGGGAACCATAGGTCCACTTGATGCTATTACCTATCTGCGGGTCGGAACTTAGAGTAATTTCAAAGGAAATTTCCTGCAAAAATGGTTATACTGCTCTTGCCAAGCAAAATTGAGAGGTGCAGGGCTGATTGCGGTAACGAATCCGCCAGAATTGTGGCACCCGAGTCTCCGCCCAAAAAATAGAACGTCGCAGAACAAATTATTCCGAGGTAGCAATGGAAAACCTTCAAACTGACATGAACGAAATGCTGATCACGCTGACAGCAGATATCGTCACCGCCCATGTCGCCAACAACAATGTCGATGTGTCCGATGTGCCGCCGCTGATCCAGAACGTCTATGGCGCGCTGGCCAGCCTGGGCAATGCACCGGTGGTCGAAACCAAGCGTGAACCCGCCGTTTCGATCCGCTCGTCGATCAAGAACGATCACCTGGTCTGTCTTGAATGCGGCAAGCACATGAAGATGCTCAAGCGTCACATCATGACCGATCATGGCCTGACGCCTGATGAATACCGGTCGCGCTATGGCCTGACGGGCGATTACCCGTTGGTTGCGCCAGATTATGCCGACAAGCGCCGCGAACTGGCCAAGAAGATCGGCCTCGGCCGTCAGCCCGGCCAGCGCCGCGGTCGCCGCAAAAAGGTCGTCTGAACCGTTCAACAATCTGCCGCCAGCACGGGCATTTGCCCAAGCCGGTTGAAAATGCGCCCCGCCCCTATCATAGTGGCGGGGCGTGTTGCATAATGACCCCTTGTTCACAGGCGCGGGATCAAACTATTGCCTAGTACCAGGATCGACCTTGAAGCCCTGTGTGCCGAACGCGGCCTGCGCATTACCGAGCAGCGCCGCGTAATCGCGCGGGTGCTGTCGGACAGCGTGGATCATCCCGATGTGGAATCGCTGCACGCCCGCGCCTCCGCCATCGATCCGAAAATTTCGATCGCCACGGTCTATCGCACCGTGCGCCTGTTCGAGGAGGCAGGCATCCTCGACCGGCACGATTTCGGTGATGGCCGCGCCCGCTATGAAGCAGCGCCGGAATCGCATCACGATCACCTGATCGATGTCGAAACCGGCAAAGTGGTGGAATTCGTCGACCCCGAACTGGAATCGCTGCAGCGGGTAATCGCCGAAAAGCTCGGCTACCGGCTGGTTGACCATCGGATGGAGCTGTACGGCGTCCGCATTGATCGCGAAGACTGAGGCGCCCGCCCTGTCGGCTTGGCGCCATGCTCTCGTGATCGGGCGGGTGGCGGCGTGGGTGCTGGTGTTCCTGCTGTTGCTGGTGCCGCACCTGCTGTTCAGCATCATCGGTCGGCGCGATGTTATCCCCCCGCTGTTCCTGCGCGTGCTGGCCTGGCTGACCGGCGTGCGGATGCGCGTGGTGGGCAAGCCGTTGCCGCATGCGCTGCTGCTGGGCAATCACCTGTCGTGGCTGGATGTGATCGTGGTGGCCGCAGCAAGCCGCACTGCCTTTGTCGCCCATGCGGGCTTGTCCGAACACCCGTTCCTCTATTGGCTGGGCCGCCAAAACGATACGCTGTTCGTCACCCGTGACCAGCGCGGCACTGTGGCCGCGCAAGTGGCGCAGGTGGTGGAGAAGCTGGGCCACCGGCGGCTGACGATCTTTCCCGAGGCGACCACCGGCGACGGCCGCACCCTGCTGCCGTTCCGTTCCAGCCTGCTGAGCGCGGTGGAGCGCCTGCCGCACGATATTCCCGTCCAGCCCTTCGCGCTCGATTTCGAGGACGCACCCGCCATCGCCTGGGTGGGGGATGAGCCGGGGATGGATAATTTCCGCAAGATCATGGGCCGCACCAAGCCGATCCTGCTGACGATCCGCTTCCTTGAACCGCTGAGCGGTGAGGAGCTCACCAACCGCAAGACCATGGCGGCGGCGGCACAGGCGCGCATCTCTGCGGCGCTGGGTCTGGAAATTCGCGCGCCCTTGGCCTAAGGGCGGCGCTCCTATGGATCAACGCACACCTCCCCAGAACCGCCCGCGCACCTACCGGGTCAAAAGCTTCGGCTGCCAGATGAACGTCTATGATGGCGAGCGTATGGCCGAACTGCTGGCCCAGCAAGGTATCGCGCCTGCGCCAGCGGACGAGGAGGCGGATCTGGTGGTGCTCAACACCTGCCACATTCGCGAGAAGGCGGCGGAGAAGGTCTATTCCGACATCGGCCGACTGGTGAAGGCGGGCCGTGCGGCGGGCAAGGAACCGATGATCGCGGTGGCCGGCTGTGTCGCCCAGGCCGAGGGCGAGGAGATCATGGCCCGCGCCCCTGCCGTATCGATGGTGGTCGGCCCGCAGGCCTATCACCGCCTGCCGGACATGATCGAACGGGCCAGCCGGGGCGAACGGGCGACCGATACCGACATGCCCGAGGACGCGAAGTTTGCTGCGCTGCCTAATCGCCGCAAGGTGGGGCCAAGCGCGTTCCTGACCATCCAGGAAGGGTGCGACAAATTCTGCACCTATTGCGTAGTGCCCTATACCCGCGGCGCAGAAATTTCCCGCCCGTTCAGCGATTTGCTGCGCGAAGCGGAGACTTTGGTTGCAGCAGGCGCGGTCGAAGTCACCCTGCTGGGCCAGAACGTCAATGCCTGGACCGGGATGGATGACGCAGGGCGCGCCACAGGCTTCGACGGCCTCGTCAAAGCAATTGCCAAGCTGCCGCAATTGCAGCGAATTCGCTATACCACCAGCCACCCGATGGACGTGACCGACGGCATGATCGCGATGCACGGCGAGGTGGCCAAGCTGATGCCCTACCTCCACCTGCCGGTGCAGAGCGGATCCGACCGGGTGCTCAAAGCCATGAACCGCAGCCACACGGTGGACAGCTACCTCAAGCTGCTCGACCGGTTCCGCGCCGTGCGGCCGGACCTGGCGCTGTCGGGCGATTTCATCGTCGGCTTCCCGGGCGAGACCGAGGCCGAATTTGCCGAGACGCTGGCACTGGTGGATGCGGTGCAATACGCGGCGGCCTTCAGCTTCAAGTATTCACCCCGCCCCGGCACGCCGGCGGCCAACATGGCTGGCCAGATCACCCGCGAAGTGATGGAACAGCGCCTCGCCCGCCTGCAGGCCTCGCTCAACCGCGATCAGCTGGCGTTCAACCAGGCAACCGTGGGCCAGACCTGCGATGTGCTGGTGGAACGCAAGGGCAAGCTGCCCGGCCAGTGGCTCGGCAAGTCACCCTGGCTGCAATCGGTGTGGTTTGGCGGAGATGTGGCGATCGGGGATATTGTGCGGGTGGAGCTGGCCGAAGCCGGGCCGAATTCGCTTGAAGGCCGCATGCTGGAACCTGCCACCGCCTGATCCGCCATTTGTGGCATTCCGGTTACTTTCCACCACAGACTGCCGCAAGCCATCTTGCCAGACTCGGTGCGCTGCATGATCTTGGCCGCACCAGCACCTGAAAGGAATCGATGGCCCGCAAATCGCACACATCCGACCGGACGAACGCATTCGTCCATCCCGAAGACCGCCGCGATCATGCGCGCCGTGCCCGGGTGGAGGTGGAGTTCGAGCGGCAGGAGATGCTCGGCGCGCTATTTGGCGAATTCGATGCCAACCTGGTGCTGCTGGAAAACCGGCTAGGCGTCTATATCGGGGCGCGCGGCAACCGGCTGGTGATCGAGGGGACCGAGGACGACGTCGCCCGTGCGCGCGAAGTGCTGCTGAAGCTGCACGAACGGCTGCTGACCGGACAGGAGATCGATACCGGCCTGATCGAATCGCTGATCACCATGACCAACGAACCGGTGTTCGACGGCATCATCACCGAAGGTGGCAGCGCCAACCTGCCGCCGATCATGATCCGCACCCGCAAGAAGACCATCGCCCCGCGCACCGCGATGCAGGCCGATTACATGCGCCAGCTCGCCAGCCGCGAGATGATCTTTGCGCTGGGACCGGCAGGTACCGGCAAGACCTATCTGGCCGTGGCCCAGGCGGTCAGCCAGCTCATCACCGGCAGCGTGCAGCGGCTGATCCTGTCCCGCCCAGCGGTGGAGGCGGGCGAAAAGCTGGGCTTCCTGCCGGGCGACATGAAAGAGAAGGTCGATCCCTACCTGCGCCCGCTGTACGATGCGCTGTACGATTGCATGCCGCCCGAACAGGTCGAACGGCGGCTGGCTTCGGGCGAGATCGAGATCGCTCCCATCGCCTTCATGCGCGGCCGCACCCTGGCCGATGCCTTCGTGATCCTGGACGAGGCCCAGAACACCACGCGCGAGCAGATGAAGATGTTCCTCACGCGGTTCGGCCAGAACAGCCGGATGGTGATCTGCGGCGATCCCAAGCAGGTCGACATCCCCGGCGGCGTCGGCATGAGCGGCCTGGCCGATGCCGTGGCGCGGCTGGACGGAGTGGAAGGCATCGGCGTGACCCGCTTCACCGTGGCCGACGTGGTCCGCCACCCGATCGTGGGGCGCATCGTGGAGGCCTATGAAGGCGAAGACCGGGCGATCCCCTGAAGCGGCTTGCGCAAAGGTGGCTCGACTTCGCTCTGCTGCAACGGCTAGGGGCGGCAGATGAACCTCGACATCGCCATCGAAGACCCGTGGCCCGGCAGCTTTGACTGGGAGTCGCTGGCCGCTCGCGCTGCCGCAGCTGCCGCGCAAGTCGCACCGGAACTGGCCAACCCGCGGCTTGAAACCAGCCTGGTCTTCACGTCCGACGCCGAAATCCATGCCCTCAACCGCGAATGGCGGGACCGGGACAAGCCGACCAACGTGTTGTCATTCCCCATGCTGGAGCGCGAGGACTTGCTGGATCTTGGCCCCGATGGTCCGCCCGAAATGCTGGGTGACATCGCGCTGGCGCATGAAACCTGCGCCCGCGAAGCGGCGGACAAGGGCGTGCCGCTGGAACACCATGCGGCGCATCTCATTGTCCATGGATTGCTCCATCTCGCCGGTCATGATCATGAAATATCCCCCGCCGATGCCGATGCGATGGAAGCTTTGGAAACCATGGCGCTTGCGCAAATGGGCATAGCGGACCCATATAGCGGCGATTAACGCACTTCTTAACGCACAGGGGACTTAGCCGGACGATGTCCGACAATACCAAAAACGGCGAAACCCAAACGGGAGACGCGGACAGTAGCAGCAATGGTGGCGGCCTGTGGGGCGCCATCCGGTCGTTGTTCGAGGAAAACGAAGGCCCATCGCTGCGCGAGCAGCTTGAGGAGGCCATCGACGAGCACGAGGAAGACAAGGCCTCTGGCGACAGCGGCGAGAAGAAGTCTCCGGGTGACCTGTCTTCCGCCGAACTCACCATGCTGCGCAACCTGCTCCATTTCAGCGAGCACGATGCCGACGACATCGCCGTGCCGCGCGGTCAGATCATTGCCATCGATGCCTCATCCACCTGGGATGACCTGGTCGCGCTGTTTGCCGAGCACGGCCATTCACGCATCCCGGTTTACCGCGACCAGCTGGATGATGTGATCGGCATGATGCACATCAAGGATGTGTTCGGCTTCCTGGCCGAAAAGCGCGATCCACCGGCAGACTGGACCACGCTGATGCGCCAGCCGCTGTATGTGCCGCAGGCGCGCGGCGCGCTTGATGTACTGGCCGACATGCGGGCGAAAAAGACCCACCTGGCCATCGTGCTTGACGAGTTTTCGGGCACCGACGGGCTCATTACGATTGAGGATCTGGTCGAGGAAATCGTTGGCGACATCGAGGACGAGCACGACGACGATCCGGTGGAACTGGTCGTGTCGCTGGGCGACGGCATGTGGGATGCCCACGCGCTGGCCGAACTGGACGACGTGGCCCGCACCGTGGGCGATCCGCGCATTGCCGAGGTGGAAGAGGCGGTCGACACGCTGGGTGGCCTCGCGTTCGTGCTGGCGGGCCAAGTGCCGCAACCCGGTGCCATGCTGGTCCACCCCAGTGGCTGGACAATCGAGGTAGTTGATGGTGACGAAACCCACGTTACCCGCCTCAGGCTCCACGCCCCTGTGCTGCAAGTGTCGCAGGACGACGGCTAAATCCGTTTTTCCTCCGCTGTTGCTCAATGGCTGCTCGACATGAGTTGCATGTTTTGCAATCACGCTATCCTGGATCACAATGCGTAGATTGCCGCCCCTTCGTGCCCTTGAGGCGTTCGTGCGTACCGTGCGCCTGGGATCGGCACGCGCGGCGGCGGCAGAGCTTGGCCTCAGTCCCTCGGCCCTGTCGCGCCGGATCACCAACCTCGAGGAGTTCACGGGCAAGAAGTTGTTCTCCCGCTCCGGCCAGGTGATGAAGTTGACCGATGAAGGCCGGACCTTCTACGATGCTGTCTCGCCCCACCTCGAAACGCTGGCCGCCGCAGTGGAGGCGCAGTCCGAAAGCCTGCAGACCTTACGGTTGCGTCTGGGCGTGATGCCGTTGTTCGGCACCCAGCGGTTGTTTCCCAAGCTGCCCGAACTGCGCCAGCTGCATCCGCGCCTGCACCTCGACATCGATACCGGGCCGCACCTGATCGACCGGGTGGGCGATACGCTGGATGCCGCCATCGCGCTGACCACCAATCCCGACCCGTCATTCCACGCAGTGCGGCTGGACGAAAACAGCGTTCACGCCATCTGCTCGCGCCCGCTGGCGGAAAAGCTGGGGCCGGTGCCTGACCTGGCCGAGCTGGAGAAACAGACCTTTCTGATCCACACCGACATGGAGTTGAGCTTCGACGCCTGGAAGAAGGCGCTCGGCTTGCAGAAGCTGCAACCGGCGGCAGTGGATCATTACGATTCGGGCCAGTTGATCCTGGAAGCCGCTGCGCAGGGCCTGGGCATTGCGATCATGCACGATGATCACATGGTGCGTAACGCCGATCCGCGCATCACCGGGCTCTACAGCCAGAAGATCGCCAGCCCCTATTCCTACTGGTTCCTGTGCAAGCCGGTCGACCTGGAAGCGCGCCCGCTGCGCATCTTCCACGATTGGATCGTGAACGCCGGGCTGTGATCTAGCCACTCGGGCAAAAGTGCGGCACAACCTTTCCCGCAAGGATTCGCGACAGATCCAAGGGGAGAGATATGAGATTTTCGAAAACCGTGATGGCCGCCCTGCTGGTGGCAGCCAGCCCGCTTGCCGCCGTGATGCCGGCCCAGGCACAGATGATGCCGCTCAACGATCCGGTGGTCGGCCATCCCGATCCCGAAAGCCTGTTCACCAGCACCGATCCGGCGCTTCACCGCAACAAGCAGGCCGCGCTGCACATCATGCGTGAACTGCTGCAGTGCGGTCAGTGGAGCCGGGCGGGCGAATGGCTGACCGATGCCTATATCCAGCATAATCCGCTGGCGGCGTCGGGCCTGGAAGGCGTGGTCAATTATTTCGTGAACGTGGCCCGCGTCCAACCCACGCCGACCTGTGATGAGCTTACCAGCCCGATCGTTTCAGTTCAGGCTGAAGGTGACTATGTGACCGTGGTGATTGGTCGCACCATGCCGATTCCGGGCGATCCCAACGGCGGCACCTATACCACCACGTGGTTCGATTCGTGGCGGTTCGTTGACGGAAAGGCCGACGAGCACTGGGATCCGGCCACGCTGCCTAACTACACCGCACCCGCCGTTGCAGCCGATACCGCGCTGCGCGAAGCGCAGGACCGCATCGCCATCGAACGGCTGATGTGGAACTACGTCCGTGCGATCGATACCTGGAACGCGGATGCCTATGCCGGGGTATTCACCGAAGACGGCAGCTTCGGCGCAACCCAGGGCCGCGAGGCGCTGCGTTCCATGGTCAGCACAATGGCCGGCAACCGCGCCGCCGATGCCCCCATGCTGCATCATGTGATGAGCAACCAGACAATTGAATTCATCAACCCCAACCGCGCCGTTGTCCGCTATTACTGGCAGACGGTGTCCCGCGGCGGACCGGGCGGCGAGCGTCCGAATTTGCTCGCGCAAGGATGGGGTGAGGACGTGGTGATCAAGCAGAACGGCCGCTGGCTGATCAAGAGCCGCAACGTCGCCCCCGGCTGACCTTAGAAGCCCCTAAAGCCGACCAAAGAAGCGCGAGATGTCAAACCAGACATCTCGCGCTTCTCCTGTTTCGAGGCTGGTCGCAGTCAACACGTCAAAGGCCTTGCCATCGATCGTGTGCAACTCCTGCCGCTCCATCCTCAGGCCAAGGAGGTGCAGCACTTCGTATTCCTGCTCCACGCTGTAGACCACATAGGCATCATCCGGCCCGGTGCCCCCGGCACTGGCGAGCACGGTGGGCGCATCGGGCGGCAGCAGGCAGCCCGACAGGCTCCCCGTTACCGCCGCCAGCGCAGCTATCACCGCAACCCGCCGCAGCAGGTTCACCCAATGGTGGCCTTGGCAATCTTGCCGGGAGCCCGGGGCGGTTCACCCTTGGGCAGCGCATCGACATGTTCCATGCCGCTGATCACCTGGCCCCATGCCGTGTACTGGCGGTCGAGGAAGCGGGCATCGTCGAAGCAGATGAAGAACTGCGAATTGGCGCTGTTCGGATTGCTCGAACGGGCCATCGAACACACGCCGCGTACGTGCGGTTCGGCGTTGAATTCGGCCTTCAGGTCGGGCTTGTCGCTGCCGCCCATGCCGGTGCCGGTCGGATCGCCGCCTTGCGCCATGAAGCCGGGGATCACGCGGTGGAACACTACGCCATCATAGAATCCTTCGCCCACCAGTTCCTTGATGTGCGCGACGTGGCCGGGGGCCAGGTCCGGACGCAATTTGATCACGACATCGCCGCCTTCGCCGTTGCCGGTATCCAGGGTCAGGGTCAGCGTTTCGTCAGACATGCAATTTCTCCTCTTGCGTTATGGGCGCCGGATATAGGGCAATCGATGGCAAAGTCACGTCAGACAGGCGCCAGCGCTTGCTTTTATGGTTCGTCACACTAGGCCTTCGCCGATGGCGCAGTCCGATCTCCACGATCCGGAAACCGGCAATCTCCTGGCGGGACACGAAGGTCCGCGCCCGGATGACCTGCGTGAAGACGAGTTGGACGAAGACAACCTGCTCAAGCCCGAGTTCGTCAACGCGGTGCGGGCCGCGCTGGCCGATAACGATACGGCCCGCGCCTATGACCTGGTCGAACCGCTGCACCCGGCCGACGTGGCCGATCTGCTCGAACTGCTGCAATCGGATGAACGGCGCGACCTGGCATCGGCCATAACCGACCTGATGACCGGCGAAGTGATCGCCGAACTGAACGATTACGTGCGCGAGGACATGATCGAGGCGCTGCCAGCCTCGGCCGTGGCCGAAATCGCCGAACAGCTCGACACCGATGATGCGGTCCAGCTGATCGAGGATCTGGACGACGAAGACCAGCAGGCCGTGCTGGCCGAACTGGCCCCGGAAGACCGCGCCGCGATCGAGAGCGCGCTATCCTATCCGGAAGAGAGCGCCGGCCGCCTGATGCAGCGCGAGCTGGTGGCCGTGCCCGATACCATGACCGTGGGCGGCCTGATCGATTACCTGCGCGAACATGACGATCTGACGACCGAGTTCTGGGAAGTGTTCGTGGTAGATCACCGGCATCACCCGGTCGGCACCTGCCAGCTGTCCTGGGTCTTGCGCACTCCGCGCCACATCGCCCTGGCCGATGTGATGAAGCGTGACCAGACGCTGATCCCGACCGCGATGGACCAGGAAGAAGTGGCGCTGCGGTTCCAGAAATACGGCCTGATCTCGGCTGCCGTGGTGGATGACAGCGGCCGACTGGTGGGGCAGCTGACGGTCGACGACATCGTCCACATCATCCAGGAAGAAGCGGGCGAGGACGCCCTGCTGATGAGCGGTGCAGGCGATGGCGACATCAACGAACCGATCCGCGACGCCTATTTCAGCCGGGTCCGCTGGCTTGTGGCCAACCTTGGCACCGCGCTGATCGCCAGTCTGATCATTGCCGCCTTTGGCGCCGCAATCGAGCAACTGGTGGCGCTGGCCGTGTTGATGCCGATCGTGGCCAGCATCGGCGGCAATGCAGGTACGCAGACGATGGCAGTTACCGTGCGCGCCCTTGCCACCAACCAGCTCACCCGGTCCAACACCCGCCGCATCCTGTGGCGCGAATTCCGTGTGGCCATGCTCAACGGAGCTACCGTGGCGACGCTGATCGGCGTGGCGACCGCGCTGATTTTCACCCCGCAGCTGGGCGCGGTGATTACCGTGGCGGTGGTCATCAACATCCTCACCGCAGGCCTTGCAGGCGTGGCCGTGCCAGTGATGTTCGACCGGCTGGACCAGGATCCGGCCGTGGCGAGCAGCGTTTTTGTCACCATGATCACCGATTCGATGGGCTTCTTCGCCTTTCTCGGGCTGGCGGTGGCGGCGGGGCTGGCGGGTTAGCGCAAGCGACCCTATCTCCGACAAGCAGTACGAACCGGAGAGGCAACATGGCAGACCAGCAGACAGCAATCATCATCGGCGCATCGCGCGGGCTTGGCGCGGGGCTGGTGCGCGAGTTGAGCGGGCGCGGGTGGCAGGTGATCGGCACCCAGCGCAGCGAAAGCGCTGAACTGGCCGCTGCCGGTGCCAGCAGTATCGAGACTGTCGACATTGACGACCGGGCCAGCGTTGCCGCGCTGGTGGAACGGCTGGCCGGACAGACCTTCGACCTCGTGTTCGTCAACGCCGGCGTGATCGGGCCGGAACATGCCTCGGCCGACAAAGTAACGCCCGCAGAACTCGGCGCGCTGATGCTGACCAACGCCATTGCCCCTGTTCGAACCGCCCGCGCTTTCCTGCCACTGGTGAAGGATGGCGGCACGGTGGCGTTCATGTCGTCCGGCCTCGGCTCTGTCGCCGGGCGCACACACGACATGGCGGAGCTATACAGCGCCAGCAAGGCGGCACTCAATTCGCTGACGCGCGGCTTTGCAGCCAAGGACATTGCGGGGCGGAACGTGGGCGTGATCAACGTCCATCCCGGCTGGGTGAAGACCGACATGGGCGGCGAAGGGGCTGATATCGACGTGGCTACCAGCGTGGCAGGCATGGTCGACATGCTGGAGGCCAATCGCGGCTCAGGACACCAGTTCCTCGATTACCAGGGCAAGACCCTGCCCTGGTGAACGCGCCCATGCCGCTGCACATGACCAAGATTGCCTATCGCGCGGCCAGCCTGCAGGAATTGCAGGACTGGTTCGATGGGGCCGAACCGGAAAAGCGCTTGCGAACACGCTATCTGCCCAAGCGGCACGAGGAGATGCAGGGCGGCTCGCTCTACTGGATCCACGAGCACGCGATGGTCGCCCGCGCCGCGATCCTGGGGTTCGAGCAGCGCCCCGATGGTCACTGGGACATCTGCATGGAAAACCGATTGGTGCTGGTCCACCCCAAGGTCAAACGTGCGCACCAGGGCTGGCGCTATCTGGCCGACAAGGATGCGCCGGCAGACCTGCTGGACGGCGAGGTGGCCGGCGACGCGCTGCCCGTGCGGATGGTGCGCGATTTGAGCAAGCTGGGGCTGGTTTAGGCCGCCCTCAAGCCATCGCCTCCATGCTGGCCAGCTTGACCAGGGCCTGCTTGTAGCTTTCCGGATCGGACGATCCCTGCAGGATATACTTGCCGTTGACCACATAGGTCGGGACCGAGCGGATGCCGTTTTCGGCAGCGCGCTGTTCTTCCATCCGGATCGCGGTGGACAATGCGGGATCGTCGAGTGCTTGCCCCGCCTTGGCCCGGTCCAGCCCCAGCTCTTCCGCCAGTTCGAGCAGCACCGCCCGGTCCGACACGTCGAGCCGCTGCTGGAAATAGGCCTTGAACAGCGCCACTTTCAGCGCGGTCTGCACTTCCGGCCCGGCCACGGACAGCGTCCAGCGCAGCAGCATATGCGCCTCGTGCGTGTTCCACACCCAGCGCGGGGGTTCGGCTTCCGTACTGCGCCAGTCCATCGGGAAGCCGGCAGCATCGGCCGCAGCTTCCACCGTGGCGCGCATGGCGTCCACTTCCTCGGCGGTCTTGCGATAGTTTTCGGCCAGCAGTTCGGCCTGGCCGCGTCCTTCGGGCGCCATGTCGGGATTGAGTTCGAACGGCATGAAGCGCGTTTCCACGTCCACGTCGCCCGCCAGTTCCTCGATCGCCTTGGAAAACTGGGTGAAGCCGATGGCGCACCACGGGCACATCACGTCGGACCATACGTCCACCACCAGCTTGTCGCTCATCGGTCCTGCTCCAGCCACCATTCCATCAGATTGCGGGCAATAGCCGTTTTTGGCGGCGGATTGAAGGTGCGGTTCTCCGCCTCGGCAAGTGACGCGGTCACGTCGGCCCGTGTGTACCAGCGGGCATCGGCCAGTTCGGTATAGTCCACTGTCAGGTCGCGGTTGTTTGCCAGGGCATGGCAACCGATCATCAACTGGCTGGGAAACGGCCACGGCTGGCTGGCGACATAGCGGATCGAATGGACCCGGACGCCCGCTTCTTCCAGCACCTCGCGAGCCACGGCATCTTCGATGCTCTCGCCCGGCTCCACGAACCCGGCCAGCGCGGAGTAGCTGCCTTCGGGGAAGTTCAGCCCGCGGCCCAGCAACAAGGCGCCATCGTGCTCGACCAGCATGATCGCGACCGGATCGGTACGCGGAAAATGCTGCGCCTGGCAGGTTTCGCAATCACGTTGCCAGCCGCCCTTGGCCAGCGCGGTGCCTGCTCCGCAACGGGCGCAGAAGCGGTGCCGTGCGTGCCAGTCCACCAGGCTGCGCGCCCCACCATAGACAGCCAGGTCATCTGCCGGCAGCAGGCTGATCTCGCGCCACGACGGGCGCTGCAGATAGGCTGGGCGATCGTCCCCTGCTGCCGGAACAGGGGCAAACAGCGGTTGCCCGGTCCGCAGGCCAAGGAACACCAGCTCTGCCTCGACCGCCACCAGCCCGCGCCAGATCAGCCGGTTGCCCTCGTCCAGCCGGGGCGCAAGACCATCCATGTCGAGCACCAGCGCATCGGGCCTTGCGCGCAGGCCTGCCAGGGCGGCGGGATCGCACCGCACGTGGTCAGCCCGGTCAAGCCCGTGGCCGCTAAAAGCAATCTTCACCCCCGTCAGCCGCGCGTTCGGGCGAGCGCCGCAGCGTCTGCCGCCACCACCACGGGAAAATCGTTTTGCAGCGGATAGTCCTGGCTCGGCATATATTGTGTCATCAGCGTCTGGCGCAGGCCGGCTGCCATGTTGACCAGGCCGCAGGTGCCCGCCGCGCCGAACCAGCCGAACAGTCCCGCCGCATCGCCCCGGCCGACCAGCCCGCCCGCGCCAAATCCGAACGCGCGGCCGCCGGTGGAGAACCCGCCATCGGCCGCCAGTGTATCGGGGAACAGGTCGCTGGTGCCCAGGTCCACGCTTTCCCGATCGAGCACGCGCACCCCGTCCAGCATGCCGCGCCCCGCCAGCATCCTGAGGAAACGGTCATAGTCGCGCGCGCTGGAAACCAACCCGGAACCGCCGAACGGGAATGGCGGCTCATCCAGGTAGATCGAGCTTTCTGGCAGGTCGATCGGCAGCAGCGTACCGCCCAGCAGGTAATAGTTGGTGGTAAAGCGCGGTACCTGGCTTTGCGGCACCTGGAACATGGTCGAAGTCATGGCCAGCGGATCGAAGAAGCGTTCCTGCAGGAAGCGGTCAAACGGCTGGCCGCTGACCACCTCGATCACCCGGCCCAGCAGGTCCAGCCCGACAGAATAGGACCACTTGGTGCCCGGTTGATGGACCAGCGGCATTTCGGCCAGCCCTTCGGCAAAGGCCCGCAGGCTGCCAACTGGCGTGCCGCGAAAAGCCGGCACGTTCTGCAGCCGCGTGACCGATCCCGGCACCAGCCCGGCCCGGGTGAATGCCTCAGCGATTGGACCTTGCTGGACGATACCATATCCCAGGCCTGCCGTGTGGGTCAGGCAATGGCGCACGGTGATCGGGCGGACGGCCGGTTCCAGATTGTCTGCCGTGATCGGCCCGTCATAGACCTTTTGCACCTGCATGTTGGCAAAGCCGGGGATGATGTCGGCAATCGGCTGGTCAAGTTCCAGCCAGCCCTCCTCGATAAACAGCATGATCGCCATGCCGGTGATCGGCTTGGTCATCGAATAGATGCGGTACAGGGTATCTGCGTCCACCCGGGTCGTGCTGGTGAAGCTGGTAGTGCCCAGCGCCATCACATCGGGATCGGGGGTGCCCAGTCCGATCGCCGCCACCATGTTGGCGACCTTTCCACTATCGACATAGTCGCGAACCAGCCCGCTTACGCCCGGCCAACGGACAATGGGGGTTGTGGCCAGCGCGAGCGAGGGCATCGCCAATCCCGCGGCTACAAGCCCACCGGCCGCAACGAATTCGCGCCGCGACAGGCTGGCGGGGAATGGCGGATGGATCTGCACCGGGTTCTCCAAGCTGGTCTGAGGTGCGGACAGTAGCAGCACGAATCCCACCCGCAAGCCTTGCCAAGCCGCAGTGTGCTGTCTATCTAATACACATGCTGAACATAGTCTCGATCCTCATCGGCCTCGTCTCGCTGGTCATCGTCATTCCCGCGCAAATCCCGCTGCTCGGCTGGGGCAACTGGCTGGCCCTGCCGCTGGTCGTGATCGGCATCGTGGTGGGCGCATTGTCGAGCAAGAACGGCGGCCGCAATTTCTGCCTGGTGATCTTCGCCGTGGCCGTGGTGCGGCTGATGCTGGGCGGCGGGCTGATCTGACAGGGCTGCTGATACGCGTCCGCGGAAGGCGGGCTTGATCAGTCTTGTGCCAGCACCAGCGTTGCCGCCTTGGCAAACAGAGTGGGCAAGCCTGCATCATCCAGCCGGTCGAGCGGCCACCATTCACCCGCTGCCAGCTCGGGCACGCTTTCCCCCGCATGGATCGCCACGCCCAGTTCAAGATCGAAATGGGTGAACGAGTGTCGCACCACGCCGACTGCCTGCCACATCCCCTGCAGTGGCGGGTCATCCGCGCCATCGCCTTTGGCTGACCAGCCATCATCGGGAAGCGCGCGCATCCCGCCCAGCATTCCACGCCCCGTCCGTGTTACCAGCCACACGTGGTTGTCCCGCTGGATCCAGAACGCCGTACCCCGGCGGCGCGGCTTGGGTTTCTTGGCCGCCTTGACCGGCAGCCGCACCGGATCACCCGTCGCCCGGGCCCGGCAATCGGCCTGCAGCGGACACAGCAGGCACCGGGCATCGCGCGCGGTGCAGATCGTGGCCCCCAGATCCATCATCGCCTGGGCAAAATCGCCCGCCCGCTGATCCGGCGTAATGGCATCGGCGGCATCGCGGATAGCCTTGCGGGCGGCTGGAAGCGGTTCCTCGATGGCGAACAATCGCGCCACCACACGCTCCACATTGGCATCGATCACCACGGCCCGCTGGCCAAACGCAATCGCGGCCACGGCGGCGGCGGTATAGGGCCCCAGACCCGGCAACTTGCGCAGCTCTGCCTCGGCTTGCGGAAAGCCGCCCAGTGCCGCCACCGCACGGGAGCAGAGCACCAGATTGCGGGCGCGGCTGTAATATCCCAGGCCCGCCCAGGCAGCCATCACCTCGTCCTCCGGCGCGGCGGCGAGCGCTTCGACCGTGGGCCAGCGCTGGGTGAACCTGGCGAAATAGGGCGCTACGGCCGCCGTGGTCGTCTGCTGCAGCATCACTTCGGACAGCCATACGCGGTATGGATCGGGCACGGCCCCGTCTTCTACCCGCCACGGCAGGGTGCGGCGGTGGCCGTCATACCAGTCCAGCAGCTTGTCGCCCAAAGTAATGGCCTTCTTGTCCATTGCCGCGCCATGGCATAGGCAGGCGGGCAATGGAAAGCGGCAGCAACAAACAGGGCAGGAAGCCGGCGGCAAAGGCAATCGCCCGCCCCTATGAACGTCCGCGTGGCGGCGATGCGCGGGCAGTGGCCGACCTTGTCCCGCAAATCGGGAGAGCTGCCTTCCGCCGGTTCGGCTTTGTGCAAAGCTCGATCGTCAGCCGCTGGCCCGAGATTGTGGGCGAGGCGCACGCCCGCGTCTGCGTACCCGAGGCGATCCGTTTCCCGCCCGGCGAAAAGGTCGACGGGATCATGCAACTGGTGGTGCTGCCAGCGCACGCCCCACTGATCCAGCACGTGATCCCCGAGATCATCGACCGGGTAAACCGGTTTTTCGGCTACAAGGCCGTGGCGCGGGTGAAGATGCGGCAAGGTGCGGTTAAGCCCGATGCTGCTCAAAAGCCCGCCGTTGCTCCGGTTTCCCTTAAACCCATTCCAATGGAACTGGGCGACAGCTTGCGTGATATCGGGGATCCGGAATTGCGCACGGTACTGGAATCGCTGGCCCGCTCCCTGGACTAGTTTGGGCGCTGGAATAGGCCGGCAAATTGGATCGAAAGAGGACGACTGAGGATGAAGAAGGCCCTGATCGCCGGATTGCTGCTGGCCGCAGCCCCGCTTACCGCCGTTGTGGCGCAGAACTGGGACGCAACCTATGCGGCCACCACCGGCGGGCACCTGCTGGGCAATCCGCAGGCGAGCACCAAGCTGATCACTTTCGTCAGCTATTCCTGCCCCCATTGCGCCAGTTTCGAAACGCAGTCCGAAGGTCCGCTGCGGCTGGCTTATGTGCAGCCCGGCCGGGTCAATGTCGAATTGCGCCACGTAATCCGCAATTCGGTCGATCTGGCCGCCGCTCTCGCTGCCGAATGCGGGGCGGAAAGCAAGTTCTGGGGTAACCACCGGGCCATCCTGCGCGACCAGCCGCGGTGGCTGGGTGTGGCCAGCAGCGCCACGGCCGCCCAACAGGCGCGCTGGGCCAGCGGGACCGTGGGCGCGCGGATGCGGGCGATTGCCGCCGATCTCGATTTTTACGAGGTGATGGAACCGCGCGGCTATACCGTCGCCCAGCTGGACCAGTGCCTGACCAACGAGGCCGAAGCACGCCGCATCGCGGAAACCGCACGCGACGACAACACCCGCTGGTCGATCCCCGGCACGCCCAGCTTCGCCATCAACGGCACATTGCAGGATGGCGTCCACAGCTGGAATGCGTTGCAGGGCCGGCTGGATTCCGCGATCCGCTAAAATCAGGCCGATCGCCCGAACTATTGCTGGGTATATCCTGTGCAAAAGCGCAGGCACAGCAATGGCCGCCGTTTGCACCCTGCCCCGCATGGGTTAGCCTCTCCCACCCCTCAGACAGGAACTCGTCAGATGCTCAATATCCGCCGCCTCGCTTTTGCCACCCTGGCCGCCCCGCTCGCGCTGAGCCTTGCCGCCTGCTCGTCGGAAGATGCCGCCTCGGGTGAAACCGTGGCCGAAGTCGCCGCGCCTGAAGGCAGCACCTGGTCGCAGACCGCAGTGCGCACCGAACAAGGCGGCTGGCTGGTCGGCAACCCCGATGCGCCGATCAAGCTGGTGGAATACGGCAGCCTCACCTGCCCAACCTGCGCGCTGTTTTCGGAAGAAGGCTCGGTTGCGCTGCACGAAAACTACATCGATACCGGCCGCGTGAGCTTTGAACTGCGAAGCACGATTATTCACGGCGTGGTCGATCTCCTGCTGACCCGTATGATCGAGTGCGCGCCCCTGCCGGCAGCTGTGCCGCTGGCTGACCAGGTCTGGACCAATCTGGATACCGTCACTGCCCCGTTCACCGCCAACCAGGCGGCACTGGAACAGGCGTTCGACCTGCCGGAAGACCAGCGCTTCATCGCCATGGCGCAGACCGGTGGGCTGATCGATTTCTTCGCCGCACGCGGGATCAGCAGTGACCAGGCACAGGCTTGCCTCGCCGATTCTGCCGCCATCACCCAGCTGGCCGATGTGACCCAGGCCGCCGCGACCGAAGACGGCGTGACAGGCACGCCGACGTTCTTCATCAACGATGTCCGCGTCGATGCCACCCGCTGGGCTGAAGTCGAAGGCGCGCTGCAACGGGCCGGGGCCCGCTAGGCGGGCGGCGGCAGCACGCGGCAGTTCGGGGGGACAGGCCAGCATGGAGATCAGGAAGCTCAAATTGTCGGGCTTCAAGAGCTTTGTGGAGCCTGCTGAGCTGCGGATAGAGCCGGGGCTGACAGGTGTTGTCGGCCCCAACGGCTGCGGAAAATCCAACCTGCTCGAAGCGATCCGCTGGGTGATGGGCGAAAACTCGCCCAAATCCATGCGGTCGGGCGGGATGGAAGACGTAATCTTTGCAGGCACTGCCACCCGCCCGCCCCGCGATTTTGCCGAAGTGGTACTCCACGCCCGCGATAACGAGGGCGAGGAGCTGAACGTGATGCGCCGGATCGAGCGCGGCCTGGGCAGCGCCTACCGCGTGAACGGGCGCGACGTGCGGGCCAAGGATGTGAGCCTAGTGTTCGCCGATGCCGCCACCGGCGCACATTCCCCAGCCCTTGTCAGCCAGGGCAAGATCGCCCAGGTCATTGCCGCCAAGCCCGAAGAACGCCGCATGATGCTGGAGGAAGCTGCCGGGATCGCGGGCCTGCACGTCCGCCGCCGCGATGCGGAGAACAAGCTCAAGGCGACAGAGCGCAACCTGGCGCGGCTGGAAGACCTGATGGCGGGCCTCGACAGCCAGATCGCCACGCTGCGGCGGCAAGCCAAGCAGGCCGAACGCTACAAGGAACTCAGCGCCCAGATCCGCATTGCCGAGGCACGGCTGGTGTTCGCCCGCTGGCGCGATGCGGCGACAGCGGCAACATCGGCGCGCGAGCAGGCCAAAGGCGCGGATGCTGCCGTGGTGGCAGCGCAGGAGGCGGCGAAAGTCGCCCAGACGCAGCAGGCGGCGCTGGCGCAAAAGCTGCACGACCTGCGCGAGGAACAGGCTGACCGGCGCGATGATGCCAGCGCCCACGGCCACCGCATGGCCACGCTGGCCAGCGCGCTGGAAGCGGCCAACCAGCGCCTGTCCGATCTCGACCGGCAGAAGCAGCGGCTGGAGGAAGACCGGTTCGAAGCCGACCGCATGACCCGCGATGCGGCGCAGGCCTTGCAGGATCTGGAAGCCGCGCTGACGGCCAACATTGCTTCACTGGCAACGCAGGAAGAAGCGCGCCCCACCCTGCTGGCGCGCAGCGAGGATAGCGAACGGGCCGGTCGCGCGGCGGAACTGGCGCTGGCCAAGGCCACTGCCGATCACGCCGGGGTCGAGGCCGAATGGCGGGTGGCCGAAGCTGAGCTAGCACAGGCCCGCTCGCGGCTCGACCGCTTAGGGCAAGAGGCGCGCCGATTGGGCGACCAGCGGCAGGCCGTGGCCAGCGAAGGCGATCCTGCAGCGGCGGTGGAACACGCCCGCCAATCCGTGACCCAGGCCGCTGCCCGCCGCGAAGACCTGCGCGGATCGCTCGATGCCGAACGCGCCCGCAAGGATACACTGGCCGCCGCCCGGGATGATGCCGCCAGCGCGCTGTCCACCGCCCGCGCCGAACTGGCCGGGGTGGAGCGCGAATGGCAGGCGCTCGACCGGGACCGGCAGGCACGCGCCAAGCAGGCGCAGGGCAAACACGGCCTGCCCACCGCGCTCGACAAGCTGGCAGTTGAACCCGGCTATGAACGCGCGCTCGCCGCTGTGCTGGGGCGCGATGGCAAGTCGCCGCTGGGCACGCCGGCTGCGGGTGCCGACGGCCGGTTCTGGACCGGAGCCAGCGCCCCTGCGCGCGTGGCCGATAGCCTGGCGGACCATGTCCGCGCCTGCCCCGATGAACTCGTTGCCCGGCTGGCACTGGTCCATGTGGCCGAGGCCGACGATGGCCGCCCGCTCGGCTCGGGTGAATGGCTGGTTACGCTGGGCGGGTTCCTGCGGCGGTGGGATGGCTTTGTGGCACGCGGCGAAGGCGCGGCAGAAGCGGCGCGGCTGGAAGCGGATAACCGGCTGGGCGATCTCGCAGCCCGCCTGCCTGCCTTGCGCGATGCGCTGGCAGCGGCCCAGACTGCACATGAAGGGATGGCGGCCGAGGCGAGCGAGTTGCAACGCCAGCTTGTCGCGACCGAACGCGCCGTGAATGAGGCGGCAGAGGCCGAACGTTTGGCGTTGCGCGCGTTGGATCAGGCCGAGGCCCGGCGTGAGCGGCTGGCCAATCGCCTCACTGAAATTGCCGCCGCAGAGGCTGATCTGGCCGACCAGCGCAAGGCGGCAGAGGGCGAGGTTGCCGCTGCCGAAGCCAAGCGCACCGCCCTGCCCGATCCGGCCAGCGGTCGGGTGGCGCTGGATGCGGCGCGGCTGCGGCACGAGGCGGCGCGCGAGGCCCTGCAGGCAGCGATGGCCTCGCTCGCCGCGCAGGATCAGGCACTGGCAGTGGCGCGCGAGCGGGTGGCGGCGCAGAAATCGGACAAGTCCAACTGGCAGGCCCGCGCTGGCGAGGCGGCGCAGCGGCTGGCGGGCATGTCTGCCCGGTTCGAGGAGATCGAGCAGGAGCGCGCGGTCATCGCCGCCAAACCTGCGGGCCTGATGGCCGAGATCGAGGGCGGTGAAGCAGTGCGGGCGCGGCTGACGGCAGACCTGGCCGCTGCCGATACTGCCGTTGCCGCTACTAACGAAGAATTGCGGCAGGCCGAGACCGCGCTGGCTGCGGGTAACGAAGCGCTCTCCACCGCACGCGAAAACCGCGCCATGCTCGCCACCCGGGCCGAAAACGAGGAGCAGCGGCGCGAGGAAATGGCGCGCATTTCAGGCGAACGCTTCCAGTGCCCGCCGCCCTTGTTGGGCGAACGGTTCGCGTTCGATCAGGGTACGGTGGCGGATTCGGGCGTGGAAAGCGCCGAGATGGAGCGCCTCACCGCCGGCCGCGAACGGATCGGGCCGGTCAACCTCGTCGCGGCGGACGAACTGGCGCGGATCGAGGTGGAGCATGGCGCCAGCACCGCCGAACAGGCCGAACTGACTGAAGCAGTCCACCGCTTGCGCGGCTCGATCGGTAACTTGAACCGCGAGGGACGCGAACGGCTACGGGCCGCTTTCGAGGCGGTGGATGGCCACTTCCGCACCCTGTTCACCCGCCTGTTCGAAGGCGGCCAGGCCCATCTGGCACTGGTCGATTCGGATGATCCGCTGGAGGCCGGGCTGGAAATCTACGCCCAGCCGCCCGGCAAGCGGCTGCAATCGTTGAGCCTGCTGTCGGGCGGTGAACAGGCCTTAACCGCAACGGCACTTATCTTCGCGCTATTCCTAACCAATCCGGCACCTATCTGCGTCCTGGACGAAGTCGACGCCCCGCTGGACGACGCCAACATCGACCGCTTCTGCGACTTGCTCGACTGGATGGTGGGCGAAACCAAGACCCGCTACCTCATCGTCACCCACAACGCTGTGACGATGAGCCGCATGCACCGCCTGTTCGGGGTAACGATGGTGGAAAAGGGCATCTCGCGGCTGGTCAGCGTGGACCTGGGCGAGGCGGCGGCGTTGGCGGCAGAGTGAGCATGGCTGCCAAGACTTTCACCTTTCAACCTCGCTGGAAAGAAGAGCTGGTTGTCACAACGGAGCGTGGAGCCTTTGTGTTGGAGCTAACCATGGGTGTCCCGCATGTCTTCCTGCCGACCGAAGACGAATGGCGACGACGCGCCCCGTATTGGGCAGCCGGACTTTGGCCGGTCCTGCAATTCGAATTGCGGGACTGGTGCCGCCAACACGATGTGCGGTTCGAAATCGAACCATCGGCGGACGTGTATCTGCCGTAATTCTGTTCGCCGGATATTCGCCTACCGCACCGCAAACCAGATCACATGCCGCGGCCCCTTGCCGTTGCTGCGCGCCCGCACCACCACCTCGTCGACCGCGAAGCCCGCCTTGCGCAGGCGTCCGGCGAACACCGGATCGGGCGCGGCGGACCAGATGGCCAGCACACCGCCGGGCTTCAATGCGGCCTTGGCGGCGGCGATACCGTCGCGCGAATAGAGCTTGCCGTTGTCCTTGCGCACCAGGCCATCGGGGCCGTTATCGACATCGAGCAGGATGGCATCATACATGCCCCGCCCGCTGACGATCAGCGGGGCGACATCGGAATGGACCAGCTTCACGCGCTTGTCATCAAGGCACCCGGCGGTAAGGCCAGCCATCGGCCCGCGCGCCCAGTCGATAATCTCCGGCACCAGTTCGGCCACGGTCAATTTGGCATCCTTGGGCGCAACCTCCAGCGCCTTGCGCAAGGTGAAGCCCATGCCATAGCCGCCGATCAGCCATTGCTGGTTTGGACAGCCCACCAGCCGCTCGGCGGTCATTTCGGCCAGCGCCTCTTCCGATCCGCTCATCCGGCTGTTCATCAGTTCGTTGCGGTCGAGCACGATCATGTAATCGGCCCCGCGCCGCATCAGGCGCAATTCCTCGCCTCCGGGGACCTGGGCACTGGCGAGATGTTCTAACGGGATCATGCGCGGCCTATGCCCTTCCCCGCCCCTGTTGCCTAGTCGAGAACGGCCCTAGTCGAGAACAGCCCTTGGCCCTGGCCCCTTCAGCCCGAGCCGGTCATCCTTGTTGTACAATCGGCACTTTTCGAGGCTGAGGCAACCACAGCCGATGCACTGGTCCAGCTGGTTGCGGGCGCGAGTGAGCAGGCCGATGCGCTTGTCGATCTGTTCGCGCATGTTGCGGCTGATGCGCTGCCAATCGGCCTGGGTGGGATTGCGGCCATCGGGCAGGCGGGTGAGCTGCTGCTCGATCTCGCCCAGAGCCAGGCCCAGCCGTTGCGCGATCAGGATAAAGCTGACCCGGCGGATATCGCCGCGCAGGAAGCGCCGCTGATTGCCGCTGGTGCGCACCGAATGGAGCAGACCCTTCTCCTCGTAAAACCGGATAGCCGAAACGGCCACGCCGGTGCGGGCGGACAGCTGGCCGATAGTGATGAACCGCATTTCCGTCATGAAACTATCCCCAATCCCTTGACCTGAACTTAGCTTGAGGTTGCATGATCTGGCAATGCTGATTCGCAGCGGCCTGTTTGCCTCTGGGGTCACGGTTTTATTCCAATGACTTATCACAAGGATTGCAGACAAATGACCAAAGGCCGCATCGAACACGTCAACCTCACCGTTACCGACATTGATCGCTCGGCCGCGCTGATGGAGCGGCTGCTTGGCTGGCATGAACGGTGGCGCGGCCCATCGCAAATGGGCGGCGAGAGCGTGCATGTGGGCGAGGAATTCAGCTACATCGCGTTCTATACTGATCGGCGCGACCATGCCGGGCAGCACAAGGGCCGCCCGCTCAACCATGTGGGCCTGCTGGTCGATGATCTGGAAGCGGCAGAGCGCGTGGTGGTGGACCACTGCCTCAAGCCATTCGGCCATGACGACTATAGTCCCGGCCGGCGGTTCTATTTCTACGATTGGGACGGGATCGAATTCGAAGTCGTCAGCTATGCCTGACCGATGATCAAAGCGTCTCGCTGTCCAAGATGGAATAGACCTTGATCCGCCGGTCATGGAAGCCCAGCGCCGCACGGTCTGCTACCCAGCCGATCATATGGGCGGTCTGGAAATGCCGGTCGAGTGCCGCGGGGTCGATCCATATTTCGGAGACATGAAACAGCCCGGGATCGGCCAGGTCCTGCGCATAGGAATAGGCGATGCAGCCCGCCTCCTCCACGGTCTGTTCAATCACGGCGAGCATCAGCGGGCGCGCTTGCGCAACCTTGTCGGCCGGAAAGCGAAAGGTCCCGATCACGGCGATCATCAGAACGCCTCTTCGTAAACCCGCGAAATATCGCCGCCCCAGGCGCCGTGGAACTTGTCGAGCAGGCGCTGCGCCGGGACTTTTCCGCTGGCCACGATCTCGTGCAGCGGTTCCAGGAAGCCGGTCTCGTCATCGCCCGATGCGTTCATCCGTGCGCGGTTGGCGAGGCCGCGATGGGCGATCGCCAGCACTTCGCCCGCCAGATCGTGCAACTTGCGTCCTCCCGGGATCGGCGCATCCAGCGCCAGCGCGGGAACGGCGCTGCGCAAGGCCTCGCGTTCCTCCATCGACCAGCCCTTGACCAGGTCCCACGCCGCGTCGAGCGCCTCGCCATCATACAATAGCCCCACCCAGAACGCGGGCAGCGCGCAGATGCGGTTCCACGGCCCGCCATCGGCACCGCGCATTTCGAGGAAGCTTTTCAGGCGCACTTCGGGAAAGGCGGTGGACATATGGTCCTGCCAGTCACTGGCCGTGGGCAGTTCGCCCGGCAGCGCGGGCAGCTTGCCGGCCAGGAAATCGCGGAAGCTCTGCCCGGCAGCGTCGATATACTTGCCGTCGCGGAACACGAAATACATCGGCACATCAAGCATGTAATCGGCATAGCGTTCGTAGCCGAAGCTGTCATCGAACACGAATGGCAGCATGCCGGTGCGGTGCGGGTCGGTATCGCTCCAGATATGGCTGCGATAGGACAGCATGCCGTTGGGCTTGCCCTCGGTGAACGGCGAATTGGCGAACAGTGCGGTAGCCAGTGGCTGCAAAGCCAGGCTAGTGCGGAACTTCTTGGCCATGTCGGCCTCGCTCGAATAATCGAGGTTCACCTGGATGGTGCAGGTGCGCAGCATCATGTCGAGGCCCATGCTGCCGACGCGCGGCATATGGTCCAGCATGATGGCATAGCGGCCCTTGGGCATAATCGGCAACTCGGCCCGGGTCTTGTCGGGCCACATGCCGAGGCCAAGGAAGCCGACGCCGCACTCCTCGCCGATTTCCTTGCACTGCTGCAGATGGCGGCCGGTTTCGGCGCAGGTCTGGTGCAGGTTTTCCAGCGGCGCGCCCGACAGTTCCAGCTGACCGGCAGGTTCCAGGCTGATGGCGCCATCGGCCCCGCTCATGGCGATAACCTTTCCGCCCTCTTCCACCGGTGCCCAGCCGAACCGCTGCATCGCCATCAGAATATCGCGAATACCGCCAGGCTCGTCATACGAAGGGGCGGCGAAATCGCTTTTGCGGAACACCAGCTTTTCGTGCTCGGTCCCGATGCGCCAGCGCTCAGGTGGTTTCTCGCCGTCCTGCATCGGCAAGACCAGCTCATGGCGGCTCGTGATCGGCCGCTCCTCCCCCTCTGACGCCGTTCGCGTGCTCATGCCAGCGCCGTTAGGATGTTAAGTGCCGCCGCGCTAGCGGGAAATTGGCCGCAGGTTGTGTTTGTCCGCACGTTTCGGACTTACCCCCAGTCGCCCCGCGTTCCCATCCACAGCGCGGTGGCGGCAATGGCCGCCGTTTCGCCCCGCAGCACGCGTGGTCCGAGCGTTATCGCCCGGGCCTGGGGATGAGCCCGGATCGCCGCGCGCTCGGCATCGTCAAACCCGCCCTCGGGCCCAACCAGCAAGGCGGCAGGGCCGTTGTCCGCGCCAAATGCGGCCGCGGCGGGCTCTCCCCCCAGTTCATCGGCAAAGAACAGCGCACGGTCCTCCGGCCAATCGCGCAGCATGGCATCCAGTTTGGCCAGATCGGTTAGCCGGGGTAGCGCGGTACGGGCGCATTGTTCCGCCGCTTCGGTCACGATGCTGCGGGCGCGCTCCGGATTGATCTTGTCGGCCACGCAACGCCGGGTGACTACGGGCATGATGGAAGCCACGCCCAGTTCGGTAGCCTTTTCCAGCACCAGGTCGAACCGGTCCTTCTTCAGCAATGCGGCGCACAGCCAGAAATCGGGCACTTGTTCGCGCGGGCGCAGGTGTTCGGCCGCTTCGAGCAGCACCGCGTGCTTGCCCGCGTCGGTCACCCGCGCGGCCCATTCGCCGGTCTGGTCATCGCACAGGATCACTGCATCGCCGGACGACACGCGCATCACGCGGACAAGGTAATGCGCCTGCGGGCCACCAAGCGAAATGTGCGAGCCGAGTTCCAGCCGCTGTTCGACAAACAGGCGAGGAGCGCTCCGGGGCGGCCAGGCGGGTGTTGCAGGCATGGGTTTGCACTAGCGAGCGGGGCGGCTAGGACGCAAGCCATGACTGCCGAACAGATAAACCCTGATAGCGAGCAGATAACCCCTGATAGTGAACACAGGGGCCTTGTCGGCCTGCTTCCATTCGCTTTGCGCGACTATGCACTGTTGGCCCGGTTCGACCGGCCGATAGGCTGGTGGCTGCTGTTCTGGCCCTGTGCGTGGGGTGTGTGGCTGACCGGGGCCGGCGCGCAGTGGCAATTGGTCACCTGGCTGCTGCTGGGTTCGATCGCCATGCGCGGGGCGGGCTGTGTGTATAACGACATCGTCGATGCCGAGCTTGACCGTCAGGTGGCGCGCACCGCCGTGCGGCCGGTGGCCAGCGGGCGGGTAAGCAAGCGCGCTGCCTGGGCCTGGCTGCTGGTGCTGGCCGCCGTGGGCCTCGTCGTGCTGCTGCAACTGCGCTGGCAGGCGCAACTGGTGGCGCTGGGCAGCCTGCTGCTGGTGGCGGCCTATCCGTTCATGAAGCGCATAACCCACTGGCCGCAGGCGTGGCTGGGGCTGGTGTTTACCTGGGGTGCGCTGGTCGGCTGGACAGCGCTGCGCGATGATCTGTGGGGCGTGATGATGGCCTTGTACGCCGGGGCATTTTTCTGGTGCATGGCCTATGATACGATCTACGCCCTGCAGGACCGCGAGGACGATGCCCTTGTCGGCATCAAGTCTTCCGCCTTGCGGCTGGGTGACAATGTGCAGGCGGGCGTCGCGCTGTTTTATGTGCTGGCGGTGGCTTGCTTTGCCTTAAGCTTCTGGCTGCTGCGGTTTGACTGGATCGCCTTGCTGGCGCTGGTGCCGGTGGCGCTGCATTTCGGCTGGCAGGTTATGACGCTCGACCCGGCAGACGGGATGAACCCGTTGGTGCGGTTTCGGTCCAATCGCTGGGCCGGGGCGCTGATGGCGGCGGCGTGCTTTGTGGTGGGCAACGCCTGAGGTCTATTCTGCCGGTTGCATCTGGCCTTGCACGGGTCGCGGATTGGCCCTCTTCCACAATTTCGCCAGCCTGCTGGTGATCAGGCCATTTTCCTGCATCCAGTCATAGTAGGCGCGGTACTTGGGGTCCTCGCCCAGCAGGTGCGCCTCCTCGGTGCGCGCGCGCCAGTAATAGATCGCGCTCACCACGCCCAGGAAGAAGGTGTTGCGCACCATGTCCACCAGCGAGCCGCTGGTGACTGCAAACGGCAGGATCGAACACCACCAGAACAGGTTTTTCGACACATAGGCCGGGTGCCGAGTGTAGCGATATGGTCCGTTGGTCAGCACGCCGCGATAGGTCAGGTTGGAAAAGCGGATGCCGAAGGCCACCGTCGCCCAGGCATAGATGGCGGTCAGCACCACCAGCCACCCCGCCCAGATCCACAGCAACACCTGCTGTCCGGCGAACCAGTGGCCCCAACCTGCGGTGTTGTATTCGTACTGGATCACGCCGCCGCCGCCCATGAAGCCATAGACAATCGGCGGATAGCACACCAGCGCCGCCAACCACCCGGCCAGGAACGGATTGCCGCTGCGGATATGCGCATCCAGCGGCCGCATGGTGAGGAGGTAGCCCACGGTGCCGATCTGCACGTCGATCACGAACAGCAGTTCGAACAGGAACGTGCCCAACATCACCGGATCGGTCAGGAATTGCGCCGGTTGCGCCTCCACAATCGAGGCAAAACCCGGCGGCAGGATGCTGATCATGAAGGCGGAGAAGAACCCCTTGATGCCCCAGGCACGCCAATGCTTCTTCACCTCGTGGCTGTCCCACGCCTCGCGCCCCAACAGCAGGGCGCCGAAATGCCAGGCATGATCACGCGGATTAACCAGCACCCGGTCAAGCCAGATCACATAGGGCACCGACAGCACGAACAATGGCACCGCCGCCGCGCCGATCACCTGCATGGAGAACAGGTATTGCCCGTCCCAGTACCAACGGCCGAGGCAATAGAACATGCCGATCACCGCCCAGGTCGCCCACAGTCCGGCAATCTTGGTGGCGGAAACCTCGATGATCTCGGCCACCGGGCGCTTCAGGCTCCAATTAATCCCGGTGGAGGGATTGCGATGGACCTTTTCCACCAGCACCGACCATGCCGCCATCGCCAGCCCGGTCAACACCATTGCCAGCAGGGCAGAATAGGGGCCGGACAATCGCTCGGCCGGGCTCGGCAGTGCCAGCACGGTTACAATATCGGGCCAGGCCCGGCACAGCAGAATATAGGCCAGCAGCACGCCAAGCCCGACAAACCCGACGCGCGAGGGAACATCGCTCGGCGGAAGCTGCGGTCTGATGGCGGAAATGGGCGCGCTCATAGCGCGGCCCTAGCCGGACAAGGGTTAAAGCAGCGGTAATGCGGAGCGCGAAATCGCCCCGCCGTGGTTACCGGAAGGCGGTAATGCGGCCGCCATCATCGAGAATGTACAGCGTGTTGTTGGCCACTACCGGAGGCAGCGACACGCCGCTGTCGAGTTCGGTGAACAGCGCGGGGGTGCCGGTCAGCACGTCGACCGAATGGACCTCGCCCCGGCTACTGGCAATCCACAGCCGGTTGTTGGCCAGCACCGGACCAGTCCAGAAGATCGGGTTCTCGCGGCTTTCCGGATTGCGGAAGGCGGCCATCCGGGTGATCCACCGTACCCGGCCAGTGTTGCGGGCAATGGCCAGCAGGCGCGCATCGTCGGTCAGGGTAAAGATCCATTCACCCGCCAGTGCCGGGGTGGAAATGCCGGCCACGGTCAGTTCCCAGATCCGCTGGCCGGTCACAAGTTCGTAAGCGGCCATGCGCCCGCCCTGCCCCAGCGCGAACACCTGCCCGTTGGAGATGATCGGATCGGCATCCACGTCGGTCAAGGCTCCCACTTCGGTGCTGATCGAGGTGCGGGCCAAGGCATCGGACCACAGCACGCGGCCGTTTTCATAGCGGTAGGTCACAACTTCGCCCGACGAATAGCCGGCAATGACCGAACCCTGCGCAGCAGCAGGTGCCGCCACCCCGAACACGCCGGATTGGCCGGAAGCCGCCGCATCCTGCCACAAGGCTTCGCCATCGGCGGTGTTAAGCGCGTGGATCTGGTTGTCCTGCGTCATCACGTAAACTGCGTTGAACGCCACGGTGGGCGATCCGCGCAGCGGACCGGCTGGCTTCTTGCGCCAGATCTCGGCCCCGGTTTCGGCATTCAGCGCCACAACGTCCCCAGTGCCGCTGGTGGCATAGATCACGTTGTTGGCGAACGTTGCGCCGCCACCAAACGTGGCATCGCGCATATCGCCCGACACCGCGATGGTGTGGCTCCACACGCGGGCGCCGGTATCGGCATTCATGGCATGGATCACGCCCGAGCTATCCACGGCATAAAGCCGCCCGCCACCCACAACGGGGGCAGCGGCAAGGCGACGCGTGTTGGTGGAGCCGGCGATCTGCACGCTCCAGGCGCGGGTCGGCGTGGCGGCCAGGGTGACATGGCCGGTAACCTTGGCGGCATTGCGCCCGCCTTGCGGCCAGTCGGTGTTGGTTTCTGCCGTGGGCAGGATGACCGACACGCCGGCCAGTTCCGGATCGGCGGCAACGTCGTTGGCGATGCGCGACAAAATCGGAGTGCGGTTGCCATTCGTTGGCGTCTGCGGCCGTTCATCATTGCCGCCGCCGAACACGCCGCAGCCTGCCAGCGCCAGCGCTCCCAGCGCGGTCAGGGCCATGCGGGAAGCCGACACAGCGGACCGGGAGCCGGATCGGGGGGCAGAACGGGGGAAGCGGGCAGCTTTGATCATGCAGGTATCCTGGTTCATTCGGTCGCAGGCCCAGCAGCTGCCGGTGCGTCACCATTTTCCGGGCGAAGGTCTTCCATCATGCTGGTCACGTCCTCGATCGCATCGAAACCGTGAAAGCCGGCCAGCTGGCGCGTGCGGGCACGGAGCGATTCGGGCACTTTGTCATCTTGCGCGATGGCCACCAGCAGCGGCCCGGCCTGTTCGGTCTTGCCCTGGTCGAGATAGGCATGGGCAACCAGTTCGCCCGCGCTGCCAAACCACGCACTGTCGGGCTGGGCCAGTCCGGCCAGCCGGTCGACTACCGCCTGCGGCTCCATGTTGTCATAGTTTGCCGTAACCAGCCGCAACAGGCTGGCATCGCGCATCGGCTGCGGGGCGGCATCGTTGGCCACCACCTGTTCGTAGAATGCCACGGCATCGCTGGTGCGGCCCTGCTGCAGCGCAATGGCGGCGCGCAGCATCTGGGCCGAAGCCAGGGCGGCCGGGCTGGTATCACCATCGATCGAGGCCAATTCCTGGTCGGCCTGTTCCAGGTTGCCCGCTTCCAGTTCGTCCATCGCCTGGACCAGCAGTTCGGACTGGCGCTGCAGCGCTTCTTCGCGGTTGCCGTCCCACCACAGGTATCCGGCAAAGCTGGCCAATCCCAGGGCCAGGGCCACACCCACCGGCAGACCCCATTTGCGCAACGCGCCGGTCACCTCGTCGGTGCGCACGGCTTCGTCCACCTCGCGCATCAGCATCTGCTGGCTGAGGTCGGCGTTCTTGTCGGGTTTGCCGCCATTCGGGCCGCTGTTCGGATCGCTGGGTGTTGTCGCCACGTTTATCTTCAAAAAATAGGTTAAACCGTCGGAAGGCGCTGTTAGAGCCTGCCGCGCGCCAATTCAATTGATCATTCGAGCCTGTCCCCCAGCGGGTGAATGCCCGATGAAGCGGTGGCGCAAGCTATTGGGCGGGCCGGTTGCGATCCATCAGGCCCCAGTACAATGCGTGATAGCGCCGGGTCATCGCCTGGGCATCATATTCGGCGCGGGCCTTGTCGCGGTTGGCCTGGCCCAAGCGCTTGCGATCGGCGGGTTGCGCGGCCAGTTCACGCAATTGCGCCACCAGCGCGCCTTCGTCTGCCGCGGCCGCCAGATAGGGGCCATTTTCACTCGCCACCATCTCGGCAATGTCGCCCACCCGTGGGGCCACCACGGCTTTGCCGGCCGCCATCGCCTCGACCACGGAAATAGGAAACTGTTCGGACCGGGATGACAGGGCAAACAGGTCGAACAGGCCCATGATCCGCTCCGGCTCGGCGATGAAGCCGGGCAGGTGCACGCGGTCTTCCACGCCGCTGTCGATCGCCAGTTGCCACAAGGCATCGCGTTCCGGACCCTCGCCCGCAATCACCAGATGCCATTCGGGCGGCAGTTGTCCGATCGCGCGGACCAGCACGCCCAGGTTCTTCACTTCGCGCAGGCCAGCCAGCGAGCCGAGCCACAATTCGCCCGGCCGCTTGATCAACCCGGGCAGCACATCGCGGCGCGGCACGGCGGCAAAGGCGCGGGTATCGATTCCGTTGGAAATCCGCTGCACCCGTGTGCGCGGCTGCTTCCACACCTCCAGCGCGATCCGTTCGAGCTTTCTGGACGGCACCACCAGCGCGGCTGTGCGCCCCAGCGCGATGCGGCGATACCAGTTGCGCCGCGTCTTCAACCGGTCGGTCTCGTCCTCGTTGAAGCCATCCTCGTGGTGGACCAGCGGGGCCAGCTTATAGGCATCGGCAAACAGCGTGTGCGCCATGACCGCATCGATAGCACCCCAGTTGTAGGTGCAGATCAGGTCATACCCAGCCATCGCCGCCGCCAGCCGCCGCAGCCGAGCGGGTGTGGGGCGACCCTGCAGTTCGGGGAAACGCGGCCACTTGATGCTGACCTTGGGCGACAGCAGCCGCGCCGCGCCGCGCTTGTCGATATCGCCCGATACCAGCGCGTGTTCCGCTTCCCTGCCCCAGGCGTTGATCAGCCTGGTGCAGCGCACTTCCTTGCCGCCAGTGTCGAAGGTGGAATGCAGGTGCAAGATGCGCGGGGCGGTCGTGGACACGGGCGCAGGCGCAGGCTTGCTCATGCCACCTCGTCCAGCAGGCGGGCGATGGCGGCCTGGGCTTCAGGCTCGTCCAGCGTGGGGGCATGGCCGGTGCGCGCCACGGTCAGCGTTTGGAGGCCCGAAATCTTGCGCTCCATCGCCTTGAGCGTGGCGGCCGACAGAATATCCGACAAGGCTCCGCGCAACACCAGCCGCGGGACCGCAGGCAGCGCGCGGAACACCGGCCACAAGTCTCCCTCCGGCGCATCGACCGGGGCGGCAGAAAAAGGTTCGGCAATGCGCATGTCATAATCCAGCACCACGCGCCCGCTGTTGCCAAGGGCCATCATGCGCTTGGCCTGTCGCAGCCACTGGGTGATCTGGTAATCGGGAAATGCCGCTCCCATGGTTTCCTGCAAATAGCGCGCTGCGTGCATCCAGGTGGGAAAGCTGCGCCCCTGTCCCACGTAATCGCGAATTCGCGCCAGACCCTTGGCCTCGATCACCGGGCCGATATCGTTGATCACCATGCCGGCGATGTGCTGCGGCAACGCATTGGCCAACAGCACCGATACGATTCCGCCCAGCGATGTGCCCACGGTCACCACCCGGTCCAACCCCAGTTGCTCCACCAGGGCCATGGTGTCGGCCACATAAGTCACAGGCACATAGGTCGAGGTATCGCGCGCGTAATCGCTGTCCCCGCGCCCGCGAAAATCGCAGGCGATCACCCGCCACTGGCCCGCGAATGCTGCCGCCAACGGCTCAAAATCGCGGGCATTGCGGGTCAGTCCGGGCAGGCACAGGATCACAGGACCCGCCGCATTGTTGCCCGCATAGTCGCGATAATGCAGCGTCAAGCCATCGGCGCTGGTCCAGGTGCCATCTTGCCAGGCCTGCTCGGTCATGCGGTGAATGCGTCCCTGAATTTTCCGAACGCCTTGCGCCGTTCCCTGGTTGTCACCACTATTGGCAGATGCGCTCCGATCCGCAAGACGCCCCATACCGCCCCGATGCAGCGATTACAGCAATTTCCGGCTGGATTGGTGACGAGGTCGATGCGGCCCAATTCCCTGCGCAGCAATTGCGCTTCCGCAATACCCGCTGGGATGGCCCGGTTGGCCTGGGCGGTTTGACCGACGATGCGTGGACCGATCACTTCGGCCGCTTCACCCCGTTGCCGGACAACCTGCCCCGCCCGCTGGCGCTCAAATACCACGGCCACCAGTTCCGCGTATACAATCCGGACATCGGCGATGGTCGCGGTTTCCTGTTCGCCCAGTTGCGCGACAGCCAGGACCGCCTGCTCGATCTGGGCACCAAGGGCAGCGGCCGCACGCCTTTCAGCCGCACCGCCGATGGCCGGCTGACGCTGAAAGGCGCGGTGCGCGAAATTCTTGCCACAGAGATGCTCGAAGCGCTGGGCGTCTACACCTCGAAAACGTTCAGCGTGGTGGAAACCGGCGAGGAACTGTGGCGCGGTGACGAGCCGTCGCCCACCCGCTCTGCCGTGCTGGTGCGGCTGGGCCATTCGCATATCCGCGTGGGCAGCTTCCAGCGGCTGGCCGTGCTGGGTGAAACCACGCACCTGGCGCAGCTGGTCGATTACTGTCTGGCGCAATATCCCGGCCCACTTCCGCCAGCCGATGCACCGGGCCGCGACCAGCCGGCGGTTATCCTGCTGCACCAGGCGACCGAGCGGCTGGCGGATCTTGCCGCCAGCTACATGGTGGCAGGCTTTGTCCACGGCGTGCTCAATACAGATAACATGGCGATCACCGGCGAAAGCTTCGATTATGGTCCGTGGCGCTGGCTGCCGACCTGGGATCCCGCCTTCACCGCCGCCTATTTCGATCAGAACGGCCTGTACGCCTTTGGCCGCCAACCCGAGGCGATCCGCTGGAACCTTGGTCAACTGGCCATGGCCTTGCGTCCGCTGGTCGAGGCCGAACCGCTGATCGCTGCGCTCGATCGCTTTGGCTCGTGCTACCAGGCGGCGATGGTGCGGCGGTTCTGCTGGCGGCTGGGCGTGGCAAGCCGCGGGCAGGAAGCCGATACCGCCCTGATCGAGGCGGCAGAGCAGGCCATGCGGCAGGACAAGATGGGGCCGGACCTGTTCTTCCACCTCCATCGCGGTGCCCGCCGCGCGGCTGGCCCCATGGCCGATGCCCTGGCCCCTTATCAGCCGGTCAGCCAGCCGCACGACCAAGCGCACCCATTGTGGGACCGCGAGACGCCGGAAAGACTGCTGATCGACGAGGTGGAGGAAATCTGGGCCGCCATTGCCACGCGTGACGACTGGGAACCGCTGGCAGGCAAGATCGCTTCGATCCGGCAATTGGGCCAGGCACTGGGCGAGCCTCCCGTTCCCGCAGGACACGTTGCAACTCAAAGTTAACCTATTTCGCTAACCTTACTATGGCGTTATCCTGTTAGGGAATAACCGCAGAGGGTCGGTTGCTGGCGAAACCAGACATGGAAAAACCCGCTGACCCTGCCTATGCAGGGTATCGGGCGATACAGAGAGGCTTCATTCCTTGGCCATGACAGAACTGGTTTCCTACGAGCCCGCCACCGGAGCAGAGCTGTGGCGCGGTGCGCATGGCGATGTCGATGCCATCGTCGCTCGCGCGCGCAAGGCCTGGCCGCAGTGGGCCGCCAAGCCGCTGGCCACCCGGATCGAACTGCTGCGCCGCTTCGCCAACGAAGTACGCAAGGATCAGGAAATCCTGGCCGAGACCATCGCGCGCGAAACCGGCAAGCCCATGTGGGAAGCCCGCACCGAAGTGGAAACGGTGGTCGCCAAGGTGGAAATCTCGGTCCGCTCCTATGGCGAGCGCACAGGCCAGAAGAAGCTCGACGCAGGCATGCAGGGCACAGCGGCCGTGCGCCATAAGCCGCATGGCGTGATGACCGTTCTGGGGCCGTACAATTTCCCTGCACACCTGCCCAATGGCCACATCGTCCCCGCCCTGATCGCGGGCAACGCGGTGATCTTCAAGCCATCGGAAAAGACCCCGGCAACCGGTGAGATGCTGCTGGCGCTGATGGTCCGCGCCGGCATTCCGGATGACGTGGTGCAATTGCTGATCGGCGGGCCGGAGGAAGGCAAGGCGCTGGTCGCCCATCCAGGAATTGACGGCGTACTGTTCACCGGATCGGCGCAAGTCGGCATTGCCATCAACAAGAAGCTCGCCACCGATCCGGGCAAGATCGTGGCGCTGGAAATGGGCGGCAACAACCCGCTGGTGGTGTGGGACACGCCGCTGATTACCTATGCCGCCACCCTGATCGTGCAGAGCGCCTTCACCAGCGCCGGACAGCGGTGCACCGCGGCACGGCGGCTGATCGTCAAGGCATCGATGTATGACGAGGTCCTGGCCGAAGTGAAGAAGCTGGTAGACCGGATTATCATCGGCGCGCCGTTTGACGATCCGCAGCCGTTCATGGGCCCGGTGATCGACAATCTGTCGGCCGACCAGTTGACCGAAAGCTTCGTCTATCTTCTGTCCAACGGCGGCCGCCCGATCACCCATATGCGGCGCCCGCGCGAAGGCCTGCCGTTCCTCACCCCCGGCATCATCGACATCACCGCAATGGCGCAAAAGCCCGATGTTGAGCTGTTCGGTCCGCTGCTGCAGGTGATCAAGGTGGACGATTTCGACCAGGCAATTGCCGAGGCCAACAATACCCGCTTCGGCCTGGCGGCATCGCTGGTGGGCGGCACGCCGGATCAGTACAACCGCTTCTGGGCCAATATTCGCGCCGGGATCGTCAACTGGAACCGTCCAACCAACGGCGCATCCAGCGCGGCACCATTTGGCGGGGTGGGCTTTTCGGGCAACCATCGCCCGGCGGCCTTCTATGCGGCGGATTACTGCGCCTATCCGGTCGCCAGTTCCGAACTGGACCAGCCGCGCGCCAGCCTGGGCGTGGGGTTCCGGGATTAGATCAAGCGACTGGGTTTGAGGGCTAACCCCCGGTCGTTACCAGGTCGACCGAGGTCTGCCCGCGTTCACCCGCCCGCGCAAAGACCATGAAGCTGCGGCCTTGTTTTGTGCCGCCCAGCACGTCATCCCCGCCCTGCATGATCCGCTGAACAGTGAAGCCATCGGTCGCAGCGCGGGTGAAATAGAAGTCCATCACATCGGCCACGGACACCGGCGTGGTGAAGTTGACCACGCGCAGGTGGCACGCGCCGTCATCCGTTCCGGCCGCCTCGCTCACCGCGCCGCGCGGATAGACCGGGAACGTGGCGGGCATCCGCGCGGCCCAGGTGGCGCTGAATTGCGCCAGTTGGGCACAATCGCGATTGCCTTGTCCGGGAGTTGCCGCCGCGCGCGCCGCCACGCTCAAAGCGGCTTGGGGTGGCAGGTCGCCCTCGGTCCGTTCAGGCGGCGGGGCGCGGCGCATCGCGGCGTTGCCGCCGACCAGCGCAATCGCCTCATTCCGGGCAGCCAGAACCGCTTCCGGCCCGCTGTCGGGCAAGGGGATGGAGCCATCGCCGCTGGCAAAGCTGGCGACCTGGTTGGCGCCGTTGCGGGCGACCATGTCGGGATCGACCATGATGTGATCGGCCAACGCGCCTTCCATCAGCGGATCCGAATGATCGTCTGCCACAGGCTGCGCATCGTCGCCCCCGCCGCATCCGGCCAGGAGCAGCGTGGCAAACGGCAGGAAGCCGCGAACGGTTGAACGAAACACTGTCATGCCCGCACTCTAGACCAGCAATTACCAAGAGGCGTTTAACGGGCGGGCAGGATTTTCTGCGCTTGCCGCTCGCCAGCCGGTAACCTAGCGATGGGTGCGATGAGCAGCGCCCCACCCGCCCCGCAACTTTCTTCAAAGCGCGGACTGCTTTATGCACTCGGCGCGCATGCGGCCTGGGGCTCGATGCCGCTCTACCTGTTGCTGGTGCAGACGGTGCCGGCGCTGGAATTCGTCGCTTGGCGGCTGGTCTTCACCCTGCCGCTGTGCCTGGTGATCGTGGCCGCAAGGTCAGGCTTTGCAGACCTGCGGCGCGTACTGCGGGATCGGCGCACTGTGTTGACCCTGATGGGCAGTTCGGCCCTGATCGCGGTCAACTGGTTCCTCTATGTTCACGCGATCCAGACTGGCCATGTCTATGCCGCCAGCCTTGGCTATTACATCCTGCCGCTGGTCATGATGCTGCTGGGGTTGATCTTCCTGGGTGAACGGCTGACGCGGCTGCAATGGGCGGCAGTGGCTATTGCCGGCGTGGGCGTGGCGGTGCTGGCCGCAGGCGCGCTCAGCACCTTGTGGCTCAGCCTTTCGATGGGCCTCACTTTCGGGTTCTATGGCCTGTTGCGCAAGACCGTAGCGGCGGGGCCGCTGACGGGGCTGACTGTGGAATCGATGATCCTGATCCCCTTCGCGCTGGCCATTGTCGGCTGGTACGGTGCCAGCGATACGGGCACGGCGCTGGGGCAAGGCTGGGTGGTGGCAGCCGCCGTCGCTTTCAGCGGGCCGATGACTGCGGTGCCCTTGCTGCTGTTCGCCAGCGCCACCCGCGCCATGCCCTATACCGTAATCGGCTTCCTGCAGTTCCTCTCGCCCACGGTGGTGTTCCTGATGGGCTTGTTCGTGTTTGGCGAGGAGCTGAAACCGGCACAACTGGCCTGCTTTGTAGCGATCTGGCTGGCGGCGGCGCTGTTTACCGTCGGGCTGTTCACCAAGCCCAAGGCAGTCGTCGCACCGCCGGTCTAGACCAGCCTCCAGCGCAGCGTTTCGCCCGCGTGGAACGGCACCAGTTCCGCCGCGCCCACATCCAGGCTGGCGGGCACCACGTGATCCACCCGCTCCAGTGTCACGGTCTCCTCGTTCACCGGCAGGCCGTAGAACGCCGGACCGAAGCGGCTGGCGAAATCCTCGAACTGCCCGATCGCGCCTTCCTCCTCGAACACGGTGAGGTAGCTTTCCAGCGCATAGGGTGCGTTATAGATTCCCGCGCAACCGCAGGCGCTTTCCTTGGTTTCGCGGGCATGGGGCGCGCTGTCGGTGCCGAGGAAGAACTTGGGGTTACCGCCGGTCGCCGCCTTCCTCAGCGCCAGGCGGTGCTTCTCGCGCTTGGCCACCGGCAGGCAATAGGCATGCGGCCTGATCCCGCCCACCAGCATGGCATTGCGGTTGATGTGCAGGTGCTGCGGAGTGATCGTGGCGGCCACGTTGTCGCCTGCGCTTTCCACAAACTGCACGGCTTCTTCGGTGGTGATATGTTCAAAGATCACCTTCAGGTGCGGGATGCGCTGAAGCAGCGGCCTCAGCACCTGCTCGATGAACACTGCCTCGCGGTCGAACACATCGACACTGGCATGGGTCACCTCGCCGTGGACGCATAGCGGCATCCCAGCTTCGGCCATCGCTTCCAGCGCGCCCTGGATATGCAGGATGTCGGTCACACCGCTGTCGGAATTGGTGGTCGCCCCCGCAGGATACAGCTTGGCGGCGGTGAACACGCCCTCAGCAAATCCGCGCACCAATTCGGTGGGGTCGGATTTGTCGGTCAGATAGGCAGTCATCAGCGGAGTGAAAGTCAGCCCAGCTGGCACGGCAGCCAGAATCCGCTCGCGATAGGCGCGCCCAGCCTCAACCGTGGTCACCGGCGGGGTCAGGTTGGGCATCACGATGGCGCGGGCGAACTGGCGCGCGGTGTGGCCCACCACGCCTGCCAGCATCGCGCCATCGCGCAGGTGGACATGCCAGTCATCGGGGCGGCGGATCGTCAGAGTCGCGGTCATGCCTTCCCCTTAGCCAAGCCGCGCCCTATCTGTCACCCATGACTGGAACCCGACTGTTATCGCGAGCGCTTGTGCGCATTTCCCCCACGGCCGAGGGTGAGAGCGCGGCGGCCTTCCTGCAAGGGCTGGTGACTAACGACGTGGCGGGCTCCCTGCCCTGCTACGCCGCGCTGCTCAGCGCGCAGGGAAAGCACTTGTTCGATTTCCTGGTGTGGGGCGATGGGGCGGACCTGCTGCTCGATTGCGAGGCGGAACTGGCCGACGATCTGGTCAAGCGCCTGACGATGTATCGCCTGCGCAAGAAGCTGGCGATCGCGCGGGATGAATTGGTGGGCGTATTCTGGTCGGTGGATGGCCCCGAAATCTCAACGCCCGATCCCCGACTTGCCGCACTGGGTCACCGTTGGATCGCACCGGCCTCGCCAGGCGACAGTGGCGCCGATGCCGCATGGCTCGCCCACCGCCTGTCGCTCGGTGTGCCCGAAGGCCGCGCCGAGCTGGGCGACGTGCTGTGGCTGGAAACCAATGCCGTGGAACTGAACGGCGTCAGCTTCACCAAGGGCTGCTATGTCGGGCAGGAGAACACTGCGCGGATGAACTGGCGGCAAAAGGTCAACCGGCGGCTGGTGGTGGTGCCAACAGGCCGGTCTGATCCGGCGCGGCAGGTCGTCGCCTATCCCGGGCTGGGTCTGGCAGTCGATCATCTGCGAATCGAGGCTATTACGCCCGATATAGCGCCCGGCTGGATGCGGCTGACAGCTGACGATCCTATTGCTTGACCGCCGCCAGCGAGGCCACGATCATGGCTGTCGCCCGCTCTCGCGAAGTAGCACGGTCCACTTTTAGCGATTCGGCCAGCCGCTCACCCATCAGGGCATCGCCCAGCGCCAGCAGGACCAGCGTATAGGTCGCCTCGTGCATGGCGCGCTTGGCCCCGTGCGCCAGTTCGTGCGGATGAAGTTCATCGACCAGCTGGTGGATCGTCTCCACGATCGGGTCGAGCGCGTCCTCGTTGCCGGACAACAGCATCCAGCTCGCCAGCGCGCCGCCGCCTTCGCGATCGAACGCGTCGAACGCCATGTCCACCGCGCGGCGCTGGCTGGAGATGCCGGGGCTTTCCGCTCGCACCGCCTCGCTGATGGCGTCACACACGGTGCCTGCGAGATGCGCCGCCAGTGCTTTCTGCAGCCCCGAAGCCGAGCCGAAATGATGCAGCAGGTTGGCGTGGGTCCGATCGATCCGCGTGGCCACCGCCTTCAGCGTCACTGCCTGCGGGCCGGCTTCGATCAGCAGGTCACGCGCGGCAGCCAGCGCGGCGGCGCGGCTCTCCTCGGGCGACAGGCGTTTCCTTATTGACATTGGTGTTAGTTATTTCCAGTCTTGTCTGCATGACCGCTTCGACCCGCACCGACCTAGGGGCTGGCCTGCCCCACGGCAAGACGCCCGCAGACCTTGTGCTGACAGTGCGCGACCAGCGCTTTGGCCGCGGATCGGCCATGGCACGATGGTGGGTCGGCGGCGATCCTGTGGCCACTGCCTGGTTCAACGCGCTGTCGGCATCCTTCCCGCGCGGCGAGGCGATGTTCATCGAGGCGGTGAAAGCCCGGCGCCACGGTGCCCCTCCCCGGCTTGACGCGGAAATCCGCGATTTCATGCGGCAGGAAGTGAACCATTCGCGCGAACACCTGGCGTTCAACCGCGCCGCCAGTGATGCAGGCTATGACCTTTCCGCGATCGACGCGCGGGTGGCGCAGCTGGTGGCCATGACCCGCTCGCTCGATCCGGTCGTGCAACTGGCAATCACTACCGCGCTGGAACATTTCACCGCCATGTTCGCCCATCAGTTCCTGCTCCATCCAGAACAGTTTGCCGGCAGCGACAGCGACCTGGCAGACCTGTGGCGCTGGCACGCAATAGAGGAGATCGAGCACAAGGGCGTCGCGTTTGACACCTTGCTCCATGCCACGCGCGAATGGACCGGCTTGCGCCGCTGGTTCCTGCGCACGATGGTGATGCTGGACGTAACCGTCCGATTCCTCACCAACCGCAGCCGCGATGCGCTGGAACTGCTGGCGCAGGACGGCATCACCGGATGGCGGGCGCGCTGGCGGTTGTTCACCTACCTGACCATGAAGCCCGGCATCCTGCGCCGGGTATTCCCCGCATGGTTGGGCTGGTTTTCCCCGCGCTTCCACCCGTGGAACCATGACGACCGGCACCTTCTGGAACCAGCCGAACCGGCCTGAGCTGGTCGACTCAGGCCGGCTTGCGGCTGTCGCGTACCTGGTGCGGCATGTCGACCTTGACCGGCATGTCCAGGTCCAGCGCATAGCGCCGGGCCAACACCAGTTGCCCGCCGCGGCCCAACGCATGGGTCGGGCGCACTTCGCCGGTCTCGGCAAAGCCCGCCTTGCGCAGCACCGCACCGCTGGCCGGATTATCGATGTAATGGCCTGCCGCAAGGCGCCGCACGCCCAGGGTGCGGGCGATCTCGATCACCCCGGCCAGTGCTTCGGTCGCATAGCCCTTGCCGCGATGGCCGCGCGCAATCCAGTAACCCACCTCGGGCTCCGCCTCGGAACAATCGAGCCCGATCTGCCCCACCAGCGGCGCTCCTTCGATACCCGGCAGCGCGATGGCGAAGCGCAAGTCGAACGGATCGCGCTTGGCCGAACAGTACGCTTGCGCATCCTCGGGCGCATAGGGCCACGGCGCACGGGCAAGCATGCGCACTACGCCGGCATCATTGATGCCGCGATAGACCTCGCGCCAATCCTCGGGGAATGGCGGCCTGAGGAACAGCCTCTGGGTGCGCATGAACATTGCAGTTCTCCTCGTCGTGCCCCTTGCGCGCCATTACTGGCGGCGAGTGACGGTTGTGTGGCGAAGGAGAATCAAAAAAGGAGACGGGTTGGCCCCATCTCCTTCGAAACTTTCCGGTCCTTGCGGGTCCGGAAGGGGCCATCCGTTGGATGACCCCTTTATCGGATCATCCGGTTTATTCGGCTGCCTCGGCGGCCATGTCTACCGACACGTATTGACGGCCCAGCTTGCCCATGTGGAAACGCACGCGGCCCACCACCAGCGCAAACAGGGTGTGGTCCTTGCCGATGCCGACATTGGTGCCCGGATAGAATTTGGTGCCGCGCTGGCGCACGAGAATGTTGCCGCCGATCACTTCCTGACCGCCGAACTTCTTTACACCGAGGCGACGGCCAGCCGAATCGCGACCGTTGCGCGACGAACCGCCAGCTTTCTTATGTGCCATCTCGTCTTAACTCCGTCTCAGCCCGGCGCACCGGGGATAAAATCTTACTCGGCGGCGGCCTTCTTGGCCGGTGCCTTCTTTGCAGCAGGCTTCTTGGCAGGAGCAGCTTCTGCAGCAGCAGGAGCGGCTTCGGCAGCCTTCTTGGGTGCAGCCTTGGTGGCCTCGCCCACGGCCATGATGCGCAACAGCGTCAGCTGCTGGCGATGGCCGTTCTTGCGGCGATAGTTGTGCCGACGGCGCTTCTTGAAGACGATGACCTTTTCGGACTTCGCCTGCGCGATGATCTCGGCCGAAACCGTGATCTTCGAAGCGTCTGCCAGGTCGGCGCCTTCGCCGGCCATGAGCACATCGCCCAGCACGATCGTTTCGCCGGCGTCACCCGCCAGCTTTTCGACTGCAATCTTGTCTCCGGCGGCTACGCGATACTGCTTGCCGCCTGTGCGCACTACTGCGAACATGGTGTTCTGTTCCGTTTCTTCAGCTGTCGCTTGAAGCAGGGTGATCCCGCTGCAATGACAAAAAAGGGCGCCCACAAGGGCACCGCCAAGTGGGGCGCCGATAAGGCAGGTGGTCGCTGCTGTCAACACGCAGGCGCCAATTTTCGCCGTTCTCCGCCGCCTTAAATCTCTGCCTGGACTGGCAGCGTCGCATGCGCCGCTGGAAACCTGTGCCCTGCCCGGCTAAGGCGGCAGGCGATGTTGCCACACCATTCCCTGCTAGTCGCCCTGCCCGCCACACTGCTGCTTGGCGCCTGCACGAGTTCGGGCGGCGGCTCCGCTGCGTTCCCCAGCCTGGATATTCGCGAATCGGAACGGGTCAGCGGCACGCTGGCACCGCCCCCCATACCCGCGTTCACACCGGCACCCGCCACTCCGGCCACGCTGGCCGATCTCGATAGCCTGGCAACGCGCGCCCGGGCCGCGCACCAGCGCTTTGTCTTGGCGACAGGGGATGCCAGTGCCGTGGTTCGCAGTGCGGCAGGCGACGGCGTGGGCAGTGAAGACTGGGCACGCGCACAAGTGGCTGTGGCCAACCTCGAATCGATCCGCAGCGATGCCATGATCGCGCTGGCGGATGTCGACCGGATTCATGTCCAGGCGCATATTTCAGGCGGCGACATTGCCCGCAGCGAAGCTGTCCGCGCCGAGGTATCGGCGCTGGTGGCCGAGGAGGACCGGGTGATCGGCGGCCTGCTGGGATCGCTCGCCAGCTAGGTTTACGGACCACAAACTAGACGCGGGACCGGTCCGAAGACCGATCCCGCGCAGACAGGGCATAACAAGCGCTATTCCGATCGCGTGAAACGGATCAGCGCACGATGGCGGCAATGGTCACAACCGCCAAACCCCAGACGACGATCAGGACAGGGAGGATCAGTACCTGCACTGTTGCTGCGCCTGCGGTGTTATGCCCCGTAAGGGAATTGATTCCTTCGCGCTGGAACCTGGCCCAGCTCTTGGACTTGGTCGAGGAAACTGGGGCCGAAGAATCTGGAGCCGTCGCATCAGGCGACAGCTTGGTCCAGATCGTGGGCAGACCGAAACCCACCACCATTAACACCGCCAGGATCGCCATCGGAATAATCAGTCCCGGCGAGGAGAAGGCCAGCGCGGTGGTGGCAAGGAAAGCCAGATAGCAGATCACGGTGGTGACATAGAGCCCGCGCGGCAGTTCGAAGTTGCGATCGACAGGGGCGACCGCAGCTTGCACCTGGCTGGCCACCGGCATCTGGTTGTGCAGATCGGCATGGGCAGCGATGGTGGCGCGGTTGAGTTTCTGGGCCATGAACCTTGATCCTTCCTGATGACGAGGAAGAAATGGCGTGGTTCAGCCCGAGTCGCCTTGATTCTGATCAAAATCCCGGATCAGGACCAGCGGGCAAGATCGGCGTGGTCCTCGCCCCTCGGCTCGATCCAGTTCCACATCCCGCCGCGCTTCTCGCGCTTCCAGAACCACGAATCGGACTTGAGGTGATCCATCGCGAAATCCACCGCGTCGATCGCGCCGCGCCTGTGCCGGGCGGCGGCCGAGACCAGCACGATCGGTTCGCCCGGATGCATCACCCCGCTGCGGTGGACGATCAGCAAGCCCATCAGGCCGAAACGCGCAATCGCCCGGTCAGCCAGTTGCTCCATCCCCGCCAGGGTCATCGGCGCATAGTGCAGCAGTTCCAGCGCTTCGACATCGTCCTCGCCGCGCACTTCGCCCACAAAGGTGCAGACCCCGCCCAGCCCCGGATGCGCATTGGTGAACGGGCCGACGAATTGTCCGGGATTGAACGGCGTAGTCAACAGGCGAACATCGCGCGCCATGTCAGCCGCCACTGACCGGCGGCAGCAGCGCCACCTCGTCGCCTGCAGCGGCCTTGAGCGCGGTCTTATCAGCCAACAGCGCGCCATTGACCGCGACCCGCGTGCGGTCCAGCAGCACGGCTTCGCGCAAGGGTCCGTGCAGTTCATCGACCAGTCCTTGCCAGTCGAGCGGGGCGGCGATCGTGCGCCCGTCTGCGCCTGCCAGGTCAGCCAGCTTGCCCAGGAACACCAGCCGGACCGCCATGTCAGCCACCGGTGACCGACATATGGCGCGGCTGAGCCGGGCCGGAGCCTTCGCGGATATCGAAGTGGTGGCGTTCAGGCTTGATCCGCATCGCTTCATCCAGCGCAATGGCCAGGCCGCTATCGGGATCGGCCGAGCGCAGCGGCCCGCGCAGGTCCACCATCTCGGACCCGCCAAGGCAGGCGTAAAGCTGGCCCGTTGCGGTCACCCGGATGCGGTTGCACCCCGCGCAGAAATTGTTGGTCAGCGGCGTGATGAAGCCCAGCCTGCCGCCGGTTTCGCGCACCGTGACATAGCGCGAGGGGCCGCCGGTGCGAAAATCGCTCTCGACCAGCGTGAAGCGCTGCTCCAGCCGATCCCGCACGGCGGTGAGCGGCAGGTAATGGTCCACCCGCTGGCCTTCGATCTCGCCCAGCGGCATGACTTCAATCAGCGTCAGGTCGTGGCCGTTACGATGCGCCCATTCTACCAGGAACGGGATCTCGTCCTCGTTCAGGCCCTTCAGCGCCACGGTGTTGATCTTGACCTTGAGGCCCGCATCCTTGGCCGCCGCAATGCCATTCAGCACCTGCGCCAGCCGGTCGCGGCGCGACAATTGCTCGAACAGCGCACTGTCCATCGTATCGAGGCTGACGTTGATCCGCTGCACGCCCGCTGCCGCGATGGATCCGGCGAATTCTGCCAGCCGCGTGCCGTTGGTGGTAAGGGTCAGTTCTTCCAGCCCGTCTCCCAGCTTGCGGCCCAGCGCGGCGATCAGGTCCACCACATCGCGCCGCACCAGCGGTTCGCCGCCGGTCAGTCGGATCTTGGTGATTCCCCGATCGATGAAGCCAAGGCTGAGCTTGTGCAACTCCTCCAGGCTCAGCACGTCCTTCTTGGGCAGGAACTGCATCGCCTCGGGCATGCAATAGGTGCACCGCAGGTCACACCGGTCGGTCACCGACAGGCGGAGATAGGATATGCGCCGGTTGAAGGCGTCCACAAGGGGCTTGGAGCAGGACATGCCAGTCCTACTTAGGCGCTTGTGGCAGCAATTGCATCCACCATCAGGATTTGTCCGGTAACCCCGGGAGCCGTAGCAAGATAGGTCACCGCTTCGTCCAGCGCCGCACCATCGTCACCGACCACCCCATTGACCCTGACGGGTGCGACGGCGCGGGCCAGATCCTGCACCACCGCCAGCCGCCAGCCGCTGTGCACAACGTCTGCGGGATCGAACACCAGCGCCAGATCATCTCCGGCGGACCCCGCCGCACGAACAGCCGCACCAAAGGTGGCATAAAAGGCACTGGCCGCGTCCAGCGGATCGTCGGGCAGCCCGCGCGCCTCGAACACCCGCTGCGCCATCAGCGCCGCTCACGCGTGAGGGTGATTCCGATCTGCTCTTCAGCTTCGCTCAAGGCCAGCTTGACGATCTTGACGCTGACCCGCTCGACCCGCTTGTCCTGCACGAACAGCGTTTCGGCCACGTGGTCTGCCACCGCCTCGATCAGCTTGTAATGGGTATCGCCCAGGCTTTGCGAGCAGGCGAACTTTAGATCCATGTAGTTTTTCGACGCATCCAGCGGCGTGTCGGGATCATAGTGGTCCTCGACCTTCAGCTTCACCTGCACGGTGAATTTCAGCGGCTGCGGCTGGCCGGTTTCTTCGGAATAGATTCCCGTGTGCACGTCGTGCACGAAATCGGCGAGTTCGAGGATGAGGCTATCGGCCATGGGCGCGCCTGTGGCAGCGACGCGCCCGCTTGGCAAGGCGACACCTGCAGCCTGGCGCTATTGGCACAGCCCCGCCGCCCGTTCGGCAATACCGCGCAGGCCGCCGCGGCAGCGTGGCAGACCAGCGGGTTCGGCCGGAGCCGTCGTCGCACCTTCGCCCTCGCCGCCCGCGCTGCGGCCATCCTCTGCGCCGCCCATCATGCCTTCCATGCCGGGAATCATCATCGACATGGACCGGAAGCGCACCCGCGCAATCCATTCCGGGCGCCACGATGCAGGCGCATTGCGCGGCCGTTCGGGATAGGAGAAATCGGCCTGCGGGCCATAGGCATAAAGGCTGGTCATCATCGCATCGCCGCCGGCCCGGCGCGCTTCTGCCGAAATCGTGCATTCAGTGGTGCCGGGCGCGAGCAGTTGCCCCGCCTCGACATAACGCCGCGCCACGGCGGGCGAGATCCAGTCGGAGAACGGCCCACCGAAGGCCTGGGTGGAGGACGAAGTCCACCACACCATGTCGCCTTCGTTCTGCCCTGCCCCGATCGACCAGGCATAATAGCCGGTAGCCTTTTCAAGGTTGTTCCACCGCATCCGCGTGGCCCCGCTGGCAAGATCGGTGCCCGCCGGGTTCAGCGCGGGCATGAAGTCCTCTGCCAGGGTAAAGGCGATGTCAGGCGAATAATTGCCCGCCACCTGGTGCGCGCCGAGCAAGGACGATTGCGCAGTGAGATTTGCGGTCGAGCGCGAGTTCGGCCAGTCGCCATAGGTCGTGCTGTTGGACTGCATCACCTGCCAGGCTTCGGGCAGGTCCAACCCCTGGGCGTACAGGCCGGGCGGAATCTCGCCGCGCGCCATGCGCGCAAAATCGATGATGACCGGCTGGCCCGGTCCGGCCCGTTCGCCACAACCCCAGAACAGCAGCAACCGACCGCGCGGCATCTCGGCCTGGCCCGGTTCGCCCGGTTCCTCGCGTTCACCCGTCCGACGATTGGGCGTGACCAGCGGCACCGAGACACCCAGCCCCGCGCCCTGCGGCATGAAATGGTCTGCTGCGGGCGAACCCTGGGCGGCGCGGGTCGATCCTAGCCGCAAGGTCAGTTCATGCGCCACCGAACTGCCACCGCCGCGCATCATGTTCATGATACCGCCCAGCCCGCCACCCTGGCCGCCCCCATTTCCGGCCTGCGTCATCGCCGCCATGCCCGACAGCGTGCCGGCGTCCATGGTGTAACGGGCAATTGTCCCGTTGTTCTGTTGCGAGAGGACCGGCGTGACGACCAGCGCAGCGGCAGTGGCCGCAATCCCGGTCAATACGATGGCGCGAAAGCTGTGGCGCATGCGATGTCTCCCCCAAGGCACAGGCTCCGCGACTCCACCTGCGGAAAACCTGCAATAATATCAGCATATGCTTGTGGGCGATTGGCGGGAAGCCGGAATTGCGCCCGGTCAATCGTGCCCGAAATCGTGCCCGATCAATCGTTGCGCCAGCGTGCGAAGATCGCGGTGGGCAGCAGGCGCCCGTCCGGCCCGTCTTCACGAACGGCCAGGTCGCCGTGCTCGATAGTACCGGGCAGGTCGGCCAGCGCCTCGGCCAGCAAGCCGCCGATGGCGAGCGAGGACATGCGCACGGCATAGACCGTGAGGAACAGGAACCGGCTGTCGCCATCGAGCAGGCGGCGACAATCGGCCACCAGCGGCGGTAGCCCGTCCTCCAGTCGCCAGACTTCGCCATCGGGCCCGCGCCCGAACTTGGGCGGATCAAGGATGATCCCGTCATACCGTTTGCCGCGCCGCACTTCGCGCGCGGTGAACTTGCCCGCATCGTCCACCAGCCAGCGAATCGGGCGGTCTGCCATGCCGGAAAGCGCCGCATTCTCGCGCGCCTGGGCGACCGATTTCTTGCTCGCGTCCACATGGGTAACGGGGCCGCACTGGCTGAGCGCCAGGCTGCCCACACCGGTATAGCCGAACAGGTTGAGGGTGGCCGAATCCTCGCGCCCTGCCAGCCGCGCGCGCATCCAGTCCCACACAGGCGCCATGTCGGGGAAGAACCCGAGGTGGCGGAAGGGGGTGCATTGGGCGGTGAACTTCGCCTCGTTCCATTGAAGCGGCCAGCCATCACGCGGCACATCTTGCAGGAACTGCCAGCGCCCACCGCCATCCTCGTCGGAACCCGGCACGAATTCGGCGTGCGCATCCCACTGCGCCTGCCGCGGGGCCCACATGGCTTGTGGTTCAGGCCGGATGAAGCGGAACTTGCCATAGCGTTCCAGCTTTCGCCCGTGGCCGCTGTCGACCAGGCCATAATCGGCCCAGCCCACGCCTTCCATCACCAGCGGCTGTATGGAAAGATCGGCCATCAGTTGCTGCCCACCATCACGAACTCTGGGTCGCGTGGCTTTCGACATAGGCGGCAATGGCGGCATAATCGCCCGGCAGCTCGACGAAGCTTTCCTGCCGTTCGAACAGGTCACCCATGCGCGCAGGCAGCGGCGGGCGCTGTCCTGTGGCGCGTTCCACCGCATCGCGGAACTTGGCCGGATGGGCAGTGGCGAGTGTGACGACCGGCACCGACGGTTCGATCCCGGCAGCGCGTGCCGCATGAAGGCCGATGGCGGTGTGCGGATCGATAACTTCGCCGCAATGAGCATTGGCCCAGGCCATCGCCCGGTTCATTTCGTCAGCATCGCAGCGGGCAGAAGTGAACAGGGCGGCGGCCCCTTCCCGCTGGGCATTGGTCAGCTGCATGGCCTTGCTCGCCTCGAACCCGCGCATCTGTTCGGCCATCGCGGCACCATCGCGCCCGCCGACATCGAACAGCAGGCGTTCGAAATTGCTCGACACCTGGATGTCCATGCTGGGCGCGGCAGTTTCGGTCACGGTGCCGGCCGAATAGTCACCGGTCGACAGCGCACGGTGCAGGATGTCGTTGACGTTGGTCGCCACGATCAGCCGCTCGATCGGCAAGCCCATCTTTGCGGCGACATAGCCGGCAAACACATCACCGAAGTTGCCGGTCGGCACGCTGAAAGCCACCTTGCGGTCCGGCGCGCCCAGTTGCAGCGCGGCGGCGAAATAATACACCACCTGAGCCATCAGCCGCGCCCAGTTGATCGAATTGACCGCACTGATGCGGAACCGGCCGCCATTGGACGATGCCATTGCCGGGTCCACGAACATGCGCTTCACCATCGCCTGGGCATCATCGAAGCTGCCATCAATGGCGATATTGAATACGTTGGGCGCGCGCACCGTGGTCATCTGGCGGCGCTGGACATCGGATACCCGGCCCTTGGGGTGGAGCATGAAGATGTCCACCCGCTCACGCCCGGCCACGGCATCGATCGCGGCGCTGCCGGTATCGCCACTGGTCGCGCCCACGATGGTCAGGTGATCGTGGTTCTTCGACAGGAAATGTTCGAACAGCCCGCCAAGCAATTGCAGCGCCACGTCCTTGAACGCCAGCGTGGGGCCGTGGAACAGTTCGAGCAGCCAGTGCTGCTGGTCGAACTGCTTGAGCGGCGTCACCGCTTCATGGCTGAACCGGCCATAGGCGGCCAGGCACAGCTTGCGCAGTTCATCTTCGGACAGGCTGGGGGTGACGAAGGGCAGCATGATCCGCACCGCCAGTTCGGCATAGGGCAACCCGCGCATCGCCGCGATCTCGCCCTCACTGAAGTGAGGATATTCGCGTGGCACATAGAGCCCGCCATCAGGCGCAAGGCCCGCCAGCGTGACACCTTCGAAATCGAGCGCTGCGGCGCTGCCCCTGGTCGAGATATATTCCATTGCGATTGCGCGGTTAGCGTCAGCGGGCGATCAGGGCAACTCTTGTCCGTCCGGAACTGCCTTATCGACTTGCCCAGCACTTGGTGCATTGCCGGGCTCTGGCTTCCTGGACTTCCGCCCCCGCAGCGCCAAGACATAGATCACCAGCGCAGTGAGCGCGAAAAAGAACCATTGTCCGGCATAGGCCAGGTGGTTGTTGGGCAGGTCTTTGGGATCGGGCGAGGCCAGCGGTTGCAGTCCGGCCACCGGCGGCATGGCGATGAGGCGTACACCATCACCTGCCGGGACGATCAGCCCCTGCACCGCGCCGCCGCTCCACACCGGCGGATCGGGCCGCTGCGACCAGCCAAGTGCGACCTCGATCGTGCCGTCGGCAGTGTCGCACGAAGCAATTTGCGACCAGCCCAAGGTGTCGCTGGCAGATCGGCCCGCCGTGCCGCGGATCGCGTTGACGCTGTCGCAGGTAAGCGAGGTGCGGCGAAACTCGGCCGCCACATATTGTGCCGGATCCGGTGGCCACGACACCTCGGACGACATGGTGAGCGCCTGCTCGTAGCGCGCGATCATGCCTTCCTTCCAGTCAGCCCGGCGCAGTTGCCAGAACCCCAGTGCTACCATCGTAGCCACGGCGGCCAAGACCACGACAGTGGGAAAAATCGGAACCTGGCGCCCAGTCACGACAGATCGCTCCCGTCATGCCGGTGTTCCTCAGCGCGCGACTGGTATTCGCGCACCAGCAGGGCCGCCTTGGTAACCCGCAATCCGCCGACCACGCCAAGGAGGATGAGCGGCAGCCACAGGATCGCGTGCAGCCAGAACGGCGGCTCGAACGACAGTTCCACCCACAGCGCCAGCCCCACCACCAGCGCGCCCACGGCCAGCGTCAGGAACGCAGCAGGGCCGTCGCCCACGTTGAAGCTGGCAAAATTCAGGCCGCACAGGCGGCAACGGTTGGCAAACCTCGCCACGCCGGCAAACAGCGTCTTGCCGCCGCAGCGGGGGCAAAGACCGAAAAGGGCAGCCTCGGCCAAACCGGGCTGCCCTTTCGCAATGTGTTCTGGTGAAGTCACCGGTCGATCAATGGATCGGCGCGCCCCAGCCGCCCCACACGTAGACGCTGATGAACAGGAACAGCCACACCACGTCGACGAAGTGCCAGTACCACGCAGCCGCTTCAAAGCCGAAGTGCTGGCGCGGGGTAAAGTGGCCCTTGTGCGCGCGCACCAGGCACACGGTCAGGAAGATCGTGCCGACGATGACGTGAAAACCGTGGAACCCGGTCGCCATGTAGAAGGCCGATGAATAGGCATTGCCGCCAAAGCCAAACGGCGCGTGGCTGTATTCGTAGGCCTGGATGGCGCTGAACAGAATGCCGAGCAGCACGGTGGCGAGCAGGCCCTTCTTCAGCCCCTCCCGATCGCCATGGATCAGCGAGTGGTGCGCCCAGGTGACCGTGGTGCCCGAGCACAGCAGGATCAGGGTGTTGAGCAGCGGCAGGTCGAACGCATCGAGGACGTGGATGCCTTCATGCGGGAACTTCAGCAGCGCAGCAGCGCCATCCTGCCCGATGTAATTGGTCGCCAGCCCGTCAACGACCTCGATCGGAGAGGGGAACAGCGCGAAATCGAACCAAGACCAGAACCAGCCGACAAAGAACATCACTTCCGAAGCGATGAACAGGATCATGCCGTAGCGCAGGTGCAACTGCACCACCGGGGTATGATCGCCGCGCTGCGCTTCGTTCACGATCTTCGAGAACCAGCCCCAGAAGGTGGCGATCAGGCCCGCGATGCCGAGGCCGAGGACCAGATGCGCGCCGCTCATGTCGTGCATGAACAGGACCATGCCCGAGGTGAAGGTCAGGCCCGATGTGGCACCGACCAGCGGCCAGATATCGGGATCGAGAATGTGGAAATCGTGGTTCTTGGCGCCGGCCATGTTCTCAAGTCCTGGTTAGTCGTCTGATGAAGCCCTTAGAGCGCGTTACCGCGAGGGTCCAGCCTCTATCAATCGGGTTTTGCACGGTGGAATGTATAGGACAGGGTGATCTGCTCCACACCTTCCATGTTGGGATCGTCCAGCACCGCCGGATCGACGTAGTAGAGCACCGGCATGCGGACCTCCTGGCCCGGCATCAGGGTCTGTTCGGTGAAGCAGAAGCACTGGATCTTGTTGAAATAGCGCCCCGCTTGTTCCGGCTCCACATTGAAGGTGGCCATGCCGGTAATGGGGACGCTGGAATTGTTGCGGGCGATATAGGTCGCCATGTCGCGCTGCCCGATGGAGACGCGGTCGGTCACCTGGACCGGGCGGAATTCCCACGGCATGTCGCTGGCGGTGTTGGCATCGAACCGGATCGAGAATTCGCGGGCACCCGCGCTGGAGGCAAACCGCTGGGCGATGTCGGCCTCGGCCTCGCTCGCCACCTGGGTTGTCCCGCCGAACCCGGTCACCTGGCAGAACAGGCGATAAAGCGGGACAGAAGCAAACCCCAACGCCAGCATGGCCATCGCCATGCCGAACGCCATAACCATGGTGCGCTTGTTGCGCTGGTCGAGAGCAAGTGTCGCCATCAATCGGTCATCCGCACGATGGTGATGAGGTAGAACAACAGCACGAAGCCGCCCAGCACCAGGCCCAGCGCAATATTGCGCGCACGGCGGCGGCGCAGGAACTCGGCCTGTTCTTCAGGGGTCATGCCAGAATCCGTCATGCCAATATCATCCTGTCGGCAACCAGCGCGGTAAACAGCGCAAAAAGGTAGATGACCGACCACGCGAACAGCCGCTTCTCCGGCTTCATTGCATCGTCAGGCAAGGCCATCCGCACGGCCACCGGCACCGAAAGGCCAAGAAACAGCGTCGACAACACCAGTGCCGAGATGCCGTAGATGGCACCCGTTCCGCCAATCACCCACGGCAGCAGGCTGACACCCACCAGCAGGACCGAATAGGCCAGGATCTGGCGCCGCGTGCTCTTCTCGCCAGCCACCACCGGCATCATCGGGATCCCGACGCGGGCGTAATCCAGCTTCACATACAGGGCCAGCGCCCAGAAGTGCGGCGGGGTCCAGACGAAAATGATCGCGAACAGCAGGACCGGCATCAGCGTAATGTCGCCGGTTACCGCCACCCAGCCGATCAGCGGCGGGAAGGCCCCCGCACCCCCGCCAATGACGATATTCTGCGGCGTGCGGGGCTTCAGCCAGATGGTGTAGATCACCGCATAGTAGAAGATCGACACAGTCAGGATGATCGCCGCCAGCCAGTGCACGGCAAGGCCCATGACCATGACCGACATACCCGACAGCAGCAGGCCGAAATCGCGTGCATCCTCGCGCCGCATCTTGCCCAGCGGCAGCGGACGCTTCGCGGTGCGCTTCATCCCGGCATCAATATCGGCTTCCCACCACTGGTTGAGCGCAGCCGCCCCGCCAGCGCCCAGTGCGATGCACAGCACGGCGGTAAAGCCGATGATCGGATGGATGGAGCCGGGGGCTGCCAGCAGGCCGCACAGGCCGGTGAACACCACCAGGCTCATCACGCGCGGCTTGGTCAACGCGAAGAAATCGCGCCACTCGGCAGGCATGGTGGCGACAGACTGGGTCACGGCAGGGGGCGCTACAGCTTTTGTCATAATGTCAAAACCCCCTCCCGCGGGCGGGAGGGGGTATAAGGGTCACGCCCGCGACGGTGCAGGGCTGATGTGGTCGTCGGCCGAGTGATGGTCTTCGATCACCGGCAGGGTCTCGAACTGGTGGAACGGCGGCGGGCTGGTCAGCGACCATTCCAGCGTCGTGGCACCTTCGCCCCAATAGTTGGCTTCGGCCTTCTTGCCGGCCACCAGAGCGTAGCCCATGTTGATGAAGAAGATCACCATGGAACCAGCCATCACCAGATAGCCATAGCTGGCGAACTCGTTCCAGTAGGTGAAGGCAGGCGTGTAATCCGGATACCGGCGCGCCATGCCCTGCAGGCCCAGGAAGTGCATCGGGAAGAAGATCATGTTCACGCCGATGAAGAAGATCCAGAAATGCAGGTGCGACAGGAATTCGCTGTGCATCCGGCCGAACATCTTGGGGAACCAGTAGTACCAGCCGGCGAACATCGAGGTCACCGCGCCGAGCGACAGCACATAGTGGAAATGCGCGACCACATAGTAGGTGTCATGCAGGTTATCATCCACGCCGCCGTTAGCCAGGACCACCCCGGTCACGCCGCCAACGGTGAACAGGAAGATGAAGCCCATCGCCCAGACCATCGGCGATTTGAACTCGATCGAGCCGCCCCACATCGTGGCAATCCAGCTGAAGATCTTGATGCCGGTCGGCACCGCGATCACCATGGTCGCTGCGGTGAAGTACATCTTCGTGTTCACGTCCAGGCCCACGGTGTACATGTGGTGCGCCCACACGATGAAGCCGACCACGCCGATCGCCACCATGGCATAGGCCATGCCCAGATAGCCGAACACCGGCTTCTTGGAGAACGTCGCCACGATCTGGCTGATCATGCCGAAGCCCGGCAGGATCATGATGTAGACTTCCGGATGGCCGAAGAACCAGAACAGATGCTGGTACAGCACCGGATCACCGCCACCGGCGGGATCATAGAAGGTGGTGCCGAAGTTACGGTCGGTCAGCAGCATGGTGATGGCAGCAGCCAGCACCGGCAGTGCCAGCAGCAGCAGGAAGGCGGTCACCAGCACCGACCACACGAATAGCGGCATCTTGTGCAGCGTCATGCCGGGGGCACGCATGTTGAAGATGGTGGTGATGAAGTTGGTCGCACCCAGGATCGAGCCTGCGCCCGCCAGATGGAGCGAGAAGATCGCGAAATCCACTGCTGGCCCCACCGATCCGGTGGTCGACAGCGGGGCATAGACCGTCCAGCCCACGCCCGCACCCATGCCGACACCGCCGGGCACAAAAGCGCTGAACATCAGCGACAGGAAACCCGCCACCGTCAGCCAGAACGAGATGTTGTTCATCCGCGGGAAGGCCATGTCCGGCGCGCCGATCATCAGCGGCACGAACCAGTTGCCGAAGCCGCCGATCATCGCCGGCATGACCATAAAGAACACCATGATCAGGCCGTGCGCCGTGATCAGCACGTTCCACATGTGGCCCTGCTGGTCGAACGTGCCCTCGCCGCCCATGAATTCCACGATCTGGCCCATGATCTGCAGGCCCGGCTCGGCCAGTTCCCAGCGCATCAGGCCGGAAATGCCGCCACCGATGATCCCCGCCATAATCGCGAAGATCAGGTACAGCGTGCCGATGTCCTTATGGTTGGTGGACATGAACCAGCGCGCAAAAAAGCCGGGCTTGTGCTCGGCATGTGCGTGGTCGTCGTGATGGGCATCGAAGCCTTCAGCGGTCGGGGCAGCGGTAGTAGCCATGTTTCTCTCTCGGACCCTTGGTCTGGAATATCAGAGTATTAGTAACGGTAGATCAGGCGACGGGTGCCGCTTCAGCGACCGGCTCGGCAGCAGGCACAACGGTTGCAGCAGCAGGCTCCACAGCAGGTGCGGCCACGGCAGGTTCAGCCCCGGCGATCACCCCGCCCGGCTGCGACAGCACCCAGGCGTTGTAATCCTCCAGGCTGCGGGCCTCGATCGCGATCGGCATGTAGCCATGACGCGCGCCGCACAATTCCATGCACTGCCCGTAATAGATGCCTTCTTCCTCGACGATCAGCACCTTCTCGTTGATGCGACCGGGGACAGCATCCAGCTTGAACCACAGCGACGGCACGCCGAACGAGTGGATCACATCGGAGCCGAAGGTCTGGATGCGGATCGGCACGCCGACCGGCACCACCATGCGGTTATCGGCTTCCAGCTGCGAGGGGTAACCCGCGGCCACGGCATCGGCTTCAGGCATCATGTTAGAGATCACCTCGAACCCGCCGTTGTCGACGTATTCATAGCCCCAGTACCACTGGTAGCCGTTGGTCTTGATGGTAATCGCGTCTTCCGGCGGGCTTTCGTACTGTGCTGCCAGCAGCCGGATCGAAGGCACGGCGATGACCAGCAGGATCACGACCGGAATGACCGTCCAGATCACCTCGATGAAGGTGTTGTGGCTGGTCTTGGACGCTACCGGATTGGCCTTGCTGTTATAGCGCGCCACCACCCACAGCAGCAGGCCGAGGACGAACAGGCTGATCACCGTGATGACCGGCATCAGGATCGCATCGTGCATCCACAGCGCATAATTGCCGGTTTCCGAATACTGTTCCTGGAAAGTCATCGACTCCCACATGTCGTCTTCGGCGGCGGTCGGCTGGCCCTTGATCATGTCGGGGCCGAAATGCTCGAACGCAGGGGCGGCGGTTACGGCAGCATCGGCGGCCGCGGCGGGTGCAGCCTCTTCAACAGCTGCTGCGACGGGAGCTTCCAGCGGAGCCGCGACCGATTCCGTTTCCTGCGCCAAGGCGCCCACGGAAGCCGTGGAGAATGTCAGGCCGGCGATCAAAATTGCCAGGAATTGCAGCCGCTTGCGGGCGATATCGCCGAAATTCATCAGTCCAGTGCTTTCCGTTCTAACGCGGGCTCGAAACGGCCCCATCAACCCTTGGCTAGGGCGTCTTGGGCGGGCCTATACGCCCGCTTGCCCCATGCCTCAAGCGCTTCTAGGAGGAATTTTCACAGTTGGCGATAAGGGCTTTTGTCCTGCCGTCCCGATCACCTGTCAAAAGGCTTTCGCAAAATCATGCATGAAGACGAGGTGCTGGCCGAATTCCGCGGCTGCCACGCCCTGCTGGAAGGGCATTTCAAACTGTCGTCGGGTCGCCATTCGGCGCATTACCTGCAATGCGCCCGCGTGCTGATGAACCCCGAACGCGCCGCCCGGCTGGCGCTGGCGCTGGCGCAGCGAATCCCGCGCGAGGTGCGGGCAAAGATCGATCTGGTAGTCAGCCCCGCGATGGGCGGCCTCATCATCGGCCACGAAATGGGCCGCGCGCTGGGGAGGGACGCGATCTTCGTGGAACGTCCCACCGGTACATTCGAACTGCGCCGCGGCTTTACCATTCCGGCAGGCGCGCGCGTGCTGATGGTGGAAGACGTGGTCACCACCGGCCTTTCCAGCCGCGAGGCGATGGACTGCGTGCGGGCAGAAGGCGGAGAGATCGTGGCCGAGGCGGCGCTGGTCGATCGTTCCGCCGGTTCGGTCGATCTGGGCGTGCCGTTCTTCCCCTTGGTAGCCATCAATTTCCCGACTTATGCCGAGGACGAGATGCCCGCGGAACTGGCCGCCGTGCCAGTGACCAAGCCCGGGAGCCGTAAGGAGTGAATGCCGTGGGACGGCTGCGTTTAGGCGTGAACATCGATCACGTTGCCACGATCCGCAACGCACGCGGCGGAGACCATCCCGATCCTGTGCGCGCGGCGCAGATCGTAGCTGCCGTCGGTGGTGACGGGATCACCGCGCACCTGCGCGAAGATCGCCGCCACATCCGCGACGAGGACTTGCGCCGCATCCAGGCCGCGACCGACTTGCCACTCAATCTGGAAATGGCCGCGACCGAGGAAATGCTCGCCATTGCGCTGGCCCACATGCCCCACGCCGCCTGCATCGTGCCCGAAAAGCGCGAGGAGCGCACGACCGAGGGCGGGCTGGACGCAGCGGGCCTGCACAACCAGCTCGCCCCGATCTGTGCTCGCCTGGCCGATGCCGGCATCCGCGTTTCGTTGTTCATCGAGGCGAGCGAGCGACAGCTTGAGGCGGCCATGCGGCTGCAGGCCCCGGTGGTGGAATTCCACACCGGCGAATATGCCCACGCCTGGCTGGACGATGACCGTGACAAGTTGGCCCGCGAACTGAAACGCGTGACCGACATGGCCGCGCTGGCCGTAAAAAACGGCATCGAACCCCACGCCGGCCACGGCCTCACTTATGACAACGTCCAGCCCATCGCCGCGATTCCCCAACTCGCCGAACTCAACATCGGGCATTACCTGGTGGGCGAGGCAGTGTTCGTGGGGCTGGAAGCTGCCGTGCGGCGCATGCGCGACCTGATGGACGCGGCACGCTAGGCAATGATCATCGGCCTCGGCTCCGACCTGTGCAATATCGAGCGCATCCAGAACTCGCTCGACCGCTATGGCGCGCGGTTCACGGCCCGCGTATTCACCGATGTGGAGAACGCCAAGGCCCAGCGCCGACCGCACACCATCGCCGGCACCTATGCCAAGCGGTTTGCCGCCAAGGAGGCCTTTTCCAAGGCGGTCGGGACCGGATTCAAGCGCGGGGTGTTCATGAAGGACATCGGCGTGGTCAATGCCCCCTCGGGCGCGCCGACGCTCCATCTTACCGGCGGCGCGGCCCTACGCCTCGCAGAACTCACACCTGAAGGGCACACGGTGACTATCCACCTGACGCTAACCGACGATCACCCCTGGGCTCAGGCGTTCATCATCCTGGAAGCAATCCCGGTATGAGCGATAGCGACGACAAGAAGCGCGGCCAGATCAACTGGGTGGCAGAGGTGCGCGGGCTTGCGCTGATGCTGCTCGGCGTGCTGGCGTTCCACACCTTCCTCGCCAAGCCGTTCTATATCCCCAGCGCCAGCATGGTGCCCAACCTGATGGTGGGCGACCGGCTGGTGGTATCGAAATACCCCTATGGCTGGTCATGGGTATCGGCCAGTTTCCACGCCTTGCCGCGCGATAGCTGGCGGATCGCTCCTGCCACGCCCGAATATGGCGACGTGGTGATCGTGGTGCCGCCGGACCGGGCAGAAGACTACATCAAGCGCGTGGTCGCCCTGCCGGGCGACCGGATCGCTATGGTCAACGGCCAGATCGTGCTCAACGGCGAACTGGTCCCGCAGGATGTCGAGCCGCCGGTGCAATTGCCGGCCGAAAACCAGAACCTGTGCGACAACGCCTATGGCCCTGCCAGCCCGTGCCTTGAAGTGTTCGAGGAATATCGGGTCCGGCTGGAGGATGGCAGCGAAGTGCTGGAGCCGCCGACATTCCGCGAAACCCTTCCCAACGGCGCGAGTTACCTGATCATCGATCATCGCGAACAGGGGCTGGATAATTTTGATGAGATCACCGTGCCCGATGGCCATGTGTTCCTGATGGGCGACAACCGCGACCATTCGGCCGACAGCCGCGCGCCCAGTGCGTTCGACGGCGGCAACGGGCTTGGCGGCCCGGTGCCGATTGCCGATGTCGGCGGCCGGGCCGAGTTCCTGACCTTCTCGCTGGATGGGCGCGCCACGCTCAACCCCTTGACATGGTGGTCTGCATTAAGGCCAGATCGCGCCTGGACCAGTCTGCGCCCACCGCTGGCCGAAGGAACGCAATGATGAGCAGTGCTGCCGACGAAGACGCGCTGGGCACCAGCCCGACCCGCATCACCAGTTCGGAAATGCGCCACGAGATCAAGCGCGCAGGCGTGTGGATCGCGATGGTCGGCCTCACCATCCTGGCGGTCTATATCTCGCAAAGCCTGCTGGTGATCTTCGGCGCGCTGGTGTTTGCCGCGATGATCGATGGCGGCGCACGGCTGGTGGGACGGGCGCTCAAGATCGGGCGGCTGTGGCGCGTGCTGATCGTGCTGGCAGCGGGTGTGGCCTTCTTTGTGTGGCTGGCCATGTTTGCCGGATCACAGATTTCGCAGGAAGCGGCGCAGTTCCCGCAGATCGTCGAAGCGCAGGCGGTACAACTGATCGCCTGGCTCGACAGCCAGGGGTTCCAGGTCGACATCAGCAACGTGCAAGGGCTGATCGGCCAGGCGATGAGCGGGTTCGGCACAGTCACGCGCGCCCTGGGCGGAATTCTGGGCGCTTTGACCACGGTGGTGCTGGTGATGATCATCGGCATCTATGTGGCAATGGAGCCGCGCCTGTACGAACGCGGCCTCGCCTGGATGCTGCCGAGCCACCGGCGGAGCGATTTCCACATCCTCGCCAGCCGGATGGCCTATACCATGCGCAGGCTGATGTTCGGCCGGCTGGTTGGCATGGTGTTCGAAGGCATCCTGACCTATATCATGCTGGCCAGTTACGGCGTGCCGATGGCCGCGCTGCTGTCGATCCTGACCGGCCTGCTGGCCTTCATTCCCAACATCGGCGCGTTCATATCGGGCATCTTGATGGTGCTGGTGGGCTTTTCGGGCGGGGTGGACATGGGGCTGTACACGATCTTCGTCTATTTTGTGGTGCAGACCTTCGATGGCTATGTGGTGATCCCGCTGATCGCCAAGAAGACGGTGGACCTGGCCCCGGCACTGGTGCTGGCGATGCAGCTGATCATGGGCATCCTGTTCGGTATCGCCGGGCTGTTCCTGGCCGACCCGCTGCTGGCGATGATCAAGGTGGCGCTGGAACGACGCTCGGAAAAGAACGCCGAAGCCGATGACCGGTCAAGCGAACGCAAGGCTTCGGCCAAGGCGGCTGCAGCCCATGCGTAAGTTCCTTTATACAATCGTGATCCTGATCGTGCTGACAGCCGGCGCGCTGTTCGCTTTCCGGCTGTACGGTGATGAACTGACCCGGTTGGCGCTGGTTCCTTCGGCCGAATTCTCGCCGCCCGATGCGCTGGCCAGCAATGCCTATGCCGCCCCGACGATGTGGTTCTCCCGCCCGGGCATCGGTGCGCCCGAAGATCCGGCCCGCTGGCAACCGCAGGCTCGCCCGGCTGAAAGCGAGGCTATAGCCGCGCCAGCGCCCCAGCCCACCCCCGATACAGCCCCGCCGCGCTTCGCCGTATTTTTTGTCCACCCGACCAGCTTCTGGGACAACCGCCGCTGGAACGCCCCGCTGGACGATGCCGGATCGCAGCAGTTCGGCCGCCTGATGGTGCGCGGCATGGGCAGCGCGTTCAACCGGGCGAGCGAAATCTGGGCCCCACGCTATCGCCAGGCGACCTTCGGCACGTTCCTGTCCGATTCTGAAGGGGCGCAGCAGGCGCTCGATGCGGCCTATGCCGATGTGGCGGCGGCGTTCGATTACTTTGTCGCCAACGTGGATGCGGAAACCCCGATCGTGCTGGCAGGCCACAGCCAGGGCTCGGTCCATATCCTGCGGCTGCTGCGCGAGAAAGTGGCGGGCACACCCCTGGTGGCACGGATCGCGGCGGCCTATCCCGTCGGCTGGCCGATCTCGGTCGAACACGATCTGCCCGGCCTGCCGCTGCCCGCCTGTGCCGCGCCCGACCAGGCGGGCTGCATGGTCGGCTATGCCAGCTTTTCGGATGGCGGCGATCCGGGCATGATGCTGGCGCAGTACAAGCAATCGGCAGGCTATAATGGCACGCTGCGCGGTGACAGTCCGATCCTGTGCGTCAATCCCCTGACCGGCACCACCAACGGCAGCGCCGATGCTGCGGCCAACCTGGGCACCCTGGTCCCCAGCGACGACCTTTCAACCGGCGACCTGGTGGCAGGTGCCGTGCCCGCCCGGTGCGATGCTCAGGGTTTGTTGATGATCGGTGATCCGCCCGAAATGGGCAGCTACGTGCTGCCGCTGGGCAACTATCACGTGTACGACATCCCGTTGTTCTGGGCCAACCTTCAGGCCGATGTAGTGCGACGGGTAGGCGCATGGACCCCGGCACGCTGATTACCGAAAACGCGATAGAGTTTCGCGATGCGCTGCCCGAAGAGGGCGGCGCCTTGCTCGGCCTCGATCCCGGCACCAAAACCATCGGCACTGCGCTGTGCGATCCGGACTGGCGCTTTGCCACGGCCGGCAAGACCCTGCCGCGCACCAAATTTACGGCTGACAAGGATGCGATTGCGGCGCTGGTGCAGGCGCGCAAGGTACAGGGCATTGTGATCGGCCTGCCGCTCAACATGGATGGCAGTTCCGGCCCCCGGGCCCAGGCCAGCCGCGCCTTTGCCCGCAACCTCGCCGTGCTGGGCCTGCCGATCCTGCTGTGGGACGAGCGCTTGTCCACCGCCGCTGCCGAACGCGACATGATCGCGCAGGATTTCAGCCGCGCCAAGCGGGCCGAAAAGATCGACAGCCACGCCGCCGCAGTGATCCTGCAAGGTGCGATCGACCGGCTGGCGGGCGGGATGTTCTAGGCTTCGGCCAGTTCCCGCCGCCGCCGGGTGGCTTCTTTCGCTATCAGCCGGCTGCCATTGCCCTCGGCCTCGCGCCACAGGGCATCGCGCTCTGCCGGTGCCATAATGCCCGCCTGCGCTTCCAGCGCCACCAGCCGCATCCGGTCGCTCACGTGACCTCGCGCAAAGTTTTCCGCCAGATCCAGCGCCTCGGCGTGCTCCAGCCCCACGGCTACCCGCAGGAAAATCTCGCTGCCGCCGGGGCTGATAACCTTGGCCACCGTGTCATTCGCAACATCGAAGCTGTACTGGTCAAGCCAGCCCTGCGCCCCGCCCGAATGCATCACGTTGACCGAAACCGACAGGTTTTCGGGCGGCAATTGCGAGTGAACATCCACATGTGCGCGGTAGTGCATCAGCTTGCCCGGATCGAGCGTTGAGCGTTCGATGAAGCGCAGGCCCGCCTGCTCGCCGATAGCGCCATCGACCGCCTCGTAATCGTACTCGTAATAGTCTGATGCATAGCCGGGGCCGAAATAGCCCACGGTGAGGAAATCGAAATTGTGATCGTGCGGCAGTTCATAACTGAACGCCGATTGCCCCGATGCGCGGAACACGTGATCCTGTTTGCCGGGCCAGAAATTGGCCCGCAGGAAGAATTCACGGCCCAGTGGCGAGAGCATGATGACCTGCGCCCCATAGGCGCTGACATCCTCCTCGCCGCCTTTACCATCCTTCAGTTCGGCCAGCATGGCTTCGGCCAGGAAATCGCGGTTGTTGCCCAGCTTGCGCAGCCATCCGGCGGCCCCCAGCAGGCTGTCCTCCTCCAGCGGATGGAAGCCCTGTTCGTTAAGCGCGGCGATACACTCATCCAGCGAGCAAGGGGTATCGTCGATATGGTCGATCACGCGGGGCATCAGGCAATCTCCAGCGAACGCAGGGCGGGATGTTCCTCGACCAGCCGGGCACGGAGCGCGGCGGCATCGTGCGACAGGGGATCATCGGGGCGATGGGCGATCCGCGACAGCGCGGCAAAGCCTGTGGTTGTATCAAGGGCAAGGCATTCGCGCAGACACTGCCAACGCAGCGACATATCACCTTCTGCCTGGGCCATCCCGGCCAGAACCGGTGCCGCCTCGGTCCGCTCCATCCGCCCGAGGAGCGCGGCCATCATTTCGCGGCGACTGGTGGCAAGCGATCCGGCGGACTGGTGCTGCAGACGCCCGGTCTCGCGGCAATATTCGCGCCCCGGCTGCGGGCTTTCCGCCTGCTGCAGCAGCCGCAGGGTGACCAAGCGGGTTTCCACTTCGGTCGCCAGCATCGTTTCCGAATTGCAATCGAACGCCAGCCGCACGCCACCTTGCAGGACAATGTCCTCGTCCGAGAACTGGACCTGTTCGCGCGGTCCGTGGATGCGCAGGATCGTGGCGCAAGCGCGGCCCGCCAGCGTGGCATCATAACGCAGGCTGTCCGTGAACGTGGCGCAGTCGGAGGTAAAGCTGCCCGGCTCGCGCGATTGCAGCAGCAGTTGCGCACGGCCCACCTTGGCCAGCAGTATTGTGGCAGTGCGCCCGTCGTAGCCGTTGCGGAACGGCGGATGGCCCAGCGGGTTGGCGGCGATGGCGCAGGTAAGGTGCGTCACCAGCGCGGTAATCAGCGCTTCTGCCTGCCCCTGCCCGGTAAATACGCGCTCCAGCGCCGGGCACTGTTCCAGCGCGGCGCCCTGGCCGAATGCGGCAAAGTCGGACAGCGTATCCGCTATCCCGGCCTCCTCGCGCCAGCTGTCGAGCGCCGCCTTCATGGCAGCCTGGGCCTGGCGTTGCGGAGCCCGATCGCTCCGCAACGCCGCTATGGCAGGGTGAATGCGCATCGCTTGCGATCCGTCCGTTGGCTGCCGTGGCTCAGATGATGCCGCTGCCCGGAGGAACGGTTTCGTATACGATGGTGGCCAGCACCACGATCGAATCGTCATGCCCCGGAGTGGTCGTGCGGCCCGATCCGAACAGGCCGGTCAGGGTGTTGAGGTCGGGCAGGCTCGCCAGGTCGATCTTGGGAAATTTCATGTGTCAGTCTCCTCGTGCCGACGGGTCAGGGCCCGTCAGTCCGGACCTTGACCGGAGGGTGAGGAGGTGTGAAATTAAGAGACTGTAATGTCGGTCATACCTGTCCCGCACCGCATAACCACAATCAGGCCAGCGGGTTCCCGCCCGGTAAAGGGATTTGCCCACCGCTGGGCATCTGCGCGGGCACGATCGAGCAGCGCGGCAGGGATCTGCGGATCATGCAACACCACGTCGGCGCTGCCCAGCAACCGCGCCTGCCGCAGGGTAAGATCCTCCGGATCGAGGCTGGTGAGCACGATCTCCACCCTGCCCGCAGGCAGTTGAGCGCCATCTCCCGCCAGCCAGGCATCGATCCGCCCTGCCCCGCCCTCGCGCAGCGGATCGAGCGGGCCGCCAGTCGTGAGCGCGGCGTCGAGCGCCTGGCGACGGTCGGCCATGCGCGGCCATTTCGCCTTGATCGCAGCGCGCATCGCGTTGAGCCTGCTGGCAAGGTCGCCCAGGTCCGCCGGCAACAGGCCTTCCAGCCGCAACCGCAATTGCTTGGCCAGGCCGGCAGAGGCGCCCGAGGTGCCGATGGCGACGATCACCGGATCGCGGTCCAGGATGCTCGGCGTGGTGAAATCGCACAGTTCCGGCCGGTCGACCACGTTGACCAGCAGCCCCGCACAGCGCGCGCGGATGGCATCGGCCTCGCACATGGCAGCATCGTCATGCGCGATGAAGGCGAGCCGCACGCCGCGATCGATGCCTTCGGCCAGGTCGCCGATCACTTCGGCTCCGGCCCGCATTACCAGCCGCCGCTTGGGTTCGGCCATCGGCCCCTCGCCCAGCACCACCACCGGCTGTCCGGCGAGGCGATGGAACAAGGGGAGCGATCCGAGGCGCGCCACTCAGTCGAGCCAGTCGGGGACGCGCTCGGCAGCGGTAATTTCCGCCGGCAGGATCCGGTCGGCCACGCTGGCCACCTTGTCGCCATCCACCATAACTTCGGCCACGAAGCCGCGCGAGTTGTAGGAACTGGCCATGGTCGCTCCATAGGCCCCGGCGGTACGGAATACGGCAAGGTCGCCGCGCTCCAAGGCGTCAGTCGGGCGGTCCATGGCGAAAGTGTCGCCTGTTTCGCAGATCGGCCCGACGATGTTGGCCACCATCCGGTCCCCCGTCGGGGCAACGGCATCGAAATCATGCCAAGAGCCATACAGCGCTGGGCGCGCCAGATCGTTCATGGCCGCATCGACGATCACGAACGGCACGCGGTTGCCGTTGCGCTTGACCCGCACCACGCGGGTCAACAACACGCCTGCATTGCCCGCGATCACGCGGCCCGGCTCGAACATCAGCGTCACGTCCCAGCCCTTGGTCACGCGGGCCACCATCGCGCCATATTCCGCCGGGCTCGGCATCACCTCGCCCGCGCGGTACGGCACACCCAGCCCGCCGCCGAGATCGACGTGGGTCACCGTGCCGCCCTGGTTGCGGATCTGCTGCATCAGCGCGCCGATTTTTTCGAACGCCTGTTCCAGCGGGCGCAGGTCCGACAGCTGGCTGCCGATGTGGACCGCCAAGCCGCGCATTTCGAGGCCCGGCATTTCTGCCAGCCGCAAGTACATCGACACCGCCAGATCGATCGGTACACCGAACTTGTTGTCGGCCTTGCCGGTGGAAATTTTCTCGTGCGTGCCCGCATCGATGTCGGGATTGACCCGCAATGCGCAGGCCGCCGTCTGCCCGCGTTCAGCGGCGATCTCGGACAGTTCGATCCCTTCTTCCTCGCTTTCGAGGTTGAACTGGCCGATCATCTTATCGAGCCCCATCGCCAGTTCCGCGCCGGTCTTGCCGACGCCCGAGAACACGATGTCACTGGCCGGCATACCCGCTGCCAGCGCCCGAGCCAGTTCCCCGCCCGAAACCACATCAGCCCCGAAGCCTTCGCGCTGCATCACCCGCAGCACGGCGAGGTTGGGATTGGATTTGACGGCGAAGGCCAGGTGCGGCGGCTTTTCCAGCCCGCTCAACGCCTCGCGGAAAACGCGCGCATGGCGTTCCAGTGTGGCCCGCGAATAGACATAAACCGGCGTGCCGAATTCATCGGCAATACGCGCCATCGGCACGTCTTCGGCGTGGAGCACGCCGTTCCTGAGTTCAAAATGGTCCATAATCTGTCTGGTCTAGCCTTCGGGCGGGAGATCGAACGGATCGTCCTCGCGTTCTTCGGATTCGCTGCGCAATTCGACGCTGCGCTCGGGAATGGCGGTGGGGTGGGTCGCCAGCAGGTCTTCGCCGCTCGGCGGTTCGGTTGCGCCATAGGGTGCAGGCGGCACGCTCTGGCCTTCGGGTGGGGTCAGTTCTCCCATCCGGCCACAGGCGGTAAGCGCAAGACCAAGGGCGATGACTGCCAAGGCCCTCATGCCTCGTCCTCCAGTTCGGCAAGCGCCTCGGCCACACGGGCGCGGACCTGGTCGGGCGCGGTGCCGCCATAGCTGGCGCGCGCCGCCACCGACGCTTCGACCGACAGGGCGGCAAACACCCGTTCGTCAATCCGGCTGTCGATGGCCTGCAGGTCTGCCAGCGGCAATTCGTCCAGCGCAATTCCCCGGCTTTCGGCCAGCTTCACGGCAGAGCCGGTGATGTGATGCGCCTCGCGGAAGGGGATATTCGCCTGCCGCACCAGCCAGTCGGCCAGATCGGTGGCGGTGGCATAGCCCAGTTCGGCCGCTTGACGCATCCGTTCGGTGCGGAACGTGCTGCCCTCCACCATGCCGGTCATCGCGGCGATCGACAGGCCCAGCAGGTTAGCCGCTTCGAACACCGGTGGCTTATCGTCCTGCATGTCCTTTGAATAGGCCAGCGGCAGCCCCTTCATCGTCACCATCAGCGAGACCAGGCACCCGGTGATACGCCCGGCATGACCGCGCACCAGTTCTGCCGCATCGGGGTTCTTTTTCTGCGGCATGATGCTGGAGCCGGTCGACAGGCTGTCTGCCATGCGCACAAAGCCAAACGGCTGGCTGGCCCAGATGACGAATTCTTCCGCCAGGCGCGACAGGTGCAACGAGCATTGAGCAGCGGCAGTGAGGTATTCGAGCGCAAAATCGCGATCCGAAACGCCATCCAGGCTGTTGCGCATCGGAGCGGTGAAATCGAGCGCCTGCGCGGTCATCTCGCGATCGATGGGAAATCCGGTGCCCGCCAGCGCCGCTGATCCCAGCGGGCTGACGTTGAGCCGCGCCCGCGCATCGGCAAAGCGGCTGCGATCGCGCCGCATCATCTCGTAATAGGCCATCAGGTGATGCCCAAGAGTAACCGGCTGCGCGGTTTGCAGATGGGTGAAGCCGGGCATGATGCTGGCGGCATGGACGCCGGCTTGCTTCACCAGCACGCGCTGCAGCGCCAGCAGTCCCTGGTCCACCTGGTCGACCGCATCGCGCACCCACAGGCGAAAATCGGTCGCCACCTGGTCATTCCGGCTGCGCGCCGTGTGCAGGCGGCCCGCCACCGGCCCGATCAGTTCGGCCAGCCTGCTTTCGGTGGTCATGTGGATGTCTTCGAGGTCCCAGTCCTCGGGCACGCCATTGGCCTCATATTCGGCCGCAACCTGGTCCAGCCCACCAAGGATTGTCTCGGAATCTGCCCCGCTGACGATGTCGCACGCGCCCAGCATGGCCACGTGCGCGCGGCTTGCGGCGATGTCCTGGCGCCACAATGCCTTGTCGAACGGGATCGAAGCGTTAATCTCGCGCATGATGGCAGACGGGCCTTCGGCGAACCGTCCGCCCCACATCGCGTTGGAGGAACTGACCTTGCTCAAAGTGAAATACCGCTCCGCTGTGCTCGCCTGCCTGGTGGCAGGGGCTCTGGCGGGTTGCGATAACGGCGCAGGGGATGCGGCGCAAGGCGGGGATCAAGTCTCTTCGGAAACCGCAACCGAACAATTCACCGGCACGATCGACCGGACATTCGTGGGTGACGCCATTCCCGAAGTGGCGCTGGTCGATCCCGAAGGCACCACGCTGACCCTCGCCGAGACCACCGGAACACCGGTCCTGCTCAACCTGTGGGCCACCTGGTGCGCGCCGTGCGTGGCCGAAATGCCGCTGCTGGATGAGCTGGCAGCCGAGCTGGATGGCAGCGTCCGCGTGATCACCGTCAGTGAGGACATCAATGGCGCCGAAGCGGTCGTGCCATTCTTTGAACGCTATGGTTTTGCCAACCTGCCGCGCTGGATGGACACCAACAACGACCTGGCGTTCAAATTCGGCGGCGGGGCGGCCTTGCCACTGACCGTTTTGTACGACGGCAGTGGCAAGGAAGTGTGGCGCGTGATGGGCGCATTTGACTGGGGAAGCGAAGAAGCCCGCGCGCTGATCGCAGAGGGTGCGGCGGCCGATGGCTGATCATCCGCCCGTGCCCTTCGCATCGCAGTTCGCCGCTGATCTTGATCGGCGCAGGGTGCTGGCCGGGCTGGCGGGTGGATTTGGCGCGGCATTGCTGGCCGGATGCGGCAGCCGCGCCGATGCACAGGCCGTGGCGGCGGGCGATTGCCCGGTCACGCCGACTGAAATTCGCGGCCCCTTCCCCGCCGATGGTGTGGGCGGGCGTGACAGGGCGATCAACGTGCTGGCGCTGGACGGGGTGGAACGCGGCGATATTCGGTCCAGCTTTGCCGGGATGGACGGAACGGCTGCGGGCGTGCCGATGGTGGTCGAACTGGAACTGCTTGCCTCACCGCAGGACTGTGCGCCGCTGAGCGGGCACGCGATTTACCTGTGGCAATGTGATGCACGCGGCGATTACTCGCTTTATACCGGTGCCGAGGTGAATTACCTGCGCGGGCTGCAGCGCACCGATACCGCAGGCGTGGCGCGCTTCACCTCGATCGTGCCCGGCTGTTATGGCGGGCGCGCACCGCATCTCCACCTCGAAGTGTTCCGGACCGCAGCCGCAGCCCTTTCGGGCGAGGCACCGCTGCTGGTCTCGCAACTCGGCCTGCCGCCCGGTCCGTGCGAGGCGGTCTACGCCGACACCGCCACTTATGGCGACAGCGTGACCAACCATGCCCGCTGGCCAGCCACCCGTGACTGGGCCTTTCGAGGGCCGGAGCGGGCCCACATGCTGCTGGCGATGGAAGGCGATGTGGCGATCGGCTTTACCGCCCGGGCAAAAGTGGCCTTGGGGTAGATCCTGCTGCCAGCGCCGCATAATCCGGCATCGCCAGACTCAGCCGTTGCAGCGGCGATCCCGCCAACCCGGCCACCAGCCGCGCCTTGATCACACGGCCCGGACCCAGCCGCGATGCCGGGGCCAGCAAAAGATCGCGGATGGCGGCAGGCCAGATGCTGCCCGACTGGTAAAGCGGGGTGAAGGCCGCCGTCAGCCACTGGTACAGTCGCACATGGCTGCGCCGCAGGGCGATCGCCTGCTCCAGCCGGTCCTGCAGGCTCCCTTCACCCGCCAGCGCCCGTCCCGCCAGTGAATGGCCCAGCGCAAAGGCATCGAGCAGCGCCATGTTGGCCCCCTGCCCCAGTTGCGGACTGGCCGAGTGCCAGGCATCGCCGATGTGGACCATCCGCTGCTCCACCGGCGTGGGAAAACTGCGCTGGGCATAGCGGGCAAAAACCATCTGCCCGGCATCCTGCAACTGGCCTGCAATGGCCTCGCACTGCGGCCACAGCCCCAAGACCTGCGCTTTCCATGTCTCCAGCCCGCCGGCCAGCCATGCCGCATGGTCCGCCTGGTCAAGCGACCAGAAGAACGAGAACTCACGATTCCCTCGGGCCGTGCGGCAGCCCGTGGGCAGAACGCCGGCCATCTTGCTGGCATTTTCGTATCGCTGTTCCAGCAAGGTTGCATCGAATGGTCCACCCTCGGGCCAATCCAGCGTGCACCACAATGCGCCGAACGGCAGGTAGCTGTCCCCCACCGGAGCCAGCGGCGAACCAACACCCAGGCAGTCGACAACCAGTTCATGACGCGCGGTGTCCTCGCGATCGTGAAAATGGAGTTGGCGGCAGTCTGTCCCGGGCGTGCTGGCCCGCACATGGTGATCGGTCTTCACCGCAATCCCTGCAGCCAGCACCGCGCGGTGGAGCAGGTCGAACAGGCTGGCGCGATGGATACCCAGGCCGAAGGCTCCCGCCCCTAAATCAGCCCCGAGATCGGCATAATCTGCTTCAAGCACCGCCACGTCTTCACGGTTCAGGCCATGCAACCGCTGGATCGGCGCGCCGCAAGCCACCGCTTCGTGCGCCAGGCCCAGATGATGCAGTACTGCCATGCCGGTAGGCTGGAGCATCAGGCCCGAGCCGACCGGGCGCGGCGCATCGAAGCGGTCATACAAGGTGACCGCGTGCCCCTGCCGATGCAGCAGCAATGCCGCAGCCAGCCCGGCAATGCCGCACCCCGCGATCCCGATATTAATCCGCCCCACGCGCCCCATGCCAGCGTCCCTAGGGCAAGTTTGCGCGCCGGGACAGTCTAACCAGAAGGCGCGCCGGCGACACCCGGGCCGTTCAAACCCGTGCTTCTTCCCAAGGTGCAAGCCTGACCATTGCCTGCTCGAACAGGTCCGACGCCAACAGCTTTGCCAGCCATTGCACAACCGCTGGCTGGGCATGGACGGCAAACCATTCTGCATCCACTGCTGCAAACTGCCGCACGAAGGGAAACAGCGCGATGTCGGTCAATCCGCGATTGCTGCCATCCAGATAGCTGTGAGAGGCAAGCCGCGCGTCCAGTTCGCCCAGCATGGCCGACCCCGCTGTGCGATGGGCCAGCGCATCGCTGTCGTATCGTTCGGCATACTTGTATCGGTCGAGATGAACCTTGAAGCCGCCTTCGAACCCGGCGACCAGCGCCAGATCGGCCCGCGCCAGCCAGCCTTCCGGATCATGCCGATCCAGCGCCCAGCACATGATGTCCAGGCTCTGGTCGATGACTGTCCCGTCCGGCAGCACCAGCACCGGCACCGTTCCCTTGGGCGACACCGCCAGCATCGCGGCAGGCTTGTCGCGCAACCGCACCTCGCGGTGTTCGTAAGCCGTCCCGCTCACCAGCAGGGCCATTCGTGACCGCATGGCATAGGGACAGCGGCGAAAACTGTAGAGGACCGGCAGGTTGCACATGCCCGCGACATAGCCGCTTGCCTGCTCTCCGCCAAACGGTCGAGGCAGCCGACAGGAGCCGCCCCGCCCAACAATCCCGCGATCCACCGCGATCAGGGTTTTCTGCGTCCATTCCTGTCCGCATCACCCTCCATTGACCCGGCCGAAAAACCCGCTAAACGCCGCCCTTCCTGAGCGTATCTTACGCGTGAGGGGCGATTAGCTCAGTTGGTAGAGCATCTCGTTTACACCGAGAGGGTCGGCGGTTCGAGCCCGTCATCGCCCACCATTCTTTCCCGCGGGAAGGCGCGGTTTTCAGGCACAGGATCGGGTTTGCACGGCACATTGCCGACAGGCTGTGTATCCGGCATATAGGCCGTTAGTTTGGCAAAGCACACCTCGCAGCAGTGTCATGAGCAATCCCGACAGAGTTGCGTCGCCCGGATTACGAAATGATGTGTGAGTTGTGACGGGCCAAGCCTGATCGCCCTGCAATCCGCACGGCCCCTGACCAGCAACGAAATTGGTCATCGCAGCGATTTCCTTTCAACGGCGCCCTCAATGCCTGGCTTGCAACCTATTCCTCTCTTGCTTGGGAGTGTGCCGCCCTCGACCATTTGCAAACCGGTAATTGCCCTGCATGCAAATCAGCGTTTGTCTGAAACCACGAATGGCGGCATGATCCTTTGCATGATGATATCCAGCGTAACAAAATTCCTCCGCGTCGCCCTTTCCACCATGTTCTGTTCCATGCTGATTGCTTGCGGCGGCCCGACCGAGGCCGACCAAGCGGTGGAAGATGGCATCCTGCTGATCGGAAATGGCTCGGAGCCAAAGGGTCTTGATCCGCATCTGGTAACCGGCGTTCCGGAATCGCAGCTGCTGCGCGCGCTGATGGAAGGGCTCGTGACACCGCACCCGACCGATGATCTTGCACCCGCCCCAGGCGTTGCCGAAAGTTGGGAAAACAACGAAGACTTCACCGTCTGGACTTTCGCGTTGCGCGAAACACAGTGGACCAACGGCGATCCGGTCAAGGCGAGCGACTTTGTCTATTCGTGGCAGCGCATTCTCAGCCCGGCGCTCGGCGCTGAATATGCCGAGATGTTATACGTCATCCGGGGCGCCGATGATTTCCATCAAGGCCGCACCGAAGATTTCGCGCAAGTCGGCGTAAAGGCGCTCGATGATCGCACGCTCGAGGTGACGCTCGAAGGGCCGACCCCGCATTTCCTCAGCATGCTGATGCATTCCAGCTTCCTGCCGGTCAATCCGCGGGTTGTGGATGAACATGGCGGGATGACCGACCGGCAAAGTGGCTGGTCTACGCTTGAAAACTACGTCGGCAATGGCCCTTTCCAATTGAAGGAATGGGTGACCAACCAGATCATCGAGGTAGAGCGCAACCCCGCTTATTGGGATGCGGCGACGGTGCAGCTTAACGGGATCAGGTTCTTCCCGATCGACAACGTAGGCACCGAAGAAGCCATGTTCCGCGATGGGCGCCTGCACCTCACCAACACCGTGTCGCCCGACAAGATTCCGAGCTTCCGGGAAGAAATGCCTGACCAGTTGCGGATCGAGCCTTATCTCGGGTCCTACTTTTACCGCATCAACACCACGCGCCCGCCGTTCGATGACGTGCGGGTGCGGCGCGCGCTCGCGCTGGCAATCGACAAGCAGCTGCTCGTCGAACGGGTGACGCAAGGTGGGCAAGCTCCGGCGACCGGGTTTGTGCCTTCGGGCATTGCCGGATATGCCCCGTCCGACACCGTGCAGTTCAATGCCCAAGAAGCACAGCGTCTGCTGGCCGAAGCCGGCTATCCAGGCGGTCAGGGCTTCCCGGCGGCAGAGATTTTGATCAACACTTCTGAATCGCACCGCAAGATTGCGCAGGCGATGCAGGCGATGTGGAAGGAAACGCTCGGCATCGATATCGGCATCTATAACCAGGAATGGAAAGTCTATCTCGATAGCCAGTCGCAGCTCGATTACGACATCTCGCGCGCTGGCTGGATCGGGGACTATGTCCATCCCACCTCGTTCCTGGATATTTTCACCTCGGGCAACGGCAACAACGACACCGGTTGGAGCAACGCGCAGTACGATGGCCTGATCGGCCGCGCCCGCGTGGCGGCAAGCGAAGCCGAACGGATGCAGTTGCTCCAGCAAGCCGAAACGCTTCTGCTCGACGAGATGCCGATCGTGCCGATCTACTGGTATACCCGCGTCTATCTCAAGGATCCGCGGGTTCAGGGATGGGAGCCCAAGTTGCTCGACAACCATCCCTACAAGCATGTCTCTCTGCGCGTAGGCTGATCGGACGATGTCACACGGACAGGCCCTCGCCTCATGGTGAAGTTCATCGCTTTGAGATTGCTGCAAGGCGTGATCGTATTGCTGGCGATCTATGCCGTCACGTTCTTCCTTGTTGCCATGACTCCGGGGAGCCCGTTCAGTTCGGAACGTGCGATCCGGCCCGAGATTCTGGCGCAGATCGAAGCCTTCTATGGCTATGACAAGCCAGCGTTCGAACGGTTCTGGCTCTCGCTCAGCAATATGTTGCAGGGTGAGTTCGGACCAAGCGCGGTTTACGCGAACCGCACGGTGACCGACATCATCAGCGAGGCTTTCCCGGTCTCGTTGCAACTGGGCGGGATGGCGCTGGTCATTGCGCTCGCATTGGGCATCCCGGCTGGGATTATTGCGGCAGTAAAGCGCAACACGTGGCTTGATTACGTACCGATGTCACTGGCGATGGCGGGCATCTGCCTGCCCAGCTTCGTGATGGGGCCGATGCTGGCGCTGGTATTCGGGATCATGCTGCGGTTGCTGCCGGTGGCGGGCTGGTTCGGCCCCGAATTCTGGATTCTGCCCGCGGCCACGCTGGGGCTGGTCTATGCTGCCTATTTCGCACGACTGACCCGGGGCGGAATGCTCGAAATGCTCAACCAGGACTGGGTTCGCACGGCCCGGGCCAAGGGCGTTCCGGAGCGACAGATCATCTTCAAGCACTGCCTGAAAGGCGGGCTCATTCCTGCAATCACGTTCCTCGGCCCGGCGCTGGCGGGCATTATCTCGGGTTCCTTCGTGGTTGAGACCATTTTCCAGGTGCCCGGCCTTGGCCAGTGGTTCGTGCGTGGAGCGCTCAATCGTGATGATTTCCTGATCCTCGGGCTGACATTGCTGTTTGCCGCATTGATCGTGGTGATGAACCTGCTGGTCGATATTGCCCAGGTTGCGCTCAATCCCAGGCTGAAACATGGCTGATCTGGCATCCACCCTCCCCGCCTCTGCGGTGGCCATCACTCCCGAAGAACTGGAGCAAGGCTCGTCGCTGTGGAGCGATGCGTGGGCCCGCCTGCGCAAGAACAAGCTCGCGCTGGGAAGTCTGTTCGTGTTCATCCTGATATGCCTGTTCTGTGTCGTGGGGCCTTGGCTTTCGCCTTTTGACAGCCAGGCACAGGATCTGTTCGGCGGCGCCGAGGGACCATCGGCCGATCATTGGTTCGGCACCGATACGCTGGGCCGTGACCTGATGGTGCGAGTGATGGAAGGCGGGCGCATTTCACTGCTCGTCGGCCTTGTTGCCACCAGCGTTTCGCTGCTGATCGGCGTGGTCTATGGCGCCACGGCGGGCTACATCGGCGGCAAGGTCGATGCGGCGATGATGCGGTTTGTCGATCTGCTCTATGCGCTGCCGTTTACGATTTTCGTGATCCTGCTGATGGTCGCGTTCGGCCGTTCGCTGTGGCTCATGTTCATCGCGATCGGTTGTGTCGAATGGCTGACGATGGCGCGGATCGTGCGCGCAGGCGTAATCGACCTGAAGAAGCAGGAATTTGTCGAGGCGGCAGTCTCGCTCGGCCTTACCAACCGGCGCATCATCATGCGCCACCTGATCCCCAACGTGCTCGGCCCCGTGATTGTGATTGCCACGCTGACCGTGCCCGCCGTGATGCTCCTCGAAGCATTCCTCAGCTTCCTCGGGCTTGGCGTGCAACCGCCCGATGCCAGCTGGGGTGTCCTGATCAACGAAGGCCAGCAGAACATGGAGATCTTCTCTTGGCTGCTGATCTTCCCCGCCTTCTTCTTCGCGCTGACGCTGTTCTGCCTCAACTTCCTCGGCGACGGTCTGCGCGATGCCCTTGACCCCAAAAGCGCGGGAGACTGAGCAGACATGGCCTTGCTCGAAGTTTCCGGACTGACCACGCATTTCCATACCCGCAACGGGCTGGTGCGCGCGGTTGACGGCGTGTCATTCTCCGTGGACCGGGGAGAAACGCTGGGCATTGTCGGCGAGTCCGGTTCGGGCAAGTCGGTCACGTGCTACTCGCTGCTGCGTCTTATCCCCGAACCGCCCGGACGCATCGAGAGCGGCACTGCGATGTTTGACGGGCAGGATCTGCTGCAGATGTCGCAAGCGCAATTGCGCAAGATGCGCGGCAAGCGGATCAGCATGATCTTCCAGGATCCGATGACTTCGCTCAACCCGTATCTGCGCATCTCGACCCAGCTGGTCGAAGCCTTGCAGGTCCACAGCGACATCGATGACAAGGCCGCGCTCAACAAAGCCATCGCCGCGCTGGAGGAAGTGGGCATTCCCGAAGCTTCTCGCCGCGTGCGCAGCTATCCGCACGAATTTTCCGGCGGCATGCGCCAGCGGGTGATGATCGCCATGGCGCTGATCACCGATCCGGATCTGCTGATCGCGGACGAGCCGACGACCGCGCTCGACGTGACCGTGCAGGCGCAGATCCTCGAAATCATCCGCCAGCGACAGGAAAAACTTGGCACCGCGGTGATCCTCGTCACGCATGATCTTGGCGTAGTAGCAGGCACCTGTGACAAGGTGAACGTGATGTATGCCGGTCGGATAGTGGAGAGCGGCACAGCCGAACAGGTGTTTTACGAAGCCAGGCACCCCTATACCCGCGCGCTGCAGAAGACGATCCCGTCGCTGCAGAAGAAAGGCCAGAAGCTTTTCACCATCCCCGGACTGCCACCGGATCTTTCCAAGCCGATTACCGGCTGCGCGTTCTATCCGCGCTGTCCCTATCCCAAGCTGACCGGCCCGGACGGCGCAATGCCGGTGCTGCGTGATCTGGGGAATGGCCATTGCCACGCCGATTGCCGCTTCTGCGACAGCAGCGCGCCGATTGAAACCGTGCTTCCGGAAGAGCTGGCGACCGTGTCGGCAACGAGCGGCGCAGCATGAGTGTGTCCATTGGTAATCCCGCCACCGACTTTCTGGTGCTGGATGATGTGCGGACCCATTTCGACCTCGGTCGGGATTTCTTCACGCGCCAGAGCAAGGGCGTGGTGAAGGCGGTTGACGGCGTGTCGCTGACCGTGCGCAAGGGCGAAGTGCTTGGCCTGGTCGGGGAATCGGGGTGTGGCAAATCCACTCTCAGCCGCACGATCATGCAGCTTATCCGGCCGACTTCCGGCCAGATCTGGCTGGAGGGCGAGGAACTGAGCGCCATTTCGGATCACGACATCCGCGAGACGCGCAAGAACTTCCAGATGATCTTTCAGGATCCTTACGCCTCGCTCAATCCGCGCATGACGGTGATGGACACACTGGCCGAGGCGATCCGGACCCGGCATCCCAGTGTGCACGGTGATGAACTGCGCGAGCGCGTGTCCGACCTGCTGCGCACAGTCGGACTCAATCCGATCCAGATGAAGCGCTATCCGCACGAGTTTTCGGGCGGTCAGCGCCAGCGCATTGCCATCGCCCGCGCGTTGGCTCCGGAACCCAAGCTGATCATCGCCGATGAACCGGTGTCCGCACTCGACGTGTCGATCCAGTCTCAGATCCTCAACCTCCTGAAGCGTCTGGTGCGTGAAATGGGGCTGACGATGATCTTCATTTCGCATGATCTGTCGGTCGTCCGCTATGTCGCAGACCGGATCGCGGTGATGTATCTGGGCCATATCATCGAACTCGGCACAGCCGAGGATGTGGTCGACAAGCCGATGCACATCTACACCAAGGCGCTGATGAGCGCGATCCCGGTGCCCGATCCGCAGATAGAGAAGCAACGGACGCGGATCATCCTGCCGGGTGACCTGCCCTCGCCGCTCAACCCTCCCACCGGATGCGTATTCTGGCCGCGTAGTCCGGTTGAACACGATGAGCGGATGAAGACCGTCGCGCCTGAGCTGACCGAGCTTGCGCCCGATCACTGGGCGGCCGACTGCCCGTTCTGTGTGGCGAGACCGGTCTGACGAAAGCATTGGCACGGAATGTTTTTGCGATGCTGCTGCGCCTGCACCAACTATTCCCATATGCGGAGTACTTCGGCGAAAAAGGCCTGCGCAATTGACAGGATGAAAATAAGCACTGGGTGACGGGACTATGATTCGCTCGCACTTGCCTGGCATCACCACCCTGCGAATGTGTGCGGGCCAAACCTCTGGCGCTTGCATCCCTTCAGCCTCGCAACCGGGGTGAAGATAATCTGCGGCGGTGCCAGTGCGTACGACCGTCAGGGCCTTGGGCGCGCCTGGTGGGAGCTTGTAGGCTTGTGTTGTTCAAGGCATCGCGCGCCCGGCGTCGGCCCTGTTTTGGAATTTCTGGTCTTCTGATGGTGGCTGGGAGAGGGCTGCCCGTCAGCCCTGTGACTCGGGCGTATGAACGCGCATACCGTCGAGTTCGGGCGTCAGCTTGATCTGGCAGGCAAGGCGCGAATTGGCCTCGCGCTCGTCAATGAAATCGAGCAGCGGTTCCTCGTTATCATCCGGGCCTTCAAGCAGAGCGAGGAACGGCGCATCGATAAACACATGGCAGGTGGCGCAAGCACACATGCCGCCGCATTGCGCGACAATCCCGGGAATGCCATTATCGCGCGCAGCCTCCATCAGCGTCAGGCCCGCTGCGGCATCGATACTGCGGGCAATGCCTGTGGAATCGACAAAGGTTATCTGGGGCATTTGCTGGTTCTCCCGAATGGTGGGTGGGATGGTGGCCAGGCGGTCCTGGCGGGAGCGGAGCGGAAGTCAGTTGTCGCTGGCTACCGGATTGTGCAGCTTCCGGTACTTGGCGACAGCGCGACGCGCCATAATCCGTGCGGCATCGGCAGCGTTGTCGAACAAGCGCTCCTCACCCAGTTCATCGACGCGCAATTGCTGGGCTTCGATGAACAGTTTGTCCTCCACGATTGCGCTTTCGATCTGGGCGTAAATCTTGTCGGTGGCTGTCGGATCACCCACGTCGTGGCCGTTCTGGACCGACCAGAAATAATAGCAGCTGCTGTCGGTGGCAGGGGTGGCCGAATGGAAGATGCGCATGTCGAAACGTGGCGCAGCGGCGCTGGCCCGGTCTGCGCCGGCAGGAACACCGCCAGAGTATTGCAACACGGTGCTGGGGGCGATGAAATCGAATTCCTGCCACCGGTCGATCCTGCCATCAAAAGTGACGCAGGCCGAATATGCAGGCGGCGGCGGCGCATCGCGCATCAGTCGTTCGTACCGGTGGCCTCGCGCAGTGGGCTTGAGCGAGGATTTTGCGGTCATGTGCACCTTGGGATCGGAGCCGCCGACCGACGCGCCGTGAACATAAGCCAGGTGGGTGGCATCAAGCAGATTATCCGCAATCAGCAGATAGCTGCTGGCTACCGGCGCCATTGCAAACCTGCACGGCCACAGCGGATCGTCATGGAACGGATAGTCGACGATCAGCGTTTCGTCGGCCTGGTCTTCCTCGCCGATCCAGATCCACAGCGCCTGGTCTTTTTCAACCAGCGGAAACCGGCGCACGCGGGCCTTTTCGGGGATCATGTCCTGGTTGGGAATTTCGGCGCAGACGCCGCTGCAGGCGAACACCACGCCGTGATAATTGCAGCGGATGCCCTTCTCGGTCACCGTTCCAAGGCTGAGCGGGGCGCCGCGATGCGCGCAACTATCGAGCAGCGCGCTGGCCTTGCCATCGAACGTGCGGAACAGCACGACCGGGTGGTTGCAGATGCGCCGCGCCAGCGGCTGTGTCGTGACCTCGTGCGCCCATGCCGCGATGTACCAAGCGTTCTGCACGATCATTTGCCTTCGCCCTCTTAACCGGAATCGGCGCCGGTTCACGCTCCCGTCATGGTCCGAATCGATACTACATAATTATCATTATGCAAGAATTATTGCACTTTTCGGCTTGCCTGAGTGTTGCTCAATAGCACGCACCGGAACTTTTCACGGGGTAGCCGAACGGCGGTATCGCGCTGCCCTCACCAACCCGCTAGGAGCCCCCTTCTTCGAAATTCTCTGTCAGAGTTATCGCATATATGCGATTTCCTGATACCGTAGTTATCAATATATAAGATTATTGTCGATCCGAAGCGGCGCAAGCGCTATGGATCGACAACATCGGCCACCAGAGTCAGTATTAGGGAGAAGTGTATGCGTATTCCATATCGTTGGGCGGGTGTATCCGTTGCAGCCCTTGCCGTTGGTCTGCCGGGCGCGGTTGCGGCGCAGCAAGCCGATACCGCCGCCGAAGCCAGCCGCGATGACGACTTTTCGGGCTTGATCGTTGTGACCGCACAAAAGCGCGAGGAATCGCTGCAGGACGCAGCCGTGGCCGTGTCGGCCATCGGTGGTGACCGGTTGCAGAGCCAACAGATCAACAACCTGCAGGATCTCCAGGTTGCCGTTCCGGCCGTGACATTCGGTAACGATTTCAACATGGCCAAGGTGTTCATCCGCGGCGTAGGTGCCAACACCTCGACCACCGGCAGCTCGACCGGCGTCGCCCTGCATGTCGATGGCGTCTATGTCGCGCGGGCCGAAGCGCAGCTGACCTCGCTGTTCGATCTGGAGCGGGTCGAAGTGCTGCGCGGCCCGCAGGGCACGCTTTATGGCCGCAATGCCGTGGGCGGTTCGATCAACCTGGTCACCGCACGGCCGACCGACAATTTCGAAGGCTATGTCCGCGGCTCGTTCGGCAATTACAACCGCCTCGTCACCGAAGCGGCAATTGGCGGCCCGATCACCGATGGCATCCGCTTCCGCGTGGCCGCCAAGAGCGATCAGGGCGATGGTTATGGCACCAACCCGGCAACCGGCCTCGATGTCGATGACAGCAACCGCTGGATGGCACGTGCCCAGCTCGGGTTCGATCTTGGTTCGTCGGGCGATTTCGTGCTGTCGGGCGAATACTTCCGCCAGAACGACAGCTCGGGCGCAGTGCATTACCTTGCCCCGTCGTTCCCGGGCGTACCGCGCCTTGCCCCGCTCGGGGTCGGCGGTTATGCGCTCGATCCGCGCGATCTGGCCAGCGAGATCCAGCCCGGCGTCAACACGTCGACCTATTCAATCACCGGCACGCTGAATTACGATCTTAGCGACAGCGTGACGCTGACCAACATCAGCAACTTCCGCCAGTTCGACAGCAACCTGTTGCAGGATCTCGATCTGTCGGCAGTGGTCAACGGCTTCACCGTGAACGGTCTGCCGTCAACCGTGCAGGAGCGGATCATCGACAGCCGCCAATACAGCAACGAACTGCAACTGGGCTATTCGTCGGATCTGTTGAGCGGCGTGCTGGGCGCGTTTTACTTCAACGAGGAACAGCACCCGATCGACAGCCTGGGCCTGACCCCCCGCAGCGGCGTGCCGACCAACACTGCCATCCTGCTGCGCGATGGCGTCGATCTTGATCGTGCCTATTTCCTGTGCGGTTTCACGCCCGATGCCACCACTGGCGGCACGGCCTTGCAGACTCCCAAGCGCGTCTGCACCCGTTCGAACCTCAACACCGAGGCATGGGCGCTGTTCGGCCAGGTTACGGCTGACCTCGGCACACTGTCGGACGGTCTTGAAGGGTTCTCGATCAAGCTGGGCGGCCGTTACAGCAACGAACAGGTCACCAGCGAAAACCCGGGTAACGTGATCCGTTATGCCGCGGGCCAGCCCAACAACGCCTTGCCGACGCTGGTGGCAACAGAAGCGGGCACCCACGCCGAGCGCCGGTTCCGTGACTTCTCGCCTGAAGTGGGCGTGCAGTACCGGCCCAGCCCCGACCTGCTGCTGTATTACACCTATTCGGAAGGCTTCAAGGCTGGCTCGGGCGAGAACGCCTTCAACAGCCGCACGATTGTCGATCCGGAGAACATCAGCAATCACGAAGCGGGCATCAAGGCGACCGTGCTGAACGGCCTGCTCAACGTCAGCCTGGCAGCTTACAGCTACGATCTGGAGGGCCTGCAGCTCAACAAGACCATCTCGGGTGGCCCGACCGGCTATACCACCGTGTTCGATAACGCGGCGGATACATCGGCACAGGGCATCGAGCTGGAATTGTTCGGCAGCCCGTTTGACGGGTTCCGGTTCAGCGCTGGCCTGTCATATACCGACGCCAAGTTCGGCGAATACGTGACGGTGGATCCGTTCAATCCGGCAAACGTTGCCGGCGGCACGCCGTACAACGCGGTGACCAACCCCGATCTGACCGCCTATCTTGCGCCGTGCAACAGCCCGGCGGACGATCCTGCAACGCCGACTTGCGATATCGACCTTGCCGGCAACCCGATGCGCAACACGCCCGATTGGGCAGGCAACCTGTACATGGAATACGATCTTCCGTTCGAAGCTTCGGATGGCGGCACGTTCACCCTGCAGGGCGATGTCTCGTACAAGAGCCGCGTGTATTTCACCGAGTTCCAGCGCGAGATCGAAAGTTCGGCAGCCTATGCGCTGTTCGGCACGGCACTGCGTTTTGAAAGCGGTGACGGGCAGATCACGGCATCGGCATGGGTCCGCAACCTGTTCGATGTGGAACGCAAGAGCAGCACCTTCGCACTTGCTACCGGCCGCCTGATCGGTGCCACGTATCTGCCGCCGCGCACTTATGGCGTGTCGGTCGGGTACGAATTCTAATTTGATAGCGTGATCGCCCCCCTTCGGGTCGGTCCGCTATTCGATCATGATGCCCCGCCGCGTTGGTAAGCGCGGCGGGGCATCATTGTCTTGGCCGACATGAGACCGCAAAGTACCTGCTCCGGGCCCGGTGATAGTGCCCAGGGCCTTAAGGTGGGGATCAATTGGCGGTTCGGCCAGCTTGCGCTATGCCCGGCCTAGGGGTGTACGCATTGCCGCAAACATGAAGGGCGGGATCAGGTTTTGGCCACAACGTCAGACAGGGTACTCAGCGTCCTGGCTCTCTTCAGCGGAGAGAAGTGGCAGTGGACGGTCGAAGAAGCCGCAGGTGCGCTCGATATCCCGACGAGCACAGCCTATCGCTATTTTCGCAGCCTGGCTTCGGCCGAGCTGCTGTCATCGCAATTGACCGGCAGTTATGTGTTGGGACCGGCGGTATGCGAACTCGACCGATCAATGCGGATGCACGATCCTTTCATCAACGCCGCCCGTGAAGAGATGGTGTCGCTGGTTGAGGCACATGGCGAAGTTATCATCCTGTTGGCGCGCCTCTACAAGGACAAGGTCATTTGCGTGGACCGCGAAGGGACCAACCTGCAGGCTAGCGGGTACGAGCGTGGGCGGCCAATGCCACTTGATCGCGGCGCAGCTTCGAAAGTGATCCTTGCCAACCTCACAGCGCGCCAGTTGCGCAAGCTGTCGAACGCAGGCAACGATGAACGGGCGACTGATCTTGCCGATCTGCGGCACGAACTGCGCGAAATTCGCTCCAGGGGTTATGCGATCACGCGAGGGGAAATTGACCCGACCAAGGTCGGCATTTCTGTGCCTGTGTTCCGCGCCAATCACCTGCTGGAGGGTAGCCTGTCATTTGTGATCGAGGCGGGCCAGCCAGTCGACGAAGAAGAACTCGTCAGAGCCTTGATCCGCAGCCGTAAGGCGATCGAAGCGAACATCCTGATCGCACAAGATGGCATTTCATTAAGTTCCCACATGGCTTCGCTCAACACCAGTCAGCCAGAAGTCTGACAAGGCGGCGGCACATTGCCGAGGGACCGTGTGTCCGCCATGCGTCATCCATGTGTCCTGTTGGACTGAGCATAAGCAGGCAACTTTCCGGTCATATGGGCTTGAGGATTCCATTGTGCAGTGCAATATGCCGCGCGTGAAGCTCGCCCAATGAAGATCGCAATCGTGGATGAAAGCGCAGTCCGGGCCTCGATTATCGAGGAGGGGCTGGCTACGCTTGAAGACCGTGAAGTGTTTATCCTGACCGAGCGGCATGGACTGCTGGCCCGGATCCAGGAGATTGCACCCGACATCGTGCTTATCGACCTCGGCAACCCCTCGCGCGATGTGCTGGAAGAATACTTCGCTGTCAGCAGGGCGCTGGCCCGACCCATCGCGATGTTCGTTGACGAGAGCGACGACCAGGCCATCGCGGCTTCGATCGACGCGGGTGTTTCGGCCTATGTGGTCGATGGCCTGTCCGCCAACCGCATCCGGCCGCTGCTCGATCTGGCTGTGCGCCGCTTCAACGCCTTTGCCCGACTGCAATCCGATCTGGCTGAAGCGACCGGCAAACTGGCCGAGCGCGAATCGATCGACCGGGCCAAGCGCATCCTGATGGACAGCCGGGGCCTGACCGAACCGCAGGCCTATGCCGAACTGCGCAAGAAGGCGATGTCATCCAACCGCCGCATCGCCGATATCGCCGAGGCGCTGGTTACCGCCCATGACCTGATAGGGGGCACCTGACCCATGACCACACGCGAACTCGTCATCGGATTCCTGCCGCTGGTCGATGCCTGCCTGCCGCTTCTGGCGCAGGAGCATGGCTTTGCGGAGGAAGAAGGGCTGAACCTCACCTTCATCCGCGATGTCAGCTGGGCCACGGTGCTCGACCGGCTGCTGTATGGCCACAGCGATGCGGCGCACATGCTGGCGCCGCTGGCGATTGCCACCACGCTGGGCCGTGGGCGCAAGGCACAGGCGATGTCCACGCCGTTCGTGCTGGGATTGAACGGCAACGGCATCACGATGACGCGCGAACTGGCAGCAGAGGTCGCCACGCCCGGTCAATTCGGCGATCCGAAAGCCGTTGGAGCCGCCCTGAAGCGGGAGGTCGAGGCGGCCAAGGCTGCAGGCAAGCGACTGCGGTTTGGCGTGGTGCACCGCTATTCCAGCCACAATTACAAGCTGCGCTATTGGCTGGCGGCATCGGGCATCCGGCCTGATGAGGATGTCGAGATCACCACCGTGGCTCCGCCGTTCGTGGCCGATGCGCTGGCCAGCGGCGAGATTGACGGCGCCTGCGTGGGCGAGCCGTGGAACAGTGTGTGCGTGGAGCGGGGCGTGGGCACCATCGTGCTCGCCACGGCACAAATCTGGCGGCGCGGCGTGGAAAAGGTGCTCGCTATGCGCGAGACCACATTGGAGGAAAAGCGGCCTGAAACAGAAGCGCTGATCCGCGCCATGCGCAAGGCGGGGAAGCATTTCGTCGATCCCGCCAACTGGGAAGTCAACGCGCGGCTGCTGGCGCAGTCGCACTACCTCGGGGCGGACGAAAGGCTGGTGCAGCGGTCGATTTCGGACCGGCTGGTGCTCGATCAGGGTGCACCGCAGGTCCACTATCCCGATTTCATGTTCCAGTATTCCGAAGCGGCCAACTTTCCCTGGGTCAGCCAGGCATCGTGGCTCTATTCGCAGATGGTGCGGTGGGATCACTTCGCGGTGAATCCCGAAGAAGCGGCCAAGGCCGCCCGTGTATTCCGCCCGGATGTATATCGCAGTGCACTAAAATCGACCGGCGATGATCTTCCGGCGGCCAATTCCAAAGTCGAAGGGAGCGTGTCCCAGCGGACACAAGTGGGCACCCAGCAGGGCTCTATCACCTTGTCTGCAAACAGTTTCTTTGATGGGCGTAGTTTCGATCCAGACTGCATGGAGGCGTACCTGGCCGCATGTGAATGAACAGCTTTCTTTGCTGCACTGCAAAATATCGCTTTACGAGTCCGGCCCGAATCGCATATCCATGATGGCAGACGGAGCCGCTTCGCCCACTGATGGTCGATCAACCGGCAGCTCTGGCAACATTCAACATTGCGTGGCAACGTCGCCGCCCGATCTGGTTCCATCGAACCAAGTCGCGGCGGTTTTTTTGCGTTGTTCGCCAGCTTCGGGGACGGGCATATGACCGAGATTTTCAAGGGTGAACTGAGCCGCCGGACAGCCATGGGAACGCTGGCCGGATTTGCCGCAGCGTTGATGCTGGCCGGCTGCAGCGGCGGTGACGAGAGTACTTCGGTGGTGGCGGCCAATATCGATGGCCCGCCCGAAAAGCCCACCCTCAAGCTCGGCTTTATCAAGCTGACCGACATGGCCCCGCTGGCCATCGCGCTGGAAAAGGGCTTCTTCGTGGAGGAAGGCCTCAACGTCACGCTGGAGCCGCAGGCCAACTGGAAGGTGCTGCTTGACGGCGTGATCGGCGGCCAGCTTGATGCCGCCCACATGCTGGCGGGCCAGCCGATTGCCGCCACCATCGGTTACGGCACCCAGGCCAACCTGATTGCGCCAATCAGCCTGGACCTGAATGGCAATGCCATCACCCTGTCGAACCGGGTGTGGAACATGATCAAGGATAGCCTGCCGCAGGAAAATGGCCGTCCGGCGCATCCGATCTCGGCCGAACACCTCAAGCCCGTGGTCGACAGCTTCGCCGCCCAGGGCAAGCCATTCAACATGGGGATGGTGTTCCCCGTCAGCACGCACAACTATGAACTGCGCTACTGGCTGGCGGCAGGTGGCCTGAACCCCGGATTCTACACCCCGGGCGATGTGGCCGGCACCACCGGCGCCCAGGTCAATCTGTCGGTCACTCCTCCCCCCCAGATGCCCGCCACGCTGGAGGCCGGCACGATCGAGGGCTATTGCGTGGGTGAACCGTGGAACCAGCAGGCGGTGGCCATGGGCATTGGCGTTCCGGTGATTACCGACAACGAAATCTGGCACGATAACCCCGAGAAAGTTCTCGGCTTCCGCGAGGATTTTGCGGTGCGCTTTCCGGCCACCACCGCCGCCGTGCTACGCGCGGTAATCAAGGCCCAGCAGTGGCTTGATGCCGATGCGGGCGGCAACCGGGCCGAAGCGGTCGAAATCCTCAGCCGACCCAATTATGTCGGCGCCGATGCCGATGTGATCGCCGCCAGCATGACCGGTCAGTTCACCTTCGAGGCGGGCGACACCCGGCCGGCGGAAGGGTTCAACATCTTCTTCGACAAGTTCGCCGGCTACCCCTATTTCTCCGATGCGGTGTGGTACCTTACCCAGATGCGCCGCTGGGGCCAGGTGGCCGAGGACCATACCGACGACTGGTATTTCGAGACCGCCCGCAAGGTCTATCGCCCTGACCTGTACCTCGCCGCAGCGGGCAAGTTGGTCGAGGCAGGCACGATCCCCGCCGCTGCCGTTCCTGAAACCGATGGCTTCCGCGAACCGACCAACGGCTTCATCGATGGCATGACCTACGATGGCAAGACGCCGAACACCTACCTCGGCCAGTTCGCCATCGGATTGAAGCAGGGCCAGCAGGTGACCGCCAGCGGCATCACCGGCGCTTAAGTATAGCAAGCAAGGACCAGACCATGGCTACCGCCTTCGCCCCCATCCATGCCGAGCCTGAACAGGACAACACCCCGATGCTCGCAGCCGAAAACCAGCCGGACACGGCTAAGGCCGCCACGCCTGCGCCCCGCTTGCCCTTCATGGGCGGCAAGTTGCCCGGCATGCTGCGTGACCTGCTGGTCCCGCTGATGGGCATCGCGATTTTCCTGGCCTTGTGGGCAGCGCTGGCCCCGCAGGTCGATACTTCGCTGGGCGCGATGCCCGGTCCGGTCGAAGTGGCGGCGCAAGGCGGTGCCCTGTTCGACGAATGGCGGGCGGCAAGCGCGGTCGAGGCGCAGTTTTACTCCGATCAGGACGCCCGCAACGCCGCGGCCATCGCGGCGGGCAATGCGGCAGCGGTGACAGAATTTGCTTATTCCGGGCCGCCCACCTTCCTTGACCAGATCATGACTTCGCTCAAGACTGTGGCCCTGGGCTTCATCCTGGCATCGCTGGTGGCGGTGCCGGTCGGGCTGGTGTGCGGGCTTTCGCCGCTGGTCAATTCTGCGATCAACCCGATTGTGCAGATCATGAAGCCGGTCAGCCCGCTGGCCTGGCTGCCGATCGTGACGATGGTAATTTCCGCGCTGGTCACCAGCCCTGATCCGCTGCTGGCCAAAAGCTTCATCATTTCCGCTCTGGTGGTGATGCTGTGTTCGCTCTGGCCCACGCTGATCAACACCGCCGTTGGCACCGCCAGCATCGACAAGGATCTGCTCAATGTGGGTCGCGTGCTCAAGCTGGGATGGTTCGCCAAGTTGACCAAGCTGGTCCTGCCCTCGTCCCTGCCGTTCATTTTCACCGGTATGCGCCTGTCGCTGGGCGTGGGCTGGATGGTCCTGATCGCGGCGGAAATGCTCAGCCAGAACCCCGGACTTGGCAAGTTTGTGTGGGATGAATTCCAGAACGGATCGAGCCAGTCGCTCGCCCGCATCATGTTCGCGGTGGTGGTGATCGGCTTCGTCGGGTTCGGCCTCGACCGGGTGATGATGAGCCTGCAGAACCTTGTTTCGCGCAACCGGACGGTATGATCATGGAACACCCCATCCTGTCCCTGAAGGGCATCACCAAATCCTACACCGCCAAATCCGGGGCCATCACCCAGGTGCTCGGCGGGATCGACCTGGACATTGCCGAAGGCGAGTTCGTAGCGATCCTAGGCTTTTCGGGCGCAGGCAAGACCACGCTGATCAGCGCGATTGCCGGGCTGGTACAGCCCGATGCCGGCGAGATCCTGCTGCGCGGCAAGGCTATCGACGGACCCGACAAGGAACGCGGGCTGGTGTTCCAGTCATATTCGCTATTCCCGTGGTTGACGGTCGAGGGCAATGTCAGCCTGGCGGTGGACGCGGTGCACAAGGATCGCAGCAAGGCGGATCGGGCCGCGCTGGTGCGGCAAAAGGTGGAGCTGGTCGGGCTGGGCCACGCGCTGGACCGCAAACCGGCCCAGCTGTCGGGCGGGATGCGCCAGCGGGTTGCGGTGGCGCGTGCCTTGGCGATGGAGCCGGAAATCCTTCTGCTGGACGAGCCGTTGTCTGCCCTGGATGCTCTGACCCGTGCCAAGCTGCAGGACGAGATCGAACGCATCCGCAAGGAAGAAGGCCGCACCATCCTGCTAGTCACCAACGATGTCGACGAGGCGCTGTTGCTGGCCGACCGCGTGGCCGTGCTGACGCCAGCGCCCTGCGCCCGCATCGAACGCATCTGGACCGTCGACGTGGCGCGTCCGCGCGATCGCGAAGGGGTGAACGATGATGCGCGGTATCAGGCCTTGCGGCGCGAGATCATCTCGGTCCTTGGCGCGCTGAATGACCAGAGCGGAACAGTGGGCGACAGTGCGGTTGCCCTGCCCAACATCGCCCCGCTGGACCTTGCCCCCCTCCCCCAGGCTTACCAGGACGCAGCGCAAAGCCCGGTGGACAAGCGCTATCTGGAATTCTTCAAGCTCGACAAGGTCTACCCTACGCCCAAGGGGCCGCTGAAGGTGGTCGACAACTTCAACCTGATCATGAACCGGGGCGAGTTCGTTTCACTGATCGGCCATTCGGGTTGCGGCAAGTCCACCGTGCTGACGATGGCGGCCGGACTGAACGAAATCAGCGGCGGCGGCATCGTGCTGGAAAACCGCGAAGTCACCGCGGCCGGACCGGACAAGGCGGTAGTATTCCAGGCCCCCAGCCTGATGCCGTGGCTCACCGCGCGGCAGAATGTGGCGCTGGGGGTGGAGCGGGTCTATCCGCACGTCGCGCGGGCGGAACGGCGCGATCTGGTGGACTATTATCTCGACCGCGTCGGCCTGCTCGATGCCAAGGACAAGCTGGCGGCCGAAATGTCCAACGGCATGCGCCAGCGGGTCGGCATTGCCCGCGCCTTCGCCCTGTCACCTCGCCTGCTACTGCTCGATGAACCGTTCGGCATGCTCGACAGCCTGACCCGGTGGGATTTGCAGGACGTGCTGGTGGAAGTGTGGAACCGCACGAAAGTGACCGCCATCATGGTGACGCATGACGTCGACGAGGCGATCCTGCTGGCCGACCGCGTGGTGATGATGACCAATGGCCCCAACGCCACGATCGGCAAGATCCTGGAAGTTGACCTGCCGCGCCCGCGCGATCGCAAGGCCTTGCTCGATCATCCCAAATTCTATCAATACCGGCAGGAAGTTCTGCACTTCCTGGCGGAATATGACCACGGGCCAGCTGCAAAGGCGGCCTGACGACCGGTTTAGGGGGAGGTCGCGGGGCAGCAAGGGGGCTGCATCTCGCGCAACAACAAAGTCGCAACGCCGGCGGGCAATGGCGCTCGCCTTCAGAACGATCCGGCGCGGGCATTGCCTGCCAGCCGGACACATGAAGGTGAAACCTGATGAACACCCAGATGACGACCCGCGCCGCCATTCTCGCCGCCGCTTCCACCCTGGCTTTCGCCACGCCCGCATTGGCCGCGCCGGGCGATCCGATTGTCCTGGGCGAGGATGTGAGCTTCGACCTGCAAGTGGCCACCCGCCTGCGCTATGAAGTGGTTGATCAGGCCAACCTGCCGGATGCGGCGGAGGCCGTGACTTTCCGCGCCCGGATTGGCGGTGAACTTACCTTCTACGGCTTCAAGCTGCTGGCCGAGGGTGAAGGCACCGGCGCGCTGGTGAACGATTACAACGATACTCTGCCGTTCAACGGGGTGGAGCCGTTTCCGGTGGTGGCAGACCCCGAGAACATCGAGTTGAACCGGGTGCAGCTGTCCTATGTAACCAACGGCAACGGCGTGACCGTGGGGCGCCAGCGGCTGAACTATGGCAACCAGCGGTTTGTCGGTAGCGTGGGTTGGCGGCAGAACGAACAGACATTCGATGCCATCAGGGGCCAGGTAAAGCAGGGCGTATTCAGCGCGGATGTAGCCTTCGCCATCGCGCAACGGACAATTTTCGGGACAGACAGCCCGCAGGGACACTTCAACGGCAATCTGCTGATGGCCAATGCCGTGCTCGATCTGCCCACGGTTGACGCCACTGCCTTTGCCTATGTGCTCGATTATGACACCCGCCATGCGTTCTCCAGCAACACGTTCGGTCTTACCGCCAGCACCGCGATCCCGCTGGCTGAAGGGTTCAGCCTGACTGCCAGCGCAACCTTTGCCACCCAGGCCGACGCGGGGCAGAACCCGGTCGATTACCGCGCCGAGTATCTGCAGGCAGAATTGGGGACCACCGTGGCTGGCTTCGGATTGAGCGTGGCCTATGAGGAGCTTGGCAGTGACGGCGGACGGGCCGGTTTCCAGACGCCCCTGGCGACCATGCACGCCTTTCAGGGTTGGGCCGACCTGTTCCTCACCACGCCAACCCGCGGTGTGCGGGACATGTATGGGACCGTGCGCCGCCAGTTCGCTGTTCCCGCGCTGGGCAATGTCACCGCACAAGTGGCCTACCACCAGTTCGACAGCGATTTCGGCGGCATCAACTATGGCAGCGAGTGGGATGCCTCGCTCGGCTTTCGCCTTGGCCCGGTCAACCTGATGGCCAAGTATGCCAGTTACAACGCCAAGGGGTTCGCGGTGGATACGCAGAAGTTCTGGCTGCAGGCCGAATGGGGATTCTAATACTTTGACCGGGCGGCAGGCAATTTTGCTGCAGTGCAATAATCGCTTGCCGCCCACCTCCCGAATCATGTAGAGATACCACTACAGGAAATGTGCCCGTCCAGCGTTGGACGATCAGGCGCTACCGCACGAACAGCATCACAACGTGGCAACGTCGCCGCCAGTCCCCAGCAAGGGATTTGGCGGCTTTTTTGCGTGCGTTTTCGGCAAGGAACGACAAACGATGAACGCCCAGACCCGGATCGACCTGCAAGGGACTGACCGCCCGCCGCGCGAAAAGCTCGTTGTGATCGGCAACGGCATGGCAGGATGCCGCGCGGTGGAAGAAGTGCTGGCGCGGGATGCCGACCGGTTCGATGTGACAATCTTCGGGGCCGAATCGCGGGTCAACTACAACCGCATCATGCTGTCTCCCGTGCTGGCCGGCGAAAAGACGTTCGACGAAATCGTGATCAACGGGGCCGAATGGTATGATGGCAATGCCATCACGCTGGTTTCGGGTGATCCGGTAATGGCAATCGATCGGGCGACCCAAACGGTGATCGCCCGATCTGGCCGGGTAGAACCATACGACCGGCTGCTGATAGCGACCGGCTCCGATCCGTTCATCATCCCGGTGCCGGGGCATGATCTGGCCGGTGTGGTCACGTTCCGCGATCTTGACGATGTGGACAAGATGGTAGCGGCGGCTGCCACTGGCGGCGATGCGGTGGTGATCGGCGGCGGCTTGCTGGGGCTGGAGGCGGCGCACGGCCTGTCCTTGCGCGGCATGAAAGTTACCGTCATTCACCTGATGCCCACTTTGATGGAACGGCAGCTTGATGAAGCAGCCGGCTGGCTGCTGCGGCAGGAACTGGAACGGCGCGGGCAGATCATCCTGACCGGGGCAAACACCAAGGCGATCCTGGGGGCCGATGGCCATGTGGCCGGTGTCGAACTGGACGACGGCAGCCGCATCAAGGCCGACATCGTGGTGATGGCAGTCGGCATCCGGCCTGCCACGGCGCTGGCCAAGGCGGCGGGCATCGATTGCGAGCGCGGGATCGTGGTGGATGACAACATGGTCACCAGCGACCCCGCTGTGCTGGCGGTTGGCGAATGCGTGCAGCATCGCGGCGCATGCTATGGCCTGGTCGCGCCACTGTGGGACATGTGCCGCGCGCTGGCGGGCTTCCTCACCGGCGCGCAAGCCGGCTATCAGGGGTCGGTCACGTCGACCAAGCTCAAGGTGTCGGGCATCGACCTGTTCTCGGCCGGCGACTTTTCGGGTGGCGATGGCTGCGAGGACATCGTGATGCGCGATGCGGCACGCGGCGTTTACAAGCGCGTGGTGCTGAAGGATGACCGGATCATCGGCGCGGTGCTGTATGGCGATACGGCAGATGGCGGGTGGTACTTCGACCTGCTCAGGAAAGGCGAGGATGTCGGGCCGATCAGGGCCGCGCTGATTTTCGGCCAGGCCTTTGCCAACGGGGGCGCCCTGGCGGACCCTAATGCCGCCGTTGCTGCCCTATCGGACGACGCAGAAATCTGCGGCTGCAATGGCGTTTCCAAGAGCCAGGTCGTCGGCTGCATCAACGCAGGTGCGCACAGCCTCGATGCGGTGCGATCAAGCTGCAAGGCTTCGGCCAGCTGCGGATCCTGCACCGGGCTGGTCGAAAGCCTGCTGGCGCTGACGCTGGGCGCAGAGGTGGAGAGCGGGCCGAAGACCATGTGCAAGTGCACCAGCTTCACCCACGACGATGCGCGCCGCCTGATCGTGGAGAAGGAACTGAGGCACCTGCCGCAAGTGATGCAGGAACTGCACTGGACCACGCCAGATGGCTGTTCCAGCTGCCGCCCCGCCATCAACTACTACCTGCTGTGCGCCTGGCCAGGCGAATATGTCGATGACCAGGCAAGCCGCTTCGTCAACGAAAGGCTCCACGCCAATATCCAGAAGGATGGCACATATTCCGTCGTCCCGCGCATGTGGGGCGGGCTGACCAATCCGCGCGAGCTGCGGGCGATTGCCGATGTGGTGGAGAAGTACGATGCGCCGATGGTCAAGGTGACCGGCGGCCAGCGGCTCGACATCTTCGGCATCAAGAAGGAAGACCTGCCCGCCGTCTGGGCCGATCTCAATGCCGCCGGAATGGTCAGCGGCCACGCCTATGGCAAGGCGCTGCGCACGGTGAAGACCTGTGTAGGGAGCGAATGGTGCCGCTTCGGCACGCAGGATTCCACCGGACTCGGCGTCAAGATCGAACACATGACCTGGGGCAGCTGGATGCCGCACAAGTTCAAGATCGCCGTCAGCGGCTGTCCTCGCAACTGCGCCGAAGCCACCATCAAGGACTTCGGCATAATCTGCGTCGACAGCGGTTACGAACTGCACGTGGGCGGCAATGGCGGGATCAAGGTCCGCGTCACCGACCTGCTGTGCAAGGTGGAGACCGAGGACGAGGCGATGGAAATGTGCGCCGCCTTCATCCAGCTCTACCGCGAGGACGGGCACTATCTCGAACGCACCGCCCCGTGGGTGGAACGCAAGGGACTCGACTGGATCAAGGCACAATTGCTGGACGATCCGGCGGCGGTGAACAAGCTGGCCCGCCGATTCCACTACTCGCAAAGCTTCTCGCAGGACGATCCTTGGGCCGCGCGCGTGGCGGGTGACCGGCGCGATCTGCACGCCCACATGGCCGAGGTCCGGCCGCTCCAGATGGAAGATGCGCAATGATCGGCAAATGGCTCGACATCGGTCCCACCACCCAGATCGAACCCGGATCGGCCCGCACCCTGCCGGTGGCCGGGTCAGACGAGATCGCCGTGTTCCACACCATGCGCGGCGAATTCTATGCCCTGGTCAACAAGTGCCCGCACAAGGCCGGGCCGCTGAGCCAGGGCATTGTCCACGGCGACAGCGTTTCCTGCCCGCTGCATAACTGGCGCATCAGCCTGCGTACCGGTGAAGCCTTGGGCGAGGACAAGGGCTGCACGCCGACCATTCCGCTCAAGGTCGATGGCGGGCGCATTTTCCTGCTGCGCGAGGCGGTGGTCGCCTAGATGGTGCGCACCACTTGCCCTTATTGCGGTGTGGGTTGCGGGGTTGCGGCCAGTATCCAGCCTTCGGGCGCAGTGGCGATCAAGGGCGATCCGGCGCATCCGGCCAATCGTGGGCAGTTGTGTTCCAAAGGCACGCATCTGGGCGAGACAACCGGGCTTGAAGGCCGGCTGCTCCACCCGATGGTCGGCGAGCGCCAAACCGGCTGGGACGAAGCACTGGATGATGTGGCCGCCCGCCTGCGCCAGACAATCACCGACCATGGGCCGGGTGCGGTCGCGTTCTATGTCTCGGGCCAATTGCTGACCGAAGACTACTACGTCGCCAACAAGCTGGTGAAGGGCTTCATCGGCACCGGCAACATCGATACCAACAGCCGCCTGTGCATGGCCAGTGCCGTGGCAGCGCACAACCGCGCATTCGGCGAGGACGTGGTGCCCTGTTCCTATGCCGATCTGGACGAGGCGGACCTGATCGTGCTGGTGGGATCCAACACCGCCTGGTGCCATCCGGTGATCTGGCAACGGATCGAGCGCGCGCGGGAAGAGCGGGGCACCAAGCTGGTGGTGATCGACCCGCGCCGCACCGAAACAGCCGAACGGGCGGACTTGCATGTGGCGGTCGCACCCGATGGCGATGTGGCGCTGTTCACTGCCCTGCTGGCCGACATGGCCGCGCGCGGCCTGCTGGATCAGCAATACCTGCACGATCATTGTGTCGTGCCCGAGGGGTTCTGGGATGGGCTGGAGAGCGATTGCACCGGCAAATTCGCACAACTGGCCGATCTCGTCGCCGCGCATCCGCGCATGGTCACCTTGTTCAGCCAGGGTGTGAACCAGTCGGTCAGCGGGACTGACAAAGGCAATGCGATCATCAACCTCCATCTGGCACTGGGGCGGATCAACCAGCCCGGTGCCGGGCCGTTCAGCATTACCGGCCAACCCAACGCCATGGGCGGTCGCGAAGTGGGCGGACTGGCCAATATGCTTGCCTGCCACCTGGGCTTTGCAGATGAGGAACGCCGCGCCGTGGGCACGTTCTGGAATGCGCCGAACCTTGCCACCGGGCCGGGCCTCAAAGCGGTCGACCTGTTCAAGGCAGTGGCAGACGGCAAAATCCGCTTCATCTGGATCATGGCGACCAACCCGGCCGTGTCGATGCCCGATGCGGGCCTTGTGCGCGATGCACTGGCGGCATGCCCCAATGTGGTGGTGTCCGACATGTTTGCCGATACGGATACCGCCCGCCTCGCCCATGTGCGCCTGCCCGCGCTGGGATGGGGCGAGAAGGACGGCACGGTGACCAATTCGGAACGCATGGTGTCGCGCCAGCGGGCCTTCCTCCCCCCGCCGGGCGAGGCGCGGGCCGACTGGCGGATCATGTGCGATGTGGCAGACCGGCTGGGACATGGCGACGCCTTTGCCTTTACATCGCCCGCCGACGTGTTCCGCGAATATGTGGCGATGACCGGGCTGGCCAGACAGGCGGGCAAGCACCTCGACCTGACCGGCAAGGCGTTGGTCAGCGATGCAGACTACGCTGCGATGGAGCCATTCCAGTGGGGTGGGCGGCATCCGTTGTCTGCAGGCTATCCCACGCCGGACGGCCGGGCGCGACTGGTGACAGTCCACCCGTCCGCCGCGCCTCTGCATGACAGCGCCCACCCGCTCACCCTCAACACCGGACGGTATCGTGACCAGTGGCACACGATGACCCGCACCGGATTGAGCGCCAGGCTTTCGGCGCATCGGCGCGAACCGCTGGTCGAGGTGCATCCGGCCGATGCCGTATCACATGGCCTGGCAGATGGCGCGCTGGCCCGCATCAACACTCCCGTTGGCGAGGCAATCTATCGGGTGTCGCTGAGCGAGGGGCAGGTCCGGGGACAGATTTTTGCGCCGATGCACTGGACCGATGCCAATTCCAGCCTGGGGCGCACCGGGCGTCTGGTGCCCGCGCTGGCCGATCCCCATTCCGGGCAGCCCGGCTTCAAGCGCATCCCCGCCAGCATCGCGCCGGTCAGGACCAACTGGCACGCCTTCCTTGTCAGCCGCGATCGTGCTGTCACGCCGGCGCTGCACTGGACCCGCTCGCGCATCAACGGCGGCTGGCTGACCGAACTGGCAGGAGAAGGGGCAATTCCGGTTGATGCCTTATTGCCGCCCGGCCTGATCAGTGAAGTGAGCGATCGGGCGCGCGGGATGCGGCGCATGGCGGTAAGCGATCAAGCGGGCGGGTTGCTCGCCCTGCTGTATGTCACGCGCAACGGGCAATTGCCGCCGCGCGACTGGATTATCCGGCAATTCACCGATCCTGCAACTACGCTGCCCGAACTCCTCGCCGGGCGCTCTGCCACCCCGCAGCCCGATCGCGGGGCGCTGGTCTGCGTGTGTCATGATGTGGGCGAGACCGCTATTTGCGCGGCGATAACCGGCGCCGCAACTACCGTGGCAGAAGTGGGCGTAGCCACCTGTGCCGGAACCAATTGTGGATCGTGCAGGCCGATCATCGCGCGGCTGATCAGCCAAGCCCAAGGCGTGCTGGAGGAGGCAGTTCAATGATTGAACGGGGAGAAGTGTGGCTGGTGGGTGCCGGTCCGGGCGATCCCGACCTGCTGACCCGCAAGGCCGAAAGGCTGATCCGCGCAGCCAGCGTAATCTTCCACGATGCCTTGGTGGGACCAGGCGTGCTGGCATTGGCCGTACCAGGAATCCGGCTGGTTTCGGTCGGCAAGCGGTCCGGTCGGCATTCCAAAGACCAAGGCAGCATTGACGCGCTGCTCGTGCAGGCCGCGCTCGCTGGCGAACGCGTGGTGCGGCTGAAAGGCGGCGATCCGGCGATCTTCGGACGGGCGATGGAGGAACTGGTCGCCTGTCGCAGCGCCGGAATTGCGGTTCACATCTGCCCCGGAATCACTGCGGCCAGCGCGGCAGCAGCCAGCCTCGGCACCTCGCTATCGCTAAGGGCACAGGCTCGGCGGGTGATCTTCATCACTGCCCACGCGCGCAAAGGGGACCGGCTGGATCTCGACTGGGCCTCGCTCGCCGCGCTGGATGCCACACTTGCAATCTATATGGGCAAGGCTGCGGCACCCGAGGTATCGGCCCAGTTGATCGCCCATGGGTTGCCCGCCAACACCCCTGTGGCATGGGTGGAAAATGTCAGCCTGCCCGGCGAACGACAGTTCCGCACCCGCCTGGATCTGCTGCCACTGGCGGCCCGGACGGCGCTGGGGGATGGCCCCGCGATCATGCTGATCGGGCAAGTAGCAGCCTGTGCCGATGATGGTCCTCGTCAGCCGAGCCATTCAACCTTCATCGACACGGCTTGCGATGTAGCTGCATCCACCGGGCGCCAGATGCTCAGTTTGAACGGCAGATAGGCTATGCGGATAGGGCCTGGCGGGTCCATTTCACGATGGAAGCGGCCGGCATCGCGCCCGATTGTCGGGCCACTTCCTGGCCCTTGCTGAACAGGATCAGGGTCGGGATCGAACGGATGGCATAGCGCGCCGCAATGGCCTGTTCGGCCTCTGTATCCAGCTTGCCCAGCCGCACCTGCGGCTCGAGCTGGCCAGCAGCGGCGGCGAAAGCGGGCGCCATCTGCTTGCAGGGTCCGCACCAGGAGGCCCAGAAATCGACGAGCAGGGGAATGTCACTTTTACCAAGATGCGCAGCGAAATTGGCGGCGGCCAGAACCACCGGCTGCCCCTGGAAAAGCGCCAATCCGCACCGGCCGCATTTGCCGCCTGCGCCAAGCTTGTCCTGCGGCACGCGGTTTGCCGTCGCGCATGAAGGGCAGATGATGATCACAGCAGGCACCGCTCCCAGCTTGTTGCAGCTCGCTGAAATAGCCGAACGCCTCGGCCTAGACCAGCCCGGCCCCGCCCTTGCCCAGTTCGGCGAAATAGCGGGCCATCGCGTCAACCGCCTTGTCGGAGAGCTGGATGAACGCACGGCGGCGATCGGTATCGTCTTCCATCCGTTCAAGCAGGCCGGCATCGGTCATCTGCGAAATCCACCGCAACGCTGTGGTGGGCGGCACGCCCGAGGCGATACACAGCGAGGTGACTGATACCCGCGCATGTTCCACCCTTGCGGCGGTGAGGTCGAGCAGCATGTCCCACGCCGGATCGGCAAACAGATCGCCATCGAAAAACCGCGCGCGCAATTGCCGCTGCTGGATGATCCGTCGCACCAGCCGAGGGTCGGGCAGCGGCGGGCGGGCGGGACGCACCAGCTTGTCACCCAACTTGTCAGCGGGAGAGCGCAAGGTTGCGCCTGCCTGTTCATCAAACCGGAAAGCCAGGCCTGCACTGCGCACGCTGCCAAATTCCGGGCCATTGTCCGTATCGCCCAGCCGTTCCAGCTTCTCGGCGATCTGGTTGACCTGTTCGGTCAGCCGGATCAGCGTGATCCGGTCATCATGGGACAATTCGTGCAACCGGCCATGCGGGGCGCGGGCCAGCACCTGGCCGAGCGCAATAATCCGGTCTGCCCGGCGCGGATCGACCAGGATCTGCGGGTTCGATTGCGAGCAGCAGCCAAACACCGCGTCCAGCGCATCAAGGCTGGTGGAGACAACCAGCATAGCGCCTGATCGTGCCGCACGAATATCCAGCCGGGTCAGCGCCGCCATGCCCGCGCCATCCAGTTGCGGGCAATCGAGCAGCACTGCCTCGCCCAGAACGCGCGGATCACCCGCCTCCAGCAGGTCCAGCGAACCGCATTCGCGCAAGGTCAGCCCGGCAGCGGCAACGTCCTCTGCCAGTTCGACCCGCACCGCCGCCCGGTCGGCATAGACCGACACATCGAGCGGCAGCCCCACGGCATCGGCAATCGCACCATATGCAAAATCGACCTGGCCCATGAGTTCCCGCTCCTGATTCGCCCGCCACTTCAGGCAGGAACAGGATGGGAACAAATCAGGATCGTGTCAAGAATATCAAGCTGGTCCGCTCAATCCGCGAACGGATCGCGCACAGTGATCGTGTCGTCTCGCTCGGGACTGGTCGAGACCGAGGCGACCGGGCATTCGATCAGTTCTTCGATCCGGCGGATATACTTGATCGCCTGGGCGGGCAGATCGGCCCACGAACGCGCGCCTACGGTGGTGCCTTCCCAGCCGTCGATCTCCTCGTACACCGGGGTGCAGGCGGCCTGATCCTGGGCATTGGCGGGCAGGTAATCGATCATTTTGCCGCGCAGCATATAGCCAGTGCAGATCCTGATCTTGTCGAACCCGTCGAGCACGTCGATCTTGGTAAGCGCGATGCCGGTCACGCCTGACAGCGCACAGGTCTGCCGCACCAGCACGGCATCGAACCAGCCGCAGCGGCGCTTGCGAGCGGTGACGGTGCCCCATTCGTGGCCGCGCACGCCCAGCTTCTCGCCGTCTGCATCGTCCAGTTCAGTGGGGAACGGGCCGCTGCCGACGCGGGTGGTATAGGCCTTGACGATGCCGAGCACGAAGCCAGCCGCGTTGGGGCCCATACCGCTACCGCTGGCGACAGTGCCGCTGACCGTATTTGACGAAGTGACAAACGGATAGGTGCCGTGGTCCACATCCAGCAGCACGCCTTGCGCACCTTCGAACAGGATGCGGCGACCGGCCTTCTTGGCCTCGTTCAACCGGCGCCAGACCGGCTGGGCGAATTGCAGCACAAACGGCGCAATGCCTCGCAGTTCTTCCAGCAAGGCCGCGCGATCGACCGGCGGTTCGCCGAACCCGGCGCGCAGCGCATCGTGATGGGCGCACAGCCGGTCAAGCTGCGGCTCAAGCTCGTCCAGGTGCGACAGGTCGCACACGCGGATCGCGCGGCGGCCAACCTTGTCTTCGTATGCCGGGCCGATACCGCGGCCGGTGGTGCCGATCTTGCCGGAACCCGCCGCCGCTTCGCGCAGGCCATCCAGATCGCGGTGGACCGGCAGGATCAGCGGGCAGTTATCGGCAATGCCGAAATTCTCGGGCGTGATCGTAACGCCTTGTGCTTCCAGCCGCTCGATCTCGGCCTTCAAGGCCCAGGGATCGAGCACCACGCCGTTGCCTATCAGGGAAAGGGTGCCGGTCACGATGCCGCTGGGGAGGAGTGAGAGCTTGTAGGTGGTATCGCCCACCACCAGCGTGTGCCCGGCGTTGTGACCGCCTTGAAAGCGTACCACCACGTCAGCGCGGGCGGCCAGCCAGTCAACAATCTTGCCCTTGCCCTCATCGCCCCACTGGGCGCCGATTACGGTCACATTGGCCATGGATGCATGTCCTCACCTGCCCGATGGATCCGGCTTGCCCTTCGACAGGACTCGGCAAGCGGACTGATCATGCAAGGGAGGTAACCCCTTACGCTGGCGCACCTAGCGGCGTGACCTGCAAAGTCAACCGCACCGGGCACCAAAACCTAGTGCATGTGCGGCGTTTCGGCTCCCTTGGGAATACGAATGCGGCCGACCAGTTGGCGCACGTGTTCGGGCACTGGTCCGGTCAGCTTTGCCACGGTGATCGCCACGGCAAAGTTCAGCACCATGCCGACCACGCCGATCCCCTCGCTCGATATGCCCAGCAGCCAATTCTGGGCCGAATCCAGTTCGGGAAACCACAATTTGAACCAGGCGATATAGAGGAACGTGAAGCCCAGGCCCGCCACCATGCCTGCAATCGCGCCTTCGCGGTTCATCCACTTGGTGAAGATGCCCATGAAGATCGGCGGGAACAGCGATGCTGCCGCCAGGCCAAAGGCGAAGGCCACCACCTGCGCCACCCAGCCGGGCGGATATATTCCCAGATATCCCGCCACCAGGATCGCCGCGCTGGCCGCAATGCGCGCGGCCAGAAGCTCGCCCTTTTCGCTGATGTCGGGGCGGAAGGTGCGCTTGAGCAGGTCATGGCTGACCGAGCTGGAAATCACCAGCAGCAGCCCTGCCGCCGTGGACAGCGCGGCGGCCAGCCCGCCTGCCGCCACCAGCGCGATTACCCAGCCGGGCAACGCGGCGATTTCAGGGTTGGCCAGCACCATGATGTCCCGATCGACATAGACCTCGTTCTCGCCCTCTGCCGGAGCATTGGACACCAGCCGCTGGCCCGATGGCCCGATCTCGCCGGTGAACACCGGGGCACCTCCCGCAAAGGCATCGCCGCTGCGATATTGCATCACGCCATCGTCGTTCCGGTCGTTCCATGCGATCAGGTTGTTCGCTTCCCAGTTGTGGAACCAGGCGGGCGCGGTGGCATAGTCCTGCTCGTTCACCGACTCGACGAAATTGAGCCGGGCAAAGGCCCCTACTGCAGGAGCGGTGGTATAGAGTAGCGCGATGAAAATCAGCGCCCAGCCGGCCGATTTGCGCGCGTCGCTCGCCTTGGGCACGGTGAAGAAACGCACGATCACATGCGGCAGGCCCGCCGTGCCGATCATCAGGGCGGCGGTGATGCACAACACGTCGATCATCGACTTGGAGCCATCGGTATAGGCGGCAAAACCCAGATCCTGCAGCACCAGGTCCAGCTTCTGCAGCACGAACAGGCCCGATCCGTCATTCACCTCGGCGCCCAGCCCCAGTTGCGGCAGCGGATTGCCGGTGACCATGAAGCTGATGAAGAAAGCCGGCACCAGATAGGCGAAGATCAGCACGCAGTATTGCGCCACCTGGGTATAGGTGATGCCCTTCATCCCCCCCAGCACCGAATAGATGAACACGATCCCCATGCCGATCACCACGCCCAGGTTGATGTCGACTTCGAGGAAGCGGCTGAACACGATGCCCACGCCGCGCATCTGCCCGGCGATATAGGTGAAGCTGATGAAGATCAGGCAGATCACGGCCACCACCCGGGCGGTCTTGCTGTAATAGCGCGCACCGAAGAAATCGGGCACGGTGAACTCGCCGAACTTCCTGAGGTAAGGCGCTAGCAGCAGCGCCAGCAGCACATAGCCGCCGGTCCAGCCCATAAGGTACACGCTGCCATCGTAGCCGGCAAAAGCGATGATCCCGGCCATGGACAGGAAGCTGGCCGCGCTCATCCAGTCAGCCGCGGTAGCCATGCCATTGACCACGGGGCTTACCCCGCCGCCCGCAACATAGAATTCCTGCGTCGATCCGGCCCGGGCCCACAGTGCAATGCCGATATACAAGGCAAAGCTGCCTATGACGAAGATGTAGATCAGGGTCTGCGTTTCCATCGCGGCTCAGTCCTCGAGATCGAACTTGCGCTCGAGCCGGCGCATGGCGTGGGAATAGTAGAAGATCAGCACCACAAAAATGTAGATCGAACCCTGTTGGGCAAACCAGAAACCCAGCGGGTATCCGGCCAGCATGAACTGATCCAGCCAATCACGGAAGATCACCCCCGCCCCGAAGCTGACCATAAACCAGATTGCCATCAGCACGCCCAGCAGGCGCAGATTGGCCTTCCAGTACAGCCCTTCCGCTGCAGCGGTAGCGCTATCTTCGGCGGCGTCGGGCGCGGCGGGGCGCGCAGTTTTGTCCTGTTCGCTCATCTGTGTTGCAAGGGTCTTGCGCGGAACCGCCTGTCGCTGCCATCATTGCAGCTTCGACAAGGGTATTCCCACGCCTGACCGTTTCCTCCCTTGATCCTCTATCCGAGAGTGTAGCGCAGGCGCTGCACCCGGCAAGCCACAAAGAAAGGTTTTCCATGGCCCGCATCCTGGTGCTTTACTATTCGTCCTATGGCCACAACTCGCAGATGGCCGAAGCCATGGCCGAGGGCGTGCGCGCTGCCGGACACGAAGCCGATATCCGCCGCGTGCCCGAGACCGCCCCTGCTGACATCGTCAAGAACTTCGGCTTTTCCGCCAACGAGGATCACAAGATTATCGAAAGCCCTACTGCGGTCGGCACCTATGATGGCCTGATCCTGGGGGCGCCCACGCGCTTCGGTCGCTTGCCCAGCCAGATGGCGGCGTTCCTGGATACCTGCGGCGGCCTGTGGGCTTCGGGCGCGATGATCGGCAAACCGGCGGCAGTGTTCACGTCCAGCAATTCACAGCATGGCGGGCAGGAAACCACGCTGTTCTCCATGATCACCAACCTGCTGCATTTCGGCTGCACGATCATCGGGCTGGATTACGGCTTCGAAGGCCAGAACGGGGTGGACGAGGTAAAGGGCGGTGCCCCTTACGGCGTCACCACTATCGCCGGGCCTGATGGCAGCCGCCAGCCCAGCGCCACTGAACTGGACAGCGCGCGCTACATGGCCAGGCGGGTCGCGGAAACGGCGGCCAAGCTGGCGGGCTGAGCCCTTCGGCTCAGTGCTGTTCGAGGTACAGGCCCACGGCAAGAACCCCCTGATCGGTCAGCGATACGAAGGTCACCCGCTTGTCGAAGGCGCTCGCTTCGCGCCGGACAAGTCCCGCTTCCTCCAGTTGCGCGATATAGCGTAGCGCGGTGGAAGCGGGCACGTCGGAGGCGATGCACAGGCTGGTGGTCGATACCTTGGCCCCGCCGGCAAACTGCATGAACAGTTCGAGCAGGATGTCCCACGCCGGTTCGCCGAGGAATTGCGGGCCGATGAATTCATGCCGCTTGCGCCGCTGGTGATAGATGACCCGCGCCTTCATCGCCAGGTTGAGGGCGTTGCGTTCCACCCGCGACAGCGCATTGGGCCAGCGGAACATCGGGCGGGTGCTGGCATCGTCCCACCGCTGGTCGAGCGAATCCGCCAATCGCAGAAGAGTGGTCGCCAGATCGCGGATGTCGTTCGGCTTCCAGCTGTCCGCCAGTCCGTCGAGGATTGTCTGCCGGTCGGCGGCAACGAGTTGCTTGGTCAATTGCCGAATCCGGTCTTGGCCCCGATTTTGGACCCGGCGCCGCCAGCAATTTCAGCCCCCCTGCCCCTCAATTCTGCGCCCTCCCCGAAACCTGCCCCGTTTGCAGCAACCCGCACTCACGGATCCGTGTTGCCTGTCTGGCAGAAGCGGGGACTGGGCGGCGATACGCAGTTAACCGGATAAGTGTTTTCCGCTGGTGACAGCAGGAGGCGGCAACTGGACGACGATTCCCGCTGTCCTACACGGCCGGGCGTGGGCACAGGGCCAGGCGGGCTCTTTCACACTGTCTGGTACAGGCTGGTTCCGGCCAACCGCACAAGCCACGGCGGCGGCCTGTCCGCAGATGGGGCGCGATTATTCCAGGGGAAGCGTCACTTTGTCCGCAGGAAAGAAAAGCGTTATATTCCGGTTATATGGGCCGCAAAAAGAAAGTGACAGGGTGTCACTTGTGTCACCTTTATAGGCATTCACCGTCGAGGAGGATCAGGGTGTTGCCTGCACCACCGGCACTGCCACGAATTCGATCACCGGTTCCGGCACCTCGACCGGCGCGGCATCTACCGGCGCCTCCTCGATCACCGGCGGTTCGACCGGATCGGGCATGGCGGCAAGTTCTTCGTCCTGCTCGTCCTCATAACTGGCATCGATTGCCGCCATCAGCGCATCAATCGAACAATCGCGCGGCGGTGGGCGGTTGCGCAGTTCGGCTATGTCGGCTTCGCGCAGGCACAGGTAACTTTCGCGCATGGCCATATAGGGATCGTCGCTGTCGCGGATTGCCGCCAGCCGTTCGTCAACCTCGATCCGGTACTGCAGCGAATTTACGGTGTAGGCCGGGATCGCGTAATAGGGCGTGCTTAGCGGCGGTCCGACCACAAACGGCACCACAGCCTGATCCAGGGTATTGCCAACCAGATCGCGCAGCGTTGTCGCGCCGACCAGCGGCAACACCAGGAACGGCCCCGGACCCACGCCATAATAGCCCAGCGTGTTGGACAGGCCATTGCGCCGATAGGGCAGGTTGAACGGTTCGGTCGCCGCCACGTCGAACAATCCGCCGAACCCGGCGGTGGTGTTGAGGGCAAACCGGCCAAGCGTTTCGACCGCCTTGCCGGGCTTGAGCTGGAGGATGAAGTTGAGGAAGTTCACTGGTTCGAGCAGGTTGCGCAAGAAATTGCGCATGCCGTTGCGCACCGGCTTGGGCAAGTCTTCCTCATAGACCGCAGCCACCGGGCCAACAACAGCCTGATCTATCTGCTGGGTGATTTCGTAGGTCTGGGCGTTGATGTTTTCGAGCGGATCGCCCGGTGTATCGATTACGGTGCCTTCGACCCGGATAATATCGGATGGGTCCGGCTCTTGCGGCGCACCGTCAAGCTGCGCCCCGTCGGTCGGCACACCATCGCCGGCAACCGGCCCGGTTGTGGCGGTTGCGGGGGGTTGTTCGGCGCCAGGCTGGGCAGCCGACAGAACCACCGGTTGCGACATTGGCACTTCGCTGGTCTGCAAGGCCACAACGGGCATGGGAAGCGGTGATGTTGTCGCCAACAGGGCGGGGGCAAGCGCGAGGTACATAGGTGTTCCGGGAAATTGCAGTGCGCCACACAATGACAGCGCCAACGCCTATACGCAAACCGGCGTTTGCGGTTCCGCCGGAAATTCCGCTCCCTTCGCCCCGCGCAGCCCCCAAACGCGTTTGGACTTACCGCCTAAAACGCCTGACTGACCCCCAATTTCGCGGTAAAACCAAGCGGGCTGGCGGTAAACGGATCGTAATTCTGGTCCAGCCGGGCAAACGGCGGATCACGATCGAAGATGTTATCAAGCGCGACCGATACCCGTGTGCCGCTGTCCAGCGACCACAGCCAGGCAAGGTCGACAGTGCGGTGGGCCCGCAACTGTTTGCCGCCGGTCACCGATGCGCCCGCCAGCGACCCGCTGTTGGGACCGAACACGGCCGCGCCGCGCTGGTCCTCATAACCCGCCACGTGGTTCAGCGCGAGGCGCAGCGAATGGTCGCCGGCCTGCGCCTGGACCCAGGCCTGCCCCTTGTAGCGCGGCAGCGGATAGGCCGTGGTCTGGAAGTTCAGCTTGCCCACCGCGTTGAAACTGGGCTGCACCAGCACCCCTTCGACCTGCACGTCATCCACCCGGTAATTGATCACATAGCTGCCCGCCGCGCCCACTTGCAGGTCCACGCCGCCCGCAGCCCAGTCATAGCTGGCCTGCGCATCCACACCGCTGGTGGTCACATCGGACGAATTGAACGCATAGGTGGCCAATCGCTGCACATTGGCCGATGAACACACCCCGCCTGAAAACGTGAAGCGCGCCTGCAGGGAGGCATAGGCCGGGTTGCCGCAATTGGCCGTGCCGCTGGCGCCGAACATGGCGGCCACGATGCCGCCGACCGGTTCGTTCTCGATCCCGCCAGAAAATTCATAGCGCCAGTAATCCGCGCTCAACCGCAGTCCGCCGTGGTCAATGATGGCCCCGGCATTCCAGGTGGTCGCGCTTTCCGGCTGGAGCCTGGGGTTGGCGAGAATATCGACCGCGCGAAAGCCGCCGCCGATGAAGGTCAGGATTACGGTGTCGGACAAGGTCTGGTTGGCAGGCGGTCCGCGGAATGTGCGGCCCACCCCGCCGCGCAGCACCAGCCAGTCAGTCGCCTCATAGCGCAGGCGCAGTTGCGGATCGAAGGTGGCGCCCACATCCTCGCCATAGGCTTCATAGCGGGCGGATAGCTGGGCGGTCAGCCGGTCGGCCAGCGGCAGTTGCAGTTCGCCGAACAAGGCCCACACCTCGCGGCTGACGGCGAAATCGCGGCCAGCCCCGATGAAGCCCAGCGCGCCGGTTTCCGGGTTGCAGGCCGCAGCCGGGTTGAGCACCGATCCCGGACAGGGGAACAGGTCGAGGTTGTTCCCGCCCTCGTATGCCCGCGCGAAGCGATCCCGACGGAACTGCACACCGGCGGCAAACTGCACCTCGCCGCCGGGCAATTGCACGCCGCTGTCGCCCGCCAGCACCGCGTCCATCACCAGCTGGCGGGTGTTGGCGGTGCGGCCCCATACGTTGTAGAAATCGCCGATGGTGGCCAGATCATTGACCAGGCCAGCGCCTGGCGACAGGTCAAGGCCGAGCGGGCTGCCGTTACCCGCGAAATTCGGATTGGCCTGGCCGGTCACGGCATTTGCCGCAATGCCGGTGGAGAACGGGTTGAAGAACGTGCAGCCGTTGGTGCCCGCCAGCGCCGCCAGTTGCACTTGGCTCAGCCCTGCGCGACTGGCCGGGCTGGCATAGGCGCAGCTGGCCCCGCCGAAGCCGGCCAACGCGTTCTGCAACAGGTCGACATAGCTGTCGCCCACTTCGAAGAAGGCATCGTATTGCGACCAGGTGGTGCCAAGCCGCAATTCCATCCCGCTGCCGACGTCGGCGGTAAAGTTGGCCGCCAGTTGATAAGCATCGTTGTTGTAGTCGAGCTCAGCAGCCCCTCGATCATCACCGAACAGGGGATTGCCGCCTGCCAGCAACGGACGGAACCGCACCGGCGCGGCGAGCGCGGGCTGGACCGGGCTGCCCGCACCATCCAGCGCGCACCCTGCCGCCGCTCCGAAGCGGGCGCAATAGTCGGCCAGCGCCGGGGCATAGGCGGGGATGGTGAACAGTCCGGTCCCGCCGAACGCCGCATTGGCCGAAGGCGCGATGGTGGGCAGGAAACTGGGCGAAGTATGCAGCCAGGTCTGCGTGCTGCCGTACAATCCGGTCAGCCGCAGATCCATCCCGTCACCAAGATCAAGTCCGACATCGGCAAACAACTGGTAGCGTTCTTCCGGCTCGACCAGATTGGTGAAGCCCAGATAGCTGGCCTGGCACAGGTCGGCGCTGGACCCTGGCAGCGAGCGAAATCCGCCCAGCCCGGCGCAGCCCTCGTCGGCCTCGAACAGGGTGCCGCCAACCGCGCTGTTGAAATCATAGTTGCCCGGATTGCCGCCCCCGCTGAAACCGCCTTGGGGGTTTTCCTCGAACGGGCGCCAGGCAAAATCGCGATCCGTCATGCGCAATTCGCTGCGCCGCTGGTAGCCGCCCGACACAAACAAGCGCAGCGCGCCGAATTCCTGTCCGAAGCTGGCCGAACCCGTCCAGTCACCGTGCGAACCATCGATGTGGCGATAGTCGCCGCCCACCACCAGGCCGTCCTGATCGGTGCGGGTGATCATGTTGACCACCCCGCCGATCGCATCGGAGCCATAAGTGGCCGCCGCACCATCCTTCAGGATCTCGATCCGGGCGAGCGCGCTGGCGGGCATAAGGTTTACGTCCACCAGCGGGATATTGCCGCCGCCAGTGGCCGCCATCCGGTGCCCGTTGAGCAGCACCAGCGTGCGTTGCGGGCCAAGGCCGCGCAGGTTTACGCTGGCCACGCCCTGAGCAAACTGGCTGCGCGGATCGAACTGGCTGGAATCACCAATCACGCCGGCCGACACCGGCAACCGGCGCGCCAGATCCATCAGGCTGGGCGATCCCGCCCGCGCCAGATCGTCGGCCGTTATGACGCTGACAGGGGCCGGGGCATCCTCCGCCGATCCGGAAATCAGCGTGCCAGTGACCACGATTGTATCGCCTTCGGCGGGGTTATCCTGGGCCAGAGCCGGTACGGACGCGATCATCGCCAAGACGGAAACGGCAGTGCGGCTGAAGGCGCGAACGTGCATACTGACCCCTGTTTTTACTTTCGCGGGCACTTAGCGGGCAATGCCCCGACCCGCAATCATCGGCGCGATCATCGGCGCTATTGTCGGGGCACTGTCCAGCGCAATTGCCAGCCAGCCGCCTTCGGTGTATAGCGCAGGCAACCGCGCCCCGGCACTTGCGAAGCATCTGCTTCGTTGGCCGGGGCGCTCTCGTTTCCCGGCGCGGATTGGTCGCGCTTTACTGCAAAGGGTGTGCCCATGTCCCGCCGCCGCCAGATCTACGAAGGCAAGGCCAAGATCCTCTATGAAGGTCCGGAACCGGGCACGATCATCCAGTATTTCAAGGATGATGCCACCGCCTTCAATGCCAAGAAAAAGGGCACGATCAACGGCAAGGGCGTGATCAACAATCGCATCAGCGAACATGTGTTCACCCGGCTTTCCACCATCGGAATTCCCACCCACTTCATCCGTCGCCTGAATATGCGCGAACAACTGGTGCGGCAGGTTGAAATCATTCCGTTGGAAGTGGTCGTGCGCAACGTCGTCGCCGGCTCGCTGGCCACCCGTGTCGGCCTGCCCGAAGGTGAGCAGCTGCCCCACACGCTGATCGAATACTACCTGAAGTCCGATGAGCTGAACGATCCGATGGTCGCTGAAGAACACATCGCCTGCTTCAACTGGGCCACCCATGAAGAAATGCAGGATATCGCCGCCATGGCGATCCGCATCAACGATTTCATGTGCGGCATGTTCAGCGCGATCGACATTCGCCTGGTCGATTTCAAGCTGGAATTCGGTCGCATCTACGATGGCGATTACAGCCGCGTGATCCTGGCCGACGAGATCAGCCCGGATAACTGCCGCCTGTGGGATTTCACCACTGGCGAAAAGCTGGATAAGGACCGCTTCCGCCGCGACATGGGCGGCGAGGAAGAGGCTTATCAGGAAGTCGCCCGCCGTCTCGGCCTGCTGCAGGATGATGGCGCACCGGGTGAAGTGCTGGATATGAGCGCGCACCGCAGTCGACTGCGCAATTCGCCGGCCAAGCCGAAGAAGTAAGCGCGGGCGGGCCGAAGAAGTAATTGCGGGTTAAGCTGGATTGCCGCATCAGGCGTGGATGAAATTCCACGTCTTTGCTGCTGCTTGCGCAGCGCTCGCCCTGCCCTTTGCCGTCAATGCCCAGGCTCCTGAATACCAGGATGTCGAGCGCGTGGTGCACCAGGTCACCGCGCCGATGGACGATGTGTGGCCATTTGCCGCCAGCGACCTGCCGGTCGATCCGCAGTACCGCTTCGGCGTGCTGGACAATGGCATGCGCTATATCATCCGGCCCAATGCCACGCCTGCCGCTCAGGGCATGGTCTACCTGTGGGTCAACGCCGGATCGCTGGGCGAGGAGCCGGACCAGGCGGGTTTTGCCCATTTCCTCGAACATATGGCCTTCAACGGATCGACCAATGTGCCCGAAGGCGAAATGATCCGCCTGCTGGAACGTGAAGGCCTGGCATTCGGGCCGGACACCAACGCTTCGACCACGTTCGATCGCACGGTCTACATGCTTAACCTGCCGCGCAATGATGAAGGCCTGCTGGATACAGCGCTGATGCTCATGCGCGAGACCGCCAGCAATCTTGCGCTTGATCCTGAAGCTGTCCGGCGCGAGATCGGTGTGATCCAATCTGAACGGCGCGTTCGCGATACCTTCCAGCAACGGGCGCTGATCGAACAGCTGAAGTTCCTCTACCCCGGCTCGGCCTTTGCCGAGAACTGGATCGGCGGGCGCGACGAGACCATCGACGCGGCCACCAGCGAGCGGCTGCGCGATTACTACGAGCGCTGGTATCGCCCGTCCAATACCGCGATCATCGTGGTTGGCGAATTCGATGCCGATACTGCCGAAGCCGCCATCCGCCAGCACTTTGCCAGCTGGCAGGGCGCACCGGTGGAAGGCCCCGCCACCGCCGGGCCTATCGACCTGACGCTGCAGGGCGAAACCGCGATCTACCTTGATCCGGCGCTGTCCGAACAGGTCACCGTGGCCCGCAGCGCGCCGTGGATCGACCGGCCCGATACTGCCGAAACCCGGCGCGAACGGCTACTGCGCGAGATCGGCTATTCGATCATCAATCGCCGCCTGCAACGCGTGAGCCGCACCGAGAACCCGCCGTTCCGCGCCGCCGGGATCAACACCGAGGAAGTCTTCCGCGTGGCGCGCACCACCTCGCTGGTGGTGCAGGCCGCCGAAGGTGACTGGGAGCGCGGTCTGGCTGCCGCACAAGAAGAATATCGCCGCGCACTGGCAACAGGCTTCACGGCGGGCGAAGTGGCAGAACAAGTTGCCAACCTGCGCGCATCGGTGGAATCCAACGCGGCCGGGGCCGCCACCCGCCACAACAACAATTTCATCACCGGCGCGATGACCTTGCTGGAAGATGGCCAGATCCCGACCACGCCGCAAAGCGCGCTCGAACGGTTCCTGGCCAGCGAGCCGCTGATCACGCCGGAAGCCGTGCTGGCGGCGATGCAGGCGGACCTGGTGCCGCTGGACAATCCGCTGATCCGCTTTTCCGGTCGGACCGCGCCGGATGGCGGCGAACAGGCGCTGCGCAGTGCGTGGGAAACCGGCATGGCGGCGCCGCTTGTGACGCGGGAAGATGCCGCGCTGGCCGAGTTCGCCTATACCGATTTCGGGTCTGCGGGCACCGTAACCAGCGACGTGGTCGAGCCGCTGCTCAATGTCCGCACGGTGACTTTTGCCAATGGCGTAAAGCTCAACCTCATGCGCACCGATCTGGCCGCTGACCGGGTGGCCGTGCAGGTCAACATCGATGGCGGGCAGCTGCTCGATACCCGCGACCAGCCGCTTGCCACCGCGATGACCTCTTCGCTGATCTCGGGCGGGCTGGGCGCGCATACGCTGGACGAGCTGGTCTCGATCCTGGCGGGGCGGCAAGTCGGCCTCAACATCGGGGCCGAGGAGGAGACGTTCCAGTTTGGTGCCACAACCACCACGCGTGACCTGGAAATGCAGCTGCAACTGTTCGCCGCTGCCGCCAGCGATCCGGGCTGGCGGACCCAGGGTGAGGAGCAGTATCGCCGCTCGGTCGCCAACTTCTTCGCCCAACTGACCGCCACCCCCGATGCCACGCTGGGCAATGCGCTGGGCGGCATTATCTCGGACAATGACCCGCGTTATTCGCTGCGCCCTGAAGCCGAATACATGGCGCTGGACTTTGCCACCTTGCGCACCGCCATCGGCGACCGGCTGGCCAATGGCGCGATGGAAGTGGCGCTGGTGGGCGATTTTGACGAGGAACAGGCCATTGCCATGGTGGCATCCACCCTGGGCGCCCTGCCCGCGCGTGAACCGGCCTTCCGCCCCTATGCCGACAACCGCGATCGCAGTTTCACCGCCGACCGCACCCCGCGCACCCTGACCCACCAGGGCGAGGCCAACCAGGCGCTGCTGCAGATGATGTGGCCGACCCGCGATGGCGAGGACATGCGCGAGACGCTGGAACTGGAACTGCTGGAGAACGTCGCCCGTTCGCTGTTGCTTGACCGGCTGCGCGAAGAACTGGGACAGACCTATTCGCCCAGCGCAACGGCCCAGCAATCGCGGGTCTATCCCGGCTATGGCACTTTCACCGTCAGTGCATCGGTCACGCCAGATGATGTCCAGCCCGCGCGGGAAGCGATGCTGGCGGTGATCGAAGCCCTGCGCAGCGCTCCGGTCGACGATGACACCCTGCTGCGCGCCCGTGCGCCGCAACTGGAAGCCTATGACAACCTGCTGAAATCGAACGGCGGGTGGATGGGCCTGGTCGACCGCGCGCAGACCCAGCCTGACCGGTTGAGCCGCTTTGTCGAAGGGCGCGCCATGCTGGCCGAACTGACCCCCGCCGATGTGCAAAATCTCGCCCGGCGCTATCTCGATCCGGCACTGCGGCTGGAAATCACCGTTCTGCCGGAAGGCTGAAACGGTTCTGCCAGATAGCTTGACGGACCTGCCGCCCGGCTGGATCATCTGGCAATTGGCTACAGGGGAATAGCATGCGTTGCACGATCGTGGTTCTGGCCCTGCTGGGCGTGTCCACACCGGCGTTGGCCGCCAGCGAGATTGCCTATGGCGAGGTGCCCGATTGGGTCCGCCCCGCACTGGTGCCGGTCGAACCGGCGCAGCGCCAGGGCGCCTTTGCGGTTCTTGCGCGCGACATGCAGGTGCGGATCGATGACGATGGCCAGCATGTCTACGAATCCTCCGAATACCTGATCCAGACCTCCGAAGGCCTGGCGCTGGGCAACCTCACGATCGTGTGGAATCCGGCCGCTGGCGGCCCGACGGTCCATGCGGTCAATATCGTGCGCGATGGCGCGGTGATCGACGTGCTGGATGCCCAGCGCTTTCGCGTGTTCCAACGTGAAGGCGGGCTGGAGGAATCGTTCCTTGACGGGCTGCTCACCGCCAGCCTGCAGGTGCCCGGACTCAGGGTGGGAGACCGGATCCAGTTTGCGCTGACATCGATCAGCAAGGATCCGACCCTGCCCGAAAACCCGTTCGGCCTGCTGGGCATGCCCGGCATCCCCAGCAGCGGCAGTTTCCGCGTCACGCTGGGTTGGGACCAGGGCCACGAGCCGCGCTGGCAGGCCACCCCCGACATTGCCGGAATGGTGGTCACCACGCCCGATTCGATCTCGGTCCAGCTTGACCAGCCGGGCCAGCATTTCATGCCGGAAGACGCCCCGCTGCGGTATCTGCCCGCGCGCATGATCGAGTATTCCGATTTTGCCGACTGGCAGGATGTCTCGCGCAGCCTGTTCCCGCTGTACCGCGACCGGGCGGAAATCCCCCGCGGGTCCGAACTGGAAGGCGATGTCGCCCGGATCATGCAGACCCACGCCACCGAGACCGAGCGCGCCCGCGCTGCCTTGCGGCTGGTGCAGGATCAGGTGCGCTATGTTTATGTCGGCATGAACGGGGGCAACCTCACCCCGGCCACGGTCGCTGAAACGTGGGACCGGCGGTATGGCGATTGCAAGGGCAAGACCGTGCTGCTGCTCGCGCTGCTGGATGCAATGGGCATCGCGGCCGAGCCGGTGCTGGTCAACCAGACCACCGGCGGCGACGGGATTGACCAGTTTCTGGCCAGCCCGGCCCAGTTCGACCATGTGCTGGTCCGCGCCACGGTAGACGGGCAGAAGGTATGGCTGGACGGTACCCGGCAAGGCGACACCCGCCTCAGCACGGCGACGCCCGACGCCCTGCGCCAGGTGCTGCCGCTGAACGAGGCCGGATCGGACCTCGAACTGCTGGCCTTCGTGCCGCCCACCGAACCACAGCGGATCCGGCTGATCCATGTCGATGCCAGCGGCGGGATCGACCAGGACACGACCACCTCGATCACCACCATCGTGCGCGGGATCGAGGCCCTGCAGATGCGCGCCGGGCTCCAGTCACTGGCGCCCGACCAGCTCGATCAGGTGCTCCGCCAACTGGCCGGCGGGGAAGGTTCGTGGGAAGAATTGCAGGACTTGGGCTGGTCGTTCGATGAAGATCGCGCGGCCCTGATCCTGAGCACCACGGGAACTGCGCGGCTGGAGTGGAACGAGGCCGACGACGATTCCATAACCTCGTTCCCGATTGCCCACGGCGGCTTTTACCCGCCAAGCCAGCGGAGGCGGCCCCCGCAGCAGGACACCACCCTGCCCTATCGCAATGATCCGCAGCACTTCACTTGCGATGTCACCACTATCCGCCTGCCCGAAATCCAGCCAACGCAAGGTTGGGATCACGGGGCCGATGCGATGAACGTGGTAATCGGCGGGCAGGCCTTCTGGCGCATGGGCGATATCGTCGATGGCGAGGTGCGCATGGTCCGCAGCAATCGAACCGTGCTGGACGAGATTACCGCCGAAGAAGCGCTGGTGGCCAATGCCGCCATCCCCGGGTTCGACAATTCACAAAGCTGGGTGCAGCTGCGGCGCTATCCCGTGACGCAAAGCCAGCGAAAGATCGCGGGCGACGGGATCACCCGCGTTCCCGCCACGCACGATGTGGACTGGCTGGCCGATTCCTCGGCCTGCCTGGCCCCGCCGGCCTGAGGCGCTAATCGGGCCCCGCCGGCCTGAGGCGCTAAGCGCGCCCCTCCGGCAGGTGGATCAGCGCCGTTTGGCCCGCAGTTCGCGGCGGCCCCAGACCCACACCCCGCTGATGGCGAGGTAAGTCAACGCAATGCCGCTGAGGAACACCAGGATCTGCCACACGATCCCGCCGATGGTGGCATAGTGCGCCTGACGCATGAACGTGGCCCACACTCCCGCGCGGGTGCTTGGTGGCGGCGGGCCGTCCATTGCCGGTGTCTCCTCAACGCTGGCCGCTCCCCCGCCGACCGGCACCGAGACAGTGGCATTCATGCCCTCGCCTGCCAGCGTTACCGTCCACATGCCGCTTTCCACGGTCGGCGCGCTGATGCCGGTGGGGCGCCCGGCATAGGCGGCGGTGCCGGCTTCAAGCGCGGCCATCCAGGCGGCATCCTCGGCCTCGATTGGCGTGCCTTGCGGCCCGAACCCGCGGCGCGGCCGTTGTGGCTGTTCGACGCCCGGCTCCACCAGTGCGGCGAACACGCCGGGGAAGGAAATCCATGCCCCGCTAATCGCTTCCACGATCAGCACGAGGGCCAGCAGGAAACCCGACTGGCGGTGCAGGTTGAGCAGCTTGCCATCGCGCTTCTGCCACTTGAGCGCCGCCATCACCCGCTGGCGACCGGGCCAGAATACGATGATGCCGGTAATGCCGGAAATGGTCAGGAACAGGCCCATGATGCCCACGATCTGCCGCCCCACTCCGGGGATCAGGAACAGTCCGTGGATGAAATGCATGTACCACATGAAGCCGCCCGCATTGGCCGCATTGTCGATCACCGCGCCGCTGGCCGGATCGACCCAGGCCTGCCGGCTGACCGGGCCGCCGATACCGAACGGAGGCTCGGCATAGGGGGTGGACGAAGCGATGATCGGCGCGCCGACCTCGCCCAGATCGATGCGGGTGACCGGGCCATAATCAGCCAGCGCGGTGCGCGCGGCGGCGATATGATCGGTGGTGATGGTGGCGGGATCAGCGCTGGCGGCAACCTCGCGCTGGGGATTGAGCAGGGCTTCGGTTTCTTCCGGCCAGACCTGCGCCGATCCGGTCAGGCCCAGCACTGCCATGGGGATCAGCAACACGATGCCCAGCCAGCGATGGATCTGCAACCACAACTGGCGGCGGCGGGCGCGCGCGGACAGGTAAGGCTTGCTAGCCAGTGCCGCGCCGCTTTTCGCCCCGAATGCTTCTGTCGCCATCACCTGTTTCCCATACACCCTATGCGCCTGCGATAATGCGAGCCCAGCGGACCAACAAGCGCTCATTTGCCACCACTTGTGGGCAGAATGCGTCCCGCACCACTTGCCCATCGCCAGCCGCATCGCCATAGGCTGACCTGCCTGGCGACTCCATGCCACAAATCAAATTTGACCCCAGCGACAGGACCGCAGCCATGAAAGTCCGCATCTTCGTCAACCTGAAGCCCGGCGTACTCGATCCGCAGGGCCGTGCTGTCCACCACGCGCTCGAAGGATTGGGCTTTGAAGGCGTCGCCGATGTGCGCGTTGGCCGGTTGATCGAATTGGATGTGGCCGACAGCACCACTGACCAGGCGCTCGACGATATGTGCCGCAAGCTGCTGGCCAACATGGTGATCGAGAACTACCGGGTCGAAAAGCTGGACACTGCGGTGGGAGCCGCCTGATGCGCGCCGCCGTCATCACCTTTCCCGGTTCCAACTGCGACCGCGACATGGCGGTGGCGATCGAGAAGGTTTCGGGCAAGGCGCCGCTGCGCGTCTGGCACGGCGATTCCGACCTGCCGGACGGGCTCGATTTCATCGCCCTGCCCGGCGGCTTCTCTTACGGCGACTACCTGCGTTCCGGCGCGATGGCCGCCAAGAGCCCGATCATGCAGAGCGTGATTGCCGCAGCCGCGCGCGGCGTGGCGGTGCTGGGCGTGTGCAACGGGTTCCAGGTCCTGACCGAGGCGGGCCTGTTGCCCGGCGCGCTGATGCGCAATGCAGGGCAGACCTTCATTTGCCGCACCGTGCCACTGACCGTGGCAAACACCCAATCACTGTTCACCAACCGCTATGACGCAGGCCAGGTGATCCAGATCCCCGTGGCGCATCATGACGGCAACTACTTTGCCGATGAAGCCACGCTCGACCGGCTTGAAGGCGATGGCCGCGTGGCCTTCCGCTATGCCGCTGCCTGCAACGGATCGCGCCGCGACATTGCGGGCGTGCTCAATGCCGGCGGCAACGTGCTCGGCATGATGCCCCATCCAGAACGCGCCATCGAAGATGACCACGGCGGCACCGATGGCCGCGCGCTGTTCGAAAGCGTGATCGGCAGCCTGGTCGCAGCGTAGTTTTCTTTTCGAAGGCGCATCCGCGCCTTCGTCCTCGGTGCTTATCCTTCCGCTACGCTACAGGGCACCTGCGGCCGGCCGCTCGGCATTTGGTTCGGCTAGTCGCCGAACAACCAGCACTTTCGTTGAGAGGCTGGAACGGGCGGCAGGCCCGCAAGCGCGAACGCGCGCCCGCAGCCAAGGGAGGCGGAGCCGACCGGCAGCGAGGATGGCCAAAGGGCCGGATGTCCCTTCGAAAGGCAAGCTAGGCCGCAGCGATATTGCGGCGTTTTACCACCAGCGATCTTGCTTCCAGTGCGCTCATCGGGCGGCCGAAGTAATAGCCCTGGATCTTGGTGCAGCCCAGATCGCGTACCAGTGCCGCCTGTTGCGCATCTTCCACGCCCTCGGCCGTGGTGGACATTTCCAGGCTGGTGGCCATCGCAACCACGGCGTTGATGATGGCCAGGCTTTCCGGGCTATCCTGCGAGGCACCCTGCACGAAGCTGCGATCAACCTTGATGGTCGAGAACCGCAGCGTGCGCAGATAGCCCAGCGATGAATAGCCGGTGCCGAAATCATCGAGTGCGATCGAACAGCCCAGCGCCATGATCTCCTCCAGCGTCTGGCGCGCGGTGCGGCCATCGCGCAGGAACACGCTCTCGGTCACTTCCACTTCCAGCCGGTGCGCAGGCAACCCGGTATCGGCCAGCGCGCGCACCACATTCTGCGAGAAGCGCGGTTCGAGCAATTGTTCGCCCGACACGTTGACCGCCACCTTGATGTCTTCCGGCCAGCCAATCGCCTGACGGCAGGCTTCGCGCAGCACCCAGTCGCCGATCGGCACGATCAGCCGGGTGTCCTCGGCCAGCGGGATGAACTTGTCGGGGCTGATGAAGCCATGGTCCTTGCTGTTCCAGCGCAGCAGGGCTTCGAAGCTGACCACGCTCTCCGAACGGGCGTTGACCACCGGCTGGAAATGCAGCTCCATTTCTTCCTTGCCGATTGCCGTGCGCAAGCTTGCTTCGAGCTTGAGCTTTTCCTGCGCATTGCTGTGCAGCGCCGGCTGGTACTGGCGGTGTTCGCCGCCTCCTTCGTCCTTGGCCTGGTACAAGGCCAGATCGGCGTTACGCATCAGCGTTTCGACGTTCGGCCCGTCACGCGGTCCCACGGCCGAACCGACCGAGGCACCGATGTACAGCGTATGGTTGTCCACCATATAGGGCTGCGAAATCGCAGCGACCACGCGCTGCGCCACGTCGGTTACATGGCCGCTGCGCGACGCGTCGCGGATCACGATGGCGAATTCGTCCCCGCCCAGGCGGCCGACCTGCTCGTTCGGGGTCATCACGGATTGCAGGCGCTGGGCGACCTGCGCCAGCAGGCGGTCACCTACATGGTGGCCGAGGGAATCGTTGACCGATTTGAAGCGATCGAGATCGATCATCAGGAAGGCGCAACGGGTCTTCCACTGGGCGGCATAGCGCAACGCCTCGGCCAGACCTTCGGTCAGCATCAGGCGGTTGGGCAGGCCGGTAAGCGTGTCATAGCGCGCCAGATAGGCGATCTTTTCCGACGATTCGCGCTGTTGGGTCACATCGGAACCCACCCCGCGGAAGCCGGCAAACCCGCCGGTATCGTCGAAGATGGGCGTGCCGGAAATTTCCCACCAGCGGCGGCCAGAGGGCACCTCGACCTGAACTACAAGGTTGGCAAAACTCTCGCGGCGCTTCAGCCGCTCGGCCAGCTCGTGCAGGCTGGGGGGCAGGTCACCGGAAGTCCACAAACTGCCCGCCAGCAGTTCGATGATCAGCTTGCCCTCGGTTTCCTTGGCATCGCGCCCCAGAGCATAGGCAAAGCGCGGGCTGGCGCCCTTGATGCGCCGGTTGGTATCGATCTGCCACAGCCAGTCAGCCTGGTGTTCCTCGAACTCGCGCAGCAGCAAGGATACCACTTCGTCCTTCTCGGCCACACCCATCTCGGCGATCCGGGCGGTGAGGAAGGTGCGGGCCACGTCGATCGTGCCCTCCACGATGATGAAGCAGAACGCCAAGCTGGCCAGCGCAATCGCATATTGGCCAACCAGCACGAATGACAGGACCGCTGCGGCCCCGCAGATCACGGCCCAGATCAGCGTAATCGCCGGTGCCTGTTTCATCTTGCTGGACGAGCCTGCCACCAGCATGGCCACTACGGTCCACAAGCCATGGTGATCGCCGGCATCGCCCATCGGCACGAACGCCAACAGCGACAGCGCCCAGACGGCGGCCATGCCGGCAATGGCAAGGCTGTGGCGGTTGAATTCGCGCCTGGACATCAGGCGGCGATCGATATCGGCCAGGCCGCGTTCGATGCGGATGACGTGGATCACCGCAATGACCAGCGCCACCAGCCAGGTACCCAGCAACGGCAATGGCACGTCATCGATAAACAGGCCGACAGCAATCAGCGCGGCCAGCATATGGCCGACGATGCGGGTTACCGCCGTCTTGTACAATTCGCGGTACTGGAGGACGCGCAACCGCGCCCAGTCCCCCTCATCGGGGTCCTTGAAGCCAACGATCTGCGCGGCTCCCAGACGGAGCGGCAGGCTTGGCAATCCGGAATAGTCTTCAGCCACCCCTAAGCGATAACGGCGAAGGGTTATCTTCGAGTAAAGTTCTCGGGAAAATGACCGCTATTCGACAGTCACGGATTTGGCGAGATTGCGCGGCTGGTCAACATCGGTGCCTTTGGCGCAGGCCACATGATAGGCCAGCAGTTGCACCGGCACTGCATAGACCAGCGGCGCGATCAGCGGGTGGACGCGCGGCATCTCAATCGTGGCGAGGCATCCGGCACCGGCTTCCGCCAGCCCTTGCGCATCGGAAATCAGCACGATCTTGCCGCCTCGCGCGCGCACTTCCTGCATGTTGGACACGGTCTTTTCGAACAACGGCCCCGATGGCGCGATCACGATCACCGGCACCGCTTCGTCGATCAGTGCAATCGGGCCGTGCTTCATCTCGCCCGCAGCATAGCCTTCAGCATGGATGTAGCTGATTTCCTTCAATTTCAGCGCACCTTCCAGCGCCAAGGGGAAATCGGGGCCGCGCCCAAGGTAAAGTACGTCGCGCGCCGGGGCGATGAGGTGCGCCATGGCCTTGATCTCGTCATCGTGTTCCAGCGCCAGGTTGAGGCTGGCAGGCGCTTCGAGCAAGTGGGCGACGATTTCCGCCTCCTCGGCAGCGCTCATCCGGCCTTTCTTGACCGCGAAATGCGCCGCCAGCGCAGCCAGCACGGCCAGCGTGCAGGTGAAGGCCTTGGTGCTGGCCACGCCGATTTCCGGCCCTGCGTGGATCGGCAGCAGCAGGTCCGCCTCGCGCGCCATGGTGCTGGTGGGAACGTTGACGACTACGGCAATGGTCTGCCCGGCCGCCTTGCAATGCCGCAGCGCCGCCAGCGTATCGGCCGTCTCGCCGCTCTGGCTGATGAACAGCGCCAGCCCGCCCGGGGGCAGGATCGGATCGCGATAGCGGAACTCGCTGGCAAAATCGATGTCCACCGGGACGCGGGCGAAGCTTTCCAGCCAGTACTTGGCGACCATCGCGGCATAGTACGATGTGCCGCAAGCGACGATGGTGATGCGGTCGATCGCGCTGATATCGAAATCGATCTGCGGCAGGGCCACCTGGCGTTCGAGCGGGCGCAAGTAGCTGCGCAAGGTCTGCGCCACCACGGTCGGCTGCTCGAAGATCTCCTTCTGCATGAAGTGGGTGTAATGCCCCTTCTCGATCGCTGCCGCGCTGGCGCCGGAGGCCACCACAGGGCGATCGACCGGAGTGTTGTCCCTGTCGCAAATGGCCACGCCTGCGCGGGTAATGACCACCCAGTCGCCTTCCTCCAGGTAGATCACCTGCTGCGTGAGCGACGCCAGGGCCAGGGCATCGGAACCCAGGTAGCTCTCCCCCTCGCCCATCCCGACCACCAGTGGCGAACCGAGCCGGGCACCGATCAGCAGATCGGGATGGCTGCGAAAAGCTATGGCGAGCGCGAAGGCCCCGCGCAGGCGCGGCAACACTGCCGCCACCGCCTGTTCAGGCTCCATCCCCGCTTCGACCTGCTCAGAAATCAGGTGGGCCACCACCTCGCTGTCGGTCTCGCTCTCGAACTGCCGCCCGCGGGCTTCCAGCTCGGCGCGCAACGACGAAAAGTTCTCGATGATGCCGTTGTGGACGATGGCCACTTCGCCGGTGGCATGCGGATGGGCATTGCGGGCAGTCGGCGCGCCGTGGGTGGCCCAACGGGTATGGGCGATGCCGGTCAGGCCGGGTGCCGGATTGGCGGCAACTTCGCGCACCAGGTTGGCCAGCTTGCCCTCGGCCCTGCGGCGTACCAGCTGTCCGCCATCCAGCGTACAGATGCCCGCGCTGTCATAGCCGCGGTATTCCATCCGTCGCAGGCCATCGATCAGCCGATCTGCCACCGCATCCTTGCCGACGATACCGATAATTCCGCACATGCTGACTGGCGCTTTCGTTAGAGAGTATAGGGAACGCGGATGCCGGGCAGGTTTGCCGGAAAATCCTTGGTATTTCGTGTAATAAGGATTGCCCCGTTCACCTGCGCGGTTGCCAGGACATAGGCATCCATCAACTTCATCCGGCTGCGGTGGCGGATGTCGGCTGCGGCAAGTGCGATGCGCGCATCGATTTCGACCACGTCAAATGGCGAAATCAGGTCCCGCACCACGTCGCGCTGTTCCAGCGGCTCACCGGCGAGAATTTCGGTCCAGACGATGCGGCTGATGCGCGGTCGGGCATAGCGCCCCAATTCCGCGATTGCGCCCGGCATATCGTTGAGCCAGTCGGCCAGGATGTTGGTATCGAAGAACGGATCCGACACCGGCTAAAGGTCTTCCTGCGGTGCGCGATCTTCGCGGATTGTGCGCTGGTATTCCACCCCGTCGCCAATATCCGTGCGCCCTTTCCAGTAGCCCGCCCCGCGCTCGATCCAGCCGCGATCACCACCCCGTTGGACAAGATAGAGCTTTACCGCTTCCCGCACCAAAGCGGCGCGCGAAGTGCCCTGCTGTGCAGCGCGCGCATCAAGCCGTGCAATATCTTCATCGGGTAAATCAGCGAGGATGCGGGTCATGATGATATACTGATATCATATCATGATATCATGTCAAGCACGGCCAGTTCCCGCAAACACCACGCCCGAAGCTTCACGCACCTGCATGTCGCCGATGCGGATCTGCGGTTGCTCCCCGCCGCGGGCTTCGATGCGGAAGGGTGACAGCACGATCCGGCTGTGGCCAGGTGCCTCGACATGGACCCGCAGTGCCTGATCGAACCCTTCGCCCAGTTCTGCCTGGTCGCCGCCCACCGCCGCAATCGCAGCGGCGGCGATGATCTGGCCGGCCAAAGCCTCCCTCGCCAGGGTGGCTTGTGTCTGGTCATAGACTGCGTCCAGCGACAGCTGTGTGTCTTCATCGACATAGCGGATGAAATCGATCTCGCCCGACGGCATGACCCGCGCCCCGAACGGGATCAGCCGGTGGCCGTGGGCAACCTGGCTCAGGGCAAAATCGCGGCTGGCCTGGAGCAACAACGCCAGACCTTCGGTGTTCGCCTTGCTCATTTTCCCGCCTCTTTCTTCTTTTTCATCGCATCGTGGAAGCGGTCGGCCCAACCGGGCTTGACCAGTTGTTCGGCCCGCACCATTCGCAGTTCGCCATCGGCCACATCGCGGCTGACCGCGCTACCCGCTGCCACGATGGCATCCGCGCCGATGGTGACAGGCGCGATCAGGGCGGAGTTCGAACCGATAAAGGCCCCGCGCCCGATCACGGTCCTGTGCTTGAAATAGCCATCATAATTGCAGGTGATCGTGCCTGCGCCGATGTTCGCGCCTGCCCCCACCGTGGCATCGCCCAGATAGGTCAGGTGGTTGGCCTTGGCCCCCTCACCCAGCGTGGCATTCTTCACTTCGACGAAATTGCCGATCCTGGCGTTCTTTTCCAGCACCGCGCCAGGGCGCAGGCGGGCATAGGGGCCAATCTCCACACCTTCGGCCAATGTCGCGCCTTCGAGGTGGCTGAAGGCCCGGATGCGGACATTACTGGCCACGGTCACACCGAGGCCGAACACCACGTTGGGTTCCACCATCACATCTGTTCCCAGCACGGTATCGTGGCTGAAAAACACTGTTTCGGGCGCGATCAGCGTGGCACCTTGCGCCATCGCCTTTTCGCGCCGGGCCTGCTGGAAGCGTTGCTCCGCATCGGCCAGTTCGGACCGGCTGTTGATGCCCGCCACTTCGTCCGGATCGTCGGTAAACACCACGGCAGCGGGCAGATCGGCAGCAATCGCAATGTTGACGATATCGGGCAGGTAGAACTCGCCCTGCGCGTTGTTGTTGCCGACATTGCCCAGCAGCGTGAACAGGATATCGCTGCGTACCGCCATCAGGCCCGAATTGCACAGCGAGCAATCGCGTTCATCCTCGGTCGCGTCCTTGTATTCGACCATCTTGAGGATGCGGTCACCTTCGGCCAGCACGCGGCCATACTGGCGCGGTTCCCACGGCTTGAAGCCCAGCACCACGGCCGCCGGGGCATCATCGGCGTGGAGCCGTTTGAGCATCGCCATCATGGTTTCCGCCCGCACGAACGGCACATCGCCGAACATCAGCAGCACGTCGCCCACAAAGCCGTCCAGCGCGCTCTGCGCCTGCAACACCGCGTGGCCAGTGCCAAGCTGGCGATCCTGCACGGCAAAGGACACGCGGCCCGCCAACCGCGCCTCGACCTGCTCGCGCGCTTCGCCCACCACCACCACGGTGCGGGTTGCGCCCAGCCGGTCCACTTCATCCAGCAGGTGCTCGATCATCGGCTTGCCGCCGATCTCGTGCAGCACCTTGTGGCGCTGGCTGTTCATCCTGGTGCCCTTGCCCGCGGCAAGGACAACGGCGGCGATCGGTCGTTCGGCGTGCATCATGGGCAGGAGCCATGCCACCAAATGATTGCGGTTTCCACCGTGCTACGCCAGTGGATTGCGGATGAACCCATTTCCCTTTTCGATCGTCGGCTTCGACCTTGATGGCACGCTGGTGGATTCCGCGCTGGACCTGGCCCCGGCAGTCAACCACGCACTGGTTGCGGCTGGCCGCCAACCCGTCAGCCTCGATACCACCCGCTCGATGATCGGCGGCGGCGCGCGGCGCATGCTGGAACGCGCACTGGAGGTGACCGGCGGACCAATAGCGCTGCAGCAATTCGAGGATCTGCACGATCTGCTGCTGGACCATTACACCGCCAATATCGCGGCCAACACCGTGCCCTATCCCGGCTGTCTGGATGCGCTGGACGTGCTGACCGCGCACGGCTGCAAGGTGGCCGTGGTGACAAACAAGTCGGAAGACCTCGCCCGCCTGCTGCTGGGCCAGCTTGGCCTGACCGAACGGTTCGCCAGCATTGTGGGCGGCGATACGCTGGGCCGCGAACGGGCCAAACCGGCGCCCGACCTGATCCACGAGACCATTGCCCGCTGCGGCGGCGGCAGCTTTGCCATGGTCGGCGATTCCACGTTCGATGTGCTGGCCGCGCGCAATGCCGGAGTGCCGGTGGCCGCGCTCAGCTTCGGCTATCACGACGTACCGCCTGCACAACTTGGCGCCGACGTGCTGGTCGATCATTTCGACGACCTGGTGGCAGCTCTGGCCCTGCTGCGGCTTTAAGGCAGATTTGACAGACGCGCTTTTTCCGGTGAATTTTCCTTCCAGGGAATCTGGGGGGACAACAAGGTGACAGTCAGTAACCGGGCCGCAGCGCGGCTGGAAACACGGGCCAAGGTGTGCCGTCTGGCGCTGTGGACTTTTATCGGCTTGGCAGTGTTGACGCTGATGCTGCTGCTGGCGGTCATGGCGCGGCAAATGCAGATCGCCGATCCGCCGATGGGCGTGCTGGAATTCTATGCCTTTGGCGAACTGCTGGTCTATCTGACGCTATTGCTGGCGACGGTCCCCATCAGCCTGTGGGTCTATCGCGCCCAGGCCAACCTGCACGAGGGCGGCCTGGCTGGCCTCACCTATTCGCCCGGGTGGACGGTGGGCAGTTTCTTTGTTCCTGTGGCCAACCTGTTCGTGCCGATGAAGGCCATGCGCGAACTCCACAACCGCTCCATGGGTGAGCCGGAGGACTTTGCCGCCAGCAGCGTGGGCGATGTCACCAGCTGGTGGTCGTGCCATCTGGCAGCAGTGCTGCTGGCCGTGGTGGTGGGCTTCATCACGCTGGTTCCGCTGCTGACCTATGCCTATTGGACCACGCCGCCTGCCGCCACCAGCGCGCTCGGCGTGCTGAACCTGCTGTTCTGGATCGGTTCTGCGGCCTACCTGCTGCGTATCATCAACACCGTCACCGCCGCGCACGCCCATGGCGTCGGCTCGGCAGCCGTGTTCGAGTGATCAGACCAATTTGACCAGCTTGCGTTCCAACGGGGCGAGCACGCCCGGCAATTCGTGGCCGCGCTTCAACATCTGGCCGTGTTCACCGAACAAGGCCCACATGCCTTGCCGGTTGCGTAGTGCAGGGCGTTTTTCCAGCCGCATCTGCGGCACATCGGCGGTGCGGCGAAAGGCAGCGAACACGGCGTAATCGCGGGTGAAATCCATCGCATAATCGCGCCATTCGCCCGCCGCGACCATCCGGCCGTAGAGATCGAGGATGCGGGCGAGTTCGATCCGCTCGAAGCCGACCTGTTGCGGCGCAGAGCCACCGGGAAACGGAATGAGTGTGAAATCGCCGGGCGGCCCCCGCATCAGACCTCGGTCCCGCTCTTGCGGCGGCGCGGGGTGGCAGGTTCACGTTCGGCCTTCATGGCCGCAATTTCGGCCTTCATCGCCGCCAGTTCGCGTTCCAACACTTCGATGCGGGCATAGTCAGGCTCGCAAGGCTGGTCGGCCCGTTCTTCGCATGGCGTTCCGTAGGGGATGAATTCGCGCAGCCATGTTTCAGCGGGCACCAGCGTCGACCGCGCCTTGAGACCGATCATTGTGGCGCCTTCAGGCACATCGTCGGTCACCACGGCATTGGCGCCCACGCGGGCGCGTTCGCCCACGGTGATCGGGCCGATCACCTGCGCGCCCGAACCGATGATCACGTTGTCGCACAAAGTGGGGTGCCGCTTGCCGGGCACGCCGTTGGTGGGATTGGTCCCGCCCAGGGTAACGCACTGATAGATCGTAACATTGTCGCCGATCTCGCAGGTCTCGCCGATCACGGTGAAGCCGTGGTCGATGAAGAAGTTCTTGCCGATCTTCGCGCCGGGATGGATGTCGATCGCGGTCAGCCAGCGGCTCAGGTGGTTGACGAACCGAGCGAGGAAATACAGTCGCCCGACAAACAGCCAATGCGCCACCCGGTGGAAACCCAGCGCCCATACGCCCGGGTAAAGCAGGATTTCCCACCGCGAGCGGGGGGCCGGATCGCGGGCTTGCACCGAGTCCAGGTAGCTGATCAATCGGTCAAACATTGCGCGAACCAGTTTTCCCTTAAAACCTGCCTCAAAGCAAGCGCGGCTCATCCGGACCGTGCAAGGCTTCCAGCGCCGCGCGCCAGATGCCAGCTGAAGGTGGGGATTTGCGCTCCAGAGACAAGCGGTCGATCATCACGACGAGATTTTCCAGGTCTTCCTGTGCGCGCGAGGCCCGCGGCACGAGGTAACCCGCCGCGTCCGGCCCCAGGGCCAGACCGCGCTCTGCCGCCAGCGAGACCAGCAGTTCGGCCGCCTGGGCATCGTCGGGCATCCGGATGTCCAGTTGCAGCGCCGCACCCAATCTTGAGCGCAAATCGGGCAAGGCAATGGTCCACGGCGGTTCTCCGCCAACCAGCAACAGCGGCATGCCGCTGTGTTGCGCGCGGTTCCAGCGGTGGAACAGGTCGTCCTCGGGCAGCAGGTGGGCATCGTCCACTGCCTCGCCATTCGAGGATGCAGAAAACCAGCGCGCGAACAGCGATTTGCCCGAACGCGGCGGTCCGGTCAGCACGGCGGTGTGGAACGGCCAGCTGGCCGGATGCGCCAGGGCATCGGCCACATGGGCATTGCCCGAACCGATCACGATGCGCTGCGGTCCCTTGCCGTGGGCAGTGAGAGGAAGCGCTATTTGTGACATCGTGGCAAACCCGGCCCCCGCCCGCGCTCAGCGCGCGATGGCGAGCGCGTTGTTGCCCACGGTCACTTGCCAGCCGGCAGCCCTCAGCGCGTCGGCCAGATCGGTGATCGAACCGGCAAAGTTGACCTGTACCACCGAAGTGCCACCAATAGCCGTGCTGGAAACCGACAGCCCGCGCACCCCCGCCACGCCGCGAATGCCGGTCAGCGCAGCATCGAAGCTGCGCGGATCGGGTGTCGCGGCCTGCACGCTGATCGAACTGACCGTGGCCGCCTGGACCGGTTGCGCCCCTGTTGCACCCGCGTCTGTCGCCGCCGGTCCGGCAACATCTGAAGCGTCGGTCTGCCCGACCGCCTCGGCCAGCCGCCCCTGTTCGATCAGGGCGCGCAGTTCCGGGCTGATCTCGACCATGTCGAGCGACAGGGTGGGATCGGGCCGCAGGGTGCCATCGGCCAGGGCGCGGCGGAAAATCTCGTCAAACCGGGCCACCGCGCGGCGCAACATATCGGGCAACTGGCCCGGCCCGTCGGCGCGCATCGTGAAAGAGGTCAGGAAGCGGTTGTCGGGTCCGTAGCGGGCGGTGAACTGGCCATCGATGGGCCCGCCCGGCCATGAATATTGCAGCCGGGCAACCGGCATCAGGACATCGGCCGCGCTGAACTGATCGAGCACGGTGTTCCACCAGGCGCGGCTGCGGCGGCCGGTCTGGCCATAGGTCAGCAGCAGCGATTCGCCGCCTGCGCCAGATGGCCGGACATAGTCTATGGTGGACGAGCCAAGCTGTGTCTCGGCCCAGGCGCGCTGCCACGGGTTGCGGTATTCGAACATGGTAGCGCTGCCGCCGGTTAGCATCACCGGCAAGATCAGCATGGGGGCCGAGCGCGCCTGCGCCCCTTCGCCGCCCAGCAGCGAACCGGCGCGCTGGCGATCAAAGATTACGCCCAACCGGGCAATATAGCGCCGCGGGCCGAGCCGTTCTTCTTCCACCACGATGGCTGAAACCAGGCTCTGCAGCCGCGAATCGGGAATTTCCGGCCCATCGATTCGCTCCCACGCGATTCGCTGCGCTTCCAGCCAGCCGTTCATCCGCGCATCATCCGGGTTATCGCCGGTCACGTTGACCTCAATCCCGCTGACTTCGATATCGGTGCTGCTGGCCACCGGCGCGATGCCCCGCTCGCCCGCAACTTGCGCGAACAGACTGGCGGCGCCCAGCACGCCAAGCACCAGCACGACAGGGGCCGCAAACTGCAGCATGGAGCGGTGCGATAGCGGGGCGGAAGGGGCGACTGGGTTCTGCATCGGGGAAATCGCGGCCCTTCTGCGACAAGGCGAGTGGAAATCCAAGCGCGAATGCGCCAATGGCGAATGATGACTTCCAACACCCCATCATACACCTACGAACAGGCCGGCGTTTCGATCGATGCCGGCAACCGGCTGGTCAAGGCTATCGGCCCCCTGGTGAAAGCCACTGCCCGCCCGGGTGCGGACGGCGAAATCGGCGGCTTCGGCGGCTTCTTCGATCCGCGCGCGGCGGGCTACAAGGATCCGCTGCTGGTGGCGGGCAACGATGGCGTGGGCACCAAGGTCAAGATCGCCATCGATCATGACAGGCATGACGCCATCGGCATCGACCTGGTGGCGATGTGCGCCAACGACCTGATCGTGCAGGGTGCCGAGCCTTTGTTTTTCCTCGATTACTTCGCCACCGGCAAGCTGGATAACGGCGTGGCCGAGCGGGTGATCGCGGGCATTGCAGAAGGTTGCAAGATCGCCGGCTGCGCGTTGATCGGCGGCGAAACGGCGGAAATGCCCGGCATGTATGCGCCGGGCGACTATGATCTGGCAGGCTTCTGCGTCGGCGCGGTAGAGCGCGGCGAGCAGTTGACTGGCGACCGCGTGGCCCCCGGGCACGTCCTGCTGGGACTGGCGAGCAGCGGGATCCATTCCAACGGCTATTCGCTGGTGCGGCGGCTGGCAGCGGACAAGCTGTGGAAAATGGACCGCCCCGCCCTGTTCGATCCCGACCGCCTGCTGATCGACTATCTGGCCGAACCGACCCGCATCTATGTCAAAAGCCTGCTGCCGGTGATCCGGTCAGGCCAGATCGATGCCCTGGCGCACATCACCGGCGGTGGCCTGCTGGAAAATGTCCCGCGCGTGCTGCCCGCAGGCGCCCATGCCGTGATCGATGCCGATAGCTGGGAATTGTCCCGCCTGATGGCCTTCCTCCAGGCGCAGGGCAATATTGAACCGGTCGAAATGGCGCGCACCTTCAACACCGGCATCGGCATGGTGCTGGCGGTAACGCCCGGCAACGTCGCCGGCGTGACCGCCGACCTGGAAGCTGCGGGCGAAACCGTATTCCGCATCGGCGAAATCGTCGAAGGGCCCAAGGGCTGCACGGTCAAGGGCTCGGCCGGTACATGGTCGGCACGGGAAAGCTGGGAAGCCGTGCATAATGCCTGATACGGGGCCTAAGGCAAAGGTCGCCTGCCTGCTGTCGGGCAATGGCACCACCATGTCTGCCCTGCTGTTCCAGTCACGCCTGCCCGGATGCCCCTATGAGATCGTGCTGGTGGCCAGCAACGTGCCCGATGCGCCCGGGCTGGCCATTGCCAGTGCAGAGGGCATTCCCACCTTCGCGCACGATCATCACGGCCTGGACCGCGCCGCGCACGAAGCGATCATGGATGCGGCCCTGCGCAAATCAGGTGCCGAATACCTCGCGCTGTGCGGCTATATGCGCATCCTGACGCCGGACTTTGTTGCCGGATGGGAAGGCTGCATGGTCAACACCCACCCATCGTTGCTGCCCAAGTTCAAGGGACTCGATACCCACCAGCGCGCGATCGACGCGGGCGAGAAATTTGGCGGGTGTTCGGTCCATCTGGTTACGGCAGAACTCGATGGCGGGCCGCTGCTGGGCCAGATCCCGGTCGCTATCCTGCCCACCGACAGCGCCGACAGCCTGGCCCGGCGGGTTCTGCTGGCGGAATACCAGCTCTACCCTCGCATGTTCGCCGACTATGTCGCGCGCCCGTTCAGCGCGGACTGGCTGCGCGAGCAAGTGCAGGTGCGGGCCATGGCGCTACCCGAAGTGGAGGCCCGCGACAGCCACGGTGCCCCAGGTTGGCGCACCGGCGGCAAAAGCGGCAAGTACTTCGCCTATTTCAGCGACCGCCATCACGGTGAACAGCACGTGGCCGTAATGGTCAAGACCAGCGGGCAGGATGAACTGGCCGCCCTGGTCGAGCGCGATCCCGCCACCTATTACCGCCCGGCCTATTACGGCGCGAGCGGCTGGGTCGGCATTGTCCTCAACCGCCCGGGGGTGGATTGGGACCATGTCGGCGCATGGCTGGAACGCAGCTGGCGCAGCGTGGCACCAGCCCGCCTGACCCGGCTGCAGGTTGTCGCCGCCGAATTCTAGGCCTTGGACATCTAGGCCGCGGCACGGGCCTTGGCCAGGATCGGGGTGATCTCATCCAGCAGGGCCAGCCGCTTCTTCTTCAGCAGTTCGGCATGGTCATCCGATGCCGGTTCGATCTCTGCAGCAATGCGGTGAATTTCGCGGTTCAGTTCGTGATAGGTGTCGGCCAGCCGGGCGAAATGGCCATCGGACAGCTTCAACTGGTGGATCACGGCGGCATCTGCGGGGAATTCGGCGGCCAGTTCGTGCGGGGTATGGGACATGGGGTGATCCTCGTTGCGATTTACCCTGCCCTTCTAGCCACCCTGCCAGCCAGCGCCTTTGCGGCACATCAAAAACCCCGCCGGATCGCTCCGGCGGGGTCATGAATTTGCGGCGATGATCGCTGGATCAGCCGACGATTTCTTCCGGCTTGAAGAAATATGCGATCTCGATCGCGGCATTCTCGTCGCTGTCCGAACCGTGGACGCTGTTGGCTTCGATCGATTCGGCCAGTTCCTTGCGGATCGTGCCGGGTTCGGCATTGGCCGGGTTGGTTGCGCCCATGATGTCGCGGTTGCGCTGCATGGCATTTTCGCCTTCCAGCACCTGCACCACCACCGGGCCACTGATCATGAAATCGACCAGTTCGCCGAAGAACGGGCGTTCGCGGTGAACGGCATAGAAGCCTTCGGCCTGGTCGCGGGTCATGTGGATGCGCTTGGAGGCAACGACGCGCAGGCCGGCTTCTTCCAGCATCTTGGTGACGGCGCCCGTCAGGTTGCGACGCGTAGCATCGGGCTTGATGATCGAGAAAGTGCGGGTAACCGCCATGGGGATTTCCTTGTAAGATTCGCCTGTGGATCCGTGGAGGGCCGCGCCTTGCAAGGTCGGCCCTGTCGGGCGCGCCCCTAGCGCTGTTGCCGCCAATGGGCAAGCGTTCGCAGATGCAACCCAGATGCACCAGGGCGCGCCAGCCGGATGACTACATTCCGCGACCCACAGTAAGCTGGACCGTGGTTGTCCCTTCGCCGCCGGGCGAGGCACTGGCGCTGAAGGCCAGGCCGCCTGCCCCTTCGCCGCCAATCAGCCGGGTGCCGTTGGCGTTCATTTCGCCTTCGATGGTGATGCCCGCGGCTTCGGCCTGCGCGCGATAGAATGCGATGACCTTGTCCGCCGTATCGGGTGTGGTCATGACCGCCAGCACGCCTGAACCATCGGTCGTGTCGATCGTGGTGGAAGTTACCACCGTGGCCCCCGGATAAGCGGAAAAGCCGTCCGGCATACCCGCTACAGCCTCGATCGCGCTGCTTCCTGCAGCTTGCTCAGCCTGGGTGGCGACTTCGCCCTCGGCGGTTTGCACCGCGTCCTCGTCGCCCGATCCGCAGCCCGTCACCAACAAAGCCGCAGCGCTAATTCCAATAATCCGGTGCATCATAGTATCCCTCGCTTGGGCTGCAGCCCGTGTAGTTCAGGCCTTCTGAATCCAGCGCCCGCTTTCCAGTTCGTGGAATTCGCGCTTCACATCGTCGCGCCCGTCAAACAGCTTCCACGTCGCGCGGGCCGCCGCGCGGCCTGCATCATCGAAGAACAGTAGCGCGCGTGCGAAACTTTCCGCCTCCTCGCGCCAGTGGCCGTCTGCCAGCGCAACAATTGCCGCACCGTTGGTCGCCACGCAGTCGCCCGATAGCAGGATCGGCTGGCGCGCATCATGTGCCCCGCCTGACTGGCCGTGGGCGAGGAATTCGGCCGGCAACTGCTGCCACAAGGCCTCGTCCAGCCGCTGCACCTGGTCCGCGTCTGCCGACACCACCAGCAAGCGCTGCCCCTGCCCCATGGCGGCACGGGCAATCAGCGGGAGCACCCGCTCGATCGGCTGGGAACTGGACAGGTAGAACCCGATGCGCATTCAGCCCGCCGCCCCCGCTTTGCCGCTGCGGCAGCGATCCGAACAGAACCGCACGTTGTCCCAGTCACGCTCCCACTTCTTGCGCCAGGCAAACGGCAGTCCGCAGCCCGCGCAGGTCTTGGTGGGCAAGTCTGCCTTCTTGCGCATGCGCGGCATGGGCGCTGCTCAGCCCTCGCAGGTGTCGCGCACGAAGCTGTCGATCAGCCGCACGCCATAGCCGGTCGCGCCCTTGTCCCAGATGGCACCGGGCTTGTCGGCCCAGACCATGCCGGCAATGTCGAGGTGCGCCCATTCGACGCCCTCATCGACATAGCGCTGGAGGAACTGGGCGGCAGTGATCGATCCGGCGAGGCGCGGCCCCACGTTCTTCATATCGGCGATCGGGCTGTCGATCAGCTTGTCATAGGCGGGGGAAAGCGGGAACCGCCACAGCTTGTCGCCGCTGGACTTGCCTGCTGCAGTGAGGTTCTCGGCCAGCTTGTCACTGTTCGAAAACAGCCCGCCGTGTTCCACCCCAAGCGCGATCATCATGGCCCCGGTCAGCGTAGCGAGATCGACCATGGTCCTGGGCGAAAATTCCTTCTGCGCCCAGGTCATCGCGTCGCACAACACCAGCCGGCCTTCGGCATCGGTGTTGATCACTTCGACCGTCTGGCCCGACATGGTGGTGACCACGTCGCCCGGGCGCTGGGCATTGCCATCGGGCATGTTTTCCACCAGCCCGCACACGCCCACCACATTGGCGCGGGCCTTGCGTCCGGCCAGCGCCAACATCGCGCCAGCCACCGCGCCTGCGCCGCCCATGTCCCACTTCATGTCTTCCATGCCGGCCGCCGGCTTGATCGAAATGCCGCCGGTATCGAACGTCACACCCTTGCCAACGAACACCGTGGGCTTGTCGCCCGCCTTGCCGCCGAGCCACTTGATCACCAGCATCTTGGGCGATTTGGCCGAGCCCTGCGCCACGCCAAGCAGCGCGCCCATGCCCAGTTCGCGCATCTCGTCCTCGTCCAGCACCGAAATTTCCGCCCCGGTCCCGGCAAAGCGCGCGTGGCACCGTTCGACGAAGCTTTGCGGATAGATCACGTTGGCCGGCTCAGCCACCAGTTCGCGGGTGAATTCCACGCCGGTGGCAACCGCCGCCTCTGTCTCCCATGCCGCCTGCGTGCCTTCGGGCGCGCCGCAGACGATCACGTCGGTCAGGCTCTTCTTCTGTTCTTCCTTCAGCTTGGTACGATAGGCGTCCCAGCGCCACGCGCGCAGCCGCAGGCCCAGCAGCACGGCGGCCACATCACGCGCGGTCAGCTTGCTGCCCGACAGGTCCAGCGCCAGCGAGGTCTCGCCCGATGTCAGGTACCGTGCAGCCAGCGCCGCGCCTGCTTTTTCAAAGTTGGCTACCCGGTTTGTCGCGTCGACCTTCCCGGCACCGGCCAATGCCAGCCGCACCACCACACCACCACTTTCGACAAAGCTTTCGAACACTTGCCCGACCTTGCCGGTAAAGCGCGAGGCTTCGGCGCCTTGCAGCACGGCTACCGGCAAATCGGCGGGCAACAAGTCGGCTTCGACAACGCGGGCAACCAGGCGGGGCGACGACGGCAGGGCCTGGGCAAAGGTAACTTTCATGATTTCTCCGGTGATCCGAAACGGGGAAGCGGCGACCCGAAGGGCCGACCGCGAATGCTGCCGTTGCAGTTAAGCGCGGGCGGTGCGATAGGCAAGCCATGCTCCCAGCCATGCCGTCATCGCCGCAAGCCCGAGAATTGGCCCGGGAACCGGCCCATTCGTGCCGCTCGCCCGGTGCCCGCTGGGGAGTGCTGCTGGCGGCCACCGCACTGATCGGCCTGGCCCAGCCCGCGTTGGCTCAGGACATCGGACAGAATACTGGCCAGGAACCCCAGATCGACAGCAGCATGACGGAGCCGGACTTCCGCATCCGTCCCGATCCGACAGAGCCTGCCCCCTTGCCCGCACCGGCCGAAGTACCAGCCGAGCCCGCGGCGAATTCAGGCGACCGCCGCATCGCGTTCGAGGCAGGCGAGCTCAATTACGACAGCAATGCCAACGTAGTCACCGCAGCGGGTAACGTGGTGGCCCGATCGGGCGACGAATCCGTGGCCGCCGACCGCATGGTATGGAACCGCACCACCGGCCAGATCGTGGCCGAGGGCCATGTCCGGCTGGTCGATGGCGATGGCAACCAGCTGTTCACCGACCAGCTCGAACTGACCGACGAGTTGAAAGCCGGCGCGATGACCAACCTGCTGCTGGCGTTCCGCCAGGGCGGCAGGCTGGCCGCCGACATGGCGCAGCGGGACGAGGCGGGCAACATCGTGCTCGACCAGGCGGTTTATTCCTCGTGCGCAGTGCTCGATGCCGAGGGCTGCCCCAAGAAGCCGAGCTGGCGGGTCACCGCCCGGCGCGTGTTCTATGACGATACGACCGAGGAAATCCGCTTCGAAGGCGCACACCTCGAACTGTTCGGCAGCCGCATCCTGCCGCTGCCCGGGCTGGTCCTCAGCGCCGATGGCCGCCCGACATCGGGCCTGTTTATTCCCGATGTCGGCCTGACCACCTCCAACGGCCTCGAAATCAGCAGCAGCTATTACTGGCGCATAGCCGAAAACCGCGACGTGACGCTGACCGGTTACCTTTACAGTTCGGCCGCGCCGATGGTGCAGGGACAGTACCGCCAACTGGATGATAACGGGGCCTTCCAGGTCACCGGCTACGGCACCTACAGCCGCCGCATCCCACTCAACACCAATGTCCCGACACCGGAAAGCTCGTTTCGGGGCTATATTTTTGCCAACGGCCGCTACCAGCTCGATCCGAACTGGAGCGTGACAGGATCGCTCCGTGTGGCGAGCGACCGCACCTTCCTGCGCCGCTATGACATCAGCCGCGAAGACCGGCTGCGGTCGACCGTCAACGTCGAGCGGATCGATGCCGACAGCTACCTGTCAATCTCGGGCTGGGCGACTCAGGCCTTGCTGGTGCAGGTGGATCAGGGGCAGGTTCCGCTGGCCTTGCCGCTGCTCGACTATCGCCGCCGCCTGACCGATCCGATCGCCGGCGGACGGGTGGACTTGCAGTTCAACACCCTGGCAATCACCCGCGACCAGGGCCAGGATACCCAGCGCGCCTTTGCCCGCGCGCAGTGGGATCTGCGGCGCATCACCCCGATGGGGCAGGAAGTCACGCTGACCGGCATGGTGCGCGGCGATGTCTATCATTCCAACCAGAACCTGCTTACCCAGACGCCCAGTTATCGCGGCGAGAACGGCTGGCAGTCACGCGCCATCGCGGTGGCGGCGGTGGATGTGAAATGGCCGTTCATCGGCGAATTCATGGGCGGATCGCAGATCCTCACCCCGCGGGTGCAGGTGGTGGCCACGCCCGATGTGCGCAACCTGGCCATCCCCAACGAGGATGCGCGCGCGATCGACCTGGAAGATTCCAACCTGTTCGCGCTCAATCGCTTCCCCGGCTATGACCGGGTGGAAGATGGCGTGCGGCTGACTTACGGGGTGGACTGGGAGGCCAGCTTCCCCGGCTGGCGGCTGGAAAGCACGGTTGGCCAATCCTATCGCCTGGATGACAAGCCGACGCTGTTTCCCGATGGCACCGGGCTGAACGAACAATGGTCGGACTTCGTTGGCCGCACCACGGTGCGCTATCGCGATTTCCTCAAGTTCACCCACCGTTTCCGGCTCGACAAGGACAACCTTGCCGTGCGCCGCAACGAGATTGATGCCACGCTGGGCAATGACCAGACCTACATCGAGGTCGGTTACCTCCGGCTCGATCGCAATATCGACCTCGATTTCGAGGATCTGCAGGATCGTGAAGAACTGCGAGCCGCGGGCCGCATCGCCTTTGCCCGGTACTGGTCGGTGTTCGGTTCGGCGGTGGTCAACATGACCAACCGCGAGGAAGACCCGACTTTCCAGGCCAACGGGTTCGAGCCGCTGCGCACCCGCCTTGGTATTGCCTATACCGATGATTGCCTGGAACTGGGCTTTACCTGGCGGCGCGACTATATCGAACTGGCCGATGCCCGCAGCGGCAATTCCTTCCGCTTCCACTTCGCGCTGCGCAATATCGGCTTCCGGTGATAGGCGCGTGTCGCGATGGGGCACTGCATTGGCAGCGCGGGCCAAAGTGGCTATCAGCCGCCTGACCGGGTGGAAAACTCAGCTTGGGTTAAGCCTCGTTTCGGCATTTGGCCCGCCAGAAAGGCGCAATTACGCGCCATCGACAGGATTGAGAACGACGTGAACCGTTTCGCGAAAACGATACGAATTGCTTCCACTGCCGCCGCGCTGGCCCTGGTTGGTGCCGGGCTTGGCGCGTCTGTTGCACAGGCGCAGGAGGACGGGTTCCAGTTTCCCGACGACATCAACTTCCTCGGCCAGACTGACCCCAACATGCGGCGCGCCACCGCGCGGGTGAATGGCAACATCATCACCGGCACCGACGTGGATCACCGCGTGGCGCTGATCGTGGCATCGAACGACGTTCCGGTCCCGCCCGAGGAAATGACCCGGCTGCGGCTGCAGGTGCTGCGCAACCTGATCGACGAGACACTGCAGGTGCAGGAAGCCGCCTCGCTCGAACTGGAAGTAACCGCCGAAGAGGTCGACCAGGCCTACACCCGCTTTGCGGTCGAACGGTTCTCGCGCGGGCCCGAGGAAATGGACGCCTATCTCGCCTCGATCGGATCATCGCCGCGCACGCTGAAGCGGCAGATCCAGGGCGAATTGGCATGGGACCGGCTGCTGCGCCGCAACGTCGCGCCGTTCGTCAATGTGTCGAGCGGCGAAGTGACCGAAATCTTCGACCGCATGGAAGCTGCGCGCGGACAATACGAATACCGCGTTGGCGAGATCTATCTCACCGCCAACCCGGCCACGCGTGAAGCCGTGCTGGCCAATGCCGAACAGATCGTGGCGCAATTGCGCCAGGGCGGATCGTTCCAAGCCTATGCCCGGCAGTTCTCCGAAGCATCGACCGCAGTGGTCGGCGGCGATCTGGGCTGGATCCGGATCGAACAGCTGCAGAATCCCACGCTCGAAGCTGCCGCACGCGAAATGGTGCCCGGCCAGCTGGCTGGTCCGCTGGAAATTCCCGGCGGCTATTCGTTGCTGCTGCTGATCGACCGGCGCCAGATCGGCATGGCCGACCCGCGCGATGCGGTACTCAGCCTGAAGCAGATCTCGATGGACTTCGCCCCCGGCATTCCCGAATCCGAAGCCCAGTTGCGAGCCGAACAGTTCGCCGCCACTGTCTCGCAGATCAACGGATGCGGTGATGCCGATGCCCGGGCGGCCGAAATCGGCGCGGAGGTGATCGGCAACGATGAAATCGCCGTGCGCGCACTGCCCGATGCCCTGCAATCGGTGATGCTCGAACTCAACGTGGGCGAAGCGACCCCGCCGTTTGGCGATCTGCAACAGGGCGTGCGCGTGCTGCTGCTGTGCGGGCGTGACGATCCGGCCCAGGTATCCGGCCCTTCGTTCGATGAACTGATGAGCAACCTCGAGAACGAGCGCATCAACCGCCGGGCCCAGCGCTATCTGCGCGACCTGCGCCGCGATGCGGTGATCGACTACAACTGACCGGGCGGTGACATCGCCGCTCGTCCTGACGCCGCTCGCTGTATCACTGGGTGATCCGGCGGGCGTCGGTCCCGAACTGATCGCTGCTGCCTGGGCGGCCCGGCTTGAGCATGGCTTGCCTCCGTTTGTCGTGGTGGGCGGGGCCGATGTGCTGCGCGCCGCTGCGGCCACCCGCAGGATCGACCTGCCGGTTGTTGTGGTGGATTCGATGACCGAGGCGGCACGGGCATTTGCCACCGCCCTGCCCGTTATGGCCGAGGCTGGCGACGGGGTTTTCGCGCCTGGCACGCCTTCTGCCGCCGGCGCCGCGCTGGCGCTCCGCTCGCTCCAGCAGGCGACTGCGCTGGCGCTGGCCGGATCGGTGTCCGGTCTGGTCACCGCGCCCGTATCCAAATCCGAATTGGCCGGCGTCGGCTTCACTTTTCCTGGCCAGACCGAATTCCTCGCCCATGCCTGCGGGATCGCCGAGGAGGACGCGGTGATGATGCTGGCCGGGCCAAGCCTGCGCACCGTTCCGCTCACCGTGCATATCCCGCTGGCCGAGGTATCGGCCCACCTCACGGTTGACCTTGTCCTGCGCCGCTGCCGGGTGATTGCCGCTGCCATGCAGCGCGATTTCGGCCTCGCCCGCCCGCACCTGGCACTGGCCGGGCTCAACCCACATGCGGGCGAAAAAGGCCGCATGGGGGGCGAGGAACAGGCGGTTATCGCCCCGGCCATCGCGCAATTGCAGGCCGAAGGTATCCATGCCAGCGGCCCGCACCCGGCCGATACCCTGTTCGCCCCACACAAGCGCGGCACCTACGATGTGGCCGTGGCGATGTATCATGACCAGGCGCTGGTCCCGTTGAAGACGCTGGATTTCGACGAGGGCGTGAACATGACGCTGGGCCTGCCGATCGTGCGCACATCGCCCGATCATGGCACAGCCTTCGATATTGCCGGGCAGGGAATCGCCCGCCCCAATTCGCTGCTCGCCGCGATCCGCCTGGCCGCGCAGGCTGCCGCCCACCGGGCTACTGCTGCGTGACCCTGCCCCCGTTACGCGAGGTCATTGCCGCGCACGGTCTCAGCGCATCCAAGGCGCTGGGGCAGAACTTCCTGTTCGATGAACACCTGCTCGACCGGATTGCCCGCGTGCCGGGCGATCTGGCGGGCCAGCGCGTGCTTGAAATTGGCCCCGGACCCGGCGGCCTGACCCGCGCCCTGCTGCGCGCTGGGGCAGAAGTCACCGCGATCGAGATGGACCACCGCTGCCTTCCCGCACTGGCGAAACTGGCCGAGGCATTTCCCGGCAAGCTCACCGTTGTGCAGGGTGATGCCGTGAAGCTGGATCACGGCGCGCTGATGGGGGGCCAGCCGTTCGCGGTGGTCGCCAACCTGCCATATAACGTGGGCACCGCGCTGTTCGTGCGATGGCTGGAAAGCCCGGCCTGGCCGCCACAATGGACTTCGCTGACGCTGATGTTCCAATTGGAAGTGGCCCAGCGGATTGTGGCAACACCTGCTGGATCGGCTTTCGGACGGTTGGCCGTGCTGGCGCAATGGCGCAGCGATGCAAGGTTGGCGATGAAGGTCCATCGCAGCGCCTTCACCCCGCCGCCCAAGGTGATGAGCGCGGTGGTCCACGTTACTCCCACGCAAGCCCCCGCAGGTGTGCGTGCCGCCAAGTTGTCGCAGATCACAGAGGCTGCATTCGGCCAGCGCCGCAAGATGCTGCGCCAGAGCCTGAAGGGCGTGCCGGGCGCGGTCGAGGCGGCAGAAGCTTTGGGGATCGATACCGCACGCCGTGCAGAAACCTTGTCGGTCGATGAATTCGTGGCCCTGGCGCGCAGCCTGTCAGGCTAATTGCCTGTCCCGCTAATGGCTGGTCAACACCGCCTGGCGCATCGGTTCAAAGCCGCTCGAGACCAGCTCGGTCAGCAGGAAGCCGGCTACCAGCACCGCAGCCATCAACATGGCAAATTGCCCGGCCCGCGCCCACAGTTGCGGGCTGCCAAGCATTGCAGCCCACGGTGTGGCCTTCGGCCCCGCCGTTCCGCGCGCTGTCGCCAGCACCAGCGAGCCCAGCCCGCCTTGCACCATTGCGGCAATGTTCACCCGTTCCCGCAGCGACAGACCGAAGCGGCGCTCGCCCGACCATTTGACCAGAGCGGTCAGCCGGTTGGGCCCGATGATAAGCTCCACAAACTCACCGCGCCTCGGCGGGTTGGCGGTGGTCAGCAACAGACCGCGCGTTGAAACATCGATTATGCAGACATCGCGCTCGCCGGTCGAATCGCGCAGGCGCGCGCGCACCATGGCACGCACGCGCGGCTCCACTCTCGGCTTGCCGGCAACAGCCAGGCCCATGCAATAACTCCCTTGGCGCACAATCTATCGCGTCAGCCTTAGAGAGGCGTTAAGGGACAGGAACAGGGGGAGGAATTGACAGGTGGCGGCAAGTCCCTAAACCCGGTTGCACATGAAACAACTGACAGTCTCCGAACAAAAGCTCGTCAGCGCGGTCGATCAGGCGGCAATGCTCGATCGCACGCTGCACTGGGCCGCGATCAATACCGGCACGGCCAACCTGGCCGGCCTTGCCGTTATGGCCGATACGCTGGCGCAGGCTTTTGCCGTGCTGCCGGGCGAGGTTTCGCTGGTTGCACCCGCGCCGGTGGTATCGATCGATCCGGCGGGGCACGAACGGATGCAGCAGCATGGCAGCCATCTGGTGCTGCGGGTCCGTCCGCAAGCCGCGCGGCGGTTCCTGCTGACCGGCCACATGGACACGGTGTTTCCTGCCGACGATGCGTTCCAGCAGGTCACCTGGCTGGATGATGATACGGTGAACGGCCCGGGCACCGCCGACATGAAGGGCGGGATGGCGGTCATGCTGGAGGCGCTGAAGGCGCTGGAAGCCACGCCCGATGCGAGCGCGATCGGCTACGACGTGTTGATCAATTCGGACGAGGAGACAGGCTCGCTGTCATCCGCCGCACTGATCGCAGACCTGGCGCAGGGCAAATTCGCCGCGCTGACATACGAACCGTCCGCCCTGCCCGATGGCACATTGGCCCACGCCCGGGGCGGCAGCGGGAACTATGCAGTGACATTTCGCGGCCGCGCCGCGCATGCCGGGCGCAATCCGCAGGATGGCCGCAATGCACTTGTCGCCGCCGCCGATTGCGCGGTGCGGCTGAAGCAGATGAGCCACGCCGACTTGCCGGTGAACCCAGCAAAAATCGATGGCGGATCGGCCAACAACGTCGTGCCGGACCTGGCCGTGCTGCGCTTCAACGTGCGCCCGCGTACCACCATGGCAGCCGATGATTTTGCGTCTGATTTGCGTGATTTGTTGCAGTTTCTGGAGAAGTTGCACGACGTTTCGACCCATTTCCACGGCGGCGTGACGCGTCCGCCCAAGCCGGTCGACGCGCGGGCCCAGCAACTGTTCGAACTGGTCCGGCAGAGCGGTGCAGCATTGGGCCAGACCATCGGCTGGCAGGATTCCGGCGGGGTGTGTGATGGCAACAACATCGCGGCCTGCGGTATTCCGGTAGTCGATACGATGGGCGTGCGCGGGGGCTCGATTCATTCGGCTAACGAGTTCATGATCGTGCCATCGCTGACCGAGCGGGCAGCGCTGAGCGCCTTGGTGCTCCATCGCCTGGCAACGGGCGCTGACTTGGGAGCCGGACAATGAGTTTCGTGATCCGCGCAGCCACGCCGGACGATCTGCAGCCATTGTACGAAATGGCCAAGCTGACCGGTGGCGGGTTCACCAACCTGCCGCCCGATCGCAAATCGCTGACCGCCAAGCTGGAACGGGCCGCCACCTCTTTTGAGCGCGACGGCACCGATCTGCCGCTGATCGACGAACTGTTCGTCATGGTGCTGGAAAACACCGAGACCGGCGAAGTGCGCGGCACGGTGCAGATGTTCACCCAGGTGGGCCAGCACTGGCCGTTCTATTCGTATCGCATCACCACGCTGACCCAGCATTCGGAAGAACTGGAGCGCACGGTCACCGCAGAAATGCTCACCCTGACCAACGATCTGGGCGGGTGCAGCGAAGTGGGCGGGCTGTTCCTCCATCCCGGCCAGCGCGCCGGGGGACTGGGCATGTTGCTCGCCCGCAGCCGCTATCTGTTCATCGCATCCCACCGCGAACGGTTCGGCGACCGGATCCTGGCCGAACTGCGCGGTATCATCGACGAGCGCGGCGGATCGCCATTCTGGGATGCCATCGGCGGGCGCTTCTTCGGAATGAATTTTCAGGCAGCGGACCAGTTCAACGGGGTCCACGGCAACCAGTTCATCGCCGACCTGATGCCCAAGCACCCGGTCTATATCGCCATGCTGAGCGACGATGCGCGGCAGGTGATCGGCCTGCCCCACCCCAATGGCCGCGCCGCCATGCGGATGCTGGAGAACGAGGGCTTTGCCTTCGAAGGCTATGTCGACATCTTCGATGGCGGGCCGACCATGCTGGCACGGACCGACAAGGTCCATTCGATCCGCGACGCGCAGCACCTGAAAGTGGTCGATACCGATCTGGCCAGCGGCGAGAAAGCGCTGCTCGCCACAGGACGGCTGGCCGGGTTCCGCTGTTGCTATGGCGCGCGCGAGTTGCGCGATGGCGGCATGGCGATCGACAGCCGCGCGGCGGACATCCTGCGCCTGAACGAGGGCGACGAGGTGTGGAGCATCGGGCGGTGAGCCTGCAGGAAATCAATTTCGACGGGATCGTCGGGCCGAGCCACAATTATGCCGGCCTCAGCCTGGGTAACCTGGCGGCAACCAAGAACGCTGGCGGCACCAGCTATCCCCGCGCCGCCGCCTTGCAGGGGCTGGCCAAGATGCGCGGCAATATGGCGCTTGGGCTGGCGCAGGGCTTCCTGCTGCCGCTCCCCCGCCCCAACACAGATTGGATCACTGCGCTGGCCGATGATGGCACGACCGATCGGGCGCTGGTGGCAGGGGCGTGGTCGGCCAGTTCGATGTGGACCGCCAATGCGGCCACTGTTTCGCCTGCCCCCGATACGGCCGACAGGCGCTGCCACCTGACCGTTGCCAACCTGGTCACTATGCCGCACCGCAGCCACGAATGGCCCGATACGCTGGCGCAATTGCAGTTCGCCTTTGCCGACAGTGCGCACTTCGCGGTGCACCCGGCTGTGCCGCCATGCTTCGGTGACGAAGGCGCGGCCAACCACATGCGGCTGGCCCCGGTGCATGGCGAGGCCGGGCTAGAGGTGTTTGTCTATGGCCGCAGCGGCGGCCCCTTTCCCGCCCGCCAGCACGAACAGGCCAGCCGCATCGTGGCCCGGCGGCATGGCCTCGATCCTGCCCGCGTGCTGTTTGTGGAGCAGGCACCCGAGGCGATCGCGGCGGGCGCGTTCCACAATGATGTGGTGGCTGTCGCCAACGAACACGTGTTGTTCACCCACGAACAGGCCTTTGCCGATCCGGCGGGCACCTATGCCGCCATCCGGGCGAAATGTCCCGGAGCGCAGGTGGTGGAGGTTCCATCCAGCGCGGTAAACCTGGCCGAGGCCGTGGGGTCATACCTGTTCAACGCCCAGCTCATCACGCCGCCATCGGGCGAAATGACGCTGGTGGTGCCGGGCGAATGCGAGGACAGCGCTCCGGTGTGGGCTTGGCTGCAGCAGATGCTGGCAGGGAATGGCCCCATCCGGCAGGTCAAGGTCGTCGACGTGCGGCAATCGATGGCCAATGGCGGCGGGCCTGCCTGTCTGCGGCTGCGCGTTGTGGCCGATCCCGCCACGGTCGATCCGCGCTTCATGCTTAGCGAGCCGCGAGCTGACGCGATGGCGGCAGTAGTGGCGCAATATTGGCCCGAACAGATCGATGCCGCCGATGTGGGCCAGGGCAGTCTGGCGCAGACGATCCGCACCGCCCGCGCTGCGATGCTGGACCTGCTCGGTCTCGGCCAACTGGCCTGATCGGGCAAACCTGTCGGTTTGCCTTACAACCGGCTTTGCGTTAACCTTGGAGAATGGCGGGAACCTGCGGCTGGCACAAGGTTTGCACCTGTAATTCTTAATAAGAAAGGGGAGCAATGCTGCGCAAGATTTCCAGGCTGTTCATGATCAAGACGCGGGTTGAAGCGTTCCTGATCATCTACGCGCTGGCGCTGGGCGCCACATCGCGCGGCGCAGCATATCTGGACCAGTATCCCGGAACCGGCGGCTGGCTGCTGTTCCTCGCCTGCACCGGCGCAGTGTTCCTGGCCGGCGCCAAGATCCTCGATTGCCTGAAGTATGAACGGGCCGAGCGCGAAGCCAATTCGGCTACCTGACAGACAAGTTCTTTCGGCCAGATTTTCGTCCAGGCCGGAGCGAGAACGCTGGGATTCGAGAACCGGCGCGCAGCGGCCATTCGGGCCGTGAGCACCGGAAGCGCAGAAGACCTGCGTTCGCAGCCCGGCATGGGCGGAAATCTGGCCGAAAGAAAGTGGGAGGCTTCTGTTGCCCGGTGCCCCCCAAACCGCTGGAATCCGTTCTGTTGCCCGGTCGGTCCAACCGCGCTTTAGCTTTGTAAGATCAGGCCGTTAGGCCGTCAGGTTACGCAGCGATTGCGAGTGCTTCGTTATCGTTGGCACTTGTGTGTTGTGAGCCTTAAACGGGTTACTCAGCCCGGGCAAAAATAGTGCTTTTCACACACGTCGATCCTAGTTCGGCCCCGTCATAACCGGCACTTTCGTGCTGGTGGTGGTGGAGCCGCCGGGTACTGCCCCCGGGTCCGCTGCGCTTATTGCACACTACACTTTATCGCCATATCCGGTCGAAACCGGCACGGCTGATATAGCGCGCAATTGCTGAATGTGAAGTGAGCGGATTGGGAATATCCCGCTGGCCCACCCCACCCCTCGCGCATGCGCGAAAGGTTCGGGGCGGGCCAGCGCGGCTATTACTTCTTCAGTGCGTCGCGGATTTCGATCAGCAGGTCCACTTCGGTCGGACCGGTGGGCGCTGCGGCCTCTTCCTTCTTTGCCATCAGCTTGTTGGCCTGGCGCACCAGCAGGAAGATCACGAAGGCCAGGATCACGAAGTTGATCACCACCGAAATGAAATTGCCATAAGCCAGCACGTTGGCCCCGGCAGCACGCGCCGCTTCCAGCGAAGTGCCCGCGGCCACGTCGCCGCTGAGAACGATATAGAGGTTGGAGAAATCGACATCGCCCACCACGCTGCCGATCAACGGCATGATCAGATCGGCGGTCAGCGATGTCACGATGGTGCCGAATGCAGCACCTATCAGCACCGCGACTGCCAGATCGAGCACGTTGCCCTTGGCGATGAATAGCTTGAACTCGTTCAACATTGTTGCGTCCCCTTCTCCGTTAACCCGCTTTTTATTGCCACCAGAATTCGCCAGCGGCAAGGCAAGGGTGCATCCTTGAAACAGCGCCCAGCCGTGCTATATGCGCAATACACCTTCGGGTGCCGACTTGTTTGGGAGGATTTCTTCGATGTTCACGCGCCTGACCCGCCTTGCCACCATTGCCGTTGCCAGCCTTGCCCTGGCCGGATGCGGCATCAATTCGGTGCCCGCGGCAGAGGAGAATGCCAAGGCCAAGTGGGCCAATGTCGAAGCAGCGTTTCAGGCGCGCGCCAATCTGATGGGCAATCTCGAAGAAATCACCATGGGCAGTTCCGAGGAAGAGCGTGAGACGCTGCAAGGCGTGATCGAAGCGCGCGCTTCTGCCACCCGCCCCGAAATCCAGCTGTCGGCCGAAGATCTCAACGATCCCGAAGCCATGGCCGCATTCCAGGCCGCGCAGGGCCAGTTCGGCAGCGCCCTCGGCCGGCTGATGGTGACGGTGGAACAATACCCCAACCTGCAAAGCCAGGCCAATTTCGGCCGCCTGATGGTTCAGGTCGAAGGCATCGAGAACCGCATCCGCGTGGCCATCAACGATTACAACGAGGCGGTGCGCCAGTATAACACCACGATCCGCACCTTCCCCGACACCATCGGTGCCAATATCATCCACGGTGCCGAACCGATGGTCCCCTATGCCGCCGTCACCGAAGGGGCAGAAGTGGCCCCTGAACTCGACATGCGCAGCGGCGAGTGATCCCGGCGTACCGCAAGGTCCGGCCAATGCCCTGGCGCAGCATTCTGGCCACATTGCTGGCAGCCTGGGCGCTTGTCCTTTCGGCAAGTGCCCAGGCCCAGCCGGCCTTTCCCGAACGTGGCACCGCGCCGGTGGTCGATCAGGCGAACGTAATCGATCCCGCCACCGAAGCGGATCTGACCGCACGGCTCACTGCTTTCGAGCAGGCCAACCAGCGGCAGTTCGTGATTGTCACGCTGGCCAGCCTCGATGGCTATGACATTGCCGACTATGGCTACCAGCTCGGTCGCGAGTGGGGCCTGGGCGATGCGGAGAACAACGACGGGATCATTCTGATCGTCGCGCCGAACGAACGACTGATGCGGATCGAGACCGGCTATGGCCTCGAAGCGATCATCCCCGATGGCCTGGCATTCGACTATATCGAGGAAATGAAGCCGTATTTTCGTGAAAACGATTATTCCGGCGGCATCGCCCTTGGCGCAGATCGTATCCTGACCCAGCTCACCCTGCCGCCTGAAGAAGCCGCGGCCATCGCGCAAGGCAGCCAGAACCGCGAGAGCGAAGGCGGCTTTCCGGTTGGCGCGCTGATATGGCTGGGCTTCCTGTTCTTCTTCTTCGTCCTGCCGATGATGCGCGGCGGCGGTCGGCGCAGGCGCTATGGCGGACGCGGCGGCGACGTGGCCGACGCGGTCGGTAACATCATCCTGTGGGAAGCCGGCAAGGCGATCATGGGCGGCCTGTCCGATGGTGATGGCGGCGGAGGCGGCTGGGGCGGCGGAGGCGGCTTTGGAGGCGGCGGCGGATTTGGTGGCGGCGGAGGCTCCTTCGGGGGCGGCGGCGCTTCGGGGGGCTGGTAGGATGGCGATGCTTGATCACGAACAGCACCGGATCGTTTCGGAAGCGGTGGCCGCAGCGGAACTGTCCACCAGCGGCGAGATCGTTACCGTGCTGGCCGACAGCTCCGACGGCTATACCGACGTGGCGCTGGTGTGGGCCATCGCCATCGCCTTCACCGCGATGTCGGTGTTTGCCGTCTGGTCCGATTTCTACCTCGGCCTGTGGGACGGCCTGTTTCATGGCGGCTGGGCGAGCGACTGGACGCGAGGCGAAGTGCTGACGATGGCGCTCGGCTTTGGTTTGCTCAAGTTTGCAGGCGTGTTGCTGATCCAGTTGTGGCGACCATTGCGGATGTTCCTTGTGCCCGGCCCGGTGAAAAGCGCCCGGGTCCGCAATGCCGCCGTGCGGCATTTCAAGGTCGGCGCGGAAAAGCGCACCCATGGCCGCACCGGGGTGCTGATCTACCTGTCGATGGCCGAGCACCGGGCGGAAATCGTGGCCGACGAGGCGATCGCGTTGAAAGTCCCGGCCGAGGTCTGGGGCCTGGCCATGGCCGACATGCTGGGCGAAATCCGCAAGGGCTGCACGGCCGAGGGGATAGCTGCCGGCGTGCGCGATGTCGCCACGGTGCTGGCCGAACATTTCCCGCGCGGGTCGGAAGATGTGAACGAGCTGCCCGACAGGTTGATTGAACTCTAGTCCTCCGATAGGCGCGGGGGCATGACAATCGAAATCGCCGATACGCCCGAGGAAGTGCTGTGGTCCGGCAAGTGGATCGAGGCGCGGCGGCGCGGCAAGTGGGAATACGTGTCCCGCGCGCGCGGCATCCGGGCGGCAGTTATCGTGCCGATCGACGGTGTTGACGATAATCGGCACGTGATCCTGGTAGAACAATTTCGCGTGCCGTTGGGGCGCAAGTGCATCGAACTGCCGGCCGGCCTGATTGGCGATGACGCGGGGTCCGAAGGCGAGGATCCGCTGGCTGCCGCCAAACGCGAACTGATCGAGGAAACCGGCTATGCCGCTGCCACATGGCGCGATGCTGGCGAATATTTCTCGTCCCCCGGCATGACCTCGGAAAGCTTCACCCTGTTACTGGCAAGTGACCTTGCCAAGGTATCGGACGGCGGCGGGATCGACGGAGAGGACATTGTTGTCCACCGGGTGAAACTGGCCGAACTGCCCCACGCCATCGCCCAGTTCCGCGCAGCCGGTCTGGCGGTGGACGTGAAGCTGCTGCTGCTGCTGGGCCAGAACTTGCTGGGAGAAATTGCATGAAGGTCGCAATCCTTGGTTCGGGCGCGATGGGTTGCCTGTTTGGCGCCGCCTTCCACCGCGCGGGATGCACGGTCACGCTGGTGGATGTGAGCACGGCGCATGTTGCGGCGATCAACGCCCACGGCCTGGAACTGGATACCCGCGCTGGCATCGAACACCTGCCCATCCCAGCCCGCTTGCCCGCCGATGCGACCGGGCCGTTTGACCTGGTGGTAGTGTTCACCAAGACCTTCCACACGGCTGGGGCGCTGGAAGGCCTGGCCCATGCCATCGGCCCTGCAACGCACCTCCTCAGCCTGCAGAATGGCCTGGGGAACGACCGGCGGCTGGCTGGCTTTGTATCGGATGACCGGGTGATGGTGGGGGCCAGCATGCTGCCCAGCGACCTGGTCGGCCCCGGCAAGGTGCGCAGCCACGGCGAGGGGTATTCGCGGCTTTATCCGGCATTCGGCGGCGATCCGGCAATGGCCGGGCAAGTGGCCGATGCATTGACCCGTGGCGGCCTGCCCGCGCAGCTCGATCCGGCAATTCACGGCGCGATCTGGTCCAAGGTGATCTTCAACGCGGCGATGAACCCCTTGTGCGCCCTCACCCGCCGCACGCCCGGCTTTCTGGGCGCAAACGCCGAGGCGCGGGCCACGATCCGCGCCGTGGTGGCCGAAGGCGTCGCCGCCGCCCATGCCAATGGCGCAATGATCGATCCCGCGCCGATCCTGGCGCTGACTGAAGTTTCGATGACCGACCACGCCGATCACGAAGCCAGCATGCTGCAGGATGTGAAAGCCGGTCGCCGCACCGAGGTCGATGCGATCAACGGCGCAATCGTGCTGGCGGCGGAAGAAAAGGGCGTAGCAGCGCCCGTCACCCGCACGCTGTGGCATCTGGTCAAGCTGGAAGAGGCGAAGCTTGCTGGCGGTTAAGCCAGCTTGATCTCGCGCAGCCGCTCCATCAGGTAATCCTGTGCGGTGATCGGCTCCTCGCCGCGCCCATCCTCATCGGCAAACAGCGGGTCGATCAGGAAATCGGGCCGGAAGTGGAGGAAATAGGGCATCGAATAGCGCGCCCGCCGCGCCGCTTCTCCCGCCGGATTGACCACCCGGTGCGTGGTGGAGCGCAGGCGGCCTGCGGTATAGCGTTGCAGCATGTCGCCGATGTTCACCGCCAGTGCGCCCGGTGGCGGACTGACCGGCAGCCAGCGACCATCGCGGGCCAGCAGCTCCAGCCCAGCCTCCTCGGCCCCCAGCAGCAGGGTGATGGCGTTGATGTCCTCGTGCGCGGCAGAGCGGATCGCCCCCGGCGGTGCTTGGGTCACCGGCGGATAGTGCAGCAAGCGCAGCACCGAATTGCCTTCGCGGACCGCGTCCTCGAAGAAATCCTCGCCCTCGCCCAGATGCAGCGCGATGGCTGACAGGATCCGCCGTCCGGCCCAGTCGAAAGCCAGGAACAGATCCTGGAACACAGGCCGGAAATCGGCCGGCTCATCCGGCCAGATGTTGGGCCGCATCATCGCGGCATAGCGGTGGCCCGGTGGCAGATCGCGGCCCACGTGCCAGAACTCCTTAAGATCCTGCACGCTGGCACCCTTGGCCTGCTCCACACCAAACGGCGTATAGCCGCGCGCGCCGCCCTGGCCCACCCGGTGGTATTGCCGTTTGACCTCGTCCGGCAGGGCGAAAAACCGCACCATCATCTGCTCGGCCCGCTCGATCAGCGACTGGTCGATGCCGTGATCCTGCACCACGGCAAAGCCGAATTCCTCGAACGATCGGCCAAGCTCGCCCGCGAGGTCGGGCAGCGGTTTTTCGAGACTCACAAAAGCAATTTCTGACATGGCGCAATGTCTCCCACTTTCCTTTTGGCGCATCAACCAATAGCAAGCACCGCGAGAGAGGAATCCCCACATCATGGCCGCCAACAACACCATCACCTTCTACGACCTGACAATGGCGCATGGCGCCACCACCAGCCCGTTCGTCTGGGCCACCAAGTACGCGCTGGCCCATAAGGGCTTCACCATCGACACGGTGCCGGGCGGTTTTACCGGTATCATGGAGCGGACCGGCGGTCAGACAGAACGGCTGCCGGCCATCGTGGACGATGGCAAGTGGGTGCTGGATAGCTGGGGCATCGTCGAATACCTCGATGCCACCTATCCCGACCGCCCCATGCTGATCCCGCATGAAAGCGTGGCCGCGCTGACCAAAGCGCTTGATGCCTGGTGGTGGCCCACTGCCGTTGGCCCGTGGATGCGCTGCTTCTGCGCCGATTACCGCGACCTTTGCTTCGAACACGACAAGGAATACGTCACCACCAGCCGTGAAAAGATGCTGGGCATGAAGCTGGAGGACATGCAGGCCGGACACGAGGATCGTCTGCCGCAGATCTCAGCCGCGATCGAGCCACTGCGGATGGCCCTGCGCGAACATCAGTGGCTGGGTGGCAGTTCGCCCAATTATGCCGATTACCGCATCCTGGGGCCGATCCTGTTCCTCGCCTCGGTGGGCAAGGTGCCATCCTTGGCTGAGGACGATCCCCTGCGCGACTGGATCGAGCGGTGCCGTGACCTGTTCGGCGGACTCGGGCGCCATCCTGGGCTGATGAACCTCTATGGCCTCCACGTGCCGGAAGGCGGACCTGAACCCTATATGCGCGAAAGCTGGCGCGGGGGGATCTACAAGCGCAACACCGGCCCGGCATCCACCAGCGCGGAAACCAAGCACATCACCAGCGCCGAAGATTAACCGGTGCGCATACTGGTAACCCGCCGCTGGCCCGAGCCTGTCGAACGTGCGTTGAAAGCGCAGTTCGACGTGGTGCTGAACGAGGGCGACAAGCCACTGGGCCAGGCCGAACTGGCCGCAGCAATGGGCGAGTTCGACGTGCTGTGCCCCACCGTGTCGGACAAGATCGACGCCGCCGTGATAAGTGGGGGCGACCGGGTAAAATTGATCGCCAACTACGGCGTGGGGTTCGACCATATCGACATTGCTGCAGCGCGGGCAAAAGGTATCGCGGTGACCAACACCCCCGGCGTTTTGACCGATGCCACGGCCGATATTGCGCTCACGCTGATGCTGATGGCGGCGCGGCGGGCGGGCCAGGGTGAGCGGGAACTGCGCGGCGGGCAATGGCAAGGCTGGTGCCCCACACACCTCATCGGCAGCGCGCTGAAAGGCAAGGTGCTGGGCTGCGTGGGGTTCGGCCGCATCGCGATTGCCACGGCGCGGCGGGCGCATCACGGGTTCGGGATGAAGGTAGCCTATTATGCCCGGCGACCGGCGGAGGACGCGATTGCGCAGGAATTGCAGGCTGAGTTTTGCAGTGATCTTAGGGACTTGCTGATCAAAGCTGATTTCGTTTCGCTGCATGTGCCAGGCGGCGCGGAGACGGCCAACATGATTGATGCTGCGGCCTTGGCCACGATGAAGCCGGGGTCATACCTCATCAATACCGCGCGGGGCAGCGTGGTGGACCACGCGGCACTGGCCCAGTCGCTGCGATCGGGCCACCTGGCGGGCGCGGGCCTTGATGTCTATCCGGCTGAACCGAAAGTGCCGGCAGAGTTGCTCGATATCGAAAATGTCGTTCTGTTACCGCATCTTGGCAGCGCCAATTCAGAAACGCGCGTAGCCATGGGCATGTGTGCACTGGCCAATGTTGCGGCGTTTGCTGAGGGGGCAGACCTGCCCAACCCCGTCCTGTGAGCGTTGACCCGGTTGGCGACCTCATCGCGGCGCAGGCCCTGCCCGCCAGCTATCGCGCCGTGGTCGAACAATGCTGGCAACCGCTGGCCACTGCCATTGCCCGAAAGGCTGCCAGCCGGAAGCCGCTGATCGTTGGTATCAATGGCGCGCAAGGCTCTGGCAAATCGACAATTTGTGCATTTCTCGAAGCACTGCTGGCCCAGCGGCAGGTGCGCGCCGTGACGCTGTCGATTGATGACCTGTACCTAACCCGGGCCGAGCGGCAGGCCGTGGCGCGCGAGGTGCATCCGCTGTTCGCCACCCGCGGGGTGCCGGGTACCCATGCGCCCGGACTTGGCATGGCGATCATCGAGCACCTGCGCGCCGGCCGCAGCTTCGACCTGCCCCGGTTTGACAAGGGCACGGATGATCGCAAGCCACAGGGCGAGCGGATCGAAGGGCCGGTGGACGTGCTATTGTTCGAAGGCTGGTGTGTCGCCTGCCGCCCGCAGGCTGACGAGGAGCTGCTCGATCCGGTCAATCAGCTGGAACATGACGAAGATCCCGACGGCGTGTGGCGTTCGGTGGCCAACCTGTGGTTGCGCGGTGATTACCGCGTCCTGTTCGACCAGCTCGACATGCTAGTGATGCTCAAAGTAGGCAGCTTCGATGCCGTGCTGGCCAACCGCACCCTGCAGGAAGAAAAGCTGCGCGCCGCCGATCCGACAGCTCCGGGCCTGATGGACGATGCAGCAATCGCCCGCTTCTGCCAGCACTATGAACGCCTGACCCGCCACATGCTGGAAGACCTGCCCCGCCGTGCCGATTATGTGTTCGACATCGGCCCCGGCCAGATTCCCGAAACCCTTCCCGAAGGACTCGCCAAGGGCTGACTGGCATTCTAACGTTCGTGATGATGACGCCCGAACGGGTGCGCACGATTCCTTGGGAGGGGACGCGGGAATGAAGCTGGTTCGATCTGCGATTGTCATGGCTGCCACGCTGCTGCTGGCCGCCTGTTCGCAAGCACCCGAGATGGGCGCCGTGGATGAAGCCCGCCTGCTGGCCGCCGAGGACGATCCGGATAACTGGCTGAGCCACGGCCGCACTTATGCCGAGCAGCGGTTCAGCCCGCTGGCCGATATCAACGCGGAAAACGTGGGCGACCTCAGCCTCGCCTTCGCGGTCGAATTCGATACCAACCGCGGGCAGGAAGCGACCCCCATCGTGGTCGATGGCACGATGTACCTGTCCACCGCCTGGTCCAAGGTGATGGCAGTCAACGCCGCCACCGGCGAAGTGCTGTGGCGCTATGATCCGCAAGTTGACGGAGCCAAGGGCGCACACGCCTGTTGCGATGTGGTCAACCGCGGCGTGGCGGTGTGGGAAGGCAAGGTGTTTGTCGGCACCATCGATGGCCGGCTGGTGGCGCTGGATGCCGCAACCGGCGAGGAATTGTGGGATGTCGTAACCGTTAACCAGGACCAGCCCTATACCGTAACCGGCGCGCCGCGCGTGGTGCGGGGCAAAGTCATCATCGGCAATTCGGGCGCCGAACTGGGCGTGCGCGGCTATGTTTCGGCCTACGATGCCGACAGCGGTGATCTGGTCTGGCGGTTCTACACCGTGCCCGGCAATCCGGCCGATGGCCCCGATGGCGCGGCATCGGATGAGGTGTTCGCGCGTTTTGCCGGCGACACCTGGAGCGGCGAATACTGGGAAATGGGCGGCGGCGGCACTGTGTGGGATTCCATCGTCTATGATGCCGAATTCGACCAGTTGCTGGTGGGCGTGGGCAATGGCAGCCCGTGGAACCACCGCGCCCGCAGCGATGGTGAAGGCGACAACCTGTTCCTTACCGCGATCCTGGCGCTCGATCCCGATACCGGCGCGTACAAGTGGCATTACCAGCAGAACCCGGGCGAAACGTGGGATTACACCGCCACCCAGCAGATGACCCTGGCCGACCTGACCATTGCTGGCCAGCAACGCAAAGTGATCCTGCAGGCGCCCAAGAACGGGTTCTTCTATGTGATCGACCGGGCCGACGGAAAACTGATCAGTGCCGAACCCTATACCCACCAGAACTGGGCGGAACGGATCGACCTGGCGACCGGCCGCCCGGTGGAAATTCCTGCCGCGCGCTATGCCGATGCGCCATATCTGGTCACGCCATCGGGGCTTGGCGCCCATGCCTGGCACCCGATGAGCTATTCGCCGCAGACCGGCCTGGTCTACATCCCGTCGATGCAGGTACCCAGCGCCTATGCCGATGATGTGGACTATCGCCGCAACATCGGCCGCTGGAACACCGGCGTCACCTTCCTTACCCCGCCGGAAGGGCTGGTGCCGGGCGATACGCCCGAGGCCCGTCGCGCCTATATCACTGCGCAAACCAAGGGCCGCCTGGTGGCGTGGGATCCCGTCGCCCAGCGCGAGGTGTGGGGCATTGACCGCGATTGGCCGTGGAACGGCGGCACGCTGGCGACCGGCGGCAACCTGGTGTTCCAGGGCACGCCCGATGGCCGGTTCACCGCCTATAACGCGGCCGATGGCACCGAACTGTGGCACTTCCAGCAGGAACGCGGGATCATGGCCGGACCGATCAGTTATCGCGCTGACGGGGTGCAATATGTCGCCGTGCTGGCGGGCTATGGCGGATCGATGGGCATGGCCAGCCAGACCGACTGGATGCGCCGCCCGCCGCCCAACGGCATGCTGCTGGTGTTCCGCCTTGGTGGCACCGGCGAACTGGCCCCGCTGCCGGCGGTTGCCGCCCGGCCCTATACCGCCAGTACGGACACGTTCACGCCCGAACAGATCGCCATGGGCCAGGGGCAATATTTCGCCTTCTGCACCATCTGCCACAATGGCCCGGTCAACCCCGATCTGCTGCGCTCGCCTGTGGCCACCGATGCGGCAGCGTGGAACGCGGTGGTGATGGAGGGCATTCTGGCGCAGCGCGGCATGATCAGCTTTGCACCGTGGATCAATGCCGAACAATCCGAGGCGATCCGCGCCTATGTCCTGACCGAAGCAGCCCGCCGACAATCCCTGGAGCAACAATGACCAAGCATCCCACCATGCCGACCGATGTCCTGATTGTCGGGGCCGGCCCGGTCGGCATGCTCACCGCCCTGGCGCTGGCGCAGACCGGGGCCAGCGTGCGGGTGATCGAGCGCGAGGACCACGTCATCAATTCCCCGCGCGCAGCGGTTTATTTCCCCTCCACCCTGCTGGTGCTTGAAGAACTGGGTATCCTGGCCGAACTGGACCAATTGGGCTTCCGCAACCGCGCCTTTGGCACCCATGTGCCCGAATTCGATTATCATTCGGTGGTGGTGACCGAGCCGATCGAGGGCATCGCCTATGATTACCAGCTCCACGTAGGCCAGCACCAGGTGGCGCAGGTGGCGATGGAGCACGCGCAGAAGCTGGGCGTGGAAGTGTTGTTCGGCCACGAAATCCACGGGTTCGAGGAATACGACGACCACATGCTGGCCATGGTCACCGGCCCGGATGGCGAGGTGACGTTCAGCGCCAAGTGGCTGATCGGGGCCGATGGCGCGCGGTCGATGGTGCGCAAGCTGGCGGGCATCGAATTTGCCGGCCACACCTGGCCCGAACGGTTCGTTGCCACCAACGTAAAATTCCCGTTCGGCGAACTGGGTTACGAACAGGCCAATTTCGTGTGCGATCCGGTCAACATGGCGGTGATCGCGCAACTGGATACCGATGGCTTGTGGCGCTGCACCTATATGGAAGATTCCGCCCTGCCCGAGGAGACTTTCGAGGAGCGCATCCACCAGCGGTACGAATGGTTCATGGCTGGCCGCAAGGATTACCAGATCGTCTCGGCCAGCCCCTACATGCTCCACCAGCGCGCGGGAGAGACCTTGCGCAAGGGGCGTGTGCTGCTGGCGGGCGATGCCGCCCATGCCACCAATCCGTGCGGCGGCCTGGGCCTCACCAGCGGGCTGTGGACCGGCGTGGTGCTCGCCGATGTGCTGGGTGCCGTGCTGCGCGGGGAAGAGGACGAGACCATCCTTGACCGCTTTTCGGAAGAGCGGCGGCGTATATTCTGGGAAGTGGTCTCCCCCGCGGCGACCGAGAACAAGCGCATGCTGCAGGAGGCTGATCCGGCGCAGCGGCAGAAGGATCTCGGCTTCCTCAAGGCGCTGCAGGACAACCCTGATAGCGGCGCGCTGCTGATGCTGTTCGCCTACAAGGTGATCGGGGACGTACTGCGGCCCAATTCGCGCTGGGCCAAGGCCGATCCCAGTGACCGGGTCGGCATCGATATCAAGAACCGCAAAGGCCAAATTCATTGAGCAAGTCGCTTCGTCCGGCTGACCTGCACGCGAAGGGTGCGGACCATCCGCTGCACCTGGCCGCCCAGGGCTTCTTCTGGACCGGCGGCGAACTGGTCGATCATCCGGTGGCCGGCACGGCCATGCGCGGGCAGCAATATGTCGAATACTGGATACCCGCTGACCTGAAGCACGACCTGCCCATCGTGATGATCCACGGCGGCGGCGGGCAAGGGACCGATTTCCTTGGTACCGCCGATGGCCGAGAAGGGTGGGTGCACTGGTTCGTTCGCGCCGGCTGGCCGGTCTATGTGGTGGATCGCCCGCAACATGGCCGCAGCCCGTTCAATCCTGAATTCCAGGGCGAGATGGCCAAGCCTGGCCCCACCGTGTTCCTCGAACGATTATTCACCCGGCCCGGCGATTTTGCCGACAACTATCCGCAGGCCAAGCTGCACACCCAGTGGCCCGGCACCGGCAGGATCGACGATCCGGCGTTCCTCGCCTTCCTGGCCGGGACCGGGCCGACGCTGGCCGATCCGGCGGCGTGGCAGGCCGATGCGCAAGCCGCCGGAGCCGAACTGCTGGACCTGATCGGCCCGGCGATCGTGCTGACCCATTCGGCGGGCGGGCCCTGCGGTTGGCTGATCGCCGATGCGCGGCCCGATCTGGTGCGCGCCATCGTGGCGGCCGAGCCGCTTGGCCCGCCGTTTGTCGCGATCAGCGGTCCGCTGCCCTATGGCATCACCCACGCGCCGCTGGCGTTCGATCCGCCGCTGGCCCCGGACGAAAAGCTGGCCAGCATCGACCTGCCCTCGCCCGGCCCCGATCTGGTGCCATACAAAATCCAGGCCGAGCCCGCCCGTCGCCTGCCCGCGCTGGCGCAAATGCCCATCATGGTGCTGACCGCCGAAGCCAGCTGGATGGCGGCAGACAACCACGCCATCGTCCATTTCCTGCAGCAGGCCGGGGCCAGCGTCGATCACCTGCGGCTGGAGGATCACGGCGTGCACGGTAACGGCCACGCCATGCAACTCGAAGCCAACAGCGATGCGGTGGCCGCGGTGATTGCGGGATGGCTTGGCAAACAGGGCTTGAATTAGTTTTCCGACAGAACGATTAAGAAGCTAATTAATCGTGCGATTCCCAATTAATCGGGCGATTCATAGCGGGAGAGAATCGACCATGCGCAACATCACCGGGGGCAGGATACTGGCCAGCGCACTGACAGGCGTATTGGCCGCCACCCTGCTGGCATCGGCATCAACCGCGCCGTTGATGGCGCAGGATGTGGCCGATGGTGACTGGCCGCTTTACGCCCGCGACCATGCCGGCCAGCGCTATTCGCCGCTCACCCAGATCAACCGCCAGAACGTGGGCCAGATCGAACAGGCCTGGACGTTTCGCCTGCGGCCTGATGGCGGCGCGGGGCTGCTGGCAGGCACGGTCCCGGTGGTGGTCGATGGCGTGATGTACCTGCCGCTGGGCAATTCCGTCGTCGCACTGGAGGCCGCCAGCGGGCGCGAGATCTGGCGCCACCAGATTGCCGAGGGCACTGCGCGGCGATATGTCACATATTGGCCCGGCGATGCCAGTTCCGGGGGCGCGCATGGCCCGCGCTTGTATTACAACCCCGGCAACAGCGTGGTGGCGCTCGATGCGCGGACCGGACGGATCGATCGTTCCTTTGCCGACAACGGCACGCTCACATGGGACGGCGCCAGCTATCCCTATCCGCCCAGTCTGTTCCGCAATACGCTGGTGATCGGGGCCTGGACCCCCGAAGTTTCGCAAGCCGGACCAGAGGGCGACGGCGATACCCGCGCCTTCGATGCCATTACCGGCGCGTTCAAGTGGCGCTTCAACACCATTCCCCACGCCGGTGAACCGGGCAACGAGACATGGCCGGCCGATGGCTGGCAGGGCCGCCCGGGGGCCAACATGTGGGTGTGGTACACCACCGCCGATGTCGAAACCGGCATGCTGTACATGACGCTGGGCAGCCCCGGCCCCAACTATTGGGGCGGTGACCGGGCGGGCGACAACCTCTATTCCAACTCGGTAGTGGCGGTCGATATCGAGACCGGTGAATACCGCTGGCACTTCCAGGCCATCCATCACGAACTGTGGGACTGGGACTTGCCCGCCCCGCCGGTGCTGGTCGATGTGACCCGCGAAGGCGCAACGGTTCCGGCCCTGTCGCTGACGGGCAAGAACGGCCTGATGTACATCCTTAACCGCGAAACCGGCGAGCCGATCCACGGCGTGAACGAGATGCTGGTCGCGCGCGGCGACGTGCCGGGCGAGTACTATTCCCCTACCCAGCCCATCCCCGTGCGGCCCGAACCGCTGCAGCGGATGACCTGGACGCCCGATGACGTGGTGACCGCAGAAGACACCAACCCCGAACACGTCGCCGCCTGCCGGGCCTTGCTCGACAGCTATGGCGGAAGCTTTTTCAATTCGGGACCGTTCACGCCGTTCTTCCTGCACGAGGAAGGCGATGCGCCGCGTGCTTCGATCAACATGCCGCACAACGGCGGATCGGTCTGGGGTGGCGCTTCGGCCGATCCCACCACCGGCTATGTCTATATCAACATCACCGAAGGCGGATCGATCGGCTGGATCGAGCGGCGCGATCCCGATGGCAATTATGGCAGCGGCACCGATGGCTCCACCCAGCCCTATGACCGGGGCAGCCTGACCGGGCCGGGGGCATATTCGGGCTTCCTGGCCAGCTATACCACCGAGGCGGGCCAGCGGGTGACCCTGCCCTGCATCCGCCCACCGTGGGGCCGGATGATCGCGGTGGATGCCAACACCGGCGAAATCGCCTGGGCCACCCGGCTGGGCACATCGCCGCAACTGGACGAGGGCAAGCGCGAGACCGGCGCCAACAATTCGGCCGGTGGCAGCATGGTCACGGCAGGCGGGCTGGTGTTCATCGGTGCCACCAATGATGGCGTGTTCCGGGCTTTCGATGCCGCCACCGGCGAAGTGGCATGGGAAGAACAACTGGCCTATACCACCAACACCATTCCAATGACCTATCGCGGCGCAGACGGACGCCAGTATATCGCCGTCCTGGCAACCGGCGGCACTGCAATGGGCGTGCCCCGTAATGCCCGGGGTGCACCGGCCAATGAAGAAAGCCTGATCGTCTGGGCCCTGCCCGACCAGGCCGCGCAACAGGAGAGACAGCCATGAATTCCAAGATCACCCTGGCCCTGGCAGGTGCCGCACTGGCCCTAACCGCGCCAGCATTTGCCCAAACTACCATCACCACGCCCGAAGGCGCGGTCATGCAATCGGGCGACGATCTTGCCTATGCCCCGGGCGAGCTGACCCAGGCGCAGCTTTATGGCAGCGCCAGCCACCTGTTCCGGCAGGATTCGATGAACGTGTTCCGCCGTTTCCCGCGCGGGATGACCGAGGAAATGGTCAATTTCTACGTCAACGCGCTGAGCCTGCGGTCGCTCAATCCGATCCAGCTGACATCGTCGCAGCAGATGATCCTGACCGGTGTGGGCAGCGGACAGGTCAAGCTGTCGGCAGGACAGCAGGGTAACCGGTTGTATGACCTGGAAGGTGGCTATGCCGGAGGCACCGGCATCCGGTTCTTCACGTTCACTTATCCCGATGCTGCCGTAGTGACCCAGCGGTTTGTCGATGCCGGGTTTGACGCGCCCGAATTTGTGGCCCGCGGTGACGGAATCCGGCAGGCGCTGGTGCGCGATCCCGGCGGGTTTGACATCGTGATCCTGGCCCGCCCCGGTGCGGCCGACCATTCGGACGATGGCGTGGGAGTGGGCATCAACGTGTCAGACCTCGATGCAAGCCGCGCGTTCTATCGCTATTTCGTGGGGCTGGAGGAATTGCCGGTGGTCGATGCCCCGGTGCTGGGCACCACGTTGTATCCCTATCGCCACGGCGAAACCACGTTGATGCTGTATAGCATGGGCGAGAACCTGCATCCCGATAACGGCAATGCCGGGATCCAGTACGTGGTCAGCGATGCGCCGTTCGTGGCGGCGATGGGCGCGCGCCGCAATGTGACCGTGGAGACCCCGCTCAATCGCCTGACCGGGTTTGACCTGGTGACCGTGTGGTTCAACGATCCCGATGGCGTGACCAACTATTTCGCGCAGGTCGGCCCCAACAGCCGGACCGCACGCGGCGACAACTAGGGCGATCGCGACTGGCCGATCACGAGCCATTGGACAGACAAGAAAAAGGGGGCCGCAAAGCCCCCTTTTTTACACTTTCTGCAAGGGCTCGAGCCTTACTTCTTGGCCTGCATGATATAGTTGGCCAGCAGGTCGATCTCCTCGGTGGTCATCTGGCCGCCGAAGCCGGGCATCGCGCCCTGTCCGTTGGTCACACGGCCCACGATGAACGCCGCGTCCATCGCCGCATTGCCATCCAGCGCCGGGCCGATATGGCCGTGGCCGTTGGCATCGGTCAGCACGTGGCAGGCGCTGCACGACCAGTTCTGGAACAGCTCGCGGCCCTGCGTCACCTGCTCTGCCGTCAGCGCGGCGGCAGCAACAGGAGCGGCTTCTTCAACCGCGGGGGCTTGGGTCGGATCGACCGGGGTTGCCAGCGCGGCCGCCAGTGGAACGGCCAGCGCCGCTGCGCCAAGCGCGGCAAGGCCCGCGTTCCTGAATTTGCCGGTAATGCCCGAAATTCCCGTCATGGTGGTATTCTACCTTTCGTGATCCAGTTCCGGTCTGCGATCTAGCAGCCCCGGTTTTGCGGTCCTAGTCAACAAAGGGTCTAGCTGAGTCAATATTTACCGCAGATTTATGCGGCGTTGCCCAAGCGATCTAATTGGACTTTGTCAACCTGATGTACAAATTCGGTTGCGTCTGCGCCTTGCGAGGAGGAGATAGCGCGAAACAGACGGGAAGAGGCAAACGAATCATGGCAAGGCTATCTGCATTACCGCTGGCACTGTTGGCACTGGGTCTCACTTCGGGCCTCGCATCATGCGCTGATGAACCGGTCGACCTGCCTAATGGCACCATGCAGCAGTTCATGGCGAATGATGTCCAGCCAACGGCCGAGGTTTACTGGAATGCGGTTGGGGCGGTGAGCGAGCTGATCGATGGTGAGCCGGTGTTCCGCGAATTCGAGCCCGAAACCGATGCCGAATGGCAGACTGTGGCCGATGCAGCGATAAAGCTGCGCGAACATGGCGCAATCCTGGCCAGCCCGGCCTATGCCGAAGGTCGCGGAGATGACTGGCTCGACTTTGCCCAGGGCCTGCAGGATGTAGCCCGCCAGGCCGAACAGGCCGCGATCGATCAGAGCCCCGAGGCTGTGTTCGAAGTGGGTGGCACGCTCTACAACGTGTGCACCGCCTGCCATCAGGCCTATCCGCCCGAGGAACTACCCGCCGGCACCACGGTAGACGATGCCGAAACTGCCGTGGATCGCCCCTCGGCCGATGAAACGCTGGAAGAATATCGCGCGGATGACGCTGCCTAACCCGATGTCCCGCCCCGCCCACATCGCGGCGGCGTGCCTTGTCGCTGCTGCGCTGCTATTGCCCGAACTCGCCCTGGCGCACGACGTGGCCGAGGGCGACAAGGCGTTCGTCAGCTCGATCGAAGGGCCGGCGATCTTCCCGTTTCTGTACCTTGGCGCCAAGCACATGGTGACAGGGTATGATCACATCGCCTTCCTGATCGGCGTGGTGTTTTTCCTGCACCGGCTGAAGGACGTGGTGCTGTATGTCTCGCTGTTCACGCTGGGCCATTCGCTGACGCTGATGGGCGGGGTGCTGCTGGGGGTCGGAGCCAATGCCTATGTCATTGATGCCATCATCGGCCTGTCAGTGGTGTACAAGGGGGTCGAGAACATCGGCGGGTTCAAGCGCATCGGGCTGGCCGTGGATACCCGCGCGGCCGTGCTGGTGTTCGGGCTGTTCCACGGGATGGGCCTGGCGACCAAGGTGATGGACCTTGAAATGTCGCGCGACGGCCTGCTGACCAACCTGATCGCATTCAATGTAGGCGTGGAACTGGGGCAGGTGCTGGTGCTGACATGTGTGGTCGCGCTGTTCACCGTGTGGCGCAAGTCGCCCAGCTTTTCGCGTTACGCCTTTGCTGCCAATGTGGCGCTCATCCTGGTGGGCCTGGGGCTCACCACCATCCAAGTGCAAGGATACCTGTCATCATGAGCCTGAACGAAAAGCCCCGCTCGAATCGCACCGGCCTGTTGATCGGTGGCGGCGTGGTGGCGGTAGCGGCGATTGCCGTGCTGTTCGTGCTGCCGGCCGAAACCGGCTGGGACCCCACCGGCGTGGGGGCGGCGACCGGCCTGGTCAAGATCGCCAATCCCGACAACCCCGAGCTGGAACGCGGCATGGCGCGGATGGAAACAGAGGACGTATTGCTGTTGTCCGAAACCCCGCCCGCCGCAGAACCCGGCGCGACCGACGTGTGGGAATACGAGCTGGCCCCCTACGAATCGATCGAGTTCAAATATACCATCCCCGAAGATGCGCGGATGGCGTTCCGCTGGGCCGCATCGGCCCCGCTCAATTTTGACATGCACAGCCACCCGTTCGACGGCGGAACCGAGATGACCGAAAGCTTCGCCGTCACCGAAGCCCAGGTATTCCAGGGCGTTTATATCGCCCCGTTCACCGGCATTCACGGCTGGTACTGGCAGAACCGTTCGACGGACAATGTCATTGTGCGACTGGAAACCAGCGGCGGCATGACCACCTCCACCATCTTCACGGCAGCAGGCGAACTGGACCGCCCGCTGGAAGGAGTGGAAAACAGCGTGGAAGGTAGTGCTGCGGGCCATGCCATGCAGGCCCCTGAAGATGCAGGCGAACCCGCGGCCCAATGATACAAAGTGCGACAAAAAAACCGGATTAAGTCAACGGGCAGTAGCTATATGGCCTTGTCGTTACGTCCACCCTGGCGCTAGGCTGTGCACCATGGTCGAGGCGTTTGCGGGCAGTCGTCTGCCCTGCGCGTAGAACTAAGGGGAGTTGGGTGTGATCAGACTGGGGTTCAACCGTGCCATGCGGATGGCGGCGATCTCGACATTGGCGCTGGCGGCTGCGGCCTGCACCACCGCCAGCGGCGGATCGGGCGCATTGGCCAGTGCGGCCGTTCCGGCAGAAGATTTCGACTATGTCGGATGGGACGGCAACCTGGGCGGCGGCGAAAGCTCGCAGTATTCCTCGCTCGACCAGGTCAACCGCAACAACGTTACCCAGCTGCAGGTCGCCTGGACATACGAGACCGGCGAAGGCCAGCCGCCCCGTTTCAACCCGGTAGTCGGCGGCGGACGCATGTATGTGCTGACCGGTTCCGGCCAGCTGGCGGCGCTTGATCCTGCCACCGGACGCGAACTGTGGGTATCCAGCCTGACCGGCCGGATCGGTGCCCGCGGGATCAACTACTGGGAAAGCGCCGATGGCCGTGAAGGCCGCCTGATGGTGCTCAACAACGGCATGCTGCGCGCGATCGACGCGGCCACCGGCCAGGTGATCTCCAGCTTTGGTACCAGTGGCGGAGTGGACCTGCGCGACGCCCTGCCGCGCGATGTGGCCCTCCCCGCCAACCCGCTGATGACCGACAATCCCGGGCGCATCTACGAAAACACCATCATCATGTCGCTGCCCGCCGGCGCTTATGACTATGCCTCCGCCCCGGCAAATATCCAGGCCTATGACGTGATTACCGGCGCGCTGAAGTGGACCTTCAACACCGTCCCGCGTGAAGGCGAGTACGGTTACGACACCTGGCCTGCGGGCGAGGATCGCGCGAAGTATGGCGGCGTCCACAACTGGTCGGAAAGCACGATCGACAGCGAACTGGGCATTGTGTTCATCCCCACCGGCACCCCGCGCTATGATTTCTTCGGCGGCAACCGCGAAGGCGACAACCTGTTCGGCAACTCGCTGCTGGCGATCGATGCCAACACGGGTGAGCGGATCTGGCATTTCCAGATCGTGCACCATGATCTGTGGGATTTCGATCTGCCGGTCGCGCCCAAGCTGATGACCATCACCCGTAATGGCGAACGCATTCCGATCGTAATCCAGCCGAGCAAGCACGGTTTCATCTTTGCCTTCGACCGCCGCAACGGCGAGCCGATCTGGCCGATCGAGGAACGTGCTGTTCCCACCTCGGACATTCCGGGCGAACATGCCTCGCCCACCCAGCCTTATCCCACCTGGCCGCAGCCATTCATGCGCCAGGAATTCAATGTCGAGGACATCAACCCCTACCTGCCCGAAGCAGACCAGGAAGCGCTGCGCCGCGGCCTGACCAGCGAATGGCGCAATGAAGGCATGTTCACTCCGCCGTCCTTGCGCGGTTCGGTCTCGATGCCCGGCCATAACGGCGGCACCAACTGGGGCAACGTGGCGGTCGATCCCGAACGCCAGCGGCTTTATGTGGTCAGCCGCGAACTGCCGATCCTGCTCAAGCTGAATGTCGATAACCGGCCCGAAGCGCTGGCCGCCATGCCCAATGCGGAAGAAGGTGATCTGCCCTATCGCTGGCCGGTCAACTTCATGCTGCAGTCCAACGGGATGGGGTCGATGAAACCGCCGTTCTCCACCATCACCGCCTATGACATGAACACCGGCAACCAGCTTTACCACATCCCCAACGGCGAGATCATGACGCTGGAAGCGCAGGGCATCACCGGTGTTGGCGCGCAGACCCCGCGCGGCGGTCCGGTGGCAACCGGTGGCGGCCTGCTGTTCGTTGGCACGGCGAGTGACCGGGCGTTCCGCGCCCGCGATGCCGATACCGGCGAAGTCCTGTGGGAACACCGGTTCGACGCAGCAACCGAAGGCGTGCCGACGGTCTACATGGTCGGCGGACGGCAATACATCACCGTGCCGGTTGGCGGCGAAGGCCACTTCCTGGGCGGCCTCGGTCTGCCGACGCCTGGCCCCAGCCGCTATGTCACCTTCGCCCTGCCAGCAGGGTCAAACTGATGCGCCGGGGTGCGCTGCTGACCGGGATCGCAGCGTGCGGCCTGCTGCTGGGCGGCTGTGCATCCACCGGCTCCGCAGTGGCGGCGGGTGAGGAGGACTTGACCGTCCTGCCCGCCCCGTCGAACTCCTATCGCCCCTCGCTTACCCAGTGGGGCGATCCGGACTTTCGCGGCGGCTGGCCGATCGATCACCTCAACGGCCGCACCCCGCTGCAGCGCGCGGCCGAGCACGGCAATCGCCAGCTGCTGACGGCCGAGGAATATGCCGCCCGCAGCGAAACGGTCGAAGCGCTCGAGCAGCGCTACCAGAACGAGGATACCAGCGGCACCATGGGCATCGGCCACTGGGCCGAAGTGGCCGCCGCCAACCGCCGCACCAGCTGGATCACCGCGCCCGCCAACGGCCAGCTGCCCGGCTATACCGCCGAAGGCCAGCGCCTGTCGGATGCCATGCAGAGCACGTGGGCGACGGGGCAGGTATTTGAATGGACCGACGATTTCGATAGCTGGGACCGCTGCATCACGCGCGGTCTGCCCGCTTCGATGTTCCCCTTCATGTACAACAACGGGATGCGGATATTCCAGTCACCCGGACTGGTCGCCATCCAGCTGGAAATGGTCCACGAAACCCGCATCATCTATACCGATGGCCGCGCGCCAATCCCGTCACCGATCATGCACTGGATGGGTGAGAGCCGGGGGACATGGGAAGATCACAATACCCTGAAGGTGGTCACCTCCAACTTCATGCCCGGCCCCAGCGCCACCAATATCGGCACCACCGGCTCACCCCGCGAAAACGATACGCCAGTCAGCAACAGCGCCGTCCTGACCGAGCGGTTCCACATGGTTGGCCCGGACGAGATCATCTACGAATTCACCTGGGAAGATCCGGTCGTGTTCACCCAGCCGTGGTCCGCGCGCCTTGAATGGCAACGTGACGAGGCATTCGAGATTTATGAATATGCCTGCCATGAAGGCAATGTGCAGGTGCGCAATTACATCAACGCCAGCCGCGCCGAGCGGGCCCAGGCCGCAGCAGCAGCGACGGCAGCCGGAGCCGCCCAATGAGGACGCTGGCCGCAATCGCGATCATCGCACTGGCCGGTGCCTCGACCTCGGCCCTGGCGCAATCAGCGGTGCCTGCTGACCTGACAGTGATGCCAGCAGTGTCCAACGATTACCGTCCGGCCACCACCCAATGGGGTGATCCAGACTTGCGCGGCAGCTGGCCGATCAACGACATTGCCGACCTGCCGGTCAATCGGCCCGCGCAATATGGTGATCGCTTCTGGAAGACCCCGGCAGAAATCGCGGCCGAACAGGGTCGGGTCGAAATAATCGAGGAAGCCTATGCCGTGGAGGATGAGCAATCCACCATCGGCCTTGGTCACTGGATCGAATTTGAAGCGGGCACGCTGCGCACCTCGATGGTTGTGTCGCCCGCCAATGGCCGCCTGCCCGAATGGACCGATGAAGGCCGCCGCCGCTCGGCCCTGATGCGGTCAAGCTGGTTGGTGGGCCAGACCTACGACTGGACAGACGATTTCGACACCTACGACAGGTGCATCACGCGCGGTTTCCCCGCTGCCATGTTCCCGGCGCGCTACAACAACGGCATCCGCATTTTCCAGTCGCCCGGCTATGTCGGGATCATCATCGAGATGCTGGGCCAGCGCATGATTCCGGTCGGAGAAGGCGGGCACTGGCCCGAGGCTGTCACCGGCTGGTACGGCTCCAGCCGCGGACGCTGGCTCGATCACAATACGCTGGAGGTCGAGACGACCAACCTCAAGCCAGGCGCCAGCGTGTTCAGCAATGGCACCGGCGGCGTGCCGATCAACAACACCACCCCGGTCAGCGAACAGGCCAAGGTCGTCGAACGCTTCTCGCTGGTTGGCCCCGACACGCTGACTTACGAGATGACCTATGAGGACCAGGTGGTGTGGACAGCGCCGTTTACCCTGCGGGTCGATTGGACGCGTGACGACAGCTACGAAATGTTCGAATATGCTTGCCACGAAGGCAATGTGCAGTTGCGCGGCTATATTACCTCGGACCGTGCGCGGCGCGAGGATGAATACCGGCGCGGGCGCATGCTTGAACCGCTTGATTCCGATGCCGGCCCGCCACCGGCGATGGATCCGGCGGCTGGCGGATTGAGGCGCCGAGAGAATTGATCAGGAGGCCGAGGCACACGCTTCGTCTCACAACGAATACAAGGAGAGAAACCGACATGTCCAAGTTCAAGCTGACCAAGGCGCTGATGGCGCTTTCTGCCGCCGCGCTGGCCTGCACCGCGCTGACCACCCCGGTGGCAGCACAGGGTGTGCCCGCCGATCTGACCGTGATGCCCCCGGTGCCAACCACTTTCAATCCACCGAAGACTGCCTGGGGCGATCCTGACCTGCGCGGCATGTGGCCGATCGACAATATCGCCAGCCTGCCGATGAACCGCCCGGCCTCCTTTGGTGACCGCTTCTGGCTGACCGACGAGGAATATGCCGCGCGCGCCGCACAGGCCGGCCGGTCCGATGCCGCCTATGCTGCCGAAGACGAAAGCGGCACCATCGGCATGGGCCACTGGGTAGAATCCGACAGCTCGGGCCGCCGCACATCGCTGCTGGTCAGCCCGGCCAACGGCCAGCTTCCCGCGATGACCGCCGAAGCACAGGCGCGCTATCGTGCGGGCCGTTCCAGCTGGACCCCGAACACCACGTTCGACTGGACCAGCGATTTCGACACCTGGGATCGCTGCGTAACGCGCGGTTTCCCCGCTTCGATGTTCCCGTTCCGCTACAACAACGGCATCCAGGTATTGCAGTCGCCCGGCAACGTGGTGATCAATCTCGAAATGATCCATGACGCACGCGTGATCCCGATCGTTTCGGGGCCAGATGCCGTTGCCGCCCGCCGCTGGCCCGCTTCGGTCCGCACGTGGATGGGTCAGTCGATCGGCTACTGGGAAGGCAACACCCTGGTGATCGAGACGACCAACATCATGGCCGGCGACAGCGTGTCCGAGAACTCTTACGAGCGCGGCCCGTCGCCGCTCAACATGGCGACCATGGGCGTTCCGCCGTGGAACACCATCCCCACCAGCGAGCAGGCCACCGTGGTTGAACGCCTGACCATGACCGGTCCGGATTCGATCGTCTACGAAGTGACCTACGAAGATCCCGAGGTGTTCACCGCCCCATGGACCGCACGCCTCGACTGGACGCGGAACGATGAATACGCATTCTTCGAATATGCCTGCCACGAAGGCAACGTCCAGGTGCGCAACTACATCACCGCATCGCGCGCCGGCGTTGAACTGTCGGGTGCCGAAGGCGGCGTGGAGTAAGCAGACTATGTAAAGGGGCGCGGGTGCTGGTCACCTGCGCCCTTTTTCATGACTGCAGGCGGAGCCCAAGGGTGGCCCGCACAGAATAACGAAATTGGCGCGCGCACCTGCAACAATTGCGCGGCCGCAACAGGGAAACAGGATGACCATGACACGCAGAATCGGCAAAACCGCTTTCGCCAGATCCGCTCTGGTCGCCCTGCTGCTCGCTTCGACCGGGGCTTGTGCCACCGATGGCGCGGTCGCCCAATCGGCCGAAACCAACATGATCGCCAGCGCCCCGGTGCAGACGCAGCAGGGTCTGGTGCGCGGCGTACAGGGTGCGCTGCCCGGCATCACCGTGTTCAAGGGCCTGCCCTTTGCCGCCCCGCCGGTGGGTGATCTGCGCTGGGAACAGCCGCAGCCCGCCACTTCGTGGACCGGCGTGCGCATGGCCGACACCTGGGGTGACAGCTGCGTGCAGAACCCCGCCCCCACCCGCTTCCCGCCCAATTCCGCCACTGACATGCCCGACAGCCCGGGCATTTCGGAAGATTGCCTCTACCTCAACGTCTGGACCCCTGCCTCGACCGGCGAAGAAAACCTGCCGGTGATGGTATGGCTCTATGGCGGTGCCTATAACGAAGGTGGCGGTTCGGCCCCGTTCAGCCAGGGTGACCAGCTTGCCGCCAAGGGCGTGATCCTGGTCACACTCAACTACCGCGTCGGTTCGCTCGGCTTCTTCAGCCATCCTGAATTGACCGCGGCCAGCCCGCACGGCGCTTCGGGCAACCAGGCTCTGGGTGACAGCATTGCTGCGCTGCAATGGATCCACGACAATATCGAAGCGTTCGGCGGTGATCCGTCGCGCGTCACCATCTTTGGCGAAAGCGCCGGTGCTGCCATGGCCGGCGGCCTGGTAGGCGCGCCGCCTGCGCGTGACCTGGTGCATCGGGCGATCCCGCAATCGGGCGCGTGGATGGGCCTGGGCATCGGCCTGATGGGTACCCGCGCCAATGCCGAAGCCGCTGTCTTGCGGCAGGCGCAGGAACAGTTCGGCACCACCTCGCTGGCCGCCCTGCGGGCGCTTCCCGCCACCGAAATCCATACCAAGATCCGCGGCGCGGGCATGATCGTGGACGGCCACATCATTCCCGAGGACGTCTCCATCGCGGTGGCCAATGGCCGTCAGAACCGGTGGGACGTGCTGGCCGGATCGAACGAGGACGAGGGCAGCTTCACCGGCGGCATGGGTCCGGCGATGACGCTGGAGCGCTACACCGCGGGCGAGGCCCAGCGCTATGGCGCCCATGTGGACCTCGGCCGCGCGGCCTATCCCGCCAGCAGCGATGCCGAAGCCGCTGCGCAGGCCGTGCGTCCGTTTTCCGACGGGATGAGCTGGCACATGCGCCAGTATGCCGACGGGCAGGCGCGGCTTGGCCGCAACGCTTACCAGTATTTCTTCACCCACGATCCTCTGTACGATCCCGACAAGCCCGATCTGGGCGCGGCGCATACCGGCGAAATCCCCTATACCTTCAACAACCTGTGCGCCCCGCGGACATTCCCCGGCGGCTCGTCGGTTGAACTGATGTGCGGCAACGCGCGCGAGGAAGGTTTCGCCGATCTGGTTTCGCAATACTGGGTGAACTTCGCCGCCACCGGCAATCCCAACGGCGAAGGACTGCCGCACTGGCCCGCTGCCAACGAACTGCCACGCGGACAGGTGATGCGCCTCGATGCCGATGGTTCGCGCGTTGGCAATTGGCTCACCCCCGCGCAGGATGCATTCTACACCGCGCAGTTCAACGAACGCGTAGCTACGCCGCTGGGGTTGCCCACCGGCCAATGATCTAGACCCCCTCCTTCCTGCTTTGCGCCAGCGTGGCCTTGCGCCATAGTACCCGCAAAACACGCTCTGGAGGGAGGGGTCATTGTCATACTTCAAGGGAGCCCTGCTGGGTTCGGGCGCAGCACTTGTGCTGCTTGGTGCTACCACTGGTTTGGCGCAGCCCGCCCCCGGCGGATTTGACGAACAGGTTCGGCAGGGCAGAACGGTCTACGCCGCCAATTGCGCCGCCTGTCATGGCGCGACGCTGACTGGGGGGCAATTTGCCGGTACTTTGACGGGGGCCGATTTCCTGTCGCGCTGGGGCGATGTTCCGGTTGGCCAGCTTGAAACCTACATCCGCACGTCGATGCCGCCGGGTGGCGCCGGTCGCCTGCCGACAGAAGCCTACCTCGCGCTAACCGCGCTGGTCGCGCGCGAAAATGGCCTGACCCTCGATACCCCCGTTGCGCGCGATCTGGCCACTGCCATGCCGCCCGCCCCGCCAGTGGTGCCGGACAGCGCGCTGAGGATCGGGGGTATTTCGCCCAACTTCCCCTTCCCCGCTGCGCCGGCGCAAGTGGACCGCTTCGCCAACTACACCCCGCTGACGCCCGCCCAGCTGGCCAATCCCGAGCCTGAAAACTGGCTGGCCTGGCGGCGCGGGCACAACGGGCAAGGGTTCTCCCCGCTCGACCAGATCACCATCGAAAACGTGGCGCAGCTCAACATTGCCTGGGCCCAGGCCCTGCCCGCCGGCCCCAACATCAACGAACCGCTGGTGCGTGATGGCGTGCTGTACGTGTATGGCTTCGGCGACGAGGTGTTTGCCTTCGATGCCGCCAATGGCCGCCCCTTGTGGCGTTATCAGCGGCAATTGCCCGAAGGCACCAACCCGCTATCCAAGAAGACCATCGCCTTGTGGGACGACAAGCTGATCGTCTCGACTTCGGATCTGCATATCGTCGCGCTTGATGCCCGCACCGGGCGGCAGGTGTGGGATGTGGCGATGGTGGAGGAAAATACTCGCGGCTTCCGCAACAACGGCGGGCCGCTGGTTGCCGATGGCGTGGTCATGAACGGGCTGGCCACCACCGAACCGGGCGGCGGGCTGATCGTGGCGGTCGATGCCGACACCGGCGAGCGCCTGTGGAGCTTCGATACAGTTGCCAAGACCGGCACGCCGGGCGGCGATACCTGGAACGGCGTGCCTGATGATGAGCGGCGCGGCGGATCGGTGTGGACCTCGGGCACGTTCGATGCCCGGACCGGCCTGGCCCTGTGGGGCGTGGCCCAGACCTATGACACTGGCCCGGTGCGCGACGTGATCCCCGGCGGCAACAACGATGGGCTCTATACCAATTCCACCCTCGCCTTCCGCCCGCGCACCGGCGAGCTGGTGTGGCACTACCAGCACATGGCCAACGACCAGTACGATCTGGATTGGGTGTTCGAACGAGTAATCGGCGAACTGGAAGTGGGTGGCCAGCAGCGCCACGTGGTGATGACCGGCGGCAAGGAAGGCCTGTTCGACACGCTTGACGCCGCGACGGGCGAATACCTCTCCACCGCCGACATGGGGTTCCAGGATTTCATCATCGCGATCGATCCCGTAACCGGCCGCAAGACACCCGATCCCGCGCTGTTGCCCGGGCGGGACCGGCCACCGGTGTTCATGTGCCCGCACGCAGGCGGCGGCCGCAACTGGAGCCCGACCGCGTTCGACGAATCGACCGGCCACCTGTTCGTCAACGCGCGCGATACCTGCATGGAATTGGTCCCCACCGAAGGCGGGTTCCTGACCAGCGGAGTCAACGTATTCTATTCCGCCCCGGCCGACAGCGACGGCAACTTTGGCATGGTCCAGTCGATCGACATGAGCACGGGCGAGGTATTGTGGGAAACCCGCCGCCGCGCGCCGTATGACGTGGGCATGCTGGCCACAGGTGGCGGACTGCTGTTCACCGGCGCGATGGACCGCGAATTCATCGCCTATGCGCAGGATGACGGGCGGCAGTTGTGGCGCACCGGCCTGACCGGCGTCCCCAATGCGAGCCCCATCACCTATGCGGTGGACGGGCGGCAATATGTCGCCGTGGTGACCGGCATGGGCAACCCGCTGGCCCTGGGCCTGCCGGGCTTTACGCCCGAACTGCCGGTGCCGCAGGTCAATTCCTCCAGCATCTATGTGTTTGCACTGCCGGAGGAATAAGCGGCCCTACGAAACAAGCAAAAAGGCCGCCCGGTGAGGGGCGGCCTTTTCGTGTGTCAGGTCTGATGCGCCAGGATCAGTAGTAGATCCCCAGCGTGAAGCCGATCGCGCGGCCGCAGAACAGGATCACCAGCCACATCGCCAGCGAGGCAATACCGGCAAACCGCACCGCGCTTGGCGGCTTGGCTGCAGTGTCCCATTGGTCGACCGTCTTGTAGGTCAGGAAGTGGAACGCCAGCATGTTGACGCCAGCCAGCGCCATGATCCCCATTTTGGTCAGGAAATAGGGATTGATCATGTAGGAACTGGCCTTGCTGATGAACAGCAGGGTGCCGGTGATGGCTGCCAGGACGAAAGCCATCCAGGTCCACTTCAGAGTATCGGCCGACATGCGGGTGATCGGCACCCGGGTGGATGCGACCCCCAGCATGCGCAGATCCATGATGGCGATGGTGCCGAACACCGTAACGAGTGCGATCACGTGGACCGTCTCGATCATCGGGAAGGCCCACAGGCTTTCCGCCAGACCGATGCCGAGCGGCGAATACTGGATGGATTCCCAGATATTGGTCGGTTCAGGATACATAGTCTATTCCCCCCTCAGACCGGAACGTAAGCGATCCAGCGACCGCAAAGCATGATGAAGCACCACAGGATCACGAGCGAGACGCCCGCAGTCCGCGTACCGGAACTGGCGACATAACTGTCGCCGGCGGCCAGCGCCTTGGTCTTCACCGAAGACTGGAAGCGCAGCGTGATCAGCATGGTGACCAAGAGTGCCACCATCTTGATCCAGAACACGGCGTTGACCATGTTGCGGATCGGTTCGGCAGTGATCATCAGCAGGCCGCTGAGAACAATGCCGAGCAGGCTCCACCACATCCACGGCAGATAGCGCGTGGCATTGGCCGACACCGGCAGAGTGGTCCCGGCCGTGCCGAAAACCCGCAGCGTCAGCATCAATACAGATGAGAAACCCAGGCCGATGGCGGCGATGTGAATCACCTGAGCAATCGGAACGTTCCAGAAATTCTCGACCATGAAGAGGCTCAATCGCGTCTCCGTAAGCCAGAAAGCGAATTCGAGAAGGAACGTCGTCCTCAACCAATCCGTAATGTTGAACAGCAAATCTAACATTTACCGGGCTCCCCCACGTTAACTCTGACCCAATCTATCGAGTCGTTTTGGACTCTGGCGTTGACTCTGACCGGACCACTTGGTGGCTGGCAGGGTCACAAACCTTGATCTTGCGCAAAACCCGCTAACGCCTGCAGCGGCTTGCGCCAACCCCCACGGGGGCCAAGCGACCATTCGCGACAATTTATCACAAACTCGGCCTCGACATTCCATCGCGCATTCGCAACGGAATGCGGACAAGTTCAAGGCCCGGAATGAAGATCGTGCGAAAAGTCTCCCTCTCCAGCGCGGTAAAGCAGGCGGGAGGGCATTGTCAAAAGATGGATGCGCCTTTAGGACAGAATCAACTAGGACAATCGTCCAGCCCCGTTGCGAGAGGGGGCGGAGCGATCTGTCCGCAAAGGCGGGAGTCAGGGTTTATGCGAAGGGCTGGAAGCCTCCTTGTTGCAGCATTGCTGGCATCTGCCGGCGCCACGGCCGTGGTCGCGCAGGAGAGGATTCCGGACGGCGATTGGCGCACGATCAACCGTGATCTTGCCGCCACGCGCTATTCCCCGCTGGACGAGATCAACCGCGGCAACGTGGCCGGCCTGCAGCAGGCCTGGACCTATCCGCTGCGCGCCTTCAACACCGCCGTGCCGCTGGTGGTGAACGGCAATATGTACATTACCGCACAAAACCGGGTGGTGGCGCTCAACGCGGTTACCGGCGCAGAAGTGTGGGTGCATGATGTTTCGCCCCCTGCCGGCGCTGCTGCCGGCCCTGGCGCAGGTGGCCCCGGCGGCTTTTCTGGTCGCGGCGTCGGTTACTGGGCGGGCCAGGGCAATATGGCACCGCGCATCCTGGTGACACGCGGCACCTTCCTGGTGGCGCTTGATGCTGCCACCGGCCAGCCGGTCGAAAGCTTCGGCACCGGCGGACAGGTCGATATGGGCGTCGGCTTTGGCGGCGTACCCACGATCAACGGCAACGTCGCCGTGGTCGGTGCCGCCAGCCTGGAAAACCCCCTCGGCAATGCCGGCAACCCGCGCGGGTTCGACGTGGTGACCGGTGCCAAGCTGTGGGAATTCGACACCACGCCGGAAGGCGACGAGCCGGGCGCCGAAACCTGGCTGTCGGGCAGCTCTGTCGGCCGTGGCGGCACCAACATGTGGGGCTTCATGGCCACCGTGGACGTGGGCACCAACACCGCCTATCTGCCGATCGCTGGCCCGGCGCACAACTATTATGGCGGTGACCGTCCGGGTGACAACCTTTACGGTAACTCCATCGTCGCGGTCGATATGCTGACCGGCGAATACAAGTGGCACTTCCAGACCGTGCACCACGATCTGTGGGACATCGACATGAGCCATTCCGGCCCGCTGATCAATGTCGATGGCCCCTATGGCCGCCACCAGGCGCTGGCCAATGTCGGCAAGTCCAGCCTGTTCTTCCTGATCGATGCCGAGGATGGCGAACCGGTGTTGCCGGTGGTGGAAAAGCCGGTGCCGCAGGGCAATGTCCCGGGCGAATACTATTCACCCACCCAGCCCATCCCAACCGTCACGCCGCCGCTCAGCCGCGTGTCGATGACCTTTGCCGACGTGGTGACTGCCGATGACACCACGCCTGCCCACGCTGCCGCATGCCTGGCCATGTGGGACCGCGCAGGCGGCTTCTTCAACGCCGGGATCTATACCCCGTTCGGCTACCAGCCGGCCGATGCCGCGCCGCGTTCGACGATCCAGCTTCCGGGCGGGACGGGCGGCGTGAACTGGGGCGGACCGGCAGCCGATCCGACCAACGGCATGATCTATGTCAACACCCAGGATGGCTCGCTGGTCGGCTGGGTGGAGCGGGTTCAGGGTGACCGGCCCTACAGCTTCGATGCCACGTCCTCGCCGCCGTATGACCGCGCCAGCGTGGACGGCAAGGGTCCGTTCTTCTCGTTCAACGCGCCGCTATCGGGCGAGTACGATGCGAACAACCGCCCTGTCGGCACCAGTGCGCCGTGCTACAAGCCGCCGTGGTCACGCTTGACCGCGGTCAATGCCAATACCGGCGAAATAGCCTGGGCTGTTCCGCTTGGAATATACGAAGACCTGCCCGAAGGTCGCCAGCTTGCCGGAAACTCCGGCAGCGCAGGCCCCACTGTTACGGCTGGTGGACTGGTTTTTGTAGGTGCAACGAACGACCGGCGCTTCCGCGCCTTTGACGCAGATACCGGAGAGCAGCTATGGGAAACTACGCTCAACGGTAATGCCAACGCCAACCCGATGACCTATCGGGGAAGTGACGGCAAACAATACGTCGCCATCAACGCCAGTGGCGTTATCATGGTGTATTCGCTCTGAACTTAGATGCATACAGGAGAGGTTATGCGGGGGATTAAGAGGTTTTCGACAGCTGTAGCTGCAGTGGCGCTGATCGCGCTGGGCAGCATTCCGGCCAACGCGCAAGATCGGATCGGCGGTAACCCGAACATCAACGGTGTGTGGCAGGCCATGAATACCGCCAACTGGAATCTGGAACCGCACTCTGCGGCCGCCAATCCGGTGGCAGACCGCCTGCTGGGCGCCATCGGCGCAATTCCGGCTGGCTTGGGCGTTATCGAAGGGAACGAAATTCCCTATCTGCCCGAAGCGCAGGAACGTCTGGCGCTGCATCAGGCCAACCTGATCCGGCACGATCCGGAAGCGGCATGTTACCTGCCGGGCATCCCCCGCGCGACCTACATGCCGTTCCCCTTCCAGATCATCCAGGGCAACGATGACGATATCCTGATGGCCTATGAATATGCCTCGGCCAACCGGGTGGTCCATATGGAAGAAGTCGGCATTCCGCCGATCGACACCTGGATGGGCACGTCCTACGGCCAGTGGGAAGGCGACACCCTCGTCGTCACTACGCTGGCTCTCGGGCCGGGCCTGGTGAAGCTGCCGGCTGGCGAGATGGTGGAAGGCGTGACCTGGCTTGACCGGGCGGGCAACTACCTGACCAACCACGCCACGGTGACCGAGCGCTTCACCAAGATGAGCGACAACCACATTGCCTACGAAGCGACGATCGAAGATCCGACGATCTATTCGCGCCCGTGGACGATCCGTATGCCGCTGTACCGCCGCATGGAAGAAAACGCCCAGTTGCTTGAGTTCAAGTGCGTGCCGTTTTCTGAACAGCTGTTGTACGGCGACTTAATCGAGGACCAAGCTGGAGAGTGATAGAACACTCTGGTTGAAGTCCCGCAAGACTACACGATTCGTGAAACAAAGGAGTTACACGCCATGCAATTGAAGAAGCTCAGCATCGCCGCGATCGGTGCCGTGCTGGCTGTGACGGGTGTAGGCGCTGCTGCCCACCACTCGTTCGCCACCGAGTTCGACCGCAACCGTCCCATCCGCCTCGAAGGCAAGGTGGTGATGTTCGAGTGGGTCAACCCGCACTCGTGGATCCACATCGACGTCCGCCGCAACGGCCGCGCTGAGCGCTGGCGCGTGGAAGGCGGCGCTCCGTCGGCCCTGCTGCGTCGGGGCTGGAACCGGAACTCGCTGCCGGCCGGCACCGACATCATCGTGGACGCCTTCCAGGCCCGCGACGGTGACACCCGTGCCTCGGCTGCCGAAATCCGCTTCCCGAACGGTCGCGAGCTGTCGCTCGGCAACCCGACCACCGAAGCTGTTGCTGCCGCCGCACGTCGCGCCCAGGGCAACTAAGCCATTCAGCCTTGCCTTTGGGCAGGTTGCACGAAGCGGGCGTTCCTTCGGGAGCGCCCGTTTTCGTTTGCGCGCCCTTGCTGTCCGCCCCATACTAACACACGTTATAATGGGAGAGAGAACAGCATGAACATCCGCCATCTGGCCCTGGCCGGCATTTCCGCGTCGGTTTTTTCACTGGTAACACTTGCCGTTCCCGCCAGCGCCCAGCAGGCCGCGCCCGCCGCGCCGGAAACCTGCCTGCCGCAAGGCGCGTTTGCCCAACCGGCCTACCTCTCGGTCGAACAACTGGCCGATGGCCGCGTGACTTTCCGCCTGTGTGCGCCAGCTGCCCAGGTGGTGAAGCTGATCAGCAGCGACATCGCCCAGATTCCGTTCGGGCCCAACGGCGGCCTGCCACTGGAACGCGACAGCAAGGGCCTGTGGCAGGTGACCACGCCCGAGCCGATCCCGGCCGACAACTATCGCTACAATTTCCAGGTCGATGGCGCGAAGGTGCCCGATCCGATGGCCGTGTCCTTCAGCCGCGAGCGGACGGGCATCAACTCCGTGATCGACCTGCCCGGAGCGGCAGGCGATTTCCAGCGCTGGCATGCCGATGTGCCGCACGGCACGGTCACCCAGGTGACCTATTGGTCGGCAGCCCTGGGCGCTATGCGCGAGGCCAATGTCTATACCCCGCCCGGCTACATGAACGGCAGCGAAGCCTATCCGGTGCTGTACCTGGTGCATGGTGCCGGCGATTCGTCGGATAGCTGGACCCAGGTGGGCCACGCACAGAACATCCTCGACAACCTGATCGCGGCGGGCGAAGCCAAGCCGATGATCGTGGTAATGCCGTTCGGCCACACCCCGCCCCGCGCCGCGACCAACCTGCTGGCCAACACCGATTTCGGCGATGACCTTCACAGCGCGTTGATCCCGCATATCGATGCCAATTTCCGCACCGTTGCCGATGTCGACCACCGGGCGATGGCCGGATTGTCGATGGGCGGATCTCACACCTTGCGCTTTGGCCTGACCCGCCCCGACCGGTTCAGCCACATCGGGATATTTTCGATGGGCCTGGGCATGGGGCCGGATGACGTGAGCAACTACACCACCGCCAACGCCGACATGCTGCGCCGCTCGGCCGAGGAACTGGACCTGGTCTATTACGCCATGGGGACCGACGATTTTCTTTACGGAACGGTCGAGCCTACCCGGGCGATGCTGGACGAATACGGGGTCGAGCACATCTATAACGAAACCGATGGCGGCCACACCTGGATCAACTGGCGGCGCTATCTGGCCGATTTCCTGCCGCGGCTGTTCGCCGACTAACGCAGCAAGGCTGACAAGCGCGGCCTCACCCTGAGGAACCGCAGATACAGCCATTCCAGCGCCCGCAGGGCTGGCTGCCACCGCGCCGCCAGCCCCAGCGGGCGTAGCAGCGGGATCGCGCGCCACAGGGCAGCAAAGGCCGCCGCGCCCGACAGCAGCACGCCATCCTCCGCCGCGTGGAACCGGGCAAGAAGATCCTCGCGCCGGATCGGGCAACTTTCGTCGGCAGCATCCACCGCGTCGATAAAGGTAATGGCGCCGCGCCGGTCGAGCCGCCGCATAAGGGCAATCTCGCGGCGGCACAGCGGGCAATTGCCATCGTGCCACACTATGAGCCCGGTAGAATTCTGGATATTCATGGGTGGCACCGCAGCCGGATAAGGTGGGATGGATGGAGCGGGACTTGTGAGGGGAAGGTGAGGATCCCGCGTCTGAGCTCCGGCTGCGATGCTGATCCGGTATGAGCCATGGCGGGAGCAAGCAAAACATGGACCTTGGTGCAGGTCAGATACCGGCCTCTACCGCCAGCCGGATCATGTCGGCCGAAGTCTGTACGCCCAGCTTTTCCATCGCGATGCCGCGGTGCATCTTCACGGTCTTTTCCGACAAGCCCAGTTCCCACGCGATCTGCTTGTTGCGCAGGCCGCCCGCCACCAGTTGCAGCACTTCGAGCTGGCGCGGCGAAAGGTCGCGGATCTTCTCGGTCGCGCGCACGCGACGGGTCAGGCTTGGGCCCACGGCATCCTCGCCCAGTTCCACCTGGCTGCCGAGGAAATAGGACAGCTCGTCATCATCGTCGAAGATCGGCGCGACGAGCACGCCGTTGCGGAACGCGGTGCCATCCTTCTTGTAGTTGAGAATTTCTACCAACACCGATTTCTTTTCCCGCACGCCCTGGCGAATCGATTCGGTAAGCCAGGGTTCGGTGGCGGGGCCGGACAGGAAACGGCAGTTGCGGCCCACCACCTCGTCCTCGCTATAACCGGTGAGATCGAGGAAGGCCTGGTTGCAGGCAACGATCGGATTGTCCGCCAGACGCGGATTGCTGATCACCGATGCGATCGGCGATGCCGCGATCAGTTCGGCGACCCAAGCTTCCGGCTGAATATCAAGCTGACTTCCCACCGGACCAATGTAGGGTGAACGCGGGAGTATTGCCAGCCCCCTGACCCCACTTACAAGCTGGATTGTCACCCGGAGAAGCCAAACTAGTTTCAGACTTTGCGCGTCTCACCCTAGGGGAGCCGCTCAAGCCCCCGCATCGAGGGGTTGCACCGGAAGAAAGAACAGGGTTCGCCAATGACCATCGCCACTGCCTCCACCCTTGCCGGGCGCCGCCTGCGCTTGCTCGCCACGGTTTCGGCCGCCCTCGCGTCGCTGGCCGGTGCCGCACCCGCACAGGCAACCGACGGCTATTTCCTCAGCGGTGTGGGTGCCAAGGCCAAGGGCATGGGCGGTGTCGCCGTCGCCATGCCGCAGGATGCCCTGTCGATCGCCAGCAACCCGGCATCCGCCACTGCGCTGCCCAACCGGGTTGACGTGGGCGTGGAGATTTTCATCCCCGATCGCGGAGCCACCATCTCGGGCAACGGCGCGGGGCTGAACGGCAGCTACAGCGGCAACGGTGCCAATCCGTTCGTGCTGCCCGAGTTCGGCTATGTCCGCTCGCTGACCGACAGCATTGCGATCGGCTTGACGATCAACGGCAATGGCGGGATGAACACGCAGTACAACGCCAATCCCTTCGCCAGCTTCGGAGCCACCGGACCGGCCGGCGTCGACTTGAAGCAGGTGTTCATTTCCCCCACTGTTGCGGTTGAACTGGCCGAGGGCCACTCAGTGGGACTGTCGCCGATCCTGCTGGTGCAGGGCTTCCGCGTCACCGGCATACAGCCCTTCACCGCCGCTTCGTCGGCCCCCGCCCGCTTCACCAACCAGGGCACCGACGTGGCCTTTGGTGGCGGCTTCCGCGCCGGCTACCTGGGCCAGCTTGCCCCCGGCATCAGCATCGGTGCGTTCTACCAGTCGCGCATCGAGGCGCAGGACTTCGACAAGTACGCCGGCTTGTTCGCGCAGGGCGGCGGGTTCGACGTGCCGGAAAGCTATGGTGCGGGTATCGCGCTGGAGCCAGCCCCCGGTCTGTTGCTGGGCGTGGACGTGAAGCGGATCGAATATTCCGAAATCCAGTCGGTCGGCAATCCACTTGCCCCGCTGTTCGGCGGCACGCCGTTCGGCGCGCAGGGCGGGCCCGGCTTCGGCTGGCAGGATATCACCGTGTTCAAGATCGGCGCCAGCATGGCAGTGAGCGAGGCTCTGACGCTACGCGCAGGCTATGGCCGGTCGGGCAATCCGGTGCCGGCTTCGGAAACCTTTCTCAACATCCTGGCACCGGGCGTGGTGCAGGACCATTTCACGATTGGTGCCACGCTGGGGCTTGGCAACGGCATGGAAGTGACCGCCTACGGCATGCGCGCGCCGCGCAACGAGGTGGCTGGCGCAGGCTCGATCCCGGCACCCTATGGCGGCGGCGAGGCCGATGTGTTCCTGGCCGAAACCAGCGTGGGGATCGCCTTCGGCTGGACGCTCTAGCTAGCCAAAATCTACCGGATAGGGCTTCAGCTCGCCGCTGGCATAACGTTGTTCCAGCCCCGGCGTGCCGTTTTCCATCACCATCAACATGGCCCGCTTGGGTGCGAATCCCTGGTGGCGGATGTCGGCCGGCATGGCGCACACATCGCCGGCCTTCATCACGATCCGCCCGCGCGGGGCGCCGGTGTTCTTGTCGGCGATGTTCCAGTGGATCTCGTCGGTCAGCTGGATGAACCATTCGTTCCGGTCATTGCCGTGGATTACCGGCAGCATGTGTTCCTCACTGGTGACGCAGCAGATATTGGCCCGGGTGACAGCGCTGATCGACGGGTTCCACGTCACGTCCGACCGGGCGATGTGGTCGAACAGGTTGATCGCGTGGAGCTGGCCTTCGAAGCCCGGTTCGCATTCGATATCCGGCGTGTCGTAATCGAGATCGGCGAAGGCCCGGTTGATCGGGAAGCCGGTGGCATCGGACCGCACCGGCTTGTCGCCCGGCAAGCCCAGCATCCGGTCTGCCGCGATGAAGGCGCGCAACAGGGGATCGGTCCGTTCCTTGCCCTTTGGCCCCATCGGGCTGCCGGTTTCGAGCGGAGCGTTGAGCGGGTCATAGCCTTCGGAAATCCAGTCGAGCGAGATTGCCTCGAACGCCGCGCTCACAGCTTCGGCGGTGAAGGTCTCCAGATGGTCGATCCCGGCTTCCTTGCAGCCCCGGTCATAGGTGCCGGCGAACACGTCGACCGTGCCATAATGGTTGGTGGTGCCGAACACGTCATCAAAGAAGATCCAGCCGTAGAAGAACCCCCAGCCAATATCGCGCACCATTGCGCGCAGGAAGCGGTCGATCTCGATAATATGGCTGCCCTGGGGCCAGCTGACATGGGCAAAATATTCATCGCGCCGGAAGGTGAAGCTGCCGAGCTGGAAGCTGGCATAGCCGGTCGTCTCGTCGGTGGAGAGCTTCTGCACTGTCACATCAAGAACGGTCATCTCACTTCCCTCCCATCACGCAAATTTCGGACCAGCGCTTGACCGTTTCGGGACCATCGGCGGTTTGCAGGATCGCGACCGACGGGTTGGTGGCAGCCAGCTGGTAGGCGGCCCCCTTGGGCAACAGGATCTGGTGGCCCCGGCGGGCGACGACGCGGCCCATCGGCGGGCCATTGGGCTTGGCCCCCAGCCGCACCGCACCGCCCGCGTGGCCTGGCACCTGATCATCCTCCAGCTTGACGAAATGGAACGCGATCTCGCCATCCATCACGATGGCAAATTCATCGTGCGGGGCGGCGTACCACGGGCTTTCCCCTTCGGCGCGGACCACTTCGGCGGTATATTCCAGGTTCTGCACCACGGCCACGCGTTCATACGGCTTGGCCGATCCGGCCACTTCGAACACGTTGGAAAAGGCATATTTCCGCAGGTCGTCGTCCAGTTCGATCACGCCCTTGTCGTATGAACCGAGCGCGCCTGTCCGCGTGGTGTAAGCCATTGTCATCTCTCTCCCGCGGCGCGCTTTTGATCCGGCCGTCCGGGCGATGCTATCATTGCGAGGAACCCGAGGGCAACGCGATTATTCGCCCACACTGAACCCGCTCACATTGCCCCTGAACTTGACCGGCGATCTTGACCCCGCCGCACGGCACGGTCAGGGATGGGGCAACAATCAAAACTGGCGAGGATCACTGCGTGACTATCGACACCCGCTTTTACATCGACGGCCAGTGGACCGACCGCCCCGACGCGCCGCAGATCGCCGTGGTTAATCCCTATACCGAAGAAGTGATCGGCCATGTGGCCGCCGGCAGCGCGGGCGATGTGCACATGGCGGTGACCGCCGCCAAGCGCGCATTCGAAACCTTCTCACGCACCACCGTGGCCGAACGCACGGCATTGCTCACCCGCGTGCGCGACCTGCTGGAAGAACGCAGCGAGCAGTTTGCCCAGGCCATCGTGGCCGAGATGGGCGCGGCAATCACCTTTGCCCGCGGCGGCCAGGTGCATTTCGGGATCGAGCATGTCCGCTCGGTGCTCGAAGTGCTCAAGTCCTACGAATTCGACAGCGAAGTGAACGGCATCCATGTGCGGCGTGAGCCGATTGGCGTGTGCGCGCTGATCACTCCGTGGAACTGGCCGCTGTACCAGATCACCGCCAAGGTCGCGCCCGCCATCGCGGCAGGCTGCACCGTGGTTCTGAAGCCGAGCGAGATGTCGCCGTTCAGCGCCCTGCTGTTTGCCCAGGTGATGCACGATGCCGGAACGCCGCCGGGCGTGTTCAACCTGGTCAACGGCACGGGCGAGGCGGTTGGCGCAGCGATGAGCAGCCATCCCGATGTGGACATGGTGTCCTTCACCGGATCGACCCGCGCAGGCGTGCTGGTGGCCCAGGCCGCTGCCCCCACGATCAAGCGCGTGGTGCAGGAACTGGGCGGAAAATCGCCCAACGTGTTCCTGCCCGATGCCGATTTTGCCGGGGCCGTGCCCAAGGGCGTGCTGGGGGCCATGCGCAATGTCGGCCAGTCCTGCGCTGCGCCCACCCGCATCGTGGTTCCCCGCGCGCGGCTGGCCGAGGTGGAGGCCCTCGCCGCCGAGACCGCCAACGGCATTATCGTGGGCAATCCGCTGGATGAAGCCTGCGTGATCGGCCCGCTGGCCAATGCCCCGCAATTTGCCAAGGTACAGGACCTGATCCAGGTGGGCATTGATGAAGGCGCGCGGCTGATCTGCGGCGGCACCGGCCGGCCGCCCGGCCTCAACCACGGCTTCTTTGCCCGCCCCACCATCTTTTCCGATGTCACCACCGATATGCGCGTGGCGCAGGAGGAAATCTTCGGCCCGGTGGTGGTGATCATGCCCTATGATGACGAGGAGGACGCAATCCGCATCGCCAACGCCACCGTCTATGGCCTGTCGAGCCACGTGCAGAGCGCCGACCACGAAGCCGCCCGCCGCGTGGCGGGCCGCATTCGCGCAGGCCAGGTCCACATTAACTACCCCGCCTGGTCCGGCTTCGCGCCATTTGGCGGCTATCGCCAATCGGGCAACGGCCGCGAATACGGCGTGTTCGGGCTGGAGGAATACTGCGAGGTGAAGGCGATCCTGGGGTATTGAGTGCGGGCCCCAGCTCCGGAACCGGCGCGGGATTTCGTCCATTGGTGACAGGACGCGGCAGCTGATGCCGCACCTGCCACCGATGGAGAATCGCGATGAATCTGAGCTGGCTGTAGGCCCTGCAAACCGTGGTCGGGCCGATCCTGCTGATCGGCGCGACCATCTGGATCACCCTCTACACCAAACGCGCCCGCCGCTCGAACCTCACCGCGCCGAATGCGTGGCGAAAGAGGTGCGCGAGGAGATCGAGGAGGATCCGCGGCAGTAAGGGGTCGGACTCACCGGCCCCGGAATTCACGTCGGCTTTCGGGTGCCGACCAGCGGCGCTCCAATGTCCGAATTTGGGGTGGGAAGCGGACCAAACTTCTAGCAGCGTTCGCACTTTATGCGAAGAGAGTGGTGCTAGCTCCTCAGCTCAGGCAAGAAGGGTCAATGGACGCCGGTGCTGACTTCCTAGCTCGAAAGGGTCTGCTCTTTTTTGGTGGCGGCAGCGCACTAGTCCTTCTTGTCATTGTAACCTTTTTTGCACCCGCTGAGCCGGACACATCCATCGCAGTCGGTGTCTACGCTAACCCTTGCTGTGGAACTCTGAAGGTTGAAGAGAACGAAGTTGTCGTGGGCGGCCAAGCCGTCCCATATGAATTGGGTACAGACAACGGCGGCTTGTTTGCTCTCCCAATTTATCGTGTCGGAGTAGCGGATGGTAGCCGACTGTCCATCGACCCTTCACAGCACGCGTTGAAGCTCAGGTTTGACCCTAGCGAGGCACCGAAGTCGGTCACGATTTGGGGCAGCGGACACCAGCCTTATGAGTTTCTAAAGCAGTGATATCGGCATAAGAACGTTAGCGGTCATCGCGCCGAACGTCAGCAATGGGGTCGTTTGCAGACCGACAGCTTTTTTCCAGATCCAAGGTGAAGTTGCCAGTCCGCTAGTGGTCAGTCCGGAAGTCGTGCGGAATGTCCGATATTAGGGTGGGAAGAGGACATCGCGGCGACGCGACCCGACTGAGGTCTAATCGTCCTTCTTTTGCTTCTTCGTACTTTCGTTCGGAGTTTTTTCTAGCGGCCACTCTTCAGAGTTCGCGGGGGCGTAAATAGTCCAACCCGGTTCATCAAACTCATCGAAGTTTGCATCCTCCTTCATTTTGTCCACCACTTCATTCACTTTGCAATAGGCTTCCATGAGCGGTGTGTGATGCGGACCCTCCAGCATACCTTCCTCATGTGCGGCCCAGAACAAGTCGTCGCGGCATCTGATGAGATATCGAAGCTCGTGAATGTGGAAGTATTGCTCGCTCATTGAATTATCTAATTTCATGAAACACGAACGTCAGCAATGGGGTCGTTTGCGGTTCGTCCGCTTTAGCGCGAGAAGTGCGGATAGCGGCCATCCACAACCCCACCCTTTCCTACACCCCCCGAACGATGCGACAAACCGGCACCCCTCGCCCCCAAGGATCGCCGAAGCCCATGTCCGCAGTTCTCCCAGCCCCCTGTCACTTTGTCCACCAGACCGTAAGCCACGGGAAAAACACGCAAAATAGGCCCATAACAAAGGTGACACCCTGTCACTTCTGTCACCTTCTCCCGGCCAGCGCTTTTGACACCCGCCCCCGCCGGGCGCATTGAGCGGCCCATGAAACTTGCCCACTTCGATATCGACCTGTTCCTGCGCGATTACTGGCAGAAGAAGCCGCTGCTGATCCGCAATCCGTGGGACTGCTGGACCAACCCGCTGGAACCCGATGAACTGGCCGGTCTCGCCTGCGAGGAAGGCGTGGAATCGCGGCTGGTGGTGCGGCAGGGGGAACAGCTGGCGCTGGAAGCCGGCCCCTTGCCCGAGGAGCGCTTTGGCCAACTGGACGGAGATACCTGCACCTTGCTGGTGCAGGCGGTCGATCACTATGTGGCCGATGTCGCCGCGCTGATCGAGCCGTTCCGCTTCGTGCCCGATTGGCGGATCGACGATGTGATGGTCTCCTGGGCGGCCAATGGCGGCGGGGTCGGTCCGCATTTTGACCAGTACGACGTGTTCCTGGTGCAGGGACTTGGTCGTCGCCGCTGGCGAGTAGGCCCGCTGTGCGACAGCACCACGCCCTTGCAGGACAACGACGACCTGCGCCTGATTGCAGACTTTGCCGCGACCGACGAATGGGTGCTGGAACCCGGCGACATCCTCTATGTCCCGCCGCGCTTTGCCCATGATGGCGTGGCGGTGAGCGATGATTGCATGACCTATTCGATCGGTTTCCGCGCGCCATCGCTGGCCGAACTGGTCGAAGGCTGGTGCGAACATCAGGCCGACGCCTCGCCCGATGAACTGCGCTATGCCGATCCCGATCTGGCCGCCCAGCCCAACCCCGGCGAGATCGCCCCGCCCGCGCTCGACCGGCTCTATGCCATGGTGCAGCAGGCGCTGGCCGATCGCGCCGGGTTCGATCGCTGGTTCGGGTGCAATGCCACCCAGCCCAAATACCCCGACATCGATTGGCGGCCCGAAGATCCGCTGGGCGAGGCCGACGTGCTGGCATTCATGGCGCAGGAAACTCCGCTGTGCCGCAACCCCGCCAGCCGCTTTGCCTTTACGCGCGCTGACGATGGAGAGGTAGTCCTGTTCGTGGATGGCGAGGCGTTTGAATGCGCGGGCGATGTGGCGCAGTTTGCGCAAAGCCTGTGCGCCGCAACTACGCTGAAAGCCCCTGCCGGTTCGGCCGAGGTGGCGGCGCTGGCCGCCACGCTGGTCAATCGCGGCAGCCTGGCGTTCGAGGAGGCGGAATAGCCCGGCTATGGCGCTGATCGCGTTCAACAAGCCTTATGGCGTGCTGTGCCAGTTCTCGCCCGAGCCGAACGGCCCGCCGCGCCCGACGCTGGCCGATTTCATCGACCGGCCCGGCGTCTATCCCGCCGGTCGGCTCGATCTCGATAGCGAGGGGCTGCTGCTGCTGACCGACGATGGCCGCCTGCAGGCGCGCATTGCCGAACCGCGTTACAAGCTGGCCAAGACCTATCTGGTACAGGTGGAAGGTGAGGCGGGCGAAGACCAGCTGGCGGCCTTGCGAACCGGCGTGCGGCTGAAGGATGGCCTGACCCTGCCCGCCGAAGCGGAAGCGATCAAAGCGCCCGCACTGTGGCCGCGTGATCCGCCGGTGCGGTTCCGCAAAAGCGTGCCCGATTGCTGGCTCAGCCTGACCATCCGCGAAGGGCGCAACCGGCAGGTCCGGCGGATGACGGCTGCGGTCGGCCTGCCGACCCTGCGACTGGTGCGCTGGGCGGTGGGCGAATGGACGCTCGACGGGCTGGCACCGGGCGAATGGCGCGAGGTGTTGCCCACGCGGCTGTGAGCGGATCAGTTCGCCGCGTCGAGCCAGGCGGCGAGCACTTCCAGCTCCTCGTCGCTGATTTCGGTGGGAGTGAACTGCGGCATCGAACCGATCCCGCGGCGCACCGCATGGCGCACCAGTACGGGAGGAAGGAATTCGCGCTTGAGCAATTCGGCCTGTCCGGGCGGCGTACGCCGCGCCAGCGACCGGGTGCCCCAGCCCCGCGCATCGTGGCAGAACACGCAAGTTTCTGCGAATATCTCCGGGCCGGTGCGCGATGTCGCTGGCGCGGTTTCGGGGCGGGTGGTGGTGTCCTGCGCGGATGCAGCCAGCGCCAGCGACAGTCCGGCAACCACCAGGGCAAGGCGCGCGATCATGCCGTGCGGCTCCCGATGCCTTGCTTGCCGGGCGCAATGATGCCGTTGGGATCGAGGCAGGCCTTCAACCGCTCGTTCAGTTGCGGCAGCGCAGAATCGTTCCAGGTATGCATCGCTTCGGCATCGTCCATAAAGCTGATGTGCGACCGGTACAGGCCCACGCCAAGTTCCCGCATGTCCTGGCACAGGGTGCGGAACAGGCGGTGGCAGGCGGCGGTCATCACGGGATCGTCGCGCTTGTAGATCATGTCCGCCACGAAGATCAGCGCCCGCCCGCCCATGCCGAACATGCCGGTCCAGGGGTCCATGCCATGTTCGATAAAGCGGCGCTCAATCACCTCATATACCTCGTTCACCCGCTCGCCCACGGCAGCCACGACCGGGCCGAAATCGCTGTGCCCGCCGGGCGATCCGCGCCAGTCGACGATGCCGAACGGGGCCAGGCTCACTTCCTGCCGCATCCACGCCTGCTGCGGCTCGCCCCGCACCCAGCGGGTATGCTCCACGCTGGCTTCGGGGAAATGGGCGGCAAAGTGGCGGCGGATCTTGTCAATGCGGAGGTCGATGGCACCATCTACATGGTCAAACACGTTGAAGATCACGTTCCACCAGCCGCGCCCGCGCGCTGCCAGCAGGCGGCCGATCACCACCTCAGGGATCGCCCCCTCTCCCTGCCAGATATCGCTGCGGATTGCGCCGCCGGTCGCCTGCCGCCAGCCGTTGGCGATGGTGTAGGTGGCGTTGATGGTATCATCCAGCCGCAGCGGGCGGAGGGTATCGACCAGCAGCGCCAGATCACCCTTGGCCGGCACATTGATGGTGAACCCGGCCATGCCGGCCGGCTCCGGCATCAGCCATATCCCGATCTTGGTTACGATGGCGAAATTGGACTGGGTGAACATGCCGTCCCAGTTGGGCCCGAACGGCCACTTGAACGCCTGCCACTCGTGCGAACCCTCGATCGCGCCCAAGCCGGTGCGCACCAGCGTGCCATCGGCCAGCATCACTTCCATCCCGCAGATAGTCTCGGCGTGGATACCATAGGGGGTGTAGCCGACGCCGTGTTCCAGCGCATTGCCCATCACACTGCCCCAGCTGTGTGCCGCGCCCGACATCCACAGCTTCGACCCGCGCCGATCCAGCTCGGCCTTGAAATCGAAGTAGCTGACGCCCGGCTCGACCACCACATAGGCCAGCTCCTCGTTCAGCTCGACCACGGTGTTCATCCGCTTGAGATCCAGCACCACCGAACCCTTCAGCGCCGGAGCCGCCGTGCCATAGGCGAAATTCTTGCCCATCGAGACCGGCCACAGCGGGACAAGGTGCCTGTTAGCGGCCGCCAGCACTTGCGCCAGTTCTGCCAGATTGGCCGGGGCCACGGCGGCGGCGGCAGCGTGGGCCTGCTGGTCGCCGAAGGCAAACGGATCGAGATAGCTCGCCCGGTCCGCCTCGCTGATGAACACCCAGTCCGGCCCCACCGCCTCCCGGAATTCCGCCAATGCCACCGCGAAGGCGGCTGGTTCGATACCGGGAGGGGTAAGGTCGCTCATCAGAAGGTCATGCCTGCCCTTGCGTAGACCGAACGGCCACGGGTGTCGTTCAGCGTGGGGGCGAACGGCTGGAACGAAGGGGCCGGATAGAACGGCTCCAGTTGTCCGAACACGTTCTGTGCGCCAATCCCCAACATTGCTTCACGACTACCCAGATCGAAGGTGTAGGTATAGCTCAGATCGACCGGCATCCAGCTTTCGATCTTGGCCAGCCGGTTCAGCGCCACCTGGTTGTCGATCAGGTCGATCGGCCCATAGTAGCGCGCTTGGGCGGTGATCCGGTGCCCATCCATCGACCATGTCAATCGGGCGTTGACCCGCAAGTCGGTGTTGGGGGTAACGGCTGCGAGTTGCGAGGCGGTGAAGGAACGGCCATTTCCATCCACCACCGGGCCGCCGGGCGTGGCCTGCAGGTCATAGCGTGTGACCTTGGTCCCGCCCACGTTGAAGTTCAGTTCCGAACCGCCCACGAAATCTGTGGTGTAATCGACCGAAAAGTCGATCCCTTCTACCTGCACCGCCGCCTGGTTGAAGAAGCTGGTGGTGACCGACAGGATCGAACCCGAAGGATCGCGCACGATGGGGAATTCCGCCGTACCATTCGGCCCCAGCGCCACGATGGCATCGGCCGACAGGGTGTTGATCCGGTCTTCGAACTTGAAGTTCCACCAGGTGGCTTCGAGCTGCAGCCCTTCGACCGGGCGCAACACCCCGCCCAGGCTCCAGGCTTCGGACGTTTCAGGGCGCAGGTTCAAATTGCCCTTCTGGATCAGCGCGATCCGCAGGTTCCGGTCCCCGGTGCAGGGCGGCCCCTGCGTGACGGGGCAATCGTTCACCCCCGCGCCGCGCGCCGATGAGGCATAAAGCCGGAACAGCGACGGGGCGATAAAGCTGGTGCCCCAACTTCCGCGCAGGGTCAGCATGTCGTTTTGCGTATGGTACAGGAAGCCCACCTTGGGATCGGTCGTTTCCAGCGTATCGCCGATCCATTCGTGCCGCAGCGCGGCGTTTACTTCCAGGTAGCCTACCCCGCTGTCGACCAGCGGCACATTGGCTTCCACGAACACTGCATGGGTCGACCGGCCGTTGGAAAAGTCGGTCTGGGTGACGCCGTTGGCCTTGTTGCCGAGGTTGGCCTGGCTGTCATAGTCGATCGCCAGCGTCTCGTCGCGGAACTGGTATCCGCCGGCCACGCCCACGGCCCCGGCGGGCAGTTCAAAGGCGGTCCCCGTCAGCACGGCATCGAAGGTAGTCAGGGTGGATTCGTACTGGTCCTGCAGGAACGGGATCACGTAATCGATAATCGCCTGCGAATTGGCCCGCGCCTCGCCCGCATTGGCCGTGGCGCTGTTGCCGAACAGGTTGAAATACTCGCAACCGTTGCGGCCCGGCGTGTTGGCCGCGCGGTTGCAGTTGGGACCGCCCAGCCCGTTCAGCGCGAAGTTCATCTCGTTGTTCAGCGCCACACCCACGGTGCCGTTGGATGACAGCTTGTAGTTGCTCCAGGTGCCGCCAGCGCTCCAGTTCCAGTCCGAGCCCAGCTCACCTTCCAGCGCGCCCGCCGCACGCAGGATCGTGCTGGATGATTCGGACCGGCGGGTGGCAGCGCATTCGCCCGGATCGATGAAATCGCCGCCGGTGGGCAGACCGCACTGCGAGTTGAGTGGACGGCCAACGAAGCCCACGTCCTCGTAGAACGGGATACCCGATGCAGAATTCGTCGGATCGGAAGTGAGGATGACCTGGCCGCTGGCATTGCGCGACGGCAGGAACACGGGTGCCCCGTCGCGGACATAGCCCGCGCTGATCCCGCTCGACACGGCGTAGAGCGGATTACCCGCCCCATCGACCGCACGGAAGATGTTGCCCGGGTTGTGGCCAGGGATGGTCACCGTGGCACCCAGCGTATCGCCCACTGTGTAACCGGTTGAAGTGGCCACATCGGCAAAACCCATTTCGGCAGTGAAGCGGATCGTATCGGTCAGGTCATAATAGCCGCTGAGGAAGCCCTGGTAGCGGCGGATTTCCGATTGCGAGCCGTTGTCGGCCCAGAACTGGTAGCGGCAATCGACCGCCTGCGCCGCGCTGCCAACGGCTGCCGTGGCCGAGGAAGCGATCGAACTGGGGATCATGCCGCACAGCGGATCGACCACATTGGTGCGGTTGCCGGTCACAGCTCCACCTGCATTGCGGCGCGGAACCACGAATTCACCCGGATTGCTGCGGGTGGAACTGAAGCGGAAGTCGCTGATCGTGCCTTTCTGCGAAGGCGTGGTCAGGGCATAGCCATCAATCGGATCCTGATCATAGAAGCCGAAAGCCGCCGTCACATGCCCCCGGTCCCCCAAGGGCGTGCCTAGCATGGCCTCCACCCGGTAATCGACCGCGTTGGAATATGTGAAGGTGTTGACCCGGCTGTTAACCTTCAACCCTTCGAAATTGTCGTTGGTGATGAAGTTCACCACCCCAGCCACGGCATCCGAGCCATAAGTGGCCGAAGCGCCATCCTTCAGCACCTCAAGCCGCTGGAGCATGATTTCCGGCACCAGCGAGTTCACATCGACCACATTGTCTTCGGCGCTGGGAAGCTGGGCCATGCGGCGGCCGTTGATCAGTACCAGTGTGGCTGAAGCGCCGAGGCCGCGCAGATTGATCGTACCCGCACCCGTCTCGTTGCCGAAGGCGCGGCCCGAGGCAAAGGCCGAGCCGGTGTTATAGGGCAGATCTTTCACGAATTCGGCGATGTTTGCCGGTGCCGTCGCTTCCAGGCTTTCGCGGCCGATCACGTCGACCGGTGAGGACAGCTGGTACTCCGACCGCTGGACCAGCGAGCCGGTGACAATGATGGTGTCTTCCCGCGCCTCGTCAGCCTCGGCATCCTGCGCGATGGCCGGCTGCGCCGCCAGCGCGATCAACGACGCCGAAAGTGCCAGATATTTTCTCATGATTGCTCTCCCACCCAGATTCCCAGTAAACGTTTACATTATTGATTGTGTAAACGCTTGCATCATGTGTTGATAATCTTTCCCGACATGTCAAGAAGGGTGAGGAAACCGGGGCCGCGCGCTTCGATGAGAGGGAGCGGAGCAACCCGCCATGACATTGACCTACCAGAACCACGCCGCCTTGCGCGGCGCGTCCGAGCCGGCGCGGTTCAATTCCGAAGTCCATGATTGTGAGGTGGTGGGAGAAATTCCCGCCGGTCTGAAAGGCACCTTCATCCGGGTAGGTGCCGAATGGCTTTACCCTCCGATGTTTCCAGACGATTCGCCGTTTGCGGCAGACGGCATCGCCAGTACTTTCCGCATCGCCGACGGATCGTGCGATTTTACCGCCCGCTTCGTGGAAACCCCGCGGTATCTCGCCAACAAGGCGGCGCGGCGCCAGTTGTTCGGCTACTATCGCAATCCCTTTACCGACGATTCCTCGGTCGCGGGCATATCGGGCACGGTCTCCAACACCAATATCATCATGTTCAACGGCAAGCTCCTCTCGCTAAAGGAGGATGCCTTGCCTTACGAGCTGGACCCGGCCAGCCTGTCCACGGTCGGCCCCCATGATTTCGGCGGCGGCTACAAGTCGCCCACCTTTACCGCGCACCCCAAGATCGACGGCCGCACGGGGGAGATGATCACCTATGGTTATGAGGCGGAGGGCCTCGCTAGCAATGCCATCTGGATCTATACCATTGCACCCGATGGCACCGTGACAAGCGAGCGAAAGCTGGCCGCGCCATACCTTTCCATGGTCCACGATATTGCCATTTCGCAAAACTATATCCTGATCCCGGTCTATGGCATGGTGTCCAGCATGGAACGCCTGCGCCAGGGCAAGGTCCATTGGGGGTGGGACGATACTGTACCGAGCTATATCGGCCTGTTGCCGCGCAATGGCCGCGCCGAAGACGTGGTGTGGATTGCCGGGCCGGAGATGGCCATGGTCCATACTTTCTCCGCCACCGATGAAGGCGGCGTTGTCACCCTCCATGCGGCGGTGAGCGATTCCAATCCCTTCCCCTTCTTCCCCGATGTCAACGGCAAGCCGTTCAACGGGGCGAGAGCCCGCACCACGATCCGCAAGTACACTCTTGATCTCGCCCGCCCGCAGGATGGCTGGCAGGAACAGGTGTTGTTTCCTGAATGGGTGGGCGCATTGTCCCGGATCGATGACCGGTTCCTGGGCCACCCGTTCCGCTATGGCTTCATGTGCGCCACCCATCCGCACCAGGCGCACGATGCCGAAGTGGTGGGCCCGCGCGCACCGGCCAATGCGCTGTGCCGGTTTGACTTCGCCAGCGGCGAGGTGGAAGCTCTGTTTGCCGGGCCGACCATCGGCCTGGGCGAGATTGCCTTTGCCCCGCGCTCGCCCGATGCGCCGGAAGGCGATGGCTGGGTGATGGCGCTGGGGACGGATTATGCCGAGATGAAGAGTCAGTTGGTGATCGGTGACACCGCTAACCTTGCCGCCGGGCCGGTGGCGCGCGTCAACCTGCCGTTCCGCGCGCCGGGGCAGATCCACGGCAACTGGGTGCCCGACTGGGTGATGCCAACAGGAGCGGCGCAGGCATGATTCCTATCGCACCCGACAAGCTGGCCCGCGCGCTGGCAGCATTTGCCGAAGTGGTGGGGCCACAAAACGTCTGGCAGGGTGATGACGCGCAGGCAGCCTATGGCGATGCGATGGCGCCGCGTGATCCGCGATCCTATGCACCCGTGGCCGCAGTCGCGCCCGGATCGGCCGAGGAAGTACAGGCGATCATGCGCATCGCGGCAGAACTCGTGGTGCCGTTGTGGCCGATCAGCCGGGGCAAGAACTTCGGCTATGGCGGGGCTGCGCCACATATTGCCGATGTGGTGATGCTGGACATGATCCGCATGAACCGCATCCTCGAATGCAATGTCGAGATGGGCTATGTGGTGGTGGAACCCGGCGTCGGGTTCGATGACCTCTATCACTACCTGGTGGATAACGACATTCCGCTGTGGATGTCCGCCCCGGCGCATACTTGGGGCAGCGTGCTGGGCAATGCACTGGAACGTGGCGTGGGCTATACGCCCTATGGCGAGCATGCCTCCAAGGTCTGCGGGATGGAGGTCGTCACCGCCGATGGCAGCCTGTTGCGCACCGGGATGGGCGCGCTGGAAGGCAGCGGATCGTGGCACGCTTTCCCGTATGGCTTTGGCCCGTCGTGGGATCCGGCCTTCATGCAATCGAACTTCGGCGTGGTGACGAAGATGGGCCTGTGGCTGATGCCCGCCCCGCGCCAGACGGTAAACCTGGCGATGAAGCTGGACCGGGCCGAGGAACTGCCTGCGGCAATCGATGCGCTGCGTCCGCTCAAGCTGGATGGCACCGTGCAGGCCAGCCCCTCGTTCGGCAATGTCATCCGTAGCCTGGCGACACGCGGACCGCGATCGGACTATTACCAGGGCCAGGGCGCCATGCCGGCAGACGTCCTCGATGAGGCACGGCGGCAGGCGGGCGTGGGGCACTGGAACTTCGGCGTGCGGCTGTTCGGCGATCCGGACATCAACGCCATCAACGCACGCAAGGTGCGGCAGGCCTTCGCGGGCAAGGTGGATGCCGAGTTCGAGGAGACCGAATGGAACGCCGGTGACCCCCTGCCCGGATCAGGCCATCCCGTGCCGACCCTGGCCGCGCTGGGCGTGGTGGACTGGCTGGGCGGGCCCGGCGGACACCTCACCTTCTCGCCCGTGTCGCATTTTTCAGGCGCCGAGGCGTGGAAGCAATATACCACTGTGCGCGGCATGTACGAGGATGCGGGCTTCGATTATTATGGCGGCTTCACCGCCGGCCAACGCTACCTCAACCACATCACCATGATCGTGTTCAACCGCAACGATGATGGCATGACCGCCCGGGCCAACGCGCTGTTTTCGCGCCTGATCCAGGTCGGGGCACAGAACGGCTGGGGCGAATACCGCACCCATACGCTGTTCTATGACGAGGTGGCGCGCAGCTATGCCTATAACGACGGCGCATTGTTGCGCTGGAACGAAAAGGTGAAGGATGCGATCGATCCGCAGGGGATCATCGCGCCGGGCAAGATGGGCATCTGGCCCCGCCGTTACCGGGAGGTGCAGGGATGAAGTGGCCGCTAATCGCCTTGCTCGCTCTCGCCGCAGCCATCGCCGCACCTGCCGCATGGGCCGAAGACGCTGCCCCGCCCGCCCTCGCTGGCGAGGCGCTGTTTGTCGAGAAGTGCGGATTGTGCCACCTGGCAGGCGGGTTCGGCACCCGCGTGCTCCAGCGCCGGGTGCCCGAAGGCCAGTCGCTGCTGCAAGACCGCCAGAGCCTGCCCGCGGCCTACACCACCGCCGTGGTCCGGCGCGGGATCGGCTCGATGCCGCAAATCCGTGAAGCCGAACTGGACAATGCCCAGTTGTCGGCCATCGCGAGCTACCTGGAGACCGGGCAATGACACCGATCACCCGCCGTACCCTGATCGCGCGCGGAGCGGCTGCCACTGCCGTGGCTGTTTTTGGTGCGCTCCCCGCTACGTTGAGTGCAGCCGCTCCGAACGGCATTCCGGCGCTGTTCGTATTCGATGCGCGGCTCTCCCGCTCGATCGCGCTGGCGCATAGCCATCGTACGTCCGGCGCGATCCTGCTCGATCCGCGTGCGACCGATCTGGGGATTGCCTGGCGCGAGCAGATCCCTGCCTTGCTGCAACAAGGCCAGCGGATCGAAGGGCTGACCATGTGGTCCGACAAGATGATCTGCGAGATTTTCGCCCGCGACGCCGGAGCATCATTCACCGCAATGGAAATATCCGCCGGAGACAGGGCTGGCACCCGGTTGCAGCATTGGTGGCTCGCGTAGCGATAGCGGTCGCCGCAGGTCAGCCGGCGGCGGCCGGCCTGCCCCGGCGCGCAGCGACAAGAAACAGCACGGCCGGCAGGACCAGCAGCACGGCCGCTGTGTACAAGGCTGCATCATAATTCCCTGTCTGGTCGGCCAGCAGTCCGATCCACAGCGGGCTGAGACCGGCGCACAGCATGAACACGCCGTACTGGAAGCCATAGGCCTGGCTATAGGCCGCCACGCCGAAATTGCGCGCCGTCATGATGCCGATCAGGTCCGCTTCCGCGCCGATCGCCGCACCCAGCGCAACAGCCGCGACGATAGCCATGTCCGGTCCCCCGATCACCAGGACCAGCAGCCCTGCGGCGCAAAGCAGGCAGCTCGCCGCACCCAGCCATGCCGGATCGATCACGTCGCACAATGCGCCCACGATCACGCGGGTGACGATGACCGATGCCCCGATGGCTCCGGCCAGCGCCCCCGCCTCGGCCAACGGCATGCCCTGCTGGGCCAGCATCGGCACGAAGTGGGCCAGCAGCCCGGCAAAGGCCAGCGCCATCAGGCCGAACGTAGCTGCCTGCAGGATAAACACCGGGCGCCGCCGCAGCGTGCGCCATGCCTCCAGCGCGGCAGCAGGGTCCAATGCGGCGGCGACCCGTCGCGGCAGGAACAGCAGGACGGGCACGATGCCCACTGCAGCCAGGCCCGCCAGCAGGTAAAAGCCCGCACGCCAGCCTTCGGCCGCAATCACGCTGCCAACCAGCGGCGGAACCAGCGCGGCAGACAGTCCGATGCCCATCTGGGTAATGCCGAAAGCCAGCCCGCGCGACCGGTCGAAGGACGATGCCACCGCGCGCGTATGGGCCACCGGCGTCGATCCGCTGGCGAGCAGACCAATCGCGATTATCAGGACCAGATACATGGCGAGCGAGCCGACCTGCGCCAGCGCGACAAAACCGCAAGCCAGCAAAGCCGATCCGGTGGCCGCCACCACTCGCGGACCGTGGCGGTCGACCATCCGTCCCACCAGCGGCATGGCCAGCGCCATCAACACTGTGGAACCGAACAGGGCAGCGCCATAAGCAGTTCGCGTCAGGCCGATCTCCTGCTCAAGCGCAGGCACGAACAGGCCCGAATTGTAGGTCAGCAATCCCGCCAGACCGAGGCCCACCCCGCTCGCCGCGCCAACCACCACCCGCCACCCGGTGCGCCATTCGGCCAGCCTGCCGGGCGAATTCACGATGGCCGCCAGGCGCTGTCGCGAACTATCCGTGCCATATCGTCCCTCCCAATTCCCAAGCATCGGAATTATCCCACCGGGGCAATCAGGGCAACGGCGGGTTTGGTCTTTTGCGCTGCGAGTGCCACATGGGGATGCCCGCAAAATCAGGCCAGTTAATGCTACAGAATTTGGCGGTGCTGTCAGTCTAACCGCAACTCGTCTCCGATTGGCAAAGCTGTTACCAGGTCAGCGTCGGTTCAAGCCACGAGAGTCTGCCGTTTGGCCAGCGCGGCCGCGTGGCAGGTATTGCCGGTCTGTCTGTCGATCAGACGGCGTTCGAAGGTGAAGTGGTTACCCCCGCCACTTCATATCGCTAGTAGTGCGTTTGCTCTGACAGAGCGGTTGTGGACGTTGGCGTGGCCGGTCCTGTCCAGTGCTGCATTTTGGCAATCCTCGCCGCAAATAGATCGCTAGTTTGCCGTCGGCTTCAAATTGGCCGGCACCGGAGGAAGCCAAGCTGGGGTTTCGCTCCGATCAGGCCTGCGACCAGCCTCCCCCCAGCGCCAGAAACACGTCGATCTGGGCACGCGATATAGCCGCGTCCTGATCGGCCAGTGCTGCGGCAGTATCGGCCAGGGTGCGTTCGGCGTCGAGCCGCTCGAGCGAATTGATTATCCCTTCGCGTTGACGCGCGCGAGTGATTTGGGCCGCCCGCTGTGCTGCTTCCTGCGCCGCCTGTAGCGCCCGCCGCCGGTCGAGCGCGCGGGCATATCTGCTCAGTGCGGTTTCGGTTTCCTGCAGCGCGCCCAGCACGGCGCCATCGAACGCGGCCAGCGATTGCTCGGCCTGCGCGCTGCTTGCGTCGATCCGCGCGCGCACCGGCTCGGTATTGGGAAAGGCCCAATCGACCAATGGCCCCAGCAGGAAGCGGAACGCCCCGCCGGTAAGAAGGTCGCCCAATCCGGCACTGGTCGAGCCGACCGATCCGCCTAGCGTAATGCGAGGATATAGGTCGGCCGTGGCCACGCCGATGCGCGCAGTGTCTGCCGCGAGCCGCCGCTCTGCTGCGCGAATATCTGGTCGGCGGGCCAACATGGCACTTCCATCGCCCACCGGCAGCGGCGTGGCGATGGTCAAGGCGACGCTCCGCTCCCCCGCGACCGGCGGAAGCGCGGCAGGAGAGCGCCCGGTCAGCGTTGCCAGCGCGAACAGGGCCGCCTGCCGCTCCGCGGTGAGCAGCGGGATTGCCGCAGAGCGCTGTTCGCGCAGCGTTTCAAGCTGGGCCAGCGCCAAGCCGCTTTCCAGCCCGGCATCGTGCCGTCGCCGTGTGAGGGCAAGCGAGTTGTCGAGCAGGTCGACAATGTCCTGCGCTACCGCGATCCGCGCCGCAGCACTGGCGGCATCGGCATAGGCGCGGGTGGTTTCGGCCACTATCAGCACGCGCACGGCATCGGCATCGGCCTGCGCACTGGCGAGATCGGCGCTGGCCGCTTCCACGCCGCGCCCGACGCGGCCGAACAGATCGACCTCGTAGCTGACCGACAACCCGCCATCATAGCTGAACCCATCGCGGTCAGCGCCCGGCGGCACTTCGGCCTGACTGGCGCGGCCATAAGCTGCACCCGCGCCCACGCCGGTTTGCGGCAAGCGACCGGCCCGTGCGGCGCGCAGACCTGCCCGTGCCAGTGCGATCCGCGCGGTGGCCTGCCGCACATCGGTATTGGCGGCCATGGCATCGGCCACCAGCCCGTCCAGCACCGGATCGTCATACAACCGCCACCACTGCGCAGGCAGCGGGCTGGGCGTGACTGCGCCCGCCTCTGCGGAAAGAAAGGGGCCGGTCGCCGCAACGGGTGGGGGGGTAGCGACGTAATCCGGCCCCACCGCGCACGCCGCAAGGGCGAACGCGGATAGAGATGAGAAAGCGAGAGTGCGCAGGCGCATGGCAGCGGTCCTTATTCAGCAGGAACGGCAGCAGGCGCAGTCGGGTGCGAGCCGGATCGCCTTGCCCGGAAGGCAACAATCCGGTCACCCAGCGCGCGGCTGACCACATAGAAGGTGGGCGTAAAGACCAGCCCGAACCCGGTCACGCCCAGCATGCCAAAGCACACCGCCGTGCCAAGTGCCTGGCGCAGTTCTGCGCCCGCCCCGGTGGCGATCACCAGCGGCACGCAGCCCAGGATGAAGGCGAAGCTGGTCATCAGGATCGGCCGCAGGCGAGTGCGCGCAGCTTCCACCGCCGCTTGCGCCGCCGTCAGGCCGTGCAGCTGTTCACCCTGGCGGGCGAATTCGACGATCAGGATGGCGTTCTTGGCTGACAAGGCGATCAGCACGACAAGGCCGATCTGAGTCAGCACGTTGTTGTCCATGCCGCGCAGGTTGACGCCGATCATCGCCGCCAGCAGGCACATCGGCACGATCAGGATGATCGCCAGCGGCATGATCAGGCTTTCGCATTGCGCCGCCAGCACCAGGAACACCAGCAACACGGCCAGGCCAAACACCAGCACGGCGGTGTTGCCGGCGGTATCCTGCTGATAGGCGATGCCGGTCCATTCCACGTCCCAGCCCTGCGGCAGCACTTCGGCGGCTACGCGTTCCATCGTCGCCAGCGACTGGCCGGTGGAGAAGCCCGGCGCACTGTCGCCGTCCACCGCAACGGCCGGCACCAGATTGTAGCGCGTGACGCGGTATGGCCCGGTGGTGTCGGTCAAGGTGGCCAGCGATCCTAGTGGTACCATCGCCCCGTTGGTGGACCGGGTATAGAGCGCGCTGATATCGGCAGAATCATCGCGGAACGGCGCATCGGCTTGCGCGGTGACGCGATAGGTGCGGCCCAGAAGGTTGAAATCGTTGATGAAGGCGCTGCCCAGATAGACCTGCAGCGTTTCGAACACCGCGGACGGCGACACGCCCAGGATCTGCGCTTTTTCGCGGTCGATCTCGGCATGGACGCGCGGCGTGCCGGTGTCGAAGAAGGTATAGACCCCCGCCATGCCCGGCTGCTGGTTAGCCTGCGCAATCACCGCATAGGCCATGTCCTGCATTGCCTTGTAGCCCGCGCCGTTGCGGTCCTCGATCATCATGCGGAAGCCGCCTGCCGAACCGATTCCACGGATCACCGGCGGCTTGACGATCATCAGCCGCGCTTCAGTAATATCGGCGGTGGCGGCCTGTGCGGCGGCCATCAGGCTATCGATATCGTGGCCGTTGGCGGCGCGGTCGGCAAAGTCGTCCAGCACCCAGTAAGCAGCGGCAGAGCTGGCACTTTGCGTTTCCGAAGTGCCATCAAACCCTGACATCATCACCGCGCCCGAGACGCCCGGTAGAGGCAGCATGCGTTCGGCCACTTGCTTCATCACCGCATCGGTGCGCTGGGTGGATGAGCCCGCCGGTAATTGAATCACGGTAAGGAAATAGCCCTGGTCCTGTTGCGGAATAAATCCCGTGGGCGTGGCGGCCAGCGCAAAGCCGGTCAGCGCGATGAGGCCCAGGTAGATCGCCATCATCCGGCGGGGCATGGCCACCAGCCGCGCGGTCCAGCGGCCGTACCAGTCGCTGAAACGCTCGAACATGGTGTTGAACCGGTCGCCCGCGTTCACCAGCGCCTGCCGCCAGCGGGGTTGCTCGCCATGCGGGGCTTCGTGCTTGCTGAGCAACAGCGCCGAAAGTGCGGGACTCAGAGTCAGCGAGACGACCAGCGAAATCACCGTTGCTGCCGAAATGGTCACCGCAAACTGCTGGTAGAACGCGCCCGACAACCCACCAATAAACAACGTGGGCACAAACACCGCGCACAGCACCAGGACAATGGCGATCAGCGCGCCGCCGACCTCATCCATACTGGTGCGCGCGGCTTCCAGCGGGGTCATACCGCCTTCCAGGTTGCGCTCGACATTCTCGACCACCACGATGGCATCATCCACCACGATGCCAATGGCCAGAACCAGCCCGAACAGCGACAGGTTGTTGAGCGAATAGCCGAGCATGGCCAGAACCGCGAAGGTGCCGATCAGCGAAATCGGGATGGCCAGCACCGGAATGATCGAGGCGCGCCATTTCTGCAGGAACACCACGATCACGATGACCACCAGGACAATGGCCTCGACCAGCGTCTTCAGCACCTCGTCGATGCTTTCGGCAATGAATTCGGTGGGATTGTAGACGATGCGGTATTCCAGCCCGGCCGGGAAATCGGCCGACAGCTCCTCCATCGCGGCCTGCACCGCTTCGGCCGAGGACAGTGCGTTGGAGCCGGGTTCCTGCAACACGGGGATGATCACCGAATCCATCTCGTCAAGATAGGCGCTGGTGGCATAGTCCTGCGCGCCGATCTCCACCCGCGCCACATCACCCACGCGCACCTGGCGGCCTGCCGCATCGGTCCGGATCACCACGTCGGCGAACTGTTCCGGGCTGGTGAAGCGGCCTTGCGTTTCCACGTTCACCTGGAAGGCGCTGTCAGGGCTGGGCTGCTGCCCCAACGTGCCGGCGGCAACCTGCACGTTCTGTGCCCGCAACGCGTTGACGATATCGCCCGCCGTCAGGTCCAGGGCGGCGGCGCGACCGGGATCGATCCACACGCGCATAGCAAGTTCGCGGCTGCCGAACAGCTGCACCCCGCCCACGCCTTCGATCCGCGCGAGGCGATCCTTGATGCGGGTCTGCGCGTAGTTGGAGATGTATTCCCGGTTCAGGCTGCCATCGGGCGAGACCATGTTGACGATCAGCAGGAAATCCGGCGTGGTCTTGGCGGTCACCACGCCCAGCCGCTGCACTTCTTCCGGCAGGCGCGGCTCGGCAATGGCCACGCGGTTCTGCACCAGCACCTGCGCTTCATCCAGATCGGTGCCCGGCGCGAAGGTGACGGTGATAGTCACCCGCCCGTCACCCGTGGACTGGCTGGACAGATATAGCATCCCGTCCACCCCGTTGATTTCCTGCTCGATCGGGTTGGCCACGGTATCGGCCACCGTCTCGGCGGAAGCACCAGGATAGGTCGCATTCACCGTCACCGTCGGCGGCACAACCTCGGGATACTGGCTGACCGGCAAGAACAGGTACGAGATCGCGCCCACCAGCGTGATGACGATGGCGATTACCGCGGCAAAGATCGGCCGGTCGATGAAGAAGCGGGACAAGCGCATGGCTCAGGCCTTTCCGAATTCGAAGAAGGGTGCGCGGTTCAGCGACTGATTGTGGCGCTGGAGGCAGCGGCGGCGCGCGGGGCCTGATCGGTGGCAGGCGGCGCAACGGGCGCGGCGATGGTGCCGTCCTGCGCGCGGACCTGCTGGCCGGGAATGGCCATCTGCACACCTTCGATCACCACCCGGTCGCTCGCCTGCAGTCCGCTGCGGATCACCCGCAGGCCATCGACCAGCGGCCCCAGTTCCACCTCGCGGGCGGCCACCTTGCCTTGGGCATCCACCACCAGCAGCAGCTTGCGCGTCTGGTCGGTGGTTACGGCGGTATCGGGCACCAGCAGGGCGTTGACCGTGGTCCCCGTGGCCATGCGCATGTTGCCGAACAGGCCAGGTGCCAGGAAGCCTTCGGGGTTGGCGATCACCGCGCGGGCGCGGATCGTGCCGGACTGCGGATCGATAGCGTTATCGGTAAAGTCCAGCCGCCCGCGCCAACGATAGTCGGTCTCGTCCGCCAGGCGGATTTCCACCTCTGCATCGCCCAGCCCTTCACGGCGAGCCTTGAGGAACAGCGCCTCACTACCGGCAAAGCTGAAGTGGATCGGATCAACCGCGTTGATTGTGGTCAGCAGCGTGGCAGATTCACCGCTGCCAGCGGCCACCAGGTTGCCGGCATCGATCCGGCGATCGGAGATGCGCCCGCCAATCGGCGCGCGTACCGTGGTGAATTCCACATCCAGCGCACGAATGCGGCTGGTTGCCTGCGCGGCCGCCAGCGCGGCTTCCTGTGCACGCACTTCGGCTTGCAACCGATCAATCTCGTTGGCAGCGATGGCGTCATCGGCCACCAGCCGCTGGGCGCGGGCAAGGTCGCTGCGGGCGAGCGCGAGGGCGCTGGACGCAGCGGCAACGCGGGCCTGCGCTTCGGCCAGGCTGGCGCGATAGGGCCGAGCGTCGATGGTGAACAGCGGCGCTCCGGCGCGAACAAACTGGCCATCGGTAAAGTGGATCGCGGTGATCTGGCCAGAGACGCGCGGACGCACCTCCACGCTGCGGCTGGCTTCGAACCGGCCAATGAATTCGTCCCATTCGGTCACTTCGCGCTGCAACGGCGCGGCGACGGTAACCGTGGGGATTGGCGGCGCGGCCGGCGCGGCGCTTTCACCGCGCAGCAGGAACCAGCTGGCCGCCAGCACCACCAGGATCAGCCCCAGCACGATCAAGCGCGGAGTGCGCGAAGGCTTGTCAGATACGGGGGTCTGCCCGTCGTCGCCATCATCGAACGATGATGAAACAACGTCGCCCTCCTCCTCCATCGCGTAGCGTTGGCGATCATCGTGCACATCGAACGGCGTATCGAACATTGAAACCCCCACCCCCGGAACCATGATGGAACAGGGCGATCAGGTCCGCCCCTGCAAGCGCAGTGGCCTGAAGGGTGGGACAAATTGCAGACATGGCCGGACTTTCACGCCAACCGCGGGGCGGCAGCATGGAGCGACGTATCGGAGGACCAACTCCGACCGGGCCTAACTTCTGTACCGATAAGTATGTAATCTGGCGTTCAGGTCAAGTGATATTTCTATACCGACCGATATTTTTTTCGCACTGCACCATTTCAGGTGCCTTCAACGCGATGGCCAGACTGCCAGGGCAGCTTGCGCAACCTGCTGCAATTCTTCGCGTTTGGCACCGCCACCGGCCTGCACGGACATGCCTTGCAGCAAGGCAATGACATAGCGGGTGATCCCCTCGGCATCCGTCGGCACGGTGAAGTCACCTTCATCGATGGCGCGCTGCATGCGTTCAATCATGGCCTTGCGCGCCGATTCGGTGCGCCGTTCGATGTCGTCGCGAAGCGACGGCTCGGCACTTTGGCACGCGACTGCGGCAATCACGCCCATGCAGCCGCGGCACTCGCCGCCAGTGACCGTATCGATCGCGCCATACAGCAGGTTTTCAGCCACCCCGCGCGCCGTGGGGGCATTCAGGGCGGCGGCTACATAGGCCAGTTTCTCGGCCTCATAGAGGTCGAACGCCTGCTTGAAGAGCGCTTCCTTGTTGCCATAGGCCGCGTAAAGGCTGGGCCGGGTAATGCCCATCGCTTCAGTCAGGTCGGTTAGCGAAGCGCCCTCGTAACCCTTGGTCCAGAACACCCGCAGCGCGGCAGCCAAGGCAACCTCGGCATCAAATTCGCGTGGGCGCCCTCTCACTGCAAGCTTTTCCATATCGGTCAGTATATATAGATTCGCACCCAAAGATCAAGCTGGGCGCTCGCTGAACCAGGGACCGCTGCCTTATCGCCCGGCAGAGCAAGGGTTTGACCAAGTGGTGTCACACTAAAACTTGTCTCAGTTTGGCGGGGTTCGTCCAACTCGAAAGTCGGTTCAGGCCATGAGCGAATGTCATTCAGCCAACGAAGCCGAGCGGCTCGCCTGGTAGGTTGTTCTGTCGACGAGATGGCATTTCAAGTTGAGCTGGTTGTGGACCTTGGCGTGACGGGCTGCTTTCGAGTTCCAGGTAAAGTCTCCCGGAACGTAGACAAAAGGGGGAGGAAACCGGACATTACCGGCTATCCGGCGTTCGAACAGCAGATCCTCGACGTTGCGCAGCCTCAGTGGCATGCGATCGCAGATCATGACGACCAGGCGGATATCCTCTGACGATGAGTTGAAATTCTGCAACGGACTGGCTGATTTGCGGAGACGCGACACCGTGGCGCCTTTCTCTGCCTGGTTGAGAGTTCCAGCTGTGCGCTTGATTTGAATGAGCCAAGTTTCACCATGGATCTAACCTCGCTATCGAGTACGACAATCACCAGGCGACCTGGAAGCCGGCCCGCGTACCGACATTCTTGCTGTTCAATCCGTAACCAACGCCAGCCGAGACGCTCGCCATTTCGCCGACCGCCGCTGAAACCGCCAGCGCGAGTGAGGTGCGTCCCTTGAAATTGCCGATGCCGCCGGACAACGCCAAGCTCGCCCCTGTTGGAATGCTCGGACTATCGAGCGCAAGCGCCATGGCAACTCCTTCGTTAGCGTCACTAATGTCACGACGCGTGCTGCCAACCTGATCAGCGAGATCGAACAGGGTAAGCTGCATAGTGCCAAGCTGTGGCAATATAGCTGTGTTGCGCCCCAAGACACCATTGGCATCGACCGTCGCGATGCCAAGACTGGATATGTCCTGAGCAGCCGTCGAAGCGCCGACGTCGCCAATGCGGACATGGCTGCCGCTGCCTCCAAGCGTGATCTGGTTCGTAGCTGTGCTGGTCGCACCGAACCCGAGCGAAGTCGAGCCAGTGTGGCTGGCGATGCTGTCCGCACCAATGGCGCTCGCGTTGATCGCCGAAGCATTGGCGCGGCGTCCGACTGCGGTTGCGAAGTCGGCACTGGCAGCGGTCAGGACGCCCATCGCGGTGCTGCCCGCGTTCGACGCGGAGGCGCCATTTCCAACCGCTACCGCGCCCATTCCGGCCGCGTTGGTCAGTGTCCCCAGTGCAGTTGCATTCAAGCCGCTGGCATTTGCGCGGGTGCCAATCGCGGTGGTGCGGGTGTTCGTGGCATCGGACAAATGGCCGATCGCAAGTGAGAGCTGACCTGTTGCGTCAGCGTCGTATCCGAACGCTTGCGCTCCGTTAGCCGAGGCATCCGCGAGGTTGCCGACGGCGGTGGTCTGGTCGGCCGCCGCGGTTGCGGTGTCTCCAATCGCGGTGGCTCCAACGCCACCGGCGGTCGCATCGGCGCCGCATTCCGTTGTGTCAGCAGCGGCGGCTGCGTTGCATTCGGGTGTGGTGTCGGCGAGTGCCGGGGATGACCAGAGAAGGCCGACTGCAACAGTTGAGGCAAGCCGCATATGTGGATTTTTCATCACATTCTCCCAAGCTGGCGACGGATCTTACGTCGTGCCGGGATATTGGATCAGATCAACTGGAGAGGCCACGAAGGCACGCCGATGGATCGCCGATGAATTGGCGAAATATTCCCGATCCACGTCATTTTAACCGGATCAAGAGCGCCGCTCAGGCACTCTCAGACGCCGAGAACCTCCACCAGTCCCGCGCCGCGCCTTGGCTCGTCACTGGCCGGAGCACTTCGAGGCGATACAACCTGGCGGCCCTTTGGCCGGTTCCGATGGCTTAGTGACCCGCGGGCCTGCCGGAAGCGCGACCGTTATCGCGCCATGATCGCGAACCAAGATCGATAGTGTGTCAATTTTTGGGATATGTATCACCCAACACTTTCCCCAGAGACATGACGGCTTTGCTGTTCGATTTAGTTTCCCGCTTTCAAGCAAGTGCTGCCGAACCCATACCTTATACCATCTGCCAAACCCGTGGTGGGTAATCTCCAGCAGAGAGTCCATATTCTCAGCGCATCGACGTTTCATCACGACATGCCATGCGTTGCAACTTGTCCGCAGAACCCGCTATCTTGCGGGCCGATGTTCGAAGCATATATTCTCCTTACCTCCACGGCTCAGGTCTCGGCACAACGAGAGGATGAGGGACGACCTGATATTGTCGTCTCGGGAGAGCGTATCGCCCGCACTTCGCACGATACCGCGTCGAGCCTGTTCGTCGAAACGCAAGAATCCATCGAGGCGCAACCCGATCGCGATCGGGTTGATCAAATCTTGCAAGTCATCCCGAATGTTCAACTTGGCTCGGGCGGGGAGGGTCCGACGATCCGGGGCCAGGATTCAACCGGCGTGGGGCGTGATCTTCCTGCGTTTCTTTCCGGAACCCGGCCCCGCATAACGTTGAGCATCGATGGCCGGGCCGCCACATATTACGAGCTTGCTTTCGGCCTGACCTCCGTGTCGGACATTAACCGGATCGAGGTCTACCGCAGTCCGCAAACGACCACCCAAGGACGGAACTCGATCGGGGGCGCAATTTTTGTCGAGACGAACGATCCTGCATTTGAATGGGATGGGATGACCAGACTGTTTCTGGGGAATTATGCGACACGTCATGCGACAGGAATGATCTCGGGCCCCCTGGTCGAAGACCAGCTGGCCGTTCGAATAACCGGCGACCTGCGGCGCAGTATCACAGCCAGCAGGTTAACTTCTGCGGCTGTCGGGATAGATCCCAACCGTGACACTTCTGATCTCGTTCGCCTGAAGTTACTCGCCCTGCCCGACGGGCTGCCTGATACCCGTCTGAGCCTGACCTACTCTCACGGCCAATCACAGATGCCGCAAGTCGAAGGCATCCGGAGCCCGTTCAACGATCGTCGCGATCTGAATGCGACCTATGGGGTGTTCGCCATCTCGGTGAATTCCTTGACCGCGGAGCTGGAACATCAACCGGCAGGAAGTTTCGAGGCGCGCGCCACGCTGAGTTACGGGGCGGCCAATGTGCTGCGCTATGCACCTCGCGGTTTGGGAGAGGCCGAGATTGGCACCCGCGACTTCTCGCTGGAGCCAATCCTCACATGGCGTCCCACATCAGGGGTGATAGTTACCGGCGGGACCAACTTCACCCGCGCCACACTCGACCAGACGATCGACCTGTCGACCTTCAGTCAGGTACTTGGTTCCGGGATATTTACCGACACTCAGAGCAGCCTGGGAATTTTCGGCGAAATTGCCATTCCGTTCAACTCCAAGCTGAGCATCACAGCCGGCTTGCGGTACCAGCGCGATCAACAGGATCGTAAAGGGGCGCTTGTCGGAAGCCGCATAAATCTGCCGCTTGTATACGACCAGACTTTCTCGGCATGGCTACCCAAGGTTTCATTGGCCTATGACCTGTCAGGTGACATCCGCGTAGGAGCACTGATCCAGCGCGCTACCAATCCAGGAGGAGTAAACCTGAATACCGCACGGGTCAGGATTGAGACCTTCGGCGCAGAACAGCTGTGGGACTTCGAACTATTTGCCCGGGCCCGCATGGCAGATGGCAAGCTTGTACTCTCGACCAACCTGTTTCGGTATGAAATGACCGATGCCCAGCGGACACAAACTGTCGTCGCTGTCCTGCAAAATGGTCAAGTTATCACCAGCCCCCAAGTTGATAATGCGCCGCGGGCCTGGTCGATGGGCATGGAAGCCCAATTCGATTGGCAGCCCTCGCAACATTTCCAGTTTCGCGGCTCTGTTGGTCTTCTCGACACGAGGATCACCAGAACCCTGACCCCAAACGATCCGATGCTGGGCAAGCAATTCCAACGATCGCCCAATTTCAGCGGATCGGCGTCGCTGGTGTGGACACCGACGCGTCAATTCACGCTTTCGGCGCAGGTCCGACAAAACAGCAGCTATTTCAGCGATGACCTTGAAACTGCGGCCCGGCGGATAGAAGGCTCGACAACGGTAGATGCCAGGGCCGCGTGGACATGGCGAGGGATCACTTTGCTGGGCTATGTGCGGAACCTGTTCGATGAGTTTCATTTGACCTACCGGTTCGACCCGGCGGCCGGATTGGCAACTGCCGGCGATCCACGCGAATTCGGGCTGGGTATCGAAACGCGGCTGTGAGTTTGGCATCCACTCGCACAGCAGCGTGATTTCCTATAGGTTCGCAGCGTGGACGTGAATCCTTCACAGTTGACGCCTTCGTCATTCGCAGCCGTGCCTCTGGCAAAGCGGCCGGATTTCGACTTGGGCAATGTCATGGTAAGGCCGTCTCTCCGTACGATCAGCGGCCCGAAGGGAAGTGCAAAGGGCGAGCCACGCGTCGTCCAGGTGCTGGTGGCGCTCGCCGAAGCACGAGGCAGCGTACTGACGCGTGATGACTTGCTGCGTTTGTGCTGGGGCGGGCGTATCGTTGGCGATGATGCGATCAATCGCGCGGTGGCCGAAGTGCGCCGCATCGCCCAATCCATTGGAGCTGAGTTCGAGGTCGAGACCGTTCCGCGGATCGGTTTTCGGGTCACTGGTGTTGATTGGCAGGCGCAGCCCGAACAGGTTGGGGTGCAATCCGGGCCCATCTTCGGCCGGCGAAAGTTGATCGTGGGAGGATTGTCGGCGGCGGTAATATTTGCCGGAGGAGGGGCTGCTATTGTCTACCGCCAGCGAGATGCCGAGGTCGATGCACTGATCGAGCGAGGCCGCGTGCTTCAGGGTTCAGGTGGACCAGAAGATCAGCAACGTGCCGAGGCGCTCTATCGATTGGCCATCGGGCGCGATCCCGGCCGGGCAGATGCCTGGGGCCGGCTGGCCAGCGTTCTGGACGATCAAGCCGTTGCCCGCGAGGCGGCCATGCGCGCTGTCAGTATAGACCCGCGCGATCCGAACGCCCGCGCTGTCCTGGCGTTTCAGCAACGGGATCTGGATGCGTGGACACAGTGGGAAGACACGTTGCTTGGCGTCTTGTCGGACGACCCGAACAATAGCCTGGCGCTTTCGCAACTGACCTTCTTTTACCAGGGGATGGGCCGTTGCCGGGATTCCTGGATTACCAACGAACGGGCAATCCGGTTGGAACCCTTCAATCCCGCCCACCAGCATCGGCGTGCGATCAAGCATTGGATATTTGACCGGGTGGGCGAGGCAGACAAGGTTGCCGATCAAGCGCTCCATCTGTGGCCCAAAAGTCCGACGGTATGGAATGCCCGGATGCTTATCTACGCATTCACTGGCCGGGCAAACGCAGCACTTGCCTTGCTCGATGATATTGCCGCGCGCCCGGTCAATCTTACCTCACCCAGCATATTATCCTGGCGTGCGGCCATTAGCGCCATCGCTACCCGCGCGCCTGCCGATATAGCCCGTGCAGTCGAGGTTTGCACAGATAGCGCCAGACTGGCGCCGGGGCTTGCTGCCAATGCCATCATGGCCTTTTCCTATCTCGGCGAGCTGGATGCTGCCTATAGGATTGCCGGCGGCTTGCTTGAGGGGCGCGGCAATTCCGTTCAGGAAGTCAGGGGCGGAAGCATCAACGATCTTTATGCGGCCTCCTCCTGGGGGCGCACGCAATTTCTGTTTATTCCCGCCACCGCGCCGTTCCGTGCCGATCGTCGGTTCAGGGAACTATGTGGCCGCATGGGCCATGTGGCATATTGGCAGAAGCGGGGTATTTGGCCCGATCCGTTCGTGCGCGGTGCGCTTGATCCGGCACAACCGGCGTAAATCCGACCTGGTACGCCAAATCATCGGCATTCCATCGGCGCGCCTTCATGGCCCTCGTCCGGGGAGTGCTTCATTCTGCATAGCCGGGAACAACTAAAGGAGCAGTTCGGCTCCGGCTGCCAAGTTCGCTGGATGATTGCCTCTCGAGATGGAGACCGCCATGCTCTTTGCCTCACGTTTTGCCGATCTGCTGCTTGGTCGCAGTCAATTCAGGCAAGGTTCGACCCTCGTGTCTAAGCAGCTTGGGCTGCTCGACGGTCGAGGGGGGCGCGGCAAAGTCCGCTCCAAACGGATCGCATGGTTTGGAGCTGCCGCCTTGGCACTCGCGTGTTCTGGATGTGGCGGATCCGGAAGCGGCTCACCGCCGCCATCTGGAGGAGGAGCGACCCCCACACCCAGCCCGGCGCCCACACCAGCCCCAAATCCGGGTGGTAGTTCATCTTTCGGATCGCTAGGCCAGACCAACTCGCTCACGTTCGCCAGCTTGGGGTTTTCGTACAGGGCCACAGATGGTGGTTTCGGATACAACCTTGTGGAAGGATCTACTGATCCAACGTTCACCCCCAGCTTGAGGCTGGCTGCACCCGATCAACTGTTTCTCACAGTTCCAGGGATCGATGAGGGAGCGCTGCGGCCTGACGGATCAAGCGGCATCAGCCAGCAGGTTGGCTTGTTCTCGCAGGGCTATTTTGCGCCCGGTGGACATGTATCCATCAACCTGGTGCTCAAGACCAACAACTCGGTCCTCGCCTACTCCGCTTATGCTTTTTGGATCAGTAACAACAGCAACGCCGGACCAGGTGAGCCTTACCTGATTTCCCCTTTTGTCTATGGCGTGCCAACATCGCCGTCGGCGCTGCCAGCATCAGGGATCGCCACTTATGCTGTCCTCATGAGTTCAACAGGATCGCGGAACAATAACCTGACCGTGGATTTCTCTTCGCGGACGGTCACAGGGTCCGTGGCGATGGAGACCCCAACCGGTCCGCTAACCTTTTCGCTTCAGGGGGTCACTTTTACCGGAGATGGCTCTCAGTTCAGCGGCACCCTGGTGACTCCCGACAGAGCGCTACAGGGCACCTTCGAGGGGCGCTTTACCGGACCTACGGGAGAGGAACTGATCGGACGCTACTCGGCGCCAGGAACCGGAGACTTTGAAACGGAACTGTGGACGGGCTATCGCCAGTGAATCGGTGCATCGTCCGATTAATTCTCGCACCTGGTGTAGAAGGGGGTACGTTCGCTTTCCGTTGAGTTTGCGCAACGTGGAAGACTTGCTGGCCGAGCGCGGCATCGACATCTGCCACGAGACGGTCCGCCACTGGTAGAACCCGCCATGACCAAGACCTCGGATGGGCCTGATCGGACGATCCCTGTTATCGCGAACAATATGCCTGTTTCGGCCGCGGTGACGGATTGGGTGCCGCAAACCCGCCTGTTCCGCGGGCTTGCGCAGCGGCCCTGTAACAGGAGACGAGTGCTGGGGGTGCTTGGCGGTGCTGTCAGTCTAACCGCAACTCGTCTCCGATGGGCAGAGCTGTCCCCAGCCCAGTGTCGGCTCAGGCCATGAGCGACTGCCACTCGGCCAGGGCGGCCGAGCGACGGGTCTTGTAGGTTGTTCTGTCGATCAGGTGGCGTTCGAGATTGAAATGGTTATGGACATTGGCGTGGACCGAGGCGAACTTCTGTAGCGACTTCATTTGTCGGAACCGGAGCATGGCCCGCTCTCGTCGCCGGAACGGTAAATGGCTGTTCTCCACCCGGTTGTTGACCCAGCGTCCCACCTCCTGCTTATCGGCATTGCCAAGGTCGTTCATTGCCGCCTTGTAAGAGCGCAGGCCATCGGTCGTAATCTCTGCCGGCGAGCCGTGGCGCTTCAGTGCCTTCTTCATGAACCGCAGGGCAGCCTTCTTGTCGCGGGTCCTGGTGACGTAGCTTTCGAGCACTTCCCCCTCCTGGTCGACCGCCCGCCAGAGGTAATGCATCTCGCCGTTGATCTTTACGTACACCTCGTCGAGGTGCCACTTCCAATGGCGGAAGCCCTTCAGGCGGCTGACCCGCTGGCGCCTGACATCGGCAGCGAACATCGGGCCGAACCGGTTCCACCAGTGCCGCACGGTCTCGTGGCAGAGATCTATCCCGCGCTCGAACAGGAGATCCTCCACGTTGCGCAGCGATAGCGGAAACCGGACGTACATCAGCACCACCAGGCGGATCACCTCTGGCGAGGAATTGAAGCGGCGAAATGGGCTTGGCGGCAGAGCTCGAGATTTGCGGGGCATCACTGCTGGCTAGCAGGGCTCGGCGCGAGGTGCCACGTAGCTCTGACAGAGCCCGTCCACCCCATCAGACAGAGCCAGCTGGTGGCAGCCGGCGGCGGCAGTGCCATCAACTCCGATACTTCATCGACCAGAATGAAACTGTCTTCCACACCGATATCGTAAAACACAGTAAGCAAAATCCTGACAGCGGTCCGACCAAATTCGAAGAAAACTCAATATAGTTATAATAAATTCCAGACACTATAAATGATGTTATAAATGCCGTTATAGACCATAGCCTTATTCTCATCAATTTTTTGTCAGCAGAACCGAACGTTTGAAGAACCATGAATATTGATAATAACGATACTATCGTATACTGCATCAATTTTACTCACAATCAGCAGGGGGAACGGCGTGATCAATCAATCCGTCGACTGTTATGCCAATATAATTTTCCATAAGTTGTCCAGCGGCGCTTTGCGAAACGCCGAGAGCTATAGATGAAGATGTCCGAAGTAAGAAATTATCAAAATTTCCAGTTCCAAATGCGGAAATCAAATTTCCTGCAAGTGAAATAGCGCCTCCACGTGCCATAGTTACAACACCCAAGGCGGTTATTGGAGTTGCTGTTCCAACAGTCGGCGCCTCAAGAATTAATCCGACAAGGGTAATATCAGCCCCAACCGATGTAGTTAGCGATCCAATTTCATCAATTGTAGACCCGAGAGATGTCATGTTCTCACACCAATCGAATGAAACTGGCACGCCATCAGTACAGAAAATGCAGTCGTCACCACCTTGTCCATTTGTACCACTATTCCCCACGGGATTGATATTCGGCGGATTTAACAATCCGTCATATTCGCCAGGTGTATTAGAGTCCCATGAGCCGCATGGTCTGACCCCTCCGCTTGGACCTGCTGGTCCGTAGCAATCCGCAGCGCCATCGTCAGGTTTCCATGGATCGGCCCATGTTCCGTCACACTCATCTCGAGGAATATCGAGCCATGATCCGTCACCTTTGGGATCCCAACACAACATCCCCGTCGGATCCACGCCATTGATGGGATCATTGCCCACATAGGCATACATGTTCATGCCATCGCCGTAGCCGATGGGATCGGTCTGCATGAACCGGCCGAGCGTGGGCGAGTACATTCGGGCCTTGTAGTAGTACAGGCCAAGCTCCGGCACCCAGGTCTGACCGGTAAACTGGAACCGCCCGGTGTTGCCCGTGCCGTTGACCCCGTACTCGTCGTAGCGGTTGATCGTGGTCGGCGATCCTCCACGCCGCGCGGTCATGATCACGCTGCCCCGGGGGTCGGTGTAGAGGAAGTCGGTGTCCGCCAGCGCCACCGTGCTGCCGGTAAACTGCACCAGCGGATCATCACCTGAAGACAGCCCGTGGACGTAGCGATTGAGCATGGTGCCCGCGCCGTCGTATTCGACGATCAGGTCCTGCCCGGAGTAGTACAACCGCCGCTTGTTGCCGGTGGTCCCGGTCACCTCGTAGAGCCGGCCCAGCGGATCGTAGCGCAGCGTCACCGTGCCCGAGCTGCCGGTCGAGGATACCAGCCTGTTCTCGGTGTCGTAGATGTACGTCGTCGTGCCATCACCGGTCATGTTGCCATTGGCATCATAGGTATGGGTGATCGGGCCGCCGCCCGCATCGGTCGAGGTGTACTGGTTGAGCCCGTTCACCACGAAGTCGATGTTGGATGCGGTATGCGCATTGAACGCGAACGCATCGTTGCTGCGGGTCTGGGTGGCGATCTGGCTGGCCGGGTTGAACGTCCAGCCATGCGTGACGTCATAGGCATTGTTCGACCCGTGATCGGTCAGGATTCCGCTCAGCCGTCCGGCCACGTCGTAGCTGTAGGTGTTGTCGGGCGCGTTGTTGTCCGCCACCCTGGTGCCGAGCCGCCCTTGCGCGGTGTAGTTCCACGTCATCAGGATCGGGCGGCGCACGATGGTGAGCACCAGTTCGTTGACGTAGAGCTGGCGGCTGGCGAGCCGCTCGCGCCAGCGCTGGTCGAGCCGGGCCGAGAAGCTGTCAGCAAACTCGCCTTCCAGCAGCGCATCAGCGCGGCGGCGGATGACGTGGTGGTAGACCGCGAACCGGGAATTGCCCAGCGCGCGCAGCATCGCATCGCGCAGCACGGCCCGGTAGTTCAGTTCCTCGCTGTCGGCGGTCTCGAACAGCAGGCCGCCCAGATGGATGGTCTGCATCAGCAGCCCATCGCGGGTCTCGATCGTCACTTCGTCGAGATGCCGCGCATAGGGCAGGTGCGCGCCGGCGGGCGCCTCGCGGCGGATCACCTTCGGGTCACGGGTCAGGGGCGGTAGGAATTGCATCGCCACAACGTATGGTTCTTTACGCGCGGGCAGTTGCGCACCCGGGTAAGCCAGAGATCGACGAAGCGGGGTTCACGCAGCGAGATCAACATGCCAACGCCGTGGATTGCCAGCGACACAAGAAGGACCTGGAAGCTGCGGAAGATGAGGAACAGCTCCACGCCGATCACAGCGTTGATCACGAAATAGCTGTAGGTGACGCCTGCGAACATCTGCGGTCGTGTGAGGGCGACAAAGAGCGTATCGCTGCGCAGTTCCTCACCCATGTTGCCGCCTCATACCCCTGATTTGCGTGAGTTCCGCAGTCTGCGGGATAGTCCTGTAATTGCAAGGGTGAATCGGCTTGCAGGCACACGCTATTGCGCAGCTCCGCCCCCGGCCACAACCTTGCGCGTCCCCGTTGCGGGCCCGCGCCTGGCCGCGGCCAGTAGATCGAGGTAGAGCGCATAGTCCCCGTCCTCGAAGAAGGTCGCCTGCCGCCCGTTCCCGCGCTGGGTTACGTGGTGCGAAATGCCGGGCAGCACGAGGCGCGGGAGCCGGGCCATCAAATACCCACGCGGACACGGTATTCCGTGTCCCCCGCGACGGCGCGAGCAGGAGATGAGCTTGCGAGTATCAATCGGGGAGGGTGGACAGTTTAGTTAAGTAAAGTGTCACCGCAATATATCTGGAAACTCAATAACCATAAAGAGATTCTTTCGCAATCAAATATTTAAATAGCTTTATTTAGAAGAATTTTTAAAAGCATTTAACAATATAGAAATTGAAACAAGAAAAAATCCGGCGATCAGCCATTTTGATGATCCAACAAATATGCCGACTATTCCCAATATAAATGGTATAATAAATAGCCACCCAATACCTCTCAGCATTCTCAATCCCCAAATATCCCCACCGCCAGTGCGCCACACCCGGCAAACAAGCTTACACCCGCTAAAAGCGTAAGCCCCCCCGTCTCAATTGTAGCCAAAATGCCAGTAGCACAACTCAATCCACCTGCTGCCAAATTGAAACCGTCCATGGCATCAGCGGTATTGCCTTTGCCAGTGGGTAACACTCGGGGAGTAGAATCAAGCCATCTTTGTCGAGCTCTCTCAAACTCAACTTTTGCCTCCCGACATTCCGGACTGTTGTGGCCATTTGTGTCCGTCGTCAGAACATTTGGCGCAAAGTGTGGCGCGGATTAACGGAGCGTCGGCCTCGTCTGGGGTTTGATATTAGGCGGCGAGTTTGCGGTGCTGCAAGCGCCGATGTTCGATGGTCTGTCGCTTGATCCTTTCGCGTTGTTTGATGATGTCGCTGGCCCTGCCGAAGTAGGCATCAGCGGGCGTCACGTTCTTCAGGCTCTCGTGGTAACGCCGGTGATTGTAGTGTTCGACGAACGCCTCGATCTGGGTCTCAAGGTCGCCGGGCAGGAAGTAGTTTTCCAGCAAGATGCGGTTCTTCATGGTCTGGTGCCAGCGCTCGATCTTGCCCTGCGTCTGGGGATGGAACGGCGCACCGCGCACATGGCTCATGGCTTGCGCTTCGATGTATTCTGCCAGCTCGCCGGCGATGTAGCAGGGTCCATTGTCCGACAGCAGGCGCGGTCTGTGATGCACGTTGGCCGACGCACAGCCCGAGGCAACCAGCGCAAGATCCAGCGTATCGGTAACATCCTCGGCCCGCATCGTGCTGCACAGCTTCCAGGCGATGATGTAGCGCGAGAAGTCGTCCAGCACGGTCGACAGATACATCCAGCCCCAGCCGATGATCTTGAAGTAGGTGAAGTCAGTCTGCCACATCTCGTTCGGACGCGTGGTCTGGGTGTGGAAGCGATCCGCCGCCTTGATCACGACATAGGCTGGGCTGGTGATCAGGTCATGGGCCTTCAACAGGCGGTAAACCGTCGCTTCCGACACGAAGTAGCGCTGCTCGTCGGTGAACCGCACGGCCAGCTCCCGGGGCGACAGCTCGGACTGATCCAGCGCCAGTTCGATGATCTGGTCATGGATCTCAGACGGGATCCGGTTCCATACCCGGCTCGGCGCCGAAGGCCGATCGGCAAGGGCTTCGGGGCCACCATCGATGTAACGATCATACCAGCGGCAGAAGGTCCGGCGCGGGATGCCGAGCTGCTCCAGCGTGCGCCGTGCCGGCAGGTGCGACTGCTCGACGATCCGGATGATCTCGAGCTTCTCCGATGCAGGATACCTCATGCGTCGTCGCCCCCAACCGCGATCATGCTTTTTTTGAGCAGGCGGTTCTCGAGTATCAGGTCGACAACGCACTCCTTCAGCGCGCTGGCCTCGCGGCGCAGATCCTTCACTTCGTCGGTCGTGGCTGCACGGGCAGTATCCCCCGCCAGGCGGCGCTTGCCGGCTTCCATGAACTCCTTCGACCAGGTGTAATACAAGCTCTGGGCGATGCCTTCCTTGCGGCACAGTTCGGCAATGCTGTCCTCGCCACGCAGGCCATCGAGCACGATCCGGATCTTGTCTTCCGCCGAGAAGTGCCGCCGGGTCGCCCGCCGGATGTCCTTCACCACCTGCTCGGCAGGCTTCTTGGCGCTTGAGGATTTGGGTCTCATCTTCGTTCCTTCGTCACTACGACGAGACCCAAATCCTCCTTAAATCACAACCTCAAATCTGCGCCATAGGTGCTGACGGGGAACAGTCCGCAAACCTGGTCATGGCAGCGAGGGCTTATGGCGCTCTACGAATGACCGGTCTCGCTTTAATAGGACATTCCCTGTCGCAACGCTAACCTGCAGGAAAGTCACAGTCTCGGCCATTCGCCTACGGTGTGAACGGACGGCAACTTTCAGGATCGACATGATCCGTTAGGAATGACCGGGACGAGGAAGCATTACTGACTGACTGCAATTGGGCCGTTAGCTGGCTTGCAGCTTTTGGCTCTTGATTGGGCGAGCCGCCGCTACGCAGCTGGCTCCCGATTAGAGGATCCCCGGCTCGAGCGCCAAGTGGTCACTAGCGTGAATAAGAGGTGGTCTAACGTGCCAGCCCAAAGAGGCAACCGCAGCGCCGCTAAAACTCCCAGCCCTCGCGTTCCATGAATGTCTCCAACGAGAGGCAATCGACACCGAAGTGGTCACAGATGTTCGGGATCTTGGCCCCATTCTCCTTGAACTGCTCCATGGTGACCACGCACCGTCCTTCTGTGGCGGCCTTTGCGATGACAAAGGGGTCGGCGTTTCGACCGCCCCTCAATAACTTTCGCTGCTCGATATTCTGCTGGAAGTGAACGACACCGTATATCTGCCCGACAAACACACCCTCCGCGGCACCGGGGACGTGGAAGAACTCCTCCCGCTCGCCTGCCCAGTCGCGCAAGGTCTCGACCGGGCCGTCGACGCATTCGCGGCGCACCTCTCGCGTCGAAATGATCTGCCCGTCAGCAACCAGCCCGTCAAAGCGGTCCCACAGGGTCGGGAAGCGGCGTCGGTAGTAGTTCTTGAACAGCGTTGAGAGAGGCGATGTGTCGAAGACGTACATCAAGCAGCTCCCCGACTAAAATACTCCTCAAGCGCACTTACATGGCGCGGCTTGGTATCGAGGAAGTCCGCCAGCTGCCCCTCATCGATTCTGTTCTGGTGGTATTGCGATAACGCCAGTGCCACGTACTCTCGGCCCAAATATGCGAGCTTAGTCCAATATGGGTTGCCACCTGGCGTGCGCTCAACCTGACGCTGATCATTCCATCGTTCGACGGCTCGGTCGTACTGGTTCTGGGCGATCCTTCCGTGGTCGAGCAGACGGCGGAAGATCATCTCCCTGCTGACATGGAACTGGGCCGCCAGAACCTCCGCGGTCGCCTCAGTCGCCTGCCTACCTGCCATCGCCCGATGGAAGGCGTCTTCTGGCATCAGCAGGTGCGCCGCAAAGCTGTTGCAGATTATCTCGATCTGCCGAGCGTCGCCAGCGAGGCGTTCGACGTAGCGGTCGCGAACTTTGTCGATGCCGCTGGTATGGAAGATGAGGTGCGCCAGCTCGTGAAAGTAGGTGAAAATTTGCCGCGTCTTGGTCGAGCTGTTGTTCACGTAGATGACCGGGAACTCGTCATCGTAGAGGCAGAACCCGGAGAAGTCGTCTACCCGGAACGCATCCTTGAAGACGAACACCCCTACGTTAAGCAGCGCCGTCCGCCACTCCTTCATCGCAGCATCATCGCCACGCCAGGCCTGCTGCTGCTCTACAGACACACCGATGTATTCACGCACTGTTGCGGCCATCTCGCTTATGTCAACGTTAGGTGCGAATTCCAGGTCACGCGTGATGAGGCGGTCAGCGGGATTCCTCTCCTGAGTGAGCTCCGCTAAGTTGATCTGCATGGCCTTAGCCTTACGCATCAAAATGCGGACTCGGCTCGGAAGGCGTTCGAGTTCAGCTTCAGGCAGCGTGCGAAACGTTTCGTTGATTGACGGCACGTCGGGCGGATCGGGAAAGAAGAAGACCGCAATCGGCACCTTGAGTGCGTCCGACAATTGCTCGAGTTGCGGGTATGTCGGCGAGGACGCACCCGCCTCCCAGTCAGCAATGCGCTTGAACTTCTGCGCGACCTCCTCACGACTCAGCCCCGCCCGCTGGCGGGCCCACAAGACGAGGGCTGGGTTGATGGGAATCTGCTCGGCCATTGCTTCGGAGGTTATACCCGAGCGTTGCGTTCTTCATACGGCAAAAATGCGGCCCCTGCTCGACAATTGCGGGCCCTCAACAGTGCGACTACCCATCTAGTAATGCCCAAAAAGCCGCAAAGGCGCCGATCTCCGTCACCGCCGCATGTCCCGGCTACGCGAACCACAACTGCTTTGCCGCACCACGATCAAACGGCAGCTCTAGGTGATCGCGAGATTTGTCCGGAACGACCGATTTGAGGGCGCAAAGCCGACAATAGATGGTTGTGCTCATTGGAATGCGGCATGTTTCCGCGAGCGCTTCCAAATTCTGTGCTGGTCAGAGTTCGAGGTGCTGCCTACAATTTCTCTTCGTTGAATTATGCTGCCTTCCTTCGCCGTTGGGCCCGCGCAACTTTGCGCCTGATCTCAGATAATTTCCAGGTGGGACTATCGTGGCCCAGTTTGAGAAACGGTATTGCCAATTCGCTGCACTCTTTGCGAAGCCAAGGTTCCCAGTGGCGCCCCGGACGGCTCATCCGCACGTACATTGCAGCCTCCTCATCCGGAGTTTGGCCCCTCAATCGAGGTGGAAGCCGCATCTGAAGCGCACTGTGTTGCAACATCCAGATACCAATTTTCGAGTCGTCAGTGCTCAACTCGTCCAGCCCGGTTCCATCTCCGCAAAAGATGGCCAACTCTAACGCCAGCAGACTGACCCGCCTGGTATGCATGATCGTTTTGGCATCGTCTTCGGACAGGGGCCCCAGAATGCGGACATCAAGAGTTTGATAATCCAGCTGCACGTCGGCGGGATGCGGGTATAATTTGGGCTCGGGATCCCCGCGGGCTTCAGCTCGATCAAATGTCGAACGTGTGGCCACCACATATTTTCGCCATTGGTCGAATCTGCGCTCCTTGCAGCGATACTCACGTTCGTCTTCTGCCATCTGGAGCTGGAGATAGGTCCGTTGGGCAAGAATGCTGCCGGTTGCGGCCTTATTGCCCAAGGACCGAACAACCACTTCGGTCATGGTCAAATCTTCCTGGCCATTACTGGATTTAACCGAAACCTTCCGGTTCGATTCTTGCCGGATGGCGCTTGCCGTCGGCATGAGGGCAGGAAGGGAAAACTCGGCAGTCCCCTCGCGCTTCGGCCGACCTGCAGGATTGCCCGAGCGGCCTTTACGGAACTGCGTCTCTCGAGGTGGCTTGCCATATCCGACGTCATATTGGCCGTTGTCCTCGCTCATGCGCCTGCTCCTTCGACTAGACGCCGTTCTTCGGCAGCCTGGAAACTCTCGCCGCTCGCCTCGAGCGTGGCAGACTTGCCGGTGAAATTTTGAAACCGGCGAATGATGGTATCGCAATAGAGCGGATCAAATTCTACTACCCGGGCGATCCGTCCGGTTGCCTCGGCCGCGATCAGGGTCGTTCCTGAACCGGCAAAAGGATCGAGCACCAGATCGCCGCGCAGTGAGCAATCGCGCAAAGCGTCACTCACCAGAGCGGTCGGCTTGACTGTGGGGTGCATGGCAAGCTCGTCACCGCGCGTGGCCGACATGCTGGAAATGCCCGCATAGTCCCATACGTTGGTACGGTAGCGGCCAGTCTCGCCGAGACCGAAGTTGTTTACATGCGGCACGTCACCGGACTTGAAAACGAAAATGAACTCATGCTTTGATCGGTAAAATGTACCCATTCCGCCGTTGGTCTTGTTCCACACCACCAGGTTTTTGAGCTCGAGACCCAGCGCATCGCCAGCCTCGGCGAGCTCGCGCATGTGGCGCCAGTCCATGCACACGAACAAGATGGCGCCTTTGCGGACATTGCGCGCAGCGTTGCCCAGCGTCACTTCGAGAAAGCTGGTAAACTCCCGCTCGCTCATCTCGCCAGTACCCATGGCAAACTCACGGTGTCGAACATTGCCCGAGCCGCAGACATGGCCATCGATCGGCACGTTGTACGGCGGATCGGTAAACACGATGTCGGCAGCATGCCCAGCCATCAGCCGTGCAAGTCCGACAGGATCGCGAGCGTCGCCGCACAACAATCGATGCCGGCCTAGTCGCCAGATCTCGCCTGGAAGGCAGACTGAGGATTGCGCCAACGGCGGGACAGCATCTGCCTTGTCTCCACCCTGGGTAGTTGACGCCTCGCGCGCTGCGTCCAGTGTAAAGTCGATTTCGGCCGCGCTGAACCCGGTGAGGTCGATCTCGAAATCGAGATCGATCAACTCCTGGAACTCAAGGGCGAGCAACTCGAAGTCCCAACCGGCATTGAGCGCAATTTTGTTGTCAGCCAGCGCGTAAGCGCGGCGCTCTTCGGATGAGAGATCGGCGATGCAGAGTACTGGCACTTCCGCCATCCCGAGCAGGCGCGCTGCCGCGACCCGGCCGTGGCCAGCGAGAATTTGATTGTCCCCATCGACCAACACTGGGCTGGTGAACCCGAAGCGGATAATGCTGTCAGCAATCTGGCGCACCTGCTTGCGAGAATGGGTCCGGGCATTGCGCGATGCTGGTCGCAAGGCATCGAGCTTACACAGCGCGATATCTTTGCGAAGGACGATGCTATCAGGGTGGGTCATGGCGTGTTCTCCTGCTGGTTCTGGCAGAGTACAAAATCGATTACTTTACCGGCAAGAGCGCCATCTCGATGCCCTTTACTATTGTTGAGGACCCCCTTAGGACCCCCTTAGCGGTGTTTAACATATAGCTTACTTGCGCCAGTCAATCCTTGGGAAAGTCGAAGTCCTCGTCGCATCCAGTCACGAGGAGCGGCCAAGCAGTATTACCAGGGCTTTTTGAATTAAAAATATTTTCACCACACTTTTTTGCTTATATCTAACTCATTGGCCGCCATCTGTTCGATGGCTGCCTGGAAGTCGAGTGCTGCTCGGGCGCGATCGCCGAGTGACTTCCTCCTCCACGATTCCGCGAATCGGTAGGGGCCTGCGCGATGGGGTGGTGGCCAGTGCCACGACGCGGGGAACATTTGCGTGAAGACGCCTTACAAGAATGGCCGACCCCGGCTTTCCCAGTCATGGCTCGGGGCAAATGCGATCCCGCGATTTTGAGGGTTCAGACCCGCTGAAATGGGCGGCCTGACCGCTATGCTTCGGACAAGAACCGCGTCGGGCTTCAGCAATCCCACCATCAGAACCCACATTCCCACCATCCGCCCAGGAAATTCCGCGATTACTCACTCCGGTCCCGCCTGGCGCGAGGCCAGTCCCACAGGTCGCTCGCCTCTTCCGCCAACCTTGCCTAATTCTCCCAACATTTGACTGGACTCGTGCTGCCACCCAAGCATTGGTCAGGTCGCCCGGGCAGCCGGGCTTGTGCCGGTAGCGGCAACCGTTTCGGTGCCGCACAACCGGAGAGCAACAATGACCACTACCCATAGTCCTGCCCGCAAGCGCCGCCGCATGGCACGCGAGCCTCAAGCCACATTCCACTGCCAGGCATCTCCCAAAAAGGACGGCCCCTCCATTGGCAAGGCGCCGGAGCCGCCCCGCCCACCCTCGCGCCTTGATCAGCTTGCCGAGCTGCTTTCCCGCGAGAGCGGCGCCAGCATCGCGGAGATGATGGAACAGACCGGCTGGCAACAGCACTCGGTACGCGGTGCCATGGCAGGCGCACTCAAGAAGCGCGGCCTGTCCATCACCTCTGACAAGGTCGGAGGCTCGCGCCGCTATCGCGCAACCCGGGAGTCGGTATGACAGATGCCGAGGTCAAGGAACTGGTTGCGCAAATCGCAATCGGAGATCTGGATGGTCTGCGCAAGATCTGGGGGGCGCGCTATGGCGCGCCCCCGACCCTTCGTTCGGTATCGATCCTGCGCCAGTTGCTGGCATTTCGGGTGCAGGCCGATGCCTACGGCGGGCTAGACGACGAGACTCGCCGCATGCTTGCCCGCACCGGCACGCCACGAGCCGAAGGTCGCGACCTGGGCCTTGGCGCGCGCCTGACGCGCAACTGGAAAGGTTGCAAGATCGAGGTGATCGTCGAGGAAGATGGTTTCCGCTGGAAGGGCCAGCATTATACCAGTCTCACTGCGGTCGCCGGAGCCATCACGGGCGGAACATGGAATGGGCCGCGCTTCTTCGGTCTGAGGAAGGGGCAATGAGCAATACCCAGATCCGCTGTGCAATTTACACCCGCAAGAGCTCGGAGGAGGGGCTAGAACAATCGTTCAACAGCCTTGATGCGCAGCGCGAGGCGGGTGCTGCCTATGTACTCAGCCAGGCGCATGAAGGCTGGGGTGCCCTGCCCGCCCACTACGATGACGGCGGCTATTCGGGCGGCAACATGGAACGGCCCGGCCTGCAGCGGCTCCTCGCCGATATCGACGCGGGTCTCATCGATATTGTCGTGGTCTACAAGATCGACCGCCTGACTCGCAGCCTTGCTGATTTCTCGCGGATCGTGGAACGATTCGAGAAGGCTGGCACCAGCTTTGTTTCGGTCACCCAGAGCTTCAACACCACCAACTCGATGGGCCGGCTGATGCTCAATGTCCTGCTTTCGTTTGCCCAGTTCGAGCGCGAGGTGACCGGCGAACGGATCCGCGACAAAATCGCCGCCTCCAAGGCCAAGGGACTGTGGATGGGCGGAAGCCCACCGTTCGGCTACGATCGTCCCGGGCCAGGTTCCCGGATCCTGCGCATTATCGAGCCAGAAGCCGAGCAGGTGCGTCACATCTTCACCCGCTATCTGGCGTTGCTCTCCGTCCATCAACTGCAGCGCGAACTTGCAGCCGACGGCATCGTCTCGCGCCTGCGTACTTCTTCCAGCGGACGCGAGACAGGCGGCAAGCCCTTCGCACGAGGTGCCCTGTTCCATCTGCTGACCAATCCCATCTATATCGGTCGCATCCGGCACAAAGAGCTTGTCCACGAGGGTGGGCACGAAGCTATTGTCGATATCGGACTGTTCGAGCAGGTTGGTCGCCTGCTGGCAGATCATGCCCCGCGTAAGGGGGCAAAGGCGAATGGCAAGTTCGACCGTGCAGCGCTCACCGGCAGGCTGTTTGATGCCAGCGGCGAACGAATGACCCCCTGCTTTTCTCGGGGCAGCAAAGGCCGCCATTATCGGTATTATGTCTCGATCTCGCTGCAGCAGGGTCAACGGCCCACATCCAACAATGTTTTGCGCCGGATCGGTGCTGATGATCTTGAGCGCCTGGTCACAGGACTCGTGGCACGCTGGCTACCCCAAGTCCCTTCCCCGCTTGCCACTCCTCTTGTTGTTCACCTGCATCGAGACGGTATCAACGTTGATCTGCCCCCAGACCATGCTCGCGAAGTGTCACAAGCACTGGCCGCCAGTGAACAGGTAGTCGCGTGCAGCAATCAGGCGCTGCGCGTCCATGTTCCCCTTGCGCTCCCTCTTCGCGGTGGTCGCAAGCTGGTCGTCGCCGGCCCCATGCCCGCGCGACCAGACAAGTTCCTCATCGCCGCCCTGAGGAAAGCGCATGGTATGCTAGTCCGCGATCGCGGTCGCCCACTCATCGACGAAGCACCTGCGTCACATCATGACCGCAAGCTGCTGAGGCTTGCGTTCCTCGCCCCAGACATCCAGCGCGACATCCTCGCCGGGCGCCAGCCAGCCTCGCTGCATCTGGAGCGCCTGCGCTATATGGACATCCCGTTCGACTGGGCTGAGCAGCGCCAGGTCCTGGGCTGGAGTGAGCGCCTCATATAGGAAATCGGCGGTTCGCTGTTCGGCGTTCGCAATTGCCTGATCAGCGAGTTAGAATTCCCTGTTATGTCGGTTTGAATTCCCTGTTACGCGCACAGGGAAATTCGTCGTTTCCGTCCCCTAACGTACCGTAATCGCAGAATTTACCTGCGTGTTGAAACGTGTAAGAACTAGCATCTTCCCTTTTAATTCCCTGTATAACAGGGAAAACCGCACTGATTGTGCCGGGCGCACAGACTCGGTGGTCAGATCTCGCCTCAATTTGGGTCCATATTGACTGGTGATCAGGGAATCGTGACAGTTATGGGCACACAAAGCCGCAGAACTCGGCGACTATTGCGTGGCGTCACGAAAGACAGCAAAATCAAGGATATGGGTGGCGGAGAGGGTGGGATTCGAACCCACGTTACGGTTACCCGTAAACCGCATTTCGAGTGCGGCGCGTTCGACCACTCTGCCACCTCTCCGCAAGAAGTGCGGGGGAGCTTGCGCTGCCCCGGGTCGGTCTTGAACGGCGCGGTTAGCCGAAGGATCGGCGCTTGCCAAGTCCCCCCGGCAGGCGAAATTATTGTCTGCCGGGGCCGAGGCCGGGGATTGTCCGCAGCGCAAGCTTGTTTCGCAGGTGCGAACGCATATATTGGCGTCATGGATCGGTCGGAATTCTTCCTTCCTCAAGCCGGACGCAAGGTCCAGGCTCCCCGCCACAGCCGAGCGCGCTTTGCAATTGGCGAAGTCGTGCGTCACAAGACGTTCGATTTTCGCGGGGTGGTGTTCGATATCGACCCGGTCTTTGCCAACAGCGAGGAATGGTACGAGGCGATCCCCGAGGAATTGCGTCCGGTGCGCGAACAGCCGTTCTATCATCTGCTGGCCGAGAACGAGGAAAGCTCCTACGTCGCCTACGTCAGCCAGCAGAACCTGCTGCGTGACGAGGATGGCGGGCCGGTGGACCATCCCGGTATCGCCCAGCTGTTCGGCCAGTTTGCAGGTGGCCGTTATCGCCTGCACCGCAGCCTGACGCATTAGGCGTCGCAGCCAGGCAGGATCAGCTCTTGATCCGCCAGCCGCTCTTCAACACGCGGTAAGTCACGAAGCCCAGCACCAGGTTGAGCACGCCCACGCCCACCGCCGCGCCCAGCACGGCCTGGTTGGTATTGCCGATGTCGCTTTGGCCCAGAAATCCAAAGCGGAAGCCCGAGATCAGGTAGAAGAACGGGTTGGCGCGGCTGATCGCCTGAAACACCGGCGACAGGTTGGAAATGACGTAGAACGTGCCCGACAGCAGGCTGAGCGGGGCGATGACGAAGTTGGTCACCGCCGCGTTGTGATCGAACTTGTCGGCCCACAGACTGGCGAGCAGGCCGATGATGGCAAGCATGGTCGCCCCCATCAGGCCGAACCACACGATCGCCCAGGGATGCGCCGCCTGCAGGTCCACCCCGGGCCACAGCGCCATCGCCAGCGCCACCGCGCCGCCCACCATCACCGCGCGGGTAATCCCTGCGCCCACAATGGCGATCATCAGTTCGGCATTGCTCAGCGGCGGCATCAGGTAATCGATGATGGTGCCCTGGATCTTGCCGCCCAGCAGGCTGAAGCTGGCATTGGCAAAGGCGTTCTGCATCATGCCCATCATGATCAGGCCGGGCGCGATGAAGGTGGCGAAGTTTACGCCCAGGATTTCGCGATCCGATCGGCCAAGCGCGACACTGAAAATAACCAGAAACAGCAGCGTGGTGATCGCCGGGGCCCAGACAGTCTGCGTCTGGACCTTGAGAAATCGGCGGATCTCCTTAATATAGAGGCTCCACAGCCCGATCCGGTTGAAGCCGGTAATCAATGGCTGCCCCTTGGGCGGGAAAATCCGTCTGACACCCTTGGCGGTGTCGACGCGATTTTGCGTGCCATGGTCGGCCGACAGGGCATGTCCGGTTGACTGACTGGGCGATGTAGTGCTTGTGGAAACTTGATCGGCCATGTGCTGCCGCCTATCGGCGCGCACTTGCGCTGGCAAGCCCTGCACGTGCGTCGGCAAGCAATGCCCGCTTGCCCCGCCCGAATGAAGAGACGGATTTATTTGCATGAGTTGGACCGAAGAACGCATCGCCAGCCTGACCAAGATGTGGGAAGGCGGCTCCACTGCCAGCCAGATCGCCGACGAGCTGGGCGGCGTGTCGCGCAATGCAGTGATCGGCAAGGCGCATCGCCTCGGCCTGAAATCGCGTCCTTCGCCGGTCAAGGCGAACGAGGCCAAGCCGGCCAAGGCCAAGGAAGCCGCGCCAGTAGCCAAAAAGCCGGTGCCGCCCAAGATCAAGGCACCATTGCCCAAGGTGGAAACACGTCCGGCCGCTGCGCCCAAGCCGCCAGCTCCCAAGCCATCGCTTGAAAACAGCCAGCCGCTGCCAGGGCGTGAGCCGATGCAGCGCGTCCATTCGGTTGGTCCGGGCGGCTTTGTGCGGCAAGGACCGGGCGAACAGCAGGCGCCAATCCCGCCAGCGCCGCCGCGCCGCCTGGTGCCCGCCAAGCCCAGCCCCGATATTGCCGCAAAGACCGGCCTGCTCGAACTGAATGACCGCGTGTGCCGCTGGCCCATGGGCCACCCGGGCGAGGCGGACTTCCATTTCTGTGGTGACAAGGTGAACCCCGGGTTCCCCTATTGCGTCGATCACTGCGGACGGGCGTATCAGGCACAGCTGCCGCGCGGTGCGCGCCGGCCCCCGCCGCCCTTGCCCTTCGGCGGTCCGCGCGTCAGGTAAGGCTGACCCCGCCCTTTGCCCCCCGGCTCCCAAAGAACGTGCGACCCCGCGCTCTCTTGGGAGAGAGAGAGGGGGGGGTAGGGGCACAGGGCCGCACGATCTAGGAAACTAAGGCGTCCCGGCTTGGGGTCCAGGACGCCGAGACCATGAACTACTCGTTCGACGCGACCCGAAGAGCCGTCGCTGGTCTCTGGCGCGCCTATATGGCAGCGCCCAATGTTGCGCATGTAACGTGATTGCCCGACACGCGCAGCGCACGTTCAGCCCGCGCTGGCAGTTCAGGCCAGCGGATCGCCCTCTTCAGCTTGCCGGGCGCGGGTCTCGTTCACGAACTTTTCGTAGTCACCCGACACCAGCAGGCCCAGGGCAAACGCCTTGACCGAGGCGGTGGTCCGGTCGGTCACATCCAGCTTGGCGAAGATGCGACGGACATAGACATCCACCGATGAGGGCGAAATTCCCAGGATCTCGGCGATCACCGAATTGCTTTTACCGCGCCCGATCCAGTGCAGCACCTCCAGTTCGCGGTTGGACAGCTGCGGGGCTTCCTGCGCGCGCTTGACGATGCGGCAGTAGGACTGGAACGAATGTTGTCCGATGGCGTGGATCAGCTGGAGCATTTCGCGATTGGGCTTTGGCGCATCTGCATCCAGCGCCGCGCCAAGGAATCCGCTCCGCCCGTCAGGCCCGAAGCAGGCCACCCCCACCCCGCGCGCCAGACCATGTTGCGCGGCAATTTCCATGAAGCGCTGCTGCTTCTTGTCAAACTTCTCGCCCGCCAGGTCATCAGGCCAGCAGAAGGCCGACAGCCGCTCGGTCGCCACGTCGGGCAAGGGATCGATCAGGTGCAGCCGGGCGCGGTATTGCCGCTCCCAGGTCCACGGCAAGCCGAAATTGGTGATGATCCGCCCGATCCGCGGGTCTTTGGTCAGCGGGGCGAGGAAATAGGCGGCGTGGATACCCAGCAGGGCAAGCGCATCCCGCGTCGCCTGTCGCAAGGGTACGACGGCCTCACATTGCCCGATCGCCGCAAGGCGTCGGGAATACTCCTCCTGGTCTACCGGCATGCCCCTTCCCCCAAGTCAGGAACTGCAGTCAAACCGCTGATGCCCGGTGCGGTTGATCACCGCAGGCCCGAGCGTAAAGCGCAAGACTGACACCTAACGCAGGTTAGTGCAAGCAAATGGCTCCGGTCAGCCCTTGCGGGCAGGCGGAACGTGGCGGTCCACCACGAAGGCAGCAGCCGAAATCAGCGCTGCGGCGGCGATCAGGATGCCGAAGAACGGCAGCAGGCTGCCATCCCCCCATTCGATCAGTGTCCCGCCAAACAACGATGCCGCAACCGCGCCCACCCGCGACATGAATATGCCGAAGCCGATCCCGGCGGACCGGCACGAAGGCGGATAGGCGTGGGTCATCAGGGCATACATGCTCGCCACTCCGCCGCTGAAAATGGCGGCGGACAACCCGTACAACGCCACGATCATCAGCCGTGCTGAATCAGAGGCATCCGGCCCCAGAGCCTCGATCTGCAGCATCATGACCACCAGCGTGGCGATCAACGATCCGCTGATCGCCAGGAACATTCTCCGGCTGCCGAACCGCTGGACCAGCAGGCCGGCCGCGATCGACGAGGCGATCGAGGTGAGCCCGCCAAGCGATACCGCATAGGCCGCCTCGTCAAAGGCAAAGCCCTTGGCGGTGAGGAAAGTGGTGCCCCAGTTGAGCATGCCATAGGCGACCAGCGCCGCCCCGCCAAACGCGATGCCGACCCCCAGGTTCAGGCGGAAATTGCTGCTGTCGAACACGCCGATGGCAGAGCCGCCGCGATCGGAAGCATGGCTTTCCGGCGCAAGCTGGAACGGGGCGGTAAGCACGCGCTCGCCCACCTTGTGCGCTTCATCCACCTTGCCCTTGGCCAGCAAGTAGGATGGGCTTTCGCGCAGGGCCAGAACGATTACCACCACCACGATCAGGGTTGATGCGCCCAGCGCCACGAACGTGCCGCGCCAGCCGAGTGCGTCGACCAGTGTGGGGGCCAGCGCCGCCACTACCAGCCCGCCCGCCGGCGTGCCGACCGAAAGCGTGGTCACCCCGACAGACCGCCAGCGCAACGGCAACCATTCCCCTGCCAGCGCAATCGCGTTCGAATAGGCGCCGCCAAACCCCAGTCCGCCAACCAGCCGCCACAGCGCCATTTGCATGACATCGGCCGACCAGCTGGCGGCAATCGTGGCGAGCGAGAAGATGATCGTGGCCAGAGCCAGCGCCCAGCGCCGCCCGATCTTGTCACCCAGCCAGCCGCCGCCCCACGATCCCAGACCAAACCCGACCAGGGCCGCGCTCATCGCGATGCCGAAAGTACCAGCATCGACGCCGAATTCCTCGCGCACCAGCGGGGCTACGATGCCCAGCAATTGCGCATCCATCCCGTCGCTGATCAGGACCAGCAGGCAGATTACGAAGGCCGCTATCGACCATGCCCTGATCGGTTGTTGCGAAATTGCCTCGCTGAAGGATGTCGCCTGGTTGCCAAAGGCATGCGCTGCATCGCGCGTGGACTGTTCTGTCATGATTGTTCTCTCTCCCGGGCCGGTCATCCCCGCATTCGCGGTGAAACGCCTGCCTTGTTGCAGCGCGCTGTCAGACCACGATTTCTTCCGCCCAGCCACCTTCCAGCCGGTGGAAACGGTCGGGCGTGACCGGATTATATGTCAGCATGGCATCGCGCCCCTCGCCCACATACAGTGCACGCAGGATGCTGCCTGACACCCCGTGGCCAACCACCACCAGGTTGCGATTGCCCGCCCAGCGCAGCCAGCCCCACAGGCGTTCGACCGCGGCATCCAGCCCTTCGCCATCGGCGCAATGGTGCGCCCAGGCGGCCAGGAATGTCGGCTCGTCCTCGACCAGCGGATCGCGGGCCTGGATGGTGGAGAAGTGGTGCTTTTCCCACGAACCGCAGCCAACTTCGACCAGTCGCGCATCGGTAATGACCGGCTTGTCGGTCCCCCATGCCTCGCGCATCAGCAGCGCCGATTCGTAGGCGCGGGGTTGCGGGCTGGAAATGATCTCGAATTCGCCATCTCCGCCCTCGGCCGTTTCCAGCATGCCGCGCAGCTTCTCGCCCATGGCGCGGGCCTGATCGCGGCCCTGGCTGGTCAAGGGGCTGTCGAGGCTGCCCTGGATGCGTTGTTCGAGGTTGAAATGGGTCTGGCCGTGGCGCAGCAGATAGATCCTCGCCATCGCCTATTGCCCCCCTGCAGGCGAGCGTGATCCCAGATCCAGTTCCATATCCTTACCCTCCGATTGCGGCACGGGGCGATTGCCCGGGGCCATCAGGTTGCGCACCTGTTCGGCCCGCATGGTTTCGAACTTCTCGCGCCCCGGGGTTGCCTCTTCGGTTGGAAAGGCTTCCTCGATCTCGCGGTGGCGTTGGCGCACCTCGTCAAGGAATTCGCGGTTGGTGAAAATGTAGTACCGGTTGGCCTTGATCGCCTCCACCACCATGCGGCCAGTATCCTCCGGATCGATCGCGCCGCGCATGGCATCCCACAAATCTTTCAGGAACTGCGGTGCGTTCTCGGCATCGATCGAGGGATCGTCCTCGGGCAGCGGGACCAGCGCGGTGCGGGTGGCACCGGGGAACAGGCAGGAGACGCCGATCCCGCGCGGGGCGAGCTGCATCCGCAGGCTTTCCGAATAACCGCGCACGGCGTATTTTGCGGTGGAATAGGCCGCCAGACCCGGCAGGGGCACAACGCCGGCCATACTGCTGGTGTTGACGATATGCCCGCCCTCGCCCTGCGCGCGAATTATCGGGGCGACGATCTTGGTGCCGTTGACCACGCCGCCAAGGTTGACCGCGATGGCCTTGTCCCAATCGTCAAAATCGGGGCTGGCAGCCGTGCCGCCGCCATTCACGCCGGCATTGTTGCACAAGACATGGATCTTGCCGAAATGAGCCAGAGTCTGGTCCACCGCGTTCTGCAGGCTGTCGCGGCTGGCGACGTTGGCTTTCACGAAGAACACCGCGTTGTTGCCCGCCAGTTCCGCCTTGGCCTTGGCGATATGCTCGTCACTCCAGTCGGCCAGGGCGACCTTCATGCCTTCGGCCAGGAAAGCCTTGCCCATGCCCAGACCGATGCCGCTGGCACCGCCGGTGATGAAGGCAACCCGGCCATCGAGCTGTTCCATGTGATCGTTCTCCCCTGCGGCTGATCGCCGGATTTTCCTGCGGCTGATCGCCGGTTGTGGCCCCACTGTAGCGAGGCGTACAGCAGATGAAAGCCCAAGTGCGCCATGGCCAGTCAACAGCCTAACATCTATTGGGTGGAACACAGCAAAAGGATCGCAAGTCCATGACCATATCGCTTTATGCCGCAACCGTTCCCACCTTCCTGCAAAGCCTGCGCGCCACGATTGGCTGGTTGGGCAAGGCAGCGGATTTCACTGCCGACAACAGCCTTGTCGAAGCGGAAGTGATGGCCAGCGCGCTGGTCCCCGATATGTTTCCTTTCAACCGCCAGGTGCGCGCCTGCGCCATGCACAGCCAGGGTGCGATCGAAGGAGCACTGGGCGGAAGGTTCTCGCCAGACATGACCCCGGCACCTGACAGCTTTTCCGGGCTGTCCGCACGACTGACCAGCGCGATTGTCTTTCTCGAAGCACTGGAACCGGCACAAATCGACGCGCTGGCGGACAAGGAAATGCTGTTCGAACTGGGCCAGACACGGATGAAATTCCAGGCAAGCGAATTTCTGCTCAGCTTCAGCCAGCCCAACTTCTTCTTCCACACGACAACCGCCTACGCGATCCTTCGGCACCTCGGGATGCCGCTGGGCAAGCGCGACTATCTGGGGCAGCCGCGCACGCTGGGAGAATGAAATTCCCCTGGATTTGAACACCTAGGCGTGATGAAACAAATATTTACACCCTCCTCGTATGGCGGCATCGAGGAAGGGAACTGTGGGATGAGCTGGCTACGCGGCCTGACATGGGCCGGGGCAGACCTGAATTGGTATCGCCGACTGCTCTGGTTAAGCCAGTGCGGGACGGCCGTTGTCCTTGTTTGCGCCACCCTGCTATCCGGCACTACCGCTTCTGTCCTGACTGCTGCCGCTGCTGCGCTGACGCTGGCGCAATTCGGAGTGTCGCGCATGTTGGCAGTAAAATCCGTCAACCACGTGGAAGAGCACGAGCGCTTGTTCCGCGATGCGGTAAGCGCCCGGTCCCAGATCGAACAGCTGTTCGCCATGACAGACATGCTGCAAAGCGCGCAGAATCACGAGGATGCCGGCGCGATCCTGGAAGCGACGGCCACCCAATTGTTGCCCCAGTTCCGCGGCGGGCTCTATATCTTCAACAACTCGCACGACCGGCTCGACCTGGTGCGCCACTGGCCACACGGCGAGGACTGCCATCCGGCCGAGGCGCTGGTGCCGGGAAATTGCTGGGCACTGAAGCGGGGCAAGCCGCACATCAATGATCCCCAGGCTGGCACCTTGTGCTGCATGCACAATAACGGTGTGTTCTCTACCATCGAGCTACCGATGATCGCGCGCGGCAAGGTCCACGGCCTGCTGATGCTGGCGATTGCCGGGCCGGATGGCACCGTGCAGTTGCAGCGCATCACCCGCATCGCCCGCGCCCTGGCCGATTCGGTCAGCCTGGCGCTGGCCAACATCGCGCTGCAGGAAAAGCTGCGCACCCAATCGCTGCGTGATCCGCTGACCGGCCTGTATAACCGCCGCTACATGGAGGACGCGCTCGAACGCTACCTGGCGATGGCCGAGCGCAATGCTACGCCCACATCGGTGGTGATGATCGACCTCGACCACTTCAAGCTGCTCAACGATACCCACGGCCATGCCAAGGGCGATGCCGTGTTGCGCGATGTGGCGGTGCAACTGGTGGGCGCGCTGCGTCCATCCGACGTGGTCAGCCGCTATGGTGGCGAGGAACTGCTGGTCATCATGCCCGGCTGTTCACTGGACGATGCCCTGCTGAAAGCCGAAGTGCTGCGTGCGCGGATCGAAAGCCTGGGCGCAGTACACGGTGCGCAGGTCAGTGCCTCGATGGGGGTCGCTTGCGTGCCTGAAAGCTCGACCGGCCTGGGCGATGTGGTGGCGATGGCCGACAGCGCTCTCTATGCGGCCAAGCAGGCGGGCCGCAATTGCGTGATCCCGGCCAAGCGGCGCCCCGTGGCCGACAGCAAGAAGCCCAAGCTGGCAGTCGGCTGAAGCGCAAAAGAATTGGGCCGCGGTAGCTTTCGCCCCGCGGCCCTCTCTCCCACCTGTTGAAGAAAAGCCCCTGAACCACCAGGGTCCAGGGGCTTTTCAAAACCGATTAGTCGTCCTTGAGGAAGGCCGGCAGGTGATCGGCGTTGCCGCCGGCATTGCCGCCTTCGGGACGCGGAGCGCGGTCACCGCTTTCACGACGCGGACCACGATCACGATCTCCGCCGCCACTACGCGGACCACGGTCACGATCACCGCCGCCGCTGCGCGGACGACGATCACCGCCACCGCTGCGATCACCACGATCACCGCCAGCGCGGGGTTCGCGTGCTTCACGGGCAGGACGGGTGTCCTCCAGTTCGGCGCCGGTTTCCTGATCGACAACGCGCATCGACAGGCGAACCTTGCCGCGCGGATCGATCTCGAGAACCTTGACCTTCACGTCCATGCCTTCGGACACAACGTCCTGCGGGCGTTCAACCCGCTCGTTCTTCATTTCCGACACGTGGACGAGACCGTCCTTGCCGCCCATGAAGTTCACGAACGCGCCGAAGTCGACGATGTTGACGACCTTGCCGTTGTAGACCTTGCCCACTTCGGCTTCTTCGACGATCCCCGAGATCCAGGCCTTGGCGGCTTCGATCTGGCTGAGGTCGGACGACGAGATCTTGATCACGCCCTCATCATCGATATCCACCTTGGCGCCGGTTTCGGCCACGATCTCGCGGATCACCTTGCCGCCGGTGCCGATCACGTCACGGATCTTCGCCTTGTCGATCTGCATGGTCACGATGCGCGGGGCATGGGCCGACAGTTCGGTCCGGGCAGAGCCCAGCGCCTTGTGCATTTCAGCCAGGATGTGCGTGCGACCGGCCTTGGCCTGTTCCAGTGCCTTGGCCATGATTTCCTGCGTGATGCCGGCAACCTTGATGTCCATCTGCATGGTGGTGATGCCAGCTTCGGTGCCGGCCACCTTGAAGTCCATGTCGCCCAGGTGATCTTCATCACCCAGGATGTCGGACAGCACGGCAAAATTATCGCCTTCCAGGATCAGGCCCATCGCGATGCCGGAAACCGGGCGCGCGATCGGCACGCCGGCATCCATCATCGACAGGCAGCCACCGCACACGGTCGCCATCGAGGACGAGCCGTTGCTCTCGGTGATGTCCGACAGGATACGGATGGTATAGGGGAAGTCCTCACGGCTCGGCAGCATCGGATGCAGCGCGCGCCATGCCAGCTTGCCGTGGCCAACCTCGCGGCGGCCCGGCGCGCCGAAGCGGCCCACTTCACCCACCGAATAGGGGGGGAAGTTATAGTGCAACATGAACGACTGGTACGACAGGCCTTCCAGCCCGTCGATCATCTGTTCACTTTCCTTGGTGCCCAGCGTGGTGGTGCAGATCGCCTGCGTTTCACCGCGGGTGAACAGCGACGAACCGTGGGTGCGCGGCAGGAAGCCGACCATGGCTTCGATCGAACGAACTTCGTCCAGCTTGCGACCGTCGATGCGCTGGCCATCCTTGAGGATGGCGGTCCGCACGATCTCGGCTTCCAGCTTCTTGACCAGCTTGCCGGCGACCATCTTGGTCTGGCCGCTTTCGTCGGCAAAGGCTTCCTTGGCCTTGGCGCGGACTTCGTTCAGCGCGTTGGAACGGGCCGACTTGTCGGTCAGCTTATAGGCTGCGGCAATATCCTTGCCGACCAGATCCTTCAGCTTCTTCTTCATGTCGGCGGTGTTGTCCGACGTGTCGATGGTCCAGGGATCCTTGGCGGCCTGCTGCGCCAGCTTGATGATCGCGCCGATCACCTTGCCGATTTCTTCATGCGCAAACATCACTGCTCCGAGCATTTCTTCCTCGGTCAGTTCCTTGGCTTCGGATTCCACCATCATCACCGCGTCTTGCGTGGCGGCGACAACCAGATCCAGCCGGCCATCGGCCAGAGCCACGTCCTGCTTGGGGTTGAGGACATATTCGCCCTCGATGAAGCCAACGCGGGCAGCGGCGATCGGGCCCATGAAGGGAACGCCCGAAATGGTCAGGGCGGCAGAAGCGGCGATCATGGCAACGATGTCGGCCTCGGTCTCGCCGTCATAGCTGAGGACCTGGCAGATCACGTTGATCTCGTTGTAGAACCCTTCGGGGAACAGCGGGCGGATCGGACGGTCGATCAGGCGGGAAACCAGGGTTTCCTTTTCGGTCGCGCCGCGTTCACGCTTGAAGAAGCCGCCCGGGATACGCCCGGCAGCAGAAAACTTTTCCTGGTAGTGCACAGTGAGCGGGAAGAAATCCTGCCCTTCCTTGACGCCCTTTGCGGCCGTCACGGCGCACAGCACCACGGTTTCGCCATAGGTCGCGAGAACCGCGCCATCGGCCTGACGGGCAATGCGCCCGGTTTCCAGAGTGAGGGTCTTGCCGCCCCATTCCAGCGATACAGTCTTGGTGTCGAACATAGTCATCCTTCGAACCCGCGCCGCCAGATTGCACACGCGGGGTTTGCTGCCGGGGATTCCGTCCCGGTCCGGTGCGGGGCCCATATGGTGCCCCCAGCAGGCCCCTGCGCCGAATTGCACAGGATACCCAGGTTGTTTGCGCCGCTCCCTTGGGAACCGGTGCTGATAGCGAAAGGGCGGCCAATCCGGCCGCCCTTCCGTATTTCGTTACTTACGCAGGCCCAGCTTCTGGATCAGCGAGTTGTACCGGCCCACATCCTTGCTTTTCAGATAGGCGAGCAGGCTGCGACGCTTGTTCACCATCTTGAGCAGGCCACGGCGGGAATGGTTATCCTTGTGGTTGGCCTTGAAGTGGTCGGTGAGATTGCGGATACGCTCGGTCAGGATCGCGACCTGCACTTCGGGGCTGCCGGTATCACCGGTACCACGGGCATTTTCAGCGATCACTTCGGTCTTGCGTTCTACAGTAATAGTCATGTCTTCAAACCTTTCGCAGCATCATGCGATATTGAAACCCCGTACGACCGTAGCCGTACCCCCGATAACCTCCATCAGCGCAACCGGAACACCGTCCAGCGTTGCAAGATGGAGCCCATCGGGATTGGGCAATCCGGAAATGACCCGGCCCTGGCGGACCGCCTGCGCGCTTTCCGGATCGAGTGACAGGGCCAGGATGCCGTCCAGCCCCGCCTCCAGCGGCAGGAGGTGGTCTTCAAGTCGCGCGCCCTTACCGATTTCCTCGAGCGTGTCCAGCGAAATCGCCTGATTTTGCGTGAACGGGCCGGCCTTTGTGCGCCTTAGATAGGTCACATGACCCACGGTTCCAAGGGCGTGCGCGATGTCCCGTGCCAGGCTGCGGATATAGGTGCCCTTCGAGACATGGGCCACCAACGTGATGCTGTCCGCCAGTTCGAGCGGCGCGGCAGGATCATAGGGATCGGGTCGCCCCGCCGTGGTGGCAAAGGCCGAGCTGATGTCGCGGTTATCAGCACCGCCGAAGAGTTCGAGCGAGTGCACGGTGACAGACCGCAATTGCATCTCCACCTCCTCGCCCGCCCGCGCGAGGGTGTAGGCCCGGCGTCCATCCACCTTGATTGCGGAATAGACCGGCGGTGCCTGTTCGATCATGCCGGTGAAGTGCTCGAGAATCGCCGCAATCGCTGCCCGCGGCGGGCGCCGATCGCTGGTGGCCACCACCACGCCCTCGGTATCAAGCGTGTCGGTCTGTGTCCCGAACTGGATCGTGAATTCATAGATCTTGTCGGCATCGAGCATGCGCCCCGCAAGCTTGGTCGCCTCGCCCAGCGCGATCATCAGCACGCCTTCGGCCAGCGGATCCAGCGTGCCGCCGTGGCCCACCTTGACCTTGCCATAGCCCGCAGAGCGCAAGCACCGCTTGACCGCACCGACCGCCTGGGTGGAACCAAGGCCGCGCGGCTTGTCGAGGATCAGCCAGCCGTGGGGTTGGGGTTTGGTGCCTGTCATCTGCTTAGCTGTACAAGCCTAGTTCCGCCGCGAAGTGCCGTCGGCACAGCGCGACATAGCGTTCGTTGCCGCCGATCTCGGTCTGCGCGCCGGCTTCCACCGCGTGCCCTCCTGCATCCACGCGCAGGTTCATCGTCGCCTTGCGGCCGCAGTGGCACACCGCTTTCAGCTCCACCAACGCATCGGCAATTCCCAGAAGCGCAGCGGAACCGGGGAACAGTGCGCCGCGAAAATCGGTCCTCAGGCCATAGCACAAGACCGGGATTCCGGCCTGATCGGCCAACTGGGCACATTGCCACACCTGATCAGGCGTCAGGAACTGCGCCTCGTCTACCAGCACGCACGACAACGGCTGCCGGGCATGGCAGGCGGAAATCTCGGTCCACAGGTCAGTTTCGGCGGAGAAGCGCAACGCATCGGCTTCCAGCCCGATCCGGCTGGCGATTGGCAGTCCGTGGTGCCGCGTATCCAGCCCGGCGGTCCACAGCATTGTGGCCATGCCGCGCTCGCGATAGTTGAAATCCGCTTGCAGCAAGGTGGTGGATTTGCCGGCATTCATGCTGGCATAGTAGAAATAGAGCTTGGCCATCAGCGCGGCCTATTATTCTTCCACGCCGCCGCCCTCATCGTCCTCGCCCAGATCACGCTTCACGCGCGGATCATCCAGCAGGCTGTCGATGCGGAAGGCCACGTCGAAGCTTTCATCGGGCATGAAGCGCAGCTTGGGGGCGAATTTCAGGCCTAGCCGCGTGGCGACCTCGCGCTGGAAAAACGCGGTGTTAACCTGCAGCGCCTTCACCACCTTGGCCTCGTCCTGGCCCAACAAAGGCTTCACATAGACCTTGGCCTGCCGCAGATCGGGCGTCATGCGCACTTCGGTGACGCTGACCGTGGTGGCCGACAAGACATCGTCGTGCACTTCCTGCCGGGTCAGCAGTTCCGACAGGATGTGGCGCACGCGTTCACCCACCTTGAGCAGGCGGACCGATTGTTCTTCCGGGGCGGCGTTGCGGGCCATGTTCAATCGTCCATTTTCTCAAGGATGCGCTTCATCGAACGCAGGTTGCGCGCCGTGCCGCGAGCCGTGACGACCCGCGCCTTGCGCATCGCCGGATCGAGTTTGGAACGCCCCACGCCACCAACGAAATCAACATGGAACGCATGATCGCCCGGAGCAAGCCGTTCCGGGCCATCATAGCCTGCGACAAACGCCCCGAACGCGGCCTCGTCCAGCGGACCATCAAGGAACACGGTGTGGACCATGTTCTCCTGGCCATCAGCCGCAAAGGGGTTGGCGGCGATGGCTGCGGCCAGTTCAGCCCGCGTCCGCACGGCCACGGTGCAATCTATGCCGAAGCTGTCCTGCACCACCCGGCCGATCCGCCGCGCCAACGCCTCATCCGCCGCCCCGTCATGGTCGAACAGCACGTTGCCGCTCGCCGTGACGGTTTCGACATTGGCGAGGCCCGCCTGCTCCAGCGCTGCCTTCAGGTCGGCCATCTTCAGCCGGTTGCCACCGACATTGATCGACCCGAGGAAGGCGACGTGACGGGTCATTGGGCGCAAGCTTGGCCTCCGCGATTAAAGGGTCCGTTCGCGCTGTTCGACCTCGAAGATTTCCAGCATGTCGCCAGCCTTGATATCGTTCGTATCGGCCAGCACCACGCCGCATTCCAGGCCCGCACGGACTTCCTCGACATCGTCCTTGAACCGGCGCAGCGACGCGACAGTCGTGGCCGATACAATGACATCGTCGCGGGTGAGGCGGGCATGAAGGCCCTTCTGGATAATGCCTTCCAGCACCAGCAGACCGGCCGCCTTGTCGCGCTTGCCGGCCGGGAACACCTGCTTGACTTCGGCGCGGCCCACCACGTGCTCGATCCGTTCCGGACCCCACTGGCCGGCCATCTCCTTGGCGATTTCCTCGGTCAGGTGATAGATCACGTCGAAGTACTTCAGGCTCACCTTCTGGCGCTGGATCAGTTCGCGCGCCTTGGCGTTGGGACGCACGTTGAAGCCCACGATTGGCGCGCCCGAGGCTTGCGCCAGCGATACGTCGCTTTCGGTGATAGCCCCCACGCCCGATGCCAGGACGCGGACCTTGATCTCGTCATTCGACAAGCGGTTGAGCGCGGTGATGATCGCTTCGGTCGAACCCTGCACATCGGCCCGGATAACGATCGGATATTCGATGACCGTGTTCTTGGCGTTGAGCATCGAGAACATGTTCTCGATATTGGGGGCGGCCGTCGTGGTGCGCTTGGCAGTGGCCTGTTCCAGCCGGAACGCGGCAACTTCGCGCGCACGCGCTTCGCTTTCGACCACGGTGAGCGTATCGCCCGCCATAGGCACGCCGTTGAGGCCCAGCACTTCGACCGGCAATGACGGCGGGGCTTCCTTGATCTGGCGACCCTTGTCATCCAGCATCGCGCGAACGCGGCCCGAATGGGTGCCGACCACCAGAATGTCGCCCACTTTCAGGGTGCCACGGGTAATCAGCACGCTGGCAAGCGGACCCTTGCCCTTGTCCAGCTTGGCCTCGATCACCGATGCCTCGGCAGCGCGATCGGGGTTGGCGGACAACTCCATCAGTTCAGCCTGAAGCAGGATCTTCTCGATCAGTTCATCGAGGCCCGCGCCGGTCTTGGCCGAAAGTTCCACGTCCTGCACATCGCCCGACATGGCTTCCACCACGACTTCGTGTTCGAGCAGGCGTTCCCGAATCTTCTTGGGATTGGCTTCGGGCTTGTCGCACTTGGTGATCGCCACGATCATCGGCACGCCAGCCGCCTTGGTGTGGCTGATCGCCTCGATCGTCTGCGGCATGATGCCGTCATCGGCAGCCACCACCAGCACCACGATATCGGTGACATTGGCCCCGCGCTGGCGCATTTCGGTAAAGGCAGCGTGGCCCGGCGTATCGAGGAAAGTGACCATGTCACCACCCTTGGTCTTGATCTGGTAGGCGCCGATATGCTGGGTGATGCCACCCGCTTCGCCGCGCACCACGTCAGTCCCGCGCAAGGCATCCAGCAGGCTGGTCTTGCCGTGATCGACGTGACCCATGATGGTCACGACCGGCGGACGGGCCTTCAGCGTTTCGGGCGCATCGACATCGTCGGCATGATCGATATCGACATCGTTGCTCGACACGCGCTGGATGTTGTGGCCGAATTCCTCGACCAGCAGTTCCGCTGTATCCTGATCGATGGATTCGTTGATGGTGACCATCATGCCCATCTTGAACAACGATTTGACCAGGTCCGCGCCCTTTTCGGCCATGCGGTTGGCCAGTTCGCTGACCGTGATCGCTTCGGGCACGATCACATCGCGCACCTGCTTTTCGCGCTGTTGGCTCTGGCCGGAATAATGCGCGCGCTTTTCCTTCTCGCGGGCACGCTTCAGGGCGGCGAGCGAACGGGCACGGGCGCCTTCATCTTCGTTCAGCGCACGGTTGACGGTCAGCTTGCCGCGACGCTTGTCGCGGTCTTCGACCACCTTCCCGGTACCGGGCTTGCTGCGCTCGGGAGCCTTCTTGCTGTCCTTTTCCTTTTCCTTTTCAGGACGCTTGACCTCGGGCCGTTCAACCGGGGTGAACCGGCGCGCGGCGGGCGGCGATGAGCCGGCCGGAGCATCCTCTGCCGCAGGTTCTTCGACCTCGGGCTGCGAAGGCTGAGTGGTGACCGGCGGCGCATTGCGGGCGGCCTCTTCCTCGGCCAGACGGCGCTTTTCGGCTTCTTCGGCAGCGGTGCGGTTTTCTTCGGCGCGACGCTTCTCGTCTTCGCTGGAGCGGGACTTCTCCTCCTCCTCGCGGCGGCGCATTTCCTCGCCCTGACGCAGGCGATCTTCTTCGGCCTCGCGCTGCAGGCGAGCGACGCGTTCCTGCGGAGTTTCGCCGGATGGCGCAGCCTTGCGCGGCGGCGGCGGGGGAGCAACCGCGACAGGCGGCGGAGCGGGCGGAGCGGCGACGGGCGCAGGAGCAGGTGCCGGCGGCGCGGCCACTTCGGGCGCAGCACCGGGCTTGCCGACCAGGCGGCGGCGCTTCACCTCGACCACCACCTTGTTGGTGCGGCCGTGGCTGAAGGTCTGCTTGACCTCACCCGAGCCAGCCGAAAGCTTCAGCCCCAAAGGCTTGCGTTCGCGCTGCGGAGTTTCTTCGTTATCGCTCATACGCTCTTATCTAGTCCTTCAAATTCAATCGTATCGCTGTCACGGGCTTGCTCGGCCGTGGTGACAGCGGGTCCATCTGCGTCGGGCCCGATGGCCCCCAAAAAGGTCTGCAAACGCCGCAGCGGGATCATTACCCGTTGAGCCGAAGCCTGGTCGACCAGCGCCAGGTGGACGACATTGTCGCGGCCCAATGCCACAGACAGGGCCTCCCGGTCCAGTGGCAGACGTTCGCCAGTCTCGCCGCTGCCTTCCTGGTCGGTGCCCACGCGCCACGCCTGATCCAGCTTGCGCGCGCCATCCTGGCTCGCATCGGCGGCATGGAACAGTGCGGCAACCTTGCCCATCCGCGCTTCGTTGGCGATCTTGTCGGAACCCAGCAGCAGCTTGCCTGAACGGAATTCCAGTCCCAGCCGATCCAGGAACGCACGACGAATAGCCGCCTCCACAAGATCGGGAAGGTCCGGCGCTATTACAAGCGGGGCACCCTTGAAGGCGCGGGCCAGCGCCCCCTTCAGCTTGCCGTTGGCCAGCGCGTCGGCCAGCGTGGCCCGATCAACGCCGATCCACGCCCCGCGCCCCGGCGCGCGGGCCAGAGCATCGGGCAGCACATGGCCTTCGGACGAAATGGCAAGGCGCAGCAGGCCATCGCGGTCGGATGTACGGCCGGTGAGCACACAGCGGCGCTCGGGGGTGTCACCACCCCCGTCACGCGCGCTCGCGGCACGCTTGCCCCGGGCAGGGGAACCTAGCGGCTCATTGCGAGGATTCCGCATTTGCGGCCTCCTCTGATGCGACTTCGGCTTCGGCTGCCGGAGCGGCCTCTTCCTCGTCCTCGAACCAGTGCGCGCGGGCGGCCATGATGATCTCGTTGCCCTGCTCTTCGCTCAACCCGAAAATACCGAGCACACCGCCCTTGTCTTCGGCACGCTGCGGACGGCGCAGCTGCGGACCTTCGGTGTTGCGGCGGCGCGGCGCTTCACGCTTCTTGGCGATCAGTTCGTCGGTTGCCAGGTCGGCCAGGTCATCCAGCGTCTTGATCCCGGCCTTGCCCAGCATCACCAGCATTTCTTCGGTCAGATGCGGGATTTCGGCCAGATCATCTTCCACGCCCAGTTCGCGGCGGGTGGCGCGATAGGCATCTTCCTTGCGCTCGATCGCTTCCTTGGCGCGGGTCTGCAGTTCGTCGGCCAGTTCGTCGTCAAAGCCTTCGATGCCGGCCAGTTCGGCCAGGTCGACATAGGCAACTTCTTCCAGCTCGGCGAAGCCTTCGGCCACCAGCAACTGCGACAGCGTCTCATCGACGTCGAGTTCTTCCTCGAACATCTTGGACCGTTCGGCAAATTCCTTGGTCCGCTTCACCGAGGCTTCTTCCTCGGTCATGATGTCGATCTGGCGACCGGTCAGCTGGCTGGCCAGACGCACGTTCTGGCCGCGGCGACCAATGGCCAGCGAAAGCTGGTCATCGGGCACGACCACTTCGATGCGGCCCTCGTCCTCGTCCAGCACAACGCGGCTGACGGTGGCGGGCTGGAGCGCGTTGACCACGAAAGTCGCGGTGTCCTCACTCCACGGGATGATGTCGATCTTTTCGCCCTGCAGTTCCTGCACCACAGCCTGCACGCGGCTGCCCTTCATGCCGACGCAGGCGCCGACCGGATCGATGCTGGAATCGCGGCTGATCACGCCAATTTTCGCGCGCGAACCAGGGTCACGCGCGGCGGCCTTGATCTCGATGATGTTGTCGTAGATTTCGGGCACTTCCTGCGCGAACAGCTTCTTCATGAAATCGGGGTGCGCGCGGGACAGGAAGATCTGCGGACCGCGGTTGTTGCGCTCCACCTTCATGATCAGGGCACGGACGCGCTCGCCGGTCCGGGCGGCTTCGCGCGGGATCTGCTGGTCACGCCGGATCACGCCTTCGGCGCGGCCCAGGTTGACGATCACGTGGCCGAATTCGACCGACTTGATCACGCCGGTGATCACTTCGCCGGCCCGATCCTTGAATTCCTCGAACTGGCGTTCACGCTCGGCATCGCGGACCTTCTGGAAGATCACCTGCTTGGCCGACTGGGCATCGATGCGGCCCAGATCGACCGGCGGCAGCGGATCGACAATGTAGTCACCCACCACGGCGCCGGGCTGCAGCTTCTCGGCCTGCTTGATGTCGACCTGCTTGAAGTAGTCCTCCACTTCCTCGACCACTTCGACCACCCGCCACAGGCGCAAATCGCCGGTCATGGGATCGAGCTTGGCGCGGATGTCGTTCTCGGCGCCGTAACGCGCACGGGCGGCCTTCTGGATAGCCTCTTCCATCGCTTCGATGACGATCGACTTGTCGATCATCTTTTCCGAAGCAACGGCGGTTGCGATCGCGAGCAGTTCTGCCTTGTTGGCGGAAATCGGGGTGGCCATCAGTCTTCGACCTTCTCTTCGGATGTTTCGTCTTCTGGGAGCGTTTCTTCAAATTCGTCCGCGCCCGACATGTCGAGCGGCTTGGTAGCGGCGATCAGCCGGTCGGTCAGGACCAGCTGGGCATAATTGATGGCGGAAAACGGCACCGAGACCGCCCCGACCTTGCGATCCTCGATCGAGACCATATCGCCCTCGATCCCCAGCAACGGGCCGGACAGGCGGCGGTAATCGGTATAGCCATCGACCATGGCGATCTTGGCATCGTGGCCGACCCAGGTGGCATAATCGCTGGCGCGGGTTAGCGGACGGTCAATGCCGGGGCTGCCCACTTCGAGCATATAGGCGCCTTCCACCAGTTCGCCCTCGGCTTCTTCCACCGCATCAATGCTGGCCGAAATGGCGCGCGACAACTGCGCGCACTGGCCCATCACCAGCTGGCCGGTGGCGGGATCTTCCGCCATCACCTGCAACGTGCGTTCTTCGCCCTGGCCGGACAGCCGCACGCGCACGAGTTCGAACCCGAGCGCCTTTGCCTCGGCTTCGATCAACTGTGTCAGGCGTGCGATATCGGCCATATGGCCCCTTGCTGGCTGGTCTGGTCCGGCACCTATCGGCAAAGCGGTTCGGCGCCGGCCCCCGGGGGCGCCAGCACCAGACTCTGCCAAGACAATGTCGGTATGGGCGGTCAGATAGGCCCATTGCACAAGATTTGCAAGCGACAGCTGGTCCGCTGTTCAAACGCCCAGATTGCCCGCACAGCCTATCGGGAGGGCCAGGGCGGGCCAGGTGGTTCGGTTCAGGGGTTCAGTTCGGTAATCAGTTGCAGAACCGGGCGACCTGCTGGTCCAGTTCATCCAGGTTTGCCGCATCCCTGTCGGTCGTGCCCTGCTCGATCGAGCGGTTCCAGGCATCTTCGGCGGACCGGGTGAAGGTGTCGCACTGGGCCTGCCTGGCTTCGGTCTGGGCCTCGGCAATCGAATCGCCAATGCTTTTCCCATCCAATGCGGCCACCTCGGCGTTAAGGAAGCTATCAACGTTGCGCGGCGCGGATACGGAATAGGCCACCACGGCCGCAATGAAGATTGTTGCGACCAGCCCGATGATGCCCCGCACATGATTCATGAAAAACTACCCCTGCCTTTTGCGCGGCCACAGTGGCAGGTCATGCCTACGATTGCGTTAATTCCCCGCTCTTCGAGCCGGAGTTATTCGCACCGGAGCTATTCGCTCAGGCCGTGCTTCTTGATGCAATGCCGCAACTGGTCATACGACAGGCCGAGCGCGGCGGCGGTCTGGCGCTGGTTCCAGCGATGGCGCCCCAGCGCGTGCTCCACGATGGTCCGTTCATGCGCGTCCACCGCCGCGCGCAGATCTGTCACCTGCGAATGATCGGGTGCCGGCGCGGGCAGCGCTGCTGCGCTGGCCGGTCCATTACCCTCCTGCGCCACCGCCCGCACGAACCCGGTCGGCTTCCACGGCGAATCGAACGGATCGAACTGCACGTGGCCGACCGGTTCGGACCAGTCATCCCAGCGATAGATTGCTCGTTCCACCACGTTGCGCAGTTCGCGCACGTTGCCCGGCCAGGGGTGTTGCTCCATCGCGGCGGCCACGTGGGTGGCAAAGCCGGGCCATTCCTCCCAGCCCAGTTCGGCCGCCATGCGCCGCCCGAAGTAATCGGCTAGCACGGGAATATCCCCCTCGCGGACCCGCAGCGGCGGCAAGGTGATGACCTCGAAGCTCAGCCGGTCGAGCAAGTCGAGCCGGAAGCGGCCGTCGCGGGCCATGCGCGGCAGGTCTTCGTTGGTAGCTGCCACGATCCGCACGTCGACCCGGATCGGGCGGCTGGAACCGATGCGCGTGACCTCGCCATATTCGACCGCGCGCAGCAGCCGTTCCTGCGCGCCCATCGACAGCGTGGCCAGTTCATCAAGGAACAGCGTGCCCTTGTCGGCCTCCTCGAACCGCCCTTCGCGCGACCGGGTAGCGCCGGTGAAAGCGCCCGCTTCGTGCCCGAACAGCTCGGCCTCAATCAGTGTTTCGGGCAGCGCCGCGCAGTTCATCGTGACCAGCGGTTCTTCCCACCGGTTGGACAGACGGTGCAGGCGTTCGGCGATCAGTTCCTTGCCGGTCCCGCGCTCTCCCACCACCAGCACCGGACGGCGCAATGGAGCAGCGCGACTGGCGCGCTCAACCGCATCGAGAAATGCGCCCGACTGGCCGACAAACTGGTTTCCCCGCTCCATAGCCAAACTATAGCGAAAATTCCCAAGCCTTGGCAATCCTCCCCACCTCGCGGGGCATGAACCTGGGCCTAACGGATCGTTTTCAAGCGTAAATGCAAACTGGCACACCCTTTGCAAATACCCCTGCAACACCGGGATGTTTCCGGATGATCAGGAGGAAATCATGTTCGATCAACGCTTCTTCGCCAGCAAGCTCGGCCTGTCCGCGCTGGTGAGCGTGGCCGCGATGGTGGCGTTCAACCTGTTCGCCATGTCGCATGCCAGCGCCCAGCCCGGCTTTGCGCCTGACCAGTATCTGGACACACCGGCAATCATGGTGCCGATGGCGGAACTGGCGTGAGCGACGAAACCCGCAATCCGCTGACCCCGATCGGCAACCCGGCAGACGGATCGCGGCTCGATCGCGAGATCGAGCGGCTGCGCACCAGCCCCACGCCCACCCGCAATTCGCTGTCCGCCGCCTACCCCACTTCTGCAGGAGCCGCCTTGATGGGCATTTTTTCGCGTACCCGAGACATCATTGCCGCCAACTTCAACGAGCTGCTGGACCAGGCCGACGATCCTTCCAAGATGATCCGCATGATCATCCTGGAGATGGAGGAAACGCTGGTGGAAGTGCGCGCCAGCGCCGCGCGGACAATTGCCGACCAGAAGGAAATGCACCGCCACGCGGTCAAGCTGGAAAAGCTGCAGGCCGACTGGGCCGACAAGGCGCAGCTGGCGCTGTCGAAGGACCGCGAGGATCTGGCCCGCGCCGCGCTGGTCGAGCGGCGCAAGGCGGCCGACATGGCCGAACAGCTGAAGGCCGAAGTGACCGTGCTGGACGATGCCCTGCGGGCTTACGAAGTGGACATCAACAAGCTGCAGAACCGCCTGCGCGAAGCCCGCAGCCGGCAAAGCCAGATCGCTGCCCGACTGGAGAGCGCGGAAAACCGCTTCAAGCTGCGCAGCCTGATGACCAACGAACGGGTGGACGAGGCGCTGACCCGCTTCGACCAGCTGGAACGCCGCGTCGATTATGCCGAAGGCCGCGCCGATGCGCTGGGCCTGAACGGCGGCAAGCCCAGTCTGGCGGATGAATTCGCCGCGCTGGAAGGCGCCGACAAGGTGGACGAGGAACTGGAAGAAATGAAGCGCGCGCTCGGAATGCCGACTGTCGCCAAGAAGGAGGATTGATCGGTGGATGCGTTTTTTGTCTTGGCAGGCTTCATCGGGGTGCCCTGGGTGATCCTGCACTATGTCACCAAGTGGAAAACCGCCGCGACCATTACCGTGGATGACGAGACGCTGCTGGAGGAGCTGTACCAGCTCGCCAAGCGCCTGGACGAGCGGATGGACACGGTCGAACGGCTGGTCGCCAGCGACAACGCCGACTTCAAGCCCGCCCGCGTGCTGGCCGATCTGGCCGAAGACAATGTGCAGCTGCACGAGCTGGAACAGCTGCTGGCCGAAAAGAAGAGAGGAGCCCGCCGGTGAATACGACCCACACCACACTGTATCGCGACAAGGACGGCGGCAAGCTGGCCGGCGTCTGCTCCGGGGTGGCCGATTACACCGGGATCAATGCATTCTGGGTGCGGCTGGGCTTCATCTTGTCACTGCCGCTGCTGTGGTGGCTGACACTTCCGGCATACATCCTGATGTGGGTGCTGCTGAGCAAGAAGCCGGCCCACCTTTATCGCGATGATCGGGAGCAGAAGTATTGGCAGGGTGTGCGCCAGTCGCCCAAGCGTACCGTGCGTGAAATCCGCAGCCAGTTCCGCGCCATCGATCGCCGGCTGGCCGAGGTGGAGCAGTTCTATGTCTCCAGCAATCCGCGCCTGTCCGACGAGATCGAACGGTTGCGCTGAAATAACTGCGCTGAACTGGGCGCGAGGGGGAAATTGAAATGGGGAATTTTGGCGTCCTGATACCGATCATGATCTTTGCGATCCCGCTGTTGGCCATCTGGACCAAGCACCAGCAAAAGATCGCCGAAACGCAGGTCAAGCACACCACCACCGACAATGGTGAGCGGGATGCGGCCTATGCCAGCCAGGTGCAATCGCTGGAAGAACGCGTGCGGGTGCTCGAACGGATTGTCACCGATGGCGGGTATAATATCGCCGCGCAAATCGAAGCGCTTCGCGACACCCGCGCCGTGGAGCAGGACGCGGGCGTTCCGCTGTCGCTGAGCAAGGAGACTGTGTGATGGAATTTGCCGATCTCCTACCCTACATCGGCTGGATCGTGGCGGGCGGCATTGCGCTGGGGGCCTTCGGCATCGCCGCATCGGTCCACACCACCAAGCTGAAGATCAAGAACGGCTATCCGCTGGAAGGCATGTGGGGCCAGTCATTGAAGCCGGAACTGACCAACGAAAGCATGGAGCGCGTGCGCCTGCTGACGCAGGAAAACGCCGGGCTGCGCGCCGAAGTGTCCAGCATGAAAGACCGCCTCGCCACGGTGGAGCGGATCGTCACCGACGGCGGCTTTGCCCTCACTCACCAGATCGAGGCACTTAGAGATTCCGGACGCGACAAAGACGGGGTGAACTGAGCCATGGACCTGAACTTCGTATTCTTCTTCTGCTTCATCGTGGTGGTCTTCGCGCTTCTGATGGGCACGATCAAGGAAGTCGCCAAGCGCCAGATGGCGTTCAAGGAACGGCAACTGGAACTTGAACACGCCAGCGGCAATGGCGGCCTGGGGGCCGATGCAGCCGCCCGGCTTGAGCAGATGGAACAGCGCCTGCGCGTGCTCGAACGCATCGCCACCGATAGCACCACCACCCCCAGCGCCGACCTGGCGCGCGAGATCGAGGCACTTCGACACGAACAGGATGGGCGACACGGGCAGCATGTGGCGGACAGCGGCGTGCAGCTGAACCTGAAGGAGAAGGTGCAGTGACTTGGCCTTTCGCCATCTTTGCTATGTTTGCGGTGATGATGCTGGCCATGCTGCTGAGCAATCGCCGCCCGTCCGGCACTGGTCAAAACGATGTCACAGCCGAAGGCCCCTCGCCGCGTGAACGCGAGCTGGAGGATGAAGTGAAGGATCTGCGCGAACGGCTCAAGGTGCTGGAACGGATCGCCACGGAAGATCGCGCAGCCAAGCGTCTGTCTTTCGAAATCGAACAATTGCGCGACGACTAGGGACAGACGGGAAAAGAGAGGGAATGATGACCGAACAATTGCTGTTGGCCAGCGCTTCTCTGCTGGGCCTGATTATCCTTGCTGCCGCCTTGCTGAAAGGCTGGCAGGGCTGGCTGCTACTGAAAGAACGCGAGCTTGACCGGCGGGCCGGCCTTGGCCCGGTGGCGGCGGACAACGAGAGTGGTTCACGAGAAGGCTATCAGCGGATCGAGATCGCCGACCTGAAAGAACGCATTCGCAAGCTGGAAGCCATCGCCAACGGAGTGGACTTGTAGGCCGCCTAGACTTGCAGACAGGGTGGATTTGTCGCTGCGACGCGCTACATGCGCGTCAGCCTAGGGTTCGTCATTGCGAGGAGTGCAGTGACGAAGCAATCCAGGGCGGAAGCGTGCAACGCCCTGGATTGCTTCGCTCCGCTCGCAATGACGAACGGGTTAACTTGCGCACTCTCCCCGACATCCTTGAAGAATACGAATTCCTCGAAGGCGATGAACGCTATCGCCTGCTGATTGAACTTGGCCGCGAACTGGAGGACATGCCCCAGCCCTTGAAGACCGACGCCACGCTGGTGCGCGGCTGTTCGGCGCAGGTCTGGGTCTATCCTACCGGCGATGCGGACCGGCTGCATTTCCTGGCCGACAGCAACGCCGCCATCACCAAAGGCATCGTGGCGCTGGTAATCGCCGCGGTGCAGGACCAGCCTGCAGCACAGGTGGCGGCGATGGATGTGACGCAAGTCCTCGCCCCGTTCGACCTGAAAAACCAGCTGTCATCCAACCGCACCCAGGGCGTGCCCAATATGATCGCGCTGGTGCAAGCCCATGCCGCGCGCATCGCGGCGGGCTGAGCGCGGGTGCGTCCTGTCTGGACGGGCGCAGGGCTGTTGTTTGTGGGGCTTGGCGCGGTTGGCGCGTTCCTGCCTTTGCTGCCCACCGTGCCCCTCCTGCTGCTCGCCGCCTTCTGCTTTGCGCGCGGCAACCCTGCGTGGGAGGCGCGGCTGCTGGCTCACCCGAAATGGGGCCCGCCGCTGGTGGAATGGCGGCAACGCGGGGCAATTTCGCACCGCGCCAAGCGCGCCGCCGTGCTGGCGCTGGCGATCAGCGTCGGGATCACTGCCCTGACGCTGGGCTTTCCGTGGTTGTGGTTGACGCTGGCCGTGGCAGCGATCTGTGGAAGCTGGATCTGGACGCGCCCAGAATGAAACTTTCCTACAAGTATGCGCATGGGCAATGGAGCGCCTGCTCTTTCACATTGCCGGACGGATGTGCGTTTTCTCCCGGAGGGGTGTCTCCTTGTCACCCGTCACGCAAGGCACTATAAATTAACGTAAATATAGCTAGTTGCAAAGGTGACACGGTGTCACTTGTGTCACCTTTGGCTCCGGTTGTTCAAGCCCCGGCGCTGTCCCGCACCACGGCAATCCCGGCCTCCCGCTGGCGCTTCAGTTCGGCTTTCAGCGCCGCCGGATCGCGCGCGAACACGAAGCCGAAGCTGACCCCGCCTTCCTTGCCGATCGTGGCGTGGTGCAGCTTGTGCGCCTGGACCAACCGCTTGGCATAGCCGCGCTTGGGCACCCATTTGAAGTACCGCTGGTGGACCAGCCCATCGTGGATCAAGGTGTAGATGATGCCATAGATTAGGATGCCGATGCCGATGAACGTGCCCGGCCACCACGCACTTGCGCCCAGCACCAGCGGGCTGCCCACGGCGAACATCGAAATGCTCATGATGGCGCCCACCACGCCGTACAGATCGTTCTTTTCAAACGTGTTGGTGTGCGGTTCGTGGTGGTCGCGATGCCAGCCCCAGCCCCAGCCGTGCATGATGAATTTATGGCTGGACCAGGCGACCCACTCCATCGCCAGTACGCTGGACAGCACGATCAACAGGGCAAGGCCGGTATCATTCATGGGCTGCATATAGGCCACAGCAGTGCCCGACGCAAAGTGGTCAATCGCCGGTAGTTTCGGCCTGCTTGCGGGGTATGCCGAAGTGGGTTTCGGCCAGATCGCGGCAAATCCGCGCCGGACGCAGGGTTGCGCTGTCCACGCAGCACCACATGGATTGCACCTCGGCCAGCACTTCGCCGCCGCGCTCGATCACAGTGTTGTAGAAGGCGCGGGCTCCCGCCACCTTTTCCAGCACGGTGCGGGCCACCACGTCGTCGGTCAGGAAAGCCGGGCGACGATAGGTGATCTCGTGCTTCAGCGCGACCCACAGGTGGGCTGCGGCCGCCTCTGCCGGGGCAAAATGATTCCAGTGTGCCAGGACCACATCCTGCACCCACGAAAGATAGCGGGCGTTGTTCACATGACCCATGAAGTCGATGTCTTCAGCGGTGATGGTGATGGGAATCGTGTGCGTGTTAGTTGACATGAGTGTAAGTTAGTCTGTCTAGCCCGGAATTCCAAGGCGCTTGGCACGATTTTGCGTCACGAAAAGAAATCCTATGCTCGCGCCCGCTTGCCCACCACGCCCCAAGGGGGCTAACGCAGCGCCATCATGGCATCAAAACCGCGCACACTTTACGAAAAGATCTGGGACACGCACGTCATCGAACAGCGTGACGATGGCACCTGCCTGATCTTCATCGACCGCCACCTGGTCCACGAAGTCACCAGCCCGCAGGCGTTCGAGGCACTGCGCCTCAATGGCCGCAAGGTCCGCCGGCCGGAACTGACGCTGGCCGTGCCCGATCACAACCTGCCCACCACCGCGCGGGTCGATGCGGCCGGCGCGCGGATGCCGATCCTCGACGTGGAGAGCCGCCAGCAGCTTGAAGCGCTGGAACGCAATGCGCCCGAATTCGGCGTGCGCTATTTCGGCGCCACTGCCGCGCAGCAGGGTATCGTCCACGTGGTTGGCCCCGAACAGGGCTTTTCCTTGCCCGGCACCACCATCGTGTGCGGTGACAGCCACACCGCCTGCCACGGCGGCGTTGGCGCGCTGGCCTTCGGTATCGGCACCAGCGAGGTGGAGCACGTGCTCGCCACCCAGACGCTGCAACTGCGCCAGTCGAAGACGATGGAAATCCGGGTCGAGGGCGAGCTTGGCCCCGGCATCTCGTCGAAGGATCTGATCCTCCACATCATCGGCGTGATCGGCACGGCCGGCGGCACCGGCCATGTGATCGAATACCGCGGCCCGGTGTTTGAAAAGATGAGCATCGAAGGTCGCCTGACGGTCTGCAACATGAGCATTGAGGGCGGCGCGCGGGCCGGCCTGATCGCGCCTGACGAAGTGACTTTTGCCTATCTCAAGGGCCGCCCGCTGGCTCCGCAGGGCGCAGACTGGGATGCCGCTGTCGCCTATTGGCAGACGCTCCACACCGATGAAGGCGCGCAGTTCGACAAGAGCGTGGTGATCCAGGCCGCCGATGTGCAGCCCACCGTCACCTGGGGCACCAGCCCGGAAGACACTGTGGCGATCGGCGGCGTTGTGCCCGATCCATCCAGCTTCGCCGATCCGAGCAAGCAACGCGCCGCCCGCGCCAGCCTTGAATACATGGGCCTTGAACCCGGGCAGCCGATGGCCGAAGTCGAAGTGCAAAACATCTTCATCGGCTCTTGCACCAACAGCCGGATCGAAGACCTGCGCGCTGCGGCCGAAGTGCTGAAAGGCCGCAAGGTCCACCCCAACATCAAGTGGGGCATCGTGGTGCCGGGCTCGGGCCTGGTGAAGCTGCAGGCCGAGGCCGAGGGGCTGGACAAGGTGTTTACCGAGGCAGGGCTGGAATGGCGCGAACCCGGCTGTTCGGCCTGTCTGGGCATGAACCCCGACAAGGTGCCGCCGGGCGAACGTTCGGCATCTACCAGCAACCGCAATTTCGTTGGCCGCCAGGGCCCGGGTGCCCGCACCCACCTCGTCAGCCCTGCCATGGCGGCAGCGGCAGCGGTGATGGGCCGGTTGACCGATGTGCGGGAACTGACAGGCTGAGGCCAGGTCCGGTGAACGAAGCGCGCAAGTCCTCGTTTGCGCCCATTACCAGACCCGATACCCGCCTGCTCATCCTCGGCAGCCTGCCGGGCGAAATATCGCTGACCCAGCAGCGCTACTATGCCCATCCGCGCAATCGGTTCTGGCATCTGGTCGGCCATGCCATCGGGTGCGAGCTGGAGGCGCTGTCCTATGAAGACCGCCTCGCCACCCTGCTGGCCCATCGTGTCGGCCTGTGGGACGTGATCGCCAGCGCCACCCGGCCCGGCAGCCTCGATGCCGCGATCCGCGAGCCTGAGCACAATGCGCTGGCAGACCTGGCCGCCACCCTGCCCGCACTGCATGCCGTGGCCTTCAACGGGGCAACGGCGGCCAGGGCCGGACGCAGATTGCTGGCTGGCAGCGGGCTGGCGCTGATCGACCTGCCAAGCTCCAGCCCGGCGCACGCGGCCATGCCATTGGCGGAAAAGCAACATCGCTGGCGGGAATTGCGCAGTTTCGTGTAAGGCAAGTCTTGCCACTGGCGCGGGCCAACCCCATTGGAGGATTATGACCGACGACCAGAAAAAGCTCATCGCCGCCGGGGCCGCCATCGGTTCGGCCGCCGTTGCCGCCGCGCTGCTTTATGCCAGCAAGCGCCGCAAGAAGACCGGGGCCAGCCAGCTTCCGCCGATCCCCTCCGGCGAAAATCCGGAGACCGATTGATGGAACCTGTCACCGCAGTTGAAGGCCGCGCCTATCCTTTCGGAATGAAGAACGTCGATACCGACATCATCATTCCCGCGCACTACCTCAAGACCGTGACCCGCGAAGGCTTGGGCCGCGGCGCGTTCGAAGCGCTCCGCAAGGATCGCTCGAACGTATTCGACGATCCAGCCCATGCGGGTTCGCCGATCATCATCGCCGGTGACAACTTCGGCTGCGGTTCCAGCCGCGAACACGCCGCCTGGGCTTTGCTCGACATGGGTGTGAAGGCGGTGATCGCGCCCAGTTTTTCCGACATTTTCGCCGGCAACGCGTTCAAGAACGGCATCGTTACCGTGGCCCTGCCGCAGGATGCGATCGACCGGTTGATGGAAGTGGCCCAGACCGATCCGATCACCATCGACCTCGAAGCGCAAACGGTAACCACGCCGTTCCAGGACCGGTGGAGCTTTGCGATCGACCCGTTCCGTAAGTTCTGCCTCACCGAAGGGCTGGACGAAGTGGGCCTGACGTTGAAAAGCGATGCCGCAATCTCGGCCTATGAAGCCCGCCAGCAGGCCAGCCAGCCGTGGCTCGCCAAAGGCACGGGGCTTGCCGCCTGACCGGCCACGGCCTATCCAAGACATTCCGGATTTACGAGGGACTCCATGACCAACTTCAATGACCGTGAGCGCGCCGAAGAAGCCAAGTACGCGTTGGATGCGGATACCGCATTCCGCGTAGCCGCACGGCGCAACCGCCTGCTGGGCGAGTGGGCCGCGGGCGAAATGGGCCTGACGCCGGAAGAAACCGATTCCTATCGCAAGGCGGTGGTGCAGGCCGATTTCGAGGAAGCGGGTGACGAGGACGTGATCCGCAAGGTGCTGGGCGACCTGATCGCTGCCGGGGTCGAAGTGGACGAAACCACCGTGCGCACCAAGCTGGATGAAAAGGCTGTCGAAGCCCGCCGCCAGTTGATGAGCGAGTCCTGACAAGATGGCCATGGCAGCAGCCGATATTGCCGCGCTGATCCGCGCTGCCTTGCCCGATGCCGAAGTGGAGATCGTGGCCCTGGTCGACGATGGGGATCATTACCGCGCCAAGGTTACTTCGGCCGCATTCGTCGGCAAACCCCGCGTGGCCCAGCACAAGATGGTCTATAACGCACTGGGCGGCCGCATGGGCGGCGCACTGCACGCCTTGCAACTGAGCACTGCCGTTCCCAACTGACGTTGCAGCAATTCAATTTACCGGGTGGATCACATGACCGACGTCAACCAACGCCTCTCCAATATCGTCAACAGCAGCGACGTGGTGCTGTTCATGAAAGGCACGCCGCTGTTCCCGCAGTGCGGCTTTTCGAACAAGGCCGTATCGATCCTCGACCACTGCAATGTCGCGTTCGAAAGCGTGGACGTGCTGCAGGACATGGAAGTGCGCCAGGGCATCAAGGCCTTTTCGGACTGGCCGACGATCCCGCAGCTGTACGTGAAGGGCGAATTCGTGGGCGGCAGCGACATCATGATGGAGATGTACGAGGCTGGCGAACTGCAGGCACTGCTTGACGAGAAGCAGGTCGCGAAGAGTTCCTGATGGTTTCGCAGGCCCATCCGGGCCTGCGTCCTCGCCATGCGGGCAGCCGTTCGGCCTATGGTTCGGTCGTGACCGAACGGACTGGCGCTTGATCGGCCGAAATGGGATTAGCATCCCATGTGCAATCTCTATCGCCTCACCAATTCGGCTGACGAAGTGGCGAAATTTTTCGTCGCTTTGGGCCAGGATCTTCGCGTGGTTCCCGGCAACGTGCCCGAGGAGGTCTATCCCGGCTATCCCGGCCTCGTCGTCACGACAGACGCCGTGCGCTCGATGGTGTGGGGTTTCCCGCTCGCCATGACCGGGGCCAAGGGTCAGGCGCTGAAACCCAAACCGGTCAACAATGCGCGGACCGACAAGCTGTCCGGTCCTTTCTGGTCGGCCAGCTTCCGTGCCCGCCGCTGCCTCATCCCCGTCAGTGCCTTTGCCGAGGCGGAGGGCGAGAAGGGGTCCAAGACCCGTTGCTGGTTTTCGATGCCCGATAGGCCGATAATGGCCATGGCCGGGTTCTGGCGACCAACCGCCGAATGGGGTGATGCCTATTCAATGGTGATGACATCGGCCAATCCCGCCATCAGCGCGCTGCATGATCGCATGCCGGTAATTCTGCCGCCGCACACATGGCAGCAATGGCTGCACGGCGATCCGCAACAGGCTCTGGCATTGTGCCATCCCTATTCAGGCGACATCACGGTCGATTCCACGAATGTGCCGTGGGCGGGGAAGCGCTGAGTTTTGGGGTGAAGGTGTCTTCGGGGAGGCGGGACCGGGAGACTTTGGGGATCTGGGGACAGTCCCGCCTCGTTCGAAGACCTTGGGTACACACCATACATTGCACGCCCCGTGCCAGTTTGTGCGACCCTAGGATTTGTGCGGCACACGATGGTTCGTGAAAAGTTAATGTCCTGGTTAAGTGTAAGATTTTTCGACGGTGAGGGCTTCCTGCACGGTGATGCCAGCGGCATGCCATCCATCCGCCCGCAAATGCGCCATCGAAAGACAGGTCACGGACTTAACCGCGAGACCACGCAGGTGGGCATCGGTCGACGAGAGCCAGATTGCCAGCTGCCAGGGCCGATTGATCGTGAACTCGCTTCCGGTCCCCGACTGTGGGTAAAATCATTGATCGCTTGATTGAGAGAGGCGCAATCGTTCCGCCGCAGCAGTGCGGGTCGTCGATATCACATGGTCAACGCCCTCGATCGTGATCGCAAACGTGCCATCCTCGGTAACGCCCACGAACCCCTTTTCCCTCAGGTACCAGATATGAAAATCGAAGTTCTCGTCGGAGCAATTGATGAACTCCATCAACGTATGATGCCCCAGGCCAGGTTCCCGGGGGAACTCTCTTCTCCTTTTGTATAGACGCATCAATATCCTGGAATGAGATTCCGCATCGGTCAGAGCCTCCCCTTCCTCGCCCACCGAACTATCAACAACCGAAAAGATATACCCCGTTTCACGCGCATAGATCTCGTCATACTCCAATCGCCCTTCCAGCGAACGGAGAACACGGTAAGCCTCTATCACATTTGTAAAATTATCGGTATTTGCCGTTTCCGGGTGATCGGGATGATAGAGCTTGGCTAAATGCCGATAGGCAACCTCGAGTGACTTGGCATCACAATCCGGGCTGACTTCGAGGACGCGGTAATAATCAACAAATGGTCTATCTTCGATCATTTCGAACGCTACCCAAGTTTAGCCACCGAGTTTCATCGCAGGGCGCCAGATTGCCATAAGCCAAACCAGGCACATGCTTTCTAAGCATGCCTCGAATATTTTTAAAGTACAGCGATAGAAAGGCGCGTCGGAATTTGCCGGCCAATGCCAAGACAAGGTACTTGGACACTGTCGGTCATGATGCCTCAAAGCCCCCAGGCAATAAATGTACCATTGAAAATGGCGCGCCCGGCAGGACTCGAACCTGCAACTCCAAGCTTAGAAGGCTCGTGCTCTATCCAGTTGAACTACGGGCGCGCATACGGCCCCATAGCGGTGTTTGCGGCTCTCGCAAATCGGGTTAGAACGCCGGATATGGGGGATCAGCCACAACGCATCGAAGGGGAGCAGGGCGCGCGCCGCCCGTTCCGCTATTTTGACCTGGTGATGGCGGCCTTTGTCACCATCCTGCTGCTGTCCAACGTGCTCGGCGCGGGCAAGGTGGCAGTGGTGGACCTGCCGGCTTTCGGCGCGTGGGAATTCGGGGCGTGGGAATTCGGGGCGTGGGAATTCGGGGCAGGCATCCTGTTCTTCCCGGTATCCTATGTCATCGGTGACGTGCTGACCGAGGTATACGGCTATGCCCATGCGCGGCGCTGCATCTGGGCGGGATTTGCCGCGCTGCTGTTCATGGCGATGGTGGTGGTGGCTCTGCCGCCTGCGACCAACTGGGGCGGACAGGCGGCCTATGAACAGGTGTTCGGCCAGGTGCCGCGCATCGTGCTGGCCTCGATGATCGCCTTCTGGGCGGGCGAATTTGCCAATTCCTATGTCATGGCGCGAATGAAGGTGTGGACCGGCGGCAAAAGGCTGTGGACCCGTACCATCGGGTCGACGGTGATTGGCCAAGGGGTCGACAGCGCGCTGTTCTATCCCATTGCGTTCCTGGGGGCCGCAGGCTGGACGACTGATCTGGTCATCACCGTGGCGTTGACCCAATGGGCGCTGAAAACCGCGTGGGAGGCCCTGCTGACGCCTGTCACCTACAAGGTGGTCGGCTTCCTGAAAGCGCGCGAGGGGGTCGATGTGTTCGATACCGACACCGATTTTTCCCCCTTCGCCCTAGGCCGCAAATAGGCGCTTACTCAGTCAATCAGGGCGCCAACCAGCCACATCACCAGGTAAACCACCAGCAGGCTGCCAACGCCGACCACTGTGCCGATCACGAACAGCAAGCGCACCACCAGCGGGTCGATCCCGAAATACCGCGCGAGGCCCGAACACACGCCGCCGATCTTGCCGCGTTCACGATCCAGCCCCAACTTCCTGGGCGATGAACCGGTTCTGCGATGATCGAGCGCGCTCATGCCAGGATGCCCGAAACAGCCTGCACGTGCGGCGTGGCGACATAGCTCACCAGGATGGCCAGCGACATGGTCACGGCGGCAGCGGCGGCCATGACACGGGTGAAAATGCTCTCTTGGTTCGACATGATTGATACCCTTTCCTGTTTGGCGGACGACCATTCGTCCGATGAGCCAAGCATTGCAGGGGGCGTGCCAATTCAGAAAAATGGCGAAATTCTGCCATTTTCGTTCATGCGATCGAAAGGCCGGATAATGCGCGTCGCTGACAATTGGGAATTTTCACCAAGTGTTGGAATTGGGATTCTTCTTGGCGCGTCCCCCGCTCGTGCCCTAGTCCTCCCCTCGCATCATGGCCCTCGACAAGATCACCCTTGCCAGCTTCCGCAACCATGCCGCCACGCGGCTGGATGGGGCCGCGCGCTTCAACCTGCTGGTGGGTGAAAACGGCGCGGGCAAGACCAATGTGCTGGAAGCCCTGTCGCTGCTCGCCCCCGGTCGCGGGCTGCGCCGTGCCGCCTTGGGCGAGATGGCCGGGCAACATGGCAACGGCACTTTCGCCATCAGCGCAGGCCTCGATCAGCGCGATGGCGGCGAGGCGGTGATGCTGGGCACCGGTATTGCGGCAGAGGCGCCCGGCAGGCGGATCGTGCAGGTCAACGGCGCTGCGGCCAGCGCGATTACGCTGGGCGAATGGCTGGCGATCGGCTGGCTGACCCCGGCGATGGACCGGCTGTTTGCCGACAGCGCATCGGCCCGCCGCCGCTATCTTGACCGGCTGGCCGTGGCCCTGGACCCTGCCCATGCGCGCCATGCCTCGCGGTTCGAGGCGGCCCTGCGCGAACGCAATCGTCTGCTGGCCGAAGCAAATGCCTCCGGGCGCGAGCCTGATGGCACATGGCTCGATTCAATCGAGGCACAAATGGCCGAGGCCGGCGCGGCGCTGGCTGGCGGACGCACGACGCTGATTACCCGGCTTTCGGCAGAACTCGAACGCCTGCCAAGCGAGCCCTTCGCCCGCCCTGCCCTGGCCTATGTGGCGGGCGGCAGCACTTCCGCCACGCAACTGCGGCTTGACTGGTCGCGCAGTCGCGCCCGCGATCGGGCCGCCGGGCGGACGCTGGCCGGCCCACACCGGGATGAGTTGGACGTGACGCTGAGCGGCAAGGCCATGCCCGCCGCGCAATGTTCGACCGGCGAGCAGAAGGCCATGCTGATCGCGATAACGCTGGCCCATGCCGAACTGGCGGCCGGCGGCAGGCCCGGCGTGCTGCTGCTGGACGAGGTGGCGGCACATCTCGACCCGGTGCGGCGCGCGGCCTTGTTCGAACGGCTGCGCGCAGGCGGATCGCAAGTGTGGCTGACGGGGACGGAGCTGGCGCCGTTCGAGGATATTGCCGGCGAAGCTGCCGTGTGGCGGGTGGCGGGCGGCGCGGTGGAACGGGTCTAGCCCAGCATCGCCCGCGCAATATCGTCCAGGTCTTCGCGCACCCGGCCAATCGCGCCAGGATCAAACCGGAAGCGGCAGGCAGTGACCGTGCTGGCCATCGCTTCATACAGCGTCAGCAGGGCTGGCCCGAGCGGGTTCTTACGATCGACCCCGACACGCAGGGCCGCCAGCCCGCCTTGCGCCCGCACCAATGCGCTGCGGCGAATATCCTCGCGGCCGTTGGCGTTGGCCCACAACGCCTGACCCAGCGCCGCGCCCAGATCCTCGATGCACAGGCGCACCAGTTCCGGCCCTCTTGAACCGGCGACACAGGCATCGAACGCCACCTTGCGATAGGCTTCTGACGGATTGGCGGGTTTCAACATCATCAGTTATCCGAATTCCAGGCGGCGATCTGGTTCTTGAGAAAGGCCATGGTCGATTGCGAAGCGGCCACGTTGCGATCGGTGTTGGCGAAGGTCTTGACCAGCTGCTCGCGCACCTTCTCCTGTTGCTCGGCAATCTTGGCCAGCCGTTCGTCGACCTGTTCGAGCTGGTCGGTGTAGCGCTCGATCGATCCGCCCAACGATCCCGGATTGGTCCGCAAGGTCATGTTGCGCGCCAGGTTGTCGACCGTGCCGAACACGCCGAACAACCCGGTAGTGAACATCGCCCCGGCGGCGGCAAGGTTGCTGGACAGCGTGGCCTGCAGGCGGGTGGAATCGAGGCGGAAATTGCCTTCGCGGGTCATCGCCAGGCCAAGATCGCCCAGGGTGCGAGGTTCGCCCGGTGCGGCGCCCGGCATGATCACCTGCGTCGAAAGGCTGGCCAGCGCCCGCTTGAGTGCGCGGGCGCCCGGATCATTGCCCAGATCGCCGCCCTTGGGAGAAGCCAGCTCCGCCAGCGAGGCGGTGATGTCATTCAAGGCAGCGGTAAAATCGCCCATCATCGTGGCGATCTGCTTGCTCTTGTCGGCAAAGCCGATTTGCGTGGGCGATCCGGTGTTGGTGCCGGTCAGGGTCAGGACCAGCCCGCCGGGCAGGCCGGACACCTTGTTGCTGGCACTGCTCATCTCCACCCCATCCAACAGGAAGGCGGCATCGGCGGCGCTGGCCTTGCGCTGGCCCGTGTCGGTTGCCGGGCTCCACGCCAGATAGTCGAATGTGCCGGGTGCGGGCGAGCCGCTGACACTGGCACCGGCAGCCTCGATCACGAAGGCATTGGCCGCGCCATCCTGCCCTTTGACCACCAGTCGCGCACCAGCGGCGGACTGCGCGACATAGGCGGTAAGGCCGCTGCCCGATGTGGTAATCTTGTTGGCCACATCGGCCAGCGTATCGTTCGCCAGCACGTCAATCACTGCCGCTGCATGTCCGACATCTTCGGCAAAACTGGTGCCGCTCGTCGTGCCGAAGCGGATGGTCAGCTGGCCCTCGCCCACCAGATCGGTGGCGGCGGTATAATTGCTGCCCGCCAGAGTCTGCGCGGCGGCAAGAGCGGTTACCTCCAGCGAATAGGTGCCGGTGCCAGAAGCGCCGGTCAGCACCGATACCTGGGCCACAGAACCATTGCCGATCGTGGCGGTGGGCGACAGATCGCCGTTGCGGATACGATCTCCCAGCGCGCTGGCGAGCGTGGTAAGCTGGTTACGCAGCGTAGAGGCGGCGGAAATTTTCGCTTCCAGCGTCTGGGTGCGGCTTTCCAGCTGGCCCACTTGCGGCAGGAACCGCGCCTGCGACAGGTCAGCCGCAAGTTTGACCATGTCGACGCCGCTGCCGCCGCCCAGGGCGCTGATGATGGTGGAGGTGGTGCTGGTTTCCATGCTGTCCATAACGGGTCCTGTCGCCCGAAGTTAAGCCTGCTGTGTGTCAGGCCGGGCCAAGTTTGTGCCCTTCGGCATCGAAGCGCAGTTCGAGCGGCACGGAGATGGCCGGGCGCGGTGGTTTCTCGCCGCGCTTCAGCGACATCACGAAAGCAAGCACGCTGGCCACGGCGGAATAGAGTTCGCCGCGGATCACCTGGTGCTCGCGCGTTGTAAAATAGACCGAGCGCGCCAGCAGCGGATATTCCAGCACCGGCACGCCCATTTCCGCCGCCAGTTCGCGCATCGCCAGCGCCTTCTCGCCGCGCCCTTTGGCCAGCACATAAGGAGCAGGCGCGATGGCCGGATCATAGGTCATGGCGACCGAAAAATGTGTCGGATTGGTCAGCACGAATTGCGCTTGGCTGATCGCGCCCGCCACGCCGCCGCGCGCCATATCGCGCTGCCGCTGGCGGATCGCGGCCTTCTTTTCAGGGCTGCCTTCGGCCTCCTTGTGCTCGTCGCGCATTTCCTGGCCGGTCATCTTCAGTTGCTGCATGCGGCGCAGGTACTGGATCGGCCAGTCGATCATGGCGATACCGACCAATCCGGCGGACAGCAGCAGCAGCAAGGTGGCGATGGCTTCCCACGCGGCGGACAGTTGTCCGGTCAGCTCGCCGCGCCCCAGGGCCAGCACCTCGGCCAGATTGGCCTTGCCCCAGAACCACGCGATGGAGCCCAGCAACGCCAGCTTGGCCAGGCTCTTGCCCAGTTCGATCAGGCCGGTCGGCCCGAACATGCGGCCAAGCCCGGCCAACGGATTAATGCGCGATCCCTTGGGCGCCATGTTGGCCCCCACCCAGCGCCCTTCGCCCAGAGCCAGCTGCACCGCCATGGTCACCACCGTGACCACGATACCCAAGCTGACCAGAGGCGGGAGGACCGCCAGCATGATGTCCTGGATCAGGATCCCGGGGCGGAAATCCTCGATCGCAGTGCGATCAAAGGTGAGCGAGCGGGCGCTGGCCTGTTCGATCTCGTGCAGCAGCCACGGACCCGCCAGCTTGAGCCACAAGGCGCCAGCCAGCACGGAAATAGCCGTCGCCACTTCCTTGGAGCGGAGGACGTTGCCCTTCTGCGCCGCATCGCGCAGCCGCTTTTCGGATGGGGCGAAACTCTTTTCGCCTGATGGCTGCTCGCTCACGGCTCCACCGCCGTTCCGGCCATCTCGATAGCGTTTTCAGCCAGCAACACGAACTGTTCGGTCAGCAAGGGCGCAGCCGCGATCAATGCGGCAAGGCCAGCCAGCACACTGGCCGGCAAGCCCAGCGCAAACAGGTTGAGCGACGGGGCCGAGCGGCTGATTACGCCGGTCACCAGTTGCACCAGCAGCAGCACCAGTGTCACCGGCAGGGCGATGGCAACGGCGGTGGCGAGCGCCTGGCTGGCAAAGCTCGCAACCAGCCAGCCGCGCTCGCCCACATCCCACGCCGCGCCGGGTGGAAACAGCAGATAGCTTTCGACCACCAGCCGGAGCCACAACAGGTGTCCGCCAACGCCGAGGAACACCAGGGTCAGCATCAGGCTGAACATCTGCCCCAGCGCGCCCGATTGCCCGCCGCTGGAAGGATCGACCGCGGTGGCCATCGCCATGCCCATTCCGCCCGAGATCTGCTCGGCCGCCACCAGCGGGGCAACGAAGGCCAGTTGCAGCACAAAGCCCAGCGTGAAGCCGATCACCGCTTCGCTGGTCAGCGCGATCATGGTTTCGATGGCCAGCATATCGGGCGGCATTTGCACCGGGGTCCAGTTGAGTACGAAGATGGCCAGTGCCGCCGCGATCACGATGCGCACCTGCACCGGAACGCTGCGCGCACCGAAGATCGGCGCGGCCAGCAGCGCGGCGCCCACGCGCACCATCACGAAGACGAGCATCCACAGCTGGTCTTGCAACACGCCAAGGCCGAAATCAGGCAGGTTCACTGGTTGGAAATTCCCGCGATCTCGGCAAAAATCTCGCGCATGAAGTCACCGATCAGGCCGAACATCGCACCGCCCAGCAGCACCAGGACCACGGCCACCACGGCCAGCTTGGGGACAAAAGTCAGCGTCTGCTCGTTAATCGAGGTGGCCGCCTGGATCACGCCCACCACCAGTCCCACAGCCAAAGTGGCCAGCAGGATCGGCGCGGCGACCAGCGCGGTCACCCACAGCATGCGGTCGAACAGGGAAAACAGCGAGGCTCCATCATCCATGGCGCGCGCCCTAACCGAAGCTGAGGGCAAGGCTGCCCATCAGCAATGCCCAGCCATCGACAAGAACGAACAGCAACAGCTTGAACGGTAACGATATGATAGTGGGCGACAGCATCATCATGCCCAGGCTCATCAACACGCTGGCCACCACCAGATCGATCACCAGGAACGGCAGGAACAGCATGAAGCCGATCTGGAACGCGGTCTTCAATTCGCTGGTCACGAAAGCGGGCAGCAGAATCGAGAACGGCACATCATCCGCGCTGGCAAAATCGGCGTGCCCGGCCATGTCGGCAAACATCGCCAGGTCCGTTTCGCGCGTCTGGCGGATCATGAAGCCGTGGAATGCGTCGCCCGATCGCTCGATCGCCACGTCTGCGGCAATGGTCCCGGCGGCATAGGGTTCGATGGCATTGGTGTTCAATTGTTCCAGCGTGGGCGCCATGATGAATAGCGACAGGAACAGCGCCAGCCCGATCAGCACCTGGTTGGGGGGTGATTGTTGCAAGCCCAGCGCCTGGCGCAGGATGCCCAGCACGATGATGATGCGCGTGAAGCTGGTCATCATCAGCACCAGCGCGGGCAGGATGGTAAGCAGCCCCATGATGAGCAGCAGCTGCAGCGAGGTGGCCATCGGCGCGCCGCCATTGGCCCCGTCCATCGCCCGTTCCAGCGCTCCGCCCAGGCCCGCTGCGGCTGTGGTGGCGGCGTGAGCCATTTCGGGCAGCAGGATCGAGGCTGCGAGCATTAAGCCGAGTGCGGCGCGCCTCATGGCTGCAACTCCACAGTGCGGGTAATCGGCGCATCCGCCTCGGCCAGCCTGACCAGGCCCTGCTTGCTCGCGCCCACCAGGATCTCTCGACCCCGAAATTCAATCACCGCCAGCCGGATGCCGGGGGCCAGGAAAGTGGTCTCGACCAGCCGCGCAGCCTTGGCCTTGCCGCCGTCGACCTTGGTCATCTGCGCCTTCGCCTTGCGGGTCAGCCACAGGCTGCCCCAGATCAGGCCCGCCAACAGCGGCAACAGCACCAGCAGTTTGAGAACATACCACACCATCAGCCGCGCTCCGCCGAACGATCGGCCGTCCGGGCGGACGAGCGATCATCGCCCGCCAGTTCCACGATCCGCAAGCCGAACCGGTTGCCTTCGGTCACCACTTCCCCGCGAGCGATCAGCTTGCCGTTGACGAACACGTCGAACAGCTCGTCCACCTGGCGGCCCAGCGGGACAATGCTGTCCTCGCCCAGCGCCAGCACGTCCTTCAACGCCAGCCGCGTGCGGCCAAGCTCCACCGTCAGTGTCACATCGACATCGCGGATCAGGTCCAGTCCGCGCAGGTTATCGGTCATCTTGGGCAAGTCCTTCATGGGGTTGCGAAATATGGGTGAGGCGCAGGGCCAGCGCGCCATCGGCACTGCCGGCCTGCCCGCGGGCCAGGGTAATGTTGCCCAGACGCAGGGGGATCTGCGCGGGGATGACCAGCGGGATGGTATCGCCCGGCTTCAGCGTGGAAATGCGGCTGACCGGCAGCGACATTTCAGCCAGCACGGCCACCAGTTCGAGCGGCAGGGTAGCGAAGGGTTCAGCCAGCGGCTGGTTGCCCCGGGCTGTCGGTGTGCGGGGCGCGTGGGCGTGTTCGGCCAGCAGCAGTTCGGCCTGCGACTGGCGCAGCACCAGCAACAGGGTCCACGGCATTTTCTGCGGCAGCGACATCTCGCAGCGCAGGGTCAGGAAGGTATCATCATCCCGCGCCCGAACCAGTTTGCCCAGCACTTCGCTGCGCGCGACCAGCGCAAGCGGCGCGGGGCGTTCGAAAGCCTTGCCCAGCGCCTCGCCCAGCACATCGGCCAGGCGGGCCATGGTCAGATCTGTCGCGGCAGGCAGCCGGTCGGGCAATTGCGAAGGCGCTTCGCCAGGGCCGCCGAACACCTGGTCGGTCAGCACCAGCGCCGATGGATAATCCAGGCTGACGAGCATTTGCGCAGTGCCTGCATCTTCCAGCACCAGGTTAACCGCCACGGCATCGATCATCTTATGCAGGCGCGGCGCAACGGCTTTTTCCACCTTGCCGCAGGTCACTGTGGCCAGGTCACCGCCCAGCAGCGGGCGCAAGCCTTCTGCCAGCGCGCGGGAGAGGCGCTTGGCGGCCTCGCCCAGCGCGGCGGCCAGTTCCTCGGGCGCAGGGGCGCGCACGGCCAGCCGGGTGCTGTGCTGGGCCAGTGCGCGTTCCGCTTTCAGGAAGCCTTCGGAGATCATTGCACCAGGAAGCTCCGGAAGTGGACCGCGTCCACGCCGCCAAAGCCCTCGTTCTCTTCCAGCACGCGGTTCATTGCCTGGGCCAGCCGTTCCTGCAGGCGCTCCTTGCCCTCGACGGTAAAGGCGTCTTCCTCGGGCGTATCGGCCAGTTCGACCAGGATGGCCGAGCGGATCGCCAGTTCATGCAGCGCCAGCCACTGGATCACCCGGCCATCGTGGCGGGTGGAGGCAGCGATGCTGACCTGCATCAGTCCGGCTGAATCCTTGAGGTTGGAGGTGAAAGGTTCCTCGAAGCTGTAATAGGTGGTGCGGTATTCGCTGCCGCCTTCGCCCAGTACGGGGCCGCCAGCTTCCTCGCCGCCATGGCCACCGCCGCCTTCGGCCGCAGCATAGGGATCTTCCTCATGCTTGCTGACGAGTTGCGGCACGTCCGGCCCCTCTTCCTCGGCGTGGGCGCCAAGAAAGCCCATCTGGACTGCGCCATAGGCTCCACCGGCACCCAGCCCGACCAGCACCAGCGCGCCGATCAGCAGCTTCATCTTGCCGGACTTGGGCTTGGCCTCGCCCTCTTCCTTCTTCTTGGTCATCGTTTCAGCTCCAGTTGATCAGGGTCAGGCGAACAGGCTGCCATCGCGGGCGCGGCGTGATGCGGCGGGGTTGTCACCCTGCTCGCCCCCGTCGCGCGGCTGGCGTTGCACCTGTTCGGCAGGGTGGCGCGGGTGTGCGCTGCGCGATGACTGGTCGCGTGCCTGGCCATCGCTTTGTGAGGCGGATGCGAAAGACTGGCCGAGCGAGGTTTGCGCCTGCTGGTCAGGTCGCTGGTCCGGGCGTTGGTCAGGGCGTTGGTCCGGCCGTTGGTCTGGGCGTCCGGTTTGCGCTTCGCCGGTGGCCAGGATCGACCGCTCGGCCATCGCAGCCTGCACGGCGGGGGCAAAGGCTGCGTCAGTGCTCGACATGGCGACTTTGAGCGATTGCCCGGCCATGTCGAACTGCACAGAAACCGGCCCGAATTCGCGATGCGTCAGTTGCATGGTGGCGCGGCCCGGACGCGCCAACTCGCGCGCTTCGGACAAGCGCTCGACCACTGCTTCGAAATCATGGCGCGTGGCACTGGTGGCAGGCTCCGCTTGGGTTGCCGGCGGATTGCTGGCAGCCGCCGGGGCTTGCAGCGGAGCGCTGATGGCCTGGGGCATAGGTAAGGGGGTAGCGGCAGTGGCAGGGGCTGCGCTCTGGGGCTCACCGTCCGGCGAGGCTGTGGGCGCGGGAATGACTGGCGTGGCGGCACTTGCAGCCTGTTCGCGCTTCCTTTCGACCGGTTGCGCCAGCGGCATCGCGGCGAGCAGCTGCGCGGTTGGCGCGGCGGCTTCGGCTTGCGGTGCGCGCTGCTGCGGCTGGACAGGCTGGAGCAACTGTTGGGCAGCGAACTGCACTTGCAGGCCCGGGCCAACCTGCTGGGATGGTGGTGCTGGCTGGATTTGAGGTGCCTGCTGGGCTGGGGCTGCCTGCTGGGCTGGGGCTGCCTGCTGGGCTGGGGCTGCCTGCTGGGCTGGCGGCGGCGGAACGTCCGACTTTGCCGGAGTCGCCGTGTGGGCAGGCAGCGGGGGCACCCGCTCACCCTTGCCGGGCAACGCTGGTGCCGCAGTTTGCGCGAGCGGCTGGGGCACGGTCAATATCAGGTAGGTTGGCAGCGCCATCAGCGGCGGGTTTTCAGGTGGAACAAGTTCAGCCAGCGGCAGAACTTCGGGCGGCCGGTCGGACCCGGCATGGTCCGGCAATGGGCTGCCGCCGACATCCGGCAAGATGTTGCCGCCGCTTGCCGCTTCACCCGCCAGGACATCTGCCGCCGCGGGCAGCGCGGCCAGCCCCAGCAGCGCAGCAAACTCGCCAACCAGCGTGGTTTCAGGCGTAAGTGCGGCATCTGGCAGCGTCGGCGTGCCCGAAACGGCAGGAACAAGGTTGAGGATCGAGGCCAGGTTCACGTGTGGTATTCCCCCTGCAAAGTGACGCTTGTCCTCAACCTTTCAATTTCCGTGCCAAAATTGGACTGACCACGGGAACCTCTCGCGATCGGAGCTGCTTTTCTGCCGCCTGCCGCTCTGCGGTCAGTCGTTCGCCCACCACATCGCGGCGGCGTTCGGCCAGTTTCAGTTCGCTCAGCGCCTCCTCGCTCGATCGCTCGGCTTTGCGCCGGTCACCTTCGGTTTCATGGAGGATCGCCTGCAGGCCAGCGAGGAACCGCAACCGTCCCGCCAGGTCGCCGGCATCGTGGGTATGCTGGTGGCTGGCATAGGCGGCGGCAATTTGGCCGCTGCGCTGGTGGAGGTGGATGAGCTGGCCATGCAGGCCCGCAGCCTGCGCCACGCGCAGGACCGCCGCCTTTTGTTCAACCTCGCGCATGCGGGTCAACCGGCGCAGCAGCGCGATCCTGCGATCAGGGTTGGGCATGGCCCATCAATCCGCCCAGCGCGGCCACGCTGGCATCCAGCGTCACGGTCTCACCCGATTCCTGCGCCATGAAAGTCCGGATCGCATCTTGCATTGCCAACGCCTGGTCGAGCTGGTGATCGACACCCGCGCGATAGGCCCCCATCAGCAGAAAATCCCGATTGCTTTCCATCGCCGCCACCAGCCCGCGCAACTCGCGCGCCTGACGCCGGTGGACCGGATCAGCCACGGCCTCCATCACCCGGCTGAGCGAGGATGGCACATCGATCGCCGGATAGATGCCGCGCTGCGCGATTTCGCGGCTGAGCACGATATGCCCATCCAAGATCGCCCGTGCGGTATCCACCACCGGATCGTTGTGATCGTCACCATCGGCCAGCACGGTATAGATGCCGGTAATCGCCCCGCCCGATGTGGCGGAATTGCCCGCCCGTTCGATCAGCTTGGTAATCGCGGCCAGAGCGGATGGCGGATAGCCCCGCGCTGCCCCCGGCTCACCCAGCGACAGCGCAATCTCGCGCGCGGCGTGGGCCACGCGGGTCAGGCTATCCAATACCAGCAGCACCCGCTTGCCTTGCGCCCGAAAATATTCGGCGAGGCTGCAGGCCAGCTGCGCGCCCCGCAATCGCAGGTTGGCGGCATGGTCGGCCGGCACGGCCACCAGTGCGGTCTTCATCCGCCGATCGCCGCCCATATGCCGGGCGACGAAATCCGAGACCTCGCGACCGCGTTCACCGATCAGGCCGATCACCGCCACATCGCAATCCGCGCCCCGCACCATCATGTCGAGCAGGACCGATTTGCCGACGCCCGACCCCGCCACGATGCCCACCCGCTGGCCTTCGCCAAGCGTGGCGAGCGCGTTGATCGCGCGGATCCCGCAATCGAACGGCTGACTGACCGAAGTTCGCTCCAGCGCGCCTTCCCGCAAGCCGCCCAACGGCCAGGCGGCGCTGCCATTGACCGGCGGCCCGCCATCGATCGGCGTGCCGGTGCCATCCACCGCGCGGCCCAGATATTCGTCACCCACCATGACCATGCCGGGGCGGCCTTCTGCCCGCACCAGCGTGCCGGGTTGCAGGCGCACCGTATCGCCCAGCAGCATCATCAGGCTGCGCCCGCTGCGAAACCCGACGACTTCGGCCGCCGGGGCATGTTCACCCGGCCGCGCCCGCGCTCGGCAAAGCGTGCCGATGGGAGCATTGAGCCCTGATACCTCGATCATTCCGCCATCACAGCTGACAATCCGGCCCAGCGGAACAGGGCCAATGGCTGCTGCGGGCAACGGGGCTGCTCGCGACAGCCTGCGCATCTGGTCTTCGATCACGCTCAGCACAGGCCCAGCGCCTCACGCAGAGCCAGCCGCCATTCGCCCGGCCCGTCGATCACCGCGCCTTCGACCGTGTCGAACACCACGGTGCCGCGTTCCAGCGAAATGTCGGGCAGAATATGCCAGGTCGAGGCGAAACTGCGGTCGAGCAGGGCCACGTCATCGGGATGCAGGCGCAGGCTGGCATCGATGATCCCGTCCCCCACCATGCCCGCCGCCGTCACGCAGCGCCGTTCCAGCGCCTCCCGGTCGAGCACCAGCGGAGCCAGCGCAGCCTCGCACAATGCAGCAACTGCCTCGGCCAGATGCTGGGCCAGCTGCTGCTGCATAGTCTCGTCAAGCTGGGCCATCGACAGGGTGAGCGTGGCGCGGATTTCTGCCTGTTCGGCAAATTCGGCCTGCGCCAGCGCGCGGCCCTGGGCCTCGCCTTGGGCAAAGGCACGCGCCACGGCATCGTCCGCCTCGCGCTGATCGTCGCTCGGCGCAGGAGCAGCGCGGGCAAACGACATATCAGCCGAAAAGCCGCCGCGATTGGCCAGCGCGGACAGCCACGCGGGTCCAGTGTCGGGTGCCGTTTCGGGCGCAGGAGCAAACAGCGGGGTAAAGCCGCCGTCGAAGGCGGGCTTAAACAAAGTCGCCATCCCCCGCCCCAAGGCTGATCTCGCCGCCATCGGCCAGTTCGCGCGCCTTGGCCACGATCCGGCGCTGCGCCTCGCGCACGTCGGCCAGCTTGAGGCGGCCGCGCATCTCGATCTCGTCGCGCACGCCATCGGCAGCACGGCTCGACATGGCGGCAAAGAAAGGATCGCGCTGGCCTTCTTCCAGGCCCTTCAGGGCATCGACCAGGATTTCGTTTTCGACATCGCGCAACAGGCGGCCCATCGCCATCGGATCGAGCGCGAACAGCATCTCGAAGGTGAACATCTCGGCCTCGATGGCGCGGGCCAGATCGGCATCGCGGGCGCTGATCGCCGGGATCACCACCTTGCCGATATTGCCGGTCGCCATGTTGATCAGGTCGGCCGCCTCGCGCGCGCCGCCCATGGTCAGCGCTTCCTGGCCGAACCTGTGGGCTATGCGGCTGGACAGGATCTCGTCCAGCATGGCCATCGCGTGGTGCGACACCTTGCGCATGCGGGCAATCCGCTCGACCAGTTCGGGCTGTTGCGCAGGCGGCATCAGCGAAAGGAGTTCGGCGGCAGGCTCGGCTTCCTGCAGCAGAAGCAGCACGGCAATGGCTTGCGGATGTTCGCCTTCCAGCAGCCCCAGCAGCACCGGCGGAGCCAGCCATCGCGCCAGTTCCAGGCTGCGTGGACGTTCTGCGGACGCAATGCGCTGCATGATGGAATCGGCCTTCACCTCGCCCAGCGCCTGGGTCATCCGGCTGCGCAGTTGGGCGGGCCGGTCATGATTAGACAGCGAGCCATTTCCGGCATGGCGCACGAACCCTTCGATGGCCGTGGCAATCCGGTCCGGCCCGACATCGCCCAGGGCGATCATCTTTTCGCCCAGCAGTTGCAGTTCGGCCGGATCAAGCTGGGCAAGCAGGTTGGCAGCCTCGGTATCATCCATCAGCATCAGGATCACGGCGGCGCGTTCAGCTTCGTTGACGGGGGCGGCAAGGGTCATCGTCATGCTCCTGCAGCAGGTGCGGCGAGCATGCGGCGCAAGGCCGCAGCGGCGCGTTCGGGTTGTTCGGTGGCAAGGCGGCGGGCCAGGTCCACCTGTTCGCGCAGGTCATCCTGGGCAGAGCTGGCGGATTGTCCGGCGATCGGGATCGACGGGGCAGCCAAGCCGGGCACGGCCTCTGCCTGTTCGGCTTCGTCCTCGTCCGCGTCGTCCCGCTTGGGACCACGCAGGGCACTGATGATCGGCCGCACGCCCAACAGCAGGCCAAGGATGACCGCGATCAGCGCCGTGCCATAGCGCAGTGCCATGGCAAACCAGCTGGTCTCGTAGAACGGGATCGCTTCTTCCTCGACCGCCTCGAAAGCTCCTGTCACCACGCGCACCTGGTCACCGCGTGCGGTATCAGCCCCCACGGCGGCCGATACGAGCTGCTGAACCTGTTCTGCAGTGGCGGGCGCAATCGCTGCCAGCGCTTCTTCCGACAGGGCCACGGCCACCGAGATTCGTCGAACCCCGCCCGGCGTCGTGCTTGACACCGCCACTTCGCGGCCCAGTTCATACATGCGTTGCGAGCTGGTTTCGCCATTGGCAGGCGCGGTCTGGCCACCGGGCGCATTGCCTTGCGGCGCACCTTCTTCCAGCCCGTTGGGCGGCGGCGGGGTATTGGCGGTCACTCCGGGAACGCCGCCCGCCAGGGCCTCGCCACCCTGCGTCGAATTGCTTTCGCTGATCGAACGCACCACGCCTTCGTTGTCATAGCTTTCGGTCGCGGAAGTGGTTTCGGCCATCTCCAGTTCGACCTGCACCTCGGTGGAAAAGTTGCCCTCGCCGATCATCGGAGACAGCAATTGCGCCACCTGCAGCCGCAGCTTGTCCTCAAACTCGCGCTGCAATTCCAGCGCATCGCCCGCGCTGCCGCCGGTGTCGGACAGCAGGCGCCCCTGCTGGTCGACCACCCGCACTTCATCGGGCGAGAGGCCGGGAACCGAGCCTGCCACAAGGTTGACGATCGCCTGCACCTGGTCATTCGACAGCGATCGCCCGCGCGCCAGCCGAAGCATGACAGACGCGGTCGGCGCAATGTTCTCGCGCACAAAGACGCTGCGCTCGGGCGAGGCGAGGTGCACGCGGACCGCCTCCACCCCGTCGATCTCCTCGATCGTGCGCATCAGTTCGCGTTCGCGCACGTTCTTCAGCCGCTCGCCTTCCAGCGTGCGGCTGGAACCCAGCGGGATCGCATCGAGCATTTCGGATGTGGAATCCGGGCTGGCCAGCGCTCCATCGGTGGCGACCAGCATGCGGGCACGGTACAGGTCTTCCTCGGCTACGCTCAGCGCGCCGGTGCCGGGGTCGATGTCATAGGATATGGCACCGGCATCCAGCGCAGCGGTCACGCTGGCGCGCTCGTTGTCGGTCAGGCTGGAATAGAGCATGCGGCTCGGCCCTTCGGCCAGCGTCATGTACAGCACCGCCACGACCGCCAGCGTGCCCAGCCCGGCAAAGGCCGGCAGGCTGCGGCGCACCAGCGGGTTGGCCATCACCCCGCCGAAGCGCTCGGTCAGGGTAAGGTTGCCGCTCAAGGCGGGGAGGCCGCGGGTAGCGGGAAGACCGGCTTCAGCCATCTATCACACTCCCATCCGCATGATGTCTTGGTAGGCGGACAACAGCTTGTTGCGCACCTGCAGCGTGGCTTCGAACGCGACCCCTGCTTCCTGCCGGGCCATCATCACCTGGGCGATGTCGGTCACCTCGCCGCGTTCGTAGGCGGCCGAAATGTCGGACGAGCGGGACTGGCTGGCATTGACCTGTTCCAGCGTGGACTTGAGCGTATCGGCGAACCCGCCGCCGATTTCTCCTGTAGCCTGCGATTGGCCACTCGCCCCTGCCTCGCGCAGGGTGCGCAGGGCATCGGACTGTTCGACCACCTGGCGGCGGATGGCGAGGACCTGTTGCAGCCCACCGCCCGCTGCTCCGCCCGCGCCACCGATGCCGTTCACCGTGCGCCTCCCGCTGCGACCAGCCCGGCCTCGCGCATCGAAGCCAGGCGATAGCGCAGCGTGCGTTCCGATATGCCAAGCGCGGCGGCGGTTGCCAGCCGGTTGCCATCATTCCGGTCGAGCGTGTCGATGATGACCTGCGCTTCGGACCGCCGCACGATAGCCGAAAGGTTGTGCCCGTCGGGGGTGGCCGGGGTAACCGGGGCGACCAGGGAATCGCCCACCCCGACGGGGCGCACCGCACTGTCAAATACGACATGCGCGGTGGTGATGGTGCTATCGTCGCCCGCCAGCAGCAAGGCGCGGCGGATGACGTTCTCAAGCTCGCGGACATTGCCGGGCCAGGTGTGCGCGGCCAGCTTGTCCAGCGCTTCATCGGCAATCCACGGCAGCTGCGCGCGCGCGTGGCGTAGCAGCATGGTGTAGGCCAGCGGCGCAATATCGCCCGGCCGTTCGCGCAAGGCATCGAGCCGCAAGGGGAATACGTTGAGGCGGTAGTATAGGTCCTCGCGGAACCGACCGTGAGCGATCTCGTGCGCCAGATCGCGGTTGGTGCAGGCGATGATGCGGACATCCACCTTGACCGGCTGGGTCGCGCCCAGCGGCACTACCTCGCCTTCCTGCAGGACACGCAGCAGCTTGGCCTGCAGTCCGATCGGCATTTCGCCCAGCTCGTCGAGCAGCAGGGTGCCGCCGTCAGCCGCGCGGAAGAAGCCCTCGGCCGCTTCGGTGGCGCCGGTGAAAGCGCCCTTCTTGTGGCCGAACAGCATGGCCTCCAGCATGGCTTCGGGCATGGCCGCACAGTTGAGTGCCACAAACGGCCCCGCCGCCCGCGCGCTGGCCTGATGGATGAACCGGGCAAGAACTTCCTTGCCCGTTCCGGTCGGCCCTTCGACCAGCACCGGAATATCACTCGCCGCCACCCGCGCCGCCAGCGCCAGCATGGCCAGGCTGCCGGTATCTGCGGCCACCGGCTGGCCCGGACGGGTTGCCCCTGCCAGCAGCGCAGCCCGAACCGCCGGACTGGCAGCATCGGCATAGGTCAGGCGGATGGCCCCGGTGCCCACCTTCTCCAGCCGGGGCTCAGCACCGTGCGCCAGCAGCACCAGCCGATCATCCTTGCGCCGCGCCGGAAGGGGCGAACCATCCTCGCACAGCAGCACCTCTGCACCATTCGGCCCGCCATCCGGGCCACCATTGGGCGACCCCGCCAGCAGGGCAGCGGCATAATTTGCCAGCCCCGAATGATTTTTTTCCAGCCCTTGAGCAGCGCGGATGCGTGCCATGTTGTTGCCCCTGTTAACCTTGATCCGTCCTCGATCTCAGGGGGTAAATTGGGGCCTTAACGTCCAACAATGCGGTAACTTAACCCCTCGCAGAAACACCTATTGCCCAAACCGGTGCAGGTTCCGGGCCAGCCTTAAACATCCAGCGACAGGGCCGCTCTTGTGGATGGCAGCCGCGCCAAACCAAACGAATGCAGGCTGCGGCAGATACCCGAGAGCAAGACCCAAGACCCGAGACCAAGACCTTGTGAAGACAACGTAACGAGCAACCAACCAGGAGACTTACAATGGCCGTTATCAACACCAACATCAGCGCGCTGCGCGCTTCGAACGCTTCGAACTCCGCCGAAAAGATGATGGGCGTGGCAATGGAACGCCTGTCCACCGGCAAGCGCATCAACGGCGCCAAGGACGATGCCGCCGGCCTCGCCATCGCCACCACGATGACCGCCGATATCCGCGCCATGAAGCAGGGCGTGCGCAACGCCAACGATGGCATCGCCCTGGCCCAGACCGCTGAAGGCGCGCTGGATGAAGTGTCGAACATGCTGCAGCGCGTTCGTGAACTGGCCGTGCAGTCGAAGACGGAAACCTATTCGACCGACGACCGCACCTACATGGACGCAGAAGTCGACGAACTGCAGGCGCAGATCGGTGACATCCTGGCCAACACCGAATTCAACGGCGTGACCCTGTTCAGCACCACCACCGGCACCGATGTCACGGTTGATATCGCCACCAATGCCACCGACACGGTCACGCTGACCAGCGTGGGCATTGATGGCACCAAGGTTTCGGCCACGGCGCTCGACGTAACGACCTCGGTTTTGGCCGACACCACGATCACCAACGTCGACGATGCGCTGAAGGACATCAGCGCCACCCGCGCCACGCTGGGTGCTGGCCAGAACCGCCTGGAATCGGCGATCAACAACCTGAACACCAATTCCACCAACCTGTCCGACGCCCGCAGCCGCATCGTGGACACCGATTATTCGGCCGAAACGACCGCGCTGGCCAAGTCGCAGATCCTGAGCCAGGCGAGCACCGCGATGCTGGCCCAGGCCAACCAGAGCCAGCAGAACGTCCTCTCGCTGCTGCGCTAAACCCGATCCCCTGGGGGGCTTTATCCCCGAAGCCCCCCAAACACTCCCATGCGGCCCGGAACCTTGCGTTCCGGGCCGTTTTGGCGTGGGGGCGAATGGCGGACAAAGGTGACACAAGTGACAGGGTGTCACCTTTGATTTTGAGGCAGGAATGGCGGATTTCTGCGGGCTGGCAGGCGGTCGGACAAGGTGACAGCTGCCCGGGAAAAGAACCGCGGGTTTACCGTTTGGTGCCAATGGTATGTCCAGCCGGGTCATGCCAGTCGGCCTGGCAGGCGATGTGGCTGTAGGAAAGATCGATCGCGGCGCGCCGGAGCCGGATCCGCGCTTACTGCGCCAGTTTTCCAGCGTTCAGCGTGAGGGTCACGATGATGCCGTCTTCGGACCAATCGGTCTTGATGGAACCACCAAGCTGGCCCGAGACACTGCGGTTCAGAAGCTTGCTGCCATACCCTTCCTCGCCATCCCATGACACAGAAGGACCACCGCGCTCCGTCCAGACCAGACAGACATCTTCCTCTGTCGAAGCTCCTGAAATGTCCAGCGTGCCCGATTCAGCCGACAGGGCACCATATTTGAGCGAGTTGGTGGCAAGTTCATGGATGACGAGAGCCAAGACATTCACGGACCGTTCGCCGATACCCATGCGCGGAACGGCCACGCGAACGCGCCCGCTGAATGCGCCGGTATCGTCATAGGGTTCGAGCAGGATGGTGATCAGATCACCCAGCAGTGCGGCCCGGCCCTGATTGTCGGCCAGCGGACGAACCAGATCGTGCGCCCTTCCAAGGGCTGTCAGGCGCTGGGTCAGCTCGCGCGACATCTCCTCCACCGAAGCGGCCGATCGCGAGGTGATGCTGGTGAGCCCGGCGGCGATTGCCAGGAGGTTCTTGACCCTGTGGCTCATCTCTCCGGCCAGCAGTTCATGCCCCTCTTCGGCCTGCTTTCGGCCAGTTACGTCCAGGAACACGCCTGACATCTGGTCCTGGTGCAAACCCTCGTCATTGCCGAGACCACGGGCCGAGATCCACCGAACCTCCTGATCCAGCATGATCCGGAAATCGATTTCATAAGCACCAACCAGCGCCCTGGTCGCGGTAAATGCGGCCCGCACCCGGTCCCTGTCTGCGGGATGGATGCGCGATGAAAGATCCTCGAACTTCACCGCAGTCTTGGGCAGCAAGCCCCACAGATTGAAGGCCTGCTCATCCATCGCAAAGGCATCGGTTTCAACGTTCCATGACCACAAAGCGACGCCGGCGGCATGCAGGGCACGCTTCAGGTGATGGACCTGCCGCAGCGGGTGGTTCTTGTCGCTAAAGGGCATGGCAATCTTTCTGATTTGCACTTCGGACAATTTCGTGAAGGGGGTGCGCCCTCCATTCAACTGACCGGGCAATACCCACCGAAGACAGCCAAGAGCGGCTCTTACCATGCGGCGGGGAAGAAAAGAATGCCCCGTTTCAGCCTGTGGCGTGCTGCAAGGTCCAAACGCTGTCAGCGCAAAGCCCATACCTCCTTGGCCGGCCTCCCCCGCCAAAGTTACGCATCAAAATGCGGGGTTTGGTCATGTCGCCCGATCCCTTATGGGTTTGGACTGCCTGTGATCGGGCAACGGGTTTGTCACTTGCCACATCGCCGGTTTGCGCCATCATGTCCCCGGCGCCAACCGGGGGGAGTCGCACACCATGAAACATCCAGTCACCAAACTTGTCCTGACGCTTGCCTTGTCGGCCATGCTCGCACCGTCTGCCCAGGCCCAGGCCGTGGGAGACTGGGTGCTGGCACCATGGCGCGATACCAAGATGACCTTTCCCGGCACCGTGGTGGCGCGCAATGGCACCAGCGTTACCGTGCAATTCGACGATGGTACCAGCGACGTGCGCGATGTCACCGAAGTACGCCTGTTCGATTGGCAGCGGGGCACGGCCATCGCCTGCCAGTGGACCGACAACAACTGGTATGCCGCCACCATCACCAGGATGGACGCCAACGGAGCCACGTTGCAGATCCGCTATGACGATGATGGCGTGATCGAGGAAACCACCACCAGCCGCTGCCGTTCGCGCTAGGCGGCCCGTCAGTTCAGCTCAGTTCAGCTCAGCTCAGCTCAGCTCAGCTCAGCTCAGCTCAGCTCAGCTCAGCTCAGCTCAGTTCAACAGCAGGATCGACATGCGCCGGTTGCGCGGATCGGCCGGATTGTCGGCCACCAGCAGTTCGCGGTCGGCCACCCCTTCGATCCGGTCGAAGCGGGCTTCGGCCACGCCGCTGGCCATCAATTGCTGCCGCGTCGCCTCTGCCCGTCCGGTGGACAGCGACCAGTTGTTGGCTCCTGCTCCGCTACGCCAGCCAAGGCCATCGGTATGGCCGCGGACGGTCATCTGCGCGCCATCGGGCGCAATGGTTTCGCCAATGATGCCCAGCAACTCGCGCGCATCGGGCACCAGCACGGTGGAGCCGAGGTGGAACATCGAGAAATCGGCATCGTCCACCAGATCGATGCGGATGCCTTCGGGGGTGCGCATCACGCGGACCTGGCTGGACAGGCGGCGCAAGCGCTCGGCCGCCTCGATCCGTTCGCGGATTTCCTGCGCCAGGGCCATGCGGCGACGTTCCTGTTCGGGCGCGCCGCCTTCATCCACACCGCCGCTCGCATCGCGCGGGATGGTCAGCGACTGGGTGCCGGTCTGCCCGGCGGCGTGGGGATAGTTGTCGGCATCGACGATCGACGAACCGCCCAGCATGCCGTTTGAACCGGCGCTGTTCTCGCGCATCTGCACCAGCGTGGGGGTGAAGTAATCGGCCAGGCCCTTGCGCTGGTCCTCGGTGGTCGCGCCCAGCAGCCACATCAATAGGAAGAACGCCATCATCGCGGTGACAAAGTCGGCATAGGCCACTTTCCACGCGCCGCCATGGTGCCCGCCGCCCTGCACGATGATCTTCTTGACGATGATCGGTGCCAGTGGTGCGGGCGCGGCAGAAGCGTTGGGATCGACCGGAAACGGCAGCGGGGCGCTTTGCATCCTACTTGCCCCGTAACACGTCGAGCAGTTCGGTCAGCGCCGGACGGTGCGAGGGGTTGAGCCCGGACCGCGCGCTTTCCACCACCAGCGGCTGCGGATAGCCATGAAGAGAGGCGATGATGACCTGCTTCACGGACTGGAAGATCTGCGCATCATGCGTGTTCACCTGCGTCAGCCGCCCGGCCAGCGGGCCGACAATGCCGTAAGCCAGCAGCACCCCCAGGAACGTGCCGACCAGCGCCGAACCGATCATTCCGCCCAGCACCTCGGGCGGCTGGTCGATCGATCCCATGGTCTTCACCACGCCCAGCACGGCGGCCACGATGCCCAGTGCGGGCAGCGCATCGGCCAGCGATTGCAGCGCGTGCTGCGGCTCGTCCATCTCGTGCAGCATGGCCTTGATCGAATTGTCCATCACGTCCTCGACCGCATGGGTATCCAGCGAGCCGGACGAGACCACGATCAGTGTCAGGGTGTCGCAGATCAGGCCGGACAACTTCTTGTCGGCCAGCACGCCGGGGTATTCGGCGAAGATGGCGGAATTGGCCGGTTCGGTGACATGGGCTTCCAGCGCCACCGGGCCTTCGGTCTTGAGCATGCGCATCAGCCGGCTGCACAGCGCAATGGCGTCGATGTGGTCCTGGTCGGAATACTTGGGGCCCTTGAACGTCTTCATCAGCCCGCCGCCGAGCAGCTTCAGCTCGTGCATCGAATTGCCGGTGATGGTGGCGCCAATCGCCGCCCCGCCGATGATCAGCATTTCGTGCGGAATGGCGGCCATGACCGGCCCCAGGGAACCGCCGGTCAGGGCAAAGCCGCCGAATACGATGACGAGCAGGAAGACGATCCCGATGGCTGCAAACATGGCTATTCCCCGTGGGTCAGATGGAATCGAACAAGGTGAGATCGGCCAGCCGCGCAAACCCCGCCTGGCTGGCTTCCAGCACGGTCAGGATCTGCTGCAGCTCTGCCACGGTGGCGGCGAAATCCACGCCTCCGGTATCGGCTGTCTGGGTGGCGCGCGATTGCGCCTGGTCGATCTGCCGGTCCTGGATCACTTCGATCCAGGCGATCCGGCTGCCGGCCACGGTCTGCGCGCGGGTAAGTGAATCCAGCGCATCGTCGAACCCGGTCAGGGCGTCGCGCGCGGCACCGGCGGGATCGGCCGAGCCGCCCTGCAAGGCTGCGGCCAGCGTGGCGATCTGCGCGAACAGATCGGTCGGCACGCCTCCGCTGGTGTAATTGAGCACTTCGGGGCCGGTCAGCCCGCGGGTAATGATCTGGCCCTGGCCAAGGTCGATCTCGCCGCTTGCCGGGCTGCCGATATAGGAAATCACCCCGCCCCCACTAACCGCATAGGCGCGCCCGCTGGCCTCGCCGCCGAACAGCGCATTGCCGCTGGTGTCCATCGCATTGGCCGTGGCCATCAGCCGCATCCGCAGCTGTTCCAGTTCCGACCCGATAGCGGTGCGCTCGGTTGGGCCGACCGTGTCGCTGGCCGCCCACAGCGCCAGTTCGCGGGCACGGATGATGTCCGAGCCGATCGATTCCAGCGCGCTGGCAGCCAATTGCAGATCGTCGCTGGCGCGCTTGGCATTGCCTGCGTCGATGTTGCCCAGCCGGTCGGCCCGGGCCAGCATGCGCAGGCGCGAGGCGGCCACCGGATCGTCGGACGAACGGGCGAGCCGCTGGCCGGTGGCGAGCTGGTTCTGCAACCCCTCCGCCGTTTCGCGCAGCCCGCTCATATGCAGGGTGGACCGGCGATAGAACGCCTGGGTGGAGTTGGTGATCGCATTCATCGGCCAATTCCCAGCAATGTGTCGAAAATGTCGGCGGCGGCCTGCATGACCTTGCCCGAGGCCTGGAACATCTGCTGGTACTTGAGCAGGTTGGCCGCTTCCTGATCCAGGTCGACGCCGGTCTCGGCCGACAGGGCCACCCCGGCGGTATCGGCAATGGTGCGCAGCGCATCACGCGTCACAGTGCGCGCGCCGATTGCGCTCGACAGCTTGAACAGCATGGCATCGGCAGCGCTGGCGGGTCCGCCGTTAGCGAGCGCATCGCGCAAGGCCTGCAGGTTGCCGGTCTCGCGGCTGCCCACGCCGGCACCCGCAGGCGCGGTGGCGATCTGGCTGCCGCTGGTCAGCGCCAGCGCCACATCGGCCGCGCCGGTGCCGCTGAAGAACGGCTGTCCGGCGGAACCATCGGGCGCAATTCCAGTAGCTTGAGCGGCATTGCTGCGGGTAATCAGCAGGTTCGCCAGATCATCCAGTTCGGTCCGCAGATCGCCGATGGCCCGCATGGCCTGCGATTGCCCGAGCAAGCTGCCCGAGCTGAGCGTCACCGCGTTGCCGCCCACCGCAAAGGCGAAACTGCCATCGGGGTTGCTGCTCTTGGACAGGGCGAAGGCATCGACCCCGCTGACCAGGGTCTCGCCGCCCAGCGTTACCGTGGCGCGTCCGATCACGTCGAAACTGGTGGTCACTCCCGCCACTTGCGACATGTCGTGCAGCAAGGCATCGCGCTGGTCGTGCAGCACGGCCATGTTGCTGCTGCCGGGCCGGGCGCGGGCAATCGCTGCATTGGTGCGCGCCAGTTCGCCGCCCAGCAGGTTGACCTGGTCCACCCCGGCATCGGCAGTGAAGGCGATGTCGAGTTCGGCCACGTCCAGCCCGTTGGTGGCGATCTGGAACGTTTGCGCCAGCCGCCGCGCGTCCTCCACCACGGCGGCCCGCAAGGAACCATCAAGCGGATCGGATGCCAGCCGCGCAAGGCTGGCTTCAAAATCGATGACGGCGGGATAGATCCCCGCTTGCTCCACTGCCGTTTCGGCATTGGTGAGTCCCTGCAGTTCGGCCTCGGCGCGGCTTACATCGCTGGTCGTGCGGCGGGCTTCGGTCTGCAGGAACAGCGAATTGGTCCGCAGCACCTGGTCGGGCCGCACGCCGCTCAAGGCTGCGCCGGGCTCCATCGCAATGCCACCCTTGGCCGCAACTTCGGCCATCGACAGCGTGCGACGGGCATAGGTCGGGTTGGCCGAATTGGCGATATTCTGCGCGGTCAGGTCCAGCGCAGCGCGGGCCGCCATGGCCCCGCTTTTGCCGATCAGGAGGAGATTGCCCGACATGTCCTAGCTTCCCTGGTTGATCTGCGACGAAAGCTGGCGCTCGATCGCGGCGGCCAGCCCGAAGGTGCCCTGGCTGGCGGCCACATCGGCAAAATGTTCATCGCGCATGGCTTCGAACTGTTCGAGGCCGGGGCCGCCAAGTAGCGCCTGCTCGCCACCAAAATCGGCCGCGCGGGCGCTGCTGAGCAGTTGCCGCACAAAAATCGCCTCGAAAGCCTGCGCTGCCTGGCGCAGCCCGTCTGCGGAAGCCGGGCGCGTGTCAGGCAGCGCAGGCCGGGTACCGGCGGCTGTGCCAGGAGTGGTTACCTGTGTCACAACACTACCATTTCTGCCTGCAGGGCCCCGGCTTGCTTGAGCGCCTCCAGGATAACCACCAGGTCGCCCGCGCCAACGCCCAGCATGTTCAAGGCATCGACGATTTCGGAGAGGTTGGCCCCGCCGGGCATCAGCGCCACACGGTTTTCGGTTTCCTCCAGCGTGATGGTGCTGGCTTCCTCCTGCGCGGTTTGGCCGCGGCTGAAGGGTTCGGGCTGGATGATGCGCGGCTCTTCCTCGATCCGCACCACCAGCCGTCCGTGGCTGATCGCGGCGGGTGCAAGGCGCACGGCCGAATTGATCACCACCGTGCCGGTGCGGCTGTTGACGATCACCCGCGCCGCGGTTTCTCCCGGCGTCACGTCCAGCATCTCGATTTCGGAAATCATCTGGCCGCGGGCATCGCCGCCAAACGGCATCACGATCGACAGGGTCACCGCATCGACCACGCGGGCCGCCCCGGCAAAGCGCATGTTGATGGCATCGCGCATCCGCGCGGCGGTCTGGAAATCGGCGTTGTGCAGGTTGAAGCGCAGTTCGCCCAGCGTATCGAACCCGGTCGCCACTTCGCGCTCTACCGTCGCGCCATCAGCGATCCGGCCCACCGTGGGCACGTTGACCGTGACCTGGCTGCCATCGCGGCCGGACACACCGAGGCCGCCCACGGCAAGGTTGCCCTGGGCCATGCCGTAAACCTGGCCATCGGCACCTTGCAGCGGTGTCAGCACCAGCGTTCCGCCGCGCAAGCTGCGCGCACGGCCGATCGTGGACACGGTCACATCGATCGTCTGGCCGGGCTTGGCAAAGGCGGGGAGTTCGGCAGTGATCAGGACCGCTGCGGCATTCTTCAGCCCCGGCGAGACACCCGGCGGCAAGGTCAAGCCCAGCCGCCCGGACACGCCGCGCATGGCCTGGGTCAGGTATTCGAAATTGTCATCGCCGGTGCCATCAAGCCCCACCACGATGCCATAGCCGGTCAGCTGGTTGGCCCGCACGCCATCGAAGGTGCCAAGGTCGCGCACGCGTTCGGCATGAGCGGGCGGAGCCACGATCAGCGCGGTCAGCAGCGCAAAGGCAAGGCTGAAGAGGAGCCGGCGCATCAGAACGGACTCACCAGATTGAAGAAGCGGCTGAGCCAGCCTGGGCGGCTGGCCTGCTGGATCGCCCCGTTGCCCCCATAGATGATCTGCGCATCGGCGATCTGGCTGGACAGCACGCGGTTTTCCACGCTGATATCGGCCAGCCGCAGGATGCCGGAAAACTGCACCCATTCGCTGCCCTGGCTCAATTCCATCTGCCGTTCTCCCACCACCAGTGCAGTGCCGTTGGACCGCACTTCCGCGATGGTGACCGCGATTGCGCCGTTGAGCGTGCTGCGCTGTGCTGCATTGCCCTGCCCATTGAACGTCGATTCCGCTCCGGCATTAAGGGCATCGGGGTTGAGGAACGACAGCAAGCCTGCGCTGGGCGGTTCGATCCCGGCGCTGCCCGCACGGTTGGTGGTGGCACTGGTGCTTTTGGACGTGCCCATGCTTTCAACCAGCATCACGGTGACCAGATCACCCACCCGGCGCGCGCGGGTGCCCTCGTGCAAGGCGGAATATCCGCCGGCTTGCTGGAAGATCGCGCCATTGGCCGGGCTGGAAAATCCCGGCGCTGCAGCAGATGGCAGCACGGGGGCATAGCCCGTTTGCGGGCGGCCGCCCTCCATGCCGCAGGCGGCAGTGGCGAGGCACATGGCGATGATGGCTGTTGTGCGGATCATGGCGTTCGGCCTCACAGGGTCTGGTTCGCGTTGCGGAGCATCTCGTCCACCGCGCTGATCATCTTGGAATTGATCTCGTAGGCACGTTGGGCGCTGATCATGTCGACCAGTTCTTCCACCACGTTGACGTTGGAACTTTCCAGCATCCCCTGGCGGATCTGCCCGCGTCCGTTCTCGCCCGCCGCGCCGATATCGGCCGCACCGCTGGCGGCGGTCTCCAGCAGCAGGTTGTCGCCGGTCGCTTGCAGGCCAGCCGGATTGACGAAGCTGGCCACGGTGATCTGGCCCAGTTCGGCCGGCGCGGCATCGCCGTCGACGATCGCGGTTACCGTGCCATCGGGACCGATTGCCACGCTTTGCGCGCCTGCCGGAACCTGGATTGCGGGGCTTAGGGCATAGCCTTGCGCGGTCACCAGCGTGCCTTCGGGCGACAGGCTGAAATTGCCTGCCCGGGTATAGGCCGATTGGCCGCCGGGCAGTTCCACCTGGAAGAACCCGTCGCCATCCAGCGCCACATCAAGGTTGTTGCCTGTGGTCGACAGCGCGCCCTGCGTGTCGATCCGCGTCGTGCCCTGGACCGAGACCCCGGTGCCGAGGTTCAGGCCGATGGCATAGGCGGTATCGCCGCCTGATCGCTGGCCAGCCACGCGGGCATCGTCATAGGCCAGTGTCTGGAAATCGGCCCGATCACGCTTGAATCCGGTGGTGCCGATATTGGCAAGGTTGTGCGCGATGACCCGCATGCGGGTGTCCTGCGCTTCGAGGCCCGTTCGGGCGACCTGGAGGGCGGCAGTTGGCATGGGTCTGGTCCTTTTCGCTTAGCTGAGCGACATCAGGCGCGCGCTGGCCTGGTCGAGCTGTTCGGCGGTGGAAATCATCTGCGTGCGGCGTTCGAACCCGCGTTGGGCCTCGATCATTGCCACCAGCGTTCCGGCGGTATCGACATTGCTTTCCTCCAGCGCGCCGGTGACGAGCGAGGCGGTCGGATCGGCCGGGAGAATTCCGCCGCCGGGCACGCGCAACTGGTTATCCAGGTCTTTCACCAGCGGGCTGCCAGCCGGGTTGGCCAGCTTGATACGGCCCACAGCTTCAGGCGGAACTTCGGGCGCGGCGGGATCGGCGGCGAACACGCTGCCATCGGTGCCGATGGTCACCTGCCAGCCGGGCGGCAAGGCCAGCGGCCCCGCCTCGCCCATGACCGCCAACCCATCACCATTGATCAGCCGCCCCGTCACATCGACCGTCAGGTCGCCGCGCCGGGTATAGACTTCGCTGCCATCATCGGCCTGCAGCGCCATCAGCGCATCGCCCGACAGCGCCACATCGAGAGAACGCCCGGTGTGGGTGGTGCTGGCGTTCGACATGTCGGCCCCGCGCACCGCGCCTTGCGCCAGCCCGCGCACGTTCAGGCTTTCGCCGGTCACGTGCAGGTTGCTGGTGCTGAAGCTTTCGGCCCGGAAGCCCGGCGTGCTGGCATTGGCCAGGTTGCTGGCGACGGCCCGCTGGCGGTTCATCGCCGCGTCCATGCCGGACAGCGCGGTGTAGATCATGCGGTCCATCGGCTAGATCCCTTTACTGTGCGAGTTAGCTGCGCAGGTTGATGATGGTCTGCGAGAACTGGGTGGCGGTATCGATCGCCTTGGCATTGGCCTGGAAGTTGCGCTGGGCGGTGATCAGGCCGACCATCTCCTCGGCCAGGTCCACGTTGGATCGCTCCAGCGCGCCCGACAGCAATTGCCCGTTGCGGCCCGTGCCCGGCAATTCATACGCCGCCCCGCCCGAAAAGCCGGTAGCTTCCCAGTTGGTCGAGCCGACCGGGCGCAGGCCCGTGGGCGCAACGAAAGTGGCCAGCGCCAGGCGGCCGACCGGCACGGTCGAACCATCGGCATAGGCGGCATTGATCAGGCCGTTCTTTTCCACCGTGATGCTGGCAAGGTCCGAGCCTGCGCCATTGGTGACAGGTATCGTTGCATCGACCGTGGTGCCGGGGTTCACCACTGCTCCGGTGGCATCGACATCGAACATCTGCAGGCTTTTGCCGGCAAAGTCTGTCACCCCGCCTGCCGCATTGATCGAAAAGCTGCCGTTGCGGGTGAACAGGATCTGGTTGCTTTCGGTATTGCGGGTGGCGAAGAAGCCGTCGCCGTCGATGGCGATATCCAGGCTGCGTCCGGTCTGCTCGATCGCGCCAAGCCCGAAGTTCTGGTTGATGCCAGCCACCGTGGCACCCAGTCCCTGCGTCATGCGCGGATTGGCGGCAGAGCCGTTGGCGACAATGTCGGCAAATTCCACATTGCTCTTCTTGAAGCCGGTGGTTTCCGCGTTGGCGATGTTGTGGGCGATGGTGGAAAGGTCGGTCTGCGAATTCTTCAGGCCGTTCAGCGAGGTGTAAAAGGAAGTCATGGGATCAGGCTCCTCAGGCAGTGGGAGTGGAGGCGGGAGTGGGAATGGACTGCTTTTGCACTGCGATCAGTGCGTCCAGCTTGTCGGAAATGGTGGTGAGCGTGGCATTGCTTTCGGCCGAGCCTGCCAGCGTGGAAAACTGCGCCATCTGCGCCAGCATGTCCTTGTTATCGACCGGCTCGAACGGGTCCTGCTGCTGGAGCTGGGCCACCATCAGCTTGAGGAAATCGCCCTGGTCCATGGCCCCGAGGCCGGACTTGTTCGATTTGGCTACGGTCCCGGGCGCGTTGAGCGCGTCGAGGTTCGATGCCAGCGTGGGGGAAATCGTGGTCATCACTTGCTCCTGATTGTTTCGAGCATCAGCTGCTTGGCGGTCTGCATGGCTTCCACCAGGTTCTGGTACTGGCGGGCGCTTTCCATCATCTCGACCATCTCGGCGGTCTCATCGACACCGGCTTCCCACACGTCGCCGTTCTCGTCGGCCAGCGGGTGGCCGGGATCGTGGCGGCGGGTGGGCAGGACATCGGACTGGCGCACTTCGGACACGCGGACGGTGGACATGCCGGTCTGCTGGTCCAGTTCCTGGGCGAACACCGCGCGGATCGGGCGGTAAGCGGCCTGCTCGCTGGAGGCGACCGATCCGGCGTTGGCCATGTTGCTGGCCGCCGCGTTCATCCGCACCATCTGGGCGGACATGCCGCGCTGGACCATACCGAACAGGCTTGTCTGGCCGGTCACGGCTATTCGCCCCGGATCGCGCGGGTGATGGTCTGCACCCGCCCGTTGAGGAAGCTGAGCGTGGCCGAATAGGCGACCGCGTTTTCGGCGAAGGCCATCTGTTCGTTGGCCAGTTCCACCGTGTTGCCATCGAGCGAGGGCATGGTCGGCACCCGATACCGCAGCGCGCCTTCAAGTGCGCTGTCCCGGCCGCTGCCCGCGGTCCTGGCATCCAGCGCGGCGGAAAAATCGATGTCGCGTGCCTTGTATCCGGGCGTCGCCGCGTTGGCGATGTTACCGGTGATCAGGCCCAGCCGGTGCGAGCGCAATTCCAGCGCCGCACCGTGGATACCGAACAGGGTCTCGCTCATGCCTGCCTCCTTGAAAGCAATCTCGTCCCCCCATGTTCAGCAAGCAGCGTGCCAGTTTGCCCGTTTACCCCTGCCGCCCCCGTAGCGCCGGGCCAAATCGGCAACTGCGTGCCGCCCACCGGCAAGATCGTGCCGCCCTTAATCGGCGCCGTGTGCAAACCGTCCTGTGGCTGGCAGCAGATGTCAGGGCCAAGGAGCGAGCGGTATGGATTTCATGGCCCTGTTGGACGGCCTCAGCGCTGGCATCGTGCTGGGCGGCACGCTGATTGCCACGCTGTTAGGCAGCGGGCGGCGCGAGCTTTCCGCGGCGCTGGCCAGCCTGTGGCACCTGATCCAGCGCCGGTTCGATTTCGAGTGCGCGCGGGCCGAAATCGCCCGTGACGTAGAAAGCCTGCGCACCGATGGCGTGCTGCGTTCGCGCCCGTTCCACAGCACCGACAGCGAAATCGCCAGCGTGACAGAGGCGCTGATCCACGATCGCAGCCTGGCCAGCCTGATCGACGCGCACGAACGGTTCAAGCGCCAGCGCGCCCGCTTGCGCAAGCTGGCCCTGCGCCCGATCAGGCTGGCGGCCGAAATGGCCCCGGTGTTCGGCATGGCGGGTACCCTGCTTTCGCTCAGCCAGCTGGATTATGACCCTGCGGCAGGTGGCGCGATGATGGGCGGCATCGGCCTGGCCATTGTCACCACGCTGTATGGCCTGATGCTGGCGCATCTGGTGTTTCACCCGCTGGCCAGCCTGATCGAGCGGCGCGGGCAAGGTGAAGAGGACGATCGCCAACAGCTGATCGACTGGATGGCCCGGCAACTGGCCGGCGCAATCCCCGGCAGCCACAAGGTTTCGCCCGGCAGGCCCGCCGGTCCGACGCGGCTGGAGCGGGTGGTGTGAGCAGCCTGGCAGCGCGGAGCGCGATCCGGGATACAGGCAGCAGCTGGCTGGTCCCGCTGGCCGACCTGTCGATGATCCTGTTCATCATCACCGGCGTAACCATGTCGGCGCGCCCGCCTGCCACCGATGCGCCGCCTGCCCCGCCGCCGGGCGGCATCGCCCAAGGCGTGGCGTCCGGGGTATTTGTCGATGCCCCCGGCGCGCCGCCACTGGCCGAGTGGCTGGCGCAATACCGGCCGGGATCGGGCGAGCAATTGACAGTGGAAGGCCGCTTCATTCCCGCCGACCGCGCCCGCGTATCTGCCCGCGCAGAGGAGCTGGCCCAGGCTGCCATCGCCGTGGGCTTCGCCCCGCGCGTTATCCTGCAACCCGTTCCGGCGGGGTCTGGCCGATCGCAGGTCCGCGCGCTGTTTGCCTATGACGGCGGCGAACAAGTGGCACAGAGCTTGCTTTCATCAGGGCAGACCTGATCACTTTGCGAGGAGCACCCTGTGATGCCACGTTCGACCCTGCTGCTGGCGGCCTGCGCGCTTGCCGCCCTGCCCGCTGCCCTGCCAACTGCCCTGTCCGCCCAGACAGCCAGCTTTGCAGATCCTGCCGCGATCGATGCCGAAGTGGCCGCCTTTACCGGCGCACCGCTCGGCACGCCTGGCGGCGCGCGCAGCCCGGTGGACCGGCGGCTGCGCATGGCGCGCTGTCCTGAACCGCTGGCATTGGGCTGGCATGGCCGACGGGCCGACATGGTGCGGGTGGAATGCGCGGCACTGGCCGGCTGGCAACTGTTCGTGCCGGTCAACACTGTGGCTGGCGCGGCGGGTGCAGCTAGTGCCGCCGCCCGGCCCGCGGCCCCGTCTGTCGCGCGCGGTCAGGTGGTGACCATTGCAGTCGAAGGGCGCGGCTTCACCGTGACCCAGCAGGGTGAGGCGCTGGAAGCGGGCGCGGTGGGCGAATGGATCCGCGTGCGTCCCGATGGCACCGCCGCTGGCCGCAACCGCGAGGATATTCGCGCCCGCATCGACAACCCGGGCCGCGTGGTCATTCCGCTGGGGTGAGCAAATAAATCGTAAAGCCCGTCTTAATCCGGCCCTCGGGAAACCGTCCTGCCATTGAGACTGAACCAGGAAGGAGCGACCATCATGGCCCTCTATGACATTACCAGGCTGAGCGGTCCGGGAGCCTTGCGCCCCGTGGCACGCGACATGGCCACAACCAGTTCAAAGGCCGAGGCCAAGCCGGCCCGACCTGCCCAGGCAGCCGATGCCGGCATCGCGGTGGAAACCGGCAGTCGCATCAGTGCAGGCACCGTGCCGGTGGAACAGGACCGCGTGGCACAGATCCGCGACGCCTTGAAAGACGGCAGCTATCCCATCCTGCCCGCGCAGATCAGCGATGCAATCATCGCCGCCCGCCTGATGCTGGGCAATGCGCAATGACCGATCAGCACAGCCTGGCCGGCAACCTGCGGCAAATGCTTGCCGTGCTGGAAACCGAACGGCAGGCGCTTGCCGCCATGGACGTCGATGCGCTGGTCCTGTCTGCGCAGGGCAAGCACGGGCTTTGCGGCGAAATTTTGGGCGGCGAAATTTTGGGCGGCGAACTTGCAGGCGGCGATAACGCGGCCATCGATGCCGAATGCCGCAGCCTGCTGGAGGCAGCGCGCCACCAGAACGAAGTCAACCGCAAGATCCGCAACTTGCTGGCCGCCAATGTCGCGGCGCGGCTCGATGCGCTGACCCGCAATCCCGGCCTGTATACCGCACCGCAGGCCCGCCGGGCCTAACCACCCGGAATGGCACGCATCTTGCGAAGCTCCTGCTGACTGCAACCAGCCAAGTGAGCCTGCGCGGATGAGCGATCCGGTTACGACATTCCAGCCTGCCCTGCCGGCCGCTCGCGCCGGCAACACCCAGGCCGCGATTGCCCGCGCGGCGCAACGCACCGGCGTGGATTTCTCCTATCTGCTGGCGCAGGCGCGGATCGAATCCGGCCTTGATCCGGAAGCCGAAGCGCGCACATCCAGCGCCACCGGCCTGTTCCAGTTTATCGACCAGACATGGCTATCCACCCTCGACCGGCATGGCGACAGCCTGGGTCTGGGCCACCTTTCCCAAGCCATCGACAGCAGCAGCGGACGGGCGCGCGTGGCGGATCCGGCCACGCGGGCTGCGATCCTGGATCTGCGCACGGATCCCGAGATAGCCAGCCTGATGGCGGGCGCGCTGGCGGGTGATAACCGCGCTGCGCTGGCGCCGGTGCTGGGTCGCGAACCCGATGCGAGCGAGTTGTACCTGGCCCATTTCCTCGGCCCGGCAGGTGCCAGCCAGTTCCTGACGGCGCTGGGCGACAACCCCGCTGGCTCTGCCGCCACAATCCTGCCACGCGCCGCCCGCGCCAACCGGGCGATTTTCTATGAACCGGGCGGAGCGCCACGTTCTGTCGCCGGGGTCATGGACGTGATCCGTGGCCGGGTGGATGGGGCGATGGCCCAGGGCGGTGTCTTGGTGGATGCATTGGGCAGCGCGGCTCCGGCCTCGTTCGGCTCCGGTTACCCGTCCTCGTTCCCGTCATCCGGCACCTGGCAACCTTCCCGCACGCCAAACCCGCCCCTGCGCGGGCAGCAACCATCGATGGCCGAGACCCTGCGCACCAGCTTCGCACTGGTTGAAGGCGGCGGCCGCGAACTGCCCGGCCTCGCCCATATCCGTAGCGCCTATGCCAAGCTGGAGGCTTTCGGCCTGTGATGTCCAACCTGATGAAGAACCTGCCGTTCGTGCCTTCCACGCTGGTTCTGCCGGTGGCGATCCTGGCCTTGATCGCCATGATGATCCTGCCGATCCCCACGCTGCTGCTGGACATATTCTTCGTGTTCAACATCGCCTTGTCAGTCGGCGTGCTGATGGCGGCGCTCAACGCCAAGAAGCCGCTCGATTTCTCGGCCTTTCCCTCGGTCCTTTTGTTCGCCACGCTGCTGCGCTTGTCCTTGAACGTGGCCTCTACCCGCGTGGTGCTGGTCAACGGGCACGAAGGCGAGGCGGCGGCGGGGCAGGTGATCGAAAGCTTCGGGGCGTTTCTGGTGGGCGGCAATTTTGCCGTGGGCCTGTTCGTGTTCGTGATCCTGCTGATCATCAACATGGTCGTGATCACCAAGGGTGCCGGCCGCGTATCCGAAGTATCCGCGCGGTTCACACTCGACGCCCTGCCCGGCAAGCAGATGGCGATCGACGCCGATATTGCAGCCGGGCTGATGACCGCCGAAGAAGCCCGCGCCCGCCGGATCGAGGTAGGGACCGAGGCCGATTTCTATGGCTCGATGGACGGTGCATCCAAGTTTGTGAAGGGCGATGCGATTGCCGCGCTGCTGATCCTGGCGGTCAACGTGATCGGCGGCTTTGGTCTGGGCATGATCAGCCACGGGATGAGCGCGGGCGAAGCGGCGCAGGTCTATGTCACCCTGGCGGTGGGCGATGCGCTGGTGGCGCAGGTGCCGGGCCTGCTGCTGTCGATTGCCGCCGCCGCCATCGTTACCCGGGTGAGCGACAAGAGTGACCTGGTCGGCCAGATCGGGCGGCAATTCGCGGCCCCATCCAGCTGGCTGCCGGTGGCTTTCGTGCTGGGCGCCATCGGGCTGGTCCCGGCCATGCCGCAAATGATCTTCCTGCCCGCCGCCGCGCTTGCCTTTTGGCTGTACCGCACCTTGCGCCGCCACATGGCCGAAGCCGAAATTCCCCTGCCCGAACCCGAAGCGGTGGTGGACGTGCAGCGGATCGAGGTGGCCGATGTCAGCGACCAGACGCTGGTCACGTTGGAAGTGGGGTACGGGCTGGTGCACCTGGTGGAGGAAGCCAAGGGCTCGCCGCTGATCACCCGCATCACCGGGGTGCGCAAGCAGCTGTCGCAGGGCTTCGGCTTCGTGGTCCCGCAATTCCGCATCCGCGATTCGCTCGATCTGCCGGCCAATTGCTATCGCATCATGCTGGGCGGGGTGGAGCTGGCGCGGGCCGAAGCGCGGCCTGATGCCGTGCTGGCCATCGATACCGGCGAAGTGCGGACCGGTCACGGGCTGACGGGCGAGGCCACGCGCGATCCCACGTTCGGCTGCCCGGCCCTGTGGATCGCCAGCAGCGAACGCGATCATGCGGTGGCCGAGGGGTTCCTGGCAGTCGATGCTGCCACCGTCATTGCCACCCACCTCAACCAGTTGCTGCTGGCGCGCGGCGACCAGTTGCTGGGTCCGGAAGAAGTGCGCAGCCTGCTGGATGCCCTGCGCGACAAGGCGCCGGGTCTGGTGGAGGCGATCCATCCCGATCCGCTGTCGCTGGCCGCGATCACCCGGCTCCTTCGGGCGCTGCTGGCCGACGGGATCACCCTGTCGCACCCGCTACCGATCCTTTCCAGCCTGGCGCTGGGCCTGCAATCAACACGCGATTTCGATCCGCTGGTCGATCATATCCGGGCCGATCTGGGCGGCTGGCTGGTGGGGCAGGTCTGTTCGCCCAGCGATGCCCTTGGCGTGCTGACGCTGGATGCAGGCCTGGAAGGCGCAATCCTTGGCGGGATGCGCGATCCTGGCACCGGGCAGCCGGTGATCGAGCCCGATTGCGCCCGCATGATTGCCGACCGCGTGAACGAGGCGCTGGCCGCCCAAACAGACGGTAGGGGCCTGGCGCTGATCGTCCAGCCGCCCGCCCGCCGCGCGCTCAATACCTTGCTGCGCCAGCGCGCGCCGCATTGCCTGGTGCTGTCCATTGCCGAGCTGCCGCCGACCCAGCCGGTCGAAGTGGTCGCGGTGATCGGCGGACAACAACCCGCCCAACTTGAACATATGAGCGACGAGGTGCTGGCTGCATGAAGCACGAACAATCCGCATTCGCCGCCGCTGCCTATGGCCGGCAGGACATCGTTGCCGACCGCGTGCGCCGGTTCGTGCCGATGGTCCGCAAGGCCGCCTGGCATATCCACGGATCGGGCCGCGAAGGGCTGGAGATCGAGGATCTGGTCCAAGCCGGCTTCATCGCGCTGACCGAATGCGCCCGCAACCATGCCGGGCCGGGCGAGGACGGGTTTGCCGCCTATGCCAAGATCCGCGTCCGCGGGGCCATGTTCGATCTGGTGCGCAAGCAATTGCCCGACAGCCGCAACGCCATCCGCCGCCGCCGCCAGGCCGAAGCAGCCCGCGACAGCCTGCGCCAGCAACTGGGCTGCGAACCGGATCATGCCGAACTGGCAGCGGCCATGGGTGTCACGCCCGAAGAACTCGGCGCCGGAACCACTGCCCCGATCCACTTGGCCTCGCTCGACGAAGCCTATGACGACAATTCCGCCCACTTCGCCACCGATCTGCCCGATCCGTTCGAAGTGCTGAGCCAGCTGCAGGATAACACCCGGCTGGCGGGGGCCATGATCCAGCTGCCCGAACGATTGCAACTGGTGCTGCAGCTGTATTTTGTGGAGGAACTCAACCTCACCGAAATCGCTGCGGTACTGGACGTCAGCGTGCCGCGGGTGCACCAGTTGAAGACACAGGCACTGGTGAAATTGCGCGACCTGATGCAGGACGCAGACTGATGGTGGCAGGGGAATCATAATGGGGCTGATCGGGGCGGTTGAGGCAGGCGGAACCAAGTTCATCCTCGCCCTGGCTGACGATCGCGGCACGGTGATCGACCGCGCCCGGATCGATACCCGCGATCCGGCCACGACTTTTTCCGACCTGACCGCATGGTTCACAGCCGCGCAAGACCGGCATGGCGCGATTGCCGCCTTTGGCGTGGCCAGCTTCGGGCCGCTCGACGTGCAGCCCGCCTCCCCCACCTATGGCACCTTCACCACCACGCCCAAGCCCGGCTGGAGCGGCGCGCGGTGGCATGATGCGCTGGCCGGATTTGGTGTCCCGCTGGCAATCGACAGCGATGTGAATGGCGCGGCCATCGGCGAATGGCACAGCGGTGCGGGGCGCGGTCTGGGCTGCGTGGCCTATACCACGATCGGCACGGGCATCGGCACCGGCGTGGTGAGCCAGGGTCGCACGCTGGGCGGTGTGTCACATCTTGAAGCGGGTCACGTGCGACTGGCACGCGCGGCTGGCGATAGCTGGCCGGGCCATTGCCCCTACCATGGCGATTGCTTTGAAGGGCTCGCCAGTGGCCCGGCGATCATGGCACGCTGGAGGGATGACCTGTCGCAGACCTCCGCTGCACAACGCGACCAGGTGGCCGATTACGTGGCCCAGTTCGCCTCCACGCTGGCCCTGATGCACATGCCCGATGTGATGATCTTCGGCGGCGGGGTGATGAAAGCCCCCGGCCTGATAGACCTTGTGCGGGATAAAGCGCGCGCCCTTTTGGCAGGCTATGCCGCGCCCTATGACCGCGATCTTTCATCCATCATCGTGCCCCCGCAACTGGGCGACGATGCAGGAATTACCGGGGCGATCGAACTGGGTCGCCAGGCACTTGCCGCCCAAAGCGCTGGCGGAGTTGCCAACGGGAGCGGGCCATGCGCGCTGCCCTGATCATCGGCGCTGCCGCAACCTTGGCCACAGCTGCTGGCCCGGCTCAGGCCAAAGAACCTGAAGTGAGGCTGAGCGCCGACAGCGACCTGCATTTCGGCACCTTCATGGTGTTCGGCCAGGGCGCGCGCACAGTCAGCGCCAGCGGCGCTGTGACCGATGTCGGGATCGTGGCGCTGGAAGCCCGCGCACCTGCTCCGGCCCGCTTCACCATCAGCTATGACCGCGGGAACGAGAGCAACCACGTGCTTGATCTGGTGTTCGAACTGGTGATGTCCGCGCCGCCGCCGGTGCGCCTGGGCGGGGTGGAGGCCCGGCTCTATGGCTATGAGACCGACTTGCCGGGTGCATTGCGGATCGATCCGGGTCGCGCCGTGCGCGTCACCATCCCCGGTTGCCGCACCAGGATCTGCACCCGCAGCTTCCAGGTCGGCGCACGGCTTGATGTAACGCGCCAGTTCGGCGGCGCGCAGATCGTGGTGCCTATCCCGATGGACATCACCGTCATCTCGGCCGAGCGTCAGAGGTGAACCGGGGCCGCCTGCTTGCCGCGCTGGTGCTGGCAGGTGCGGGCGTGCCGGGGAATGCTCAGGCGCAGCAAAACATTGCCACTGGCACCGCCACTGGCAGCGCTTCGGCCAGCGTGATCCAGCCGCTGGCCGCAACCGCGCTGGAAGACCTGTCATTCGGCGCGATTACCGTGGGCGCAAGCGGCGGCACGCTGCGTGTCCCGGCCACAGGCGGCAGCGCCGTGCCTGGCGGATCGGTGCGCCCCTTGTGCGGCAATGCCGGACAATGCCAACCGCACCCGGCACGCTTTGCCGTCAATGGCGAGCCCGGGCGGACCTACAGTGTAACCCTGCCCGCCAGCCTGGTGGCCTTGGGCCAGCGGCACGGAACCGGGCTGGCCGTGGATGACCTTGGCTTGGTCAGCCGCAATCGCGGGGCATCCGATGGCGGCCAGCTGGATGCAGCGGGCGAGGATGGCTTTGCCGTTGGCGGCACGCTGCAAGTGCCTGCCGGAACTCCTGCCGACCATTACCGCGCGCAGTTCTCCGTCACCGTCACTTACGACTGAACGCTTCCCCCTGAAGCTTCGGACGCGCCTCGGCGTGAGGGCAGTGCTGCACCCTTTTCGCGCTGGTTTCCCGAATGTTTGGCCGGGGCAAGGTTCGTTAACCAATGGGTATTAATACGTGGGATCACTCGAGGGCTTTCTTAACGATGACTTCGGGTCGCGCCCGCTGGGGAGCGGGATACTACGTTCGAGTTCTAAGGGGATTTACTGTGAAAAAGATCGTTCTTGTTGCGGCCGCTCTGGCTGTGTTTTCGACGCCCGCGCTGGCCGCGCCGGGCAACAGCTCAACCGCCGATGGTGCTGCAACCGCTGAAGTCGTTGCTCCGCTGACCCTGACCCACACCCCTGGTGCCGTGCTGAACTTCGGCACGCTCACCTCGGGCACGGGCGGCGGCACCGTGGTCGTTACGCGCGCTGGCAATGGCACAGCCGGTGGCGACGTCACGCTCATGCCGGGTTCGGTTGAATCTGCTGACCAGTTCTCGGTCGAAGGCGATGCAACGCGTCGCTTCTCGATCGACGCCGGCGCAGGTTCGGTTACTTCTGGTGCCAATTCGATGGCCTTCACCACCGATGCCCGCGCCAACCACACGCTGGATGCAGCCGGTGTGGCAACCTTCTCTGTCGGCGGCACGCTGACCGTCGGTGCTGACCAGCCTGAAGGCATCTACACTGGCGTGTACACCGTCACCGTCGCCTACAACTGATCTGGCGAAAGGGCGCAGGCTTCCCGACAAGGGCAGCCTGCGCCCTTTTCATTACTGGTAAATTGACCATGACAGCCCTGCGCAAGTGCGTGCGGGCCGGTCTTGCCGCGCTGGTTCTCGTTTCCAGCGCCGCACAGGCCGAGCCCGGCAACAGCTCAAGCCTGGACGGAACGGCTAGTGCCGAACTGGTAGACCCGGGCCGGCTGTACAAGCTGGAGGATCTTCGGTTCGGTGCGTTCATGCGACCGGCCACAGCCGGAACACTAGTCATCACCCCTGCCGGCATCGCCAGCGGGACGGGCGGGGTTACGGCTGGGATGAACATCCCGCAGCCGACCGAAGGGCGCGGCCCGGCCAGCTTTCAACTGGATGGGGCAGCCTATCGCGGGTTCATCGCGCAAGTGCCCAACCGCATCACGATCAGCAACGGCAGTGCCACCATGCAGGTGCGCAACGTGACCAGCAACACGCTGCTGGGCCTCAACCTGTTCAATGGCGCGGGTGATTTCACACTGCGGATCGGCGGCACATTGCAGGTCAACAGCAACCAGGCGGTGGGGCAATACACGGGCGATTTCCAGATAACTGTGCTTTTCCTCTGATCGCCTCTTGCCAGCGACTCAGGGTATTTACATAGGTTACCCGAGGAAACTCAGGGATTAACTATGTTCTTTTCGACTGGCTCCCAGCGTAAGCCGGGCAAGCGGTTCTCATGGTTGTTCGCGGCCACGTTGGCTGCCTATCTGGCCGCATCCCCTTCACTGGTCATGGCGCAGGATGATGCAGCGGCGCCCGCCGTGCCGCAGGTCGCCCCGGGCGAAGTGCCACAAGGCTCGGTCGGCGGAATGGGCGATATCAATCTGTATCCCAAGCGCGTGGTGATCGACGGACGCCAGCGGATCGCCACAGTGGGCCTGTACAACCGCACCGTGAATTCTGGCGAATACGAGATTTCGGTGGTCGACATGGTCATGGCACCCGATGGCGGCGTGCACCAGCTCGACAACCTGCCCGCCGGGGTCACGACCGACCGGCTCTCGCCCGCCAGCGCCATGCTGCGCTGGTCACCACGCCGGGTCGCGCTGCTGGGCAACGAAGCGCAGACCGTGCGGATCATGGCGCGCTTGCCCGAAGACCTGCCCGATGGCGAATACCGCGCCCATTTCATGGCGGTATCGATCCCGCCCGAAGACGATCAGGGCTTTTCGATCGATGAAGCGGTGGGCGGGGTCCAGGCAGGATCGGGCGATATTGGCGTGACCATCCGCCCGCGTTTCGGCCTGTCGATCCCGATCATCCTGCGGGTCGGTGAAACCACCCTCACCACCGGGCTGGAGAACTTCCAGGTGGTGCCGACAGCAGATGGGCCAGCGATCGCTGTCACCATCACCCGCAGCGGCACCCGTTCGGCTTTCGGTGACCTGGTTATTACTGCCGCAGGCATAGCCGAACCAGTGGCCGTGGCGCGCGGCGTGGGCGTCTATCCCGAGGTGGATTCGCGGCTCGTGGTGCTGGGGCTGGCGGCAGGTTTCGATCGTGCGCTGCTGCAGCCCGGCCTGCAACTGACCGTTACCTATACCGATGATGACTACGCGCCCGGCACCGTCCTGGTGCGGCAGGATTTCACTGTGCGGTGACAACCCGGGGCGCGCTTCGCTGGCTGGGTCCGGCGGCGCTTGGCTCGGCGCTGGTGGGCGGATCGCTGCTGTGGCGCAGCGACAGCCCGACAGAATTGCGCCCGTGGAACGAACAGGAACGCGCCGCGCTGCCCGCTGTTGCCCGCGCGACAGTGGAAGCCCGCCACAACCCGCCGCCCCGCGTGGCCATGCTGCGGCTGGATCCTGTCGCTCTGCCCGCAAAGACCGCTGCCTCCCGCCCGGCCCGCGCACGGCTGGCGGTCGCCACCAGCGATCTGGTGCTGGCCACGCGGCTGGCTGAACAGGCGCGCGAGTTCGAACCCCCGACACTGCTGCTGACACCCGAGGTCATTGCGCTGGTCGCTCCTCCGGCGGTGTTGGCAGCCGCTCCGCCTGAACCCGCTTCGCCTGAATCCACTTCGCCTGCATCGCTGATCGAACCGGCCCCGCAGTGGTCCGCGCCGCAACCGCCCCCTATGGCGGCAATCGCAGCCGAGACCGCGCTGATCCTGCCTGCGCCCCGGCCTGTGGGCGGTCGTGTCGCGCTGGACCTGCCGCCAGAGATCGAGCAGACTGAGCCGATACCTGCGCCGCCCGTAATGGCCCTTGCAGCGCCTGCACCCACATCGCCCCCGCCGGCACTTGCAGTATCCTCCGCTCTCCTGCCGCCAGCCCCGGTCCCGGTCCCAACTGTAGCGCGTATCGCTGCGCCCCAATCTCCTTCGGCCTCGCTCACAAGCAGCGCACCAGCACCCCGCATGGTCGCGCCTGTCGCAGCTGCTGCGCCTCCGGTCGCAATCGCTGCCAGCTTGGCACAGGGGATCGACTTTTCGCCCGGGCGGCAGGTTTTTCCCGATACCACCGATGCTCCCGAACTCTCGCTCGATGACGAACTGATCCTGCAGCTCCGCATCGAAGGGCAGACGGTCACAGATACTATCATCGCCTATGGCACGCGCGCCGGGGTTTACCTGCCGCTGGGCGAACTGGCGCGGATCCTCGATCTGGCCATCCAGGTGGGTGACGATGGCCACTATGCCAGCGGCTGGTTCCTGGCCGAGGACCGCGTGCTGGAAGTGGATTTGCGCCACGGCCTCCTCACCACCGCTCAAGGCACTGTGCCGCTGCCACCGGGCATGGCCCAGGCGTTCGACGGCGAGCTGTATTTGCGCAGCGATGCCTTTGCCGCCCTGCTGCCGCTCGACATCCTGCCCGATCTGCGCGCCCAATCCGTGCTCCTATCCACGCGCGAACCGTTCCCATTCGAGGAACGGATGCGCCGCGAGCAGAACCGCGACCAACTGGCCTCACGCGATGGCAACCAACCTGACGAAAGCTGGCCGCGCGAGGAGACACCATGGTTGCTGGCCTCGGTCCCGCTGGCCGATGTGGAACTGCGCGCGGTTTCGGATTCGGCCAAGGGCACGCGGGCGGAAACCGATGTGCGGCTGGCGGGCGACTTTGCCTTGATGACCGCGCAAGCCTTCTTCAGCGCCAGTTCGCGCGATGGGCTGATCGCCTCGCTGGTCGAACTGGGTCGCCGCGATGCCGATGACGATCTGCTGGGGCCGCTCCATGCTACCCAGTTCCAGCTGGGCGATGTGGCCACCCCATCCATGACGCTGGGTCTGCGCGGGGCATCGGGACGCGGTGCTTTCATCACCAACCAGCCGCTTGAACAGGCATCGGTGTTCGATCGGGTGGACCTGCGCGGGGTGCTGCCCGATGGTTACGAGGTGGAGCTGTATCGTAACAACGTGCTGCTGGGTTCCACCGCGCTGGCCACCAACGGACAGTACGAGTTTTTGGAAGTGCCGGTCGATTATGGGCTCAACGTGTTCCGGCTGGTATTCTATGGTCCGCAAGGCCAGCGACGCGAGGAAGTGCGCCGGATCAGCGTGGGCGACGGGCGACTGTCGGCTGGTGAATTCCACTACAGCCTGGGTGCGGTACAGCGCGGGATCAACCTGCTGGGCGTGGAAGGTCCGGACTTCCGCCCTTCGCTGCGCCACGGTGACTGGCAGGGATCGGCCGACCTTGCCTTTGGCCTCAACGCGGGCCTGACAGCGGTGGCCAGTGCAGCAGTATATGAAGACAGCGGCGACCGGCGCTGGATCGCGTCGACCGGCCTGCGCACCGGGCTTGGCGGGCTGGCGCTGCGCGGGGATGCGGGTTTTTCTGATGGTGGCGGCAGCGCGATCGGCCTGGGGCTGGGTGGCCGGGTGCTGGGCGGCGCCTTTGCGCTTAGCCATTTTGAATATGGTGGCGGTTTTGCAGACGAGGTCCACAGCCTCGATTCCGCTGCCCTTGCCCGCGCCAGCGAGTTTGATTTCAACACCTCGTTGCTGCTGGGCAGCGAAGCCGATGGCACGTTCCTGCCGATCAGCACACGCCTGCGTCACGCCGAATATGCCGACGGCCGCACGCGCACCAGCGCAGGGCTGCGCGGATCGGCCCGGCTGGCGGGCATGATGGTATCCAACACGCTCGATTACCTGCGCAATTCCGGCCCCGGCGGGATCGGCTTTTCACAGCTGGTGGGCAATTTCGACCTTGCCACGTTCAACCGGTCGGACACCCAGTTGCGCGGATCGCTCGGCTATCGGATGCTGCCCGATCCCGCGCTGGTCCAGGTATCGGCCAATGTGGTGCACCGGTTGGACGATGATACAGTGATAAGCGGGACCACGTCCTATTCGCTCGATGCCAAGGACCTGGCACTGGGCTTGTCGGGTGTGCGCCAGTTTGATCGGTTCAGCGCGGCGCTCGACGGGCAATATTCGTTCCGCCAGCAAAGCTATGCTGTGGCCCTGCGGCTGGGCATGAGCCTGGGCCGCGATCCCTTGCGCCAGCGGTTTTTCATGGAACGGCCCGGCATGGCATCATCGGGCGCGGTTGCCGTGCGGGCATTCCACGACCGCGATGGCGACGGGCACTTTTCCTATGGCGACCTGGCTTTGCCCCAAGTTGATTTCGCCGTGTTCAACAATACCGCCACCACCGACGATGCGGGCATGGCGCGGCTGGGAGAACTGGGCCACGGCAACCGGGTAAGCCTGCAGGTTGATCCATCCAGCCTGCCCGATATTGCCATGGCCCCCTCCACCCGTGGGGTGGAAATCGTGCCGCGCGCAGGCCGCATCCATGTGAGCCAGTTCCCGGTGGTGGAACTGAGCGAGGTGGAAGGAACGGTCAGCTTCGCCAATGGCGCGACCAGTCGCGGCGTATCGGGTTTGCGATTGCAATTGCGCGATGCGGCAGGCGAGGTGGCGGGCAATGTGCGCACCGAGCGTGATGGCTATTTCTTCTTCGAACAGGTCCGGCCCGGCTCCTATGCCATCGTAATCGAGCCCGAGCAGGCGGCGCGGCTGGGCCTGTGCCTGGCGGCAAGCGAGCCGTTGGTCGTCGCCGCGCGCGGCGACGTGTTGAGCCATGACCTGTCGGTCAGCCCCTGCACGCCGCCGGGCGATCCGGCTTAGAGCTTTTCGGTCAATTCAGGCACGGCGGCAAAAATGTCCGCCACCAGGCCGAAGTCCGCGATCTGGAAAATGGGTGAATCCGGATCCTTGTTGATCGCCACAATCACCTTGCTGTCCTTCATCCCGGCAAGATGCTGGATCGCGCCGGAAATCCCCAGGGCGATGTACAATTCAGGCGCAACGATCTTGCCCGTCTGCCCCACCTGGTGATCGTTCGAGATATAGCCCGCATCCACCGCCGCGCGGCTGGCGCCGATGGCGGCCCCCAGCTTGTCGGCCAACGGCGTGATAAGCTGCTCGAACGTGGCCGCATCCTTCAGCGCGCGGCCACCGGACACGATCACGCGGGCACTGGTCAGTTCGGGCCGCTCGCTCTTGCTGGCTTCAAGACCGACGAAGCTGGACAGGCCCGCTTCCACCGCGCCGCCGACAGCTTCGACCGCAGCCGAACCGCCATCTGCCGCCGCCTTCTCGAATGCGGTGGTGCGCACTGTCATGACCAGCTTGGCATCACTGCTTTCCACCGTAGCGATGGCGTTGCCGGCGTAGATCGGGCGGGTGAAGGTCTTGGGCCCTTCAACCGACATGATATCGGACAATTGCATCACATCCAGCAGCGCCGCCACGCGTGGGGCCACGTTCTTGCCGGTGCTGGTGGAGGGGGCCAGGAAGGCATCGTAATTCGCCATCAACCCGGCCACCAAAGGCGCGACATTCTCGGGCAACTGATTGGCCAGCGCGGTATCGCCCGCGTGCAGCACCTTGGCCACGCCTGGCACCTTGGCAGCTTCGGCGGCCACGGCATCGCTGCCGCCCGCCACCAGTACATGAACATCGCCGCCAAGCTGGCTGGCGGCAGTGACAGTCGCCAAGGTTGCGGGGCTCAGTTTGCCGTCATTGTGTTCGGCCAATACCAGCGCGCTCATGCCACAACTCCATTTGCCTTCAGCTTGGCCACCAGGTCATCGACCGATGTCACCATTTCGCCCTTTTGCCGCACTGGCGGTTCCACCACTTTCAGCGTCTTGAGGCGCGGGGTGACATCGACACCGTAATCGGCGGGAGATTTCACGGCCAGCGGCTTGGCCTTGGCCTTCATGATGTTGGGCAAGCTGGCATAGCGCGGCTCGTTCAACCGCAGGTCGGTGGTGACCACGGCGGGCAGCGCCAGCTTGACCGTTTCCAGCCCGCCATCGACTTCGCGGGTGACAGAAACATGGTCTCCATCCACCGCCACATTACTGGCAAAGGTGCCCTGCCCCCGCCCCCACAGCGCGGCGAGCATCTGGCCGGTCTGGTTGCTGTCATCATCGATTGCCTGCTTGCCCATGACCACCAGGCCAGGCTGTTCCTCGTCGACAATCGCCTTCAGGATCTTGGCCACGCCCAGCGGCTCGACATCCTCGGCCTCGACCAGAATCGCGCGGTCCGCCCCCATGGCAAGCGCGGTGCGCAGGGTTTCCTGGGCCTTTACCGGACCGATGGAAACGGCAATGATCTCGGTGGCAACGCCCTTTTCCTTCAGCCGGATCGCCTCTTCTACCGCGATCTCGTCAAACGGGTTCATGCTCATCTTCACATTCGCGAGATCCACGCCGCTGCCATCCGCCTTCACCCGCGGTTTGAGATTGTAGTCGATCACCCGCTTCACGGGCACGAGGATTTTCATGTCGCTATTCCCTTCAGGGCTTCATGATATTGGGTAATCAGGTCTGCGCAAATATCGGCTGCGGGCCGTATGGCAAGCGTTGAACCTACGCCATGCCCGGCGGACCAGATGGTTTTCCACGCCCGCGCCTCATCGGTCAGAGCCATTTCGCCATGGCCGTCCGACAGGGTTGCCGCCTCCAGGCTCTGGCGCATGAAATTGGCGGGCACGCCGGTCACCTTGTCGGTCAGCACGATGTCGGCGGCGTGGGCCTGCGCCATCATCTGCTTCTGGGCATCGGGAGCCATGCTTTCCGCCGCCGCGATGAAGTGCGAGCCGATATAGCCGAAATCCGCCCCCATCACCCGCGCGGCAGCGATATGCCGCCCGTGGGTCAGCGCGCCTGACAGCGCCAGCGGGCCATCGAAAAATGCGCGAATCTCGGCTGTGAGCGCGAACGGGCTGATCGTGCCCGCATGGCCGCCGGCCCCGGCGCACACGGCCACCAGGCCATCCGCGCCTGCGCCAATCGCCTTTTTCGCGTGCCGGATCGAGATCACATCGTGCAGCACCATGCCGCCATAGCTGTGCACCGCCGCCGCCACATCGGGCACTGCGCCCAGCGAGGTGATGACCAGCGGCACCTTGTGCTTCACCAGCAGCGACAGATCTTCGGCCACGCGCGGGTTCGATTTGTGGACGATCAGGTTGGCACCGAACGGTTTGCCCGCCAGCCGCTCGCCCATTTCGCCCAGCCATTGGTCGAGCGCTTCGGTGGTCCGCGCGTTGAGCGTGGGGAATGTGCCGCACAGTCCCGCGCCGCTGGTAGCGACCACCAGTTCCACGCCCGACACCAGGAACATCGGCGCGACAATGGCGGGGATCGCCAGCCGCGCGGCCAAGTCGGCAGCCTGATGGCTCAGAACGCGTCCTCCGCCAGCGCCATCATCGACTTCTTGCCCGCCTTGATCGACAGGAAATGCGCCGAAACCTGCGGCAGCATCCGTTCAAAGTAGTATGTCGCGGTGGTGATCTTGGCCTTGTAGAAAGCCATATCCTCGGCACCGAACGCCAGCTGCATTCCGGCGATCATGGTCGATCGGGCAAAGCAGTATCCCATCGCCACCAGACCGAACAGGCGGAGGTATTCGGTCGCCGCCGCGCCGGCCTCCTCAGGATCGGCCAGCCCGCGCTGGGCGATGGTGGCGGTGGACAGTTGCAGCGCGCCGAAGGCTTTCTCCAGCCCGTCGATCATTGGCTTCATCGGGCCATCCCCCTTGTTCGCCGCTATGAATTCCGACACCGGATGAAAGAAGCTGCGCAGGTAGCGGCCGTTGTTAGCCCCCAGCTTGCGGCCCACCAGGTCCAGCGCCTGGATACCGTTAGTACCTTCATAGATCATCGCGATCCGCGCATCGCGGGCATATTGTTCCACGCCGCTCTCGCGGATGTAGCCGTGGCCGCCATAGACCTGCACCGCCAGGTTGGCATTCTCGTGCCCCAGATCGGTGAACAGCGCTTTCACGATGGGCGTCATCAGGGCCACGAAATCCTCCGCCCGCTGGCGCGCTTCGGGTTCGGTCGACAGGCGCTCGGCATCCAGCGCGCGGGCGACCCATGCGCCCAACGCACGGCAGCCTTCGTTGTTGGCCCGCATGGTCATCAGCATGCGTCGCACATCGGGGTGGACGATGATCGGATCGGCCGGCTTGTCGGGATATTTCACGCCGCCAAGCGCGCGGCCCTGCAACCGGTCCTTGGCATACCAGACGGCAGACTGATAGGCCGCCTCGCCGATGCCGAGGCCCTGGATGCCAACCGACAGGCGTTCGGCGTTCATCATGGTGAACATCGCCGCCATGCCCTTGTGCGGCTCACCCACCAGCCAGCCGGTCGATTCCTCGAACTGCATCTGGCAGGTGGCCGAAGCTTTCAGGCCCATCTTGTGTTCCAGCGCGGTGCACAGCACGCCGTTCGACTGGCCGGGCGTGCCATCGTCCTGGGGCACGAACTTGGGCACCAGGAACAGCGAGATACCCTTCACCCCGGCAGGCGCATCGGGCATGCGGGCCAGCACCAGATGAATCACGTTTTCGGTCAGGTCATGGTCCCCTGCTGAAATGAAGATCTTGGCGCCGCTGACCTTGTAGCTGCCATCCGGCTGCGGCACCGCTTTGGTGCGCAGCATCCCCAGGTCCGTGCCGCAATGGCTTTCGGTCAGGCACATGGTGCCAGACCACTGCCCGCTGGTCATCTTGGGCAGATAGGCCTGCTTCAGTTCATCCGTTCCGTGCGCTTCCAGCGCAATCGAGCCGCCGTGGGTCAGACCGGGATAGAGGCCGAACGACAGGTTGGCCGAACAGGTCATTTCCTCGACCAGCTTGTTGACCCGTTCGGGCAGGCCCTGCCCGCCCCATTCGGGATCGGCGGCGAGCGAAGCCCAGCCGCTTTCGGTGAACTGCTTGTATGCCTCCTTGAACCCTTCAGGCGTGCGGACCACGCCGTTTTCCAGATGGCAGCCTTCCTCGTCGCCCGAGCGGTTGAGCGGCAACAGCACTTCGCGGCTGAAGCGGCCAGCTTCCTCCAGGATCGCATTGGTCAGGTCGGTGTCGAATTCCGCCAGCGCGGGCAGTTCGCCGAACCCGTCATCGACCCACAGTTCATCCAGCACGAAGCGCATATCGCGCAAGGGGGCTTCATAGACTTGCATGTTCTCGCTCTCCCAATTCGTGTCAGTTTCTAAGCGGCTTGCCGGTGGCGAGCATGTGCTCGATCCGGTCCTGGCTGCGGCCTTCGTGGACCAGGTCCATGAAGTGCTTCAGCTCCAGCCCCAGCAACTGATCCTCGGTCACCAGTTCGGTCGGATCGGTATCGCCGCCGGTCAGCACCGTGGCGAGCTTGCCCGACACCACGCCATCGTAATCGGTGGCGAGGCCGCGCGACTGGAAGCTTTCCACTGCCAGGGTCAGCGCAGTCTTGCCGCCGGGGCCGGGCAGGCGGAAAGTCGGCGGCTCGGGCGGTGTATAGTCCTCGGCCAGCGCCAGCGCACGGGCCTTGGCATCGGCAAGCAAGCGGTCACGGTTCATCGTTACGCCATCGGTCGGGCGCAGGAAGCCCAGTTCCTTGGCCTCTGCCGCAGACTTGGCGACGGTGGCGGTCGAGACGATCTCGAACACCTTGGACACGGCCGGCATCGGGCCGTTGGGCATGCCGGGCATGGCGCGCCAGCGGTCGATCATCTCGCCGCAGCCGCCCCAGCCGGGGATCAGGCCCACGCCGCATTCGACCAGCCCGATATAGGTTTCGGCATGGGCCTGCACCGCATCGGAATTCAGCACGGCCTCGCACCCGCCGCCCAGCGCCATGCCCGAAGGCGCGGCGACCACGGGGAACGGGGCATATTTCAGCGCCTTGAAGGCCTGCTGCCCGCCGCTCACCAGCTTTTCGATCTCGCTCCACGCAGCGATGTTCACCGCAAACAGGGCGAGGCCAAGGTTGGCCCCGGCGGAGAAATGCGTGCCTTCGTTGTAGATCACCATGGCCTTGAACTGCTCGGCCACCAGCGGGATCGCCTCACCGATCAGCTTCATCACCTCGGTGTCGAGCGCGTTCATCTTGCCGGTAAATTCAAGGCAGGCGACCCCATCGCCCACGTCCCACAGCGCGGCAGAGCCGTTCTTCAGCAGTGGCTTGGCATTGAGCTTGATGTCAGCCAGCAGTTCCACACCATCGGGCCGCAGCATGTCATGGTACTGGCCATCAAGGCCGAAGAACTGGCGCTTGCCGCCGTCCACGCGGTAGAACGTGCCGTCGCCCACAGCTTCCAGGATCGGTGGAACGGGCAAGCTGCTGGCCGCCAGCCGCTCGCGCAACTTGGTCGCGCCGATCTTGTCGATCATCTCGAACGGGCCGCTCTTCCAGTTATAGCCCAGCTTCATCGCCTCATCGACGCCGACAATGGTGGCGGTCGCTTCGGGCACGATGCTGGCCGAATAGGATAGCGTCGGCCCCAGGATGGCCCAGGCATATTCGCCGAACTTGCCCGGCAGGTCGATCAATGCGGCCAGATCACCCTTGCCTGCCGCACCAGGAACGGTCGGCGCGGCGCGTGCGGCGGCATATTCGCCGGTGGCCAGGTTGATTGATTCCTTGGTCTTGCCGCCGTCTTCCCGGTTGATGCGGTAGAACCCGCCCTTGCCCTTACGACCGGTATAGCCTTCGGCAATCAGTCGCTCGATCAACGGTTCGCTACGGGCCATTGCCTGATAGGGATCGTCCTTGGGCAGCGTGCTCGTCAGGCTTTTCTGCAAGTACGGCATCAGGTCCAGCCCGATCAGGTCGATCAGCCCGAAGATGCCGGTTTTGGGCACGCCCATCGGCTTGCCGGCAATGGCATCGGCTTCCTCCACTGAAACGCCCATGTCGATTGCCGCGTTGACCGCCGCCTGGATCCAGAAAGTGCCGATGCGGTTGGCGATGAAGCCGGGCGAATCCTCGGCATCGACCGGCGTCTTGCCCAGCTTGCGATCAACGAAATCGCGCACCTTGGCGACAGTGTCCGCATCGCTGTGCGGGCCGGTAACCAGCTCGATCAGCCGCATGTAGCGCGGCGGATTGAAGAAATGGGTGATCAGGAAATCACGCTTGAATGCGTCGCTGCGCCCGGCGGTCAGCTGTTCGAGCGGAATAGTCGAGGTGTTGGACGATACCACCGTGCCCGGCTTGCGCACGGCTTCCAGCTTTTCATACAGCGACTGCTTGATATCGAGCCGTTCGACGATGGCTTCCACCACCCAGTCGCAATCGGCCACTTTGGCCAGATCATCCTCGATATTGCCGACCTCGACCAGCCGTGCCGCACCCTTGCCCATAAAGGGGGCGGGATCGGTCTTGAGCAATTTTTCCACCGCACCGCGGGCCACGCTGCTGCGGTCGGCTGTATCGCGCACAATATCCAGCAGCAGCACCGGGGTGCCCGAATTGGCCACTTGCGCGGCAATGCCTGCGCCCATGGTGCCCGCCCCGATAACGCAGACCTTCTTCATCATACGGCCTCCAGCACGGTGGCGATGCCCTGTCCGCCGCCGATGCACTGGGTGGCCAGGGCATACTTGCCGCCCTCGCGTTGCAGCAGCGCCGCCGCCTTGCCCACGATCCGCGCGCCGGTGGCACCCAGCGGGTGGCCAACGGCAATCGCGCCGCCGTCGAGATTCACCTTGGCAATATCCAGCCCGAGATCGCGGATTACCGCCAGGCTCTGGCTGGCGAAGGCCTCGTTCAGTTCGACCACGGAAAGATCGGCAACAGTGATGCCGGCGCGCTCCATCGCCTTCTGGCTGGAAGCGACTGGACCGATGCCCATGATTTCAGGCGCGCAGCCGGAGATGGCGACCGACCTGATCTTGGCCAGTACCGGCAGGTTGTGGGCCTTGGCATAGTCCGCACTGGTCACCAGTACGGCTGCCGCGCCATCAGTCAGCGGAGAAGACGTGCCGGCTGTGACTGTGCCGGTGGCGCTGAAGGCAGGCTTGAGGCCCGCCAGCGCTTCTACGGTGGTATCGGGGCGCGGGGTGCCATCGGCATCCACCGTCCCGGCCTTGCTGGTGATCGGCACGATCTCGGCGGCCAGCTTGCCTGCCGCAATCGCATCGCGCGTCTTGTTCTGGCTGAGCACTGCAAAAGCTTCCTGCTCGGCGCGGGTCAGGCCATATTTCGTGGCAACGTTTTCCGCCGTGTCGCCCATGCCGATATAGGCGGCGCTCTTTTCCGCCAGCGCGGGGTTGGGCATGGGGTTGAAGCCCATCATCGGAACCCGGCTCATCGATTCAACGCCCGCGCAGATGAACACCTCGCCCGCGCCTAGCTGGATTTGCCCGGCGGCATAGTGGATCCCACTCATCGATGATCCGCAGAAGCGGTTCATCGTCATGCCGCCGACCGACTGCGGCAGGTCCGCCAGCAGGCCCACCAGGCGCGCGATGTTGAAACCCTGTTCGCCTTCGGGAAAGGCGCAGCCCATCAGCAGGTCTTCGATATCGGCGGGATTGACCCCGGTGCGATCCACCAGCGCACGGACTACTTGTGCCGCCAGATCATCCGGCCGGACCTTGGCCAGCGCGCCTTTGCCCGCCAGGTGAAAAGGGGACCGGGCATAGCCCACGATGACCACGTCGCGCATGTCTGAAGCCTCTCCAAGCTTGCCGGGACTCGTAGTTCCCGGGCCGTTGTAAAACGTTCTTCCCTAATGGTGAACAGATTTCCCTATACGTCAACCAAAATATGTGCAGAATGCGATTCGACAAGGGGGCTTTTAGGCCACCGGCATAGAGGATGCGGGAGTAGGTTCGATGACACAGCTGCTGCACAACAGCCACCACCCCAAGGTGGGAGGTGCCGACGCATGAGCGCACCCGCTCTACCCTATCACCCGGATGAAACCGGCCACCTGATTTTCCCCCCGCGCCTGCTGACGGACCTGATCGATAATGCCGTGGCCCATTGGCCCCAACGCACGGCGGTTGATTACTTCGGCCGCTGCTGGACCTATGGCGAAATCGGCGCACTGGTGGACCGTGCTGCGCGCGGTATGCAGGACCACGGGCTGCGATCGGGCGACCGGTTCGGCCTGTGCCTGGGCAATTCGCCGTATCACGTGGTGCTGTACTTTGCGGCATTGAAGATCGGCGCGGTGGTGGTGAACCTCAACCCGCTCTACACCCCGAGCGAGCTGGAACACCTGCTGAAGGATGCCGGTATTCGCATGGTGGCGGTGCCCGAAGTGCGCTTCGTGCACGAGAAGTTCCAGCAGGTTGCCCGCGCGGCCGGGGTCGAAACGCTGCTGCTATGCCGCATGCGCGCGATCCTGCCGCTGGCCATGGGACTGGGGTTCCGCCTGTTCCGGCGTGAAGATCATGTGCAGATTACCGACCACCCGCTGCATCTCGAACTGACCGACCTGCTCGACAATGCAGGCCATCCCGATCCGGTGGAGCGCAGCCCGCACGATGTGGCCGTGCTGCAATATACCGGCGGCACCACCGGCCTGCCCAAGGGCGCCATGCTGACCCATGCCAGCCTGGCCGCCAACAGCGCGCAGATGCTGGCCCATTCCGGCGGCCACACCGAAGCGCAACAGCGAACGCTGGGCATATTGCCGATGTTCCACGTTTTCGCGCTCACCTGCGTTCTCAATTACGGGATCGAGACCGGATCGGAGTTGGTGCTGCTGCCGCGCTTCGAAATGCCCAAGGTGCTGGCCACCATGCGCCGCAAGCCGCCCACGCAGTTTTTCGGCGTGCCCACCATGTTCGCCGCGCTGAACGCCCTGCCCGATGACAAGGTGCCCGATCTTTCGATGATCGTGGTGTGCATCTCGGGCGGTGCGCCGTTGCCGCTGGAAGTGCGTCAGGTCTTCGAGCAGCGGACCGGTGCCCGCGTGGTGGAAGGCTATGGCCTGTCAGAAGCATCCCCCATCATCACCTGCAACCCACTGTTCGGCGTGGTGAAGGACAACAGCTGCGGCCCCGCCTTCCCCGGCACCATCATCGAAATCCATGATCGCGATAATCCCGATACGCTGTGCAAGCAGGGTGATCGGGGCGAGGTGATGGCGCGCGGCCCGCAGCTGATGAAAGGCTATTGGAACCAGCCCGAGGCGACCGCTGCCACGTTCCACAACGGCGCGCTGCGCACCGGCGATGTCGGCTATCTGGACGAGGACGGTTATCTGTTCCTGGTCGACCGGATCAAGGATCTGATCCTGCGCGGCGGCTACAACGTCTATCCCCGCGTGATCGAGGATGCAGCCTATCATCACCCGGACGTGAAGGAAGCCATCGCGATCGGCATTCCGGACGAATATCTGGGCCAGGTGCCTAAGCTGTTCGTATCGCTGGTCGAGGGCTCGACCCTGACGACAGAGGAACTGTCAGCCTTCCTCGCCACTCTCATCAACAAGCTCGAATTGCCGACCCAGATCGAATTCCGCGATACCTTGCCCAAGACCATGATCGGCAAGCTGTCCAAGAAGGAACTGGTGGAAGAGGAGCGCAGCAAGCGTGACTGATCAGACAGTGCCGGACATCGATACAGCCGAAGACCCGCATCAGGGCATCCAGGACGTGGCTCGCCAGTTGGGCGTGACCATGCGCACTTTGCGCTTTTACGAGGACAACGGCCTGATCAGCCCGCAACGGGTGGGTAACACGCGCATCTATACGCGGCGCGACATCGGGCGCATGCAGTTGATCCTGCGCGGCAAGAAGCTGGGCTTCACGATCCGCGAAATCCGCGAATTCCTCGACCTTTACGATACCGGTCCCGGCCAGCGAGAACAGATGGAACACTTGCTTGGCCGGGTGCGCGAACGGCTCGACGGGCTGAAGAAGCAGAAGGCGGCGATCGAGGAAACCATCGTGGAATTGCGCAAGATAGAAGACGAAGCGCTGGGTCGGCTGGAAGGCAAGGCAGCTTAGGGCGCCTAGCTCCAGCGTACCTCTCGCGCATGGCGGTCGATGGTTATCGTCACCGGCCCAAGGGTAAACACCAGCCCTCCGGTGTCCACCGATTGCCAGTCGGCCGGGGCCAGTTCTGCCCCATCCAGCCCACGCCACTGGCCATCTTGCGGGAAGGCTGCAAACAGGCCGCGATGCAGGGCCCGCCGTTCGGCCAGCCGTGCCACGTGGGCTTCCAGTTCATGGTCGCGGCCCGCCCAGTCGATCCAGCTGGTGGCGTTGTCCTGTGCATAGGCGTTGTTGTTGCCATGCTGGCTGCGCCCAAATTCATCGCCTGCAGTCAGCATGATCGTGCCGACAGAGGCGAACAGGGTGCCGAGCATGGCACGCAGATCATTGGCCCGGGCAGCGTTGACGTGGCGATCTTCGCTTGGCCCTTCGACCCCGTTGTTCCAACTGAAATTGTGCCCGTGCCCATCGCGGTTTTCCTCACCATTGGCGAGGTTGTGGCGGTGTTCGTAAGCCACGGTATCGGCCAGGGTAAAGCCGTCATGCGCGGCCAGGAAATTGACGCTGCGGCAATGGCTCCCGAACAGGTCCGATGATCCCGCCAGTCGCGTGGCCAGGTCTCCAATTGGCGCATCGCCGCGCCAGAACCGGCGCACATCGTCGCGATAGCGATCGTTCCATTCCAGCCAGTTTGGCGAAAACCGGCCCAGTGCATAACCGCCCGGACCCATATCCCACGGCTCGGCAATCATCACCCGGTCGGCCAGCCAAGGATCGGCAGCGATTGCCGCGAAAATCGGCGCGGCTGGATCGAAGTCCGGACCTCGGGCCATGACAGGGGCCAGATCGAACCGGAACCCATCCACCCCGCAATGGCGCACGAAATGACGCATCATATCCAGCGCCAGTTCGCGCACCTGTGGCTGGCCGAAATCCAGCGTGTTGCCGCAGCCGGTGATGTTGACGAGGGAGCCATCCGCCTGGCGCGCATAGACGCTGTCATCCAGCCCGCGCAGCGACAGGACCCCGCCGTGCATGTCGCTTTCGCCCGAATGGTTGAGCACCACGTCAAGAATCACGCCAATGCCTGCCCGGTGCAGCGCTGCCACGGTCTCGCGCAGTTCGGCCACGCCGCCGGGGCACAGGCCGGGATCGAGTGCCATCATCGCCACCGGGTTGTAGCCCCAGGCATTGCGGAGGCCCAGGGGCGGAAGGTGCCGCTCGTCAATCCAGGCGATGACCGGCATCAGTTCCACCGCGCTGACGTGAAGCTTCTGCAAATGCGCGATGACCGCCGGATGGGCCAGCGCCGCCACCGTGCCGCGCAATTGCTCTGGTATATCGGGATGCAGCATGGTGAAACCGCGGACGTTTAGTTCATAGATCAATCCTGACCGGTCCAGCAGCGGCGGCTGCAAGTGCACGTCGGGCAGCGGGCCGGTGACAATCGCGCGCGGCATGATCGGCCCGGAATCCACGCCAAATTGCGCCAGCGACGGATGCTGTACAAACCGCCGGTCAAGCTCGGTCGCATGGGGATCGACCAGCAGCTTGGCCGGATCGAACCACAACCCGCGATCAGGCGCCCATTCGCCATCGGCGCGGTAACCATAGTGCGCGCCCGTGCAATCGCGCGGCACCCGGGCGAACCACAGATCGCCCGTTCGCTCCATCGCCAGCGGGGCATTGTCTAGCACCAGCGCCACGGCCTTGGCCTGCGGCGCGCGGACGGCAAATGTGGTTGCATCGGGCGAGACCGTTACGCCCGGCCTTATCGTCATGCGTCCACCAGCCGCCGGTACAGCGCGGCATATTGGGCCGCACTGGCGCTCCAGCCGAAATCGGAACGCATCCCGGTGCGCTGGATACTGGCCCAGGCCTGTTTGTCGTCAAACAGCCGGATCGTGCGGGTAATAGCGAGCGAGAGATCGTCGTAACTGGCATCGCCCAGCACCACCCCGGTGGCGGTGGCCTGCGCCATTGCCGCAGGGTTCGCATCGATCACGGTATCGGCCAGCCCACCGGTGCGGGTGACCACCGGCACGCAGCCATAGGCCAGGCCATATAGCTGCGTCAGCCCGCAAGGCTCGAACCGCGAGGGGATCAGGATCGCATCGCCGCCGCCCTGCAACAGGTGTGACAATGGCTCGCTATAACCGAAGTTCAGCCCCACGCGCCCCGGATGGCGCTGGGCGGCCAGCACCAGTTCCTGTTCCAGCGCAAAGTCGCCCGCTCCAAGCAGCGCCAGCCGCCCGCCCAGGCCGACCAGATGGTCGATCACCTCCAGCAGCACGTCGATCCCCTTTTGCCAGGTGAGGCGGCTGACCACCACGAACAAGGGGCCATCGCCCTTGTCCAGCCCAAAGGCCGTTTCCACCGCGCGCTTGTTAACCTTGCGCCTGGCCAGTGTCTTTGCATCGTAGGTGGCGGCCAGATGCGGATCGGTGGTCGGGTTCCATTCAGCAGTGTCGATCCCGTTCAAGATCCCCTCGACCAGATGGGTGCGCGCACGGACGACGCCGTCCAACCCCATGCCGAACCGCGCGGTGTGGATTTCGCGGGCGTAAGTCGGGCTGACGGTGGTGATCGCATCGGCGCTGGCCATGCCGCCTTTCAACATGCTGACACCGCCGTGAAATTCCACCCCGTCGAGGCCCCAGGCACTGTCCGGCAGGCCGAGCCGGGCGAATATCTCGCCGCCGAAAAAGCCCTGGAACGCCATGTTGTGGATCGTCAGAACGCTGGGCACCTTGTGGCCTGAATGGCGCAGGTACACGCAGGCCATTGCCCCCTGCCAGTCGTGCGCGTGGACCAGGTCAAATCCCGGTTTGCCGATGGCGAGTTGGGCCGCGGCCAGACCCAGCGCGGCAAAGCGGCGCCAGTTATCGCCCCAGTCGGCCCCGCCCGGATCGCCATAAGGCCCGCCTTCACGCGCAAACAGGCCCGGCGCATCGAGCAGCAGCAACTTGCGCCCACCATCCAGCTTGGCCGACAACACGCGCGCAGGTTCGCCCAGCACTTGGTCGATCCCCGGCACTTTCCGGGTCTTGCCGACAGCTGCCAGCACCGCCGGATAGCCCGGTAGCAGCGTGGTCATGTCCACGCCCTGCCCCGCCAGCGCGGCCGGCAGCGCGCCCACCACATCTGCCAGCCCGCCGGTCTTGACCAGCGGCACCATTTCAGACGCAACGGACAGAACGCGCAAACTCATCCCAGCTTCGCGATCATTTCCTTGGTGATCAGGCACACCCCCTTGTCGGTGCGGCGAAAGCGCTTGGCATCCAGCAAGGGATCTTCGCCCACCACCAGCCCTTCAGGTATGCGCACGCCGCTGTCGAGGATCACGTTCTTCAGCCGCGCCCCGCGCCCGATGTTGCAATAGGGCAGGATCACGCCCCGTTCCACGCTGGAAAAGCTGCCCATTTTCACACCCGTAAACAACAAGCTGCTTTTCGCCATGGCACCGGACACGATGCAATCCTGGCTGATCAGCGAGGATATCGCCATGCCCCGGCGGCCATCCTCGTCATGCACGAACTTGGCAGGGGCCGCCACGACCTGGTCGGTCCAGATCGGCCAGTCGCGATCGTACAGGTTCAGCTTGGGCACAACGTCGGTCAGATCCAGGTTGGCTTCGAAATAGGCATCCAATGTGCCCACATCGCGCCAGTATTCCTCGATCTCGTCCGCTGCACGGATGCACGACGAAGTGAAGCGGTGGGCCTGCGCTTTGCCGTGCTTGACGATATAGGGGATGATGTCCCCGCCGAAATCGCGGCCCGAGGCCGGATCGGCGGCATCGCGGCGCAGCTGGTCAAACAGGAACTGCGTGTCGAACACGTAAATGCCCATACTGGCCAGCGCCATGCCGGGCTGGCCGGGTATGCCCGGCGGATCGGCCGGCTTTTCGATGAAGGCGGTGATCGCATCGGTCTCGTCGACATGCATCACGCCAAAGCCGGTTGCCTCCTCGCGCGGGACGACCAGACAGCCCACCGTTACATCGGCCCCGCTGTCCACGTGCTGGCGCAGCATCAGCTCGTAATCCATCTTGTACACGTGGTCGCCGGCCAGGATCACCATGTACTTGGGCGCGTGGGCCTGGATGATGTCGATGTTCTGGAACACAGCATCGGCCGTGCCTTCATACCACTGGCTTTCCGACACACGCTGGCTGGCGGGCAGGATGTCGAAGCTTTCGTTGCGTTCCGGCCGCATGAAGTTCCACGCCCGCTGCATGTGGCGGATCAGGCTGTGGGCCTTGTACTGGGTGGCCACGCCGATGCGCCGGATACCCGAATTGATGGCGTTGGACAGCGCGAAATCGATGATCCGGCTGACCCCGCCGAAATAGACCGCGGGCTTGGCGCGGTTGTCGGTCAACTCGTTCAACCGGCTGCCGCGTCCGCCTGCCAGCACATAGGCCATGGCATCGCGAGCCAGCGGTTGCGAACTTGTCTCTCTCATCAACCCCATCCCCTTTTTGTTATCTCAACCGCGATATTCGAACATCACTGTGGCGAGTGGCGGCAAGGTTACCAGCGCGCCGCCATCGCTGGCATTGATGCTACCCAAATTGCCCTGCCCCGTTCCGCCGTAAACCTGGGCATCGGAATTGAATACCTCGGCCCAGTGGCCATCGTGTGGCAAGCGCAAGCCATATCCTGTGTGGAGCGCAGGGGTCATGTTGCACACCACGGCAATCGGCGGCTGGCCGGGGCACTTGCGCAGCCAGGCGAACACCGAGTTTTCCGCATCGTCCACCACCAGCCATTCGAACCCGTCGCCCTCGCAATCGCGGGCGTGGAGCGCGGGCTTCTCGCGGTAGAGGCGGTTCAGGTCGCGCAGGCAGGCCTGCACCCCTGCGTGCGCCGGATCGCCCAGCAGGTGCCAGTCGAGCGCACGGTCTTCCGCCCATTCACGCACCTGCGCAAACTCCTGTCCCATGAACAACAGCTTCTTGCCGGGATAGCCCCACATCAGGCCGTAATATGCGCGCAGGTTGGCAAACTTCTGCCAGACATCGCCGCTCATCTTGCCCAGCAGGCTGCCCTTGCCATGGACCACTTCGTCATGGCTCAATGGCAGGACGAAATTTTCGCTGAAGGCATAAGTCAGCCCGAACGTGATCTCGTCATGGTGGAACCGGCGATGGATGGGATCACGCGCCATGTATTGCAGCGTGTCGTGCATGAAGCCCATGTTCCACTTGAACCCGAAGCCCAGGCTCTCACGCGGACCATCGGCATAGGCGGGCAGGCTTACGCCGGGCCAGGAGGTGGATTCTTCGGCCACGGTCAGGAACCCGGCATGGCTGGCATAGACCGCACGGTTCATCGCCCGCAGGAAGTCGACCGCCTCCCAGTTTTCGCGGCCGCCCTGTTCGTTGGGGATCCATTCGCCATCCTCGCGGCTGTAATCGCGGTACAGCATCGAAGCGACGGCATCCACGCGCAGGCCATCCACGTGGTACTGTTCGGCCCAGAACAGTGCGTTGTTGACCAGGAAACTGGCCACCTCGCGCCGCCCGAAGTTATAGATCGCGGTGTTCCAGTCCGGGTGGAAGCCAAGCCGCGGATCATCGTGTTCGTACAATGCGGTGCCATCGAAATTGGCCAGGCCGTGCTCGTCGGTCGGGAAATGGGCCGGAACCCAGTCAATCAGGACCGAAATCCCCGCCCGGTGCGCGCCGTCGACAAACCGCGCGAAGCCATCGGGCGCACCGAACCGGGCCGAAGGGGCATAGAGGCCGGTGGTCTGGTAACCCCAACTTGGATCATACGGATGTTCCGACACCGGCATGAATTCAATATGGGTGAAACCCATGTCCGCCACATAGGGGATCAGCCTTGCCGCCATCTCGTCCCAGGTCAGGAACCAGTCATGGTCATCGCGCTGCCACGATCCGGGGTGGACCTCGTAGATCGAAATGGCCTGCCGCCGGGGATCGACACTTGCCCAATGCGCACGGTGCGCCTCGTCGCCCCAATCGGGCTTGGCCGGGCGCGCAGTGAGCGAGGCGGTCTTTGGGCGCAGTTCGCTGGCGAAGGCAAAAGGATCGGCCTTGAGCGGCAGGACCGCGCCATCGGGGCCGATCAGACGGAACTTGTAGGCCGCCCACTCGCCAAGGTCTGGCACGAAGATTTCCCACACGCCGATGTCCGCCCGACGGCGCATCTGGTGGCGGGCAGCATCCCAGCCGTTGAAATCGCCCACTACGCTGACATGCGCAGCATTGGGTGCCCAGACAGCAAAATGCACGCCGCTTGCGCCTTCATGCTCGATCAGATGCGCGCCCAGCTTGTCGAACAATCGCTGATGGGTGCCCTCGGCCATCAGCAGGTCATCCACCGGGCCAAGGACTGGGCCAAAGCTATACGGATCAGCCACCCACCAGGTGTGCTTGCCAGCCTGGCACTTGTATTTCACCGGGCGCGGCGCACCTTTCAGCAGGCCTTCGAACAGCCCGCGATCATCCACCCGGTCAAGCTGGCCCAGCTTGCCGCCCTTCAGGCTATAGGCGCCAGCTTCCTCGGCCCCCGGCAGGATCGCGCGGACAAAAGTGCCCCCCGGCCCGGCATGCGGCCCCAGCAATGAAAAGGGATCGGCATGGGTGCCATTGAAAAGCGCCTCGATTGCGGATGCGGGTGGCTTCAATGACAGACCCTAAACTCCCCAGATGTCCCGCGCATATTCGCCGATTGTCCTGTCGGATGAGAACCAGCCGACATTGGCGATATTGTGGATCGCCTTCTTGCGCCATTCCCGCTGGTCTTGCCACAACGCATCGACATCGCGCTGGGCTGCGGCGTAGCTGTCGAAATCGGCCGCGAGCATGAACCAGTCGCTATCATACAAGCCATTCATCAGATCGCGATAGCGGGTCGGATCGTCGGGCGAGAACACGCCCTTGGCAATCGCTTCCACCGCCTGCAGCAATTCGGGCGAGCCTTCGATCACATGGCGTGGCTGGTAGCCATCGGCACGCTTGGCCGCCACTTCCTCGGCAGTCAGTCCGAAAATGAAGATATTGTCGCGGCCCACGTGCTCCATGATCTCGATATTGGCGCCGTCCAGCGTACCGATGGTGAGCGCGCCGTTCAGCGCAAACTTCATGTTTCCGGTGCCCGATGCCTCCATCCCGGCCGTGCTGATCTGTTCCGACAGGTCAGCTGCCGGGATCAGCCATTCGGCCTTGCTGACGTTGTAATTCGGCACAAACACCACTTTCAACAAGCCGCCGACAGAGGGATCGGAATTGATCCGCCGGGCGATGTCGTTGGCCAGTTTGATGATCAGCTTAGCGTTGTGATAGCTGGGCGCGGCCTTGCCGCCGAAGATCTTGACCCGCGGCACCCAGTCGCGTTCAGGATGGCTGCGGATCTGGTCATACAAGGCCACCGCTTCCACCAGGTTGAGCAGTTGCCGCTTGTATTCGTGGATCCGCTTGATCTGCACATCGAACAGGGCATCGGGATCGATCCGCACGCCGGTCAGCGCTTTGATCTGGTCTGCCGCCACCAGCTTGTTCGAACGCTTGACCAGGCCAATCCGCTCGCCCAGCGCCCCGTCGCCTGCCAGAGCATCGAGCGCCACCAGCTTTTCTGCATCATCCAGGAATTCAGGGCCGATGGCATCGCGGATCACGCCGGTCAGCCCCGGATTACATTGCATAAGCCAGCGACGCGGGGTGACGCCATTGGTCTTGTTGTTGATCCGGTCAGGATACAGCGAATGGAGGTGGGCGAACACCGTCTGCTTCATCAGATCGGTATGCAGGGCTGCCACGCCGTTCACGCTGTGCGCCCCGGCAAAGGCCAGGTTGGCCATCCGCACCCGCCGCTCGCCACCTTCATCGATCAGCGAGATCGCGCTGATCGCTTCGGCACTCAGCCCCTTCTTGCCCGCTTCGCGCAGCACACGGCTGTTGATGGCATAAACGATCTGCATGTGGCGCGGCAGCAGCCGTTCGAACAGCGGCAGCGGCCAGCTTTCCAGCGCTTCGGGCAGCAGCGTGTGGTTGGTATAGCCGACAGTCTTCTTGGTCAGCTCCCACGCTTCGTCGAATTCGAGATGATGGTGATCAACCAGCAGGCGCATCAGTTCGGCCACGGCCACCGCCGGATGGGTATCGTTGAGCTGGATGGCCACCTTGTCGGGCAGCGTGCGGATGTCCTTTTCATACTGCACATGCCGCCGCACGATGTCCTGGATGGATGCGCTGGAGAAGAAGAACTCCTGCCGCAGCCGCAATTCCTGCCCCGATGGCGTGCTGTCTGCCGGATAGAGCACGCGCACCAGGCTGTCGGCCCGCGCCTCGTTCTCCAGCGCGCCAACGTGATCGCCGGCATTGAAGGCGTCCAGCTTGATCGGATCGAGTGCGTGGGCCGTCCACAGGCGCAGGGTATTCACCCGCTTGCCGCGCCAGCCGACCACCGGTGTATCCACCGCGCTGGCCTCGATCACTTCGACCGGGTTCCACTGGACCCCGCCGTTGGCCTCCACCACCTCGCCGCCGAAGCCGATGCGATAGGCGCTTTCGCGGCGATCGAATTCCCACGGGTTGCCGTGGCTGAGCCATGTTTCGGGCAGTTCCACCTGCCAGCCATCGTCAATCCGCTGACGGAACATGCCGTTTACATAGCGGATGCCATAGCCGTAGGCCGGAATATCGAGACTGGCGAGGCTCTCCATGAAGCACGCCGCCAGCCGCCCCAGCCCGCCGTTGCCCAGCGCGGCATCGGGTTCGATCTCCTCCAACACCGACAGGTCGAGGCCGTGGGCCTTCAGCGCCCGGTCCATCTCACCGGTCAGGTCCAGATTGTTCAGCGCATCGCGCAGCAGGCGTCCGATGAGGAATTCCAGGCTGAGATAATAGACCCGCTTGCCGCCATCGGCATAAGTGCGACGGGTCGATTCCATCCAGCTGTCGATGATCTTGTCGCGCAAGGCAAGGACGGTGGCGGTATACCAGTCGTGAGGCTTGGCGGCCCTTTCATCCTTGCCCACGCGGTGGCGCAGCACGTCAAGGATCAGGTCTTGCATCGGTATGGTAGGGACTTCTGCATTGCTGGGCATGGGCCACGCTCCTCGAACTTGGATCGCGCGGGATCGCTCCCGCACCGGTTGCGGTCCGCCCCCACGAAATGCCCGGCTCTAACGCTTGCGCCAGTCCCGCGCCGCCACCGCGCCGGCCAGCAGGCGCGATGGCCAAGTGGTAAGCGGCGCTGGCCCAAACGACAAGCCTTCTGAACGGTTTGAACCAACAATGTTGCATCGCAGCAAATAGCTGTGCGGCGGCCGGTTTCGTGATAGGCTTATCGTGGTCAGGAATCGGAGGACCAAGCCATGATTGCGCCCCAACCTGCACCACCTGCTTCCGCAGCTCTGCCCTGGTGGCGCGGCGCTTCGATCTACCAGATTTATCCGCGCAGTTTCCAGGACAGCAATGGCGATGGCGTGGGCGACCTGGCGGGGATCACCCGGCGGCTCGGCCATGTTGCTGATCTGGGGGTCGATGCGATCTGGATTTCGCCCTTTTTCGCCTCGCCGATGAAGGACTTCGGCTACGATATTTCGGATTACTGCGCGGTCGATCCGGTGTTTGGCACGCTTAAAGATTTCGATGCCCTGGTGGCCCGTGCCCACCAGCTAGGCCTGAAGGTGCTGATCGACCAGGTCTATGCCCACACATCTGACCAGCACGCATGGTTTGCCGCCAGCCGCACTGCCACCACGGGCGACATGGCCGACTGGTACGTCTGGGCCGATCCCAAGCCCGACGGCACCCCGCCCAGCAACTGGCAATCGGTGTTCGGCGGTCCGGCCTGGACCTGGGATGCTCGGCGCTGCCAGTATTACCTCCACACCTTCCTGAAGGAACAACCGCAACTCAACGTGCACAATGTGGCGGTGCAGGACGGGCTGCTGGATGTGGCGCGCTTCTGGCTGGACCGGGGCGTGGATGGCTTCCGGCTTGATGCGTTGAACCACGCGATGGCCGATCCTTTGTTGCGCGATAATCCCCCCGCGGTTGAGGAACCCGGTCAGCGGCGCACCCGTCCGTTCGATTACCAGCACAAGTTGCACAGCCAGTCGCAGCCCGAAATGGTCTATTTTGCAGAGCGATTGCGCGGGCTGGTGAACCAGTATGACGCGATCTTCACCATGGCCGAAATCGGTGGCAGCAATGCGCTGGAGGAGATGAAGGCCTTCACCCAGGGGGAAAACCGCCTCAACAGCGCATATGGCTTCGATTTTCTATATGCCCCGGAATTGACCCCGAAGCTGGTGGCCGAAGCCATGGCCGAGTGGCCGGGCGACCGGGGCGAAGGCTGGCCCAGCTGGGCGTTTGAGAACCACGATGCGCCGCGGGCGGTGTCGCGCTGGTGCGCGCCTGCCGACATGGCGCAATTCGCATCGCTCAAGATGACACTACTGATGTGCCTGCGCGGCAATCCGATCATCTACCAGGGCGAGGAACTGGGGCTGGAGCAGGACGACATCCCGTTCCACCTGCTGCAGGATCCCGAAGCCATCGCCAACTGGCCGCTCACCCTGTCACGCGATGGCGCACGCACGCCGTTCCCGTGGGCCGCCGAGGAACTTGGCGGGTTCACCAACGGTGTGCCGTGGCTGCCGCTGTCCGCTGCCAACCGCGCCCGCGCCGCCGAACTGCAGGAAGCCGCGCCGCAATCCACGTTGAAGGCAACCAGACGCCTGCTGGCCCTGCGCCGGACCCATCCCGAGCTGCGATCCGGGCGGTTCGAACTGGTCCAGGCGCTGCACGGCCTGTTGGTATTCCGCCGAACCTTGCCGGGAAGTTCGCTGCTTTGCGCATTCAACCTTTCGACCACCGACATGCCCATGCCGGTGGCGACCGGCGGTCTGGCGCAGTTGGCATCGATCAACGGCGCCGCCAGCCACGACCTGCCGGGCCTTTCCGCGTGGATCGGGCGGGAACAGGTCTAGCGCTGGACCAGCGGTTCGGGCGCCAGGCCATCCAGCAGGCGTTGCACCGCAGGATCGCCCGCCCAGCTTGACCGCACATGCCGCACCAGGCCTGCACTGCCCCATGCCTCACCGCGCGAATTGCCGGTCTGCAACAGGTGCACCACTGTCCCGCGATCCCGCGCCGCAGTGGCGACAAACACCGGCCAGGCAAGCGACGTGCGATTACCCCCAGCCAGATCCGCCTCCAGATCGGCCAGTAGCAGCGGGGCGACTGTGGCCGGATCGCGCGCCAGGGCAACCTGCAAACGCCGCGCCTGCTCCTGATCGTCGGCGCGCGAGCTGACTTCGGCCAGCGCCGTGGCTTCCGCAACGAACGCCGCCATGTTGCCTTGCGCCAGGTAGATCACCGCAAGGTAATCGTGGATCGTCGCGAGCGACGGGTTGGCGGCGCGCAATTGCTCCAGATCGCGCAAGCCGCGCGCTTCGTCGCCCATTGACCAGCGCGCCCACGCCATATCGACCTGTAGCGGCACAGATGCCGGTTCCAGCAGGCGGGCGCGTTCCAACTCGGCCATGCCCGCCTCAAACTCGCCGTTATCGACCAGCACGTTGCCGAACCAGAAGCGGGTCTGCGCGGCTTGCGGATTGGCCGCAATCGCATCACGGAACAAGCGCGCGGATGCCGCCCGATCGCCCCGCCACCAGTATTCGATAAACCCGCCCGCACGCAGGGCATCGGGATTTTCCGGATCAATCCGCAGTGCCGCATCGGCTGCAGCCTGGGCGCGGGCAAAGGCATCGACATCGTCCAGCGACCCGAATTCGCGCGCCAGCACATAGCTGTCCGCCAGCGCCGCATAGGCCGGTGCAAAACCGGGATCGAGCGCGACGACCTGTTGCAGTTTGCCGATTGCCGCCTCGATCGAAGCAGGCCGGCGGGCGGCCCAATTAGACCGCGCTTCGAGATAGAGGTCGGCTGCTTGCTGGTTGGCCGGCAGCGCGATCTCTGGCTGGCGCGGAGGATCGCGGTTGAAAGCATAGGCACTGAGGCTGGCCGCCGCGATGACCCCCGGCACAACGAATGCCAGCACCTTGCGTGAGCGCAGCCGGACCCATAGGCTAGGTGGCTCGGGCGCTTGTTCGGGCGCTTGCCCCTGTGCTTGCTCTGGCAGGGGCGAAGGGCTGTGCTCCACCACGGGACTGACGGCCAGGGCGCGGTCGGCCTCGAGCCAGGCGTCCAGTTCCTCGGTCAGCGCATAGACACTGCTGCGGCCCGGTCCGGGGATGCGGTGCACCGGCATGCCGCGCTCCGCCGCCCAACGGAAAACGGTCGAGCGTTCACGGCCGAAGTGCGCGGCAATCAGTTTCCACCCGTCAAGTCGCATCGGTCCGCCAGAAATTTCCCCAAGGAACAGGACTCTGCATGGCCGCGGACAGTCGTTCAACACAAATTGCAGTCGACTGGCGGGGAGAACCAGATCAGGCGTGCTGCCTTGCTCCGGCCAAGGCCGCGAACAGGTAATAGGCTGGCAGGGCCAGCAGTAGCAGCCCAAGGCCCCAGGCCACCGCCTCGCCCCCTGCGCCATAGATCGTCCAGGCCGAATAGATCACCGCCAGTCCCGCAATCCACGGCAGCCACGCGCGCGAAGCCAGCTTGCCGCCCAGCCGCAGGACCAGCGCCGCCAGCATGCATGCAAGGTATAGGAACAGCGTGCAGCAAGTAGAAATCAGCAGCAGGAAACTGAAGATCTCGGTGGCCGAACTGTCATAGTTGAGCAGCGTAATCACCGTGGCCAGCACGCTGGTGGCAACCATTGCCCGGGCGGGAACTCCGGCCTTGTTCACTCCGGCAAACCAGCGCGGAAAAGTTCCGTCACGGGCCATCGCATAGGGTAGTTCGGCCTGCAGCAGGATCCACCCGTTCATTGCCCCCAGACAACTGATCGCGGCGAACGCGGCAATCAGCAGCGCCGGGCCGGGCGCCCAGAAATATTCCACAAATGTTGCAAACGGCGCGCCCGATCCGGCAATCGTGCCTTCGGGCATCAGCAGGATGATGGCAGAACAGGTCAGCAGGTATAGCGCCCCTGTCAGCGCCGTTCCCACCAATGTGGCAAAGGGGATGGTGCGTTCCGGATCAACGATCTTTCCGGCTGGTACTGTGGCCGATTCCAGCCCCAGCAGTGCCCACAGGGTGAGCGTGGCGGCGGCGGTTATCAGCCCCGGTTGCAGGCCCGCTGGCTCGGCGGCACGGATTTCGGCCTCTCCCCCGGCCAGCGCGATGGCGGCCAGCACCAGCACCAGCACCAGCGGCACCAGCTTGATCAAGGTTGTACCCAGCTGGAACCCGCCAGCCTTGCGCGCACCTGCCAGGTTGAGCAGGGTCAGCGCCCAGATCGCCGCGCAGGCAGTGATCGCCTGTCCGCCGGGGACCGCCGCCAGCCCCGGAGCGAACACGGTGAGATAGCTGATCCCTGCAATAGCGATGGCGGCTACCCCGATCCACAGCGATACCCAGTAACTCCACGCCACCATGAAGGCTGTCAGCGGGCCGAACGCGGCACGGACATAGGCATAGGGTCCGCCTTCTGCCGGCATGGCCCGGGCCAGCCAGGCGAATGTCGCTGCCAGACACAGCCCGCCGGCAATGGTCAGCCCCCACCCGGCCAGCGAATTGTAGCCCAGCGGGGCGAGCGAGGCGGGCAGCAGATAGATGCCCGAGCCGATCATGTTGCCCATCACCAGCGAAACCGCCATCCAGCGGCCCATCTTGCCGGACTGCGCGGGGTCTCCCCCGGAAGCGGGAGAGGCGGGGGACAGGCTCATCGCCCGGTCCCCCGCCCCGTTATGTCAGTGGCTGGCAGGTCAGTATTGATAACCGACCCTGATACCAAAGGTGCGCGGCTGGTTGGGCACCTGATAGACGATCCCGTTGTCCGGATTGGCGCAGACCGATGTCGAGCACTGGGTGGACAGATAGGCTTCCCCGCGGGTGTCGGTCAGATTGGTGACATAGGCCTCGAAGCTCAAGCCGTTATCCTGCTCCACCCCGAAGGCCACATCCATCGTGCCATAGCCATCCTGGCGACCGATCAGGGCATCGTCGGCGGTGCGCAATTCGGCCCGGATCTCGGTCTGATAAATGCCGGCGAACTGCACATGGGCGTTGGAGCCGGGCGACATTTCCCATTCGTAGCGGACGATCAGATTACCCTTGAAATCGGGCGAGGCCGGCAGCTGCGTTCCGGCCGGAGCCAATGGAGACGCGCAGACCGTGACCGGATCGCCGTTGCCATCGGTAAAGCCGCAATAGTTGTCGCTCAATTCGGCATCGAGGAAGGTGACGCCAGCGCCGATGGACAGGTGATCATCGGGCTGCAGGGTGATGTCGGATTCCAGCCCGCGAATGCGCGCCTGCGCCGCGTTGCGGATTTCTGTCAGGCCATTGGGACCAAGGATAGCGAACTGGAAATTGCTCCAGTCGAGCTGGAACACGGCAGCGTTCCAGCGCACCATGTCATTGGCAAAGCTGTGCTTCATGCCCAGTTCGTAATTGGTCAGGAAGTCTGCCTGATAGCCGAACAGCCCGCCGCGCCGGTTGGTCCCGCCCGGCCGGAACCCGCGTGACCACGTGGCATAGACCATGCTGTCGGGCGTGATGTTCCAATCGAGGTTGAGGCGGTGGATCAGCCCGTTGTCCTTCGACCGGCGTGGAGCCACACCGCCACCTGCCAGCGGAACGCCGAGGTTGGTACAGGGCGCGCCATCGGTGCTGGCGGGGCCAAAACAGGCGGCCACGCCGGTTGATCCGCTGTAGCCGTCGGAATACCCGAAGAACCCGATCAGCGTATTGTTGTAGCGGAAATACCGCAGGCCGCCGGTCAGGGTCAGGTCGTCGGTAATATCGAAGCTGGCCTCGCCGAACACGGCAAAGTCGCGGTCGACGCGGTATTGCTTGGTCAGCCAGATGGTATCGGGCCAGCCGGGCACAGAGATGAAATCGGCGATGTCGTCGATCTGGTACTGCTGTTCGATGTCGTGGGTCTGGCGCTGATAGAACAGGCCGCCCTGCACCAGCAGCCGGTCACCGATATCGGTCGAAAGGCGCAGTTCCTGGCTCAGCTTGGAAAAGCGATCCTGGCTGGCGAAATACTGCGACGGATTGACCGGGTCACAGCTGAAATCCTGCGCCGGACAATCGCCGACAAAATAGGCCCCGTAGCCATACAGGGCATCATAGAAATAGGCGTAGTCCGCATAATCGGTCAGCGCATCGATCGACCGGTCGAGATAGGAACCCGAATAGACCAGATCGAAGTTGCCGATCCGGCCTTCGATCAGCAGCGATGCCTGGTACCATTCATCATCCGCAAAGTTATCGCGATAGACCTGGGTCTGCAGGTCGCCCACATCGGGATTGAACGAGAATGAGCCATCGGTGTTTTGCCGCTGGGCCATGATGCTGGGAGTAACAGTCCAGTTGTCATCCAACTCGATCCCCAGCGCGATCCGCGCGCCATAGGTTTCGACATCGTTGAAATCGTCCTCGACCAGCGACTGGTTGTCATCCGTCTCGCCCGAAGTGGGGAAAGTGCGAACGCCGCGCACGTTGTCGATGTAGCCGCCGTCGCGCACATACCAGCCAACCACGCGCAGGGCCGCCATGTCGGACAATGGCAAGTTGACCATGCCTTCCAGCGCGCCGCCCGGCTCTCCCCCGTCAATCCAGTTCAATTCGGCGTCCGCGCTCATATCGAAGCCGCTGGCATCGGGGCGGTTGGTAATCAGGCGGATGGTACCGGCCTGGCTCGATGCGCCGAACAACGTGCCCTGCGGCCCTGCCAGCGCCTCAACGCGGGCGATATCATACAGGTGGACGTTGAGGTTGCCCTGCGCCGTGGTGATCGGTTGCTCATCCAGATAGGTACCGACAGAAGGCAGCGGACCCGAGTGGTTGCCGTCGCCGCCGCTGGCCACGCCGCGCATGTAGACCAGTTGGTTGAACGGCCCGCCAAGGTTCTGGGTCGAAACGCTGGGGAGGAATTTCACATAGTCTTCGAAGCTGTCGACCTGCAGGTTGTCGAGCGCTTCTGCCCCCAGCACCTGCACGCTGATCGGCACGTCCTGCAAGTCCTGTTCGCGCCGTTGCGAGGTGACGAGGATCACGTTGCCCTCCGCCTCGGCCGTGGCGGCCACATCATCCTGCGCGTGGACCGTTCCGCCGGCCAGCATGGTGGACCCCAGCAGAAGCCCGCTCAGCAGCCGGGCCGACTTGTTGGAGGACGAAACGAACGACTTGCTACCCATGTTCTGATCCCTCAATTTCGAAGGCGCACAAGGACAAAAGTTCTATGCCTTTTCAATACCTTGAACGCATTTCGTCAGTTTGTCTCGGCATTCCCCCCTGGAATGTTTGCAGCATAGGCGCAGACCGGGTCCACGCTTGTTGGACACTTGTAAGAGAACTGTAATCTGCAGGCGTGTCAAGTTCCCTGTGAAACCACCTCGCAAAGCGCGCAGGCTATGGCAAAACGATCACACAGGGGTGGTATCAGGTGGCATGGGGGTATTGGCTGAGCGCCGGTCCAAGCGCCGTCTTGAGCGGGCCGAGCCAGGGTTCAAAATGCCGCCACTGGTCCAGCCCCTGGCGGAAAATCGGTTCGCGCACCTGTTCCGAACTGGCGGTGCGCACGGCACGATCACTTTCATAATAGGTCAGGCAGGCAGGCTCGAACGGCAGGCCGAGATAGTCCAGCAGACGGCGGGTCTCGCCCTCCAGATCTGCCACCACCGCCTCGTAGAACACCCGGTGGACCGCGCCCGGCTGGACCGCATCGAACTGCGCCATCGCCAGCGTGTAATCGCGATAATATGCGCCCATTTCGGCCAGATCATAGGAGAACGCCTGCCCGCGGGCGAAGTGCTGCTTGAAGTTGGAAAAGCAGCAGGCCAGCGGATGGCGGCGGGCATCGATGATCCTGGCGTTGGGCAGGATCAGCCGGATCAGGCCGACATGCATGAAATTGTTCGGCATCTTGTCGATGAACAGCGGTGCATCGGTTTTGCGCTGGATGCGGGTGCGCGCCAGGTATTCCTCGCCCAGCGCGCGGCAATCGTCAGCGGACAGGTCTGCCAGGGCTTCGGGATAGGCGCTCGCCGCGCTGCGCAGCTTGCGCCCACCCACACGGGCAGCGAGGTGCGGAATATCGGGCAATTCCATCGTGCCCTCGACTGCCGAATGGCTCGCCAGCACCTGCTCGATCAGGGTGGACCCGGCGCGCGGCATACCCAGGATGAACACCGGGTCCGGCGCAGGGCAGCCCCACCCGGCCCGCTCGGCGAAGAAATCGGGCGTGAACAGCGCGGCAGAGCGGGCGACATGGGCCTCCATCTCTGCCGCATCATAGCGCACCATCTTCCGGCGCGAGGCATTGCCGGTCTGGTAGTGGGCGAATGACGCGGCATAACCCCCCGCATCCTCCTCCGCCTTGCCAAGCGCGAATTCCAGGTGGAAGCGGTCTTCATCGGATAGCCCGGTGGCCAGCGCAGCGCGCATTGCGGCGCGGTCTGCCGCATCGAAAGTCACCCGCTTGAGGTTCGCCAGGCTCCACCACGCTTCGCCCATGCCCGGATCCAGCGCGATCGAACGGCGATAGGCTTCGACCGCATCGGCCTGCCGCCCCACGGTCTTCAGCGCGTGGCCATAGCTCATCCACACCTTTGGCTGGTTCGGCTGGCTGGCCAGCACCTGATCATACAGCTCCAGCGCATCGCCGAATTCCCCGATCCGCCCCAGCACCGCCGCCTTCAGGTTGGCGACCCCGGCATTGCCCGGATCATCGGCCAGCAGCAGGTCGATCTGTTCCAGCGCCTCGACCGCGCGGTTCTGGCGGTGGAGGACCAGTGCATAGTTGTGCCGCGCCGGCTTGAACCCGGGCGCGAGCTGCAGCGCGCGCACCAGCAACTTTTCGGCATCGCCATAACGGCCCAGCCGGCTGGCAAGCTCGGCCAGCATGCGGATCGCCGCCACATCGGTCGGCGCGCGCTTCAACCGGGCGCGCAGGAGAGGCTCGGCCACGGCCAGTTCACCCGCCACCAGCGCGTTGGCGGCCCGCAGCAGTTCAGGATCGGTGGTGGAGGCGCGGATCGACCGGGCATAGGCAGCATCGGCGGCGGTGACATTGCCGCGTGCGGTCCACGCATCACCCAGCGCGCGCCACGCATCGGCGGAGCGCGGATTGCGCGCCACCTCGGCTTCAAGCCGGGCGATCTGGTCGGCGCTTGTCATGCGGGCCGCAACACCTTGGCCATCGGGCGGCCCTTGGCCAGTTCGTCCACCAGTTTATCGAGAATGCGGATTTCCTTCATCAGCGGATGTTCCACCACCTCCACCCGCACCCCGCAAACCACCCCCGTCACCAGATCACGCGCCGGGTTCATCGCCGGGGCCTGTGCGAAGAACGCAGTGAAATCGCGCTGGTCGGCCAGCGCCGCCGCCAGGCCCGCTGCGTCATAGCCTGTCTGCCAGCAGATCACCTGATCCACTTCAGCGCGGGTGCGGCCCTTCTTTTCAGCCTTGGCGACATAGGCGGGATAGACCTTGGCAAAGGCCAATCCATAGATGCGGTGTCCGTTCATCCGCTCCTTATGCCGCGTCCAGCGCCGCCTGCAAGCGGGCGGTGGACGGGCGTTCACGCTCGGCCGAGATCGGAATAGTGGCGCGCATCCGCTGGGCGAAAGCGCGCAGGCAGATCTCGTTCCTGCCCAGCGGCCCTTGTTCGAACCGGCTGGAGCCCATGCCATCCTGCACCCGCTCGATCAGCGACTTGTCCTCCATGTTCACATCGCGATTGATGCGCTGGTTGAGATAGCGTGCGGCCTTCATTTCGCGGCGGCTGTCCGGCAAGGCATAGGCCCCGTCGCGCAGCACGCAGGTGGTCGCCGTCAGCGGGATGAACTGCATGAAATCGATCTGGTCAGGGTACACGTCGAACATCAGGCCGGGAAACAAGCGGTAATAGGTCCACATCTTCTGCCGTTCTTCCGGCAGGTGATCGACCGGGGGCAGCGCCTGGCGATAGGCTTGCACGCTGGCATGCGCGCTTTTACCGGCGCCTGCTTCGGCAAAGATCTTGTCCACGCCCCGGTCCACCGTCAGCCGATAGCTATCGCGCACCAGGGCATTCAGTCCCGGATGCGCCACGCGCACGTGCAGCGCATCGACATAGTTGTCGCTGGCGTTCTTCCAGTTGACCTTGCGAATGCGGCTGCGCACCGGAACCAGCGGCTCCATCTCGGCAAAGCGATAGAGCGCCATTTCCTCGGCCACTGGGGCGAGATACTGGTCCAGCGTTTCGGCCCCCTCGCCGAACCGGACATAGACGAACCCGTTGCTGACCCCGTGTTCCAGCGGGAACAGGCCGAAATCCGCCTTCGAAAAGTCCTCGTATTCCTCGATAAAAGGAACGCTCATCAGGTTGCCATCCAGCCCGAAGCTCCAGGCGTGGTAGGGGCACGTCACCCGCCCTCCGCAATTGCCGCTATCGCCATCCACCAGCCGGGCGGCGCGGTGCGGGCACACGTTGTGGAACGCGCGGATCGCCCCGTCGCGACCGCGCACGACCAGCGCCCGTTCGCCCATCATGGCGAAGGTCTGATAATCGCCCGCCCTGGGAATATCCGACACATGGCACACAAGGTGCCAGGCAGGCAGGAACAGGTGCTTGCGTTCCAGAGCCATGAAATCGGCATCGTGATAGGTCCAGGCGGGCAGGCTCCAGCCGGATTGATCCGCCGCGGTTTTGGTCATCAGGTTCATCGCTTGGTTCCTATCGTGCTGCGCTGCTTGCGCAAATCCTTCAGCATCTCGCGCGCCGCATTGTGGCCGGGAATGCCCGTCACTCCGCCGCCGGGGTGCGCGCCCGATCCGCACAGGTAGAGGCCGGAAACCGGCATGCGGTAATCGGCCTGGCCCAGCATCGGGCGCGCGCTGAACAGCTGGTCCATCCGCAAGGCTCCGTGGAAGATATCGCCGCCGGTCAGGCCTAGCCGGTCTTCCAGATCCTGCGGTGAAAGGATCATGCGACCCAGTACGCTGGCACGGAAATTGGGCGCGTATTGCGTGATGGTGTCGATCACCGTGTCCGCCGCGGCCTCGCGCTCGTCGGCCCAGTTTCGGCCATCAGGAATTTGCGGTGCGAACTGCTGGCAGAACAGGCTGGCGACATGCTGGCCTTCCGGCGCAAGGCTGGGGTCGATGGTGCTGGGAATGTGCATCTCGATGGCGGGCGCGCGCGCCCAGCCAAGCTGGCGGGCATCGTCGAACGCGCGTTCCAGATAACCGAGCGACGGCGTGATGAGGATGGAGGCGCGGTGGTGGCGTCCCTCGCCAGGTAAACAGGTAAAGTTCGGCAACTCGCTCAGCGCCACGTTCATGCGGAAAGTGCCGCTGGCGCATTTCCAGTCGCGCATCCGCCGGGCGAAGGCAGGCGGCACGGCATCGGCGGGCAGCATCTGGCCAAACAACAGCTTGGGATTGACGTTGGCTGCCACAGCGCGTGCGGTCACTTCCTCGCCGCTTTCCAGCCGCACGCCGGTCGCCCGCCCACCATCGCGAAGCACTTGATCCACCGCAGCTTCAGTCCGGATCACCACGCCCTGCTCCTGGCACGAGCGCGCCATTGCCTGGGTAATCGCGCCCATCCCGCCCATCGCATGGCCCCACGCCCCGTCCACCCCGTTCACCTGCCCGAACACGTGGTGCAGCAGGACATAAGCGGTGCCGGGCGTATAGGGGCTGGCATAGTTTCCCGTCAGCGCATCGAACGCCAACAGGCCTTTCAGCACCGCACTTTCGAACCAGCTATCCAGCATCTCGCCCGCGCTTTTTCCGAACAGGTCGAGCAGGTCGCGCTGGCCTTCCAGCCCCAGCTTGCGCAAGCGGTTGCCCAGCGCCAGCGCGCCGGGAAGCTGCCCGATCCCGCCACCGGCATTGGGCGGGGTTTCGTGCAGGGTCTGGCGCAACAGACCCGTCAGATGATCCAACCGGCGGTTGTATTCCGGCCATGCCGCCGCATCATGTTGGGAAAGGGCGGCGATGGCGGCCAGCTTTTGCGCCGGATCCCTGGGCAACAGGAAATGGTCCTCATCGCCCAGCGGCACGAAATATCCCGCTTCGCGCAGCTTTACGGTCAGGCCATGGCGGGCAAGTTCCATGTCCGCAATCACCCGCGGGCTGAGCAGGCTGACCGAGTAGGAGGCGGTCGAGTTACGGAAGCCGGGATGGAATTCTTCGGTCACCGCAGCGCCGCCCACGATATGGCGCCGTTCCAGCACGCAGACCTTGTGGCCGCCGCGCGCCAGATAGAACGCGCAGGTCAGCCCGTTGTGCCCGCCGCCGATTACCACGACGTCAAAGTCTGCCCCTTCCGCCATGCAAATCCTCGATTGACCGAAGCTTGTTTAACAGATGTAAAACAGGCACTCAATCCCCAGAGTTTTGACGGGATTCAATCCAGCGTGGAAACGGCCTTTGCCAGGTCATACCAATAGGCCACCGCATCCTGATAGGCAGTGATTGCAATCCGCTCATCCATGCCATGAGCGCGGATGTCGGCCGGATCTTCGGCAATCGCGCCCACGCCATAGACCGGGATCCCGGCGTTGCGGACGAATGCCCCGTCGGTCGCCCCGGTGCTCAGTTCGGGGATCACCGGGATTGCGCCGAAATGGCGCACAGCCATGGCAGTCACCGGATCCACCACGTCGGGCCGCAGCAGGGATGGCGGGCTGGCCATATACTCGAACACGGTTTCCACGCTGACCCCGTGTGGAGCTGCCAGGGCCGTTATCCGGGCCAGCACTTCGGCCTCCGTTTCCTGCGGCAGGATGCGGCAGTTGATCACGGCGCGGGCGGTTTGCGGCAGGGCATTTTCGGCATGGCCGCCGGCCAGCTGGGTGGCGACGCAGGTCGTGCGCGACAGCGAGTTGTAGTAGGCGCTGTCGGCCAGCCCGGCAGGCTCGGCATCGCCTGGTTGCCAGGCCGCCAGCGCATCAAGCAGCGGACGGTCTGCGGCCGGGGCGACCACGCTCCAGTTGGCGAAGAACCCGCGCGAAATCTCGTTCAGGTTGAGGGGAAAGTGATAGTCCTCCAGTGCGACCAGGGCGCGCGATACGGCCGAGATCGGGCTGTCGGGCTTGGGCAGCGATGAATGGCCGCCCGGATCGCTGGCGGTCAGCGCGAAGGTGGCATAGACCTTTTCCGCCGTCTGCATCACGAAGGCCAGCGGCGCGCCGTCCGGCCCTTCGATCACCCCGCCGCCATCGGTATTCAGCGCAAAGTCCGCCGCGATCAGATCGCGATGGGTGGTGGACAGCAGGGTGGCGGAAGCGCCGGTCGATTCCTCGTCTGCCGTCAGCATCAGGATCAGATCGCGGTCGGGCGCAAAACCTTCACGCCGAAGCTGGATGAAGTTGGCCACCAGCAGGGCCACGCCCGCCTTGTTATCGGTGCTGCCACGGCCATAGATCCAGCCATCCACCTCGGTCGCCTGGTACGGCGGATAGGTCCAGTCCGATGCCAGGCCTTCGACCACGTCGATATGCGCCATCATCAGAACCGCGCCGGCCTGTGGCTGGGGCGAGCGATAGCGGACCACCAGACTGGGCAACTGGTCCGACACGCCGACAACGCTGATGTCCTCCTCGGCAAATCCGCCTGCCCGCAAGGCATCAACCAGCAGCTCCACCGCCTGGCGCGTGTCGGGACCGCCGCTGGGCGCGGTGTTGCTGGCGATCAGGTCATCCAGCAACTGGCGTGCCAGCGGCTGGTCGGGCGCTGCACAAGCGGGGGCGGCAAGGGCCAGCGCGGCACCAAGGGCAATGGCAGAAGCAGAGAAGCGGCGGATCATTGAAAACCCCCTTTTGGCGCGCAAAAATTCTGGTCGCACTTGCAACCGTCTGCCGAATGGCGCAGCCAAGGTCCAACACAATTCTTGTTCAGGGGTTTACATGCGCAAAGTTATCCTCGCGTCATCCGTGGCGCTTGTCACCGTGCTCGTTGCCGGTCCGGCGCTGGCACAACAGGCTTTCACCACGGACGATCTGGTGCGGGTGGAAGACCTGTCGGACCCCGTGTTCACTCCCGATGGTAGCGCAGTAACCTATGTTCTGTCCGGCCCAGGCGATGGCGATGCATTCCAGAGCGACCTGTGGCAGGCGGACTGGCAGGCGGGCGGCGCGCGTGCGCTGTTCCCCACCCTCGATCGCGACGAATCGAGCCCGGCGTGGAGTGCGGATGGCAGCGTGCTGGCCTTCCTGCGCAGCGGGGCCGAGGGCGAGACCACGCAGGTCTGGGTCAGCGAACAGGGCGCACCCCCGCGCAAGGTGAGCAGCTTTGCGGGAGGCGCGGACAGCTTCGTGCTGGCGCCCGATGGCCGCAGCGCCATCGTGGTGTCCGAAGTGGGCAGCCGGGTGCTGGCCGAAGCGCCCACCGTGCCCACCCCCATCGTCATCACCCGTTTCACAGCTCGACAGGACTATCGCGGGTTCGTGGATGATCGCCGCACCCACCTGTTCCGGCTCGACATCGCCACCGGCGAGGCCACCCAGATCACCAGCGGCGATTATGACGTGGGCCAGCCCAGCCTGTCGCCCGATGGCAGCCAGCTGGCCTATGTCTCGCTCCAGTGCGACCCTGCTGCAAGGCAACGCTGTTCCGATGTCTACGTGATGCCCGCCAGCGGCGGCGAGGCGCGGCGGATCAGCACTTTCGCAGGCGAGGACGGCGAGCCGGGCGGTAGCAGCACGCCGCAATGGTCGCCGGATGCCAGCAAGCTGGTGTGGCTGCGCAGCGGCCCGCCCGAGCAGACGTGGTACAACCCGCTGCAACTGGTGGTGGCCGACCTGGCCACCGGCACCGAAACCACGCCCGCTCGGATCGATCGCTGGTTCCAGACCCCCGAATGGAGCGCGGATGGCCGCCATATCCTGGCCCTGGTCGAACAGGATCGCGATACCTGGCTCGCCCGGATCGATCCGGTCAGCGAGAGGATTGAATACCTCACCACCGGCCAGCGCTTTGCCTATGATTTTGCCGAAGGGCCGGGCGGGCGACTGGCGGTGCTTGATGGTGACAACACCACGCCCACCCAGTTGCGCAGTGTAGAGCGCAATCCCCGCGTCCTGTCCCCGCACAACGCCTGGCTGGCTACCCGCACACTGGCCGAAACGCAGGACATCGCGTTCATGAGCGGCGATGTGGAAGTGCATGGCCTGCTGATGTTGCCGCCCGGCCACCAGCCCGGCCAGCGCCACCCGCTGGTGGTGCGGCTGCACGGCGGGCCGGTGTACCAGTTCAGCCACGAATTCCAGGCTGATCACCAGGTTTTCGCCGCCCGCGGCTATGCCGTGCTGGCAATCAACCCGCGCGGATCATCGGGGCGCGGCGCAGCCTTTGCGCAAGCGCAGATGGCGCGCTGGGGCACTGTCGATGTGGAAGATATCAGCGCCGGGATCACCCACGTGCTGGGCATGGACGTGATCGAACCGGACCAGATCGGCGTGGGCGGATGGTCCTATGGCGGCATCCTGTCGAATTACATGATCGCCAGCGACAGCCGCGTGAAGGCGGCGGTAGCGGGCGCGGGCATGGCCAACTTCTTCGGTGGCTTCGGGGTGGATGAATATGCCCGCGACTATGTGCTGGAACTGGGCGAGCCGTGGAACAACGTGCAGGCGTGGATCGACCTGTCCTACCCCTTCTTCCAGTCCGAACGCATCACCGCCCCCACCCTCTACCTCTGCGCGGAAGAAGACTGGAACGTGCCGTGCGAAGGCTCCTTGGCGATGTACCAGGCGCTGTTGACCAACGACGTGCCCAGCACGCTGGTGGTCTATCCGGGGCAAAACCACGGCCTGACCGTGCCGAGCTACCTGAAGGACCGGATGGAGCGAAGCATTGCGTGGTATGACCGGTATTTGCGGGGTGTTGGCGGGGAGTGAGGCTAGGCTCGATCATGGATTGGCTCAGGCGATTGGTCGGACTCGGCTCGCCCAAATCACTTGAAGGAAGATGCTATCGAGTTGTGAAATCCCTCTACAGCGCAGATGGCAAGCGCTGCGCTGAGGTTTGCGAGTTTTCCGACGGCAAGACCTATCTACTCGAGAATGAATGGGTCGAAGGAACGACATTCGTGAACCGGCACGACGGAAGTCCCGTGGGCCCGTTTCGCTCACCGAAACACGCCGAGAGATTTATTATCGCCACGTCTTGGTTCAATGGGATAGCCAAGTAGGCTTTCGCGGGGTTTGCTGATCAGTAATAGTCTTCGACCCTATTCACTTCACCCTTCAGAAACCGTCATCCTGAACTTGTTTCAGGATCAATTTCTCCGCCTACACTGCCGGTTGAGAGGACAAACAGCAGGTCAGGTTAGGTTCCTGACCCGCAGGCTCTGCGCTTGCTGCACGATGGATCCGGAAACAAGTTCAGGATGACGGTGAAGGATGAAAGGAGCGGCGATCAATCACCGCACCACCATGCCCCCCTGCATCACCCGATCGATACGCTCCAGCGCGGTCACATCCGCCAGCGGGTCTTCATCCACCGCCACCATGTCGGCAAACCGCCCCGGCGCAATCGCGCCCACGTCCTGCGTCTGCATCAGGTCCGCCACAGAAATCGTCGCACTCTGGATCGCCTGCATCGGGGTCATGCCATAGCGGACCATGTAGGCGAACTGGCGGGCGTTATCCCCGTGCGGGAACACGCCCGCATCGGTGCCATAGGCGATGCGCACGCCTGCACGCACGGCGGCGGTGAAGCCTTCGCGCTGGGCATCGGTGGTTTCCTCGTTCTTGCGCAGCATGTCGGCGGGCCAGCCGTCGCGGGTGCCCACTTCCTCGATGAAATCGCCGTTGTAAATGTCCATCACCAGCCAGGTGCCCGCGTCCTTCGCCATGCGGATGCCTTCGGCGTCGATCAGGCTGGCGTGTTCGATGGAGCGGACGCCTGCGCGGATCGCCTGGCGGATGCCTTCCGCACCGTGGGCATGGGCCGTGGCATAGGAACCGTATCCGCGCGCCACATCCACTGCCGCCGCGATCTGGTCTTCGGACAGCTCGATGGCGCCCGGCTCGGTTCCTTCAGCCAGCACCGCGCCAGTGGCGATCAGCTTGAGGAAATCCACTCCGTGCTGGAACAGATAGCGCGAGGCGGCGCGCACATCATCCACATTGCGGACAATGCCCACTTCCATGTCGGCAGGCACCCGGACATCGGAGGCAAAGCCTGTCACCGCGCCGCCGCCGCCGGGCACGGTAATATAGGAACTGGCCACCCACATCCGCGGTCCCGGCACCCAGCCGCGCTGGATCGCATCGCGCAGGGCAACATCGCCAAACGCCCGAAAGGTTCCGACATCGCGCACACTGGTGAAGCCCGCTTCCAGCGTTGCCCTCGCATGGTGCGCGCCGATCAGGGCGATTTCCTGCGCGGAGTGTAGCAACGGCTCAGCCACGTTGTTGGACTGCCCCCAATCGGCCAGGTGGGTATGCGCATCGATCAGGCCGGGCAGCACCGTCATGGTCGACCAGTCGATCACTTGCGCGCCCGCAGGCGGAGCGGACCACGGCTCCACCGCCACGATCCGCTCGTCCTCGATCGCGATGCGCTGGTTTTCCAGCACCCGGCCTGCCACCACATCGACCAGCCGCCCGGCATGGACATAGGTAACCTCGGCCAATAGCGGTGTTGCCGCCAGCACGGTTGCCGCGATTGCCAATACGGCCCGGACTGTTCGCATCTTCGATCCCCTTCACGCTTGCCTGCCAGAGCCTACTGTCTTACGAGTGTAAAACAAGCAAGGATCGTTCACTTATGACCAAGACTTACGATGCGCTGATTATTGGCGGCGGCCATAATGGCCTGACCTGTGCCTTCTACCTCGCCCGCGCTGGCCTGTCAGTGCGTGTTCTGGAGGCGCGGCACGTAATCGGCGGTGCTGCAGTGACCGAGGAGTTCCATCCCGGCTTCCGCAATTCCACCGCCAGCTACACCGTCAGCCTGCTGCAGCCCAAGGTAATCGCGGACATGAAGTTGGCGGATTACGGCTACCGGGTGGTGGAAAGGCCGATCTCCAACTTCCTGCCGCAGGAGGATGGAGGCTACCTCAAGCTTGGTGGAGGTCTGCTGAAAACGCAGGAGGAATTCCGCAAGTTCTCCCGCGCCGATGCTGAAGCCCTGCCCGCCTATTACCAGGCGCTGGAAAACATCGCCGACATCCTGCGCGCCCTTGCCCTGAAGGCTCCGCCCAATGTGGGCGATGGGTTGCGCACGCTCATTTCCGCCGCGGCTCAGGGCCGACCGCTCGCCACCCTGCCGCTGGACCAGAAGCGCGACCTGCTCGACATGTTCGCCAAGTCTGCCCGCTCCATGCTCGACCAGTGGTTCGAGAGCGAGGCGGTGAAGGCCGCCTTCGGCTTCGATGCCGTGGTCGGCAACTATGCCAGCCCCGATACTCCGGGCAGCGCCTATGTGCTGCTGCACCACGTGTTCGGCGAGGTGAATGGCAAGAAGGGCGCCTGGGGCCACGCCATTGGCGGCATGGGCGCGATTACCGGCGCGATGGCGCAGGCCTGCGTGGCGGCGGGCGTGGAAATATCGCTCGAGACTCCGGTGGACCGCGTGCTGGTCGATGGCAAAAAAGCCGTGGGCGTGAAGCTGGTTTCGGGCGAGGAGATCATGGCCGGGATCGTGGCGGCCAATGTCGGCCCGGCGCTATTGTATAACCGCATGGTCGACAGCACCGACCTGCCAAACGATTTCCGCCGGCGGATGCGCGGGTTCAAGACAGGCAGCGGCACCTTCCGCATGAATGTGGCGCTGTCCGAACTGCCGCGCTTCACCTGCCTGCCGGAGCCGGGCGAACATCACCGCAGCGGCATCATCCTGGCCCCCACGCTGAATTACATGGACGAGGCGTTCCTCGATGCCAAACGCTATGGCTGGTCGAAGAAGCCCATCGTGGAAATGCTCATCCCCTCCACCGTGGACGATACATTGGCGCCCGAAGGTCAACACGTTGCCAGCCTGTTCTGCCAGCAGTTCGCACCGGTCCTGCCAGATGGCAGAAGTTGGGATGACGAGCGCGAGGCGGCGGCCGATACCATCATCGACACCGTGGAAGCCCATGCCCCCGGCTTCAAGGCCAGCGTGATCGCCCGCCAGATCCACTCGCCGCTAGATCTTGAACGCAAGTTCGGCCTGATCGGCGGCGACATCATGCACGGCAACATGACCCTGGACCAGTTGTGGGCTGCCCGGCCAGTGCTGGGCAACGGCAGTTACCGCGCGCCCGTCGGCGGCCTGTACATGTGCGGCGCAGGTACCCATCCGGGCGGCGGCGTGACCGGCGCACCGGGGCACAATGCAGCCAAGGCGATTCTGGCCGATCGCAGTTTCATGGGGCGGCTATTCGGCTGAGCGCCGCGCCAGCAGAGCATCGAGCCAGTCGAGCGCCAGCCTTTCGGCCTCTTCGGGGCTGAACGGCCCGCGTTCATCCAGGCACAATTCCAGCCACAGGCCATCGACCAGCGCATTGATGGCGATCGCGGCCAGCCGCACTTGGTTTGCATCGGCCCGCTCGCCCCAGCAATCGCGCAGCAATTCCTCCAGCCCGCCGCGAAATTCGGCATACAATTGCCCATGCACTTCAGCCACCTGCGGGTCGGATTTCATCAGGCTCCAGAATGCCAGCCAGGTGGCCAGCAGATCGGGATCGAGCACCGGCGGGCGAAAGCTGGCGGTCACATAGGCCTGCAGCCGTGCGTGCGGATCGCTGCCTGCTTCGGCCACCGCGCGCTCCACCGCCTCTGCCACCTTGCGCCCGGTATCGCGATAGGTCGCCACGATCAGACCGCCAATACCGTCGAAATAGTGCGTCAACAGCCCCGCCGACACGCCCGCCCGGCGGCAGATCGAGCGCACTGAAACCCCGCGCGCGCCTTGCTCTGCAAGGCAGGCAGCGGTGGCCTGGATCAGGCTATGTCGCCGAACATCGGCATCCTCGCGCACGAATGCGGCTCTTGCCATCGCGATCAGTCCCTTCGCCGCTGCTTTGGACAAGGCTGGCGCATGCCGCAAGGCCTGTCACTTGCTGTCAAACCACCCGACCTCACGCCGGACCAGCGATGCTGTGCGGCCAGTCGCTGTTTATGGCTGACCCGAACCAAAACCGAGTGGATAGAGCGGATCCTTGCTGTCAGCCGGCATGCCCGGCCTTTGCGCCTCGACCGCAGCCATCGATGATGGCAATTCGAATGGCAATCGCCCGCGCGGTGCGACAGCGCCCGTCAAAACGGCCAGCAGCGCTGCATCCCCCGCCCCAAAACTGGCCAGCAGCACTTGCGCCCGGTTCTTGACCGGTGTGACAATCGCTGGGCGATCAAGCTGCACATCGGCCAACAGCGGCAGGCTCTGGGGCAGCGCTGCGATGAATGCCAGCGCCGGATGGTCAGCGGCAAAAGCCAGGCTTCCTTCCTGGTGCATTGCGCCGAACACATATCCGGGGTGGAGCAGTTCCGATGGCGAGCGAGTGCGCAGGATCGCCGCGTCAGCCTCGGCCGGATCGCTGACCGGAACGAACCCGGCAGCTATCGCGGCCTCCGGCTCCAGCCCGAACAGCACAACCTTGCTGCCAGGGGCGAGCGGCAGGTTAGCCGCCCCTGCAAGGACCACCATCGACGCTGCCTGCGCCTCCAGCCCGCGCGCCACTTCCTGCGGAGTGCCCACGGTTTCGGTAGCTACGGCGGGATCGACAAAAGGCGCGTCGAACAGGCCCAGCGCAAATTTCTGCACCAGCACGCGGGTGACGGCAGGCGCAAGGTCGGCCTCGCTCAGCAGGCCCAGTTCCACCGCTTCGAGCAGCGGCGCAGGATCATCGACCCCGCCGAACTGGTCCATTCCGGCAGCCAGTGCCTTGGCAAAGCGTTGCGGGCGGGTCAGACTCTCGACGCCCCAAGCGGTAGAAACAGACGCGAATGTGGGTGCTTCCCCCGCCGGGTGTCCATCGCGGCACAACTGGCTGCAGTCGGCGGTAATCGCCCAGTCGGACAGGATCACTCCGTCAAAACCCAGCCGCCCGCGCAGTTCATCGGTCAGCAACTGGCTGCTATAGCCTGCGCCCACCTGCTCCACCGGCTGGCCATCGATCTCCAGTTCCAGCAGGATGGCATAGCTGGGCATCACGCCCGCAGGACTGGCGCGGAAGGCCCCTTCGAACGGGCGCACCTGCAGCGGCCATTCCGCCGCTGACACTCGTGCATGGCGGCCATAGTAATTGTGCGCATCGAACCCGGTATCGGACGCGCCATAGCCCGCAAAATGCTTGACCACGGCGGCCACGCCGCCCGGCGCGAGGCCATCGGCCCCGCCCTGCAGCCCGGTGACGAAGGCTTCCGCCTGCGCCGCCGAAACATCGGCATCCTCGCCATAGGTATCAAAATTGCGCGGCCAGCGCGGTTCACTCGCCAGATCGATCTGCGGGCCGAGCAATTGGGCAAAGCCGACAGCCCGCAGATCATCGCGCACCAGTTCGGCATAGCTTTGGGTCAAGGCGGGATCGTTCAACGCGGCCATGCCAACCCCGTTGGGCCATTGGCTGAATTGCCCGCCAATCGTGGTGGCACCCGCCAGTTCGGTAAAGCCGTGGCGCGGATCGGTGGTGAGCAGCACAGGAATGCCGAGGCGGCCCTTTTCCGCCGCTTCCTGCACCGCGTTGTTTGCCTCGGCCAGCGCGCGGGCATCGGTTGACAGGCGCGAAACGGCATGGGTGACGAAAAGCTCGTTCACCATCGTGGCAACCGCATCGGCATCATAACCGGTGGAAGGCTGGTCCGGCGGAGCATCGCCACGCAGATTGCCCACGACCATCGCCCCCGCTTTCTCGGCCAGGGTCATGCGGCCCAGCAAATCGGCTGCCCGCTGCTGCGGGGTCAGCCGCCAGTCTTCATAGGGCGTCAGCGCACCATCACGGTCAAGATCGCGGAACCGGTATCCGTCAGCCTCGATCAGCGGAACCGTGCGGGTTGCCAGTTCGAGCTGCTCGATCGGTGGAGGAGAGCAGGCAGCCAGCGCCAGCACCGAAATCGCGGCCAAATGCCTCATCATCCTCGTTTTCCCTTGTTGCCTGCGCTCGGCACCATACCGAAGGATGCGACCGCTGCGACGAAAATCCTATTTCATCGTCGGCATCACGAAATCCGCGCCCGAGCGCAAGCCCTTCGGCCACCGGGTGGTGACAGTCTTGAGACGGGTGTAGAAGCGTACGCCCTCGGCCCCGTGCATGTGATGGTCGCCAAACAGGGATGCTTTCCAGCCGCCGAAACTGTGGAACGCCATCGGCACCGGGATCGGCACGTTCACGCCCACCATGCCCACCTCGATGCGATTGGCATATTCGCGCGCGGCATCACCATCGCGTGTGAAGATCGCGGTGCCGTTGCCGAATTCGTGATCGTTCACCAGCCCGACCGCATGGTCAAAACTTTCTGCCCGCAGCACGCACAGCACAGGACCGAAGATCTCCTCGCGGTAGATCGCCATGTCGGGCAACACATGATCGAATAGGCTGCCACCGATAAAGTACCCGCCTTCGTAGCCCTGCAATTCTAGCCCGCGCCCGTCGACCAGCAGCTTGGCCCCGTCGGCTTCTCCGCTGTCGATATAGCCAGCCACCTTGGCGCGGTGCGCGGCACTGACCAGCGGGCCCATCTCGGCCTCGGGATCTGTCCCCGGCCCCACCTTCAGCGCGCGCACCCGCGGCACCAGCCGGGCGACCAGCGCATCGGCCGTGTCCTGCCCCACCGGAACCGCGACCGAAATCGCCATGCAGCGTTCCCCGGCAGAGCCATAGGCCGCGCCCATCAGGGCATCGGCCGCCTGGTCCAGATCGGCATCGGGCATGATCACCATGTGGTTCTTGGCCCCGCCAAGCGCCTGGCAGCGCTTGCCATTTTTCGCCGCAGTCTCATAGATATAGCGGGCAATCGGGGTTGATCCGACAAAGCTGATTGCCCTGACATGGGCATGGGTCAGCAGCGCATCCACCGCCTCCTTGTCACCCTGTACAACGCTGAACACGCCGGCGGGCAAGCCTGCCTCGGCCAGCCACTGCGCGATCAGCAGAGCGGCCGATGGATCGCGTTCCGAAGGCTTGAGAATGAAGCAGTTGCCGCAGGCCAGCGCCACAGGGAACATCCACATCGGCACCATGGCGGGAAAGTTGAACGGCGTAATCCCGGCCACCACGCCCAATGGCTGGCGCACCGCATGGCTATCGATGTCACGCCCGACGTTCTCGGTAATGTCACCCTTGAGCAGGTTGGGGATCCCGGTGGCGAATTCGACAACTTCAAGCCCGCGCTGAACTTCGCCGCGCGCGTCGGACAGCACCTTGCCGTGTTCGGCGGTGATGACGGCGGCCAGATCGTCAGTCCGTTCTTCCAGCAGGCGCAGGAAGCGGTTGAGCACGCGGGCGCGTTGCAGCGGCGGAGTTGCTGCCCAGCCGGGAAAAGCCGCCTGCGCGGCGCGCACCGCCTGGTCCACATCCGCCGCACAGGCGAGCGCCACTTCGCCGGTCTGCTCGCCGGTGGCAGGATTGAACACCGGAGATGTGCGTTCACCGGTGCCGGAATGCGCCTGCCCGGCGATGAAATGGCCGATCGTGGCCATCAGGCGAGGACCGTGGCGGGATCGGTGAAGGGCAGTTCCAGCGCCTCTGCCACCGGCTGGCAGGTCACCTTGCCATGCGCGATGTTGAGGCCGGCCAGGAGGTGAGGATCGCGCCGCAGCGCTTCCTTCCAGCCATGCCTGGCCAGTCTCAACACATGCGGCAGGGTCACATTGCCCAGCGCATAGGTGGAAGTGCGCGCCACGGCGCCCGGCATGTTGGCCACGCAATAGTGGACGATGCCATCGACCACATAGGTCGGATCGGCGTGCGTGGTGGCGCGGCTGGTTTCGAAGCAGCCGCCCTGGTCGATCGCCACGTCGACCAGCACTGCGCCGGGTTTCATCGTGGCCAGCATCGAGCGGCTGACCAGCTTGGGCGCTTCGGCGCCGGGGATCAGGACCGCGCCGATCACCAGATCCGCCTCGGCCACGCAGGCGGCAAGGTTGGCCCGGTTGGAGTAGCGGGTTTTCGCCCGCGCCTCGAAATGCACGCCGAGCTTTTCCAGCACTTCGGCCGACCGGTCGAGGATGGTCACATCCGCCCCCAGCCCTGCCGCCATTTGCGCGGCGTTGAAGCCGACCACGCCGCCGCCGATGATGGCGACCTTGCCCGGCAGCACGCCCGGCACGCCGCCCAGCAGCACGCCGCGCCCGCCATGCGCTTTCTCCAGCGCGCTGGCCCCGGCCTGGATGGACATGCGCCCGGCCACCTGGCTCATCGGTTTGAGCAGCGGCAGCCCGCCGCCGGCATCGGTGACGGTTTCATAGGCGATGCACACCGCGCCGCTGGCCAGCAGGTCGCGCGCCTGATCTGGATCGGGGGCGAGGTGGAGGTAGGTGAACAACACCTGGCCTTCGCGCAGCATGGCCCGTTCGGCCGGTTGTGGTTCCTTCACCTTGACCACCAGTTCGGCCGTAGCGAACACTTCGGCGGCAGTGGCCAGGATGCGGGCACCCGCCACTTCATAGGCGGCATCGGTCGCGCCGATACCAAGGCCCGCACCCGCCTCGATCACCACGTCATGCCCGCCGGATACCAGTTCCTGCGCCGCTTCCGGTGTCAGGCCGACGCGGAATTCGTTGTTCTTGATCTCGCGCAGCGTGCCGACAATCATGCTCAATCTCCTAATCGATGGTGGCGAGGATGGCGGCCAGCTTGCCGAAAATCTCGTCGATATGCGTCTTTTCCAGGATCAGCGGGGGTGACAGGGCAATGATGTCCCCCGTCACGCGGATCAGCAGTCCCTGGTCGAACGCGCGGTGGAACACTTCCATCGCCCGCTTGGTGGGCGCGCCCACCCGTGGCTCCAGCTCGATCCCGCCAATCAAGCCAATGTTGCGGCAATCGATCACGTGGGGCGCGCCCTTCAGCGAATGAACCGCATCGGCCCAGTAATCTTCCAGCTCGATCGCCTTGTTGAACAGGCCTTCCGATTGATAGATCCCCAGTGTGGCGATGGCAGCGGCAGAAGCCAGCGGATGGCCCGAATAGGTATAGCCGTGGAAAAGTTCGATGCCCGGTGCCGCATTATCAATAATCACATCCTGCACACTGCGCCGCACCGCCACCGCACCCATCGGCACTGCGGCATTGGTGAGACCCTTGGCCATACAGATCAGGTCTGGCGTGACGCCGAACCGTTCGGATGCCGTGGCGCAGCCGACCCGGCCAAACGCGGTGATCACTTCGTCGAAGATCAGCAGTATATCGTGCTTGTCGCACAGGTCGCGCAGCCGCTGGAGATAGCCGACCGGCGGGATCAGCACCCCGGTGGAACCCGCCACTGGTTCCACGATCACCGCCGCGATGGTTTCCGCACCGTGCAGCGTTACCAGCCGGTCGAGATCGTCGGCCAGGTCGGCCCCGTGCAGCGGCTGCCCGCGACTGAAGGCATTGTTGCCCAGATCGTGCGTGTGGCGCATATGGTCCACGCCCGTCAGCAGGGTGCCAAACTGCCGCCGGTTGCCGACAATGCCGCCCACCGAGATGCCGCCAAAGCCGGTCCCGTGATACCCACGCTCGCGTCCGATCAACCGGGTCCGGCCGCCCTGCCCGCGCGCCTTCTGATAGGCGAGCGCGATCTTGAGCGCGCTGTCGACCGCTTCCGATCCCGAATTGACGAAGAAGATCCGGTCCAGCCCTTCCGGCATCAACAGGGCCAGCCGCGAGGCTGCTTCGAACGCCAGCGGATGGCCAAGCTGGAAGGTGGGAGCGAAATCCATCTCGCCGGCGGTCTGTCGGATCGCCTCGACAATTGCCGCGCGCCCGTGCCCGGCGTTGACGCACCACAATCCGCCGGTGGCATCCAGCACCTGGTGCCCGGCAGCGGCGGTATAATGCATCCCATTTGCCGCCACCATCATGCGCGGATTGGCCTTGAATCCGCGATTGTCGGTGAACGGCATCCAGAAAGCAGCGAGGTCATTGGGTTCGGTCACCGGAAACTCCTGCTGGAAGGCGCCTGGTGGTGGTCTAACCGCCCGCATGGCCCGCCGCCACCCTGTTCGCTTCACCCCCACCTATCGGAAAAGCTGATAGCGATGCTTCGCGTAAATACCATTGGCCTTCCCCTCCCTGCGCCTGCAAGGTAGTCTCATGTCGGGGGCACCGATCATCTGTCGTCCCCGCAGACCAAATGCGAGACTGCAATGACCATCGACATCGCTGCCTGGATCAAGGAACGCGGCATCGCCGAGGTCGAATGCATCGTTCCCGATATGAACGGCATCCAGCGCGGCAAGGTGCTGCCCGCTGGCAAGTTCCTCAAAAGCATCAATGACGGCACGCTACGCATACCCGGCAGCGTGTTCACGGTCACCGTCACCGGCGACTATCCCGAAGGTATCGACAGCATCGTGCCGGCGTTCGATCCCGATGTGGTGCTGGTGCCCGATGCATCGACCATCCGCGAGGCGCCCGGTTACAAGACGCCGACCGCCTATGTGATTGCCGATGCGTTTGATTCAGCAGGCAAGCCGGTGGAAATCGCCCCCCGTCATATCCTGAAGAAAGTGCTGGGCCTGTTCGAGAAGCGCGGCTGGCGTCCGGTGATTGCGCCCGAGCTGGAATTCTACCTGGTTTCCAAGAACCTCGATGCCGATTTCCCGCTGGTCCCGCCAACCGGCCGGTCGGGTCGGGCGGAAACCGGCAGCCAGCCCTATGGCCTTGAAGCGCTGAGCGAGTTCGAGGACATCATCGAGCATATCTATGATTTCTGCGAAAAAGCCGAACTCAACATCGACACGATGATCCACGAGAGCGGTGCGGCCCAGCTGGAAATCAATTTCGAACACGGTGATCCACTGGCGCTGGCCGATGAGGCGCTGCTGTTCAAACGCATCGTGCGGCAGGTGGCGCTGGAACACGGGGTCTATGCCACCTTCATGGCCAAGCCGATGTCCGACCAGCCGGGCAGCGCCATGCACATCCACCAGTCGGTGCTGGATATTGAGAGCGGGCGCAATATCTTCTCCACCCCGAATGGCCGGGAATCCGCGCTGTTCCGCAGCTATGTGGCGGGCCTTGCGCGGCTGTTGCCGCAAGTCTCGCCGCTGTTTGCGCCCAATGTGAATTCGTTCCGCCGGATGCGCCCCGATACCGATGCGCCCATCAACGTGCAGTGGGGGACTGACAACCGCAGTTGCGGCTTGCGCACCCCGGTATCCGATTCCAAAAACCGCCGGATCGAAAACCGCCTGCCGGGGGCCGATGCCAATCCCTATCTGGCTATCGCGGCATCGCTAGTCTGCGGCTATATCGGCATGGTGGAACGGATGGTTCCGCCCAAGATGATCACCGGCAACGCCTATAACCGCGCCCGCACCCTGCCGCGCACACTGGAAGGCGCGCTGGACCGGTTCAGCCATTGCAAGCCGGTGCGCGAGTATTTCGGCACCGATTTTTTCGAGGTGTTCTACGCCATCAAAGATACCGAACTTTATGCCTACCAGTCGGTGATCTCCTCGTGGGAGCGCGAACACCTGCTGTTGAAGGTCTAGCCATGACCGCCCATGCGCCGTCCTTCTATGCGGCGAGCGCCAATCCCTTCCCGGCCCAGCCACAACTGGCAGGCGATATTGCCGCCGACGTTGTAGTTGTGGGCGGCGGCTATACCGGCCTGTCCGCCGCGCTCCATGCGGCAGAGGCAGGCCTTTCCGTAGTCCTGCTGGAAGCCAACCGCATCGGCTGGGGTGCATCAGGCCGCAATGGCGGGCAGATGATCCCCGGCATGCGGTGGAGCGCGGCTGACCTGATGGCGCGGTTCGGGGCCGGGCAATCCGCGCGGCTGCTGGCGATTGCCAATCTGGCAGGCGAGCGGGTGCGCGACAGGATCGCCCGCCATGGCATTGCCTGCGATCTGAAGGCGGGCCATTTCCAGGCCGCAGCCCGGCCCGCGCATCTGGAGGCGATGAAGCGCGAGTTGGACCTGCTGCAGCAGTTGCTGGACAATCATGGAGCGCGCATCGTTTCGGCGGCGGACGTGGGAGAATATGTCGCCAGCCCGATCTATCACGGCGGGTTTTACGACCAGCACGGCGGGCATCTCCACCCGCTCAACTATGCATTGGGACTGGCAGGGGCAGCCCTGGCTGCAGGCGTGCGGATTTTTGAAGGCAGCGCGGTTGTGGCGATGGATCACGGCTCGCCGGTGGTGGCAAGAACCATTGCGGGCAAAGTGACTGCGCGCCACGGGGTGCTTGCCTGCGATGCCTTTATTGGTTCGGTCGACAAGTCATTGGGCGCGATGACCATGCCAGTGGCCAACTACAATGTCGCCACCGCGCCGCTTTCACCCGATCAAGCGCGGGCGCTGATCCCGTCGGGCGCGGCGGTGGCGGACAGCAAGTTCGTGCTCAACTACTACCGCCTCAGCGCCGACAGCCGGCTGATCTTCGGCGGGGGCGAGAAATACACGCCCACGCCGCCGGTCGACATTGCCGGCTTCGTGCGGCCTTACCTGGAAGGCGTGTTCCCGCAGCTGGCCGGCGTGCCGATCGACTATGCGTGGGGCGGCCTTGTCGGGGTGACGATGAACCGGCTGCCGCGCTTCGGGCGGATCGGCAACAGCTTCTACGCTTTCGGCTGGTCGGGCCACGGCGTGCTGCTCACTACGCTGGCGGGTGAGATGATCGCCGATGCCATGCGCGGCACGGCGGAACGGTTCGACCTGTTCGCAGGCCTGCCCGGCAAACCCTTCCCCGGCGGGCCGCTGCTGCGCCATCCGCTGTATGTGGCGGGCATGCTGTGGTTTGCGCTGAAGGACCGGCTGTGATTACCGATGCCGCCATTGCCGCGATGATCGCTGGTGAGGGTGCGAGCTTTGCCGCCGCCAATCCGCGTTCGGCCGAACTGGCGCAGGCCGCCGCACGCCACTGGCATCGCGGGGTGCCGTTCCACTGGATGCTCGATTGGGGAACGCCGTTCCCGCTGTTCGTCGATCGCGCGGAAGGTGCCGAACTGTGGGATGTGGACGGCCACCGGTTCGATGATTTCTGCCTTGGTGATACCGGCGCGATGTTCGGCCATTCGCCCGCACCCGTCGCCCGCGCGCTGGCTGCGCAGGCGCAGCGCGGCTTCACTTTCATGCTGCCGACCGAGGATGCGGTGGTGGTGGCCGATGAACTGGCGGCGCGCTTCGGCCTGCCGTTCTGGCAGGTCACCTCCAGCGCCAGCGAGGCCAACCGCGCGGTGATCCGCTGGTGCCGGGGCATTACCGGACGAGCCAGGATCCTGGTGTTCAATGGCTGCTATCACGGCGCGGTGGACGATGTGTTTGTCGATCTGGTCAACGGCGCGCCGACCTTGCGCCAAAGCCTGGTGGGACAGGTCTATGACGTGCGCCAGCAAACCACTGTGATCGAATTCAACGATCTGGCCGCGCTCGAAGCCGAACTGGCCAAGGGCGATGTCGCCGCCATCCTGACCGAGCCGGCACTGACCAATGTGGGCATGGTGCTGCCCGATCCCGGTTATCTTGCAGCCATGCGCGACTTTTGCACCCGTCACGGCACCCTGCTGGTATTGGACGAGACGCATACCATCAGCACCGGCCCCGGCGGCTGGACCCGCGCTCACGGCCCGCAGCCCGACCTGTTCGTGCTGGGCAAGCCGGTGGCAGGAGGAATGCCCTGCGCGGTTTTTGGCTTCACCGCCGAAGTGGCCGACAGGATGGAACGGCTGCGCGATACCGGCGAGACAGGCCATTCGGGCATTGGCACCACGTTGTCGGCCAATGCCCTGGCGCTGGCCGCCATGCGCGCCTGCCTGACCGAAGTGATGACGCCTGCCGCCTATGACCACATGCTGCCGCTGGCCGCGCATCTGGCCGGACGCCTGCACGACGTTATCGCGGCCAACGCGCTGGACTGGCATGTGACACAGGTCGGCGCGCGCGGCGAATTCATCTGCTCGCCCACGGCCCCGCGCAATGGGACGCAAGCACGCGCGGCCATGCATGGTCCGCTGGAACATGCGCTGCACCTCTACCTGATTAATCGCGGCGTGCTTATCGCGCCGTTCCACAATATGACGCTGGTTAGCCCGTCCACGACCGTCCAACAGGTCGAACGGCTGGCAGGCGTATTGGACGATTGCCTCAAGACACTGACGGGACATGCACGATGACCAAGCCGCCACACAGCTCCAACGTGATCGCTTCCGCGCAGGAGGCGGTGGATTTCTTCGCCGCCAATCCGGATGTGGACGCAGTCGACATCATCTTCACCAACATGTGCGGTGTCCCGCGCGGCAAGCGGCTGCGGCAGCATGAGGTGGTGGCGGTTTACGAGAGCGGGCGCTTCCTGCCCGGATCTGTACTGGTTGTCGACATTACCGGGCGCGATACCGAGGAAACCGGCCTGGTGTGGGAGGATGGCGATGCGGACCGACATGTGAAGCCCGTCCCCGGCACGCTGGTCCGCACGCCGTGGCTGGGGGATAACGCCGCGCAATTCCTCACCAGCTTCTATGAACTGGACGGCACGCCCAACGATCTGGATCCGCGCCATGTGCTGGGCGGGGTGATTGATCGGCTGGCGGCAATCGGCCTGACCCCGATGGTGGCGGTGGAGCTGGAATTCTACCTCGTCGACATCAGCCAAGGCCGTCCGATCCCCGCCAAAGGCCCCGCAACTGGCCACCGCAGCAGTGATATCCAGGTCTATGGCCTGCGCGAGATGGAGGATTTCAAGCCGTTCTTCGATGACCTGTACGACGCTTGCGATGCACAGGACCTGCCGCTGGAAAGCGCGATTTCGGAATATGCCGCCGGCCAGTTCGAACTGACCCTGCGCCATAAGCCCGATGCCCTGCGCGCGACCGACGATGCGGTGATGTACAAGCGCGTGGTCAAGGGTGTGGCGGCCAAGCACGGCTTCGAGGCGACGTTCATGGCCAAGCCGTTCGAGGCGAGCGCGGGCAGCGGCATGCATCTGCACATCTCGATGAATGACGAGAGCGGCGCCAATGCCTTTGCCAGCGATGATCCCGCTGGCACGCCTTTGCTGCGCCACGCCATCGGCGGGATGAAGTCGCTGCTTGCCGAAAGCATGGCGATCTTCGCCCCCAACGCCAACAGCTTCCGCCGGTTCAAGGCCAATTCCTATGCTCCGGTGGCCGCCACCTGGGGCGTGAACAACCGGACCGTATCCTTGCGCATTCCTGCCGGATCGCCCGCCTCGCGCCATGTCGAACACCGCATCTGCGGGGCCGATGCCAATCCCTATCTGGCGATGGCAACCGTGCTGGCGGCGATGCTGCACGGTATTACCCACCAGATCGATCCCGGCCCGGCAGTAGTCGGCAACGGTTACGAAGCGACCGGTGACGACATCCGCCTGCCCAACCACTGGGCCGCAGCGATCGAGGCGTTCGAGAACTCGGCCGCGCTGCGCGACTATCTGGGCGACCGCTTCGTGACGAATTACGCCGTGGTCAAAGGCGTGGAGATGGCCAACTTCATGGCCCAGGTGACAGAGCTGGATTACGCCTGGTACTTGCGCAACGCCTGATCCCTAACGGCGGTGGTTCTGCGCCGTTTCAATGAACAGGCTCACCGCCTCGCTATGCCGGGTCAGCCGCCGCCAGCCGATGCCGATATCGACGGTGGGCAGGCTTTCGCGGGTGCGTTTCGACAGTATGCGATCGCCCTCAAGGCTCCACGGTCGATAGACCAGATCCGGCATGAGGGTGATCCCCGCGCCGGTGCCCACCAGGCTGCGCACCCCTTCGACTGACGATGTGCGAAACGCCACGCGCGGCGGATGGTCGAACTTGGCCCACATGCCCTCGACCAGCCCCTCAAGCTCGTCCAGCGCCAGCATCACCACCGGATCGTTTTCCATCTGTGCCAGCGAGAGCCCGTCGACATTGGCAAGCGGATGGGTGGGAGCCATCCAGGCGCGGCATTCGCTCCGCAGCAGCACCTCATAATCGATCGCGTGGCGCTGCTCCAGGTTGGCTACCAGCAGCAAGGCCAGGTCAAGCTCGCCGCCAACCAGCATGTGTTCGATATAGCTGCGTTTGTCTTCCACCAGCGACACCTCGATCCGCGGGTAGAGCCGCTGGAAATGCGATAGCAGGTCGGCAAAGAAATAGCCGGTCACCAGTGGGGTGGCGCCCACCCGGATGCGCCCCTCGGTCTGGTCCTCACCCTGCCCCGCTCCCGCGCCCAGGTCTGCCACTGCATCCACGATCGAGCGGGCATTGCGCAGGAACTGGCTGCCTTCACGCGTTAGCGTCACACCTTTGGCGTGGCGGTTGAACAGGGCCATACCGGTTTCCAGCTCCAGCGTGCGGATCGCATCGGTTACTGCGCTTTGCGAAATGCCCACCGCGCTCGACCCGCCGGATACCGACCGCGCCTCGGCTACGGCGATAAAATAGCGCAACTGGCGAAAAGTGATGTTCATCTGGTTTTCCGATAGCTCCAGCTTTGCATAATCGACTGGCAGCCAGCGTCAAACGTGCTTTGATGCTAATTGTGCGCTTGCAGCATTCTGGTTGAAGAGTAGCATCGGCGCTACGAGATGCGCACCGGCCAGACCGGTCTTACCGAAGGGGGGTCATCGATATGAGCACTTTCAGAACTTCAAACGAATTTGCCACCCAATTGCTGGGTTCGAACGGCATCGGTCGCCGCTCGCTTCTGCAGAGCCTTGGCGTTGCCGCGGTCGGCATCAGTTTCGGCGGTCTGGCGGCCTGCAGCGGATCGGACACCGGCACCGCCAGCACGGGCGAAGAGGCCACCCTCAACTTCTACAACTGGGACACCTATATCGGTGAGACCACGCTGGAGGATTTTCAGGCAAGCAGCGGAATCTCCGTCAATATGAGCCTGTTTGCCACCAACGACGAACTGTTCGCCAAGCTGCGCGCAGGCAACCCCGGGTTCGATGTGATCGTGCCGTCGAACGACTTTGTCGAACGGATGATCCAGTCCGACCTGGTCGAGGCGCTGGACCATTCGCTGATCCCCAACATGGCCAATGTCGATCCCACGTTCATTGATGTCGCTTACGATCCGGGCCGCGCCTATTCGATGCCCTATACCTGGCTGGCGCTGGGCATCGGCTATCGCAAGTCCAAGGTTTCAAGCCCGCCCGACAGCTGGAAAGTGCTGTTCGATTCGAACGAATATGCAGGTCGCCTCGCTCTGTTGTCAGAAGCAGGTGACGTGATCCGGCTGGGCGCGAAGTACCTGGGCCATTCGGTCAACGAAATTACGCCCGAGATTATCGCCGAAGTGGAAGCCATGATGATCCGGCAGAAGCCCTTCATCCGCACCTTCCACGAGGATAACGGGCAGGATCTGCTGTTGTCGGGCGAGGTTGACGTGGTGCTGGAATACAACGGCGACATCGCCCAGATCATGACCGAGGATGATGACATCGATTTCGTCATTCCGAAGGAAGGCAGCCAGCTCAATTCGGATAACCTGTGCATTCCCAAGGGCGCACCGCATCCGCTGAACGCCCATGCCTTCATCAGCAACCTGCTGGATGCCGAAGTGGGTAAGAAGATCACCGAAACGATCCTCTACCCCACTCCCAACGCAGCAGCCAAGGCGCTGATGCCGCCGGAATACAGCGCCAATCCAGTGATCTTTCCGCCAGCTGACCGCATGGCCCTGTGCGAGTATGCGGCCTACAACGAGACGCTCCAGCCGCTGTACGAAGAGGCTTTCACTCGCATCCGCGCAGCCTAGCGCGCGGAACGGTTGCCGGGGGGCGCGATGGAAAGCTGGAAAACCGCCAGGGGGATGTTCGCCGCCGTCGCGACGGTGCCCACCTTGTGGCTGCTCGGCTTCTTCATCATCCCCCTGGGCATCGTCTGGCTCTACAGCTTCGGTACCAATACCAGCCTGACCGAGATCGAGATTTCGGGCACGTTCTCCAACTATGCCCGGGCGCTCGATCCGCTTTATCTGGGCATCCTGTGGAAATCGATCCTGGTAGCCGCTGCCACCACGGTGATCTGCATCGTGGTGGGGTTTCCGGTGGCGCTGGCCATCGTGTTCGCGGCTGAAAAGTGGAAGCCGTGGCTGCTGCTGGCAATTATGCTGCCATTCTGGACCAACCTGCTGATCCGCACCTATGCGCTGATGGCCGTGCTGCGGCGCGAGGGGTATGCCAACCAGTCGCTAGGCTGGCTGCATGATAATCTGGGCGGCCTGTTGCCGCTGGTGGGCCTGCCCGCGCCTGGCGCCTATGAGCCGCTGGAGCTGCTGTATAACAATTTCGCGGTGATTTTCGGGTTGGTCTATGTCCACCTGCCCTTCATGGTCCTGCCGCTCTATGCCGCGCTCGACCGGCTGGACAAATCCTTGATCGAAGCGAGCCTGGACCTTGGTGCAGGGCATTTCCGCACCCTGCTGGCCATTGTGGCCCCGCTGGCCGCACCTGGCATCATCTCCGGCATCATCATCACTTTCGTGCCGGCACTGGGCGCTTACTTGACGCCCGACCTGCTGGGCGGACCGGACAGCCAGATGATCGCCAACGTGATTGAGCGCCAGTTCAAGCGGGCCAATGACTGGCCGTTCGGCGCCGCGCTCAGCTTCATCCTGATGTACGCCACCTTCATCGCGATTGCCTTCCAGGCGATGAAATCGCGCCAGGCGGAGGCGAGGCAATGAGTTTAATGAACCGCCTCTTCGCCAAGCGCGAGCCGATCGCGCCGCTGGAATATACCCGCCGCCTGTGGATGCGGACCTGGGTGGGCCTGGTCTTGTTCTTCCTTTACGCCCCGCTGATCACGCTGGTGGCGTTCAGTTTCAACGACAGCCGCCGCAACATCGTCTGGCGCGGCTTCACGCTCGATTATTACGACAAGGCGCTGAACAACACGAGCCTGATGGAAGCGCTGGTCAATTCCATGACCATCGCCGCACTGGCCACCGTGGCCAGCGTGGTGCTGGGCGCGCTGGCGGCGGTGATGCTGTGGCGCTTCCGTTTCCCGTTCAAGGGTGCCGCCGAAGGCGCGATGGCACTGCCGATCGTGGTGCCGGAAATCTGCCTTGGCGTAGCGTTCCTGGTGTTCTTTGCCAAGATCGGCTTCCCGACAGACCTGCCCTGGCCGTTGAACCTGGGCGCGATCACCATCGCCCACATCACCTTCTGCTTCCCGTTTGTCACCATGGTGGTGCGCAGCCGTCTGACCAGCTTCAACCGCGAGGAAGAGGAAGCCGCCAAGGATCTTGGGGCGAACGAATTCCAGGCTTTTCGTGATGTGCTTCTGCCGCACATGAAGCCGGGGCTGGTGGCCGGCGCGCTACTGGCGTTTACGCTCAGCCTTGATGATTTCGTGATCACCTTCTTCACCAGCGGCCCGAACACCATCACTTTCCCGGTAAAGGTCTATTCGATGGTCCGCTTCTCGGTGACGCCGGAAGTCAACGCGGCAAGCACCATCGTCATCGCCCTGACCATCATCCTCACCACCATCGCGCTCAAACTGCAGAGCCGGATGGGCACTGTCTCGCAAGGTCACTGATCGCATGGACATAAAGCGACCGATCATCTCGATCAGGAATGTGTCGAAGCGCTTCGGCCCGGTAACTGCGGTGGACGATGTTTCCATCGACATCATGCCGGGCGAATTCTTCGTGCTGCTGGGGCCATCGGGCTGCGGCAAGACCACCCTGCTGCGAATGATCGCCGGGTTCGAAATGCCGACCGAGGGCCAGATCCTGATCGACGGGCACGATATGGCCAAGGTGCCGCCCAACAAGCGGCCGGTGAACATGGTGTTCCAGTCCTATGCCGTGTTCCCGCACATGACGGTGGAACAGAACGTCGGCTATGGCCTGAAGATTGCCCGCGTGGGCGGGGACGAGATCAAGTCCCGCGTGGCAGAAGCGTTGGAACTGGTGAAGCTGGATGGCTTCGGCAGCCGCCGGCCCGACCAGCTTTCCGGCGGCCAGCGCCAGCGCGTCGCCCTCGCCCGCTCACTGGTCATGCGGCCCAAGGTGCTGCTGCTGGACGAGCCGTTGTCAGCCCTCGATGCCAAGCTACGCGCCCAGATGCAGTTCGAACTGGCCGACCTGCAGGACGAAGTCGGCATCACGTTCGTAACCGTGACGCATGACCAGGATGAAGCGCTGAGCATGGCCGGGCGGATTGCGGTGATCAACAAGGGCGAAGTGGCGCAACTGGCCAGCCCGTCCGATCTGTACGAATTCCCTGCCAACCGCTTCGTGGCCGATTTCGTCGGCTCGGTGAACCTGTTCGAAGGCAAGCTGACGCTGGACGAGCCGGATCGCGCGGCGGTGGAATGTGAAGGGTTGGGCAAGGTGTACTTGAACCACGGGGTCACCGGATCACACCAGTCGAGCGTGTGGGTGGCGATCCGGCCCGAAAAAATCTACCTCCACGTTCCGGGCGATGGCAAGGCGTTCCGTGCCGCGCAGGAAGACGCGCCCGAGGGGCACAACTTCGCCCGCGGCAAGATCCGCGGGATGAGCTATCTGGGCGATATCACCCTGTTCGACATCCAGCTGGAATCGGGTGCCATGCTGCGCGTGTCACGCCCCAACCTGTCGCGCCGCGACCAGGAGGATTTCACCTGGGACGACAAGGTCTCGATGCACTGGCGGGCCGATAGCCCGGTGGTGCTGCTGAGCTGACCAACCGCGCCTATCGGCAAATCCGATTGAAGCGGTGTTCCAATTCATATTTCTCCGCAGCGCCCCTCGCGCCTAGTCGTGGCAGGAGAGCAGCAACCACAGGATGACCCATGATCGCCCATAGCCAGTTCATCGCCGGACGCCCGGTCGAAGGCCAGGATGCTGCCGAACCGGTGTTCAATCCGGCCACGGGCGAACAGATCGCCAATCTCGCCAGTGCCGGCAAGGCGCAAGTCAACGCGGCGGTGGAAGCGGCCCAGCGCGCCTTTGCCGTGTGGTCGAAGATGACCCCGGCGGATCGCTCGCGCTGCATGCTGAGGATTGCCGACCGGATCGAGGAGTTGGCCGACGAATTCGCGGCGCTGGAATCGCTCAACTGTGGCAAGCCAATCGGCACCGCGCGGGCGGTGGATGTGGGCAATACCGTGGACGTATTCCGCTTCTATGCCGGGGCCGCGCGGACGGTGCCAGGCGTTCCGGCGGGTGAATACAGGGCCGGACACACCAGCATGGTACGGCGTGATCCGCTGGGCGTATGCGTGGGTATTGCGCCGTGGAATTACCCCCTGATGATGGCCAGCTGGAAGATCGCCCCGGTTATCGCGGCGGGCAATACCGTGGTGCTGAAGCCGTCGGAACACACCCCCCTTACCGCCCTGAAACTGGCCGAGGTCTGCGCCGAGTTCCTGCCCGATGGCGTGGTCAACGTGGTCACCGGCAATGGCAGCGGCGTGGGCGCGCACCTGGTGGCACACCGGCAAGTGCGGATGGTATCGCTGACAGGCGACGTGGCGACCGGCCGCAAGATCCTGGAGGCCGTGGCCCCAACGATCAAGCGCACCCATTTCGAACTGGGCGGCAAGGCGCCGGTCATCGTGCTGGCCGATGCCGAGATCGCTGCGGCCGTGGCAGCAATCGCGGAAGGGGGGTTCTACAACGCCGGACAGGATTGTACCGCCGCCTGCCGGGTTTATGCCCATGCCAGCATCTATGACCGGTTGGTGGCCGACCTAAAGCTGGCGACCGACGTGATCCCGATGGGCGATCCTTCTCTGGCGGAAACCCAGCTCGGCCCGTTGATCACTGCCCGCCAGCGTGACCGGGTGGACGGCTTCGTGGCTCGCGCTGCGGCCGATACTCCGGCCGAAGTGGTCAGCGGCGGCTATGCGCCCGATGGCCCCGGCTTTTTCTATGCCCCAACACTGGTGGCGGGCGCGCGCCATACTGACGAGATCGTGCAGAAGGAAGTGTTTGGCCCGGTCGTTTCCGTCACCCGGTTTGATGATGATGAGCAGGCATTGGGCTGGGCCAATGACAGCGAATATGGTCTGGCCAGTTCGGTATGGACCCGCGATGTGGGCAAGGCCGCGCGATTTGCCGCAGAGCTGCAATATGGCGTGACCTGGATCAACACCCACTCGGTCAACGCCACGGAAATGCCGCATGGCGGAGTGAAGTCATCGGGCTATGGATCGGACCTGTCGATCTACAGTCTGGAGCATTACATGACCACGCGTCACGTGATGATAAAGCACTGACCAAAATGGCCCGCCCCGTCCTCGGTATCATTGCTTGCCAGCGCACCGTCGGCACCGAACCCGCGCAAGCAGTGATCGAGCGCTACATCCGCCCGACGATGGAATACGCCGATGTGGCCGCGCTGATCGTTCCTAGCTTGCCCGACCTGATGAGCGCGAGCGAGGTGGCCGGACGGCTGGATGGCATATTGCTCACCGGAAGCCCGTCCAATGTCGAGACCAGCCGCTATGGCGAAGCAGGTGGAGAAGGCCCGTTCGATGCGGGGCGCGACGAAATTGCGCTGGCCATGGTCGACCGGATGACCGGACAGGGCAAACCGGTGTTCGGCATCTGCCGGGGTTTTCAGGAAATCAACGTGGCGCTGGGCGGTACCTTGCGGCGCGATGTTTCGGCCAGCGATGACCTGCTGCGGCACCATGCGGCCGATGATGTCGCGTTCGATGCGATGTTCGATCACCTGCATCCGGTCCACCTGAGCGAGGGTGGAATGCTGGCGCGCGCCTTTGGCAGGGAAGAACTGACCGTGAACTCGGTCCATTTCCAGGGTGTGGGCCGCTTGGCCGACGGGCTGGAAGTGGAAGCCACCGCGCCCGATGGGCTGGTAGAGGGCTTCTCCACCACCATTGGCACTGCGCCCGTGCTTGCGGTACAGTGGCACCCGGAATGGAACACAGCTGCCAACCCCGACAGCCAGGCCTTCTTCCGCCTGCTTGGCCGCATCTTGCGGGGCGAGGCATGATGCGTATCATCCGCACCTGCCGCTTTCTCGCCCGGATCGGCTTTTCTCCCTGACACTGGCGCCAGACGCCCTCGTCGCCTGCCCCAGATTACCGGAGACAACCCATGCCGCAGAATTACGATATTGCCGAACTGAAGCGCCTCGATGTGGCGCACCACCTGCCCGCGCAGCAGGATTACCAGCTGATCGAGGACATGGGCGGCAGCCGCATCGTGACCCATGCCGATGGCTGCTACATCCACGATGGCGATGGCAACCGCATTCTCGATGGCATGGCTGGGCTATGGTGCGTGAACGTGGGCTATGGCCGCGAGGAACTGGTGGAGGCGGCGGCCCGCCAGATGCGCGAACTCCCCTATTACAACACCTTCTTCAAGACCGTGACCCCGCCCACCGTACTGCTCGCCCAGCGCATCGCAGGGCTGACCGGCGGCAAGCTGCAGCACGTGTTCTTCAACACCAGCGGTTCGGAAGCGAACGACACCGTGTTCCGCATGGTGCGCCACTACTGGAAGGTGAAGGGCGAGCCCAAGCGCACAGTCTTCATCAGCCGTTGGAATGCCTATCACGGATCGACCGTGGCGGGCGTCAGCCTGGGCGGCATGAAGGCGATGCATGCGCAGGGCGATCTGCCGGTGCCCGGGGTGGAACACGTGCGCCAGCCCTACTGGTTCGGCGAAGGCTTTGGCGAGGATCAGGTGCAGTTCGGCAAGGATTGTGCCGCCGCGATCGAGGAGCGCATCCTGGCTGTCGGTCCGGAAAACGTGGCCGCCTTCATTGGCGAACCGGCACAAGGCGCAGGCGGCGTGATCATTCCCCCGCCGGGGTACTGGCAGGAAGTCGAGGCGATCTGCCGCAAGTACGGCATCCTGCTGGTGGCCGATGAAGTGATCTGCGGGTTTGGCCGCACCGGTGAATGGTTCGCCCACCAGACGCTGGGCTTCACGCCCGATATGGTCGCGATGGCCAAGGGGCTATCATCCGGCTACCAGCCGATCAGCGCCACTGCCGTTTCCAGTGACATCGTTGCGGTGCTCAAGACCGGCGGCGATTTCGTCCACGGCTTCACCTATTCGGGCCATCCCGTGGCCGCCGCCGTGGCACTGGCCAACATCGACATTATCGAGCGCGAAGGGCTGGTCGCCCGCACGCGTGATGATACCGGCCCCTATCTGGCAGCAGCTCTGAAGCGGCTGGAAGGGCATCCGCTGGTGGGCGAAACCCGGTCCATCGGGCTGCTTGGCGCGGTGGAGCTGGTCAGTCAGCCGGGCACAAACCAGCGCTGGGGCGGCAAGGAAGGCAATGCCGGACCGGTGGTGCGCGACCATTGCATCGCCAACGGCCTGATGGTGCGCGGCATCCGTGATACCATCGTCATGTGCCCGCCGCTGATCATCACCCACCAGCAGATCGACGACATGGTGGACATCATCGCCAGGTCGCTCGACCAGGCACTGCCCGAACTGCAGGCGATGGAATTCGACTGACGAGTAGTTGAAAACGCCGGACCGGTTGCTGACATCGGACAATAATGGCCGATCTGTTTGACATCCCGCTGGTACCCGGCCTTGCCCATGCCGACGAGTTCATCTCGCCCGCCGAAGAAGCCGTTCTGGTATCTGCCATCGATGGCGTGGCCCTGGCGCCGTTCCGCTTCCAGGGCTGGACCGGCAAGCGCCTGACCGCGTCGTTCGGCTGGCATTATGATTTCGACAAGGCAGAGTTCGGCCCCACTACGCCGATGCCTGACTTCCTGGCCGGGGTGCGGGCGCGGGCGGCGCGGTTTGCTGAGCTTGTTCCCGCCGCACTCGTCCAGGCGCTGGTGATCCGCTACGATCCCGGCGCGGGGATCGGCTGGCATCGCGATCGCCCGGTATTCGAGCACGTGGTGGGCCTGTCGCTGGGGTCCAATGCCGTGCTGCGGCTGCGCCGGCGCAGAGCCGAAGGCGGCTTTGCCCGCGCCGCCCTGCCCCTGTCACCGCGCTCGATCTATCACCTGGCAGGCGAAGTGCGGCATGGCTGGGAACACAGCATCTCCCCTATCGCCGAAACCCGCTGGTCGATCACCTTTCGCAGCCTGGTGCGCTGATCGCCGCTTTACTCCGCCCCCGCCATGTGGAACCTCCCGCATAACGGGAGAGAACGGGATGGACGAGGCACAGGGCGCATTACGCCAGCAGGTTGAGCGCAAGCTGCTGGTGCGGCTGATCATCCCCATTGCGATCATCACCTTCGTCAATTCGATCGACCGGGTGAATGTCAGCTATGCCGGCAGCGCGATGTCGGCCGATCTGGCGCTGTCTCCCGACCAGTTCGGGTTTGGTGTCAGCATGTTCTTCATCGCCTACCTGCTGTTCCAGTATCCGCACGTTCGCTTGCTTCGGGCATGGGGCATCAAGCGGTGGATTTTCGCCAGCATGGTGCTGTGGGGCTTGTCGGGCCTGTGGATGGCGCATGTGACCAGTGCCGCCGAATTTTATGCTGCGCGGTTCATGCTGGGCATGGCCGAAGCGGGCTTTGCGCCGGGCATGACCTGGCTGATCTCGCGCTGGACCCCGCCTTCCATGCGGGCAAGCGCGCTGGCAGCGGCCCTGGTGGCCGTGCCGCTGTCGATGGTGCTGGGCGGGCCGCTGTGCGGCTGGCTGTTGGGGATCGGTAATCCGCTGGGAATGGAGCCGTGGCGGTATATGTTCCTGCTGATCGCCGTGCCCAACCTGTTGCTGGCCGTGGTGGCGGCACTGTACATGGTCGACAGCCCGGACAAGGCCCGCTGGCTATCGCCCGAACAGCGCGATTGGCTGGCGCGGGAATTCGTGGCCCAGGAAGGCGCGGCAGATAGTCCCGCCATGCCGGTGCGCGAACTGGCCCGCGACCCGTGGCTGTGGCGCTGCTGCCTCACCTGGCTACTGGTTATGACCGGCTCCTATGCGCTGGTATTCTGGCTGCCCCAACTGGTGCGCCAGCTTGACCTGGGGTCGAGCGAACTGATGATCGGCGTGCTGAGCGCCATGCCGCTGGCGGCGCTGGCAGCGGGACTGCTGTTCAATGGCCGGCGGTCAGATGCCAAAGGCGAGCGGCTGCGCCATACCGGCATACCGGCTGCCGCTGCCGGCCTTGCCATGCTCGTCGCGGCGTTCCTCCAGCCCGGCTGGCCGGTGCTCGCCCTGCTGTGCGTGGCTGGCCTTGGCATCGGCGCGGCGCAAGGGGTGTTCTGGGCTATCCCCGGCACCTTGCGGCTGGGCGGTGACCGGGTGCCGGTGGGTGCCATCGCGCTGATCTCGATGTTCGGCACGGCGGGCGGCGTGATCGGTCCGTGGTTGGTGGGCGCGCTGGTGGCACAAAGCGGCAGCTTTGCCCTCGCCATTGCCCTGCTTGCCTCGCTGCTGGTGCTGGCACTGCCGGTGATCGCAGTCGACCGGACCGGGCGCGCCGCTATGAGGCCGGCCGCGCAGCCCTGATCAAGTCCGCCGCGCAGCCCTGATCATGTCCGCTGCCTTCTCGGCGATCACCACAGTCGGCGCATGGGTATTGCCGCGAATGACATTGGGCATGATCGAGGCATCGGCCACCCGCAACCCGGCGATACCCATCACCTTCAGTTCGCTGTCCACAACCGAACCCATGGCGCAGGTGCTGGTGGGATGGCCGGCGCTGATCAGCGAAGCGCGCAGCCAGCCGTCCACCTCTTCATCACTCTGAGCGCCGGGACCGGGGGCCAGTTCGGCCTTGACCAGCGGGCTGGCGGCCTGGGTCGCCATGAACTGGCGGATAAAGCGGAACCCCTTGCGCAGCCGTTCGCGATCGCCCTCGGCACTCATGAAGTTGAACTGGACCTGCGGCAGGGCCAGCGGATCGGCCGAAACCAGCGTCACTTCGCCCCGGCTTTCAGGATTGAGCAGGATCGAACCACACGAAAACATGCCCGACGGAGATTTGCGCCAACCCGGAAACCAGATGCGTGCGTCATAGCCGCTGTGGACGATCTGGAACTGCAGGTCTGGCCGGTCCTGCTCTGCGCCGGTGCGCACGAAGCCCTGGACCGACATCGGGCTCTGCGCCAGCGGCCCGGTGCCGGTCAGCTGCCAGCGCAGGAAGTTCAGCGCCAGCCGGTCAAGCCGGATCTGGCGGTTGAAATCGATGTCCAGCGCCGCAGCGAAAATGCCCATCGCGATGGGGTGATCCTGCAGGTTCTGCCCCACTCCGGGCAGGTCTACTTTCACCCCGATGTCATGGCTCCGCAGATGCTCGCCCGGTCCCACGCCGGACACCATCAGCAGGTGGGGGCTGTTCAGAGCGCCTGCGCTCAGGATGATTTCCCGACGACAGCGCAGCATCGCGCCGGAAGCCAGTTCGATCCCGGTGGCCCGTCCCTGTTCGATCACCACCCGCCGCACCGGGCTGCTGGACAGTATTTCAAGGTTGGGCCGGCCCGCCACCGGATCGATGAAGGCCCGCATCGTGCTGGCCCGCCGACCTTGCCGGATCGTACAATCAGGAATGCCGAAGCCTTCGGGTTGCGCCACATTGAAATCGGGACACGGCCCATAGCCCAGCTGGCGGCCAGCTTCGATAAAGGCGGGGAACAGTGCAGGCTCGGGCTGCATCGGCGAGACATGCATCTCGCCTTCCGCCCCATGCACTTCGCTGGCCCCGCGCCAGTTGGTTTCAGACCGGCGGAACAATGGCAGCAGGTCGTCATAACCCCAGCCTGGATGCCCAGCATCGCGCCAGCTGTCATAATCCGCCGCTGTGCCGCGAATATACATCGTTCCGTTGATGGCCGACGAACCGCCCAGCAGCCGCCCGCGTGGGATCGGCTGGGCGCGGCCATCAAGGTGGGGGTCGGGCGCGCTCATATAGCCCCAGGTGAATTTGTCGCTCGCCGCCGCCTGCATCCAGGTGAGCGGCATGGCGATCAGCGGGTGGCGGCTGTCAGCCCCCGCCTCGACCAGGGCCACGCGCATCGTCGGGTCCGCGCTCAGCCGGTTGGCCAGCACGCAGCCCGCGCTGCCTGCGCCGACAATGATATAGTCGAACTCTTCCACCATGCGTCCCATCCCGTTAGAAGCCGTGCGTGCCTAGCGCAGAATGGGCGGGCGGGGGAGACAGGCTTTGCAGAAACCGGAACTTGACCTTGCCTTTCGCGTTCGGCTGGATTTCCACGATGGACCGCGCACTCGGTTCACCCCGGCCCCGGCAGCGTTTACCCGCGGATTTGTGGGTTTGGCCGGCGGCCTTGTCGAAGGCCCCCGCCTGGCCGGCCGCGTGGTGCCCAATTCAGGCGGTGACTGGCCCCGCATGTGGGCCAGCGGCCTGATCGAATTCGAGGCGCATTATATGCTGGAGGCAGACGACGGCACGCCGATCTATATCCACAATCGCGGCCTTGCCTGGTCCCCGCCCGAGGTTCTGGCGCGGATCGAGGCGGGAGAAGCCGTGGGCCCGGACGAAACCTATTGCCGTATCACGCCCCGCTTCGAAGCGCCCGCTGGTCCGCATGAATGGCTGTGCCGCACGGTGTTTATCGGCACGGCCGAGCGGCGCGGTGCCTCCACCTTCTTCGATTATTACGCGGTGACCTGACCCATGACCCCTGCCCCCACCGCTGAAGACCAAATCGCCGTGCAGCAGGTGATCGCCCGTTATGCCTGGGCGCTGGATACTGGCGACGTGGAAGGATTTGTCGGCTGCTTCTGCACCGATGGCACGCTGGTGTGGGATGCGTTCGAGGAACCGCACAGCTGGCGCGGCGCGGATGCCTTGCGGCACTTCGCCCGCTTCTTTGCCGCCCTGCCCAGTTCGGCCGGGCGACAGCACCATGTCTCCAACATCGTCATCACGCCCGCCACTGAAGGACTTGATGCAAAGTCCTATTGCCTGGTCGCGTTGCGGCAAGGTGACGGACCGCATGCCCTGCACGTGATGGGCTGGTACCAGGATCGGTTCCGCCAGGAAAACGGCGAGTGGCGGCTGGCCGAACGGGTGATTCGCGACTGGTCCGGCCCGATCCTCAAGGATTTTGCCGGACAGACGGGTGAGCGGGTGGCCCGCCCTATGCCGCCCCCGCTGGCCGGATTGAAATATCCGCCTGAAGCCTGATCAAAACGTCGAGTTGGTCGCCCCGCCGTCGATCACCAGGTTCTGGCCGGTCATGTAATTGGCAAACTCGCTGCAGAACATCGCCACGAACGCGCCCACGTCGTCGCACTCGCCGAAGCGTTCGGCCGCGATGCGCCATTCCTTCGAGAATTCGGCGACTTCCTGTTCGTAGGTCGTACCCTTGGCCCGCGCCCGTTCGCCAAACTGGTCGGCCACAAAGGCGCTGTGGTGCATGCCTGGTAGCACGTTGTTGATCATCACGTTGTGTTTGGCGACCACCTTACCCACCGCGCCGGTGTAATTGGCCAGCGCCGCCCGTGTTGCGCCCGACAGGACACGGATTTCACCCGGATACTTTGCTGCTACGGTGGCGATGTTGACCACCCGGCCCCAGCCGCGCTGCGCCATGCCATCCACCACTTCGCGCATGAAGGCGATGGGTGACAGCAGCGAGATATCGATCGCATCGCGCCATTGCTGTTCGGTGATGGCGCGATAGTCCGGCGTCATGGGCGGCGGGGCGCAGGTGCCCACCAGAATATCGGGCGCAGGACATGCCGCCAGGATTGCGGCGCGCCCTTCGGCTGTGCTGTGATCGGCGCAGATCGGTGTCACGCTGGATCCGGTTTCAGCAGCGATTTCGCGACAGGCAGTAACCAGCCGGTCCTCGCCGCGGGCGGAAACGAACAGTTCCACCCCCTCGCGCGCCAGGGCCAGCACCGTGCTGCGCCCCATGCCCGCAGAGCCACCATTGACGATGGCCTTGCGGCCCCTGATTCCCAGATCCATTGTTGCTTCCACTCCCGCTGGATGTTTGTCCGGACTTTAACCCCGGTTTCTGGCCTATCTGAAGCAGCCATGCCAGCGCTGGCAACACTTGATGGTGCGAATGTCGGCCGTTGTTCTTCGGCACAGCGCCGGAACGTTTGAGCCTGCACTCCATTTCTTGCTGATTTGATCGCCGAAAGAGATCGTGCGGTCCTCGCTTGATCGGCGACCTCGGCGTTTTGCTGGCGATCCAGGCCTAGCGATCCTGCCCCACGCGGATGATCGCACGCCGGTCGGTCACGGACAGGAAGGTGGGCAGGCTCACCTTTGACCCCTTCTCTCCAACAATGGCAGTGGGACCGGTCGAGGCCGCATAATCCGGCAGGCCGGCCGCCGTCAGCAGGTAGGGCGAGATGCGGCTGCGGGTGCAAAGCCCGCCGTCACCATCGCGCACCAGCGAGTTTTCGAATTCCACGCCCTGCAACGGTCCCCGGCTGCGGCGCACGGTCGCAACTTCCAGCTGGCCCTCACCGAAATCAAGGACGAACTGGGTGCCCACCGGCACGTCGATCAGGCCTTCGATCAGGGCCCCGGTCTGCGACATGTTGCGCAGCATGACGGTGTAGTAATGGTCCACGTGAATTGCGCCGATCTTGCGATACATCCTGATCCGCTCGTACCGCTGCTTGGCATAGCCATTGGGTTCGATGCCCCATTCGGCCTGGCTGGCCTGGCTGATGAACTCGTTCTTCTCCATCGCGGCAGAATAGATGTGGCCCTGCACATGGCTAACCCCCAGTTCGCGCACCAGATCGAGCTGGTCGAAGGTTTCCACCCCTTCCGCCGTGGTTTCCATGCCCAATGCATTGGCCAGGCTGACAATCGCCAGAATGATCGCCCGGTTGCGAATATCGTCGACTGTCGCACCGCGCACAAAGCTCTGGTCGATCTTGATTTTGTCAAACGGCGCCGTCTTGAGATAGGCGAGCGACGAATATCCTGTGCCGAAATCGTCAAGCGCCAGTCGCACACCCAGACGTTTCAGGGCCTTGAATGTCTCGTCGGTGGCCGAGCTTTCTGCCAGGAACACCCCTTCGGTAATTTCCAGTTCCAGCCGGTCCGGCGCAAGCCCGGACGATGACAGTGCCTGGGCCACGATCAGCGGAAAGCCGGGATCGACAAATTGCAGCGGTGACACATTGATCGCCACGCGCAACGGGGCGGGCCAGGTGGCAGCTTCAGCGCACCCGTGGCGCAACACCCATTCGCCTATCCGCCCGATCAGGTTGCACTCCTCCGCAATCGGGATGAACACTGCCGGAGACACGCGCCCCATCACCGGATGGTTCCAGCGGATCAGCGCCTCGGCCCCGGAAACCCGGTTGGTATCCGATTTGACGAGCGGCTGGTATTGGATCTCGAAATCACCCCGCACCAGGGCATCGTGCAGGTCGTCTTCCAGCGCCCGGCGTTGTTCCGCCGCCTCCAGCAGGTCTTTGGAGAAGAACCGGAAGCGGCCCCTGCCGGTATGCTTGGCAGCATACAGCGCAAGGTCGGCGTTGCGCACCAGTTCATCCTGCGTTTCGCCATCGAACGGGCTGATCGCCACGCCAACAGATGCACCAATAATGCAACGGCTGCCATCGATGGTATAGGGCTGCGAAATCATCGAGATGATCCGCTCGGCCAGTTCGCCCAGCTCGCCCCGGTCTTCCTTGCCCGGCAGGAATATCTGGAACTCGTCACCGCCCAGCCGGCAGACCTGTTCCCGATCTCCGACGACCGAAATCAACCGGTCGGCAACCAGCTTGAGCAGAGTATCGCCGGCGGTATGGCCCAGGGTGTCATTGACCTGCTTGAACCGGTCGAGATCGATCAGCATTGTCGCGCATGGCTGGTTGCGATGCTTGTAGGCCGCCAGGGTCTGTTCGAGCACCGCCCCCATCCGACGCCGGTTGAGCAAGCCGGTCAAGGGATCGTGCATCGCCATCTGCGAAGTTTCTTCCACATCCCTGCGATCGCTCGTGATGTCCGAACAGACGCCGTGATAGCCGGCAAACACGCCCTGATCATCGAACCGTGCAGCACCCGAGAGTGACCAGAAGTGACTGTCCGCGCCCGTGCCTGTCTCGATGACGACCCGCTTGAAAGTCTTGCGCCTGGTCATCGCGAAATGCAGGTTGCGAATGGCCTCGGCCTCGGCCTGCCCCGCTTCAAACAGTCCGACCAGGGTGGTGTTGCCTACCGGGTTGCTGTTCGCCAACTTGGTCCAGATGCTGTCGGAAATCTGGACAAACCGGCCGCTGACGTCGGTCTTCCAGACGCCCCCCAGTTCCAGACTTTCGAACAGGCGCGCGAATTCGCCGGGGCGGGCCTGTTCGTGCTCGCTGTGCGTTGCTGATGCCCCGGCGCGCACACCTGCAAGACGTTGCATCATCTGGTTGGCAGCAGCACGCATGGTAACAGCAATTCAGCCTTGTTCGGTTCAATGCCATAGATCCCTAGTCTGAAAAGGTTAGGCATTTACGAATTTTGGCCCACATGGATCAAGGTTCGCACCACGCCGCCGCGGCGACATTCACCGGGCTCCCTGATGCGGCGGGCGGTCAATCTGCGAATGATTCGCAGAAATCAATTGCGAATGGTTATCATCCGCATTAGGTGCCGCGCATTCTGAACAGGGAATCGTTCAACATGCGCCTATTCTGCACCGTCAGCCTTGCCGTGATGGCCAGTGCCCTTGCCTCGCCCGCCCTGGCCAACGATGCAGCCGACGACCAGTCTGAAGCGATCAACCGGATCACGGTAACCGCGACCAAGGACGATGCGCTGGACATCGGCGGCGCGATACAGCGGCTCGACATCGAGGATCTCGAGACGTTTGCATCCGGCGATGTGAACCGTATCCTGCGGCAGGTTCCAGGGGTCTTCCTGCAAGAGGAAGACGGATTCGGCTTGCGCCCCAACATCGGCATTCGCGGATCGGGCACCGATCGCAGCGCCCGGGTGGCAATTATGGAGGACGGCGTGCTGATGTCGCCGGCACCCTATTCAGCGCCAGCAGCATACTATTTCCCGCGCATGGCCCGCATCAACGCCATCGAAGTGGCCAAGGGTCCGGCCGCGATCAAGTATGGTCCGTCCACCGTTGGCGGCGCGATCAACTTCTTTGCCACGCCGATACCCGATGTGGCGGCGGGCGAAATTGCGGCGCGTGCGACTGCCCTGCTCGGCAACCATGACAGTCAGCGCCTGCATGGCTGGCTGGGCGGATGGGCACCACTGGGCGGCGATATTGAGATCGGCGGGCTGGTTGAAGGGCTTTATGAACACTCCGACGGCTTCAAGCAGATCGACATCGGCGGCTCCACAGGCTTCCGCATCAGCGACTATACGGCCCGGCTGGGTCTGCGTTCAGCCGAAGGGGACCATTCGCTGGAACTGAAATACCAGCGCAACGATGAACGCAGCGACGAGACCTATCTCGGGCTTACCCTGGCCGATTTCGCCGTCACGCCCAACCGCCGCTACAATGCCAGCCAGCTCGACGAGATGAACGTCGAGCACGAGACCTACCAGCTGTCGCATTTCGTCGAAATCGCCCCGGACATCTCGGTCAGCACGATCGCCTATCGCACCGAAACCGCGCGGTCATGGTACAAACTGAACGATATTCGCAATGTCGCCAACACCGGCTTCAATTCGCTGGCTGACGTGCTGGCCAACCCTGCCGCCTTCGCCGTGCCACTGGCCGATCTTGTGGGCGCAGACGGATTTACCGGACGGGCAGGTGCCCTCAGGGTCCGCAACAACAACCGAGTCTATCAGGCCACCGGTGTGCAATCGCTTCTGTCGGCCGACCTTGCCACAGGCGCTGTGGACCACACGCTGGAACTATCGGCCCGCTATCACGAGGATTCTGAAGACCGCCTGCAGCAGGATGACCGCTACCAGATGGTCAACGGGCGCATGGTGCTGACCACGGCAGGCGCACCGGGCAGCCAGGACAACCGCATGGGAGACGCACGGGCCTGGGCCTTCTTCGTTCGGGATACGATCGAAGCAGGCGCGCTGACCGTGGTGCCGGGCCTGCGCTATGAGACGATCGACCTGCGCCAGACCCGCTGGGCCTTGGGCGACGTCGCCCGCGCAACCCCCACGGCAGTGGCGACACGCAACGTCGATGTGTTCATCCCCGGGATTTCGGCCCTCTATCGCCTGACCGATGACGTGCGGCTGGTGGGCGGGGTCCACAAGGGCTTCAGCACCCCTGCACCCGGCTCGACCGTCAATATCGAGACCTCGTGGAATTACGAGGCCGGGGTGAAACTGGGCAACGCCGACTGGCAGTTAGAGGCGATCGGCTTTTACAATGATTACGCCAACCTGGTGGGTACCTGCACATCCTCGACCGGGGCAAATTGCAACATCGGCGACCAGTTCGATGGCGGCCAGGTGGCCATGAAGGGCCTCGAAGTTGTCGCCCGGACCATCTTGGGCAGCAGCACCGGCGATGGTCCGACTTTCCCGGTTTCGCTGGCCTATACCTTCACCAGCGCCCGCTTCGGGAGCGATTTCATCAGCGGTTACGAGCCGTGGGGCAATGTCGAGGCGGGCGACCGCTTGCCTTATCTTCCGGCCCACCAGATCGCCGTCAACGCCGGGGTCCAGATCGCCGGTGCGCGGATCGATACGACGATCAACTGGGTGAGCGAGGCCCGCTCGACCGCTGGACAGGGGCCGATTGCAGTGGCTGACCGGATCGATGCCCGCGTCCTGGTGGACCTGGCGGCCGAGGTTGACCTGACGGAAAATGTTGCGCTGTTCGGCACCGTGCAGAACGTGCTGGGCGAAACCTACAACGCCGGCTTCTCGCCTTCCGGCGCCAGGCCTGGTGCTCCGCGATTGTGGATGCTGGGCCTCCGTTCACGGATCTAGCCCGATGTTGCGATCTGCAATGCTGCGCGGCTAGTGCAGCATTGCCGCGAGCACCGGATCGCTGCTGCACTGGCCTTCGTCCGGCCCACCGGTCGGAAACGACAGCGACTGCGGAAACGCGCACAGCTTGCGGGTCATCGTCGGCGCGCCGGCTTCTTCCCCTGAGCGCGCGGCCGTGATAGTGGTCGGCGCACTGCCTGTCCCCTCCACCCAGTCGATCAGCGCCCACAGCATGTCGCGCGAGGGATCGCCCGGCCAGGTCTGCTGGCCCGATCCACCGAACTGGTTGGGGCCTGGGCCGCCGCCGCAATGGTACATGCCCGGAACCATGAACAGGCGAACCGAATCCGCCAATCGGGCCGCCCCGCCATTGTCACGGGCCAGTGCGGTGAAATAGTCGACCGTCGGCCCTGCATTGGTAGAAGGGTCGGCCCAGCCCTGATACAGGATCGCCCGGTTGCCCAGCCGGATGAACGGCTCGATCGAGGTGCGATCGGCGCGCAGTTCGGGCATCACCCGGTTGGCCAGCGCAAGGTCTGCCGTGCGATCGAAGCTGTCTTCGTCCCAGTCCACATCCTGATGCGCGCCATCTGCCCACATGGCCCGCAACAGCGGTGATGGCGGCCCCGGGCGGGTGCGGACCCCGGGAAACAGCCCGCCATCCATCGCATTGCCATCTGCATCAAGCAGCGGCGACACGATGGCCTGCATCATATTAAGGCGCACGGCCGGAATGCACTGGCCGGACGCGCCATCCTGCCCGCTGGCACATTGCAGGCTGGCCAGATCAAACCGGCAAGCAGCAGGGTTCTCCACAATGCCGTCCACCCGGCCGTCATTCGCATCGCAACTTGCCGTCACGCGGCTCTCGTACAGGGTCCAGTCGGCTTCGGTGAGAGCGCCTTCGGGTTGCCACTTTTGCAGCAGCGAAAACCACATCATGCGGACCGATTGCAACGGCATATAGGGGCCGGGCGCGCCTGCGATGATGCCATCGAAATCGGCCGGATAATTCTGCAGCGATTTCAGCGCCTGCCGCCCGCCCCCCGAACAGCCGCTGAAATAGGCGTGCTGCACAGGCTGGGCATAGAACGCTTCGGTCAGCCGCCGGGCGGCCACTGTCGTCAGGTGAACTGCCCGATGTTCGTAATCGGTCCGCGCCTTGGCATCCAGCATCCAGTTCGCATCGCTGGCTTTGTGGCCGCTGTCGGTACTGGCAACGGCAAAGCCCTCGTTCACCCGCAGGCTCATGTCGGCATAGTTGAACACGCCCGCATCCCCGCCGACACCGGCACCAAGGTAGCGCCGGTTCCATTGCTGGGGCAGCCACAGCTCGAAGCCGATATTGCCTTCGATGGTCCCTTCGACCCGGCACAACGGCACGGACACCGGTCGCGGAGCATAACCGCGCTGGCTGGTGGGCAACCAGTTCTCCGCCGGAGCGACCGCACGGGCGCTGCTGACCACCACGCCGTCAGGATGATTGCCCAGCAGGGCTGCACATCCCGCCAGCGCGGTGGCCAGCAGGTTTCCCATCAGAAGCGGACCCCTGCCGTCACCGAGAACATCCGCGGGAACGGGCTGGCCGACTGCGGATCCCAACCGTTGGTCGTATCCACAAACGGCGGATTGGCATCGAACAGGTTGCGCACATCGCCGCTCAGGGTGAAGTTGTCGTTGATTTCATAACTGACCGACAAATCGAACGTGCTGTAGCTGCTGACCTTCTGCACCGGGGTAACCGTATTGTTCGCGTATCCGTTCAGGTAGTTCCACACCAACCGGCTGCGCAACGCACCGATCTTGGCGCCAATATCAGCCTGGGTGCGGAAGCGGGGCGCAAAGCCGAAGGTGTTGAGCACATCGCGCAAGCCTGAACCCGGAACCGCCTCGAACATATAGTCCATGACATAGGTGCCCTGGATGCCGGCAGACAGTTCTGCCGCCCCTACATCGGTGTCATACGACAGTGTAAAATCCAGCCCGCGCAGCTTGGTGGTCCCCAGGTTCTGGCGACGACCATCTGCGATGAAGGTGACTTGCGAGGCATTGATCGCGCTATTGATCGGCAGACCTGAATTGATCAGCGCGGTTACTTCCTGCGGGGTCGGGTTGAACTGGACGAAATCGGCGTAGAGCGGATTGGTCAGCAGCCCGGGTGTGCCGCGCAGCGCCTGGATCTGGTTGGTATAATCGATCCGGAAATAGCTGATCGACGCACGCAGACCAGGGACCGGAACGGGCTCCACATCGACACTGAACGACCAGGTATCGGCGGTTTCCGGTTGCAATCCAGGATTGCCACCGGCCAGGCCGATGCCGATCTGGTTGCCGTTCGGGCCGGGCAGCGTATCGAAATACAGACCCGCCCCGCCGGCCACGGTCGAAACCTCGGTAAAGGTCGGCGCGCGGAACGAGGTGCCAAAGGATCCCTTCACGGTCAGCCCGTCCACCGGCACCCACGTCACCCCGATCTTGGGATTGGTGGTGTTGCCGAAATCGCTGTATTCTTCGTGACGCAAAGCCAGCGAGACTGACAGCTCTTCCATTCCGGACCCGCCGTTGCCTGCGCCAAACACGGGCACGAACAGTTCGCCGAACACGGCATCGACATTGCGGCTGCCATCGGATGCAGTCGAGCGGATATTGCTGGACTGGCCGGTCAGCAGGTCGGTGAAGGTATATTCCACCCTGTGCTCGGCCCCCAGGGCCATACGCATGTCACCGCCAGGCAGCGACAGCAGCGTACCGTCGATCTGGCCGTTGATCACCTCAAGCCGCGTCCGACCGATGATGACGAACAGGTTGTCGGTGATATTGGCAATCGTGGCCGGATTGTTCGGACCGCCAAAGACATTCAGCGCGGTGGCAGGATTGGTATCGGCCAGGGCAAGGTTCAAAGCGCCTGCATTGATGCCCGAGCGGCGGCGGTCTGCCACTTCCGACGACTTGCCGTAAGCGTAGTAGACCGTGCCCCTGAAGTCACCGAACAGGTCTGCCTCGAGTCCCGCAACCGCATTCCACGAATCCGATTTATAAGGATTCAGCAGTTGCCCGATGGCCGGAACCAGCGAGTAGTTGACGGTAACCGTATTTGCCGTCGAAACAGGGCTGACGAAGAACGGGTTGGCGCGGGGCACGGTGGCGTTGATATTTGGCGCGATGGGAACATTGCCGCTGCGTTCCGAATAAAACCCGTCGGCAAAGAAGCGAACCGGGCCGAGTTCCTGGCTGAACGCGCCCACTACGCTCGTCCGCTCCTGGCTCCAGACCACATGGTCCTCACCGCCGTTGAAGCACAGGTTGCGTGTGCCGGGCTGCAGCGATCCGGCAGTGGCCGGGGTCACGCCGCCTTGCGGGATGGCATAGGTTACGCCGCTGGCCGTGATCGTGCCCGGGGCGCAGTTGGTATTGCGCAAGTCGCGCCCGCCGCGATAGCGGTTGTCCTGCTGGTACCAGTCAAGTTCGGAACCAAACAGCGGGTCGTTTTCTGAATACTCGGCAGCGATCATGATGCGCCCGGTATCCCACCGCCGACCGGCGATGACTGCAGCCTGCTTCTCGCTGTAGTCGCCTTCGGTCATGCCATAGCGAAAACGCCCCTCGATGCCATCAACATCGGTGCGCAGGATCAGGTTGACCACGCCCGCAACAGCATCCGAACCGTAGATGGCCGACGCTCCGTCTGCCACCACTTCGACCCGGCCAAGCGCGAGCGAAGGGATAACCGACGGATCGGTGAATTGCCCCTGGGTACCCTGTGCCGGGAAGCGGCGACCATCGTACAACAGCAGCGTGGCGTTGGTGGAAATGCCGCGCAGGTTGATACCGGCGCCGCGGGTGGCGTTGGCCGCGCCGTTCTGCGCGCTGCCACCGGCGCGGTTGGCGCCCAGCGAGACAACCTGCGGCACGCGGCGCAACAGATCGTTGGTGGAAATCACCGGCTCGGCCTGGATATCCTCCATGTTGATGCCGATCACGTTTGAGCCGACTGCCTCGATCCCGCGGATGCGACTGCCGGTTACGATGATCATGTCCTCATCATCTGTGGCAGCGGCGGTATCCTGAGCTTGAGCCTGCGCCGCGCCACCCATTGCGGCAAGCGACGCCAGTGCGAACAGCGACGCGCCCAGGTGCAAGCGATTACAAAGCGATTTCATGTTTTTCCTCCCCGTGTCGGTCCCACCGACTGATCCCAGATTGTCTTTGGTTGCAAAGGGGAGCCGGAATTCGCCGTGGCGCCGCTCCCTCCCAATGACCCTGGCGACGATAAATATGTCAAACCACAGTCCATATGCAAGCGCTATCATCAGCAAGTTGCCACGCCGATCTCCGACCGGGGCATCGAGCCCGGTCAGACCGCGGGCGACTCCCTGCGACTAAATCGCGGAGCGAGCGAGAGGAGGACGATGGCAGCAATCAGGATACCCGCCCCGAACAGCTCCGTATCGGACGGCATGGTGCCATTCCAGAACAGCGCCAGCAGAACCGATCCGGCCACACCCGCCAGCAAGCTGGCCGCCCGTTCCAGCGGCACGCAATAGGCGTTCTCGTGCGGATCGAGCAGGATGATGATGGCAGCTATGCTGATCAGCGTCAGCGTGCCGCCGATGAGGAAAATCTCCCAGATCACCGGGTCGCTCCAGACGTGGATGAAGCCCCAGGCCAGTTCGTCCGACTGCCCGCCGATACCCGAGGCCGAGATCAGTGCCAGAATTGCCACGGACAGCGGCAAGGCCACCACCTTCTCTTCCACGAAATAGCGCCGCACCATCGCCGGATCGCCGTTCTTGGAAATCTTGTTCATCACTGCCAGCCGCAGGAAATAGCCGAAAGTGTAGAGCACCACGACCAGGATCGCGAGCGGCGGGAGGTTGAATCCGCCACGTTCCAGCAAGGTCAGCGACAGGGCCACGAGCACCATTGCCAGCGCTACCCAGCTCCACCAGCGCACGCGGCGACCGAACGCCATGTCCAGCAGCGGGGCAATCAGCAGGATGTCGCCGCGCATCAGCAATTGCATGAACGGGATCGAGACATCGGGGATGGTGAACGACAGCGGCACGGTGAACAGCACCAGCGCGGTGCCCAGGCTGGACAGCAGCGTGAAGCGGGTGGGCACGGGAATGCGGGCCTTGCCCACCGCAACACTGTTGGCATCGCGGTGCCAGCCGGACAGCCAGATGAAGATGTAAGTCAGCACGGTGCTGATGATCAGCGACGCGGGCAAGGTCTCCAGCCCGGTCAGCGGACGCCCCAGTTCGGGGTGCGGGTTGGTGGTGATGAACCGCGTGATCATCACGTTGGGCAGGTACAAGAGCAGGTAGATACCGACCCAGGCTTCAAGGCTGAGGGCGAAACCGCTTTTCGTTCCAGGTTGCGTTCCGGGCGTCATGCCACGTTCTCCAGTTCAACCATGTCGGCCCCCAGCCGATACTGTGCATTGAGGCCTGCCTCGGCCGTCACCGCGCGCAGGTAATCGACCACCGCTGCGTGTTCCGCGCTGCCGATTTCTGCCAACCGCGGCACGGCGTCACGCCCGATGTGCAGCGGCAGGAACCCAGCTTTCAACAGCTTGCCCCCGGCAACCTCGAACCGTGCAACCATGGCGAGGCGCGAGGTGGTGGGGAAATTGTAAAGCCCTTCGAAATCAGGCTCCCACTCCTCGGCCAGCACGCGGATCTCGTTCCAGCTTTTCGACTTGGCATGGGCCTCGTCCATCGCCAGGTCGGTGGCGAAATTGCACAGGCAGTGGAACACAGGCTTGCCATCAATCACCTGGCAACCCTTGATGACATGCGGATGGCCGCCGATGACCGCATCGGCCCCCGCCTCAATCGCTGCGCGTGCCACGTCATGTTCGTAATCCGCGATCACGGCGCGGACGAAATGGATGCCCCAGTGCTGCGACACGAATACCAGGTCCGCGTGCTGCTTGGCGGCGCGAATATCGGCCTGCATGGCGGCCAGATCATCGCGATGCGGATAGGTATGGACCCGCGCGGGCGTGCCGGGCTGGTCATGCTCGATCTGCTCGTACACGGTGTGCGCCCGCATCGGGACGCAGCCGGGGCGGCGCTCGTCAGCCCAGTAGGAATGCGGCAGGATGCTGGAATAGGCGAGAAAGGCGACGCGGGTGCCATCACCCAGGGTCTGGATGACCGGCTGGCGCGCCTCGGCGATGTCCTTGCCCGCACCCACGACCCTGATTCCGGCAGCTTCCAGGTTATGGCGGGTCTCGAAAAAGGCTTCACGCCCCCAATCCATGCAATGGTTGCCGGCCATGGAGATGATGTTGAACCCGGCGCGGGCCAGTGCGCCAGCTCCTTCGGGCCGTGCGAGGACGGCGTGGCGGGCTTGCGGCAACCGTGTGCCGCTGGCCGCAAAGCTGGTTTCAAGCTGGGCGAACACCACGTCGGCCGCCTGCAGGACGCTGCGGGTGGCGACATAGCTTTCATCATAATTGTCACGATCGGGCGCAAGGTCGCCGGTCGCCAGTATTACATGGGTCACCCAACACTCCCCGCCGCGCAGATCTTTTGTCTGCAAGGCTACATTCCCGATGCCCCGGCGGCATCCACGCAAGCGCTTGCATGGCAGTTTCACCCGGCCCTTGCAAGCACACCAAGCGGGTTCAGGCGGTGCTCAGATGCTTTCGCGGGCGATCAGGCGGAATCCCACGTCGATCCGGCGCGACGGAAAATCGCGACCTTCCTGGTGGCGTGCAATGGCTGCCATCACCTCGCGGGCAATGCGTGCGCCATCGACATCGATCGAGGTGATGGTGGGGCGCATTTCGCCGGAAATGGTGTTGTTGCCAAAACCGATGACGCCGATGTCCTCTGGCACGCGCAAGCCTGCCGCCTGGGCTTCGACGATCAGCCCCTGGGCCAGGTGGTCCGAGCCGCAGACGACCGCATCGGGCCGCTCATCCAACCGGCGAATATCGGCAAATACCCGGCGCGCATGGCCGAACCGGGTAGGCATGTCGGTGACCGATTCGCTTGGCGGTGCAAAGCCCAGCGCCTCCCACTCGCCAAAAAATCCGTCCCGCCGGCTTCGCGCCCGGGGGCTGTCGGCGGTCACAACGTGGGGCCGGTTGTACCCGCGCGAGGCGAGGAAGCGGGCAATGTCGCGCCCCGCGTCCTCATGGCTGAAGCCGATCGCCACGCCCACCGGATCATCGGGCAATTCCCACACCTGGATGAACAGCGTGCGGCTGCGGGCGACCAGGTTGACCACGGGGTCACTGGCCGGACCGGTGGAGATGATGGCATCGACGCGCCGCGACAGGGCGGCGCGGACCAGGCTTTCCGCCCGATCCGGACTGGTGCCGGTCAGGCCGATCATCACGTTGTTGCCGCTGGCGGTCATCTCGCCAACCATCCGCTCGATCATGTCGTTGAACAGCGAGTTTTCCAGATGCGGGATCAGCACCGCGACCATGCGGCTTTTGTTGGTGGCCAAATCGCCCGCCAGGCCGTTGGGGATATAGCCGGTCTTGTCGATCGCGGCGCGGATGCGCAGCCCGGTCTCCTCGGCCACCACGCCGGGGCTGTTGAGGAACCGGCTGACGGTGGCGGCAGAGACACTGGCTTCGCGCGCAACGTCGTTCAGCGTCGGGGCCTTGGGCAGTTGGGACATGCTAACTCCGCGTCATGGTCGGGCCCGACATGCCCCAGTGCAAGGCACAGTGCAATCGCGCTGCAAGATTTGCACTGCCCTTTGGATTTCTGCGCAAGCGCTTGCATATGGGGCGCCAATCCGCATATCCTGACCCACGGACAGATATGATGGGGGAAGACGAGATGCCATTCCTGCGCTGGCTTGCAGCCATGTTGCTCATTATCGCGGCGCTTGTTGTCGCACTTCCCGCAGCGGCCCAGCCCTTTGACGGGCTCGATGCCCGATCGATCCATATCGAAAGCTTTGACGGCACCCGCTTGGCCATCACCGTCTATCGTCCCACCGGCGCGACCGAACGCCTGCCAGTGATCGTGACCCAGAACCGCGACGAGGCAAGCGAGCGCATGATTGCCGAGATGCGCCGCTATACCGACAGGGGATACGTGTGGATCGCGCAGGACCGGCGCGGCACCGGCGCCTCGTTCGGCGTACAGACCGGCTTTGTGAACCAGCTCGATGCGGCCGATGCCAAGGCCGTGATAGACTGGTCGGCGGCACAGGAATTCAGCAGCGGCAAGACCGTGGCGCTGGGGTGTTCCAACCAGGGTGCGTGGCAATATCTTGTCGCCGCCATGCAGCCGGCTAGCCTGGTGGCTATCGCGCCCGCCTGTTCCAGCCCGATGTTCTATGACGATGCTGTGGCGATTAACGGCGTGCCGATGATCGGCCTTGCCGCTGCGCCCCATGCCGGGGAATGCCGCGAAGGCAATGCCGGCGCGCGCCCCGGCAACGCGCCCCCGCCAACCCCGCGTCCGGTCGATGGCGATACAGATGGTGGCCTGCTGCGCGCCGCACAGGCCGAGCAGCGCTGCGGCGCGCCGATGCTGGGGCAATACTGGCTGGGCATGCCGCGCGATGCGATGAACGACTATGCCGGCTACCAGCCCGCCCTGCTCGATAGCGGGATGACGCAGTGGGAGGCGATCCGCGATTCCGGAGTTGCGATCCTGCAGCTTGGCGGCTGGTTCGATGCCGCCGTGGCCGGCCAGATCGAAGGCCAGCGGGCGCTGGGCGGACGGCTGGTGATGGGCCCATGGGTCCACGGCAACCGCCTCCCGCGCGGCGTGGATTTTCCCGCCGGGCAACTGGACCTGACCGACATGACGCTGCGCTTTTTCGACTGGCACACCAAGGGCATCGGCCACGAGCAGGCCGAACCTGCCATCCTGTACTACACAGTCAACGCCCCTGCCGGACAGGAGTGGCGCAGCGCGCAAAGCTGGCCCTCGCTGCCGCGTAGCACGCTGTATCTGGCACAAGGCGGATCACTTTCGCCCATCGCCCCCGGCGCTGCAGACGCAACAGTGCTTGATCCCGCCGGGGCCCGCTGGTTAGGCGGCAGCTATTCAGCCTTGTCGCGCTGGTACACGGGTGATTTCGCCTCGACCAATGACCCCAGCTTGCTGCACGCGTCGCCGCCGACGACACATGCTGTTGAATTGACGGGAACGGTAACCGCCAGCCTGTGGATCAGCGCCGACCGGCCCGACGCCAACGTTTACGCCATGCTGCAGGATGTCGCGCCCGATGGCAGCGCCACCTACATCACCGACGGCCGGATCCGCGCTTCGTGGCGGGCGGAGCACGACCTGCCGTGGCCGGGCGAGGACCGCACCTGGCATCGCGGTAATGCCTCCGATATTCGGCCACTGGTACCGGGCGAACCGGCGCTGCTGCGGTTCGATTTCTTCCCGGTTTCCTATATGGTCCGGCAGGGCCACAGCTTGCGGCTGGCCGTGTCGAGCGGGATCGGCCTTGTCTATGATGCGCCGCCGCTGGCGGGCGGTGAACCGGTTACCGTGACCTTACACAGTGGGCCGGAGTATCCCTCCAACCTGACCCTGCCGATGATCGCCTATTGAGGACTAGTCGGCGGCGGGGAGAATCCCGCGGCTACGCATCCAGTCGAACAGGCGCGGGCCCCACAGCTGCTCGGTCATGGTGAAATTGGGCACGTCGTAGATGTGCAACTCTGCCGGCTGGTAAGCCTCGTTCCAGATGCGGAACACCTCGATCAGCCCATCGGTCACTGCGCCGTGCTCAGCCTCCACCGCCATGAACAGCGGCGGCGCGCCCTCCCACACCGCCACATCCTGTAGCGAGGGACCGAAGATCGACACGAGGAAATCGGGTTGTTCTTCAGCAGGCGCGGCGCGGTCAAGCAAGGCGCCGAACGCCACGCCGCCCCCAGCTGACGTGCCCATAACGCCGATCCGTTCAGGGTCGATGTGCCATTCGGCGGCGTTCTCGTGCAGCAGGCGCAGCGCGGCCTGCGCATCGTCGGTGGCCAATTCCAGCACCTCGCTCATCCGATCGTTACCGGCGGCGGGATTGGCGTTGCCGTTGACGATTTCCATCCGCGGGAAACGGGCGGGTGCTGCAGGTGCCGCAGCCGGATCGCGCGGCGGCGGCGGGGCTGTGATGCGGGCGAGTTCTTCCGGGCTGAATTGCAGCGTGCGATATTCCAGCATCAGCACGGCCACGCCCTGGGCCACCAGCGCATCGATCTCGTCCTGCAGGCTGGCGCCGGTGCCGAGCACCCGCAAACCGCCGCCCGGCAACATGACCAGCGCCGCGCCGCTCGCCCGTTCCGGCCGGGGCAGGTGCAGTTGGTAGATCGGCTGGCTGGTGTTGTAGACCTGCAGTTCGCCGTCCCGCTCGACCACTGCCCGTGCGTGCTCCCAGCTTTCCGAGCCGGGTGCCGGACCATGATAGAGCGGCTGCGGGTCGGCGTGGGCCGCGGCGGCAGATGCCCACAGCACGGCCAGGGGTACCAGCGCAGATGCCAGCAGGTTGCGCCGTGCAGTTTGCCGGATCATCATTCTCTCCGTTAGCTTGCCGCCGGTCAGGCCGCTTCGAACCTGACCGGTGTGCTCGTCGGCCCCAGTTCGGGCAAGCGGGTCATGACAAGTTCCCCGTCCAGCGCCATCGACTTGGTTCGTTTGAGCAGTTCTTCGAGGAATATCCGCATTTCCAACCGGACCAGGCCGGAGCCTGCGCACTGGTGCGCGCCCTTGCCGAAGCCGAGGTGCTGGCGGATGTTCTCGCGATCGAAGCGGAACGTGTCGGGATCGTCGAACACCCGCTCATCGCGGTTGGCCGAGGCATAGACCATGGTCACCGGATCGCCTTCGGGGATCACCCGCCCATGTATCTCCACATCGCGCGTGGCAGTGCGGGCGAAACCGCGATAGGGCGAATAGAGGCGCATGAATTCCTCCACCGCTGCCGGGATCCGGGCAGGATTCTGGCGCAGGTAATCCTGCAGGTCCGGATGCCGGATCAGATGGATCACGATCGCCCCGAACAGCGGCGGCGGTGCCATCAGCCCAACCACCAGCACCTGGCGGATGGTCTCGATCACATATTCAGGCGAAATCCGCCCAGCCGAAGTTTCCTCGGCCAACAGGGCCGAAGCCGGATCGCTTTCGACGGGGCGCGGATTGCGCTGGCGGTCTTCCACCACGGCAGTCGCGACCGCGTACAGCTGGCCGCTGGTCTTGGCCACATCCTCCATGCTCTCGTTGCGCCAGGCGATGTTGTACAATCGCGCTACATCGGCCAGCAAGGCGGCGTGCGACGGTTCAAGATTGAGCCACTCCACCTCGATCCACGCGGGGTAAATGGTGGCAAAATCGCTCGAGATGTCGCCGTGCCCCGCAGTTATCATCCGGTCCAGTTCGCGCACCGCATGGGCCCGCAGCTTGGGTTCGAGCGAAGCGATGCGCGAATTGCGCAAGGTGCGATCAAGCGCGCGGCGGAACGGAGTGTGCTCTGGCGGATCCTTGCCCAGCGGGGGCCGCCGCTTGCCGAGCGACATGTTGGGAATGACGTTGATCTTCGACGTGATGAAGGCCTCGTTGTCGGTCACTGCCGCCACAATGTCATCATAGCGGGTGAGCGCCCAGAACCCGCCGTGCGCGCTGGAATGGGCCACCGGGCATTCGTCCCGCATGCGGCGATACTCGATATGAGGGCTGTCGAAAGTCTCATCCTGGTGAGGATCGAAATCGTCTTGTGCCGGAGCTGTTGTTGCCCTGTCGGTCACGCAAATCCCCTCAATCAGCCGTTCTACGAGCCGGACGACCGGCCTTGTTGCAAGCGCTTACAATCTTGGCGGGCCGGGCGCAAGGGGGCGAAAGACCGTAGCGCAAGTTGGCTGATGATGGCCGCGATGGCTTACTCATTGCCCGCAGATCGGTCCTCGACGGGTCTGTCTGCAAGCGCTATCAGGCAAGCGCGAGGGATCATGGAAGTTACAAATAGCACCGGCAAAAACGCGGCTATCGCACTGGAACAGGCGATCGGGCGCAAGGTTGTCTGGCGATTGGTGCTGCCAAGCGCCCTGTTCATCCTGATCGGCGCGATCGATCGGACCAATGTCGGTTTTGCCGCATTGCAGATGAATGCCGAACTTGGCTTGTCGGCCAGCCAATATGGCTTTGGCGCGGGCATCCTGTTTCTTGGCTATGTTATCGCCAAGTATCCGAGCGTCCTGCTGTACGAGGCATGGGGCCTGCGCCGCTGGCTTGCATTCATCACCTTCGGCTGGGGCATTGCTGCTGCCTCGCTCGCCGCCATCCAGAACGCCGAGCAACTGTTCCTGCTGCGGTTCCTGATCGGATTTCTCGAAGGCGGGTTGTCGTCCGGCCTGATGTTGTACCTTGCGGGTTGGGCACCGGACCGGTGGAAGGCGACGATCCTTGCCCTGCCGATCATGTCGGTCAACATCTCGCAGGTGATCGGCGGGCCTGCTGCTGGCCTGCTGATGGAGATGGACAACCCGCTGGGCATTGCCGGCTGGCGTTTCATGTTCCTGATCGAAGCCCTGCCTGCGCTGGGGCTTGCCGTGTTCGCGCTGCTGTATTTCCCCGACAGCCCGGCACGGGTCAAATGGCTGTCAGGCGAGGAAAAGGGCTGGTTGGCCGCAAACGTGAAAGGTCCGGCCAAGGCAGTCACGCCGGCTGATCGTGCGGCCCGCTGGGCAATTCTGAAAAGCCCGATGGGCTGGACCTGCGCGCTGATCTGGTACTGCATCCTGGCCAGCAATTACGGCATGATCTACTGGCTGCCGACGATCGTCAGCGGTTTGTCGGACCTCAGCGTGACGCAGACCGGGCTGGTGATTGCCCTGCCCAACATTGCCAGTGCCATCGGACTGGTCTTGAACGCCCGTCACAGCGACAAGACCGGCGAGCGGCCGTTCCACGTAGCCGTGCCCGCGCTGATCGGCGGGTTCGGCCTGCTGGGGGCCTATTTCCTGGGTGCGGGGCTGCCGGGGCTGCTACTGCTGATCATCGGTGCAGGCTGCACCGGGTGCACGGTGGCGGCGTTCTGGGCCATTCCGATGAAAGTCCTGCCGCCGCAATCGCTGGCGATGGGCGTGGTGTTGATCAATATGTTCGGCAGCTTTGCCGGGGCCACCGTGCCCTATGCGATGGGCTGGCTGAGCGAGACCACCGGCAGCTACCTGGCACCCACCCTGCTGATCTTGGCCATCGCCATTACCTGCGCGGCTTTGTGCATGGTAGTCCGCCGGCAGCTGCGCGACCTGGGATGATCCTGTGATGCGGCTGGCAGGCGCTGCGGCGGAAGGGGGGATGCCGCCGCGCAGCACCATCCTGCTGCTGGGGGCGGTGGCCGCGCTTGGTTCGCTGGCAACACAGTTGCTGGTCCCGGCCTTGCCCTCCATCGCCAGCGAGATGCGCATCGGGCCAGGCTCGGCCCAGTTGGTGATCGGGGTATTCCTGATCGGACTGGGAGCGGGCCAGTTGCTGGTCGGCCCGGTGGCAGACAGGATGAAGCGCCGCACGCTGCTGCTGCTCGGGCTGCTGGTCTATGCGCTGGCCAGTCTGCTGGGCCTGTTCGCAGGCAGCCTGGCTGTCCTGCTGCTGGCCCGGCTTGGCCAGGCAATCGGTAGCTCTGCCGGGCTGGTGACAGCACGCGTTCTGCTGAACGAGCTTGTTCCGCCCGACAAGGCCGTGGCGGCCCAGGCCAGCCTGATGGCCATCGTGCTGGTATCTCCTGCCCTTGCGCCGGTGATCGGCGGCCTGATGACCGAATGGATCGGCTGGCGCGCCATCATGGGCGTGCTGGCCATAGCCGGGCTGGTGGCGGCACTGGTGGTGCTGCGCCGGATTCCGCCCACTGCCGTTGGCACCAACCGCGCGGACCGCCCCGCCTTGCGCATCGCCTATGGCCGCATCCTGTCGAACCGCCGCTTTCTGGCGGCAGCCGCCGTGATGGCCTTCGGCAGCGCGGGGCTTTATGTCTTCATCGGGTCCGCCCCGTTCCTGCTGGAAGGCCATTACCACCTCAGCCCGCGCGAAACGGGGATGATGCTGCTCCTGGTGGCGTGCGCCAGCATCGCCGGGACCCGCATCGTGGGCCTTATCCAGCGCCATGCCGATCCGCTGCTTGTCTCCACCGGGCTGGGAATGCTCGCGACGACCGGACTGGTCGCCCTGTCGTGGGCGGGCGACCCTGCCCTGCCTCTGCTGGTGGCACCGCTGGTGCTGGTGGGGCTGACCGCGGGCCTGACCGGGCCGACAGCGATAAGCCATATCCTTGCCTGCGAACCTGGCCTGGAAGGCACCGCAACCAGCCTGGCCGGCGCGCTGCAAATGACCATCAGTGCGCTGCTGGCCTGGCTGCTGGGTCACTATGCCGCTGAAAGCGCGCTGCACCTCGCCCTGGCGCTGGTGCCATTGACCGGGGTCGCCCTGATGGCCGCCGTATTGCTCAGACGCACCTGACCGGGTGACCTGCAAGCGCTTGCCGATGGTCGATGCAAGCGCTATCAGACGCCGCAAATGGGGCGGCTAGCCCGTGCTCTGGGAGGAAGCAAAATGAACAATCGCCAATATTCCGCAGGTTCGCTCGCAATCTTGCTGTGCGGGGTTGCGATGCCCGCAATGGCGCAGGTCGAAACTGCCGAGGGCGGGCTAGACCAGATCATCGTCACGGCCGAACGCCGCGAACAGAACCTGCAGGATGTGCCGGTGTCCGCCACTGTCCTTACAGGCGAGCAGTTGACGCAGCGCGGCGTGGTCAGCCTCAACGATGTGCAGCAGGTGGCGCCATCTGTGGCGATCAACACCTTCAACCGGTCGACCTACATCAACATCCGCGGTGTCGGCATTGCGCAATCGGCCCCCACGTCAAACCCGGGCGTGGCCTATTACATCGACGGGCAGTTGATCCCGCACGAACAGTTCATCGGCCACAGCTTCTATGACATCGGCACGATCGAGGTCCTGCGCGGGCCGCAGGGCACACTGACGGGACAGAATTCCACCGGCGGCGCGATCTATGTCCGCTCGCCCGCGCCCGAATTCGACACCACCACGTTCGGTGGCGATTTCACCTTGGGCAACTACAACCGCTACCGCGCCGTGCTGACAGCCAACGTGGGCGCAGACAACGTGGCCCTGCGCCTTGCCTATGTGCATGACGAACGCGACAGCTTCACCGATAACATCGCCGCCAATGCCCAAAGCCAGCCGGGCAACATGAACCTTGATGCAGTGCGCGCCAACCTGCGGATCCGCTCGGCCGACGGGCGTGGCACGATCAACCTGCGCGGCGAATACTTCGACATGCAGAGCGACAACAACGCGGTGAAGCGCCGCAACGATACGGTCAGCACCGATCCGTTCGTGATCCAGGAAGATGGTCTCTCGTTTCTCAACCAGCGCGGCTTCCGCGTCTCGGGCGAAGTGGATTTCGAGCTGTCTGACAGCGTCGGCGCCCGTGCGCTGATGTCGTATCAGGATGGTTATACCCGCGACCAGACCGATGGTGACCGCACGGCGACTGCGCTTGGCGTCCCGGTCGGAACCTCTACCAGCGCTGCCAATACCCGCACCTTCCCCGGCCGCGTAAGCCTGGGCGACACGGTGTTCGACACCTTCATCGCCGAATTCAACCTGCTTTCGATTGGTGAAGGTCCGCTGCAATGGGTGCTCGGCGGGTTCTTGCTGGACGAGGACGTGCCCGTCACCCTGCTGCGCGACAACCGCAACACCCGCGATTTCGTCGTCTCCAACAGCGATATCATCAGCTCGGCAACAAACACCTCGTACTCGGTGTTCGGCCAGGCCAACTATTTCCTCAACGACCAGTTCGAAGTGTTGGTGGGCGGGCGCTATAGCTGGGACAAGCAAGTCTATACCCGCTTTGTCGTGCCCGGCCCGCCGCTTGCCGCTCCCTTCGTCAGTGATGCTTCGTCCGAGCAACTCACTGGTAAGCTGGGCCTCAACTATCATTTCGACAACAACGGGATGATCTACGTTTCGGCCTCGCGCGGGTACAAGGCGGGCGGCGTCAACCTGACACCCAACACGCCAAACTTCCTGCCCGAACAGAACACTGTCTATGAAGCGGGGTTCAAGACAGAAGTGCTCGATCGCCACCTGCGGCTGAATGGTGCGGTGTTCATGTCGGAATACGAGGACATCCAGCTTTCCAGCCTGGTCGGTGGCTTGCCGGTTACACAGAATGCGCTGGGCGGCGAAGCATTGGGGGCCGAACTGGAGGCAACCGCGCAGTTCGGCGGGTTCCAGGCGAATGGCGGCATCGGCTATCTCGATGCCCAATTCTCCAACTCGGCCTGTATCTCGGATACCAACCTGCCCGGTACCGATGTGGGCTGCCCCACCAACCTGCGCTTCGTGCCCAAGGGCGCGACCCTGCCGTTCTCGCCCGAATGGACCATCAACGCCGGGATGCAGTACACCTTTGCGCTGGGCGATATCGACGTGACCCCGCGCGTCCAGTGGTCGCACCTGTCCGGCCAGATCGCCACACCGTTCCCGTCGGTCAACACGATCGTTCCGGGCCGTGATCTGATCGACGCACGCATCACCTTTGATCTGGGTGACAGCTACAAGCTGGAGGCGTTCGCCAACAATCTCACCAACGAGACCTACATCGCCTCGCAAATCCAGAACAGTTCGAGCGCAGATGGCGGCATCATCTATGGTGCGCCGCGCACGATCGGATTGCGCGTGAAAGTTGAATTCGGCGGCTGATGAAACACGGTTCCTCCCTGCCAGCGCCCCGCACAAGCCATCGGATCCTGCTCATCGCAGCAGGCCTGTTGGGCGGGGCGCTGGGCTTTTCCGGCCTGGCAGGGGCGGAAGGGGCCGATGACCGCTGGTGGGGTCCGGGCGAGGATCGCACCTGGCCCGAGACGCTCGACTATCCCAATGCCAACGGCACCCTGCGCACGCTGACCACCGGTGGCTCGGTGGAAACTGCGGGCCATCCGTTCTTCGAACCGCTCGGCCCCAATGGCCGCGCCTGCGTATCGTGCCACCAGCCGGCCGATGCCATGAGCCTGGCGGTCGAGACGATCCAGGAGCGCTGGCGCGTTACCAGAGGCCGCGATCCGATCTTTGCCGCCTATGACGGATCCAACTGCCCCACCCTGCCGCAGGGCGAAGCGGCATCGCACTCGATGATGCTGGCACACGGCCTGTTCAGGATCGAGCGGCCCTGGCCGGTGACCGAATATGAAGGCCGCGCAGTCACTCCTGATTTCACCATCGAGGTCGTGCGCGATCCCACTGGCTGCAACAGCGGCGCGGAATACGGGCCGGAGAACGGCCGAGTGTCGGTCTATCGCCGCCCGCGCCCGCTGGCCAACCTGAAGTACCTGCTGGCAGTCGGCTTTGCCTATGATCCCAAGCAGGGCCTGGCCCTGCCGCGCGATCCGGATGACGGCAGCTACCTATCGGGCAACCTGATGTCCGACAACCGGGCGGTAAACCTGCGCCTGCAGATGGAAGATGCCGCCAGCACCCATGGCGAGATGATCGGCCGGATGACGCCTGAGGCAATCGACCGCATCCGCGCATTCGAGCTGAGCGTGTTCACCGCCCAGCAGTTTGGCGCCCACGGCACCGCGCTCGACAGCTTTGGCGCAACTGGCGGCCCCGCCACCCTGCGGGATAGCGAGGCGGGCGCGCTGGGTTCCATCGGCGTGCCGGTATTCAGCGAATTCGCGACGTGGGAGAATATCGCGCCTGGGGAAGCCGCCCAGCTATCGCCGGACCAGCTCGAATGGCGCCGATCTGTCGCCCGCGGGGCGCGGGTGTTTCGCGAAAAGACCTTCCTCATCACCGACAGTGCGGGGATCAATTCCCCGATGGGCTTCGGCAACCCGGTGCGCAATTCCTGCGTTTTCTGCCACAATATGACCCGCATGGGGAACGACGTGGCGCCGGGGCAAGTGGACCTGGGCACCACAACCTTGCCCTTTGCCGACCCCATGCCCCAGTTTCCGCTGTTCCGCATTACCTGCACCGGCCAACCGCATCCGCATTATGGCCGCGTGATCCTGACCTATGACCCCGGCTTCGCGCTTTCCACCGGACGCTGCGCGGATGTGGGCAAGATCACGCTGCAGAGCTTGCGCGGACTTTCGGCCCGCGCGCCGTACTTCTCCAATGGATCGGCCAGCGACCTGATGGGCGTGATCGACTATTACGAGCGCCGCTATTCCATCGGCTATACCGAGCAGGAAAAGCAGGATCTGGTAAATCTGATGAGCGCGCTGTGAGGCCGTTGCTGACCCTGGCAGCGGCGATCCTGCCGATGGTGGCGGCCACGGCGGCAGATACTGCGGGCAGCCAGCGCTTCGTTGCCTGCCCGGTCTATCGCGATGCCGATGCAGGGGCCAAATCAGGCTGCTGGCTGGCGACCGATCCTGCCACCGGGCAGCAATGGGACGTATCGCAATCACCTTACAAGCCGGACTGGAACTTTGCCGTGCTGGTGGAAGGCACCGTTGCCGCCACGGCGGAAGAGCCGTGCGGCGCGCCGGTACTCGATCCTGTCCGCACCTCGCGACTGGAAGCCGATTGCGTGCGCCACATGCTGCCCGCGGAAGGCTATCCCGGCCGACCCTTCGTGCGCCCGGCGCGCAACATCAGCCCGCTGTCCCAGCCGCCCGCCCCGCCGCCCGGCCCCTATGCCGAGCGGACCTTTACCCTGTTCTTCGAACTGGACCGCAACTTCGTGGTCTATCAATATGGCGATTACCTGATCGACCAGGCTGCGCACTGGATCCGCGCCACCAATCCCCGGCGGCTGGTGGTGACCGGCTATTCCGCCAGCGAGCCCGAGATCGTGTCGGGCCAGGTGATCGCGGAACGGCCCGAGATCGCGCAGTCGCGCGCCGAAACCGTGGCACTGTCACTCAGTCGGCTATTCCCGGACATCGCCATTGAAACACGGGCGGTGACGGCGGCACAGGTGACCGACCATGCCGACGCCGATGGCATTCCCGGCCAGTCGCAACGCCGGGCGGAGATCACGGCGATCTTCTGACAGTCAGAACAGCGCGCCAACGTCGGCGCAGTCCTCCAGCGACATGATCCGGCCCGCAAGATCCTGCGCTTGACCGGGTGACAACGGCCGGGCAGCGCGACCGGCGCAATCGACGAACTTGGCGATCATCTGCCCGTCGCTCAGCGGATTGTCCGATGTGCCGCGAGCCCGGTCGAGCGCGGCTTCCAGCACGCGGCCATCGGTAAGCGTAACCGCCAGCGTCCCGGCATCGCCGCGCCATTGATCAGCCCCGGGCGGCTGATGGAAATCGACCTTGGAGGCGAGCGCGAGCACGGCGGGATCGCCCAACTGCTGCGGCCCGAAGCTATCCAGTCCGATCGTGCCGTTGACCAGGGCAGAGGCGGTACAGAACGGGACGGAGAACTTGGCATCGATGGCCACGGCGGGTGCCTTCTTCCGGTCCACCGGCTCCACCAGCATGCGCTGCATCGGGCCCACACCAACCTGCAGGCTGGCAACCTGTTCCGCGCCAAAACCATGCTCGGCCTGCAGCGCCAGCGCCATCTCGATATAGGGATGCGTTCCGCGGCACGATGGCCAGGGCTTGAAGGTCAGGTGTGCGATCCAGAAGCTGCCGTCCAGCGGGGCGAGCAATGTGTCAGCGTCGAACTTGCCCCCGGCGTACAGCGCATAGAAGCCGGACTTGCCTTCCAGTGGCTGCTCGAACCCGGCCAGCCCATGCTCTGCCAGCAGCGCGGATTGCACAGCAGCCTGCGCGGGAAATGCCTCGCGCACGGCGCGGATTACGGTGCGTTCGCTGTACTTGATCTCGCCCGGCATGGTCACCTGGCACAGGGCGAGCGACAGCGCATCGGCCATTTGCCGGGCGTCCAGGCCCAGCAGGTGCGCGGCGCCCAGCGCGGCCCCGTGTCCGGCAAGGATCGGCGGGGGATACCAGCCGCCCACTTCCATCTTCTGCCGCAGCGCCAGGCCCATCCGGCAGGCCAGGTCGCATCCTGCTACCAGCGCCGTGATGAAGCGCCGCCCGTCCACCGGACCGCGCAGCTGCGCCAGCGCCAGCAAGGCAGGCACCAGGCTGGCATTGGGATGGCCGGGGGCCAGGTCGAACGCGTCTTCATAGTCCAGCGCATGGGCCATCGCACCGTTGGCCAGCGCTGCCATGGTGGCCGATGCGTGGTGTCCGGTGCCCAGGATGCTGCACGGGCCCGCCCCCATAGTGCGTGCCAACGCCACAAAACCATCGACTTCGCGCACCATCCCGCTCGCGCCCAGCATAACCCCGGTAGCATCAAGCAGCACCCGCTTGGCAGAATGGACCGCAGCAGCGGATAACCCGCCATGATCGAGGTGGGCGTACAGCCCCGTCACCCGCGTGGTCAGATCGCCATCCGGTTCCCAAGCAGCCATGCGTTTACTTCTCCCTGCTATCGAGGGATATGGCTCCGCCCGCGCCATTGCAAGCGCTTACAACCGCAAATGGCTAAGCCGGGGCGCAGGCAAGGCTGGCGGCACCACGATCGCGGCGGGACCATCGGAGGAATGAGGTTGGCTTTGGCGGGCCTGTCCAGCAAGCAGTGCCCGTCATGCCGTCAACCGCGCCGCGGGTTTGCCGACGCGTGCGGCCCCATGCCGAACAAGCGATGGGCTAGCGCGACTTGCCCGATTTGCGGTTCTTGCGCGCGGCATAGCGTGCATCGCGTTCGGCCTTCTTTTCCGCTTCGGTGGGAATGGCGGCCAGTTCTGCGGCCTGTTCTTCCAACTCAGCTGCTGCCCGTTCCGCAGCTTCGCGCTCTGCCTGTTCCTTGGCAGCTTCCTTGGCCGCGCGAGCGGCTTCGCGCTTGGCGGTTTCTTTGGCCTGCCGTTCGGCCTGGCGAGCAACGCGCTCCGCGATCACTGCTTCGTCGAGCACGGGTGCCGCCTTCAGCTTGGCCAGCGCCTTTTCCTTGGCTCGCGCCGATGCGACTGCCCGGTCCTGAAAGCCCGGTTCCTTGTAACCCTTCATGGTCGTCCCTTTGAAATCTGCTGTGTTGGACAGGCCAATGGCAGAAGCGGGGCGATCTGTCAGGTATCTTCGCGCCAGTTCTGCCGGAACCTGCCCGCCACCTGCCCGCCGCCCGCCTCAGAAGGCGGCCGGGCTGCCGAATGCCCGCCGCAATGCCGCAAGCTTTGATCGGTTGAAAGTCTGGGCTTGCGTGGTTTCCGGTGCGATCCGGTCAAACCCGTGAAACCCGCCGGGGATGACCAGCAATTCCACCGGAACATTCGCCAGGGTCAGGCGGCGGGCATATTCGATGTCCTCGCTGGCAAACAGATCCACCCCGCCCACGCCGATCCAGGCCGGAGCCAGTCTGCCAAGGCTCTCCAGCCGGGCTGGCACTGCCGCCACCGGAACATCGGGGGCGCCGGGCGCCGTCCCCATGAAGCTTTCCCAGCCGAGCCGGTTTTCGGGCGGGCTCCATCCAACCGTGGCGATGTGCGCGGGAACGGAGGTGCCGCTGCCCGTCCGGTCATCCAGCATGGGATAGACCAGCGACTGGAACAGAATCGGTATTTCGCCCCGATCGCGCGCCTTGATCGCCAGTATCGCGGCATGCCCGCCACCCGCACTCTCGCCCATCAGGGCAATCCGCGCCGGGTCCACGCCCAGCATCACCGCATTGGCATGCAGCCAGTGGAGGCCGGCGTAGGTGTCTTCGGTCGATTCGGTGTATCGTGCCCGCGGCGACAGGCGGTATTCGACGCTGACGATTGTGCAATCGAGCGCCTGCGCGGTTTCCTGCAGATACAACAGTTCCCCGCGCGCGCTGCCCACCACATGACCGCCGCCGTGGATGTGCAGGATCGCCGGGCGGACCTGCGCCGGATCGGAATTGACCACGAAGACCTTCACGCCGGGCAGCGATCCGTGCGCGGGAATATCCCGCTCCACAGTCGGAACGTGCGCCAGCAGGTTGCCCGGTGCCGGGGCGGCGTTTTCGGGCATATTGCGCAACACGTCAGCCGTGATGGGCGGAAAGCCGTGCTCGATCATCTGGCGGGCTGCGGGGCGCAATTCGGCAGCAACCGGAGCAAGCCGCTGGTCGATTGTCAGGGCGGATGCGTTCCATTCTCCGGACCACTCGCCTGTCAAAACCTCTGCCGCGCTGGCCATGCCCGAACGCGCCAGCAATGCCGTGGCCAGCGCAGTTCCTGCCAGCCGTCCGAATGCGCGCCTGTTAAACTCCATCCTCGTCCTCGCAATCTGCCTTATGTGCGCCCGAACACTATCATCCCGGATTAAGCCCTCCAAAGGCGCATTGCGCTACCGGCGGGAAATTGGCCGACAGCCGAGGGGGAGGTCTCGGCTGCCGACCGGCCGTTGTCACGATGGCCGTTGTTGCGATGGCCGTTGTCAGGAAGTCAGGCGCAGGCGAAGCCCGATGGTCCGCGGCGTCGGGCCTGAACCGGACAGCGGCCCGTTGGTGCCGACAAAAGTGGGTCCGCGCTCATCCATCAGGTTGTTGGCGATCAGGGCCAGCTCCCAGTTTTCGTTGCGGACGCCCATTGTCAGGCTCACCTGGTTATACGGGCGGGCGGTGATCCCATTGGCCTGCAGGCGGTCGCCGCTGTGGCTCAACGCCACGTTGCCGAAGCCATCCACGCCTCTGGCTATCTCGCCGTTGTAGTTGAGATCGACCCGATAGTTGTTCGACAGGGTGTTGAGCAGCCGCGCGCCTGGTCGCAGCAGCGGCTGTGCACCGGCGATGACAGGGTTCACCGTATCGTATTCGCTGTCATTGATATTGCCGACAAAGCCGAAGGCGAGGCCATCGACCGGCGTTTCCCAGCGCAGTTCGAAATCGATGCCCTGCGTGGTGGCATCACCGAAATTGGCAAAGCCGTTCACGCCCTGGATCCCACCCGTGACCGAGGTCTGCAGGTTGGTGTACTGCAGGCGATAGAGGTTGAGGCCCAGGTTCAGCGTTTCATCGGGGCTGCGCCACTTGATGCCAAACTCGTAGTTCTTCGATGATTCCGCATCGAGCGCCACCGACGCCGGAACGCCCGCCAGTTCGAGCGATTCCACCTGCACCCGCGACTGGACGATACCGGGCCGGAAACCGGTCGCGGCCGAGACGAACATGGTGAGGTTATCGGTCGGCAGGTACGACAGGTTCAGCCGCCAGGTTTCGACATTGGCCTTGGTCGGCACAATGCCCGTTCCATCCCGGAAGGCGCGATCATCGTGATAGGTGCGGAAACCCACCAGCGGGATCAGCTTGCCATCCAGCAATTCATAGCTGACCTCACCGAATACTGCCCAGTTTTCGGTCAGCGTGTCATTATCGGCATTGATGTCCACCCCGAAGGCGGGAATCTTCAGCGCGTTGACCTGCGGGCCGCTGCCATCCTGGTATGATCCGCCGACCACCCAGTGCAGCGGGCCTTCACTGTTGGAGTTCACGCGGAGTTCCTGGGCGAACATTTCCGGCAGGAACGTGCTGGAGAACGAGCCCGAAGGCGAAATCGGGATATTGATGCCGAACACGCCTTCCAGCTTGCTGGTCGCGCTGGTCACGGTGAAGGCATCGAAATCCGCCGTCGCGGTCAGGCTGTACAGGGTGAAATCGCCGTCGGAGAAGCCATCCTGCCCGGCGGTATTCTCGTAATAGGGCGGCTGGACCGAAGCCGTGAAGCCGGTGAAACCCTGGCGCGGCCGGAAATTCCAGTATTGCGCGCGGATCTCGACATTGTGCGCCGGGCGGAACAGGGCGACGACCCGCAGATCGTCGTTCTTGGCCGAATTGACGCCGGTCTCGTCGGGCGTCCCGTCGAACGGACCAAAGTAGGCATCGGCCCACCCCGCTTCGCGCGAAAAGCCGCCGCTCACGCGGATTGCCAGCACATCTTCGACCAGCGGAACGGACAGCGCCCCGGCAAGACCGTAATTCAGGGCATCTGCCCCCCGCGTGCTCGAACCCTCGGCTTCGAACGTATAATCGATGTCGTTCAGATCGGGATCGCGGGTGTGGAAAATGAACACACCGCCCGACGAACCCTGCCCATAAAGCGTTCCCTGCGGTCCGCGCAAAACCTCCACTCGCTCCATGTCGATGAAGCGGACTGGCGGGGCGATACCGAAATTGGTCACGATGAAGGGCGTATCATCAAGGTAATAGCCGATCGGGGAATCGCCGTTCTGGGTCACATTGCCGCGCAGGTTGTAGAACCGCGAGCCGTTCGACTGGCGGAAGCCTTCGAATGCACCCGGCACGCTGGACACCAGGTCACCGATCGTGGTGATATTTCGTTCCTTGAGGTCTTCCCCGCTGAATACCTGGATGGCCAGCGGCACTTCCTGGATATCCTGCACACCGGTTTTGGAAGCGGTGACGACGATGCGGTCACCACCCTCGGTTGCGCCGGCAGCTCCTTCGACCTGCTCCTGATCATCTGTTGTCTGTGCGCGTGTCGCGCCCCCAGCGAGTACGGCTGCGATTGCCGCAGCCGCCGTCATATGCCGCAGGTACCCCATGCAAACCTCCCCATCTCAATCGATTGCTCTAATCGGCAATCGTTTCTGCCGTAAGAATTCAGCAAGGGGGAAAACAAGTCAATCGAAATCCGACAATCGATTGCACAAACCAATTCTACCTGTGGGAATTTGGTACCAGACGGGCCTGGTTCCCATCGAGTTCGATTGCCAACATGGGTGCAAAGGCAGCGCCGAAATTCCGCCGGGGTTTATAAGCTGCACCGGCCGGATGGCTCGCCCAGTCGTCCACAAAGCTGGTGACACGAAGATCGGGCATGACCAGCCAGCTATAGGCCTGCGCCGGAGCCGAAGCAGGATTGCGGAACACCAGCCCCGTACCGTTCAGCGGCTGCCAGGTCCCCCTCAACCCGCCTGCCACCATGCCGTACAGCCCGGTTGGCCCGGTTGGCCCCGCCGGATCGAACACGTGCTGCTGGGTTGACCAGAACAAATAGTACATTCCGGCATGGACGATGACGTGGGGTCGCTCCAACTCGTTGTTAAGCCCGTCGGCGCTGACAATCGGAGGCAGCGTTTCCCATCTGTCGAGCGTGTCATCGGTAGCCGAAGCGAGCCCGATAACGCCGTTATAGGACGACGGAGAGTTTGCTGCCGAGGCCGCAAACAGCAGGTGGCTGGAGCCATCTTCCGGATCGCGGAAATAGGCCGGATCGCGAAAGGCCTTTATCGTGCCGATCGTGCCGGTGCCGTGATCGCCGGGCATGTAGAACCGGGGATCACGCGCCACCACTTCGGCCAGGTCGCGCCAGTCTGTCAGGTGTGGCAGGCTTTCCAGCAACAGGGTCGCGCGGGCGCGGAACAGGCGTTGTTCGAAGCTCTGGACCAGTTCCCCGCGTTGGCCGGTGGCGGTGAAATACAGCGTCAGCACCCCCGCGCCATCCAGCACTGCCGAACCTGACCATTCACGGCTTCCCGGGGAAAATCCATCGGGCATGGCCGGCCCAAGGTTGGTCCATTGACCACCGCGCCACTGCAGCAGATGGATGCGGGCATGGCCGTGGCGCAAGTCAGGATCGGCAAAATGCGGTGCGCCCAGCGCCATCCACAACGTGGTACCCCCGCCGATGTCGACCGGTTGCCCGTCTGCATGCTGGATCGGCCAGGCATCCCACACATCGAGATCGGGTGCGATGGGGATGAAATCGGCCGCCGTAATCAGCGGCGCCACGCCCGAGCCCGGCGTTTCGAACGAGCCGGACAACGGCGCCATCCAGCGGGCCGGGGGCGGCACAGAAAGGTCCGCCTGCGCAGGCGAAACCTGCGGCTCGCCCATCACGCAGTACCCCGGGCGAAGAGCTGCAGCTGCGAGATCCAACCGGTCTGGCATGACAATGTTCCGTCCACCCGATTCACCTGTCCACTATTCCCGCCGCTTGTGTCGATTCCGCCTTCGTAACCCGAGATCAGCAGATGGGCAATCGATTGCATATTGCTGTGCCGCGACAAAGTCTGCTTCCTCAGGCAGTCGCTGGCACAGGGCCATCGGCGGCGGTGCCGTAATCGCTCGCGTTACGATCTTCCAGCCGACCGCGGAACGGCTGGAGCAAAGCATTCCAGCTACACAGCACGACCAGTAAGGTCGCGAACACCGCGCCCACGATGACCGCATAGCGGCTGTCTCCCATGATATCCCCTATCGCGCCCATCGCCAGCGGGGCGAACACCGCGCTGAGGCACGTGAAGAACAACAGCAGGCCCGCGATCGAGCCGTGCCGTCCCTTGTCGAAACAGCTGATCCCGGTGGAATTGATCGTGGGATAGAGGACCGACATGAACAGGCCGGTCGCCGGCAGGGCGAAAATCGCCACTTCGCGTCCGCCTGCCACCGCGATCCAGAACAGCAGCGCCATGGCTGCACTGCAGCTGACGATGACCGTGGCCCAGCTGAACCGGCCCAGCAGCCAGACGCCCAGAAAGCGCCCCGCTGCCCGCAGCACGAAGAAGATCGACACGGCATAGCTGGCCAGCACCACCCACGATCCGGTGTAATCGGCCAGATAGGTCGGTGCCCAGACATAGATGGCCGCTTCAGCCGCGACATACAGCATCAGGGCAGTGCCGAAGAACAGCGAGGCCGGATCGCCCGCCAGCCTGATAGCATCCGTAGCCCGTGTCGGCTCCTGGCCCTGCTTGATCGGCCGGGGGAAACCGGCACCCGCAATGCCGAGAATGAGCAGGCCGCACATCACCGCAGCCACCAGATAGACCCATTTCCAGCTCGCGCCGACCAGCAGGAGATAGGCGACAATGGCCGGACCGATGATCGCGCCGATCCCGAAAAATCCCTCGATCAGGTTCATCGTGCGGACGTGATCGGTGGTGGAGCGCGAAAGATCACCAATCAGTGCCAGCGCGCCGGCCTTGAAGATCCCGATGCCCAGCCCGGAAATGAACAGCAGCGCGGTGAAGAATGCAAAATCATGGCCAGCGGCGAACAATGCCGAACCAAGGCCGAACATGACCAACCCGATCAGGATGGTGATCTTGCGGCCCAGCCGGTCCGCCAGGAAGCCGAGCCCGATCGCCGAAATGGCTATGCCCGACATGGTGGCATACTGGAACGATCCGCCCGCTGTCAGCCCCAGGTCGAATTCGCGGATCACCTCGGGAATAACCGTGCCGACCGAATCCGTGGTCATGGCGAACATCGCAAACATCGCGAACACCAGCACCTTGAGCAGGAACGGGCTGCCTTGGCGGCGATCGCCGGCAATTACGGTCATCACTCAGTCCCCCAGATGCGTTTGAAAGAAATCGACCATGATGGCGTAGGCCTCCTGCGATTCAGGCAGTTCGGAATTGTAGATGAAACCGTGGAACATGCCGTCCCACCCGTGGAAACTGGATTCTACCCCTAGTCGGGCCAGCGCATTGTGCGAATTCAATGCCGCGGAAAACTCGAACGAGCGCGTCCCGCTGATGAACAAGGTGGGCGGGAATTGCGCGGCTACATCGGCCGAGGCCAGCGGATAGGCCAGCGGATCGGTGGCTTCTGCCTCACCCATATAGGTTGGCCCCTGCGCGGGCGGCGGACCGGCCCGGTCGGTGACTGCGCGGGGCCGTGGCAGATAGCCTGTCAGCGCGCCCGCCAGCGCTGTGGCATCCCCGCCGGTATAGCCGCTGAGCGAAGCACAGAATACTCCGGCAGCCCCCGGGGCCGGCAGACCGTTGGTCTGGAACCACGCTATCGACTGGGCCGCCAGCAAGCCGCCCGCCGAACAGCCATACAGGCCGATGCGGGCGGCATCGTAGTCCTTCAGCAAATCACGATAGACCGCTGCCACATCCTGGCTGGCGGCCGGAAACTGGTATTCCGGGCCCATGCGGTAATCGACCGACACCACCTTGATCCGCATCAGCGCGGCCAGCGGGACCGATTCCACCAGCGAGGCGGAGCGGGCCCCGGTCACAAAGCCGCCGCCGTGGACATTGATGAGCACGCGGTCGGCATTTTCCGGCGCTATACCTTGTGTCGGGGTGACGACATCGACCACGATCCCGCCGAACCGCTGCTCGGCAATTTCCACCGCATAGCGTTGGCGCATCAGTTCAAGGAAGGCGAACATGATGCCGTCCTGCCGCGCCCGTTCCTCGGCCAGATCGGGCACTGCGGTGCCGAACGGCTTGTCGACAATCAGATGCCGCAGGTACTCCCGCCCTTCCTCGCTCATCAGGTCGGATAGTGGCAGTTCGACGCCATCCAGCCGGATCGTGCCATCGGCAGAAATTCGATCATCGGCCTGCGCCTGCACTGCGCCCGCAACCCCGGCCAGGGCGAGCACGGCACAGCCGATATGCAGCGCCGCGCAGGCCAAGGAACGGGCCGCCTGGCGCAACCGGGAGAGGGTCATTCGCCCGCTTCCCCGACCAGATCGAGCAATCCGTTCACGATCGCGCTTTCTGCACAGCCCGGCCGCAGCCGCGATGACACCACCTCGAAGGTATTCTGCCCATAGGCGGCATCATGCGGGATATAGCCGGATGGGGCCGAGCCATTGGTCAGCGTGGCCATCATCGTATTGCGCCACGGCGATTCGCGCTTGAAGCGCTGGGCGATAGGGTTGAACACTTCGGCATCCACCCCGCCGATCAGCACATTACCCACCTGCAGCATGCTGAGCTGGATCGCGATGGGATCGGCATCCTCGTAAGTCCCGGCATAGCCTGCACGGCCCGTATCGAGGCGGCGGCGACCCGGACAGGTGATCGATTGCAGCGCGCCGGAAATGGCGATCTCGGCAGCGGCACGCTGCAGGCTGGAACGCATCACGTGCAACACTTCTTCACCCAGCATAAGGCCGAGTGCCGAATTGACCTGCTTTTGCTGCTCGAGCAGCAGTTGCACCCGCGGATCGGTGCGATCCAGGCCCTGTCCGCCCGGCGGCATGGCGTTGGCAATATCCTCGCCCCGGCTGGCATATTCCTGGATGCGGATTTCGCGCAATTCATAGGTCTGGTTGAAGAAGATCGGGTTCTGGTCCCCCGAAGCGCCGCTCGACCATACAGCCACGGCATCACCGCCCAGCGACGCTTCGAGATAGGCCGAGGCAGCACCCGGAATATCGCCGCTGACCATATCAAGATTGCCGGTAATCACCGGATGGACGGCATAATTGTAATAGACTGCGATTGGCGCACCCTCCAGCGTTTCGAACCGCATTACGGCCACAGTCTTGTCCGACGGGCCTTCGTAATTCGGCCCTTCCCACCAGCGCCGGTTGACCGGATCGATGATGTTGCGGTTGACGTTGATCCACGACTGGCCGGTACCGAACGCCATGCGCGCGGGTTGCAAGTGCGCGGCAGCCTGGCTGACGGCGGCAAACAGGTTGTCCTCGAACCCGGCGGCGCGGCGGAACGGGGCGCTGTGGGTGTGCGTGGCGGTGAGCAGGAAGTTTTCGCGCGCAATGCCCAGTTCGGTTGCCGCGCGGGTCCGCAGCGCTTCCCACAGGGCTGTGGGCAAACCACCCGCATCGACCGTCAGCATGGCTGCCCGCTGGTGTCCGTTGTCGATCACGATCGCGCGGGCATAAAGTGGATCGAGCACGCCCTGCGATCCCGGGGGAAGTTCCGCAGCGGCAGGGGTAATATCAACCCGCGCCGCACCGGCCTGCAATTGCCCCGTCTGCCCGGCGGCATGCGCAGGAACCGCGACCAGCAGGACACCGGCCAGGGCAACCAGCGTCCAGGCTGCCAGGATTTGGGCCGACAGAAATTGGGCGACCTTGCGCCTTGCGTTTCGCACCATGACTTCTCCCGATGTTCGATTCTGCAATCGATTGCTGCATGGCATAGAGTGCATTGCGCCCGGCAGCAACCGCGCTATTCATCAACGCAAATTGCGCTAAACCGTGGCAATCGACTATCCTTGGTCGGCAACAGGCAGGGACCGGGGGTACTTCGTGGCCAACAGCAAATCGTCAAAGCCCCCCGGTGCAAAATCCGCCGGCAAGCCGCGCAAGCCGCAGAACATCCAGGATCTGGCGCAGATCGCCGGGGTGTCAGCGGCCACGGTCTCGCGCGCGCTGGCAGGCACGGGCAACATCTCATCCGCCACGCGCGACCGGATCCGGGCGCTGGCCGGGGAATACGGCTTTCGTCCCAGCAACATGGCCCGCAACCTTCGTACCGGACGAACAGGAACGGTGGGCGTGATCGTGCCGCTGGGTCATGAAAAAACCCAGCACATCTCCGATCCGTTTTTCATGACGCTGCTGGCCTATATCGCCGATCGCATTGCTGATCGTGGCTATGATCTGCTGCTCAGCAAGGTCGTGCCGCACGATCCTGAATGGCTTTCGCGGCAAGTTGATACTGGCCGGGTGGATGGCATGATCATCATCGGACAGTCCAACCAGTCCGATGTGATCAATTCCGTGGCGCGGTATTACGATCCGCTGGTCGTGTGGGGGGCGGCATTGCCCGACCAGATCTATTGTTCGGTCGGCAGCGACAACCGGCTGGGCGGCCGGATCGCCACAGAACACCTACTGTCGCTGGGCTGCCGCAAGCTCGCGTTCTTCGGCGACCCATCCGTGCCCGAAGTGGAGCAGCGGCTGGAAGGCTTCCGCGATGCCCTGCGCGAAGCGGGCGACGGCGCGGTGGGGGCAACGCTGCCGGTGCATTTCGTGCCCGAACGCGCGCTGGAGGACATTTCCGGCTTCCTCGATCTGGCCGACAAGCTGGACGGGGTGTTTGCCACCTCGGATTCGATCGCCATGACAACGCTGCAAGCCCTGCAGGACCGCCGCCGCGCAGTGCCCGAGGAGGTCAAGATCATCGGCTTTGACGATCTGGACCTGGCGCGGCGCACGGTACCCTCGCTCAGTTCGGTACGGCAGGATCTGGAAGCTGGCGCCGATGCGCTGGTTGACCTGCTGTTCCGCAAGATCGCGGGCGAGACGGTGGAATCGGTTTCGCTCCAGCCCAAGCTGGTCGTGCGGGGCAGCACGCTGTCCGAATGATCTTGCGGTCTGCGGGTCAGTGGCGGGCCAGGACGGCGCTGATCGCCTGCTGCGCCTGTTGCTCCATCACCGCATACCCCGCCCGCGTGGGATGGACCCCGTCATTGGCATAGGCGGGATCGAACGAATTGTCCGGCGCGCGCAGTGGCGTGAAGTAGTCCACAAAGGTGACCTGCCTGGCCTGCGCCAGTTCGGCCAGCCGTGCATTCAGGGCCACGACTACCGGACGCGTGTCAAAATCCGGCCGTGGCAGCAGGCGCGACATCGGCGGCATCGCAGCCAGGATCACGGCAATGCCGTTGGCCTGCGCAAGATCGATCATGGCCGATACCGTGGCCAGATACTCGGCCTCGGTGATCGGACCGGTCGCGCCGCCAATATCGTTGGTGCCGGTCATGATGTGCACCGCCTCCGGGCGCAGGCCCACGACATCGTGCTGGAAGCGCGCCAGGATCTGCGGGCTACTTTGCCCGCTGATGCCGCGCGAAACATAGCCGTTATCGGCAAAAAACTGCGGATCAGCCTCGATCCAGCCTTCGGTGATGGAATCGCCGGTGAAAACTACCCTTGGTCGAACACCGCTGGCCAGCAGATCGGCATTGGCATCGCGATAACGGCACAGGAACGGCCAGTCGGTGGCGAACTGTTCAGCCCGGCGGGCGCGGAACATGGCCCCGGCATCGCTGTCGCTGTTGAAGAAGGCCGCCGCGCCGCGCGACATCTCGTCCAGATCCCGGGGCCGGGTTTCGAACTGCGCAGCCAATGCTGCGGCATCCCGCGGGATGGGCAACGGGCACTGGATTGTCGTGCCGTTCACGGCGGCAAATTCGCGCCCCATCACAGGGGATGGCGCGCCATCCTGCGCCAGCGCCGGACCGGCCAGCACCATGGCTGCTGCTGCCATCAACATGGGTGACCTGCGCATAGTCTGATCCATCCTCTAACCCTTATCGCACCTATCATACTGTTTCGCTGGGCATGAGCAATCGTTTGCAGGCGGGCGCAGTGGCAGTTAGGATCGGGGCAAGGGAGACGATGATGCGATCTACGGGAATTCTTGCCGCCATCCTGCTCGCGCTGGTTCCGGCACCGCTTGTCGCTGGCTTACCCGGCCCGTGGATCGAAAGCTGGGGCACCGCCCTTCCCCTGCAGCCACCACCCCCCTCGCCGTTCGCCAACGCACGTCCGGTGGCTACCCCAACGCCTGCTTCGGCAGCACCTGAGCAAGCCCAGCCTGCCGCGCCCAACCCGCGCATCCCCTTTCCCGCCACTCTGGAAAACCAGACAGTGCGGATGATCGTGCGCACCACTGTGGGGGGCGAGCAGTTGCGCCTGGAATTCGCCAATCGCAGCGGGGCAGCCGTTGTTCGCGCGGGCGCGGTCCATGTTGCGCTGGCCCGGCAGGATGGCAACGTAGTGGCGGCAAGCGACCGGGTGGTGACTTTTGGCGGGAGCGGGGAATTGGTCATCCATCCCGGGGCCCGGACGGTGAGCGACCCGGTTGACCTGCCGGTGGGCGCTCTTGGCCATGTGGCCGTATCGCTCTACCTGCCCGACAGCACGGCCACAGAAACGGTTGACGAAATAGGCCTGATGCCGACCTTCATCGCCCCGGGAAACCAGGCCGCAGCACAGGAGCTGGCGGATCCTGTCATGGCCGGTTCCTATTTCTGGCTACGCGGGCTGAGCGTCCCGGCAGCAGAGGAAGCGGGCGGCGCGATCATCGCCATCGGTGATTCCATTACCGAGGGCTATTCGACCACCTTTGGTTCGCACCGCAATTGGCCCGAACTGCTGGCAGAACGGTTGCAGGCAACGCCCGATCTGCAGGGCTGGTCGGTCATCAATACCGGCATTTCAGGCAATCGGGTCTTGCGCACGGGTGCAGGCGAAGCAGCGGTAACGCGCTTTACCGAAGACGTGCTGAGCCGGCCCGGCGCACATTGGGTGATCGTGCTGGAATCGATCAACGACATCAACATGTCGATCATGCCGGGCATGCCCGCAGGACAAGTGGCCAACGCCGACCAGATCATCGCCGGGCTGGACCAGCTGATCCAGCGCGCCCACTTCCACGGCCTCAAGATTGCCGGGGGCACTGTCATGCCAACCCGGGGCCTGCCGTTCTACACCGAGGCAGGCGAGGCGATGCGCCAGCAGGTCAACCAGTGGATCCGCACCAGTGGCCGGTTTGACGCGGTGATCGATTTCGACGCCGTTACGCGCGATCCGGCCGATCCGCTGCGTATCAACCCGGCATTCGATCCCGGCGATCATGTGCACCCCAACGATGCCGGAAACGCCGCCATGGCCCAAGCGATCAACCTCGATATGTTTCGCGGCCAATAGCCCGGGCGATCCGGTTCGGCGGGCAGACAGGCGTCTGGTCACTCCTTGGGCGGCAACTTGTCCAGTTCTGCCTGGATTTTCGCCAGGTTCTCGTTGCTCAGCGCCACTGGCTCATACTGCTGGATGGCCACCAGCGTCTGGTCGCGGCCCATCGTCTGGAACATCTCGTTGGCATAGACCACCGGGATGATCTCCTCCAGCACGGCGGCGGCAGCGGGATCGTCCAGCAGGGTGCCGACCAGCGTGGTCGATACCGAATACGGCTCGGCAGCGCTGGCTGCGGTAGTTTCTTGCGCCAATAAGGCGGCGGGCGACGCACCCAGCACCATTCCTGCCAACACGATTGCCATCATATCTGTTTTCATAGCTTCCTCCTTCGGTTGTTTCGTAAAGCCCTCAATTGGGGCCAGTTGCACTTATCTGGCAGATGCCAGCACTCTATCAGCTTGCCGCCAGGCGATGATCAGCAGGATTACCGAAATTGCCGGAACGATGATCATGAAGCTCATCCCCAGGCGCAGTCCCGCAGCGTCCTGACCGCTGGTGGCAAGGTCGCTGACCAGCCCGACGATCAGCGGACCCAGCCCACCACCCAGCAGGCCAGATGCCACCAGCATCAGGGTAGAAGCCAGCGCCCGGTCCGTTGGTGCGGCCAATGCCAGCGCCAGCGCCAGACAAGGTGCCCAGGCGCAACTGAGGAGAAAATTCATCCCGCCGACTGCCACTGTCGAAGCTATCAGGCTTGGTGAATAGAGGAACGCGGCGACGACCGGCACGGCAAGCGGGAGGGCAATCATCGGGATAAGCAGCATGTCGCTCTGCCGACCGCGCCGCTTGGCCACCCGGTTCGCCAGCAGGCCCGCAAACATCATGCCGGCAATTCCGCCCAGACCTACCGGCGGTCCGATCACCAGCCCCACTTCGGCCAGCGGCACGCCGTGGACGCGCTGGAAGAAAGCCGGACCCCACGCGCCCAGCGTGGAAACAACGGCGGTGGAAAAGCCGAAGCCGGTGGCCAGCGCGATATATCCCGGTTGCGCCAGAATGCGTCGCATCCCGTCCAGCAGATCGGCAAAGAAGGTCAGCGGTGGACGGTCGTCTCCATCGACCACTTCTCGCGCGGGCTCGCGCACGGTGAACAGCAACAGGGCGATCACTACGATCCCTGCCGCACCGCAGATGACGAACATGTTGCGCCACCCCAGCGCCGCGGCAAAAATACCTGCGACGATCGTACCGCCTATAATGCCGACATAGGTGCTGGTCTGGAAAATTGCCACGGCACCCGCCCGTCGCTGCGCGCGATAGAGATCGGGGATCATCGACAAGGCGACAGGAAAGGCGGTTGCCTCGCCAATCCCGACCGCGATGCGCGCCAGCGACAGGGTGTAAAAATCGGTCGCAAAGCCCGTCAGCGCCGTGGCCACAGACCATGCAGCGACACCCCAGATCAATATGCGCTTGCGGTTGCCGCGATCGACCATGCGCGCGATGAACACGCCCGCCACCAGGTTGAATCCGACGAACAGAAGGCCGTTTGCCAGTGACATCTGCGTATCGGACAGGGCCAGTTCCAGCCGCACAGGCTCGGTGACGACACCCAGCAAGGCGCGGTCGGCCACGCTGAGGAAATTGGTCAGGAACAGGACTGCCAGCGTCCACCCTGCGGCTGGCCCGATGGCAGGCTCGTGGCGCGCCGCGACCGTCACCCAAGCACGCGATCAAGCCCGAGCAGCTCGGCAGCATTCGCGCCAAGGATGCGGGCCTGCGCCGCATCATCGAGCAGCGCGTGGAAGCCGACCGGATCGGGTTCGGACATGTCGAACGGATAATCGCTGCCCATGCACAGCTTGTCGGCCCCGTGTGTGCGCACCAGGCTTTCGAGCTGGTCCTGATCGAACACCAGCGTATCCAGCCAAAGCTTGCGCAGGTAGCTGGATGGTTCGTGCCGGCAATGTTCGGAACAATCGCCCCGCGCCCGCCAGCCGTGATCCATCCGCCCCCAGTAGCCGGGAATGTAGCCCCCGCCGTGGGCCACGCAGATTTTCAGCCCCGGATAGGCATCAAGCACCCCGCCGAAGATCAGGTGGCCCACGGCCAGCGTCGATTCCAGCGGATTGCCGATCAGGTTGTTGAAGTAATATTCGCTCATCCGCTGGGCATGGGTGAAGCCCAGCGGGTGGATGAACACCAGCACGCCCAATTCCTCGGCCGCAGCCCAGAACGGGAAGAATTCCTCGGCATGGAGATCCTTGCCGTTGACGTTCGAGCTGATCTCGATCCCGCGCAGGTCGAGATCCTTCACGCAGCGCTTCATCTCGGCGATGGCCATGGCGGGGTTCTGCAGCGGCACCGTGCCCATGCCCACCAGCCGATCTGGATGGAGCGCCACGGATTCGGCCATGCCGTCGTTCACCGCGCGGGCGGCAGCATTGCCAGTTTCCGCATCGGTGAAATAGAAGTACTGCCCCGGACTGGGCGAGATCGCCTGCACATCGATGCCCAGCCGGTCCATGTCGGCAAGGCGCCGGTCCAGCCCGTTGAGCACTGGCCCGATCTGCGCAAACTGGGCGCGGTTGACCTCGCTGGTCTTGGCGCTGGTGAAATCGTTGATGCCCGGCGGCGGCCCCGGATAGGCCTGCTGCACGATGCCATCGGCCTTCGGGATGCCCAGGTGACAATGGATGTCGACCACCAGGTGCTTGCCGCGCGCCTTGACCGGAATGGGTTTGCGATCCCCGCAAGTTGTCAGTTCCATGCCGTGCTCCTTGCAGGTGTAATTGTTCCGCTACAGTCGCCAAAGCCGATGGATACGAAGCCGTCTGCCACCGCGCGTCCCTTGAGTGTCAGCGTATCACCGTCTTCCAACATGGTGCGGGTCGAACCGTCGGACAGGGTCAGCGGCACGGTGCCTTTTTCGGTCAGTTCGATCAGGCAGGCCCGCGCTTCGGGTGCGGCGCCCGATACCGTGCCGGTGGCGATCAGGTCGCCGCTTTCCAGCGGGGCACCATTGGATGCCTGGTGGGCCACCATCTGCGCCAGGGTCCAAAACAGTTCCTTGAGGTTTGTACGGACGATCTGCGTGCTGGCGCCGGAGGAGGTGCCCAAATACGCGGTCAGTTCGACATTGATCGCGCCGCTCTGCCGGTCTGCCGCGTCTGCCAGGTAGGCGGGAACGGCGGGCTCGCCCTCGTCACGCCCGCGAGCGGCAGTGCGGAACGGGGCCAATGCCTCCATCGTCACCACCCAGGGGCTGATCGTGGTGAGGAAACTTTTCCCAAGGTGCGGGCCAAGGATCGATTCAAAGAATTGGATGCCACGGGCCGACCAGTCGTTCACCAGGCAGCAGCCGAACAGGTTTGCCTCCGCCTCTTGCATGGTGAGGGGCTGCCCGACCGCATTGCCGCCGCGCAGCCAGGCACCGAACTCCAACTCGAAATCGAGCATCGGCTCCGGCCCGAACTGCACAGTGTCGCTGCCGGGCGGCTGGGCGAACTGGCCATTGGGTCGGACCACCGGCGTGCCGCTGGCGCAGACCGAACTGGCACGGCCGTTGTAGGCCACCGGCAGCGAAAGAGCCGCGCCCTTGACCACCCCGCCCGCCATGCGGCGGATATGGTCGATCGAAGTGCAGAAATCTGTAAAAGCCGGCGGGCGCAGCGGCATTTTCATGTGCGCACCGGCCATCGGCACCAGCACCTGCCGCAGTAGGGCGCGATCGGCGGTTCCATCGGCGCGGAACAGGTCCGACAGGGCAAGGCGCAAGGCGCTGACAGCAGAGGGCGGACAGGCGAACAACGGCGCAAGGGTTGGACCAGATGCAGCTTGCACGGCTACCAGTCCCTCACCCGTCAGTAGGCCGGTATCCGTCAGGGCACCAAGGTCGATGATGTGGTCACCCAGCGCCACCCCGCCGCGCGCGGCCCCGCCGGTACTGAACACGCCGAACGGCAGGTTCTGGATCGGAAAGTCGGTTTCGGGTGCATTGGCTGCTTCGACCCAGCTTCTGCGTGCCGGATCGTGCGTGGGGTTAAGTTCAATGGTCATGGTCGCACACCTCGGCATGAGCAGCCATTTCCTTGTGATAGCGGCCCATCGCGCCGAACAGCCCGCGCTGTTGTTCGGACGAAAACTGCGCCCCCCATTGCTTGTACAGCGAGAACACATTGGCCACGATTCGTTCGGGATCGGTCCAGCCGCGATACTCGGTCATGTTGATGTCGCGCGCGGCCTCCTCGAAATCGAGGCCCGCCTCCCAGCGCAGCCTTGCCTGGTCGCGGACATATTCGAAATAGGCGCGCATGTTGCGGATGGCGGCGACATCGGTGATCGGGCCGTGACCGGGCACGACCACTGCGGGGTCAAGTTCCTCGATGAAGCGGCAGGCGGCGATCCAGTTTTCCACCGGCCCGGCCCACATGATCGGGTGGCCTTCGTTAAACAGCAGATCGCCGGTAAACACCACGCGCTCACCCGGCAGCCAGGCAATGGTATCGGAATCTGTGTGGGCCGGCCCCAGATCGATCAGGTCGATCGTCTTGTCGCCCACCTGCAAGCTCAGCCGGTCATCGAAAGTGCGGCTGGGCAGGGTCAGCTCGTCCACGCCCGAAAAGTCGAACTTGCGGCCCATGGTCTCGAACAGGAACTCGCCGCTTTCGCCCATCGCCTGGTAGTTATCGCGCAGTCCGGCGAGCATTTTCGGATTGAAGCCGGCCATCTCCTCGCGGGTCTTGTTGGTCGCGATAATCTCGGCGTCAGCCACCAGACCGTTGCCGAAGAAATGATCGGGATTGGCATGGGTGTTCACCACCATGTCGATGGTTGCGCCGCCCGACACCTTGGCAAACGCATCGAGCATGTCGCGCGTGAGCGGAACGCTCATCAATGTATCGACCAGCAGGGTGACGCCGCCCGAAATTACCAGTCCGGCGTTCGACCACCCCCATGTGCCATCGGGCTGCACATAACCGTAAACCCCGTTACCCAGATCGTGCACGCCTTGGGTGAAAGGCCAGTTTGCCATCCTCTGCTCCTCGCTTATGAGAGGGACACTAGCCGAACCGGCGCGACTGACAATTCCTATTTTCAGGAATAATGCCGGATCGCGCCTTTGCGCACCCGGAGAAGTGGGGAACATGCCGAAATCAAACGCCCCGAAACGTGGACAGGGCCGCCCCAGCGATGGCGGGGTGGGCCGCGCGGTCATTATCGAGAGCACCAAGCAGATCCTGCGCGAACTGCCCCCCGGCCGGATCACGATTTCGCTGGTCGCGCGCAAGGCCGGGGTCGATCCTGCGCTGGTCCGGTATTACTTCAAGGACCGGTCGAACCTGCTGCTCGAAGTGGTCAACGATCTGCTGGGCGGCATCCCCCAGGCACCCGAATATGGCGGCAACCCGGCCGAGTTTATTCGCGAACGCGTGCATGACACCCACAAGTTCAGCCGCTCGGCCAAACATATGCAGCGCCTGATGGTCGACGAGCTGGCCGATTCCCGGTCAGAGGCGATCCGCGAACGGCACCGTGAACTCAATCTTGCTGCCGTTGCGGCGTACAGGAATGTCGGACAGCAGGATGCCAACGGCCTGCTTCGCCAGTTCGATCCGCTGTTCCTGTACCTGGCCGTGGTCGGAATTTTTGACTTCTTCGTGTCGGCCGAACCGATGATCCGCAGCCTGGTCCCGCCCGGCACCGATCTTGATGCGCTGGCCGCTGACTACGAAAAGTTTGTCGAAGACCTGCTGCTGAACGGCTTACTGGCGAAGAAGGAAAGCTGAGCGATTATTCCGCCACACACCGGTTGCGCTGGGTACCCAGCCCGGTGATCGATCCGGTCATGACATCGCCGGGCCGGAGGAAAACGCCGAACGCCGACCCGTTGCCATAGGGCGAACCGGTGCAGATTACGTCGCCCGGCTGCAGCACCACGCGGTCCGACAGATACGCGATCTGGCGTTCGATCGAGGCCATCATGTCCGACGTGGATTCGTCCTGGTAGACCTTGCCGTTGACCGCCAGCGTGATGGCCAGGTCATACGGATCGGCGATCTGGCTGCGCGGCACGATCATCGGGCCGAATGGCAGGAACGTGGGGAAACACTTGCCCGACAGCCAGTCGGCCCCGATGGCCGATCCATCACGCCGGAAGATATGTTCACGCGCGGTCACGTCATTGACCACGGCATAGCCGGCCACGTGGTCCATGGCATTTTCCGCCGATACCCGGTGCGTCCGCCGGCCGATCACCACGCCCAGTTCCAGCTCCCAGTCGGGCTTTTCGACATTGGACGGGAGGATCACATCGTCATGCGCGCCCACGGCGCAGGAAGGCAGCTTGATGAAGCAGAACGGCAGCGCCCCGGCGCGCTGTTCCATCCGCTCTTCCACCTTGGCGCGCAGGTCTTCTGGCGAAAGGTCGTCGTGCTCGGCCGTACGCATCGACGGATCGCCCATGATCAGCCCCACCACGTGCTTCTTGTAATTGGCACCGGTGCAGAACACCTGTCCGGGGCGGTAGGGCAGGCACACTGCCACCTGGTCCAGCGTCCGGGCAGCGGCAAAGGCGGCCACGTCCGCCGCCCATTCTTCGACCGAGGGAAGCACGGCATCCCAATCACTCAACAGTTCGAACAGCGATCGCTGTTCGCCCCAATGGGCCAGCGGTACGAAACGGTCGCCCTGCACCAGGGCAGCTTGCGCCACCCCGCCAATTTCCAGCGTCGAAAGTCCATAAGTCATTGGCGGGCGATCCTGTGCGAGTTTGGGCTCAGTATGGTTGCTGGAGCTGGTGCATAGTATCGCCCAGCATGCGATTGGCATCCATCTGGTTGCCGCCTGCCATCTCGATCTCTCCTACACGGACCGAATTTTCGACTACCATGCGGGCGCGTTCAAACCGTCGTTCGGTGAAGGCTGTCAGCGCCTGTTCGACGCTGCCCGCACGCGCAACTTCCTCGGCCAGGACCAGCCCGTCTTCGGCCGCCAGGCCCGCGCCAGACGCCATGTGCGGCGTGGTGGCGTGGGCGGCATCGCCGATGAACACGATCCGTCCCCGGTGCCAGGGCCGGGACAGCAACTGCCATTCGAGCGGGCGGTAATTGACCAGCGATTCCGGCCCCAGATTATCGCGGATCTGCGCGATGTCGCCCCCGAACGGAGCGAGCAATTTCGCCACGTGCGGCAGCATCTCGTGCTCCTCGTACCAAGGATTGTGCGGCACGTGTTCCAGGATGAAGGCATAGATCTTGTCGGCCGAGACCGGATTGAGGCCCAGCTTGACCGGACCGCCAAGGTACATCTCGGTGCGGTCGACACCTTCTGGCCGATCGGCCACGATGCGCCAACACCCCTGGCCCGTGAAGCGGGGAGCGGGCGCAAGGGGAAACATTGCCAGCCGGGTCTTGGAATTGATCCCGTCTGCCGCCACCACCAGATCGAACTGGTCATTGCTGCCGTCCGAAAACCTGACTGCCACCGGACCGCCATCATGCGTGAAATCGACCGGCTCCACACCCAGCACAACCTCAACGCCCGAGGCGCGGATTTTGCGCTGCAGGATTTCGTGCAGCAAAGGACGCATGATCCCGCCGCTCGACTGGACCGGCAGCGGGTTTTCGGGCGGCGGCACTTCCATGATCAGCGAGCCATCGACGCCGCGCAACCGGATGCCCGCGCCGACATGGCCATGTGCGCGTACCTCATCCAGAATGCCCAGGTCATCGAATGCCCGCAGCGACAGCCCGGTCACGCTGATCCCGGCGCCATAGGCCCGCCACTGCGGGTCGATATCGACCAGCCGGACGCGGATCCCGAGCCGGTCGAGCGACAGCGCCGCACTCATCCCGCCAACGCCGCCGCCGATTACCAAAGCCCTGTCTATCACTGCCATCCCCTTGTAACCGGCCAAGCTTGTGTCTGATTATTAGGCCGGAACTTGCCAGAGCCCTTTGTCGGGCACCATTTCGGCATGCGGCACATTGCCGGTCATGATGCGGCCGGTGCCCCACTGGTCGGTGACCGTCGGCGACATCTGATAGGTCTGCGCCACCCAGGTCGCATCATCCACCTCCTCCAGGTCCGAGGTATATTCCACCGCGTTGCCGTTGGGCGTCTCGTAATAGCTGAAAGTGTTGTTGCCTGCGGTGTGTCGCCCGGGGCCCCACTGCAGGCGCACCCCGTTCTGGTGCATGCGGGCCAGCCCGCGCATCAGTTCGTCGACCGAGGTGACATCAAACGCTACGTGGTTGAGCGCTGGCGGACCCGGCAGGATGGCCAGCCGGTGATGGACTGCATTGCACCGCAGGAAGACCATGAATTCCCCCAACCAGTCGGAAATGCGGAACCCCAGCGCTTCCTCGTAAAACCTGGCCAGCCCTTTGTGGTCGGGCGAATGCAATACGATATGGCTCAATCCGGTCGGGATGGCCTCGCCCGGCTGAAGCTGGCGAGCCGGGCGCTGCGGCGCATCGCACACCACCTCGATCGCGCGCCCATCGGGATCGAAGAAGCGGCAGGCGTAGCTGCCGGACATTCCCGCTGAGACTGCCGGTTCGGCGATGATCTTCGCATTGGCCGCTTTGGCCTGGGCGAAAATTGCATCGACATCGGCCCGGGAGGATGCCGAAAAGCCGATCAGGTCAGTCTTCCTCTCGGTGTCCTGGCGCAGTTGGATGACGAACGGTTGCGATGATCCTTCGGCGGCAAAATAGACCTTGCCGTCGCTCTCGCCCACTTCGTTCAGTCCCCAGATTTCTCCGAAAAACCGCCGCTCTGCCGCAAGATCGGGCACGGCGAGAGCCACAAACTGGAGGTCTGCGACAGATACCATTGGTGCAATCCTTCTCTTTGTCGGAACGTGAGGCTGTTTGCGCCACCAGCAACGGCGGCGCACGCAGCCTGATGGTCCAACCGAATCTATATTCCTGTTTATAGGAATTCTAGCTCGGGACACAAGGTCAATCGACCTGTCAGAGCGGTACATCGGCAAGGATTTCTGCTCGCGTCGGCTTCCTCCTGGCGGTCAGACCAGGCCGCCAGATCGACTATTCGTCTGGTCGGTGCGCTGGCCTGGGCTTGCAATGATCGTGATCGGTTGAGGCTCGGGCAGCAGCTTCCAGCCGATCCAACATCATGTGGAGCTGGACAATTTCAGCCTCCGTAAGAACTTTTCCGACAAACTCGGCCTCGAACGCGGCAACAGCGACCTTCAAACGCTCGAACTCCTTTTCGCCATCCACCGTAGCCCGCAAGTGGCACGAGCGGCTGTCCACCGTCGATTTCGTCCGGCGGACCAGTCCGCGGACCTCCAGTTGCTTGACGATGGCAGTCACCTGCGCACCTTCCACCATCAACAAGGTAGAAAGATCGGTCGGCGTAAGATCGGGGTTGCGGCAAATCAGCGACAGAGCGCCAATCTGATTGCTCGAGACCAGCAACCCGTCATTCTGCTGCTGAAACTGGCGATTGTAGGCCAGTTGCAGCCGCCTAAGCTTGTAGCCGAACGAGGGTGGCATGGACCAGGCCGGCTGCGGTTCAGATGTGAGGCCGCCGGGTTCTTGCCCCGCGGACACTTTCAACGCTGCTTCGTGTGATTTTTCCACCGTGCCCATCCCCCGCGACAACCGAAACGCGACGCTGCGCCAGAATTCCTGCATTCCGGCACGCGCCATCCGACGATCTTAGCAAGCCTCGATAATTTAGTTGATAAAGTAAAGCATATCTGGTTTTGAGGCGTCAGATGCCATCAGGCACGGGTATATTCATGGGAGAGTTTCTGGATGCAAGGGCTTCGTATCGGGTCGGCCGCAGGGTCTGTGAGCAAGATCAGTCTTGCGGCGGTGCTGGCCTTTGGCGCAACGCCCGCGCTGGCACAGGATGGCGCTGATGCCGCTGCTGCTTCGGGCGAGGATGTGATCCTTGTTACCGCCCAGTTCCGCGAACAGAACTTGCAGGACACCCCGATCGCGATAACTGCCATGTCGGCCGAAATGCTGGAGGCGCGCAGCCAGACCAGTATCCAGGATGTGGCCAACCAGGCTCCGTCGGTCACTCTCAAGCCGCAAGGCGCGGCCTTCGGCCCGGCGCTAGGCGCAAATATCCGCGGCGTTGGCCAGTTCGATTTCAACCCGGCGGTCGAGCCGGGCGTCGGCTTCTATGTCGACGATGTCTATTACGCCACGCTGACCGGCTCGATCCTCGATCTGCTCGATCTGAGCCGGGTGGAAGTGCTGCGCGGTCCGCAGGGCACGTTGTCCGGCCGTAACTCGATCGGCGGCGCGGTACGCCTGTTCTCGCAGCGTCCCGAGGGCAGCAACACCGGCTATGTCTCAGCCACCTATGGCAGCCGCAACCGCGTTGACCTGCGCGGCAGCGCCGATTTCAACCTGGCAGAGAACGTTGATGCCCGCCTTGCAGTCGTGTCGAAGCAGCAGGAAGGCTATGTTGACCGGTTGGACTTCGGCTGCGTGTTCCCCGCCGGTGGCCCGGCCACCTTCACCCGTGATTACAGCATTGTTGGCGCGCCCGATACGCTGCTGGTGAACCCGGTCGGCGGCGTTCCGGCGCAAACCAACCGTGCAGACTGCCGCGTGGGCACTGAAGGCGATGTTGGCTATATCGCGCTCCGAGGCCAGTTGCGGCTCCGCCCGACCGACGCGATCGATATCAACATCGCCGCCGATTATACCGATGATAATCGCACTGCTGCGGGTTCCGTCCTGCTCAGCCGGTTCTATCCCGATGGTTCGGTGGCCAGCCCGCGCTATCCGCTGCCTGCCATCCCGGCACCCGGATCCACTCCAGCGCAAAACTTTGCCAATGCCTCGCCCCCGGGCCGCGACATCAACGCCTTTGCAGCATCTTCGCTGCTGTTGTCGTATGACAACCGCTTCGTGTGCGGCAATTTCTGCAACTACGGCAGCTATGACATGCCCGCCGATGGCAACTTCCGCGCATCATCCGCCGATGGCCGCGTGCGATTCCAGGGTTGGGGTGTTTCCGGCCAGATCGATTGGGACGTGGCGGATTCCGCACAGCTCACATCGATCACAGCCTATCGTGAATACACCTCCAACTTCTCGAACGACAACGATGTGTCGCCGCTCCAGCATAGCCTGGGCTACGGCCCGCTGACGTTCGAGTTCTTCAGCCAGGAACTGCGCCTGAACGGCGATGTGGGCGATACCATCGAATATACGGTCGGAGGCTATTACAGCGACCAGCTGTCCGTTTATGAATCGTTCCAGGACTTGCGGTCATCCAACCTGCAGTTTCAGCAGCGCGATCCGGTGGAAGCCGACAGCAAGGCGGTATTCGCGCATATCTCGTGGAACCCGGTAGAACCGCTGACCATCACCGGCGGGATCCGCTATACCGACGAATCCAAGACCTACACCTACGTTCGTGAGCGGCCGTATAACGATCCTACCTCGGTCACTGCCAACGGCGTGCTGCCGATCAACGGCACAGTGGGCGAATACAGCGGCAACCGCGTCGATTACCGCGCCAACGTGCAATACGCCGTCAGCGATGATGTGATGACCTATGTGCAGTTTTCAACCGGCTTCAAGGGTGGTGGCGTTAACCCGCGGCCGTTCTTCGTGCAGCAGGCCCTGCCGTTCGGTCCCGAAACGCTGACAGCTTACGAAGTGGGCCTGAAGACCGACCTGTTCGACCGCACGGTGCGCGTCAACATGGCCGCCTTCCAGAGCGATTACAAAGGCATCCAACTCAATCTGGGCAACTGCACCGCGATCACCGGCCCTGGCTTCGGCGCGCCGTGCGCCCTGCCGGTCAATGCCGGTGACGCACGCATCCGCGGCCTGGAAATCGAAACCACCATGCGTCCGGTCGATGGCCTGACCATCGATGGCGCGATGAGCTATCTGGACTTCGATTATCGTCGCTTCGGCACCTTCACCACGACCAACACCACCACCAATGTCACCACCACGGTGGCCGTTGGCGGCACCACCAACCTCAACGGTCCGCAGTTCGGGGACTATGCCCCCTACACGCCGGAGTGGAAGTGGAGCTTCGGCCTGCAGTATGAGGTCGACCTGGGCAATTCCGGCACGCTCACGCCGCGGATCGATGCGGCATATCAGGGCCGGGTGTTCACCAACGCAGCCAACCGCTCGTCCAACTTGATCGAAGGCTACACCGTGGCCAACGCCCGGTTGAGCTGGGATAACGCCGATGATGATCTGAATATCTCGCTGGCGGTGACCAACCTGTTCGACAAGTATTACTTGCTGACCGTAAATGACCAATCGGTGGGTGGACAGGGCTATGTCAACGGCCAGCCCGGCCGGCCGCGCGAATGGGCTCTCAGCCTGCGCAAGAACTTCTGAACCAATGCCGATCGGGAGGGCTCCGGCCCTCCCGATTATACCGAGGAACGATGATCGAACAATCTTCCCTCCCCGAACTCTCCCGGCGCCAGTTCTTCGGCGCTAGCACGGCGGCGGCCGGGATCGCGGTATGTGGGATTGGCGCAATGCAGTTCGCCGGGCAATTTGCCGGATGGATGGATCCAGTCGTCTCATTCCATGCCGATGCCCCCTATATCGACCGAACCGGCCTTGCCGAACCCTTCCTGTCGCGCATTTCCACCGTCTGGGCACAGGGGCTCGATCACGAGGCGGTCTTGCGCCTCGGCCACACTCTGTAGGAGCAAGGACGCCATGGTCGATTTTTCGTCTCAACCGACAATGCGCGGGTTCTTCGCACCGCACCGATTTGAAGCCGACATCCTGGATTGCGAGGTGATCGGGCAGGTGCCAACCGACATCGACGGGCAGTTCGTGCGACTAGGGGGTGACTGGTATTACCCGCCCAAGTTCCCCGATGATGCGCCCTTACATTCGGATGGCCATTTCAGCCGCTTCCGTTTCAAGAACGGTCGCGTCAGCTACAAAAGCAAGTTTGTCCGCACCGAACGGTTTATCTCGAACCTGGCGGCCGGTCGCCAGCAGTTCGGCTATTACCGCAACCGCCTGACCGACGATCCACAGGTACGCGGCCTTGATGGCACCGTGGCCAATACCACGCCTTATGCCTTTGCCGGGCGGCTGATGGCGCTGAAGGAAGACAGCCTGCCACACCTGATCGATCCCGATACGCTGGATACGACCGGCAAATGGGACTTCGGTGGCAGGTACGAAAGCCTCACCTTCACCGCCCACCCCAAGGTCGATCCGGTGACCGGCGAGATGATCGCGTTCGGCTATGAAGCCACCGGCCCTGCCACGCGTGACGTGTTCGCCTATACCATCTCCCCGACGGGAGAAGTGATTCACGAAGCCCGCTTCCAGCAGCCCTACGTCAGCCTGATCCACGACATCGCGCTGACGCAGGAACACATCATCTTTCCCTTCGGCGGCTATATCTCGTCACCCGAGCGGCTGGCCGAAGGCAAGATCCACTGGGGCTGGGACAACAGCCTGCCAAGCTATATCGGGATCCTCCCGCGCGGAGCCGATGGCAAGGACATCCGCTGGTTCCGCGGGCCACTTCAATGCATGATGCACACCTTCAACGCCCGCACCGTGGGTGAAAAGGTGATCCTGGATGCGCCGTTCTATGACGGCAATTTCTTCCCGTTCTTCCCCAATGTCGATGGTAGAGCGTGGGATCCGAGCAAGGCCCGCGCCTTCATCCGCCGCCTGACATTCGACCTTGCTTCCAGCCACGACGGGTGGACCGAGGAAATCCTGTTTGCCCCCGCCGTGATGGATATCGGCGCAGTCGACCGGCGATACCTGACGCAGGACCAGCGCTATGTGTTCACTGGATTTTCCGATCCGACCAAGCCGTTCGACGAAGCTCGGGCGGGCAATATCTCGGGCCGGGTGACCAACAGTTACGGCCGGTTCGATTTTTCGACAGGCGCAATCGACAGCCTGTTCGCCGGTCCCACCCATAGCCTGGCCGAAGCCTGCTTCGTGCCGCGCCGGGGCAGCACGGCAGAAGGGGATGGCTACCTCATCGGGGTTGCCGCCAACTATGCCGAAATGCGGTCTGAACTGGTGATCGCCGATGCCCAGCGTCTGGGCGAAGGCGAGATCGCGCGCGTGATCCTGCCATTCCGCGCCGCGCCGCAGGTTCATGGCACATGGGTCGACAGCACAGAGGTTCCGATGACCGTTTAAGAATGCCCCCGGCGACACCACAACACAGGGAGAGATCGAGATGAAAATAGCGAAGGGACTACTGATGACGATGGTCGCCGCAAGTGCCGCCACGGCCTCGCCTGCCAGCGCCAGCTACGCCGATGACCGGGCCGAGATCGAGAACCTCGCCGCGATCTATCTCCAGGCGATGGATGCCCGCGACATGGATGCCTATGTGGGCACTTTCACCGAGGACGGCGTGCTCGACTGGGTCAACGGGGTTGAATACGGCCGCGCCGAAATCCGCGACGCGATCGGCAACTGGGGCAACCCGCCGAACGTGGCCGCCGATGCCACCTCGCGCCCGCGCCAACGGCACAATATCCTCAACCACGTGATCTTCGTGGACGGTGATACCGCCACCGAACGGGCTTATTGGGTGGCCTTCACCAACCAGACCCCGCAGCGCGATGTGCAGGTGCTGTATTTCGGACATTATGAAAGCGAACTGCGCCGCGTGGATGGCCAGTGGCTCTATTCGCGCCGCAAGATCTACAACGAATCGCTGCAGAACCGCGAAGCATTTTATCCTGCACTGGGCGAACGCGATCCGCGTCCGGCAGCGGGACAATGAGCGGTGGTCTGGGGCGCAGGCTACTAGCCGTTGCGGCGATGACCGTGGGGCTTGGCAGTGTGCCGGCAGCAGCGCAGGACGATTGCGACAAGGCCTGCCTTGAAGGCGTGGCAGAACAGTACCGCAGCGCCTACTTCGCCCGCGATGCCGCTGCAGCGCCGGTTGCAGCCAGCCTGCGGTTCACCGAGAACAATGTGGAGATGGGTTTCCCCGATGCAAGCTGGGATACCGTAACCGAGGAAGTGGGCACGCCGTTGTTCCTGTCGGACCCGGTCACCGGACAAGTGGCGATCTTCACTGCCATAATGCATAGCGAGATCCCCGGCTTCCTGGCCATCCGCCTGAAAGTGGAAGGGCGCGAGATCACCGAGGCGGAGCATATGCTGTCCACCCGGCGCAATCTCAGTTCCCCGCCCACGCCATTTGCCGATCCGCACGGGTTCATTCGCCCGGCAGACCGCGCGCAGCCGGTCGATCCCGCCCGCCGCAACACGCGCGAGGAACTGCTGGCGATCGGCGATGGCTATTTCCAGACGCTGGAGAACAACACCGGCGAAATCCGCAACACCGCGTTTTCCGAAGATGCCGTGCGCTATGAAAACGGCATGGTGTTCCGCGACATAGAGCGGGATTTCCGGCTGGGCCGCTATGCGTTCAACAATGAAGTGCGACGTGTTCCGGTGCTGGTGGACGAGGAACGCGGCATTTCGCTGTTCCGCGGCTTCATCGATCACAAGGGGCAGATGAACGAGTACCAGCTGACCAACGGCGAATACCGTACGTCGATCTTCCGCGAGCCGCATAGCTGGGCCTTGCTGGAGATGTTCAAGATCCAGGACGGGATGATCACCGGGGTCGAAGCAACCTTCATCAGCGCACCCTACAAGTCCACCAGCCCGTTCGGTCCGGGCAACGGCAACTAGGCCGGTGTTCGACCGGCGCGGACTGCTGATTGGGGCGGTTGGGGCGGGAGCGATCTTGCTGCCAGGAAAGGGATTTGCGCAAGTGACCAGCGAACCGGTGGCCGAGACGATTTACGGCCGGGTGCGGGGTGCTGCCGGACCGGGCGGCACAATGGTTTTCAAGGGCGTGCGCTATGCCACGGCAGACCGCTTCATGCCGCCCCGCCCACCCCAACCATGGGCAGGCGTGGCCGATGCGCTGCAATTCGGCGCCAGCGCCCCGCAAAGCAATCCGGAACCACCGCCCGGCCCGCCCTATGTGATCACCGCGCAGATCCCTCCGCCGCCGGGTGCCACCCCGCCCCCGCGCCTGCCGGAAAGCGAGGACTGCCTGTTCCTCAACGTGTGGACCGCAGGGCTGGCCGATGGTCGCAAGCGCCCGGTCATGGTGTGGCTGCACGGCGGATTCTTCTACGGCGGTTCGGGCTCCACGGTCGATGGATCGGCGCTGGCCGCGCGCGGCGACGTGGTGGTAGTCAGCCTCAACCATCGCCTCAACGCCTTCGGGTTCTCGCACCTGGCAGATCTGCATGGCGGCGAATTTGGCCACAGCGGTAATGCCGGGATGCTGGATATTGTCGCCGCGCTGGAATGGGTACGCGACAATATCGCGGGCTTCGGCGGCGACCCCGACCGGGTGATGGTGTTCGGTGCCTCGGGCGGCGGAATGAAGACCAGCATATTGATGGCCAGCCCGCGGGCGGAAGGCCTGATCCATCGCGCCGCGGTGCAAAGCGGGCCGGGGCTGCGGTTCATGGAGCCCGCCGATGCCTCTGCGGCCACTGCCATGCTTTTGGCGGAACTGGGCCTTGCGGCCAACCAGGCCAATGACCTTGCGCGGGTACCTATGGTCCAGCTGCTGCGCGCCTATCACGCGGTGTCTACCCGCCTTAAACCGGCGCGCTTCATCGACCTGCCGAGCTTTGCGCCGGTGCTTGATGCCAATGTCCTGCCGCGCCATCCGTTCTCGCCCGATGCCGCCCCGCGCACGCGGGACATTCCCATGCTGATCGGCTGGAACGCCCAGGAGATGAGCTTCTTTATGGGCAATGATCCGGCGGATTTCACGCTGGACGAAGCCGGGCTGGAAGCGCGGGCAGAGGTGCTGATCGGACCGGGCGCAGCGGGCATCCTGGCGCTGTATCGCCAGCGGCATCCGGCGCTGGATCCGGGCCAGCGCTATATCCGGCTGCTGTCGGACTATTCGGTCATGCTGCCCACTCTGGCGCAGGCGGACCGCAAAGCCGCTCTGGGCGGCGCGCCGACCTATGCCTACAGGTTCGATTTCCCCAGCCCTGCCCTCGGCGGCAAGCTGGGTGCGATGCACACCCTGGAGGCATCATTCGTGTTCGACACCACCGCTGCCGCGCCGCATATCACCGGCGGCAGCCCGCAAGCGGCTGCCCTTGCCGCAACGATGAGCACGGCTTGGGCCAATTTCGCCATCACCGGCGATCCCAATGGCGGGGACATGCCGCATTGGCCGCGCTATGATCCGGCCACCTCGCCCGTTATGCTGCTGGGTGCCGAGCCAGTGCTGGCACAAGATCCGATGGGCCCGGAACGCAGCGCCATGGCCTCGCTGCTCGGGGTCTAGATCAGTCCGAGGGCCATCGTGCGGCCATTTCATGCCGGAGCTAGAAAATCGGCCAGGCGCGCGTGATCGAGAACACACTGGTCGCCACCAACACCGCGCCTACGGCCTGGAGCAACATGCGCGGATTCAACCGCTTGGCGATGATTGCGCCGAACGGCGCTGCAGCCACCCCGCCGATGATTAGACCAACGGTCGCCACGGTGAAGGCCTCCAGCCCGATTGACGCGATGAAAGTGATGGAAATCGCGCTGGTCAGCAGGAATTCCGCCGTGTTGACCGTGCCGATGGTCTTGCGCGGATCGCTCCCCTGCACCAGCAGGTTCGACGTCACCACCGGGCCCCAGCCCCCGCCGCCTGCCGCATCCAGGAAGCCGCCCACCGCAGCCAGCGGGGCGGTGTAGTTGGGATCGCGCACTTTGGGCTCAAGCTCGCGGAAGGCCTTCCACAGCAGGTAAATGCCGATCCCCGTCAGGTACATCATTACAAACGGCCGGGCTACCGATGCATCGATGTTCGACAGCAGGTAGGCCCCGGTCACCCCGCCAAGCACCCCGAACGGCACCAGCCGCCGGAACAGTCCCCAATCGATGTTCCGGTGCCAGATATGGCTGGCACCGGACGCACTGGTGGTGAACATCTCGACCAGATGGACACTGGCCGAAGCGGTGGCCGGCGGCAGGCCCAGGACACTGACCAGCAAGGTCTGCGAGATGACGCCGAAAGCCATGCCCAGGGCGCCGTCTATCATCTGGGCGGCAAAGCCCACCGCGATAAAGGGTAACAGATGATAGATGGTCATGTCGGCAAGAAAATCGAACATGCGGCGGTCCCCTTCGGCAGTTCGGATTGATCAGAAATTGTAGGCAATTGTAAGGCCGTAAGTGCGCTCGTCGCCCGGCTGCCCGACGATCAGTCCGGTGTTGCCCGAAGGCACGGCGAGTTGTTCAAAATGCTCGGCATCGAAGGCATTGCGCAGCCAGCCGAAAATGTTGACGCCGTTGTCGGTGCGGAAGCCCGCGCGGAAGTTGGCGATCGTGTAGCCGGCGACCTGGGTGTAGATCGACGGGGTGGGGTTGGACGAGAAGCTGGCGCGGGTGTTGGCATCGACCCCGAAGTAGATCTCGCCGTCCTGTTCCAGGAAGGTAACCGGGGCATTGGCCTCGGCGCCATAGGAGAATACCCACTTCGATATTCCTGGCAGGATCTGGCCCGAGATGTCGCAGTTGGCCGGACTGTTGGTGCCCGGAGCGCCCGGTGCGCCGATTACCGCGCCAGTCCCGCCGCCCGACAGTTCGGGCGGGCACGGAGCATCGGCAAACCGGCGATAGGTGGCATCGGTATATGAGCCTGCAACATAGGCGTTGAACCGCTCGCTTGGCCGGATGGAGGCGTCCCACTCGATACCCTGCGTGCGGACAGCCTCGGCATTGGCGAGGTAGCCGCGCTGCACGCCGAACTGGCCGTTCACTACCAGCGCCTGATAGTTGTCGATGTCAGTACGAAACACGCCAACGTTCAGCGTGACACGGCGATCCCAGAACTGCGACTTCACGCCGGCTTCATAATGCGTGACCGATTCCGGGAGCACCGTGCCCGCTGCCAAAATCGGGTTGCCGGCCGAATCGTTGGGTACGCCGTTCAGGTTCACCCCGCCCGGTTTGAAGGTCTTGGCATAGGTGGCATAGCTGTTGATGTCGTCGGCAACCTCGAAGGTCGCTGTCAGGTCGTAACTGAAGTTCCAGTCGGAAAACCTGGGTTCGAACCGCTGCGGCGAGGCGACACCGCGCTGGGCCACTACGCGCGGATCGGTGCTCGCGAAGGTAACCAGTTGCCCAGCCCCGTTGGTGACCACCGAATCGTACAGGCCGACCTTCTTGTCATAGTTCACCCGGAAGCCCGGCTGGAGCGAGAACCGGTCAGACACCTGCCAGTTGAACTGGCCAAAGGCCGCCAGGCTGGTGTTGTCGAGCCGAATATCGTTGTTGGCAGTAAGGCCATTGAGCACCGAAGGATCGCTGTAGGGCGCACTGGTCGGGTTCAGCAGCCAGCGGCTGGCAGCGGGACCGAACTGGGTCAGACCTTGGGTGCGCACTTCCTGCCGGAAAGCAAAGGCGCCGATCAGGAAATCATAGCTGTCGCCCACGTGCGCAAATCGCAGTTCCTGCGTGTACTGCTTTTGCTGCGAGGGATTGTTCGATGCCGTGTTGATTGGCAGGCCGGTAAAGTCGCGATCATTCTCGGGCAGCCAGTCCCAGAAGCGGTAGGCGGTGATCGAGGTCAGCGTGCCGGGGCCAGTATCCCAGATCGCCCGCACCGAACCGCCGCCGATCTCGTTGCCCGCGTTGAGAGAGGCATCGACGTCGGTCAGCCGGTCGAACGGGTTGGGGCTGACAACCCGATACCCTTGTGCGGCTGACAGCGCGTCGTATTGGCGATTGAGCGGTCGTTGGGTCGATCCTGTGCGGACATAGATCTGTGCGCAGCATTCCGGGTTCTGGCGGCTGAAATCGCCGGCGAACAACACTTCGAGATCGCTCGACGGCTCCCATAGCAGTTGGCCGCGCAGGCCCAGGTTGTCCTGCTCGTTGATCCAGTTGTTGGTCGCCACGTTGTAGATTGTGCCGCGCCGACTGGTCGATGAGATTGCGAACCGCGCCGCCAGGCTATCGGACAGTGGGCCGGAGACAGAAGCCTTGGCCTGCTTGAAGCCCAGGTTGCCGAAGGAAACCTCGGCGCTCCCTTCAAAATCGAAGGTGGGGCGGCGCGTGCTGATGTTGACCGCGCCTGCCGTGGTGTTCTTGCCATACAGGGTGCCCTGCGGTCCACGCAGCACCTCGATCCGGTCGACATCGAGGAAATCCAAGGTGGCAGAGGCGATGCGAGCGAAATAGACGTCATCCACATAGATGCCCACGCCCTGGTCGAACCCGTCATTGGTGAGGCCGAACGGCACCCCGATGCCGCGGATGTTGATTGCGGTATTGCGCGGGTTGGAGGAATAGAAGTTCAGCGCAGGGGTCAGCTGTTGCAGCCGCTGGACGTTGAACGCACCGATGGCATCGAGCTGCTCGCTGCCAACAACGCTGATCGCCACTGGTACTTCCTGCGCGCTTTCCTCGCGGCGGCGGGCGGTCACCGTGATGGTGTCGCCGAAGGTTGGCGCAGTTTCGGCGGTTTCGGCTGCGATGCTGGTCGGTTGCGACTGGGCGAAGGCCGGGGCTGGCACAAGGGCGGCGGAGAGCAGCAGCAGGCTGCGGAATGAAGTCAGGTGCATCGTATCGCTTTCAATCAAGCGGGCGTGCATCCGGCTATCCGGTCTGCTGGTCCCTTGGAGTGCTGGGGAAATAATGGATTTGAACTTTGCGCGGCCCGTGGACGGGTCAATCGCCGAGGCGTTTTCTTTCGGTCACGTCGATCTGCATCACGCGCCCGTCATGCACGGTAAGCTGGATAGCCCCGAAGCGCAGGCGCGACAGTGCGTCGCTGATGACCCCAAGGGCTTCGGGCAGGAGCCTGGCAGCATCTGCCGCCCGCTTTTCGTCCTTCTGCATTGTCTGGCCTTTCGTTGCACGGCTTGGTGCCGCCTCGTCGCCCTATTCTCAAGTAAATTTGTTGACAATATGGCGACGGCGAAGTTTTCGCTGTTGAGGCGAAAGCCAGGCTACTTGTAGTGCGTAAAACCGGTCAGGAAGCGGGTGGGGCTCCGTCGGAAAATGACGGGACGAATTCGATCTTGTCGGACAGGCGGATGCCATCGAGCAATTCTGCCGTCCGATCGCGCACATCGAGCATCAGGGCGCGCGTGCGGCATTCGCCCTCCTCCACGCAGTTCTTGCACTTTTCGTGGGCATAACGGCTGGCACAGGGCACCAGCGCCAACGACCCGCGCATGATGCGGATAAGGTCGCCATAGGTTATGTCGATCGGTGACAGCGCCAGCCAGTACCCCCCTTCACGCCCGCGCAGCGATGCAACCAGTCCGAACCGCGTCAATTCAGACAGGATGACGGTGAGGAAGCTGGCGGGAATGTTCTGCCTGGCAGCGATTTCGGCCAGTTGCACCGGACCCTGGCCGAAATTGTCCGCCAGATGCTGCATGGCGCGTATCGCATAGCGGGTCTTCTGGGACAGCATGGCAGCCTGTGTAGCCTAACCGGCGCGGGTCTGGAATGCCGTCAGGCGCAAAACCCTCATCCCGCCGGTTCGATATCGAAAGTGAACCAGGCGGTATGCCCGTGATCGTAAAGCTGCACTTGCTGGCCGGTCACCTGGACCGTGTAGGAACTGGCCGATCCGCGATCATGGCCGTGCGCCTTGGCGCCCTCGATCTCGAGCGATACGAAGGTCTTGTCGCCGTTGTCATACAGTTCGGGCAGCGTGCCGCCGAACCCTGCCGACCGGTCACCGTCAAAGCCCTGCAGAAGGTTGCCGCGAGCCTCCGCCGCGATCCGCAGATCGCGCCCCGACGAGTGATCGTGCATGCCGGCAACTTTCTTGCCGGTGATGAAGGCAAAGGCGGCCGCAGCGACCATTGCGCGTGTGTGAGGAACCATGCCTGCACCTGGCATTGTAACGCTGGCAAAATCAAGCGGCCTGTGGCTTGGCAGGTGGAGTACGCCCCGATGTACCGTACATTTGTGTTGACCTATCAACTTTCGGTATTGTCTAAGCCAAGTTGACGTTTCCCCCGCGAATGAAGGGCTCTGCGCCGCATGAACAAGTTCGATATCGAGGCCTTCATCGACCAGCAGCCGATCGGGCGTCCGCAGCTGACGATCCTGCTGGTGTGCGGCCTGGTGTGTTTCATCGACGGCTTCGACATGTTCATGATCGGCAAGATCGCTCCGGCGATCGCGGCCGATTTCGGACAGCCGCCCGAAGCGATGGCGAACCTGTTCGTATGGCAACAGATTGCCATGGCCATCGGCGCATTTGTGGTGTCTCCCATGGCTGACCGCTTCGGGCGTCGGCTGATGCTGATCGTGTCGTGCGCGCTGTTCGGTGCGTTTACCTTGGCCAGTGTGTGGACCGAAACTCTGACCCAGCTGACTGTCTTGCGTGCACTGGCAAGCGTGTTCATGGCCGCTGGCCTACCCATGGCGTTGGCGATGATTTCCGAGGCCACGCCCGCCCGCCGCAGGGCCACGTTCATTGCGCTGTCGCTGGTCGGCTATTCGACCGGGAATGCGGCCAGCGGCGCCGTTGCAGCCTGGCTGATCGATGATTACGGGTGGCAAAGTGCGTTCTGGATCGGCGGTATCGCACCGCTTGTATGCATTCCGCTGCTGGCCTTCCTGGTCCCTGAATCGATCAAGTTTAGGGCCGAGCGCAATCCGCAGGACCCCCGCATTGCCGCCAGCCTGCGGCGGATGGACAGCTCTGTGGAATTGCCCGCCGACCCCGTGTTCGTGCTGGGCCAGGCGGATGGTACCGCGCGCAAGGCCAAGCTGAGCGATATTTTCACCGAAGGGCGCGGCCTGATGACCTGCGTGCTGTGGGCCGCCTGCCTGACTTCGATGACCAGCATTGCCCTGACCAGCCAGTGGCTGCCCACCTTCTTCCAGGAGATGGCCGGAATACCGATCCAGGAATTCGCCGTTTCCGCGCTGATCGGTTACCTCGGCGCCATCGCCGGAACGCTACTGATCGGGTACCTGATGGACCGCTTCCGGGCGACCAGGATGATCCCGTTGTTCTACCTTGGGCTGTTCATGGCCTATCTGGGGATGGGCTGGGTATCGTTCGAAGCGCAGATCTTCGTCTTCATCCTGATTGCCTTCAACTTCTTGCAAACCGGTGGCCAGGCCGGGTTGAACACCCTGATTACCAAGATCTATCCGCCGCGCATGCGGAGCACGGCGCTGGGCTGGGCTGGCGGTGCCGGGCGGGTCGGCGGCGTGCTGGCTCCGGTCTATGGCGGACATGCGGTGGCACAAGCCTATTCGCTGCAATTGACCCTGGGGATTGCCGCCCTGCTACCACTGACAGTGGCCGTGCTGATCCTGGTGCTCGGGCGTGTGGTGCGCACCGGCAAGGCGGTTCTGGCGCCTGAAGCAGGCCGGGTTTGAGGCACTTCATCCGCGAGGCTGGTCAATGATCCATCTCCCCGGCAGCAGGGCATGGTTCGATGCCTATATCGCCGCGTTCAACGCCCGCGATTACGCCGGGTTTTCCGCTTATTATGCGCCGCAGGTGGATTTCCGCGGGCAAGCTGCCACGCTGGCAGGCCGGCAAGCGATCATCGACTTCTATGGCCGGATACACCAGCAGGTGGATGAGACAGTCGAGGTGCAGACCTTCATCGGATCACCCACCCTGATCGCAGCCGAATTGCGCACCACCCTGGAATCCAAAGGGGACTGGCCCGATTTTCCCACCGCGCCGATCCTCCTTGGCGAACGGCGGCACAGCCAGAACTTCGCGTTCTATGAGATCGCGGACGGGCTGTTTACCCGCATCCGGACGGCCAACTTCAGCCGATCAGCCGGATAGGCGAGGACGCTCCGGGCAGGACAGCCTGGCCCGCCCGGAAACCGTATCCGATCAATAGCGGAAGCGCAGGCCCAGCCGGTAGGTGCGGCCGACAACATCATACAGCACGTTGTTGGTCGGTCCGAAGCTGGACGGCGCATCAACCGGCGGATCCTTGTCGAACAGGTTGCTGACCGCGCCGAACAGCTCCAGGCTGCCACTGTCACCGCTCAACAGGTCATAACTGGCGTTGAGGTTGAAATAGGTCCACGCGCCGATCCGATTGTCGTTGATGCTGTTGGCCAGCTGCGGATCATAACCTTCGTCTTCCGGCCCAACCAGCGTGACGTTGTAGGCGCCTGCCGCGATGTGCCGCATCTGCAGCTGAACCGAGAACGGTTCAGCATCATAGGTCAGATAGCTGTTGATGATGTACCGCGGCACGCCGGAAGGCTGCGAGACTGGCGATCCGTTCATCCCTGCACGGTCGACCGCGATGCCGGTGGAATCGACCGTAGTCAGGTCATCCACAATGGTTGCCAGCGCGCGCAACGACAGACTGCCGTTGGCCACCGGCAGCGAATAGGACGCTTCGATATCCCAGCCACGCGTGATCAGCGTGTTGAGGTTGAGGTTGAAGTTGCGGACCTGGGTGATCTGGTTGGCCCCGTCACGATCAACGAACTGGCAGAATTCGGTTGAACCCGCAGCACACCGGTTGACCAGCACCTGGGCCCCCAGAGTGGATACCGCGCCGTCAAGCTCGATATCGTAGTAGTCGACCGACAGGCGCAGATCGCCCGGGCCGACCTCGGGCTGCAGCACCACGCCTGCGGTCCAGGTGTCGGCCCGTTCCGGCACCAGGTTGGTGTTGCCGCCCAGCAGTACCGAAGTCAGCACCTGCGCGCTGCCATTGAGCGGATCGGTGACAGACTGGAACGAGCTTTGCAGCGGGCCAAAAAGTTCGAAAATGTTGGGCGCGCGAATATCGCGCGAGCGGGTGGCGCGGAACCTGATCCAGTCGGCCGGAGAGAAGTCCGCCCCTACCTTCCATGTCGTGACCGAACCGCTGGTGCTGTAGTCCGTCAGGCGCACGGCACCGTTCAGTTCGACCATGTCGACAACCGGCGCGACCACTTCAACGAAGCCTTCCCACACATCGGTGGTGCCTGAAATGGGCGCGCCCGGGCCGGTGTAGAAGCCAAGTGCGGTCGAGATCGGGTCCGCTGTACCGGTGGCCTGGTCCTTGCGGAATTCCACGCCCGTTGCCAGCGCAAGCGAACCGCCCGGCAGGGCCAGCAGGTCGCCCTGTACTGCAAGCGAGGCAACGTGCTGCTTCAGGGTCGTGTCCTGTTCTACCGTGCCGCTGACATAGCGGGCAGCGGCATCCGACGGGCTGCCCTCGCCGAAGATGTTGAGCGGCTGGCATCCGGCGGCTGCCGCCACGCCCTGCAGCACAGCCCGGCACACCGGCGCACCGGTGATGGGATCTCTCACCACGTCAAGCGCGTAGGTCGTGTTCTGGTTGATGTTGGTGTTATAGCCACGCTGGCTGTAGTTGGTCTGGCCGTACTGGTAATAGGCGTCGAGGCTCCAGCCGGCGCCCAGTTCGGCTTCAAATCCGGTAACGCCGCGATAGATATCGCGTTCCACGCTGCCGATCTGCGGGCCAAGATCATTCCAGATCCGGCCGACCAGGATCGCGGTCTGGTTCGTCTGGTCCATCCGGGTCGCCACGCTGGCGGGAATGAACGGGTTGTCGCGGGTGATCCGGCGCGGCCCAAGGTCACGCCGCTGCGCGCCAATGGTCTGCGCGCTAACCCGGCTGAAAGACCCTTCGGCGAACCAGGTGACCGCATCGGTCAGGTCGTATTCCAAATGGCCGAAGGTGTTGATCCGCTCGCTTGGCGAGGAGATCGGGAAATTCTCGTAGAATGCCAGCCGGTCATCGCCGCCACCGCTCTGGAAGATGCCCGCCCCGAAGAAGGTGCCGTAATCGTGCTGGAAAGTCGTGCCGTCGGGGTTGAACTCGGTACCGCGCAGCGGGCCGGATACGACAATGCCGTTGGCCGTGGCCGAAGCCGTGCGGGCATCGGGCAGGATCAGCGTGGCCGGTGCGCCCGGCGAAACGCGGCCGAGCGAAGGATTGGCCGTGTTGACGAACGGATTGCTGACAGTGTTATAGCTCTGCGCACACCAGGCCCGCGAATAGCAGTCCCCGGTCCCCTGGTTGTCGATATATTCGACCCCCACCACCGCACGCCCGCGGCCACCGGCGAAAGAATCGCCCAGCGCCAGCGAGGCGGCGAATTCCTCGTTATCGCCTTCGTCCGAAATGCCGCCCTGCACGCTGGCGCGAATTCCTTCGAGGCGGGTGTTAATGATCAGGTTGACCACGCCGGCAACCGCGTCTGAACCGTAGGCCGCCGAAGCGCCGCCGGTGACCACTTCGGCCCGCTCGATCAGCGAGGCGGGCACCATGTTGAGATCGACCGCGCCAGCCGGAGCAAACGAACTGCCCTGCACCGTGGCCGGCACCACGCGCCGACCATCGATCAGCACAAGCGTGCGATTGGCCCCAAGGCCGCGCAAGTCGGCCGTGTTTGCACCGATGTTGTTCTGGAAGATCGCCGTGGTGGCGGCGGTGTTCTGCGGGCGAAAGGCGGGCAGATCATTCAGCAACTGGGCCACGTTGCTGGCACCCTGCCGGTCGATCTGTTCAGCGCCGACAACGGTAACCGGCATCGGAGAATCGAACCCGTCGCGCGCGATGCGCGATCCGGTCACCACGATGGTATCGCCGGCTTCCCCATCGCCTTCGGCCGCAGCATCCTGCGCCATCGCTGGGGCGCATACGCCCAGCGCCAACGCGATGGCGAGCGAGCTGGCGCCCATGCGTGCATGTACCTTGCGGAATGATCGACCGACTTGAATCGCCACGGTTGTCTTCTCCCAGACCTTGAAAAATCACGGCCGCCTGGTGGCGGTCCCTGCGAAGGCGCTGGTCAAAAACAGACCTGCAGCACCCTCGTTTCAGCATTGCGTCCTAATGTTGATTTGTCAATACATCAACCTGGCGAACAGGGCGAGTTGATCACCGCAGCGCGTAATAGCGAAACAGGGTGCGGTCGGGATTGGTGCGTCGTTCCCCGCCGCCCACGATCACCGTCCGCTCCAACCAGTCATGCGGGCCCTGCGGCACGCGGAAATAGGGCGTCAGGCGGAAATACGATGGCTGGGAGGAGCCCGCTTCAGGCCGCACCAGGAACCCCTTGTTCTCGATATAGATGCGCGTGCCATCATCGGCTTCGAGCAGGTAATGGGCCTTCAGTTCGATGACCCCGTCGATCCGCACCGTGGCGTAATCGGCGCCCGAATGCGGCACCACCGTGCCCGACAGGCGTGGCCCACTGATCGTGCCGCCGGTGGCAGGGGTATATCCCTGGCTCGACCCGCTGGGCAAAGGGCCGAAGATCATCCGGTCCGCGCCGAACAGCACTTCGATATCGAACACGTGTTCCAGGCGGCAATCAGCTGGGCTCATGCTTCAATCCTTGCCTTCTGGCACGATCGGCAGGCGCAGGACCGCGTCATGATCACCGCCGGTGTGAAAGATGTGGAACCCCCTGTTGCGGGTGTCCTCGTGCATCGGGAACGGCAGCATGGCCCCCTCCTCGCGACGATAGATGTCGGCCCCGGCGATCACCAGCCGCAGGCTTTCGCCTGCCTCGAAGCGGGTGGAGAACGGCCAGAACTCGATCTCGACCGGCACCACCATGCCGGGGGACAGCAAATCCTCGTGGTCGTGCCGATGGACCGGCCGTTCAGCAGTGGATTTTGCCGGATCGAGCGCCCGGTGGCTGACCCTTTGCCAGCCCAGCGCGACCGGCCCGTATTCGTAGAAGGCGTAAAACGTGAAGCCGACCTTCTGGCCCGCCGCGTCGATTTTCTCCAGCGCCACGAACAGGTCCATGTCGTCGCTGCCGTCAGCCTCGACCCACAGCTTCAGCGCGGCATGACCCGTGATTTCAGTCTGGGTGTCAAACGTGATGTCGAAGCTGGCGCTGCCGTCCACCGCGTGTTGCCGCATGCTGGCGGGGGGCGGCACGGCATCGGTCAGCTGGCCATGAGCAGCATCAAGATGCAGTGTGCGATAGGTCGTGCGAGCGGGCGGGAATGCTAGTTCCGCCCGTTCGGTTGCCACCCCGTGCCGGTCACGGATTTCGATGCGGACGGGAGGCCAGGCCGTCACCGAAGTGGGCCGGTCACGCATGAAATGGTCAAAGAAGGCCAGTTGGCGAGCCCGGCTGGAAGCGAGGTAATAGTGCGCCCACTTCTTCTGGCCGTGGACCTCGAGCCATTTCTGCTCGCTCCCCATGCGCCGCCACGCCTCGATCGTTCCACGCAGGTGCAGACCCACGTCAGACCAGCTCGCCACGCAATAGGCCGGCTGCGTGATCGCTTCGAGATCGAGTTCCTTCGAACGCCAAAAATCATCCATCAACGGATGCGCCCGGACATTTTCCAGGGTGTTTTCCGTCCGGCCCAGCGAATAGATGATGTTGTCGGAAGCGCGCGGCAGGAAGCCGGTTTCAGGAATGCCGCCGTGATAGGCGAATTCGCGATACCAGTCGGAAAATCCCTCCCACGGATTAAGTGCGGCCAGCGGTTCGGGCGCCAGCGGGGCCACCAGATACTGGATCGCCGCAAGGTAGGACACGCCGGTCATCCCCACGCGGCCATTGCCCCACTGCAGCGTGCCCAGCCATTCGATGGCATCGGCGCAATCCTCGGCTTCCTGGATGCCGTTGTGATAGAAATCGCCGCCCGAAAGCCAGGCCCCGCGCGGATCGACCACCGCTACGCCATAGCCCTGCTGGCCCCACCACACCGGGTCCGGCCCTTCAAACGGCGTCAGGGTCGAAAGCCATTCGGGATTCACGCCAGAGCGCGGCCAGAACACCTGGTTGGAATGCGAATGCTTGCCGTACGGTCCCCACGCCAGCAGCACGGGGACATCCTTTTCCGCCCCTTCCGGACGGTAGAGGTCGCAGAAAATCTCCACCCCGTCGCGCAGGGGGATGGCGCAGTTGCGCTCGATCGTCAGGCCCTGTTCCACCCGGCAATCGTAGTCCGCCGGGGGTAGCAACGGCTTGTGCCTGGCGCTGAACGGATCGACGCCCGGCCGGGTGATGCCGGCGAACCGCGGCGCGGTCATCACAACACCACGAAGTAATGGATCCGGTTGGCCCCGGGTACTTTTTCCGCCACGCCCACAAACACGTGGCGCGACAGCCATTCGTGCGGACCTGCCGGGGCATCGAACCGCGGGGTCACCCGCATATAATAATCGTCGAAGCTGACATCCTGGTTGGCCTTCATCTTGGCCGCGATGTCATCGTCCTTGGCCCAGCGATAGCCGACGTTCTGCAAATAGATGATCGCGCCGTCATCCGCTTCGAGCAGGTAGCGGGCATCGAAATCGATCACGCCGTTGTCGCGCGCCAGCGGGAAATCGCCGCCCGACATGGGCACCACTGTGCCATTCAGCCGTGGCCCTTCGACTTTCCCCGACACCGCATAGATTGCCGCGCGCGTATCGCCGCGCGCACTGGGTTTGATCCAGTAGGGCTTGCTAAGTTCGATCGAGATGGTGAATGCGTGTTCGAAACGCGGCGAGAAGGGGTGCTGGTCGGTCATTCCCCCTTAAAGCTGCAAGTGAGTTGAGTGGTCAACACTTTTTGAGTTAACATCGCCTCTGGCGGTCAACTATTTGGAGTTCGCTTATGGAGTTACCCAAGGTCTGGACGCTCTTTGGCGAGGATCACCTGCCCTATCGTCTGCTGCTGCTGGCCCGCATGATTGACCGGGAAACGGCTAAGCAGTTGCAAAGCCAGTTCGGGCTGACGCTGGCCGAATGGCGGCTGCTGGCGATCGCCACCGCGATGGGCCCCTGTACTGCCAGTGAAATCGGCACGGCGGGGGAAATCGACCGGGCAGAAATCAGCCGTGCCTTTCGCACCCTGGCCGCTGCCGGCCTGCTGCAGCGAGAACCCGATCCCGCGCACAAGAAGCGCCAGATCATTACTCCCACGCCCAGTGGCGAAGCGCTCCACCGCAAGATCCGGCAGGAACGGCGGGCGTTTTTCCAGACAGTCCTAGGGGGCCTCGAAGGACACGAACGCGCCGATATGGACAAGTACCTCGAACGCATGGTCTTGGCGATCCAGGGCTGACGGCTACCGCTTACCTGGCGACCGGTCAGGCTCGGCGGGCCGGGCAATAGCTGGCGAGATAATCCTGGTGCGTCGGCATGGTCTGCACCAGATAGCGGATCGATTTTTCGATCTCGTCGAATTCCTTCGTCAGTTTTGCGCAATCCAGCGTGGCGGCCATGGCGTGATGACCGCTCATCTGTATGCCCTGCCCCATCATTACTGCCGCCCAGCTGGTCTCGGTGAACAACTCGTCGTCCTCGCGGAAGATCAACCCGTTGGACCGGAACAGTGCGATCTTTTCTTCAAGGCTGGCGGGCACGGCCATCGTGCGGCAATAATTCCAGAACTCTGAATCATCCCGCGCAGTCGCCTTGTAATGCAGGATCAGGAAATCGCGGATCCGTTCGTATTCCTTGCCCGTCAGGCGATTGAAACTTTCCTCCTGCGCAGGGGTGATGCCATCAAGCGAGAGTACTGCCACCAGCTTGTTTATCCCGGTGTTGACGAGATGGATCGAGGTTGATTCCAGCGGCTCCATGAACCCAGCGGCAAGCCCCAGGGCGACCACGTTCTTGTTCCAGAACTTCTTGCGCCGCCCGGTCACGAAACGCAGGAAATTGGGGTCTGCGGCAGGTTTCCCGTCCAGATTGGCAACCAGGATGCGGTGCGCCTCGTCGTCATCCATGAAGGCATTGCAATAGACATGGCCGTTGCCGTTCCGATGCTGGAGCGGCACCCGCCATTGCCACCCGGCGCTGTGGGCGGTGGCGCGGGTGAAGGGAGCCGGCGGGCTGCCATCCTCGCGCGCGCACGGCAGAGCCACGGCGCGATTGCACGGCAGATAATGCGACCAGTCATCGTACCCGGTTTTCAGCGCCTGTTCGATCAGGAGGCCGCGAAAGCCCGAACAATCGATGAACAGATCACCGGCGATCGTCTCGCCATCATCCATCGTCAGGCCGGTGACAAACCCGGTCTCCGCATCGAGCGTGACGTCGTCCACCTTGCCCTCTCGGCGGATCACACCCCGCGCCTCGGCATAGCTGCGCAGGAACCGGGCATAGGCCGTAGCATCGATGTGGTAGGCATAATTCATCGGCGGCAGGTCTTCGCGCTGGAAATCCTCGGTCCGCGCAAACTTGCCGAAATAGGCAGCCATCGTTTCCAGGTTGAATGCCTGGATCGGGCGCTTTTCGCCGGCCTGCACCAGCCGCTGCCAGACCTGGTGGAAGGACAGTCCGCCGATCTCGTAGCCGTAATTGCCGAACGGGTGGATGTAGCTGTCACCGACCTTGCCCCAGTTGACGAACTGGATGCCCAGCTTGAACGTCCCTTGCACGCTGGCCAGCATATCAGCCTCGGAAATGCCCAGCAGTTTGTTGAACCCCACAAACGGAGGGATCGTAGCTTCCCCAACGCCGACGGTGCCGATCTGTTCGGATTCGATCAAGGTGATGGCCACCTGCTTGCCCGATCCAATGCGCGACAGCGCGGCGGCGGCCATCCAGCCGGCGGTTCCGCCCCCGACGATCACGATCTTCCTGATAGCCATCCCAGCCCTCTCCCTACGCTGGCCGCAACTTGCCCGAGCCGTAGCTCCCAACTTGGTCCATGCGATCCAGACCTTAGTTCGGATTGCCGGTGTACACCAAAACACAAAATTGTGAACGTTCATTTTCCTATCTTGTGAACGCTCACAATGAGTGTTAGGAATGGTCGAAATAATGGCGGCAGATTCATGCCGCAACCGGGGAGAAGGTCTGTGGTTTGCAAGAATTTGCCGGAGTCGTTTGCGGCCTCACGGCGGACCCGTGTGCTCGGCACAGTGTCCAGCCTCGCGCTTTGCCTGATTTTGGCAGACAGTGCCATGGCGCAGGATGTTTCCACTGAGGAGGACAGCGAAGCTGCCGAGGTTGCAAGCGAAGACGTCATCGTCGTCCGGGGCTATGTGGCGGCGCTCGAATCCGCCCAGAACATCAAGCGCGATTCCGATACCTTTGTCGATGTGATCACGGCCGAGGATATTGGCGCCTTACCTGATCGTTCGGTGGCCGAAACGCTGCAGCGGGTGCCGGGCATCAATATCGGCCGGTTCGAAAAGACCACCGACCCTGACCGCTTCTCGGTCGAAGGATCGGGCGTGATCATCCGTGGCCTGCCATTCGTGCGCTCGGAATTGAATGGCCGCGATATCTTCTCGGCCACCGGTGGCCGCGAACTCAGCTTCAACGATGTTTCTCCCGAGCTGCTGGGCCGGGTCGAGGTGTTCAAGAACGTTACGTCGGACATGATCGATGGCGGCATTGCTGGCACGGTAAACCTTGTCACGCGCCGTCCGCTGGACAATCCCGGCCTCAACATTGCCGGCACGATCGAGGCGACCGTGGGCGATCTGGCCGACAAGTGGACGCCGGGCTTTTCGGTGCTGGGCTCCAACACCTGGGAAACCGGCATCGGCTCGTTCGGCGTGCAATTCGGCTATGCCCAGTCGGAACTGATCAGCCGGACCGACGCCTCGCAGGTAACCGATCCCTGCTATCGCGCCGCCACGCTTGATGGCCCCTGCATCCGCGCCCTGACCGTGGTGGACGGCGGGTTCAATGGCGCGCCGCTGTTCAACGCAACCAACTTCCCGCCGGCCGGGTCTGTCGTGGTTCCCAAAGGGGCCGGTGTGCGGACGACTGAACTGGAACGCGATCGCCGCGCCTATTCGGGCGTGCTGCAGTGGGAAAGTAATGACGGCAGGATGCTGGTAACGGCGGAATATCTGCGCGCCGAAACAGAATTCTTTACCGATGAATATGCCATGCTGGCGCAGGTCAACAACGATGGCGAAACGCCCGAGCAGGCCCCTGGAAGCAGCTGGCAGTTCGATGACGATGGAATTTTCGAAAGTGGCATCCTGACGCTTAGCAATTTCGGTGGTTACGGCAGCCCGTTCGGCGGCGTCCGCACCGAAACGGTTCGTTTCCAGCGCGGCACCCGGGCCAACACCGAAGACATCTCGCTGGATATCGATTTCGCGGCCACCGATCGGCTGACGTTCAATTTCGAAGCGCAGCACATCACGTCCGAACTTTCACGCGATTCAGTGATCGGCGCGATGAACACCTGGGCGGACATCAGCCTGGACCTGTCGGGCAACACGCCTTCGGTCCAGTTCCTGCGCCCCACCGGTTCGCCAAGCGACTACTTTTCCAGCGGCGATTACGCCTATTACTGGTTCCTGCTCGACAGCCTGGAGCAGAATGACGGTGAGCTGACCACTCTGCGGTTCGATGCGGAATACGACATCAGCGATGAGGGCTTCTTCCGGTCGGCCCGCTTCGGAACGCGCTGGTCGGATCGTTCGCGGGTCACGCGCGACACCAATTTCAGCACCTGGGGTAACTTGTCTGCCCCGTGGGCCGGCCGTGCCGGTTGCGCCCCATGGGGTGCAGGGCCAGGCTGCGGGGCCAGCGGTGCCGGTCCATTCGGCAACGGCTTTATCCCGGGCCGTCTTTATACAGGCCTGCCAGGTCAGGAATTCGCCACCGGCGGCGGCGCATTCACCGATGATTTCCCCGAATATTCGCAGCAGCGCGATCCGTTCGCCCAAGGCTTCCAGCGTGGCACTGCGCCGGCGCCGGCGGCCGATGGATCAGCCTGGTTCTTTGGCGGTGACGATTTCCTTGGTGAGTATCTGGCCGGCGAATCCAAGATCCAGGCGCAGGAGATCAACACCTTCTCGCAAACGTCCGTTCCGTTCTTCGGCGTACAGGGCCGCCAGTTCACCAACGCCGTCACCGGGACCACCGTGGCGTGTGAACCGTTCTGCCCGCCGGAAATCTCGGATGTGGGCGAAGTTACGAAAGCCGCCTATGGCCGCATCGACTTCGGCCATGACTTCCCGGGCGGCGCAGAGCTGGTCGGCAATTTCGGCGTGCGCTATGTTCGGACCGAAGTGCAGACCGATGGCCTGATCGGGTTCCCCAATCCGTTCTTCTTCGATGAAGGGCCCGGCGGCAACGGCGATGGAGCGGTGCAGCTTTCCGAAATCCAGCAGTCCTGCGCGCTTGCTCCTCCCGGACAGGCCGTGCCGGGTTACTGCTCTTTGACAGGAGCCAGGCTGGCGGAATTTGCCGCAGCCCACACCGGCGAAGTGCTGATCGATGATCGCGAAATCGCGTTTGATCACTGGCTGCCGAGCTTCAACGCGCGGCTGGACCTGGGCAACGGGCTGCTGTTCCGCATTGCCGCATCGAAGAACATCTCCCGCCCCGATCTGCAGTTGTTCCGGGCCGGCGGCTTCATCGGCGACAATACGGCGGACTTGCTGGCCGGCGGCACGCTGGATTCCGGGCCGCTGTTCCAGCTGTCCACTGGCAATCGCAACATTCGCCCGGTCGAGGCGTGGAACTATGACATCTCGGCCGAATGGTATTTCGACAACGTCGGCTCGCTCACCGTCTCGGCCTTCATGAAGGACGTCAGCGGGATCGTGAACAGCGGCATCACCCTGGTGAACTACACCAGCGACAGCGGAGTTGCGCTGGATGTCGAGGTGAACGGGCCCGCCAACGATCAGGGTGGCAACCTCAGGGGCGTCGAAGTCACCTATCAGCAGACCTACGATTTCCTTCCTGGGCTGCTGAGCGGGCTGGGTACGCAGTTCACCTATACCTATGTCGATGGCGGCGATTTCTCTCCCGCCAACTTCAATCCCGATAGTGGTGGCACGCTGGGCGGCGGTACGTTCGTCTCGCTCCAGCCGCTGGCGGGCATTTCAGAGCATACGATCAACGCCACGGTGTTCTATGAGATGGGACCGCTATCGATGCGGGCAGCATACAACTGGCGCTCGTCGTTCCTGATCACTCCGCGCGATGACATCTGGCCCTATTCGCCGATCTGGCAGGAATCTTCCGGCCAGCTCGACGCCTCGATCTTCTACGAGGTGAACGAGAATGTGACCCTGGGTGTCCAGGGGGTTAACCTGCTCGATGCGGTAACTCGGACTTCGCAGGTGATCGATTTTGCCGGCACCCGCGTGACGCGCTCGGCGTTCCGCAACGACCGGCGGTTTACATTCCTGGCGCGCTTCAATTTCTGAAGCCGGGATTGACAGGTGAGCATGAGGTGGGCCCATTCCCGGTGGAAGGGTCCATCTTACACATCTCTCGGTCCCGCAAATTGGCGCCGACCCAAGGAGCAGTCGATGGCACGTCCGGGCTTCCTGAAAATTGTGGCGCTGCCCGTGCTGCTTGCTGCTTGCGTATCAGACCAACAATCCGTGGGCGGACAGCAAGATGGCTGGCAGCTGGTCTGGTCGGATGAATTCAACGGCCAAAGCGTGGATCGCGGCAACTGGAATTTCGAGGAAGACTGCTGGGGCGGCGGCAACGAAGAGCGACAGTGTTACACCGCACGCGAAGCCAATGCGACCGTGCGCGATGGCACCCTGACTATTACTGCGCGGCGCGAAGACCATACCGGACCGGCACTGCCGCTGGCCCAGCGTCAGGTAGGCGCTGGCAGCGATGACACCGCCACCCGGCCTTTCACCTCGGCCAAGCTGACCACACGCGGCAAGGCGGCCTGGCAATACGGCCGGATCGAGGTGCGTGCCCGGTTGCCGCAGGGCCAGGGCACCTGGCCAGCAATCTGGATGCTGCCTGAAGACAACCAGTTCGGCACCTGGGCCGCTTCCGGCGAGATCGACATCCTCGAGGCAGTCAATCTGGGCGTGCCCTGCGCCGAGTGTCCGGGCGGGCGGGAAAGCACGATCCTGGGCACTTTGCACTTCGGCGGGCAATGGCCGGACAATTCCCTGGCCAGCACGGAAATCGCTTTCCCCGAAGTGCTGGACGGGTTCCACACATACGGCATCATCTGGGAGCGCGGGCGGGTCCGCTGGACCGTGGACGGGCGGATCTACGCCGAAAAGCGGGCCGGTGACTGGTCGACCACCGGATCGACCGATCCCGCTGCGCCGTTCAACCACCCGTTCCACCTGATCCTGAACCTGGCTATTGGCGGCGGACTGCCCGAAGGGCGCGGTCTGGGGGGCGTGTCGGAAGAAGGCTTCCCCAAGCAATTGGCAGTTGATTGGGTGCGAGTCTGGCAGTGCGCCGACAGTTGCGATAACGCACAGCCACTTTGATCAGCGGGCGAATGAAACGGCAATGGCACGGCGGCGACAGGCAGTAACGATCAAGCACGTGGCGCTGGAAGCCGGCGTGTCGTTGCAGACCGTGAGCCGGGTCATCAACAACGAACCCAACGTACGCCCGGCCATGCAGGAGCGGGTGCAAGCGGCGATCGACAAGCTGGGCTATATCCCCTCGATCGCGGCGCAACGGATGAGCGGTTCGCGCTCCTATCTGATCCTTGCGCTGAACGACCGGGAACGCACCATTGCCGACTGGCGGGCGCGCCAAGGATCGGACTGGGTGGACCAGATGCTGCTGGGGGGCATGCTGCAATGTGCCGAGCACGGCTATCGCCTGATCATCGAACTGGTCGACACCCACAACGATCATGTCGAGCGCGAGATCAACGCCGCACTGGTGGCGCTGCAGCCCGATGGCGTGATCCTGACCCCGCCCCATTCGGACAATCCCACGATCATCGGCCTGCTCAACAAGGCCGGCGTGCCGTTTGCCCGCATTGGCTCGCTGGGCGAAGGTGGCGGTATTCCGCTGGTCATGGGCGATGAAGGCGGGGCGCGGCAAGCGACACAGCACTTGCTGGACCTGGGCCACCGGCGCATCGGCTTCATCGCCGGTTCGCCCGAATACCAGCTCAGCCAGTGGCGCACCACCGGCTGGCTTGAAACCATGGCGCAGGCGGGCCTCCCTGTGGCGGACTTGCTGGCCGAAGGGGATTTCAGCTTCGCATCGGGGTCTGTTGCCGCTAGCCGCCTGCTCGCCCGGTCGCCCCGGCCCACTGCCATTATTGCCAGCAATGACCAGATGGCCCTGGCCACGCTGGAAGTCGCGGCCGAACTGGGACTGGCTGTACCGCAAGACCTGTCGGTGGTGAGCTTCGACAACACCCCTATCGCCATGTTCAGCCAGCCGCCGCTGACCGCGATCGATCAGCCGATTGCAGAAACCGCATCGCGCGCAGTGGAACTGATCATCGCGGCCAAGAAGGGCACTCCCCTGCCCGCCAGCCCGACCGTGATCGAAGCCCGGCTGATCGTGCGCGGATCGACTACCTTGGCACCCGGCGTTGCCTGAGGCAGCTCCGACGCGGCAATTCCCCCTGTTCCTGTTCGTCTATGCGCTGGCGGCGGCGGGCGGAGCGGTGGCCTATGTGCCATTTCTCACGATCCTGCTGCCCATGCTTGTGGCAGAACTGGCCGGGGGAGCGCAGATTACCTGGCTTGCCTATGCCACCCTGGCGGGCGCGGGAAGTGCGAGCATCGCCAATATCGTGTTCGGCTGGCTGAGCGATCGGGCCAGCAGCCGCAAGCCCTTCGTTATCGCCGGGCTGATCAGTTCCTGCCTGGTGCTGGGCGGATTTTCCCTGGTCACCGGGCTTGCCGGGCTGATCGGCTTGCTGGCGCTGTGGCAAGTGGCGCTGAACATGATGCTGGCCCCGCTGGCAGCGTGGGCTGGCGATACCATCCCCGATCACCAGAAGGGTCTGCTGGGCGGATTGCTGGCATTCTCGCCTGCCGCAGGAGCCCTGGTGGCGGTACTGATCACCCTGCCCGGACTGGCCGGACCGGAAGCCCGGCTATGGATGGTTGCAGGGATCGTGGCCGCCTGCGTCTTGCCATTGCTTGTGTTCGGAGTACCCCGCCCTTTTCCCGAACTTCAAGCCGATCGCCTGCCAACCGCACCCCCGAACGCCGAGGATGCGCCCGCCGATCAATCACGCAGCAAGGTCATCGGGATGTGGATTGCCCGCCTGCTGATGCAAGTGTCCGAGGCAGCGCTGTTCGCCTTCCTGTATTTCTGGTTCAGCACGATCGACCCCGGCATGACCGATGCCAGGGTGGCCCAGATTTTCGCCATCATCCTGGTATTGGCGGTGCCGTTGGCCCTGTTGGCTGGAAACTGGAGCGACCGGCGACAGCGCCCGTTCCTGCCGCTGCCCGTTGCTGCCGCCATCTCCACCATCGGCCTGGTCACGATGGCGCCGGCCCCAGCGCTGCCCGTGGCCCTGGGCGGCTATGTCATCTTCGGCCTGGCAACGTCTGTGTTTCTGGCGCTGCACACCGGGCAGACCTTGCGGGTCCTTCCCCGCCCGGAAAATCGCGGGCGCGATCTCGGCATTTTTAATCTGACGAACACCGTTCCTTCGCTGATCATGCCATGGCTCACACTGACGCTGGTCCCAACATTCGGCTTTTCGGGCCTGTTCTATTCCCTGGCTCTGTGCACCGCCACCGCGAGCCTGTTGCTGACCGGGATCCAGCTGCGCAGATAGCCGCTTGCTTTTGCCACTGGTCCATGCAAAACCGCTTTTTGAGAACGTTCCCAAAAGATGGTCCGGTGAGAGAGATGCGAGCAAGATCGGTATTGTTGGTGTGCGCCCTGGCCCTTGCCGGATGCGCCCAGCCTCGGCTTGAAACCGCCAGCGCACCGGTGCCCGCCCAGGCTGCTGCAACAGCATCCGATATGTCCGTTGCCCAGCTGGTTTCGCGCATGTCGCTGGAACGCAAGGTGGCCCAGCTGATCATGCCGGACATCTCCACCATCACGCCCGACGATATGCGGACGTACCGGTTCGGTTCGATCCTGAACGGCGGCAACAGCGGCCCGGGCGGGAATGACCAGGCACCCGGACCCGAATGGCTGGCTTTGGCCCAGGCCTATTGGGAAGCCTCCACCGCACCCCTGGCTGATGGCGAACCGGTCATCCCGGCGTTGTGGGCGACCGACGGGGTGCATGGCCATTCCAACATTCCCGGCGCCACCATTTTCCCCCACAACATCGGCCTTGGTGCCGCGCGCGATGCAGACCTGGTGCGCCGGATCGGCGAGGCGACCGCAATCGAGATTGCCGTGACCGGGATGGACTGGAACTTCGCCCCCACGCTGGCGGTGGCAACCGATGACCGCTGGGGCCGCACCTACGAGAGCTTTTCCGAGGACCCGGCGATCGTCTCGCAACTGGGCACGGCCAATATCCTGGGCCTGCAGGGCGATCCTGCCGCCGCCAGCTTCCTTGGCCAACGCCATGTCATTGCCACCGCCAAGCATTTCTTCGGCGATGGCGGCACTGGCGGATTCGACCGGGGCGATACGCGCGGCGACCTGGCGGAAATCCAGCGCATCCATGGCGCGCCCTATATCCCGGCCATCGGCGCGAACGTGCAAAGCGTGATGGCGTCATTCTCGTCAGTCAACGGCGGCAAGATGCATGGCAACGGCCCGCTGCTCGATGGCTATTTGCGCAACGATCTGGGCTTCGATGGCCTGGTGGTGGGGGACTGGAACGGTCACGGCGAACTGGCCGGCTGCACCAATTCCGATTGCCCGCAATCGCTGCTTGCAGGGCTCGACATCTACATGGTCCCGGAAGACTGGCGCGCCTTGTACGACAACCTGGTGGCGCAGGTGCGCGATGGCACGATCCCCATGGCCCGGCTTGATCAAGCCGTCACCCGCATCCTGCAGGTGAAGCAGGCTTACGGCCTGTTCGACAAGCCGGGTCCGGCGCACCGCGAGGTGGCGGGCAAGTGGGATCTGCTGGGCGCGCCAGAGCATCGAGCGCTGGCCCGCGAGGCAGTGCGCCGTTCGCTGGTCCTGCTGCGCAATGATGGTATCCTGCCGCTCGCTCCATTGGCCAATGTGCTGGTAGCGGGCGCTGCGGCCGACGACATCGCATGGCAATCAGGCGGATGGTCGATCACATGGCAGGGCGGAGGCGAACTGGCCAATGCAGATTTTCCGGGAGCCACCTCAATATTTGCCGGAATCGCCGCTGCGCTGGAGGCGGGCGGAGGTCAGGCTACACTGTCAGCCGATGGCTCGTTCACGAGCCGGCCGGACATCGCGATCGTGGTGTTTGGCGAGCGGCCTTATGCCGAATTTGTCGGCGATATAGAGGACCTGGCCTTCCGCGACAGCGAGGGGCTGGAACTGCTGCGGCAGTTTGATGAACAGGGCATTCCAACCGTCGCCGTGTTCCTGTCCGGCAGGCCGCTGTGGATCAATCGCGAACTGGACCTGGCTGATGCGTTTGTCGCCGCATGGTTGCCGGGCAGCGAGGGTGCAGGCGTTGCCGATGTACTGATCGGCGGCACCGATGGCCGCCCGCGGCATGATTTTACCGGCCAGCTGTCGTTTGGCTGGCCGCGCAATTGCGCCCCCGATGGAGCCGTGCTGTTGCCGGTGGGCAGCGGCGGATCCTATGCCCGGGCGCCGCGTCTTCCCGCGTTGGACACGCAGTGCGCCTTGCTCGATGCCAACCGGGCCGGGCAATTGCGCATATTCGGTCGTGGCCTCAACACCCAGGTAGCCGCATCGGCCATCGACAGCACGGGCACTGCTGCCCTGCCCAACCTTGTCGGCACCAGCGCCGCAAGCGCGCTGCAGGCCAGCGCGTTCGATTACCTGGCGCAGGAAGATGCCCGCCGGCTGGCGTGGAATGCCGATGCCACGCTGCGGCTGGCCCTGCCCGCAGGCTATCGTGCCGCAGAGGGCGGCTCCTTGCTGCTGACCTATTCGCTCGACGCCATGCCTGCCGCGCCCGTCCTGCTGTCCGGCAGCCAGGCCGTCGACCTCACTTCCACTTTCAACCTGGGTGCACAAAAGGGCTGGCGGACCGCTCGCATACCTTTGTCCTGCCTTGGCGGGCTGCCATCGCAACAACTTGATTTGCAGGCAGGTGCGGGATTTGTCGTCAGCTTTGCGCAGATCGCACTTTCGCCTGACAGTTTCAGCACTTCGTGCGATGGACCATTTTGATTTCTGGGGGAGGATAGACCGGCATGGCATTGGCACCTGATGCGACATCGAGCACGCTTGCGACTGGCGAAGGACAACCGATCGATGCCCCCGGCCTGCAGTATTTCATCTTTGCGCTGTTCTTCATCTTTGGCGGGATCACCAGCCTCAACGATGTGATCATCCCCAAACTGAAGGAGCTGTTCACGCTCAACTACACGCAAGCCATGCTTGTGCAGTTCTGCTTTTTTGCAGCCTATGCGATCATCGGCATTCCGGGTGCCAAGTTGGTCAAGAAGATCGGCTATATGCGCGGCGCAGTGGCCGGACTGGTCACCATGATGGCCGGATGCCTGCTGTTTATTCCCGCCAGCCAGACAGCAACCTATGGCCTGTTCCTGTTCGCCCTGTTCGTCCTCGCCAGCGGGGTGGTCATCGTGCAAGTGGTGGCCAATCCGCTGATCAGCCTGTTGGGCCCTGTACGCACGGCGCACAGCCGCCTGACATTCGCGCAGGCCTTCAACTCGCTTGGCACCACGGTCTTTCCGCTGGTGGGGGCCACAGTCATCCTGGGCGGGTTGGCTGCTGTCAGCGCCGACCAGCTTTCGGGTATCGCCCTGGAAAACTATCGTCGCGAAGAAAGCGAAGCCATCTGGCAAGGTTATCTGGGCCTGTCGATCGGCCTTGCTCTGGTCGCTGCCACCGTCTGGTCCTTCCGCAACCGGCTGAAGGGCGAAACGCACGAACCTTCCAGCGGATTTGCCGGGCTGGACCTGCTGCGCCGGCCGCGCTTCGGCTACGGGTCGCTGAGCATTTTCCTGTATGTGGGGGCCGAGGTTGCGATCGGTTCGGTGATCATCAATTACCTGTCGCAGGCCAGCGTCCTCAACCAGCCGGAAAGCGTCATCGGCTGGATGATCGGACTTTACTGGGGTGGCGCCATGGTGGGCCGGTTCATCGGCTCGGCTGTGCTGCGCGTGTTCAGCCCCGGCCTGATCCTTGCCAGCGTGGCGACCGGCGCGATCACCCTGCTGGCGATCTCCGCCGCCTCCACCGGCGAACTGGCTGCCTATTCGCTGCTGGCAGTCGGCCTGATGAATTCGATCATGTTCCCCACGATCTTCTCGCTCGCCTGCGAGAAGCTCGGCCCGCGCGTGGCGGATGGATCGGGCATCATCAACGTGGCCATCTGCGGCGGGGCAATCGTGCCGCTGGCGTTCGGCGCACTGGCGGATCTCAGCGGTTCGCTGGCATTCGCTCTAGCGCTTCCGGCGACCTGCTATGCCGTGATCGCAGGGTTCGGCCTGTTTGCGCGGAAACCGGCCTGACCGGTCAGAACCAGGCGCGGATGCCGACCACTGCCGAGACAGCCGAAGCGGTTTTCCCGTCAAGCCGCGCCAGATCGGCAGTTCTGCCCAGCTTCTGTTCCCAATGGACCCCGATATAGGGCGCGAACTTGGGATCGAATTCGTACCGCAGCCGGGTGCCCAGTTCGATCGCCTCAAATCCGCTGCCGATGTCCAGCGCGGGCACGTCCTGGAATGCAAAATCGAGCTCGACAGCGGGCTGGAGGATCACCCGCTGGGTGAGACGCCAATCATGGCTGGCTTCGATGCGGGCGTGGACATCGCCCTTGTTTGAAATGAACAGATGGCCTTCCAGTTCAATCCAGTAGGGCGCATGGCCATCCACTCCGATCATGGCATAGGTGCGATCCGGGTCGGGTCGGAAGTCCTGCCTGACACCCAGTTCCAGGTTGAAGAAGGGATCCAGCGCGTGCCGCCACTTGGCCTGCAGTTCCACCTGTTCGGGCGCTTCGCCAAATGCCCCTTCACCCTGGCTGGCCAGCACCAGCCGGTTGTAATCGTCGCCGGACCAGATTTCGCCCGACCAGGCATAGCCATCGTTGCCGCCGGCCAACCGGTATTCCAGCATGTCCAGCCGCACGACCGTGGTGGTGAAGTGGCCCATGTGCGCCAGATCGCGGCGCGCGGCAGCCATCCTGTCCGGCGGGAAGAACGCATCGGCAGGATGATCAAGCGGCACAGGCGGCGGCGGATCGTTGCCGATCTCGCTGCTGCCTGCCGGGGCCATGCCGGGCATCGCGTGGCCTGAATGGTCGACTGGCGGCATCGCGTGGCCTGAATGGTCGATTTCAGGTTCATCGGCCTGGTGCGCAGCTGGCGCGGCCGGGGCCTGAGCAGGGGCAGCATGGGCCGAATGATCCTCCTGGGCGGCGGCAGAAGTCGGCAGCAGTGCGGCAAGAATGCCGACCGCCGCAGCGCTGTATCCACGCCGCGCGATCATGCGCCTGCTCCGTAATCGCGCACCGTGACAACCCGCATCATGCCTGCATGCATATGCAGCAGCATGTGGCAGTGGAATGCCCAGTCGCCCGGTGCATCGGCGGTGAGATCGAACGACACCCTGCCGCCTGGCAGGACATTGACCGTGTGCTTCAGCGGCCTGTGCGAAGCATCGCCGGTCACCAGTTCGAAGAAATGGCCATGCAAGTGGATCGGATGCGGCATCATGGTATCGTTGATGAGGTTGACCCGCACCCGCTCGTTCAGGCGGAACGGGATCGGCTGCGCCCCGTCGGAGATTGTCTCGCCATCCATCGACCACATGTAGCGTTCCATGTTGGCGGTCAGATGGACATCGATCTGGCGGCCCGGCGTGCGCTGCTCCGGATTGGGGTCCAGCGATTGCAGATCGGCATAGGTCAGAACGCGGTGGGGCACATTTTCCAGCCCGGTGGGCCGGTCGGCCAGCCGGTCAACCGGCATGGGCGAAAGCGTGGCCACGCCCGGTCCCATTGTCACGCCCGGCGCAACCGCAGGATCGCGCATCGACATGGAATGGCCGTGATCGACCGCCCCGCCTTCGCCCATCTCCATTGCCGACATATCCATGCCCATATCGCGCATGGTCAGCAGCGGCCGGTCGCGCAAGGCGGGGATGGCGCCAACCAGGCCCATTTGCGGTGCCAGAGTGGCCCGGACCAGGCCGGACCGGTCAATCGCTTCGGCGATGATGCCGAACGGCTCTGGCGCCTGCGGCGTGACGATGACATCGTAGGTTTCGGCCGCGGCGATCTGGAATTCATCAGTCTCCACCGGGCGCACAGCCAAGCCATCTGCCCCCACCACGGTCATCGCCAGCCCCGGAATGCGGAAGTTGAAATTGGTCATGGCCGAAGCATTGATGATCCGCAGCTTGACCCGTTCGCCGGGGACAAACAGGCCAGTCCAGTTTTCAGCCGTACCATGGCCGTTGACCAGAAAGCTGTAGGTTGCGCCGGTGACATCCGAAATGTCGGTCGGGTCCATCAGCATTCGCGCCCAGGCAAGGCGCTCGTCCAGCGGCTGGTCCTGGTCGGCCAGCAGGCTTGCCAGTGTCTGCCGCTGGCGGTTGTAATAGCCGCCCATCGCCTTGAGATTGCGCAGCACTGCGTGCGGATGGACCGGGGTCCAGTCCGACAACACAAGGATGTGTTCGCGATCAGAAGGTGCGCGTTCCGCACCGGCCGGATCGATCACCAGCGGGCCAAACAAGCCCATCGCTTCCTGCATGCCGGAATGGCTGTGATACCAGTAGGTGCCCGACTGGATGATGGGGAACTTATAGGTGAATGTCTCGCCGGGGTCGATGCCGGGAAAACTGACACCCGGCACCCCGTCCATCTGGAACGGCAACAACAAGCCGTGCCAGTGGATCGAGCTTTGTTCAGCCAGCCGGTTGGTCACGGCGATTTCGACATCCTGCCCTTCGCGCAGCCGGATCAGCGGCCCCGGCAAGGAACCGTTGACCGCAATCGCATGGCCCGATCTTTCACCCGTGCTGAAGTGGTGATCGCCGATTTCAAGTTCGATCCTGCCGCCTGACAGGATTTGGCCACCGCGTATCCCTGGCGTGCCACTTTGCGCCCAGGCGGGAAACAGCGGAGCCAGGGTGGCACCGGCCGCAATTGAGGTGCCAGCCCCCAGCAGGCGCCGACGATCGATCTTGGGGTTGAGCAACATCATTTCCAATCCGCAGGCGCGGTAGTTACCCCTCACCCGAGGCCACAATATGGCATTTCCCCGCCCGAGTTAAAGACCCGTGCGGCTGATGAATTGCTTCGGCGTTCGCGGCTACAGGTTGATCGTCACCGACTTGATCTCGGTAAACGCTTCGACGCCCTGCCGCCCGTTTTCGCGGCCCCAGCCCGATTGCTTGAAGCCCCCCAGCGGCATGGCCGGATCCGGGCCGCCCATCCCGCCATTGATCCGCACCATCCCGGCCTTGAGCCGCTTGGCCAAGCGCAGGCCGTTGGACATATCCTTGGTCCAGATTGCGGAAGACAGGCCGTACTGGGTATCGTTGGCCGCAGCGGCGACCTGGTCCAGATCATCGTCACCAAAACTCATCGTGCACAGTACCGGCCCGAAAATTTCTTCCTCGACCGCCTTCATGCCGGCCCGGGTTTCCGTCAGGACTGTAGGGGCCAGGAAATATCCGCCTGCGCCGCCTTCTACTGCCAGCGGCTGGCCGCCGACCCGCACTTGCGCACCTTCTGCCAGCGCGCTTTCAAGATAGCCGGTAACGCGGGCAAACTGCACGTCGCTGACCAGCGGTCCCATCTGGGTGCGCGGATCAAGCCCGTTGCCTACCACCAGCGCGCCCGCCATGCGGGCGATGCCTTCCAGCACTTCCTCGCGCACGGCTTCGTGCACGAACAGCCGCGATCCGGCGGCGCATACTTGCCCCGCATTGCCGAAAATGCCCATCGCCGCGCCGGGAATGGCCTTGGACAGATCGGCATCGGCAAAGATGATCACCGGCGATTTGCCGCCCAGTTCCAGCGTTACGCGTTTCAGGCTGTCGGCGCAGGCATGGACAATGCCCTTGCCTGTAACAGTCGATCCGGTGAACGAGATCTTGTCCACCAGCGGATGCGCCACCAGAGCCGCCCCGGCGGTTTTTCCGAATCCGGTCACGATGTTGATGGTGCCTTCGGGGAAACCGGCCTCGGCAATCAGTTCGGCCAGGATCACGGCGGAAAGCGGGGTCTGCTCGGCCGGTTTCAACACTACGGTGCAGCCTGCCGCCAGCGATGCGCCCAGCTTGGCCACGGCCATCACGAAGGGGAAATTCCACGGCACGATCGCGCCCACCACGCCCACCGGCTCACGCGTGGTAAAAGCGTGCCATTCGCCGGGATTTGACGGGGTAAAGGTCTCGCCATTCAGCTTGGTGCACCAGCCCGCAAAGTACCGCAGCGATTCCGAAGACCCCATCACACCGCCGAAATAGGCCATCATCAGCGGCATGCCGTTGTCGAGCGTTTCGGTCAGCGCGATCCGGCTGCCGTTCTGTTCGATCAGGTCCGCCAGACGCATCATGATGCGGGCCCGCCGGGCAGGCGCCATGCTGCTCCACTTGCCGCTTTCAAAGCAGCGGCTGGCCGCTTGCACCGCAAGATCGATATCGGCCGCATCGCCTGCTGCCACGCTGGCGAAGGACTCGCCCGTGGCAGGATCGATTACCGCAAAAGTCTCGCCCGAGGACGCGGGCACAAACTTGCCGTCGATGAACAGTTCGCGCGGCTTTGCCGCCAGGTCCTGGCGCAGCGCGGGAAGGATGGCGGTATCGATCGGCATCGGGGGCATGGACATGGCAAGGCATCCTGTGTGGTTTTGGAGTTTCCAATACAATCCGCGGCCCGAACGGCAAACATAATGGTTCGGGCAGTTTGGTTCGGCCAAAATGCCTCAGGGATATTGCGCCCTTCCCGCGCCGTCCGTAACGACAGGCCCAAGGGAGACAATGTCAACGCCATGCAATTCGATTACGTGATCGTGGGCGCAGGTTCGGCTGGCGCAGTGCTGGCTGCGCGGCTGACCGAGGATGCGGGGACCAGCGTGCTGCTGCTGGAAGCTGGCGGCAAGGCGGATGACTGGCTGCTGCAGATGCCGCTCGGCTTCCTCAAGGCGCTGTTCAAGCCTGGCTATACCTGGCCCTACATGTCGGAAGCAGAGCCGCATCTGAACGACCGCCGCCTGTTCCTGCCACGGGGACGTTTGCTGGGCGGATCATCGTCGATCAACGGCATGTTCTACATGCGCGGCCACAGCCTGGATTTCGACCGCTGGGCGCAAAAGGGCGCGACCGGCTGGAGCCATGCCGATGTGCTGCCCTATTTCCTGAAGATGGAGCGGCACTGGGCAGGTGGGGACGGCCAACATGGCAACAGCGGACCATTGGCAGTAACTCGCAACGCCACCCGTCACTTGCTGCATGACCAGCTGATGGCCGCCGCCCGCACGGCCGGCCTGCCGATCACCGATGACATCCATGTAACCGAGGAAGGCGTGGGCCGGGGCGAGCTGACGATTGACGAGCGCGGCCGGCGTGCCTCCACCTATGCCGCATATCTCAAGCCTGCCATGGCCCGGCCCAACCTCACCGTGCTGACCGGCGCGCAAGTCTCACGCGTTCTGCTGCAAGGCAAGCGCGCCGCGGGCATTGCGTTCACCCATGAAGGGCAGGCCAGGCAGGCGCTGGCGGGGCGCGAGGTTATTCTTTCGGGCGGCAGCTACAATTCCCCGCAATTGCTGATGCTGTCCGGCATCGGTCCGGCGGCGCATCTGCTGGAGCATGGCATTCCGGTGGTGCACGATCTGCCGGGCGTGGGCCGCAACCTGTCGGAACACCCGCGCGTGCCGGTGGAATTTGCCGCCAAGGGCGCGGTCACGTTCGTCAACCAGCTGCGGTTTGACCGGGCGGTGCGCCATGTACTCAATTGGAAGCTGCGCGGCAAAGGGGCCTTTGCCGCACAAGTGAACAGCGCCAACCCGATCCTGAAAACCGATCCGCGCCTGGCCCAGCCCGATATCCAGCTGTGGTGCAATCCGGTGAAGGTGGGAGCGCACATGTGGTTCCCCGGCATCAAGGCTGCTCCAAAACACGAGATGACCAGCGATGTAATCCTGCTGCATCCCGAAAGCCGGGGGCATGTGGAACTGCGCAGTGCCGATCCGGCAGACAAGGTGAAGATCCAGCTCAATATTTTCAGCGCCACGGCCGATTTTGCCACCGCCCGCGCCGGCATCCGCATCGCCCGCCAGCTTTATGCGACCGAGCCGATGGCCAGCCTGGTCGCGGCGGAAACGCTGCCGGGCAAGGACGTGACGAGCGACGAGGCGCTGGACGAGCACATCCGCCAGTTCGCGCAAGTCACCCAGCATCCGGTTGGCACTTGCGCCATCGGCACCAGCCCCAATGCCGTGGTCGATCCGCAGTTGCGGGTGCACGGGATTGCGGGACTGCGCGTGGTCGATGCCTCGGTCATGCCCGATGTGCCGGGCGGCAACACCAATGCGCCAACCATCATGATCGGCGAAAAAGCGGCGGATATATTGCGCGGGCGCAGCCTGCCGCGGGCAGGAGAAGTGCAGTGAGCAATAGCGACTATATCATCGTGGGGGCCGGATCTTCGGGCGCGGTCCTGGCTGCCCGCCTCACCGAAGATCCGAATGTCACCGTGACGCTGGTGGAAGCAGGCCGGCGCGAACGTAACGTGCTGCTGGAAATGCCGATCGCCTTCCCGCTCGTGATGATGGGCGGCACGCGCTACAACTGGAGCTACATGGGCGAGCCCGAGCCGTTCGCCAACAACCGCCAAATCCGCCAGCCGCGCGGTAAAGCGCTGGGCGGATCATCGATGATCAACGGCATGCTCTATGCCCGCGGCCACCCGCGCGACTACGATGAGTGGCGCCAGCTGGGGCTGGAAGGCTGGGGATGGGACGATGTGCTGCCCCTGTTCAAGCGCAGCGAGAACCACTGGGGCGCGGCCGACGACTATCACGGCAAGGGCGGCCCGCTGACCACCACCAAGCACCTGCCCGACAAAGCCTTGTTCCCGCGCTTCATGCATGCCACCGCAAAGCTGGGCTACAAACACCAGGATGACCACCACGGGCCCGACCAGGAAGGCTGGGGATCACCCGATATCAATACCCACGGTGGTAGGCGAGCCAGCACGGCGGCGCGGTTCCTGTATCCGGCCATGAAGCGGCCCAATCTCACCGTGCTGACCGGCGCCCATGCCACCCGCATTGAAGTGGAACATGGCCGGGCAGCGGCCTTGCATTACCGGCAGGACGGGCAAGACAAGGTGCTGCGGGCCGGGCGCGAGATCATCCTGTCGGGCGGAGCCTACAACACCCCGCAGTTGCTGCTGCTATCGGGGATCGGACCAGCGCAGGACTTGCGCGACCATGGCATAGCCGTGGTGCACGATCTGCCGGGCGTGGGCCAGAACCTGCAGGATCATCCGTCTGTCGCCATGATCACCGGCGCTCGGCGCGAGGTCACGCTCAATCCCGATCTGCGGTTTGACCGGCTGACCTTGTCGATGCTGCAATGGCTGGCGACCGGTCAGGGCCGCATGGCCAATATGCCGGTCACGGCCAACGGCTGGGTCAAGACGCGGCCCGATCTGGAACGGCCCGATGCCCAGTGCCTGTTCCAGCCGACCACCATCTTTGCCCGCCCCTGGTTCCCCGGCGTTCGTCCACCGGCCGCAGATGTGGTGGCGATGGCCTGCGTCCTGTTGCGCCCAGAAAGCCGCGGCTGGGTGAAACTGGCCAGTGCCGATCCGTTTGCGCCGCCGCGCATCCTCAACAATGTGTTGGGGACCGAGAACGATCGCGCCTTCTTCCGCCGTATCGTGCGCCAGATCCGCGAAATCTGGGCTACTGCCCCCCTGTCCGATGTCCTGACCGGCGAAGTCTCGCCCGGACCGCATGTGCAGACCGATGCGGAAATCGATGCCTGGGCGCGCGAAGCCATCAATACCGCACTGCACCCGGTGGGTAGCTGCGCCATGGGCACCGGTGACATGGCGGTATGTGATGCGCAATTGCAGGTTCGCGGGCTGGAAGGCCTGCGGCTGGCCGATGCCAGCGTGATGCCGCGCATTGTCGGGGGCAATACCAATGCCGCCTGCATCATGATCGGAGAAAAAGCCGCCGACCTGATCCGCCAAAGCCAGGACTAGCAGCGCGGCAGGTCTTGCAGGTGCCCCACCTATTCCGCGAAACGGTGCCATTCGGCTATATCGAGGTAGTGCTCGCACTGCTCGCGCATTGCGGCCAGCTCTTCGGTCCGCAGAGGCCGGGTATGGCGGGCCGGGCGGCCTGTCCATAATTCACCAGGAGGAATATGCTTGCCTGGTGGCAGGAGTGCGCCAGCGGCCAGCATCGCGTTTGCGCCCACGCTGGCACCGTCCATCACGATAGCACCCATGCCCACAAAGCCGCCATCGGCCACCGTGCAGCCGTGCAGCAGCGCCATGTGGCCGACCAGCGCGTCCTCGCCGATCAGCGTGGGCAAAACTGCACCCTGGTGCCCGTCTCGCGGTGCTTCGACGTGGATCACCGTACCATCCTGCACATTGCTGCGCGCGCCCACCACGATGGGCGCAAGATCTCCACGCAGCACGCAATTGTACCACACGCTGGCCCCCTCGCAGATCGTCACCTGGCCGATCAGCCGCGCACCGGGCGCCACGAAAGCGGAGGGGTGGACCTGTGGCGTGTGGCCGCGACAGGGGCGTATCCAGGCGCCGGGGTGGCACTCACCAAGGTTTGTTTCCATCGCGCAATCGTGCCGCCGCTCCGGCACCATCGAAAGCGGCTTTGTGGCAATTGCCGTTCCAGCGGATAGAGAGAGCCGCTGTGGTCAAGTGCAGGCGGGTGCAGCGGCTGGTAACTTGCCGCCAGCGGCTGAATAAGGGGCCTCCCGCGAAGTTGGCCCGGAAAGCGGGACGGGAAGCCGGAGGGAGGCGATAGTTTGACCGCGCATCAGAGGCTCGACCTGTACCAGGTCCGCTGTGTCAGGTTCGGCACCGGGCTCGGCCCGCAATGCGCAGCCGACTGCGTGGAAAGCGGGGCATCGCGCGTACTCGTGATCACTTCCGCCCCCATCGCCGGCCTGGCCGAGGCACTGTGCGCCGACCTGCGCGCCGCAGCCCTCACCCCGCACCTGTGGCTGGTTCCCGATGGCGAGCCGACGAGGCGCGACGTATCCGCCGCGCTGGATTATGCCTCTGCCAACGCGGTCGATTTCGTGATCGGCATCGGCGGCGGCAGCGCGCTCGACGTGGCCAAGCTGGTGGCGGCGCTGGCGGGATCGGACCAGACGTTCGACGAGGTGGTCGGGATCGACCTGCTGGCCAACCGTGCCTTGCCGCTCGCCTGCATCCCCACCACTGCGGGCACCGGTAGCGAGGTAACGCCGATCGCCGTGATCGAGGACGAGGAGGCCCAGCTAAAGAAGGGCGTGGTCAGCCGCCATCTGGTACCCGATTTCGCTTATCTCGATGCCACGCTTACCGTGTCGAAACCGCGCAAGGTAACCGCCTCCACCGGCATCGACGCGCTGACCCATTGCATCGAGGCCTATGCCAACAAGTTCGCCCACCCGGTGGTCGATAACTGGGCACTGGAGGGCATCCGGCTGATCGTGCAAAACCTCGAACGTGCCTGCGATGTGCCGGATGACCTGGAGGCACGCGGCAACATGCTGCTCGCCAGCCACCTTGGTGGACTATGCCTCGGCCCCGTCAACACCGCCGCCGTGCACGCCCTCGCCTATCCCCTGGGCGGCGAGTTCCACGTACCGCACGGTGTGGCCAATTCGCTGCTGCTGCCGCATGTGATCCGCTTCAACGCCGAGCAGGAGCCGCGCCGTTATGCCGACATCGCCCGCGCGATGGGGGTGGCCCGGGGGGGTGATCCCGCCGAGGACGCAGCGGCCTGCGTGGCCGAGATCGAGCGTCTGTCGGCCGCTGTCGGAATCGACCGGCGGCTGGGCGACGTGGGGATCAGCAGCAATGCCCTGCCCAAGATGGCGGCGCTGGCGATGACCGTGCAGCGCCTGCTCAGGAATAATCCGCGCGAGGTAACCGAACAGGACGCCTTGCGCATTTACGAGGCGGCCCTGTGATGACCGATCAGACACCAGCAGAAGTGTCGAAACCCGATCGCAGCCTGTTCGGCTGGTATCGCGAGGCGAACCGCAAGACCCGCCGCGTGTTCTGGACGGTTTCTGCCGGATGGGTGATGGATGCCGCCGATGCGCAGGTTTACCAGTACCTGATCCCGCTGCTGATCACCTCGCTCGGCATTACCCTGACCGAGGCCGGGTCGATTGCCAGCGCGAGCTATTTCTCCGCCGCGATTGGCGGCTGGATGGGTGGCTGGTTGTGCGACCGGTTCGGCCGGGCGCGGATCCTGCAGATTACCATCCTGTGGTTCTCGGTGTTCTCGTTCCTTTCGGGCTTTGCCCAGACCTATGAACAGATGCTGGTCATCCGCATCCTGCATGGCCTGGGTTTCGGGGCGGAATGGGCCGTGGGTGCAGTGCTGCTGGGCGAGATGATCAACCCTAAGCACCGCGGCAAGGCGCTTGGCGCGGTGCAATCGGGTGCTCCGATCGGCTCGGGCATCGCCGCGCTGATGGCGGGGCCGATTGCCGCCAGCTTCGATCCCGACCTTGGCTGGCGCCTGGCTTTCTGGGCCGGACTGGCCCCTGCTCTATTGATCTTCTTCATCCGCCGCGGATCAGACGATGCGCCGGTCTACAAGGCCGCACGTGACAAGCAGAAGGCCGAGAACCGCTCGACCGGGATCACCGCGATCTTCAGCCGCAAGATTCTTGTCATTACGCTGCTGGCCTCGATGTTGTCGCTGGGTGTCCAGGGCGCCGCCTATTCAGTGGCGAACTACCTCACCACGTTCATGACCGGCGAGCGCGGGCTGGCCCAATCGACTGCGGGATACCTTGTGCTGATCAATTCGATGGGCGGGTTCTTCGGCTGCATCACCAATTCGTACATCAGCGACATTTTCGGTCGGCGCACGGTGTTCCGGCTGTTCGGGCTGGGCTTCCTGGTGATGGCATCGGTTTACCTGTTCGGTCCCTGGGGTGACAACCTGTGGCTGCTGGTGCCAATCGGCATGGTCTACGGCTTTTTCCAGTTCGGCATGTATGCCAGCTTCGGACCCTATTTCACCGAGCTGTTCCCCACCGAGATGCGCGGTTCGGGGCAGGCCTTCGCCTATAACTCGGGTCGGGCCGGCGCGGCGCTGTTCATCCTTGGCGTGCCGCTGGTCGCCACGGTCATGCCCTTGAGCGCGGCGATGGCAACGCTGGGAATCGTGGGCATTGCCCTGGCGCTGATTCCCACCTTGCTCTTGCCGGAAACCGCCGGACGGGCTCTGCTGTCGATCGAGGACATGGAAGAATCGCCCAACTCGTGATGGAAGACGCAAAAGTCATGGTGGTCATCGGCGGAAGCCGGGGGATCGGGGCGGCTACGGCCTGGCTGGCATCGTCGCGTGGCTATGGGGTGGCGCTGACCTATGCCCAAAGTGCAGGCGAAGCCGAGGCGCTGGTGCAGGACATTACCGGCGCGGGCGGCACGGCAGCTGCGATCCGTTGCGACGTGGCCGACGAGAACGAAATCGTGGCCCTGTTCGAGCAGGCGGCGCAAATGGGCCGGATAGATGCCGTGGTCTATTCCAGCGGGATCACTGGGCCAGCCTCACCCCTCGCCGATGTGACTGCGAAAACTTTGCACGAAGTCGTCGCCGTCAATCTGACAGGAGCAATGCTGTGCGCGCGCGAGGCGGTGCGGCGGATGTCCACCACGCGCGGTGGCACCGGCGGCAGTATCACCTTCATCTCGTCGCGCGCTTCCGATCGCGGGTCGGCCGGGGAATACGTGTGGTATGCCGCTACCAAGGGCGGCATCAACAGCCTGTCCACCGGCCTCGCCCGAGAGGTTGCGCGTGAAGGCATTCGCGTAAACTGCGTGTCGCCCGGCCCGGTGGCAACAGCGATGCTCACGCCCGAACGCCAGCAGCAGGGCGCCAATGCAGTGGCGATGGGCCGCGTGGGCGAGCCGGAGGAGGTCGCATCAGCCGTCCTCTACCTGTCATCGGACGAGGCATCGTACATAACCGGGGCCAATCTGGCCGTGGCCGGGGGTGCGTGACACTTTGAGAGGTTTTGAGGGGTTGCAGGCGGGGGCGACTTGGCAGAGACTTGCCCCGCCAGATAACAAGGACAGGCCGCGCAGCCTGTCCGGGGAGAGAACCATGATGCAGTCCTACAGCACCGACGCGCTGCCTGTTGAAAGTCGCACGACGGCATGGAACGCACTCTATTCGCGCCAGCTCAACAATGTCGAGTTCACCCCGGCCAACAGCCAGGATTTCGCCGCCCGGCTGAGCCTGGGGCAACTGGGTCCGATCCAGTTCGCCCGCATGTCGACCAACCGCACCAATATCATGCGGACCCGGCGGCACATCGTGGCGGGCGCACCGCGGCTCTATTCGTTCCTGCTGCAGGCGCGAGGCAGCAGCCTGTTGTCGCACTGCGGACAGGAAGCGCAGCTTACCGCCGGCGATTTCGCGCTGTGCGACAGTTCGGTGCCGCACAGCTTCACGGTGGAGGACGGCAGCATAGTCATCATGCTGCGGGTGGATTCGACCACGCTGAAGAAGCACCTGCCGACGCCGGAAAAGTTCTGCGGACTGCACCTGAGGAAAGAGGTTGGTCTGACCAGCACCATGTCTGTCATGGTCGAACAGCTCAATGCCCAGCTCGAGACCGGGTTCACCTCGCTGTATGATACCCGGTTCGCGCAGCACCTGCTCGAAATGCTGTCGATGTCCTATGCCATCGGGTTCGAGACTTCGCCTGAGATGTCCGCCGTGCTCGGCGGCCGCCATGCCGAGGTCGTCCGCTATATCGAGGAGAACCTGCGCGATCCCGAGTTGTCACCTGCCAGCATCGCCCAAGGGCTGCGCATCTCGCCGCGCTACCTCCGCACGATCTTTGCCCGAACGGGGGAGAAAGTCTCGGCCTACACCATCCGCCGTCGGCTGGAGGAATGTGCCAAGCAGATCTGCGATCCAAGCTGGTCGGGCCACACGCTGACCGAGATCGCCTTTGCCTGGGGCTTCAACAGCGCGGCGCACTTCACCCGCACCTTCCACGAACAGCACGGCATGCCGCCACGCGAATATCGCCGCCGCATGATGTCCTGACCGTCTCAAACCCTGCTTGACCGTTCTGGGCAACTCGCGCTTCCTTGCCGGGCAAGCCGGGGCCGCGCACATCTGCCAGCGCAACCGTTCACAGGGAGACCATGATGGACCGCAAGGACGTGCTCGCGCTCAACCAGGAGCTGGCGCTGCAATTGGCCGAATACTGGCACGAGATTGATTTCAACGGCGGGGCTGACGCCAGCCGCTACTACACCGACGATGCCGAATTCCATGGTCAGTTCGCCAGCTATATCGGGCGCGACAAGATCCAGCAGTTCTATGACTGGCGGCGGGAACGGGGCGGCCGGGTTTCGGTCCACGCTTTCACCAATTTCCGCGCCCGCTTTACCGGCCCGGACACTGCCGAGGCGACCAATTTCCTGCTGCTGTTCGCCCGCGACGGCGAGCGGCCGCAGCCAAGCCATGAGCCGGTGACTGTCTCGCTCGCCACCGATCGCTTTGTCCGTGCCGAGGATGGCTCGTGGCTGTGCACCTATCGCCGGTTCGAGCATCTGTTCGAAAGCGACGTTCCGATCACAAATCCCAAGCTGGACGACGACGCGAAGTGAGCGACCCCATAACCGACCGGCGCGGCAGGCTCGACGAAGCGGACCTCCTGGTCACGCGCAACCTGGTTGCAGGCAAGTGGATTGCGGGGAGCGCGAGGCCCATCGCGGTGGATGATCCCTACACTCTCGACATTATCGCCGAAGTCGCCGGGTCCAGCGCCGCAGAGGCGCAGGCGGCAGTCGATGCCGCGCAAGCCGCCTTCCCTGCCTGGGCAGCGAAAACCGCGAAAGAGCGCAGCGCCGTGCTGCGCCGCTGGTTCGAACTGATCGTGGCCCACCGGGAAGACCTTGCCCGCCTGATTACCCGCGAGAACGGCAAGCACTTGCGCGAAGCGCGCGGCGAGGTCGACTACGCCAACCAGTTCATGGAATTCTACGCCGACGAGGCGACGCGCGTGCTGGGGGAGATCATCCCCGCGCCCCTGTCCGGCCGCCGCCTGCTGGCCGAGCCCGAACCGCTGGGCGTGGCCGCGGCGATAACCCCGTGGAACTTCCCGCTCGCCATGCTGACGCGCAAGGCCGCCCCAGCGCTGGCGGCGGGTTGCACGATGGTCGCCAAACCTGCCTCGATGACCCCGCTCACCGCACTCGCCTTTGCCAAACTGGGCGAGGAAGCGGGCATCCCGCCGGGCGTGTTCAACGTGGTCACCGGTTCCGCCTCGGCCATCGGCGGGGTGCTGACTGCCAGCACCGTGGTCCGTAAGCTGTCCTTCACCGGATCGACCGAGATCGGCGTGATGCTGGCGCAGCAGTGCGCGGGCACAATGAAGCGTGTGTCGATGGAACTGGGCGGCAACGCCCCGCTGCTGGTGTTCGACGATGCCGATCTCGACACCGCGATCGAAACCGCGATGGTCGCCAAGTTCCGCAACGGCGGGCAAAGCTGCATCGCGGCCAACCGGATCTATGTGCAGGCAGGCATTCGCGACCGCTTCCTCTCCGCCTTCGCAACGCGCGTGGCCGCGCTGACAGCGGGCGATGGGTTTGACGATAGCGTGGACATCGGCCCGATGATTGACGCCGATGCCATGGCCAAGATCGATGAACACCTCCAGGATGCCCTGGCACGCGGCGCCCGGTGCCTGGCGGGCGGCACCTCTCCTGGCGGACGGATCGCTATTCCCACGCTGATTGCCGACGTACCTGCCGAAGCCAAGCTGGCGCACGAGGAGACCTTCGGACCGCTGGCCGGCGTGATCGGGTTCGACACGGTCGAACAGGCCATCGCGCTGGCCAACGAAACGCCGTTCGGTCTTGCCGCCTATCTCTGCTCGACCGATCCGGCGCGCATCGCGCATGTTTCCCGGGCGCTGGAATCGGGCATGGTCGGGATCAACACCGGCCTGATTTCCACCGCCCATGCGCCGTTCGGCGGGGTCAAGATGTCGGGCGTGGGCAAGGAAGGCTCGCACCACGGGATCGAGGAATATCTCAACCGCAAATATATCTGCCAAGCCGGACTGTAAGCGGCGGGCCACAGGAGAGACACAATGCGCAAGGCGAAGAAAGTCATCATCACCTGCGCGCCGACTGGCTCGATCCACACACCGTCGATGTCGCCTCATCTGCCGGTGACCGCCGACCAGATCGCAGATGCAGCCATCGGCGCTGCTGAGGCCGGCGCGGCGATCCTGCACCTCCACGCGCGCAATGACGCAGACGGTAGCCCATCCCCGCGTGCAGCGGATTTCATGCGCTTCCTGCCGCGCATCAAGCAGGGTTGCGATGCGGTGATCAACATCTCCACCGGCGGCAGCGCCACGATGACGCTGGACGACCGGCTGGAAGGGGCCAAAGCCGCCCGGCCCGAAGTCTGCAGCCTCAACATGGGGCCGCTGATCTTTGATTTTTCCGGCGCGGGAAAGCGCGTGGAAAGCTGGCACCACGACTGGGAACGCACCTATGTCGAAAGCAGCCGCGGGCGGATCATGTACAATGACAACGTCTTTATCGAGCGGATCATGCTGGAAGTGGGGCGCGAGTTCGGCACGAAGTTCGAATTCGAATGCTATGACATCGGCCACCTCTACTCCCTGGCGCACTTCGCCGATCTTGGCCTGATCCAGCCGCCGTTTCTGATCCAGGGGGTGTTCGGCATTCTTGGCGGCGTGGGGCCCGATGTCCGCAACATGGCCCACATGGTGACCATCGCCGACAGCCTGTTCGGCGACGATTATGTGTTTTCCGCCTTTGCCGCCGGTCGCCACCAGATGGATTTCTGCACCCAGTCGGTGCTGCTGGGCGGCCATGGCCGGGTGGGCCTGGAAGACAGCCTGTTCATCGGCAAAGGCGAGCTGGCAACCAGCAATGCGGCGCAAGTGGCCAAGCTGCGCGGGATTGTCGAAGCTCTGGGCCGCGAAGTGGCGACGCCTGCCGAAGCGCGCGCCATGCTGAGGCTGAAGGGCGGCGACCACGTCGGCTTCTAGCAGACCGCCCGCCCAAAGATTACATCTCCGCCACGAAAAAGACCGGCTCCTCGCAAAAAGGAGCCGGTCAGGTTCTTACAGGTGGGAGGCACCCGTCAAATTTCGGCGTCAAGTGTGTCAGTAGCGGATCCTTATCCCGGCCCGGTAGCGCGATCCGAAAGTGTCGAAAAACACTGGATTGGTCGGGTAGTTGGAACCCGCACCGCCGCCGCCGCCCGGTGCAATCGGCGGATCGCGATCGAACAGGTTGTTGATCACCCCGAACAGTTCAACAGAACGATCGCCGCCCATGGGAATTTCGTAGGACATCGACAAGTCGAAATAGCTCGCCCCGTCCACCCGGTTGTCGCTGATCGAGTTGACGATCCCCGGGTCATAGCCTTCATCCTGCGGGCCGATGCGATCGATCCGGTATGTGCCCTGGGTGAACCGGCGCCACGATACCGTCGCGTTGAAGCCTTCGTTTGTATAGCCGACAAATGCGTTCCAGATCCACGGCGGAGCGGGGTTAAAATCGCCCCCGTCGGCCACCGGGCCGGACTGGCCGGCATAGTCGAGCCGGGGCGCATTCGGGTTGGCTTGCGAGATGAAATCGTACTGGTGGTTGCCCAGGATGCGGAAGAACATGGAGCCCGGCAGACCGGCCTTCAAATCATCCAGGTCCATCTGGTAGTCGAGCTCGATATCGATCCCGCGCAGTTCCAGGCTGGCGAGGTTGACCTGGCGGGCATCGAGATAGGTGATGTCCTGCCGGTCAGCCCCGGCAAAGGTTAACCGGTCACAGAAGATGCTCTGATTGAAGCAGAAGTTGGCAATCGCCTGTGCGCCCAGCGTGGTCACCGCGTCCGAAATCTTTATCTGGTACCAGTCGAACGACACCCGGAGGCCCGGCAGGAAGCCGGGCTGGAGCACCACGCCAGCGGTTGTTGTGTCCGCCCGCTCGGGTGACAGCGCGAAGCTGCCGCCGTTGAGGATCGGCACCGGATCATCGCCAATCGGCGGCGAACCTGCCAGCCACGGATTATCGACGATGCCGCTGGTCGAACCCGGCTCGGTCGGGACATTGCGCAGGAACAGTTCACGGAAGCCTGCCGCCCGAATATCGCGCGAACGCGAGCCGCGGAACCGGATGCCGTCGATCGGTTCGTAGATGCCAGTCAACTTCCAGCTTACCGCATTGGAGGTCTTCGCCTCGCCAGTGTCATTATTTACAGCATGGTTGCTGGTGTAGCGAACCGCGCCGTTCAGTTCGAGCAAGTCGCCCAGGGCGAAATCGCGGAACACCGGAACAATAAGTTCGCCGAACCCTTCGGTCACTGTGATGTCGCCCGAATAGTCGAGACCGAAAGTGAAGGCGTAATCGTTGTAGAACGGCGTGTCCCCGTGGGTCACCGTGCCGCCTTCGGAGCGATAGTCGATACCCGCAGCAGCTTCGATGGCACCTGCGCCCCAGCCTTCGAACAGCGTTCCCTGGATCGCACCTGCCAGCACGTGCTGGTCATAGGTGAAGTCCTCCATCACCGGCCGATAGACATAAGCCAGCGCCGCCGGATCGGCATTGTCGAGGCCGAACAGGTTCATCGGCAGGCAGCCTTCGGAAATCGGGTTCGGATTGGGCCGCAGCAATTCCTTGCACATCACGTTGCCATTGGGGGTGCCGGTGCGGAACTGGCCTTCATCAACCACTTCCAGCGCAAACTGGAAGGCCGAATTGACGCGGTTGTTGGTCCGGTCCTGGTGGCGGAAGTTGTGGCCGTACTGGTAGTATGCATCCCACGTCCAATCGCCCCACAAGTCGCCCGACAGCCCCACCAGCCCACGGAATACCTCGGCCTTGGCGCGGTTGACCGAAGTCAGCACGTGGTCGAGATCCTTGCCGAGACTGAAGTTCGTGCCCTTGAGCAGGGCGCGCAGGTCATCCGGGATATAGGGGTTATCGTTGTTCACGAAGAAGGTGGAGCGCGGTCCAACCACATAGCTGGTGTTCATCGCATCGCGCTGGGCATAGGTCAGCTCGGTCTGGATTTCGAGCGAGTCGGTCAGCTCGTATTCGCCATAAGCATAGCCGACCCACCGCTCGACCGGCGTCTGCAGGTCTGAATCGTCGTAGGTCGAAGCTCCGTCGCCGCCCTGGCGCGAGCCGAACTGGAACGAATTGAGGAACCGGCCGGGATCGTAGTCGACCACGCCCGTGCCGTCATCGGTGAACCGCTGATTGCGCGCGCCTGGCGCTGCCGGAGCCCGGTCACGCACCACGCCGCGCGGATCATTGTTGGCCTGCTTGGAATCCGGCCCGATCACAAAGTTCGGCAGGCCGAACCCAGGCGAGCCGGGGATATTGTAGCCCGATTGCCCACCGCCCCGCAGGACATTGTTCGAATTGGTGAACACGTCATAGCTTTCAGCGCACCACGGCCGAACCACGGCGCAATCGCCGATACCCTTGTTGTCCTGGTACTCGCCGCCCACCACGATGTGTCCGCGGCCATCGGAAAAGTCGGTCCCGGCGATCAACGAGTAGTGATAGCTTTCGCCATCGCCGCGGAAGGTCTCCCCAAAGTCGGCCTGTGCCTCGATGCCGGTGAAATCGGTCCGCAGCAAGATGTTGACCACGCCGGCGATCGCATCCGAACCATAAGCTGCCGAAGCGCCGCCGGTTACCGTCTCAACCCGCTGGATCATGGCCGAAGGAATCACGTTCAAATCGATCGCTCCGCCATCGGAAGTCGGGATGAAACGGCGGGAATTGACGAGGGTCAGCGTGCGCGTACCGTTGAACGGGTTGAGCCCGCGCAGGTTGGCAAATGACGAGCCTACATTGGCACTGGCGGTAACGCCTGCCGTGGCATCGGACTGGAAATTGGAGTTCTGCGGGATCAGCTTCAGCGCCTCGGTGACGTTCACCTGGCCGAGGTTTTCCATTAGCTCGTTGTCGATCACGGTCACCGGAGTCGGCTCGTTGAAGCCACCGTCGCGCTGGATGCGCGAGCCGGTCACCACGATGTAGTCATTGCCGCCCGTGGCAGTCGCTTCGGCATCGGCTGCCGTATCCTGGGCCACCGCAGGTGCGGCGTAGAAGCCCGTCACCACCAGCGCCACCATTGCACAACCGTCGCGGAAACGGCCCCGCCCGATCCTGAAATCCACCATGTAATCCTCCCCATGAGCTATCGCGTAGCTTCGAGTCCACCTGCCCGGCCGAAAACCGGGTCAGGCCGCCCTTGCCTTGTCGAACACACTCACAGGTTTGGCGGGCGGGGTCTTTTCCGCGATGGTACGGCTTAATGCCCCATGCGGCACACTTGCCTGAAGCGGTATGCCGCCTAGGAAAAGTACAGCTTCATCGCGGTTTGCGAGATTTCCGCGCGCTTGGCCGCATCGGGCACCCAGGTGCGATAGCTGTCCAGCACCCGGTTGTAAGATAGCCGGTCCTCATAGCCGACATAGGGTGCATCGCTGCCCCACAGCAGCCGGTCTGTACCAACCTTGTCGACCAGGACGGAGGCCACCGTCCGGGCCACCTGGTCGAGATCGCCATCGGGATCGTCGCGCCAGGCAGCGGTTCCGGCCAGGCGGAAGCCGCCCGACAGCTTGACCCAGCAGCGGCCTGTATCGACTGCCGCCAGCATGGCATTGAACCCGGCACAATTGAGCGGATCGGCCGGGTCGGGATGGCCGAAGTGGTCGATCACCACATCCACCCCGGCGGCCAGCAAGGTATCCAGCACGCCGGGCAGCCGCACGCCTTCGATCGCCAGCTGGACATGCCAGCCAAGGTCACGCACCCGGCGCAGCAGCACACGATAATCGAAGCTGTCGAGATTTGGCAGTTCCCGGCTGCGTGCAAGTTGCAGCCGGATGCCAACGATGCCGTCGGCCTGCATCCGCTCCAGCGTATAAAGGTCCGATGGCGCGGCCACGATAGCCGTTCCCCGCAACCGCCGGTGTCTGCGCAGGGCGCGGATCATGTAATCGTTGTATTCGCCGGAAATCGACAGCCCGGACAGGACCGCGTTGTCAATCCCGTGCTCGTCGAGCTGGGCCAAGAGCTGCGCGGCACTGAATTCATAGTCCGGCACCGTCCAGGCATTGGGCCGGGCGGGCATGGCGGCATCGAACACGTGCGCGTGGCAATCCACCCGCGGCGCATCGGCCGACGCGGAAGAGTGGGGCACGGGCATGCCGCTGGCCTCGGTCACTGTTTCCCCCTTCTGGGTCGTCATGTCAGGCCCGGCTCAGTCTTCGTCGGCCACGGTCGGGAAGCGGCGGCCATCGGACCATTGCAACTGGACTTCGGGCGTTCGCCCGCTGACCGGGTTGGCAAAGTGGAACCCCATCGGACGAATCGTCGGGTAAGGCGCGAACACCTCGCCGCGCAGCGGGCTGTCTGGAGCGAAGGCGGCGATGGCCTCGGCACCGGGGCCGAAGCGGGCACTGGAGCCTGCGACGATATTGGTCCAGCCGGTCGCATAGTCACCCAGCCAGACGTAATCGAGGTCCATCCCGTGGATCCGCCAGACGCCGTCTTCCTTCAGCACCTGGTTTTCATAGATGCCGGAAATCCACGATCCCGGGCCGTCTGCCGCGCTGTTGAACTGGAACAGGCGGGTGCGCACGAAAGCACGCTGGCCGGTCTCGTCGAGCACGCTGACATAGGGCTGGGTCTTCTGGTGGATCGCCTGGAAGGCATTGTTCGGACCGCCTTCGCCGTAGCGCTGGATCATGCTGTCACGCACGCGATCCTGGCCGATGAAGGTGCCGATGTAGGACAGCTCCTTCCAGCCATCCTGCGCGAACAGGGCCGCCGTGTTCCGCCAGGCGAACTGGTCGATGTAGTAGCCATAGGCGTTGGACACATTCTCCGATCCGTCGAACGCTTCCGCCCGGTCGAGCGCGTGGGGCAGCACGGTGATGGGCTGCGGCGTGCCGCGCACAGCGGTGACGATCTGCGGGCCGAGCTCGGGAACAGCATAGGCCGTAGTACGATAGTCGAGGGGACCAAGCCGGGTCTCGCCCGTCGCTTCCCCGCCGGCACCGGGCGGCAGCGCAGCGGGCAGCGGATCGGTTGGCCCGGTCTCGTATTCGGCACGCATGATCGGGCTGCGGTGCATCTGCGCGATGGACCAGTGGCCCTGTGCATCAGGACGCAGCAGGAAAGTCTGCATTGTCGCCTGCCAGAACCCCTCGCCGCCGTGCTGGCCGGTCATGCCCAGTTCGATGTTGCGAATGAGCGCGGACGAGCCATCGGCCGCGATGGTGGCCATCGGCATCAGTTGCGGCCGGTCGTTCAGCTCGCCGGTATCCAGGCCCGGCTCGCCAAAGCGGGTGAGGAACGCGCGCACGCCCGCTTCGCCCTGCCAGCTCCCCTGCCCGCCCAGCTCAATCGTGGCATCGGGGGCGAACAGGTCCACAATATCATCGTACATGCCGCGATCGAGGTAGTAACCATAGGCGTTGACGGTGTTCTGGGCCATGCTCTGGCTAAGCAGCAACGTGGCCTGCCGCGCGTTTTCATCCGCACTGCGCGGCATCGCGGCGCGCCGGTCGGGCAGCAGCGTGCCGGCCTCGTCCGGCGTATAGTGATAGGGCGCGCGCTCCAGCGTGGCGGCATCGTGCATCCAGCCATCGGCATAGGAACCTGCGAAGTGCTGATAGGGACGGATGCGGGCAATGCGCCAGCCATCGGGGGTGCGCCGGTAATCGATGATATGGGTCTCACCCAGCCAGTCGGCCTCGCGGCCAACCTCGGAAGTCAGCGCGATCTCGTGCCAGCGGCCGGTGGCGGTCTGGCCATCATCGCCCAGTGTGATCACCGGGCTGAAGTAAAGCCGCAGGTTCATCCGCCCGGCGGGCATGCCATCCGCGCCGTGACCCTGCGTGGTGCGCAAGTACGCCTCCAGCCCGCCACGCCCGGAAATCACGCCATAGCGCATCGCCAGTTCGGCATCCGGCGTAGCAAGGTCAGCCATGGCCTGCCAGTTTCCTGCCAGCGCCATGTGGCCCCAGCGCGCCTGCACATGCTTGATCTCGCGAATGGAAGTGAGGTCATCGACCCGGGCGGTGAGGGTGGCGGCATCCTGCGCCGCCAGCGGCAGCGCCGCGCAGGACAGCGCGAGCGCCGCGACAAACAGCCGGACGCTCATTCGCCCGACCCCAGCGCCACGGCTTCGTCATAGACGCTGGTGTCGATCAGGGTCGCCAATTGCTCGCGGTTGCGCGGCTGGCGGCCGGCCTGCTGCGCCAGCCAAAGCTCCTGCACCACCATCACGTCGAGCAGGTCATCGGGCACGGCAGCCGTCCAGCCGTGATGCTCCCAGCTTTCCACCACGTCCTGCGGATCGAATTCGCCGCGCACGCGGACCAGTTCCTGCGCGCGGGCGGGATCGGTGCGGACTTCCTCGCTGGCATCGAGGATGGCGCGGATGAACTGCACGATGCGGGTGCGTGTGACAGGGTCGGCCAGCTTTTCGGCGGTGGTGTTGAGGTTGAACAGCTCGCGGTAAACCCCGTGGCCGGAAAACTCGATCATGTCCTCGCCCAGGACCTGCGCCGCGTTCTCGCTTTCGGGCTCCCAGATCACCACGGCATCGACTTCGCCATTGGCCAGCGCTTCGGTCATTCCCGCCAGCGGCACGATGCTCACGTCCTCGATATCGTTAAAGGTCAGCCCTTCGCGCTCCAGCATCATCTTGAGGAAGTAGCCCGCGCTGGTCTGTTCGATGGTTGCCACCCGATGACCGGCGAGATCCGCCACACTTTCTATCCCGGCGGAACGTCGCGCCACAATGCGGTATAGCCCTTCAGTCACGGTCATCACGATCCGCAGGTTGGGATTCTGGACCGAATACCTAAGTGCCTGGGTCTCTGCATTGGTCGCGACATCGGCTTCACCCGCCTCGCCGAAGCCCTGCACCGGCGGCGCGCCCACCAGGTTGGCGATAGAGCCCATGCTGACCGTCGCTTCGCCCGGATAATAATGTTCGGCCGCCAGCAGCACCGGCGCGATCTCGAAAGTCTGCACGTTGCCATAGACAGCGATGGGACCGGGATCGGCTAAAGCTTCAGGTGCCGTGGCGCAGGATGCCAGCCCAAGGCTAGCGCACATCAGGACGCACGTCGTCACCCGCCTGGTTGATTTTATCAATTCCCGTCTCCCGCTGGACTGCAGCTATGCCACGCAGAAACTGCCAGCCTGCCGCTTTATCCTCGACTATATGCGCGGTGGCGGTGGGGCAAACGCTTGCGCTGCAATGTGCCGCAAGGGGCAGAATTCTGTACCGGACCGGGCAAACCCGGTGCCTTAGCCGCCCAGCGTGGCTTTCACCGCGTCTGCCGCCGCACGCCCGAACATGGTGGTATCGTTGCTCACCATGACCAGCGAGAAGCCCTGTTCAAGATAGGCCCGCGCTTCTGCCGGGGATCCGGCGGCAACGCCTGAGAACTTGCCCGCATCGCGCGTTGCGGCCAGCATCCGCGCGGTCAGCTCCATCACCTCGGGGTCAGTCGGAGGCTTGCGGCTCGACAGGAACAGATCGCCGTGGCCGATGAAAATACCGTTCACGTGCTCCAGCGCGGCGAATTCGGCGGCGGCCTCCAGCGTCTGCCAGTCTTCCAGTTGGACCATCCGCAGGCACTGGCTATCACCCCGGTCGAGGTAGGAGGCCATGTCGCCCAGCCCCCAGCGTCCCGCCCGCGAGGTAAGGCCTAGCCCGCGCTCGCCCTTGGGGGAAAAGACCATGCGGCGGGTGATGGAGTCGGCCACGCCGGTATCTGTCATGCGCGGCACCAGCAGCCCGTCCGCCCCGCCATCCAGCAGCGGCTGGATCATGGCCCCGGTGTGATCGGGCAGGCGCACCAGCGCCGCCATGCCCATCGCCTGCGCGGCGAATGTCAGGCGATAGGCGAGGTCCAGCGAATGGGGCGAGTGCTCCATGTCGATCACCACAAATTCGAAGCCTGCATGGCCGAGCAGCTCGACCGTTTCGAGCGTGGGGATCTTGACCCAGGTTCCAAGTAGCCCGCGCGCAGACCTGCCGATGCGATCAGCCAAGCGGTCCATATGCCTTACCCCCCTGATCGGGCCTGCCGACCCGCTTAGATACCATTAGGCGACCCTAGGATGCCAGAAACCGCCCCGCTTGCCTCATGCGGCACGCGATCGTGCCGGTTCGGTCAATCGCCGTCCATCACATTGGCTTCGGGCGGAGTAAGCGCGATCGGGATTCCGTCTGTCTCGGGTCCGGCGGGCGGCATCTGGTAGCCGTGGGCGATCAGGCGCGATTGCGGCAGCAGCAGGCCGGGTACGCTGTCGGGCCAGTAGTGTTCGGGCACGCGGCCCGATACCGGGTTGGTATAGTGGAACCACATCGGCAGGATGTCGGGCCACACCAGCGTGGTGCCGGTGCCACCGCGGAAATGCTCCGCCCGGCGGCCCAGGTCGGTCATCAGGATATCGGGCGGCAGGCGCTCCACCAGCGGGCTCTGCCCTGCCCCCTGCCCCGGCGGGGTCGGCTCGACACCGGCCCACCCCTCGCGCCAGCTTGCGGTGGTCATATATGGCTCGTCGATGGTCAGGCTCCACAGTCGCCAGATGCCGTCCTCCAGTACCGCCTGGTCATTGGGATACATCCCGCTGAACAGCGATGCGGAATAGAAACCGCCAGGCGCGCCATCGCGCGGCGGCATCGAGGTGCGCGGCTGGAACAGGCGAGTGCGCAGGTTGGCCGAGCGGCCATCTTGGCTGACATGGATCACCGGCTGGAACCGCCAGTGGAACGAGATGCCGGGCCTGGTAGCGGGCGGATCGCCATACATCGCCGTGGCCGCAGCGCGAATGCGGTCCCGCCCCAGGTAGAACCCGGCAAACGGCGAGTGCTTGTTGCCGTCCTCGGCAAAGATCGAGGCCAGCTCCATCCACTGGAAATCGTCGAGGTAATAGCCATAGACCGACGAGACATTGACCACGCCGTCGTAGGCGCTGGACCGGGCAAGCCGCCGCCGTGCATCGGCCAGCCGCGCCGCCTGTTCGACCAGTGAACCGCCCGCATTGTCGTCATCGGCGGGTGCCCCGGGAGCACCGGAAGCGAAGGCGACAACCTCCATCCCCTCCACCTTAACCGCTGCGCCGGTTACCGGGTGCGGTTCGGCGAAGGCGGGCAGTACCTCGTCCACGCTCGCCGTGCCGCCGTAGCCCCAGCCTGCGGCATAGTCGGCCTGCATCAGCGGGGTGATCCTGAGATCGGCAATCTTCCACAGCCCCTGGTCCAGCACCATGCGTGAGCTGAGGACCGAAAAGCTCCACCCCGCCGCACCGTTGCTCCCTTGGCCGAGCATGCCCAACATGATCGCACGACCCTGCGCCTCGGTGTTGTTCGGGGCCACGGTGATTACTGTATCGAAGATCGGGTGATCGTTGATGTCGCCCTGCTGCAAACCTTGCGGCCCCATCGTTTCCATCGCCGCCCTGATGCCATTATGGCCTTCGAACCTGCCCCGACTGACAATCTCCACAATGCCTTGCTCGGTGAACAGGTCGGCCACGTCGTCCCACATCCGGCGATCGACATAGTAGCCCCATGCGTTTTGCAGGTTGCGCGCCGCATCCTCGGCATTCAGCGCGTCGATCCGCGCTTCCAGCATGGGAAGGCTGGCGCTGCTGGCGGGCGCAGGCCCTTCTGGCGGGGGGATCGGGATGCCCGTTTCATCGACCGTGAAGTGATAGGCGATCTGCGGCAGTTCGCCGCCACCCGCATTGCTCCAGCCATTGGCATGGTTGCCTTCGAACTGCGGGAAGTAGCGCAGGTTGGCAAACTTCCACACGCCGTTTTGCAGTACGAATTCATTCTCGAAGATGCCGCCTTCGATCAGGGTGTCGCCTGTGCCATCGCCGGCCAGCGTCATGAACATCCAGCGCCCCAGCGCGGTCCGGCCATCGACCGACAGGTTGACCAGCGGATCCTCGATGAATTCAGTATGCATCGCGCCCGGTGCCATGCCGCGCACGCCGCCAAGCCGCTGCTCGAGCCAGTCGGCGATGGCGCCGCGGCCGCGCACCTCGTCATCGCCCCACACCAAGGTGCCATCGGCTGCGAACAGGTCCGCCATCTCGATCCACAGGCCGAACTGGGCATATTGTGCATAGAACCGCTGCAAGTCCTTCACCGCACGCACAGATTCGACACGTTCGAGATTGCGCGCCAGGGTGTCGATCTCTGCCTGCGGAACCGATTGCGAACGGGTCGCCGTTACCGGGACCAGCAACAGGACGAGGGCAAGGATTGTGAGGATGTGGCGGGCCAATTTTGCTCTCCAGAAGTGCCGGATAATTCGTTCCGATCTGGCCCAAGGATGTCGGTGCAAGCCGCCCGGTGCAAGGCCACGGGCGATCAAGGCACGAAATGCAGCGATGTTTACGCCTGCTCGATCAAACTTGGGCCAAGTTTACGGCTGATACTGCGGCAGACAATAGGCTATCCTTGCGGCCGAGGAGGATCCACCTGCCGCGGCTGCGTTGACTCGTATCGGCGGCAATGCAACCATCCGACCTCAGGTGGAGAACAGGCCTATCGCCCCCAGAAGGCGGAGTGCCGGAGAGGACACTATGATCGAACTGCTGAGCACAAAGGGATTGCCATCCGCCGGGCGCGCTGCCGCCTGGGGCGAGATCTACGCGACCCGCATGAGCCACGTCGAATTCGTGCCCGAGAACAAGGAACAGTTCGACGCCGAACTGAAGTTCAGCGATTTCGGCCCGGTCAAGCTGGCCCGCCTGTCGGTCGATCGCTGCACGGTGGAGCGAACCAAGAGCCACATCGTCCATGATTCCCGCCGCCTGTACAACTTCCTGCTGCAGGCCGAGGGTGCCAGCACCTTCTTCCATTGTGGCAAGGAAAGCAGGCTGTCCGCGGGCGATTTCGTGCTGTGCGACACGGGGCTGCCGCACTATTTCCAGACAGAAGGCCAATCGACCACGGTGATGGTGCGCGTGCCGGGCCAGACCCTTCGCACCTACCTGCCCACGCCCGAACAGTTCTGTGGCGAGCATCTGGGCAGCGCCACCGGAATGACCGGCACGGTGGCGGCGATGGTGCGCGAACTGACCAACGGCGACCGCGAACTGGGCCCGATCTTTGAGGAACGGGTGGCCCGCTACCTGCTCGAGATGATCTCGATGTCCTATACCATGGGGATGGACGGGGCGCAGAGCGCTTCGGCCATCGCCTGGCAACGGCGCAAGGACGTGCTGCAATATATTGAGGACCACCTGCGCGATCCCGAGCTGTCACCCGCATCGATCTCCGAAGGCCTGCGCCTTTCGCCACGCTATCTGCGGACGATTTTCTCATCCGGCGGCGAGAAGATGAGCGCCTATATCCTGCGCCGCCGGCTGGAGGAATGCGCCCGGCAGATGGGCAACCAGGCATGGCTCGCGCACACCCTCACCGAGATCGCCTTCTCGTGGGGCTTCAACAGCGCGGCGCATTTCACCCGCACGTTCAACGAACGTTACGGCATGGCACCGCGCGAATATCGCAAGCTGGCATTAGGACGCGCCTGAGCCAATTATTACTTGGTCGTTACTTGACCGGCTGGGCGTGGTTTTTTGATCTTGCGTGCTTGCCGCACTTCCCGTGAAGTGAATGATCGTGCCGCGCCAGGCACCACCCGGCCTTGATCTGCCGAGACTATGCGCAAACAAATCATTCATTTAAAAAGATATTGCCACAATCCCGGGGAGCCCTTCCTGTGGCATTTAGGGACGCTGTCACCCTCCCCTTCAAGCCCGCCACCGATCCCCGGCCTCTTGGACAAGTTGTCACGCCCGCGCAGTCAAGTTTGTTTCCCGAGACAAGATCATATCCCATCCCCTGAAAAAGAATCCATAAATTGGGAGGTCGATGATGTTGAGGGGAATTATTCTTGCGTCCATTTCGCTCGCGGCACTTTGTGTCCCGCAAGTGGTTGCGGCGCAGGCAGCAGTCGAGCAGCAGCCGGAAGACAATCGCGCCAACGGCGACATTATTGTAACGGCCACACGCATCGCCACCAACGTGCAGGACGTGCCGATCGCGATCACTGCAGTCACCAGTGAAGTGCTGGAAGAGCGCCAGCTGACTACCCTGGCCGATCTGGGCGCGGTGGTGCCCAACGCTACCTTCCGCAAGTCGCAAGGCATCTACGGTGCGGGGGTGCAAGTGACCCTGCGCGGCATCGGCACCACCGATACGCGGATGAGCGTAGAGCCCGCGGTCGCCTACTACATCGACGATGTCTATTACCCGTTCCTGCTCGGTTCGAACTTCGACCTGCTCGACCTGGACCATGTGGAAGTATTGCGCGGTCCGCAGGGCACGCTGTTTGGCCGCAATGCCATATCGGGCGCGGTCAACCTGGTCAGCCGCACGCCCAGCCTGTCCGAGGAGAGCGCCTACTTCGATCTCACCATCGGGTCCAACAACCAGCGCGAATTGCGCGCCGGCATCTCCATGCCGCTGACCGATACTCTGGCCGTCAGCGTGTCCGGCGTCAGCAAGCAGAGCGATGGCTACATGGACCTGCTGGATTTCAGCTGCCAGATGTATGCCAACGGCACCCCCGAACTGGCGGGCACTTTCCCCTTCCAGACCAACGCTACCGCCTGGGGCCCGGGTCGCAGCCCCACAAATTGCGTGATCGGCCATTACGGCGGCACCGACACCCAGGCCGTACGTGGTTCGGCCTACTGGGAGCCGACTGACGGCCTGCGCGTTTCGCTCATCGCGGACTACACCGATTCCAATGACGAAGCCTCGGCCGAGACTGTTTTCGAGACCCAGTGGGATCAGACCGCCGGGCGCCTGCCGAACGGCCAGGTCAATCCGAGCCCGACGGCTGCCACGCGCAATTTCGTGACGGCTTTCGACCGGTATTCGATCCCCGGTACCCCATTCCGCTGGGACGAACGGTTCGACACCGGCAGCATGTACACAACATACGACAACTTCTGTGAGCCATTCGCACCGGGTACCCAGATTGCCGGCAACCAGTATTACAACGGCTCGCTGTTCCGCGGCGGGAACTGCAACCCGACCCGCACAACGCCGCTGACCAACTGGGGCATTTCGGGCAAGGTCCAGGTCGACGTCACGTCCGAGATCGAGGCGACGCTGATCGGCGGGCACCGCGAAATCGAGACCGTGTTCGGTGCTGCATGGGATGGCACCGTGCTCAACGACAGCTTCATCTTCCACCAGGATGACCTGAGCTACTGGAATGCCGAATTCCGCCTGGCTGGCCAGCACGATGCCATCGACTGGGTGGCGGGCCTGTTCTATTACGATGCCGTTGCCGAGCAGCGCAGCCGGCCGCAAAACCTGCGCCTGGGCACGCAGCAGATCATCAACATCGACTATTTCCCCAACTCCAAGGCAGCCTTTGCCAACGTGAGTTTGCGCCCATACGAAGCCTTCGGCTTCATTGAAGGGCTGAGCATCAACGGGGGCCTGCGCTATTCGGATGACCGCAAATTCGTGGAGTATGCCGCCTATCAGGATGCCACACCTGCCGGCTCCACCACCTTCGTCCCGTCGGGCACCAGTACGGTGTTCAACCTGCCCATCGGCACCAAGCGGTGGGATTGGAAGATCGGCGCGGATTACCAGATCAACCCGGACATCATGGTCTATGCGTCTGCTGCCACCGGCTATCGCTTGCCCGGCTTCCAGACCCGTCTGTTCCAGGTTGGACAGCAGGAACAGCAATCCGCCACGGCCCTGATCAGCTACGAAATCGGTGGCAAGATCGATCTGTTCGATCGCCGCTTGCGGATCAATGCCTCAGCCTTCTGGATGGCCTATTCGCTGCGCAACGGCAGCTATGGCGGGCAGGAGCCGCGCCTTAATGCCAACGGTGTGGGCATTCGTCCCGGCACCTCAACGCTTATCCCGGCGGGACCGGCAGGCACCGATCAGGCAACCGCCTTCACCAATTGCCGTGCCGCCACGGCAGCCGACGGCGCGGCCAACGGCACCACCATCGGCATCGAATGCATCAGCCGCACGTTCAACTATCCGGTGCGCGGCGGTGATCCGATCAAGGGTCTGGAACTGGAAGTGACTGCCGAGCCAGTCGACGATCTCGTGTTCAATGCCTCGCTGGGCTATACTGATCGTGGAGGCACCTTGGGCCGGCCGATCGGCTTCCCGGACTACACCGCCAGCCTGGGCGTGCAGTACACCGCTGCAGTGCAATCGTTGCACGGAGCCATCAAGCCGCGCATCGACATGTTCTACACCAGTCGGATTGGGTACAGCACCAATGCCCCGCAATATGATGAGCCGTCCCGGTCAATCTACAACGCGCGGATCGCCTATGAGAACTTCGATCACGATTTCACCCTGGCGCTGGGAATAACCAACCTGTTCGACACCAACTACTTCCGGCAGAAGACCATTTTCACCGAAATCGGGGCATACTCGAATATTGGCCAACCGTCCCCGCCGCGTGAATGGTCACTGTCGTTGAGCAAGCGGTTCTGATGCAACGCCCAGCGGACCGATGGCGGTTGCCACCGGTCCGCTGGTGCGAGGCGAATATCGCCCTTGCCGGGCAAAGTTGATGCTTACCAGCGGGGGAACGGGCGCTCCTGCCGCGCGATGAATGGGGAATTTCGGGAATATGTCGTTCCAGTTGCTCGACACCCACGCGCATCTGATCTCGGATGACTGGGAAACCTACCAGGCGCGGCCGTTCACGCCCGACCTGCCGGTTCCAGGCAAGCCAGCCTATACCATGACCGCCGAACACCTGCTGGGCCTTATGGACCAGCACGGGGTAGGCCATGCCTGCCTGGTGCAGCGCGGCCATGTCTACGGTTACGACAATAGCTACATCATCGACTCTGCGCGGACCTATCCCGACCGGTTCCATCCGGTCGTGATCCTCGATACACAGGATCCGGCCACGCCAGAGCGCTATCGCCGGATGGTTGCCGAACAGGGGGTGGCCGGGTTCCGCATGGCAAATTCGCGGCCCTGGCTGCTCGATACCGCCTGGATCAGTTCGCCCACCGCGCTGGCAGTGTGGCGAGCCTGCGCCGACCTTGGCACCCCGATGACGGTGATCGTGTTCGACAACCAGCTGTCCTATGTGTTGCCACTGATCAAGCTGATCGCAGGCATGTTCCCCGACCTGCCGATCATCCTCGACCATGGCGCGATGCCCTATGGCATGTCGCAATATGAAGTGGCCTTGCGTGAGGAAGCGGGCGAGACCGTGGTAATGCCACCGCCACCGCACTTCGGGATCGATACCAGCGTGGCGATCTTCGAGCATATGCCCAATATCTTCTTCAAGATCACCGAGATCAATTTCGAGCGGCTGGTGAAGGCCGGCGTACGCTCGGCCCAGCTGGTCCGGCGAATGGTCGACAGCTTTGGTGCAGAACGGCTGATGTGGGGCTCCGACGTGGGGCAGTCCATGATCTGGTCCTACGCCGAGAAGGTGGCGATGGCACGCGATGCTACCGTTTTCCTCGAGGATGACGAGGCCCGCGCCATGCTGGGCGGCAATGCCGCACGGATCTATCGTTTTGCCACGGTTCCGGCCGCGCCGACAGGACAGTCAGGTTTGCGCCGCGAGGCCTGATGCGGCGGCGCGCAGATGGTTCGGGCCGGCCAACCAAGCCCAATGGGCTTGCATTCTTTACCAGGCTGGATCGGCGCGGGTTTGGGTTTGACGGGGATTTGCCCCGCCCCATAGCAACACTCGAAGGACTGCTGGCGCCGCCCGTGCGGAACAGACCGGAGATGGAGGTGGAGAGATGACCGAACAAGCCATGCGCTCGCTGTTTTCGCTGACCCGGCGGACAGCACTGATTGGCGGATCGCTGACGGCGGGCGCGTTGATGTCGGCCGTGGCCCGCGCGCAGGCAGTGGCCGGCTCGATCCGGACTTATGCCCCGGCGCGCAGCCTGACCGATGTCGATCATCTGGTCGTCTATCGACGCGAGGACGAAATGGTCGGCTGGCCACATGTCATGGGTTACTGGAACCTGGGGGGCGGCGAACTGCTGCAGCAGGTCACCTCGATCACCACAAGCTACGGCAATGCCGCCGATATCAGCCACGACAACCTGGGCCGCGAAGGGCTCGGCTCGCGGCAACTGGCATTCCGTTCGACAAACTATGGCCGCACGTGGAGCGAGCCTGTCACCAACATGATGGACCGCGCCGACCCGTCGCAGGCAGGCGCGACACGGATGGTGGACCTGCAGCCGATCGATTTCCTCGATCCCGATGTGATCATCGCCAACAACTCCACCGGCTTCGGCAGCCCCGATAGTAAAGTACCGGTGCGCGTATCGAAGGACCGGGGCCACACCTGGGGCCCGCCGATCGAGGCGCCTATGGATGCGCTGAATTCCATCGCGGGGATGAACTCGTCACTGATCCGGCCCGATGGCACCGCGCTGATCTGGCTGATGGAAGTGGGCGACAGCGGATGGGATCGCCATCCGCTGATCTATGCCCTGCCGCCTGGCGGGCACGATTTCCATTTCCTCACCTTCATCACCCCCAAGACCGACCCCTATGCCCAGGCGGCAGGCGATTATTCCACTACCTTCCGATATGGCGGCCACCGCTGGTTCTACCCGCGCGGCTACATGCTGCCGAGCGGCCGGATGCTGTGCGTGCTGCGCTGCCAGCGCGATCCCCGCGGGATCATGTGGACCGAGGTGTTTGCCAGCGACGACGGCGGGCGCACCTGGAGCTTCCTGAGCCGGGTCAACGATTTCGGCGCACCCGGCAGCCTGGTGGTCAAGCGCGATGGCCGGCTGGTCATGGTCTATGGCTACCGCCTCGCCCCGCAGGGCATCCGTGCCAAGGTAAGCGAGGACGGCGGTGCCACCTGGGGCCGCGAGCTGATCGTGCGCGACGACGGCGGAAGCTGGGACATGGGCTATCCCAACGCCTGGGAAACCGACGATGGCCGCATCGGCGCACTGTATTACTTCAACAGCAAGGATGACCCCGTGCAGGTCAATGGCGGCGTGCGCCACATCCAGCGCAGCATCTTTTCAATCGATTGAGCGGGAGGCGAGGACAATGGCAGGCGAGATCAGGACCTATGCAGCGCCCGTGCGGCCGCGCAATGTCGATCACCAGACGGTGTACAAGCACGATGACGAGTTTTGTTCATGGCCGTTCACCAGCGGCTTCTGGGAGAACGCCGAAGGCACGCTGATCGCCAACTTCGCTACCCGCAATGTCCGCTACGACAGCGCGGATGCGATCCGGCACGACGTGCTGGGTGCCAACAGTTCCAACCCGCGCACCATTACCGTCCGCTCGCGCGATCGCGGCCTGACCTGGGACGGTGCCAACCCGCAGGTCAACATGATGGCCAGCCCCGGCGGCGAAGGGCGCGGCGAGGACCGCGATGCCATGCCCACCATGCTGGATGCGCCGGTCGACTACACCGATCCCAACGTGCTGGTATCCAACGGCAGCATGGGCGGCTTTGCCACCAGCGGCACACGCGGCACGATCCGCGTGTCGCGCGATGGCGGGGATAGCTGGGGGCCGACCATACTGGTCCACCAGGCCAACATCCCGGCGCTTACCGGGGTCCATTCCACGCTGGTCAGGCCTGATGGTTCCCTGCTGGTGTTCATGTTCTCGATCGATGCCGATAACACTCACCGCCGCCCGCTGGTCTATGGCAGCACCAACCAGGGCCGCGAGTTCAACTTCATGAGCTACATCGTCCCGCGCGAGGATCCGTTCGGCAATGCCGATGGCAATTACAATGATCCCTCGGTAGCCTTCGTGGGCCACCGCTGGTTCTATCCGCGCGGCTACATGCTGTCGACCGGGCGGATCATCTGCGTCACCCGCTGCCAGCGTGATCCCACCGGCGTGATGTGGGCAGAACTGTTCTATTCCGACGATGGCGGCGACACCTGGGGCTTCCTGTCGCGGATCAACGATTTCGGCGCTCCTGCCAGCCTGGTAGTCCTGCCTGATGACCGAGTGGTGGCAATCTACGGCTACCGCCTGATGCCCGCCGGAATCCGCGCCACGGTGAGCGAGGATGGCGGCCGCACCTGGGGGCCGGAAATCATCGTGCGCGACGATGGTGGAAGCTGGGATCTGGGCTATCCCAACGTATGGCATGTCGAAGGCGACAACGTCGGCGCGCTGTATTATTTCAACAACAAGCACGATCCGATCCAGGCCAACGGCGGGGTGCGCCACATCGCCCGTTCGATCTTCTCGATCGCCTGATGGCCCGGCTCTTCCCTTTCGTCCGCTTGGCAACAGGCGCGCTGGCGCTGCTGCTGGTGGCCTGTGCCACCATGCCGCAGTCGAATGGCGGCGCGATGCAGCAATCGGTCATGATCGAAGCCGCAGCGGGCGAGGCCGGCGCACTACTGTTCAAGCCGTCTGGTGCGGGTCCGTGGCCGGCAATCCTGCTCTACCCCGATGTCTCGGGTTTGCGGCCCGTCTATGCCCAGCTTGGCCAGAAGCTGGCGGAGCAGGGATACGTTGTGCTGGTGCCCAACCCGTTCTACCGCAGCGTGGCCTTAGACGGGTCGGCCGCTACCGCAGCGCCTGCCCTGCCGCCCGGCGAAACTTTCCAGCGCGGGCAGGAATGGCGCGCACTGGCGACAGACGATGCCGTGATGGCCGATGCCCGGGCGCTGGTTGAATGGCTCGACCGGCAGCCCGGCGTCGACCGCATGGCGAAGATCGGCGCAGTTGGCTATGACATCGGTGGAGCCCACGCCTTCATCGCCGCGCGCGCCGTGCCGCAGCGGATCGGCGCTGTGGCGGCAGTCCACCCGACCGCCATTGCCACTGCGCGCGACAACAGCCCGCACCTGTTTGTTGGCCAATCACGCGCCGCCTACCTGATCGAAATCGCCGGTCCGGATAACGAACGCGAGCCGGAGGACAGGGGCGATCTGATCGCTGCATTTGCCAATGCCGGACTTGCCGCAACGGTCGATGTGGTGCCCGCCGCGCATGGCTATGCCGTGCCCGATCAGGCGGGCCACGATCCGGCAGCCGAAGCGGAATTTTTCGCCGACCTGCTGCACTTGCTGGAGCAAAACCTCCGCTAGGCAGGGGCGCAGTATCGCAAAGCCGCTGCAGGCAAGTTGCCCGGCGCGAAGGTGCTAGGCTGGAGGGCGGAAAGTACGGCCTGCCGGCAGGTTTGGCCAATGCGTTCGAGAACAGCGGAAGAGGGCACACCACATGATCGATCGTCGCAGGTTTATCGGTACGGGCATGGCAGCAGCGGGCGCGCTGGCGCTGCCTTTTTCTGCCCGCGCCCATGTCATCAAGCCATCGTTCCAACTGTATGACACGCACGGCCACTTCTACACCAACGACGTCGACCGCTTCCCGTTCAATTCGCGCACTGCCCGCTATGGTCCGGAGATCATGGTCGCCAAGGCGATGCGCTATCCCCAGCGACCCGAGGAAGTCTTCGCGTTCTGGGACGAGAACGGCATCGCCAAGGGTGCAGGCGTGCAATACTCCAGCACTTATCGGTTCGATAACAGTTATTTGCTGCACATCGCAGCGGAGCATCCCGATCGGATCATCCCGGTCGTAATCCTCGATCCGGTGGATGCGGCAACCCCCGCCACGCTTGAGCGGATGGCTTCTGAAAACAACATCGCCGGGGTGCGCTTTACTGGCGGGCCGGTGGATGGCGAGTTCGTGTTCCTGAGCGATGCTGCGGCGCCCGCCTGGCAGGCCGCCAACCGCCTCGGCCTGCTGATCGTGCTGATGCCCATCGGCGGCAATACGGCCGGCGCGATGGCCAAGGTGGCCGAACATGCTGCGCGCTATCCCAACGTCAACATCCTGCTCGATCACATCGGCTTTCCGCGGCCCGAGGCGCTGCCGGCAACCTGGGGCCTGACCCCGCAGCACCTCGCCCTGCGCAGCTATCCCAATGTCTACTACAAATACACCACGCTGCTGATCGAGCAGCTCCACGCCGCCAATATCGAGGAAAAGCCGTTCCTGGAACACATGGTCCAGACCTTCGGGGCCAACAAGATGACCTGGGGCAGCGACGTCGGCAACACGCCGGGCAGCATGTTCTCGTGGGTGCAATATGCGCTGGAATCGGCGTCGGGCCTGTCGCTGGCAGACCAGCAGGGGCTGTTCCGGGACACGGCAGAGGCGATCCATGTCCCCGGCGGACGCGGACGCGCCTGACCGCGCAGAGTTTACCCGGCAAGTCGCGGGCACTCCCCCTGCGACATCGGCCACCAGGGGGCGCTTCGTCACAGCGGAGCGCCCCCATTTTTTCCTGCTATCCGGACCCAGTTGGAGCCCACCATGACGGACAATCGCGATCCGCTGTTCTTACTTGCTGGCAAGGTGGCGCTGGTCACCGGCGGCACCAGCGGCATTGGCCGGATGATTTCGCTGGGCCTCACCCAACGCGGCGTGAAGACCTACCTTACGGGCCGCAACCAGGCGCAGGCAGATGCCGTGGCGGCGGAACTGGCCGCGCAATCGGGCGGCGTCTGCGTGGGGCTTTCAGCCGACCTGGCCAAAGACGATGGCCCCGCCCTGCTGGCGGCAGAACTGTCACGCCGCGAAGGGGCGCTGCACCTGCTGGTCAACAATGCCGGAGCCAACGCGACAGGCGGCCTGGCACAGGCCACCACCGCCGACTGGGACATGGTGATGGACGTGAACCTGCGCGCAGCGTTCTTCCTCGTCCAGCAGACCCTGCCGCTGCTCAAGGCGGCAGCCAGCGCGGCAGACCCGGCGCGCGTAATCAACATGGGCTCGATCGGCGGGCTGCACATCCCCGGCTGGGAAACACACCCCTACAACGTCTCAAAGGCGGCGCTACATCACCTGACGCGATCTCTGGCCAAGGCCTTGGGGCCGGAACGGATCACGGTGAACGCCATCGCACCCGGCCCTTTCCCCTCGCGCCTGACCGATACGGGCAGCGATGCGGTAAAGGCCAGCGTGGCGACCTATATCCCGCTTGGCCGGCCGGGCGAGGCCGACGACGTGGTGGGTGCAGTGACTTTCCTCGCCTCCCGCGCCGGGGCCTATGTCAACGGCGCGGTGATCCCGCTCGATGGCGGGTCTGTGGCCGCGCTCTAGGCCAGGCGGGGGCTATGGGCATTGCGGGGCCTCTAGCGCTTTCTGGGATAGTCCGCCGCGTTAAGCACCCAGCCCTTCATGTCGGAAAAGTCCTCCCGCGGGGGACTGAAAATATCGACCAGGACGTTGTCGCCCGCATCGGACGGGGCCGAGGTATGGATCACCTTGGGCGGGATCACGCAAACCGAGGGTGACAGCACCTTCACATGTTCATCATCGCGCCATTCGTTCTGGTTGGCGATCCACGGCCAGCGCAGGTGGTGCATGTAGAACCCGTCGAGCGCGAGGCTGCACTGCTCGAAATCATCGTGGTGGTGCGGCGACAGCTTGGTCACATCGCGCGGGCCCTGCGGCGGGAACACGTTGACCATGAAAGTGGTGCAGCGGAAAATCTTGCCGAACCGCCCTTCCTCATCTGCAATGTCGAGCGAATAGCTGCGGATCTTCCACCCACCGACGGGATCGGGCCACGGTTCGAACGGCGGTATCTGCGGATGCGGCCCGGCATAGTTGGCGGCATTTTGTGCCTTGGCCGTCACGTCCGGCGATTGCGTGGTGATCAGCCGGACCAGATAGCCGCCGGTTGTTGCCGTCACCCTGCTGTCGCCGGGCGGGATCATGGTGATGGAATAGCCGCCGATCTCGCGGACCTCGCCATTGGCTTCGACCGTGGCCGACATGGCTGGATCGTGCAGCAGCAGAACATATTCGTCCACCTGCCCGGACCGTTCGAACACCGCACCCGCCTCAACCTCGGAATAGCACACCACGAAATTCTGGCCCCGCGTGTACCAGTTGCGCTGGCCCGACCCCAGATCCTGCGGCGCGCTGTCGTAATAGCGCGCATAGGACGAGGCGCCGAAGGCCGCGCTGGGCTTACCGCCCAATCCGGCGGTGGTTAGCGCTGCGCGTGGATCATCGGCTTCGTACATCGGCATGGCACCACTCCCGTGTTCGGTCGGAATCCTCCCGCATCATCGCGAAGGCTGCTTTCCGGCAACTTAGGAACGTCCCAACGGGCCATCAACGGCCAAGCAACCCATGCGCCGCATTGGAAAAGGTTTGCTTCCGCCACAGGCAAACCGGAGGCTTGGTGCCTGAAAGTGCGGTCCCCGCCTAGTCGCGCAAAACCAGCCGGTCATTGGCGGCGTCGTAGCGTAGATTGATCCCGGCTTCCCGCAGTTCGATCAACCCGACAAATTCATCCTGCAAGGTCCGCGCCCGGTCCTGCGCGGAAGGGATTACTCGCAACAGATCCGTGCGGGCGACGTAGATCGCCGAATTGTTGTCTATCCTGATCTCGACCCGGCCAACGAGTTGGCCATCATGCTGGACGTCCTTGCGGACTTGAAGCGTCGACGCCGACCGTGGACCTCCGGCCAGGTCGTAATCCAGCGCGATCACGCCCACAGGTATGGGCCCGGCAGATCCAATTCTGGCAGGAAGGGGAGAGCCAACCCCCAGATCCGCTGGAGGCGATGGAAAGATTGTTGGCGAACCATCTTCGGCTTCTGCGACCAGAGAGGGAATTGCAGGGTTCTGCGCCAAGAGATCACCAGCCTGCGCCAAGGGATCGGTACCGGGTACCAGAGGATCTCCAGCCTGTACCAAGTCCGCCTGCGGCCCGGCCGTCAGTTCGGCATATGCCGTCAAGCTTTTGCGAGCCGTAATCTGCTCCACCTCTGCAAGGTCGATCCGGATCGGGTAATCTGCCGACAGGCGGGAAAGTCCTGCAGGTACTTCACTCCCCGCAATCGCGGCGAATGCGGCAGCAAGGCCCACCAGCACAAGCGGCAACGCAAGGAGTGATGCCCTGGCTTGTCCGGCCCTGCCAAATTGTTCCTTCAGGCCCAAGTTCCCAATTACCCCCGCCCAATCCGTTCCATGCCAAATGTAACAAGGCCGGGAAACAATTGCGAGATGCAATGCTATGGTCCTTCCCACAGGTAAGCTCAACCAATCAACTTATCCGTTGTCGCAGGTTCGCGAAGAAGCCGGCGGGCCCCAGCTCGGTTGTGTTGCTTACTGCGCCGTTAACCAAGGCTGTCGCCGTTTCCTTATTGCCTCTCCGTGCATGGTGCACCCATGTCGAAGGTATTTCACCCGAAACCGCAGTGGAAGCGGATTGCCTTGCCCGGAACCCTCGCGGTGCTGGGCCTGGTCCTTCCCGTTGCGGCCCAAGCCTCTGCCCTGGCGACACCGCTGGCGCTTGCTGCAACCGGAATGCTGACCAGCACCTGCATCCTGCAAGATAGCTTCGAACCGGCTGCCGCCGGCATCACAACCGATCGTGCCCAGAGCAAATCCGAAGCGATCCTTGGTGGATCCATGAGCGCGCTCGATCGCATCCGCGCCGAGCAGGCAGGGCTGCATATGCCCCAGCTAACTATCGCAGAACCTGCCCCGTCGGCCATTGCACGTATCGCCACCTCATCGCGCTGCAATGAAATCGCGCTGGCAACCCCGGCTCCAATCCGGCCGCTGTTGACAGGGACCGCAATTGCCCAACCTGGGGCCGACAGCTTCCTCGCGTCTTCCAGGGTCGCAATACGGCAGACTTCCTTTTCCGACAAATGGCAGCGAGCCTCGGGTGCCGGGCTGACGCGAACTCAAGTCAGATCGATGACCGGCGCTCTTCCGTTCGGTTCCGCGACCCGGATCCAGTTCGTCAACCGCTGGGTCAACCGATCAATCACCTATGGCGAAGATCGCGAGATCTGGGGCGCTAGCGATTATTGGGCCACTGCCGAAGAAACGCTGGATCTGCGCCGGGGTGACTGCGAGGATCTGGCCATCCTGAAGTACCAAATGTTGCTGGCCATGGGCGTAAACCCTGAAGACATGTACCTGACGTTGGCCCGTGACCTTGCCCGGAATGCGGACCATGCGGTGCTGATCGTTCGCGTGGGTCGCCGCTTTTTCCTGCTGGACAATGCGACCGATGCGATTCTGCCGGCCAACCTGTCCTATGACTACCGGCCTACCCTCAGCTTCAACAGCGAATCTGCCTGGCTACATGGCGCGATTGCAAGGCCGCTGCCACAGATCGCCTACCGTTCGGTGAGCGCCGTGCCGAGCCCGCGGGTAATCGGCTTCAGCAGATAGGACAGGATGCTTTTCGACCCGGTGATGATTTCCACATCGGTGATCATGCCCGGGACAATCGGATAGCGCCGTCCCTGTGATTGCACGTAGCTGCGATCCGTCTCAACCAGGACGCGGTAATAGGCCACGCGCTCTACCTCGTCGTAGATGCTGTCGGCCGACACCTCGAGCACCCGGCCCGGCAGCCCACCATAAGTGGAAAAATCATAGGCGGTCACCTTTACGTTCGCAGGGTCTCCCACTGCGACGAAACCGATGTCCCGCGGGCTGACGCGCGCTTCCACCAGCAGGCGGTCCCCGACGGGCACAACCTGCATGATCATTTCGCCGGCATTCACGAACCCGCCAACAGTGGTGATCTGCACGTCATTGACGATGCCGTCGCTCGGTGCCCGCAGTTCATTGCGATTGCGGCGCGCTTCAGCGCCGCGAATACTCTGCGCGTTCACGGCCATCCGGGTTGTCACTTCACTCCGCTCGTCCAGAGCCTGCTGGCGAAAATCGAGCCGCGAGGACTGCAAGTCGGCCTGCGCTTCTGCAATGGCAGCCGCAGCACGACCACTTGCCTGCCGAGCGGCGGACAGACGACCGCGAACATCGACCAGTTCGCGCTGGGCAGTAAGCAGATCGGTTTGCGGAACGATGCCCTGAGCAGCCAGCGGCTCCAGCAGGGAAACTTCTTGTTGCGCTAGGCGGACGCTATCTTCGAGCGAAGCGATCGTGGCTTCAGCCTCGCGTTGGTCACGGCGGCGCTGTTCCACTGCTGCGCCAAGAGCAGTCTCGCGGCTTCGTGCAGTGGCCACCCGGGCCTGTTGCAGGCGCCGTTCCTCATAGCAGACCGTTCCCTCGGCGCATCCTAGGGATGCCCCGGTTGCTTCGCCCACCAGCCGATCGGCGCGGGCCGAAAGCCGCTCGTTTTCCGCTTCCAGTTGTCCCAGCTCCGAATCCGCCATCGTGTCGTCGAGCCTGACAAGCACCTGCCCCTGCGAAACCCGCTCGCCGCTTCTGACCAGGATTTCGGCCACCACCGACGGCTCGGCAGCCTGCACCAGTTGTGCCTGGCTGGATGGTATGACCTTGCCTGTACCTCTGGTTATTTCATCAACCTGGGCAAGGCTCGCCCATAGGATCAGGATCGCCATGCCGATAGCGGAGACCGCGATCAGCTTCTGGCTTGAATCCCACGCTGCAATCCTGTCACGCATGGTCACTGGGCATCGCCCCCTTGAGAGCCATGACTGGCCGAAAGCGCCACCCGCTCGCTGCCAGCCTGGGCACTCCGGGCCGCCTGGTAGCTGGCACTGGCATGAACAGGATCGGGGATGGCCAGGCGCCAGCCTTTGCTGGTGTCCAGCCGTCCGCCCACGTCGTTATCGGCTCTCCGATCTGTTGGATCCGGTGGAAGAACGGACTTGTCGCCATCCTCTTCCTGGAACTCTGCCAGATCTGCCAGCTCGATCTGCGAACCGGAAAAGTCGATCTGCGGGATATGCTCCCGGCCGCTCCAGCTGGCGATGAAGCTTGCCGGGCGCCCTCCCCGCCCCGGGAAGCGATAGAACAGGTGCCGACCGATCTGGCGGACCTTGGCAAGTGTATAGGCCCAGCGCGGCAGGACGTAATCGGCATGGTAATGGGTGGCCGTGCCGACCGATTTTTCAACCCGACCGGCAAGGGCGGCGCGCGCCGCGGCATCGGATTGGCGCCATTGGAGCGCCATCGGCGCACGGAGCAAGGCGCCATCGCAAACGAAGCTGAACTGGCACACCGGCTTGTCCCAGCCTTCGTAGACAACACCGCAAACAGAAGCGGGATAGGCTGGATGGCGGACACGGTTCAGAACCACCTGGGCGACCGCCCGCTTGCCCTGCTCGGGCTCGTTGGCCGCCTCGTAATAGATCGCCTGGGTCAGGCAGGTCAGCGCCGCATCGTAACCCGGAGAGGAAGGGGCGATCGCGCCAAAGCCACCCATCGATTCCACCGGGCCGGATGCGAACGGGATCTCGGCATTGCGCTCCTCAGCGCCGTGGCCGGTGCCGATGATACGGGCGTTCTCCGCCAGCGTCAGGTTGGCAAGCTCACTGAGCTGGCTTGCCTGCGCCGTATTGCCGAGCGCCAATAACTGGGCGGCACTCAACCCATCAGAGACATGGGCCGGCGCACCAAGCGACAGGAAAAGGAGAACGCAAGCGGCTGCCCGGACGGTCCTTACCACCATGACCTTCGCGCCGCGCCCAGACGCATGATTTACTGCCACAACATTCATTGTTCGGTGCCCGCCAGTCGGCCTCCCTTTGCGAGGATCTCGTCCTTGGGACCATCGGCGACGACTCGTCCCTGATCCATCACGATGATGCGACTGCATAGGGAAAACAGCGAAGGGCGGTGCGTCGAAACAATCAGTGTCTGCTTTTCGGACATTGTCTGCTGCAAACGTTCAACAAACAGGCGCTCGGTCTGGCTGTCCATGGCACCGGTGGGTTCATCGAGGAACAACAGGTCGCAAGGGGTCAGGAAAGCGCGCGAGAGCGACAGAAATGCCCGTTGCCCGCCGGACAGGCGACGCCCCTGCTCGCCAACTTGCCGGTCGAAGCCGGTCTCGTCCTTGGCAAGGTAGGCCGCAGCCCCGCTCTTGTTCAGGGCGGCGAGGATTTCCGCATCGCTTGCGCCGGGCTTGCCGATCGCGATATTGTCCTTCAGCGACCCGGTGAATAGGCTGGCATCCTGCCCCACGAAACGGAACGATGCCCGCAGTTCCGCTGGCCTGAGTTGCCGGCTGTCGACACCGCTGATGTACATCGCGCCTTCGCCTGGCTCGTATAGCCCGCACAGCACGCGCCCCAAGGTAGATTTGCCGGAAGCGACCCGGCCGATGATCGCGATCTTCTCGCCGGGCGCAATGTCGAGAGTGATCCGGTCGAGCGCATTCACCGACGTTTCTGGATAGGCGAAGCAGAGGTTTTCCAGGCGGATCGAATGTCCCGCCGCAATCGATGGAAGGGCCATGCTGCCGCGTTGCCGTTCGTCTTGCTGGGCAAACAAGTTCTCGATCGAGGCAAGAGCATCGCGCGCCTGCCTGCCCCGGGTGAGCAGGAAGGCCAGTTGCCCGGCAGGTGCAAGCGAGCGCGAAGCCAGCATCACAATGGCGATGATGGCACCCATTGTGATCTCGCCGGCTGCGAACAGGTAGTAGCCCCCCACTACCAGCGCCACACTGGAAAACTGCTGGAATGTCGTTGCAAGGGCCACGGCCAGCGCGTTGATCCGGCGCAGCCGCAATTGCGAAGTGCTGCCCATCTCGGCCAGCGATTGCCAGCGGCCCATCATCGCCCGTTCGCCCGAAATGCTCTTGAGCGTTTCGGCGCCGGCCATGGATTCAACCAGCATCGTCTGCTGCAGGCCGTGGTCCGCCTGGGCATCGCGCGAGGCATCGGTGACCTTACGTTGCAGGTACAGACCGACCAATGCCATCACTGCCGTCACGACAATTGGTACCAGCGCCAGCCAGCCAGCGATGTACATAATTGCAGCTATAAACAGCAGCAGGAAGCCCACGTCCACGATCGTCACAATCGTGGTGGAGGCAAAGAAATCGCGGACAATGGCGTACTCATTGACCCTTGCAGCCAGCGCGCCCGTGCTGCCGCGCCGTTCATTCATCGGCGTGGCAAGCAGGCGGGAGAAGATCTTCTGCGACAACCGAAGGTCGAGCCGCTTGCCGATCTGGTCAACCACGGCGGTCCGCGCGGACCGCAAGGAAAACTCAAGGCCGAAGGCCAGCAGCACACCGGTAGCCAGAACCCACAGCGTGGCTTCTGCCTGATTGGGAATGACGCGATCGTACACGTTCATCGAAAACAGCGGAAGGGCCAGGGCCAGCAAGTTGACGATCAGCGAAGCCAGCAGGATCGGGCGGAATGCCTTGCGCTCCTTGCGCAGTTCCGACCAGAACCAGTGCCCTCGATCCTTGGCATGCCATGGGGCAGCTTCCTCCCGCAGCATGTCCGGATTGCCGGTTACAGAAACCAGCTCGCCGCTATAACCGGCTTCGAGATCGGTGGCCGGCACCCATTCCGCCTGCTCCTGACCGACCCGCCAGACCAGCATGTCACCGTCGGCAATATCCATGATGGCGACGGCAGAACCGTCGTCGTAGCCAACCAGCGCAGGGTAGAATTCGCGCCGGACAGGCAGCTTGCGCAACCGGTGCCGTTCCCAGTTCAATCCAACCAGGTCCAAAGCCGAGCCGGCCTGGTGGAACGGCAGCCTTCCCGCCCCGTCGCGCGGCAACATCCCGAACAGGCCGCCCGGCGGGTTGAAGCCAAACTTGCCTGACAACCGGACAATCGCGCTGATTACCGGGTCAAGCGCCTCGGCAGCGGAAAACTCTTCGACCTGATACACGCAATGTTCCTTGCACCTGACCCGAGGGTCAGCGCGGATAGCGACGACGATCCAGTTCAGCCGGAACCGAAGGGCCGTATTCGAAGCGCTCCCTTTCCTGCATCCCGGCCCCTGCCCCGGGCGCCACGCTCAAGGCGTCGAGGAAGTTGTTGGTGGCAGCCAGAACCTGGTAGCCGGCAAACAGCTCGGAGAAGCGCGATGTCTCGCGCCGGACCTGCGTGTTGAAGCGCGTGTTCTGCGCATCGAGCACGTCGAGCAGCGAGCGCCGCCCGATATTGAACTGGCTGCGGTAGGACAGCAGCAGGTCGTCGCTCACTTCCGATTGACGCTCCAGCGTGGTGCCCACGGTGCGCTGCGTCTGCAGCGCAGTCCAGGCATTGGTCAGGTCCTCTTCGGCTCCGCGGACACGATCGTGCAGGCGGTAGCGCGCCTCACTTGCGCGCCGCACCATTTCCTGCACTTCGGCCTCCTTGATGCCGCCGTTGAACAGGTTCCAGCGCAGGTACACGCGACCGATCAAATCGTTTGTTTCGCCGGCAAACCCATCAATATCCTCACCGATCCTTCCGGTAAGGTCCACGCCGATTTCCGGCATGAGACCCCCGCGCGAAGACATGATCATGGCGTTTGCCGCATCCACATCGGCCTGCGCCTCGCGCACCAGCGGATTTTCGGTTCTTGCCATTGCAATCGCCTGGGGCAGATCGGGCGGCAGGAACGAAACGAGGTTGCCCGGCAGCACGACGCTGTTGATGTCCAGCCCGGTCAGGCGCCTGAGCGCGGTCCTTGCATTGGCCAGATCTTCGCGCGCTTCTTCCCGCAAGACGATGGCCGCCTGCAGGCGCTCCTCTGCCTGCTGGAGATCGGCCACGCTGATCGAACCCTGGTCGACGCCTTCTGAAAGGTTGCCCGCCAGCTGCTGGTGGAACAGCGTATTGTCTTCTGCAGCGGCGACGATCCGCTCCTGCAGCAGGAGGTTCAGGTACTGCCGCGAAACCTGCAGCGCGATGAACTCGGACCGTTCCACCACACGCAGCGATGCGCCGTCAACGCGGGCAGCCTGGCGCAGGAGTTCCCCCCGGCGCCGGCCGAAATCGAGCAGTGTCCAGTCGGCGCGGGCCTGCGCCTCGACCGGATAGAGCCAGTCGTCGGCAATGTTCAGCGCGCGCCGGGTGTTGTTTTCCAAGCGTCGCGCACCAGCGGACAACTCGATGTCCAGCGTCGGGAAATAGAGCCCCTGCGCCTGGTCGCGCTCAAACTGGATAGCCTCGGTGTTGAACTGCGCCTGCAATATTTCCGGGTTGGACGCGATCGCGATTTCGATCGCTTGCCGCATGTCGACAGGCTCGGTTACCTGCTGGGCATAAAGCGGTGTTGCAGCGGTCGCCAGTAACAGCATCGCCGTCAGGATCTTGATTTTCTTCATGATATCAGTTCCTCACCCTTCACTCGGCAGAGATTTCGACACGACGATTTTGCGGGCTCCTGGTACCATCGGGCAGGGGCACGCGCGGGCGGCTCTCGCCAAGGGCCGAAGTCGTCATCGCGCTCGCCGCCACACCTCGGGCCGCCATGGCTGCCCGCACCGCTTCGGCGCGTTGTCGTGAAAGATTGATATTGTAATCGTCGCTACCGGCCTGGTCGGTGTGGCCCACGATAGAGAACGACCGCCAGCCACAGACAGAAACGTTCGCAATGATCGTATCCAGCGTCTGCCCGGCATCGGCGGTTACGTCCGCAACATCGAATTCAAAGAACACGATGCCAGCAGGGTCATCATTGCAGATTGCCGGGACCGTCGCGGGAGGAGGGGGAGGTGGAGCCGGCCTTGCCGGCGGTGCGGCAGCCGGACGATAATTCATCATCGCAAAGGCGCGCTGGCAATTGCGGATGCTGGTTTCGTCCCGGGTCTCCGACTTCAGGTAGCCCAGCGCGATGCCGCACTGCACCTTTGCCTCCAGCGCCCAGGTAAAGCGGGCATCATCCGCCGCCACGGTTGCGTTGTTCGTTGAAGCGGCCAGACCCGCATCGTACCGCTGCTGGATCTCCCCTTGCAGGGAGTTCAGATCCAACCCCATCAGCCGTGAGAAATCATCTTGCTGTGCCTGCACAGCGACAGAGCAAACTGACGTAAGTGCTATCGCCACCAGTATTTTCTTAGCGTTGTAAAGCATCGCCCTTACCCCCAATTTTGCTCTATCACCCAACTGCCGAGAGAGCCATACTTGCTTCATCATGAGTATCCTGTCCGGAAAACTGGACATGGATATCGCTGCCGCCGAATATATCGCTTGAAAGCATCGCCGCCAAAGACTTTTCGCCAGTTTCGCTGGCAATCATCATCGGAACTTCGGTGGAGCCTTCCGTGAAGGCGGCAACAATGCTGTCGATGTGCGACTCGGACAGCGCATCGGCCAATACATCACCAACCAGACCTTCGTGCGCGGCGCTATCTCCAACGCTCTCTTCTGCATCTGCCGAAACAATCAGCAGCGCTTCCATCAGGGCAGCGTCCGACACCTGCGTATGCGCAAAGGCAAAAGCAGGCTCGGCTACTTCGGCCGGCTCCACCACAGGCTGCGGCGTGGGCGAAGCACCCTCGGCAACCGGATCGTCGCCCACTTGGACATCACCTAGCGGCTGGTCGGATAGGCCGGTGGTCTGAGCCAGCACACCCTCTTGAGCCGCGTTGTCGTTGTCGGCATCCACCACCACTGATTCGGCAGGGCTGGCCTTGCCGGCCGAAGCCACGCCATCGGCCGATATGTCGGATGAAACCGCCAGCACCGGATCGGAACCTTCCTCTGCCGGATTGAGCTGCTGCACAATATCCTCGGACGCCAGCCCGACAAGCAAGCCTGCAACGGCCGACATGCCCAGTGAATACTCCGTCACACGCAGGTCGGCCCGTTGTGCAGGGGAGGTACGGAAGCCAGCATCGGCGACCATGCCGGTGCTGCCATCTGCCTTGGTGAAGATGGCCTGGCCGGCAATGTAGACATCGCCGTTTGCTGCAATGCCCGTCAATCCGTCGGACACGAGCGAAATCCCCGTGATGCCGGCCTCGGCCAGCGACTGGAACTCACCTTCATCAACCACGCCGTCGGAATTGGCATCCTGCCAAGTGCCGAATTCGCCGAACCGGGTATCGGCCGCATCGAATACGCCGTCGCTGTTGCTGTCATAGGCAAGGCGCAGGCCATCCAGGTCGCTTTGCGCGCCTGCCGCATCATCGATGAACGCGATGTCGACACCACCATCGATCCAACGGGCAAGCAAGGCATCGCTGGGCGCAACCCACGCCGAGTTCACCAGTCCATCGCCGTAATCGAAGGTCACGCCAAACGACAGGTCGAGATACTCCACCCCGTTGCCGTCGAGGTCGAGAGCAAGTGGGAAGGCGGTATTGGTGATGGTGACAGGAGCGGGCTCGCCGCCCACCTGTACCCACACCGACGCCGGCTTGCTGGGATTAAGCGAAGCGATCGTGACCCAGCCATTGGCTGTCGCAGTGCCGTCGATATCCACCTGCAAACGGCCCGTACCCTGATTGTAGCGCACGAAGTTCGTCACCGCATCGCCAATTCCCAACGTGACCAGCTGGGTCAGGTCGATCACATCGGTCGCGGTCAGCGTGAAGGTGTAATCGGTGATCACATCAATCAGCGGCACGGGAAGCTGCGCATCAAGCAAGGCAGAACGATCAATCACGAAAGTATCGCTGCCCAGGCCACCGGTCAGGGTGTTCAGGCCACTGCCGCCGTGCAGGTAATCATTGCCATCACCGCCATTGATCGTGTCGTTGCCTTCCTGGCCATAAATGATGTCGTTGCCGGCCCCGCCGTTGATCGTGTCATTGCCTCCGGTGCGACCACTCTCCTTGGCGAGTGCCGGATGGTTCGCCTGAATGTACGCAAGCGTATCCCCGCGCGTCCAGTCGTCGCCATCCCCGGCCGGATCCTGGCTTTCCAGATTTGCGCGATTTTCCAGCGTCTGGAACACCGCCCAGCCTGAACCTGCTGTCAGATTCACGCTTAGCGCCTGGGCCAAGGTGTCGGTATAGAGAACATCACCAAAGATCAGGTCATTGCCCGAACCGGCATTGAAGATGTCATTACCGGCTGCGGCCAGTTCGGTGCTGCCACCCAGGACGCTGAGCGCAGCTGCCAACTGTTCGGCAGTTGTCACATTCAGTGCGGCGCCAGTGCCAACACCCAGAACGCCGTCTTCCACGTCACCCAGACGGGCGATGGAGCTGGAACTTGTCAAGGCGATGCCGATCGATTCGATGCCATAGCCTGCCGCGAGGATGCCAGCCGGTTCGTTATTGTTGTCGTCATTGCTGCTGCCGGAAGGATTATAGATGCCCAGAACTTCCTGCATCGACCTGTCGGCAGTGGCATCGGTGATATTCTGGTTCGAATTGTTCACATATGCGGTCGGGGCACCGTCCGAGACGAACACAACCTTGTTAACATCGGCCCCGGCAATGCCGTTGCCACCGTTGATCCAGCTCAGCGCTGATTGCAGCCCAGCTTCATAATTGGTAAAGTCGTCTTCCTGCAGGGCCGTCACCGCAGCCTTGGCACTTGTCACTTGCGCAACTTGCACAATGCCATCGACAATCAGATTGAATGTGCCGCGATTAACCGCATTGGTATCGAAATCGATTACGGTAATCCGGATATTTTCGGCACCCGATTGGGACAGGCTGTCGATCAGGGCATTTACCCCATCCTTCAGTGCCTGCATCCGGGTGATCGATCCACCTCCAAAGCCAATAGTGGCATCCATGCTGCCAGAAGTGTCTAGCACCAGCACCACATTGGCTTCTTGGCCCGGATTGATCGTAACCGCACCGGGATCACCCACCAGCTTGTCGGCAGCGATGCTCCCAGCAATCGCCCCTTCAACCAGCAGCTGCGCCCCTGGCACAGTATGGTCGGCAGTCTGCCCCACATCATCATTTGTCGCGGAGCCTACGACAAAGACCGGCGGCGCCAGCGTGATGTCGATCTCGCTCGCCACGCTGTCCCCGTCACCATCCACTATTTCCACAGGGATGCTGAATTCAACCGGATCCTGAGTCGGTACAGCAGCGGCAAAGCCGGAGAACTTTATCGAATCTCCACTGACATGGGTAACCTGCAAACTGTTGTAACCGCCGCCCTCATCCGTGAAGATCGCAACCTGTGTTTCCGGCGGGCCGCTATTGCCACTCGCACCACCTACATTGGTGATGATTACCGACAAATCATCCGCATCCAGCACATAGGTGAAGATGCGTCCGTCGATCTCAACTTGTTGCACGGAGTCTGTCGGTGTCAGCAATGTGCTGGCTATACCATTGTAACTGATGACGATGCCGGTGATTTGCTCAACAATCCCATCACCGATGATATTGTTGCCGTCTGCATCGTCGGACGCAGTGAACTTAAGCGTGGTTCCTCCGCTTTGCCGGAAGTTTATCGAAGCGCCATTTGTCGTGTAATGGCCATCGAACGTATGACCGTTCACTGCTCCGGCAGTGTAGTTGTTCGGTGGTACCCCAGTCAAATCAGTCACGTAATCGATGCGGAAGAATTCACCGTCATTCAGCGCGTTCTGGTCACCCACTCCGCCAAGCAGATCGCTGGTATTGACCGAGGAACCATTGGTGGGCGTAATCAACAGATCGCTGCTGTTGTTATCGCCAGCCTGGGTGATACCAAACCATGCCTTGTTTCCACCGATCAGTTCATAATCGTCGGGATTGAACACAATATTAGTATAGGCATCAACAGACCCATCCATGTCGACCGAATAGGTCGAATTGGCCTGGTCGATCGTGACTGTGAAGATGGTCGTCGTCCCGACCTTGCCATATAGCGTCTGCCCATCCGGGCTAAGGCTGTAGACGATCGGATCGCCGCCAGAAGTCAGTCCGCTGCTGGTCCCGTCAATGCTCGAGGGGAAGCGGACACTGCCCGGTCCATCGGCACCGAAGTTATTCAGGATGTTTCCATCCCCCGGAAAGGCATCGAGCGCGAACACCGCCGCAGCGCCTGGTCCGTTGGCCAGCACGGCCGATTCAGTAGTGAAGCTGA